>NZ_FNSL01000001.1:2690000-4057001 GCF_900105565.1 Nitratireductor aquibiodomus | reverse complement strand
TGCCGTCGTCGCGCTTTTCCCATTTGAGCTTGGGAATGATGCCCGGCATCGAAGCCGTCATCAGGTAGACCACGCGCAGAAGCCCGCCCAGGATCCGCGCCCGCTCAACATAGCGAGGCGTGGCGAGCTGGCGCATGCGCGGCGAGAGCGCATCGTTGAACAGGCCCTCATGGCGGAAAAGGTTCGCAAGCGCGATGAAGGCGCGGCCCGGATGATCGATGCCGATGAACGAACCATGCGCAATGATGTTCAGCGACTGGGTCCCCCGATATTCAGGATGCGCGCGCCAGCCGATATCGGCCAGAAGACACGCCGCCCTGCGATAGCGCGCTTCTTCTTCCGTCTCTTCGATGCCGAGCGCCTCCAGGGCCGGGCCGCTCCATTCGGCCAGTTCACGCGCATGGGTCACCGAGCGCGAACGCAGCACGGCCAGCTCCTGCGCGGCCGAAAGCAGTGGGTCGCGCCTGCGGTCTTCTTCTTCCAGAAGCGAGTAGAGATAGCCCTCACGCACACCGAGCGCCGAGAAGATGATTTTGGACGGGTTCGACGCCTTGATGATCTCCTGCAGCACCGTCGCGCCATAAGGCAGAAGCGTGCGGCGATTCTTGGAGATGTGGCTGATGCCTGCGAAACGATCGACACCACCGGCGACGCGCTTCAGAAAATCCACCGACTGCTCGATGTCCATCTCATAGTGGTGCATAACCTCGAGCGGATAGCCGGTTTCCAGCATGTGCAGGCGGGCGAGGTTTCGCCACGTGCCGCCCACGCAGTAGAAGGGGCGCCCGGCCCCGTCCTTCATCCACGGGGCGCGGGCCAGTTCATCGCGGGCGATGCGCGCCGCCCTGGTGACGGAATTCTTCGCCATCTCCTTCAGCCTCAGGCCACCGAGCGGCAGGGTGATGCCGTCGCCCATGTCGTAACCCTCGACCTCGACGAGTTCGAGACTGCCGCCGCCAAGGTCACCGACAATGCCGCTCGGCTTGTGGAAGCCGGACATGATGCCGAAGGCGGAGTATTTCGCCTCCTCGCGGCCCGAAAGCACGCGAATGTCCGTGCCCAGAATCTCTTCGGCCCGATGGATGAAGTCCGGACCGTTTTTCGCCTCGCGCGCAGCGGCGGTCGCAAGCACATGGAGCGATTCAGCCCCCGCCTGCTCCGACAGCGCACGGAAGCGGCGGAACTCCTCCACCGCACGCGTCACACCTTCGGGGTCGAGCTCACCCGTCGTGACGATGGTCTTGCCGAGGCCGGCCAGCATTTTTTCGTTGAACAACACGCTCGGAGAGCGCGCGATCCCCTCGTAGATCACGAGGCGAATCGAGTTTGACCCGATATCGATGACCGAAACGGGACGCCGGTCCTGAAGCCGGCCCTGAGATTCAGCTATGCCCAAAAGATGTGTCCGTCAGTCCGTTGGTGAAACGGCTTCGGCATCCACCTTCTTGCGCTTTTTGAAAGCGGCGATCCGCTTCGGCGCATGAGACTTCAAGGCATTGCCGCGACCGGATAGGCTCGGATTCGTCATGAAATATTCCTGAGCGTTGAACGGTTCTTCTCCCTCATCGGGCATAATGCGCCGAGAGGTGCCGTCGGGCAATACTTCAAAGCTCTGCTGGTTGTCCATGATGTTTCCGAGCATAATCTGCCCGAGAACCTGTTCATGCACCGTGGGATTGGTGATCGGCACCATGGTTTCCACACGCCGGTCGAGATTGCGCGGCATGATATCGGCGGACGAAATATAGACCACCCCCTCGTCCGATGGCAGGCCGTGGCCGTTGCCGAAACAGTAGATCCGGCTGTGCTCCAGGAAGCGGCCAACGATGGATTTCACCCGGATGCGCTCGGAGAGCCCCGGCACCTGCGGACGCAGGCAGCAGATGCCGCGCACGACGAGATCGATCTCTACACCCGCCTGCCCCGCCTCGTAGAGTGCGTCGATCACCAGCGGATCGACCAGCGAATTCATCTTCATCCAGATCTGGCCCGGCCGCCCCGCCTTCACATGCTCGATCTCGGCGCGGATATGGTCAAGCAGCCGGTTGCGCAGCGAAAAGGGCGACACCGCGATCCGCATTTCGCTATCGGGCTCGGCATAACCGGTGATAAAGTTGAACACCTGCGCCACGTCGCGCGCGATCTCCGGATCGTCCGTGAAATAGGACAGATCGGTGTAAATCCGTGCCGTGATCGGGTGGTAGTTGCCCGTTCCCAGATGGCAGTAATTGCGCAGCTTGCCTTCCTCGCGGCGCACCACGAGCGACATCTTCGCATGGGTCTTCAATTCGATGAAGCCGAACACGACCTGCACGCCCGCCCGCTCCAGATCGCGCGCCCAGCGGATGTTCGCTTCCTCGTCGAAGCGCGCTTTCAGTTCCACCAGCGCCGTGACCGACTTGCCCGCCTCGGACGCCTCGATCAGCGCCCGCACGATCGGGCTGTCGTTCGATGTTCTGTAAAGCGTCTGCTTGATCGCCACCACTTCCGGGTCCTGCGAGGCCTGGCGCAGGAACTGCACCACCACGTCGAAGGATTCATAAGGGTGATGGACGATCAGGTCCTTCTCGCGGATCGCCGCGAAACAGTCGCCATTGTGTTCGCGGATACGTTCTGGAAAGCGCGGATTGTAGGGCTGGAACAGAAGGTCCTCGCGCGGCACCTTCACAATCTCGGAAATCTGGTTGATGGCCAGAGGCCGCTCCAGAACGGTGATGCGGTTTTCGGCAACACCCAGCTCGCTTGCGACAAAGTCGCGTAAGCCTTCCGGCATCTCATTGTCGAACTCGATGCGGATCACGGAGCCCCGGCGGCGGCGCTTCAGGGCCGATTCGAACAGACGCACAAGGTCCTCGGCCTCCTCCTCGACCTCGATATCGCTGTCGCGGATGATGCGGAACGTGCCCGAGCCAATCACCTGATAACGCGGGAAGAGTTTGCCGATGAACAGGCTGACCACATCTTCGAGCGTGATGAAACGGACCGTGCCGCTGCGGTCGGGCAACTGGATGAACCGCTTCAGCGCCACGGGCAGACGCAAAAGCGCCGTCATCGGCTCCAGCTCTCCCTCGTGCTGCAGTTCGAGCGCGATGGAAAATCCGAGATTGGGAATGAAGGGAAACGGATGTGCCGGGTCGATGGAAAGCGGTGTCAGAACCGGAAAAATCGCTTCCATGAAATGGTCTTCCAGCCATTTCATGTCAGATTGATTCAAGGCGTCGGCACGAACGAGCTCGATCCCCTCTCCGCCCAGGAGTGCCAGAAGCGCATTCAGGCTGTCATGCTGGTCGATCTGCAGCCGCGCCACTTCGCGCAACACATGTTCAAGCTGCTCTTCGGGGGTGCGGCCATCGGCGCTGCGCGTGGCGATGTGCTCGCGCACCTGACCGGCGAGACCGGCAACGCGCACCATGAAGAACTCGTCCAGATTGTCGGCCGAGATCGACAGGAAGCGCAAACGTTCCAGAAGCGGATGGCTTTCGTTCTGTGCCTCGTCCAGAACCCGCCTGTTGAACTGGAGCCAGGAAAATTCACGGTTGACGAAACGGTCCGGGCTGGCGCCGGCGATTTCATCGGCAGCGCCCGTCTCCAGAGAAAACTCGTTCCGAACCGGCTTCAGTTCATTCATGGTCTCACTCACGCTTTTCCAGCCACATGACGCAATTCGCTTGCCGCCAGACTATCTGGTGACATGGTTTTGCGACAGTTTCATATCACAGGCTTGCAAAGATGCAGTTTATGCTACAAACGCAGGCAAGTTCCAACGCATTCCAGGCGGGAGACGATGATGGCCGGATCAGCCATTCCCCATTTCCAGAACACCAGCGGACACGAGGCGATCGAAATCGGCGTGAAGGAATTCATGTGCGTCGGCGCCAATCCGCCCTTCGATCATCCGCATGTGTTCATCGACATGGGCGACGAAAACGAGCGGGTCTGCCCCTATTGCTCGACGCTTTATCGCTACAATCCGGCACTGAAGGCTTCCGATACAAAGCCCGAGGGCTGCGTCTTCGACGAAGCGGCCTGATCGCCCCCACAGGCCGATGACGGACGCTCCCCGCGCAATCATCGTCGGGGCCGGCGTTGCCGGCCTGACAGCTGCGCTCGCCATGGCGCGACGGGGATTGCCCGTACGCATTTACGAGCGCGCGCCTGAACTGACCGAGGTCGGTGCAGGCCTGCAGCTTTCTCCCAACGCGACACGCCTTCTTGCGCGCCTCGGCGTGCTCGACGCACTCGGAGACCGCGCCGTGCGCCCGCAGGCCGTGGAGCTCAAAAAGGCCGATGGCCTGTCCCCCCTCGCCCGCGTCCCTCTGGGTGCTGAGGCCGAGACGCGCTGGGGCGCGCCCTATCTGGTGGCCCATCGCGCGGACCTGCAGAACGCGCTTCTTCAGCGCGCGCAGAGCGAATCGCTGATCGAGATCGTCACCGGAGCCTTCGCCGAAAAAGCCGAGTTCCATAAGGATGGCGGTGTGCGCCTCCATGTAGAGCGGAACGGCGCAGCCGAGGAAATCCACACGCCGCTTCTGATCGCCGGCGATGGCGTATGGTCGCATCTGCGCCGCCTGGTTCGCACCGCGGTGCGCAGCCGTTTCACCGGCTTTGTTGCCTGGCGCGCGACGCTTCCCGTCGAACAGGCGCTGGCGGCCGGCAACGGCGCGCTTGAGGCTGACAGGGTGACCGCCTTCATGCATCCGGCGTTTCATCTCGTCGCCTACCCGATCAGTGGCGGGGCCGCGATCAACCTCGTTGCCATTCTCCCGGGCGAAGTACCGCTCAATGCCTGGGCGCAGGATGCGGACGATGCACCGCTGAAAAAGGTTCTTGCCCGGGCCAATCCCGCTCTCGGCCGGCTTGCGGCAGCGGATGGTGCCTCCTGGACGGTCTGGCCGGTTCACGCGGTCAACCCAGCCGGCGCCTGGACCAGTCCGCAGGGGCTGGCGCTGATTGGCGATGCGGCGCACGCGGTTCCCCCCTTTGCTGCGCAGGGCGCCGGAATGGCCATTGAAGATGCGGTGGTGCTCGCCAATTTTCTGGCCCTCCACCGGGACAATCCCGCCACGGCCCTTGCCGCCTATGAAGCGGTTCGCAAGCCGCGCGTGACCCGGGTTGCCCGCCGCGGCGCCTTCAACCGCTTCACATGGCACGCGGGCGGCCCCGTCGCATTTGCGCGTGACATGATCCTGAAGGCGCGCAGCGAGGACGCCCTGATGGCGGATTTCGACTGGCTCTACGGTTTCGACGCCGAAGCAGCAGATCAGGAGCGATAACCGCCAGGCATGACCGCCGCGCCACTACATACAAAACGCCGCGCTCCCTGAAAGAAGCGCGGCGTTCGTGTTTCCAGCCCTTTGCCGGACGATCAGTGCAGGATCTGCGAGAGGAACAGTTTGGTGCGTTCGTGCTGTGGATTGTCGAAGAAGGCTTCCGGTGTGTTCTGCTCCACGATCTGGCCCTGATCCATGAAGATCACCCGGTTGGCCACCTGGCGGGCAAAGCCCATCTCGTGAGTGACGCAGATCATGGTCATCCCCTCTTCGGCGAGGTCCACCATGGTATCGAGCACTTCCTTGATCATCTCCGGATCAAGCGCCGAGGTCGGCTCATCGAAGAGCATGATGCGCGGGTTCATGCACAGAGCGCGGGCAATCGCCACACGCTGCTGCTGACCGCCCGAAAGCTGGCCGGGATATTTGTTGGCCTGCTCCGGGATTTTCACCCGCTCCAGGAAATGCATCGCGGTCGCCTCGGCTTCCTTCTTGGGCGTCTTGCGCACCCAGATCGGGGCCAGCGTGCAGTTCTCCAGAATTGTCAGATGCGGGAACAGATTGAAGTGCTGGAACACCATGCCGACTTCACGCCGCACCTCGTCGATCTTCTTCAGATCGTTGGTGAGTTCGATGCCGTCAACGACGATCTTGCCCTTCTGGTGCTCCTCCAGCCGGTTGATGCAGCGGATCATGGTGGATTTGCCCGAGCCGGAAGGCCCGCAGACGACGATGCGCTCGCCGCGCATTACCCTGAGATTGATGTCTTTCAGCACATGAAAGTCACCATACCATTTGTGCATGCCGACGATATCGATCGCGACATCGGTGTCGGAGACCTGCATCTTGCTGCGGTCGGCGTGGAGCTCTTCGGCCCGGACAGCGTTTTCCTTTGCCATTTTTGTTTCCCCTTGGCCTTCGGCCTAGCGTTTGTGGCCGGTATCGAGCCGGCGTTCCATGAAGATTGAATAGCGCGACATGCCGAAGCAGAACAGCCAGAACACGAAGCCGGCAAACACCAGGCCGGTGATCGGTGTCTGGGGCGATGCCCAGTTCGCGTCTGCAAAGTTCTGCCGCACGGCTCCCAGAAGGTCGAACATGCCGATGATGTAAACCAAGCTCGTATCCTTGAAGAGGCCGATGAAGGTGTTGACGATGCCTGGAATGACCAGCTTGATCGCCTGAGGAAGAACCACAAGGTTCATCTTCTTCCAGAAGCTCAGACCCAGCGCATCGGCGCCCTCGTACTGCCCTTTCGGAATCGCCTGCAGACCGCCGCGGATGACTTCCGCCATATAGGCCGAGGCAAACAGCGCCACGCCGACCAGCGCCCGCAGAAGCTTGTCGAACGATGTTCCCGGAGGCAGGAAGAGCGGCAGCATGACGCTAGCCATGAACAGGATGGTGATCAGCGGCACGCCGCGAATTGTCTCAATGAAGACAATGCAGACAAGCTTCACCACCGGCATTTGCGACCGGCGGCCAAGCGCCAGAAGAATGCCGAGCGGAAAAGAGACCGCGATGCCCACATAGGCGAGCACCAGTGTCACCAGAAGCCCGCCCCAGAGCGGCGTCGGCACCGGTCGAAGCCCGAGCACGCCCCCCGACAGCAGGAAGAATCCGACAATCGGGAAAACGACGAACAGAAGGATGGCATTCAGCCCTTTGCGCGGAACGCTTGGAAGCAGGAGCGGCACCAGAAGCGCCACGAACAGAAAGCCCGTCAGGTAAACGCGCCAGCGTTCGTCGATCGGGTAGCGCCCGAACATGAACTGCTGGAATTTGGCGTCCACAAAGGCCCAGCATGCGCCGGACCAGCCTTCAGGCTGGGTGCCGCCCTGCACCACGGTGGCACAGACAGAACGGTCCGCCCCTGTCCACTGGGCATCGATAAAGGCCCACTGGATCACCGGCGGAACGATCATCACGATCAACGCAATGCCGAGGATCGTGAAAATCGTGTCCGTCATGTTGGCGAACAGGTTTTTGCGCAGCCACGAAACAGGGCCGTGGTCCGAGACAGGCGGTTTCTGACTGGCCACCATCTCGGCGCGGACGAAGGAAAGATCGTGTTCTTGCATCTTACCGCTCCACCAGCGCCATGCGCGCATTGTACCAGTTCATCAACGCTGCCGTACCGAGACTGAGCCCCAGATAGACGACGAGCCAGATCGCAACGACCTCGATGGCCTGCCCGGTCTGGTTGAGCGTCGTCCCGCCCGTGGCAACGAGATCGGGATATCCGATCGCCACTGCCAGCGATGAGTTCTTGGTCAGGTTCAGATACTGGCTGGTCAGCGGTGGAATGATGATCCGCAATGCCTGCGGTATGATCACCAGCCGCATGGACTGCCCGGAACGCAGGCCCAGCGCGTGCGCGGCCTCGCTCTGGCCATGGCTGACACCCAGCACCCCGGCGCGCACGATTTCGGCGATAAATGCGGCCGTATAGAACGACAGCGCCAGGTAGAGTGCCAGAAACTCCGGCCGCACCTGAATGCCGCCGCGCAGATTGAACGTCGACAGTTCCGGAAACTCGAAGCTCAGCGGAAAACCGGTCACGAGAAACGCAAGAAGCGGCAGCCCGATAATCAGCCCGGCGCCGGTCCAGAACACGGGAAACTGCTCGCCCGTCGCCATCTGTCGCCGGTGCGCCCAGCGGCGCACGAAGAAGGTGAAGACGATGCCGAGAACGAGACCGACCAGAACGAGCCAGGCGCCCTCACCCCAGAGAAAGCGCGGGAAGTAAAACCCGCGGCTGTTGAGGTA
The DNA here is from genome assembly GCF_900105565.1 of Nitratireductor aquibiodomus. Taxonomy (NCBI): domain Bacteria; kingdom Pseudomonadati; phylum Pseudomonadota; class Alphaproteobacteria; order Hyphomicrobiales; family Phyllobacteriaceae; genus Nitratireductor; species Nitratireductor aquibiodomus. The sequence continues at coordinate 4,048,962 of NZ_FNSL01000001.1, read as the reverse complement.
GGATCCGAGCGGCAGGTCTATGCTTTCGCGTGGCAGCGGCAGCACGGAAAGAACGCCGAAATACCAGAAGAAGATCACGAGCAGCGGCGGAATGTTGCGAAACACCTCGACATAGACGAGGCAGATGCGGTTGATCAGCCAGTTCTTCGACAGACGGCCGATGCCGATGATGAATCCGATAATCGTTGCCGTGAAGATTCCGACAACCGCGACGCGCAGCGTGTTCAGGAACCCGACGAGAAGCGCGCGCCCATAGGTGGAATCGGAAGTATATTCGACAAGGCTGTCGCCAATGTCGAAACCGGCGCGTCCCTGCAGGAAAGCGAAGCCGGATGCGATGTTGGCACGCTGAAGATTTGCTGTCGTGTTGCCGATGATCCAGTAGATCAGGGCAATCAGGCCGGCAAACACAAGGACTTGATAGGCAATTCCTCGAACGCGCGGATCATAGAAGAGCGGCACACGAGGCGCCGCGCCCTCCACAGTTGATTGCGGGGTGGCCATGGCTATCCTCACCAGGAATGGTGAAAGGCGGCGCGAACCGCCTCTCACGCATTATGTTGACGGGAACCGATCAGCGGATCGGCATACCGTACTGAAGGCCACCCTTGGTCCAAAGGGCGTTGATCCCGCGCGAGATTTTCAGCGGAGTGTCAGCACCCACATTGCGCTCGAAAATCTCACCGTAATTGCCCACATGCTTGATCGCACGCATGGCGAAGTCATTGGTCAGACCAAGGTCGCTGCCAAGTTTGGTGCCGTCTTCGGTGCCCAGCAGGCGGCGCACCTCTGGATTGTCAGAACCCATTTTCTCGTCGAGATTGGCCTGGCTGATGCCCAGCTCTTCGGCGTTGACCAGCGCGTAATAGACCCACTTGACGATGTCGAACCACTGGTCGTCGCCATGGCGCACTGCCGGACCGAGCGGCTCCTTGGAGATGATTTCGGGCAGAACGATGTGATCATCCGGATTGGAGAGGTTTAAGCGCACCGCATAAAGTCCGGACTGGTCCGTCGTGTAGACGTCGCAGCGCCCTGCATCATAGGCCGCGTTCACCTCCTCGAACTTCTCGAAAACAACAGGGCTGTACTCCATGTTGTTGGCCTTGAAGTAGTCGGCCAGGTTCAGCTCCGTGGTCGTGCCGGCCTGCACGCAGACCGCAGCGCCTGAAAGCTGAAGCGCGGAGTTGATGCCCTCGAGCTTCTTCTGGTTGATCATGAAGCCCTGACCGTCATAGTAGGTGACGCCGGCGAAGTTGAGGCCAAGCGCGGTGTCGCGGTTGATCGTCCAGGTTGTGTTGCGCGAAAGCACGTCCACCTCGCCCGACTGCAGCGCCGTAAAGCGGTCTTTTGCGGAAAGCGGGGTGAACTGGACTGCGTCCGGATCGTCAAAGATTGCGGCGGCAACGGCGCGGCAGAAGTCCACGTCGAGGCCCTTCCAGTTGCCCTGGTCGTCCGGCGCGCTGAAACCGATCAGGCCGGTGTTGACGCCGCACTGGACGTGGCCTTTCGCCTTCACGTCATCCAGCGTGGCTGCCGAAGCCGGCGCTGCCATCATCGCGATCGCGGCCGAGCCGAGCAACGCTTTGACAATTTTTTTCATGATTACGGACCCTTTTTTCTGTGTTCGGGCTTATCCCCTGACATTTTCAGTGCGGAAGCAGGCGAATGTCCCGTACACCCCAAAAGGAGTGCCGGCCCGGAAACGGGCGGACACGCGCTTCCTCTCCCACGCACTGGTCCCATCGAATGCCATAAATCCGTTTGGGTCAAGAGAGAAAGACCCTTGCTCCAGAAGCAAAAGCGCGCTCCATCCCCGGTTGACGGGCCGCCGACAATGGCGTTCCATCCGGCATCCTCCGCGCCCCGTTTCAAGGGATTTCTTCCCCCGGAAGCCCCCTGAAGCCCCTGGGGCGCGCGCCACAGACAATCAAGCGACAGGTCCCATGAACGACAAGAACAAGACTAAAGTCGGAGACAACACGCGGCTTGCCCATATCGGCAACAACCCGCGCGCGTTCTACGGTTTCGTCAACCCGCCGGTGGTGCACGCGTCGACGGTGCTCTTTCCCGACGCCGAGACCATGGCCTCGCGCAACCAGAAATACACATACGGGACCCGCGGCACGCCCACGACCGACGCGCTGGCGGCAGCGATGAACGAGCTCGAAGGCGCTGCCGGCACAATCATCGTGCCGTCGGGCCTCGCAGCCGTCACCGTTCCGATGCTCGCCTTCCTGTCTGCCGGCGACCACGTGCTGATTGTCGATTCGGTCTATCACCCGACCCGGTATTTCGCCGATACGATGCTCAACCGGCTCGGCGTGGAAGTGACCTACTACGACCCGGCTCTGGATGCTGGCATTGGCGCCCTGATGCAACCCAACACCAAAGTGGTCCTTACTGAAGCCCCCGGCTCCGGAACATTCGAGATGCAGGACATCCCCGCCATTGTCGAGGTAGCGCATCGCGGCGGGGCCATCGTCATGATGGACAACACCTGGGCAACCCCCCTCTTCTTCCGGCCGCTCGACCATGGCGTCGACATTTCCATACAGGCCGCCACCAAGTATCCGGCAGGGCATTCAGACATTCTTCTGGGAACAGTTTCGGCCAACGAGGCCTGCTTCGAGCGCCTGCTCGACACCCACGGCGCTCTCGGCATCTGTGCTGCGCCCGACGATGTCTACCAGGTGCTGCGCGGCCTGCGCACCATGGGCGTGCGTCTCGAACGCCATCAGCAGAGCGCCCTGGCGCTCGCGCGCTGGCTGGAGGGGCAGAAGGGCGTCGCCCGCGTTCTCCACCCGGCGCTCGAATCGCATCCCGGCCACGCGATCTGGAAGCGCGACTTCTCCGGCGCCAGCGGCCTCTTCTCCATCGTGCTTGATGGCGGCGGTCAGGCGCAGGCCCATGCCTTTTTGGACGCCCTGAAATATTTCGGTCTCGGCTATTCCTGGGGCGGCTATGAAAGCCTTGCCGTACACGTGCAGCTCAACGACCGCACGATCGCGCACGCTCCGCAGGAAGGCCCCGTTATGCGCCTGCAGATCGGCCTTGAAGATGTGGAAGACCTGAAGGCCGATCTCGCCGGCGCCCTCGCCGCAGCCGCAAAGGCCTGACCGGCGCGGGAACACGCCACCGCAGCGCGCTCCGGTAGTCAAACAGGGGCGTGCGCCTCCCCCGCTCTCCTTTCCGATTTTGACCGGCCCGGGGGATGATCCGGGCGCGCCATGATCGGATGAGCGTGTTCGAAACACCGGCAGTGCGATTTCATCGTTGATGCGCGCCAACGCTTCGGCTATGAAAGCCACGCGCTAGCGCTTCGCCGCTCTAGCGTCGGCCAGCACCCGTAGCTCAGCTGGATAGAGCGCTGCCCTCCGAAGGCAGAGGTCACAGGTTCGAATCCTGTCGGGTGCGCCATTTACCTGATCGCAACTTCAGCGACTTTACGCCAAAGTGGTCTTTCTCGAGAACGCTGTGAAACCAGCTTGCCAAACTCTGGTGACAAGCGTGGAGTTTTCGACATGACCTTATTCAGACAGCGCAATGGGCAATAGCCGGCACGGCCAAGACGTAACGGTCAGCGTAACGCGATTGAGCACCCGCCCCCAATAGAGAATCAGCACGGTCCCGAACAGCCGCCCCTGTCAGAGCGCCATCAGCAATCAGGGCGGCGGCGGGAAGCCCACGAGCAGGAGCAGCGCATCCTCAGCGCTCCCGCGGCCATGCGGCATGCATGTCGTCGATGACATAGGCATGGGCATGACGGTGCCCGCGCCCGCTGCCGGCAAGATGGGGATGATCGGCCGGCAGATCCTCATGGGTGTGGGCGAGAACCACCGGGTCGTCGGCCGGCCAGATCGCCAGGGCGATGCCGATAGCGACGGCGGCCACGGCGGCAAGGATGACCGCGGTGAACGGCAGGCCAAGCGCTGCGCCCGCCCAGCCGGCAAGCGGGTAGGCGATCAGCCAGCAGGCGTGCGAGAGCGCGAACTGTGCCGCGAACAGCGCCGGACGGTCCTCCGGATTGGCCGAACGCTTGAGAAGCCTGCCCGAGGGCGTCTGCGCGGTCGAATACCCGATGCCAAGCACGAACCACAGCGGGAGCATCCAGCCATAGCCGGGCAGCACTGCAGCCAGAAGTGTGCCGCCGGTCAGGAGCGAAGCCCCTGTCAGCATTGCAGCGCGGTCCGGCACCGTGTCCAGAAGCCGCGGCAGCGCCAGCGCCGCCGCCATAGAACCGCCGCCGAATGCCGCAAGCGACAGCGCCGTCGCCTGGTTGTCGAGGCCGAAGGCGGCCTGCACATAGACGACCGTGTTGACGATCACCAGTGCACCTGCCGAGGCGACGGCAAGGTTGACCGCGAGAAGCCCGCGCAGGCGCGGCGTTGCCAGATAAATACGGATGCCGCGCGTCGTGCGGTCGTAGATGCCGCGCGGACGGGCAGGCTTCGGGCTCGGCAGCGTTACCGACACGACAAGCGCGGCCGAGGCGAGAAACCCTATCACAGTCCCGGCGAACAGGCTGTGAAAGGTGATGAAGGAGAGCAGCGCCGCCGCCAGCATCGGGCTCACCACGCTTTCCAGATCATAGGCGAGACGCGAAAGGGAAAGCGCGCGCGTATACGCTTTCTCGTCAGGCAGGATGTCTGGAATCGTGGCCTGGAAGTTGGGCGTGAAGGCCGCTGAAGCCGATTGCAGCATAAAAATCAGGATATAAACCTGCCAGATTTCCGTGACGAAGGGCAGAAACACCGCGACGCCGGCGCGCACCAGGTCGAGTGCCACCAGCATGGCGCGGCGCGGCACCCTTTCGGCAAAGGCCGAAGCGATGGGCGCGACGCCCACATAGGCGATCATCTTGATCGCCAGCGCCGTGCCCAGAACGGCGCCTGCGTTCTCGCCGGCCAGATCGAATGCGAGCAGGCCGAGGGCCACCGTCGCAAGGCCGGTTCCCACCAGCGCGATAATCTGGGCAGCGAAGAGATGACGGTAGGTGCGGTTTCTGAGGATCGCCAGCATTAGAGATACTTCGCTATTTCCCTGAATTCATCGATCGACTGCCGCCGCTCGCGCGTCATGGGGCCGACCACCTCCTCCAGACAATGATCGAGATGATCCTGAATCAGCGTTTTCTTTGCCTGGGCGATGGCTTTTTCGACGGCATGGAGCTGCTGGGCGATGTCGAGGCAGGGCCTGCCGGCTTCGATCATCTCAATGACACCGCGCAGATGGCCATCGGCGCGTTTGAGCCGCTTGACGATCTGGGGGTGGGTTTCGTGCAGATGGGGTTGTGTGTTCATATGAATATGCTATCCCCCCGTAGAGGATATGCCAAGACACTGTGGCGGCAAAAACATCCGTTGAATACAACCGGTGGAGAGATGCGTTCCGATGCCAGGGAGAACCCTTAGTCATGCCTGAGCAGGCGCAAAGAGCTGTGCTGCACCTCGCCCTCGCCTTTGCGATGGCTCTGGGGTGGCTACTGCCTCACACTGCGCACGCCTCGTCGCCTGCGCGCGCCTTGTTCTCGACTGCAGAAATCGAACAGAGTGCCGGCAATCTGCACCAGCACGAACGGGCGGGTGGTCACACCGATCAACACAACCCTGCCGACCATGCCCACGAAACGCCGACGACACCGCCCGGCAACGGTGCCGAATTGCCACCGCCGGTCCAGGGCGCGGCGCCAATGCCGCCGGATAGGTTGAATTTCGACGCAACCTACCGGCTTGAACGTCCGCCGAGACCGATCGTCATCGCCTGATCTCGACCGCACATGCGGTCACAGTCAACGACGACGATTGGAACCTCCATGCACAGACCTTTCCACAAGGGTCGGTCGCGCCATCCGCGCGCACGGTCCTTCATTATCCTTTTCTTCGCCCTTATCGGACTGGCAACCCTTGCCGGTCCTGCCTTCGCTCACGCCGTTGCCGAGGGAGACAAGGGCTATATTCAGGAGATCACCGGCATTCAGCTAATCCCCTTCCTCTACCTCGGAGCGAAGCACATGGTGACGGGATACGACCATATCCTCTTCCTGCTGGGTGTGATCTTCTTTCTCTACCGCCCGCAGCATATCGCCACCTATGTCAGCCTGTTTGCCATCGGCCACTCTACGACGATGCTGGCGGGCGTTTATTTCGACATCGGTATCAACAGCTACGTCATCGATGCGATCATCGGCCTTTCGGTCGTCTACAAGGCGCTCGACAACATGGGAGCCTATCAGCGCTGGTGCGGCTTTCAGCCAAACACCAAGGCCGCCACACTGATCTTCGGCTTCTTCCATGGCTTTGGACTGTCCACCAAGATCATCGAATACAACATCTCGCCAGAAGGCCTGGTACCAAACCTCCTCGCCTTCAACGTGGGTGTCGAGATCGGCCAGTTTCTGGCGCTGTCGGCGATTCTGATCGCGATCAGCTACTGGCGATGGAAACCAGGCTTCTGGCGCCACGCCTACACGCTGAACGTAGCAATGATGGTCGCGGGCTTCGCACTCACCGGCTACCAGATCGCCGGCCTTTTCGCCACTTCCGCTGCCTGAAAGGACTGATACCATGTACAATACCGACCTTCCACGCCGGGCGGACCTGCCGACCTCCGCGCAACTCAGGCGCTCTACCTTGATCGCAGCCCTGACGGCAGCAGCAATTCTCATCTTTGTCGTTCTGCCCTCTGAATACGGCATGGATCCCACCCGTGTGGGCCGCCTCCTCGGCTTGACTGAGATGGGAGAAATCAAGACGCAGCTTGCCCGCGAAGCAGCGCTGGACGCATCGAGAGCGGGCACCAGCGGCGATGCCGAGATCATCGCCCGCCTCGACCGGATAGAGACCCTCATCGAGGGGCTTGCATCCGACGCCGGCGCAAATCCCCAGAAAGACGACCCTCTTGCCGGCCTGATTCAACAGCAGAGGCAAACGACCCCCGCCCCCGCGGCACAGACACAGCAGCAGGCGACAACGCCGACCTCCGAATGGCGCGACGAACTTTCATTCGTCCTGACTCCTGGCCAGGGCGTCGAAGTCAAACTGGTGATGAATGAAGGCGAACGCGCCCGGTTCTTCTGGACCGCCAATGGTGCCAACGTGAACTATGACACACATGGCGATGGCGGCGGCAAGTCGGTTTCCTATGAGCAGGGCCGCGGCGTGCCCGAGCAGGCAGGCGTTCTTGAGGCGGCGTTCACCGGCAATCACGGATGGTTCTGGAGAAATCGCACAAACAGGGACGTAACCATCACGCTGCGCACCGCAGGCCAATATCTGAAAATCAACAGAATGATGTAAAGAGGCCACTCAAAAGGAGCGCTTCATTTCCGCCGCGGTGCAGATGCGCCGCACTGCGGCGGATTTCCAACCCGAGCGGAAGTAGGCAGACTACCCATTTGCTCCGCAGATCGCGCAAACCATCGTTCCGGTATCAAATGTAAGCCATGTGACAAGAATGGACCCAAAAAACAATGGCGATCCCGGCAGGATTCGAACCTGCGACCATCGGCTTAGAAGGCCGGTGCTCTATCCAACTGAGCTACGGGACCGACGCGTGAACGCTGAATTCAGTGCGTCCACGGGGTCTTGCGGTCATAGCGGAAATTGTCCGCGTAGGAAACCTGGCGCCGTTTGGGCTGGTGCGGTTCTTCCACACGGAAGGGAATGCCGTTCCGCTCAGCATAGGCCACGGCCTCTTCCCTGCTTTCAAAGGTCAGGCGAACCTGGCTCTTCATGTCGGAAGAAGACGTGTAGCCCATAAGCGGATCTATCTTGCGCGGCACCTCGGGATCGAACTCCAGTATCCAGAGACCGGTCTTGGCCTTGCCGGACTGCATGGCCGTCTTGGCCGGGCTGAAAATGCGCGCAGACACGTCGTGAACCTCGTTTCCAGCAGGCGTATAAACGCCGAAACAGGCAGCATGCCGCTGTTCATGCAGCACGCAGAGCAATGGTCGGAGCGGCAGGATTCGAACCTGCGACCCTCTGGTCCCAAACCAGATGCGCTACCAGGCTGCGCTACGCTCCGAGGTCCGCTCTCCCTAGTGATTCAGTCCTAGTTTGGCAATAGGTGAAGACCCAAAAACCGAACAATCAATGCACCGTGGTGCGGGTGCGCGCAAAAGTTCCACGGAAACAAACCTGAAAACGCCTGGCGCCTGCCCGGCATGCGGCACATGCATGTACGACAACAAGGCTTCCCCTCCCCCTGCTTCACAGGTTGGCTAAAACGGCGCCTGGCAATCAAAACGTACCACCCCGCTTCCGCCAGGACCGGGTGCAGCATCACATGCACCTCCAAAATGTAGCCAAATACAACCTGGGCGTGATTGAATATCAGTTTTCCGTAGTATTTTGAAATACAATAAATTTTTGACAGAAATCGAGGCTTGTATTTCTTATACTGAAGAACCTAGATGCTCCAAAATAAAGCTGGAGCTTATAAAATTGCTGAACGATTCGAATCGGACACCTGTTTTCCGGGGCGTCAGAACCATCAATCTTGCGGCAGCGAAGAGCGGCGCACTGAGCTCCATCGTCCTGACAGGGGTATTCGGGCTTGCCGCAATCGACGGAATTTCCGCACAGGCGCAAAGCCTGGCTCCAATCGTTCTCAATAGCGGTACTTACGATCTGGGCAATGCAGAGCAAAATGCGTCCAGCCTGTCCGGTACCGGCGGAACAATCACGACAGGCGGTTCCTCGGGCTCGCTGAACCTGAACCAGAACGTCGACACCACATTCTCGGGAAACTGGAGCGGCCAGACGGATTTCTTCACGGATTACCTGCAGAAACACGGCACGGGAACGCTGACCTTATCAGGCAACAACACAACCACCGGAGACGGTGCGGTCGCGATATACGACGGCAGGATTGCTGTTTCAGGAGGCAACGCAATCGGCGACACGAACTTTGTGACGCTTTCTGGCTCCGGCGCGTTTGAGCTTCTGTCGGATGAAACGGTCGGCATGATCGGCGGCGGCTCATCCAACGGCAGGATTCTTCTGAACGGCAATACGCTCACGATCCATGGCGACGGGGTGCCGATATCCTCTGTGAGCGGGTATTTCGCCGGCTCCATCAGCGGAACCGGGAGCCTGATACTGGATGATGTCTCCGGCAGCGCGCTCGGTGTGTCGGCCCTGACGCTCGCAGGAACGAACACGTTCACGGGGCCTCTGACCATCAGATCTGGCAGCATCCTTCTCGTGAGCGGAACCGCAGTCGGCGACAATACGGATGTGGTTCTCTCCGATGACACGCGCGCTTCGCTCCGCGTGAACGTCTCCGAAACGATCGGTTCGTTGACGGCGGGGTCCGGGAGCAACATCAGCCTTCACAGCGGCGCGGTCCTCACGGTCAACGGAAACGGAAAATCCACCTCGGTCGACGGCAAGATCACAGGCGCGGGCGGGCTTGCCAAGCAAGGTACCGGCGTCCTCACGCTCAACGGCATTAATGATTATACCGGCCTGACCACCGTTGATCAGGGAACCCTGATCGTGGGCGACAGCGTGCATGCAAGCGCCCGCGTTTCAAGCAGCATCCGCGTTCGCAGCAGCGCCACGCTTGGCGGTGTCGGAACGTTGAGCGACACAATGATCGAGGCTGGCGGGGTTCACAGCCCGGGCAACTCGATCGGCACCCAGACCATCAATGGCGATTACACCAATCACGGAACGCTGGCGATTGAAGTGACACCGGCTGCAGCAGACAAGCTGGTCGTGCAGGGTGCCGTCGACATCACCGGCGCCACCCTGGCGCTGACGGGAACACCGCTGGCCGCGTCGGATTGGCCTATTCTGAATGGCCCCTATGTCGTCATCGACAATCAGGGCGTGGATGCGATTACCGGCACTTTCGCCGATGTCACCAACAATCTCCTCTTCCTTGACGAGAAGATTGAATACACAGGCGGAGACGGCAATGACGTTACGCTGGAGCTCATCCGCAATGACGTTTCATTCGCAGGCATCGGGCGGACAGCGAATCAGCGGGCCACCGGCGCCGCTGTAGATGCACTTCCGGCCGGCGACCCAGTCTGGCGGGCCATCGTTTCAATGTCGGATGAAGATGCGGCGCGGACGGGGCTGAACTCCCTGTCCGGCCAGGCGCACCCTTCATTCCAGGGCATTCTCAACCAGAACAGCATTTTCCTGCGCAGCGCTGCCAACGAGCGTATCAGAACGGCTTTCGCAACGTCTGATCAGGGAATGCAGCCCCTTTCCTACGGGGCAGACGAAAACACGCTGGGCGCCGTGCCCAGCGGCACGCAGCCTGCTTTCTGGAGCGAGGCATATGGTTCCTGGGCGGATATCGATGATGACATGAATGCCGTGACGATGGAGCTTTCCTCAGGTGGTCTGTTCGCAGGAGCGGATGTTCAGGCTGGCGGGTGGCGCCTCGGCATTCTTGGCGGGTACGGGGTATCACAGCTTCGCGCGCCATCGATTTCTTCCTCGATTGACAGCAAAGACTATCATCTGGGCCTCTACACTGGCACCGAAACGGGCAGGCTCGGAGTCCGGGCGGGCCTTGGCTATAGCTGGCACAGCATTGATTCAAGGCGGCATGTCCAGGCCGGCGCGCTCGCCAGCAATCTGAGCGCGAATTATGACGCTGCAACCCTTCAGGCCTTCGGCGAGGCGAGCTACAGGTTTGACCATGCGGCAGCGAGCGTCGAACCATTCGTCAATCTGGCCTATGTGAACCAACGGTCAGACAGGTTCATCGAACAGGGCGGTACGGCTGCACTGTCGGTCGACGGCCAGTCCATGGATACGGGGATCGCCACTCTTGGCACGCGGCTGGAACACAGTTTCCAGTTCGCCTCGATACCGGCAACCTTCAATGCGACGGTCGGATGGCGGCATGTGTTCGGCGACGTAGCTCCAACAGCCGTTCACGCCTTTTCGGGAGGTTTGGAATTCACCGTTGCCGGGGCCCCCATCGCGCGAAACGCAGCGCTGATCGAGGCCGGGCTGGATTTCGATCTCAGCCCGCAATCGACGGTCGGCCTTGCCTATCGCGGCCAGATATCCGGAGACGTGCAGGAGCATGGCCTCAAGGGAATGCTTGCTGTTCGTTTCTGATCAATAGGACATTGCCCCTCTTTCTCAGATTTGGGCCGGATCAGATAGACCCGACCTTTCACACATGAAAAGCCCCGCTAGTCCATCAGGCCGGCGGGGCAATACGTTTCTACCAGAGATGCGGCGGGATTGCCGCAAGTACCGCGCTATTCGGATGGCTTGGGTGTCTCTATCGTCACCTTGTCGGGAACATCGATATTGATGCCGCCACTCGTGCCACTGCCGATGAAACCACCAAAAAATAGAAAACCACCCAGAATCAGGGCAACGATCAGTCCGCCGGCGAGAAACCATCCAGCGCCACCACCGCTTCCGGTCGTGACCACCGTGGTGCGTTCCTTGCGTTCGTCACTCATAGTGCGCTCCTTTGCCTTTTGCCTGGCTTCGGGAGAACAAACAGAGTTGTGCGCAAATGGTTCCGTTCGTGCTTCAGCTTCGGATGCGGAGATACCGCGGCATCCCTATCCTTCGTTGAAGCCGCCGCCCGCTTCGAGTGCGTTCACCACTTCTGCAGCCAGGGGCCGGGTGATGCGCGTCTTGCGTTCAAGAGCGGCACGGTCGATGGCGTCCACCACGCGGATCGCGCTCGACAGGGAGCGCTCGATGCGGCGCACGAGGAACTGCACCACATGCGGTTCCACATCCACCTGACGGTCGGCGAAGAGTTTCGTGATCACGCCGGCGAGCAGCATGTCGTCGGGCTCGTCGATCTCCACGGTCGCCGCCGCCTTGAGGCGCGACAGGAGATCCGGCAGTCTGACGCCCCAGGCGCCGGGAAAACTGCGCGCGGTCAGAAGCATGGGCTGGCCGCCGGCGCGCGCGGCGTTGATCAGGTGGAAAAGGCCGTTCTCGTCGATCGGCCCGCTGTCGACATTGTCGATCAGGATCGGCCGCAGCCCAGCTTCTTCGATCGCCGCCGCTTCGATCCCGTCGCAGGCTATTTCGGCTGCATCCGCCTCTTCCCGCCAGATGGCGGCGAGATGCGACTTGCCGCTGCCGGCGGGACCGGCAAGGATGACCACCGGCGCCGGCCAGGAAGGCCAGTTCTCGATCAGGGCGGCTGCGCGCGCATTGGCCGGTGTCACCACCAGATCATCGCGGCTCAGCGCTTCTCCCGGTGCCAAATCGAACGGTAGCTGGCGCGACGGCATGGTTTCAGCCCCGGGATTTCGGCGTTTTGGCCGGCGTTTCCGCGTGTCCGCTATAGAGCGGCGAAACGAGATACTGGTTGATGGCGAAGCGCACCAGAACGGCAACAGCCGCCGCCGCCGGAACGGCGATCAAGAGCCCCGCAAAGCCGAACAGATAGCCGAAGGCGAACAGCGCAAACATCAGCCACACCGGATGAAGGCCCACGCTCTTGCCCACCAGTTTCGGCTGCAGGATATTGCCTTCCAGGAACTGGCCGGAGAAGAAGATCGCCGCCACCGCCAGCACCCACCACCATTCGGGCCAGAACTGCACCAGCGCGATGCCGATCGACAGGCCGAAGCCGAGCAGCGAGCCCACATAGGGGATGAAACTGATCAGGCCGGCGAAGAGACCGATGAGAAGCCCGAAATTCAGCCCGACCAGCGACAGTCCGGCGGCATAGAAAATGCCGAGAATGAGACACAGCGTGCCCTGCCCGCGCACAAAGCCCGCCGTTGCGACATTGATGTCGCGGGCGATCTGGCGCACCGTCTCCACATGGTCGCGCGGCACCCAGCTGTCCACCTTCTCGACCATGTGATCCCAGTCGAGCAGCATGTAGAAAGCCACCACGGGCGTCACGACAAACAGGCTTGCCACATTGACGATCGCCACGCCCGAACTCCAGACCGATTTGAAGAGCGTGCCAAGAAAGCCCGTCCCCTGCGCCAGGATAGAGCTCAGATTGTCGCGCACCGCATCGGTTTCATTGTTGATCAGATTGTCGAGCCATTCCGGTTCGAGCCGGTTCGCAAGGTCCTGAAGCCGCGTCAGATAGTCCGGCAGACGGCTTGCGAAATCGGCAAGCTGGGTCCCCAGCACCGGCAGCACGATCATCAGGCCGAGCAGGACCGCGACAATAAAGCTGATCAGGATCACAACGGTCGCAGCAATACGCGACAGCCCCATTTTCTCCAGCCGGTCGGCAACGGGATCGAGGAAATACGCCAGCACCATGCCGGCCAGGAAGGGCAGCAGAATGGAACTGAAGACGTAGAGAAACAGGACGAGCCCCAGCCCCGCCAGGCCCCAGAAGGCGATATGGCGCGCCAGCGTCGGACGGGCGATCACCGGCCCGGCCTCGTTTTCAGCGTCCTTCGGCGTCACTTTCGGCATAACCACTCATATGCTTGATCCAGGCGACGAGATAGGCCGCTCCGGAAGCCACGGTCAAGAGGCCGGTGGCAACGATCAGCCCGACCCGCACCGCCCCCGAACTGTATCCGAATGCGAGCTCGGCCAGAACCAGCAGCGCCAGCAATATCTGCGCCAGCGTGTTCGCCTTGGAGACGAAGAGCGGCTTCATGGCCACCGGGTGCCCCATCACATTGGCCAGAAGCACCCCACCGACGATCAGCGCGTCGCGCGACACGACAGCGATCACCAGCCAGAGCGGCAGCTCCGTCATATAGCCGAACATCACGAAAACGCTGACCAGAAGCAGCTTGTCGGCGATCGGATCGAGATAGGCGCCAAGCTCGGTGCGCTGGTCGAAATGGCGCGCGATCAACCCGTCCACACCGTCGGAGATGCCCGCCGCCAGAAATCCAGCGAACGCCCAGCCATACTCCCCCGTCAAAAGGGCAAACACCACGCCCGGCACAAGGAAGAAACGCATCAATGTGATGATGTTGGGTATCGTCAATGGAAAATCTCCACCCTCGCCGCCCGCTGCCCTGCCCTTTTCGTTGCGGTCGGGGGCATTTTCGGGACACACTTATCGCAGGCTTTGACACATTGTAGGAGAGCGGCACGCTTTCAATAGGCCAGCCTGTTAATATCTCCCGCCTTGCGGAAGCGCCCCCTTCATGTCAGAAGCCGAAAAAAACGCGGCGGCGAGAACGAAATGGCTCAGGAACGTAAAAACGGCCTCACCTATGCCGATGCGGGCGTCGATATCGATGCCGGCAGCCGGATGGTGGACAAGATCAAGCCCATGGTGCGCGCCACGCGCCGGCCGGGCGCCGACAGCGAGATCGGCGGCTTCGGCGGCCTGTTCGATCTCAAGGCGGCAGGCTTTACCGACCCCATCCTCGTGGCCGCCAATGATGGCGTCGGCACCAAGCTCAAGATCGCCATTGATGCGGACCGGCACGACACGGTCGGCATCGACCTCGTTGCCATGTGCGTCAACGATCTTGTCGTTCAGGGTGCCGAGCCGCTCTTCTTCCTCGACTATTTCGCAACCGGCAGGCTCGATCCCGACCAGGGTGCGGCCATCGTTTCGGGCATTGCCGAGGGCTGCCGGCAGGCCGGATGCGCGCTGATCGGTGGCGAGACGGCGGAAATGCCGGGCATGTATCACGGCGAGGATTACGACCTGGCGGGCTTCGCCGTGGGCGCGGCAGAGCGCGACCGGCTTCTGCCCACAGGCGACATTGCCGAGGGCGACGTCCTTCTGGGCCTCGCCTCCTCCGGCGTTCATTCCAACGGTTTTTCGCTGGTGCGCCGCATCGTTTCCGATGCCGGCCTCGGCTGGGACGACAAAGCCCCCTTCGCGCCGGGCCAGACACTCGGTGAAGCGCTGCTCGAGCCAACCCGTATCTATGTCAAACCCCTGCTTGCCACATTGAAGGCCGCCTGGGGCATCAAGGCGCTGGCCCACATCACCGGTGGCGGTTTTCCGGAAAACCTGCCGCGTGTTCTCCCCGATCATCTGGCCGCCGAAATCGACCTCGATGCAATCGACGTGCCGGCGGTCTTTTCCTGGCTCGCCAAGACGGGCGGTGTTGCCGAGAGCGAAATGCTCTCCACCTTCAATTGCGGCATCGGCATGGTTGTGGCGGTTGCCGCCGATGAGGCGGCACAGATCGCGGCACTCCTCCAGCAGGCGGGCGAGCATGTCACCATGCTTGGCCAGATCGTCCCGCGCCAGGCTGCCGGCGTCACCTATCGCGGTTCTCTCGCCCTATGACGCGCCGGACACGCAAAAGGGTAGCGGTCCTTATTTCCGGCCGCGGGTCCAACATGGCGGCCCTCATCGCGGCCGCCATCGACCCGTCGTTTCCAGCCGAGATCGTCGGTGTGGTCTCCAACCGCGCCGACGCCCGTGGCCTTGAGATTGCCGCCACGCACAGCATCGCCACAAGAGTGGTGTCATCGCGCGATTATGATGGACGCGAGGCGCATGATGCGGCGATCCACAAGGCGCTGACCGAGCTCAAGGCGGAAATTGTCTGTCTGGCTGGTTACATGCGCCTTCTCAGCCCGGATTTTGTGCAGAAATGGAAAGGGCGTATGATCAACATCCACCCTGCCCTCCTGCCCAGCTTTCGCGGGCTTGATACGCATGCCCGCGCACTTGCAACCGGCGTGCGCGTCCACGGATGCACCGTTCATTTCGTCACGCCGGAGATGGATGAGGGCCCGATCATCGCCCAGGCCGCCGTTCCCGTTCTCACCGACGACACGGAAGAGACGCTTGGCGAGCGTGTTCTGAAGCTTGAGCACCGTCTTTACCCACTGGCGCTCCGCCTTCTGGCGGAAGGCCGCGTGCGGATGTCCGATGGCGTGGCCGTGTTCTCCGGCGTCGAGGACGAACATCGAGATATCGCGATCGTTTCTCCCGGCGAACGCCGCGATTGAGGGGGAAGCCTCAATCTTCGTCATCCTCGGACCTGATCCGAGGACCCATGCCAAAGCGCCGGGGATAAACCGCAGCCCTTCAAGGCGAAACGCAATTTTTCTCAGCCGCACCCCGTCACCACCGCAACGGCATGGATCCTATGGTCTGCCATGGGATGTCGACGCGTTTGAAGCGCTTATCCCATTCACTATTCACCATTTACCATTCACTCCTTTTCCCCCATCCCCAAAACCTCCACTACACTCCCCCCCATCGCGCCTGTCGGGAACCGGGTCCGGAGCCGGGGATCAGGAGGGGCGACGGCAGCCTCCCCCTCGGGTTCGGTAACCCGAGGCCTGTGAGGGCCCGCGAAAGGCCGGCGGCCGGCATCATGTCGGTTGCGGAAAAGCCGCTAGGGCACAGATCGCCCGAGTGACCGGTCGGCAGTCGGGACAGCGGCCGGCGGGGCGCGCTTTTCGCGCCACTTCAATTCCAACAGAGAGGCACGAAAAACGCGCCCCGTTTCCCGAACGATGCAAACCCCGGCGGAAGACCCCGCGCGGCAACGAAGGTGCCTGTCTTGCAATGCCCCGTCATCCCGGAAGCCGCAGGCTATTCGGAACCCATTAGCAGAATGCGCGAGCGCACGGCCTGGTCCTCACACAGCCCGCACCCACACCTTCGTGTCGTGGAACGCCGCGCCGCCATATGGCGCGATGGAATCGGCACCGGTCAATACATTGATGCCCTCACCGCGCTCATGCGCGCTGTTCGGCCAGATGCCCTCGGCAATCACCACGCCGCGCCGCACACCGTCAAAAAGCTTGACGTGCAGCACCACTGCGCCACGCTGATTGCCGATCTCCACGCGATCACCGCCTTGAAGCCCAAGCTCAACGGCATCGTCGGGGTGCAGCATCAGCTCCGGTCGCCCTTCCCGTTTCACCGAGCCCGGCGTTTCCGTAAAGCTCGAATTCAGGAAGGTGCGCGCCGGCGAGGTCGCCAGTCGATAGGGATGCTCCGGATCCGCCACTTCGATGAAATCCATATGGTCGGGAAACTCCGGCATGCGCGCGTGCGGCCCCTGCAGGCCGATAGAGGCCGGCGGGCGGTTGGGCGCAGGCGTTCCCGTCCAGTCGGGCCGGAACCGATACTTGCCGTCAGGATGACCGAAACCGTCGACGAAATGCGCAGTGTCGAAATCCGGCTGCACATCGGCCCAACGATCGGCCTTGAAGCTTTCGAACGTACCAAGCCCGCGCTTCTCCAGCATGAACTCGACATGCTCGCGCGCCGTCAGACCAAAACCGCCCTTGTCGGCAACGCCGAGACGCTCCGCAAGCTCCTCGATCACGAACAGGTTTTCCCGTGCCTCGCCGGGGGCATCCACCAGTTTGGGGCCGAGAATGATGTGCTGGTGGCCGCCACCGCGATAGATGTCGTCATGTTCCAAAAACATCGTCGCCGGCAGAACCACATCGGCAAGCTTCGCCGTGTCGGTCATGAACTGCTCGTGCACGCAGGTGAAAAGGTCCTCGCGCAGAAAACCCTTATTCACCAGCCGCTGTTCCGGAGCGATGTTGGCCGGATTGGTGTTCTGGATCAGAAGTGCGGTGACGGGTGCCCCCCCATGCAGTGCCTCAGCATCATTGGTCAGAATGCGCCCGATCTGTGCCTGATCCAGCGATCGGATGGACGGATCGCACAGCGCACTGCCCTCGATCTGCGACTTGTCGAGGCGGAAGATGCCGGAGTTGGAATGAAACGCCCCTCCGCCCTCATATTGCCAGCAGCCGGTGACGGCCGCGATGGAAAGGGCGGCATGCATGTTCACAACGCCATTGCGATTGCGCGTAAATCCATAGCCCAGCCGGAAGAAGGTGCGTTTCGTCTCGCCCACCAGCCTGGCAAAGGTCTCGATTTCGTCAACCGAAAGGCCGGTAATGGCAGACGCCCATTCGGGCGTGCGTGTCTTCAGATGCGCTTCGAGCCCCCTGGGATCGTCGGTGTATTTGTCGAGAAATGCCCAGTCAGCCAGACCATCGCGGAAAAGGACATGCATGACCGCGCAGGCAAGGGCAGCATCCGTGCCCGGCTTCAGAACGAGGCCGAGATCGGCCTGTTTCATGGTCGCATTGTCGTAGACGTCGATGACAATGATCTTCGCACCGCGCTCCTTGCGCGCCTTGATCGCATGCGTCATCACATTGACCTGGGTCGCAACGGCGTTGGTGCCCCAGATCACCACGCAGTCGGACTTGGCCATTTCGCGTGGATCGGGCCCGCGCAAATCGCCCGCACCCATGACAAAGCCGGTCCAGGCCGCATTGGTGCAGACCGTGCCAAAAAAGCCGGAATAGCGTTTGGCGTGTCGCAGGCGGTCTATGGAATCGCGCTGCACAAGTCCCATCGTGCCGGCATAGTAATAAGGCCAGACCGTCTCGCTCCCGAGTTTTTCCTCCGCCTTCAGGAAGGCTTCGGCAACACGGTCGAGCGCGGCCTCCCAGCTCGCCTCCTTCCACTGCCCCTCGCCTTTTGCGCCGGAACGAACCAGCGGTTTCAGCAGGCGGTCGGGGTGGTGGATGCGTTCGGCATAGCGGGCAACCTTGGCGCAGATCACGCCGGCGGTGTAACTGTTGTCCTTGGCGCCATGGACGCGACCGATGCGCCCGTCCTTCACCTCGACATCGAGCGCACAGGTCGACGGGCAGTCATGCGGACAGGCCGAATGGCCGATATGGATGTTTGCGTGTGTGTTCATGGCGGGAACACTAGCGATTTTCTGTACGGACGCGTAGAGCCAGTGAACAGAAAATCACGTGCAGGCCTCACTGAAGCTGGAAACATGAACTATCGCCACGCCTATCATGCCGGAAACTTCGCCGATGTGGTCAAGCACGCCATTCTGGCGCGCATCGTCGAATATCTGAAGCGAAAGGAGAAACCCTTCCGCGTGATCGACACGCATGCGGGTATCGGCCTCTACGACCTGAGTTCGGAAGAGGCGCAGAAAACCGGCGAATGGCGCGACGGGATCGGCCGACTGGTCGAGACTTCCCTCGATGAGAAAACATCGAACCTTTTGAATCCCTTACTGGAAGCGGTTCATAAGGAGAATCAGGGTGCGGGGATCCAGCACTATCCCGGCTCGCCGCGCCTCGTGCGCCATCTTCTGCGCAAGCAGGATCGTCTGACCGCCATCGAACTGCACCCACAGGACGCCGCGCGGCTGAAGGAAGTTTTTGCAGGCGATTTCCAGACACGGGTCATCGAACTCGATGGCTGGCTGGCGCTGGGCGCGCATCTGCCGCCGAAGGAAAAGCGCGGACTGGTGCTGATCGACCCGCCCTTCGAGGAAGAAGACGAGTTCGGGCGCATCGTCACGAAACTTGAAAAGGCGCACCGGCGCTGGCCGGGCGGCATCTATGCGGTCTGGTACCCGATCAAGAACCATGACGCGGTTCAGGCGTTCCGCAGACACCTTACCGAAAGCGGCATTGCCGATGTGATCGACATCCGTCTCGAATTGCGCGCGCCCTCCGATGAACCGCGCCTCGACGGGACGGGCATGATCGTGGTCAACCCGCCTTTCGTGCTGCGCGAGGAGATGGAAACGCTGCTTCCTGTTCTTGCCGGCATTCTTGGCGAAGAGGGCAAGGGCCGCTGGGCACTCGAAAGGCTTACGGCAGAATAGCGTGACCATGCTTGACCCAAACCGCTCACTGGCGCAAAACTTCAATCCACCGCACCGCAACAATCCGGGAGACAGACCTATGGCGCGCTTTTTGGCTCTTGCAGCCGGCCTCACCGCATCGTTCCTTTCGATGCAGGCGATGGCAACCGATCCGGTCGGCGTTTATGGCGCGGTGGACGATGTCTGCGCGGATGCGCGCGTTCATTCGACCATTCAGAAGCGTTTCCGATATCAGGTCACCCATGTGCCGAACCTGCCCGACGTCGACATCGTCGATTTCTACGGGTCCTACCAGACACGCTACAGCCCGTCCTCCTATGACAGCCCGATCGAGCGGCGCTATTGCCGCGCCACCGCGCGCCTCTCCGATGGGCGCGACCGGACGATCTGGTATCTGATCGAATATGGCCAGGGCCTTGCCGGACTCGGCAACAATGTCGAGTTCTGCGTTTCCGGCTTCGATCGCTGGAACGTCTATGACGGCCACTGCCGCGTGCTGCGATAGACGACGCGATTGCGGGGCGGACCATGCGTATCGCAAAGCGGCTTTCCGCCGCCCTTCTGGCATGTCTTGTGACATTCCCTGCCCCGGCGATTGCCGGCGAGCGCGGCGCGCCGGCGGGTGAGTTCGATTTCTATGTGCTGTCGCTAAGCTGGTCGCCCAGCTACTGCGCCGCCGAAGGTGCGGAGGCCAACCGGCAGCAATGCGGACGCGAGCGGCCCTATGCCTTCGTGGTCCACGGGCTCTGGCCGCAATATGAGAAAAGTTACCCCGAGTACTGCCGTTCGAAGCGGCCGCAGCGTGTGCCCAATGCGCTGGTTGATCAGTATCGAGACATCATGCCCTCGGCAGGCCTGATGGGCCATCAATGGCGCAAGCACGGCATGTGTACCGGGTTTGCGCAGGAGAACTATTTCGCCCTCTCCCGCAAAGCGCGGGAGCGTGTGGAAACGCCCCCCGAGTTCCGCCGGCTGGCGAAGCCGGAGATGGTTTCGCCGAAACGTGTGGAAGAGGCCTTCCTTGAAGCCAATCCCGGCCTGAAGAAAGACGCCATCGCCGTCACCTGCGACAATCGCTATCTGCGCGAAGTGCGCATTTGCATGACCAGGGATCTGGAGTTCCGGTCCTGCGAGGCCGTGGACCGAAAGGACTGCCGGCGCGAGCGAGTCCTGATGCCGCCGGCGCGGGGCGGATAAAGAAAAAGCCGGGCACAGGGCCCGGCTTTTCCATTTCAGTCTGTCGCTTCGATCAGAACTGCATACCAAGGCCGAACATGACCTTGTTGGAGCTGTCGCTGACTTCCTGCGCACCGCTGCCGGTGTTGAACGCTTCGTCACCGAACTTGGTGTAACGGTATTCGACGCGGCCGAAGACCTTGTCGGTCAGCTTGGCATCGACGCCGGCACCGGCCGTCCAGCCGAGCATGGTGTTGGTGTCGGAACCGGCCGCATCGGTGATCTTCAGACGCTGCGCAGCGCCACCGGCCGTGCCGTAGATCAGGATGTTGTCGGTCGCGGCAACGCCGAGACGGGCGCGCAGCGTGCCGTCGACGCCGTGCTTGGATTCGACACCGGCATTGGTGCCCTTCATACCGTTGTAACCGACATCGCCTTCAACACCGTAGACAAAGCTGCCCGACTGGAAGTTCCAGCCGGCGAAGCCGTTGCCGACAAAGCCATCGGTATCAATGTCATTGCCTGCGACCGGCTGATTGGCTGCGGTCTCACCGGAGAAGCCATAGCCAAGCGCGATACCGGCATAGCCACCTTCCCAATCGTTGATCGGGGTGGAGATCACCGGCGCGGCAGGCGGTGCGGGCGGCTGCTCCATGACTGCGTCAGCAGCCTGTGCGGCACCAGCCACTGCAACAAAACCGACGGCTGCGGCCGCGGAAAGAATGACGTTCTTATGGGCTTTCATGGTCCATACTCCTTAAGCCACTAGCATTTTCAAAGCTGTGGGCGCCCCTCTTGGCATCATGCCCGTTCAAACGCACCACGCTGGCGAGACCGGTCATCCTGGGAGGAAGCGGGCCGATCTCGCATGAGACCTATCTGGGCGCGAAATGAGGCTGAACGTGCCCGAAAAATAGGTCTTTCAGGGGCGCCAATAAGGCGGAAAATTGACGTTGCAAAAGAGCAACATGCCGGGGCGGACACCTTGGGGGCCAGCATTCGAGCACCTATATTCCGGCGGCTGTTCCGATTCTCACGAGGTTCCTCATGCTTTTCAGCCTGCTCATACTTGCAGCCGGTGTCATCCTTCTGGTGCTGGCCGGTGACATATTCGTCAAGGGCGCTGTGGGACTGGCGGAAAACCTCGGCATTTCTCCACTGATCATCGGTCTGACAGTGGTGGCCTTCGGAACGTCTGCACCCGAACTCTTCACCTCCATCCAGGCGGCCCTTTCGGGAGCGCCCGGTCTGGCGGTCGGCAATGTGGTCGGCTCCAACATCGCCAACATCCTGCTGGTGCTTGGTCTGCCGGCGATCATCTATCCGATCGTATCGGACGGCAAAGGGCTGCGGCGCAATCTGGTGGCCATGCTCGTCTCGACCGTCATATTCATGTGGATGCTCACGGGTGGCATCATCACCCGGATCGAAGGCGCAGTGCTTTTCGCGGGTCTCTGCGCCTTCATCGCGTGGCAGGCGCGCGATGCGGTGAACGGCAAGGCACCGGCCGACCACGACTTCCATGAAGAGATCGGCGAGGCCCCACACGACCGCAAACGGATCTCCACCTACCTGATCGCCGGCGTGATCGGATTGCCAGTCGCAGCCCAGCTGACCGTGGCCGGTGCCGTCAGGATCGCCGAGAGTTTTGGCGTGAGCGATGCCGTCATCGGTCTGACGATCGTTGCCATCGGCACCTCGCTTCCCGAGCTCGCCACGAGCCTGGCGGCTGCATTGAAGCGCCATTCCACCGTTGCGCTGGGCAATATCGTGGGATCGAACATCTTTAACATCGCCTGCATCATGGGCCTGACAGCGTTGATTACGCCAATCGCCGTGGATCCGCGCATTGTCTCCATCGACATGTGGGTGATGCTCGCCGCCGCCTGTGTGCTCGCACTTCTCGGCTTCCTGCGCATTGCGTCAGGCAAGCTCATGGGTAGCGCGATGCTTGCCGGCTTTGCGGGTTACATTGCCACGGTCTTTTGATCCTGCGCGAAAACCCGGTAGCGGAGAAAGCGTGCACCTGTCAGCAGTGAACGGTCGAACGCTCTGCAGGCTTGGACGTCATGGGCATTGGGCTTAAACAAAGTTGTAGAATGCGCTGGCGCATGGCGTCAGGATTCGCAGCTGAGTTGAACAAGATGGGAAAGACATGGCTCAATCGAGGGCAACGGCACTGGTAACCGGAGGTGCGAGGCGCATCGGCGCGGCCATTGCGCGCGATCTGGCAGAGCACGGGTTCGCCGTTGCCATTCACTGCAGCCGTTCCCGCGAGGCAGCCGAAAAGCTTGCCGATGAGATCGTCAGGGATGGTGGTGAAGCCAGAGTGGTGCAGGCCGATCTGCAGGATGGCGCGGCAACCCGCGACCTGATCGAGCAGACCCGCCGCGCGCTCGGCGTGCCATCCATTCTCGTCAACAACGCCTCCGTGTTCGAGGATGACGGCCTTGCCGATTTCACGGACGAAAGCTGGGATGCGCATTTCGACCTGCATGTGAAAGCACCGGCTTTGATCGCACAGGCGCTGGTGCACGCGCTTCCGGGCGGTCAGGACGCGCTGATCGTCAACATGATCGACCAGCGCGTATGGCGCCTTAACCCGCGCTTCTTCAGCTACACGCTTTCGAAGTCGGCCCTCTGGACAGCCACGCGAACCATGGCTCAGGCGCTCGGGCCGAACATACGTGTCAACGCCATTGGCCCCGGCCCCACCCTGCCGAACCAGCGCCAGCAGCAGGCGGATTTCGACAGGCAGACGGACGCCCTTATTCTGGAGCGTGGCCCCGATCTGGCGGATTTCGGCCGCACCATCCGGTATCTGTGGGAGACACGCTCGATTACCGGTCAGATGATCGCGCTCGACGGCGGACAGCATCTGGCATGGGAAACGCCGGACGTGGCAGGAGTGCCCGAGTGAGCGCCAAAATCACATTGAAAGAGCCGGCGAACCTGGCGCTGGAGTGGGACAGCGGCGAGACGACGGGCGGTGTTGTCGGCATTGAGGTCATCCAGTCGGCCGTCAAGCGTCTACCCAACGCTCCCGGCGTCTACCGCATGATGAATGCCGAAGGCGATGTCCTTTATGTGGGCAAGGCGCGCAGCCTCAAGAAGCGCGTGACCAACTACGCGCAGGGCCGCGGCCATACAAACCGTATCGGCCGCATGGTGCGCGAGACGGCGTCCATGGAATTCGTGGTTACGCGAACGGAAACCGAAGCGCTGCTTCTGGAAGCGAACCTCATCAAGCGGCTGCGGCCACGCTTCAATGTCCTTTTGCGCGACGACAAGTCGTTCCCCTATATCCTTCTGACCGGCGACCATCCGGCGCCCGGCATCTTCAAGCATCGCGGCGCACGCTCGAAGAAGGGCGATTATTTCGGCCCGTTCGCCTCGGCGGGGGCCGTCGGGCGCACAATCAATTCCCTGCAGCGCGCCTTTCTCCTGCGTACCTGCACCGATTCGGTGTTTGAAAGCCGCACGCGCCCCTGCCTCCTCTTCCAGATCAAGCGCTGTTCCGGGCCCTGCACGGGCGAAATCAGCGAGGACGACTATGCCGAGCTGGTTTCGGAGGCCAAAGCCTTTCTTTCGGGCCGTTCCAGCAAGGTGAAAGCCGAAATCGCCCAGTCGATGCAGGAAGCCTCCGAGGCGCTCGATTTCGAACGCGCCGCGATCTACCGCGACCGGCTTTCCGCCCTGAGCCATGTGCAAAGCCATCAGGGCATCAACCCGCAGGGTGTCGAAGAGGCCGATGTGTTCGCGATCCATCAGGAGGGCGGGCAGAACTGCATACAGGTCTTCTTCTTCCGGACCGGACAGAACTGGGGCAATCGGGCCTATTTTCCGAAGGCCGATCCGAGCCTTGAAGCGCAGGAAGTGCTTGGTGCCTTTCTCGCCCAGTTCTACGACGACAAGCCCTGCCCCCGCATGGTGCTCCTGTCGCACGAGATCGAGGAGCAGGACCTTCTGGCCGATGCACTCGCCACACGGGCCGGCCGGAAGGTGCAGGTCTCCTGCCCGCAGCGCGGCGAAAAGAAGGACCTGACCGACCATGCCCTGCAGAACGCCCGCGAGGCGCTGGGGCGGCGGCTGGCCGAGACCTCCTCGCAGGCGCGGCTGATGGAAGGGTTTGCCGAAACATTCGGCCTGGATGGCGCGCCGCGCCGTATCGAGGTCTACGACAACTCGCACATCATGGGAACCAACGCGGTGGGCGGCATGATCGTTGCCGGTGCGGAGGGTTTTGCGAAGAACCAGTACCGGAAGTTCAACATCCGTTCGACCGACATCACGCCCGGCGACGACTACGGCATGATGCGCGAAGTGATGCAGCGGCGCTTCTCACGCCTGATCAAGGAGAACGGGTTGCCGGGCTCCGCGGATGCACCTGACATCGATACGCAGGAAACGGATGCGGCGGAGATGCCTGCCTGGCCCGATGTCCTTCTCATCGACGGCGGACAGGGGCAACTGGCGGCGGTCACGCAGGTTCTGGAGGAACTCGGAATTGCCGGTCTGGTGACGGCCATCGGTGTCGCCAAGGGTGTTGATCGCGATGCCGGGCGCGAGCGCTTTTTCATGGCAGGCAGAAACCCGTTCAGCCTGCCCGTGCGCGATCCGGTTCTCTATTTCATTCAGCGGCTGCGCGATGAAGCGCACCGGTTTGCCATCGGTTCGCACCGTGCCCGACGCAAGAAGGAGATGGTGAAAAACCCGCTCGACGAGATCGGCGGCATCGGCCCCGGCCGCAAGCGCGCGCTTCTGCACCATTTCGGCACCGCCAAAGCGGTGAGCCGCGCCGGCATCGAAGACCTTACCGCGGTGGACGGCATTTCGGAGGCCATCGCACGCCAGATCTATAACCATTTTCACGAAAACGGCTGAGGCGGCGCTGTTTCGTCGCGCCCGGCATGGTTGGCGCTTGCCGTAGGCGCCGGGTTCTGATTTGACAGGAAGTGATTGGCAGGCGGCCGGTTCAAGCTGGCAGCGTCGAATTCAACAGACTGGGGCACCTGCTGGTGCTCCGCGGCAGACCGGAGCAGGATTGCGCTTCATGGCCAGACGTAGCACACCGGCATTCAACATTCCGAACCTCCTGACCTATGGCAGAATTCTCGCGGTGCCGGCGATTGTCCTGTGCTTTTTTCTGGAAGGCAGGCTTCAATCAAGCGATTTCGCCCGCTGGTCGGCACTGGCGCTGTTTATCGCCGCCAGCATCACAGACTATCTGGACGGCTATCTGGCCCGCATCTGGGAGCAGACATCGAACATCGGCAAGATGCTCGACCCCATCGCTGACAAGCTGCTCGTTTCCACCTGCCTTCTGCTGCTTGCAGCCGACACGGACCGCACCATCGCCGGGTGGACGCTGTGGGCAGCGATCATCATCCTTTGCCGTGAAATTCTCGTTTCGGGTCTGCGCGAGTATCTTGCTGCCCTCAAGGTCAGCGTTCCCGTCACGCAGCTCGCGAAATGGAAGACCACGATCCAGATGGTGGCGATCGGCTTCCTGCTCGCGGGGCCTGCCGGTGACAAGGTCCTGCCCTACACCACGCAGCTCGGTATCGTGCTGCTCTGGATTTCCGCCATCGTCACGCTTTATACGGGCTATGACTATTTCCGCGCCGGGCTGAAGCACATCGTGGAGGAATGACGATGAAGCTGATTTACTTTGCATGGGTGCGCGAACGCATCGGGCTGCCTGAAGAGACGGTGGACCTGCCTGCCGACGTCAAGACGGTGGCAGACCTGCTCAACTGGCTGAAAGAACGCGGCGAAAACTACGAGACCGCGCTGGAGCGCCCGGAAGTCATTCGCGTCGCCATCAACCAGGAACATGCGGACCATGCGGCCCCTCTCCCCGCCAATGGTGAGATTGCGCTCTTCCCGCCGATGACCGGGGGGTGACCATGACATCCGTCTGCGAACCGCTGGTGCGCGTTCAGGCCGGTGATTTCGACCTCGCCACGGAAGCCCGGCGACTGACCGACGGACGGCGCGACGTGGGCGCGATCGTGAGTTTCACCGGGCTCTGCCGCGATGAGGACGGCCGGCTGGAAGCGCTTGAGCTGGAACATTATCCCGGTATGGCCGAGGCGGAGATTGGCCGCATCGCCGACGAGGCGGCGCAGCGCTGGCCGCTTAGCGGTCTGTCGGTTATCCACCGTTTCGGCAGGATCGCACCTGGCGAAAACATCGTTCTCGTGGTCGCGGCCTCCCCCCACAGGCGCGCGGCCTTCGAGGCCGCAGACTTCCTCATGGACTATCTTAAATCCCGCGCACCCTTCTGGAAGAAGGAACACGCCGCGGGCGAAACCGAGGCCGGCTGGGTGGAAGCCAAAGACCGTGACCAGGAAGACATGAAGCGCTGGGAGCGCTGAGGCCGGCGGCCTTTACGCCTTGCTAACGATAGCGATCATTTCTCTCAAGACTAGACGTTTCGACAAACCATTCAGGGTTATAGCTTCCTCAAGGTAACGCCGGTGGGAGAGCAATGTCGGAACCTTTCCAGACAATGCTGGTTGCGGGAGCACATCCCGCCTGGTTGATCGCAGCAGCAGGCATTCTGGGATGCCTGGGGCTTGGTTTTCAGTTGTTTCGCGTAAGCCGGCGCTATCGGGGCGCGCGCGACGAGCAGAAGAATCACCAGGAGCTGATCGAGCACCTCTCCGAAGGCATCTACCGGTCAACGCCCGACGGACGCCAGCTGAGCGCGAACCCGGCGCTTGTGCGCCTGAACGGCTACGGAAGCGAGGCCGAACTCCTTGCCGGCGTCAAGGACATCGCCAAGGAATGGTATGTAGACCCCACCCGACGTGAGGCGTTCAGGGCCGAGCTTGAGACCAAGGGCAAAGTCGAAAACTTCATTTCGGAAGTCTATCGCCACAAGACGCGGGAGCGCATCTGGATCAGCGAATCAGCACGCCTCGTGCGCGACCGGCGCACCGGCAAGGCGCTCTACTATGAAGGCTCCGTGCGCGAAATCACGGAGACGATGAAGCGCCTGAAACTGCAGGACATGTTCGAGAAGCTGACATCGCAGCTGCCAGGCGGGCTTTTCCAGTTGCTGCGGCGGACCGACGGGGAGTTTTCCGTTCTCTATGTGTCAAAAGGCTTCCGCCACCTGCTCGGATACGACGACCGAACCGTGCCGGAAAACCCGAACACCGTTCTTCACATGGTCCACAACGATGACCGTGCGCACTATCTGGAAACGTTGAGGGAATCAGGCACCCGGCTCACACCCTGGGAATGCGAATTCCGCATCCATGCGGCGGACGGAGCGGAGAAATGGCTGCGCGTCGCGGCCATGCCCGAGACCACCAAGGAAGGCATAGTCTGGCACGGCTATCTTGCCGACGTCTCCCTGCGCAAGAAGAATGAAATGGAGATCGAGCGCCTGGCATTCTACGATCCGCTGACCCGACTTCCCAACCGGCGACGGCTCTTCGACCAGGTGGGCCGGCAGATGACGACGTGCCGCAGGGCCGGTCATCGAGGGGCGATCCTCTTCATCGACCTCGACAACTTCAAAACCCTCAACGACACAATGGGGCACGATGTCGGCGATACCTTTCTCAAACAGGTTGCCAACCGCCTGCAGGCTGCCATCGGGCCTCAGGATACCGTCGGGCGGATCGGCGGGGACGAGTTCGTCATTGTCCTGTCCCTGAGCGACACGACCGCTGCAAGCGCGACCCGCAATGCGATCGTGGCGGCCAACCGGGTGCTTGCGGCGCTGCGGCAGGAATTCGTGCTCGGGCAGATGATCCATCACACTTCAGCAAGTGTCGGCGTGCTCGTTTTCGACGGCCGCGAAAAGGGGCCCGAAGTCCTGATGAAAAATGCCGACATGGCGATGTATCAGGCCAAGAGCCTCGGGCGAAACAATGTCGCCCTGTTCGACCCGAAGGTGCTGCAGAAGGAACGCCGGCGCTTTCGCCTGCTGAACGACATGCGCAGCGCGCTGGTCGACAACAATCTGGAACTGCACTACCAGCCGCAGGTGAACGCAGCCGGCCATGTGGTTGGCGCCGAGGCGCTGCTGCGCTGGAACCACGCTGAGCATGGCGCGCTTTCGCCAAGCGACTTCGTGGGGCTGGCCGAACAGCACGGGCTTGCGGAACTGCTCGGACGCGGGGTGATCGAGACCAGCGTGCGCACGCTCTCCCTATGGAACCAGAACCCGCGCCTTGCGGACCTGCGAATGGCGGTCAACATCAGCCTAAAGTCGCTGCGCGACCCCGATTTTCTCGATTTCCTGCACGACCGACTCAACGCGCATGGCCTCGACCCGCAGCGCCTTACGCTGGAGATGACGGAACGGGTGCTGACCAGCGACCAGATGCAGATCACACGGCGGATGAACGAGTTGAAGGCGCTCGGCGTGAGGCTTTCGCTTGACGATTTCGGGACAGGCTACTCGTCCATCGCCTATCTGAAGAAACTGCCATTTGACGAACTCAAGATCGACGGCAGCTTCATCACCGACATCGAAGGCAGCGAAAGCAACCGGGCGCTTGTTCAGACCATGCTCGACATGGCCTCGACACTCGGCCTCTCGGCGGTGGCGGAGCATGTGCAGACACCGCAGCAGGAAGCGCTTCTGAAATCGTCAGGCTGCGCGTATTTTCAGGGCTGGCTCTATGGCCGCGCCATGACGGGCGCAGACTTTTCCAAATTTGTCCTTGAGCGCAATCCCGCCTCGATACTCAAGTTTCCGAACTCGCGGCAGGGTGCATGAAAAAACCGGGGCCGAAGCCCCGGTTTCAAAAAAGCAGCGTTCGATAAACGTTTGCCCTCAGCCGACGATTTCCGTGTCGGAGAACCAGTAGCGGATCTCCTCGGCTGCCGTCTCGGGCGCATCGGAACCGTGAACGGAGTTCTCGCCGATCGAGGTGGCAAACTCCTTGCGGATCGTGCCTTCGGCGGCTTCGGCCGGGTTGGTGGCGCCCATGACTTCACGGTTCTTCAGGATGGCGTTCTCGCCCTCGAGAACCTGAACGATGGTCGGGCCGGAGGACATGAACTCGCACAGCTCATCGAAGAACGGACGCTCCTTGTGCACGGCATAGAAACCCTCGGCCTGACGGCGGCTCATCCACACGCGCTTCGATGCCACGACACGCAGGCCGGCATCCTCGAGCTTCTTGGTGATGGCACCGGTCAGATTGCGCTTCGTGGCATCCGGCTTGATCATGGAAAATGTGCGTTCGATCGCCATGGTCTGTCCTTCGATTGTCTGGATTGAGAGCGTGAGCTCATTCGTGGAGATGGCGCGCTCTATAGCGGTCCGGAACGCACATGGGAAGGCCCTTCCCTTCAGGCGGCGGCGGGCACAGCCCGGCCGAGACCATCGTGAAGGTCCAAACAGCGCTCGAACCACGCGGCAACCGGATCATCCGGGGCCAGAAGCGGGAATGGCGAGATGACGCGGGCCCACTGAAAAATGCCGGCCACGATATAGTCGGCGAAGAGGGGTCCCTGCCCGCCAATGAACTGCTGATCGGAGAGCATCAGGCGTAGCGGCGCCAGGCTCGCCCGAAATCCCTCAAGGCGTTCCTCGCGGCCCTTCGCCGTTTCCTCCAGAGTGCGCCCGAAACGTTTTTCACGGCTTTCTCGGAAATAGGCCTGATCGGCAGGCTCAAGTGCTGCATGAATTTCGAGAAGCAGGGAGGGGCCGATATAACCGACAAGCGTGGTCTGCGCCCATTTTTCGATGAAACGCGAAAGAGACCTGCCGCCTTCGCCGGCGAAGAGCGAGGGCCGCTCTGGATAGGTTTCCTCCAGATAGAGTGCGATCTGGAAGGAATCGACAAACGCCCGCTCTCCATCCCGGATGACCGGAACGGTCCTGAACTCTCCGGCCTCGATGCCCGCGATCTGGGTGAAGCGCACGGGAACCGACCTGAAATCGAGCCCCTTGTGGGCCAGCGCAAAGGCAGCTTTCCAGCAATGCGGACTGAACGGACGCGTTTCGTCCGCGCCCACGAGATCGTACAATGCAATCGTCACGCTTGGTCCTTTCGGTTACGGATGAGACCTGACAGGGTGCGTACGATTGCACATTCGGCTCGCGTGACAATGCGCCAAATGCAGGATTTCCTGCTCCAGATTCCGGACAAAAAACGATGAAACAGCATTTTGAAATGTTCGCTTCCTACAATTTCTGGGCCAATGCCAGAATCTACGAAGCCGCACAGACCCTCGACGCGGAGGCGCTCAACCGCGACGTGGGTGTCTACTTCAAATCGCTTATGGGGACGCTGAACCACATCCTCGTGGCCGATCTTATCTGGATGAAACGTTTCACAGGCGAAGGGGCAGCCCCCGGCCGTCTCGACACGATCCTGCATTCAGCGCTGCCGGCCCTGCGCATTGCCCGGGAAGGTGAAGACCAGCGGATCATAAACTGGGTCGAAAGCCTTGAAGAAGAAGCTTTTTCCGGCCGCTTCACCTATGTGACCGTTACCGATGTCAGAACCGTTTCCCAACGCCTTGCACCGGCACTGAGCCACTTCTTCAATCATCAAACGCACCATCGGGGGCACGCCCACGCCGCGCTCTCTATCCTGGGAGCGGAAGCACCCTCGATCGACCTGATCTATTTTCAGAGAACAAAAACAGGTTCCCGCTTTGGTTGATATATATCATACATATTTCCAAATATTACATTTTTAAAATATTTTTGTTTTATTATAATTATACCTCTTTTGTTTTCTTACATAAACTCTATTACAAATGTTGGAATTTAATATTTTCGATGCGCCCTACAATAATCATTGTCGAAACCACTCCAGAAGAATCAGGAGGACAATGATGAACCTTGTACACAGGAGAATGCTTACTGGAATGACGTCCGCAGCCCTTGCACTTAGTCTGGCGCTGCCCGCTGCAGCAATTGACCTTGGCGGTGTGAGCGTCGGTGGCAATGACAATGGTGGCGTCAGCGTTGGCGTGGGCGGCGTCTCCGCTTCAGTCGGCACGAACAATGGTGTGTCGGCCGACGTCAATGCCGATCTGGGATCGACATCAGCCAATGTCGGCGCTTCCGTCGGAGGCGGCAGCATTGCCGGCGTCGATGCAAACGCGAATGTGGGAGGCGCTGCAAGCGCGAGAAGCAGCACCACTGTTGGCGGAGGCGGTGGCAGCCTCTTTGGCTCAAGCACAACAGCATCCATTGGCGGCAGCAACGGGCTGAATGCCGGCGTGGAAGCAAACGTGGGAAGCGGAGGCATCGGGGCTGGCATTAATCTTGGCCTGGGCGCTCGCAACCGCCCTGGACCTGGGACGCCTGGACCTGGGACGCCTGGACCCGGAACGCCAGGCACCGGCACCCCCGGCATGAACGTCCCCGGCAATGGCAATAGCGGAAATCTTGGACGCCGCGCCATTAGCGGCCTCAGCGAGCAGCAGCTCGCCATCTACCGCAAACGCTGCGTGAACATTCTGCGCAGCCCGAGCAGCTGGGATTATGACCTCGTGCAACTGTGCAAGCTTTTGCGCCAGGCAGCTGCCCGGTAAAATGCGCGTATAATCGGTGTGGTCCATCTTGCCTGGGCCACACCTGACCGTGTTCGGCAACACCCAGCCAGCATCCGTGGTCGCGTCGAGTCGACCCTGAAGACCGGGCCCGCAGGGCGGCGGTAGTCCGTCACGCGCCATATTGACGATTTGAGACCCAGCCACGCCCATAGCAAGTCCGCCCTCCCCAATCGAACAGACGTTACCCCCGGCTGAAACAGGGTCCGCCCTGTCGACCGTATCAGCATTGCCAGGACAGCGCTTTTTTCGTGTGCCCGTCGAGGGCCTGCGCCGGATCCAAATGTTCGATCATGTAAACAGAAATAATTAATATAAAAAAATCAATACACTTTGTATATTCATTCAATAAATCATACAGACAATACAACTATTACACACACACAACAAAAACTAACATCCTCCTCGCTTTAAATATTTCGATCCGCAAGGAGGATGAAAATGAATATTATACGTAAAAATATGCTCATCATCATGGCGAGCGGGGCGATTGCACTCGCGATGGCGCTGCCGGCTGCGGCAATCGACATTGGCGGCGTCAGCGTTGGCGGGAATGACAACGGCGGGGTCAGCGCCAGTGTCGGTGGGGTCTCCGCATCGGTTGGAACCAGCGACGGCGTATCGGCCAACGTAGGTGCAGACCTCGGATCGACCTCGACCAGTGTCGGCGCTTCAGTCGGCGGAGGCGGCAGCCTGGCTGACGTCAACGCAGATGCAAATATCGGAGGTGCTGTCAGCGCCACGAGCAACACAACGGTCGGCGGCGCTGGCGGCCTCCTCGGCTCAAGCACCTCCGCATCCATCAATGGCGGCAGCGGTCTGAATGCCAATGTCGGCGCAAACATTGGAAGCGGGGGCGTGAACGCGGGCGTTGGTGCGAATGTCGGAACCGGAGGCCTTGGCGCGCTTTTCCGGTTCGGTCTCGGCAGGCGCAACAACTCCAACGACAAGGGTTCGGATGCAGGCAATCCTGGAGGACACAACCCGGGCAATGGCGGCGGCATCTCTACAGGCGGCAATCGCGGCAGCAAGAACTTTGGACGCCGCTCCCTCAGCGGCCTCAGCGATCAGCAGATCGCCGTCTACCGCAAACGCTGTGTGAACATTCTGCGCAATCCGAACGCGTGGGACTACGATCTCGTGCAGTTGTGCAAGTTCCTGCGCCAGGCAGCAGCCCGGTGAGGAGCGCGAACAACAGCGGTGTGGCCCATTTTGACTGGGCCACACCTGTCTGCTTTCGGCAACACCAGGCATTTTCCGACACGGCCCGGCATCAGCTTTGACGGTCGCGGCTTGCCAGGCTGGCGGCGAGCCGTCAAAACGCCGTCATGTTGACGATTTCAAACCTATCGCTGCGCATCGCCGGACGACTTCTGATCGATCAGGCATCGCTTACCCTCCCCGCTGGAACCAAGGCTGGCCTTGTGGGCCGCAACGGCACCGGCAAGACCACGCTTTTTCGCGCCATCACCGGGGACCTCGTCTCAGAGACCGGTACCGTCAGCGTGCCGAAAGGAACCCGAATAGGCCAGGTCGCACAGGAAGCACCGGGCACGGACGAACCGCTCATCGACATCGTGCTGCGGGCGGACACCGAACGCGAAGCGCTGCTGAATGAAGCCAAGACGGCAACAGACGCTCACAGAATTGCGGAAATCCAGACGCGATTAACCGATATCGACGCCCATTCGGCAGAGGCCCGGGCAGCATCCATCCTGTCCGGCCTTGGTTTCGACGCGGACGCGCAGAAGCGCCCCGCTTCTTCGTTTTCCGGTGGCTGGCGCATGCGCGTGGCGCTGGCAGCGGTGCTCTTTACCCAGCCCGACCTCTTGCTGCTCGACGAACCGACGAACTATCTGGATCTCGAAGGCACGCTCTGGCTCGAGAACTATCTGTCGCGCTATCCGCACACGGTTCTTCTCATCAGCCACGATCGCGATCTTCTCAACCGGGCCGTTTCGTCCATCGTGCATCTGGAGCGCAAGAAACTGACCTTCTGGCGCGGCGGGTACGACCAGTTCGCCCGGCAATATGCCGAGAAGGCGGAGCTTCAGGAAAAGATGCGCGTGAAACAGGACGCGCAGCGCAAGCACATGCAGTCCTTTGTCGACCGCTTTCGCTACAAGGCGTCCAAAGCCCGCCAGGCGCAGTCACGCCTGAAGGCGCTGGAACGCATGTCGCCCATGGCCGCGGTGGTGAACGAGACGGTGCTGCCGTTCCGCTTTCCAAACCCGGAAAAGGCGGTCGCCTCCCCGATCATCGCGCTCGATGGCGGCGCCGTCGGCTATACGCCCGGCAAGCCCGTTCTGCGCGGGCTTTCGCTGCGCATCGACAATGACGACCGGATCGCGCTTCTTGGCGCGAACGGCAACGGCAAGTCGACATTCGCAAAACTGATTGCCGACCGGCTGACGCTGGAAAAGGGCTCGAAGACCGTTGCACCCGGACTGAAAGTCTCGATCTTCGCCCAGCATCAGCTTGACGACCTGCGCCCGGACGAGGACGCCTATCAGCACCTGAGACGGCTGATGCCCGACGCGCCAGAAGCGAAAGTGCGGGCACGGGTGGCGCAGTTCGGACTGACCACCGAAAAGATGTCGACGCCTGCCCGCGACCTGTCAGGCGGCGAGAAGGCACGCCTTCTGATGGGGCTTGCCACATTCGAGGCCCCGCATCTGCTCATCCTTGACGAGCCGACGAACCACCTCGACATTGACAGCCGCGAGGCGCTTGTCGAGGCGCTGAACATGTTCGACGGGGCGGTGATCCTCATCAGCCACGACCGCCACCTGATCGAGGCGACCGCGGACCGGCTGTGGATCGTCGGTGACGGGACCGTCTCGTCCTATGAAGGTGATATGGACGATTACCGCGCCCGTATGACGGGCGGCGCCAGCCGCAACCGGGAGAAGCGGGAAACGGACAAGGCCTCCAAGGCGGACAAGCGCAAGGAGGCAGCCCGCAAACGCGCAGCCCTCGAGCCGCTTGCCAAGGAAATCAAGGCAACCGAGGGGTTGATCGATCGGACACGCAAGCGGATCGATGCCATCGAGGCGCGGCTTGCCGATACGAGCCTTTACGACAAGGAGCCGAAAAAGGTTTCGGAGCTGGCCAAGGAGCGCTCCGATCTTGCCACCATGCTGGCAAGGCACGAAGATCGGTGGCTGACGCTTTCCAGCGAGTATGAGGAAGGAATGGCCTGATGGCACCGCCGCTCACCATCGGCTTCGACGCGGACGACACGCTCTGGCACAATGAGCGCTTCTACCGCCTGACCGAGGCCCGTTTTGCCGAGCTTCTCGCCGATTTCGCCGACGCCGGGCACCTGACCGAGCGGCTTCTGCAGGCCGAGAAGCGCAATCTCGGCAAATACGGCTTTGGCATCAAGGGATTTACCCTCTCCATGATCGAGACCGCTGTCGAGGTGACGGACGGGCGTGTGCCCGCCGCGACGATCCGTGACATTCTCGACGCTGGCCGCGAAATGCTCGACCATCCCGTCGAGACTCTGCCCCATGCAAAGGAAGCGCTGGAAGCGCTTTCCGGGCGCCATCGGCTGGTGCTGATCACCAAGGGCGACCTTTTCGATCAGGAACGCAAGCTGGCGGCTTCGGGTCTTGGCGATTACTTCGACGCCGTCGAGATCGTCAGCGACAAGTCCTGCGGGACCTATCAGCGGATTTTCGCGGCGCATGGCGACGGGCCGGACCATGCGATGATGATCGGCAACTCGCTCAAATCCGATGTGATCCCGGCAATCGAAGCAGGCGCCTGGGGGGTGTTCGTGCCGCACGACCTGACCTGGTCGCACGAGCACGCGGACGAACCGGACGCCGCACCCCGCTTCCGAAAGATCGTACATCTGGGTGAAATCGAAGCAGTTCTGGCGGAAATCGGTTAGCGATTTCGGTGGATTGGTGGTGCCGGGCGCCCTCGCCCTCCGACAAGCTCAGAGTGAGGGCTTTTGCAAGGCAGCGCGCGCCACGGGCCGACAGCGAATCGGCCGCCTACGCCTTCTTCTGCCAGCGTCTGTCCGGCCCCTGCTGCCAATAGGTGACCGCGTGACCGGCTGATTTGAGCGATTTCCAGTGTCCGCGCGCTGCATCGAGCTGGGCCGCATCGTGGCCGTCGAACATCACGACGGCACGTTCATATCCGTCCACACCGGTCGGATCGGCTCCGTCAACGAAAAAGCGAATCTGCGCGCCATTCGGATTGGATGCGGCATCGGTCAAAAGCACCGGCTGATGCCCGGGATGCGCGTCACGGTCCGTGCCATGGGCGAGGAAAGCTTCCTCGCGCCATGTCCACAGCCAGTTATCGAGCGCGTCGCAACGCTCGCGAGTGCCTGTCTGGACCACCACCCTCCACCCCCGCTCGAGGCTTTTCTCCACCAGAGGCGGCAATGCCTCCTCCAGGGTCGATTCGGTCAGGTGGTAGAAGAGAACATCCATCGGCCTATTCGTAGCTGTCGGCCACCAGGCGATCGAGAAGGCGCACGCCGAAGCCCGAACCCCAGGACCGGTTGATCTCATCGAGCGGCGCGCCCATGGCCGTGCCGGCGACATCCAGATGCGCCCAGGCACCGTCCTTGACAAAGCGCTTCAGAAACTGGGCCGCGGTGATGGACCCGGCCATGCGACCAGCGGAGTTTTTCATGTCCGCATTCTTCGAATCGATCTGCTTGTCATATTCCTCGCCAAGCGGCAGGCGCCAGACCTTCTCGCCCGTTGCCTCGCCGGCAGAGAAAAGCCGCTCGGCAAGCGTGTCGTCGTTGGAAAACAGACCTGCCCGATGATGACCAAGCGCCACCATGACCGCGCCGGTGAGTGTGGCGAGATCGACCATGAACTGCGGCTTGTAGCGGTCGTTGCAGTACCAGAGCACATCAGCCAGGACGAGGCGCCCCTCCGCATCGGTGTTGATGACCTCAATGGTCTGGCCGGACATGGACGTGACGATGTCGCCGGGGCGCTGGGCATTGCCATCAGGCATGTTTTCGACAAGGCCGATCAAGCCGACGGCATTGACCCTGGCCTTGCGAGCGGCGAGCGCGTGCATGACGCCGACGACGGCGGCAGCACCGCCCATGTCGCCCTTCATGTCTTCCATCCCGCCAGCCGGCTTGATGGAAATGCCGCCCGTGTCGAAGACAACGCCCTTGCCAACGAAGGCGACCGGTTTTTCCCTGGCCTTGCCGCCGTTCCACTCAATGATCGCCAGACGCGGGGGGCGCACCGAGCCCTGCGCAACACCCAGAAGCGCGCCCATGCCGAGCTTCTTCATCTCCTTCTCGGTCAGGATCTCAACCTTTGCGCCAAGCTTCTCCAGCTCCTTCGCCTTCGCGGCGAACTCGACCGGGCCCAGAACATTGGCCGGTTCGTTAACGAGGTCACGCGCAAGCACGACGCCATTTGCGACAGCCTCGGCGCGTGCAAAAGCCTTTTTCGCCGCCGACGGATCGGCACACTGGATGGAAATCTTCAGCTTCTTGGCCGGCTTGTCGTTGCCATTGTCGCGGTTCGTGGTCTTGTATTTGTCGAAGCTGTAGGCGCGCAGAAGCATGCCGAGCGCGATGCCGGCTGCTGCCCCGGCGTCGATTTCGGCGCCGTCAACATCCGCCACGACGGTGACCTCGGAAGCGGACTTGCCGGCGGCCAGCGCCGCACCGCCGATTTTCAAAAGCGCCTCTTCCGCAAGCTCATCGGGCTTGCCGACGCCAATGGCCGTCAGCCGGTCGAGCTGCGAACCGGAGGGCGCCAGAACTTCAACGCTCTTTGCAAGTTTGCCCGAAAATCCCGACACCTCGAAGGCCCTGGCGAGCACGCCCTCCGGATCGCAGGCCTTCGCGTTTTTTCCCAGACCGCCGCCTTCGGACGCCAGAACGATGACGGTGCCCTTGCCGGGCATTGCGAATTTGGCGAAGGAGACGCTCGGTCTGTCGGTCATGATATTTCCCAGATTTCCGTGATTGGTCGATAGAAGGCGCCGGCGATCTTGGAGGTTTTATGCGAATTGGCAAGGCCCGCACGCGGGGGCTTTCGGATTTTTCACCGGTGCGTGCACCCTGCACGGCTCGATTATTGTTCCATAAGCAAGCTGTTAACCGCGTTTGTTTCGCATTTTCTAACCAATCCCACCCACAGTCTCGCAAGGGACAAGAAATGGTGGGCCGCCCTTCAAAGCCGGCAGTTGCGCATTGTGCGCGCGCGTCAGGACCGTTAGGTTCGCGCGCGCCATTAAAGGGCTGTTCCAACGAAACGGATTGTCGATATCCATGCGGGTGATCGAACTTTACATCATGCGTCGCACCTTCGCGCTTTTCGCGGCGGCGTTGCTGTGGGTGCTCGCATTGGTGTGGACGACGCAGGTCCTGAACCGGATCGACCTCGTGACCGACAGTGGCCAGTCCGCCGGCACGTTCTTTTTCGTTGCCGCCCTGGTTCTGCCGTCCGTGATCCCCATCGTGATTCCCTTTGCACTCGGGATCGCCATCGCCCAGACGCTGGCGACGATGAATTCCGATTCCGAGCTGGTGGTCATCAACGCGTCGGGCGCGCCGCGCGCCACCATCATTCGCCCGATCCTCATCATCGCCATCGGTGCCAGCGTTGCCTCCTTCCTGATCAACAACACGCTTGAGCCAGCCTCGCGCCAGGCGTTCCGTTCGGTGCTCGCCAACGCGCGTGCAGACCTCATCACCACTGTGCTGCAGGAGGGGTCTTTCCAGAAGGTGGATGACGGGCTTTTCGTGCAGGTTTCGGAGCGCCTGCCGAACGGGCTGCTCGGCGGCATTTTCGTGGCCGATTCTCGCGATGAGAACACCAAACTCGTCTATCACGCACGAACCGGCGCTGCCGTGGAGCGCGAAGGCGGTTCCATTCTCGTGATGCAGGACGGCATGGTGCAGAGGCAGTCGGCCAATGGTGACGTGTCGACTATCCGTTTCGATTCTTACGCGTTCGATCTTTCGCAGTTCTCAAGCGGGGGTGGTGGAGAACCCACCCTGCATCCCAAGGACCGATCCCTCGCGTTCCTGATGAACCCGGATGTGAACGACAGTTTCTACAAGAAGTCGCCGCAGATCATCCGCGCAGAACTGCATATGCGCCTTTCCGAATGGCTCTACCCGCTCGTTTTCGCCATGGTGGCGCTGGCGGTCGCGGGCGATGCGCGGTCGTTTCGTGAAGCGCGGCTGCACCCGATCGTCACCACGATGGCGATTGCGCTGATCGTGCGATGGATCGGCTTTTACTCGGGCACGGAAGCGGAAAGCTCTCCACTGTTCTCCTTCGTGCTTTATGCCGCTCCCCTTTTGATGATTGGACTATGCGCAGTGTTCATCGCCACCAATCGCGTGATGGAACTGCCAACGCACTGGGTCGAGAAGCTGAACGCGCGCATGCAACGACTGACCGACGGCATGACGCACTGGCGCGTCCGGCTCGCAAACAGGCGGACACCGGCCAGGAGGCGTGGATGATCGGCCTGACCCTTGGCGGCTATTTCTTCCGCCGCTACGCATCCATTGCGGCCTGGAATTTCTTTGGTATCGGCCTGTTGATCTTCATCGTGACGTTCGCAGAAGTGTCGAGCCGTTCGGCCGGATTGCCCGGCTATACGGCACAATGGGCTTTTTCACTCGCCGCGCTGCAGACCCCGATCATCCTGCTCCAGGCGATTCCCTTTATCGGGCTCATCGCGGCAATGGCGACGCTGATCAGCCTGAACCGCAAATACGAACTGGTGGTGGCCCGGGCCGCCGGCGTTTCGGCCTGGCAATTCCTGACGCCGATCGCGTTCGGGTCCTTCCTGTTCGGCGTCCTTGCCGTGGCAGCGCTCAACCCGCTGGCGGCCAATGGTTTCGCACAGGCACAGAGCGTCGAAGCCGAAGTGCGCGGGGCCAAGAGCAGCACCAATTCCGAAGCTGAGCAGTGGATCAAACAGCGCTCGGGCGACGAGGAAACCATTATTGGATCGAGTGCCGTTCTGAACGGCGGCCAGGTGCTGGTGCGCCCGACTTTCTTCCGAATCGATGCCGAGGGCCGGATATTCGAGCGTCTCGACGCCGAGCGGGCCTTCCTGCGCGACGGATACTGGGACCTGCAGACCGTGGCACGTCGACGCGGTACCGCTGCGGCAGAAAAAATCGAGAGCATCCAGATCGAGACCAACCTGCAGCCGGAGTTCGTCGGCGAGCAACTCGCCCGGCCGGAAGCGACATCGATTTACGCACTGCCCGGGAAGATTGAAGTTGCCCGCTCCTTCGGGCTTAAAGCGAACGCGTTTGCCACGCATTTTCATTCACTTGTGGTGTTGCCCCTGCTCTTGGTCGCCATGACCCTGATTGCCGCTACGGTATCGATGAGATTTACCAGAATGGGACAGTCAGCAACGGTGATTCTGGGTGGAATCCTCGCCGGGTTTCTGCTTTATGTGGTTTCGGTCCTGGTCAAGGCGTTCGGCAGCGCCGGAGTTGTTCCTCCGGTTGTGGCTGCTTGGACGCCTGTGGTCGTGGCGATGTTCTACGGGGTGACTTTCCTATTGTACAAGGAGGACGGTTAGTGGGGGTTGCGGCAAACAGAGCCGGCATGTCCGCACGGTTAGCGCATTTGATGGGCGCGACCGCGCTGGCAACCTTGTGCACCTATACATTGCTCCCGCAGGCCCCTGCCCTGGCGCAGACGGGCGGTCTGGACGTTGCCGACCTGCCGCAGGACGCCCAGATGCTCCTGACGGCCGACAATCTCATTTACGATAACGATCTCAACACGATCACCGCCGCAGGCGGCGTGCAGATCGAGTATGCAGGCAACAGCCTTGTGGCTGACCGTGTCGTCTATGACCGCAGGACGTCGCGCGTGGTGGCGCGCGGGCGCGTGCAGATCGTCGAACAAGACGGCAACAAGATCTTTGCCGACGAAATCGAAGTGACCGACGACTTCCGCGATGGATTCGTCAACGCTCTGCGAATCGAGACCGTCGACAAAACCTATTTCGCCGCCGAGAGCGCAGAGCGTTCAGGCGGGCGTCTGACGACCTTCAACAATGGCGTCTACACGGCGTGTGAACCGTGCCGCGAAAAGCCGGGCAAACCTCCGATCTGGCAGATCAAGGCACAGAAGATCATCTGGAATGGCGAATCGAAAACCGTCCGGTTTGAAGGCTCGCGCTTCGAATTCTTCGGCATGCCGATCGCCTACCTGCCTTTCTTCGAAGTCGCGGACCCGACGGTGAAGCGGAAGTCCGGCTTCCTCATTCCCGGCGCTTCCTACAAGAAAGAAATGGGGGTTGGCGTCAGCGTCCCCTACTATTTCGCATTCTCCCCTACCTACGACCTGACCGTCACCGGAACCTACTACACCAGGCAGGGCTTCTTGGGCGAGGCCGAGTGGCGCCAGCGCTTCGACAACGGCCAGTACAGCATCAAGATCGCGGGCATCAAACAGCAGGAACCGGAAGCCTGGGGCGCAAACAGCGTCAATGGCAGCGAAACCGGCCGCGGCATGATCGGTTCGAAAGGGCAGTTCCGCATCAATCCGCGCTGGACATTCGGCTGGGATATTCTGGCGCAGACCGACAAGAATTTTTCGCGCACCTATGGCATCGATGGTTTTTCCGACACGGTTCAGACATCGCAGCTCTACCTGACAGGCCTCGACGACCGGAATTTCTTCGACCTCAGAGCCTATCATTTCGACATTCAGGAAGATGTTCTGGATACCTCGCCCAACGCGCGGAACGACAAGCAGCCCTGGGTGCTGCCGAGCTTCGATTATTCCTACACACCGGATGAGGCCGTTGCCGGCGGCGAGCTGAATTTCGATGTGAACGTGCAGAACGTCTATCGGGACAGCCTTAGCCAATCGATCGTCAACG
The DNA here is from genome assembly GCF_900105565.1 of Nitratireductor aquibiodomus. Taxonomy (NCBI): domain Bacteria; kingdom Pseudomonadati; phylum Pseudomonadota; class Alphaproteobacteria; order Hyphomicrobiales; family Phyllobacteriaceae; genus Nitratireductor; species Nitratireductor aquibiodomus. The sequence goes on along the minus strand of NZ_FNSL01000001.1, from coordinate 4,006,823 downwards.
CGGATTCCACCAGGATCGACGGCGTCGAGGGTCTGGCCAGCCGTATGACGGCCGAGGCCGAGTGGAAACGTTCCTTCGTCAGCGCGGGCGGTCTGGTGGTGACACCGATTCTGCAGGCACGTGGCGATGCGATCTACACCGACTACGATGCAACGACCGTCAACGGCGTCACGAGTTTCGAGCTGAACGGAACCGCCGTCGGCAGCGACGTGCGCTCTTCCTATTACCGCTACATGGCGACGGCCGGCCTCGAAGCTCGCTGGCCGATCCTCTTCTCCACCTCGAGCGCCAGCCATGTTCTGGAGCCGATGGCGCAGGTTTTCCTGCGCCCGGACGCCCCCTATCAGGACAGGCTCGGCATTCCGAACGAAGACGCCCAGTCGCTTGTCTTCGACGCAACGACGCTGTTCGAGCGCGACAAATTCTCCGGTTATGACCGGATCGAAGGCGGCACGCGCGCCAATGTCGGCATCCGCTATTCCGGCAGCTTCGCCAATGGATGGACCACACAGGGGCTGTTCGGCCAGTCGTATCATCTGGCCGGCGCCAACCCGTATGCGCAGACTGATCTTGTGCACGCCGGCGCCTATTCCGGCCTGGAGACCGATGTCTCCGATTTTGTCGGCATGATCGGCATTGCCAGCCCGAACGGATTCGCGTTCTCCGCCGGTGCACGGTTTGATGAGAAAACATTCGACATTCGCCGCACCGACCTGAAAACGGCAGCCACTTTCGGACAGCTCACAACATCGCTGCAATATGCATATATCGAAGCGCAGCCGCTTTACGGCTTCGACGATGACCGTCAGGAAGTCACCGGTGTGGCCAAGGTTCGCTTTGACGAAAACTGGAGCGGCTTTGCTTCGGGCACATATGACGTCGAAAGCCAGACCCTGGTGAAAAATGACTACGGGTTCTCCTACGGGGATGAGTGCTTCATCTATTCGATGACCTATTCGCGCAGCAAGAACCGCGACACGCAGGAAGTCAGCCAGTCCTTCGGCTTCCGTATATCACTGCGCACGATCGGCGACTTCGGAACGAGCAGCGGCGATCTGAACACCAGCTTCTAGTTTTTTTCTGAAAGGCCCCGTTTGATCGACGGGGCCGCCTTCATGAGCGTCTATGGCCTGCCGCAGCGTCAAAGGTCATGTTTTTGCCCCACGCGCTGTCGATAAAAACAGCCTAAGGGACTGTAGCTCCCGTGCATTTGCTGTTATCTCAGTCGCAATTGCGGGGTGCAAAGATGAGAAAAATGACGATGTTTAGCAATTGCAGACGCTTCCTGCGCACAGGCGTTCTGACGCTGGCCATGGCGGCGGCAATGCCTCTGTTCAATGGAGCTGGCGCACTGGCGACGGAAATTCGCTACGTGGTGAACAACGTTCCGATTACGAGCTACGATATCGACCGCCGCGTGGCGTTTCTAAAGCTTCAGCGAGAAGGCGGCAATCTGCGCCAGAAGGCCACGGATCAGATGATCGAGCAGACGTTGAAGCTGCAGGAAATGCAGCGCCGCAATGTCAACATTCCGGACGAGATGGTGAATCAGGCCTATGCCCGCTTCGCCAACGGCAACCGGATGTCGACAAGCCAGCTGAACACTGTGCTTGCACAAAGCGGTGTGACTTCCGATCACTTCAAGGAGTTCATTCGCTCCCAGATCGGCTGGGGCCGTGTCATGCAGGCCCGCACCAGCTCGACCGGCCGCATGAGCGAACAGGATGTCGTCGCCAAGATGCTCGAGCAGGGCGGCAGCAAGCCCAGCGCGACCGAATACATGCTCCAGCAGGTGATTTTTGTCGTTCCATCAGGCGAACGTTCGAGCCTGCTTGGCAAGCGCAAGCGTGAGGCGCAGGCAATGCGCGACCGGTTCCAAGGTTGCGACAGCACGCGCCAATTTGCCAAGGGGCTGATCGACGTGACGGTGCGCGACCTGGGTCGTGTTCTTGAGCCGGAACTTCCCACGGACTGGAAAGACCAGATCAAGAAGACCTCCCCCGGCAATGCGACGGGTGTGCGCGAGACAGATCGGGGTGTCGAGTTCATCGGCGTGTGCAGCACGCGCGAGGTCTCCGACGACCGGGTTGCGCAGATGGTGTTCCAGAACGAAAATTCCGGGAACGACGCCATGGAAAAGGAAGCGCAGGCGTATCTCGCCGAGCTGCGCAAGAACGCACGTATCAGCCAGCGCTGATCGGTCGAGGGCCCGGACTGACCGGGCCCCTTTCTTTCACCCAGGTGTTTCTCCAGGAGGAGATGGCTCGTGCTCCCGCTCGCGCTCAGCATCGGCGATCCTTCCGGGATAGGCCCCGAGATCATCCTTCAGGCCTGGCTTGAGAGGAACAGGCTCGGGTTGCCCCGGTTCTATGTACTGGGCGATCCTGGCCTACTCGCAGCGCGTGCACGCCGCCTGGACCTCGACGTTCCGCTCTCAGAAGCCGATCCGGAGGCGGCGTCCGCCGTCTTTTCCGAGCGTCTGCCTGTGTCGCCGCTCCAGAACAGGCTGGCAGACAATCCCGGGCATCCCGAAACGATAAATGCTGCGGGCGTGATCGAGGCGATATCGCGCGCCGTTGACGACACGATGCAGATGCGCGCGGCGGCTGTCATCACCGCGCCCATAGCCAAGAAGCCGCTCTATGACGCCGGTTTCCGTTTTCCCGGCCATACCGAGTATCTCGGCCATCTCGCAGAGGAGATCACCGGACGCGCGGCCACGCCCGTGATGATGCTTGCCGGGCCAGAACTGCGCACCGTGCCTGTGACCGTGCACGAGGCGCTGGCAAGCGTTCCCACGACCCTTACGCAATCTCTGGTGGAAGAGACGGCCCGGATTGCGGCGCGTGACCTCAGGGAACGGTTCGGCATTTCCGCACCCCGCCTCGCCGTTTCCGGTCTCAACCCGCATGCGGGCGAAGGCGGAGCGATGGGAACGGAAGACCGCGATGTCATCGCACCGGCAATCAACGCATTGCAGGCTGAGGGCATCAACGCATTTGGCCCCCTGCCCGCCGATACGATGTTCCACGCACGTGCGCGCCAGGGCTACGACGCGGCACTGTGCATGTATCACGATCAGGCACTGATCCCGGTCAAAACCATCGCCTTCGACGAGACGGTGAACGTCACGCTCGGTCTTCCCTTCATCCGCACCTCTCCCGACCATGGCACGGCCTTCGATATTGCCGGGAAGGGCATCGCGCGGGCCGACAGCATGATTGCGGCGATCAGGCTCGCCCGTGAGCTGGCGGACAATGCCGGTGGCGCGCGATGAGCGCGGACGGGCTTCCGCCGCTGCGCGAGGTTATCTCCCGCTATGGCCTTGCGGCAAAGAAATCGCTCGGCCAGAATTTTCTACTCGATCTCAATCTGACGGCCAAAGTGGCGCGCGCCGCCGGCGATCTCGAAGGCGCGACTGTGATCGAGGTCGGGCCCGGCCCCGGAGGGCTGACGCGTGCATTGCTGATGGCGGGCGCGGAGCGGGTTATCGCCGTGGAGCGAGACGAGCGCTGCCTTGACGCGCTGGCAGAGGTCGCCGCGCACTATCCGGGACAGCTCGACGTTGTGAGTGGCGATGCCATGGAGACGGATTTTGCCGCTCTGGCCACGAACGCGCAGGGCGAGGTGCGGATCGTGGCGAACCTGCCCTATAACATCGGCACCGAGCTTCTGGTGCGCTGGCTCACGCCCGGGAGATGGCCCCCCTTCTATGCGTCGATGACACTGATGTTCCAGCGCGAAGTCGCGCAACGCATCGTTGCCAGTGCCGGCGACAAGGCCTATGGCCGGCTTGGGGTTCTGGCCGGGTGGCGCACGGAGGCAAAGATTGCTTTCGACCTGCCGCCACAGGCCTTCACCCCGCCGCCCAAGGTAACCTCTTCGGTGGTGCACATCGTCCCGCGCGCGGCGCCGCTGGCCGTCGAGCCGGCGAAACTGGCGAAGATCACCGAAGCGGCCTTCGGGCAGCGCCGCAAAATGCTGCGCCAGAGCCTGAAATCGCTCGGTGGGGAGGCGCTTCTGGCGCGGGCGGGCATCGATGCCACGCGCCGGGCAGAGACGCTTTCGGTGGCGGAATTCGTGGCGCTTGCAAACAACGCCTGAGCGTCAGTTTGGCTCTTCTGCGAGAAGCCCTGCCACGAAATCAAACAGGCCGGGACGCCGGTCGCGGCGCAGACGCTCCGCCTCGACAATGGAGCGGACGGCCGAAAAGGCCGGGTCGAGCTGTTCGTTGATGACCACGTAGTCGTAATCGATCCACTTCTCGATCTCGGTGCGCGCGTTCCTGAGACGTGTCTGGATGATCTCCGGCGTATCCTCGGCCCGGCGTGTGAGGCGACCGAGAAGCTCCTTCATCGTCGGCGGCAGGATGAAGATGGACACGACATCTCCGCGCATTTTCTCGCGCAACTGCTCCGCGCCCTGCCAGTCGATGTCGAACAGCATGTCTCGGCCCTCGGTCAGCGCCTTTTCAACCGGCGCCCGGGGCGTGCCGTAAAAATTGCCGTGAACCTCTGCCCATTCGAGCAGTTCGTCATTGTCGCGCATGATCTCGAATTCGCGCTGCGACTTGAAATGATAATGCACGCCCTCGATCTCGCTGCCGCGGCGCGCGCGGGTCGTCACGCTGACGGAAAGCTCGAAACCGGGAACCTGCGCCAGAAGCGTGCGCGCGATGGTGGATTTTCCGGCACCCGAGGGCGAGGACAACACCAGCATCAGGCCGCGGCGCGCGACGTCGGTCAAAGCGGCAGGAGATGTTTCCGAGGACATGGTCTACTCCAGATTTTGCACCTGCTCGCGAAACTGATCAACCACGGCCTTCAACTCCAGGCCGATGGCCGTCACCGTTGCCGCGTTGGATTTTGAGCAAAGCGTGTTGGATTCGCGATTGAATTCCTGACCCATAAAATCAAGCTTTCGGCCGATGGGACCGCCAGACGCGATCAGAGCACGCGCAGCTGCAATGTGCGTGCGCAGGCGATCGATCTCCTCGCGGATGTCGGCCTTGGCGGCAAGGATGGCGGCTTCCGCATGCAGTCGGTCCGCATCGAAGCCGGTGGTCGCATCCATGAGACGGGCCACCTGCTCCCGCAGACGCTCCCGGATGGCCTCCGGCGAGCGCGACGGGTCGGCCTCGACCTGATCGGTCAGCGCTTCGATGCGCGACACCTGATCGAGCAATATGGCTTCCAGTGCCCCACCTTCCGCACGGCGGGCTTCTTCAAGCCCCCGGAGAGCATCGTCAAGGGCGGCAAGGATCGCCTCGTCGAGGGAGGCGCGCAGGTCTTCGTCAGCCACGGGATCGGCAAAATCGAGGACCCCGCGCAGGGCAAGGAGCCCGTCGGCTGTCGCCGGAGCCGTGCCGAACTGCTCCTGAAGCCGGCCGGCAAGTGCTGCAACCTCTTTCAGAAAATCCTCGTCCACGACCGGACGGCGCAGGGCATCGCTCTGCGTAAAGGTCAGGGAAGCCTGTACATTTCCACGGGCAAAGCACTTTTGCAGGCGCTGGCGGGCCATCGGCTCTATACGCTCGAACCCCGGCGGCAGGCGAAAACGGGCTTCAAGGCTCCGCCCATTGACCGACTTGATCTCCCAGACGATACCGCCGGCATCATGATCACGCGCGGCGCGGGCAAAACCCGTCATGCTCTGGAGCCTGCTCATGCGTCCCCTCTTGCAGTCGTTCCCTGCGCGCATGTCCGGCTCAGTTCGAACCGTTCTCGCCCGCGTTTTCTTCTTCTGCCCGACGCTCACGCTCAATCTTGCGCCAGCGTGCGACATTCTCATTGTGCTCTTTGAGCGTTTTGGCGAAAACGTGCCCGCCCGTTCCGTCAGCGACGAAATAGAGTTCGTCGGTCTGGGACGGATTGGCCACCGCCTCCAGCGCTGCCCGGCCGGGATTGGCAATGGGTGTGGGCGGAAGACCGTCGATCAGATAGGTGTTGTAGGGCGTTTTCTTGTCGAGATCAGAGCGATAGATCGGCCGATCGGATGGTTTTCCCTGCCCGCCAAACAGCCCATAGATGATGGTGGGATCCGACTGCAGCCGCATGCCCTTGCGCAGACGGTTGATAAACACGGCCGCGACGCGCGGACGCTCGTCGGCAATGCCGGTTTCCTTTTCAACGATCGAGGCCAGCGTCACGAACTCGTTCTTGTCCTTGACGGGCAGGTCCTCGTCGCGGCGCGCCCAGATGCTGTCCACCAGCTCCTGCTGGTCCTCAAGCAGTTTTTCAACAACGGCGCCACGGTCCATACCGCGTGTAAAGCGCAGCGTATCGGCGGCGAGACTGCCCTCTGCCGGCATCTCCTCGGGCAGCGTGCCGGAAAGCTCTTCGGTTTCGCGGATCCGCTCGAACACCTGGAATACGGTCTGCCCCTCGGGAATGGTGAGCGAATAGAGAACGCTCTTGCCGCTCTTCAGGAGTTCCATGATCTCGTGCATCGATGCACCAGCATCAATGGCGTATTCACCCGCTTTCAGTTCAGAATCCGCCCCATAGGCACGAACGCCGAGCGAAAAGATGCGGGCATCGGAAATGACGCCTTCCCGCTCAAGCAGGCTCGCGATCTGGCGCACACCGGTGTTCGGTTTGATCATCACTGTATCGGCCGTGCGAGACGGACCGGGCTGATGAAACTCACGCTTGCCAAAATAGAAGGCGAAACCGGCAAGAATGACCAGGAAGACTATGGAGGAGAAGACGAAGTTCAGGAAAACCACGAACTGACTGCGCGCGCGCCTGGAGCGCCGCGGCGGCGGTGTGCCGGCCTCCGGCCGCAAAGTCTGGTTGGCCGATTTGAACGTGCGACCACGTTCTTCGCCTGCCTGACGGCCGAAGCCGGAATTGTCGCCGGAAGTCCCTGTCATGCCTCTTGGACCGCTCCCTTCAGAACGGCGCCAATGGTCGCCGGTCCTGTCCTAAATATTCGTGCGTTGAACGTTTACGCAGGCTTCGAAAAAAAGCATTTCCCGGGCCTGGCGTCTGCCATTTCGATTCGTGTCCGTCAGACTGAATTGCGAAAATGGCAAAACTGCAAGCCCGTTAGTGGAAAGCTTCAGGCGTCATAACGCCTGAAAACGAGAGACGCGTTGGTGCCGCCGAAGCCGAACGAGTTGGACAACGCCACGTCAATCTGCCGCTCACGCGGTTTGTTGGGCACCAGATCGATGGGCGTTTCCGTCTGTGGATTGTCGAGATTGATGGTCGGCGGAGCGATGTTGTCGCGGATGGCGAGAACGGAGAAGATGGCTTCTGCCGCACCGGCTGCACCCAATAGATGACCGATCGACGACTTGGTGGACGACATCGACACCTTGCTCGCGGCATCGCCCAGAAGACGCTCCACGGCACCAAGTTCGATCGTGTCCGCCATGGTCGATGTGCCATGCGCGTTGATGTAGTCGAGATCGGCCGCGGTCAGGCCGGCGCGGTTCAGCGCTGCCTTCATGCAGCGATAGGCACCGTCACCATCCTCGGCAGGAGCGGTGATGTGATAGGCGTCGCCCGTGAGGCCGTAGCCAACCACTTCCGCATAAATCTTTGCGCCACGCGCCTTTGCGTGCTCCAACTCTTCCAGAACGACAACGCCGGCACCCTCGCCCATGACAAAACCGTCACGGTCGCGGTCATAAGGCCGGGAAGCCTTTTCCGGTGTGTCGTTGAAGCTTGTGGAAAGCGCCTTGCAGGCGGAAAAGCCGGCAATGGACAGGCGGGTGATCGGTGCTTCCGCACCACCCGCCAGCATGACGTCGGCGTCGCCCAGCATGATAAGGCGAGCTGCGTCGCCGATGGCATGCGCGCCTGTGGAACAGGCGGTCACCACCGCGTGGTTCGGTCCCTTCAACCCGTGGCGAATCGACACCTGGCCCGAAACCAGGTTGATGATGTTGCCGGGGATGAAGAAGGGGCTGATGCGGCGCGGGCCGCGCTCAGCAAGCGTCAAGGCGTTTTCAGCAATGCCCTCGATGCCGCCGATTCCCGACCCGATGAGCACGCCGGTGGCGTATTTCTCATCGTCGGTTTCCGGTTTCCAGCCCGAATCCTCAAGCGCCTGGTCTGCCGCAGCAATGCCGTAGGTGATGAACTCACCGATCTTGCGCTGCTCGCGCGGCTCCAGAAAGGCATCGGGGTCGAATGCCCCCTCGCCTTCGCGCGGGATCGAATTGGCGATCTTGCAGGCCAGGTCATCGACCTCAAAACGATCGATGCGGCTGGCCGCACTCTTGCCCGAAAGCAGGCTCTTCCACCCATGTTCAACACCGAGGCCGAAAGGTGAAAGAAGCCCCATACCGGTGACGACAACGCGTCTCATATGCTGATTATCCGCCTTGACTACGTTTCGTAGCGAAAACGCCGGACGGCGTCAGGCGGTCGCCTTGTCGATGTACTTCACAGCGTCGCCGACGGTGAGGATCGTCTCGGCTGCATCGTCCGGGATTTCAACGCCGAACTCTTCTTCGAACGCCATGACCAGCTCGACCGTGTCGAGGCTGTCAGCGCCAAGATCATCAATGAAGCTTGCGCCTTCGGTCACCTTGTCGCCTTCGACGCCCAGATGTTCGACAACGATTTTCTTAACGCGTTCTGCAGTATCGCTCATGAGAGAACCCTCGACTTTCTGAATTTCCGATCTTCGTTAGCCGCACGAATGCCGCTAATCAAGCGAAATGACGACTAAAGCGCCGATACGATCGACGCCCAGTCTGTTATGCTCCGATGACGATGCACAGCGTGCATGCGGCGTGCGGAACGGCTTCGAGCGGGCGCTTATCACGATTTTGGCGCGCGCGCCAAGCGTTATTCCACGTCCCGCCACTCCTGCGACCAGTCGCATCAGACACCAGGCCCGGAGCGCCAGTCACGGCGCAGGAAACGCCAAATGACAGGCTCTCCCGGGACCTCGACCCCTTTGTTTCCCTGTCGTACAGGTCTTTCGAGACGAGCGCCAAGAAAGGAAGCAAGTCTTGCCGCCTGATGGTTTTCTGCGGTGGTTTCACCAAATATCTCGCAGAGGGCGAGTGTGGAGAAACCGAAGTCGAGCAGGCCGCGCGTGATCTCGGCGGCACTGCCGTAGCGCCCCCACATATCCGGCGAAAGCTCTATACCCAACTCACCACTGCCCTGTGGACAATTTGCCGTGCGAACACCGGCGCAACCGACGAGCCGGCCGGTTTTGCGCTCAATGACGGCAAACTGGTAGTTCCGGCGCGGGTGCTCCTGCGCCCATTTGCGAAAGAGCGCCACGAGTTCGGCGGGATCGCCCGCTTCCTGCCCGGCCTTTTTGCGGGCGGAAACGAAGCGCGGGTCGGACTGGTAGGCGGTCAGTGCCGTAACGTCGGCGGGCTCGAAGTCGCGCAGCACAAAGCGCCGTGTGGCACGCCCGTCCATCGTTCCTCCTGCCCGAACCGCGTTCAGATCATCGCCATGCCGCCATTGACGTGCACGGTCTGGCCCGTGACGTAGGAGGCCTCATTGGATGCCAGATATGCGACGGCGGATGCGATTTCATCACCGCTGCCCATGCGCTTCATGGGAATGGCACCCATGATCGCGTCGCGCTGCTTGTCGTTGAGCTTGTCGGTCATGGCCGATTCGATAAAGCCGGGGGCAACGCAGTTGACGGTGATCGACCGGCTGGCGATTTCCTGGGCGAGCGACTTGGAAAAGCCGATCAGACCTGCCTTGGAGGCACAGTAATTTGCCTGACCGGGATTGCCGGTGACGCCCACAACGGAAGTGATGTTGATGATGCGGCCGAATCGACGGCGCATCATCGGGTGCGTCAGTTCGCGGGTGAGCCGAAAAACAGAGCCGAGATTGATCTCCAGCACCTGATCCCAGTCATCGTCGCTCATACGCACAAAAAGGCCGTCGCGAGTGATGCCGGCATTGTTGACGAGGATATCGACACCCTCAAGTTCCGATTCCGCCTTCTCGGCCAACTGTTTGACTTCATTGCGGTCAGACAGGTTGGCGGGGAACAGCCTGACGCGATCGCCAAGATCGGCAGCCAGCGTTTCCAGCTTTTCAACCCGCGTGCCGTGCAGGCCGACAATGGCGCCCTGGGAGTGCAGAATGCGTGCGATGGCCTCGCCGATGCCGCCGGACGCCCCCGTCACCAGTGCCTTGCGGCCGCTCAGATCAAACATGGCCTTGTCCTTTTCAATCACCTGAATTCCTGCTTTTGATTTGGCGGGCTCAGCCGAGCGCCGCCATTGCCGCTTCTATATCTGCCGGTGTGTTGACCGGGACTGCGGCAAGATCGCGGTTGATGCGACGGGCGAGACCGGACAGCACCTTGCCGGAGCCGATCTCATAGAGTGTGTCCACATCATTCTCGCCGAACCAGCCGACGGTTTCGCGCCAGCGCACCCGGCCCGTGACCTGCTCGACCAGCCGTTCGGCGATCTCTTCGGGATCACTCAAAGGCGAGACGGTGACATTGGCGATCACAGGCACGGCCGGGGCCTGCTTCTTCACGTCGGCCAGCGCCTCGCGCATCGCCTCGGCCGCCGGCTGCATGAGCGCGGAATGGAAGGGGGCGGAAACCGGCAGCATGATCGCGCGCTTGGCGCCCTTTTCGGAGGCGAGCTTCGCGGCTTCTTCCACGGCGCTTTTGGCACCGGAGATCACGAGTTGTCCGCCGCCGTTGTCATTGGCGATCTGGCAGACGCCCTCCTTGCCGGCAGCGGAGCAGACCGCTTCCACGTCTGCCGCCTCGAGGCCGATGATCGCGGCCATAGCCCCTTCGCCCACCGGCACGGCAGCCTGCATGGCGTTGCCACGAATGCGCAGCAGCCGAGCTGTATCGGCCAGGGAAAATGTGCCGGCAGCGCAGAGCGCGGAGTATTCGCCAAGCGAGTGACCGGCCACGTAGGACACCTTATCCTTGAGTGAGAGACCGCCCTTTTCCATCACCCGCATCGCGGCGATGGAAACGGCCATGAGCGCAGGCTGCGCATTGGCCGTGAGTGTCAGTTCGTCCTCCGGGCCTTCCCACATGATCCTGGACAGTTTCTGCTCCAGCGCGTCATCGACCTCCTGGAACACGTCGCGCGCTTCTGGAAACGCATCGGCCAGATCGCGCCCCATGCCGACAGCCTGACTTCCCTGACCTGGAAAGGTGAAAGCGATGCTCATCGCCAAATCTCCGGTATTCGTCTTTATCGGGCGCATCTGGTGACGCAACACAACCGGCGCGTCAAGCTTTTTGGGCGTTTTCGGCATCCGACGCCCGATGACATGAAAACTCCATAATTGAAGAGAGATGTATCGCTGCTCCGCCCCATTTCCGGTGGCGTGTATGGGTATTTTCAGACATGTCTTTTGAATCAGAAGAGCCGCGACCGCAGGAAATTGCGCCTCGTCGCAGGCTGACGCTTGCGCAGGCGGTCGGCTTTGTTTCCGTAACCCTCTTTATTTCCACGGAAGTGGCCGCCGCTTCCGCCGCGGGCATCTGGGGTCTCTCCGGACTGCTGCACCTTCAACCCCTCGGCGAGGTCATTCTGACGGCGATCGTCGGCATTCCGGCGCTCTTTGCGATGGTGCGCTGCGGCCAACTCGCCTTCGCAGCGGAGACCGACCCGGAAAACAACTGACCCGGCCACGGGAAACGAAAACGTCCGGCGTGTCAGGAAATGTCAGCGAGCGAGCGAGCGCGCTGGCAAGCGGGCTGCATATTGCCTATATGTGCGCGGCCTGCCAAAGCCCCCGACATGACGGACTTTTCCCATGACGACAGCTCTTTCCATCAAAGACCTTTCAAAGACCTATGACACCGGCCTGACCGCCCTGAATTCGGTCGATCTCGACATCAAGCGCGGGGAGATACTCGCCCTGCTCGGCCCAAACGGGGCCGGTAAAACGACGATGATCTCCATCATCTGCGGCCTGGTGAAACCCACCACCGGCACGGTGACGGTGGAGGGCAACGATATTGTTCAGAACTACCGCCAGGCCCGCCAACTCATCGGTCTCGTGCCGCAGGAACTGCACACCGAAACCTTCGAGACGGTCTGGGCGACGGTGAGCTACAGCCGCGGCCTTTTCGGCAAGAAGCCGGCGCCGGCGCTGGTCGAGCAGATCCTGCGCGACCTCTCGCTCTATGACAAGAAAGACAGCCAGATCATGGCGCTCTCGGGCGGCATGAAACGGCGCGTGATGATCGCCAAGGCTCTCGCACATGAGCCGCGCATCCTGTTCCTTGACGAGCCGACGGCAGGCGTCGACGTGGAGCTGCGCAAGGATATGTGGCGGCTGGTCAAGCGCCTGCGCGACACCGGCGTCACCATCATACTGACCACGCATTATATCGAAGAGGCGGAAGAGATCGCCGACCGCGTGGGCGTCATCAACAGGGGCCGGCTGCTCCTGGTCGAGGAAAAGGCCGAGTTGATGCGCAAACTCGGACAGAAGCAGCTTACGCTCGACCTGCAGAAGCCGCTGGAGCATCTGCCGGACCAGCTTTCCGAATATGACCTGGAGCTCGCCGATGGCGGCGAGCGGGTCATTTATCACTATGACACACAGGCGAAGCGAACGGGCATTGCGTCCCTGCTTTCAGCGCTGAGCGAAGCCGGGATCATCGTCAAGGATCTCGACACGGAACAACGCTCGCTCGAAGACATTTTCGTGAGCCTCGTGGTGGAGGAAAACCAGTGAATTTCGAAGCCGTCAAATCCATCTATCTCTTCGAGATGGCGCGCATGAAACGCACGCTTCTGCAAAGCGTGATTTCGCCCGTGCTCTCCACCTCGCTTTATTTCATTGTCTTCGGCGCGGCCATCGGCTCGCGCATCGAGGAGATTGACGGCGTCCAGTATGGCGCCTTCATCGTTCCCGGGCTGATGATGCTGACGCTGTTGCAGAATTCCATCTCCAACGCATCGTTCGGCATCTATTTTCCAAAGTTCATCGGCACGATTTACGAGGTGCTTTCGGCACCGATCTCCTTTTTCGAGATTGTGCTTGGCTATGTGGGGGCAGCGGCAACCAAGTCGCTGATCCTTGGCCTGATCATCCTGGCAACGGCGCATCTCTTCGTCCCCATAGAGATAAGACATCCTTTCTGGATGCTGTTCTTCCTGGTGATGACGGCGGTCACCTTCAGCCTGTTCGGCTTCATCATCGGCATCTGGGCCGACAATTTTGAAAAGCTTCAGCTGATACCGCTGCTGGTGATCACACCGCTCGTCTTCCTTGGCGGCTCGTTCTACTCCATCGAGATGCTGCCGGAATTCTGGCAGAAGGTGACGCTTGCCAACCCGGTGCTCTACCTCATCAGCGGCTTCCGCTGGAGCTTCTATGAGACTGCGGATGTGGGGATCGGCGTGAGTATCGCCATGATCACCTTCTTCCTTGTCCTATGCCTCAGCGCCATCTGGTGGATTTTCAAGACCGGTTACAAGCTCAAGACGTGAACGCTAAAGCGCATCGCGATCTTTCAGATTCGCTCTGTGCGCTTTAGGTTCTTGATTTGACGCATGTCTTTGTCCCGAAACCGGTGCCCACTTTCGGAAGACATGCGTTAACGCAGGGTCTTCAAGTAGTCCTTGAACTCCCTGCCAGCCTCTGGCGCAAAGCGGTCGCCGGTTTCGGCGACCGTCACCAGCCGATCGATGCGAAAGTTGCGAAAGTCGTCGCGCTCCTCGCACCAGGCCGTCAAAAGCCAGACATTGTCGAATGCGGTCAGTCCCAACGAGCGGACCCTGCGCGTGCTCTGCCTCTCCTTCAGGTCGAGATAGACGATTTCAAGACGCCGGCGCCCACGTACCGCACGGCGAAGAGCAGCCAGATGGCGCTGTGCATCCGACGCCCTTGAATATGCGATCATGTCCCCTTGCCGCACACGCCCATGCTGGCCGTCGGGTGCTATTGCATCAACCTTTGCGGCCACGCGGGCGGCGGCCTGCTTCAGATCGCCATCGCCGCGCGCTGAAATCAACTGCATGCCAAGCGTGATCGCGTCGAGTTCATCGGCGTCGAAGTGCAGGGGAGGAAGGAAGTAGCCGCGCTCGATCTGATAGCCAACACCGCCCTCGCCCCGGATCGGAGCTCCCATGGACTGAAGCGTGGCGATGTCGCGGTAGACAGTGCGGACCGAAACGCCCAGCGTTTCTGCCAGTTGGGCGGCGCTGACCGGCTGGCGGTGCATTCGCAACTGTTCAAGCAATCCGAAAAGTCGTGATGCGCGCATGCTCCACCCTGACAGAAACTGTCAATCCTTCGGGATAGCTACGGCACGTCGGCCTGTTCGGCAAGCCCGACCGCAGCCGCTGCCCCTATCAAGAGGAAAACAGTCAATGTTGAGAAAATCCGAAGGCCCTGTGAGGGTGATGGGCTTTGCCCGATACCACAAGCGCGCGGACGTGGAAACGGCCCGCCTGATCGACGCCGCCCTTGCCTGGCAGGAAACCTTTCTGCGCCCGATGGACGGCATCCTCTTTCATGCGTTTCTCGGCAATCTGAACGGCGGTTTTGCCGACATCATTCTGGCCCGTGACGACCAGAGCTTCGAGGGGATGCTTAAAGCCTATGACGACGCAGAAAGCGCGAAGACGTTCATGGCATTGCTGGAGCCCGGCACCGTCCGGCTGTCGCGCAACCAGATACTCAAGCAGATCGCATCCCCGCCAGACGCGTTTTCCTGCGTTGAATTCGGAACCTTCAAGATCGCTGACGGCAGCAATGCGGGTGAGCAGGACGTGCTTGCGATTTCGGAACGGATCGAAAGCGAATATCTCGACCAATCAGACAATACGAAGCTTCATTACATCGGGCGAGATGCGGAAAACCGCTTTTGCGAGGTCACTTTCGGACGTTCGCTGGGCGAAGCAAAACGCATGTGCGAGGGCTATGTCGGACACCCGGTCTGCCAGCCGCTGCTCGATCTGTGCGACCCCACCAGCCTGGACCTTGATTTCTGGTACCTGCTCGCCTGAAACCGCCGCCTTGCATCTTCACTGAAAACCTGTATAAGCGCGCGATCTGCCGGTCTCAGCTGGGGGCTGAACGGAGGGCCGTGCGCTTTTCCCGATATCGGGAAGTGTGCGTTGTGAAGACAGGTTCTTCCGCCTCCCGTGTCTCCGCTCTCGACCGTCCAACGCGCTTTTCTTCGGCCCCTCGGGGACAAGACTAGTCGCAGAGGCTTAGCCGCTGGGCCGGTGGATGGAAACGAAGAAAGGCAAGACAATGGCACTTTACGAACACGTGTTCCTTGCCCGGCAGGATCTCTCGCAGCAGCAGATCGATGCCCTTGTTGAACAGTACAAGGGTGTGATCGAAGCTGGCGGCGGCTCCGTTGGCCGGGTTGAAAACTGGGGACAGAAGTCTCTCGCCTACCGGATCAAGAAGAACCGCAAGGCCTATTTCACGCTCATGGACATCGACGCTCCGGCTGCGGCCGTGAAGGAAGTCGAGCGCCAGATGGGCCTGTCGGAAGACGTTCTGCGCTTCATGACGGTTCGCGTCGACGCGCATGAGGAAGGCCCTTCCGCGATGATGCAGCGCCGCGACGACCGTGGCCCGCGCCGTGACGACCGTGGCCCGCGTGGCCCGCGCCGTGACGATCGAGGCCCGCGCCGCGACCATGACCGCGACAGCAACAAGGAAGGCTCCGAATAATGGTCGACATCAATCAGATCCCGACGCGGCGTCCTTTCCACCGTCGCCGCAAGACCTGCCCGTTCTCCGGCGCCAATGCACCGAAGATCGACTACAAGGACGTGAAGCTCCTGCAGCGCTATATTTCCGAGCGCGGCAAGATCGTCCCCTCCCGCATCACGGCGGTGAGCCAGAAGAAGCAGCGCGAGCTGGCCAAGGCCATCAAGCGCGCCCGTTTCCTGGGCCTTCTGCCCTACGTGGTGAAGTAAGACTTTCGGCGCGGGCGGTTTTCCGCCCGCCCCCTCCCCGCGGCGGGCGCGGATGAGGCTTTTCAAATCCCGAGTTGGGGCGGATGCCCCTAACTGCCGCCATGGGCAGGACAGCGACTTTCATGCCGCACCTCGGCAATTCCGTTTCTGACCTGCCTTTATGAAATTCCGGCGCATGGCGCCGATGACAAAGGACAGAAACGATGGACGTTATTCTCCTTGAGCGTATCACCAAGCTCGGCCAGATGGGCGACGTGGTGAAGGTCAAAGACGGCTACGCACGCAACTTCCTCCTGCCCAAGGGCAAGGCTCTGCGCGCGAACGAAGCCAACCGCAAGAAGTTCGAGAGCCAGCGTGTCGAACTTGAAGCACGCAATCTGGAACAGAAGAAGGAAGCCGAGGCCGTTGCAGAGAAGCTCGACGGCAAGTCCTTCGTCGTCGTTCGCTCCGCCGCCGAGACCGGTCAGCTCTACGGTTCGGTCGCCACGCGCGATATTGTTGAGATTCTGGCCGATGAAGGCTTCAAGATCGGCCGCAGCCAGGTCGAGCTCAACCAGCCGATCAAGACCATTGGCCTGATCAATGTCGCCATCGCGCTTCACCCGGAAGTCGAGGTCACCGTGACGCTCAACGTTGCGCGTTCGAGCGACGAGGCCGAGCGCCAGGCACGCGGCGAGACGCTGGATTCGGCGGAAGCCATTTACGGTGAGGACATCAACGACAGCGCGCGTCCGGACGAGTTCTTCGATCCGGAAGCCGAGTACGAGGATGTCGAAGCAGCCTCCGACGAGACGGCTGCCGAAGAGACCGACGAGAACGCGTAATTCACGTGCAACCTGGTTCCGACCGCCTCAGCGCTTCAAGGAACCGCTGAGGCGGTCCGGAACCAGCCATCTGTTTTCAAGCAGTTCCGAAGGGAAATCCGGTTTCCACTCTTCCTGGAATTGCTCTCAAAGCCGGGCACACGCCCGGCTTTTTTGGTTGCCGACCGTAGCACCATCAATTGTTTTGATGGTGACATTCATACTTTGAATATCTTGGGCAAAGAGCCCGAATTTCCGTGCTTCCGCGAGATCACAATGGCAAGAAGCGGCAAGAGTATTCATCCGGCTAACGGCCAATGAAGGTCTGGCCCCTTTTCAACCATCGCAGAATTGTTTCATACTTACAGCCTCCCGAGACTTTTTGGGGGTTATGCGATGAACTGGTTGCTCGAAAGATTCGTTTCTCGCCTCGTCCGCAAAGGGAAGCTTTCCATCACCAATGCGGCAGGGAAACTGCGTGTTTTCGGCGATGGGAGCGGCGATCCGGTCCATATTGTCATTCACACGGCGGCTGCAGAACGCGCCATCGCGATCGATCCGATGCTGGCGGTGCCGGAGCGCTATATGGATGGCGAGATCGACATCGTGGAAGGGGACCTTCTCTCCTTCCTTCAGCTCGTGTACTCCAACATGGACGAAACAGGCTCGCAGCTCTTTCTCGTCAAGCTGGGAGAGGCGCTGCGTCATCCCTTCCGCCGTCTGCAGCAATGGAACACGGCTGCGCGCGCCAAGCGAAACGTCCACCGTCACTACGATCTCTCGGAAGAGCTTTATCGTCTCTTCCTCGATGAGGACATGCAGTACTCCTGTGCCTATTTCGAAACACCCGAGGTCTCGCTCGAGGAAGCACAGAGGGCCAAGAAACGCCATATCATGGCGAAGCTGGCGCTGGAGCGGGGACAGAAGGTGCTGGACATCGGCTGCGGCTGGGGCGGACTGGGCCTCGATATTGCACGCCAGTTCGACGCCGATGTGCTCGGGGTCACTCTGTCCGAAGAACAGCACCGGGTGGCCAGCAGCCGCGCGCGTGAACAGAAGCTCTCAAACAGGGCGCGGTTCGAAATTGTCGACTATCGCTCGCTCAAGGGGCCGTTTGACCGAATCGTGTCGGTCGGCATGTTCGAGCATGTGGGCATCAACCACTATCGCACCTTCTTCGACCAGAGCGCCCGTCTTCTCGCAGATGACGGCGTGATGCTTTTGCACACGATCGGGCGCTCCGCGCCGCCTGCGGCAACGAACGCGTTCATTCGCAAATACATCTTCCCCGGCGGCTATATTCCGGCGCTGTCGGAGGTGATGCCGGCGATCGAACGGTCCGGTCTGATCGTTACCGATGTGGAAATCCTCCGCCTGCACTATGCCGAAACCCTGAAGCACTGGCAGGCACGGTTTCAGAAGAACCGCGCCAGGGCGGTGGAGATCTACGACGAGCGTTTCGCCCGCATGTGGGAGTTCTACCTGGCCGGCTCGGAAGCATCGTTCCGATGGCAGGAGATGGTGGTCTTCCAGATTCAACTCACCAAGAAGCGTGAAACCCTGCCCGTGACCCGAACCTATATCGGCGAAACCGAGAAGCAGCTCGCCGATGCGGATGGCAAGGGCTCCGGAAAATTCACGCAGGCGGCCGAATAGACGTATAATCGTTCCCCAATGCGATTCGACCGCTGCGGCTTAGCAATCACGGTCAAGCTTATCCTGAGAGTTGCCCACAACTGCGGCACGCGACTGTGAATCGCGGTCACATACCATCTCCGCGCTTTCACCTTTTCCGAAGAGAAGGTACGAAAGTAGCTGGGGGTGCCGGGACGTTCATGTCTTTCGTTTGTCCGGGCGCGAATGACAGAGAAACACCGGAACAAAAATGATGGCAGAGGCGGCAGTCCGCAAACTTGAAACGGCGGAAACCCAGCTTTATCGGGAAGCACCAAACAATATCGAAGCAGAGCAGGCGCTGCTCGGCGCCATTCTGGTGAATAACGATGCGCTTTACCGCGTGTCTGATTTCCTGAAGCCGGTTCATTTTTACGAGCCCCTGCACCGCAAGATTTTCGAAGTTGCGGGCGAGCTCATCCGCATGGGCAAAACAGCCAACCCCGTCACGATCAAGACGTTTCTGCCCGCCGAAGAAAAGGTCGGCGAACTGACTGTTGCGCAATATCTGGCGCGCCTTGCGGCTGAAGCGGTCACCATCATCAATGCCGCCGACTATGGCCGTGCGATCTACGATCTTGCTATCCGCCGCGCACTGATCACGGTCGGCGAGGACATGGTCAACATCGCCTATGACGCGCCGGTGGACATGGCCCCGAACAAGCAGATCGAAGACGCGGAGCGGCGTCTTTTCGAACTGGCGGAAACCGGGCGCTATGATGGCGGGTTCGAGAGTTTTGGCGATGCCACCAAGATTGCCGTCGACATGGCGAATGCCGCCTTCATGCGCGACGGGCATCTCTCGGGAATTTCCACGGGTCTGCGCGACCTCGATGGGCGCATGGGCGGGCTCCAGTCCTCCGACCTGATCATCCTTGCCGGCCGCCCGGCCATGGGCAAGACCTCGCTCGTTACCAACATCGCTTTCAACATTGCAGCCGCCTATGAGCCGGCACAGCAGGCAGACGGCTCCTTTGCGGCCGCGAATGGCGGAGTGGTCGGCTTCTTTTCGCTGGAAATGTCGTCGGAGCAGCTCGCCACCCGTATCATTTCCGAGCAGACCGAAATCCCTTCCTCCAAGATTCGCCGCGGTGAGATCACGGAAACCGATTTCGAAAAGCTGGTGGCCTGTGCGCAGACGATGCAGAAGATTCCGCTCTTCATCGACCAGACAGGCGGCATCTCTATCGCCCAGCTTGCCGCCCGTGCCCGCCGCCTGAAGCGCCAGCGCGGCCTCGATGTCATCATCATCGACTACGTACAGCTCATGCAGGGCTCGTCCGCCAAGTCTGCGCAGAACCGCGTGCAGGAGATCACCGAGATCACCACCGGCCTCAAGGCGCTCGCCAAAGAACTTTCGGTGCCGATCATCGCACTGTCGCAGCTCTCGCGCCAGGTTGAGTCACGCGACGACAAGCGCCCGCAGCTTGCCGACCTGCGCGAATCGGGTTCCATCGAGCAGGACGCCGACGTTGTGCTTTTCGTCTATCGTGACGAGTACTATCTGAAGAACAAGGAGCCGAAACCCGGTACCGAGGAGTATCTTCAGTGGGAAGCCGAGATGAACGAAGTGCGCGGCAAGGCCGAAGTGATCATTGCCAAGCAGCGTCACGGCCCGACAGGCACCGTACAGCTTGCCTTCCAGGGCGAATTCACACGCTTCTCGGACCTTGCCGAAGAGGACCGTATGCCCGAGCGTTTCGAGTAACAGCACCTCTGCACAGGGATTAGCGCCATGACCCGTAACAACCCGCATTTGCGCGGCGCCGATCCCCGCGTGGCCGGGGGACGGCTGACGGTCGACCTCGACGCGGTGGCTGCCAATTACAGGTTCCTTGCCGAACAATCGACACCGGCCGAAGCCGCCGCCGTGGTGAAAGCCGACGCTTATGGGCTCGGCACCGGTCCGGTTGTCGAGGCGCTGGTTGCCGAAGGATGCCGCAAATTCTTCGTTGCCCTCCCCGAAGAGGGGCTTGCCGTTCGCAGGGCCGCTCCCGAAGCCGACATCTACGTCTTCAATGGTCTTTTCAGCTCTGAGGCGGCCTCCTTCTACCGCGAAGGGCGCCTTCTGCCGGTTTTGAACTCGCAATCGGACCTCGCCATCTGGGAAGCCCATGGCTGGGACGACGAAGACACGCCACGCCCATGCGCGCTGCATCTCGAAACCGGCATGAACCGGCTCGGGCTCAGCCCCGAACGCGCCCGCATCCTGGCGCAGGAGAACGCGCTGACCGGGGCTCTGTCGCCGAGGCTGATCCTCAGCCATCTGGCCTGCGCCGACACGCCCGAGCATCCGATGAACCGGCAACAACTCGAATCATTTCAGGAACTTTGCGAGCTTTTTCCAGATGCTGAATCAAGTCTGGCGAACTCCGCGGGCATCTTTCTGGGTGGCGAGTTCCTGTGCGATGTGACGCGCCCCGGCGTGGCGCTTTACGGTAGCAATCCCGTAAACGGCACCGATAACCCCATGCGCCCTGTGGCAAGCGTGCATTCGCGCATCGCGCAACTGCGCCATGTGCCGGCCGGCGGCACCGTCAGCTATGGGGCGACCCCGCTCGACCGGGACACACTCGTTGCCGTAACCGCCACGGGCTATGCAGACGGTTACCATCGCTCCGGCTCCGGTGCCGGCGTGCCGCTGCGCGCTGCCGTGCCTGAAGGCGCATTCGGTTTCATCGAGGGACAGCGCGTGCCCGTGCTCGGCCGCGTCACCATGGACCTGACGCTTTTCGATGTGACCGACCTTGGACCAGACGCCCTGCAGGTGGGCGATTTCATCGAGCTCATGGGCCCCAACCTCCCGGTGGACGAGCTGGCTGCAGCCTGCGGCACGATCTCCTACGAGCTTCTGACCGCGCTGGGGCATCGTTTCGAGCGCCATTATGTGCGCGGCGGGGACCGCATCTGATGGCCCGCGCGCGCGTTCAGTTCATCTGTCAGAACTGCGGCACGGTGCACGCGCGCTGGGCCGGCAAGTGCGATGGCTGCGGCGCCTGGAACACGCTGGTGGAGGAAGGCACCTCCAGCGGGATCGGTTCCGGGCCCCAGGCGGCCTCGCGCAAGGCCCGCAAGGGGCGTGCGGTGGCGCTGACCACGCTTTCGGGTGACATCGAGGACGCGCCGCGAATCACCACCGGCATTGGCGAGCTCGACCGGGTTACGGGTGGCGGCTTCGTGCGCGGCTCGGCGCTACTCGTGGGCGGCGATCCGGGCATCGGCAAGTCCACCCTGCTCACCCAGGCTGCGGCCGCCCTTGCCGCGCGCGGCCACCGCATCGTCTACGTATCGGGCGAAGAGGCGGTGGCGCAGATCCGCCTGCGCGCGCAGCGCCTGGATGTGGCGCAGCAGCCGGTGGAACTGGCAGCCGAGACCAATGTCGAGGATATTCTGGCGACTATCGAGGACGGCAAGCGCCCCGATCTCGTCATTCTGGATTCCATCCAGACGCTGTGGACCGACATGGCCGAATCCGCGCCCGGCACAGTGACGCAGGTGCGCGCGTCGGCGCAGGCCATGATCCGCTATGCGAAATCGACCGGCGCCGCGGTGGTTCTGGTCGGTCACGTGACCAAGGAAGGCCAGATCGCCGGCCCCCGCGTGGTGGAGCACATGGTGGATGGGGTTCTCTATTTCGAAGGTGAAGGCGGGCACCACTACCGCATCCTGCGCACGGTGAAGAACCGCTTCGGCCCGACCGACGAGATCGGCGTGTTCGAAATGGGCGACAGGGGCCTGCGCGAGGTCTCCAACCCGTCGGAGCTGTTTCTGGGCGAGCGCAGCGCGGCAGCGCCCGGTGCCGCCGTCTTCGCCGGTATGGAGGGCACACGACCGGTTCTTGTGGAAATCCAGGCGCTTGTTGCCCCCTCGCCGCTCGGCACACCGCGCCGCGCCGTGGTGGGATGGGATTCTGCCAGACTTTCCATGGTTTTGGCCGTTCTGGAAGCCCATTGCGGGGTGCGTTTTGCAACCCATGACGTGTATCTGAACGTGGCCGGCGGCTACCGAATTTCGGAGCCGGCAGCCGACCTTGCGGTGGCCGCAGCACTCGTCTCATCACTCACCGGGCTTGCCCTGCCCGCCGATTGCGTCTATTTCGGCGAAATCAGCCTTTCGGGCGCTGTCAGACCCGTTGCGCATGCAGCGAGCCGTCTCAAGGAAGCCGAAAAGCTCGGCTTCGCCCAAGCGGTCATGCCGCCGGGCAATGAAGACGGTTCGGGTGCGATCGCATCGCGGGCGGCGCGCCCCGAAGCGCTGGCCGAACTGGTGGCCCGGATCGCGGGCGCCAAGGCGGCCTGAATAAATCGATTGGCGGCACAGTGGCCCGGAAGATAAAGAACATGACCTTGCGGGGGCATCCTAACTGCCAAAGGAGTAGGGGTGACAATGCCAATCACGTTGCTTGACGGAATTCTTGTCGGCTTCACGCTCGTTTCGGCCATGCTGGCCATGGTGCGCGGTTTCTCGCGCGAGGTGCTGTCGATCGCTTCGTGGGCGGCGGCTGCGGTGGCGGCCTATTATTTTCATCCACTGGTTCTGCCCTATGTGAAGCCCTATATCAGCAATGACATGCTGGCCCTGGCCGTTGCGGCGGCAGCCGTCTTCCTCGTGGCGCTGATCGTGGTGACGATCATCACGATGAAGATCGCGGATTTCATCATCGATTCGCGCATTGGCGCGCTCGACCGCACACTTGGCTTCCTCTACGGTGCCGCACGCGGTATTCTGGTGGTGGCGGTTGCGCTTCTGTTTCTCAACTGGCTGATGGGTGCGAACCCGCCGAGCTGGGTTGCGGAAGCCAAATCCCGGCCATTGCTGGATGGCGTGGGTCAGTGGATCCAGGCCATGCTTCCGGACGATCCGGACAATACGGTTTTCGATCGCCTCACCAATGGCGCATCCGGCGAGGGCGAAACCGCAAACTGACGGTCGCGGGCCGTCTGTGTCACAATGAAAGGGCGGCCAGAAATGGCACTGGAAGACAATTTGCCTCTCGCAGGCGAAGCGGACGACCATTTTCACGATGAATGCGGCGTGTTCGGCATTTTCGGACGCAGTGACGCCGCAGCCATCGTAACGCTTGGCCTGCACGCCTTGCAGCACCGCGGACAGGAAGCGGCCGGCATCGTCTCCTTCGACGGCACCCAGTTCCATGTGGAGCGCCATATCGGCCTGATCGGCGATACGTTTACCAAACAGTCGGTCCTGGACCGCCTGAGCGGCAGCCGCGCCATCGGCCATACGCGCTATGCAACGACCGGCGGCTCGGGCCTGCGCAACGTCCAGCCCTTCTTTGCCGAATTGTCGGACGGCGGTCTTGCCATCGCCCACAATGGCAACATCACCAATGCCATGACCGTGCAGCGCAAGCTGCAGAAGGAAGGGGCGATCTTCTCGTCCACCTCCGATACGGAGACGGTCCTGCACCTTGTCGCCACCAGCAAGGAACGCGACACCAATACGCGCTTCATTGAGGCGGTGCGGCAGATCGAGGGTGCCTTCTCGATTGTCGCTCTTACCTCGAAAAAGATGATCGGATGCCGCGATCCGCTGGGCATCCGCCCGCTGGTTCTGGGCGATCTCGACGGCGCGTACATCCTGGCCTCGGAGACCTGCGCGCTCGACATCATCGGCGCCCGCTTCGTGCGTGATTTGAAGCCGGGCGAGATGGTGGTCGTGACCGAAAAGGGCATCGAGAGTTTCTTCCCCTTTGAAAACAAGGAGAAGCCGCGCTTCTGCATCTTCGAGTATGTCTATTTCGCGCGGCCGGATTCCCTGGTCGAGGGACGCAATGTCTACGACGTGCGCAAGGAAATCGGCGCGGAGCTGGCGCGTGAAATGCCGGTGGAGGCCGATATTGTCGTGCCGGTGCCGGATTCAGGAACACCTGCCGCCATCGGTTATGCGCAGGCAGCCGGCCTTCCCTTCGAACTCGGCATCATCCGCAACCACTATGTCGGACGCACCTTCATTCAGCCGACCGATTCCATCCGCCATATGGGCGTGAAACTGAAGCACAATGCAAACCGCCGATGCATCGAGGGTAAGCGGGTTGTGCTGGTGGATGATTCCATCGTGCGCGGTACCACGAGCCAGAAGATCGTGCAGATGGTGCGCGATGCTGGCGCGGCCGAAGTGCACATGCGCATCGCATCGCCGCCCACGCGTTCGCCCTGCTTCTACGGCGTCGACACGCCGGAAGCGGCCAAACTTCTCGCCTCGCGCATGTCTGTCGAGGAGATGGCCGACTTCATCCGGGTCGATTCGCTTGCCTTCCTGACCATTGACGGGCTCTACCGCGCGGTCGGAGAGGCAGCACGCAATGCCGAGCAGCCGCAATATTGCGATGCCTGCTTCACCAAGGACTACCCCACGCGGTTGACCGATCACGACAGCACAGACAATGTGCGCACGCTTTCCCTTCTCGCAGCAGGCGGTCAATGACAGACACAAAACCAGACTTGAAAGGCCGGCTGGCTCTCGTCACCGGCGCATCCCGCGGCATCGGCTATTTTCTGGCAAAAGAGCTTGCAGCCTGCGGCGCGCATGTCATCGCCGTGGCGCGGACTGTCGGCGGTCTTGAAGAGCTCGACGACGAGATCAAGACTGCGGGCGGCGAAGCCACGCTCGTTCCGCTCGACCTGACCGACATGGCCGGTATCGACCGGATTGGCGGCGCCATTCACGAGCGCTGGGGCAAGCTGGACATCATGGTCGCTAATGCGGGCATTCTCGGCGTGATCGCGCCGCTTGGCCATGTGGAGGCGAAGGTCTTCGAAAAGGTCATGAACATCAACGTCACCGGCACATGGCGGCTGATCCGGACGGTGGACCCGCTGCTGCGCGCTTCGGACGCGGGGCGTGCGATCGTCATGTCCTCTGGGGCGGCACACTCCGCACGGGCATTCTGGGGGCCCTATGCGGCCTCCAAGGCGGCTGTCGAGGCGATGGCGCGCTCCTGGGCCGACGAAACCAAGAACATGCCGCTGCGGGTCAACTCGGTAAACCCGGGCGCGACCCGCACAGCCATGCGCGCGCAGGCCATGCCGGGCGAAGATCCCGAGACGTTGCCGCATCCTTCTGAAGTGGCAGCCAAAATCCTGCCGCTTGCGAGCCCGGAATTGACGGAAACAGGCCTGATCTTCGACGTAAAGAAAAATCATTTTACACGTTACCAGATGCCCCAGTGAGGCGGACACAGGCTCGGTTTCAGACCAGACTTCGCGATTGACCTGCCGGACGCTTTCGTTACCTTTCCACGCGGCAGCGGACGAAGACGCCGCGCCGAAAGGGGCTGCGGAAGGGACAGCGTTCGATACGCAATTGACCCGAACGTAGACATTGATGCCGGACTTTGCCGACAGGTGAAGAACCGGCGACTGGGAGATGCGGCATGATACTGATCATCGAATTCGTGCTGCTTGTCCTGGCGGTCTGGGCCGTCATGGCAGGCATCGTCCAGTATCGGCGCGGCGTCAGCTTTCATCAGGCAGCCCTGCACGCGCCGCTAAAGCTTCTGTTTCGCATAAGCGACCGTGAGGTCGATGCGGCGCGAAAGGCCGACACACCGGTTATCTACGCCGTGTGGCATCAATCCGGTCTCGACCCGGCGACGATGCTTGCTCTTCTGCCCGACGACACGCTGCACATTCTCGATGAAGCATCGGCAAAGTCGCCCTTTCTCGAACCCTGGCGCGCGCTCGCGCGGACAATCGCCTTCAACGCACACCATGTTTTTGTCAGCCGCCGGCTGGTGCGCCGCCTCAGAGGCAATGGCCGGCTTGCCGTCTATATGCCCGACGACACCGAACCGGACACCAAGGCATTTCGCCTGTTTCGTGCCGTCGCGCGCATTGCGCTCAAGGCAGAGGCACATGTGGTCCCTGTTTATATGGAACGGCGCGGGTTCGTGCCCGCGCGCCACGTACGCACCCTGCCCCCGATGACAATCGAGGCATTGATTGCGCGCTCGGGCCGGGAAGACATGCGGGCTTCCGAAGCCCTGTTTGGACGGATGATCGAGGTGCGTGGCGCACCGGCTCCGACGAACGAGACCTGATCTTACCGGATTATATCTGCTCTTCGCCGGCTTCTTCCGCCGCCTTTTTGTCTTCCAGCTCCGCACGGCGTGCGTAGGCGCGCATGCTGAAGACAAGGAAGACCAGATAGCCAAGTGCTGAGACCGTAAGCGTCATCCAGGTGAAACTGGTTAGAAGAAGCACGTAGAGCGCCAGCCCCAGGATCAGCGGCAAAACATATTCGCGCGGAACCCGGCTACCGGAACTCTTCCCCGAATAAACCGGCAGGCGGCTGACCAGCAGAAACCCGATCAGCACCGTATAGGCCGAAGCTGCAAAGGCCATGGTGGTGTCCGGCGCAATGCCGAGAAAGCCCAGATAGATTGGCAGGAGCACCAGTGCCGCTCCCGCCGGCGCGGGAACGCCGACGAAATAATCCGTATGCCAGGCGGGACGATCCGGATCGTCCAGCATGACATTAAAGCGCGCAAGCCGCAGGCAGCAGGCGATGGCGAAGAGAAGCGCGGCGATCCAGCCGAGCGCACCCGCCTGATCGAGCACATAGGCATAAAGAACCAGAGCCGGCGCGACGCCGAAATTGACGATGTCGGCCAGCGAATCCATCTGTGCGCCGAATTTCGACGAGGCCTTGAGCATGCGTGCAACGCGACCATCCACCGCGTCCAGAAACGCGGCAATCAGGACCATGACGACCGCCGTCTCGACGCGGTGCTCGAAAGCAAGCCTGATTCCGGAAAGCCCGGCGCAAATGGCCAGAACGGTGATGACGTTCGGCACCAGCATGCGCAGCGGAATTTCACTGAGCTTGGGCCCGCCCCCGCCATGCGGTTCGAATGGTGGAAAGGGCCCTGCCATCAGGAAACCCTGACGATGGGCTGTTTCAGATCGCTCCCGAAAGCCGCAATGACTGTCTCGCCGCCAACCGCGGTCTGGCCGATCGCAACCCGTGGCACAGCACCTGCCGGGAGGTAAACGTCGACACGGGATCCGAAGCGGATCAGGCCGAACCGTTCGCCGACAGTGATCTGCCCGGGCGCCTCAGCCCAGCAGACGATGCGCCTCGCCACGAGCCCGGCGATCTGCACCACCGGAACAGGGCCGTGCGGGCTTTCGATCACGAGGCCATTGCGCTCGTTCTCGCTGCTCGCCTTGTCGAGTTCGGCGTTGAGAAACCGGCCCGGCCGATGCTCGATCAGGGAAATGCGGCCCCGCACCGGCGCACGGTTGATGTGACAGGAGAAGACATTCATGAAAACGGAGATGCGGGTCATCTCCCCCTCGCCCATGCCAAGCTCTGCCGGCGGCACGGCGGGGCCAACGAAGGACACGACGCCATCGGCCGGCGCAATCACCAGATTGTCGTCGACGGGGGTTACGCGCTCGGGATCGCGGTAGAAATAGACGCACCAGGCCGTGAGGATCAGGCCGATCCAGAACAGCGGCCCCCAGATCAGCCCCAGGACAATGGTTGCGCCGGCGAAAGCCGCAATAAAGGGATACCCTTCGCGGTGGATCGGCACCAGCGTGTTGCGGATCGTGTCAATCAGGCTCATCGGCGGCCACTTTCAAATCGAATGAATGTGCCGCCTTGGTAACGGAATCCGGGTTATCCCGCAACGCATCAACCTGGCTGCCGGCCCGTTTCCAACACCTGCGTGCCGTCACAAAGCCCATGAAGTGGTTCAGGGAGAGAGCCGTGACGCCCGTCAATAGGCCGGCTGGCGGCGCACCACCACGCCCATTTCATCCGTTTCACGCGCCTTGCGCAGCCGCTCTTCGGCCTCGGTGGCTTCACGCTGACGGCTCCACATCTCTGCATAGAGCCCGCCGGCAGCCAGTAGCTCGGGGTGGCGGCCGCGTTCGGCGATCTCCCCGCCTTTCAGCACGATGATCTCGTCGGCGTTGATGACGGTGGACAGGCGGTGCGCGATGACGAGCGTTGTGCGGCCACGGCTGACCGTGTCGAGCGCTGCCTGAATTTCCTGCTCCGTGTGCGTATCGAGTGCCGAGGTCGCCTCATCCAGCAAGAGAATGGGCGGGGCCTTGAGAATGGTCCGGGCGATGGCGACACGCTGTTTTTCACCGCCGGAGAGCTTGAGCCCGCGCTCACCCACCATCGTTCCATAGCCTTCCGGCAGGCTCTCGATGAAGGGGCCGATCTGTGCCATCTCGGCCGCGCTGCGCACCTCCTCATCGCTTGCGTCGGGCCTGCCATAGCGGATGTTATAAGCGATGGTGTCGTTGAAGAGCACCGTGTCCTGCGGCACCATGCCGATGGCCGCACGCAGGCTCTCCTGCGTCACGTCCTTCACGTTCTGCCCGTCTATGGTGATCTCGCCATTCTGGGCATCGTAGAAGCGGAAAAGAAGGCGCGAGATGGTGGATTTTCCGGCGCCGGAGGGACCAACCACGGCAACGGTCCTGCCTGCCGGGATCTCGAAACTGATGCCCTTCAGGATCGGCCTCTCGGGATCATAGGAAAAGCGCACATTCTCGAAGCGAACATTGCCCTTATCGACGGTCAGTATCTTTGCATCAGGCCTGTCGGTGACCTCGGCGCGAACGTCGAGCAGGTCGAACATCTGTTCGATGTCGGTCAGGCCCTGGCGGATTTCGCGATAGACAAAGCCGATGAAATTCAGCGGGATGGAAAGCTGCATCAGCATGGCATTGATGAAGACGAAATCGCCCACCGTCTGCGTGCCGCGCATCACTTCATAGGCGGACAGCCCCATGGCGGCGGTCATGCCAAGCCCCAGAATGACTCCCTGTCCGAAATTGAGCCAGCCGAGCGATGTCCAGGTGCGAGTTGCCGCGTCTTCGTAACGCGCCATGGAGCGATCGAAACGCCGTGCTTCCATGGCTTCGTTGTTGAAATATTTGACCGTTTCGAAATTGAGCAGGGAATCGATGGCCTTGGTGTTGGCGTCCGTATCGGAATCGTTCATCTGCCGGCGAATGCCGATGCGCCAGTCACTCGCCCGGATCGTGAACCAAGTGTAGAGCCATACCGTGACGGCGACAATTGCCACATAGATCCAGCCATAGGCGAAGGCGAAAATGCCGGCGGCGAGGAAGAATTCCAGAACGGTGGGGATCGAGTTCAGGATCGTGAAGCGAACGATCGTGTCGATCCCCTTGGTGCCGCGCTCGATGATGCGCGAAAGCCCGCCCGTGCGGCGCTCCAGATGGAAGCGCAGCGAAAGCTGATGCATGTGGACGAAGGTGCGGTGAGCGAGCTGGCGCACGGCGTGCTGCCCGACACTGGCAAAGAGTGCGTCGCGCAACTGGTTGAAACCGAGCTGGACCACACGCACGACATTATAGGCCACGACGAGCATGATCGGGCCGGCCAGCATGGCCGGCAGGAAGCCCGGCGCCTCCCCCTCCCCAGAAAGGGCATTGGTCGCCCATTTGTAGAAATATGGGACAAAAACGAGGATGACCTTGGCAAGCACCAGGAAGAAGGCGGCGATGACGACACGCCGCTTCAGGTCGATCCGGTCGGATGGCCACATATAGGGCCACAGATTGCGCAGGGTCTGGAAGGTGGAGCCTTCGGCGGATACGGTCTTATTGGTCATTCGCTTCGGCCCCGTGGCTGGATGTTCTGCTCTTGCTGGCATCGATGCAGGTCTGTGTCAGACGCGCCAGGGCTTCTGTCAGGCCTGCAAGAGCCTCGGTGTCCACCTCATAGCGCGAGCTTTGCCGCTCAGGGCGCACATGCACCAATCCCGCCTCCACAAGCACTTTCAGGTGCTGGGAAACCGTGGACTGCGCCAGATGCAGATGACGCACCACATCCTTGCAGCAGCACGCATCATAGCCTGAAAGATGCTTCAGTATCTCGACCCGCACAGGGTGAGACAGTGCGCTCAACCCCTTCGTCATGGCGTGATGCGCACAGCAGGTGCCTGACAACGAGCGTGGCATGGCAGAACCTTTCATCGTTAATCGGCGATATACGATGAAAGGTTCTGTGATTTCAAGAGAAAGAGGGAATTTAATGTCGGCTAATTGGCGTTTTCCGGCTTGACCATCTGATCTTCGATGGCCTCCATATCGGCCGCTTCGCCCTCCTCAGTGCTCTCGGGCACGGCAAAAACCTGCCCCGGCCAGATGCGGTCGGGATCCTCGATCTGGTCCTGGTTGGCCAGATAGAGCGTCGTGTAGCGGATGCCACGGCCATAGACGCGCCGGGAAATGTGCCAGAGCGTGTCGCCGCGACGAATGATCACCGAACCGTCAACCGGAGCAAGCTTCGGCGCCGTGGTCTCCGCGCCGGGGCTCGCAGCCTCCGCCGCCGCATCGGGCTCCTGCACGGACGGGGAAGCCCCCGCCGGCGGCAGGCGTGCATCCTTGCCGTCAACCGCATCGTTGCGCACATCCGAACCGGAATCCGGCGCAGCGACGGCTGCAACCTGTTCACCCTCGGCCCGTGTGAAAGGCACGGCAGCACGGGCAACGACCGTACGCCCATCGTCTGAAAGCATGTCGGCGCGGACAATGTAGTCGCCGATGGGCAGTTCACGGGTCGCTTCGATCAGGAAACGCCCGTTCGGTGTGGTCACCGTTTCTCCGAGAAGAATCTGGTTCACATACACACGGATCGTGCTGCCGGGACGGGCAGCGCCGGCTACGAAAACCTGGCGCCCGTCAATCTCGACCGCTTCGATAAAGGGGGAACCTGCGGCTTCCGCTGCTGTGGTGGCTGGCGGTGACTGTTCCTCCGTCTGCGCGGCCTCTGCCGGCTGTTCACCTTCGGCCTCGTTGGCGACCGGGGCCGGCTCGCCCTGCGGTTTTTCTGCCGTGGCCAGCGGCTCCTGCCCGGCCGGCGCGGGTGCGGATGGCTCAGGCGCGACCTCAGCCTGTGTCTCGCTCTCGCCTTCCTGCGGCGCCTTTGCTTCGGGCACCGTGATCAGACGGCTCGGTGCGCCCGGCTGATCGACCAGGGCAAGCACCTGCCCCGCCTCGTCGTCGGGCACGGTGACGATTGCCGTTTCAAGGGACGTGGCGGCGAGATTGTCGGGTGTGGTGGCGCGCAGCACGATCTGGTAATCGCCCGGCTCGAGAGGGTCCTCAAGCACAGCCGCGAAATCGCCCGACGCACCACTTGTGGCGGTTCCGAGAACGGTCGCCCCATTGATAATTTCGATCCGCGCGTTGGGCTCTGCCTTGCCGGCGATCACCATAGAGCCGTTCGGCTCGACCCGCACGATATCGAAGGTCGGCGGGGCGATCTCCTGAGCCTGCTTCAGCGTTTCCGAGGCGCTGTTATCCTCTGCCTGGCTGGCATCCTCCAGGCGCGCTTCCCTGCTGGCTGCACCCGCATCCTGCTTCGCGGCCGCCGCCGGTGCGCCCGCATCGGGCGACGGCGATGATGACAGGGCAGCCGGGCGTGGCTCCTGTGCGTCAAACGCGCCCAGAACATATGCGGCCCCGAGGCCCGCCACGACAGCGCCGGAGAAAAAAAGAAGCCCCTTTAAAGGTGTCAAGCCCATAAACCCACGATAGTCCCTTTGTGACAGGCTGTAACGCTTTTTCGCTCAAGCGACAAGAAAAAGCCTTTGTCCTCTTGACCATAACGGTAACGCAGACGAGCAATGGTTTCATGAGCACAATCGAGTCGGTGTGCGTCTATTGCGGTTCAAGCAATGGACGCGATGAACGTCATTTTCAGGCAGGACTGACGCTGGGGCGCAGTCTAGCGGAAGCCCGTTTGCGGCTGGTCTATGGCGCAGGCACCAAAGGCATCATGGGCGCGGTTGCCCGTGGTACGATGGATGCCGGCGGCACGGTGACCGGGATCATTCCGAAATTCCTGATCCGCCGCGAGGCCAACGAGGTGGATCTGGCCGAGCTAGACGAACTCATCGTCACCGAAGACATGCACCAGCGCAAGCATACCATGTTCGAGCGTTCGGATGCGTTCGTCGCCCTGCCCGGGGGAATTGGAACGCTTGAAGAGATCGTTGAAATCATGACCTGGGCACAGCTTGCCCGGCATGAAAAGCCTATGGTGTTCGCCAATATCGGCGGCTTCTGGAACCCGCTTCTGACGCTCGTCGATCACATGAAGCAGAAAGGCTTCGTGCATTCCGGCCACCGGGTCCGCCCGATCGTGGTGGATCAGGCGGAGGATATCGTCCCCGCAATCCTCAAGGCAGCCGCTCAGCGCGCGTCATCGAATGGTGAGGACCAGACGGTTATCGACCGGCTGTGACTGTCCACAGATTTCAATGAATAGCGCGGGATTGTCATCCTGCCGTTACCCGATTGCAGTCTCGCTGTAACACTGGCCTGCTTCGATCCGATTGCGCGGTGCATGGCCTATGCATCCATCCATCGTCCGGGGTTTGAGCGTTCTCCGGCTTCGCATGTTCCGCGCACGCCGTCCCTGACCCGTCGATGCCCGCCGCACCCCTTCCCGGCATCCCGGGTTTCATTCGCCGCCCCCCCTCTGGGGCGGCTATTTTTTTGCCCGGCGCGCGTCGCGCAGCATCGACCAGCTATAAAGGGCAAGGGCTGCCCAGATGAAAGCGAACGCCACCGCCTTGCCGCCGCCGAACGGCTCCTTGAAGACGAATACGGCGATCAGGAAGATCATGGTCGGCGCCGTGTACTGCATGATGCCGATGGTGGAATAGCGCAGACGTTTGGCCCCCATGGCGAACAGAATAAGCGGAATGGCCGTGAC
Organism: Nitratireductor aquibiodomus; assembly: GCF_900105565.1. NCBI lineage: Bacteria > Pseudomonadati > Pseudomonadota > Alphaproteobacteria > Hyphomicrobiales > Phyllobacteriaceae > Nitratireductor > Nitratireductor aquibiodomus. Next base: position 3,973,733 of record NZ_FNSL01000001.1, on the reverse strand, counting down.
CGGGCCGCAGCCGATGAGCAGAGCGATGTCGGCCGGGTTCGAAAGCGTGAAATGCGCCTCGCCCGACGCGCCGAGCCAGATGAGATAGCCGAGGGCGGGCAGAGCAAGGATCAGGACTTCAAGGAAAAAGCCCTGGCTTGGTCCGATGGGCAGGGTCTTGCGCAGAATGCCGTAGGCCGCGAAGCTGAAGGCGAGGCTGAGAGACACCCAGGGCAGACCGCCCGCATCGGTCGTGAGGATCAGCACGGCAATGCCTGCAAGGCATACCGCGGCAATCTGGTAACGGTTGAGGCGCTCGCCGAGAAAGAGCGCCGCCATGGCGATGCTGACAAGCGGGTTGATATAGTAGCCGAGGGCTGTCTCGACGGCACGGTCGACCGCGATCGCCCAGACATAGATGCCCCAGTTGCAGGAGATGATCGCCGCCGTCAGCGCTGCCATCAGCAATGTGCGCGGCGAGCGCAGCGCCTGGCGGATATCGGCCGTGCGTCCCAGAAAATAGAGGATGACCGCCGCCACCGGGAGAGACCAGAGAACGCGGTGAGCCACCACCTCCATCGCCGGGATGTGGGAGACAAGCTTCATGTAGAGCGGCAGGAAGCCCCACAGACCATAGGCAGACAGAGCGAAGAAGAAGCCGCGCGTCGCGTCATTGGGGTCCGCCTCAAGCGGCTTTTCTGCTTCTGCTATCTCGGACATCTGCTTTCCACGAAAAGCCCGGCGGGGGTGACGGGCGTTCGATTATCCTGTCATACCGATCTGGATCGGCGCCATTTCATTTTATTGGTCCAGCGCATTCGCTCGTCTCGATCAGGCGGCATTCTCTTCTGCGGCATCTGCCTTGTCCCGGTTCTTGACCAGTTTGTAGACGATGGAATCCATCAGGGCCTGGAACGACGCATCGATGATGTTGTCGGAGACACCGACGGTCCACCAGCGGGCGCCCGTCCCGTCGAAGGATTCGATCAAGACGCGGGTTATCGCCTCGGTACCGCCGTTGAGGATACGCACCTTGTAGTCGGCCAGCGCCAGATCCGAAATTTCGGCCTGATACTTGCCGAGATCCTTGCGCAGGGCGATGTCGAGCGCGTTGACCGGCCCGTGACCTTCCGCGACCGACATGAGCGTCTCGCCGTCAACGGTCACCCGGACCACGGCTTCCGACACGGTTTTCAATTCGCCATTGGCATCGAACCGACGCTCCACCATGCAGCGGAAACCGTCGACCCTGAAAAACTCCGGCACGCGACCAAGCGTGCGCCGCGCGAGAAGTTCAAAGCTCGCATCGGCTCCTTCATAGGCATAGCCCTCGGCCTCCCGCTCCTTGACGAGCGCAATCAGCGTATCGAGGCGCGGGTCGGCCTTGTCGACGGCAACACCGCGGCGCTTCAGCTCGGCAATGAAGTTCGATTTCCCGCCCTGGTCCGAGACCATGACGCGGCGCGTGTTGCCCACGCTTTCCGGCGGCACATGTTCATAGGTTTCGGGCTCCTTGAGCACAGCAGAGGCGTGGATGCCGGCCTTGGTGGCGAAGGCCGATGCGCCGACATAGGGCGCCTGCTGCTCCGGCGCGCGGTTCAAAAGCTCGTCAAAGCCGTGGGAAAGACGCGAAAGATCGGCCAGCTTCTCGTCGGGAATGCCGGTCGTGAATCGTTCCGCATAAGCAGGCTTGAGCGCCAGCGTGGGCAGGATCGTCATCAGATTGGCATTGCCGCAGCGCTCGCCAATGCCATTGAGCGTGCCCTGTATCTGGCGCACCCCTGCCTCAACGGCGGCAAGCGAATTGGCCACGGCCTGGCCCGTGTCGTCATGAGCATGAATGCCCAGATGCGCGCCGGGAATGCCAGCCGCGATCACGGCACTCACGATTTCCCTGATCTCTGCCGGCTGCGTGCCGCCATTGGTGTCGCACAGCACCACCCAACGGCTGCCTGCGTCATGGGCCGCCTTCGCGCAGGCCAGCGCGTAGTCCGGATTGGCCTTGTAGCCATCGAAGAAATGCTCACAGTCGACCATCGTCTCCTTGCCGGCGGCAACCGACGCCTCGACCGAGGCCGTGATCGATTCCAGATTTTCCTCATTGGTGCAGCCGAGCGCGACGCGCACATGGTAATCCCAGCTCTTGGCGACAAAGCAGATCGCATCGCTGGCCGACTGAAGCAGAGCCGCGAGGCCGGGATCATTGGAGGCGGAGACACCGGCACGCTTGGTCATGCCGAAGGCGACGAAAGCAGCTTTTCCGGTACGCTTCTTCGAAAAGAAGGCCGTGTCGGTGGGGTTCGCGCCGGGATACCCGCCTTCCACATAGTCGAAGCCGAATTCGTCGAGCAGCTTTGCCACGGCGATCTTGTCCTCGACGGAAAAATCCACGCCCGGCGTCTGCTGGCCATCGCGCAGCGTGGTGTCGAAAAGGTAGATGCGTTCTCTTTTTGCCATGGTCATTTACCCGCAAACTGGTCTGTTGCCCGGATCAGACGGTCGAAAATGCCGGGCTCGGAAAAGGCGTGCCCCGCCCCCTCGATCAGGTGGAATTTCGCGTCAGGCCAGGCCTTGTGCAATTGCCAGGCGTAGTGGGCCGGGCACGGCATGTCGTAGCGGCCGTGAACGATGACGCCGGGAATGCCGGTGAGCTTGTGGGCATCGCGCAGAAGCTGGCCTTCCTCAAACCAGCCGCCATGAACGAAGAAATGGTTTTCAATGCGGGCGAAGGCGATGGCGAAATCGTCGCCGCCATGCTGCTCCGTGAGGCCGGGATCGGGCAAGAGGGTGATGGTTTCCCCTTCCCACAGGCTCCATGCCTTTGCCGCCTCGAGCTGGAGGGCACGATCATCGGACACGAGGCGCCTGCGATAGGCGCCCATCAGGTCGTCGCGTTCGGCCTCCGGGATCGGGGCGATGAAGCGCTCCCACTTTTCCGGGAACATCTGCGACACGCCGAACTGGTAGTACCATTCAAGCTCCGCGCGGGTGAGCGTGTAGACGCCACGCAGGATCAGCTCGGAGACGCATTCGGGATGGGTCTCGGCATAAGCAAGCGCCAGTGTGGAGCCCCAGGAGCCGCCAAAGACCTGCCATTTATCGACGCCCATCATACCGCGCAGTCGCTCGATGTCAGCCACCAGATGCCAGGTGGTGTTTGCCTCCAGCTCTGCATGGGGCTTCGAGCGCCCGCAGCCGCGCTGGTCGAAGAGCATCACGTCGTATTTTTCCGGATCGAACGCGCGGCGATGCGTGGGTGAACAGCCACCGCCCGGGCCGCCATGCAGGAACACCGCCGGTTTTGCGCCACGGGTGCCCACGCGCTCCCAATAGACCGTGTGGCCATCGCCTACATCCAGCATACCGCTGTCGAAGGGCTCGATTTCAGGATAAAGCGTGCGCAATTCAGTCATTCTCAGTGTCTTTCCGTGCGTTTTCAGGCAGCGGCCATTCGTCCGTGTCGTGATCGGGGTGCTGGTAGGAGACCAGGTTGCGCAGAAATTCCACCGCGTCCGCGTCTTCCTCGGAGGTGTAACCCGGGAGGGCCGCGATGCCGTCGGTATAGGGCAACTTTCCCTCCATGCCCCACTGCACCACCGGCGCGATTTCCTCCGGGTGGTCGAAGGCGGCGATGGTTATCGCCAGCCCGTCGGGCGCTTCATAGGTGAGTGGCGTGCCGCAGTGCGGGCAAAAGCCCCGCCGCACATGGCTGGACGACTGGAAGCGCTTGGGTTCAGCGCGTGTCCAAGTGAGTTTCGCGCCACGCATCGAGACCAGCGGAAGCATAATGTTGCCGCTCGCCTTCTGGCACATGCGGCAATGGCAAACCGAAGCCTCGCCGAGTGCGCCTTCGATATGAAAACGCACCGCCCCACACTGGCAACCGCCGGAATAGACGGGCTTGTTGTCGAGGCTCATTCCCTGCCCTTTCTCCCAGAGCGCTTTCACTTTTGCCTAAAGCGTAAAAGCGCTCAATCTTATCGTTCTTGCGCAGTTCCGGACGGAAAACCGGCAGCCACTTTTCCTGGAATTGCTCTAGGCCGGCCTGTGACAGACGGCCTCCACATTGTTGCCGTCAGGGTCGAAAACGAAGGCACCGTAATAGTCTGCATGGTAGTGGGGCCGCGGGCCCGGCGCACCATTGTCGCGGCCGCCGGCCTCGAGTGCGGCCTTGTGAAAGGCGTCTACTTCCTCACGGGTGTTGGCCGTGAAGGCGACATGTTTCGGTTCGCCAGCGGGCGCGCCTTCCGTCAGCCAGAAGACCGGCCGGTCGCGGCCATAACCGCCGACCTTGACGCCATCGGTGTATTCCGGCGGCACCATCATCAGAAGCGACGCGCCAAGCGGTTCCATCGCCCTGTCGTAAAACGCCTTCGCACGCTCGAAATCCGCAACCTTGATGCCGATATGGTCGATCACCGTTTCACCTCCCATCTGGTGCGGCGTTCGCCGCTCTCCGTATCCTTGTAGTCCATGAGCTGGACGCCCTGTGCGGCAAGCTCGTCGCGGATGCGGTCGGCTTCGGCGAAGTTTTTCTCGCGCAACTGCGTGAGCCTCTTTTCCACCGCGGTTCCAACGAACCCGGCATCGATGGCGGCTTCCGACGCCTTGACGGCGAACCAGTCGCTTTCAGTTCCTGCGAGCAGCCCGAGAAGAGCTGCGCTCGTTTTGAGGGCCTGTTTCGCCGCGCTGCTGCCTTTGGTCGCCTCGCTGCGCAATTCATGAAGGCTGGCAATGGCAGCGGTTGTTCCGAGATCGTCGCTGAGCGCGGCTATGGTATCGGCGCATCCGATATCACCTGCTTCGACATCGCCGACAGCCCGATACCACCCGTCGAGCACCGCCTCCGCCTCTTCGAGCTTGCGCACCGAAAAATCGATCGGCTCGCGGTAGTGCGTCATCAGCATTGCAAGGCGCAAAACCTCGCCCGGCCATTTACGCCCGCCGAATTTCTCCGTTTCGAGCAGTTCATGGATGGTGACGAAATTGCCCTCGGATTTGGACATTTTTCGCCCCTCCACCTGAAGGAAACCATTGTGCATCCAGTAATGCGCCATGACATCGCGGCCATGGGCGCAGCAGGATTGCGCGATCTCGTTCTCGTGGTGCGGGAAGATCAGGTCGAGGCCACCGCCGTGAATGTCGAACTCCTCGCCGAGATAGGCCGCGGACATGGCCGAGCACTCGATGTGCCAGCCGGGGCGGCCGCGAATGGTCGTTGCTGCGCCACGGATGGTGAAACGCGCGTCCCAGCCTGGCTCATCGGCGGATGACTGCTTCCAGAGAACGAAATCGGCCGGGTTCTTCTTGTGCGCCTCGACCGCGATGCGGGCGCCGGCCTGCTGGTCTTCCAGTTTGCGTTTCGAAAGCCCGCCATAGGCCTCCATGGAGGCTGTGTCGAAAAGGATTTCTCCTTTCGCCTCATAGGCATGGCCGCGATCGATGAGAGATTGAATCAGGCTCACCATATCCGTCAGCCCGTCCGCGCGCGGCAGGACGAAATCGGTGGCGCGCGGCTCGATGGTCGGCTTCAGGCAGCCGAGGGCGGCAACGTCGGCATGATACTGATCGGCCGTTTTCTGCGTGACTTCGCGGATCGCCTCATTGAGCGGCAGGTCGGGATAGTCGCGGCGGGCGCGCGCGTTGATCTTGTCGTCGACATCCGTGATGTTGCGCACATAGGTGACGTGGTCCTCGCCATAGAGATGGCGCAGGAGACGGTAAAGAACGTCGAAGACGATGGCCGGACGCGCATTGCCGATATGGGCATAGTCGTAGACCGTTGGCCCGCACACATACATGCGGACATTTTTCTCATCGATGGGGACGAAGTCCTCTTTGGCCCGCGTCAGCGTGTTGTAGACCCTGAGGCCCCTGAAACCGTTCGTCATCCTCGCCTTCCGTTTTCAACCCATCGCCATGCCGGAGCGGTGCGATATTGCGGGCACGGTTTGCTCCGGCCGTCTGGCCTGGGCGTTTTTCTCGTCGGGAAAGGAGGGCGAAAACGTCCGGACCAGCGATGAGGCGCTAGCCGATAATGCAAATACCGATAATGGTGCACAGCGTTTTCATAGGCGTTCTTATCGCCGCAGGTGGCAAATGCGTCAAGACTAAAAGCTGAAAGCCAAAAGGCTGGGGATCGCGGCGAAACCCGGCGTTGCGGCCCGAAAGAGGTATTGCAAGCAAAATGGCATTGTGAAGGAAATGTTAAGGCTGATGCGGCAATTTTAGGAATGCGTCTTCCGACGGGGCGGTCTGTCAAGATTTTGTCGGATTTGGTCCCCATCTGCGCGGAAGGGACGACAACGCGGAACCAAGGATTCGATATGCCCCGCGACATGAACAAGCCAGCAGAGTATACCGCCGAACAGGAAAAGCTCCTGCTTAGCCAGTATCACGCGGTTGGACCGGCAGCGATCAATGCCGCTCTGCAGTGCAAGGCCGAAAAGCCGGCACCGGCGCCGAAACAATCCCCTTACGACACGCAGACCGACTGAGGTTTCGCTCCGGTGTGACCGGAGCGGGTGGCAAGGGGCAGCACAGTTTCCAGACATTGCGAGAGCGATGCCAAGGATGATGTGCAGCGCATCTGGCGCTTCAATGCGGCCTCAGCATAACGTCATGCGGATTTTTCGCTTGGACCGGCGGCAGGCGGCATGTGATGTGTCGGGACAGTCTCAGTGTCCAGTGAGTTCGCCAGATGATGAACGACCCGCTTTCCCATGGTCTGTGGGAAAAAACAGCCCCTGCCGCGCCGCAGACAACAGCCCTTTCCGGCGATCAGTCGGCGATGGTCGCCATTGTCGGCGGGGGGTATACGGGTCTTTCGGCGGCACTTCACCTGGCGGAGGCCGGTGCGGACGTCGCGGTTCTCGAAGCCGATGAAATCGGTTTCGGCGGCTCGGGCCGCAATGTCGGCCTTGTGAATGCGGGCATGTGGGTCATGCCCGACGACCTACCCGGCATTCTCGGTGAGACCTATGGCGAGCGCCTGCTAAAAATTCTCGGCAACGCACCGCGCGTTGTGTTCGACTTGGCGAAGCGGCACGATATGGACTGCGAGGCGATGCCTGTCGGCACGCTGCACTGCGCCGTCGGCGAAAGCGGGCTCAGACAGCTTGAGGAGCGCGCACGGCAATGGCAGGCGCGTGGTGCTCCGGTGCGGCTTCTCGACCGGCAGGAAACGGCGAAGAAGGTCGGGAGCGCGGCATTTGCCGGCGCGCTGCTCGATGAACGTGCAGGCACGATACAGCCGCTCTCCTATGCGCGGGGCCTCGCCCATGCGGCAGCACGGGCCGGCGCAAGGCTTCACACCAGTTCCCGGGTGACAAAAGCAGAGCGCAGCGGCGATGGCTGGCGGCTTGAAACGCCTCGGGGTGCGCTCTTGGCGCGCCATGTGATCGTGGCAACCAACGCCTATACCACCACGCCATGGTCTCAGATCCGCGAAGAGATCGTCCACCTGCCCTATTTCAATTTTGCCACCCCGCCCCTGCCGCAGGCAGTGCGGGACCGGATATTGCCGGAGCGGCAGGGTGCGTGGGACACGAAGCAGATTCTGACCTCATTCCGCTGGGATCGGGAGGGGCGGCTTGTGTTCGGAAGCGTGGGGGCCCTGAAGGGCACGGGCCAGGCAGTTCACCGCGCTTGGGCGGAGCGGGCCATCGCCCGCCTGTTCCCGGAACTGAAAGGGACACGGTTTGACCACTGCTGGTATGGCCATATCGGCATGACGGCCGATCACCTGCCGAAATTCCATCGCCTTGGCGAGAATGTCGTCGGTTTTTCCGGCTATAACGGGCGCGGCATTGGGCCGGGCACCGTGTTCGGCAAGGCTTTGGCGGAGCTTGTGCTGGGGCGCATTTCGCAGGAGGAGCTTCCGCTGCCGGTCAGCGATGTGTCGCGCCAGTCTTTCCGGGGGCTGCGCGAGGGCGTCTATCGCTTTGGCGCCGAGGCCGTCCACTTCATGCGGACCGTCGTTTAAAAGAGATCGAGCTGGCCGCTGTCGCCTCCGGGCTTTGGGTCGGTGTCCTCAGCCTCGCGGCGTTCCACGCGCTCCTGTAGGTCCGGACCGGCATTTGCCACCTTATTGACCCGGTCCGACACGGGCACCGCCTCGAAGAAGCCAGGCTCGGCCGGTTTCAGAAGATCGGCCACATGGCGCGGTTCCTGGTTAAGGCAGTCCAGCCAGCGGTCGAAATCCTCCGGCTTGATGACCACGGGCATACGATGATGGATACCGCGCAGGTCCTCATTGGCCTCCGTCGTCAGGATGGCGCCCGTGTCCAGCTCCGTGCCACCGGGTTCCGACCAGCTTTCCATCAAACCGGCGAAGGCGATCAGGCCGCCATCGCGGGGCTGGATCCAGTATGGCTCCGCGCGTTTCGAACCAACGCGCCGCCATTCGTAAAAACCATTGGCCGGAACCAGCGCGCGGCGATGGCGCATGGCGGTGCGGAAGGACGCCTTTTCCGCCGCCGTTTCGGAGCGGGCGTTGAACAGAAGTGAGAAGTCGTCCGGATTTTTTGCCCAGGCGGGAATGAGGCCCCAGCGCACCAGCATGCTCTGCCGCGAAGGCAGGTTGGAACCGGCCGCCCGCGCAGGGCCGGACAGAGCCATCAGAACGGGCTGTGTCGGGGCGATGTTGTAGCGCGGGGGAAACGGCTCGAAGTCTGTCACCGCAAGGAGCGACTGCACCGCGTCCGGTGTGTCGGTGAGAGCGAAACGACCACACATGAGCTGATACCCCGACCAGTGTTTCAGTAACGGCCGGCCGCCTCCTCATAGAGGTAGCGGTCGTAGAGGCGCTCGGCATCGCGCACGCGGCCCTCGGCAAGGAACAGGTCCGATTCCTTCAGCGAAATCCGGTTGCGCACCTTGCGACGGTCCTCGCCCTTGGCGGCGTCTTCGAGATCGTCGTAAAGCTGCTCGAGTTCGCGCTTGAGACGGTCATATTCCGACTGGGCGTCATGCACGCGCTTGCCGACGCGGTAAGCGCTCTCAAATCCCGGCGCAACCTCGGAAGGGCAGGAATTGGCGTAACTGCGCCCGTCGCGCCCGGCGCTCAGGCCATTTTCGGGGGTGCAATAGCGGCGAATGCCGTCTTCCCAGCCTGCGCGCCAGGCGCGTTCATCCACCGGCAGACTGTACTTCGCGCAGGCCTCACGGTGCCTCTGAACATAGGACGGGCTGCGTCCGGCAGCGCCGTCGCTGCGTCCCAGATCGCTCCAGTTCACCGATTCGCACTCGGTCTCGTTCAGCGTTGCACATGCCGACAAGGACAACATGAACGCCAGACCTGCAACAAATCCCGTGCTCCGCATCACCCGCACGATTGCGTCCCCCGTATTCTCAAGACATAAACACGGTCGGGACTGTTGGTGATCGGGTGGCAGGATGCAAGGGGTGTGCCTGTGAAATCAGAGGAAATCCTCGCCGTTTCCGCGGCCGTTCTAAAGGACGGGCAGGTTCTTCTGGTGCGCCGCGGCCGCCCGCCCGCGAAGGGCCTCTATGCCTTTCCCGGTGGTCGCGTGGAAGCGGGAGAAACCTTCGAGCAGGCGCTCGCACGCGAATTGCTGGAGGAGACAGGACTGGTCATAGAAACGGCCAGCCCCTATCAAGAAATCCTGCTGAACGGAGATGACGGACAGCAGACCTTTCGGCTGATCGTGTTTCGCGCCACCGTTGCGGCAGGCGCCATCACCGCGGGTGACGATGCAAGCGAGGCCGGGTGGTATGCACCCGAGGCGATCACTGCCATGCCCCTAACAGACAGCACGCGCGCGGTTATTGAAGAACTGCAACACTCGACCGATAGCTGAGCCCATGGGCCCCTGCGCCCTCAATCTTGCCACTTTCCTGAATGTCTGGTGATCGCCTTCCTGCAACTGCGGGCGTTTGACAGGCGGCGCTCGCTGGGAGACAACACGGCATGCGCAATGGTTCAGCACTTTTCGGCCTCGCGATGGCCCTTTTCATGGCTGCGCCTGCGGCACGGGCCAACGACGCGACTTATGAAACACCGCTTCTGAGGCTCGCTGAAGTGCTTGGTTCAATCCACTATCTGCGCAATCTGTGCGGAGAGGGTTCCGACGCCTGGCGCGGGAAGATGGAAGAGCTTCTGGAAACGGAAGCACCGACGCCGGCTCGCCGCGAAAAGCTGATTGCCAGCTTCAATCGCGGCTACAGATCCTTTGCAGGGACCTATGAAAACTGTACGGACCAGGCGCTTTCCGCCATCGACCACTATATGAACGAGGGCTCACGCATATCCAGCGAGATCGTGCAGCGCTACGGAAACTGAGACGTGACAATGAAGCGGCATCTGGTGAACGTCGAAAACCACTCAAGCATGCAGGGACGAACGCGGTGGCGACGCCTTCTGATGGCCGGCCTGGCTGCGGCTGGTTTGACTGGAGCGAACGCCCTGCCCGCTTTTGCCCTCAGCGAACTGCAGCAAGTCGAACCGGCAGAGGAAGGCGAGAGCGGGTCCGATAGTGTCGAGCGCGTGCCACTGCCGCCGCCGATTCGCTTCCCGAACGCCGACACCGACACGCCGGAAAGTTCTGAGCCGGGTGAGGATGCGACTCCCGTTGAGGATACGCCACTGCGCGATGTGGTGCGGCCGGATACCCAGATCGGAAAGGAGCTGCCGGAGATTCTTTACGATCTGGAGCAGGTGCCCGAACCGGTACAGCGGATGCATGGACTAATCGTCGAAGCCGCCAAAAGCGGGGACATCGAACGTCTGCGCCCACTGATCGGCAGCGGGGAGACCGCGACGCGCCTCTCTCTCGGAGGACTCGATGGCGATCCGCTTGATTTTCTCATCGAACTGTCAGGAGACGAGGAAGGCCAGGAAATATTGGCCATACTGCTCGAAGTCCTGCAGGCGGGCTATGTGCATCTCGATGCGGGCACGCCCCAGGAAATGTATGTCTGGCCTTATTTTTTCGCCATCCCGCTCGAATCCCTCGACAAGAAGCAGCGCGTCGAACTGTTCACGCTTGTGACTGCCGGTGACTATGAGGACATGAAGAATTTCGGCGCCTACATCTTTTATCGCGTGGGTATAACGCCAGATGGACACTGGGCGTTTTTCGTGGCCGGAGACTGAGCCGTTTCTTGCAATCGCCTGGAACGCCCCCATATCCGGTGGAACTCAGGGAGGTGTCCCATGGAGGGGATAGCGCAATCGCAAAGCGGTCTTGCCGCATCGCCGCGAAGCCCGGGGAGGCGCGGACGCCTTGTCAGGCGTGTCATCCTCTTTCAGGTGAAGCTCATGGCCGACGGCATGCGCGATGTCGTCATGAGTCCCCTGTCGATCGCCGCTGGTCTGTTTGGCCTCATTTCACGCAGTGGAAGCGCCGAGGTCTATCTCGACCGCCTGATGCGGTTTGGCAGAGAGACGGATCACTGGATCAATCTTTTCGACCACCGAAGCGCGCCGCACGACACGCCCTCACCTTCACTCGACAACATCGCCGAGCAGATCGAGGAGGCACTGCGCCGCGACTATGAAAACGGTGGCCTGAGCGCCAGAAGCGCCAGAGCCCTTGCCGAGGCTGCGGCCCGTCTCAGGGAGAAGGCCAGTCGTTGAGCCTCTCATGGCAGTTGCCGGGTTGTCCTCGGCGGTAAAGCATCCTAGCTAGAAGCAAGATGACCCCTTTACCTTGCCGGATCAGCCATGCCGACCTGCCACCTAGACAATCGAGCCCTCTTCCAGTTGCAGGGTTCCGAGGCCGAACACTTTCTTCAAAACGTGATCACGAACGACCTCTCGGCTCTCAAGGATGGCGAATGCCGTCCGAGCGCCCTGCTCACGCCTCAGGGCAAGATTCTGTTCGATTTTCTCATTTCCCGCGCCGGCAGCGACGCGTTCCGAATTGAATGCCGGGCGGATATCGCCGCCGATCTGGTGAAGCGCCTGACCCTCTACAAGCTGCGCGCAAAAGTGGATATTTCAGAGATAGAACAACGCACTATCGCGATTTCGTGGCAAAATGATTCTGCTTCTTCAGAAAAAGTTTCAACGCTGACGGACTGTCGCTTTCCCGCAGACCTGAACATGCGGAGGTACTATGGCGAGACGCCCGAAGCTGACAGCGCCAGTAAGCACCTGGACGAACTGCGGATCGCCACTGCCGTTGCCGAAAGCGGCAGCGACTTTGCACTGGGCGACGCGTTTCCTCATGACGTGCTTTACGACCAGAATGGTGGCATCGGGCTTAAGAAGGGCTGCTTTGTCGGCCAGGAGGTGGTCTCGCGGATGCATCACCGGGGAACGGCTCGCCGGAGGCTCCTGATCGTCAGCGGCGCATCTGCCCTGCCCGCTTCGGGCACCGAGCTGCGCGCTGACGGCAAGCCACTCGGAACGCTCGGTACGGTCTCGGGCCCCCGGGCTCTGACTATCGTGCGGATCGACAGGGTCAAAGACGCGATGGATGCGGGGATACCGGTGATGGCAGGCGATATCCCTGTGACGTTCGCCATCCCACAATGGGCTGGCTTTAGCTTTCCAGCATCCACGGAAAGTGCGGGCTGATGCCGGCTTCGACCAAAGCAGCGCCTCCCCGTGCATGGCAGAGAATGCTGTCCGGCCGCCGGCTTGATCTTCTTGACCCGTCCCCACTGGACGTTGAAATAAGCGATATCGCACACGGCCTTGCCCGTGTTGCCCGCTGGAACGGACAGACCGAAGGCGACCACGCCTATTCCGTCGCTCAGCACTCGCTTCTGGTGGAGGAGATTTTTTGCCGGATCACGCGCGACGTCACACCCGACTGTTCCATGGCCGCGCTGCTGCATGATGCGCCCGAATATGTCATTGGCGACATGATTTCCCCGTTCAAGGCCACACTGGGCGACGACTACAAGTCTGTCGAGAAGCGTCTGCAGCGCGCGATCCATCAACGGTTCACTCTGGCTCCCAATCTGCCGATAAAACTGAAGAAAGCGATCAAACGCGCCGATCAGATCGCCGCATTCTACGAGGCGACACAGCTCGCAGGCTTTGGCGTAACGGAGGCCGCACGGTTTTTCGGACGTCCACGCGGACTGCCCCCGGAAGGGCTGAAACTCGAACCGCAACCCCCAAAACTGGCTCAAAAAGCCTTCCTCGACCGCTTTACGGTAATCGATGAAAAAAGAAAAAACATCATATAATATTCTCTATTTTATAGTTTCATTTTTCATTCAAAATAGATATACAATTTAAATCCAAAACAGCCATCACATCATAAAAATTATATTACATATATACTTTTATAACTCAAAGACGCTTGGTATACGCGTCATCCAGACTGATGCAGTTCAGCGCTTCTGATCCTCCTGCCAGGACTATCAGGTGGATGAGAACGTCGACGGGGCGGTGCTTCGGTTTCTGAAAACGGAAACCCCGAACACGGCACGGAGATGTTCGAAACATGGAAAAGCAAGCAGGACGTCTTATTCAAACAGCGAATACAGCGCTCGGTTACGTCACGGAATTTGCACTGAATTACGGATTGACGTTTCTTGGCGCTGTTGCCCTTCTGGTGATTGGCATCATTGTAGCGAAAATGCTGGAGCGCTGGGTGCGCAACACACTTAGCCAGGTGTTCTCATTCGACGCGACCCTGACTTCCTTTCTTTCGGTTCTGGCCCGATATACCGTCCTGGCCCTTTCCAGCGTTGCGGCGCTCACGCAGCTGGGCGTGCCAACCGCCAGTATTATTGCAGCGCTCGGCGCTATCGGCCTCGCGGTCGGCCTCGCCCTTCAGGGAACACTGCAGAACATCGCAGCAGGTGTGATGCTGCTCATTCTGCGGCCGTTTGAAGTAGACGAGCATGTGCTGGCGAATGGAATATCAGGAACCGTGAGCACTCTGGGGCTTTTTGCGACGGAACTGAAAACCGATGACGGGCTGATCGTCTTCGCTCCCAACAGCACGCTCTGGAACGCGGCCATCACAAACCATTCCAGAAACAAGGCTCGCAGGGTGGAGCTTGAGATCGATGTTGGAAACGATCTCAGCCCCGAGCAGGTTCAGAAGGGGCTCTTGAGAATTCTCGCCGCAGAAAAGAGCATCTTGAAGAAACCCCAGGCAGAAACGCTCTTTTCGGCGATAGATGGTGGCGCTCCACATCTAACGCTCCGCTTCTGGGCGAGAAGCGAAGGGTGGCAGAAATCCCGCTCGGCTCTGACTGAAGCCATCAACAAGGGCTTTGGAAAGAAGGGAGTGAGCGTCTCAGTCCCCGATTGATCTACCGCGATGTCGACAGATGGAGAGGTGCCCTCACCTCTCCAGACGGTCGATGAACCACTGGGTGAGGCTGGTCCAGACAGCGTCCTTTTCTCCGGCATCCTCACAGCCATGATCGAGATTGGGATTGTCGTTGACTTCGATGACGTAGACACCTTCCGGCGTTGCCTTGAGATCCACGCCATAAAGCCCGCTTCCGATACAGCGCGCGGCACGCACGGCGATGTCGAGCACGTCCGACGGTGTGTCCGCCAGGGTGAACGAGCGAAAACCTCCCTCGTCCGGACGCCCCTGTCTTTCGTGATTGACGATCTGCCAGTGCTTCTTTGCCATGAGGTATTGCACGGAGAAAAGCGGCCTTCCGTCGAGAACCCCGATACGCCAGTCGAAGGCAGTGGGCAGAAACTTCTGCGCGATGAGCAGATCGGAATCCTCCAGCCATTTTGTCGCCAGCGCCTTGAGCTCCGCCATGTTCGCCGCCTTCTTCACGCCGCGTGAAAAAGAACTGTCGGGCGTCTTGAGCACCAGCGGGAAACCGAGCAGATCGGCAGCGCGCTCGAGGTCCGCTGTTCCGGCAATCATCATGGTCGGTGGAACGGGCACGCGGTGCGTCGTCATCAACTCATTGAGATAGACCTTGTTGGTGCAGCGGATCATCGACAGTGGATCGTCGATCACCGGCATGCCCTCCTGCTCGGCACGCCGGGCGAAACGGTATGTGTGGTTGGAAATGGATGTGGTCTCGCGAATGAACAGCGCATCAAAGTTTGCCAGGCGCGGCAGATCCTTCTTCGTGATCGGTTCCACTTCAACACCCATGCGGGCGGCGATGCGCGACCAGTGTTTGAGCGAAGCAACGCTCGACGGCGGCAGTTCCTCCCTTGGATCAATGAGGGTGGCGAAACCATAGCGCGCCGGAACCCGGGTGCGGCTCTCACGCCACTGCCGGCTCGTATAGGTGTGCAGGGATGCGGTGAAGCGCTCCTTCTCTTCCGAACTCATGCGTGAAAGGGCGCGAAACCCGATGCGTGTGATCGTTGCCCATTCGCCGTCCTTGATGACGACTTCCAGAGCGGGCGCGCGAAACCAGTCGAACAGGAGCTTCGCGAAGCGCTCCCAGGCTTTCTCGGGGCCGATCCCGAAAAACACACTGACGGTTGAAGGAAAGCTTCCACCAAGTTCGGCGCGGCAGCGGTTGAGAGCCTGTTCAAGTTCCGGGAGCGCGTTCTCGTAGAGCTTGCGTGCGGAGAGGTCGATCATGGTTTCGACCGAGGGGATCACGCGATGACCGCGGGAACTGGCAAGCAGCGACGCATAGTAGCCACGGCTCTGATAGGCATAGCTGGATGAGAGATTGATGACCTTGGGGCGCTGTCCGCGAAACAGCGCCGGATGGGCCAGATAATCGCGGTTGGTGATGATTTTATAAGGTGTGGCGGTCTCGTCCAGATCGCCCTTCTTGCCAGTCAGGATGACCCAACTCATCTGGGGCCGTTCTCCGTGTTCAATGCGCACAGCGCCTTTTGGTAACGCAATGCGCTCATACCGTCGTGATAGTAATTCTTATATCGGGCAAAGCTACGATATCCCGTTTTTTCGTAAAGCCGGATGGCCGGCTCATTGTCTGCCCGCACCTCAAGGCGCATCGACTGGAACCCTCGTGCACGCGCTGCGTTCTCGACATGATGCAACAGCAACGCCGCCACCCCCCTGCCGGTTTCATCCGGTGCGACGGCAATGGAGTAAAGCCGCGCGATGCCACTCGTCCGGCGTGTCAACGCCAGCGCATATCCGAGGACTTTTTCACCCTCTTCGGCAACGCATGTGATGGCCGCCCGCGATCCGATCAGGCGCCGGAGAGAGCGCTGGGAAAGCCTGTCGCCCGAGAACGCCGCGTTCTCGATTGCAACCAGCGCATCGAGATCTTCAAGATGGGCGAAGCGAACATCAATCGACATACCACGCTCCAGGCAACATCGGCGCCCCTGAAGGCCCATGCTCCACAAGCCCAAGCCCCGATTTGCAGCAACCGGCAGGGATTGCTAGACACGCGACACCAGCAGGCCAGACGCGACGGGACGTCCGCAAAGCCATCTCCTCGCGTTTTGAGCGCTGCAAACGGGTCAATACCGTCCCCTGAAGGCCGGAAACGACAAACATGGAACGGAGACATTCCCCAATATGGAAATGCAAACTGAGAACCTCATGACAGCCGCCCAGGCAGCTCTGGCCCAGGTCAGCGAATTCGCCGTATCTTACGCCTTCTCGATTCTCGGCGCCATCATTCTCATCATCGCCGGTTTTATTGTCGCGGGGATGGTGGAAAAGTGGGTGCGCCGCACGCTCGATCGTTTTCCCTCGTTCGATGTCACGCTCACCAGTTTTCTTTCCAAGATTGCCCGGTACGCGGTTCTGATCCTGGTCGGGGTCACGGTGCTGGCCCAGTTCGGGGTTCAAACGGCGAGCATCATCGCCGCACTCGGTGCGGCCGGCCTCGCTATAGGCCTTGCCCTGCAGGGCACGCTGCAGAATGTCGCCGCGGGCATCATGCTCCTCGTTCTGAAACCGTTTCGTGTCGGCGAGTTTGTCGAGGCGAGCGGCATTTCCGGGACGATCCAGACCATCGGCCTCTTCGCAACAGAGATGAAGACGGTCGATGGTCTCTACATCCTCGCGCCGAACAGCTCGCTGTGGAACACGTCCGTCACCAATTATTCGCGCAATCCGCGCCGCCGCAACGACCTGGTGATCGGCATCGGCTACAATGACGACATCGACCTCGCGCAGAAGACAATGCTCGACCTTGCTGCCTCCGACGACCGTGTTCTGGCCGATCAGGAACCCGCGACCTTCGTTTCAGAACTGGGCGACAGCGCCGTCAACATCACCATGCGTTACTGGACCACGACCGCGGACTGGTGGCAGACCCGCCTTGACCTGACCAAAGCGGCCAAGAAGGCGTTCGACGAGAAGGGTATCTCCATTCCCTTCCCGCAGCGCGACGTTCACTATCTGCCGCTCGACAGCAAGGCCCAGACCACCAGCCCGGCCAAAAAGAGCACGGCCAAGCGCTGATGCGCGTCTCACCTACCGGCGAGCAATTGCCGGTAGGTGACGTTCGCGATCTCCAGCAGGCGCTTTTCTGAAATCGCTCCGGCAACCGTGTAGGCGAAGCCCTCTTCCTGCCAGTAGAATGCGCGGCCGCCTTCATCCTCAAAGAGTCGGAAGCCTGTCGTCTCTCCCTTCACGCAGTGAGCGACATAGAGCGAAACGCGTTCACCCGAAGGGTCTTCATACATGAACTGCGCGGCGGCCTTTCCGCCCGAGGGCAGCAACCGGCCGCCCATAAGGTCAAAACCTTCGGTCTGCAGATCGGGGGCGACGAGCCTGGTGCCCACGCGGTTGGACAGCCATCCGACCAGATGGCTGCGCTCGCTCGCGCCCACTTCAACAACATGGAGCTTTTCCGCAGCATAAACCTGGTGCGCAGCGACGGCCTCGCCAACCACGTCCAGCGCGGCGAGCGTTTCGCCGCCACCAACCCCCTGCTGCCCCACCCAGAAACCGGAACCGGCTGCCGCACCGGCCGCGACAAGCATGACGGCAGCGACAGCGAGCCTCCGCAACGGCATGTGCCGGGCGCCCTTCGTCTTGCGGCTGGCAGAATGCGCCCCTTCCTGCAGGCGATGCGGCACCTCCTCACGCGCCAGCATGGCCAGTGTGTCACGCAGCAACGCCCGGTCCGAGACGTAGCGTGCGCTCAGCGCACGCATATCAGCGCGGGTTTCCAGCCAGGCCTCGTAGGCAGCCATATCCTCCGGTGATAGCTCGCCATCAAGTGCGAGGTGAATGTCCCTTTCATCAAAGCTGCGCTGTGTCATCACTCCACCGCCTTGAGAATGCGCCGGCGTCGCGCCAGATCAAGAATGTCACGCAGATCCTGCCGTCCACGCGCCACGCGCGACATCAACGTTCCCGTAGGAATGTCCAGAACATCCGCTGCCTCGGCGTAGCTCATGCCTTCAACCCCCACCAGAAGGATCGCGGTGCGCCGTTCCGGGCTGATTTCCTGCAGGGCATCGAGCACGTCACGAAGATCGAGCATGCCGTTCTGTTCCGGCGCGCTGACCGAAGCCCGCATGTCGACCGCTGCGCCCGAGACGAGTTCGCTCCGCCGCTTTCGTGCCCGCACACCATCGACGAACAGATTGTGCATCAAGGTGAACAGCCATCGTCGTGGCGACGTACCCGTCTGCCAGTTGTCGAGCCGCGAAAAGGCCCGCTCGAGGCAATCCTGCACGAGGTCATCGGCAGCATCGGCATCGCGCAGAAGAGCCCGCGCATAGCGTCGCAGCCCCGGAATTTCACCGACAATCGCCTTCCTCTTGCCGTCCATGCCCCCTGCCCGCCTTCTACGGGAGATTGCTTCTGTCCGATCAACGCATGCGTAGACGAGTTTATTCCCGATCTTCGACAGCAATCATGAGAAAAACTGATCGAAGATGCACAATTTGTCGATTACGCTGAAGTTCAGCCTGCGCTATCCTTATCCTTCGGATTATTGAACTGACACACTGGAAACGCGTGAAGGCAACATGACACAACAAAACCCCGCCCGCGCGGCCATGCCACATGCGTTTCCATGGGCGGTCGTCATCTGTGGCTGTCTGATTGCAGCCCTGAACTTCGGCCCGCGCTCGGCCATGGGCTTCTTCCAGCTCCCTTTACTTGCCGAAACGGGCTGGGACCGCACCACATTCGGCCTCGCCATGGCGATCCAGAACCTGCTCTGGGGGATCGGCCAGCCGATTTTTGGTGCCATCGCGGACCGGTTTGGAACGTGGCGTGTTCTCGCCCTCTCCGCCGTTATTTACGCCGTCGGCCTTTTGATGATGTCGATGCCCACGCATGAAGCCATGCTTCACATCGGCGGCGGCGTTCTTGTCGGCCTTGGCGTTGCCGGCGGATCCTTCGGCATCATCCTCGCAGCCTTCGCCCGCAGCGTTCCTGCCGAAAAGCGCAGCCTTATTTTCGGCCTTGCGACAGCTTCTGGCTCTGCCGGCATGTTTATCTTCGCTCCGATAAGCCAGGGCCTGATCGATGCGTTCGGCTGGTCCGATACGCTGGTTTACATGAGCGTGGCGATGCTGATTGTTCCGCTTCTGGCCATACCACTCGTCGGCAATGCGGCGACAGCGCGCAACAGCGCGGAAACCTTCAAGCAGACCGTCAGAGAGGCCCTTCGGGAGGCCTTCGCGCATCGCAGCTTCGTGCT
This sequence comes from Nitratireductor aquibiodomus, assembly GCF_900105565.1. NCBI lineage: Bacteria > Pseudomonadati > Pseudomonadota > Alphaproteobacteria > Hyphomicrobiales > Phyllobacteriaceae > Nitratireductor > Nitratireductor aquibiodomus. The sequence goes on along the minus strand of NZ_FNSL01000001.1, from coordinate 3,954,236 downwards.
TCTGGTCGCGGGGTTCTTTGTCTGCGGCTTCCAGGTCGCCTTCATCACCGCGCATTTCCCAGCCTATATCGGCGATATCGGCATCGATGCACGCTATGCGGTGGTGGCGCTAGCCCTGATCGGCTTCTTCAACATCATCGGCTCGCTCGCCTCGGGCTATATCGGCCAGCGCTATTCCAAGCCCGGTTTTCTCGCCCTGATCTACATCGCGCGGTCAATCGCCGTAACGGCATTCCTGCTGCTCCCGCAAACGCCCACAAGCGTAATCGTCTTCGCCATCGTCATGGGGCTTTTGTGGCTATCCACCGTGCCGCCGACCAATTCGCTGGTGGCGATCATGTTCGGCACGGGGCATCTGGGGCTTCTGGGTGGGGTCGTGTTCTTTTCACACCAGGTGGGCTCGTTCCTGGGCGTGTGGCTGGGTGGCTATCTTTACGACCTGTTTGGCAGTTATGACCCGGTCTGGTGGCTCGGCGTGATACTCGGTCTCTTTGCAGCCCTGGTTCACTGGCCGATCCGGGAAGCAGCCGTGCCGCGCCCTGCTCTTGCGCCAGCCGAGTAGGCCGTCGGTTCAACCGGCCGCGTCCTCGGCGCTGCGGGCAAGTGCCGCCAGAAAACCGCCGCGCGCAGCGGGCTCTTCCATCCCGCGCGGTTCGTAGACGTTTCGGTGGAAGAAAAAACCGGTCAGACGATAAGCGTCCTCAAGTGCATCGGGCGGCGTCTCCATCCGTGCCTTCACTGTCAGAAAGCGCGGTAGCGGCAGAAGTCTGTTGCGCCAGGGAGCGCCGGCTTCTTCGGTTACCGCACGGCCGGATTTCGGCGACACATAGGCAAGGCTTTCGCGGCTGCCCGTCAGCGCGCATTGCGTGAGATCGAGCCCGAATCCCAGCTCGTCGAGCAGTGCCAGTTCAAAGCGCACCATCAGCGGCCCGGCGATCTCGGGCTCATCCAGATGCGCAGTGATTACTTTGAGGGTCTCATAAAGCCCTGCATGGGCGTCGCGCTCGGGCATCAGGCGCAGATGGGCGGCCAGAAGCTGTATGCCATGGATGGCCAGCGCCGAGGCCAGAAGGCGCGCGGCGTTCAACTCCAGCGGTTCGACCTGAAACGTGCCCAGATGCTCTTCAAGGCGGGCGCGCCAGACCAGATCAACGCGATTTCCCGGCTGGAGAAGTGGCTGCATGCGGCGCGACCGGCCGCCTTTCACAAGGCCGAGATGCCGGCCATGAGCCGCCGTCATCGTTTCCAGGACGACGCTCGTTTCGCCATGCTTTCTGGCGCCCAGAATGATCCCTTCATCGCGCCATTCCATCAGGTCACTGTCCTTCCCTCAACCTGGGAATTCAAGCCCCATTTCGCGGAAGCGTTCAGGGTCGTTGCCCCAGCCCTCGCGCACCTTCACGAACAGAAAGAGATGGACCTTCTGTTCGAGGATTCCCGCCAGTTCCTCACGGGCGGCCTGCCCCACGGCACGAATGGCCGAGCCTTTGTGACCGAGCACGATTTTCTTCTGGCTGTCGCGTTCCACATAGACCACCTGGTCGATGCGCACGGAGCCGTCCTTGCGTTCTTCCCATTTCTCGGTTTCAACGTGGATCGCATAGGGCAGTTCCTGGTGCAGTCGCAGGAAGAGCTTTTCGCGTGTGATTTCCGCCGCGAGCTGACGCATCGGCAGATCGGATAGCTGGTCCTCTGGATAGTACCAGGGGCCCGCTGGAAGCGTTTCGGAAAGATGGGCGAGGAGATCGTCACAGCCCGACCCCTGCAGCGCCGAGATCATGAAAGTGCGTTCAAACCCCACCGCTTCATTGGCCCGGGCAGCGAGCTCCAGCAGGGAATCGCGCTTTACCCGGTCGATCTTGTTGAGGATCAGGATTTTGGGCTGCGCCACGTCCCTGAGCTTCTCAAGAATGGCGGCGGCATCGCCCTTGATGCCACGCTCCGCATCGATCAGCAGCGCCACGATGTCGGCGTCCTTGGCCCCGCCCCAGGCGGTCGTGACCATGGCGCGGTCGAGCGTGCGGCGCGGATTGAAGATGCCTGGCGTGTCGATGAACACGATCTGCGCGTTTTCGTGGGTTGCGATGCCACGTACGATGGCACGTGTCGTCTGCACCTTGTGGGTGACGATGGACACCTTGGCACCGACAAGCTGATTAAGCAGCGTCGACTTGCCCGCATTGGGGGCGCCGATCAATGCCACAAAGCCGGACCGGGTCTCGCCCTGTGCGTCGGCTGCGGGAACGTCTTCACTCATGATGTGCTCTCATTGCTCTGCCACACGCCTTCTCGCTCCAGCATGCCGGTGGCGGCGGCCTGTTCCGCCTCGCGTTTGGAACGGCCCCTGCCGTGCGCGGGCTCATATCCGGTGATCCTGACGGTCACGGAAAAAACCGGATCATGGTCAGGTCCCTGCCGGTCTTCAACAGTATAGCCTGGCGTGACGCCGGCAACCTGATGCGCCCATTCCTGCAGGGCGGTTTTCGGATCGCGGCGATCGGCCCCTTCGGCCTGCGCACGCTCACGCCAGTGACGGCGCACAAAGGCACGTGCAGCGTCGATGCCGCCTTCAAGGTATACCACCGCGATCAGGGCTTCCATCACATCGGCACGCAGGTTGATCTGCTTGCGGGTCGCAGCACCGCGCAGGTCGCTGCCCATATGGATAAGCGGACTGATCTTCAACTCGTCGGCGACCTCTGCCAGCGTCTCGGCATTGACGAGCGCGTTGAGCCGCACGGAGAGTTCGCCTTCGGGCGCTTTGGGGAAGCTCTCATAGAGCAGTTCGGCAACAGCAAGCCCCAGCACACGGTCGCCGAGAAACTCAAGCCGCTGGTAATCGGAACCCGAGCGGCTCCGCGCGCTGGCATGTGTCATTGCCTCTTCGACAAGCGCGGCATTCGTGAATTCAAATCCGGTGCAATCGGCGACCGCTTTGACTAACTGGGGGCCACGCAGGCGCTTGGCAGTCATGATCCACGCAAACTCTAGTCAACCCAGTCGAAGATGCGCCACGGGCGCACTTCCGAAGGCCAGCGCCAGATTTCCAGCGGACTTGCGCCCCCGGCGATGGAGAAGAAGATGATGTTGGCGCGTCCGACAAGGTTTTCAGCCGGCACGAAACCGACCGAGAAACGGCTGTCGGCGGAGTTGTCGCGATTGTCGCCCATCATGAAGTAATGCCCCTCGGGCACGATGAACTCGCGCGTGTTGTCGCCAATGCCGTTCGCCGTCAGGTCCAGCGTCTCGTAGGAAACGCCGTTGGGCAGCGTCTCCCGGTAGACGTCCACCGGCCGGTCCATCTCGGTAATGTCGGGATCGTCGATCTGGCCGATCTTCTCGCGCTCCACGGCCTTGTCGTTGATGTAGAGCTCACCCTCCCGCATCTGAATCTTGTCGCCCGGCATCCCGACCACGCGCTTGATATAGTCGATGGAAGGATTGGGCGGAAACTTGAAGACGACCACGTCGCCGCGCTCAGGTTCGGAACCCCAGATACGGCCAGAAAAGAGCGGCGGCGAGAACGGAAGAGAATGACGCGAATAGCCATAGGCCCATTTGGTGACAAACAGATAATCGCCCTCAAGCAGGGTCGGGCGCATGGAACCGGACGGAATGGAGAATGGCTGAAACAGGAAGGTGCGGATAACCAGCGCGAGGATAAGCGCCTGGACAATCACATTGACGGTTTCGCCCACGCCGCCCGATTTCTTCTTTGTCTTGTCAGCCACGCTCATCATGTCCTCGGTTCGAGTGTTTCGGCTCGGTCTTATCGCGCCAGAAAGGCGGCGGCAATGCGACAGCACAACCCTTGCGCAGTTTTCGGCGTCAGTTTCCGTTGTCGGGAACCGCCTCGATGATCACAAATGCCTGAGCCAGGGGATAGTCGTCAGTGATGGTCAAATGAACCAGCGCTTTCATGCCTGAAGGTGTCATGCCCTCAAGCCTCGCCCTGGCCTTGCCCGACAGCTCCATTGTCGGCTTGCCGCCGGGAAGATTGACGACCCCCATTTCGCGCCAGAAGACGCCACGCGAGATGCCTGTGCCAAGCGCCTTGGAGCATGCCTCCTTGGCGGCGAAGCGCTTCGCATAAGAGGCGGCGCGCTCACGGCGCCTGTCGGACTTGGTCCGTTCGATCTCCGTGAAGACACGCTGCGTGAAGCGCGCTCCGTAGCGATCAAGCGTTTTGGCGATTCGTCTGATGTCGATCAGGTCGCTTCCAATTCCGATAATCATGAACTCGTCGCGGTCCTTGCGTCGAAGGCTTGCCGGCCGGCCTTGCGGCGTGCCCGCTCGGCGAGACGCTTGCGGCGCTGCTCGCGGAAGGTGAATGTCGCCCAGCGTGTCACGAAGTAGAACACCAGGGCGAAGAAAATGCCCAGGGGCAGTGCGCCAACGGACATGGGCTTGATGACCGGCTCCCAGAGCTGGGAAAACTCCAGGTGGCGCAGCATCTTACCCAGATGTATTGGGGCGCCGTGCGAGAGCTCTCGCCCATAGAGGATGAGACGCCCAGTTTCCAGTGTCGCCCCCCAGATGAATGGGAATGTCAGCGGGTTGCCGACGGCGGTGCCAATGGCCGAAGCGACGAGGTTTCCGCCGATACACCATGCCAGACCGGCCGCGATGAAGAAGTGGAATCCCATGAAGGGCGTGAACGACGCGAACACACCGGCAGCGATGCCTGCAGCGATGGCGTGCGGCGTCGCTGTCAAACGCAGGACACGCTTGACGAAATATTGTGCGGATCGCCAGAACGAGCGACGCGGCCAGACCATGGTCCGCGTCCTCTCCCATAGATCCGCCGGTTTTCTACGTCGAAACAACATAGCGACTACGAAGCACCCCCAACAGCAACCAGGCTTCCCCCTGCCGACAGAATCCTAGAGCCCGTTTTCTTAACGACGGGTTCCCTGGGACATGTCTTTGGTTCGATATAGGCAAGCTCGGTCGGACGGGGCAAGGGAAACGGGTTAATAATCGTGTTTCCGGCTACAAAAGCAGGAAACACGATAGAGCTATTCACATGAAGCGGCGGAATTTGGGCGCGACGGCTCGTCTCCGGCCGCGTTCAGCCATTCACCCGATGTGCGTCGCTTACGCAGCTGATTTCCTTCAGCTGTGAGACGAGGCGGGTCAGGTGCTTTAGGTCCCAGACCTCGAGATCGAACAGCATCTCGGTGAAATCAGGAGCGGTTCGCTCCATGGCGAGCGTGTGAATGTTGGCGTCGTTCGACGCAATCACCTGCGCGATTTCCGCCAGCGAGCCGGGTTCGTTTATGGCTGTGACGGACATGCGGACGGGGAACCGCTCCTTCATGTTCTCGTCGATGTCCCAGCGCACGTCTATCCAGCGCTCCGGCTGGTCGTCGAAGGCGGTCAGCGCCGGCGACTGGATTGGATAGATGGTGATGCCCGACCCCGGATGGAGAATGCCCACAATTCGGTCCCCGGGCACCGCGCCTTCGGGAGCGAAACTGACGGGCAGATCACCCGAAACGCCACGGATCGGCAGAGCGCCCCCTACCCCTTTGTCCGATGGGGCAGCGCTTTCCTTGGCACGCTTGGCCTTGCGCGACGAGCGACCGGGAATCTGAAACAGCATGCCGGCGGCATTGCGCAGATTGAACCAGCCCTCCTCGCGCTCCTTCGGCGCCTGTGTCACGCGTTCGTCCTTGTAGTCGGGAAACACCGCGCGCACGACATCCTGCGACGAAAGTTCGCCGCGCCCGACCGCCGCCAGAACATCCTCCACATCCTGACGCCCAAGGCGGTGGAGAACCGGCTTGAGGCCGTCGCGGGAGAAACTCTTGCCTGCGCGCTCGAAGGCTCGCTCAAGAATACGCGCGCCAAGGCCTGAATACTGTTTGCGGATCGCGTTTCGTGTCGCGCGGCGGATGGCGGCGCGCGCCTTGCCCGTGACCACGACCGATTCCCAGGCCGCCGGCGGCACCTGCGCCTTGGAACGAATGATCTCCACCTCGTCGCCGTTCTTCAACTCGGTCATCAACGGCATGATGCGGCCATTGACCTTTGCGCCCACACAGGTGTCGCCCACCTCGGTGTGAACCGCATAGGCAAAGTCGATGGGCGTTGCGCCACGTGGAAGCGCGATCAGCCGCCCCTTGGGCGTGAAGCAGAACACCTGGTCCTGGAACAGTTCCAGCTTGGTGTTCTCCAGGAAATCTTCGGGCGTATCGCCTTCGGAAAGCGCCTCGATGGTGCGCCTCAGCCACGCATAAGCATTGGTGTCACGCGAGATACGGTGATCCGCGCCGTTCACCTTGCCGCCGAAATCCTTGTAGATCGAATGGGCCGCCACGCCGTATTCGGCAATGCCGTGCATGTCATAGGTGCGAATCTGCAGTTCGACACGCTGGCGCGACGGGCCGACGATCGTCGTATGGATCGACCTGTAGTCGTTCTGCTTGGGGGTGGAGATGTAGTCCTTGAACCGGCCCGGCACCATCGACCAGGTGGAATGGATGACCCCAAGGGCGCGATAGCAGTCCTCGATGCTGTCGACGAGCACGCGGAAGCCGAAAATGTCGGAAAGCTGCTCGAAGGAAAGCGCCTTGGTCTCCATCTTGCGGAACACCGACCAGGGCTTCTTCTGACGACTCTTTACCGTCGCCTCTATCTGATGTTCGGCGAAGAGATGCGACAGCGCCTCCTCAATGGCCTTGATGACCCCACGATTGCGCTCGAAAAACTCGGCAAGCCGCTCGGTGACCGCGCGGAAGGCCTCCGGGTTGATATGCCGGAAGGCCAGTTCCTCGAGCTCTTCGCGCATATCCTGCATGCCCATGCGTCCGGCGAGCGGCGCATAGATGTCCATCGTCTCTTCGGCGATGCGCAGCCTCTTGTGCTCGGGAACATGGTCGAGCGTGCGCATATTGTGCAGGCGGTCCGCGAGTTTCACCAGAAGGACGCGGACATCCTCCGAGATGGCCAGCAGGAGTTTGCGCAGGTTTTCCGCCTGGTGCGCCTTCTTCGACACGAGGTCGAGACGCTTCAGCTTGGTCAGCCCTTCAACCAGCTTGCCGATATCCGGACCGAACAGCTCGTCGATCTCGTCCCGCGTGGCGCTGGTGTCCTCAATGGTGTCATGCAACAGGGCGACAGCGATGGTCGCCTCGTCCAGATGCATGTCGGTCAGGATAGCGGCAACTTCCAGCGGATGCGAGAAATACGGATCGCCGGAGGCACGGCGCTGGTGGCCGTGCTTCTGCATTGCGTAGACATAAGCCTTGTTGAGTAGCGCCTCATTGACGTCCGGCTTGTAGCGCTGGACACGCTCGACAAGCTCGTATTGACGCATCATGAGCGGCTTCCTCGTTTTTGTTGTTGTTATCTACGCAAAGCAAAACATGCGCCGCGAAATTCACGGCGCATGTTTAAGATAGGCAGGAATGTTTCGGCAAGGAAGAGAATGCCGCGCCGAACATCCGTATCGATCAGAAATCGTCGCTTTTTTCCGGCGGAACGAGGCCTTCGATACCGGCAAGCAGATCTTCCTCGCTCATGCGGTCGAAGGAAATCTCTTCCTCCGGCTGATCGGCACCGGCTTCGGCGGAAGCGGCGGCCGGCTCGCTGATCTCGGGCAGGTCAGCCTCGGGCTCGTCCACCTCGACATGCTTCTGCAGCGAATGGATCAGATCTTCTTTGAGATCGCCAGGCGACAGGGTTTCATCGGCGATCTCGCGCAGCGCAACGACAGGGTTCTTGTCGTTGTCGCGGTCGACGGTGATCGCCTCACCCTGCGAAATCTGACGGGCGCGATGGCCGGCCAGAAGCACGAGCTCAAAGCGGTTATCGACCTTGTCGATACAGTCTTCAACGGTCACACGGGCCATTCAGTGCCCCTTTCATGCGTAAATCTGCAAGGAAATCCAGCGCGTCAATAGCCTGCCACATCGCAAAATTCAAGGCCAACGCTCAACGCCCGCTCTCCGATCAACACGGAAATGGGGCGTGGCGATGGCGGCGCAGCCTGCGTCTCGCGCGCTTGTATTTATGACGAATTTATATATTGGTTGGAACAATCATATTCCAGCGCTATTTCCTCATAAGAGATGGCTTTTTGGTCGATTTTCGGCCCGGAGCCTCTCATTTGAGCGCTGAACGTTTATTTGAAACAGGAATTTTGACGATGTTCGATCCGCGGGAAAAAATTGCTCTCTTCATCGATGGTGCCAATCTCTATGCCACTTCGAGAGCCTTAGGATTTGACATCGATTACAGGAAGCTCCTGAGCAGCTTCCAGGAACGCGGTTACCTTCTGCGCGCCTACTACTACACGGCCCTTGTGGAAGATCAGGAATATTCCTCCATTCGCCCGCTGATCGACTGGCTCGACTACAATGGCTACAAGGTCGTTACCAAGCCCGCCAAGGAGTTCACCGACTCGGCCGGGCGCCGCAAGATCAAGGGCAATATGGACATAGAGCTGGCGATCGACGCGCTGGAACTCAGCGACGTGGTCGACCACTATGTAATCTTCTCCGGCGATGGCGATTTCCGCACGCTGGTTGAGGCCCTGCAGCGCAAGGGCCGCAAGGTGAGCGTCGTATCGACCATCCAGTCCCAGCCGCCCATGATCGCCGACGATCTGCGCCGGCAGGCGGACAATTTCATCGACCTCTCGTCATTGCGCGAGGAAATAGGCCGTGCAACAAGCGAACGGCCTTCCCGCAAGGTGGAACCCGAAGACGACGCAGACGAGACCTTCGACGATCTATGACACCTGTTTCGGCGCGTGAAACCGAGCCGCCGCGCGACTGCCCACTTTGCCCGCGCCTTCACCAGTTCATTGCCGACTGGCGCGCCCGCGAACCCGAATGGCACAATGCGCCCGTTCCCACCTTCCTGCCCGAAGGAGGCGATGACGCCGTCGCATTTCTCATCGTCGGCCTGGCGCCGGGGCTTCGCGGCGCCAACAAGACGGGACGTCCTTTCACCGGCGATTACGCTGGAGACCTTCTTTACAGCACGCTGAAGACGTTCGGCTTCGCCAGGGGCAACTACGAAGCCCAGCCGGATGATAGCCTGTCCCTCGTTGATACGGCGATCATCAACGCCGTGCGCTGCGTTCCGCCGGAGAACAAGCCAGTGGGCGCCGAGATCAACACCTGCCGCCAGCACTTCTTTGCGCCGACGCTGAAGCGCTTCAAGAATCTCCGAGCAGTGCTCACGCTTGGCGTGATCGCCCATCAGTCAACCGTTCGGGCGCTCGGCGGGCGCGTTGCAGCCCATCCCTTCACACATGGCGGGCATCAGGAGCTTGCCGGACTTGCCATTTTCTCGAGCTATCACTGCTCACGCTACAACACGAACACCGGCCGTCTGACGGAAGAGATGTTCGTGAGCGTTTTCCGTGATATACGCGCGTTTCTGGATAAATAGAGTCCGATAGAGGCGCGGCGCCCGGCGCCTCTTCAGCCGTGCTGCTTCAGGAGCCTTGCTTTTTCCCGGTTCCAGTCGCGTTTCTTGGCCGTCTCGCGTTTGTCGTGCAGCTTCTTGCCGCGCGCCACGGCGAGTTGAAGTTTCGCAAGCCCACGCGCATTGAAATAGAGCCTGAGCGGCACGAGCGTCATGCCTTCGCGCTCGATCGACTGGGCCAGGCGCGACAGCTCGCGCTTGGACACCAGCAGCTTGCGCCTGCGCCGGGGCTCGTGGTTGAAGCGGTTTCCGGCGGAATACTCCTGAATATAGGAATTGATCAGCCAGCACTCGCCATCCTCGATGGAAGCATAAGCCTCCTGGATGTTCGAGTGACCGTCGCGCAGCGATTTCACTTCGGTTCCTGTCAGGACGAGGCCGGCTTCCAGCGTATCGAGCACCTCATAGGAGAAGCGCGCCTTACGGTTTTCGGCAATCGTCTTGACGTTGGGATTCTTGTCTTTTGCCATCATTTCCAAATGCGGCGGAAGCGCCGTGGCACTTCCGCTTTCCCTGGGACGGCAGAAGAGCCGCCCGTTCGTTTCACCGCATTTGTGCGACGCCAGGTGCCCTGCCCGGCTGCAAAATGCGTCAGTTCAGCAGCCCTGCATGCTGCATGGCAGCGTCGATGCGCTCCGCAGTCGAGGCCTCGATCGGCACAAGCGGCGAACGCACGGTGTTCTCGACCCGGCCGAGACGAGACAATGCGTATTTTGCACCGCAAAGCCCTGGCTCGATGAAAATCGCCTTGTGCAGCGGCATCAGCCGATCCTGCAACTCAAGCGCCTTTTCCTTGTCATTGGCGAGCGTGGCCGCCTGGAACTCGGCACACAGGCGCGGTGCGACATTGGCTGTCACCGAGATGCAGCCCACCCCGCCATGCGCATTGAAGCCCAGCGCGGAAGCGTCCTCGCCGGAAAGCTGGATGAAATCCTTGCCGCAGGTCATGCGCTGCTCGGAGACCCGGTCCACCTTCGCCGTCGCGTCCTTCACGCCGACAATGTTGGAAAAGTCCTTCGCCAGACGCCCCATGGTCTCCGGTGTCATGTCGATCACGGAACGCGGGGGGATATTGTAGATAATAATGGGCAAACTCGTGGCACGGGCTACAGCCGCGAAATGCTCATAGAGCCCTGCCTGCGTCGGCTTGTTGTAGTAGGGTGTGACCACCAGTGCCGCGTCGGCCTTCACTTCTTCGGCAAACTTTGCCAGCGCGATTGCCTCACGGGTCGAATTGGAGCCTGCACCGGCGATGACCGGAACGCGCCCCTGAGCCGCCTCGACGCATATCCGGACAACCTCGCGGTGCTCCTCATGCGTGAGCGTCGGGGATTCGCCGGTCGTACCAACGGGCACCAGCCCGCTGCTGCCTTCTGCAATCTGCCATTCAACGAGTTCGCGGAACGCTTTTTTGTCCAGGCTGCCATCCCTGGCAAACGGTGTCACAAGCGCTGTGAGAGACCCCCTGAACATAATGTCGAACTCCTGAATGAAATTGATGGTTTGCTGCCAGCCCAGGCCGGCGCCGGATGCTTCTAACCGAAGATCAGGCGGCGCACCATAGTCTTGCCATCTCTTGCCCGCAAGAATCCTGCAAAGATGGTGTGTTACGCCAGTATCCGTAGGCTCTGCGCCATCGTGAAACGATATTGCCTGTTCTGGAAGCAGCTCCTGCTGCCCAAAGGGTCCAACGTTCGGGACGTTTGTGTATGACGACAAAGGCTGCGCTTGCTTCGCTGCTTCTTCTTTCAGTCTCGCCACTCGCGCATGCGCAGGCCCTGCCGGACATGGGCCCGATCCCTTTCGCACGCCCCGACGCGCTCAACTCGCCTGCAGCCGCCATCGATGCGCTGACAAACACCGCCGCCGTTCGCCCGAATGTGATGGACGGCCAGGGCGGACAATCGGCCAACGAACGCGCCCTGATCGCGGGGCTCGATGCGCTCTCGCTAAGCGATCCGGCGACCGCGCGTACCCTTCGCAACCACATGAAGGAAGACAGTCTCGAACGGCGAATTCTGACCTGGGCCATGGCGCTTTCGGCGAGCGACACATTCTCGAGCGGCGAAATTGCGGCCATCGCCAGGGAGCTTGGCGACTGGCCCGGCATGTTGACACTGCGCGAGCATGCCGAGCGCGCGCTCTACCGCGAGAAGCAGCGACCACAGGTGGTGGTGAGCCTGCTTGGCGACACGGAGCCCAGAACCCTCGAGGGCACGATGGTGCTCGCCAGGTCATATGCAGCTTTGGGAGAAGAGGAAAAGGCGCGCGCGCTTGTCTCCGGATTCTGGCGAAAGGCAAAGCTCGATGCGACGGGTGAAACAGCCTTTCTGGAGGCATTCGATGATCTGCTTTCTAGGACCGACCACCGGGTGCGCATGGAGCAGATGCTGTATGACACGCGGGTGCGTTCGGCCGAACGGGTTGCGAAACGCGCCGGCGGCGCGGCCCTGACAAAGGCATGGGCGGCGGTTATTCGTGGTGACAGGAATGCGGAAAACCTACTCGACGCGGTGCCCGAGGCGGAACGCAGCGCCGGATACATCTTTGCCAGGACACGCTTCCTGCGCCGTGCCGGGCGCTTCGATGAAGCTGCCAGGCTGATGCTGACCGCGCCGCGGGATGCGGAAAGCCTGATCGATCCGGACGAATGGTGGGTGGAACGGCGCGTGCTCTCGCGCGAACTGCTCGACACCGGCGATGCGGAGACGGCCTACAGGGTGGCGGCTGCCCACTCGGCAGAAAGCCCCTCACGCGCCGCCGACGCGGAGTTTCACGCGGGATGGTATGCGCTGCGCGCCCTGAAGGACGCGCAAAAGGCCGGGCCGCATTTCGCCCGCATTGCGGAAATTGCCGAGGGTCCGATCTCGAATGCGCGTGCGAATTACTGGCTGGGGCGGGCGGTGGAGGCCGGTGCTCCGGGGGATGCAACCGCCTCCTATGAAGAGGCTGCCCGCTTCGGTGCAACGTTCTACGGGCAACTGGCGACAGCAAGGCTCGGTCGCGCCGCGCTTGCAGCCGATGCGCCGGAACCCGACGACGAAGACCGCCGCCATTTTTCCGCCCGCGAAATGGTGCGTGCAATCCAGCGCCTGGAGAAGACCAATCATCTCTGGCGCGCAGGCAGTCTTTATCGAAAACTGGCAGAGACGCTGGACAGGCCCGGCGAACTGACCCTGCTCGCCCGGATGGCCGAGGCGCGCGGCGATTACACGACCGCCCTGCGGGTCGGCAAGATCGCGGCAGGCCGAGGGCTCGACATCGGCGCACTGGCACACCCGGTGGGTGCCATACCCGTAGCCGCCGCCATCCCTTCCACCCGCCAGGCGCTCGCCTATGCGATTGCCCGGCAGGAAACCGAGTTCAATCCAGCGGCGGTTTCACCGGCCGGCGCGCGCGGCCTGCTGCAGCTCATGCCGGCGACGGCACGGGAGATGGCGCGCAAGAGCGGCCTTCCCTATTCGCGGGCGCGCCTCACAACCGATGCAACCTACAACGCAACCCTGGGGGCGGCCTATCTGGAAGAACAGCTCGCGCGGTTCAACGGTTCCTATATTCTCACCTTCGCCGGCTACAACGCCGGACCGAGCCGCGCGGCCGAATGGATGGAGCGCTACGGCGATCCGCGCGGGAAGCCGGTGGAAGACATTGTGGACTGGATCGAACGCATTCCCTATTCGGAGACGCGAAACTATGTTCAAAGGGTGATGGAGAACCTGCAGATCTACAAAATGCGTCTTACCGGCCGGTTCGACATTGTTGCGGATATTTCCGCAGGAAGCTGATTGAGTTGCCCGCCCCATGACCCGGCTATCGTTGACCGGGGCATCGTTTCACCGCACATGTGCGGACGTCAGGTGCACCTGCCTGATACTAAAATCCTCTGTGCCCGAGGCGTGGAGACAACTGATACGGGACGTCCTGGCTGATACGGGACGTCTCTGGGGGATATGATGTCTGAGCGCGGCTTTCGCGATGTCTTCTATTCAGCGCAGGATGGCCTGAAGCTGCATGCCCGCCTCTATGGCGAAGCCAATCCCGGCCTGCCGCTGGTCTGCCTGCCCGGCCTGACACGCAATGCCCGCGATTTTCATGCCCTTGCCGAAAAGCTCTCCACTGACGCCACCACCCCGCGTAAGGTGATCGCCTTCGATTATCGCGGACGCGGCCTCTCCGACAACGACCCGGACTGGCGACGCTATGACGTGACGGTGGAAGCCGCTGACATCGTTTCCGGCCTTGCCGCGTTTGGGGCGGAACATGCGGCCTTCATCGGCACGTCGCGCGGCGGGCTGATCATCATGGCCCTGGCCGGCGCACGCCCCACCCTCATGAAAGCCGTGGTGCTAAACGACATCGGCCCGGTGGTGGAGGGAGACGGGCTCGCCCAGATCCGCGCCTATCTGCAGCGCGCACCCAAACCCGGTACGATGGCCGAGGCGGTCAAAATCCAGAAGGCCATTCACGGAGAAGCGTTCCCGGCCCTCGAAGATGAAGACTGGTGGCGTTTTACCGAGGCGCTTTACAGAGAAGAGAAAGGGCGCCTGCGCGCCGATTTCGATCCCAAACTACTAAAGCCGCTGAAAGCGATCAACCTCGACACACCCCTTCCCGCACTCTGGCCGCTGTTTGAAGGCCTGAAGGCAACTCCGGTGCTGGCAATTCGCGGCGAAAACTCCCGCCTGCTTTCCAGCCGAACACTTGAGGAGATGGCCGCACGCCACCCGACAATGCAACAGATCGTGGTCGCCGGTCAGGGCCATGCCCCGCTTCTGGAAACGGGAGCGCTGCCGAAAGAGATTGCCGCCTTCATCAGGCGTGCGGAAAAATCAGCCTGAACCCGGACGAGCCAAGGTGCCCGCCCGCCGTTTCGGCGGGCAGGACCAGATTTTCTCCCACAACAGCGGCAAGGCATGGCCGCAAGGCTATGCCTGCTTAGCGGTGGCCGTTTTGGAGCAACGTTCGAGAACGCCGACGCAGGGGTCCAGATCACCTGTTGCCAGATGCGCGTAGCGCATGGTCATGGTCAGTGTCTGATGACCGAGCCACATCTGCACGCGGCGCAGATCGATGCCGCCCTGAACAAGACGGGATGCGCAGGTGTGGCGAAGAACATGCGGCACCACCTGGGTGTCCTGTGACAGCCCAATCTCCGCCTTCGCCTCGTTCCAGATCGTGCGGTACTGCGCCTGCCGAAGCATTGCAAACGGGCCCTTTTCCCCATTTCTGGGAAGGTTCGAGACCTCCTGAGCACGTTTTGTCAATGGTACCGATCGGGCACGTGCCGACTTGGTGATCCAGAAGCTCGCACGCCCGTCCCGCACGTCGTTCCAGGTAAGGCCAATGGCCTCGCCGAGACGACAGCCCGTATCGACCAGAAACACCGAAAGGCGCCAGGCATCCTCGCTGCGCCGGCGGATTGCCGCGAACAGCATTTCCTCCTCGCTGCAGGAAAGGAACCTTATGCGCCCGGAGCGCTCTTTCTGGCGCCGGAATTCCGGCAGGCTGTGAATGTCACCCATCTTATGCGCTTTCCGCAGAAGCTTGCTCAGCGCGGCCATCTTTCGATTGATGGTCGCATTGCTGTTTCCGCGGGCGCGCAGTTTGCCGATCAGTTCATCGAGCAGACTTTGCTCGAACGCACTGAATCGTTTCCCCATCAAGAGCTCATCAAGCTCACCGATGAAGAAGGTGACATTGTATTTATGCGTGCCAGGTTCCCAAAGTATGTCCCCATACTTCGTGAAGAGTTCTTTTAAACTGTACTCAGAAACGAGACGCAAATGCTCGCTACCGAACGTGACGGAATAGCGCGACCTCGAGAGGCCCCACTCGCTACCAGGACTATTGACCGCCCCCATGTCAGGTCACGTCCCGGGCGTTTATGTCAAATGCGTGTTCGGTAAAATTCTGAGTTGTGAACCACCCCTTCGAGATAAAAATTCTCGATTTCCCCAAGCTAGTCATATCCCCGGCTAAGGGGACTAGCACTCGTGACTTAGGCCAGTCCAGAAAAAAAAGCATTTTTTTCACTTACTTATGGCCCCGCCCTGATGAGCCCCTGACGGCGGGTTATGGTTTCTCCTTCCTGGAGTTTTCAAAAAATGTGACGAACTCGCCCTTGAGAGAGCCTGACTGAAGACTTCGCTAAACCCTGTCACCCGAAGCATTTGCGCCTATGACGCCCGCTACCAGCGATGTCTTCAAAGCCAAAACCCGGCGGATCTCTCCGCCGGGTTCCGTATTTTTTCTAACCGCGCATCTTAGAAGTTGCGCTGGAAGCGAACGAAGCCGCTCCAGTTGTCGACATTGCCAGCCGGCGTGTCGAGCTTTCCGTAGTTGACAGCGAGCTTCGCGTCGAAATTCTCGACGATCTCGTAGTCGACCGTGACGCCTGCGCTCAGGAAGTTCACGTCGCCACCCACAACCGAGGAAACAAAGTCGTTGCCGACATTGTCGTAGTACTGAGCACCGATAGAAGCTTTCAGCTTCGGCGTGAACTTGTAGCCAATGAGGCCACCCACGGACCACTCCGAACCGAAACGGATCGTGGACGGGATGCCCGTTCCAGTCACGTTGAACGGATCGGTCGAGTAGAAGTTGATGCCGCTCTCATACGTGGCGATTGCTTCGGCGAACAGACGATCAGTCAGGTTAGCCTTCACGATTGCCTTAAGCGCGAACTCTTCAGCGGTCGCGTCGTAAGCTGCCCAGAGGTCAGCAGAACCCCAACCCTGAGCGATGCCGACCTTACCGACGAAGTTCGGCGTGTAGTCGTAGTTGCTATCGGCTTCTTCAAGAGCGAGCGTTGCGGTAACGCCATTGCCTGCAACAAAGGTGTAGCTGATGAAGTGAACGCGATCGCCACCGCCGCTGTCGAACTCGCCGGAGAGGCCAGCATCGTAAAGCGTGTCAGAGAGACCCATGGAGAGGCCACCAAGCGAGATGATCGCCTGCTGAAGGCCAACACTCGAACCCACGCCAAGCGACAGTGCGTCACCATCGTTGACGCCAGCTGCCGGAAGCGGACCAGCGGTGGTCGCCCACGGCGTTGCCGAACCGGCCGGGGTGTAGCCAGCGTTGTTGCTGGTTGCGCGGAACTTGATGAACGCGCCAAGCGTGCCGTACTCGGTCTCGGAGCGGGCGTCGATGTTCAGCTCGCCGCGAGCGTACTTGTTCCAGCCGTCGTCGTTCTCATCCCAGTTGATCTGGTAGCGAACCATGCCGCCGATCTTCAGGCAGGTCTCGGTGCCGGGGATGTAGAAGAAGCCTGCGCCGTAGACGTCGCAAACGCGCACATATTCCATCGGCTCCGGCTCGGGGACGACGATCGGGTCGGCCGCCTTGGCGCCGGTTGCAGCAGCTGCGAGAGCTGCGGAGCCAATCAGAAGGCTCTTGAGTTTCATGTTCTGACCTCCAGTCAGAATCATGAGAAATCAGAGCCGGCCGCGGCTTCGATGCGCACAAGCGCAGACCAACTCATTGAAATAAAAGGGAAATAATCGCCACTAGAAAAGAGCGAGCTCTTTGCCGCCATTCAGGGAAATGAGAAGCCGGGGGAAATGAATGGCGGAGAGGATGGGATTCGAACCCACGAGACCCTTTTGAGGTCTACTCCCTTAGCAGGGGAGCGCCTTCGACCACTCGGCCACCTCTCCGGCGAAAGGCTGGATAAAGAAAACCGGCCGCACAATCAATACGGCATTCGCGATTCCGTGCTTTATTATAAGGAAATTCTGCATCCTGCCCGGCGCACGATGGGCGGCTGCATGAATCACCGGAAATCGCGGCGAGGAATCGCCGGGCCCGATACCAGTGATTCCGTATCAATTTGACTCGATTCGTCCCTGGACTACGGTAAATCCATCCCCCGGAACGCGTTTGTTATGCCGCTATCCGGCCTCCAAGTGTTAAGAAAGACTTACCCGGCGGCTCAGATCGTGTCATTTGTGCAACAGCCATTCCGGATAGACGACCGTCAGGGGGGCTTGCCGCGTAATCGCGGTTGAACCCGGCGCCCCCATGAGTAATGTCAGGCTCGGAAAGGGGGCGCGAAAGCGCGAACTTTTCTTTTCTTGGGGATGGGGCAGGGAACGCTGTCCTTCAGCAAAATACCCAGACCCGCATTTAGAACTTTGACTGGAGGTCAGAACATGAAACTCAAGAGCCTTCTGATTGGCTCCGCAGCTCTCGCAGCTGCTGCAACCGGCGCCAAGGCGGCCGACCCGATCGTCGTCCCCGAGCCGGAGCCGATGGAATATGTGCGCGTTTGCGACGTCTACGGCGCAGGCTTCTTCTACATCCCCGGCACCGAGACCTGCCTGAAGATCAGCGGCATGGTCCGTTACCAGATCGGTTACTCCGATGGTGACTTCGGCGACTCCGAAGGCTGGGACAAGTATGCTCGCGGCGAGCTGAACATCGACGCCCGCTCCGAGACCGAGTACGGCACGCTTGGCGCATGGATCAAGTTCCGCGGCACAAGCGGCAACACCGGCGCTCTTCCGACGGTCGGCCTGAACGACGGCGACGCTTACTCGCACGGCGTTACCAGCTCGGGTGTGAACCTGCAGCAGGCAGTGATCTCGCTCGGCGGCCTCTCCATGGGTATGTCCGACTCGATCTGGGATACGGGTCTCCACGGCGAGCAGGACCGCGGCTTCTTCCCGTACTCGCGCGTTCACTTCATCGGCTACAACTTCGCAGCAGGCAATGGCGTCACCTTCGCCGTCATGCTCGAAGAAGCTGATGACAACTACGACTGGACGCCGAATGTTGTCGGTAAGGTCGGCATCGCACAGGGCTGGGGCTCCGCAGACCTCTATGCCGCTTACGATGCAACGGCTGAAGAATTCGCGATCAAGGGTATCGTCAAGGCGAACCTCACCGACCGCTTCTTCATCCAGGCTCTGGCGCAGTACGAAAGCGGCGTGAGCTTCTACTCGGCCAACCCGTTCGACGGCATTGCTACCGTGACCTACGGTGGCGTGGCAGTCATGCCGGGTGCAGAATGGTCGCTCGCTGGCGTTATCGGCTTCAAGGCCACGCCGAAGCTGACCGCTTCTATCGGCGCCGCGTACTACAGCGAAGTCGGTCATAACGTTGTCTTCACCGACACCGACGCCTGGAATGTTGGCACGACCATCGATTACGAGATCGTCGAGAACTTCAACGCGAAGCTCGCAGTCAACTACACCCAGTTCGACACGCCGGCTGGCGATGCCGACCAGTTCCACGGCTTCCTGCGCTTCCAGCGCGACTTCTAATCAGAAGAGCCGTATAGCTTGAAGCGGGGCCCGGCATTTGCCGGGCCCCGTTTTTTTGTGTTGCGTGTCGCGGCCGAAGACCGCAAAGCGATTTCACACTTGCCGGGCTTGATGTAGGGTCGCCGCGTTCAATCAGAGAAAGCACAGACCAGACACGGCCCATGACACGACGCCCACCGCTTACCCCACTTGCACAATCCCTCCCTTCCACCGTGCCCTTCGTGGGGCCGGAAACGCAGGAGCGCGCCGCGGGGCGCCCATTTCGCGCCCGTCTCGGCGCCAATGAGAACGGCTTTGGCCCCTCGCCCCGCGTGATCGAGGCCATCGGGAGCGCGGCGCATCACGTCTGGAAGTATGGAGACCCAGAGAGCTCCGACCTGCGCGCGGCGCTGGCCAGCGAGCATGGTGTAAAACCAGAGAACATCGTCGTCGGAGAGGGCATTGACGGTCTTCTGGGCCTGGTCGCGCGCCTTTACATCGAGCCCGGCACGCCGGTCGTGACCTCGCTCGGTGGCTATCCCACCTTCAACTATCATGTCGCCGGCTTCGGCGGTCGGCTGGTGACGGTGCCCTATGCGGGCGACTACGAGAATCTCGAAGGTCTGTGCGAGGCGGCCATCGCCGAAAACGCGCCCCTCGTCTATCTCTCCAACCCAGACAATCCGATGGGCACCTGGTGGGAAGCGGGCGAGGTGCAGCGCTTTATCGAATCGCTGCCTGAAACAAGCATGCTCATCCTCGACGAAGCCTATGGCGAAACCGCGCCGGCGAGCGCCCTGCCCCACTTCGAGCCGGACCGGCCCAATGTCCTGCGCATGCGCACCTTCTCCAAGGCCTATGCGCTGGCCGGCATGCGCTGCGGCTATGTGATCGGCGAGCCCGAGACCATTCGCGCCTTCGACAAGATCCGCAACCATTTCGGCATGCCGGGTGTCACGCAGGCAGCAAGCCTCGCCGCGCTGCAGGACAAGGCGTATCTTCATAAAACACTCGAGCGGGTCAGCGCCTGCCGGGATCGCCTCGCGGCAATCGCCGCCGCGAACGCGCTGACCTCCATCCCCTCGGCGACCAATTTCGTGGCCATCGACTGCGGCGGCAGGGCCACAGCCGAGGCGGTGATGCAGGGGCTGCTTGAGCGCGACGTGTTCGTGCGCAAACCGGCAACGCCGGGGCTCGACCGCTGCATACGCGTCAGCGTCGGCCCGGACGATGAAATCGATGTGTTCGAGGCGGCTTTCGCCGAAGCGCTGGCTGCGGCGCACAACCGGCGCTGAGGATTAGGGGCAGGCAGGCATCGGCACTTCGCGACGCTTCCTCGCCCCTCACCTCAGCCTCTGTCAGGCAGCCAGTGCAGCGCGTGTCCTGCCGATCATCAGGGCGGCTTTTGCTGCTTCGCGCCCCTTCTCGACGAAATGCGCGCGATAGATTGCCGTGTGGTGCTCGGTCGGCTGGAAATGATGCGGCGTCAGCGAGACGGAAAGAACCGGAACGCCCGTATCAAGGCCCGCGCGCATCAGCCCGTCGACAACGGCCTGCGCGACGAAGTCATGGCGGTAGATCCCACCATCCACGACGAAGGCTGCGGCAGCGACGGCGGCATAACGGCCAGAGGCTGCAAGATCGCGCGCGACGAGTGGCATCTCGAAGGCGCCTGGCACGTCAAACACGTCAACCTGATCGGCCGGGATAAGCTCGCAAAAGCCTTCAAGCGCGCGGTCGACAATGCCGGCGTGCCAGTTGGCCTTGATGAATGCATAGCGGGTGTGTGTCATCGTGATCTCCTTTCGCAACGGACACGTCACCCAAGGCGATCACGGGCGATGGACCGCCGCCGAAGAACCGGCACACGGACATCGCGCGTTCTCTTCCATCCGGACTATCACCGTCGGCCCAGGAATTTCACCTGATCTGCTGACCCTTTCCGCAGTCTCGCGAAAAGGCGCTCGCGGGCTTGCGGCCAGTGCCGCTTACCGCCGGTGGGGAGTTTCACCCCGCCCTGAGAACGAGGCGAAGATAAGCACGGGACCGCCCCGGGGCAAGTCGCAAAATGCGGGTTGACGGTGTGTCTTCAAATGCGGCGGAGATGGTTGTCCCAGGCGGGAGCGGCCGGATCGACGGCGCGAACATTTTCGAGCGGCGCATCCGGGCCTGTGCGGACGATAGCGCCCCGCCCGCTGGTGCCCAGGAGACGATGACTGGAGAGTGGCGCGAGCCCGCAGCCATCCTTCAACGAGCGTTCGCCAAGGCACCGGCCCGTCCCGGCATCCCAGAACACAGCGAGCCCGCCGCGCGGTGACGAGGTGGCGACGATCTCGCCGGAAGCATCGGTTGCAACGGAGCCCACGTAGTTGTCGAGGGCCTTCAGGGTCGTCTCCGGGCCGGCGAAGAGCTCGATTGCCCTGCCCCGGCGATGACGGCCAACCAGTGGCGGTCGTGCATCGTCCTCGCCCTGATACTGGGCGCCGAACCAGACGGCGCCGAACCGGTCGAGCGTCATGTGGCGGATAGAGAGTTTGTGCAGTTCGGGGGTAAGCTCCGCCTGCTCGATCATCTCACCGGATTCAAGGTCGACATAGGAGAGGCTCGGCTTCATCGTCGCCAGATTGAGCTTGACCCGCTCATAGTCGGGATGGGTGAGGATGCCGCCATTGGCAATGCAAAGCGTCCTGCCGTCCGCCAGGAGGATCACCTCATGCGGGCCGATGCCACCGGTCTCGAACTCGCCGATGCGACGAAAGCCTGCGGTCGCGTCGTAGAGACCGGTGATGCCGCGTTCGCCTTCGTAATCATTCTCCGTGGCCAGCAGCAGCCTGCCGTCCGGGGTAAAGACGCCGTGCCCGTAAAAATGGCGGTCGGGGGGCGGAGCGAAGGCCAGCGGCTCGCCCTTGCCGTCGACCGAGAAGGCAATGGCAAAGCGGCCCGGCGAACGGGCAAAGGCGACGGCACGCCGGCGCGGTGCATCGATGGCAAAGGAATGCCCACGCGCCTCCAGCGGCAGGACGAGCCGCTCACGCCCGCTCGCGTCGATCACCGCAGCCTCAAAGCCGCCCGCGTTGAGCCGGGCCCCCAGAAACAGCGCCTCCTCATCCGCCCTGGCGTGCTTTGGGCCGAAAGCTGCGGCAGCGCTCGCAAGGGCCAGAAATGTCCGCCGATCAATCTCCATCGAGCGCATTGAACCCCATCACCAGTCCGAGTGCGCCGGAAAGCTCGCCATTGAGTGTGTGCTTCGCCCCTTCCATGGCGATAGTCGCGTAGGAGATGCGGCCGCGGTCCGGTTCTTCGGAGAAGGCCTCTTCCGGTGCCGTTTCGACCGCAAGCACGGCCTCCCGGGCGTGCGAGAGATCGAAGTCCATGCCACGACCGTAGGTATTGACGAGGTCGGACGGGCCATCGACAAAGCCTGCCGCGGCGATGAGCTTCTGCACGCCTTCGATCTGGGCTGCGACGAAAGCGAAGGTGTGGCCGCTGCGCCAGAACGGCGCACGTTTGCCACGGGCTTTCTCGACGGTTTTGCCGAGTGCCGGCAGAAGTTCGGCATTGCGGGCGAATTCCAGCGCCGTGCCGGCGGCCTTGACGATCTCGCCGGCCACTTCCGCGCTCGAACGGTATGGGTCGCGGTCGGCGGCGGGCGCGGTGAAGGCCGCGCGGAAGCTGGTGCCCTCGGCCCATGCCTCCTCCAGCTCCGCGGCAAGACCGGCGATGTTGGCGGAAATTGCCTCAGCGTATGCGCAGCGCCGTGCGTCAGTCGGCAGCGCATCTCCGCCCGCTCCGAAGAGCACATAATCGAGTGCCGGCAGGCCCTGCAGTGCAACGCTCTGGCTGGTGAGATCGTCCGGCAGGGGCTCTTCGGACGCGAGCAGTCCCTGCACCTGGCGCAGGGTGACGCCGCGCGGATCCGGCCAGAAGAAAATGCGTTCGAACCGATTTTCCGCGACCAGTGGCCCGAAGCGTAGGACCGAGACATGCGCAAAGGCTGAAAGCGTGTTGGCAAAGCCCGCATGAACGGCATTCAGATCATCTTCAGGCGTGCCGCTGCAGGCCTTTTCGAGTGCCTCGGACAATGCGCCGCTCGTCTCGCGAAAGCGAGTCAGCGCCGGGGTTACATAGCCCTCAACAACCCTGCTTCCAATGTCGGGGGCGATCATGTCCGGCGTGTCCTGCGCAAAAGCCGGGATGGCCGAAAGGCACAAGATCAGGGCAGATCGGGAAAGACGGGCATGCATCAAAGGTCTCCATAGCCGGGGTCTTTGTGCTGGCTGTCGCACCGAGGGGAGAGGAGATGTGCGAGGGCTGGCCGGAAGCCGGAGCTGGCTCCCTTGCTTCCGGCTTAACGCCGTCAGGGCGCAGGGACAAGGGCGTCAGCCCCCGTTTGGCAAAAGTTGATCGCGCAGGACGGGAAGCCTGAGCCCGTCATAGCCAGTGAGAGGCTCCGCGTTCCAGAGTCCGTTCAGCACCGCCTCTTCCGCCGCCTCCACGGCGGCAAGGAGCAACGGATCGAGCTGCGCCTCGGCCAGCCGCTCGACAGTCTCGATCTCGCTGTCGATGGAAAGCCTGTTGGCAGTGGAAAAGGCCAGAGCCACATCGCCGCTCTGGTCGCCCCAATAGCTTCCAAGCCGACCCAGCGCCGCACCCGCCCGCCGCGCGATGCGGGCAAGCTGACGTGAATCGAGTGGCGCATCGGTGCCATAGACGATGATGACGGAGCCCCTGTCCTGCGGATCGGCCCGACCCGGCTCCGGAGTCTCAATGCGGTCTCCCAGAAGCCTGAGATCGCCCGGCCGCCCGAAATTGGAAAGGACGAGGGCGCCCAGGGTGTGCGTGCGACCGGAAGGCAGTGCGACACGCCGCGACGCGCTGCCTATGGCGCCGGCAAAGCCGAACGTGCGCATGCCGGTGCCGGCTCCCACCGTGCCCTGCGCGAATTTCATTTCAGCAGCGGCCATCGCGTCATTCGCCATGGCTTCTGTGACGGCCAGCGCCTGTATGTCGCTGACACGCCCGTCATTGCACTCCAGAACCAGCGGGTTGACCGTCGGGCGGCTGCGGCCGATTTCAGGGTTTTGCGCAATCGCCCGGCGGATCAGCGCCGCGGTGCAGGCGGCAACGCCGAATGTGTTGGTCAAAAGGATCGGCGTTTCAATGCGGCCCAGTTCGGCAAGCTGCATCAGGCCGGCGCTCTTGCCGAAGCCATTGAGCACCGCGAGACCCGCCGGCACCGGGTTGCGGAACAGGTCGCCATCGTGCGGAAAGATCGCGGTAACGCCGGTGCGCGCGGTCTTCTCCCGATGGGTCCGGTGCCCGACGGTCACACCCGGCACATCGGCGATGGTGTTGGCGGGGCCCGCCGGCAGGTCCCACCATGTGCCTGCCCTGTCGAAGATGCGATCCGTCATGCCAATGCCGCCGCCATCAGTGAGAAGCCTGAGAGGATGCCGATTGCCTCGGCATGGCTCCCGGCGCCAAAGCGTATATCCAGCGCGCCGGTGCGCTCCGTAAACGGCATGAGCGCTGCAGCGTCCGCAAAGAGCTGCTTGCTGAAACTCACATCAATGGTGAGCGGCGACCTGCAGGGCGCTTCCACAACGGCATCTGCCGCCCGTTCAACGGCCCCGCACACCTCCTGCTCGATCTTCTCACGCGCCTCGCCCGGCGAAAGGCTTTCGGCGGCCGTCGCGTTGATGCAGCGTTTGACAGTGATTGAGCGGGCGGCGGGAAACTGCTCAGCGATCTCGGCTTCAAGCCGGTCATCGCCGCTGACGGCAAGCAGCGGCACGCCGATTTCAGCGGCATGACCGGCAAAAAGCGTCGGCTCGCCCGCCCGCACACCGTTCACCTCTATGCGGCGGAAAGCAAGACCGCTGATCGTGTGCGCGAGAACACCGAAATTGTCGGCTGCCGCATGGTAGCCGATCAGCACGGCGCCGGCATGGCCGGCATGAATGCCCTCGATCATCGACAGGGGCCGCGCCCGACCCGACACGACGCGGGCGCGCGGATCGAGCTGATCGACGATCATGTTGCGCATCGGCCCATGCGAATCGGCAACGGTCACCGCATCAGCGCCGCCTGCAAACGCCCCGCGAATGGCGGCGTTGGCCTCTTCGGTCATGAGACGCCGCGCCACCTCATATTCGGGATTGCCGCGCTGGCCCTGAAGAGCCTCATTGACGCCGGCCACGCCTTCGATGTCGACCGAAATGAAGATGTGCATGTGAAGGTCCCCAAAGTGAATCGCTGGCATTCGACTTGAAAAGCCCGGTAATTTCCAGCCCCACGACCGCACGGAAACGAGGCTAGGGGCTTGCGGGTCGACCTGTAGCGTGCAAAACAGGAATTGCGTTCGGCAACCTGCCGCAGGCGGTTCATCCGCAGAACGTCAAAGCACCCTCATTTCCTTCCCCCCGCCCCCCAGCGCAGTACCACTGCGTCTGTTCACCGGTGCTTCCCTCCCCCCTTCTTTCCGGCGCTTCGACTGCAATCCTTCATTTCACTCATGGAGAAACTCATGTCTTCACGGCTTTTTCTGCCGGTGCTTGCACTGGTCGTTTTCTTCGTCGGTGCGACGGAATTCATGATCGCGCCAATGCTGACACCAATTGGAACGGCCTTCGGTGCATCGCCTGCCGCTGCCTCCTGGCTGATATCCGGCTATGCGCTTTCCTATGCGCTTGGCGCGCCGCTCATCGGGCTCATCGCGCACCGGATCGACCGGCGAATGCTCCTGGCTGTCGCGCTGGCGCTTCTTGCCGCAGACGGGCTCGCCGTGGCGTTTGCCCCGACGCTCGGCATCGCCATTGCCCTTCGTGTGCTCGGCGGCGTGGCGGCGGCGGCGCTGATCCCCGCCGTCTTTGCCCTGATTGCCGACAGGCTCCCGGAAGCGCGGCATGCTGAGGCCATGGGGCTCGTGATGCTCGGCATGACGGCCGGCATTGCCCTCGGTCCCGCACTCGCCGGAATTCTGACGCAGGTTTTCGGATGGCGTGCGCCGTTTCTGGCAAGTGCCGCCGGCTGCCTCCTGCTGATATTTCCGGTCGGCCAGGTTCTCCGGTTCGATGGAGAAACACATGCGATGGCGGTCCGGCCGCGTTTCAGGGGCCTGAAACGTGATGTTCTCACGCTCCTTGCGGCAAAGGCTCTCTGGAACGGGGCAGCGGTCGCGGCCTTCGGTCTCAGCGGTGAAATGCTGCGCCAGCGCTTTGCGACAGACACACTTCAGACCGGCCTCTCGGTCGGCTTCTTCGGTGTTGGGCTGGCGATCGGCAATTTTTCAGTCGGCGTTGCCAAACGGATGCTTCGCGGCGATCAGGCGCTACTTTTTGCCGCCGTTCTGCTGCTAATCCTCACCTTCGCCGTGTTCCTGTTCGCACCGCTCCCGCTTGCAGGAGCACTCCTTTGTCTTGGTGGATGGGGCGTGGCGCTGGGTTTTGCCGCACCTGCCAGCACGGCCCTGATCGCACAGAGGGCCGGCGATACACGGGGACTTGTTCTCGCACTTTCCGAAAGCGCCAACAATCTGGCGCTTCTTGCCGTTCTGTCCCTCGCAGCTTTCACCCTTCAGACCATGGGCCCGATCGCCGCAGGCACGGTGCTTGCGGGCGGGCTTGCGACGGGCGCAGCGCTGCTTTTCCTGGACGTTTTGGTCCAGAAGCGCGCGGGAAAACACGGCAATGACTCTTGTGAGCGGGGCTATAGTCGCTAAGGGTCAGGACCCAACTAACAAACAGCGCTCAGGGAAACGAACAGGCAATGACTTTCCAGACTGATTTGAATGATGCCGTTCTTCTGCTGGTCGATTTCCAGCAGGCCTTCGATGGCCCTCCCTGGCCGCAACGCTGGAACAATGATGTCGACCGGAATGCCCTCGCCCTGCTCGCGGCGTGGCGGAAGGCACGGCGGCCCGTCATTCACGTGCGCCATGATTCCGTCGAAACCGGCTCCACCCTTCGCCCGGGTGAACCTGGCCATGCGATGCGGCCGGGCTTCGAGCCGCTGGCCGGCGAGCAACTCGTGACCAAGAGCGTCAACTCCGCATTCATCGGAACCGATCTCGACCTCAGGCTGCGCCGGCTTGGTGCGAAAACGGTGGTCACATGTGGCATTTCCACCGACATGTGCGTCTCGACCACAATCCGCACGGGCGCGAATATGGGATGGGCAATGATGCTGGTGGAGGATGCCTGCGACTGTTTCGCGCTTCCGGATGGCAAGGGAGGCACGCTTAGCGCCGAAGACGTGCACCGCGCTCACGTGGCGACACTCGGCTTCGAGTTCTGCAAGGTCACGTCGACTGACACGCTTCTGGAAGCGCTTTGAACCGAAGCGGGAAAATTCTGGAACCCCGGCCCGGCAGTCGCGTTCTAACTGCAACGGAGCCGCCCGTGTCAACCGGGCATGACGGTATGGAGAACAGGGCCGATTTTCCCGGTTTCCCGCCCTGGCATCAACGCATTGGCATACGTGCTTCTGTCCCGTCCGCGCGGCTCCGTTTTCTCCCCAAGCGCAAAGACCGCCCTGCCCCGTCATCCCGGATATGAAGGAGGCAAAGTTTTCGATCCGCCTCTCTCCATCCTTGAATTAATTGAACGTTCGTTTTATTATTGTAGAAAGGGAGGCTCCATGGCGCGAACGACCGGTTCTGACGGTGAAAAGACGGAAGCGGCGATCCGCGAGGCGGCGCTGGAGCTCATCGCACGGCTTGGCTTCGAGGCGATGTCGATGCGCCAGCTTGCGGGCCAGGTCGGTGTACAGCCAGCCGCGCTCTACCGCTATTTTCCGACCAAGGAAGAACTGCTCTACGCGCTCATGTGCGAGCACATGGAAAACCTGATCGCTTCCTGGGGGGAAGTGCGTCCTGCAACTGGCTCCGAAAAAGAAAGGCCGGCAGGACGCCTTGCAGCATTTGTCGAGAACCACATCCGCTTTCATCTTTCGCGCCGCAACGCCACCCATGTGAGCAATCTGGAACTGCGCAGCCTCTCCGAGGAACGCCTCCGGCACATTCTGGGCATGCGCAGCCAGTATGAAGGCGAGCTGCGGCGCATTCTTGCAGACGGCCAGAGCGACGGCGTGTTCCGCATCGACGATGTAGCGCTGACAGCGATGGCGATCATTCAGATGATCACGGGTGTGATTGTCTGGTTCCGCCCGGAACTGCGGCTTTCCGAAGATGAAGTCGCCGCTAATTACCACACCATGACCATGCGCCTTGTGGGCGCTGAGACGTGACCGGAGGAGACCGATGTACACGGGATCAATGAATTTCGGGCTTGGCGAGGACATCGACGCGCTGCGGGAGATGACGCATCGCTTTGCACAGGAAAAGATCGCGCCGTTGGCGGCGCAAATCGACGAGAGCAACGAGTTTCCCGCCCATCTCTGGCAGGAAATGGGTGCGCTCGGCCTGCTCGGCATGACGGTCGATCCGGACTATGGCGGCTCGGGGCTCGGCTATCTGGCGCATGTGGTTGCGATGGAGGAAATTTCACGGGCATCCGCTTCGGTCGGCCTCTCCTATGGCGCGCACTCCAATCTCTGCGTCAACCAGATCTGCCGCTGGGGGAACGACGCGCAGAAGGAAAAATACCTCCCCGCCCTGTGCTCGGGCGAAACCGTGGGCGCGCTGGCCATGTCGGAAACGGCTGCGGGTTCCGACGTCGTCTCCATGAAACTTCGGGCGGAAAAGCGCAATGACCGCTTCGTCCTCAACGGGTCGAAGATGTGGATCACCAACGGCCCGGATGCGGGCACGCTGGTGGTCTATGCAAAAACCGATCCCACCGCAGGGCCGCGTGGCATCACCGCCTTCATCATCGAGCGCGACATGAAGGGGTTCTCCGTCGCCCAGAAGCTCGACAAGCTCGGCATGCGCGGCTCCAACACGGGCGAACTGGTGTTCGAGGACGTCGAAGTGCCGTTCGAGAACCTGCTCGGCGAAGAGGGCAAGGGCGTCAACGTGTTGATGTCCGGGCTCGACTATGAGCGTGTGGTACTGGCCGGCGGACCGGTTGGCATCATGGCTGCCTGCCTTGATGTGGCAGCGCCCTATGTGCGCGAGCGCCAGCAGTTCGGCCAGCCGGTCGGTTCGTTCCAGCTCGTGCAGGGCAAGCTCGCCGACATGTACACGGCGATGAATGCCTGCCGCGCCTACGTCTATGCCGTGGCGTCCGCCTGCGACCGGGGCGAGACAACCCGCAAGGATGCGGCCGGCTGCATCCTCTATGCGGCGGAGAAAGCAACCCTGACGGCACTTGACGCAATCCAGCTTCTGGGCGGCAATGGCTATGTGAACGAGTTCCCCGCAGGACGGCTTCTGAGGGACGCAAAGCTCTACGAGATCGGCGCCGGAACGAGCGAGATCAGACGCTGGCTGATCGGGCGCGAGATGATGTCGGAGGCGTGAGAACCATGTCCGCTCCCGCGCGTTGACCGTGGTCAGACACGTCAGGAGAAGTATCATGCCGCTGAATGATCTGCAGAAGCGCCTTGCCGATGAAAACACCGCCAATTTTTCGGACCTGAAGGCGCTGTTCATCAACACGACACTGAAACCGAGTGATCGGGCCGCCTCGCACACGGAAGACCTCATGCAGGATTCCCTGGCGCTTATGGATCGGTGCGGCGTTGGGACCGAATACTTGCGCGCCGCCGATTTCAACATTGCCTTCGGGGTGTCGCCGGATATGCGCAAAGAAGGAGCGGCGGTCGACGACTGGCCGGAGAAGATTTGGCCAAAGGTGAGTGAAGCCGACATTCTGGTGATCGGTTCGCCCATCTGGCTTGGTGAGGAGAGCTCCATCTGCCGTCTTATCATCGAACGGCTCTACGCCCATTCCGGCCAGCGCAACGCGAAGGACCAGTATATCTACTATGGCAAAGTTGGCGGGGCCGTCATCACCGGCAATGAGGATGGCATCAAGCATGTAGCAAAGACCGTGCTCTACTCCCTTCAGCATGTAGGCTATACGATCCCGCCCCAGGCCGATTGCGGCTGGATTGGCGAAGCCGGTCCCGGTCCCTCCTACGGCGATGAAACCGAAGACGGCAAACGTGCCGGCTATGACAGCGCGTTCACACGCCGCAATCTGACATTCATGACCTTCAACCTTATGCACATGGCACGCATGCTGCGCGATGCGGGCGGCTTGCCAGAGCATGGGAATCAAACCACGGATTGGGCATAGTGCCCTATTCGCCGCAGGAGATCGCATGACCGTCCTTCAATCGCAGCTTTCCCCTTCCTCCGACGCATACAGGGCCAATTTCAACCGCATGCAGGCGCTGGTCGGCGAAATGGCCGAGAACGCCGCCGTGATCGAGCGCGGCGGGTCGGACGAGGCGCGTGAACGCCATGTTAAACGCGGCAAGCTTCTGCCGCGCGAACGGCTTGCGCAACTGCTCGATGTGGGCGCGCCATTTCTCGAGATCGGCCAGTTCGCCGCCTTCGACATGTATGGCGGGGACATCGCCTCTGCCGGCCTGATTGCCGGTGTGGGGCGCATCGAGGGACGCGAATGCGTCATCGTCGTCAACGACGCCACGGTGAAAGGCGGCACCTATTATCCACTGACGGTCAAGAAGCATCTGCGCGCGCAGGAGATCGCGCTCGAAAACAATCTGCCCTGCGTCTATCTGGTGGATTCAGGCGGTGCCAATCTTCCAAACCAGGACGAAGTGTTTCCCGACCGGGATCATTTCGGCCGCATCTTCTACAATCAGGCCAACATGTCGGCGAAGGGCATTCCGCAGATCGCCTGCGTGATGGGGTCGTGCACGGCCGGCGGCGCCTATGTGCCAGCAATGAGTGACGAAACGGTGATGGTGAAAGGCAACGCCACCATCTTCCTCGGCGGCCCGCCGCTCGTGAAGGCGGCCACCGGCGAAGTGGTAACGGCGGAGGAACTCGGCGGCGCGGAGGTGCATACACGCGAATCCGGCGTTGCCGACCACTATGCGCTGGACGATGAGCATGCGCTCGCGATCGTGCGGCGCATCGTCAAAAACCTGAATCGAAAGAAGAGCATATCGCTCGATCTTTGCAAACCGATTCCACCGGTTTACGACCCGCACGAGATCTATGGCATCATCCCCAGCGATACCCGCCAGCCTTACGATGTGCGCGAGGTGATCGCACGCGTGGTGGATGGCTCCGAGTTCGATGAATTCAAGGCCAATTACGGCACCACGCTCATTACAGGGTTTGCCCATATTTACGGGATTCCGGTGGGCATTCTGGCGAACAATGGCGTGCTTTTCTCCGAAAGTGCGCTGAAAGGCGCGCATTTCATCGAATTGTGCTGCCAGCGGAAAATCCCGCTTGTTTTCCTCCAGAACATCACCGGCTTCATGGTCGGACGCAAATATGAGGCCGGGGGTATCGCGCGCGACGGCGCCAAGCTGGTGACTGCGGTCGCAACCGCACAGGTGCCCAAGGTGACAGCGATCATCGGCGGCTCGTTCGGTGCCGGCAATTACGGCATGTGCGGCCGGGCCTATTCTCCCCGCTTCCTCTGGATGTGGCCCAATGCGCGCATTTCAGTGATGGGCGGCGAGCAGGCGGCAACCGTGCTTTCCATCGTCAAACGCGAAGGCATCGAGCGTAAAGGCGGACACTGGAGTGCGGAGGAAGAGGCCGATTTTCGCCGGCCCATTCTGGAGAAATACGAACGTGAAGGCCATCCGCTTTATTCGAGCGCGCGGCTTTGGGATGACGGCATTGTCGACCCTGCGAAGACACGTGAAGTGCTTGCCCTCTCGCTCGGCTCTGCGCTGAATGCGCCGATCGGCGATACGAAGTTCGGTGTTTTCAGGATGTAGGATTTTGGACGGGCGGCGTCAGTTGCTGCGCTGCCTGTCACCATTGATGAACTCCATGACCAGGCGGTGGACATTGCCGCCATCGCCCATCTCGACCCGGTCGAATTCGCGGCTGCGCTGACGCTGCTCCTGGGACAGGCGGCCAAGATGTTCCTGCAGTTTCACCCGCACCTTCCGGCACCCCGGATCCTGCTCTGCACGCAGGCCGACGGATACGGCCTCGATCTTCTTCACCATGTCGGTGATGATCTCTCCGTGGACACGCTCGTGGGTTCGCACACCGTCACTGAAGCGCTCCCATGCCGCCTGCGTCTGCGGGGGAAGGCTGCCTGAAACCTTCGGCAGGCGATAGGTGATGGTCAGCTTCGGTTTCGCCGATGCCAGAACGCAGGCACCGTCATTGCGCGGCTGATAGTCCCGTTGCCAGGTCAGCCTGAAATCCGTGTAGGCGATCACCCGGCGCACGCCGAGCTTTGGTCCGCGCTCGCCGATGGACCTGTAGAGATCAAGGGCGGTCGATCCGGAAATGGTGTAGGGCTCGATGCGCTCGACCGGCTTCCAGTCAGCCAGCGCCACGCCTGGAAAAAACGCCACTGCCGCAGCTGCATACGCCCAGCGGATATTGACCAAATCCAGTGCCCCCATAATACCCAGCGCTTCCGACCGAATTGCTGCAACTGAAATAACAGACCGCCAGAGCTTCGGAAAGGAAGCCCTGGCGGTTTAGCGTCCCGCGACTTTCGACAATGACTTTGTCCAAATGAGGACAGGTTGCTCTCGCTGTCGGGAATGGAGTGGCGGGCGCCTCCCCCCTCGAGCGACGCCCGCCTCGGGCCTCAGAACTTCCCGACAACGTTCAGGAAGGCTCCGCGGTCGTCCAGCGTCAGATCACGGAGATCGTCTGAGAAGCGCCCGAAATTGTAACCCGCACCGACCTTGAAGTTGTTGCCAACATGCCGGTAGAGGGCTGCGAGGGCGCCGTAGTCCATGGACTCGATTTCCGGAAGATAGAATGCCCGTCCTTCAATCATCGCATCCCAGTTCTTGACCACATGCAGGTCGGCGCGAAGGATGCCAAGATGTGCCGAAGACTTCTCCCAGCTACCCATTGACTTGCTGCCGTCACGGCTCCTTGCCCGGATTTCGCCGAGACGCATACCGTATTTGCCACCAATGGAGAGCCATGGCAGGAGATCGTAGGTCAGGTCAGCGGAGACAATGTGGCTGCGCTGAAGCGGCCCGTTCGTCGAACGCGACATGCTGCTGATCTGGTCATTGCCGGGAAGGTTGTAGAGATATGTATACCGCAGCAATGCGTTCAGCAGATCGTTGTCCACCGGTCGATAGGCGTACCCCAGCGATCCCTCGATATAGTCTCCGTTGTAGTATGTTCCAAATGGCGTCTGTGAGATAACGGCATCGACACTTCCAAGAACCCGACCGTACCCGTCGTGATCCATGGTAGCACCGGCACTCATGACATAGGTGTTGCGGGTGCGGGTTTCGTCGTCGGACCGCTCAAAACGGGCTTCGCCTCGAACGCGTGCGCTGACACCCATCTCTTCATCCTTGAAGCCGACACCCAGCGAACCTGCATAACGTTCGAAGTCGGCATATGGCGATCCGGTCGCGGGATTGATGCGCTCATCCTCGATGTTGCCGGCTTCGATACCGCCATCAAAGGTCCATGCGACATCCGGTGTGTAAATGACACCATAGCGCTGAGCCAGTGAATTGCGGCGTCCGAAGAGATCGAAATCGGCTTCCGAATAGGCCGAGATTACATCGCTCATGCGCTTCTTCACACCCGCGACCACCGCACCATGGTCACGACCCTGCAGATCATAGCCATAGCTGCCATCGGTTGCGCGATCGGGATCGAGGCGATAACCGATGTAGTAGTGATCTTCCGGCGTCGGGTCGTAGGTCAGGGCTGCGAGACCGCCAATTCCCGACTTGCCCCAGGATACCTCACCCTCAGCACCGAGTTTCTCACTCAGACGTACTTCGGCACCAACGCCGTAACGATCATTCTTGGCAATGTTACCTTTCCGATCCACCGTGCCCTGCACGAAACCGTAATAGAGGTAGTCGTCATTCTGCCGATAGTCGACGCGCAGACCTGCATCCAGCCGGGTACCGTCATAACCGGATTTGCCCGAAGCAATCGCTGCCGGCGAATGAAGCTTCGAATATGCAATGCCGAATGCAGCTTTCCAGTAGGCGTCAAAGGCGTAGCTGACTTCAAGCTCCGCATCGCTGCGTTCCCGCCCCTCCTCATTCTGATAATCGTCATACGACAATTTGAGGTTCATGTTGGCGCTCAGAGGAATTTCGGTTTCGACGCCCCAGCTGCGTTCATCAGCATCCACCTGTTCGGTCACGCTGGAAAAACCGGCCTCCTTCTGCTCGTAGTAGCCGCCAAGTCTGCCGGCAGTTCCGAGCCAGCGGAAATCCTTGAAGGCCATTTGACCACGGAGGCTCCAGGCTTTCGCCGAGAGGCCCTCACGCCCCGCCGTATCCTGATCGGCCAGGGTCAGACCGCCATCCGTGGAGCGAGACAGCCCAAAGCCGGGGCCCTTCGAATAGGCAATCTCACCGTCGATATAGGTATCATCTGAACGCTGGACCCTGAGGTCTGCGCCATAGGCTTTCTGGTCAGACAGTCCCGTTGAGTCCTTGATCCCCGTTGCGCCCAGTCGAACATGTTTTCCAACCCAGGTCTGCGCGCGGCCGCCAAAGACGTAGTTCTCCATATCGCCCGCGCGAGCTCGGTATTCGTACTGGGCGACCATATAGGCCTTGAGACCACCCAGTGCGCCATCGCGAACCGCACCGTCATCAATGGAACCGGATGACAAAGGCGCGTCGAGAATGACAACACCCTGCAGATAGTCGATCGTGTAATCTTCGCCATAGACCAGCGCCCGCCGTTCGATGATCCGGCCCGTGACCTTGTCCCGATATTCGATATGCAGCGTTTCGGAGCCCTCTATGATGCGCTGCCTCTTGAGAAAATAGGCTGAGCCGCCGGTCCCCAGGAACTCGTCACGCTGCGGCAGTGTATCAGGTTTGGCGGCAAAGGCCGTTGCTTCGAACTTGGGCTGGCCATTCGCGGTGTTGCCCGCCGAGCGGAGGACCATCTCGGCGCCATAGAGACCGCGATCCACCTGCAGGAAGCGCGTGCCTGAAATCTTGGTCTTGTAGTTGCCCCACATCACATGACTTTCACCGCGCTGCAGGCGCACATAGAATTTCCCGTTTGTGGGAGCATCTTCCACCGAGGTGGAGTCATCCCCATACACAGGATAATATTTGTCTGGATCAATGCGACGGAGGAGTTCCCTCGGGTCTCGGGCATCAAGGTCCCTGAAAAGGTTCCTCACCTCGTTTTCGCCGGTATCGGCGGCTGCTGTGAGAAGGAATTTTCCCTTGATCTTGCCGCGAAGATAGAATGCCAGGCGGCCCGAATTCCACACCTTGTCGAATTCGCCCGTCCGTACCTCCTCAATTCCGCTGTCGCCGGTCCGCTTGCCGACGGTGAAGTCTGCAAGCGCGACATAGAACCAGTCGTTTGTCGGTATGTTGACATCCCGGCTGAAGTAAAGGCCACCCGCCTTCGAACCGCCGTCGACAGCGACATCGACCACATGCTGGCCTGGCGGCAGAATGCGCTGGGTGACGAAAGTGCCCTTTGGATCAAGTGGCACGAGCTCGTCAAAGGCGACGATCCCATATCCATCGGGAACATTCTTGCCATAGACCGTTATCGCACCGCCATAGACCGGAATATTGCGGAAGGCAGTCCGGTCCTCCGCATTGCCCGGCGCCACGCCATGTCCGGAATCGGAGAGGAATTCGCCGCGCGTGCTGGCGATGGTCATCGGCACCGTTTCATCGAAGCGGCCCTTGGCATCGTAGACACGCAGCACATAGCGGAACTCACGGCCGCTTCGTGCGGGCATGACCCAGGCGGCCTCGTCGTTAACATTGATCGGGACGACAGCCACAGGCTTGTTGGCCCAGGCGACATTGTCCTCGTATATGCGCACCTCTGCCCGACTGATGAATGCAGGATAATTGGAGGTCGCATAGAAACGGATTGGCTCCCCTTCCCGAAAGATGCGCTGTACGGGCACGGTCGACACGTTAAGCAATGGCTCGGCGTCCAGCCCGTCGAACTTGATCTGAATATCCACGGAACTCAGATCGAGATCTGTCTTCCGCTGCTTGTCGACGGAACGTGCATTAGGCGAGACGCCAAACATGCCCTCGTTCGTGATCTGGCCACTTTCATCGACGACCTGGCCATCAACGGAAATGACGAACGGGACGGCAGGCCGGTCACCGGGCCCCGCCCGTTCCGTGTTCTCACCGATCCGCAGCCTGCCAACGGAGCTGTTGTCCAGCATCTTTCCCCGCATCGCGGCAGGACAGGCCACACCGCCACAATCGCCCTCGAGGTCGACCAGCGGTGGCAATTCGTCCCCCTTGTATACGGGGGAACCGTCTCCCGGCACGACCATTGGAGCTCCGCCAACCGTTCCCTGCATGGGCGCGCCTCCGACGATACGGGCGTTCTGCCTCAGGGGTGACGGAGAAAAAAGCGGCGGCTCGGGAATAACCTCCCTCCCCTCCATGTCCGCTGCTAAGAGCGGGCCGATTTGCAGAGTAGCCGAGATTGTTACAAGACTACTCGCGAACAGAAAGCGGGATGGTGAATATTTCATCATGGAATTTCCATCTGTTGTCTGCTGACAAGTTCAGCGAATTGCTCCGCTTCACGCCTCCGAAGGTCCCAAACTCACTGTCGTACGCGCGGCCGCTGCGGTTCACCGGGAGTGCAACCCCACCGGTCCGCCTTTTCTCGCCTGTTGTTTTGCTACCCGCGCGCCGAGAGGCCATACGCTCCCGGTTTCGCAACGCTTCACTACTCGAGCAGCTCAAACGCGCGTACAGAGTTTCAAGATCAAATTACGTCGAACGCGAACCGGCTGTTTTGGAATTCCCCGATCGGACCAGGCAAAAGGCCATAAAAGTCAGGCCGTTTCGGGATACACACAGCAGTATTCTCTGCGTCGGAAAACGGATCATCTAAAGAACGCAAAGCACATGTCAGACATGCAAGCCGCATGAACACCCCGACACTTTGGCAAAAACATAATTGAAAGATGCGGTTATGAAGCAGTTGTTTTGGGTATTCTTACCGAATTGCGGGCTCGACGATACTGTATGAATTACCCGGCGCCTGTATCAGGCCTGCGCGGGATTGCCAGATTCAGGAACCTATCCCAAAATGCGGGCCGCTGCACCGGCAGCCTTCAATGCCGTTCCGTGCCGTCGAATCTAGAGGCAACCGCACGTGGCATCGGTTCCTGCGGAATGAATGATGGCCCAAGCAGATTTCCCGCCACAAAACACGCTCAACGCATTATGGTGTCTCTGCTTCGTAGGAGGAACGCTCTGCATGTTTGACAAGATTCTGATCGCCAATCGTGGGGAAATCGCCGTCCGGATCATCCGAACCGCCAGGCGTCTGGGGATCGCCACGGTTGCGGTCTATTCCGATGCGGATCGGGACGCGCTGCACGTGCGCATGGCCGATCAGGCGGTGTGCATCGGCCCGGCTCCGGCGACCGAGAGCTATCTCGATGGAGACAGAATTATCGCTGCTGCGCTTGAAACCGCAGCGCAGGCCATCCACCCGGGCTATGGCTTTCTCTCGGAGAATCCCGACTTCGTCGAAAAGGTGGAGAACGCCGGCCTTATCTTTGTCGGCCCGTCGTCGCAGGCCATTCGGGCAATGGGGCTGAAAGACGCCGCAAAACGGCTGATGGAAAAAGCGGGAGTGCCGGTCGTTCCCGGCTATCACGGCGATACGCAGGCGCTAGTCGCGCTCGCTTCCAAGGCCAATGAAATCGGCTATCCGGTTCTGATCAAGGCGCGGGCGGGCGGCGGCGGCAAGGGCATGCGTCTGGTGTCCGATCCCGATGCGTTCCCGGATGCTCTGGCCGCGGCCCAAAGGGAAGCAAAGGCTGCCTTCGGCGATGAACGCGTGCTGGTGGAAAAATACATCCAGACCCCCGGCATATCGAGGTGCAGGTTTTTGGCGACAACCA
This sequence comes from Nitratireductor aquibiodomus, assembly GCF_900105565.1. Taxonomy (NCBI): domain Bacteria; kingdom Pseudomonadati; phylum Pseudomonadota; class Alphaproteobacteria; order Hyphomicrobiales; family Phyllobacteriaceae; genus Nitratireductor; species Nitratireductor aquibiodomus. The sequence continues at coordinate 3,916,597 of NZ_FNSL01000001.1, read as the reverse complement.
TGGAAATGCCGTGCATCTCTTCGAACGCGACTGCTCGGCCCAGCGCCGCCACCAGAAAGTGATCGAAGAAGCCCCCGCGCCCGGCATGAACGAAGAAACGCGGGCAGCGATGACCGAGGCAGCCGTGAAGGCCGCCCGGGCCATTTCCTACAGCGGTGCCGGCACGATCGAGTTCATTGTCGATGCCTCGGAAGGATTGCGACCGGACCGGTTCTGGTTCATGGAGATGAACACGCGACTGCAGGTGGAACACCCGGTGACGGAGATGATCACGGGGGTCGACCTGGTGGAATGGCAATTGCGGGTGGCGGCGGGCGAGCCCCTGCCACGCACACAGGACGAAATCACTGTGAGCGGCCACGCAGTGGAAGCCCGGCTCTACGCCGAGGATGCAACACGTGACTTCCTGCCGGCAACCGGCACCCTGCACCATTTGCGCTTTCCCGATGGCATCGAAACCGCGCGCCTGCGCATTGATGCCGGCGTTGCGGAAAAGGATGCCATAACCCCGTTCTACGATCCGATGATCGCCAAGCTGATTGTCCATGCGCCCACACGGGAGGAGGCGATCGAGGGGCTCGCCGGCGCGCTCGAGAAGACCGAGGTCGCCGGCTCGACCGTCAATCTCGGCTTTCTGACACGACTTCTGCGCGACGATGATTTTTCTGCCGGGCGACTGGAGACCGGCCTGATCGGACGCAAGCAGGACGTTCTGACCAAAACTGCCCCTCTTAAGGCGCGGCATCTTGCGGCAGCCATTGCGGCAACGAGCGGAGCCGCATCTTCAGAAGATACATCCGATCCGTTTTCCACAATTTCGGGTTACGGCCATTTCGGGCCGCTCCGCCACAAACGCACGCTGATAAACGGTGAAGAGGCGGTGGAAGCCCGCGTGGCGGCGCAGGCCGATGGCGCGCTGGCAGTTCACCTTGGTGACGATGAAGCCAGCCGGCCAATCATCGTACGCCGCGATGACCCCACCCGCATCGCTTCATGGCCGGGCCATATTACGGTGTTCGAGGGCGCGGATGCGCTGACGCTCAAGGTGCCGGACCGGCTGCAGGCAGCCGAGGAAAGCGGCGGCGGCGACCGGCTCAGAGCTCCGATGCCCGGGCTGGTGAAGCTGGTGCGCGCTTCGGTCAACGAGATGGTCCAGAAAGGTCAGCCGCTACTGGTGCTCGAAGCGATGAAGATGGAGCACACCATCACCGCGCCGCATGACGGCGTCGTCGCCGAAATCGCGACCGAAGGTCTGCAGGTCAATGACGGCGCGATGCTCGTCCGCTTTCAGGAAGCAGAGTAGACTCGCGCACACGTAAAGGCGCCCTGCGTTCAGGACCCGGCCCGTTTCAGACCGGATCCTGAACGTTCCGCCCCCCGGCATCAGCATCAGTGCATCGTCATCCATTCACGGGCATCGCGCAGCGCCCTGGCCAATTCCGGCTTGGACATGCCGGCGGCCAGTTCCGAGCGCAGCTCCGCAGCGCGCTCGGAGCCCTTGATGGCTGCAATGTTGAACCATTTGTGCGCGGCCACCAGGTCGACATCGCAGTCGCGGCCGGTCGCATACATCATTCCAAGTTGAAACAGCACGTCGGCCTGGGTGGACGAACCAGCCGTACCGAAGCCTGCTTCCTGAACGTCGTAACGTGCCATAATCCAAGATCCCTGTTTTTCTCCCGAGAGCCTTTGTTCTTGCCCTTCCGGGCCAGCCCTTCGATGCTTTCGAGAATGCAGGGTGCGGCTGAAATCGCCGTTAAATCTTGTGCTTAATTAGAAGAAAACAAAGTTCAAATTTTCAGTAAATGCCTGATTTTGTTAAGCATCGCAAACCCGCAGGGCATCGGGATTTCAGTGGTGAGAGCCAGGCGAATTCGTTAACGCCGTTTGCAAGATTTCGTTAACCACGCCGCACGCTTGAAGAGGCAATTTTCTGAAAATTCTAATTGTGCGCCGCGCGGTTTCGTCCCTTGCGGCGGGCAGAAAACCGGGCCGGTCACGGCCTTCTGCGCCATTTCCCGCTGCATTCGCGCGAATGCTGCTGTTCAGTCTCCCGCCCGACAGGCGAACCCCTCGAAGAACGCGAGCCATAGCGCGGTGGCGGTACTGCGGGCACCGACCATACTGTTTCAGCTTTTGCCACGGTTGCGGCCTGCCACCACAAAAAGCGGTTGTACTACGTTTACGTTTGCGTAAGCTGAGCCCGCAACATCATTGGGAGGAAGACTGATGATTGGCAGAGTTGTTTTGAGCGGTGCCGCGCTGCTTCTGGCTTGTGGCGTTGCAATGGCCGACCCCATTGAGGGGAACTGGAAGACGGAGTCCGGCGCGACGGCACAGATTGCGCCATGTGGCGGCTCCTATTGCATCACGCTGAAAAGCGGCAAGCACGCCGGCAAGAAGATCGGCACGTTTCAGGCTGCCGGCGGCAGCAAGTATACGGGCAAGATCACCGATCCGGCCAACGACAAGACCTATTCCGGCAAGGGCACGCTCTCCGGCAACAGCCTGAAGATGGGAGGCTGCGTGCTCGGCGGCCTGATCTGCCGCAACCAGACCTGGTCGCGTCTCTAGGGCAGGCGTCATCCAGATCGTTAGCCTCAGATTGAACACAGCCCCCAGTCAGAGCCCTTTCACGCCCTTCCTCCCTGCGGAAGGCGTGGGGGGCTCATTCTGTGATCAGACCTTCACTGCGCATTTGTGCGAGAATGATCTCATGTGCGCGTGATTGCAGTGCGGCTTCGGCCTGCGCCCCGATGGCAAGCGGCTCGCGGCTGCAGACGAAATACGGATACCAGGCCGCACCCAGGCCGTGACTGATCTGTCCTAGCTGCGCATCGTCTTCTTCCGACAACAGGGATTCGGGCACGTAACCCCAGCCCAGCCCATCGCAGATCGCATCCTTGCCAAGCTCGAAGCTGCTGAGCGCGATGCGCTCGCTGCCCATGGCGTCGAGGTGAAAGCGTTCGCGCTGCGTGCTGTCGAGATATGTGATCTGCGGCAGGATGGCGAGATCATCGTCGGCGACGTAGCTCATGGAATGAAGCGGATGGCTCCGGGCCACCATCATGCGCATGCCAATCCGCGCAATGACACGACTGTAGAGCCCGGATGCCGGGCCGGCACGGCCCGAAGCAATGAAATAGGCGATATCGAGCTGCCCTTCGCGCACCAGTTCAGGAAGCACATCGCTTTCCGCATAGCGCATGCTCAGCCGCACGTCCGGCCGCGCCCGGCGAATGGCCCGGATCACATGGCGCCAGAAGTTTTCCGACAGGACATCGTCGCGCCCGATCCTCAGTTCTCGGCCCGCGGTCTCACCACCGCGCGCGCAGCGCTCGATGATGCTGTTGGACAGCGCGATGATGCGGGCACAGTCATCCAGAATGTGCTCGCCCACCGGCGAGAGAGCAAGGCTGTTGCCGCGCCGCACGAACAACGCGGCCCCAAGCTCATCCTCAAGCGCCGCGATCGCCATACTGACCGTGGAGCGGTTGCGCCCAAGTTGGAGCGCCGCTCCCGAGATGGAGCCTGCGCGCGCCGCAGCCACGAAATACTCCAGATAATCCAGTCTCACGGCAAAGCTTCTTCGTCAAAAATCCTGTCGCTGAGCGATTTTCCATACTTGAAATGGGCGGATATCTCAATCGAGTGACATAAAACTTGATCTGACAATATGAGGTCGAAATTGCACTGGTTCTATCTGATCGCTGCGGTCTTTGCAGAAGTGGTCGGAACCACACTCATGAAACTCCTGGTATCCGGCGGCGCGCTTCTTCAGGGAACGCTGGCGGCGATTGCGATGATCGGCATCGCCTATCTCTTTCTGGGGCGCGCAACGCTGCGCATACCGGTCGCGCTTGCCAATGCGTTCTGGGAAGGGTTCGGCATGATCCTGATCGCCCTCACCTCCCTCTACCTTCTCGACGAAACGATCTCGCTGATTCAGGGCGTCGGCATCGGTGTGGCGCTGCTCGGGATCGCTGTGATCAACTATGGTCACCACCAGCAGGGTGAGACACGATGAGCATCTATATGGTTTATGTCCTGGGATCGGTGGCGCTCGACATCCTCGCCAATCTGGCGCTGGAGAAATCGAACGGTTTCGCACGCAGGGGCTGGGGAACCGCTGCCGTCCTGCTCATCATGGCGGCCTTCGCGCTTCTGGCGCTGGCCGTCACCGGCATGGACCTCTTTATCGCCTATGCGGTGTGGGGCGTGCTTTCGATCCTCGGGACGGCGCTGGCCGTCTGGCTCGTCTTCGGCCACCGCCTCAACCTGACGAGTTGGCTGGGTGTGGGCATTCTCATCCTCGCCATCCTGCTGATACGCCTCGGATAGACAAAGGAAGCAGGGCGGGCGCCCGAAGGACGCCCGCCCTGCCTGAAACGTTCAGGACTGAAGTCAGCTGGCGCGCTGCCCGAAGAGAACTTTCTGGGCTTCCTTGTCCTCAGCGATATTGCGGCGATGCTCCTGACCGACCTCCAGCGCGCGCACGACCGCCGGCCGCGCCATGATGGTCTCGAACCAGCGCTTGAGGTTCGGAAAATCGTTGAGATCCTGCCCCTGCTGCTCATACGGCTTCACCCAGCCGATGCTCGCCATGTCGGCGATGGTGTAGTCATCGCCGGCGAGGAACGGCCGGTCTGCGAGACGCTTGTTCATAACGCCGTAGAGGCGGTTGACCTCATTGGTGTAGCGCTCGATGCCGTAGGGAATCTTTTCCGGCGCGTAATTGCGGAAGTGATGCGCCTGGCCGGCCATGGGGCCGAGACCACCCATCTGCCAGAACAGCCACTGATCGACTTCAACGCGGGCACGCTCGTCGGTGGGATAGAACTTTCCCGTCTTGCGGCCGAGATACTGAAGGATGGCACCGGATTCGAACACGGAAATGGGCTCACCACCCGGACCTTCAGGGTCCACAATGGCCGGCATGCGGTTGTTCGGCGCGATCTTGAGGAAGGAGGGCTCGAACTGCTCGCCCTTGCCGATGTTCACAAAGTGCACATCGTAGGGCAGCCCGGTTTCCTCAAGAAAAATGGTGATTTTCCAGCCGTTGGGCGTCGGCCAGTAGTGAAGCTCAATCGGCTTGGTCTGGGTGGTCATGTGTCGTTGCCTCCAGGTGTTGGGCGCCGCGCGGTCGGGGGAGGATCGCGGCGATACCCGGGCAGGTAAGCACCATCTGCACACTTTGCAACGCGCTCGCTGATAAACGATCCGTTATCTGCCCATAATGGGGGGGTTAACACTGCTGAACCCTGGATGAATGCACCTCTCAGTCTCGGTTCAGTCCGCGTCTGCCAAAGTGATGGCGACACTGAGGACGAACCAATGTTGATGCGCCGCTTTTCAATTGTCTGCCTGATCACCGCCCTCTTCGGCATGGGGCTCGCCATACTGGTCGCAGAGGCCGGCAGGCCTTCCGATCCCTGGCAGGACAACCGGCCGTTCTCCTGCTCCGCGGAGCAGGCCGCCCTTTGCGGCAGAACTGCGCTGCGCTGAACGAGACGAGTTGAGGTAAGAGACGATGCGGACGATCACAAATATGGCCCGGGGATTGATGTTTGCCGCCCTGATCGGCTCACCGCTGCTTGCGGTCCAGAACGTCCGTGCCGGTAATGAGAACATCATCGAAGGGGATTATGAACGCTCGAGCGGCGCCGGTCTCGTCCTGATGGTCAGCCTGAAGCGCTCGCGTTAGATCGGGTCGGGCCTTGAGAAGAAAAAGAATATCCATATAAAAGGCCATGGAACATAGAATATACCCTCAGCCCATTCAGACGATTTCGAGCCCCGAGCCTTTTGCCCGGAAAAGCTTTACCGATGCCCGCGAAGCCGTTGCGGCATTGAAGGCGCTCTATGAGCGCAACACCGCATTCCTGCGCGATGCCTTCGCGCAGGTGGCCAAAGACGGCGAGAGCGACCGCCGCTTTCGCGCCTTCTATCCCGAAATCAGCCTTGCCACGGGCTCCTACGCCCAGATCGATACGCGGCTTGCCTATGGCCATGTGGCTGCGCCCGGCGTCTATGCCACGACAATCACGCGGCCCGACCTCTTCGACGACTATCTGATCGATCAACTGAGCCTGGTCATCCGCAATCACGGCGTCCCCATCACCGTCTCCGAATCGGAAACACCGATACCGCTCCATTTTGCGTTCCTCCAGGACACTTATGTGGAGGGCTCGATAGCCGACCGGCTGAAACGGCCGTTGCGCGATCTTTTCGATGTGCCGGACCTCAACGCTACGGACGATCATATCGTCAACGGCACGCATGAGGCCCCGCCCGGCGAGCCCCTGCCGCTCGCACCCTTTACCGCACAGCGGGTCGACTATTCGCTGCACCGGCTTTCTCATTATACGGCGACCGCACCGGCGCACTTCCAGAACTTCGTGCTCTTTACGAACTACCAGTTCTATATCGACGAGTTCTGCGCGCTTGCCCGCGAGATGATGGCCGAGGGCGGAAACGGCTACACCTCCTTTGTGGAGCCGGGCAATATCATCACAAAGGCCGGCGAGACGAGCCCGTCCGCCAGCGCCCTTGCCCGTCTGCCGCAGATGCCGGCCTATCACCTGACGCGTGAAGGACATGCAGGGATCACCATGGTGAATATCGGTGTCGGCCCCTCCAACGCCAAGACGATTACCGACCATGTGGCGGTGCTGCGCCCGCATGCCTGGCTGATGCTTGGCCATTGCGCGGGCCTGAGGAACACGCAGGCGCTCGGCGACTATGTGCTGGCACATGCCTATGTACGCGAGGACCACGTGCTCGACGACGACCTGCCCGTCTGGGTGCCGCTGCCGGCGCTGGCGGAGGTGCAGGTGGCGCTTCAGGAAGCAGTGGCCGAGATCACTGGACTTTCCGGCTATGAATTAAAGCGCATCATGCGCACCGGAACAGTCGCCACCATCGACAACCGCAACTGGGAACTGCGCGAACAGCGCGGACCGGTGCAGCGCCTCTCACAATCCCGCGCAATCGCGCTCGACATGGAATCGGCCACAATTGCCGCCAACGGTTTTCGCTTTCGCGTCCCCTATGGCACGCTGTTGTGCGTTTCGGACAAACCGCTGCACGGTGAGCTGAAGCTGCCGGGCATGGCCACCGATTTCTACAAGAGGCAGGTTTCGCAACATCTCAAGATCGGCATGAGGGCCGTAGAAAAGCTTGCGGCCATGCCGCCGGAACGGCTTCATTCGCGCAAGTTGCGAAGCTTTTTCGAGACCGCCTTCCAATAGCCCGAAAATGCGGTTAGGCGCTGCTGCATCGAGACGGAAACAATGGGCGCGAGGCAATGAAGAGACCGAGAATCGCATCAATGCTGCCGGCCTTTCTGGCCATCGGCGTGGTTCTGGTGTCTTTTCCGCTGGTCGCCGGTTTCTGGGGCAGGCTGCACCCTGCCCTCGATTCCATGGCGCATTTTCGCATTCACCTTGCCGTGCTGATCGCTCTTCTGGCCGCACCGCTGCTTTTTGTGAAAGGCTGGCGTCAGATCGGTGCGGCGGGAACCGTGCTTGGCATTGCAACGCTGAGCGCAACGCTGCTTCCCGTTCAGGCGTCCACCGGTTCGGCAAGGGCCGGAGAGACAGACGCGCCGGCGGCACGGTATAGGCTTCTGCAACTCAACCTGCGATATGACAATGCAACCCCCAAGCAGGTCTTTTCACTGATCGGCCGCACCAAGCCCGACATCGTCACGCTGAACGAAGTCTCGCGCATGTGGGTGGAAGAGCTGAAGTTTCTCGAAGCGGCGTATCCCTATCGCGTGATCTGCCCGCCGCCGGCGCGCATCGGCGGGGTTGCCATTCTCTCGCGCCGGCCCTTCACCGACCCGTCCGCCTTTGCCTGCTATGACCGCGGTTCGATGGCCGTGGCGACGGTTCGGCTTGGCGCGGATGCGGTGGAGATCGGCACGCTGCATCTCGGCTGGCCCTGGCCCTTTGAACAGCATCGACAGGTGGGGCGTGTGGCGCCTGTGCTCGAACGCCTTCCCGATACCGCCATTCTGGCCGGCGACCTGAACGCAACCCCATGGAGCGTGACGGCCCACCGTGTGGCGGCAGCCGGGCGGCTGGATCTCTTGCCGGGGGTCGGTCCCACATGGATGAAGTCGATCGTGCCCGAAAGCCTCCGCCGGCTCGCAGGCCTGCCGATCGACAATCTGTTCACCAAGGGCCGGATCGTGCCATTTTCGGTCGAGCGGCTGGAGGATGTCGGCTCCGATCACCTGCCCGTTCTGCTTGAATTCGGCATCATGCCCGGCAATGAGCCGGCCGAGGTGATCGAAGTGAAGCTCGCCAGAAACGGAAACTAGGGTCAGGACCTATTAATATGGCCGCAATGGTCGGCCTGATCTGTGCGGATACGCGAAGCAAGGCCGCAGGAAGACTTCATGTCTTTCATGGTCTTGCGACAAAGTAGCCCGTGCTGATCAGGCCGATCCGAAGGACGCTCGATAAACCGGCGACCTGCCGCGTCAAACCCCTTGACCAGGGGAAAGGCCCCGCTCTGCGGGCTTTTCCTTGCATCTCTTGGTCTATCGAACGCCATTGTGGCCATATTAATAGGTCCTGACCCTAATCGGCTGGCTTCCTGCGCGCGATGACCAAATGGCCGGGAACCGGCTTTCCCATTTCATGCCGCACCACGATGCCGCCGATGGCGAGCCCCGCAAAGCCGTGCCTGGCGAGCATTTCGGCGAGATAGCTCTCGGAATGGGCGAAGCGCTGATGCGGCCCGACCATGAAGGCGCGCCCGGCGAGCACCTCGTCCGGCAGGGTCTCGCTTGAAAAGGCGAGAACCGCACCGTCCACGGATAGCTCCGCTGCGCCGGCGAAGAAAGCATCCAGATCGCCCAGATAGGGCAAAACATCGGTCGCGGTGATCAGATCGAAGGGTTCGACATCCGCGTGATGGAGAAAGTCCACCGCATCGCCCACATAGAGCGCGTCGTAGACCTCTTTCTCGTCGGTGACCTCAATCATGGTCTCCGAAAGATCAATGCCGGTGATGTGGTCCGCGATGTCGCGCAGAATCTCTCCGGCAAGCCCCGTTCCACAACCGAGATCCAGCATGCGGCTGAACGGCCCCGGCGCCACCTCATCCAGCGCCCTGCGGGTCAGTGCCGGCACATCGTAGCCGAGTTGATCGACCAGAATGCTCTCAAACGCGCCGGCGTGCTGGTCGAACAGGGTCGCCACATAGGCTTCCGATGCGCGCGCCGGCGTCTCGCCCCGTCCCATTGACGCAAGCCGCACCGCGGCACCGCCATGGTCGGCAGGATCGAGAGCGAGCACCTCCCGATAGGCGGCAGCGGCTGCATCAAGATCGCCGGCCTTTTCGAGCGCAAGGGCGCGGTTATAGGCCTCGGCCAGCGCCTCTTCGTCGATGGGGCTGGTGGTTCCGCTTTCGGGGTCGGGCTCGGACAATGGTGTTACATCCCGGTATAGACGGGCCCCTCGCCGCCCTGCGGCGGCACCCAGTTGATGTTCTGGTTGGGATCCTTGATGTCGCAGGTCTTGCAGTGGACGCAGTTCTGCGCGTTGATGACGAAGCGGGCGTCAGCCACATCGCTGCCATCGGTGAGCGCATTGCCGTCAGCATCCACCCATTCATAGACACCCGCAGGACAGTAGCGCGAGGACGGACCGGCATAGACGGCGTATTCCGACGTCTTCTGCAGTTCCATGTCCTTCACCTGGAGATGAACCGGCTGCTCCTCCTCGTGATTGGTGTTGGACAGGAATACGGAGGAAAGACGGTCGAAGGTGAGCACGCCATCGGGCTTGGGATAGTCGATGGGCCTGTGTTTTGCGGCCGGCTCCAGCGACGCCGCGTCGGTCTTGCCATGTTTCAGGGTGCCGAACAGCGAGAAGCCGAACAGCGAGTTCATCCACATGTCGAAGCCGCCAATGCCGACGCCCAGAAGCGTGCCGAAGCGCGACCAGAGCGGCTTGACGTTGCGCACCTTTTTCAGGTCCTTGCCGATGTCCGAGGCGCGCCAGGCGGCCTCATAGCCTTCCAGCGTGTCATTGCCACGCCCCGCGCCCAGCGCTTCCACGACATGCTCGGCGGCAAGCATGCCCGAGAGGACCGCATTGTGAGACCCCTTGATGCGCGGAACATTGACGAAGCCTGCCGAGCACCCGATGAGCGCACCACCCGGAAAGACGAGTTTTGGCACCGACTGATAGCCGCCCTCCGTGATGGCGCGGGCGCCATAGGAGATGCGCTTGGCACCCTCGAACGTATTGCTGATCGCGGGATGCGTCTTGAAGCGCTGGAATTCCTGAAATGGCGAGATGAAAGGGTTTTTGTAGTTCAGGTGAACCACGAAACCGACCGCCACCTGATTGTTTTCCAGATGATAGAGGAAGGAGCCACCGCCGGTTTTCATGTCGAGCGGCCAGCCGAAGGAATGCTGGACGAGACCCGGCCTGTGATTCTCCGGCTTGACCTCCCAGAGCTCTTTCAGGCCGATGCCGAATTTCTGGGGTTCGCGATCCTCGGAAAGGCCGAATTTCTCGATCAGCTGCTTGGCGAGCGAACCGCGTACGCCCTCGCCGATCAGGACATATTTGCCCAGAAGCGCCATGCCGGGCTGATAGTTGGGACCGTGCGAGCCATCGCGCTCGACGCCCATATCGCCGGTGGCGACACCGATGACCGCGCCATCGTCGTTGTAGAGCACTTCGGCGGCAGCAAAGCCCGGATAGATTTCAACGCCCAGTCCCTCGGCATAGCCTGCAAGCCAGCGGCAGACATTGCCGAGCGAGACGGCGTAGTTGCCGTGATTGTTCATCAGCGGCGGCATCAGAAAATTGGGAATGCGCATGGAGCCCGCCGGCCCGAGAACCAGAAACTGATCGTCGGTGACGGGTGTCTTGAACGGGTGATCGGGATCGTCGCGCCACTCCGGCAGAAGCCGGTCGATGCCGATGGGATCGACGACAGCACCAGACAGGATGTGCGCGCCGACTTCACCGCCCTTTTCGAGAACGACGACGGAAAGCTCCGGGTTCAGCTGCTTGAGCCGGATGGACGCGGCCAGCCCCGCCGGCCCTGCGCCGACGATGACCACATCGAATTCCATGCTTTCGCGTTCCACTTCGCTCATTCCACCCTCCGCAGTCTTTTTCTCTCGCGCGCCCCTGCTCTCGTTTCGTGCCGGCGCGATCCGGATACCCATCAGTCCCGCATAACGGTTTCAACGCCGGGCTATAGCGCATCCGCGCGCCTGTCGAAACCGGAGATGTTGCATCAATCCATTCCTGTTTGACGCCAACTGATATTACTTTAACGTAAACGTAAATAATTGAGAAATCAGGCGTAGGCAATTCCTGTTTGCCTCCCGGATCGAATCCAAGCAGTTTCAGCCTGTTTCACGATGGAGGGTGCGGGACATGCACAGCAACACCGCGCATGCCCAGTTTGACCGTGTTCGATCTTGAAGCGACTTTGTTGTGCGAGGTTTGTGGTTCGGCGGGCTCACCATGAGGGTGAGTGCATGACTGCAAAGTCCCGCATTCCTCCTGAGGACCCTGTCAAACAATGCGCCACATCAATGCAGTGGCGTGTCATCTACCATGAAAGAAGTGGCTATGAGTGAAAACCGGCTATTGGCGGCATACAGACAAAGACCGGTTGCCGTGACCGCTTTCTGCGTACTCGCGATCCTTGCCATTCAGGCGTTTTTCCTGAAGTTCATGGGGCAGACGACGATCTGCGACTGCGGGACGGTTAAGCTCTGGTATTCGGACCCATCGGGGCCTGAAACCTCCCAGCACATCGGCGACTGGTACACCTATTCGCACTTCCTGCACGGGCTGCTGTTCTATGGGCTCATCTGGCTTGTCGCGCCGCGTATGCCGGTCGGCTATCGCCTTGCGCTGGCCGTGGGGCTGGAAGCGGCCTGGGAAATGGCCGAGAACACGCCCATGGTGATCAACCGCTACCGGGAATCGGCGCTCGCCCAGGGTTATTACGGAGACAGCGTGATCAACTCGCTCTCGGACACGTTTGCCACCATCGTCGGCTTCTTCTTCGCGCGATTATCGCCCCTCTGGCTCAGCGTTCTTCTGGTGGTTGCGACGGAGATTTTCATGGCGGTCATGATCCGTGACAATCTCACGCTCAACATTCTCCAGCTTGTCTATCCCTCGCAGGCGATTTCCAACTGGCAGTTGGGCGGCTGAAGCCGCCGGCGATACCGTTTCTCCAGAACACCAAACGGCGGTATAATACGGTAGGAAGGGAGGTGTCGTCCTGCCCCGTGCCATGTCCATAACCGCATTCCTCCTGTCTGCAGCCCTACTGGGCGCAGGGCCGGGAGACGACGGTCGCTGGCAGGCCGGACAATATTCCTTTTCCGATGAGCTTGGCGGGTTCCGCATCCAGGCGGTTTCGGGGACAGGCTCGCGCAGCGACCCCGTGCTCCTTAGGCAGGAGCTTTATACGGCCTCTGCCGTTGTGCTGGTCATCCGCACCACCGGGGAGGTGCCGCGTTACGCCTATGACGAACGGGCCGGCGCCGGCTACCTCTTCATCGAAATCGAGACGCTCAATGCAAGCAACCTGCCCTGGGTAGAGTTTGAATTCGAGCTGCAGGAGATGCGCGGCATCTCGAGTGTCTACGGGGACGGCCTCTCTTTCGATCAGAGGAATGTCGGCTCCGCCCAGATCGGCTCCAGCGCATTTGCCACCCACGACCGTAAATTCGAGCCCTATGACCGGCTTCTGTTTCAGTCAGGCACGGTCGATGCGGGCCATTCGGTGACATTTCGGCTCCTGATCACCGACCTGACGCCGAAGCCGGTGTTTTATCTGGTGCAGGACCCGCGCATTCCCGCTTCCTGAACTTGCAACCACGGGCAAAGAAAGAGAAAGTGCCTCTTTCAACATATGCCGACAATCAGGATTTCGGACGCAATGGATTCCGCTGGACTAAGGGAGCTGCTGACCTTCTACGCCGATGCCGGCGTGGACGAGCCCCTTCTGGAGGAAGCGGCGGACCGGTTCGAGGAAACACGCACAGAAGCCGAGAAAAGGGCTGCCCAGCGCCAGCCTGCACAGCAGAAGGCGGTTGCGGCCCCGCAGGCCCGGCCAGCCGCTCCCGCTGCAGCCAGAGCAGCGGTTCCGGACGATGCGCAGGCCGCACGGGCGCGCGAGATAGCAAAAAGCGCCGAAAGCCTGGACGCTCTGCGCGAGCAGCTTTCCGCCTTCGACGGCTGCAACCTGAAGACAACGGCAAAGAACACCGTTTTTGCCGATGGCAACCCGCAGGCCGGCGTGATGTTCGTCGGCGAAGCGCCGGGCCGCGACGAGGATATTCAGGGCCTGCCCTTCGTCGGCCGCTCCGGCAAGCTGCTCGACCGGATGCTGGCGGCAATCGGGCTCGACCGCACATCCGTCTACATCTCCAACGTGATCCCGTGGCGGCCACCGGGCAACCGGGACCCCTCCCCTCTGGAGACGGAAATCTGTCGCCCGTTCATCGAACGGCACATTGAGCTTGTTTCGCCCAAAATTCTCGTGACGCTCGGGAACCCTTCCACCAAGCTACTCCTGAACACGCAGACCGGCATCATGCGGATGCGCGGCAACTGGGCCGTGCACAGGACGCCGTCGGGCCTCGAAATCCCAACGATGCCGACGCTGCACCCGGCCTATCTCCTGCGCAACCCGGCACACAAGAAGCTCGCCTGGCATGATTTCCTGGCCATCAAACTCAAGCTGGAAGAAGCAATCTGAGACTGCAAGCGAACGCGAATTAAGGCCGCATTAACGCTGTTGGCGCAGAGTGGCGCATCTCAACAACGTCCCGGAGTCGAGCATGTTTGTTCGCGTCAGTTCCGGGGGGCGCCTGATTTTTCTGTTACCTTTCCTCATTTTTGGACCAAGAGCCGCGGTCGGCGCTGATCTGGTGATCGGCGGTCCGCCTGTCCCACCCAGCGTGGAAAACGCACCCTTGCTGCTCAAATTCGGACCGCGGTTTTCCGGCTTCATTGAAGTGAACTCTGCCCTGGGCAAGGCGAGCCTGGATGAAGATTCTGGCAAAAGCAGCGGCTGGGCACTACGCGGAGCGGTCAACCTGCCAGTCAGGGAGCGTTGGAATGTCCAGCTCGACGGCCAGTTCGCAAAACTGAAGTTCGAAGACCTTTCCGACCAGACGATGGATTTCGGAGCGCATGCCTATTATCGCAGGGAAAACCGCTACGCCGTCGGTCTCTACGCACAATATGAGCGGCTATCCGCCGAGACCCTGGCACTTGGGCCCATGGAAACGTCAGCCGGGCTGGAAGGTGCGGTTTTTCTCAGCCAGTCGACGGTTCTAGGCCAGGTGGGCCTGGGCAAGGGGCGTCTGGAAGAGCAGGATGCGTCCAAGCTCAACGGCCTTATCGGCGCACGCTATTACCACACAGACAATCTGCGTTTCGATCTGGATGCCGGATTTGAGCAATTGCTGAGCGACGATGCGACGCTGAAGACCTACTCCGTGTCTACCGCCGCCAACTATCGGCTCTCGAACAGACCAATCACTGCCTTTGGCGGATATCGCTACCGTTCCTCCTCGCTGACATCGGGCGCAACCCATAGCGAGGACATGAAATCTCACGGCATCGTGGCAGGGTTTCGCTATCATTTCGGCTCCACCAGCCTGAAAGACGAAGAGCGCAACGGCCCGCTCTGGACCGCCGCGCCATATCTCGATTACTGAAGAAACGAAGGCTGGGCCGTGCGGTTGCGCGGTCCCGGACCCTCTTAGTTTTGCGCAGCGCGCAGGGCTGCCAGCTGAAGCAGAGCGAACACCGCGACTGCAACGGCCTGAACGCAGACGAACGCTATGCCAAGCGGATTGGGAGCGACCCAGCCGCTTGCGAGCAGGGCGAAACTCGCCACAACCCAGACGGCGTTGAGCAGAACAATGTCGATCAGCACAAGGCGCGGTGTTTTCGCACGCGCGGCAATAACCAAAAGCATCGTCACGAACGGCACCAGCACAACACCGGCCCAGAACAGAAGCGCTTCAGGCAGGGCGAGAAGACGCGATAGCGGGCCGGCCGCGACAACAAGGAGCAGCGCGGCACCGCCACTCATGGCAGCGTCGAACCGAAGCGTTTTCCTCAGTGTGGGTGTAAGGGCGAGCGACATGTTCTTGTCCTTCCTGCAAGGGGTTTGTGGCGAGCCAGTTACGGCGTTGACGCAGTGAAGCCTGTCGGATGAACCGCCGCCTGGCGATTACGTGAGAGGTAATGGAAATGTGCGGCGGACAGCTTTAGGGTCTCCGCCATGGAGATCGAGAACACCATCGCATCGAAGAGCAATGCCGGTTCCCTGCTCAAAGAATGGCGCGAAAGACGGCGCATGAGCCAGCTTCACCTGGCGCTCGAAGCCGGCATCTCGCAACGCCATCTGAGCTTCGTGGAAAGCGGGCGATCCAACCCGTCACGCGACATGGTTCTGCTGTTGTCGGAAAGCCTCTCCGTGCCGCTTCGGCAACGCAACCGCATTCTGCTGGCCGCAGGCTATGCGCCCGGCTTTTCCGAGCGAGACCTGCATGATCCGACACTGAAGCCGGCGATGGACGCGGTGCAGACCGTGCTCGACGGCCATGCGCCCAACCCCGCCATCGCCATCGACCGCCACTGGACAATGATCGCCGCGAACGGGGCCATCGCGCCGCTGCTCAGGGGCGTAACGAACGCAGAGCTCCTGAAGCCGCCCGTGAACGTGCTACGCCTCAGCCTGCATCCCGAGGGCCTTGCGCCCAGCATTGTCAATCTCGTCCCGTGGCGGGCGCATGTTCTGGAAAGGCTGCGCCAGCTCATCGACCAGACCGCCGATCCGCAACTGACATCTCTGGAGAAGGAACTCGCGGCCTATCCCGTTAAAAAGAACGGGCCGGAGCCGCGGCCCCAAGCGGCAGACATGATAGCCGTTCCGCTTCGGCTGCGTCTGGGTGAAACCGAACTGTCGTTCATCACCACAACGACCGTTTTCGGCACACCGATGGACGTGACTCTGTCGGAACTCGCCATTGAAAGTTTCTTCCCGACCGACACTGCAACCGCCGCCTTTCTGCGGCAATTGCACGATGGCGCTTCATGAGGCCGGCGGCACGAAACGACGGGCTGCCACACGCTTGAGGCCGAGCCGGCGCTCGCGCCAGATAATGAAGAGTCCTGCCCCGATGACAATCATGCCGCCCACCAGCGTGTAGAGGGTCGGAACATCGCCGAAGGCGAAATAGCCGATGACGATGGCCAGAAGCATGGAGGTGTATTCAAACGGCGCGATGGTCGAGAGTTCCGCGTGACGGTAGCACTCTGTCATGAGAATCTGCGCCACACCCCCGCACACACCAGCCCCCGCCAGAGCGAGATATTGCTCACGCGAGAGATCGGCCCAGCCGAAGGGAATGGTAAACAGGGAGAGCACGGTGGCCGTGACCGAGAACCACAGGACGATGGTGGCGGTCTTCTCCGTCTGCACGAGGCGGCGCACGAGGAGCATGGCGACCGCCGAGCCCGTCGCCCCGCACAGGGCTGCGATGACACCCACCGCCTGAGCGGCTTCAAGGCCGGCATCGCCGGTAAGCAGAGTGAGTTTGGGCCAGGCGATGATGATAACGCCAACAAAACCGACGGCGACGGCGCTCCAGCGGTAGATGCGCACGACCTCGCCCATGAAGATTGCCGACAGCACCACAACGATGAGCGGTTGCGCATAGTTGAGCGTGATTGCATCGGGCAGCGGCAGGCGCGTCAACGCGAAGAAGCCGAGCCCCATGGCCGTGACGCCGACAAGGCCGCGCATGATGTGACTGACGGGGTGTGTGGTGCGAAAGGCCGTTGCCAGTTCCCGACGCCAGGCGAGCATGGCGATGATCGGAAATATGGCAAAGAAGGAGCGGAAGAAGACGATCTGGCCGGACGGCACCATCCCCGCCGATTTGATCAGCGAGGACATCATGACGAACACGGAGACCGAAATGACCTTCAGCGCGATGCCCATTAATGGCTGGCGTTCAGCGCCGACTTCGGTCACAGCGGGCATGATCTGTTTTCCTATAAGGCCGGTAAGGACGCAGGACAGTGCATCGAATTGATCGAGCGTGGCTGCATCACGCCGCGTCCCTGGCCTGCCGGATCGTCTCCCACACACGCGATGGCGTGGTGGGCATGTCGATATGGGCAATGCCATGGGCACGGTAGAGCGCATCCGTCACCGCGTTGAGAACCGCCGGCGTGGCGCCGATCGTGCCAGCCTCGCCTGCCCCCTTTATGCCCATCGCGTTGGTGGTCGAGGGCACGTTGCGGGTCTCAAAATGAATGAACGGAAGATCGTCGGCACGCGGCATCGCGTAGTCCATAAAGCTCGCAGTGACCAATTGCCCATCCTCCGAGTAGACCGTGTCTTCCGTCAGTGCCTGCCCGAGGCCCTGCGCAACACCGCCATGGACCTGCCCGGCAAGCAGGATCGGGTTTACGGTAGCGCCGAAATCGTCGACGATCCAATAAGCAATAACTTGCGTGCGGCCGGTTTCCGGATCGATTTCGACTTCGCAGATATGCGTACCATTGGGATAGGTCGCCTCTTCCTGCACGAACTCGCCGAAGCCCTCCAAATCCTGAGGCGCTTTTGCGGCCCTGGCGATGGCTGCAAAATCGACCGCGCGGTCCGTGCCAACAATGCGCGCTGCACCGCCCGACAGTTCGATGTCATCGAGGGACGCTTCCAGTTCGTCCGCCGCCAGTTTGCGGATTTTCTCAGCCAGGTCTTCGCCGGCCCGCGCGGCCGAGACACCGCCTAACGGAATGGAACGCGAGCCGCCCGTGCCGCCACCGGAGGCCAGCTCGTCGGTATCGCCCTGACGCACGGTGATCCTGTCGATGTCGATATTGAGTTTGTCGGCCACGAATTGCGCATAGGCGGTGGCGTGTCCCTGGCCGTTGGACTGGGTGCCGATCAGAAGCGTGACGGTGCCATCCTCGTTCAGCCGCACATGGGCAGGCTCCGAACCGGCAAAGGCGCAGGCTTCAATATAGGTGGCCATGCCGATGCCGCGCAGTTTGCCGTTGCGCCGCGATTCCTCAAGCCGCTCATCGAACGTGGCCCAGCCGGCGTTCTCCATGCATTTGTTCATGTGCCCCTCGAACTCGCCGACGTCGTAAAGGCGGCCAGTCTGGGTACGATAGGGAAACTGCTCCGGCCTGATGAAGTTACGGCGGCGGATTTCGTCACGCCCGATGCCAAGATCGCGCGCACAGGCGTCCACCAGCTTCTCAAGCAGGAATGCAGCCTCCGGGCGGCCCGCCCCGCGATAGGCATCCACCGGGCAGGTGTTGGTGTAGACGCCGTTGATCGTCACATCGAGCGCCTGAATGTCATAGACGCCTGTCGACATGGAGACGCCGACAAACGGGATGAATGGGCCGTACTGTGAGATATAGGCGCCCATATTGGCCGTGAGACCGACCCGCAGGCCAAGGAAACGCCCGTCGCCATCCATCGCCATCTCGGCGGCCACAACATTGTCGCGCCCCTGCGCATCTGTCATGAAATGCTCATTGCGGTCACCGGTCCATTTGACCGGGCGGCCAAGGCGTTTCGCCGCCTCCATGACCATCGCGTATTCACGATAGACGAAGGTTTTCGGGCCGAAACCGCCACCAACATCTGGCGTAATCACGCGCAGGTTTTCCGGCTCGATGCCGAAGGTCTTGCACAGAATGCCGCGCATGGAATGAACGCCCTGCGAACCGGTGGTCAGCACGTAGCGGTTTTCGTCATCGCGCCATTCGGCAAGTGCCGCGCGCGGCTCCATATAGTTGCAGACGAGACGGTTGTTCACGAATTCAATACGGGTGACATGCTCAGCCCTGGCGAATGCCGCGTCCGATTTTTCCCTGTCGCCCACGTGGTAAAGAAAGGCGCGGTTTGAGCCGAGCTCCGGCCAGACCAGCGGAGCATCCTCGGAAAGGGCGGCGGCGGTCGAGGCTATGGCTTCCTCATCGTCGAAATCGATTTCGATCAGTTCAGCTGCGTCCTGCGCCTGCGCCCGGCTTTCCGCCACCACCAGCGCCACCGCATCGCCCACATACTGCACGCGATCCCGACACAGGATAGGAATGTCGCGCGTGGGGGCGCGTGTTCCGTCGGGCTGTTTCTGCATGGCGCCGGAGCGCAGATCCTTCAGATGCGCCACATCCGCACCCGTGAGCACCAGATGGACACCCGGTGCTGCCCTTGCCTCCTCGACCGACGCAATGGTGAATGTGCCCTTGGCAACAGGCGAACGCACCACGTAGAGATGCAGCGTGCCTTCGGGCAGGAAATCGTCCGTGTAGCGTCCCCGGCCCGTAATGAATGCCGCATCTTCCTTGCGGCGCACGGAGGCACCCATCCCGAATTTCGGCGTCATCACAGTCATGCGGAATCCCTTCTGGCCAATCGCGAATTGGCCGATGTTCGGTGAGCTGGCTGGAAACAGTCGAGCGACATATGCTGTCTTAGTTTTGTCGAGCCTAATGATTGTGTAAAGAGCAACAATTCGATTTTGTTGGACCAGACAGCCCACAGATTGCCGGCCTGCGCCCCGGGCCCTAGAAAGAGTTGAGATGCGTACAGAAAGCGGCCAGATTTTTCGTCTCGAAGACTACCAGCCGAGCAACTATCTCATTCCGGAGGTAGCGCTGGATTTTCAGCTGAACGCCGAGGAAACGCTGGTAACGGCCAGGCTTCAGGTGGAACGCATCGCCCGCGCTCCCGCCGACGCTCCCCTGATTCTGGATGGCGACGGGCTGGTGCTGGAAGCCCTTGCGGTCAATGGCACCGAGGCGGAGCCTGCCGATTATGATGCCTCTCCCGACCGTCTGACGATCAGCCGGCTGCCGGCCTCGCGCCGGTTCGAGTTGACCATCGTGACCCGGATCGCGCCATCGAAGAACACGACGCTGATGGGGCTCTACGTTTCCAGTGGTGTTTTCTGCACCCAGTGCGAGGCCGAGGGCTTCCGCCGCATCACCTATTTCCTCGACCGGCCAGACATTCTGTCCGTCTATACCGTGCGCATGGAAGCAGATCGCAAAGACGCGCCGCTTCTTCTGTCGAACGGCAATCCGGTGGAAAGCGGTGATCTCGCCGACGGGCGTCATTTCGCCGTCTGGCACGACCCCTTCCCAAAACCCTCCTATCTGTTCGCTCTCGTGGCCGGCGATCTCGGTGTGGTGAAAGACCGCTTCACGACCGCTTCCGGGCGCGAGGTCGACCTCGGCATCTATGTCGAGCACGGGAAGGAAAAACGGGCGGCCTACGCGATGGACGCGCTGAAGCGCTCGATGCGCTGGGACGAGGAACGTTTCGGGCGGGAATACGACCTCGACGTGTTCAACATCGTCGCCGTCTCGGATTTCAACATGGGCGCGATGGAGAACAAGGGGCTCAATGTCTTCAACGACAAGTATGTGCTCGCCGACGAGGACACGGCCACGGATGTCGATTTCGCCAATATCGAGGCGATCATCGCGCATGAATATTTCCATAATTGGACAGGCAACAGAATCACTTGCCGGGATTGGTTCCAGCTCTGCCTGAAGGAAGGTCTGACGGTTTTCCGCGACCATGAATTCTCCGCCGACGAGCGCTCGCGCGCCGTCAAGCGCATCGCCGAAGTGCGCGGCCTGCGCGCGCATCAGTTTCCCGAGGATCAGGGCCCGCTGGCCCATCCGGTGCGGCCGCGTCGCTACCGCGAGATCAACAATTTCTACACGGCGACCGTTTACGAGAAGGGCTCGGAAGTTGTCCGCATGCTGCGCACCATTCTGGGCGAGGACGCCTTTCGGGCCGGCATGGACCTCTATTTCGAGCGGCATGACGGGCAGGCCGTAACCATCGAGGATTTTGTAAAAGCCTTCGAGGACGCTTCCGGGCGGGACCTCAGCCAGTTCTCGCTCTGGTACCATCAGGCCGGCACGCCCAATGTGGCGCTTTCATCGCGCTATGACGGCAAGGAAAAAGCGCTGACAGTGGAGATCGAACAATCGGTGCCGCCCACGCCCTCCGAAAGCCGCAAACGCCTGATGCACATACCGCTCGCCTTCGGCCTCGTCGGGCCTGACGGGATAGACCTCGACTATCAGAGCGTGGAAGGGGCGAGCGTCGAAAACGGTGTGATCCACCTGCGCAAGCGCAGACACCAGATCGTGTTCAAGGGGGTGAAGGCCCGTCCCGTCCTGTCGATCAACCGGGGTTTTTCGGCCCCGGTGACCCTTTCGGTTGAAAGTCGGGCCGATGAACAGCTTTTCCTCGCCCGCCACGACAGCGACCCCTTCTCGCGCTGGCAGGCGCTGAACACGCTTCTGACGGATGCGCTGATTGCCGCGAGCAAAGCGGTGCGCGGCGGCAAGAAGCCGGTGTTTGAGGACGAACTCATCTCGGTGACCATCGACCTCGCTGCAGACGAAACGCTCGAAGAGGCTTTCCGCGCGCTGATCCTGAGCGTACCGGGCGAAGCCGATGTGGCACGCGAAATCGGCCGGGACATCGACCCGGATGCGATCCACACCGCACGCGGGGCGCTACTGATGGCCATTGCGCAGGCGGGAAGCCAGACTTTCCGCGCGCTTTACGAGCGTCTGCTCGACAATGCGCCGTTTTCTCCGGATGCGCGCAGCGCGGGACGCCGTGCCCTGCGCAACACGCTGATTGAATTTCTCGCGCTGGAGGATGCCGGCCCCGAGGCCGCCTACCGGCAGTTCGAGGACGCCGACAACATGACGGAGCGCGCGGGTGCGCTCACCGTTCTGGCGCAGCATTTCCACGACACCGACGTCGGGCGGGCAGCGCTCGCGGCTTTCGAGAAGCGTTACCGTGACAACCCGCTGGTGCTCGACAAATGGTTCCAGATCCAGGCGATGATCCCATCGGCCGCGACGGTTTCCCTGCTTCGCAGCCTGATGGAGCATCCGCACTTCTCGCTTGCAAACCCGAACCGCGTGCGGGCGCTCGTGGGCACGTTCTCCATGGCGAACCAGACGGCGTTCCATAGCGCCGATGGCGAGGGCTATCGTCTCGTCGCTGAGACGGTCGCCGCGCTCGACAGTCACAATCCACAGGTGGCGGCGCGTCTTGCCACCGCGTTCCGCTCCTGGCGGTCGCTTGAAAAGGGCCGGCGCGAGCACGCGCGCAAGCTTCTTGCCGAGATGGCCAAGCGGAAAGACCTCTCGCGCGACCTTGCCGACATACTGGAACGAACGCTCGCCTGAGGGCGGGCGTTAATATCTTTTTTACCAAGACCACTGGACAAGGCGAATCACCTTTGATTCCTTATGGATGATTCGGCAGCAGGCGGAGCCGAATCACCGAACTTAACGAGGAACGAGGGAGCCCGTCGGATGGCGAAGGCAGGGGGTTGGGCTTTGCCCCTGATAGCGGGCATGGCTGCCGGGCCACGAACCCGACGCGCAAGGCGCATGGGACTGGCAGGCAACGCCAAGATTATTGCAGCTCCGGCCTATGAACGTCTTCTGGCCATAGAGCCCTATCTGCGCCGTTCCATTCCGGTTCTGATCATCATCTTTCTTCTGGTGCTGGCGGCAGCACGGCTTCTCTCGCTCTTCACCTGGCGCGACGACATCGAACGCGACGCACGGACCATGCTCGCGCTGGCGGCGGATTCGCTGGCCGCAAGCGTGGCAATCGACACGACCGAGACCGAGCCGGCACAGAAGGCGCGCATGCTCATCGAAGAAGCGATGCGCCGCGCCGGATCGGAAGACGAACGCGTGCTCGCCATCACCGATGAACATTTTGGCGTCCTGGCCACCTCGCCCAACGGACAGAACCTCATCGGTCGCTCGCTCGAAGACGTGTTGACGGGCGGCCAGCCGCTCTTCCTGTTCGGCGCGCGCGCCGGAGTGATGAATGTGGAGATTGCTGGTGAGCAGTGGCTGGCGTCGCTTGTCCATGTTGCCGGTCAGGAGGGCGCTGCCGTCGCCCTCACCTCACGCGACGGTCTCTTTGCCGACTGGCGCCGCTCCGTTTCGATGAATGTTTCGCTGTTTGCCCTGACCGCGGGCATCCTTATGGTGATCCTCTACGCCTATTTCAGCCAGGCCGCGCGCGCCCAGGCTGCCGACCGAATTTACATGGAAGCACACCAGCGCATCGACATGGCCATGGTGCGCGGCAAATGCGGCCTCTGGGACTGGGACATGGTGCGCGGCAAGATGTTCTGGTCGCGCTCCATGTTCGAGATGCTGGGCTACGAGACCACCGACGAGATGCTTTCCTTCGGTGAGGTCGCGGCAATCATTCACCCCGACGATGGCGATCTGTTCGATCTGGCCAACCGCATCATGGCGCGCGAGATCGATCATGTGGATCGTGTCTTCCGTATGAAACGCGCCGACGGACAGTGGGTCTGGGTGCGCGCGCGGGCGCAGGTGGTAGACCCGAACGCGCCTGAGCTGCACCTGATCGGCATCGCCGTGGATGTGACCGAGCAGCGCACGCTTGTGCAGCAGACGGAAGCGGCCGACCAGCGGCTGCGCACGGCGATCGAGAGCATCGGCGAGTCCTTCGTGCTGTGGGACTATGCCGAGCGGCTCGTCATGTGCAACACCAAATACAAGCAGGATCTGGGCGTCGACCAGAGCATGATCGTCACCGGCGCGCGTCGCCGTGACATCGAAGCGCTGGCACCGGCCTTCCGCTCAGAACGCAGACTGGCTGTGCCCTCGGGCAATGGCAACGGCGCCACCTATGAGAGGCAGCTCGCCGACGGACGCTGGCTGCAGGTGACGGAACTGAAAACGCGCGACGGCGGCACGGTCTCCGTCGGCACCGACATTACCCAGCTCAAGCAGCACCAGGGCAAGCTTGTCGACAGCGAGCGCCGATTGATGGCGACCATTCACGATCTCAGCCTCGCGCGCCGCGCCGAGCAGGAGCGCACACGCGAACTCAGTGAGCTCAATCGCAAATACATGCGCGAGACCGAGCGTGCCGAGGCGGCAAACCGGGCAAAATCCGAATTCCTGGCCAACATGTCGCACGAGCTGCGCACGCCACTCAACGCGATCATCGGTTTCTCGGAAGTGATGGAGTCGGGCATGTTCGGGCCGCTCGGATCTGAGCGCTACGAGGAATATGTGCGCGACATCTGTTCGAGCGGTTCCTACCTGCTCGGCGTCATCAACGACATTCTCGACATGTCGAAGATCGAAGCCGGCCAGTTCTCGGTCGATTGCGAGGAAATCGATCTGTGCCCACTGATCCGCGAGACCGTACGGGTGGTAGAGCTCCAGGCAGCGGAGAAATCGATCGCCATGAAGATGGACATCCCAGAGCGGATGCAGGTCTTTGCCGACCGCCGCGCAATCAAGCAGATCGTCATCAATCTGCTGTCCAACGCCGTCAAGTTCACCGGCGAAGGCGGGCATATATCGCTGCGCGCGCGCAAGGTCGGGCCGGCGGTCACGCTCACCATTGAGGATTCAGGCTGCGGCATCCCGCGGGATGCCCTGAAAAAGCTCGGCCGCCCCTTCGAACAGGTTCAGAACCAGTTTTCCAAGAACCACACGGGCTCCGGTCTTGGCCTTGCCATTTCCCGCTCGCTGGCGGAACTGCATGGCGGCGTTCTGAAAATCCGCTCGACGGAAGGCGTAGGCACCATCGTATCGGTGCGCCTGCCTGCGGAAGAGCGCAAAAAGCCGGCCGTGGCCGCCTGAGTTAAACGACCGGACCCACCAGTTCTTCGAACAGCCGCCGCACCCTGCCCGCCGTTTCTTCCACATGCGCTTGCAGAATGCCGAGTTCCGGCAGATCGGTCTGCCGCAGCATGAGGTCGGCGAAGCCGGGCGGCGCCTCGTCCGGATCAAAACCGCCTTCAAGGCAAAGCCGTGTGGTCTGCGTGAGGGTCATATAGAGATGATGCGCATCGACGAGTTCCTGGCGCGCCTGAGGCGCGCAGAACGTCTCTGAAAGAGAGGACAGAACCTCACTGGTGGCAGTCGCCTCGCTTTCGGACGGGGTGTTTCCGGTCAGCACGGCCACCTGGGCGATGAATTCGAGGTCGATGAGGCCGCCTGGAACAAGCTTCAGATCCCAGACGTCGCGGGCAGGCTTCTCCTCTTCCAGTAGCCGACGCATCTCGGCTGCTTCGTTGCGGATCTTCTGCGTGTCCCGTGGCAGGGCGAGGATGTCGTGCACCTCCTTTTCGACACGCTCGATCAGCGCCCTGTCACCGACGAAGGCGCGCGCACGCGTGAGTGCCATGTGCTCCCAGGTCCAGGCATCGTTGCGCTGATAGCGCGCAAAAGCATCGATATGCGTGGCGACCGGCCCCTTGTTACCCGAGGGGCGAAGGCGCAGGTCCAACTCGTAGAGCACGCCCTCTGCGGTCGGCGCGGAGACGGCGGCAATCAGCCTCTGGGTCAGGCGCGCGTAATATTCCGAAGGCGCCAGCGCTTTCTGCCCGTCCGAATAGTCGGCATCCTCGTCGTGATCGTAAAGCAGGATCAGATCTATGTCTGAACCCGCCGTCAGCTCGCGGCTGCCAAGCTTTCCCATGCCCAGAATGGCGACACGCCCGCCGGCGATGCGGCCGTGGCGCCCGGCGAAGTTCTCAACCACCGCCTCGAGCGCGGACTCAACCGTGAGATCGGCCAGGTCCGAGAACGCCTTGCCGGCGCGCGCGGAATCGATGGCCCCGGTCAGGAGCCTTATACCGATCAGAAACTTCTGCTCGGCCGCAAAAATGCGCAGCCTGTCGAGTATTTCCTCGTAGATCTGCGCGCCAGCCAGAAAGGTCTCCAGCCGCTCGGAGAGATAGGCCCGGTCGGGGAGCTCGGAGAGTAGCGCCGGATCGAGAAGTCCGTCGAACACGTGGGGCCGCCTGGTGATGATCGCGGCCAGGCGTGGCGCTGCGCCCATGATGCTCACCAGCATGTTGAGCAGGGCCGGATTGGACTGCAATAGCGAGAAAAGCTGAATGCCGGCCGGCAGTCCCGCCAGAAACGCATCGAAGCGCAACAGCGCCTCATCGGCGCGCCGCGTGCTTCCAAAAGCCTCGAGAAGGGCCGGTGTGAGCTCGGTCAAACGCTCGCGCGCTTCTGCCGACTGCGTCGCGCGGTAGCGTCCATAATGCCAGCCGCGGATCACGCGGCACATGTCGCTTGGCCGCTCGAAACCGAGTTCGCTCAGGGTTTCCAGCGTGCCCGGATCGTCCACATCGCCGGTAAAGACCAGATTGCCGACACCGCGCGAAAGCTGCGGTGCGGTCTCGAAGAGATCAGCATAGTGCTGCTCGACCAGGCGCAGGCTTTCGCGGAAGGCTTCTGAAAACGCTTCTGCATCGTCGAAGGCGAGCAGATGCGCGATGCGCTCCAGTTCATCGTCCTCTTCGGGAAGCGTGTGGGTCTGCTCGTCAGCCACCATCTGCAGGGCGTGCTCGACATCCCGCAGGAACCAGTACTGACGCGTCAGCGCTCCCCGCGCCTCTTCGTCGATCCAGCCGCAACAGGCGAGTTCCTTCAACATAATGACGGTGCGCCGGCCGCGCAGTTCCGGGAAACGGCCGCCGGCGATCAATTGCTGGGTCTGGACGAAGAACTCGATCTCGCGGATGCCGCCGCGCCCGAGCTTGACGTTATGGCCGCGCACCGCCACAGCCCCATGTCCCTTGTGCGCATGGATCTGGCGCTTGATGGAATGGACATCGGCGATGGCCGCATAATCCAGATATTTGCGCCACACATAGGGCTGCAGTTCTTTCAGGAAGCTTTCGCCGGCCACAAGGTCGCCGGCAATCGGGCGGGCCTTGATCATCGCCGCCCGTTCCCAGTTCTGGCCGCGGCTTTCGTAATAGTGAAGCGCCGCCTCGACGGGTATTGCCAGCGGGGTGGAGCCCGGATCGGGACGCAGCCGCAGGTCCGTGCGAAAGACATAGCCATGCTCTGTCCGGTCCTGAAGGATTCGAACGAGCCTGCGTGTCAGGCGGACAAAGAGATCGATGGCCTCATAGGCATCGATGATGGCCGGCGCGTGCGGATCGACCAGCACGATCAGGTCGATATCGGAAGAGAAGTTCAGCTCATTGGCACCGAGCTTGCCCATGCCAAGCAGGATCCAGCCGCTGCCTTCTGCCGGTCTCGCTTGATCGGGGAGTTTCAGTTTCCCCGCCCGGTCCGCATCGAGAAGCAGAAAATTGACGGCGGCGCGAATGCATTTGTCTGCAAGAAGGCTCAGCCGCTCGGTGGTTGTGGCCGTGTCCGCAACATCGGCAAGCCGGCAGAGCGCAATCAGGAAATGCGCCTCCGCCTTCAGATCGCGCAGCGCCTTCATTTGACCGCTTTCGGTCTGTTCCTCAGCAAAGGCACTCGCATCGATGCGCTCGAACAGTGTTTTGAGCCGTTCGTCGGCCGGCGCGTCGAACAGGGCTTCGAGAGCGTGCGGGTTGCGGCGCGCGCAATCGCGCAGGAATGGCGAAAGCTCGAACACCGCCGAGAGGAAACCCGTTAAACCGGTGTTGCTCCCGAGGAGCTCGCACAGGCGCGCGCATTGAGCATCCTCGGCTGCTTCACGGACCATCTCAAGCGCTTCGGCGGCCTCGTCGTCATCCACCGGCTTCAGGACAAGAACCGGCGCCCCAAACCAGAGGCTTCCATCAGCAACCGCATCACGCCCCATCAAGGCCCCCTCTCCGGTCAAGCATTTTCGCTCGCCCAATCCCTCTCAGTCGGAGGCTTCACGTTTCCTGAAAACCGTTTCGACTTTCCGTTTCGGCGCTTCAGCGGGAAACACCATTGTCACGGCGAGACCGGGCTCGTTGTCGGCGAATTCGAGACGTCCACCATGGAATGTCATGACAGCCTTGGCAAGACTGAGCCCCAGACCGGACCCCGGCTGGGTACGGCTTTCCTCAAGGCGCACGAAACGTTCCGTCACGCGGCGACGGTCCGCGTCGGGGACACCGGGACCATTGTCGCGCACCGTCAGCCGAATTTCAGAGGCTGCGGTTTCCAGGGAGACCTGCACCGCCGGCGTCTCGCCAGAACCCGCGGAGTATTTGATCGCGTTGTCAACGATGTTCGATAGCGCCTGTCCGATCAGTTCGCGGTTGCCCTGCAGTGTGACGGCACCGTCAATCTCGGCCTCAAGCGCCACGCCCTGCTCCTCGGCGAGCGGCTCGTAGAGCTCCACCACATCGGCCAGAATGGCGCGCAGGTCGATTGTCGACGTGGCTTCCGCTGAGTAACCCGCCTCGAGCCGCGAAATCATCAAAATGGCGTTGAACGTGCGTATGAGCTGGTCGGATTCGGCGATGGTGCGCTCCAGAGCAGCGCGGTAGTCCGCCGTTTTCTGCTTTCCGGCGAGCGCAGCCTCCGCCCTGTTGCGCAGGCGCGTCAACGGCGTCTTTAGATCATGGGCGATGTTGTCAGAGACCTCCCGCAACCCTTCATTCAGGGCCGCGATACGATCGAGCATCTTGTTCAGATTGTCGGAAAGCCGATCGAACTCGTCACCCGCTCCCGAAACGGGCAGCCGGCGGTTGAGATCGCCACCCATGATGCTGCGGCTGGCCTCGGAGACGCGGTCGATGCGCTTCAACGCGCGGCGGCCGACAAAATACCAGATCAGCAGGGCGCCCGCACACATGATGGCGAGCGTGACCACAAGGGCGCGCTGCATCACATTGCGGAATTTTTCCGGTTCGCCGAGATCGCGCCCGACCATGACGATGATCTGGTTGGGCAGGCGAAAGACCACGGCCATCGCCTTGTGTTCCGCCTCACGCGCTCTTGGATCCAGACGCGCCTCGCCCTCGCCAAAACGGCTATAGGTGAAAGGCCGTTCGGTCCAGCCCATCACGTCGAGCACACCCGGCTGCAGGCTTTCCACATTGCCGGAAAGGATGCGACCGTTCGCATCGGCCAGAAGATAGAGATTGGCGCCGGGCTGACGCGCGCGCGATTCGATCACCCGCACGAGAAACGGCAGGCCGCCACGGCGATAGGCGCGGTCGAGGCCGCGCACCTCCTCGTTGATGGCCTCATGTGTCTGCCCGACCAGCATGCGGGCCGACAGAGATGTCATGTAAATGACGAGGAATGTGGCACAGACGGCGAAAAGGATGAGATAGAGCGCAGAAAGGCGCGCTGCCGTCGTGTTGAGGATCGAAAGGAGCCGCGCCATCAGTCCTTCAGCATGTAGCCGGCGCCACGCACCGTGTGAAGCAGCGGCTTCTCAAAGCCCTTTTCGATCTTGCCGCGCAGACGCGAGATGTGCACGTCGATGACATTGGTCTGCGGGTCGAAATGATAGTCCCAGACATTCTCGAGGAGCATGGTCCGGGTCACCACCTGGCCGGCATGGCGCATCATGTATTCGAGTAGCCGGAACTCGCGTGGCTGGAGAACGATTTCCTGCCCCGCGCGTCGCACCGTGTGCGACAGGCGGTCCAGCTCCAGATCGCCGACATTGTAGACGGTTTCGACATCCTTGGTGCCGGCCCGCCGGCGCAGGA
Source organism: Nitratireductor aquibiodomus (assembly GCF_900105565.1). Classification (NCBI taxonomy): domain Bacteria; kingdom Pseudomonadati; phylum Pseudomonadota; class Alphaproteobacteria; order Hyphomicrobiales; family Phyllobacteriaceae; genus Nitratireductor; species Nitratireductor aquibiodomus. The sequence goes on along the minus strand of NZ_FNSL01000001.1, from coordinate 3,887,058 downwards.
CCTCGATGCGGGCGAGCAGTTCGGAGAAGGCATAGGGCTTGGTCAGATAGTCATCGCCACCGGCACGCAGGCCGGTCACCCGGTCATCCACCTCTCCCAGTGCCGAGAGGATGAGCGCAGGCGTGTCGTTGCCGCCGTCACGCAGTTCGGCAATGATGGAAAGACCGTCGCGGCGCGGCAGCATGCGATCGATGACGAAGACGTCGTAGCTGCCGGTCTCGGCCATGGAAAAGCCGCTGTCGCCGTCCCGCGCGATGTCTGCCGTGTGGCCTGTCTCGGCAAAGGCGTTCCTGAGATAGTCCGCCGCTTCCCGGTCGTCCTCGATGACAAGAATCTTCATACGGTCGTTATAACCCGTTCACAGATGAGACGTCTTCCTGAAAGGTCTGGATGACAACCGAACTCCCCCACAGCGACAGCGGGGGAGCTCGAAACCTGCCCGAGAGATCAGCCTTCCCCGGTCGGCAGGGCGACAAAGCGGCTGGCATCGTCGCGCTCGATCTGCACGAGCACGGCCTTGCGACCGGCTTTCACGGCAGCCGAGACGGCTTCCTCGACATCCTTGCCCGACTTCACCGCCTGCGAGTTGACGGCGCGGATAATGTCACCAGGGCGGATTCCGCGGTCATCTGCCGGGCTCCCGGGCTCCACATCCGTCACCACCAGACCATCGCCGTCTTCTGCCGGCGTCACCTTCAGGCCGAACTGGGCATCCATCGTGCTCGACTGCGAACCGCCTCGCGCCGATGCCATCGTCTCCACGCCCGGCATTTCGGAAAGCGTCACCGTGACGTTTTCCGTCTCGCCATTGCGCCAGAGTGTGACGTCGACCTCATTGCCCGGCGCGAAGCCCGCGATCAGGCGGGCCAGTTCCTTTGGCGAAGCGACTGGCTTGTCCTCAACGGCGATGATGATATCGCCGGAGCGGATGCCGGCCTTGGCAGCCGGTTCGCCTTCCTGCGCATCGGCGACCAGCGCGCCTTTCTCCTCATCGAGGCCAACGGATTCGGCGATGTCTTTTGACACCGGCTGAATCTGGACGCCAAGCCAGCCGCGTTCAACCGTACCGTCCTTGATCAGATCCCCGACAACCTCTTTGGCGACCGAGGCTGGAATCGCGAAGGCGATGCCGACATTGCCGCCGGAGGGCGAGAAGATCGCCGTATTGATGCCAACGACCTCACCGGTAAGATTGAAGGCCGGGCCACCGGAGTTTCCGCGGTTCACGGCCGCATCGATCTGGATGAAATCGTCATACGGTCCGGCGCCGATATCGCGGCCACGGGCGGAGACGATGCCTGCCGTCACCGTGCCGCCGAGACCGAACGGATTGCCGACGGCAACCACCCAGTCACCGACACGCACCTTCTCGTCGTCTGCAAAATCGACATAGGTGAACTTGCGTTCCTCATCGACCTTCAGCACGGCAAGGTCCGTGCGCGGGTCGGTGCCGACCAGCTTTGCGTCGATCTCGGTACCGTCATCCATGACGACGGTGAAGTTGCTGCCGCCATCGACCACATGGTTGTTGGTGACGAGATAACCGTCTTCGGAAATGAAGAAGCCGGACCCCTGAGAAACCGGGCGGGGACGACGACGCTCGGACCGGCGATCCTGCTCAAATCCGCGATCGCCGCGGAACTCGCGGAAGAAGCGCTTGAGGGGGTGCCCGTCCGGCAGTTCTTCAAAGCCCGGCATGTCGAAGAAACCCGAGCCGCCAGGATTCGATGTCATTTTGACATCGGCTTTGACGCGCACGCTGACCACCGCAGGAGAAACCTTCTCGACGATATCGGCGAAGCTCGGAGCCTGAACCGGCTGGTCGAGCCGGACGGCTTCAGCCATGACCGGCGCCGTTCCGCTGGTAACGGCACCCAGGCCAATCGCCCCGGCAATGGCGACGGAAGCGATTGTCGCCATCAGGCGCCCGCGCTTCTTTGTGATGATACCCTTCTCCGGTGCCTTGTTATCCGCGTCCTGGTGCATGGTAACCTATCCTCTTGGAAAATCTCATTTCGGCGCGCAAACGCGTCTTAGGGTGATGAAATAGCGGTGCCTACATTACAACGCCATTTCCAGCCGATGAAATTTTCGTAATGTTCGGGCCCGCTTCGGGTCACTCCGCTCCGCTTTCCTCCCCGCGAACACCTGTATGAACATGCGCGACGCTCTCAAGCGTTCTGTGGACCGGACACTTGCCGGCAATTTCGATCAGTTTGTCCCGCAGCTCGGAGGATACGGGTTTCTCCACTTCGATGACGCGCTCAAATCGGTCGATACGCCCCTGAGCCTTCGCCGCCTCGGAGCAGTCCTCGCAATCCCTGGCGTGGACCTTGTCGTGCGAGACGTCGACGCTGATGCGCCCGAGATCCAGCTTCTTGCGATCTGCATAGAGCCGCAGCGTCATCGTGGTGCAGGCGCCGAGGGCTATGGACAGAAAGTCATAGGGGGACGGCCCAGTGTCGAGCCCGCCGAAACTCTCCGGCTCATCGGCGAACAGACGATGCCGGCCGGCCTGTACCGCATTCTGGAACTTGCCCTGTCCCGTCTCCATCACGCGCACATGCTCGACCGGCACCGTGCCCTGCGGTTCGTCGCCGGGAAGATAGCGCGAGAGCCAGCCATACATCGCACTTGCGGCAAAGGATGCGTCCTCGGGGGTTGTCAAAAGATGATCGCCCTGGTCCAGCGATATGAAGCTCTTGGGATGTTTTGCCGCCAGAAATATCTGCGTGGCGTTGTCGATGCCGACAATCTCGTCGAGCGGCGCATGCAAAACGAGCAGCGGCTTGCGCATGCCGGCGACGGCATCCAGAAGACTGTGCGACCGGACATCCTCGACAAACTGTCTTTGCACGCGAAACTGCCGACCGCCGAGCGAAACATCCGCTTCGCCTTCCTGCTGGATACTCTCAAGCGAAGCGCCCAGATTCTTCAGCACATGCGCCGTATCGGCAGGCGCTCCAATGGTTGCGACCGCCGTTACGGAGGGCAAGCGCCCGGCAATGGCAAGAACCGCCGCACCGCCCAGAGAATGCCCGACCAGAACGGAGGGCGCCTCATAATGCTTTTCAAGAAAGGTCGCCGCACTGAGCAGATCTTCGAGATTTGTGGAGAAATTGGTCGATGCGAATTCGCCCTCGCTGGACCCGAGGCCGGTAAAGTCGAAGCGCAACACGGCGATGCCGGCCCGCGCCAGTTCTGCAGCAATACGCCGCGCAGCAAGCAGATCCTTCGAGCAGGTAAAGCAGTGCGCAAACAGTGCGTAGGCTCGGATCGGCCCGTTCGGCAGGTCGAGCCGCGCAGCGAGATCAGCGCCGGAGTGGCCTTTGAACGCAAGCTTCTGTGTTTTCGCCGTCATGGGGTCCCCTTTCGCTTGTGCCCGAACCTGCCAACAGGCAGGCCGGTTTCAGGCTAGGTGAGCGCGGACCCTTCGTACAGGTTTGCGACGCAAAATTTCAGTCACGGTCGTTCAAAATCTGGTCAAGGCGCTTTTGCTCTTCAGCGCTCAGGCCAGAGATAGCCTCTCCGGTCTTCCTGCGCCGTGCGTTTGCGACAATCAATGCCCCCCGAACAGCAAGAGTATGACAGGAGCGCCCCAGAGAAGCGCGTTGCGATAGCTGAAGCGCGGTTTCAGGAGAACGAACTCGCCGTAGCGATCGACCACATAGGCGATGACCTCTTCGTCGCGGTCGCCCGCCTCCAGGCGGTCGCGCACCAGGACCCGGAGGTCACGTGCCAGCTCCGCATCGGAATCGTCGATCGACTGGTTCTGGCAGACCATACACCGCAACTCGGCAGAAAGGTCGCGCGCGCGCGCCTCCAGCGCCGGATCATCCAGCACCTCGTCGGGCTGCACGGCAAATGCGGGCTGAAGCGCCAGAAACACAAGCCCGCAGATTGCGAAGAAAGCGCCGGAAATCAACCGCCTCATGCCGCCCTGCCCTCTGCAGCCGGTTTTCTGCGTGGCATCGGCGCTCCAATCCGCAGCCGGCGGTCAAGCAGCGACACCGTCCCACCAATCATCATGACCAGCGCACCCAGCCAGATCAGCGTGACCATCGGCTTCCACCAGATTCGCACCACGATCTTGCCGTTCGGGGTCTGGTCGCCGAGGGAAACGTAGAGCTGGCTCAGGCCAAGTGTGCGGATGCCAGCTTCGGTGGTGGGCATCTGACGCGCGGTGTAGAGACGCTTGGAAGACACCACCTCGCCAAGCGGTTTCCCGGTCACACGGGTCAGGATGAACGTTGCCTGATCTTCCGTGTAATTCGGTCCGGTGAAGGGGCGCAGGCTGTCGAACCGTAGATTGTATCCCTGCATCTCCACCGTTTCGCCCGGCTGCATTGCCGCGATCTGCTCGGTTTCCAGCGTGGTTACGGAGATGATCCCGATTGTCGTGAGCCCGATGCCGGCATGGGCCAGCGCCGTCCCGAACACCGAGCGCGGCAACCCCCTGAAACGGCTGAACGCCACGGACGGCGCTGCCTTGCCAAGCCCGGATTTGACCACAAGGTCGGTCAGCGCGCCGAGCACCAGCCAGACGCCCAGCCCGATGCCGAGTGCCGCCAGAACGGAGGCGCGGTCAATCATCAGGACGACGAGAAGCGCAATCGCCAGTGCGCTGCCAAAAGCCCAGAACAGGCGTTGCGAAACGGCCCATAAATCACCGCGTTTCCAGGCAAGCAAGGGCCCGAAAGGCACAATCAGCAGCAAGGGAAGAATGAGCGGGCCGAAGGTGAGATTGAAGAAGGGCGGGCCGACCGAAATCTTGTCGCCCGTCACGGCTTCAACCAGAAGTGGATAAAGCGTGCCGATCAGCACGGTGGCGGTCGCCGTCGTCAGGATGAGGTTGTTGAGGACAAGCGCACCCTCGCGCGAAACCGGCTGAAAAAGGCCGCCCGGCGTCAGGGTTGCCGCCCTCCACGCAAAGAGCGCCAGCGACCCCCCGATGAACAGGATCAGAATGCACAGGATAAAGACACCGCGTGCCGGATCCGTAGCGAAGGCATGGACGGACGTCAGGACACCGGAGCGAACCAGGAACGTTCCGAGCAGCGACAGCGAAAATGTCAGGATTGCGAGCAGGACGGTCCAGATCTTCAGCGCCGAGCGCTTTTCCATCACCAGCGCCGAGTGCAACAGCGCCGTTCCTCCCAGCCACGGCAGCAGGGAAGCATTCTCGACCGGGTCCCAGAACCAGAACCCGCCCCAGCCAAGCTCGTAATAGGCCCAGTAAGAGCCCATTGCGATGCCTCCTGTCAGAAACATCCAGGCCGCCAGCGTCCAGGGCCGCACCCAGCGCGCCCAGGCCGCATCCAGCCGCCCCTCGATCAGGGCCGCAATGGCAAAGGAAAAGGCAACGGAAAACCCGACATAGCCGAGATAAAGAAGAGGCGGGTGAACGGCGAGCCCGATGTCCTGGAGAATGGGGTTCAGATCACGCCCTTCCATCGGCGCCGGGTCGAGGCGCGCAAACGGATTGGAGGTTGCCAGAATGAATATGATGAACGCACAGCTGATCGCCCCCTGCACCCCCAGCACATTGGCACGCAGCGACAGGGGCAGGTTGCGCCCGAAAACAGCCACCAGTGCACCGAAGAAGACAAGGATCAGCACCCACAGGAGCATTGAGCCCTCGTGGTTCCCCCATGTGCCGGTGATCTTGTAGAGAAGCGGCTTGGCCGAATGCGAATTCTCCCAGACGTTCAAGACGGAGAAATCCGACTGGATATAGGCCGAGGTCAACGCCATGAAGGACAGCGCCACCAGCATGAAGTTGGTCAGAGCGGCCGGTTCGCCCACGCGCATCAGCGTGTCGTTTTTGAGTTGCGCTCCAACGATCGGCACCGTCATCTGAACCAGCGCCAGCGCAAAAGCCAGGACAAGGGCGAAGTGACCGAGTTCGATGCTCATTCTTTCATGCGCTCCAATCAAGCCGTTTATGGCCTCGTCCCGACGGACTCTCAACCAGCGTCAGTTTTCCTGCCAGACACCCTTTTCCTTGAGGCTGTCGGCCACTTCACGTGGCATGTAGTTTTCGTCATGCTTGGCGAGCACCGTATCGGCGACAAAGGTCTGGCTCTCATCAAACACACCCTCGGTGACCACCCCCTGCTCCTCCCGGAAGAGATCGGGAAGGATGCCGTTGTAGCGCACCGTCACCGTGTCGCTTCCATCGGTCACCGCAAAGCGGACATGGGTATCGTCGGAGCGCTCGATGGACCCCTTTTCCACGAGGCCGCCAAGGCGGATGCGCTGGCCCGCAGCAACCGGCTTTTCCGCCAGGTCACCGGGCATGTAGAAATAAGAGGTCTGTTCCCCCAGAGCATAGAGGGTCAACCCGGTGGCGGCACCGAGAAAGCCGATCGCGCCTGCGATGATCGCCAGTCTTTTCTGTTTCCGTGTCACATCAAACCTATTCGATAACGACGCCGAGATCGGCCGCAAATCCCTTGAGACCGCCGCTTTCGGGAGCCTCCGGGCCGAATGCCGCCACGGCCCGCTCTAAGGCTTCTTTCGCGGCCTCCGGACGCTGCAGCACCATGTATGAACGAATGAGACGCCGCCATCCATCCAGATCGGTCGGATTTTCACGCAGCTTCTCGTCCAGTCCAGCGACCATGCCTTCGATCATCTGCTGCCGGTCAGCCCCGGAGAGGTCCGAAGCGGCCGCAACTTCGTCTTCACTGGGCCCCGCGCCGGATTCGGCGGCACCACCCGAACGCGCCATAGCCTGCTCAACCGCCGAGCGCCACGGCGAAACCTCCGGCAGATCGTCGAGCATTTCACGCCAGAGCGACCGGGCGTCGTCAGTCGCGCCGTCCTGTGCACGCGCCAGCCCCAGGAAGAAGCGTGCCTTCGGCTCCCTGGGATCAAGAACGAGCGCTTCCTGAAAGACCGTCTCGGCCTCAGCCGTGACCATGCCCTGTGCACTACCGACGATCGCCTCGCCCAATGCCGCTTTCATATCCGCCGTATCGCCCGACAGGCGCATGATGTTGCGCAATGCTGTCTGTGCATCGCCAAAACGCCCCAGACGCATGTAAACCGGCGCCAGCACCTGCCAGCCGCGCACATCGTCGGGATTGTCTGCCAGATGTGTCTCGGCCCGTGCAACCAGCTCATCAATCGGCGCTTCGGCGGGCTCCTCGGCCAACCGCGCATGCAGGGGCTGCGCGGGCATTTCCGGCGACCCGGTGAACACATAGAGCCCCCAGCTCACCAGTGGCACGGCGAGCACGGCGAGCACGGCGATTGCTGCCGTCAGGCGTGTCACGCGCTGGCTTGCCAGATGTTCCTTCTGGCCGCCAACCGCTTCTGAAATCCTCAGAATGCGGCGTCCGATCTCGGCCCGCGCCTGCTCGGCTTCCTGCTGCCCGATCAGCCCGCGTTCGGCGTCCCGCTCAACTTCCTCGAGTTGGTCACGATAGACCTCGATATCGTGAGCGCGCGCGTCCTCGGACATCGTGCTGCGCATGGCGAAAGGCCGCAGCACTGCAAAGGCTGCGACGAAGGTCAGAAAAGCTGCGAGTATCCAGAACAACATGGGCTTTAAATAGCGGTCGGGGAAGACGCTGCCAACTCGGCGCACCTGCGGCCATTTGGCAAACCCGTCCCGCCGCGGGGGTTGCCGCCATGGCAGCAGGGCTGCTCCCGGAGCGCTTCCACTTTTCAATAGAGCGCAGAAGCGCTCAATCATATTGTTCTCACGCAGTTCCGGATGGAGAACCGGCGCCAACTTCTCCGGGGATTGCTCTAACCGAGCAGCATCCAGCTTCCATCCTCATTTCGGCATGCGGTCCCGCGCGCTTCGCGCGGTGTGCCGTTGATCTGGATGGTATGGGTGTATTGCCTACAATCCTGGGAACCAACGCGGTAAGGCTGTGCCGCGCGCACCGTCCCGGCCCGGCTCGAGCCAGTGTCCTGCCAGGAAACATCCTGTCCGGCCGGTGTGTTCTCCAGCGCCTTGTATTCAGCCTCTATCGCAAGGCGCTTTTGCCGGCGCGACAGTGCCTCACCGAATTCACCGCCAATCAGGCCGCCACCCTCCATACCCAAAATGGCGGAGCTGTCAGCCGCCGCCTGGGACGCCGCGAACTGATTTGGCTCAAGCTGCGAACCCGACATGTCGCTGCTCAGGCAGCCCGACAAAACAGCGGAGAAGGCTATTGCAAAAACTGCTGCGACTTTCATTGATCCCGATGGTCCCCTGAGACACGCTTATCGTTTGCAAGGCATTTAAGGCGTCGATTTGGCCCAATTTAGGCAGTTCTCGTCAGCTGGCGCCCTGAGTTTCTGCCCGCGGCAAGGAAACAACGGCCTTTAGCCCGCCAAGCGAGGATCGTTCCAAAGCGAGAGAACCACCATACTCTTCCACCAGGTCTGCGACAATCGCAAGCCCAAGCCCCGTTCCCGGCTTTGTTTCATCGAGCCGCCGGCCACGCTTCAACGCATCGCGCGCCTTTTCCTCCGGAATGCCCGGACCGTCATCTTCGATGAGAATCAGAACGCCATGCCCATCGCCCTGCGTTTCTCCTTCCTCAACGGAAAGAGAAACCCGGCTTCGGGCCCACTTCATGGCATTTTCCATGAGATTGCCACTGATTTCCTCCAGGTCTTCCCGCTCTCCCGCAAAGATCAACGGTTCATCCGGGAATTGCACCTGAAGGTCGATGGAAGGATTGAGTTTGCCCATCACGCGCGCCATTCGCTCCAGCGACGCCTTGACCGGCGTGCGAAAAACAAGACTGTCGCGCTGTGCGGCGGCCCGCGCTCGCTGCAGATAATGATCAAGCTGCTGTTGCAGCGCGGTCGCCTGTGCGGTGATCAGCTTCCCGCGTTCGCCGCCAACGGCATGCCCTTCGTTCATAAGCACCGCCAGGGGCGTCTTGAGAGAATGCGCCAGATTGCCCACCTGCTTGCGTGAGCGTTCAACGATGCGGCGGTTGTTGTCGATCAGCGCGTTTGTTTCATCAGCGAGCGATTCGATCTCCGTCGGAAACGGCCCCTCCAGACGCTGCGCAGAACCCGCCCGAATATCCGAGAGGGCCTGTTGCACGCGATTGAGCGGGCGCAGACCGTAAAGGATGGCGAAGACGTTGATCGCGATCATGCCAAGACCGAATATGGCGAGGTAGCCATAGAGCTTGCGGACAAACTGACTGACCTCCTCCTCCAGCTCGCTTCGATTGCCCATGACACGAAAGCGGGCCACCTGCCCCTGATCTCCCACAACGAGTTCGGCCTCGACCACCTCGATCGTATCGCCGCCGGGTCCCACCGTCATGTAGCTGCGCTGGAACCCCGTATTAAACGGCACCTCACCGCTATCCGGTGAAGGGATCGGCGTCGCCATTGAGGGCGAGCGCAGTGCCCCACCCAGATCGCTGGTCACCGGTTCTACTGCCCAGTACCAGCCCGATTGGGGCTGCAGAAAACGCAGATCGTCGAGATTGGGACTGCCCTGCAGGTCACCGTCTTCAGCGATGCCCACCGAGCCGATTACATTGTTGAGATAGGCGGAAAGAACACTGTCAAAACCACGTTCGGACACCTGTCGAAACAAGGCCGAGATGATCGTTGCGATGACAACCAGCGCGATGACTGCCCAAAAAGATGAAAACGCGATGACGCGCACCGCAAGCGAGCGGGATACGATGCGCCTGAGCCAGGACTGCGTCTTCGGATCAGTCATCACCGGGGCCTAACCGGCCTCCGGTTCGCGCAATCGATATCCCATACCGCGCACGGTTTCGATCAGGTCCACATCTCCGAGCTTCTTGCGCAGCCGACCGACAAAAACCTCGATTGTATTGGAATCCCTGTCGAAATCCTGATCGTAAAGATGTTCGACCAGCTCCGTCCTTGAGACAACCGTGTCCCGATGGTGCATCAGATAGGCAAGCAGCCGATATTCGTGGGAAGTGAGCTTCAGCGGGATTCCGTCGACATCGGCCTTGGAGGCCTTGGTGTCGAGGCGCACCGGCCCACAGCGCAGTTCCGTCGAGGCGTGACCTGCTGCGCGTCGGATGAGCGCGCGCAGCCGTGCGAGCACTTCCTCGATATGAAACGGCTTGGTCACGTAATCGTCGGCTCCCGCATCGATGCCGGCCACCTTGTCGCTCCAGCGATCACGTGCGGTGAGGATCAGAACGGGCATTTTGCGGTCGTCCTGGCGCCAGCGTTCCAGCACGCTGATGCCATCCATCTGCGGCAAGCCGATATCGAGGACCACGGCGTCATAAGGCTCGGTGTCGCCGAGAAAATGTCCTTCCTCGCCGTCAAATGCCCTGTCCACAACGTAACCGGCGTCGGTCAGCGCCTCGCATATCTGCCGGTTCAGATCCTTGTCGTCTTCGACAACGAGAATGCGCATTAACCCCTCGACCTGGTTCGTTTCAAAATTTGGTTTTGTCGCCGCCGCTGCGCGACACTAGAGCAATTCCAGGATAAGCGAAAACGCTCTAATTTGCGGGTACAACGAATTCGGCCCGCTTCGGACGTTCCCCGTTGCCCCCCGGAATGACCACCACCACCCTGCAGACGGTCTGTCCTCCCTGTGTCTCCGCAGTTGCCTGAACAAGCGTACCACCGTTTTGGGAGGCGACCCGTGAACCGACCGAGTAGCAATCGACGCCCGCCTGGGCTGGCGATGCCGTGGGCCAGAGCAGCACCGGCAGAAGAGCCAGAGCCGCAAGGAAGCCGGGTTTATGTGCGCGATGCCAGAACATGTATCCGATGTACCCCATCGAGGCTGAATAGGAAATGAACAGCATGTCATTTTACCCCGATCCTGCCCTTTCGAAGCAGCGGCGCAACCGCCCGCTGCGCCGCTGCTTCGTTGTGTCACCGTATACGGCTACGGGCCTGGATCCTGCCGAAGATGGCGACCAGGCCGGAAATTGCGGTAACCGCCTGCAGAAGCCCGTCGGATACGGCAGAACTGTCAATATCGCCCAGCGGATAGCCCAGCATGGTTGCCGCCGTCGCTGCAATTGTCACCATCGACGCCCAGATCGTGCGGGACAGGTACCAGGGTTTGCTGTCATTCATCCTTTTTCCTTTCGCTCCTTTGGTGCTCAGCCGGCGACGGAAACTGCCGCCGGTATGCCCGGGCCGACCTGCGCGCTTAGCTGACGCACGGTGAACCGGATTTCAGACGGCGCCACCGGAAAATCAGCAGCCCTCATTTCCGGCGTGTAAGTCCAGTCCGCAGTCTCGGAAGTCACGCTGCGGAGCGGAGCGCCATCGTCACCGGCTATGTCGATCCGATAACGCTCGCTCGTTTCACCAAGCGGCACATCGTCGCCAAGCCAGCTGTCGGCATCCATGCGTCCACGTCGTATCCAGGAAAGTACGACCGCACCCGACGAGGCCTCACGGGCCCTGAGGTGCACCGGTGACAGGGGCATCAGCGCTCTCAGACCACCCGCCGCCCGCATCTGAAAGAAGCGGGCGCTGCCAAACGCCTCGCCGGCGGGGCCTATGCGCCAATGGCGTTCAAGTCCGATCTCTGCGGCACGCAGTCCCACGGCCTGCACGGCCTGATCGAGCAGGATGAATCCCGCCCCATCCGGGGCACCGGCCCTCATTGCATCGTCGGTACCAAGCTGCCCGCGCAGGAGCCCGTCAAGCCGCCATACCGATGGCTCGATCTCATCTGCGGACGTGAACTGCAGCACTTCCCAGACTCCGGCCCCGCTGAACACCGCGGCCGCGTTCGCGCCATTGACGAGCTGCGCCGGCGAAACACTCTCCAATGCGCCGGAAAGAAGCTCCACGGTGATTGTCCGGCTCCGGTCCAGTCGGCCTGAAACGCCCACATCCAGTCCCTCTCTCAGGAACCCTATGGTGGCACGCCGGGCAATCCGGCTCCGCATTTCGAAGCCGCTCTCCTCGGGTGAGGCGAACGCCACGTGGCTGCTCCATGGGGTTGCGTGAACGGCGACACGAAACTGCTCTTCCGCTTCCCTTGTTCCCGGCTGCCAGGGCAGGTCCAGCAACAGCGCGAAGGCAGCGCTTTCGCCCTGCTCGCCATCATCTGCCGGTGGCGTTGAAGCCGCTCGTGCCGCGGGCGCGGGATTGGCGTGTACGCGCCGCGCCTTCACGCTGCTGAACAGGCCGTCTTCAACCTCGGTGACCAGATATCGGGTCGGCCCCGAAACCTCCGGAAGACGCAGGATCGAACCCGGCTGCACCCGATCTGCAGAAAACGGTAGCGCAAAGCGAGCCTCTTCCCGCGCCGCCCAGTGGCGCAGCAGCCAGTCCTTCGCCTGTCTTTCAGCCTCCGGCGCCGCTAATACGCCCGGGAAACTCAAAAAATGCTTTCGTCGTCCTCTGGCGCCGATATGAACCGCGCGCGTCGTCGCGGCCTGGTGGTCGCGCATCTCATCGCGGAAATCCACATGCAGTTCAGCAGGCAACGCATGGTCGGGTTCGCGTATCCGCTCGAAAACGGCGCCATCGGCTTCCGTCGCCAGTTCCGAAACCTCCCGAGCATCCTTCAGGGCCGCTCCCAGCGAGCGGAAAACGAGTTCCCCGTCCCGCTCATGGGCACCGATCCCGAACAGATCGACAATCGGCTCGATGGCAGCCCGTGCGGTGGCCGGATTGGCGACCACATAACCCGCGATCGCGCCATCGCCATGCATCGTTTCCGCTGGCGCCAGACCATGGTCCTTCAGAATAGCGTTGATCAGGTCCCCGACCGTCATGCTGCTTGCGCGGCCATTGAGCCAATGTCCGCATGCCCAGTTTCCGCCATCTCCCCAGATGTCGCCGCGATTGGGAAAGGCCGGGAAGGGCCGTGCATCCCATGCCCACAGGCTGAACATCTTCGGATCGACCATCGGCCCTTGATAGACGGGCGAAACAGGGTTGTGAGACCCCGTTTGCGCCCAATAGGCATAATGCGCCTCGAGCAGACGATGCTGCGCCAGGTCAGAACGTCCGCCGTTTGAAAAGTACGGCAAGGCGTTCTCGGACGACTTGGCATCCGGGAACACGTTCGGCTGGTTCGGCCCCTTGTCGACCGCGGGGCAGCCAAGCTCGGTGAAAATGATCGGTTTGGAGGCCGGCACCCATCCCGTTGGCGAGAGCTGCTCCACACCACCTGGACGGTCGAAATGCTGATTCGACCACCACGAAACCAGATCCTTGTAGCGGAAAACCCAGGGTTTCCCGTGCGCGCCGTCGGTGATGGGCGTGCGAAGCCGCGCGTTCCTGTCCGCCTCGCTCGCATAGTACCAGTCGTAACCTTCGCCTGCGGCGATGTTCGCTTTCAGTCCGGTCGGGTCGTAGGGCCCGGAAAACCCGTCCGGGCTGTCGCCGGCATAGTCCTCGTCGCGCCAGTCGGCGAGCGGCATGTAGTTGTCGATGCCCACCGCGTCGATGGCGTCGTCCGCCCAGAGCCCGTCCAGGTGAAACAGCACATCACCGCTGCCATCGGCAGGACGATGCCCAAAATACTCGGTCCAGTCCGCGCCATAGGTGATCGTGGTCTGCGGCCCCAGAAGTCCGCGCACTTCGTTGGCCATCACCTTTAGGCCTTCGACAAAGGGGAATTGACCGTTCTGATCCCGTAGCCCTGTCAGCCCGCGCAGTTCCGAACCGATCAGGAAACCATCCACACCACCGGCCACCGCCGCCAGATGGGCATAATGCAGGAGAAAACGCCGGTAGCCCCAGTCCTCCGGTTCACCGGTGAAATCGACCGTATCACCTGCCTGCGCAAATTCTGCGGTGCCGGCATTGCCGAGCAAAGCGCTTACCTGCGCGGCAGCCGCTGCCGTCTTGTCGGCGCTTCCCGGGCGCCCCGGCCCCGGGTAGCACGTGATCCGCCCCCGCCAGGGATAGACCGGCTGATGCGCCGCTCCGTCGGGGCTCGGAAGACTGTTGCCGGCAGGCACATCCATCATGATGAACGGATAGAGCCAGACCTTGAGCCCCCGCGCCCTGATTGCCCGGATGGCAGCCACCACCGTATGGTCTGACGGCGTGCCCCCATAGGCGGCACCGTTTTCGGTGAATGAGACGATCGGTGCGTTCCATCGCATGAGGCTGGAAACCCGCCACCTCTCATTTTCGCCACCGCCGAACAGGTGACTGGAGAACGACGAAGGAACCCCCATGAGCGACCAGATGTTTCCCCAATGATTCGGGAAAGCGCTCCCGCCATGCGTGGTCACCATGGGTTTGATCTGGCAGTTGCCTGCCCGCAGATCCGTGCCAAACCAGGAAACCACCAGCGATATGCTTTTCAGGTTGGGCAGCAGCGCCTGCAACTCGTCAAGCGAGGCTTCGAAATCGCTCTCCGCAACCAGCGTATTGCGATTGATTACTTTATGATGTCCGGGTCTTTCATGGATTCTTACCGCATCAGGTGAAAGGCCGAACTCCGTGGAACCGGGAATGAGGGCGACGGAACCGATCTTCCCGTTCAACGCGCCAACCGGTCGAAGAACCTCGAACTGGAGCTGCGGTATGCGCCGCCCATAATCGTCGATCGGTATTCGGTCGATGACGACATAGGCGGTTCCCCGATAGGCTGGCGCGTTGCCCGCCCCCTGTTTCGCCTCGATCAGCGGATCGGGCAACTGGTCCTCGGTTCCACGATAGATCCGGATGTTGACCTTGCTCTGATCCACCTCCTGCCCGTCGGCCCAGATGCGCCGCACGCCTGCGATTTCCCCCTCGCAGATCGCAAAGGCAGCATTGGCGAAATACGCGTATGTCGTTACCTTTGGTCCACCCTTGCCCCCCTGGCGCTCCGTGGTGCTGGTTTCTTCGAAGCGCGTCGCCCAGATCAGTGTCCCGCCGGTGCGCACGGTGCCGTAGAGCCGGGGCAATGGCGCGCCTTCTTCCCCCGAAAACGGCCTTGCCGCCGAGAGGCGTGGCCCTTCGTAGTGCTGAGACCCTCCAAAAAGGGCCCGGTCCACAACATAGCCGGCCAAGGCACCTGCGGCGGTTCCGATGGTCGCGCCGACAGGGCCAAGAAGGCCGCCGATGAATGCACCGGCCGCCTGCAAGACGAGTGTAGCCATGAGTTCCTACTTTCCGGATCTGGAGGGCGCAGGCATCGGGAAGGCAAAGATACCCGCGATGCGCCTGCGCCACTGCGGCACGAGTGGCGACACCACGACTGCGCTTCCCTCATAGGCATGCACGAATGCGTCCCCCGCCGTCATGATGCCCACATGCTTGGCGGGGAGATGCGGGCGCCAGCGAAAAATCACCATGTCGCCCGGTCCTGGTTCTGAAAGCGCCCCCTCCAGGCAGTGCCGTCTGGCTGCTGCAAGGAGCCGGTCCTCTCCTGTGGATTCGGCCCAGTCAGCGCTGTAAACACCGGGATTCTCGGCCTCGCGGCCGAAAACATTCCGCCATACGCCACGGAGCAGACCAAGGCAGTCACAGCCCACGCCCCTACGGCTTGCCTGATGACGATAGGGTGTCCCGACCCAACTCAGCGCCTCTTCCACAATGGCATTTCGCAGGGCCGCTTCTGTCGGAAATTGCCGCTGCATCATTTCACCAGCGCCTTGCCGTCGAAGACACCCTCGTCCCGCACATAGCTATAGGCTGCATCGTCACCGGGAAGATGCGGAAACCCGCGAAAATTCCGCTGGTTCAGGAATTTCGCCTTGCAGGTGGAAAACCGCTTGTCGCACCCGGCGACAATCGTGAATGCGTCTCCCGCATCCCCAGCCAGCGGCGCTTCCCGCCACAGTGACAGCCGAGCATCACCACCAGCGTTCACATGGTTGACCACGCGCTCCTTCCGGCCTGAATGCGCACCGCTGGTCCAGGTCAACACCCCATTGTCAAACCAGCCCGTCTCAAAGGCACCAATCCCCGCAACAACCACGATGCCGCCGTCTTCGACGCGAAGGAGCGTGCCGCTACCCGCAAAGCGACTATCGTTCAGGTTCACGCCGCATCGATGGTCCCCGAGTTCGGCGTCGCAGCCGCGCCCGATGGTTCGCCCATTCGGCTGATCGAGCGCCCAGGCCTCGCTTTCCAGCTCGGCAACGAAACTTCCATCCCGCCGCGTCACCTTGCCGATCACGGCAACACGCAGTCTCTGAAACATCGAAGGGTCCCGCCAGTTGACGAGCAGTGTCTCGACCCTTGCACCGTCATAGAGCCCGGACAGAATGTCCTCCTCCCGGATATCAGAGGCGGAAAGCGCTCCTGCCACGTCCACCGTGTCCACTGAAAGCCCGAACGACGATCTGGCCTCGCTTGCCGTGAAACCCGTCTCCGGCTGGAAATTTGTTCCGTCGCACTGGAGCGCCCTGTCATGATCGGTAAAGCCGAGCACGGTGCCATCGGACCGGCTCAATCGCCAGCAATTGCAAAGACTGGTGACCTCCCCTTCAATGTGCGCGGCCAATGTTTCGCCCGTTGATGTCATGCAAGTATCTCCACAAGCGGGATCGAGGGGATCTGCCCTGCCCTGAAAGCACTCAGGCTCACAGACAGCCGTTCGATATCGAAGCGCACGGGCACGTCGAACACGAACCCGGCTGTTACGACTGCACCCACAGCCGGCACGGCCCCGGGCTGGAACACAAGCTCACCGGTCTCACCGTCGACTGCATAGTCGAGTGACGTTTCCTTCAGCACACCGTCGACGGCCACGAGCACCGCATCGGCCACGGGGTGGGTGATCGGGCGCCTGACCGCCTCCTGCCCCTCGCCATAGGTTTTCACCAGCGCGAAGCGTTCCGTCACGCCATCGCCCGTACCGATGGTCTGATCGTGCTCCGTCGGTGTCTCCGAAGGCCGGCATGATTTCATGTCGAACGGGTCGCGGAACCGAAAGCCGTGCAGCGAGCCGCGCCGCGCCTCGAAGAAGGCAAGCACTTCATGCACGTCATCGAGCGAGCGCAACCCGGTCCCGGCGTCGTAATGCCGCCGCGCCAGCGCCTGTCGCGCATTGCGTTTTTCGCGGCCCGACACCAGTTGCACAATCTCGTTGCGCCGCTCTGGCCCGCCCGTGGCCCCAAACGAGATAGCTAGCGGAAACCGCACGTCATGAAAGGCGTTCATGCCGGTTCTTCTCCTGCCTCAAAAGGTTTTGGCGCCACGCGAGACAGCCCGCGCCAGCATGCCCGTAATCTGGGCCTCCGATTTGCGAAACGATGCAGCGTCCGGCGTCGACACGTTGAAGACGATGTTCGCCGCGGGGGCGCCGCCGCCCGCCGCCACTCCCAGCCGCCCGTCAGCGCCGCGCTGCAGGGGGAGGATCGCCTCTGCGCCCGCCTCACCCATCAACCCCGTACCGCCTGCCATCGGAAAATAGGTTGGCGAGGAGACAATCCCGCCATCTGCAAACGGCACCACGCCGCCCTTGGCGAAAGGCAGGATGCCACCCAAGACGCCGGAAAACAGCGACGAGCCCAGCGCCGCCAAAGGCTGCAGCGCCTGCGACAGCGCCATGCTCGCCAGGTTCATGCCGATGTTGCGCAGCACGTCTTCAAACGATTTTCCGCTGACAACCGCGCTTTTCAGTGCACCGGTCATCTGCCGGCCGAAGCCGTCCGCCAGTTTTTCCAGTTCGCCCAGCGCCTCCGCGAACGGCTTGGTATCCGCGCGGATCTCAAAGGTCATGTCTTCCAAGGTTTTGCCTCCGCTCAGTCTCGGTTTTGGCGATCGGGAAACCGTTCCATCAGCTGATCGAGATCGTTGCGTGCCGGTACACTGACAGCGCTGCCGCACACGGTCTCCAGCGCGCAATTCAGTTCGCGCGGCGTCATGGACCAGAACGCATCCGGTGAAAGCCGCAGCACCCCGAAGGCAAACCCCATGACCTCACTCCAGGGAAAGGGTCTCGCGCGGGGTGCTGCGGCGTTCAAGGGTTTTGCGGCGGTTCCTCCGAGCCACCGAAGGTTGCCATCAGAAGCGCGCTTACAGTGCGGGCAAAGCCGGCCGCCCCCTCGTCGCATCGCATCGCCCGCACGTCTTCCTCGCTCACGGCGTGGCCGCCGCCGCGAAGACCGGCCGCGATCACCCGCAGCATGTCCCGTGCCGAAAGGCGTCCACTCGAAAACCGTGTTGCGAGTTCCCCCAGATCGTCCGCGGCAAAGGCGTCTTCGAGCTCGGCCAGCGCACCCAGCGTCAGGCAAAGCGTGTAGTCCCGGCCGTCGATCCGCGCGGCCACCTCGCCGCGCCTGCGGTTCACGCTGCTCATGGGACCTCCGCAAAGCTCACGGCACCGGCCGATTCCAGCGCAATCTCGAAGGTCACCTCGCCGTCGTGATTGCCGCCATATTCAAGAGCGGTGATCTGGAACGAGCCGGACACCACGCCGAAATCCGGGATCGCGAGTTGCCAACCGGCGATCTCACCGGCGAAGAACCGGCTGCGAATCGCGGCATCCGAAGCCCCGTCCTTGAATATCCCCGATCCGCTTATGGCCGCACGCTGGACGCCGCTGCCGGCCAGTAGTTCGCGCCACCGGCCTGCTGAATCCGCGTCGGTCACGTCCACTGTCTCGCTGTTGAAGGCGAGACGCTTGGCGCGCAGCCCCGCAACTGTCGTGAATGCCCCTGCTCCGCTCGTGTCGAGCTTCAGGAGCAGATCCTTGCCCTTCTTTGCACCCATATTTGTTCTCCAGGGATGTGTTGGTGTGTCAGACCGGCTCGATCACGGCGCGAAAGCGCATCAGGCCGTGATAGGCGATAAGGTCTTCATCGAAGCGGATTTCACTGCCCTCGCGGCGCAGGTTGACCAGTTGATGCCCCGCAACCGGCAGGGACGACCCCTTCAGCACCGTGTCGATCCGATCCATCAGTTGCAGCGCTTCGCGCCGCCCCTTGCCGTTCGACCAGACATTGACCGTGAAAAAATGCTCGCTGCCCTCTTCAGTATCCGTGCTCCAGTCATGAGCACTGGCCGGACCGAACATGACATAGGGATAGGCCGTGCGGGCCGGCGCCAGATCGTAGAGTTTCGCGCCGCCCAGCGCGCCCGTCAGCGCCACATCTGCCGCCAGCGCACCGAACACCGCCTTTTGCAGTTCAAACGCGGCGTCGAGCATTATCACGCTCCTGCGCTTCCAACCTGGCCTTCTCCTTCAGGCGTGAGGCGCGACGCGCCTCTTCCCCCGCCTCTGCGACCCTGTGCGCCAGCCGGCGCAGCGCGCGGGTCAGTCCCTCGCCAGTCAGTTTCATGCTCATCTTCATGTCTGCTTCTCCTTGGCGAGACAGACCAGGTAACGCCCGGTCTCGTCGGGATCGTGCGCCGTCAGGATGGTGAAAGCCCGTGTTGCGCGCACAAGCCGCATGCCGCCGCCCACGCCGGGTCGAAACCGCAGCGTGATGCGATGCGTCACCTCTTCATGGCGCTGCCCCGCGCCGAAAGGTGCCGACGCCCGCACCGGCTCGATGAAACCGAAGACCGTCGCCGTCTCGCTCCAGCTTTCGGTGTACCCGCCCGCCCCGTCCGGAACGAGTGCCGCATGCTGCAGGCTGAGTTCCGTGCGAAACGCACCGGGATCGATAAACTGCACCCGCATCACAGCCTCGGCTTCCGATAGCCCTCGACGAGCCGCTGATAGCCAGCCGGCAGTGAAACCGGTTGATCTTCCGCCCCAAACGAAGTGCGGAATTCGAACCAGTGCGCCACAAGAAGAAGGATGGCGCGCCGCAGAAGGTCCGGCACATCCGTCCCCGCCTCGCCATAGCCGGCCCTGAAATCAATCTCGATGCCATTCAGCAGCCTGCCCGGAAGCGGCCGCGATGCAATCGTCAGCCGCGCCGGTTGCGCATGCACATCGAGTTGACAGGTAGCGGGATCGACAATCGAGGCCGCACCATCGGCATCGAACACCGTCACCGAAAGCACTTCGCGCACCGGCGTCCGGTTCAGATAAAGCACATCGCCCTGCGGCCAGTCGTCCAGCGTCAGCCGCCAGGACTGATCGATCAGCGCCTGTCCGGTTGTCTTCTCCACTTCCTGGCGGGCGGCACGGATCAACCCTTCGATGAGCGCATCCTCGCTCAGATGTCCGATCCGCAGATGCGCCTTGGCCTCGGCAAGCGTCACCGGCTCGACCAACGGATCGACCGTTCGAAATAGCGTCATGCGTGAAACTCCCGTTGAAAAAACGGCCCCGGAACTGCTTCCGGGGCCGCATCGGCATGGTCGTCGAGGGAGGGCTAAACCGTGCCGAATTTCAAAAGCTTGACCGCATCGAAATCCTGAATGCCGCCGCCCACGCGCTTGGTCGTGTAGAACAGCACATAGGGTTTGGCCGAATACGGATCGCGCAGCACGCGAACGCCGGCGCGGTCCACCACCAGGTAGAAGCGGCGGAAATCGCCGAACGCGATGGGTGTCGTGTCGGCGCCGATGTCGGGCATGTCCTCGGCCTCCACCAGTGGGAAGCCCATCAACATGGCGCGGCTGCCCGGCGTGGCCGGCGGCTGCCACATATAGTTGCCGTCCGCGTCCTTCAGCTTGCGCAGCGTCGCCTGCGTCTTGCGGTTCATCACCCAGCTGGCGCTCTGGCGATAGCCCGCCTTCAGCGCATAGACCAGATCGATCAGCACATCCGAGGAGTCCGTTGCCGGCAGCGCGCCTGCGGCGCCGGTCACATTATAACCGACATTGCCCCAGCTCCAGGTGGCATTCGCCACCCGAGCATAGCTCAGGAAGCCCTTCGGCTTGTTGATCCCGTCACCATTGACGAAAGCCGCGCCCTCCTGCTCTGCGAAAGCGGTTTCCACCTCGCTGGCGATCCACTGGTCGAGATCGACCACCGCATCGTCGAGCAGCATCGCCGTTGCCGCCGGCATGGCGTAGAGCTCGGCCGTGGGAAACTGCAGTTCGTCCAGCGTTCCCGTCGCCGTTTCCGGGCGCGCCGCCGTCTCTGCCACCCAGCCCACCGCCGGGCCGGTCACCGCAAACGGCTTTTTCAGAACCGCACTCGAAACCTGCCGCACCGAGGCGATGGAGCGGATCGGAGAGAGTTCCGCCAGCCGCGCGCCGATGGCTGCCTCCGTTTCATCCGGCACCAGATAGCCACCATCCGGCGCCGAGCCATAGGACATTGCCTTTTCTTCAAGCGAGCGCATGCCGCGCTCGTCGCCCGAACGCATATAGGCGTCAAACGCCTGTTTGCGCTCCAGGTCATGAAGTGCCGCGCCGCCGCGCCCCAGCACCGGCCGCGTCTTCTTCAGAACCAGCGTGTCCAGCGCCTGTTTCTGCTCGTCGAGCGCCTGCGAAATGCGCTCCACCTTATCCACCGTCACCACATCGGCACTGCGCGTCTCAAGCTGTTTCAGCTTCTCGTTGTTGGCTTCCTTGAAGGTCTCGAACGCGTTCATGAATTCATGGAAAGCGCCCGTCACATCGCCCTCGTCCAGCGCCGATTTCACCTCCGGCGCGCGTTTTGCCTGTCCTGCCGTCATGTCTTCATCCTCAATCGTTGAACATGCGGGCCGCGCGGCGGATCACCGCCGCCAGCCCGTCATCAAAGCCCCGCGCGGCGTCCCGCTCGCGTTTCAAAGCGCCAAAGCCCTTGGCGATCACCACCCGGGCCTCGCGCCGCGTCAGGCCGGCATCCCGCGTCAGCCAACGCTCGAAGTCGCGCGCCGTGGGCAACGGCGCGCCCCTTCCCTCCGTCTTCACCTCGTCCACACGCGCCTCCGGCAGCATGGGAAAGGTGACCACGGAAATCTCCCAGAGATCCGCTTCCACAATGCGGCGTACGCCGGTCTTCGCCTCCGTCTTCGCCTTTACGGTGCGAAAGCCAATGGAAAGCCCGTCGAGCGCCCGGTCGCGCATCAGCTCCCAGACCTCCCGCGCCCTGGCGACACCAAGCGCCAACCTTCCCCGCACCAGAAGGCCGCGTGCGTCTTCGCGCAGTTCCTCCCAGGTGCCGATGGGCTGGTTCGGGTCGTGCTGGAAAAGCATGCGCACCCCGGCCGCCCCGCGCTTTTCGAGCGAGCGCGCAAACGCGCCCCGCTCCACCGCGTCACGGCCAAGGTCGACCTTCCCGAACAGGCTCGCATAGCCAGAGAACGTTCCATCCGCCTCGACCGTCTCGATATCGAGCCCGGCATATTTGCGCTCGTCGGGCATCGGCGCGATCTTTGCCTGCATGCTCTAGCGTCCTTTCTCATTGTGAAAAGTGTCGGCACGGCCATGCGGCAGCGGCGCAATCGGGCGCGCCTGAAAATACCGCAGCGCAAGCCCAATGGCGCTCCAGGCGCAAAGGCTTGCCACAGCCGCTCCCATCAGCATGGTTTCGGCCGCCCCCAGCCGTTCCGCCAGCTCCAGAATTTCGGCGAGCTTCAGCCCCGTCGCCCCGCCGAAAACCATTCCGCACACCACACCGACAGCAAAGCGGATCGCCGCATCGCGCCGGTGATTGGGCAGGATATAGGCAAGCGAAATCGCGGAGCCGGCCACAGCGCCAGCCCCCTTTGCGAGCCATATCCAGCCCGCATGGGTCATGTCGGTCATGGGAAAAATCCTCGTTCGGGATCTTGTTCAAATATCCGGGCTCAAATGCCCGGCCGTCTACGCAGCATCGAAACGCCAGGCGCCCCTCATGGTGCGCCTGACGCGTGGATCGTCAAACAGGCGTTCCAGCAGTCTTCTTTCGCAGCAAAGCAGGCGCTCCCGGCGCTCACGCTTGGCGACAGCCTTCGCCAGATATCGATACAGTTCCGCCTCACTGCCGGTATCCTGGTTGCGGTAGATCACACCATTTCCACTTTTGGCATTGCGCTCAAATCTGTACCCGTTCCGAAAGAGCTCTTTCAGCAACCGCCTGCGTCCCCAGAGAGGATTAAAATGGGGAATCGCCCCGCGGGTCAGCTCGTGAAATCGTTCACGCGCCTGTCGAGCAACAGCTTCGAAATGAAGTATTTCACCGTGTATGGTGGACGTGGCGCTTGTCGATCCACGCGCTCCCAGCCGAGAGAAAGACAACCCGTCATCACACCGATTGCGGGTTCTACCGGTCTTCCGGAATCTCCACTTGCAGCAACTGCCCGGCCAGCCGATCGACCCTCTTTCGATTCGGCACCAGCTCAGGAAGCATGCGCTCCGCAGCAAGCAGATGATACTTCAGGTCCTTCTCCGAAACGCCATCTTTCAGCAAGCCGTAAAAAGTCCACATCTGATCGGTGTAGGTGCGGTCGAGCTTTGTAAGATTCTCCACCAGTTCCGGGTTCCACTCCGCCAGAAGAATGCACAGGATGCGGTCCAGCGTCTGGCTGCGCGCGGTCCACCATTCAGTCCCGCGTTCATATTCGAGCTTCAGGCCGATAAGAGCACCCGCCTCCCCGATGACGACCTGCGGAATGTTCATTCTGCCAAAATCGCCCTTGCTGCAGGTCCAGTAGCCATCATCCGCAAGGACAAACCAGCTCTCCATGGAACGCAGAAACTCCACAGTTTCAGCCTCCGACATGGGAGGACACCTGCCAGGTTTCACCGTATCCCACGAGAACTGCGCAAGTCCTTTCCGGTGCAGAGACCTAACCGCCTCACAAAACTCAACCAGATCACTACGGGAAGGTGGCTCGAACACCGTATTGATCAGGGTAAAAACGTTCTGTTCCCAACTTTCCTCCAATGTGGCAAGCAAACGGTTGCAGACTTCATCGATCGTGGTCACTGAAAGTTGCCTCACTGGCCATCGGGAATAGGAACGTGTCGTCCCTCGCGACGATTTGGGACTTTATACCTATAGTAGTATTGCATCAACCATTTACCGGGATCCGTGTTCCTTAGCGGTGGCTCTCTATTGGGACGCCTCATGATACGGACTTCAGTGTCTTGGGCGTAGTTCCTGTAGATAACACCTTGCCCGGTATCCGCAGGTCCTTTGTATCGGTATCCCGCGTTGCGCAACTCTTCCAATAAGCGCGTTCGCCCCCACAATGGATCGAACTCCGGAATTGCACCCCGGGTCAATTCACCAAAACGCTTCCGCGCTGCCGTCGCCACAGCCTCCAAATCCCTGATTTCACTATTTATTCCCGGTCCCCTCAGCCGTTCCCCGAAACTCCATCGAGGGTCGAGCCTGCGTACCTTGTAGAGTTCGGTGCGCGCCTGCATCGTAGCAATCTCGAGACGCGTGATCTGCGCGAGCGATGCACCCGGATAGCGCCGGCGCATTCGCGCAATACGCGATGCCCGCCCGCTTGCCGGCACCACAACGGACCCACCCCCGTCCGTCCACCGCCCTCCACCGGGATTTCCCGCCGGAACGCGCGGCTGAAGGCGCCATCTGGGGTTGTGTTTCAGTGCCCGTTCCAGCCGCCCTGCAGCAGCCAGCAGCCGGACCCATGCCGCCTCCCCGCGCATTCGGGCGGCAAGCATTTCCGTATCCACCATAAAGCGCCTCACTCGCCGCGCGGGCCATAGCCCACGGCCCGGCGTTTTTCCTCGTCGCTCAGGAAGTCGGCTGCGCCCACCCGGCTCCACAGCGCCTCGCGCTCGGCGGCTAGCCCCTCGATGCCATCCGCGTCGTACCAAAGCCGCACGCCAGCGCCGAACACCGGCTGGAGCCAGGCGGAAAACTCCTTCGCCACCCGCCCCACAAGCGGCAGCACGGTCAGGCGGTAAAAGGCCCGGTTCGCCTCCTGATAATTGGCATAGGTGTTGTCGCCGGGAATGCCGAGCAGCATGGGCGGCACGCCGATCGCCAGCGCGATGTCGCGGGCGGCGCCATTCTTCGCCGCCATGAAATCCATGTCGCGCGGCGAAAGGCTCATCGCCTTCCAGTCGAGCCCGCCTTCCAGAAGCAGCGGCCGCCCGGCGCGGGCGGCACCCGCGTAACCCTGTTCCAGTTCCACCTTCAGCCGGTCGAACTGGTCGTCGGAAAGGTTCCCGCCCTCCTTCGGCGCATAGACCAGCGCGCCCGAAGGCCGCGCGGAATTGTCGAGCAGCGCCTTGTTCCAGCGCGCCGCCTGATTGTGCGTGTCGAGCGCCATCAGCGCCGCGCCCAGCGGCGCGAAACCATAGTGATCGTCGAGCGGATGAAAAAGCGTGAGTTGCAGCGCCGCCCCCGCCTCCAGCGGCACGCGCTCGCGCGCCTTGCCCTCGCGATAGTCCAGCGCCACCGGCCAGCCGCCCGCATCCGCCACCACCGACACCCGGTCCGGCCGCAAGAGATGCAGTTCGCGCGTGCCGGTGCCCGTTTCCAGCATGCGCGGATAGGCATTGCCCGACAGAAGCAGATGCCCGTAAAGCGCTTCCATGAAGCCGCTGCCCGCCTGGCGCTGGTTGGGCCGTGCCATCATCTCCAGCACGGGATGCGCGTCGTGCTCGCGTGCGCCTTCGTAAAGCAGCCAGGGGATCGCCGCCGCCGCCTCCGCCACAAGCCGCACGGCGCGATGCGCGATCGGGTTGGCCATAAACCCCTCGCGCGACATCGCGGCATAGTCGCGCCGCGTAAACCGCGCCTCCGCCTCCCGGTGCAACGCGACGAAGCCGCCGGCATGCATCTGTTTGGTTTCAACCGGCGCGACAGCACCTCCCGGACGCTTTGCCCAGGGCCAATACCAAGCCATGTGATTTTCCCGATCCGTGTTTCTTTGTCTGCTCAGCCGAGTGCGCGCACGCGCGGCTCCCGCCGGTTCGAAAGCATGAGTTCGCTCAAGGCCCAGACCAGTGCATCCACCCGGTCCGGCGAGTGCCCGCCCGAGAGACCGTCGAGACCGAAATCGCACATTTCGTCTTCAAGCTCCGGAAACCGCGCCGCATGGCGCACCCGCCCCTGCTCGTAAAGTGCCGCCACCGGCTCGGCCCGTAGCCACTTGCCCCGTGTTGCCCGCACCGCCTTCACCGGCACGCTCGCGTCCACCGTGGCAATTATCGTCGCCACCATCTCACCGCCCTGGTTCACCTCGGCCACAAGACAATCGGCCTCAAGCCGGTGATAAAGCGCCACCGCGCGCGCCGCCCATTCCTGCGGTTTTGCGCCTTTCACCGTCTCATCGCACAGCACGACGCCATGGCCCACCGCATCCAGCCCCGCCGCCACCAGCCCGCAGGCGTCCGAACTGCGGCCCGAGGCAGCCGGCGGATCGACCGCAACGACAATGCGCTTCAGGTCATCCACCCGTTCGGCGCAAGCTGCCGCCTCCAGCATCGCCCTTGTCCACAGTGCGTCGGGCCGATCCTCGATCAGTTCACCGTCGAGTTCCTGCCGTCCAAGCCGCGTTCCCGCATAGCGCTGACGGATCGCCCGCATGAAGCCCGGAGCCAGATTGTCCCGATTCTCATCCGTGCGCATCCGCGTCACCGTCACATGCGGATCGTCCATCAGCCGGCGGATCAGCGGGATCGGCCTCGGCGTGGTGGTCAGAATCTGCCTTGGCCGCTCGCCAAGCCGCAAACCGAACTGCAACATATCGAATGTCGCATCCGCCTGTCTCCATTTGGCCAGTTCGTCGCACCAGGCAGCGTCGAATTGCGGACCGCGCAGACTGTCCGGGTTCTCGGCAGAAAAAAGCTGCGCCACCGCGCCATTGTCCCAGACGATCCGCCGCCTGCTCGCCTCGAAGCGCGGTCGCACCCCACGCGAAACCGCCAGCACACCCGACGGCCCCTCCACCATCACCTCGCGTGCGTCGGAGAGCGTCTCGCCGATCAGGGCCAGCCGGCCATACCGCGCACCACTGGCAAAGGGCGGAAACCCACGAACCAGCGCATTCACCCATTCCGCGCCCAGCCTGGTCTTGCCTGCGCCACGACCGCCCATCACCAGCCAGCTGTCGAAAATCGCTCCAAGCGGATATTGCGCGAGCCGCGCAGCACCCAGCCATTCGCGTTCAATGGCGTGTGCCAGTTCCTGTGCCAGATTCAGCCTTGCCCATCCTTTCTGCAAGCTCTGCAGCAAGGCAGCGGATGCGGTCGTCAATGCGGTCGAGTGCGGCGGCCATTTCTTCATCGCTGGGGGCATGCTTTCCATTCATGTCCTGCTGCTCGATCGCGATTTCGTTCATCTTTTCCACGACCTTGAGCATCGAACCGAGGCCTTCGATCCGCCCCTTGTCGAAAAGATCGCGATGAACCGCATCCTCGATTGCCCGCTGGAGTTGATTGAAGAGCATCCCGATCATGCTTTGCGTCCGCTCGATCGATGGCGGCAGCGCCGGATCGTCTGGCGATCCCCACTCTTCCTCCTGCGCCCGCTTGCGCAAAAGCCGTTCCGAACGACCGCTTGCCAGCGCCAGCAGTTCAAAAGAGGGAGGCGCACCTTCACGAAGCGCACGCACGGCCATCAGATCGGCCGCACCCATCTTGCCCATAGCGTCCATCCATGTCCGAAAACAAAAAAGGCGCGCCCTCGCCAAAGGACCCGCCTCGAAACGCCGCAACTTTGCGACCATGCATGAACCCTACCGGCGAACCGTTACGCTGTCAAGAATTTTTTCCTAAATTCTCCTGCACGCATCCCATCCGTTAGCCATTTCGGCGAAATTCCCTTGCGGAAGCGGCGGAAATGCGAAGAAACTCACAGAGCAATCCGCTAGAATGGCCATTACATGCCGGAAATCGATGTGGGGTCGTGTCCGGCTGGCGGTTCCGCAGGACGGATTCGAACGGGTTGGCCGCAAATGGCCGGACGGGAGTTTGGGTGAGAATGCCGCGCGAAAAACGGCAGAGTAAGGCGCCGCGGGCGACCAGATTGCTGGCGCTCGACGCCTGGATCGATTCCACGCTTTACGAAGCGGGCTTCAAGCTCGCCGAGTTCTGGGAAAGCGTGACGATCTTCTTCCGCCGCTTCCGCGTCTACGGTGCCAGGCGCGCCGTGGTCGAAATCTTCAGCGAGGGTGCCACGCTGGGAGCTGTCGGGTCGGTCGTGATGCTGGCGCTCGCCATGCCTGCCTTCGAGGAAACCGCGGGCGACTGGCGCGCGCAGGACGATTACGCCGTCACGTTCCTTGATCGCTACGGCAATGAAATCGGCCAGCGCGGCATCATTCAGCGCGATTCCGTGCCTGTCGACGAGCTTCCCGACCACGTGATCAAGGCAGTTCTGGCCACGGAAGACCGGCGCTTCTTCAGCCATTTCGGGATCGATTTCATGGGCCTTGCCCGTGCACTCACCGAAAATGTGCGCGCCAATTCCGTTGTTCAGGGCGGCTCAACGCTCACCCAGCAGCTCGCCAAGAACCTGTTTCTCTCCAACGAGCGAACGCTCGAGCGCAAGGTCAAGGAAGCCTTCCTCTCGATCTGGCTGGAGATGAACCTGTCGAAAACCGAAATCCTGCAATACTACCTCGACCGTTCCTATCTTGGCGGTGGGACGTTCGGCATCTCCGCTGCTGCGGACTTCTACTTCGATAAGCCGGTCAAGGATCTCAGCCTCTCTGAAGCGGCGATGATCGCCGGGCTCTTCAAGGCACCCGCCCGCTACGCGCCGCATGTGAACCTTCCGGCTGCGCGTGCACGCGCCAATGAGGTTCTCACCAACATGGTGCAGGCCGGTTTCATGAGCGAGGGGCAGATTCTCTCCGCCCGCCTGCATCCGGCAACGGCCGTCGACCGTGACGGCGCCGATACACCGGACTATTTCCTCGACTGGGCCTTTGAAGAGGTCAAACGGGTGGTTCCGCGCAGCGCCACCCATTCCCTCGTTGCCCGCACCACGCTTGATCCCAACCTCCAGAAAGCTGCGGAAGAATCGCTCGAATTTCATCTGCGCCAGTACGGCAAGGACTATGACGTTTCCGAAGGCGCCATCGTGCTCATGGACACGGAAGGTGCGGTGCGCGCTGTCGTCGGTGGCCGCGACTATGGCGCGAGCCAGTTCAACCGCGCCACAAAGGCCGAGCGCCAGACCGGTTCGTCCTTCAAACCCTATGTCTATGCGGTGGCAATGGAGAACGGATTCGAGCCGGAAACCGCCATCTCTGACGGCCCGATCTCATGGGGCAGCTGGTCCCCGCGCAATTATGGACGCAGCTATGCCGGGCGCGTCACGCTGACGCGCGCTCTGATCAAGTCCTACAACACCGTTCCCGTGCGGCTTGCCCGTGACCATCTGGGCATCGATCCGATCATTTCCCTGATCAAGTCGTTTGGCATCGAATCGCCGCTCAACGGCCACAAGACGATGGTGCTGGGCACGTCAGGCATGACCGCGCTCGATCAGGCAACCGGCTATTCCGTCTTTGCCAATGGCGGTTATGCCGACAGGCGCTTCGGCATTGTCCAGATGATGACCCATTCGGGTAATCTCATCTATGATCATGGCCGCGATGCTCCGCCACCGCGCCGCGTGCTTTCGCAAAAGGCGGCCGCCTCCATGAACCAGATGCTCATCCTGGTTCCCGAACAGGGCACCGGCCGGCGCGCGGCCCTGCCGATGACGCGGTCTGCAGGCAAAACCGGCACCACCCAGTCCTACCGCGACGGCTGGTATGTCGGCTACACCGGAAACTATGTTGCATCCGTCTGGCTCGGCAATGACGACTTCCACCCCACAAGGCGCATGACCGGCGGCTCCCTGCCCGCCATGGTCTGGCAGCGCCTGATGGCCTACGCACATCAAAACGTCGAGATCAAACCCCTGCCGGGCATCGAGGGGCCGATGCGCATCGAGACGGACGCGGTAGAGACCGCCAGCGAAGAAGGCGCCGGGGACCGCCAGGAAAGCGAAACGCTTCCGCTGGCACTCTCGGCGCGAACCTCACTCTTCCTGAAGGGACTTTCCAAGGATTTCGAGGCCGCACCGCGCCTGCGCAAGCCCACCTCCAACGAAACCCTGTCCGCCCTGTAATGCTGCGCAAGGCATACCTCAAAACGCTTGAACCTTCCGTTCGAGTTGAAGTATCCGGAAGTGTCCGTGGCCTGCCGGAACACGTATGCTGAAAACCGTAATCTTCGTGGCCTTCGTATTGCTCATCGCGCTTGGCGGCGGTGCCGGCAGCGCGTGGCTGGCGCTCGAATCGACGCGGACAATCGGCTCCGTGGAAATCGGCCCATGGGTCACCTTTCCCAGGCAGGGCACACACGAGGCCGACCCCTATTCCCGGGCGAGAAGCACGCGTCTGGGGCAGCTAAGCCTTGGCCAGGCGGAAGGCATCGTCCTTGTCGCGGGTTCAGACAGCGCCGGGCGCCCTCTCCTGCGCCAGTGCACCTATCAGCTTCAGGGCGATCTCCCGCCCACCCGGTTCTTCACCCTGCATGCCACCGGTGAGAACAGGCAGATCCTTTCGGCGCCCGCCCGCTTTTCTTCGGCGCTTCATTCCCGCAACCTCCTATGGCGCCATGGCCAGCCCCTGAAGATCGTGGTTTCGGCCCGCCCCCAGCCTGAAAACTGGCTGGCCGTTGCCGGAACCGGCCCCATGGAACTGGTACTCACCCTGGTGGATACGCCCATATCCACGGGCGCCCGCGTTGGTGAAACGAGCCTGCCCGGCATCACCCGGATGGAGTGCGATGTTTAGGCTCCTTCATGTGCTCCTGCTTGGCCTGTTCGGCGCCGCCGCCGTTCACATCGCCATCCTGTTCCTGCTTCCCACCTATTCAGAACGCGATGTCTGGTCGGCGATGGCAGAGGAAGGTGATCCCTACGCATTCATCCGTCTGGGCGAAGGCAATGGCAACCCACTCCTCGCCGAAACACAAAATCCGTTCTTCGATACGGCAGCGTGCCGCTTTGATCTGGAAAACGGAATGGTCCGCATCACCGCGGACGAACGCGTGCCGTTCTGGTCGTTCTCGGTATACGACCGGGACGGATTCAACGTGTTCAATGCGAACGACCGGAGCGCCACCAACCGGGGACTGGATGCGCTGATAGTGAACGCCGCCCAGTTGCTGGAGTTGCGCAAGGGGGTTCCCGAAACACTCGCAACCTCGCTGATCGCCCAGACGGATATAGGGGAAGGCATGGTTGTGATCCGCGTCTTCGTTCCCGACGGGAGCTGGCGGATCATCGTGGAGCGGTTCTTTGAGGGCCTTCGCTGCGAGACACTGTGAATCTGACACGCTTTCCAGCCGCCTCCACGGGAGCGCACCGGACAATACCGGTGTGCCATCGGCCGCGTTCTTGCGCCAGGGTCCGGACCCTAACCCTTGGTCGAGCGTCGGCGGACATCGTGCGGGCGGTCGTCTCCACCGGTGTCGGGATCACCGTCCGGTCGTCTCTCATAGCGCACGCCGGGAAAAATGATGATCGAAGCGCCGGCAGTCCGTCTTTTGGGTGCAGCCGACGACGATCGTTTCGCTGCCGCTGCAAAGCTCAGTATCGTAGCCATGACATCGCGTCCCTTTCGGTGATGGAGTGGTACGCAACGCCTCCTTCTTCCAGTAAGGCAGTACATGGTTAACGTTTGGTTACCTCCCATCGACAGACAAACCCATCAACCGGGTCAGAACCGGAGAGTCTGAACAGAAGTCTAAAGAACCCGGTTAACAGCTTGCTAAGGGAATGGGTGTAAATCTCATCAATCATCGGCGCTCCAGGTGCAGCACCGGTGAGGTATCTTGTAACCAGTCGCGTTTCGGAGGTTTTGGTCTGCGTGTCGTCCGCTGTATTCAGGCAACTGGCTTCTGGCGGGGAAGCGCAAAGACCCGAGCGGCTGTTTCGCGCCGCGGTGTCCGCCTTCGTGTCGCTCACACGTCCGACACGGCGCGAAATCGCGCAGCTGGATGATCTTGTCCTTCCCCTCTACCCTTTGATATCCGCCGAAACGCGCCGCTACGCGGCCGCGGTCCTTTCAGAATGCAGAACCCCGCCGCAGGGCCTGCTCAAGAAGCTCGTGGACGAACCCGCGGAGATTTCCGCGCCACTTCTGATACGCTCACCGGCCCTGTCGGACGTCGATCTGATCGGTCTTATCGCACGGCATGGAAAGGGCCATGCCCGTGTCATCGGGCGCAGGACGGATCTCAATCCGGCGATTGCGGCGCTCACCCGCGCGCTGACGGCGCAAATTGCCGAGACGGACAGCCAGACGGAAGCCGGAGAAAGTGCCGCTGAAGCGGACGTGCGCAACCGCCTGCGTCTCATCATGCGAGCCGCCAATTCGCAGGCCCCGCTCGGCTGGCAGGGCAACGGCGCTGAACGCCCATCTGCGGGCGATGCCGGGCGGATTCTTCGTGCGGCAGCCCTTTCCGGCGAAAAGGATGCGTTCGAAAAAGCTCTATCTTCTGTTCTTGGGATTACCCTTCTGGCGGCCCGCGAGATAACCGGTTTTCCGACCTATGGCGAACTCATCATCGCCCTGAAAGCGCTGGAGCTGGATGATGCGGAAGCTTTCCTTCTTTCCGCGGCGGCTTTTCCCGGACTGTTTTCGCAGCGCAGCGCCATCGGCTTCTTTCTAGAGCGCTACATGGCTCTGTCTCCAGACGCCGCGCGCCAGACGCTGAACGACTGGCAGACAGGTGCCAACTGCCCTGGGCACGCTGGTCAGCCGGCCGCAATCTCGAAATAGCGTTCCGCCTCGTCCAAATCCGTCACTTCGATCTCGACCAGCCAAAAGTCGGGATCGAACCTGCGCTCGCGCTCAAGGCGCCTGTTGATGGCTTCCTCATCGTCCCGCGCAATCAATGCAAAGCGCCGCTCATTGGGCCGGGCCTCGTCATAGACCGCCTGCGCCGCAGGACCATAAAGCGCCTGCTGGCCTAGACGATTGCGCAGCAGAATGTAGACGGTTCCGGCCTCGCGCGCGCCCTTTTGCAGAACCGTCGCAAACCCGCCTTCCGCGAAGAGCCTCTTTGTTAGGGCTGAAACCCAGAATTCGCTGGTCAGACGCACGCGCAGCGCCTCCTTGGTTCCTGCGGAAAAATGATCTGCCGACGACGTCCGCGCTCACCTCAGTTGGTCAGGCCAACTTCGCGCATCTTGGCCAGAAATGCCTCATCCGGTCGCCCGCTGACCGGAAGACCGAAAAGGCTCTGGAACTCGCGGATGGCGGCCTGGGTGCCCTGCCCGAGAACACCATCAACCTCGATCCCGTCATTGCCGAACGCTTTCAGACCGGCCTGCACGCGCATGATGGTCGGGTCGGCTTCATCCGTATCAAGTGACGCCGTCTGAACACGCGGCTGCGGAACCTCCGCCGCCGGCACCGGCACCTGCGCAGCTTCCCGCTCCACGCTCACCGGGGTTGCCGCCGGGCGTTGATAGGCCGGTCGCGGCGTCGGCGTCGGCAGCACCTGCGGCATGGAAGGCGCTGCAGACGCGGGCGGCGTGTGGCTGACAGGCTGTACCGCCGCGAGACCGAGCTGACGCAGCAGCGCCTCATCGACCATCGGCGACGGATCCAGATCCACGATACGGCGATAATTGCCAATTGCCGTGCGGGTTGCAGGCCCTTCAAGGCCATCAATCGTGCCACGGTATAATCCCAGCTCCTGCAGCACTGTCTGCACCTGGCGTATGGTCGGATCGCCTCCCGCCACCTCGTCTGGACGCTCGACCGGGATCGCGCCGGTCGTATCCTGATCGGGCGCCACGTCACGTGGTGCCTGGCGGGGTGTTTCGGTGATCACTGCCGGCACCGCTGGCATGGCGGGCCGCCCAGATGCCGGCCCGCTCCGGGGATCCGTGAAGGCGGGCGTGCGCGTCGAAATCAGCGCGCCCGAGTGGAAATGCGGCTGGTACCAGAGCGCGTTTGCCGAAACGAAGGAGAAGGCGACGGCAAAGGCCGTCGCGCCACCGACTGCCACCGGATTGCGCACGATTGCCATTCCGACGCCGGCAAGCCCGGCGCGGAGCAGAGTTCCAAACGTGACCTCCGGTTCAGGCCGTCTTGCGGTATTCTTCATGACTCCACTCATCGTCAGATACCGGTTTGCCACCCCGGCCATTCTCGTCCTTTTCCGCGCCAACACCAACCGGCAGCGAAATGCTTACGCGCGTGCCTTCGCCGGGCGCGCTGTCGATCGTCATACCACCGCCCTGCAGGCTCACAAGCCCCTTCACGAGCGCGAGGCCAAGGCCCGTTCCTTCAACGTGCCTTGTCTCGTCATTTCGCACCTGGGCGAACGGCTCGCCGATGCGCTCCAGATCATCGGCCGCGATGCCGACACCGTTGTCGGTGACGCTGAAATCCAGGCGATTGCCGGACCGTTCGGCTGTGACCTGGACGCGGCCATGGGCGTGCGAGAATTTCACGGCGTTCGACAGAAGATTTATCAAGACCTGCTGCACGGCACGCCGGTCGCAATAGACGACGCCGACGTTCTCCGCAACAGCCACATCGACATCAACGGAACGGGCAGCCGCATCTGCCATGGCAAACGCCACGCTTGCGTCCACCGCCTCCGAAAAGCTGAACGCTTCCGGGTGCAGCGTATAGGTGCCTGCCTCCAGTTTGGAGATTTCCAGCGTCGAGTTCACGACCGAAAGCAGATGCTCACCGGCCTCATGAATGAGCCGCACATATTCGCGCTGCCGGTCATTGGAAAAGCGCCCGAATATCTCCGTCTGAAGCGTGTCGGAGAATCCGAGGATCGCGTTCAACGGCGTGCGCAGTTCATGACTGACGGCGGCCAGCATGCGCTTGCTCTCAACCTTTGCGACACGCGCCTCTTCCCGCGCCCGCGCTACATCATGTTCCAGTTCTGCCCGATCGCTCTCGTCGCGGATGATGGCGACGATCTGCCCGGCGTCGCCCTCCTTCAGAAGCTCGACACCGAACTGTCTGTATCCGGGAGCACGGAAGGCGTCACCCTCGGCGGGCATGCGCAGGCGGATACTGATCGCGCGCTGGTCGGCACCATCGGTCAATTCCGACACGGCACAGAGATAGGCAACGCGGTCGCCCACATGAATGCGCTCGAAAAAGCCGTTTCCGAGGAGAATGTCGGACCGGACATTCAGGACACGTTCCGCCTGGCACGACGCATCCATCACATCGCCGGTGCCATTAAGGCGCAGCACGAGCGCGTTCATCCGCGCCTCGATGCCTGTCTCTTGTGACGGCGTCTCGAGGCCCTTCTGCTTCGCCCCTGTTGTGCCGAAGCGCAGGGCGAGCGTCGCCGCATAGACAAGTGGGATCAGCCAATGGGCTGCCAGCGGCAGCGATGACTGGAACCCGAAGCCCAATGTCCCGCCGGAGACCGCCAGCACAAGAACCAAGGCACCGGCAGCACAGCCCGTAAGGGCAGCGCGCCGTGTCCGCGCGATCCAGAAACTCTCTGCCGCAAGAACACCGGCCATCGCCGTCATGGGAGAAGCAACCCCGCCCGAAAGCACGATCACGGCGCTGACGGCAGCAAGACCCAGACCAAGCGCCAACCCTTCAATCCACGCCCGCCGCCCGCCGGCAAGCAGACCCGCCGCAGTCAGCCAGCTAACCGCAAATCCCGCGCTGGCGAGCGCCAGCGTCTGGGCGAAACCGACCGTTCCTGCAAGAAGTAGTGCGACCGCTCCCGCGAACAGAAAGGGTGCCGCAAAGAGCACACCCGCCAGCCGCAACTGACGCGAACGCTCCACCCCGTGTTCGACACTGGGATGAATCAGCCTTTCGCATGCGGCAGAAAGGGCTGCCGGCCATTCTTGATATGATGCTACTCGTGAACTCAACTCGACGCGCTCTTGCTTTGTCCGTTCGGCGGGTTCTTGTTCCTGTCGAGACTCGCACCGAGCGTTTAAGGAAAGGATAAGCGCAGGCACCGATGGGCGAACGGCAAGCGCAAAAAGGAAGAAATCGGCCCGTTAAACGCGGATGAATGTCGTCATGGTTAACGCGCGCTGAACAAAATGACCTTAGAAACAGGCGCACTGAAAACCGCCGAATTCGGCCATGCCGGAGAAAAAGATCAACCGCGCCAGATCATTAGATGCCCAACAAAGCGTAACCGTCATCCCGCGGGTTTGTGACAGGTTTGCTTCAAAGGCCAGCATTTCCGAACTTTTAAAAAGTTTGCCTTCAATTTTAGGAAAAATCTCAAGAGCTCCTTGGCATGGCCATGACAGGATATTTGCCAGGGACGCCCCACGGGGCACGAAACGGGACTGGACGTCATGGGCTTTCTTATTCGCTCGATCTTCTGGCTTTCACTGGTGCTGCTTTTGCTGCCAATCGGCGGAACCGGCAGCGAGGATGGCACGGAAACACCGCAGGTCGGCGCCCTGCAGGCGCTGGGTGCGGCGCGCGAGGCCATCAGCGACATGGTCGGCATCTGTGAACGCAAGCCCGAGGTCTGTGAGACCGGACGTGCCGCCCTTCAAACGATCGGCGCGCGCGCCCGCGAAAGCGCCCGTTTTGCCTACGAGATGCTCGAAGAGCCGGCAGATGGTTCGGCAGAGGGTTCGGCAGGGGCCACTGCAGGCACAATGGAAGCGCCCCTGACAACCGGAAGCGTTGCCGAGCACCCCGCCGGTCACGATCAATAGATCATCGCCGGCTTTTGGCGGCAAACAAAGGTTTTCCGTGACGAACGGCCGGACAATCACTATATCCGGCTTAATGAGCACCACGATCGACACCATCTACGACGATTTCGCCTTCCTGGACGACTGGGAAGAGCGTTACCGCTATATCATCGACCTCGGCAACGGCCTGGAACCCTATCCCGAAGCCGCGCGCGACGAGGCGCATCGGGTGCGCGGCTGTGTCAGCCAGGTATGGCTACACACCGAGCGTGGAGACGGCGACGACCCGGTGCTGAGCTTCAGGGGCGATTCAGATGCCCATATCGTACGCGGTCTTGTCGCCATCATGATGCTTCTGTTTTCCGGCAGGCGCGCCAGCGAAATCCTGGCGATCGACGCCGAAAACGTCATGCGCAAACTCGGTCTTGACGAGCACCTCACACCCCAGCGCGCCAACGGGCTGCGGTCGATGGTTCAGCGCATTCGGAACGAAGCCACCGAAGTCGCGCCCGCGGCAGGCTGATTGCCTGCCTGGAGCCAGGACTTTCAGGCGAGCTTCGGTCGGTAGTTCTCCACGCCCCAGTGCAGGATGGGCCGAGATTTGTCGCCTCGAGCGCCGGAAGACGGCTCGTAGTGCCGCGCGAGCGCGCCGAGTGCGGTTTTCAGCACCACCTTGGCCGAGCGGACGGGCCAGCCCCTCTCCGTTTCCACCTGCTCAACCCCCTTCAGGAAGCAGCATATGTCGACGAGGATGCCGGCCAGTTCCGGCCCGACGGCATCGAGCGCGCGGTCGACACGCTGACGCGCGGCCAGAGCAGCGTCCGTGAGTTCCACGCCGCCTCCGGCCGCCGCGCCGCGCTTTCCCGCTGCAACGGTCGCCATCCAGTTCGCGCTCAGCCGCGGCATGATCTGCCCGCAGGTGTAATCCGCGCGCAATTTCTCTCCAGCGTCGAATTCCGCCCGGGTCAGAAAGGGCTCGCCGTTGCGTGTCCGCCGGCGCGCCAGTTGCGCAAGCGGAGATTCACTGAGTGTCGCCGAAACGATCTCCTTCTCAGTCCCCTGCTGCAGCACCCTGCGTTCAATCTCCCAATGCTGGCCCCTGAAAGGATCCCGGCGCGCTGCCAGCCGCCGCGCGCAGGCGACACCTGTTGCAGTCAACACAACCCTGCCCTCACTGCAGCGCAGGAGATCATCCTTCTCCAGCGCTCCCAGCACGGTAAGAGATACCGAAACCGTGCCCCGCTCACCGCCGTCGAGCAGCACGCATCCCCCCTTCGCGCCGCGCTGTTGCCAGGCCGGCCCCTTCTGCAGAAACCGCAGACAGCGCCGGCGTTCGCGCGCATGGCGCACCTCTTCCTTGAATGCAGCCATGTCAACGCAGCTCCATGTTGCGGAACGCCGCGGCAGTGATGCGTTCCGTCATCAAAACAATCCGGTCGAACTCCTCGTCGTCACGCATGTCCTCGATGATATGACAGGCGTACTGGACCGTGGTTCTGTCGCGCCCGAAGCCGCGCCCCACCTCGGTCATGTTGAGCCCAAGAACCACGTGCGCAGCGTACATGCCGATCTGCCGCACGCGCGTCACGCTGGTAGAAGAGCGCCGTGTTTCGCGCAGCTCACGCCCACTCACGTTGAAGAGTGCGGCAACGATGTCGAGAACACATTCGCAAACCTCCCCGACACGCTCCTCCGCAACCGGGCTCAAACGGCGATGCAGCATTGCGGGTGACTGTTCTCCAGGCGTTCCGATCCGCCCTTCTCTTTGTTCCGATGATTTGGCAGCGTTTGAATGCACAGGCTTTATCCCTTCACAGGAAAGAGGAATAAATTCTTATACCCTAGACATCCACACCCGGGAACAAATTACGAACAGATAATCCGCTGAAATCCTGCAAAGGTTTGAAATCACAGAAGAAGTAAAGCCGGCCTGCAATTTTCAGCACTGGTTTATCCCCGCACCGCCAGAGGCCCGCATAGTTGTCGCTCACGACAAAAAGGGTTGAGCATGACATCGATAAAGCAGGAGAGCCTGACCTTCCGCGAAGCCAAGCGGCAGCGCTACGAGAACGCGCGGCAGACAGCAGCGCTGTTCCTGACGGGCGGACTGGATCTGCAAAAGGCGCAGCAAAGCTCGGGCGCCGAGCGCATCAACATTCTTCGTCGCCTCAGACGGCTGATGGAGCGCGAGCGTCTGAAGGGTGCGCGCAATCACTGGAGCTACGACCTCAACCGCCACATAGCCCTCAGCCAGGCGCTCAAGCGCCTGGCGTCGAACGAAGCACAAAACGTTCCGCTTCACCATTGAACGGCGATGGGCAACCGCACGGCCCGCCCACATCGTGAGATGTTGGCCGGGAACATAAAAAAAGCGGCGCAGATTGCGCCGCCTCGGAGAAAATTACTCTGACGCCTCGCCGCGCCAAACGCTATTTTTCCTTGCGCTTGCGTCCTAAGCCCATCTGCTTGGCAAGTTTCGAACGTGCCACGGCATAGCTCGGAGCGACCATGGGGTAATTGGCATCCAGGCCCCATTTTTCCCGGTACTGCTCCGGCGTCATGCTGTAATGCGTCATCAGATGGCGCTTGAGCGACTTGAACTTTTTCCCGTCCTCAAGACAGATGATATAGTCTTCATGCACGGAGCGTTTCGGATTTACAGCCGGCTTCTGCTTTTCAGCAGGCGGAGCTTCCGGAGTGCCGCTCACTCGACCGAGCGCTGCATGAACGTCCGCAATCAAATTGGAAAGTTCGGATGCAGGAACAGGATTGTTGCTGACATAAGCAGCAACGACGTCTGCGGTCAGTTCAATAAGAGTATCATCGTTTTTTACAGAATCTTCGTTCATTTCGTTACCTTGCCCCAACGTAAATTCAAAACCACAACCTCATGCCGCCAGTGATGAGGTGTCTGTAGGAATCTTTAGTTCTTCAGGCATTTTTTGATCGATTCCCGACAAGCCGCAATCATATCGTTCTTTTCCTCCGGCCGGTCAACTCACAATTTCAAATTAATACTATCAGAACGCGAAATCAGATTGTTTATCCCATCTCAAAAATTCGAAATTCATTCCAAAAATCAGATAAGTTTGATCTTAAACTGAGGGCTAATCTAAGTCGACCTTATCAATTTTTCCGCGCATTGCGTAACAATCGGAGACTGGAGCGCGCGGAGAAGCGACTGCACGCATGCGAAACGTGCGAAACCACACCGGTCCGCGTCTTTCGTTCGGAAAGAGACGTCATGAAAAATTAAAAAAGAATACTGGAAGAAAAACTTTCTCTATTCTTCTTCACTTCTTCTATCTTCGCCCGGAAGCGAACCGGCGCTTTGAGGCGTTGCCATCTCGTCGTGTACCGACTGCCCCCAGAGCCTGTAGCCTGCCGCATAGGCGGCCTTGGCCAGAAGGTGTGCAGATATCGGCGCGGTAAGCAGAAAGAAAACCACCGCCGCCAGCGCACGCGTCACGATGGCCTGGTCCTGCGCAAAGATTGCCAGCGCGATAAGCATGAGTCCCGATCCGAGCGTCCCGGCCTTGGATGCAGCATGCATGCGCGTGTAAAGATCGGGCAATCTCAAAATGCCGATCGCAGCGATCAGCGTGAACGCTGCGCCAATAATGATGAGCAGGCCCGTAAGTATGTTGAACACGTCGCCCATCACTGCTCCTTGTCGCCGTAAATGCCCAGCGTATCGCGCTTTACGAACTCCTGCTCATACCGACGGCTGAGAACGAAGCGGGCAAACGCCACCGTTGCGAGAAAGCCGACAAGCCCCAGAGCGATGGCGATATCGAGATAAAGCGTGAACCCGGTGCGAATGCCGATAACCGCTATGAAGCCGATGGCGATGGTTACCAGCATATCAAGGGCAAGCACGCGGTCTGGCAGGCTCGGTCCCACCAGAACACGAACAACCGTCAGCAGAAAAGACAGGCTCAGCAATGCGAGCGCAATAAACTCGGCAAAGACGAGAAATTCTTCACTGGCGCTCATCGAAACGCCTCCATGATCTTTCGTTCAAAACCTTCGGCAATGTCACGCCGAAGTTCATCAGGGTCGGAGCAGTCTATGGCATGGACATAGAGAAAGCGGCGATCCTCCGAAACGTCGACAGACAGGGTTCCCGGCGTCAGCGTGATCAGGTTTGCCAGAAGCGTAATCTCGAAATCCCGGTCGACCTTGAGCGGATAGGCAAAGATGCCGGGTTTCAGGTCCATTTTCGGCGACAGGACGAGAAGAGCGACCCGCCAGGCCGATAGCACCAGTTCGTAGAGAAAAAGAAGCGCGAGCGAGACCACCCGCATGCTGCGCGCAAAATACCCCAGCGACCCGACCTGTTCGCGGATAAGGTAAAGCGCAGCGGCACCGAGGAGAAAACCGAAAATGAAATTCGGCAGGGTGAAGGAACCGCTCACCGCGGTCCATATCAGCGCCAGAATGATGTTGATCAGGGACAGTCTCATTGCGCTGCCTCCGCTGGAAACACCGCACCAATATAACCCGATGCATCCAGAAGCCCGGCAGCGGCAGCCTCGGCCACCTGGATGAACGGTTCCGGATAAACGCCAAGCAGGATAATCGGGACGCACAGCAGGGTCATTGAGGCGTATCCATAGCCGGGGGCGCCCGCAACCACCTCATCGGAAGGAGCCTCCTGTGGCCTGTTGCGCCAGATCGCCAGGATATAGACGCGCCCGAGGGCGATCGTGGTCAAAAGCCCCGTCAGCAGAATGGCGAAGGAGAGCCAGGGCCAGCCGGCTTCCAGCGAAGCCCGTACAAGCAGCACTTTCGGCCACAGACCGGATGCCGGCGGCAGCCCTGCCACGGCAAGCATAAGAACAAGCGCGAAAGCCCCCATCGCCGGATAGGCACGGTAGAGCCCGCCCAGTTCATGCAGCGAATAGCTCCCGCCAAGCTCCTTGATCACGCCGGCCAGAAGATAAAGCGCCGTCATCGCCAGAACGGAATGGAACGCATAGAGGATCGTCCCCGTCAGTCCCGTCTCGGTTCCCAATGCGAGCCCCGCAAGCATCACACCGACGCCGGAAATCACCACGAAGCCCAGAACGCGGCGAATATCCGACTGCGCGATCGCGCCCATGATGCCGAGCACCATCGTGCCGGCAGCCACCCAGGCGATGACGCCGGAAAGCTCCGCCCGCTCGATGGGGAACAGCATCACCAGAACGCGCAGAAGCGCATAAACGCCAACCTTGGTCAGCACACCGCCAAACAGCGCCGCCGTGACGATGCGAGGGGTGTGATAGGAGGCAGGAAGCCAGAAATTGACGGGGAACGCGGCGGCCTTCATGCCGAACGCGAGCAGGTAGAGGACGCTCAGCGTCATCAGTGGCCCGGTCTCGCGCATGGCACCGGCCCTGCGCGCAATGTCGGCCATGTTGAGTGTTCCGAACGTACCGTAAAGGTAGGCGGTCGCGGTCAGGAACAGTGTCGTGCCCACCAGGTTCAGAATGGCGTATTTGGTCGCGCCGTCGAGCTGGCGGTCGGTCGATCCGAGTATCAGAAGACCGAAGGACGAGATCAGAAACACCTCGAACCAGACATAGAGATTGAAAATATCGCCCGTCAGAAATGACCCGCCGACCCCCGCCATCAGAAGCATCAGGAAC
This sequence comes from Nitratireductor aquibiodomus, assembly GCF_900105565.1. NCBI lineage: Bacteria > Pseudomonadati > Pseudomonadota > Alphaproteobacteria > Hyphomicrobiales > Phyllobacteriaceae > Nitratireductor > Nitratireductor aquibiodomus. The sequence continues at coordinate 3,845,118 of NZ_FNSL01000001.1, read as the reverse complement.
GGGTAGAAGCCGTAGCGCCGGCCGGTCGCGCCAATGTCCCTCATCGCATAGAGCGCGCAGACAGTCGCGACCAGCGTCGCGACAAAGGCAAGCGACGCGCCAAGCGCATCCGCGGTAAAGGATATGCCGAAGGGCGGCAGCCAGCGCCCCATCGTCATCACCTGCGGCCCGTCCGCCAGCACCTGCAGAAGGAGTGCCGCATTCGCGGCCAGCGTCAGGAGCAGCCCAGCAATGGCAATGCCCGCATGCAGCCGGGTTTCGTGACGAACCATGAGCAGCACGGCGCCGAAGAGGATCGGCACCCCGATCGGGGCCACCAGCATCCAGTCGCCCAGCACCGTCGGCTCTGTCACCATTGCGTTGGAAATATCGATCGTTTCAGCGGCCATCGGTGTCTCAGTATCCAAGCGGGGGCATCGGCTCACCCTCGGGTTCGGCAACGCGCATACCGTCCGTGTCGTCGGTTCCCAGTTCCTGATAGGCGCGGAATGCCAGCACAAGCAGGAAGGCGAAGAGCGAGAACGAGATCACGATCGCCGTCAGGACCAGCGCCTGCGGGAGCGGATTGGCGGTGGCGATCTCCGGTGTCTGCAATGCCTCGGGAATGATCGGCGGAACCTCGCGCATCAGCCGGCCAGCTGTGAAGATGGACAGGTTCACCGCATTGCCGAAGATCGATACCCCCAGGAGAATGCGAATGATGTGCTTTGACAGCATGAGATAAATGGCAACAGCAAAGAACACGCTGACCACAAAGGAGAGGGCGACTTCCATTATCCATGCTCCCTTTCTTCAAGGGCGAGCGCAATCGAGGTGATCGAGCCAAGGACGACGAGGTAAACGCCGATATCGAAGAACAGAACCGTGGAGAGGTCCACGGGGACACCGAGAACGCTCACCTTGACCCAGAGCCCTGTCATGAAGGGTACGTCGAAGGCGAAGGACAGCCATCCCGAAATCGCCGACACCAGCAATCCGAACCCCGAGATCGCCATGGGGTGGAAATAGAGTGCGCGGCGCACTGGTGAAACGCCGCAGGCAATACCGTAGATCGCGAAGGCCGACGCAGCGATCAGCCCTCCGATAAACCCGCCCCCCGGCTCATTGTGTCCGCGCAGAAGCACAAACACGGAGAACAGGATCATCAGGCTTGTAAGATAGGGGGCGACGGTTCGGAAGATCAGTGTGCGCATATCTCACCGCTCCTCTTTGTTGTCGGCCAGCGGCTTCACACTGCGGATGCGCACCAGGGCCAGAATGGCAAGGCCGGCGATCATCACCACGGCGATCTCGCCCAGCGTATCCGTTCCGCGGAAGTCGACGAGGATCACGTTGACGATGTTGCGGCCATGGGCGATCACGCGGGAATATTGCGAGAAGAAATCGCTGAGTTCGGTGTTGAACGGCACCTGCGTCACGCGCAGCAGCATCAGCCCCAATGCCGCACCGCACGTTCCGGCCACGGCAATGTCGAGCAGCTTTTCGCCCGTCGGACGATGATCGGTCGGCGACAGGCGCAGCCGCGTCATGACAAGGGCCAGAATGACGACGGACAGCGTCTCCACCATGAACTGGGTGAAGGAGAGGTCCGGAGCGCCAAGCAGCATGAAGATCAGCGCGACCGCAAATCCCTGAATGCCGAGGGAGACAATGGCGGTTAGCCGGTCACGCGCATAGATCACCGCACCAAGCCCGATCAGCGCAATCAGCAGAACTGTCCATTCATAGAACGGCATTCTTGGAAACTGCGGCGCCGCGGGCCATTCATCGTAAAGCCCCATAGGGACCAGAACAGCGACGGCGACAGCGATGAATGTCGCCGTCATGTAGTAGTCGAGGCGGCCATTCTGGATGATGTTGGTGACGCGGAAAGACAGGCGGGTCAGGCCGCGCATCACCTGGTCAAAGCCCTTGTCCGGTCCCCAGCCGATGGCGGCGAGAATGCCGGCCATGGTGGCACGCCCCTGCCCCAGCATGATGAAAACCAGAATGCCCAGCGCCACGGTTAACACCGAGAGTGCGAGTGGCAGGCCGATATGCGGCACGGTCGAGATCGTCACCGTTACGGGCTCGCCGAGAACGGCCGTCGACATCGGGCTGCTGACGAGTTCGTGGCTCACGCCTGAAAGCAGGGCCGAGACCAGCCCCAGTCCCGCCAGAACGAGTGGCCCGAGCCAGAGCAGGATCGGCCCTTCATGCGCATGTTTGGGCGTTTCAGTCTTCGCGCCGAGGAACGGTTTCAGCGCCACGGCAAAGCCGATGGCGAACATCAGGCCGTTGCCGGCGAGCGCCACCAGTGTCAGCAGCGTGGTCCAGCCATCGGCAAAACCGAGACCGGCGTAAATTTCCTCCTTGGCGAGGAAGCCGAAAAACAGCGGAACGCCACCCATCGACGCGGCAGCCAGAACCGCAGCGGCAAAGGTGACCGGCATCGCCTTGCGCAGGCCACCCAGTTTCGTGATGTCGCGGGTGCCCGATTCATGATCCACCAGGCCCGCCACCATGAAAAGTGCGCCCTTGAACATGGAATGTGCCACCAGGTAGAGCACCGCCGCCTCAACGGCCTTCTCCGAACCCACACCCGTCAGCATGACAAGCAGGCCGAGCGAGGCCACAGTGGTATAGGCCAGCATCAGCTTCAAATCCGTCTGACGCACCGCCAGAAGCGTGCCGACGAGCAGCGTGGTGCCGCCAAAGACGGGCAGGATCGTCTCCCATGCCGCAGTGTCGCCGAGCACCGGATTGAGGCGCATCAGGAGATAGACACCGGCCTTCACCATCGTGGCCGAGTGCAGATAGGCCGAAACGGGCGTCGGCGCTTCCATCGCGTTGGGAAGCCAGAAGTGGAACGGGAACTGCGCCGATTTCGTAAACGCGCCGCCAAGAACCAGGACCAGCGCAGCCATGTAAAGAGGTGCATCGCGCAGCGCGCTTTCGCTTGCGAGCAGCGCCGACATGGAGGTAACGCCCGTAGCGCTCCAGATCACCAGAAGGCCGGCCAGAAGCGAAAGCCCGCCAAGCCCCGTCACCACAAGCGCCTGCAGTGCGGCACGCCTGGAGGCTTCCCGTGAATGATCGAAGCCGATCAGCAGGAACGATGTGATCGAGGTCAATTCCCAGAAAACGAACAGGGTCAGGAAGGAATCGGCCACCACAAGGCCCAGCATGGACCCCATGAACATCAGGATGAACGAGAAAAAGCGCCCCTGATGTTCATGTCCCTTCAGATAACCACCCGCATAAAGCACGATCAGCGCGCCGATACCCGTGATCAGCAGCGCAAACGTGACGGAAAGACCGTCGAGAAACCAGGAAAAATCGACCGACAAACTCGGGATCCACACATAGCCCCCGGTCAGCGTCTCTCCACTGGAGATCGTTCCGACAAAGCCAGTGAAATGCAGAAAGATGAGAGCGGGGGCCAGGGCCAGCACCCATGCCGCGTTGTGTTTCAGCGCTTTTGTCAGCACTGGTGCGATGGCGGCGGCTGCAAACGGCAGCAACAGAGCGAGAAATGTCAGCCACTGGCCGTCTGCCGTCATGAACTCTCCCCAACTAAATTCGTGTTTCAGGACACGTTTGAAAAACTTACGGTGACATAAACACTCGCCTCAGGCACCACAAGGCGTAAACCGACCTGTAAAGCGCGATGAAACGCCGCCATTCACAGGAGATTGCACAGCTTAAACCACCCATCACGCCAGATGCAAAACCCGTTCACCGGATATGTCCCGGTTCCCGAAGCCGCCTGAAAAACACAACAGGCCATTGCCATGCCCCATTCGGTCGGGACATGTATGGAGCAATCCCTGCGGCGCATCCCGCGCGCCTCCTGCAGATATCCACAAGGTAACCTCATGACTTCCAGACCGTTCGCCACGGACGCAAAAGCCCCCTCGCCCCGCGCGCATCCCGTAAAAGACACGCGTCACGGCATCGAGCGCACGGATGAATACGCGTGGATGCGCGCCGAGAACTGGCAGGAGGTCCTGCGCGACCCGAGCCTTCTCGCCGACGACATCCGTGCCCACCTCGAAGCCGAGAATGCCTATCAGGCAGCGCTCATGGCCGATACGGAAGCCTTGCAGAAAACACTCGTTGCCGAGATGCGCGGCCGCATCAAGGAAGACGAAACCTCGGTACCGGCCAGAGACGGCCCCTATGCCTATGCCGCAGGCTTCCGCACCGGCGGCGAATATCCCCGCTTCTTCCGCCTGCCGAGCGCGGGCGGCACTGAGGAGACCCTGCTCGACGGCGACCGGGAAGCCGAAGGCAAAAGCTATTTCCGCGTCGGCGGCGTCGACCATTCGCCCGATCACAGGCGTCTCCTGTGGGGCCATGACGACAAGGGTTCTGAACTCTACACGATCAGCGTGCGCGACCTCGCCACCGGCGAAGACCTAGCCGACACGGTCGCCGAGACCGGCGGCGGCGGTGTGTGGGATGCGGCAAGCGACGGCTTTTTCTACACCCGCCTTGATGAAAACCACCGCCCCTCGAAAGTGTTTTTCCATCGCGTCGGCGCAAACCCCGACGAGGATCGCCTGGTCTATGAGGAGGCCGATCCGGGCTTCTTCGTCGGCGTCTCCGGCAGCCGTACACAGGAATGGGTCTACATTTCCGCCCACGATCACGAAACGTCGGAGTGCCACATCCTGCCGGCGAATGATCCCGAAGCCGCGCCGCGCCTGGTCGCCCCACGCGAGACCGGCCTTCAGTATGATCTTGAAGAAGGCGGCGACATCTTCTTCATCCTCACCAATGCGGACGGCGCCAGGGATTTCAAGATCGTCACCGCGCCGGCCAGCGATCCCTCGCGCGAAAACTGGCAGGATCTCGTGCCCCACGAGCCCGGCCGCCTGATCCTCGCAATCATGGCCTTCGCCGATTACCTCGTCCGTCTCGAGCGGAAGGACAGTCTGCCGCGCATCGTCATCCGCGACCGCCACGATGGTTCGGAGCATACCATCGCCTTCGACGAAGAGGCCTATTCGCTGGGCCTTCAGGGGTCCTACGAATACGCAACCGATACGCTCCGCTTCTCCTATTCCTCGATGACCACGCCGGAGCAGGTCTTCGACTACGACATGCGCACCCGCACCCGCACGCTCCTGAAAACGCAGGAGGTGCCGTCCGGTCACAATCCGGATGACTATGTCACGCGCCGTCTGATGGCCCCGGCTCCCGATGGCGAACTGGTGCCGGTGTCCCTCGTCTATCGCAAGGGCATCGCGCTCGACGGCTCCGCCCCCTGCCTGCTCTACGGCTACGGCGCCTACGGCATGGCCATGCCCGCCTCCTTCAGCACCAACTGCCTGTCGCTGGTCGATCGCGGCTTCGTCTACGCTATCGCTCATATCCGCGGCGGCAAGGAAAAGGGGTACGCCTGGTACGAGGACGGGAAACGCGAGAAGAAGGTCAACACGTTTACCGATTTCATCGCCGCCGCCCGCCATCTGGTGGCCGAGGGTTATACCAGCCACGACCGCATCGTCGCCGAGGGCGGCTCGGCCGGCGGCATGCTCATGGGTGCGGTTGCGAACATGGCGCCGGAAGCGTTCGGCGGCATTGTCGCCGCCGTGCCCTTCGTCGATGTGCTCAACACCATGCTCGACGACACGCTGCCGCTCACCCCGCCTGAATGGCCCGAATGGGGCAATCCAATTGCCGCGCGCGAGGATTACGACACCATCGCGGCCTATTCGCCCTACGACAATGTGGGCGCGAAGGACTATCCGCCCATTCTGGCGCTTGCCGGTCTCACCGACCCGCGCGTCACCTACTGGGAACCGGCTAAATGGGTTGCAAGGCTGCGTGATCGCAAGGGCGGCGACCACCCGGTCCTGCTGAAGACCAATCTCGATGCTGGACACGCCGGAGCCTCGGGCCGCTTTTCGCGGCTCGAGGAAAAGGCGCTCACCTATGCCTTCGTGCTAAAAGTTACCGGGACGATGGATAGCCATTAGGCCTCGCAGGCACCGCCTTCAGATAGGCGGCAATCGCCTCGCGGTCTTCCCTGGAAAGCCGGGCCATGTTCTTCTGGACGGAGACCATGGCCCCGCCGACCGAATCGAACTCCGGCGTAAACCCGCTCTCCAGATAATAGGCGATGTCGCCAGCCGACCAGGAATCGATCCCGCCATCGCCGGAGGTGACGTTGGGCACGACCCCCTCGCCTTCCGCCGACACGGCTCCGGCAAGCCACTGGTCGTAAAGCTGCCCGCCGGCAAAATTCCGCGGCGTGTGGCATTCGCCGCAATGGCCTGCCCCCTCCACCAGATATTGTCCGCGCTTTTCCGCCTCCGAAGCGTCGGAACCAAGCGCGAGCACCGGCGCTTCATGCATGAAGGCGAGCTTCCAGAGCCCGATGCCCCGGCGCATTGTGAAAGGGAAGGAGAGTTTATGCTCCCCCGCATCACCTTCCACTTCCGGCAGCATCTTCAGGAAGGCAAAGAGGTCGCTCACATCCTGCGCCGTCATCCTTGCATAGGAAGGATAGGGGAATGCAGGGTAGTAGTGCTCGCCCGCAGGAGAAACGCCGTGCAGCATCGCATTGGCGAAATCCATATCGCTCCACCTGCCAATGCCGTCCTCAGGATGCGGCGAGATGTTGGGTGCGACAAAGGTCCCGAAATCGGACTTCAGTTCCACCCCGCCCGCAAGCTCCAGCCGCGCATCGCCGTCAGCCCCGGGGCGGGCATGGCACGAGGCACAGCCGCCGGCCCAGAAAACCTGTTCGCCACGCGCCACGTCCGGCGCTTCAAGCGCGCCAAGTGCCCCGGCCTCCAGTGAGGTCGGAGCGCTCAGCATCCATAACGCCACTCCACCGCCCGCGATGGCCACGAGAGCGGTGGTCAGCAATGTCTTCTTCATGACAGCTCTAAATGTCCCGGATCAGTTGTTCTGCACGCGGAAATTCTCGTGGCAGCTCTTGCAGTTTCCGAAGACGGGCCCGATCGCAGCCTGGAAGGCGGCAAGGTCGGCAGGACCGTCTTTACCGGAGGCTTCAACGGCAGCCGCCGTGTCGGTCATGTACTTGTCGAGCGCGGCCTGAAAGCCTGCTGCATCGCCCCAGATGGCAGGTGCGGCCGTTGTGTCGCCGTCGCCCGAGCCTTCGGGGAAGAAATCACCAAAGGATTTCGCACTCGCGCTCAGCGTCAGAATGGCCGCCTTGGCGATGGCGGGGTTGTATTCCAGTTCCCGTTTCATCATCGCGCCAGCAAGCCCTGCAGAAGCGGCATTCGCCTGCATGATCGCCTTGCGCACGGCAATCGGATCGTCCGCCGCGGCAACAGCAGAAACGGATAAGCAGAGTGCGGAAACGGCAAGCGCAAATTTCTTCATGAGAACCCTCCGGTGATTTGTTCGAACAATACCCCGACCAACGCCCCTGACCCGCATTTATTCCAGAATGCGCACTCACGGTTTCGTGAAGGCGCATACGGACCGAGATGGTCCGGCGAATCAAAAAGGCCCGGCGCTGGCCGAGCCCTTTGGTACAGTTCGAGACTGTACTGATTGTGAAATCGCCTGGATCGTCGTGCGTCCGTCCGGACGCACAAAGGACGATCTAAGCTATGAATGGAGCATCGGAATAGCCCGAAAACCGGATTCCACTTTTCGGTCCGATGCTCTATCGCAATTACGAAGCCTGCTCGTAAAGCTCCAGCACGTAATCCCAGTTGATCAGGCTGTCGACGAAAGCCTCGAGGTATTTCGGGCGCGCATTGCGGTAGTCGATGTAATAGGAGTGCTCCCACACATCCACGCCCAGGATCGGCTTGGCATCATGAATGAGCGGATTCTCGCCATTCGGGGTCTTCATGATTTCCAGCTTGCCGTTCTTGACGGCGAGCCAGGCCCAGCCGGAGCCGAACTGCGTCGCGCCCGCATTGATGAAGTCGGCGCGGAACTTGTCGTAGCCCCCGAGATCGCTGTCGATCGCCTTGGCCAGCGCGCCCGGCAGGCTGGTGCCGCCGCCGCCCTTCTTCATCCACTTCCAGAAATGAACGTGGTTGTAGTGCTGGGCTGCATTGTTGAACAGGCCGGCATTCTTGCCGTGGGACTGCTTTACGACCTCTTCGAGGGAAAGGCCGTCCATTCCTGCTTCAGCCGCAAGCTTGTTGCCATTGTCGACATAGGCCTTGTGGTGCTTGTCGTGGTGGTACTCCAGCGTCTCCTTCGACATGAAGGGCTGCAGGGCCTCATAATCATAAGGCAGATCCGGCAGTTCAAAAGCCATGGTGGTAAACTCCCTCGTACAGGTGGTTGAATTCTGCAGGACGCAGATGGGGGTGCGTCTCCAGTGAGACAATACCCATCGCTCCCGATTGTTCCCGGCGCGTCAGGCGGGCAGCCCGGAATGGGCCCACTCCCAATAGAGGTCACGCGCCTTTTTGGCCACAGGCCCGGCCTGATAATTCTGGTCTTCGACCCTGCTCACCGGCACGACCTTGGAATGATTGCCGGAGGAGAAGACCTCATCCGCATCGAGGAAATCCTTCACCGAGAGCGTTTTCTCGACCACCTCGACACCGGCCTCGCGCAGGAGCGTAATCACGCGGCTGCGCGTGATGCCTGAAAGGAAGGTGCCATTCGGCGCAGGCGTGAAGACCACGCCGTCCTTCACCATGAAGATGTTTGAGCTGCCAGTTTCGGCGACATTGCCGAGCATGTCGAGCACCAGCGCATTGTCATAGCCGCGGCTGCGCGCTTCCATGATCGCGCGGCCATTGTTGGGATAAAGGCACCCCGCCTTCGCATTTGTCGGCGCGGTTTCGAAGGTCGGCCGACGGAAGGGCGAGACGGTCACCGAGAACCCGGTCGGCTCCAGCATCGGTGCCTCATACAGACAAAGGCAGAACCGGCTCGATTCAGGATCGGCAGGAACGCCCATATAACCGCCATGCTCACCCCAGTACATTGGCCGGATGTAAACAGCCGTCCTGCCGTCGAACTTTTTCAGGCCGTCCTTCGTCAACCCGACGATCTCATCGGCCGAGACTTTCGGCGAGAGGCCGAGATTGGCTGCCGACGCATTGACACGGCCGGCGTGAAGATCAAGGTCAGGGGCCACGTTCTCGAACCAGCGGGCACCATCGAACACGGTGGAACCGAGCCACATGGCATGACTACGCGGACCGATGAGCGGTACGTTCCCCTCGTGCCAATCGCCGTCAACATAGGTCCAGGTCGTCGATTGGACTTCGCTCACCACGGTCATGCTGTGTTTTCCTTCCTGTGATTGCGCACGCATCTCGGCAGAGATGCGAATTCTTCAACGCTTCGTGCCGTTCATCGAAATGGCTTTATCGGGTTTCGTCAATCGTTCCTGCATCGCTATCGATGGGGCCAGATGGCGTTTCTTGACCGGCGTTGGCAGGTGCGGTCAAGTAGAGAACACACAGAAGGAGTCTTCATGCGCCACGCGGCTTTCGTCTTCGATGCATATGGCACGCTGTTCGACGTACATGCGGCCGTGCGCCGCCACGCAGGCGAAATAGGCCCGGAAGGACAGCGGTTTTCGGAACTGTGGCGTGCGAAACAGCTCGAATATTCATGGGTTTTCACACTCATGGGTCAGTATCAGGACTTCTGGACGATGACGGAGCGGGCGCTTGATTACGCCTTCGCGAAAATACCGTCCGTCGATCCGCGCCTGCGGCAGGATCTTCTCGATGCCTATTGGCAACTCGACTGCTACGAGGAAGTGCCGGCGGTTCTCAAAGCACTGAAGGCGGGTGGTGCCCGCCTCGCGATTCTGTCGAACGGCTCACCGGCAATGCTTGAATCGGCGATCCGTTCATCGGCCCTCGATTCCGTTCTGGACGAAGTTTTCTCGGTCGAGAGCGTCCGCCGCTTCAAGACGGATCAGAGCGTTTACGAAATGGTGACAAACACCTGGCGTCTCTATCCGGAGACCGTTTCGTTTCAGTCGTCAAATCGCTGGGATATTGCCGGCGCGCACCAATTCGGTTTCCGCACGGTCTGGCTCAATCGGACCGGCCAGCCCGACGAGTATGAAGATTTCCCGCCCGATCTCATCCTTCCCTCTCTTGACGGGCTGGTGTCGTAGCGGCTTCTCTTCGTCATGCCCTCCCGTGTTATGATGCATCTATAACACACCTGATCGATAACTTGTGTGCGTGAGGCATTTTTCACCTTCAAGTCGAAGTCACTCGGTCTATCAAGCACACTCCGATAACTCTTCGGATCCCAGGGAGGGAAAGTGGGGTTGTCCCAGGGTGAGTGGGCGTTCACATGGAACGTTCGTTCTCACCGGTCCTGACGAAACGCGAGTCTACGAAGAAACCATGTCCAATTCTCCCATTGCCGCACGATCCCTTAACCGGCGCCGCTTCCTGTCCATGACCGCCGCTGGCGCCGCGTCGCTTGGCCTGTCCGCATGTGTCAGCAGTTCAGGTGACACGCCCAGAATCGTCGAGCGGCCCGAGCCTGAGCCCGGCCCGGTGCAATACAGCTCCATGTATGGAGCCGTCACTGATGCAGGATACGACATTCCCGCAGTGCCGATCGAAAAGATCAACCCGCGTTACTATCGTCAGGAAGTCGCTGATCCGACAGGCGAGCGTCCCGGCACCATCGTCGTCGATACCGCCAATCATTTTCTCTATCTCGTGCGTGAACGTGGCCGCGCCATGCGCTACGGCGTTGGCCTTGGCCGCGCCGGGTTCGAATGGGCCGGCCGCGCCGAGATCAAGTACAAGCAGCAGTGGCCGCGCTGGTTCCCGCCTGCGGAGATGATCGACCGCCGTCCCGAGCTCGAGAAGTATCGCGCAGAATACGACAAGGCCAACGACCAGTGGCTTGGTGGCATGCAGCCTGGCGTTTCCAATCCGCTCGGCGCCCGCGCGCTCTACATCTTCGAAGACGGCAAGGACACGCTTTACCGCGTCCACGGCTCGCCTGAATGGTGGACCATCGGCAAATCGGTTTCGTCGGGCTGCGTGCGCATGATCAACCAGGACGTCATCGATCTTTATAATCGCGTCCCGGACGGTTCCCCGATCCTCGTCACCTCCGGCCTGCGCAGCGTTTAAGCCGGCAGTCCTTTCATGATGGAACTCTAAGGGGCGCTCTAGCGCCCCTTTTTCAAACTACCGAGAATGCCCCGCACCAGGGCACGGCCAAGTGACGTACCCACGGAACGCACTACGGATTTGATCGCCGCTTCCGTCACCGACTGGCGGTTGGATGTGCGCCGGCGTGTGGTGGTGGTCTTGCGCCGCGTCTTCGTGCTCGTGCCGCCATCGCCGAAGTCCGGCAGCGACCAGCGCGAACGCTCATCGACCTCACCCGCCTCCTCGGCCTTCTGGGCTTCTGCCTCGGCCTTTGCCTTGTCGGCCGCCTTCTTCTGCAGGATTTCGAAAGCCGATTCGCGGTCGACGCTCTCGTCATACTGACCGAACACCGGGCTTGCCTTCAAAAGCCTGTCGCGCTCAGCGTCCGTGATGGGCCCCAGTCTGGATGCAGGCGGGCGGATCAACGTCCGCTGAACCATGGATGGAACGCCCTTTGATTCCAGCGTCGAGACCAGCGCCTCGCCGACCCCGAGCTTGGTGATCGCCTCGAAACAGTCGAAGTCCGGATTGGGCCTGAACGTGTCTGCTGCCGTCTTCACCGCCTTCTGCTCGCGCGGCGTATAGGCGCGCAACGCATGCTGTATGCGGTTGCCGAGCTGGCTCAGCACGGTTTCGGGCACATCGAGCGGGTTCTGGGTGACAAAATAGACACCGACACCCTTCGAGCGAATGAGGCGGACAACCTGTTCGACACGGTCGACCAGAATTTTTGGCGCTTCATCGAAAAGCAGATGCGCTTCATCAAAGAAGAAGACCAGCCGTGGCCGGTCCGGATCACCCACTTCCGGCAGCTCCTCGAAGAGTTCCGACAAAAGCCAGAGCAGAAACGTCGCGTAAAGACGCGGGTTCATCATCAGCTTGTCGGCGGCCAGCACATTGATGGCGCCCCGCCCGTCCGGCGTGGTGCGCATGATGTCGCTAATCTTGAGCGCGGGCTCGCCAAAGAAGAAGTTCGCTCCCTGCTGTTCAAGCACAAGAAGCGTCCGCTGGATCGCGCCCACCGACTGTTTCGACACATTGCCGTAGCGCGTGCCGATCTCGTCGGCGCGGTCGGCCACGTGAACGAGAAGCGCCTGCAGGTCCTTCATGTCCAGAAGAAGGAGACCTTCCTCGTCGGCGATGCGGAAAGCGATGTTCAGAACGCCTTCCTGCGCATCCGAAAGGTTCATCAGCCGCGACAGAAGCAGCGGCCCCATCTCTGAAATGGTCGTACGGATCGGATGCCCCTTCTCGCCGAAGAGGTCCCAGAAGATGACCGGAAATTCCTGGAAGGCGTATGGATCGAGCTTGATCGTATCAGCCCGTTTGGAAAGAAAATCCTTCTCCTCGCCCATCATGGCGATGCCCGAAAGGTCCCCCTTCACATCGGCGCAGAAGACCGGCACGCCCGCATTGGAAAACCCTTCCGCCAGGATCTGCAGCGTCACGGTCTTGCCGGTGCCGGTCGCCCCGGTGACGAGGCCGTGCCGGTTGGCGTATTTCAACAGAAGGCGCTCGGCCTGCTGGTAGCTGTCGTCGGGATGCCGGCTGGCCCCCAGAAAGATACTGTCTTCCGCCATCTGAATTCCGCCTCGCTTGCCGGTCCCGCTGAAACTTGGTGCTCTTCCGTATAGTCAGCCTCGCATAAAGTCTCAACGCCGTTGTGCGTGAAGTAAAGCGCGGCTTTCCTGCAACGCTAGCCGGCTATTCGGCCTATTGTGCATTGCGGCGTCTCCTGTGGCGTCCTAAACTTGTCCCTCAATGAACGGGTGGTTGCCCTCGGGATTCATTGCCCACTTTGCGGCATGGATTTCCGGGCCAACGGCGAATCGGGAGGCATGATGGATCGCGCGATCCTGAAAAAGGTGAAGTTTCCTCAGATCGACCAGGAGCGCTGGCGCGATCTGGTGATCGAATCTCTCAAGGGAGAAGCCGGTCCCGAGGCGCTTTCCTGGCAGACGGACGACAACATCTCCATGCGCGCGCTCTATGAGCGGATGCAGGATGCCAAGCCGCTTGCCCGCGGGCGGGACAAGTCCGGCTGGGCCACCGTCCAGCGTATGGACGATCCCGATCCGGTCCGCGCGAACCGTCAGGCAAAGGAAGACATTGCCCAGGGAGCAACCGGGCTCGCGCTCGTTTTCGAAGGTGCTCCCAACGCATTCGGCTATGGCCTTCCCGCCACGCCCGAAGCGGTTGCCAAAGCGCTCGACGGCATCGACCTTCAGGGTCTGCACCTGCGCATGGATGCAAATCCCAGTAGCCGCGCCATAGTCGACTGGCTGACGCAGATTTTCACCGAGCGCCGCATCAACCCGGCCGCCATGACGCTGTCCTTCGGCATTTCGCCGGCCGCCACCTTCGCCGGCACCGGCAAGCTGCGCATGTCGATCGAGGCGCTCGAAGCCTCCATGCCGCAGTCCTTTGCGGGTTTTTTCGCCATGGACCTGCCAGGCATCCTGCTTGAGGGCGATGGCCGTGTGTTTCACAATGCGGGCGCTTCCGAGGCACAGGAGCTCGGCATCATGCTGGCCTCCGCGGTCTCGCATCTGCGCATGTTCGAGCAGGCCCGCCAGCCGCTTGTCTACGCCGCACCGCATATCGGCTTCTCGCTATGCGTCGATCAGGACCAGTTCCTGTCCATCGCCAAGATCAGGGCTCTGCGCCGCCTCTGGGCGCGCGTTCAGGAGACCTGCTCCATCGAACCGTCGCTGGCGACGATCCATGCCGAAACCTCCTATCGGATGATGACCGCGAAGGATCCAGAAACCAACACGCTGCGCACCACCATCGCCGCATTTGCCGCCGCTGTCGGCGGTGCCGATTCGCTGTCCGTCCTGCCGCACACCATCGTCCACGGTCTGCCGGACGAAGATGCAAGACGGCTTGCCCGCAACACGCAGCTTATTCTCTCCGGCGAGAGCCATCTCGACCTGATCATCGATCCCGCCGCCGGCGCCGGCGGCATGGAAACGCTTACCGCAGCCCTTTGCGAGAAGGCCTGGGACGAGTTCCGCCGCATCGAGAGCGAGGGGGGCGTGCTGCGCAGCCTGATGAATGGCCACATTCAGGAACGCGTGCTTGAGATGCGCGAGCGCCGCGAGCAGCGCATCAATGATGGCAAGAAGCCCATTGTCGGCACGACGATCTATCCCGCCGCGGAAGAGCGTCCTGTCAGGACGTTGAAGGCCGAATCGCCCGACTTCTCGGGAGAAACGGCCGCCGTGCGCTGTCAGCCGCTCCTGGCGCAGCGTCTGGATGAGACCGGAGGAGGCATCGCATGATCCCGGATTTTGCCAGCATCGGCTGGTCGAATCCGGACACATCGCCTCTTCCAGCAAAGACCCCGCCCACGGCCACGCCCGAGGGCATCGAGATCAAATCCTTCTATTCGCAAGACGACCTGAAGGGTCTGCGCTTTCTTGACACCTATCCGGGCGCCGCGCCCTTCATTCGCGGCCCCTACCCCACCATGTATGCGCGCCAGCCATGGACGATCCGCCAATATGCCGGTTTCTCCACGGCAGAGGAATCCAACGCCTTCTACCGGCGCAATCTGGCAGCCGGGCAAAAAGGCCTCTCGGTCGCCTTCGACCTTGCCACCCATCGCGGTTATGACAGCGACCACCCCCGCGTTGCCGGCGATGTGGGCATGGCCGGTGTGGCGATCGATTCCATCCTCGACATGCGCCAGCTCTTCGACGGCATCCCGCTCGATAAAATGAGCGTGTCGATGACCATGAACGGCGCGGTCCTGCCGATCATGGCGCTCTACATCGTCGCGGCGGAAGAACAGGGTGTCGCTCAGAAAGACCTTTCAGGCACCATTCAGAACGACATCCTGAAGGAGTTCATGGTCCGCAACACCTATATCTACCCGCCCAAGCCATCGATGCGGATCATTTCTGACATTTTCTCCTACACGGCGGAGAACATGCCGAAATTCAACTCCATATCCATCTCCGGCTACCACATGCAGGAAGCCGGCGCGACGGCGGATCTGGAGCTTGCCTACACCATTGCCGACGGCATCGAGTATGCCCGTGCCGGCATTGCCGCCGGGCTCGATATCGACCGTTTCGCACCGCGCCTGTCCTTCTTCTGGGCCATCGGCATGAACTTCTTCATGGAAGTTGCCAAGATGCGTGCCGCGCGCCTTCTCTGGGCGACACTTCTTCAAAAGAATTTTGCGCCGAAGAAAGAGCGTTCACTCTCCCTGCGCACCCATTGCCAGACCTCCGGCTGGTCGCTGACGGCGCAGGATCCCTACAACAACATCGTGCGCACCATGGTCGAGGCCATGGCCGCCACCCAGGGCCACACCCAGTCGCTCCACACCAACGCCTTCGATGAGGCGCTGGCGCTGCCGACCGACCATTCCGCGCGCATTGCCCGCAACACGCAGCTTATCCTGCAGCTTGAATCAGGCACGACCCGCATGATCGACCCATGGGGCGGCTCCCATTTCGTCGAACGCCTCACCCACGACCTCGCCCATCGTGCGCTCAAACACATCGAAGAGGTGGAAAGCCTCGGCGGCATGGCTGCGGCCATCGAAAAGGGCGTGCCGAAAATGCGCATCGAGGAAGCTGCAGCCCGCACCCAGGCGCGCATCGATTCAGGCGAACAGACAGTGGTCGGCGTCAACCGCTTCCAGCCCGAGCGCGACACCGAGGTCGACGTTTTAAAGGTCGACAATGCCGAGGTCCGCGCCCGCCAGCTCGCGAAGCTGCAGCAGCTCAAGGGCACCCGCGACGTGGCCGAGACAGAAAGCGCGCTTGAAGCCCTCACGCGCGCAGCCGCAGAAGACGGAAACCTGCTCGAATTCGCCGTGCGCGCCGCACGCGCGAAGGCCACGGTGGGCGAGATCTCCACAGCCCTTGAGAAGGCCTTTGGCCGTCATGTGGCGGAAATCCGCACCATTTCCGGCGTCTACCGCAAGGAGGTAGGCGATCTCTCCTCCTTCGAACGCGCCCAGCAGAAAGTGGCAAAATTCCGCAAGAAGACCGGCGCCGCCCCGCGCATCCTGATCGCCAAGATCGGTCAGGACGGGCACGATCGCGGCCAGAAGGTCATTGCCACCGCATTCGGCGACCTCGGTTTCGAGGTCACGGTCGGTGCCATGTTCCAGACCCCGGAGGAAGTGGCCGAACTGGCCATTGCCAACGACGTCCAGATCGTCGGTGCCTCCTCGCTGGCCGCCGGCCATCTCACCCTTATCCCCGAGCTCAAGACAGCGCTTGAAAAACGCGGCCATGGCGACATTCTCCTGGTGGCCGGCGGCGTCATCCCGCCCGACGATTTCGAAGCCGTGCGCGAGGCCGGTGCGGCCGAAATCTTCCCGCCCGGAACGGTCATTCCCGAAGCCGCCGAAAAACTGCTCGACCGGCTGCTGAAAGCAGGCTGACGCCCTGATCTTGAAATGGACGGCGCCATGTTATACCTTAAGTTATAACAGACGGAGCCAAAGCCATGAACGTGACCATTCGCAAGATCGGCAATTCGGAAGGTGTCATCCTGCCGAAGGAGGTGCTTGAGCGTTACAATCTGCGTGCTGGCGACACGCTCAACCTTCTTGAGGACGGGACCGAACTGCGCCTTCGTCCTCCCGCGGATGATCCCGAAGAATTCGAGCGAAAGATGAAGATCGCTCGAGAGCGGATGAAGAAATACGAAACGGCCTACCGCGTTCTGGCCAAGTGACAGAGTTTCACTCACGTGACTTCGTCGAAGCGCTGCATGTCGAGCAGTTGCGCCTTCACGGCGGTGCCAGTGGCGTCCGCGATGAAGGTGCGCTGGAATCTGCGCTTCATCGCCCGCTGCAGAAACAGGCCTACGAGGAACCGGATCTGTGTGCGCTCGCAGCAGCGTACCTGTTTGGTATCGTAAAAAACCATCCGTTCGTTGACGGAAACAAGCGTACCGGCCTCGCTGCGGCCGACCTTTTTCTCTTCTTCAACGGGCTCAGCATGGAAGCCGAGCAGGAAGACGTCATTCAACTCGTTCTTCTCGTGGCCGCCGGCGAGGTCGACGAAGAAGGCGCAGCCCGTTTTTTCCGCGACCATACCGTCCCGATAGATACCTGACGCTGCGGCACGAAACCTGCATATAACAACCGGCAACAGCAGACCAAGTCGGAGTTGTACCAATATGAACCGCCGTCGCCTGTTGAAAGCCACCGCAGGGTTTGCCGTCTTCGGTCTTGCGATGCCGCGCACAGCCTTTGCTGACGCCGCACTGCGACGCGCTGCAACAGGTGCCGCAAACGCAGCCGAATTCGGCCTCACACCCAACGCAGCCCAGAACCAGACTGCAGCCCTCCAGGCCCTGCTTGAACGGGCAAGCGCGGAATCCATTCCCATATTCCTGCCGCCGGGTCGTTATCGTCTTTCAAGTCTCGTTCTGCCCCGCCAAACTCGCCTTGTCGGTGTTCCCGGCGCCACCCACCTGGAACAGGATGATCTGGGGTCGCTGCTGACTGGGCGGGAGGGCAATCATCTCGCGCTCTCCGGCCTCGCATTCGATGGCAGACTCATGCCGCCTTCCGGTTCAGGCGGCGGCCTGCTCGACATTGACGGTACACTGCACCTTTCCATCGAAGCCTGCACCTTCGCCAACAGCGGCGGCAATGGCCTCTCGCTCAGCCGCACACAGGGCAAAATCCGCAACTGCGCCATCACCGACATTGCGGACTACGCACTCTACGCACTCGATTCGAGTGGCCTTGATGTCATCGAAAACACTGTCTCCGATTGCGGCAATGGCGGTATTCTCATCCACCGCAGCGCTCCTGGCGCGGACGGCAGCCGTGTTTCTGGAAACCGCATCAGCCGCATCCGCGCCGACAGGGGCGGCACCGGCCAGTATGGCAACGGCATCAACGCCTATCGCGCCGACAATGTCCGTGTATCGGACAACGAAATTGCGGACTGCGCCTTCTCAGCCATACGCGGCAACAGCGCCGGCAATCTCCAGATATCCGGCAACACCTGCCTGCGCTCGGGCGAAACCGCGCTTTACGCGGAGTTCGCCTTTCAGGGCGCGGTCATCTCGGGCAATCTCGTGGATGGCGCCGCCCACGGCATCTCCATGGCCAATTTCGACAAGGGCGGGCGGCTCTGCGCCTGCACGGGCAACATCATCCGCAACCTTTCAGAAGATGGTCCGTACCCCTCACCCATGGCCGGTTTCGGCATCGGCATCAATGTCGAGGCCGACAGCACGGTCACCGGCAACATCATCGAAAACGCGCCGCTTGCCGGCATCCGCATGGGCTGGGGCCCCTTCCTGCGCAACGTCACGGCTTCGGGCAACGTCATCCGCAAGGCGAAAACCGGCATCATCGTTTCCGTGGTCGAAGGGTCGGGCGCAGCCGTCATTTCCGGCAACGTCTTCGAGGATACGCCCAATGGCGCGGTCGTCGGCCATCGGTGGGCCGATGCCGCAACCGGCGATCTGCTGCGCTCCGGCAGCGAGACCATCCCGCACCTGACGCTTGCGGGCAATCGCTCAAATTAATCCGCGCGCACGACCAGCGCTTCCGAGGGCCGCAGCGATCCAACCTCGAACCCGCGCCGATTGGTCAGAACCGGTCGGGCCATATCACGCAGCGTCTCGGCCAATGCATCACCATCCAGAAGCTGCGCCAGCACTTCGGCGACCATCACTTCTGCTGCCCGTGTCGTGCCATCATCGCATTTGAGCGCGATGCCGATGCCCCTTTCAGGGATTGCAGCACAAAACACACCTTCCGCGCCTGTCTTGGTGAAGATGCGCCCCTTGCCCGCTTCCATCATTAGCGTATCGGCGCGCCCGCTGCCTGCCACATAAAACGGTTCCGCCATGCAGGCGGCAAATATGCGCTTTGCGGCTTTCGCGCGTTCGGGCGCGAATCCGGTCCCCGTCGCCATGCGTGCGAACCCGTGCGCCAGCGCTTTCAGCGGCACGGCATAGGTGGGAATGGAGCAGCCGTCCGTGCCGCAGAGATCGGTCTCGTGCGCTGCACCCGTCACCGCCTCCATTGCAGCCTTCACGGCGTCCTGCGCCGGGTGCCCAAGCGCCACATAGCCCTGCGGATCATGGCCGAGATGCGCACAGGTGCACAGGAAGCCAGCATGCTTTCCCGAACAATTGTTGTGCGCCGCCGTCGGCTCCACGAGATCGCGCGCCTGCGCGATCAGTACATGCTGCTCTGATGACCAATGCGCCCCGCATTCGAACGCGTCGCTGCCAAGCCCTGCCCGTTCCACCATGGCAATCGCCAGCGCCGCATGCTCCGGCTCGCCTGAATGCGATGCGCAGGCAAGCGCGATTTCCCGATTGCCGAAGCCGAACGCATCCGCCGCCCCGCTTTCCACGAAAGGCAGCGCCTGAATGGCTTTTACAGCAGAACGTGGAAACACGGGCCGATCGACGTCGCCAAGGCTCATCACCTTTCCGCCATCCGCCTCAAACACGGCTATGGCGCCACGGTGCCTGCTCTCGACAACGTTACCGCGCAGCACTTCGACCAGAACCGGATTGCCCATGTTTTCACCGTAATTTGCGGGTTTCACTTTCAAATCAAGCCGACCGCAATAGACTGGCCCTCATGCGTTTTTTCAAGCGGACTTTGCTGTTTATCACCCTTGTCTTCATTCTGCCGGCCTTCGCCTCGCTGGCATGGTGGACCATGCAGGACAGGCCGGGCTCGTGGCGCAGCGCCGACTGGTCGGCGAGCGGCGTTCTTCCACACGCAACCGATGACCCAAGGGCAGCGATCTATGTCATGGCCGCGCGCACCGGCGGCATGAAGGGCGCCCTGTCCGTCCATAGCTGGCTCGTGCTCAAGCGCGCTCGTGCTTCATCCTATGACCGCTATGACAAGGTCGGCTGGGGAAACCCCGTGCGCCGCAACGCCTATCCGGCAGATGGGCGCTGGTATTCCAACACGCCCTATGTCGTGGCCGCGATCACAGGAGAGGAAGCCGAACGCCTCATGCCGCAAGTGGAAGCGGCCATAGCCAGCTATCCCTTCTCGCAGCGTGGCGACTACGGGATCTGGCCTGGACCAAACTCCAACTCCTTCACCGCACACGTGCTGCGCAGTGTGCCGGATCTCGACATCGCCCTGCCACCGACCGCTGTCGGGCGCGATTATCGTCCGGGCCTTTTCGTGTTTGATCACACGCCAGACTGGAGCGATGTGCATGTCTCGCTCGGCGGGCTGGCAGGCATTGCAGCCGGTCTGCGCTCCGGTGTCGAGTTGCATTTTCTGGGGCTGGTCGCAGGCCTCGATTTGCGCCGCCCGGCACTCAAGGTGCCGGGCTTTGGCCGCGTCGAACTGTGGCCCTCAGCGACGGCCGGCGAAAAGGGACAGCCCGCTACTTGATCCGTTCGAGGATCGACACATAGTTGGCGACCGCCGCGCCACCCATGTTAAAGATGCCGCCCAGCTTCGCGTCGGGGATCTGGATGCCGCCGGCCTCGCCGGTCAGTTGCATCGCCGTCAGCGCATGCATGGAAACGCCGGTGGCGCCGATCGGATGGCCCTTGGCCTTCAGCCCGCCTGAGGGGTTCACCGGCAGCCGCCCGTTCTTCTCGGTCTGGCCTTCGAGCGCGATCTTTCCGCCCTCGCCCGGCTTTGCCAGCCCCATCGCCTCATACTCGATCAGTTCGGCAATGGTGAAGCAGTCATGGGTTTCCACGAAGGAGAGATCGTCCAGCGTCACGCCCGCGCTTTTCAAAGCACGCTTCCAGGCCTCTTCGCAGCCCTCGAACCGAAGAATGTCGCGCTTGGACATGGGCAGAAAGTCCTGCACATGCTCGTTTGCCCTGAGCGCCACCGCGCGGCGCATCGAAAGTGCGGTTTGCGCGTCCGTCAACACGATCGCAGCCGCACCATCCGAAACGAGCGAACAGTCCGTCCGCTTCAGCGGTCCGGCGACATAAGGATTGCGCTCACTCTCCTGGCGGCAGAAGTCAAACCCCAGATCCTTCCGCATCTGCGCAAACGGGTTCTCGACACCGTTTTTGTGGTTCTTGGCCGCGAGTGTCGCCAGCGCGTCCGACTGGTCGCCATATTTCTGAAAATAAGCATCCGCGATTTTCCCGAAAACGCCGGCAAAGCCGCCCGGAATCTCGCCATCTTCGGGCAAATAGGACGCTTTCAGCAGGTTCTCGGCAATTTGCGGCCCAGGTGTTTTCGTCATCTGCTCCGCGCCCACCACAAGCACGATGCGGGCGTCGCGCGCGGCGATGGAACGGGCTCCTTGCCGAACTGCGGCAGAGCCGGTCGCACAGGCGTTTTCCACCCGTGTCGCCGGCTTGAAACGCAGCCGGTCATCGGCCTGCAGCACGAGACTTGCCGTGAAATCCTGCGGCGAGAAACCGGCGTTGAAATGGCCGAGCACGATCTCGTCCACATCCTCTGCTTCGATGCCGGCATGGTCCAGCGCCTCGCGCGCCACCTGAACGATCAGCCCTTCAAGCGTGTCATCGGTCAGCTTGCCGAATTTTGAATGGGCCCAGCCCACAATGCATGCGGTCATCTCGTCTCTCCCGGAGGGCGGCATTCTATGCCGCAGATTAGAGCAAACATGTGAGCGGCACCATAAATCCGCTGCCGACTTTGTTCAAGCATGAACTATTTTCTGCAAAGCCCCTGTTCTCTGTCTGACGTTTCATCCAAGTCCTCCTCCCTGGAGCGTGACCTTCTCCCCGTGAAGCCCGACAAATTTCCTTGATTGATTAGTCAATCAATAATAAATGTGACCCATGCCAAAAATCGGAATGGAACCCATACGCCGACGCGCGCTCATCGATGCGGCAATCAGCGCCATTGGCGAGCGCGGTGCGCTCAACGTCACCATGTCGGACATTGCCGGCCGGGCCGGCGTCTCGACAGCCCTTGCCCACCACTATTTCGGCGGCAAGGATGATCTTCTGTTCGCAACAATGCGCCACATCCTTTCACAGCTGGGCAATGAGGTCCGCCCGGCCATGGCAGGGCTTGCGGGCGCAGACCGTGTTCGCGCGATCATCGCGGTGAACCTCTCGCCCGATCAGTTCCGCCCCGAAATCATCGCCGCGTGGCTCGCCTTCTACGTGGAGGCGCGGCGTGATGCGGCACTCGGCCGCCTCTTCCGCATTTATGTTCACCGCCTTCACAGCGACCTGATGAGCGGGCTTACCCACCTTCCGCGCGCGCGCGCTGTCCACATCGCGCGGGGCCTCGCCGCCCTCATCGACGGGCTTTATCTGCGCCGCGCGCTCGGCGAAGGCGTCGAGGATTCCGCCGCAGCCATCGCCCTTGTCGAAGACTACCTCGACATGGCCCTTGCCCGGCACCCGTCATTCGGGAGCCTGCCCCATGCGTGAGGCCGATTTTGTCATCATCGGGTCCGGCTCCGCCGGTGCCGCGCTCGCCTACCGCCTTTCCGAAGACGGCAAAAACTCCGTCATCGTCATTGAATATGGTGGCAGCGATTTCGGCCCCTTCATCCAGATGCCTGCCGCCCTCTCCTTCCCCATGAACATGGCGCGCTATGACTGGGGCTTTGAGAGCGAGCCCGAACCGCATCTGGGCGGCCGCGTGCTCGCCACACCGCGCGGCAAGGTGATCGGCGGCTCCTCTTCCATCAACGGCATGGTCTTTGTGCGCGGCCACGCGCGCGACTTCGACCACTGGGCAGATGAGGGTGCGACCGGCTGGGCTTCTGCGGACGTCCTCCCCTATTTCAAGCGCATGGAAACGATGGCCGATGGCGAGCCCGGCTGGCGCGGCACGGAAGGCCCGCTCCATGTCCGCAAGGGACCGCGCGACAACCCGCTTTTTTCAGCTTTCATCGAGGCCGGCCGCCAAGCCGGTTTCGAAACCACGGAAGATTACAACGGCTCCAAGCAGGAGGGTTTTGGCGCGCTCCAGCAGACCATCCACAAAGGGCGGCGCTGGTCCACCGCCAATGCCTATTTGAAGCCCGCGCTCAAGCGAGAGAATGTGAGTCTCGTCAATGGCTTCGCCCGGCGTATTGTCATGGAGAATCAACGCGCCATCGGCGTCGAGATCGAAGCTCACAAAAAGATTCAGCTCGTTAAAGCGCGACGTGAGGTCATCGTCGCAGCCTCCTCGATCAATTCGCCAAAACTTCTGATGCTTTCGGGCATCGGCCCGGCGAAGCACCTGCGCGAGAATGACATCGATGTGGTGGCGGATCGCCCCGGTGTCGGCTCCAATCTGCAGGACCATCTGGAACTCTATATCCAGCAGGAATCACTTCAGCCGATCACGCTCTACTCAAAGCTCAATCTCCTTTCCAAAGGGTTGATAGGCGCGCAGTGGCTGTTCCTGAAATCAGGCCTCGGCACCTCCAACCATTTTGAGGCTGGTGCTTTCGTGCGCTCAGCCGCCGGGGTCGATTATCCCGACATCCAGTTCCATTTTCTGCCCGTCGCTATCCGTTATGACGGCAAGGCGGCAGCAAAGGGCCATGGCTTCCAGGCCCATGTCGGGCCGATGCGTTCGAAATCGCGTGGCACAATCCGTCTTCGGTCGGGCGACGCCTGGGAGAAGCCGGAGATCCGCTTCAACTACATGTCCCATCCGGACGACTGGCGCGACTTCCGCCACTGCATTCGCCTCACCCGCGAGATATTCTCGCAGGATGCCTTCACCCCCTATCGCGGCCGCGAGATCGCGCCGGGCGAGGCTATTCAAAGCGACGAGGAACTGAACGCCTTCATCCGCGAACACGCCGAAAGCGCCTATCATCCCTGTGGCACCTGCCGTATGGGTGCGCCTGACGACGCCATGAGCGTGGTGGATGCCGAATGCCGGGTGATCGGGGTGGAAGGTCTGCGCGTCGCGGATTCGTCGATTTTCCCACGCATCACCAACGGCAATCTCAACGGCCCGTCCATCATGGTCGGCGAGAAGGCGGCTGACCATATTCTCGGTCGCACGCCACTCAGCCCCTCCAACCAGGAGCCCTGGATCAACCCGCGCTGGCGGGAAGCCGACCGCTAGAACATTCTTGCGAAAAAATTGAATGGATCGGGAACGCGTTTCCATGAAACGATGTTCCGTTCCGAAAACTGGAGAATTCATGCGCGCGCAGCCAAAAGCATCGCACTACATCAATGGCCGCTATGTCGAAGACGAACAGGGTGAGGTGATAGAGGTCGTCTATCCCGCCACCGGCGAGATCATCGCCCGCGTCCATTCGGCAACGCCCAACATTGTCGAACTGGCCGTGGAGGCAGCCCGCGCCGCCCAGCCCACATGGGCCAGGCTGAAGCCGGTGGAGCGCGGCCGTATCCTGCGCCGGGCGGCAGACCTCCTGCTCGAGCACAATGAGGAACTGGCGAAGCTCGAAACACTGAACACCGGCAAGGCGCTGCAGGAAACGCTTGTCGCCGACGCCCCCTCCGCTGCAGAGGCGCTCGAATTCTTCGGCGGCGCTGTCGCAGCCTTCAATGGCGAGCAGGTCGAGCTTGGCGGTTCCTTCGGCTATACGCGCCGTGAGCCACTCGGCGTCTGTGTCGGCATCGGCGCGTGGAACTATCCGATCCAGATCGCCGGCTGGAAATCCGGTCCCGCCCTCGCCATGGGCAACGCCATGGTATTCAAACCGTCCGAGGTGACCCCGCTTTCCGCACTCCGGCTCGCCGAAATCTTCACCGAGGCCGGCCTGCCCGACGGTCTCTTCAATGTGGTGCAGGGTCTGGGCGATGTCGGCGCCTCTCTTGTCGCCCATCCGGAGGTCGCCAAGGTCTCGCTCACCGGTTCCGTCGAGACCGGCAAAAAGGTGCAGGCGCTCGCCGGCGGCGAGATGAAGCCGGCCACGATGGAGCTCGGCGGCAAATCACCCCTGATCGTGTTCGACGATGCCGATCTGGAAAACGCCATTGGCGGCGCCATGCTCGGCAATTTCTATTCGACGGGCCAGATCTGCTCCAACGGCACGCGCGTTTTCGTTCAGAGCAGCATCTACGAGCGCTTCCTGTCGCGCCTCACCGAGCGCACCAGCGCCATTCGCCTGGGCGATCCGCTCGACCCCGAGACTCATCTCGGCCCGCTCATCAGCAAGGCGCAGTATGACAAGGTGCTGCGCTATATCGAGATCGGCCGCGAGGACGGCGCAACCCTGCACCATGGCGGTGGCACGCCACGGCTTCAGGGCCTTGAAGACGGTTTTTATGTCGAACCGACCATCTTTACCGACGTCACAGACCGGATGCGCATTGCCCGCGAGGAGATTTTCGGTCCGGTCATGAGCGTTCTGACCTTCGACGACGAGGATGAGGTGGTCGAGCGCGCCAATGACACACCTTTTGGCCTTGCAGCCGGTGTCTTCACGCAGAATCTGGCCCGCGCCCACCGCGTGATCGGTGCGCTGAAAGCCGGAACCTGCTGGATCAACACCTATAATCTCACCCCGGTAGAACTGCCCTTCGGTGGTGTGAAGCAGTCCGGCTTCGGGCGCGAAAATGCCATGGCGGCACTCGCCCATTATTCACAGGTCAAATCGGTCTATGTGGAAATGGGAGACGTGGAAAGCCCATATTGATGACGGTTTGATCTTGCGCAGTCGAAAGACGGCAGCTATAAGCCCGCCGTCTGGTCATCGGAGTGTAGCGCAGCCTGGTAGCGCACCTCGTTCGGGACGAGGGGGTCGCAGGTTCGAATCCTGCCACTCCGACCAGTTTTCCCAGTTCATCGATATTACCCGGCCCGTTTAACACGGGATGCTGAAGGTGCTTGTCAGCATTCCTCGTTGGCGCCATTGCCGGCGGGCCGCGCGGCGCTAATTCTTTCGCCATGGACCAGTATGAGATCACTGCGCGCACCATGTTTGCGGCACTGGAACGCGGAAGCTGGAAGCTACAGCCTCCATCCGTGCGAGAGGAATGGCTTGCCAAGGCGCGCGCGCTTCACGCCGCCATCGACGCGGGCAAATGGCCTCCACGAGACAGTAGTGGACTCTAACTCTCCTGCGGCCTGGCGCGGCCTCGGGTCGCCCTCGCTCAATTTCTTAACGCAACGTTAAGCGCCCGCGCTTACACATCCAGGACAATTCCAGGAAAGCGGAAACACTCTGGAACCAGGACATCCCGCCCCGACGCCATTGGGAGAGACACATGCGCGGCCTGCTGAGATCGACATCCGTTGCCATCGCCCTGCTTTTCCCGGCGGCCTCGCCCTGCCTTGCCGAAAGCACTGTGCTGACAGTCAGCGGCGCGATCGGGAAGACCAACCGGGAGGCATTCGATCCATTCTTCGACGGCTTTCTCAAGTTTCACGACAAGACTTTCGACAAGGCCTACACGTTCGACTGGGATGCTCTTGCCGCCCTGCCGCAGCAAACGATCAAGGTGAACGCCGATACGGAGGACTGGCCCCGCACGCTCGCCATGGAAGGCCCGCTTCTCAGGGATGTGCTGGCCACTGCCGAGGCATCGGGGAAGACGGCCACGCTATACGCCCTTGATGGCTTCGGTTTTGAGATGGGCGCGGATAAAATGGCCTCTCACGACTGGATTCTGGCCATGAAGGTCGACGGGAAGCCACTCGGCATCGGCGGGTTTGGCCCGTTGTGGCTGGTGTACGACACTGGAGGCCGCAAGGCGCCCGAAGAAGAAGAGCGAAGCTGGGTCTGGTCTGTGTTTCACATCGAGGTCGAGTAGTCCGGCAGGCAGTGCCCAGGGCTGAACCTACGCGACAATCTCCTGTGGCGGGTGGTGCACCACGCGGTCGCGACCGCCCTGCTTTGCCTTGTAGAGCAGCGAATCAGCTTCCTTGACGACCGCATCGAGGGACTGCAGGGGCCGATGTACCGCGATGCCGATGCTGACGGTCGTGGATATGTCTTCGACGCTGGCGCCGCAACCGACAAGGCGGCATGTGATTGCAATGCGTTCGGAAACCATGCGGGCCAGCGGCAGATCCGCACCGGGCATGAAGACCGCGAATTCTTCGCCGCCGATGCGGGCGCAGATGTCGTCTGTGCGGACGCTCTGCCTGATCGCTTCTGCAATGAGAACAAGAACCCTGTCGCCTTCTGCATGACCGAAACGGTCGTTGATGCGTTTGAAGTGATCCACATCGATAAACAGGACCACGCCCGCCGATGCGTCGGTGGCGTCGATGGTTTCACCGGCGATCCGCATGAAATCCCGCCGATTGCGCAGCCCCGTCAGGAAATCCGTAGCGGCGGCCATATCCAGTTCTGCGGCCAGTCTGGCAACCGTCGCCGTCTTGCGCAGAAAGACGAAGGAAATAGGATAGGCGATCACGACCGTTATGAACGCGGTCAGGACCAGATCCAGCAAAAGCCGGTCTGAAAAGAAGATGGCGTAGAAGACGAGGGTCAGCGCATCAGCGCCCAGAACGGCAAAAAGCGTGACGAAGCAGGCCTGCTGCCAGATCCGCAGTCCATAAAATCTGTCAAATGCTGCCTGAAACCAGCTCATTCCGCGCCCCACTTTGCCGGCATATGAATAATCCGATCTCGTAAAGATGACGTTACCCTACGGAAGCACACATCCGACCAAATGACACTGACAAGTGAAAACTGGAGCTTTTCGCTGGAATTTCTTGTAATTTGCCTGCCTTATCATTCATACTGTCAATCAGCTAAAGTAACGGCGGTCTACGCTTCAGCGGCAGGACCTAATGCGAAGCATGCTGGTTTCTGAGGCTGTTTCTGAAGAAGCTGCTATTGGGTTTCCGCCCGAGGTGAGCGAATTCAGGAGACTGGACTGGCCCGTCATATCCGGCAACGATGAGACAGTCGGACAGGCTTCCGCGGAGATTGACCCCATGGAGATGGTTTCTCTGGCATCCGAGTTCCTGCAGGGCCTGGGAATTGCCGTTATCGCGGTACTCCTTTGTGAGCGCGCCGCCCGACTGACCATGACGTCGCTGCAGCGCAACCTGCTCGTTTCTGTAATGTTTTCGATCGGCACGATCGGCCCCGACCTTCTCGCGGCACCGTCGTCTTCCGGCTTTTCCTTCGATATTGGCAATGTCTTCGTCGTCCTCGCCATGACATATGGCGGCTGGATCACGTTGACCGTCACGACCGCGGTCGCGGTCCTCGGTCGCCTCTGGCTCGGTGGAGCCGCGGTGGCGAGCAGCGTTCTTGCCGTTCTGATCTGCAGTGCCATCGGCCTCGCTTTCGCCCAGATGGTAAAGGGCCGGCGTGTTTCGATACCGGCACTGGCCGGGGTCGGGCTTCTGGCATCAGTGTCGCTGATCTCGGTTTTCCTGCTGCCGCGGGAAATCGCCATGGAAACCTTGGGCGAAGTCGCATCTATTGCTATTGTCGCCAATGTAGTTGCCGCCGTGGTCATCGGTCGCATTCTCGAATTGCAGCGCTCGCATTTCGGCACCCCACGCCTGAAGGAGGCACCATTGGGAACCACCGACACAGCAACCGGGCTTTTGAACAGACGGGTGTTTGACAAGCTGGGGCCGGAACTCGCGGCCGCCATGAACTGGGCAGGACAGCCCTACTCCATGGCCCTGATCGACATCGATGAGTTCGATCAGGTGGTTGAAGCGCATGGGCATGCCGCCGGCGAGCAGACATTACGCCATGTTGCTTCGGTCGTTCAGTCCGCCGTCCGCCAGACTGACATGGTGGCAAGCTTTGGCGGCCAGGCCATTGCCCTGGTGCTGCCGGCCTATGACGCTGAACGCGCCTTCGGGCTTGCCGAGCGTATCCAGAGCGCGGTCGCCGACACGCCGTTTCATCTCGACGGGATCGAGATTCCGCTGACCGTCAGCGTCGGGCTACACACACCGCTGCCACGCAAGGAAAGTTTCTGGATCGCGCTGGGGCAGGCTGACACGGCGCTCAACCGTGCCAAGTCCACAGGCGGCAATCGGCTTGAAGTGGCTGTCTGAAGCCGAAAATTCTTCCCCGTCATAGAAGCGATGACCTGCCTGCATTGTGGGCAGGATGCCTGCCCTCATGTCACGATGACCGTCAAACGTTTTGCGCGAAACCGGCGATGGTGCGGGCAACCCCATGAAAAGGCGTGAAAAAGCCGGAACAAACATATTTGGCACGTTTGATGCTTCTCTTCCTGCGAGTCCGGAGGGGACTCTCCAGGAAAACGCCACAAGAGCGCTGGAGTAAGCCGTCAGACTGATCGTGCCTGCCGTGGGGCCGATCGTCTGGCGGCTTTTCATTTCTGCACATGGTCCCGTCCGGGATCACGGAACGATTGATTTGTTCCTCTTTTGTTCTTATTATGCAGGAATGCAATACACCCTGCCCCTTATGCCATTCGACCGGATGGCAAGCCTCCACCGGCGCTTGCTGGCTGTCTTCGGACCGCCAGCGGAGTTCGTGCGTCTAGACCCGGTCAGCCAGATGGTTCTGGCGATGCTTAGCGCCAGAACGCGCAGCGAGGCGGCGTTGAATGTCTTTGCCAGGCTTGTCGAACATTTCGAAGTGGCAAAATTCAGGGGCTCCTGGACACGGCTGGCCGAGGCTTCTTTCCACGAAGTAGACCCGCTACTCGAAGGCATTACCCATCCGGAGCGCAAGGCTGTTGCCCTGCCCCGCGCCCTGCAGGAGATCGCCAGTCTGAGCGGCGGGCTCGATCTCGGCTTCCTGCATGGCTGGTCTGTCGATGACGCCTTGTCCTGGCTGGAGCGCATTTATGGTGTCGGCCCCAAGACCAGCACTGCCACGCTCAACATGAGCACATTGCGCAAGCGCGTTCTTGTCGTCGACACGGCGCATTGGCGCGCGGCGCGCTGTCTTGGCCTTGTGCCCGAACAGGCCTCGCCGGAACGCTCGGTCCGCCTTCTCAATCGCCAGCTTCCCGATCGCTGGGAGGCTTCCGACACCGAAGAACACCACATCCTGATGCAGGATCTCGGTCGGGCGTTTTGCGCCCGCAACCGCAATGCGTCTTGCCCTTTCGCAAATGTATGCGCCGGCAAGGCCGCGCATCGGCGCACGCGCCTTCTGGAAGAGTGGCTGCGCGATGCGCCGCCCGCAGAGGCCCTGCCGGGCGCAGGCGCGAAGATGAGTCAAATCAGTCCCTTGAAGGAAAACATTGCGATTTTGAATCAGGGCGCTGCAAGCGTGCCGCCGCCGGCGCAAGGGGCGCCGGCATCCGCCGCGTCCTGTTAGCGCGTTCCGGAGTTGCGTCATGAACCGTGCGTTCGAAATAGAGGCTTTACGCCGCCGCATCGCCCCTCAGGAAAGGCTCACGCCCAACACCCGCCCGGCGCTTGGGCTGGGCGCGGAGGCGCTTGACGCCGCCTTGCCCGCCCATGGCCTCAAGACCGGCGCGCTGCACGAAATCCTTCCGGAAAGCCATGGCGATTTCGCCGCCGGAACCGGCTTCGGCATCTGTTTTCTGGCGCGTCTTCTGCGCCAGCGTCCCGGCCCCATCCTCTTTGCCGTGCCCGCGCATCTGGCAAACAGCGAAGGCGCGCTCTACCCGCCGGGCCTCGTCGCCCTCGGCCTCGACCCGAACCGCCTGATCCGGATCGAAGCGCGCAAGCCCGTCGACATTCTGTGGGCGCTGGAGGAAGGGCTTTCCCATGCGCCAATTGCCGCCGTCGCCGGCATCCTGCCGGACAGCGCCCGCGCCTATGACTTCGCCGCCAGCCGCCGCCTTGCCCTGCGCGCCGCGCGCCATGGCGTCACCGCGCTCATCCTGCGCGGGCGGCAGGCTTCAAAAGAGAGCACAGCCGCCGAAACCCGCTGGTCCGTCGCATCGCTGCCCGCAGCGTCCGCCGGGTCGGGTGCACCGCGCTGGCGGCTGGCTCTCATCAAATCAAGGCAAGGGATGTCCCGCCATTTCTCAAGCGGCTGGGATGTCGAGTGGGATCATGACACGCTTTCTTTCCGTCTTCCTACCCCGCTGGCCGATAGAACGCCGGCATGGGCGACTAAAGGGTCAACCGCAGGAGCATCCGCATGGCCGCATGATGCGGGACGCGGCAACGCCGAATGGGCGGAAGCCTCATGAGGCCGAGCCGCTGGTGCTCGTCACCACCACGGACAATGGCCAGCGCATCACCGCGCTCAACTCGGCAGCCCAAGCGCTCGGCTTTTCGCCCGGCATGGCGCTGGCCGATGCGCGCGCCATCCACCCCGCCCTCAGGGTCGCCCATGCCGATCTTCCAGGCGACGAGCGCGCGCTCATCCGGCTGGCGCTCTGGTGCCAATGTTTCTCGCCGCTCACGCGGCCCGACTTTCCCGACGGGGTGAGCCTCGACATTGCCGGCTGCGCGCATCTTTTCGGCGGTGAGACCGCGCTCATGGAGATTCTGGCGGCAAAGCTCGACCGTTTCGGCCTCACCGCGCGGCTGGCGCTCGCGCCCACCATCGGTGGCGCGTGGGCGCTTGCCCGCCACGCATCCGATGCCCGCCTTGCCGTCGCCCGCCCCGCCCTTGTCGAACACATGGCGCCGCTGCCCGTCTGCGCCCTTCGGCTGGAGGAAAGCACGGTCAAGGCGCTTGAAAAGCTTGGCCTCAAACGCGTCGGCGATCTCATCGGCAAGCCGCGCGCGCCGCTGGCGTCGCGCTTCGGCCCGCTGGCGCTGCGCCGGCTGGATGAAGCGCTTGGCCATGAGGACGAAAGCTTTCGCCCGCTCAACCCGCCGCATCTTCATGCCGCGCAATGCCGTTTCGCCGAACCCATTGTCACACAGGAGGCAATCGGGATCGCCATCGACCGTCTTTCGCGCGACCTGTGCGCGATGCTTGAAAAGTCCGGCAAGGGCGCGCGGCGGGTGGAGCTTCGCCTGTTCCGTATCGATGGCTGGTTCGAGGCCCTGCCGCTCGCCACCAGCATCGCCACGCGCGATGCGGCGCATCTTGCCCGTCTTCTCGGCGAGCGGCTCGACCGCATCGAGGATCGCGCGGGTTTCGGCTTCGAGGCCGCCAGTCTCACCGCCTTTTCCGTGGAAACGCTTGCCGTGCGGCAGGAGGATCTGGGCGACGACGCCCTGACCACGCGCGATGGCGACATCGCCCCCCTTCTCGATCGGCTGGTCAACCGGTTCGGCGCGCGCAACGTCACCCGCGCCGAGCCCCATGCGAGCTTTCTGCCGGAGCGCGCCGCGCGCGCCGTCTCCGTGCTCAAACCGGCGCAAGGCCACGATTGGCAGGCGCATGCCCGCTGCATTCAGGATGGCGCGGGCTTTGCCCGCCCCCTCTTCCTCTTTGCCGTGCCGGAACCGGTCACCACCCTTGCCGGCGTGCCCGATGGCCCGCCCACCCGGTTCGAATGGCGGCGCGTGGCCCACCGGGTCACCCGCGCCGAAGGACCGGAACGCATCGCGCCCGAATGGTGGCGCGCGCCGCTTGGGGCCAGCCGCAAGACGCGCGATTATTTCCGCATTGAGGACGAGGCCGGCCGCCGCTTCTGGCTTTTTCGCGACGGGCTCTATGAACGCGATGAGGAAACGCCGCGCTGGTTCATCCATGGGGTTTTCGCATGAGCGCACAATCGCCAAACCCCATCCCTCTCGACAGCGGCTCAAAGGCCGACATGCCTGCAAAACAGCGCCCGGCGCCGCCGGTCCCGCCCTTTGCCGAGCTCGGCGTCACCAGCAATTACAGCTTTTTGCGCGGTGGGTCGCATCCGCGCGAGCTGGTTGAAGAAGCCGCCCGGCTTGGCCATGCGGCCATCGGCATCGCCGACCGCAACACGATGGCTGGCGTCGTGCGCGCGCATGTGGAAGCCAAGGCGCAGAAAATACGCCTCGTCGTCGGCACGCGGCTGGCCATGCGGGACGGTTTCGAGACGCTTTGCTTCCCGACCGACAAGCATGCCTATGGCCGGCTGACGCAGCTTTTGACCGATGGCAACCGCTACGCGCCGAAAGGCGAATGCCACCTTCATCTGGAGAACCTCGAAAAACTTGGCGCAGGCCAGCGCTTCATCGCCATGCCGGCTTATGATTTCGGCACCGGTTTCGAGGAAAACCTGCGCCGCCTCGCCGCTCTTTTTCCCGGCAATGTGTTTCTGGCGCTCACGCCCCATCGCCGGGCCAATGACGGCGCGCGCCAGCACCGCCTTGCCGCGCTCGCCGCCGCCTGCGGCACGCCGCTCATCGCCACCAATGACGTGCTCTACCACACACCGGCCCGCCGCCCCTTGCAGGATCTCCTCACCTGCATCCGCGCGCACTGCACCATCGACGAAGCCGGTTTCCGGCTGGAGCGCAATGCCGAGCGGCACCTGAAAGCGCCAGCGGAGATGGCCCGTCTGCTGCGCGGGCACGAAGACGCCATCGCCCGTTCCGTGGCGCTCATGGACGAATGCCGCTTCTCGCTCGATGAGCTGCGCTTCGACTATCCGAGGGAATCGAGCGGCGAGAGCGCCACCCCGCAGGAAGAGCTTGAGCGCCTCACCTGGCTTGGCGCAAAAGACCGTTTCAACGGCATGGTTCCACCGAAGGTCGCGGGCATGATTTCCCATGAGCTGAAGCTCATCGGCCAGCTTGGCTATGCCGCCTATTTCCTCACCGTGCACGACATTGTGCGGTTCGCCCGCGCGCAGGAGCCGCCCATCCTGTGCCAGGGGCGCGGCTCGGCGGCCAATTCGGTCGTCTGCTATTGCCTTGACGTCACCTCGGTCAATCCCACCGAGATCGATCTTCTGTTCGAGCGTTTCATCTCCGCCGAGCGCGGCGAGCCGCCGGACATCGATGTCGATTTCGAGCATGAGCGGCGCGAAGAGGTGATGCAGTATGTCTACGACAAATACGGCCGCCACCGCGCCGGGCTTGCCGCCACCGTCATTTCCTATCGCACGCGCAGCGCCGTGCGCGAGGCCGGCAAGGCCATGGGCCTCTCGCCCGATGTGGTGGCCGCCATGACCGGCCTCGTCTGGGGTCATTCAGAAAAAACGCCGGCCCGCGAGCAGGTGCGCGAAGCCGGGCTCGACCCCACCGATCCGCGGCTGCGCCAGACCCTGGTGCTCGTCAGCCAGTTGATTGGTTTTCCCCGCCACCTCTCGCAGCATGTGGGCGGGTTCGTGCTCACCCACTCGCCGCTCAGCGAGATCGTGCCCATCGCCAACGCCGCCATGAAGGACCGCACCGTGGTGGAATGGGACAAGGACGATCTCGACGCGCTCAATATCCTGAAGGTGGATGTGCTCTCGCTCGGCATGCTCACCTGCCTGCGCAAGAGTTTCGATCTTTTGCGCGACCACTATGGCCAAGAGCGCACGCTCGCCACCGTGCCCCGCGACGATGGCCCCACCTATACGATGATCCAGCGGGCCGACACGATCGGCGTTTTCCAGATCGAAAGCCGGGCGCAGATGTCCATGCTGCCGCGCCTGCGGCCGAAGAACTTTTACGATCTCGTCATCGAGATCGCCATTGTCCGTCCCGGCCCCATTCAGGGCGACATGGTGCATCCCTATCTGCGCCGCCGCAATGAGGAAGAGGATGTGGATTATCCCTCCGAGGCATTGCGTGCAGTGCTTCAGAAGACGCTTGGCGTGCCGCTCTTTCAGGAACAGGCGATGAAGATCGCCATCGTTGCCGCCGGCTTTTCGCCGGAAAAGGCCGACCGGCTGCGCCGCGCCATGGCTTCCTTCCGCCGCACCGGCACGATCGATCAATTCCGCGAGGATTTCATCAACGGCATGCTCGCCAATAACTACGAACCCGATTTTGCCGAGCGCTGTTTCAACCAGATGAAGGGTTTTAGCGATTATGGCTTTCCCGAGAGCCATTCGGCCAGTTTCGCGCTGCTTGCCTATGCCTCCTCCTGGCTCAAATGCCACTATCCGGATGTCTTTGCCTGCGCGCTTTTGAATTCGCAGCCCATGGGGTTTTACTCCGCCTCGTCCATCGTGCGCGATTTCCGCGATCATGGCGGCGAGACGCGCCCCGTCGACATCAACCGCAGCGACTGGGACCACATGCTGGAACCGGCCTCCAGGCCGGGTGCGATCCGCCATGCGCTGCGGCTTGGGCTGCGCCAGGTGGATGGCATCCGCGAGGCGGCGGCGCTGAAAATCATGGCCACGCGCGGCGCGGGCTTTGCCTCCGTGCGCGATCTCTATTTCCGTTCCGGCATCGATATGTTTTCGCTGCGCCGGCTGGCCGAGGCAGACGCCTTCCGTTCGCTCGGGCTCGACCGGCGCGCAGCCCTTTGGGAAGTGCGCGGCCTGAGCGGCCATCAGGGCGTGCGCGCGGCGGCGGAGGAACTGCCGCTCTTCGCCAGCAGCGGAAGCGCGAGCGAAACCCCGCTTCAGGCTGAGGAAAGCGTCGCGCTGCCGGACCTTCTTGCCGGCGAGCAGGTGGTTGAGGATTACGGCACGCTTGGCCTTTCGCTCAAGGCGCATCCCGTTTCCTTCGTGCGCCGTCTGCTGGACAGGCGCCGCGTCCTGAAAACCCGCGCCCTTGCCGAGACACCGGCGGACCGCTTCGTGCGCGTGTCGGGCCTTGTGCTGGTGCGCCAGCGCCCGGGCACCGCCAGCGGCGTCATCTTCATGACGCTGGAAGACGAGACCGGCATCGCCAACGTCATCGTCTGGCCGCGCGTCTTCCAGCGGTTCCGCCGCATCGTCTTCGGTGCGCGCATGGTGACGGTCGAGGGCATTCTGCAGAAGGAAAGCGATGTCATCCATGTGGTTGCACGGCGTCTCATCGACACGACGCCGGACCTGATGGCCGCCATGTCCGATCAGGGTGGCGAGACGCGGGATGAAAAGGCCGCCACCGCGCAAAATCTCTGGCGTCATCCGCGCGATGTGCGCGTTCTACCCAAGGGCCGCAACTTCCATTGATCAGGCCCCGCGCATCCTGCATTGCCAAGCTGCCCGCAGCCCGCTACTCCCGATGGGCAAAACGAACGGGAGGCTTTTCATGATCCTTTGTTGCGGCGAGGCGCTGATCGACATGCTGCCGCGCCAGACAGGCCAGGGCGAGGCTGCATTTGCGCCCTATACGGGCGGCGCAGTCTTCAACAGCGCCATCACCATTGCGCGCCTTGGCATTCCGTGCGGTTTCTTCACCGGCCTATCGGACGATCTTTTCGGACGGATGCTGCGGGAGAAGCTCGAGGAAAGCCATGTGGATCTCTCCCTTGCACAATTTTCGAGCCGTCCCACCACGCTCGCCTTCGTGACCCTCGCCGACGGCCAGGCCGAGTACAATTTCTACGACGAAGGTACAGCCGGGCGCATGGTCGAGCCATCCGATCTGCCGGCTGTCTCAGACAATGTCTCGGCCATGCTCTTCGGTGGCATCAGCCTCGTTTCGGACCCCTGCGGCTCGACCTATGAGGCGCTGATGGCGCGCGAGGCCAAAAACCGCGTCATCATGCTCGATCCAAACATTCGCCCCGCCTTCATCACCGATGCGGCCACCCACCGCGCGCGCATCGAGCGCATGGTGGCGAACGCCGACATTGTGAAG
The DNA here is from genome assembly GCF_900105565.1 of Nitratireductor aquibiodomus. Taxonomy (NCBI): domain Bacteria; kingdom Pseudomonadati; phylum Pseudomonadota; class Alphaproteobacteria; order Hyphomicrobiales; family Phyllobacteriaceae; genus Nitratireductor; species Nitratireductor aquibiodomus. The sequence goes on along the minus strand of NZ_FNSL01000001.1, from coordinate 3,808,641 downwards.
ATTTCAGCCGACGATCTTGAATGGTTCGGAGAGATAGGCAGCACTGACGAAATTCTCACCCGCTGGCTGGAACGCGGCCCCAGCCTCGTCATCCTCACCGATGGCGGAAAAGGTGCAACAGCCTACACGAAATCGCAAAAGCAGTTCGTTCCGGCAACACCCGTCGAGGTGGTGGACACGGTCGGGGCCGGAGACACATTCAACGGTGCGCTTCTGGCGGCCCTTGAGACGGCAGGGCTTCTGACGAAGCAAAAGATCGCGGCGCTCGACGAGGCGCAGATTTCCAAGGCAATCGCCTTCGCCTCCCGCGCCGCCGCCGTCACCGTGTCGCGCGCGGGGGCCAATCCGCCATGGAAAAATGAGCTTCCAGTGGGTTGATCAACCCGCGCCCTCAGCCACGAAAGAGGGGCTCACAAAGGCTTCCAGCCCCTCCCCGCCCTTCGGTCCATAGGTGAGCGGCGCGCCATCGAGCGTGCGCGCCATGCCGCCTGCCGCACGCAGGATCGCATCGCCTGCCGCCGTGTCCCACTGCATGGTGCGGCCGAAACGCGGATAGAGGTCCGCATCGCCCCGCGCGATCATGCAGAATTTTAGCGACGAACCGATGGAAACCGTCTCGGCATCGGGATAACGGGCGATGAAGGTGCGCGTCTCGTCGGTGCAGTGCGAGCGACTGGCAAGAATGGCGGGCGGTGTCCGGCGCGGCCGCGCGCTGATCGTCCGCCGATCCTGCGGCTTTCCGGCCACCACCGGAATTTCAAATGCAGAGCCCGGCCGCGCTGAATAAAGTAGATCGCGTGCCGGCGCATAGACAACGCCTGCCACCGGCTCGCCATTGCGGATCAGGCCGATATTGACGGTGAAATCGGGACGCCGCGCGATGAATTCGCGCGTGCCGTCGAGCGGATCGACCAGAAGGAAGTTGCCGTCGCCGCAGGCCGGAATGACGCCGCCGGACGCGGCCTCTTCGGAGACGCAGGGCGTTCCAAGCCCCACATTGCGAAAACCGTCGAGGATCACCTTCTCCGCCGCGCGGTCGGCCGCGGTCACAGGCGTGTCGTCGGCCTTTTGCTCCACCTCGAAGCCCGCTTCATAGTGCTGCATGATTGCAGCGCCCGCCGCCAGCGCCAGTTCCTCAAACAGCGCCAGAAGTGCTGCGTCGTCCTTCATCATGCCCATGGGCCAGTCAGTCTTTCCACTCAAGTCATCGGCAACAGCCGCAGATCAGCAATAGCCGCGTTCCTTGAGCCAGGCCTCGACCTCGTCGACCAGCTCTTCCGGCGCGCGGGCCGTCGTCTCGATGTGGATATCAGCCCTTTCCGGCGTCTCATAGGGGGAATCGACACCTGTAAAGTTCTGGATCTCGCCATTGAGCGCCTTGGCGTAAAGCCCCTTCGGGTCGCGCCTTGCGCATTCCTCGAAGGGCGTGTCCACGAAAACCTCCACGAATTCGCCTTCGTTCATCAGCTCGCGCGCCATGCGCCGCTCGGCCCTGAAGGGCGAGATGAACGAGACGAGCACGATCAGCCCGGCATCGGCCATCAGCTTCGCCGTTTCGGCCACGCGGCGGATGTTTTCCACACGGTCCTCGTCGGTAAAGCCCAGATCCCGGTTCAGCCCGTGGCGAATGTTGTCGCCATCCAGAACATAGGTGTGGCGCCCGGCCGCGTGCAGCTTCTTTTCCAGCAGGCTGGCGATGGTGGATTTGCCGGAGCCGGAAAGCCCGGTGAACCACAGCACCGCCGGCTTCTGGTGCTTCAGCTCCGCGCGCGACTGGCGCGTCACGTCGAGCGCCTGCCAGTGGATGTTCGCCGCGCGCCGCAATGGCCGCTGGATCATGCCCGCCCCGACCGTCGCATTGGTCAGCCGGTCGATCAGGATGAAAGCGCCCGTGGTGCGGTTGTCGCTGAACGCGTCGAAGGCAATCGGCGCCTGAAGCGAGAAGTTGCACAACCCCACCTCATTCAGATCGAGACTGGTCGCCGCTTCCTGGGCGAAATTGTTGATGTTGCGGCGATGCTTCAGCTGGCTCACCGTGGCCGAGACCTCATCCGTCTCGGTGCGCAGAATGTAGGAGCGCCCCGGCAGGAGCGGCTTTTCATCGAACCACACCAGCGTGGCGGAAAACTGGTCCGCCACATGCGGTCGCGCCTGAGGCGTCACCAGCATGTTGCCGCGCGAAAGCTCCACCTCGTCTTCGAGCAGAAGCGTCACCGCCTGCCCTTCGGATGCGACCTCCAGATCGCCATCCTGCGTGACGATGCGGCGGATGCGCGTCTGCTTGCCGGATTTGGCGACCGACACCCGCTCGCCGACGCCGATCCGCCCCGAGGCAACCGTGCCGGAAAATCCGCGAAAATCAAGGTTTGGCCGCGAGACATACTGCACCGGAAAGCGGAACGGCTTTGCCTCCGCCTCGGCTTCGATGTCCACCGTTTCCAGATGCTCCAGAAGCGACGGCCCCTCATACCAGGGCGTCTTGCCCGACGAGCGGATGACATTGTCGCCATAGCGCGCCGACAGGGGGATCGGCTGGATCGTCTCGAAGCCCAGTTCCTCGGCGAATGCGCGATACTCCGCCGCGATACGGTCGAACACCGCCTCGTCGAAACCGACAAGGTCTATCTTGTTCACCGCAAGCACGATGTGACGAATGCCCAGAAGCGAGGCGATCATCGAGTGTCGGCGCGTCTGCGGCAGGATGCCCTGCCGCGCATCCACCAGCACGATGGCCACATCCGCCGTGGATGCGCCGGTCGCCATGTTGCGCGTGTACTGCTCGTGGCCCGGCGTGTCGGCCACGATGAATTTGCGGCGCGGCGTGGAGAAGAAGCGATAGGCCACATCGATGGTGATGCCCTGCTCGCGCTCGGCCTCCAGCCCGTCGACCAGCAGCGCGAAATCGATCTCGTCGCCGGCCGTGCCGTGCTTGCGGGAATCGTTTTCAAGCGCTGCCAGCTGGTCCTCGAAGATCAGCTTGGTGTCAAACAGGAGACGCCCGATCAGCGTCGATTTTCCGTCATCCACCGACCCGCAGGTCAGGAAGCGCAGAAGACCCTTGTTCTCCTGCCTGGCCACATAGTCGCGAATATCGACAAGAACATCGTCTTCTTCACGCAGAAGCGCTGTGTTGGCGGTCAACATATCAGAAATACCCCTCGCGCTTCTTCTTTTCCATGGAGCCTGCCTCATCGCGGTCGATCAGACGCCCCTGCCGTTCAGACGTGCGGGCCGTCAGCATCTCGCCGACGATTTCCTCAAGCGAGGCGGCGGTGGACGGGATCGCGCCCGTCAGCGGATAGCAGCCAAGCGTGCGGAAGCGCACCATGCGCTCCTCCACCTTCTCCCCCGGCTGAAGGCGCATCCGGTCGTCATCGACCATGATAGTCATGCCACCCCGGTCCACCACAGGCCGCCGTGCGGCGAAGTAGAGCGGGACGATAGGAATTTCTTCCTGCAAAATGTATTGCCAGATGTCCTGCTCGGTCCAGTTGGAGAGCGGGAAGACGCGGATCGATTCCCCCTGCGCCACGCGCGTGTTGTAGATCTTCCACATTTCCGGCCGCTGGTTCTTGGGGTCCCAGCCATGGCCGGCGGAACGGAAGGAGAAGATGCGCTCCTTGGCGCGGCTTTTCTCTTCGTCGCGCCGCGCACCGCCAAAGGCGGCGTCAAACCCGTATTTGTCGAGCGCCTGGCGCAGCGCCACTGTCTTCATCACATGGGTGTGGGTGTTGGAGCCGTGGTCGAACGGGTTGATGCCGTCGCGCACGCCCTCCTCGTTCACATGCACCAAAAGGTCAAAACCCTTTTCCCGCGCCATCCGGTCGCGAAATTCGATCATCTCGCGAAACTTCCAGGTGGTGTCCACATGCAGAAAGGGAAAGGGCGGCCTAGCCGGATAGAACGCCTTCATCGCCAAATGCATCAGCACGGACGAGTCCTTGCCGACAGAGTAGAGCATTACCGGCTTTGAAAAGGTCGCCGCTACTTCGCGGAAGATGTGGATCGCCTCGGCTTCCAGCCTGTCGAGATGGGTAAGGGCTGCCGGCATGTCTTCGCCTTCGCGTCTTTGTCGCTGCGGCCGGAGCCTTCGCGACTTCCGGATCATGCCTTTGAGGTACCATGCGGTTTTCGGCCCTCTCAAGGCGCGCACGCCCAACCTCACCCCGGTTTGCGAGGCACATTTTGCGTTGTTTCCGGCAAAGAGGAAAAGGCATTTCAGAATGCGAAAAAGGCCCGTTTTCACGAGCCTTTTTGAGGTTTCCGACGCTGCTTTTTCGCCTATTCGGCGACAGCGCTGCGAATGGTCTCGATCACGCGGTCCTGGTCGCTCTCAGCCAGATAGGGGTGCATTGGCAGGCACAGGATGCGGTGCGGCAGGCTCTCCGAGATGGCGAGACCGCCCGGCGCTTTCGCATGCATCTCATAGGCCTTCTGCAGGTGCAGCGGCTTTTCGTAATAGACAACCGAGGGAATGCCCGCCTCGCCAAGGCGCTTGCGCACCAGATCGCGCTTTTCGGTCTCGATGGCATATTGTGCCCAGGCCGAGCGATGCCCCTTCGGCGTCACTGCCACCTTCACCACATCGCCAAGGCCTTCGGCATAGCGTGCGGCAACCTTCTGGCGCGCTTCCATCTCGTCTTCGAGGATGGCCAGCTTCTCGATCAGGATCGCGGCCTGGATCGTGTCGAGGCGCGAATTCAGGCCCACGCGCACATTGTCATATTGGCTTTCGCCCTTGCCATGGAAGGCGATGGAGCGCAGCACATCGGCCAGCTCGTCATCGTCGGTGAACATCGCACCGCCATCCCCATAGCAGCCTAGCGGCTTTGCCGGGTAGAAGCTCGTCGACGCCACATGGCCGAACGCACCGCAGCGCTTGTTGTTGAGCGTGCCGCCGATGGACTGGGCGGCGTCCTCGATGATGCGCAGACCTTCGCGCGCGGCGATGCCTTCGATCGCGCCATAATCGGCAGCCAGTCCGAAGAGGTCCACCGGGATCACCGCCTTCGGCGTCAGCCGGCCTTCCGCCTTGATGTGGTCGATGGCAGCCGTCAGGCTCTTGGGATCCATATTGTAGGTGTCGGCATCGATTTCCACGAAGACCGGCTCTGCACCCGCGAGCGCCACGACTTCGGCCGTCGCCGCAAAGGTGAAGCTCGGGCAGAACACTGCGTCGCCCGGTCCGACGCCATAGGCCATCAGCGGCATGAGCAGGGCGTCGGTGCCATTGGCGCAGGCAATCGCGTGCTTGGTGCCGACATAGGCTGCGAGTTGTTCTTCGAAAGCGCCAACCTGCGGCCCTAAAATATAACGCCCCTCAGCCACGACCGTGTCGATTGCAGCTGCGAGCTTGTCCTTGATGCGCTCACGCTGAGCGCCGAGATCGATAAATTGCATTTATTGCCCAATCGGTTGCGGGTGATTCCGCGTTAGCCCCGTCCGTTGAATAGGGCCCTCTCGTGCGCTCTGCAACCAAAGGGCCTCTTCAAACTGATGCGCCAGCTGTTACACGAGGTGAACAAGCCCGCATGCAACCGTTTCAGCTCTTGTGTATTTGCGTAGCGTGCGCATTTGTCGCCGCAATTCTGTCTCTGTGTGCGATCACTCGACTCTAACAAAACTTCAATCAATCATTGCAATGCTAAACGATGACAGATCATTGTTCATCTTCGAGATTATTCAGGAAGGAAAGTATGGGCGCCCCCTTTAAAGCGTATGACGTTCGCGGCCGTATCCCCGCAGAAATCAATGTTCCCTTCGCCTATCGCTTTTCGCAGGCGCTCAAGCAAAGCCTCAATCCCGGCACGGTCGTTATCGGCCACGACATGCGCATGGACAGCCCGGCGCTGGCCGAAGCGCTCACCCAGGGCCTTCTCGACAACGGCGTCGATGTGCGCCCCGTTGGCCGCTGCGGCACGGAAGAGGTCTATTTCCACACCGCCGCCAGCGGCGCGGATGCCGGCCTCATGGTGACCGCCAGCCACAACCCGCCCGATTACAACGGCATCAAGATGGTGCTGAAAGGCGCGTCCGCCGCCACGCCGGACAATGCTTTCAACGCAATCGAAGAGATCATGCGTTCCGATGCAGTGCTTCAGCCGGTTGCCGATTATGCCGCGCGCGGCGCCCTGCACGATCTTTGCGACCGCGACGCCTATATCGAACGCCTTCTCAACGAAGTGGCCGGTCAGGACCTGAAACCGATGAAGATCGTCTGCCATGCCGGCAATGGCTGTGCGGGCCCGATCATCGACCTTCTGGGAAAGCACCTGCCCTTCACCTTCATCAAGATCGACCATGAGCCCGATCCGCGCCTTCCCAATGGCGTGCCCAACCCGCTGCTTCCGGAGAAGCGCGAGAAGGCCAGCAGGGCGGTGATTGAGCACGGCGCGGATCTCGCCATCGCCTGGGACGGAGATTTCGATCGCTGCTTCCTGTACGACCACAAGGGCCGTTTCGTGGAAGGCTATTATCTGGTCGGCATGATCGCCCAGTCCCTGCTCGCCAAGCATCCGGGCGGCACGATCCTCTACGACCCGCGCCTGACCTGGAACACGATCGACATGGTGAAAAGCGCCGGCGGCGTGGCAAAACCCTGCCGCACGGGCCATGCCTATTTCAAAAAGATGATGCGCGAGGAAAACGCCATCTATGGCGGCGAGATGAGCGCGCACCATTATTTCCGCGATTTCGCCTATTGCGATTCGGGCATGCTTGCATGGCTCAACGTCATTGCGGACCTTTCGGCCAGCGGCACCACGCTTGCCGAGCGCCTGGAAGAGCGCATTGCCGCCTATCCCTGCTCGGGCGAGATCAACTTCACCGTTTCGGATGCAGCCGAGGTGCAAAAACGCATTTCCGACCACTACATGCCAAAGAATCCTCAGATCGAGAATCAGGACGGCCTCGGCATGGTGTTCGACGACTGGCGCTTCAACCTGCGCGCCTCCAACACCGAACCCCTGCTCCGCCTCAACGTGGAAACCCGCGGCGACAAGGCGCTGTTGCAGGCGAAGGTGGACGAACTGCGGGGGATGATCGAGGGGGCTGGTTGATCGTACGCACCGTGCAAATCCGGCCGAAGCCCGCTGCTCACCCGGCGGGCTTTCCTTTTGGGTGATATCTCAATCGGCTTGCCCAGCCGTAGCTTTAGCGGAGGCTGGCTGGGGCGGCAGGATTCGAACCTGCGAATGACGGTACCAAAAACCGTTGCCTTACCACTTGGCGACGCCCCAAGACCGAGCGAAGCGGTGGATAGCAGAAGCGCCGCCCCACGACAAGCAGGCGTTTTGTGCCTTTCTGTGGAGCACGCGCTTCCCATTCCCGCACGTGTCAGGCCATCCACTCTCCCCAGAACCGCGTCACCGTCGCCGGCACATAGCCATCAAGACCGCCGAAGAACTGTGCAAGCTCCACCGTGTCGCCCGCTGTGAGGTTCGCCATCACGTGAAGGTGCAGCGCCGTCTCCGACCCGTCGACCGCGAGACTGGCCACATCGCCCTTCACCAGAGGCGCGCAGAGGTCGCCCGCACCATTCAGCACCAGCTTCGCCTTTATCAGGGTGGGAACGTTCGCACCGTTCTGCTTCCAGCCGATGGCCGCTCCGAAGCGATAGAGCCCGTCGGCCGGCGCGGTAAAGCGGTTCGTTCCCGTGTCGAAGGCGATCTGATCGTTGGCCAGCGTGTTGTTGATGGCCACAGTCTGCCAGGTGTCGGCAGCGACATACTGGTCGTAGTTGATGAAGCCCAGAAATTTGGGGTTCGACGGCAGCGTGATACGGCCGGAGTTCTCGTCCGCGCGAATCGCATCGTTGAAGGCGGAACCGTCTGCAGAGACCGCAAGCCGCCAGTCATCCGATCCGAAAAGCCCCATCGTCGCCCTGGTGACAAACCCGCTCTGCAGCAAGAGGCCGACATCGCCGGCAGGCGCCTCCTTGTTCATCGTGCAGAGCAGGCTTCCTGTTCCCCCTTCGGCCACATAGCGCGCCGTCCAGAGCGCCCGGTCGAGTTTTACGGAAAACGGGTTTGCCGCATCGGCGCTGGTTCCAAGCCCGAACAGGGCCGCGTTCTGGATCTCGGCCCCGCTTTCCGGCACGCCGTCGATTGGCTGCCAGATCGCCCCATCGAACACCGCAAGGCATGCCTCGTCCACGATCCAGGCGCGCCAGCCCGCAACCGGCGCAAGCTTTTCCCATGCGCCGTCGACGAAATAGGCGATCGCACCTTCCCAGCCGGTCCATTCACCGCTGGCTGCGGGGCCGACAATGTAACTGTCGCCATCGTCTGAAGTGACCGGCGGTGCCGCGAGGTCACGGTCGCGCACGGCAAGGTGCACCAGCGCGTCGAGCAACCGGATCGCTTCGTTGTGGGTCACGTGCTTTTGCGCCTGCGAGGGCATGATATAGGGCAGTTTGAGCTTTGCAGTCTGTTCCATGTCGGCCGTTCCTTGTGAAGGCACAAGTCTACGGGCGGTTGCGCCTACGGGGATAAACGCGTGCGTGCCCGTTCCGGCCTTCCCCCCGGCAAAGGGCGCAGCACGCCCGCCCTTTTGGCTGCTTTCACGGGTTGCGGCGGGGAAAAAGAGCCTGTCGGGGTAGCCCCCTCTCCCCATGGACGCACCAAATCCACGGATGGGCCTATTGCCTACACCCCGTGTCAACGTTTCCAATCTAATCTCGGGGCACTCTTCGTGAAGGCATTCTGAAACGCTGAAAAGTGTTTCGCCGCGTTCACGGTCAAGACAACGCATTTTGGACGATGATGGCGGGGTAGGCTCATGTTGGTACCGGTGATCATGGCGGGCGGAATGGGAACGCGGCTGTGGCCGGTTTCGCGCGAGCACTATCCCAAACAGTTCTGCGCGCTGGTTGGCGACACGACAATGCTGCAGCAGACGATCGGGCGTCTCGACGGCCTCGACTGTGCTCCCCCGCTTACCGTCTGCAATGAAGAACACCGTTTTCTGGCCGCCGAGCAGCTTCGACAGGCAGGCGTTGAGAATGCCCCGATTCTGCTCGAACCGGTGGGCCGCAACACGGCACCGGCGATCACGCTTGCCGCATTGCAGGCGATGGCACATGGAGCTGACCCGCTGCTTCTGGTAATGCCTGCCGACCATCTGATCCCGGATGTGCCCGCCTTCCACAGGGGGGTCGAAGAGGCAAAGACACTGGCACAGGAAGGCCGGCTGGTGACCTTTGGCATCGTGCCGACCGGTCCAGAGACCGGCTTCGGCTATATTCGCCGTGGCGAAAAGATCGGCGAGACGGGGTTTGCGGTTTCCGGTTTCGAGGAGAAACCAGATCTGGCCACCGCAAAATCCTATCTCAAGGATGGCGGATACGACTGGAACAGCGGCATGTTCGTGTTTCGCGCCAGCGTGTATCTGGACGCCATGCAGACGCATGCCCCGGCAATACTGGATGCGTGCAGGGCGGCGATGGCGGGCGTTGAAAGCGACGCCTATTTCCTGCGGCCCGAACGCACGGCCTTTGAAGCCTGTCCGTCCGACTCCATCGACTATGCCGTGATGGAGAAGACCGACCGGGCTGCCGTCGTACCGCTCAATGCGGGCTGGAACGACATCGGGTCATGGTCGGCCATATGGGAAGCGCAGGACAAGGATGCCGACGGAAACGCGCTGACAGGCGACGTGTTGCAGGTTGCCTCGAAAAACTCCATCGTCTCCGCCCAGAAGCGCCTCGTCGCCATTGTCGGCGTGGAGGAGCTGGTCGTGGTCGAGACGGCGGACGCGGTCCTCGTCGCCAGCCGCGACGCGGTACAGAACGTCAAAGAGATCGTCACGCAGCTCAGGTCGGCCAAGCGCACCGAACACATGGACCACCGCCGGGTTTACCGCCCATGGGGCGACTACGATTCCATTGATTTCGGTAACCGCTATCAGGTCAAGCGCATTACCGTGAAGCCGGGCGCAAAGCTCTCCGTGCAGAAGCATCACCATCGTTCCGAACACTGGGTGGTCGTACGCGGCACCGCGCAGGTCCTGAAGGGTGAAGAAACAATCACGCTGACCGAGAACCAGTCGACCTATATCCCGCTTGGCGAGATCCACGCGCTTGAAAACCCTGGCAAAATCCCGCTCGAACTGATCGAGGTGCAGTCGGGATCGTATCTAGGCGAGGACGACATCATTCGACTGGAGGACCGATACGGCCGCGTTTGACGTTACCGAAAGGGTGCCGGTGCTTCGGCGTCGGCCAGGCGCGACGTGCCCCGCGCGAGAAAGAGCCCGATGATCAGGAAGATCATGAAAACCGTGTCGAGGATGTCGTGCCCGAAGATGAGGTTGACGGTTCCACCGCCGGCGTAGACGGCTGCCAGTATCAAGAGCACCACACCTCCCAGACGCTCCAGTCGATCCTCGGCTTTCGCCAGACTGCGCACGGCGATGACGGTTATCAGCGCAAACATGGCAATGATGGCAAGACCGGCAACGATCCCGCCTTCCACGAGGATGGTCAGGAAGCCATTGTGGAAATGCGTGAACCCCACCTGAATACCGAAATTCTGCTCCACGCCCTCTCTGATCAGGGTGGAAACGTTCTGCATTCCATGGCCGAAGAGCGGGTCCTCGGCAACGAGCTGCAAGCCGATTTTCCAGACGGCCACACGAAGCCCGAGGGAAGAGTTGTAATCTCCTCCCTCCGTAAGCTTGTCCATATTCTGCCAGAGGGCCTCGAAGCGGTTTACGATCAAGCCGGATGTCAGTACGGCGACCACGATCGCAGTGCCGAGTAGAGCTAGCACACGTCCACGAAACAGAGGCAGAACGCGGCTGCGGAACACGAAAAGCTGTGCCAGTGTGAGAACGGTCATCACTCCCCAGACTGAGCGTGACCCTGACAGCATCACTGCACCGAAAGCTGCTGCAAAGGCAGCAAGCAGAATCAATGACCGCCTAGTTTCAAGAATGAGAGCGCCTGCGAGGCACATCAACCCCGCCAGACAGATCACATCTGCAAAGACCAGCGCATTGCCAGCTCCACCTTCAGCACGCATTCCCAGAAATTTGTACTGCACGAGCGCGAGGGCAAGCCCCCCAAAACTTGCTATAACGGCACCTGCAAGCGCAGCATACGCGACCTCTTCCCTGTCAGCTATTGTCCAAACTGAGTAGGAAAAGGGAAACAGCAGGAATGCGACAAGCGGTAGAAGCTTGTAAGCCATTTCCAGCGACGGCTCGTTCACGAGGAACGAAACGACGTTGGCCAGCACATAGACCAGCATGAGCAGCGCGACCCATCGCATCGCGGTATCGGGGCTCAGCCGCCGCCTGCCGGAAAGAACCTCAAACACACACCAGAACGCACCGCCGTGCCAGACCACGCTGGTGGCTGACCCGACAATGGGCGGCATGGAAAAAATGACGAGGGTGAACAGCCTATTGACGGCCCGATAATTCATTGTCTGTTCCGTCTGGTGAGCTTCGTTTCCCAGTTCAGTGCATGGGTCACGATCGTTTTGAGGTCGTCGTAGCGCGGCTGCCATGCCAGTTCCCGGCGGCAGCGTTCCGCCTCCGCGACGATCGCCACCGCATCGCCCGGCCTGCGACCGGTGGTGCGCACGTCGAAGTCAGTCTGCGCCACGTCCTTCACGGCATTTATAACCTCAAGCACCGAGTAGCCCTTGCCATAACCGCAGTTCGCCACGAGGCTGCCCTTGCCTTCCCGCATGCGCAGAAGCGCAAGATAGTGCGCGTTCACCAGGTCGGACACGTGAATGTAGTCTCGAATGCAGGTTCCGTCCGGCGTGTCGTAGTCGGTGCCGAACACGTCCATATGATCGCGCTTGCCCGTTGCGGTTTCGCACGCGACCTTGATCAGGTGCGTGGCGCCTTTGGTCGACTGCCCGGTTCGAAGTTCCGGGTCCGCACCGGAGACGTTGAAGTAGCGCAGCGCCGTATAGGCGAAGTCATGCGCCGCAGCACAGTCGCGCAGCATCAGTTCCGTCATCATCTTCGACGTCCCGTAGGGAGATTCAGGCCGCAGTTCCGTATCCTCACCAACCGGGAAACTGGCCGGACTGCCATAAACGGCTGCCGTGGACGAAAAGATGAAGTGACGCACGCCACAGCGCACCGCGCTTGCGATCAGGCTCTGCGATTTCACCGTGTTGTTCAGATAATAGCCCAGCGGATCGGACACCGATTCGGGCACGATGATCGATCCCGCAAAATGAACGATGGCGTCTACACCGTGTTTGCGGATGATATCATCCACCAGTGCCTCATCAGCAATATCGCCAACAACGAGCGTTGCTGCATCCGCGACAGCCCAGTCAAAGCCGGTGCTGAGACGATCCAGAACCACCACCTCTTCGCCGTGGTCCAGCAGTTCCAAAACCATATGGCTGCCGATGTAACCGGCACCGCCGGTGACCAGAACACTCATCGCAGTCCCCTCAATAAAAAAATCGGGCCAGATACCCCCATCCGGCCCGATCTGCATTCCGCTTTAAATCGGCAATTCCATGGCGGGTCAGCGCCCGGAGACGCCCAGTCCCCGCAGCAATGCCCACGCCGCCGGCATGAAGCATGCAGCCAGAGCGACTTTGATCAGGTCGGGCAGGATAAACGGCGCAACGCCGAACTGCCAGGCCTTGTCCGCACCGATCAATCCGGCGAGCCAGGCAAATCCAAGTGCCATCATGACCATTTCCGCGAACAGCATGGCACCACCAAGCTTCAGCGGGCTGCGGTCCCATCCACGGTCAGCGGCCCAGCCTGCCATTGCAGCCATCGCCACGAAGCCAAGCAGATAACCGCCCGTCGGTCCCATCATATAGGCAAAGCCAATTCCCTTTTCGGGCGTACCCTGAAACACCGGAAGGCCCATGGCGCCTTCGGCCATGTACAGGAGAAGTGTCGCAACACCGAGGCGCATGCCGAAGGTCGCACCGATCACGAGCACGGCCAGCGTCTGAAGAGAAAGGTCGACCGGTCCGAGAACGACGCGTGTCTTCGCCGAAAGGGCGAGAATCACGGTCGCGCCGATGGCAAGGAAAAGCTGCGTCGCCAGACGCTGGGTAGCGTTACGCGGAAGCGTCTGCGAAACGAGGGATTTTGAGGCGATAGCGAGCGACATGGCTCCTCCGTTCAGGCTCTTTGCGAAATAGTGCGCGTTTCTTCTCCTATAAGCGCTTCCATGATATGCGGCAACCTGAATGCGGCTTCGTGCCGTTCGGTGCTCTTTATTTTCCGGACAATCTGCCAATGGCCCTCGAATTTGAAACGTGTTTCGATCCCGCCTATGGCGACGCGATCAAGGTCGCACCGGATGTTCTACGTCTCACGGTCAACAATCCGAGCGCCTTCACCTTCCACGGCACCAACAGCTACATCGTCGGCAGGTCCGCCCTCGCCGTCATCGATCCCGGCCCGGAAGACGAAGCCCATCTGCGGGCACTCCTCAAGGCCATTGACGGACGGCCGGTAAGCCACATCTTCGTCAGCCACACGCACCGGGACCATTCGCCGCTCGCCACACATCTGGCGCGCGAAACCGGGGCGCTGGTCTGCGCAGAAGGCCCGCACCGCGCCGCCAGGCCTTTGAGAATCGGCGAGACCAATCCCCTTGATGCAAGCGCGGATATGGATTTCGTGCCAGACCGGGCGCTCGCCGATGATGAGCTGATCGAGGGCGACGGCTGGGCCATCCGGGCCATCCACACCCCCGGTCATGCCGCCAACCACGCTACCTTTGCGCTTGAGAATACGGGCATCCTATTCTCCGCAGACCATGTGATGGCGTGGGCGACCTCCATCGTTGCTCCGCCCGACGGCGCCATGCCGGATTACATGGCCTCGCTCGACCGCCTGCTGGCGCGCGACGACACGGTGTTCTTTCCCGGCCACGGCGGCAGGGTGAAAAGCCCGCAGCGTTTCATGCGTGGCCTGAAAGCCCACCGCAAAATGCGCGAACGCGCCATACTCGACCGCGTCACGCGTGGCGACCGCACAATTCCCGAGATGGTCAGCTCCATCTATCGGGATACGGATCCCAGGCTGCACGGGGCAGCGGCCCTTTCGGTTCTCGCCCATCTGGAAGATCTCGTCGCGCGCGGGGCCGTGACAACCGAGACAGAACCGTCCATCGATGCGGTCTACCTGCCTGGCTGAGCCTGGAGCATCGGAATAATCCGAAAAGTGGAAACCGATTTTCGGATTATTCCGATGCTCCATCAATAGTTTAGATCGTCCTTTGTGCGTCCGGAGGGACGCACGGCAATCTAGGGTCAGGCCCCATTAATATGGCCGCAATGGTCGGCCTGATTTGTGTGGATACGCGAAGCAAGACCACAGGAAGACTTCATGTCTTTCAAGGTCTTGCGACAAAGTAGGCCGTGCAAATCAGGCCGATCCGAAGGACGTTCGATAGACTGGCGAGCTGCCGCGTCAAACCCCTTGACCGGGGGAAGGACCCCGCCGTGCAGGCTTTTCCTTGCATCTCTTGGTCTATCGATCGCCATTGCGGCCATATTAATGGGTCCTGACCCTAGACTGCTGCCAGCAGGGCCATTCTTTCATCGAGTTCTTTGAGAAATCGCTGAATGCGGGCGGCATTTTCTCCCAGATCGTGGCGCGCATAGCGCGAGACGGACCGCATGTCGACGAAAGTTGCGGCCTGGTCGTCCTCTATGCGGATCGCCACATCAGCAGGGAACCCAAGAATGAAGGAATGGGCTACGCCTTCCAGTGTGATGCTGCCGCCGGCGAGTTGTTCACCTTCCGGGCCCCTGGGTTGCCAGCCCTTGTCCTGCATCATCGAACGCACCACTTCGAGAACCTTGTCCGCCGTGTGCTCATAGCGCCGTCCGGCGACTTCGGGATACCCCTCTTCCTGCAACGCGCGGTCTTCGGGAGAGATGCCCTTGACCGGGTTCATGGCACCGTTGCGCGCGACCGAAGCCAACGGCATTTGCGGAGGGTGCTCGAGGTCAGTGGAGATGTCGATCAGCCTTGGGTGCTCGAACACGCGAACGCCCGATATCCCGTATGGGGTGAGCACGATGGCGGCAATCAGCACTCCGGTGCCCGCAATCGACGCGCCGGATGATCCATGTTCCCAAACCTGAACCAGGGCAATCACACCGAGCGCGAAACCGGCAAGGGCGAGAACGCCGCTCAATCCCAGCAGCCAGAAAAAGGGGACCGTTTCCACCAGTCCGAACCGGTGCCCCGCGCCCGACACAGCAAGAAGGACCGCCGCGAACACTGCAAACCTGCGGCTCCAGGGAGCGGCGGGAGCGCGTTGCGGTACCAAAGTTGCCTTCATGTAACGGACCAAGCATGTTTTGCTGCTGAAGATAGGTCTCTCTTAAACCAATGCCCGCCTGCGGGAAATGCGGTTTCCGTATATTCCTTGAAGATTCAGTCCCTTGTGTCTTTTGGTTGCGGAACTGATTCACCTTTCAGGAACCGCATTGCGCCATGCGGCGTTCTTCTCTCTAAAGCGTTTCCTTTGCTCGACATAACACGCCACATTCCGGCCATGCTGACCGGCACAATGGACGAGGCGGAGGGATGCGTGGGAGAAAGTTATGAGGTTCCGCCATGCAGACAGTGCTTCCAGAACGTCATGAAACCGCCTCGAGCTCACTGGAACTGGTTGAGCTGGAACTTGCTCTGAAGCATCAGGATTTCGTCGAGCTCGGCTTCGAAGGCGCTGTGCGGCAGGCGCTGGACCAGATCAACGGGCGCCTGCTTTTCCACATGCGGCTTGATGGAATGAACGATTGCGACTGGGTGGCTGCCGTCGTGCTAGAGGAGCATGATGAACATGCTTATGCCCTCGTGGTTCAGCGGACCGGAGGCGGATCGCTTGAGGTCGAGGACATCAACACAAGCGAACTGCCGGTGGCCAGGATCGTCAACGCCTATGCAGGCCTCATGACATCGCTCGATCGCGTGCAGTAAACCGGCGCACGGCGTTACAAGCCGTTATCCCGCGCAAGAAACCCACAGCACTCCACAGCGTTTCCTCCACAACGGAGTGAACGTCATGACTGACAACACAAATCCAGCCCCCAGATTCATGCGCAATCCGCACAAGCGCATCACCATCACACCGCACGCCAAAAGGATTATCGTGAAGGCGGATGGAATTGAAATCGCGGCAACGAAGGCCGCCAGACTTCTGCGCGAGACCGGCTGCCGGGATGTGCTTTACATCCCCTTCGCGGACATAAACTTCGCCGGTCTCGAACCGTCTCAGACCAGATCCCACTGCCCCTACAAGGGAGATGCCAGCTACTGGCGGCTGACCGGCGCTGGGGAGCCGGGTAGCGACATCATGTGGGCGTATAAAACACCATACGACGAAGCTCAGGAGATCAAAGAGCACGGCGCATTTTATGCCGAGCTCGTCGACATTGAGGAGCGCTAGGGTCGGAACCGAAAAGTGGTCCCCGGTTTTCGGGTTCGTCAGATGCTCCGTCAATGAACAATCTGGACCGCCTCAACCTCTTACGGGTTCGATGAGGCGGTCCAACTGTCTGTTTCCACGCAATTCCGGATGGAAAACCGGTTCCCACTTTTGCTGAAACTGCCCTATCCGGCAGCCTTGCTTTCGCTGATGGCAGCCTGCGCAGCAGCCAGCCGGGCGATCGGCACGCGGAATGGCGAGCACGAAACATAGTCCAGCCCCACGCTCTCGCAGAAGCGGATGGAAGCGGGGTCGCCGCCGTGCTCGCCGCAGATGCCCAGCTTGATGTCCGACCGTGCATCGCGCCCTTTCTGGCAGGCAATTCGCACCAGCTCGCCAACACCGTCGACATCCAGGGAAACGAACGGATCCTGCTCGATGATGCCACGCGTGCGGTAGGTCTCCAGGAACGAGGCCGCATCGTCCCGGGAAATGCCAAATGCCGTCTGCGTCAGATCATTGGTTCCGAAGGAGAAAAACTCCGCGCTGGCTGCGATTTCATCCGCTCTGAGAGCCGCACGCGGCAGTTCGATCATCGTGCCGACAAGATAACTGAACGTGACACCTCGCTCCGCCATCACTGTCTTCGCCACCGCATCGATGCGGTCCTTCACGAAGGTCAGTTCGGCGGACATGCCGACGAGCGGCACCATCACCTCCGGCACCACCGGCGCGCCTGCCTTTTCAGCAGCCTCGGCGGCCGCCTCGAAGATGGCGCGCGCCTGCATCTCCGCAATCTCCGGATAGGAAATCGCCAGACGACAGCCACGGTGGCCAAGCATCGGATTGAACTCGTGCAAAGCCTCGGTCCGCTGGCGCAGTTTCTCCGCCGAAACGCCCATAGCCTCGGCCACTTCGGCGATTTCCTCCTCGGTCTTGGGCAGGAACTCGTGGAGCGGCGGGTCGAGCAGGCGGATGGTGACGGGAAGCCCCGCCATCACCTCAAATATCTCCACAAAGTCGGAGCGCTGCATTGGCAGAAGCTTGGCGAGTGCCGCGCGCCGCTCGCTTTCCGTATCGGCCAGGATCATCTCGCGCATGGCGAGGATGCGACCGTCGTCGAAGAACATGTGCTCGGTGCGGCAAAGGCCGATGCCCTCCGCGCCGAAGGACCGCGCCGTGCGCGCATCGGCCGGCGTTTCGGCATTGGCGCGCACCCGCATGCGCCGTGCTTCGTCGGCCCAGCCCATGATCGTGGAGAAATCGCCCGAGAGCTCCGGCTGGAGCATCGGCACCGAGCCCTTTAGCACCTGTCCCGTCGCGCCGTCGATGGTGATCGTATCGCCGGCCTTCAGCATCTGCCCCATGGCCAGGAGAACGCCCTTCCTGTGATCGACGCGCAGGGAACCCGCGCCCGAAACGCAGGGCTTGCCCATGCCGCGCGCCACCACCGCCGCGTGGCTCGTCATGCCGCCGCGTGTGGTCAAGATGCCTTCTGCGGCATGCATGCCGTGAATGTCTTCCGGGCTCGTTTCCACCCGCACCAGGATCACCCGGCGCCCTTCAGCCTTTGCCTCTTCGGCAGCTTCCGAGGAAAACACGATCTCGCCCGTCGCAGCCCCCGGCGAGGCCGGCAGGCCCATGCCGATGATGTCACGCGGGGCGGAAGGGTCGATGGTCGGGTGCAGGAGCTGATCGAGCGACGCCGCATCGATACGCGATACCGCTTCCTCCCGGGAAATCAGCCCCTCATTGGCCATGTCCACCGCAACCTTGAGGGCCGCGCTTGCCGTGCGCTTGCCGGAGCGCGTCTGCAGCATCCACAGCTTGCCGCGCTCAATGGTGAACTCCAGATCCTGCATGTCGCGGTAGTGCCGCTCCAGCGTGTCGGCGATCTGAACGAAGGCGGCGAACGCTTCCGGCATCAGCTTCTCGAGCGAAGGCTTGTCTGAGCCGGCGGCGAGCCGTGCCGCCTCGGTAATGTTCTGCGGCGTGCGGATGCCCGCCACCACGTCCTCACCCTGCGCATTGACGAGAAATTCGCCGTAGAGCGCTTTTTCGCCGGTCGAGGGGTCGCGCGTGAAGGCCACGCCCGTTGCCGAATCCTCGCCCCGGTTGCCGAACACCATGGCCTGCACGTTCACCGCCGTGCCCCAGCTTTCGGGAATGTCGTGCAGGCGGCGATAGGTCACCGCGCGCGGGTTCATCCACGAAGAGAAGACGGCGCCAACCGCGCCCCAGAGCTGTTCGTGCGGATCCTGCGGAAACGGCGCACCCAGTTCGGTCTCGATCCGCCCCTTGTAGAGCGCGATCACATTCTGCCAGTCCTCGGCCGAGAATTCCGTGTCGACCTCATAGCCGAGCCGCGCTTTCTCCTCTTCGAGAATCTCCTCAAAGACATCGTGGTCAAGCCCGAGCACCACATTGCAGTACATCTGGATAAAGCGGCGGTAGCTGTCATAGGCAAAGCGCGCATCCCCCGCCTCCGCCGCGATCGCCTCGACCGTCGCATCGTTGAGGCCGAGATTGAGCACCGTGTCCATCATGCCGGGCATGGAGGCGCGGGCACCGGAGCGCACGGAAACCAGAAGCGGTTCGCTGGCATCGCCGAAGCGGCGGCCGGCCACCCGGCCCACCTCTTCGAGTGCCGCCTCGACCTGTGTTTTCAATTCGTCCGGATAGGTGCGGCCACTGGCGTAATAGTGGGAGCAGAGCTCGGTCGTGATCGTAAAGCCGGGCGGTACGGGCAGCCCGAGGCTGCACATCTCCGCCAGGTTTGCGCCTTTGCCGCCGAGCAGATTCCTGTCGCCCGCGCTGCCTTCGGCACGTCCATCGCCAAACACATAGACCCACTTGGTCATGCTGCATTCCCCTTCCGGTCGATTTGCCGGCACCTGGAACCATAATGCACCGGCCACGGGACGCAGCGTTAAGCGGCAGCGCGCGCCAAGGCAAGGCCGGCTTCCCGGCCATCCGCCTCTTTATCGATTGAAGAGAAGATTTTTTCTGATCAGCGCCCGTGAACGACGCAGGAGGGGCGAAGCCAAAGCCCCGCCCCGGTATTCTTCAGGCAGGTCAGGCCGCAGCGGCAACCGCCCTTGGGCGCACCCCGATGAAGATCATCACCGCTGCCAGCACCAGGACAATGCTCGCCACGCTGAACACACCCTGCGCCCCGCTGGCATCAAAGATCAGCCCGCCGCCGGCGGCCCCAATGGCAATCGCCAGCTGGATCGCCGCGACCAGCAATCCGCCGGCGCTCTCGGCCTGATCGGGCACGGTGCGCGCCAGCCAGGTGGACCAACCGACCGGGACAGCGCCAAATGCAAGTCCCCAGAGCGCGATCATCACCGCGCTGGCCGCCGGCATCGATGCGGCCGAGACGAGCCCGAAGCCCAGGACGCTCATCACGAGCGGCACAGTCATCAGCGTGCGGCGCAGACTACGCTCGACCAGAAGCCCGCCGAACAGCGAACCGAGAAAATTGGCGAGGCCGAAACCCAGCAGAATGCCGGAGACCGCCGTGATGCTCGCATCCGTAATGTTTTCCAGATGTGGCCTGATATAGGTAAAGAAGGCGAAGTGGCCGGCAAACACCAGCATGGCCGCCAGAAGACCAAGCCCCACGCCCGGCCGCACCAGCACATCGACCAGCGTGCGTAGTCGGGTGGCCGCGTTGGGCGCCAGATTCGGCAGGGTGGCAAACTGCACCACGAACGTGATGACGCCGAGTGCGGTCGCCAGTACGAACACGCTGCGCCAGCCGAACATGTCCCCCACATAGCTGCCGACAGGCGCGGCAACGATCGTTGCCGCGGCGACACCACTGACAATCATTGAAAGCGCCCTTGGCACCAGCGCATCGGGCACGAGCCGCATGGCGACCGCTGTCGACATGGTCCAGAACCCGCCCAGCCCAATGCCGAGCAGGACCCGCCCGGTGAGCAGTACCGCGATGTTGGGTGCGAATGCCACCATCAGGTTCGATCCGATGAGAAGCAGGGTGAACCCAAGCAACACATAGCGCCGGTCGATGCTGCGCGTGGCAGCCGAAACCAGCAGGCTCGTTATCAGCCCCACCACGGCTGTCGCCGTCACCGCCTGGCCGGCCATCCCTTCCGAAACGCCAAGATCGAGCGCCATCGGCGTCAGAAGGCTTGCCGGCAGAAATTCCGCCGTCACCAGCCCAAACACGCCGAGCGCCATGGAAACCACCGCACCCCAGGCCGGCGTCCGGCTGGCCTGGGTATTTGTCCACTGAGGGACTTCGTCCATCTGTCTGTCCTTTCACATGCAGGGTGTTTTGCAGTGCGACAGAGATAGGCTGGACACTTCGGACGCACCATGTCATAAAATCCGAAATGCTTGATCGAAACGCCGAAAATTCCTCGCTTCACCCCAACCCTGACCTGGTCAGTGACCTGCTCATGGGCATGCGTCTTTATGGGATGGAGTACAACCGCACACAGATCTCACCTCCCTTCGGCCTCCGCTTCCCGACCATTGAGGGGCGCGCTCAATTTCACTTTGTGGGCCGCGGACCGGTGTTTCTGCGCGGGCCCGGTGACGCGCTTCATGCGCTCGATACCGGCGACGCCGTGCTTCTCCCCCGTGGCGGCGAACATTCGCTACTGTCCAATGCGGAGATGAAGTGTCACTGCATTACGCAGTTCCAGCCAAAGACACTGTGCCGGAACGTCAATGAGATCGTGGCCTGCTCGAACGAGAAGGACCACACGTCCGATACCCTCATCTTCTCGGGCTGCATGGAGTTTGATCTGGGCAGCATGCATCCCCTTGTCGCCCTCATGCCCGACGTGATGCTGGTCAACACGCTCCTGAAGCGATATCCGGAAATCCTGCCGATCCTTGACGCCATGGAACGCGAAGCGAAGGAAGACCGTGCGGGGTTCGCCGGCATTCTCGCCCGGCTCGCTGACGTGGTCTCGGCCTTCATCGTACGTGCCTGGGTGGAATGCGGCTGCGGTGGCTCAAGCGGCTGGGTGGCCGCCCTGCGCGATCCACGTCTTGGACGTGTCATCGCCGCCCTGCACCGCGATCCGGGCCGCAACTGGACCGTGGCGGAACTCGCCGGCCAGATGGGCAGTTCCCGCTCCGTCTTCGCCGACCGGTTCCAGGCCGTCACCGGCATGACACCCGTGCGCTACCTTACAGAACTGAGGATGCGGCTTGCCGCACAATGGATCAGCCGCGAGGGCATGGCCATCGAAACGGCGGCGCAGCGCCTGGGTTACGGTTCCCAGGCCGCGTTCAGCCGCGCATTCAAACGCGTCATCGGCAAGCCGCCCGGCGCCGTCCGCACGCTCACATCGCCGCGCCCGCATCCAGCCGCTACCGTTCACGAAGCGGCCCCTGCCCCGCAGACCCCGTGAGGCGAAGCGTCGCCTCATCCATCTGCCCGCCACACCACCGCGCGAGTGCTTCGGAAAAGAGCGTTTCGCTCCCCTGCGCGCGTCACCATACGATCCACGGCACATCCCTGTCCGGCAACAAGAATGAGGATTCCGGCCTTGCAAAAAGCGCGGAAACGAAATAGAACAAAAAAAGAACATTGGAGATCATCATGCGCAAGACCGGAAAGCTCGACTATATCGAAATGCCGGCGGGCGGCGGCAGCATCGACCGGGTTAAAGCCTTTTACGCCAATGCCTTTTCCTGGTCGTTTACCGACTACGGCCCCGGCTACTCGGCCTTTAACGAGGGTCTGGACGGCGGTTTCGACGGCAATCCGGACGGGAACGATAAACCGCTTCCGGTGCTCTTCTCCGAGGATCTCGAGGCCACGCTGAAAACGGTCGAGGATGCTGGCGGAAAGATCGTGAGACCGATCTTTTCCTTTCCCGGCGGCCGCCGCTTCCACTTCACCGATCCGGCCGGCAACGAACTGGCGGTCTGGAGCGAGACATGAGGTCGTTGAACGCAGTGGTCGAGGTCGGGCCTATAGCATTTTGCAGTCAGGTGGAATCACCTGACGTCCGCATAAACGCGGTAAAACAGATAGATAGTGCGGAGGAGCGGGAGGAAATGCTAGCCTGCCTCGCGCAGGCGCTCGGCGGTCTGGAGATCGACGGAGACGAGCTGGCTGACGCCCTGCTCGGCCATGGTCACGCCAAAGAGCCGGTTCATGCGCGCCATGGTTATGGGATTGTGCGTGATGACCACAAAGCGGGTATCCGTTGACGCCGCCATCTCGTCCATAAGATTGCAGAAACGCTCGACATTGTGATCATCGAGCGGCGCATCGACCTCGTCCAGCACGCAGATGGGGGCGGGATTGGTCAGGAACACAGCGAAGATCAGCGCCATCGCCGTCAGAGCCTGCTCGCCACCTGACAGAAGCGTCATGGTCTGCGGACGCTTGCCGGGCGGGCGGGCGAGAATTTCAAGCCCCGCCTCAAGCGGGTCGTCGGATTCGATCAGTTGCAGTTCCGCGGTACCACCGCCGAAGAGATGGGTGAACAGCCGCTGAAATTGCTCGTTGACCACGTCGAATGCAGCCAGCAGGCGCTCGCGCCCTTCCCTGTTCAGGTTCTGGATTGCATGACGCAGTTTGCGGATGGCCTCGATCACGTCCTCACGCTCGGAAACGATGGTGCCGTGACGTTCGGTGAGTTCCGTCTGTTCCTCTTCGGCGCGCAGATTGACCGCGCCGAGCCGTTCCCGCTCCATCTTGAAACGCTCCAGCCGACGCTCCACCTCGGCGATCTCCGGCATCGGCGCATCCGGCTCCAGTTCGGCCATCGCCAGAACCCTGTGCGGCGCAACGTTCAACACTTCCTGAATTCGGGCTTCCGCCTCCTTGCGCCGTTCCTCGGCTGCCGTCACGCGCTCCTCGGCACGGGCCCTGGCTTCGCGCGCCGATGAAAGCGCCTGGATGCTCTCGGTCGCCCGCTTGTCGAGCTCCGTCTGGCGGTTTTCGGCTTCCTGCAGAGTGTCAGCCGCTTCCCTGCGCACGGCTTCCGCCTTTGCAATCTCCGAAAGCAGCGAGCGGCCGCGCACCTCGATCTCCTCTGGCGCTTCGGCGAGTTCTTCGAGCTCGGCTTCCGTATCGGCGCGACGCTGCAGAAGGGCCGCGGTGTGCCGGTCGGCGTTCTCCACGCGTGACTGCCAGCCGCGCCGTTCCGCAGCGATAGCCTCCAGCCGGCGCCGGCGCGCTTCCGCCTCGCGCCGCAATCCCTCATAGGCCGCACGCGCTTCGGCCACCGCCGCGCGTTTGGCGGAAACCTCGGCGGACTGCCGTTCAAGCTGCGCCTGCAGTTCGGTCAGATCGGGCGCGGCTTCCAGCGCTTCCTCCGCAGCCACTGTCGCCGCGGCGGCCTCTTCGTGATCCTCGACCACCCGGCTGCGCGCCTCATCAAGGCTCACGCGGCGACTGGAAAGCTCGCCCGCCGCCCTTTCTGCACCAGCCAGCGCATCGCGCGCCCGGCCAAGCGCGGCCTGCGCTTCGCGCGCTTCCTCGCGGGAGCGGCGTTCGGCTTCCACCGCGCTCTTCACCCCCTGCTCGGCATCGGCCAGCGCGGTTTCTGTCGCGCGCAGCCGCGCGGTCGCCTCGATTACCTCTCCATCGAGCTCGGCAAGGCGGTTCTTCTGCGCCAGCCTCTGCGCCGCCGCCGTGGGCGCGTCGGCGCTGGCGCGATATCCGTCCCAGCGCCACAATGCCCCGTCGCGCGCCACCAGCCGCTGACCGGGCTTCAGCATTTTTTGCAGCCGTGGCCCGTCCCCGGCGTCCACGATGCCGATCTGCGCCAGACGACGTGCAAGCTGCGCGGGCGCTTTCACCACAGAGGAAAGCGCCATCACGCCCTCTGGAAGGGCGGGGTCGTCCGCAACTATCTCCGAAGGCCCCCAATAAACGGGTGCGGCACTGTCGAGCGGCACATCGAGGTCTTCACCGAGAGCGGCACCCAGCGCCGTCTCGAAGCCGCGCTCCACGCGCAATTGCTCGAGAACCGCCGGGAAAAGGTCCGCTCCTCCGGCATTCAGAATCTTGCGCAGGGTCTGCGCTTCCGTCTCCACCCGGCCAAGTTCGGCCCGCGCCTCCTGCAGAGGCGGGCGGGCGGCCTGTTCGGCCTCGCGGGCGGCGGCGACACGCTCCTCGTTTTCGACTGCAGCCGCCTCCGCCATTTCCAGCCGCTCGGCTGCTTCGTCGACGAGCATGCGCTTTTCGGCCGGGTCCGGCAGCCCGGCAATCCGGCTGGCGATCTCCGCAAGCTCGGCATCCATACTGGCGATCTGCCGCGCCAGCCGGTCGCGGCGCTCGGCCTGATCGCGGATCGCACGCTCGGCCTGCTGCCGTGTCGCCGAAGCTTCTGCCTTCTCCGCCGTCAGCCGCGAGAGCAGTTCTTCGGCAGCCGAAAGTTCGGTGGAAACCGTTTCAAAGACATTCTGCAGTTCGGTTTCACGCCCTTCAGCGCCTTCTTCGGCCTCTTTGAGAGCTTCTTCCTCTTCTGCCAGTCGCGCCAGCGCATCGGCATTGTCGCGCACCATCTGCTCTTCGCGCGCCACGTCTGCGTTCAGCTGGTCGATGCGCTTCTTCAGCTCCTGCGTGCGCGCGTCTATGCGCTTGGCCTCTTCCTCCACCTGCGTGCGTGCGATGGTCAGTCGTTGCAGGGCAGCGGCAGCGGCGGCTTCGGCATCGCGCAGCGCGGGCAGCTTGTGCGCACCGATGGCCTGTGCCTTGGCCGCTTCCATCTGGCCGCTGGCGTTTTCGCCCACCAGTGCAGTCGCCCCAGACAGCGCGCTCTGGGCCTCGGCCTCCTGCGCCTTGGCCGAAGACCAGCGCAGGTGCAGCAGGATCGCTTCGGCCTTGCGCACTTCGGCAGAAAGTTTCTTGAAGCGCGAGGCCTGACGCGCCTGTCGTTTCAGACTCTCGATCTGGCTGTCGAGCTCGCTCACCACATCGTCGAGCCGTTCCAGATTCTGTTCGGCGGCGCGCAGCCTGAGTTCAGCCTCATGGCGGCGTGAATGAAGCCCGGAAATGCCGGCAGCCTCTTCAAGCAGCGCCCGGCGTGCCTGCGGCTTTGCCTGGATCAGCTCGCCGATCCGCCCCTGCCCCACCATGGAGGGCGAGCGCGCGCCGGTCGACTGGTCGGCGAACAGAAGCTGCACGTCGCGGGCGCGCGCTTCCTTGCCGTTGATGCGGTAGACCGAGCCTGCCTCACGCTCGATGCGGCGCGACACCTGCAACTCGTCCGCATCGTTGAAAGCGGCCGGCGCAGTGCGGTCGGAATTTTCGAGAAACAGCGTCACTTCGGCCGTGTTTCGGGCCGGGCGCGTGCCCGAACCGGAGAAGATGACATCGTCCATCCCGGAGGCGCGCATGTTCTTGTAGGAGTTTTCGCCCATCACCCAGCGCAGCGCTTCGACCAGATTGGACTTGCCACAGCCATTCGGACCGACCACCCCGGTCAGCCCGTTCTCGATCACGAACTCGCTCGGCTCGACGAAAGATTTGAAGCCCAGAAGGCGCAGCTTGGTGAACTTCATGCCGGTCGCGCCTCAATCAGCGCAAACGAAAACGGCGGACAAACGCGTTGTCCGCTAAAGCATGCCGTCGATGATCGCCGACATTTCCTCAATCGACATGGCTCCCGAGTGCTTCATCCCGTTGATGAAGAATGTTGGAACAGCCTCGATCCCCAGACGCTCCAGACCCCAATTGCGCATTGACCTGACTTCATCCAGAAGCTTGCTGTCCGTCAAGCAAGCTTCAAAGCTCTCCTGTGAGAAACCGGCATTTATGGCGGTTTTCAACAGGGCAGAGCGTCCATCCTGCACCCAGGCCCACTGCGTCTGGGTTCTGTAGAGGAGATCGGAGACGCGGAAATAATCGTCCTTCGCGCAATAGGCAAGCATCAAACCGGCTTCAGCGCGCGGGTCCGTCGGCAACCCACGCACGACATAGCGCACCTTGCCCGTGTCGATATATCTGCGCTTCAGTGCCGGCAGGGTCTCGACATGATAGCGGGCACAGTGTGCGCAGGTCATCGATGCATATTCGATGACTGTCACCGGCGCGTCGGGATCGCCGAGCGCCTGTTCCTCGAGCCCGCCCGTTTCAGCGAGCGCCTCCATATCCACGCTGCCGGCTATTGCCACCACAGTCCCGCTCAGTGAAAAACCGGCTGCAATAAGCGTCAATCCCAATGCTAGAAGTAAGAGAAGCCGTTGGCCGCCCCCCAGGCAAGCCAAAAGAAAACGCATCAATAAAAATCCAATAAACAAAAAACGCCACCGGCAAAACCGGTGGCGCGGCTACCTTAAATTAGAGCATCCCGTCGATGACAGCCGAGATCTCGTCGATGGACATCGCACCGGAATACTTCTTTCCGTTGATGAAGAAGGTCGGCGTGGCATCGACGCCGAAATCGCTCGCGCCGCGGGCGCGCACGGCCCGCACCTTTGTCAGAAGCTCCTGATCCGTCAGGCAGGCTTCAAAGCTCTCCTGGGTGAAACCGGCGAGCTTGGAAATCTTCAGGAGCGCAGACTGTGCATCCTGCACCGGTGCCCAGTTGTTCTGCTGCTTGAAGAGCACGTCGACCATCGCAAAGTACTTGTCGTCCGAGCAGCGCGCCAGCATGAAGCCCGCTTCCGCGCGCGGATCGAACGGGAACTCGCGCAGGATAAAGCGCACCTTGCCCGTCTCAATGTACTTCTTCTTCAGCTCCGGATAGGTCCGGGTGTGGAAGGTGGCGCAGTGGCTACACGTCATGGACGCATATTCGACAATGGTCACCGGCGCATTTTCATCGCCGAGAACCTTGTCCTCCAGCGCGCCCTCTTCGAGCAGCTTGTCCATGTCCACCGTTCCGCTGGAGGGCGGAGCCTCGACGGCGGCCGTGGTGATGGGATCCGTGGCAGGCGCTCCCGCCTCAGCTTCGGCATTGCTGTCGGTGCACGCTGCCAGTCCAAGCCCAAGCGCCGGCAAGGCGGCCATGGAAAGAAGAAGTCTGCGGCGCTGGATCAGTTCGGACATGAATTTTCACCTGTTCGTCTTGGAGTGTTACCTGCGAGTGTTACCTGCGTTCACGCCACAAAGCGGGCGTTTCGGGCGAATTTGGGTCAGGGGCGCATTTTTCTGAAGCAACAGCCCCATCACGTTTTGGTGATCGCGGGGGGCATGATCTGTCATTTGCGCCGGCCTAAAATGCTCGCCCCCAGCTTTTGCAGCGATTGGCGCAGCCCCTCGTCTTCCACCCCGGCGACCAGCGCATCGATCCGGGCGCTTTCCGATCCTGAAAGAGGGCGCGTGGGCGGCACACGGCGCACCTGCGGCTGAGCAACCGGCTTCTGTACGATCTTTATGCGCCCCACCGCGGCAAAGCCGAGGAAGGCATTGACGCGGGCGATCACCTCGCCCGTCTCGTGCTGCAGGCGCAGCGCCGCCGCGCCTTCGCACGCGATCACCAGCGTGGCCGGCTCAAACGGGTCGTCCTCGTGCCGGCGGCGCGGCCAGGCAAGCTTTTCAGGCCGCGTGCTGAGCGCCAGCCGCTCGCCCACGATCTCGCTCCAGCACTGGACAAGCTCCACCGAAAGCCCGGCGCGCTTGCGCATCACCGGATCGAGAATACCGGTGGCAAGATCGCTCACCGCGACGGGATTGCCCGATTGCCTCTTCCCTGTCATGACATGAAGTCTCGAATTGATCCGCAACGCATATTGAGTTTCGCTCCAGTATGGCACGCACGGAAGCGTCGGTCACCGACGCACAGGCCTCTTCGACCGATTTTTCGCGCCCGCTGCTCGCGTGGTACGACCGCCATCACCGGAGCCTGCCCTGGCGCACTCCGCCCGACGAGACAAAACTCGGTGTCCTTCCAGATCCCTACCGCGTCTGGCTGTCGGAAGTGATGCTTCAGCAGACCACGGTCGGTGCGGTCAAGCGCTATTTCGAGGCATTTACCGATGCATGGCCGACGGTCGAAGCCCTCGCCACCGCCGAAACCGACGACGTGATGAAGGCATGGGCGGGGCTCGGCTATTATTCACGCGCCCGCAATCTGAAGAAATGCGCCGAGACCGTCGCCAGCGAATATGATGGCCGCTTTCCAGATACCGAAGCCGGCCTCAAGGCCCTTCCCGGCATCGGCGACTACACAGCCGCCGCGATTGCAGCCATTGCCTTTAACCGCCCCGCCGCCGTGGTGGACGGCAATATCGAGCGCGTCATCACACGGCTTCATGCCATCGAGGCGCCTCTGCCGCAGGCCAAGCCCGAGATTCGCACCCTGGTCGCGCAGGCTCTTCCGCATGATCGACCAGGCGACTTCGCGCAGGCCATGATGGATCTCGGTGCGACAATCTGCACGCCGCGCAGGCCCGCATGCGTGCTTTGCCCCATCACCGATGGCTGCACGGCGCGGCGCGAAGGTACCGCCGAGCGTTTCCCCGTCAAGGCGCCGAAGATGGAAAAGCCTGCCCGCCGGGGCGCAGCCTTCGTCGCCGTGCGTGCCGATGGCGCGGTGCTTTTAAGGCAGCGCCCGCCCACCGGCCTTCTGGGTGGCATGACAGAGGTCCCGGGCAGCCACTGGACGGCGCGGCAGGATGGCGCCACTGATATCTCTGCCGCCCCCTTCCCCGCCGACTGGCGTGAAACCGGGTCGATCCGCCACGTCTTCACGCATTTCGCGCTGGAGCTTTCCGTTTTTCGGGCCGATCTTCACAATGATCAACTACCCGGCGATCAACCACCCGGCGATGGCTGGTGGTCTTCCCCCGACACACTGCCCGGCGAAGCCCTGCCCACTGTCATGAAAAAGGCTATCGAGGCTGCGATACCCGGAGCCACCAGGAAGCCCCGCAAAGGATAGAACCGCATGAGCGACATTCGACACATCGTTTTTGATATCGGCAGGGTTCTGATCCACTACGATCCTGAAATTCCCTATCGCCGCCTCATCCCCGATGATGCCCAGCGCCGCTGGTTTCTGGAAAATGTCTGCACCGGCGACTGGAACATCGAACAGGATCGCGGGCGCAGATGGGAAGACGCCGAGGCGCTTCTTATCGCCGAGCATCCGCAGGAGGAAGAGAACATTCGTGGCTTCCGCCGGCACTGGCACGAAATGGTGCCTCACGCCTACGACGATTCGGTCGCCATGCTCGAAACGCTCATCGACGCCGGCCATGACGTGACCATGCTCACCAATTTTGCGGCAGACACCTTCGCCGAGGCCCGCGAGCGCTATACCTTTCTCAACCGGCCACGCGGCGTGACCGTCTCGGGCGAAGTGAGGCTCCTCAAGCCCGACCGTGCAATCTACGACATCCATGTCGAAAGCTTCGGCCTCGAGCCGGCCGCCACGCTATTCATCGACGACAGCGAGAAGAATGTGGAAGGTGCAAGAGATGCCGGCTGGCAGGCCGTGCATTTCAGCGGCGCAGAGAAGCTGCGAAGCGATCTGGCCGGCTATGGCTTCGCAGTCTGAAAAAAGCGCTCCGCAGAATCATACAGAGATTCATCGAAGCGCTCTATCTTGCTGATCGTCTTTGGCTTTTGCGGCTCCGGGCTTCTCCACCTGAGCCCACGCGCCTGATGCTCAGGCGGCAACGCCCTGCATGTTGTCGCGCATGATCTGGCGCAGATCGTCGATCGGCTTCAGGCTGCCCTTTTCCTCGAAATGCCAGAAGGTCCAGCCATTGCAGGCTTCGAGCCCCTGAACGCGGGCGCCGATCCGGTGGATCGAGCCTGCCTCGTCGCCGATGGCAATCGTGCCGTCGGCACGCACATTGGCGGTCCAGCGACGCTTGGAATCGTGCAATTGCGTGCCCGGCTGCATGAGGCCTGCCTCCAGCAGGCTGCCGAAGGCCACGCGTGGCGCGGAACGCTTGGCCTGCATCTGGGCAAGATCCATCTCGTCCAGCGGTTCGATGCCGGCGATACGGGCGCTCGCCGCTTCGATATACTCATCCTGCCGATCGATGCCGACAAAGTGGCGGCCAAGCCGCTTGGCAACCGCCCCGGTCGTGCCTGAGCCGAAGAATGGATCGAGCACCACATCGCCGGGCTTGGTCGATGCCATCATCACCCGTGCAAGCAGCGCTTCCGGCTTCTGCGTGGGATGCAGCTTGCCGCCATCCTCGTTCTTTAGGCGTTCCTTGCCCGTGCAGATGGGGAAGAGCCAGTCGGAGCGCATCTGCACATCGTCATTGGAGGCCTTGAGCGCTTCATAGTTGAAGGTATAGCCCTTGGACGACTTGTCGCGCGAGGCCCAGATCATCGTCTCATGCGCGTTCTGGAACCTGCGGCCGCGGAAATTCGGCATCGGATTCGTCTTGCGCCAGACAATGTCGTTGAGCAGCCAGTAGCCCAGGTCCTGCATCACTGTGCCGACCCGGAAAATGTTGTGATAGGAGCCGATCACCCAGATCGTGCCGTTCGGCTTCAAGACGCGACGCGCTGCCAGCATCCATGCGCGGGTGAAGGCATCATAGGCAGCAAAACTGTCGAACTGGTCCCAGGCATCGTCAACCGCATCGACGCGCGATTGATCGGGGCGGTGCAGGTCTCCACCAAGCTGCAGATTGTAGGGTGGATCGGCAAAGATCACATCGACCGATTTTTCCGGCAGACGGTCAAGTGCGGCGACACAGTCCCCCTTGATGATCGTATCGAGCCATTCGGCCTTTTTCGGTTCGGGTGCAAGCTCATCGATACGACGCACAGCGGACATGGACTGACCTCTAACTCGGACTGTTTACCTGCCGTTATGGTTACGGAAGATGGTAAATATTCCGTAAGGGCCCGTGCCGATTTGCGGCCCATGCGAAGCTGTGCAATCTTCCCTTGCGTCAAGTTTCACCCACGGAGACCCGGCATGATCCGCACCCGCCTGTTGAGCGTCCTGGCAGCCCTGTTGTTTGCCTTCCCCGCGATGGCCGAAGGCAAAACGATCATCGTCCTGGATGGCTCCGGCTCCATGTGGGGGCAGATCGACGGCACGACGAAGATCGAGATCGCACGCGATACGCTGCGCAAAGTCATGGAAACGCTGCCGCAGGACACCGAGCTTGGCCTCGTGGCCTACGGGCACCGGGAGAAGGGTTCCTGTTCCGACATCGAGATCGCCATTCCGCCGGCAACAGGCACGGCAGCGGCGGTCGCCGATTTCGCCAACCGGCTCAATCCGAAGGGCAAGACGCCGCTCACCGATGCGGTTCGGAAGGCCGCCGAGGAACTGCGCATTGAAGAAAATGCTGCGACCGTCATCCTTGTCACCGATGGGCTGGAGACCTGCAATGCGGACCCCTGCGCGCTCGGCCGCGAGCTTGAGGCCTCGGGCGTCGATTTTACCGCGCATGTGGTCGGTTTCGGCCTGTCCGAGGAAGAAGGACAGGAAGTTGCCTGTCTCGCGGAAAACACTGGTGGGCTCTATCTCAAGGCTGACGACGCAGGCCAGCTTGCGGAAGCGCTCGAAACCACGGTCGCAAAGGCGCCCGAACCGGAGCCAAAGCCGCAAGCGGCCAGTGTCGAGTTCAATGTGCGTGGCATCGCACGCCTTTCGCAGGATGGCCCGGACATGGCCGACAGTTCGGAAGTGCGCTGGGACTTCATCCCTTTGGGCGCAAATGGCGAACCTGAGAGCCGCAGCGCCGATGGCGGCTATCGCGGCGTGTTCGCTGCCAGCGTACCCGCCGGTTCCTATCGTGCGAAAGCGCGGCTTGGCCGCATCACATTCGAGACCGATGTGGATCTGACCGAGGACGCGACAACGGACGTTATTGCCGTGTTTAATGCCGGGCTCGTCGAAATCACGCCGAAACGCACCCCCGGAGACACCGAGGCCGATACGGGCGCGCGCGTCGACGTGCATTTCGACGGCACGAAGGATGGCGGATATGGCCAGACACGCGTCTGGGCGAAGGCCGGTTCCATCAGGGTCACCGGACGGATCGGCAAGGCCACCGTCGAAGAAAGCCACGAACTCGCCGCCGGCGAGACCCTCAAACTCGACCTGGTCATCGGCTCCGGACTGGTCGTCCCGTCTGCCGTCTATGCAGAGGGCGGGCCGGAGGTTGAAGGCAACGCCATCCGCTTCGAGGTCCAGGACGCCAGGGCCGACATTAGCGGCAACCGCAAGACGCTTGGCGGCCAGTACGGCCCAGGCAAGCAGGGGATGGATGTTCCACCCGGCGATTACATGCTTTATGCGCGCCTCGGAAAGGCCGAGGCCATGACGCCGATCAGCGTCAGGGCGGGCGAACGCACTGAGGCGACGGTCAATATCAATGCCGGCGTCCTCGCCGTCTCCGCTCCCGGCGCCTACAGGATCGAGTTTCTTGAGGGCAAGAAAGACATCCAGGGCAACCAGAAGAATCTGGGCGGCACCTATGACGTCAAAGCGCAGGAGACTTTGCCGCCGGGAGACTATGAAGTGCTTGTACGCTACGAAGGCGACAGGGCGGAACAGCGCCGGAAAGCCAGCGTGACCGCTGGCGAGCGCACAGAGGTCGTCGTCGAATAGCGCGTTCAGCCACGGCTACATGGAGTTGTCTCGGGGCGGCATAACGGCTATGCCCCCAACGCGCCACCATCAGGCTTCAATTCAGAACAGGTCTTGCCATGCCAGCTCCCGAACTCGTCATCTTCGATTGCGATGGCGTTCTCGTCGATTCGGAAATCATCGCGTCGCGTGTCGAAGCACGGGTGCTAACGCAAGCAGGCTTTGAGATCACGCCTGAAGAACTGGCCAGCCGCTATGCCGGCCTCACCTTCAAGGACATTCTTTTGTCCATCGAGGAAAATGCCGACGCGCCGCTGCAGGCCACACTGATCGATCAGGCTGAAAGCGAAGTCGACAAGAAAGTACGCAAGGAGGTGAAGCCTCTGGAGGGCGTTCACGAAGCAGTCGCTGCCGTCACCATGCCGAAATGCGTCTGTTCGAATTCCAGCTACGAGCGGGTGGAGGCGATGCTGTCCCGTACGCGGCTCCTGCCCTTCTTCAAGGACCACATCTATTCCTCTCTGGAAACGCCCTCGCGCCAGCCCAAGCCTGCGCCGGACGTTTTCCTTTATGCCGCCGAAAAGATGGGAGCCGCACCCGGGCGCTGCTTCGTCATTGAAGATTCAGTGCACGGGATCGCCGGCGCGAGAGCCGCCGGCATGCGCGTCATCGGCTTCACCGGTGGAGCGCACATACAGCCCGGCCATGCCGACCTTCTGATGGAAGCGGGCGCGGAGACGGTCATTCACCGTTTCCAGGACCTTGCCGGTGTCATCGAAGCCCTGTCGGAATGGAGCGAGAATGCATGAGGGCAACCCTGACAGATTGATTCAGCCCGCACTCCAAACCCCCTGATATTCCATAAAAAAACGGGGGACTCGCCCCCGCCTTCATCCTGCCCCCAGAAACCGGCCGCAAGGTTAGCGGCCGCCGTTCGGCCCCTCGTCAAACCCGACCATCAACTGAATGCTGCGATCGGGCGTCCCCGTGATCATCACATTCGGATCGTTGAAGATGAACTGGGTTGCGCCGGCGGTGTCGCTGATCGCGACCTGGTGCTGGAACAGCTTCGAATAGACAACCTCGCCGCCACGAACGGCGACGATGCGGATCGGCATTGTGATCGTGCCGGTATTGCCTTTCGGACCCGGGACGACGCGACCGGCCACGGCCACCGTCATGCCGAACGAGCCCGTGCCGTAGTTACACTTGCGCGTCACATCGGTGATCGAGGCCTGATAGATCACGCTGCCGGGCTGATCCTGCCCGCCCTTTTCATAGGTGGTGAAATAGGCCGTGCCTTCTCGCAGGGAGACCGGCGGGCAGAATGCGCGCAATTCGCTTTCGCGCACCACATCCTCAGCCTGTCCGGCTGTCTGGGCACCCTGCTGTTGAAGATTGCCGCCCTGCATGTCCAGTCCGCCCGTCGCATCGTCGGACTGGCAGCCCGAAACGATGGCAGTGGCGGAAAGCAGGAGAGAACTGATGAAAAGACGATAATTGACCAAGTGACATGCCCCGTGGATATGCGCATTCTTCAGGCACCGGCAACGACCGGGCAAAAAGCAACGGAGAGATGACAGATTTTTCCGGCAAATTCCAGAAAACCCGTCATCGACATTCAATTTCCGTGCGGTTTGAGTGGAAAACCGGTTCCCACCCGTCCAGATCATGCTCTATACCAGACGCGCGGCCGGAATGCGACGGGCTCTTGCGGGCGCCGGCTGTCCTCCCTCGCAGTTCATGAGGCAATACGACGAATGGCGACAGATTATATCAGCACGCGTGGCGATGCGCCGGCGCTTGGGTTTTCCGATGCGATGCTGGCAGGGCTTGCCCGCGATGGCGGTCTTTACGTTCCCCGCGCGTGGCCGCAGTTTTCCGCTGACGACCTCCGCGCCATGCGCGGCCAGAGCTATGGCGAGATCGCCTTTCGCGTGCTCGCTCCCTTCGTGGGCGATGAAATAGACGCGACGACCCTGCGCCGCATCATTGACGAGAGCTATGCCACGTTCCGTCACCCGGCTGTGTGCCCTCTTGTTCAAACCGGTCCGAACGAATTCATCCTGGAGCTTTTTCACGGCCCCACCCTCGCCTTCAAGGACGTCGCCATGCAGCTTCTGGCGCGGCTGATGGATCACGTTCTTGCCGAGCGCGGCGAGCGTGTCACCATCGTCGGCGCGACATCGGGCGACACAGGAGGGGCTGCCATAGAGGCCTTTGCCGGGACCGAGCGGGCGGATGTCTTCATCCTCTTCCCCGAGGGGCGTGTCTCTCCGGTGCAGCAGCGCCAGATGACCACATCCGGCGCCGCCAACGTGCATGCTCTTGCCGTCAAGGGCAATTTCGACGACTGCCAGGGCCTGCTCAAGGACATGTTCAACGATCACGGCTTTCGTGACAGCGTTGCTCTTTCCGGTGTGAATTCGATCAACTGGGCCCGCGTTATGGCCCAGATCGTCTACTACTTCACCGCCGCCGTCTCACTCGGCGGTCCCGACCGCACGATCTCGTTCACCGTACCCACCGGCAATTTCGGCGATATTTTCGCGGGCTATGCGGCAAAGGAAATGGGCCTGCCCATCGATCGTCTCGTGATCGCCACCAACGACAACGACATTCTTGCCCGCACGCTCGCCACCGGTGAATACGCCACGCGTGAAGTGGTGGCGACCACATCGCCCTCGATGGACATTCAGGTTTCCTCCAATTTCGAACGCCTGCTCTATTTTGCTTCCGGCAGGAATGCGGATGAAATCCGCCGCTACATGCAGATGCTGAAGCAGTCGGGCAGCTTCACGGTCGAGCCAGAGACGCTGGAGGTCATCCGCAAAGGCTTTTCTGCCGGTCGCTCGGAGATGGCGGAAACGGCGCAAACGATCGGCGCGGTCCGGCGCGAGAGCGGCTATCTGCTCGACCCGCACACAGCCACGGGCGTGAAAGTTGCGCGTGCAATGCCGGCATCGGCGTCGCCCATGGTGGTTCTGTCGACCGCCCATCCGGCCAAGTTCCCGGCTGCCGTCAGGGATGCCAGTGGCATCGAGCCGGCCCTGCCCGAATGGCTCGGCGACCTGATGAAACGCAAAGAGTCCTTTACAGTCCTTCCCTCAGATTTAAGAATGCTGCAGGATCACATAAGCCGCCACGCCAGAGCGGCGCGTTGAGTTTGTTCAAGGAGTAAGAAGCATATGGGTGTTGAGGTAAGCCGTCTGTCGAACGGCCTGACGGTCGCAACCGAAACCCTGCCTCATCTGGAAACCGTTGCGCTGGGCATCTGGGTTAAATCCGGATCGCGCAATGAGTATGAGAATGAGCACGGTATTGCGCATCTTCTGGAGCACATGGCGTTCAAGGGAACGACCAAACGCAGTGCCCGTCAGATTGCGACCGATATCGAGGATGTCGGCGGTGAGATCAACGCTGCGACCAGCGTCGAGACAACCGCATTCTATGCACGCGTTCTCAGCGCAGACATGCCGCTGGCGGTAGAACTCCTTTCCGACATTCTGACCGATTCCAAATTCGACCCGCACGAGCTGGAACGCGAGCAGCATGTGATTCTCCAGGAAATCGGCGCCGCGCACGACATTCCCGACGACATCGTCTTCGACCGTTTCACCGAGACGGCGTTCCGCCACCAGGCGCTTGGCCGTTCGGTGCTCGGAACCCCCGAGACGGTCCAGTCCTTTACCCCGGATCAGCTTCGGGGCTTTCTCGAACGCCAGTACTCGGCAGACCGCATGGTCATTGTCGCCGCCGGCGGGCTGAAGCACGAAGATTTCGTGCGCGAGGTGGAAAGCCGCCTCGGCAGTTTCCGCAGCAAGGCCGAAGGCACCACACCGCCCTATGCACACTATGTGGGCGGTGACTTCCGCGAGCACCGCGATCTCATGGATGCGCAGATCATTCTGGGCTTTGAGGGCCGTGCCTACCATGTGCGCGACTTCTATGCCTCGCAGGTGCTCTCCACCATTCTCGGCGGCGGCATGTCCTCGAGGCTTTTCCAGGAAATACGTGAGAAGCACGGCCTCTGCTACTCGGTCTACGCCTTCCACTGGGGGTTCTCGGACACCGGCATTTTCGGCATCCACGCTGCGACCGGCAAAAGCGACATCGAAGAGCTTGTGCCCCTGCTCCTCGGCGAGTTGCAGAAAGCGGGACAGGCCATCGGTCAGGACGAGCTCGACCGGGCACGTGCGCAATATCGCGCCGGCCTCATGATGGCGCGTGAAAACCCGGCAAGCCGCGCCTCGCAGATCGCGCGCCAGCTTCTGCTCTACGGCCGGCCGATCGACGTGGACGAGTTGATGGATCGCCTGTCCAACCTGACCGTTGATCGCCTGACCGATCTCTCGCAGCGTCTCTTCACCTCCAAGCCGACCGTTGCGGCGATCGGCCCCGTCGGCAGCCTTGCACCCTTCGAATCCATTCAGGATGCGCTCGCCGATCAGGGGTCCATGCCTCGCAAGCTCGCCGTGTAGGACCGTCGCAGACATATGCTGGACGTGCCCTTCTTCCGCCGCCCGCCTCCGGCGCTCAAGGGCGAAACCGTGTTCCTCAGAACACCGGTCATGGGCGATCATGCGGAATGGGCAGCCCTGCGCGACGAAAGCCGCGGCTTTCTCGTGCCCTGGGAGCCAAGCTGGGCACCCGACGAATTGTCCAGAAGCGCTTTCCGGCACCGGCTCAAGCGCTATCGCACCGAATATGAAAACGGCACCGGCATCAGTTTCTTCGTCTTCGATGCGCCGACGGAAGCGCTGGCGGGTGGAATCACACTCTCCAACATCAGGCGCGGCGTCGCGCAGACCGCCAGCATAGGCTACTGGATGGGCGAACGATATGCCGGTCGCGGCATGATGCTTTCGGCCCTGCGGCTGCTCATTCCCTATGCTTTCGACGGCTTGCGGTTGCACCGTCTGGAAGCCGCCTGTATTCCAGACAACAAACGTTCTGTCGGTTTACTTGAAAAAGCCGGATTTCAGCGCGAAGGCCTGCTCAGGTCCTATCTCAGGATCAACGGCACTTGGCGTGATCACTATCTCTATGCGCTGGTCGCTGAGGAGCGTCACGTGCCTGCACTAGAAACACGAGGCTGATTTCCTTGTCGCGTTCCTTCTTCCCCGCTTTTCTGGTGGCCCTGGCCGCGGCATTCATCACCCTTGTTTCAGCCGTCGGCACGGCAGAAGCGATCGAACCGATCAAGATCGCCCGTGATGATGTGGCGCTCGACCTGTCGGGAGCGGTGGAAATCTACCGCGCGCAGGGAGACGCGTTTCAGGTGTCGACAGCGCCCGACGTCGACGGCATCGTCCGGCGCATCGAGGTGGAAGCGCAGGATGAACGCTCCACGGGAGACTGGGCGGTGTTCGCTCTCGCCAACACGACGGATCAGCAGCTTGACCGGCTCATCGTCGCGCCGCATTTCCGTCTGGTCGGTTCAGGCCTTGTCTGGCCCGACCTTGGCTCGCAGCGCATTGCCGCCATTACACCGAGTTCCGGTTTCACGCTCGACAGGCAGGAAAGCCCGGATGCGGATGAGTTCCACGTCACGCTCAATCCCGGCTCTGTCGTTACCTTCGTCGCAGAGCTTTCCTCGCCAAACCTGCCGCAGGTCTATCTGTGGGATCCCGGCGCCTACAAGGACACGGTGAACGCCTACACGCTCTTCCGCGGCATCGTCATCGGCATTGCCGGCCTGCTGGCCCTGTTTTTGACCATCCTGTTCGTGGTCAAGGGAACCTCAATGTTTCCGGCCACGGCGGCGCTGGCCTGGGCGGTTCTTGCCTATATCTCCATTGACTTCGGGTTCCTGAGCAAAGTGATCGAGATCACGCCTGGCAATGAGCAGATATGGCGCGCCGGTACCGAGGTCGGTCTGGCCGCCACGCTTGTGGTCTTCCTTTTTGCCTATCTCAATCTCAACCGCTGGCACGACCATTTCAGCTATGGCGTGCTCGCCTGGATCCTGGGTCTCGGCATCATTGCCGGTTTCGCCATCATCGACCCCGCCGTGGCGGCCGGCATCGCCCGCATCTCCTTCGCCGCCACAGCCGTGGTCGGCCTTGGCATCATCATCTATCTCAGTCTCCAGGGCTATGACCGTGCCATCATGCTGGTTCCCAGCTGGGTCATGATCATCGCCTGGATGGTCGGCTCGTGGATGGCGATCACCGGGGTTCTCGACAACGACATCGTCCAGCCGGCGATTGGCGGTGGCCTTATCCTGATCATTCTCCTGATCGGCTTCACGGTCATGCAGCACGCCTTTGCCGGCGGCGCTCTCTTCCAGGGCCTGTTCAGCGACATGGAGCGTCAGGCGCTGGCGATCTCAGGCTCGGGAGACGTGGTCTGGGACTGGGACGTTTCGCGCGACCGCATCATCACGCGGCCCGATGTCAGTCGCCAGCTCGGCCTACCCTCGGGCAGTCTGCATGGTCCGGCCCGCGACTGGCTTTCCACCCTCCACACCGAGGACCGCGACACATTCCGCACGACGCTGGATGTGGTGCTCGAACAGCGTCGCGGGCGCATCTCTCAGTGCTTCCGCCTGCGCGGTGCGGACGGTCACTATCACTGGTTCGATCTGCGCGCGCGCCCGGTCATCGGCTCCGATGGCCAGGTCATCCGCTGTGTCGGTACCATGGTTGACGTCACCGAGCAGAAAAAGGCTGAAGAGCGCCTCCTGCACGACGCGGTTCATGACAATCTTACCGGGCTTCCAAGCCGGGAACTGTTCCTCAACCGGCTAGATGCGATCATTTCCATAGCCCGCATGGAGCAGCAGGTACGACCGACCGTCTTCGTGATCGACATCGACCGCTTCAAACAGGTCAATGAGGAGCTCGGCATCTCGGTGGGCGACACGATCCTGCTCACCATTGCCCGCCGGCTGCACAGGCTTTTGAAGCCGCGCGATTCGCTCTGCCGCCTGTCCGGCGATCAGTTCGCCATGATCCTTCTGTCCGAACAGGAGCCCGCGCGCATCGCGGCCGTGGCAGATGCGGTCAAGCAGGCGATCCGCACCCCGGTCACCTTCGCCCGCCGCGAGATTGTCCTGACCTCCTCCATCGGCCTCATTTCCTGGACCACGACACAGGAATCGGCGGAGGAGATGCTCAAGGATGCCGAGCTTGCCATGTATCAGGCCAAGCGTTTCGGTGGCGACCGGATCGAGCCCTTCCGCCCTGCCTTCCGCTCTAACGACAACAATCGCCTGCGCATGGAGGCGGATCTGCGCCGCGCGATCGAGCGTTCCGAGCTTAAGCTTGTCTATCAGCCGATCATTCGCCTGGAAGACCAGACCATTGCCGGTTTCGAGGCTCTTCTGCGCTGGGATCATCCGCGCCGCGGTGCCATCCCGCCATCGGACTTCATACCGATTGCCGAGAGCTCCGGCCTGATCGTTCAGCTTGGCCTTTTTGCCATGCAGCAGGCGGCCGAAGATCTTTATCGCTGGCAGAAGCAGTTTCCGGATTTGCCGCTCGTCATGTCGGTCAATCTTTCCAGCCGGCAGCTTATCCGCCGCGATCTCGTGGGCGACGTACGGTCTGTCATCGCCCGTTCGGGCGTTTCACCGGAGAGCTTCCGGCTCGAGCTGACCGAATCCGTGGTTATGGACAATCCCGAGCAGTCCGCCCATGTACTCGAGAAGCTGAGGATGATCGGCATCGGCCTGTCGCTGGACGATTTCGGTACGGGCTATTCTTCGCTGTCCTATCTGTCGAGCTTCCCTTTCGACACCATCAAGATCGACCGGCGATTTCTGGAAGATCACAGC
Source organism: Nitratireductor aquibiodomus (assembly GCF_900105565.1). NCBI lineage: Bacteria > Pseudomonadati > Pseudomonadota > Alphaproteobacteria > Hyphomicrobiales > Phyllobacteriaceae > Nitratireductor > Nitratireductor aquibiodomus. The sequence continues at coordinate 3,768,014 of NZ_FNSL01000001.1, read as the reverse complement.
GCACGTGGCATCGTCATGGTGCGTTCCATGGTCAAGATGGCCAAGGAGCTCGAACTGTCCGTTGTGGCGGAAGGCGTGGTCGATCACCAGGATGCGCAGCAACTTGCCGAGATGGGCTGCGACTACGCCCAGAGCTTTGTTTTCGGCGAACCGGAAGATGCTGAAACCACCGGCAAGCTGCTCTTCGAGCACACAACCGCAGCCAAGTCTTAAAGGGACAGGGCGTTCGCCGGGAAGAGGCGTCGCCTCTCAGGCGTGGCCGGCAATCTGGCTGAGATTTGCCGCATCAATGCCAATCGATGCGAGGACGCCATCATATTTCTGTTCGATATTGCCCTCGAACAGAAGCTGCGGCGTTGCCGGACAGGTCAGCCAGCCGTTCTCGCCGATCTCCATTTCAAGCTGCCCGGCACCCCAACCGGCATAACCAAGCGCCATCAGGGCATGGCGCGGCCCCTGGCCGAGCGATATGGCTCTGAGCATGTCGACCGTAGCCGTCAGACAGATACTGTCGGAAACCGGCATGGACGATTCCACAACATAGTCGTCCGTATGCAGCACGAAGCCCCGGCTTCGGTCCACGGGACCGCCATTGCGCACGGGCATGTTGCGCGCTTCCTGCGGCAGCCGGATGGCTTCCGACTGTTCAAGAATGCCGAGCTGCACGAGGATATCGGGAAAGGCGAGCTGCTGCGGCTGGTTGATGATCAGCCCCATCGCCCCCTCTTCGCTATGGGCGCACAGATAGATCACCGCGCGCGCAAACCGTTCATCGCGCATGCCGGGCATGGCGATCAGGAAATGGTTTTCCAGATATGGAAGTTCCGTCATTTCCTTCTTGTACCCTTGGTCCCTGCTGCATTCTGGGTTTCCATGCTTTCAGCCTAACCCGTTTTCCCATGGCGTGAAAGGCGGATATCGCCTTGCCGCAGGCCACCGGTCACGCATTTATGATGCTGCCAGACAGAAGTGTTCCTTGCCGGCCCGGCGTCTCCGCTGCACTCTCCCACCATGATTCGAGCCGCATACCTGACCCTTGCAATGCTCCTGATGGCCCCGCAGGCACATGGCGCGTCCAGCCAATGGCAGGAAAGCGAGGGCGGATCGGTTCGTCTCGTTACCGTCGGGCTTCCCGATGAGGACGGTCGTCTCCGCGGGGCTCTCGAAATCAGTCTCAAATCCGGATGGAAGACCTATTGGCGCAACCCGGGCGCTGCCGGCATTCCCCCGCAGATCGATGTCTCCCGCAGTTCCCATATCCGCGCCGTCGAAGTGCAGTACCCGGCCCCGGAACGCATTCATGACGGCGAAACCCAATGGACTGGCTACAGGCAGTCCGTTTCCCTGCCGGTCATCTTCACTCTCGACCAGGCGAACGCTGCGACACTGATCGATGCGGACGTCTTTCTCGGCATCTGCGAAACGATCTGCATTCCCTTCCAGGCCTCTTTCACCTTCGACCCCGGCGCTGACGCCGACAATGTCAGCGACGCGCTCGCGGTCCGGCGTGCATTCGCCTCCCTTCCCGCCCCTGCCGATGGGACGTTTGGAATCGCTTCTGTCGAGAAAGCGGGCGGCGCGCTTGTCCTGGAAGGGAAGGTACCCGCCTCGACGCTGGAACCAGTCCTCTTCCTCGATCATGCGCACGCTCATCTACTCGGGACACCGAGGCTTGAAGCCCTTGATGAGGGAACGGCCAGGTTCGTTGTTGAAATATTGAACGGCGATGTCGGGAAACTTGAAAACAGCGATCTTATATATACGCTGACAGCCGATGGAGAGGCTGTCTCAGGGGATATTGAGATCCCCTGAAAAACATTGATTTTAAATAGTTTTCAGGAGCCCCTGATGAAAGTATCCGTTGGTGATCGTATTCCCGATACAAACTTCAAGAAAGTGAGCGCCGAAGGCGCGAACGATGTCGCCGCGCCCGATTTCTTTGCCGGTCGCAAAGTCGTCCTCTTCGGCGTACCCGGGGCCTTCACCCCGACCTGCAGCAACAGCCATCTGCCGGGCTTTGTCGAAAATGGCGATGCGATCCGCGCTCGCGGTGCCGACGACATCGCCGTCATCTCCGTGAACGACGCCTTCGTGATGCAGGCCTGGGCCGGTTTCACCGGCGCAGAAGACAAGATCACCTTCATTGCCGATGGCAATGGCGATTTCACCAGGGCGCTCGGCCTCGATATCGATCTTTCGGTTGCAGGTCTCGGCAACCGTTCCAAGCGGTATTCGATGATCGTCGATGATGGCGTCGTGAGCGCGATCAACATCGAGGAGAATCCCGGACAGGCTGAAACAAGCGGCGCCGCCCGCATCCTCGATCAGCTTCAGGCGTAGAATCACCTGGCCCCCGCATAAATGCGGAAAAGCAGACAGATTGAGCGGAGCGATGTTTCCGTGAAACGGTGAACCGTTCAACTGTGCCGGACCGAAAATCGAATCCGCTTTTCGGTCCGGTGCTTCTCGGATGGTCTGGATCGCCGGTATCGCCCTGGCTCAGCGCCGCTTTTTCTTGAAAGGCTCCATGCCGGCGCGTGCAAGCGCGTCGGCGCGTTCATTCTCGGGGTGGCCCGCATGGCCCTTAACCCAGTACCATTTGATTTTGTGGCGCTTCTGCGCCTCGTCCAGCGCCTGCCATAGCTCGGCGTTCTTGACCGGCTTCCTGGCTGCCGTTTTCCAGCCATTGCGCTTCCAGCCCTCGATCCAGCCGGAAATGCCGTCGCGCACATAGACGCTGTCGGTGTAGAGGTCCACGTCGCAGGACCGCTTCAGGGCATTCAGCGCCTCGATGGCCGCCTTGAGTTCCATCCGGTTGTTGGTGGTCTCGGCCTCGCCGCCAGACAGTTCCTTCTCGACGCCATTGTGCCGCAGAAGCGCGCCCCAGCCGCCGGGACCCGGATTGCCCGAACAGGCGCCGTCGGTAAAAATTTCCACGCTTGTCACTTCAGGCCGATCCCGTATTCAGATGGAGAGCTAATCTGCCGGTGAAAGCGCAGCCGGCGCACATATTCCATCGGGTCGCGCTTGTTTACCAGCGCGCCGTCGGAAACGGTCAGCCAGTCATAGAGCCGCGTCAGCATGAAACGCAGCGCAGACCCACGTGCCAGCAGCGGCAGCGCCTTTATCTCGGCCGCGTCCAGCGGGCGCACCGACTGATAGCCCTCGAGCAGTGCCGTCCCCTTGGTCAGGTTGTAGGACCCATCTTTCTCAAAGCACCAGGCATTGAGACAGGTGGCAATGTCGTAGGCCAGCAGATCATTGCAGGCGAAATAGAAATCGATGATCCCCGAAACCCGGTCACCGAGAAAAAAGACATTGTCAGGAAAAAGGTCCGCATGAATGACACCGGTCGGAAGGTCGGCCGGCCAGCCTTGAGCAAGGTCGGCAAGATCCGCCTCGACCTCCGCCTCCAGTTCCTCTTCCACCTCGTTTGCCCGAGGCTTCGCCTTTTCCCAGAGCGGTCGCCAGTCGCCCACGGTCAGCGCATTTGCCCGTGTCGGTTCAAAACCGCGTGCAGCCAGGTGCATGCCCGCCATGGCCCTGCCCACTTCGCGACAGTGCTGCGGGGCGGGTTTCCTGAGCCACATGCCTTCCAGAAAGGTGATGAGTGCCGCCGGCCGACCGGCAATTTCGCTCACCACCGCACCATCGTTCCTGCGCACCGGAAGCGGACAGTTCACGCCATGCTGCGCCAGATGCTCCATCAGGCCGAGAAAAAACGGCAGATCGGAGCGCTCAACGCGCTGTTCGTAAAGTGTCAGGATGAAGGCGGCTCTTGATGTGTGGAGCAGGTAGTTGGAGTTCTCCGTCCCCTCGGCGATGCCCTTGTAGGACAACAGCTCGCCCACATCGTATTCCTTCAGGAGCGCACCGAGCTCGACCTCGGAAATATCAGTATAGACCGCCATGCTTACGCGTTGCCGTTCACGAAGGCCATGTCGGCGCTGGTCAGTTCCACGTCGCGGATCGCGCGCATGACGGGGAAGTTTTCGGTTTCCTCGGCGGTGATCGCAAGTTCCACCGTTACATCAAATCGCTCGCGGAACGCATCGATGATCTCGTTGACGATGATTTCGGGCGCCGAGGCGCCGGCCGAAAGTCCGAGGACGCGAATGCCGTCCACCTCGTCCCAGGGGATTTCAGAAGCCCGCTGAACGAGCAGGGATCGCTTCGCCCCTGCCCGCTCCGCAACCTCCACCAGACGGCGCGAGTTCGACGAGTTGGGTGCGCCGACCACGAGGAAAAGATCCGAGCCGGGTGCCGCCTTCTTCACGGCCTCCTGCCGGTTGGTGGTGGCGTAGCAGATGGATTCGGCTGCCGGTGCATGCAGGTCCGGAAAACGGTCTTCCAGCGCTTTGAGAATGTCTGCCGTGTCCTCCACCGAGAGCGTGGTCTGGCTGACAAAGCCAAGTTCCGCGCCGTCTGGCCGTTCGAGCGTGTTGGCGCCTTCCACCGTCTCCACCAGGGTCACCGTGCCCTCGGGCAGTTGCCCCATCGTGCCGATCACTTCTGGATGTCCCGCATGGCCGATCAGCAGCACGTGACGGCCGAGCCTGTGGTGACGCATGGCCTGTTTGTGGACCTTGGAAACCAGCGGGCAGGTCGCATCAAGATAGAAGAGGTTGCGGTTCTGCGCATCCGCCGGCACCGATTTCGGCACACCATGGGCGGAAAAGACAACCGGGCAATCGCGATGATCTTCCGGAATCTCGCTCAGTTCCTCGATGAAGACGGCGCCGCGCTCCTGCAGCCCCTCAACCACATATCGGTTGTGGACGATCTCATGGCGCACATAGACCGGCGCACCATATTTCTTCAGCGCCAGCACGACGATCTGAATGGCGCGGTCAACGCCGGCGCAGAAACCACGCGGCCCGCAAAGCCGCACCGTCAGCTTCTGTCTTGTCATGTCGGCAGCCGTCATCTGAATTCCCCTTGCTGGAGCCGGAATTGGGGCCGTGGGGCACTCAATGTCAAGAGCCCAGGCCAAAGAGCCGCGATCAGGAGCGCCGTCGGTTGCGCCGCCACCAGACGAACAGAACGCCACATAGCGCCGCGGCAAGCCCATACCAGGTGATCGCATACTGCAGATGGCTGTTCGGCATGTCGATGCGTGTCACCCCGCCCACGGGCAAGCCGCCCGCATTGGGCGAATCATCGGCGTCGACATAAAATGGCAGAACGCGGGCGGCTTCCGGCAATCCCGCCGTACTCGCCATCGTGCCGAGGTCCTTCCAGTAGAAGATGTTCTGGCCGATGTCGTTGTCGGGGACGATGAAGGACGGCTTTTCGCCAATCCCGTTGCGGGCCAGCCCGCTGATGCGGACACCGCCGACGATCTGTCCTTCGGCGCGCGTGTCCGCCTCCTTGCGGTCGAAGGGCACGAACCCGCGATTGACGAAGATGAACCGCCCGTCCTCGAGCCTAAGGGGGGTGTGGACGAAATAGCCCGACTGCCCTTTCCAGGTTGCGAAATAGTGGCGCTCGCCCGTGTGCCGGAAAGCGCCCTCAACGCGCATCGGCCGGTACTCGACATCACCGGTTTCAGCGTAGATACGCTCGATGCTGGCGAGATCCGCCGGTTCTGCGTTGATCCGCACTTCGATCTGCGCAAGCAGCGCCTCTTTCCATTGAAGCCGCTGCACCTGCCACGTTCCCAGCGCCAGAAGACAGGCAAGCACGACAAGGCTCAGGAGCAGGAGAAGCCAGTTGAGGCTCGACCGGGAGGATTTGTCTTCAGTCACGGCCATTATCGTTCGAGTTCCCCCTGCTCCGCCTGGTTTCGATACTGGAGCGCGATCAGCAGCCCTTTCATGAGACGAAGAGCCGTGAGGCAAAGGACGAGCGCAAGCGGGATCCACAGAAGAAAATGAACCCAGAGCGAAGGTCCGAGTGACACTTCCATCCACAGCGCCAGCCCCACGACCAGAAAACCGATGATCAGGATAACGAACACTGCCGGTCCGTCGCCGGCATCGGCAAAACCGTAATCGAGCCCGCAATTGCGACAGCCGCGCCCGACCGTGAGAAAGCCGGAGAAGAGGCGCCCCTCGCCACAGCGCGGGCAACGTCCGCCAAGTCCTGCGCTGACCGGATCGACCGGCGGCCAGATCGCCTGATCGACGACCGGCTCGTCACCGTTTGTATTGTTCTGTCGCTCGGTCATGTCGTTTCAATCCCGCGTCAGGCCACGGAGAGTTAGGTCCATCCGGTTGCATGTCCCTGCGCTCTAGCACGGTAGGTCCAGCCCGGTCGACGCCGCCTCATGACGCATCCCACGGATAGGACGAGAATGCGCCCCAAAAAAGAATGCGACCGGGTAAAAAAAGAAAGCGGCCGGGTTTCCCCAGCCGCTTTTGCATTCTCAGGCTGCCGTTATCAGCCGTGCGCGATGGTCGCACCGACCGAGGCCCACACATAAACGAAGGTGAAGAGGAAGAGCCACACCACGTCAACGAAGTGCCAGTACCAGGCAGCCGCCTCGAAGCCGAAATGCTGCTTCGGCGTAAAATCACCAGCCATGGCGCGCAACAGGCAGACCAGCAGGAAAATGGTTCCGACAAACACGTGGAAGCCGTGGAAACCGGTCGCCATGTAGAACGTTGCCCCATAGATAGAGTCGGAGAAGGCAAACGGTGCGTGCATGTACTCATAGGCCTGAACGAAGGAGAACAGCACGCCAAGCACCACGGTCAGGGCCAGTCCCCACACGAGGCCCTTGCGGTCGTCTTCGAGCAGCGCATGGTGCGCCCATGTCACCGTGGTGCCGGAGAGCAGCAGGATGATCGTGTTGTAGAGCGGCAGATGGAAGGGGTCGAGAACCTCGACGCCCGCCGGCGGCCACACGCCTCCGGTAAACTCGGCGCGCGTTGCCTGCACCGCCTCGCCAGGGAACAGGCTCGCATCGAAGAAAGCCCAGAACCACGCCACGAAGAACATCAGCTCCGAAGCGATGAACATGATCATGCCGTAGCGCAGATGGAGCGAAACGACACGGGTGTGATGGCCCTCATGCCCTTCTCGGATGGTATCGGCCCACCAGCAATACATGGTGAAAAGCACCAGGAAGAGACCGATCAGGAAAAGCCAGAAATTGGTCGCGGCGAGGTCGACACCGAAGATGGTGAACTCCGAGCCGTTGAGCGCCTTCATCCAGGCGATGCCGCCAATGGACATGACCAGAGCGCCAAGCGAGCCAAGGAACGGCCATGGGCTCGGGTCGATGATGTGATAGTCGTGATGTTTTGCGTGCGCGTCGGCCATGTCAGCCCCCGAGATTCTCGTTCTGATTGGTGTTGGTCTTGGGCGCGGCAGCCACCGGCGCCTTCTTCTCAAGCGGGAAGAATGTGTAGGAAAGCGTAATCGTTTTCAGGTTCTTCAATTCAGGCACCTTGACGATCTCCGGGTCGACAAAGAACACGACCGGCATGTCATAGGATTGCCCCGGTTGCAACTCCTGTTCCGTAAAGCAGAAGCACTCAACCTTGTTGAAATAGGCACCGGCCCGCGCCGGCGAAACATTGAACGTTGCCGTGCCCGACGTGGGCTCGTTCGACAAATTGCGCGAAACGTAGGAAATCTGCGTCGTCTCGCCGAGACGCAGCGTCACTTCGCGCTGTTTCGGCTGGAACTCCCACGGAACACCGTTCGTGTTGGCGTCGAACCGGACGGTGATGGTCTGGTCCAGAATCGTATCGGAATACTGCTCGACACGCTGTGTGGTGCCACCATACCCCGTCACCTGGCAGAAAAGCTGGTAGAGCGGGACTGCAGCATAAGCCATGCCAACCATGCCGCTAACCACGGCAACACACAGGATCGCCGCATTGCGGTTCCGGTTTCCGGCTGTCGAGTTCTGGTTTCCTTGCTCGCCGCTCATGTCACACCTCACATCGCACGCTCGAACAGGCCGGGACCGAGCTTGGCCAGACTGCCGATATAGACAATCACGACAAAAACGGCGAGCGCGATGGCAAGCGCAATGGAGCGCTTGCGGCGCGCCTTGAGTTGGGCTTCTGTCGGCTTCACATATTCCTTGTCCATCATGTCACCTCACGAAACCAGGCCAAGGCTGGCAAGCAGCCGGTCGGCGAGAAGCGCCGTGAACAGCACGAAAAGATAAAGCAGCGAATAGCCGAACAATACCTTGGCGGGCTTCATGGAGACGTCGCTCTCGGGCATGCGCAGCACCTGCCAAGAATACCAGACAAAGCCGCCGCCCAGAATGGCGGCAACCGCGCCATATGCAAAGCTCGCAAAACCTGCCACCACCGGCAGGATACCGCTTGCGGCGAGAAGCAGCGCATAGATGAAAATCTGCTTCTTGGTCGCGGCATGTCCGGCGACATTGGGTAGCATCGGAATGCCCGCGCGCTCGTAGTCGCCCGATTTGAAAAGGGCCAGCGCCCAGAAGTGCGGCGGCGTCCACAGGAAGATGATGAGGAAGAGCACGAGGCTTTCCATGCTCACCGTGCCGGTGACTGCGGCCCAGCCAACGACCGGCGGCAGCGCGCCCGCGGCACCGCCAATGACGATGTTCTGCGACGTCGAGCGCTTGAGCCACATCGTGTAGATCACGGCGTAGAAGAAAATCGTAAAGGCCAGCAGCGCTGCGGCCGTCCAGTTGGCCATCAGGCCGAGTGTGGCCACGGAAAACGCCGAGAGCACCAGACCGAAGCCAAGCGCCTCGCCCGGCGTGACGCGACCGGCCGGAACGGGTCGGCGGGCCGTGCGCCCCATCACCGCATCAATGTCGGCGTCATACCACATGTTGAGCGCGCCCGAGGCGCCCGCACCAACGGCGATGGCCGCGATGGAGATGATCGCAAGCAGCGGGTTTGGCACACCCGGCGCCATCACCATGCCCACAAAGGCCGTAAAGACGACAAGCGACATCACGCGCGGCTTCAACAGCGCAATGAAATCGCCGGGCGCTGCCTCGGAAAGGCGCAGCCCCGTGTCGTCCATATGCTCCTGATCAACCAGTGCCATGTTGTGCCTTCGTTCTGTTAATCGGTTGCGCGGCACATTCGAAGACGGGCCGCGCAACCTTCATGCTTTGTATTTGCCTGCGATCAGCGGATCTTCGGCAGCTGTTCCCACTGGTGGAAGGGCGGCGGCGAAGAAAGCTGCCACTCGAGCGTCGTCGCGCCCTCGCCCCACGGGTTGGCACCGGCCGGGCGCTTCTTGGCGAAAGCCTCGAACACACCGAACAGGAACACCAGCACACCGATTGCCGCCAGATAGGAGCCGTAGGACGACACCATGTTCCAGCCGGCAAACGCATCCGGATAGTCGATATAGCGGCGCGGCATGCCGGCCAGACCCAGGAAGTGCTGCGGGAAGAAGATGACGTTCACGCCGATGAAGGTGATCCAGAAATGAACGCGGGCGATGAACGAGTTGTACATGTAGCCCGTCATCTTCGGGAACCAGTAGTACCAGGCAGCGAAGATCGCGAACACGGCCCCCATGGAAAGCACGTAATGGAAGTGTGCAACCACGTAATAGGTGTCGTGCATGGCCCGGTCGAGACCGGCATTGGCGAGCTGCACGCCCGTCACACCGCCAACGGTGAACAGGAAGATGAAGGCAATGGCCCAGATCATCGGCGTGCGGAACTCGATGGAACCGCCCCACATGGTGGCGATCCACGAGAAGATCTTCACGCCCGTCGGAACCGCGATCACCATCGTTGCGAACACGAAGTAACGCTGCGTGTCGAGCGACAGGCCGGTCGTGTACATGTGGTGTGCCCACACGATGAAGCCGACGGCGCCAATGGCGACCATGGCGTAGGCCATGCCGAGATAACCGAAGATCGGCTTCCTCGAGAAGGTCGAGACAATGTGGCTGACAATGCCGAAGCCCGGCAGGATCAGAATGTACACTTCCGGATGACCGAAGAACCAGAACAGATGCTGGAACAGGATCGGGTCGCCGCCGCCTTCAGGTGCAAAGAACGTGGTGCCGAAGTTGCGGTCCGTCAGAAGCATGGTGATGCCTCCGGCCAGAACCGGGAGCGACAAGAGAAGCAGGAAGGCCGTGATCAGCACCGACCAGGCAAACAGCGGCATCTTGTGCAGCGTCATGCCCGGAGCGCGCATGTTGAAGATGGTGGTGATGAAGTTGATCGCGCCGAGGATCGACGAAGCACCGGCAATGTGGATCGACAGAATTGCGAGATCCATTGCGGGGCCGGGCTGACCGGACGTCGAAAGCGGCGGATAGATCGTCCAGCCGCCACCCGTGCCGTAAGCACCGGCCGGCCCCTGAACGAAGAGGGACATGAGCAGAAGAATGAACGCCGGCGGAAGAAGCCAGAACGAGATGTTGTTCATCCGCGGGAACGCCATATCCGGCGCACCGATCATAATCGGCACCATCCAGTTGGCGAAGCCGCCAATCAGCGCGGGCATGACCATGAAGAAGATCATGATGAGACCGTGCGCCGTGGTGAACACGTTGAACATGTGCTTGCCGGCGTCGATGGCGGCATCGCCCTCGAAACCGTAGACCATGGCGGCAAGGCCATGGAAAATCTGGATGCCGGGCTCAGCAAGCTCCCAGCGCATCATGACGGACAGGAAGCCGCCGATGATACCCGCGCAGATGGCGAAGATCAGGTAGAGCGTACCGATGTCCTTGTGGTTGGTGGAATAAACCCACCGGGTCCATCCGGTTGGCTTGTGTTCGCCATGGGCGTCTTGGGTTGTAGCGCCTGCCATTTCCTACCGCTCCATTTCCTCTCTAGACGTCTGCCGGCTCATTCGCCAGCAGACGCAACTTTCGTCTTGCCCTCGATCGCGGCCATCAAAGCCTTGTTGGCGCCGGCGAGGTCCTCGCCCGCGGCTGCGATCCAGGTGTCATATTGGTCTTGAGCCACAACGCGGATGGCAATCGGCATATAGGCATGGTCCTTGCCGCACAGTTCCGAGCACTGACCATAATAAAGGCCTTCCTTCTCGGCCTTGAACCAGGTCTCGTTGATGCGACCGGGAACGGCGTCCACCTTGATGCCAAAAGCCGGCATGGCAAAAGCGTGGATCACGTCGCTGGCCGTCACGAGAACGCGCACGGTGGCATCCACGGGAACAACGATTTCATTGTCCACTGCCAGAAGGCGCGGATAGACAGACTTGTCTTCCTTGCCCGCGTCGGCGCGCTCGTCTTCCTTGAGCATGAGAGAGCTGAAGGAAACAGGCTCTTCAAGCTGGTATTCGTAATCCCAGTACCACTGGACGCCGGTCGCCTTGATGGTGAATGCCGGCTCCTCTTCGGGCGTATACTGCGCCGTCAGAAGCTGGAAGGACGGCACCGCAAGGAACAGAAGCACGATCACCGGACCAACGGTCCAGATGACTTCGATCAGCGTGTTGTGGCTGGTGCGCGATGGCGTGGGGTTTGCCTTTGCGCGGAAACGCAAAATGCACCACGCCAGCAAGGCCATCACGAGAATGGTGATCGGAACGATGAACCACAAAGTGTATTCCTCGAACCAGGTGATCTCCTGCATGATGCCGGTTGCAGCCGGTTGAAAGCGCATCTGCCAGGGCTCTGGTTGCGCAGCAACGGCGCCCGTGGCGAGAAACGGCAGAGTGGCAAGGCCAACAGCGATATTCTTCATAACCCTCGTCATCTCCCGTGGCGACACGGCAAGCCGGATGATCCGGTTTTGCCGCAAAGGGAATTCTGGCTTTTTATAGGCGCGTTCAAACCATACTCTCATTTGAACCGCAAGGAAGGCGTTGGATGCGACGTGCGGCATTTTTGCGCCCCTTCGGCAGGCTCATACTGCCGTCCATATTGAAAGTGCAATAGCACAAAACGCCGGGGCGTCCCATTTCGGTCGGAATTGCCCGCAAATGTCATTATTGATTTCGCATAAACGGGTTTTCCCAATCTTTTGCCGACGCCATCCCTTTTCGCCAACCGCGATCGCAGGATAAATTGCCCTGATTCGTATGGGAGCCAGGAACCATGAGCACGTCCTTCCTCAAATGCGCCGCCGCCGCGCTCGCGATGACCGTTTTCCCCGTTCTGGGCGCGCATGCGCAGCAGAGCGGGACGGTTCGCTCAACTCATGGTGCCTGGTCGATCCTTTGCGACACGCCGGCCGGCGCCTCCAGCGAGCAGTGCGCGATGATGCAGAATGTTGTCGCAGAAGACCGACCGGAGATGGGTCTTTCCGTCGTTGTGCTGCGCACTGCCGACGGAAAGGCCGAGATCCTGCGCGTTCTGGCGCCGCTCGGCGTGCTCCTGCCCAACGGGCTCGGCCTCAATGTGGACGGCAAGGATATCGGCCGCGCCTATTTCGTGCGCTGTTTCCAGGATGGCTGTTATGCCGAGGTGATCCTTGAGGATCAGCTTGTGGAAACTTTCAAGACCGGCCAGTCCGCCACCTTCATCGTCTTCCAGACCCCGGAAGAAGGCATTGGCATCCCCGTTGACCTCAACGGTTTCGCGGAAGGTTTCGACGCCCTGCCCCGCTAATCGCGGAAGTTCCTGTCCAAGCCGCACTGGATTGCGTGCACCTGCTCCCTTAAATGAAAGGGAGTTTCGACAGGATATTGTACATGACCGCCAAATCGCTTCTCGACGCATTCGATTGCTCCCCTGATCGTCTGAAATCCCTCGTTGCCGACACGATCAGCGGCGCGGATGACGGAGAACTCTTCCTTGAATACAGGGAAGGGGAAGCGCTTGTTTTCGACGATGGGCGCCTGAAGACCGCGAGCTTCAACACCGATCAGGGTTTTGGCCTGCGCGCCGTTGCCGGTGAAGCGTCGGGCTATGCCCACTCCAGCGAGTTGTCCGAAGCCTCGCTGCGCCGTGCCGCCGACGCCGTTTCCACCGTCAAGGACGGATATTCGGGAAATCTCGCCACGGCTCCCACCGGCACGAATCAGCGTCTTTATGGAGACGAGAACCCGATCACCTCGCCGGGCTTTGAGGAAAAAGCGAAGCTCCTGCAGGAAATCGATGGCTGGCTTCGTGCGAAAGACCCGCGCGTACGGCAGGTCACAGCCTCGCTAGCCGCCTCATGGCAGCATGTGGAAATCGTGCGTGCCGACGGCCAGATCGCCCGCGACATCCGCCCGCTTGTGCGCGTCAATGTCTCGGTCATGGTCGGCGATGGCGACCGGCAGGAAACCGGCTCCTATGGCATGGGCGGACGCAAGAGTTTTGGCGAGTTTCTGGCCGAGGATTCCTGGCAGTTCGCCGCGAGCGAGGCGCTGCGCCAGGCTCTTGTCAACCTTGAAGCCGTACCCGCGCCTGCCGGCACCTTCGATATCGTGCTCGCCAATGGCTGGCCGGGCGTCATGCTGCATGAAGCCGTCGGGCACGGGCTCGAAGGCGATTTCAACCGCAAGAAGACCTCCGCCTTCGCCGGGCTGATGGGGGAGCAGGTCGCAGCAAAGGGTGTGACCGTTGTCGATGACGGTACCATCTCGGAGCGACGCGGTTCGCTTACCATCGATGATGAAGGCACCCCGTCGGGCCGCAATGTGCTGATCGAGGACGGAAAGCTGGTCGGCTACATGCAGGATCGCCAGAACGCCCGCCTGATGGGCATGGCCCCCACCGGCAACGGTCGGCGCGAATCCTATGCGCATGAGCCCATGCCCCGCATGACCAACACCTACATGACGGGCGGCGACAGGACGCCCGAAGAAATCATCGCCTCTGTAAAGAAGGGCATTTACGCCGTGTCCTTCGGCGGCGGTCAGGTGGACATCACCTCCGGCAAGTTCGTGTTCGGCTGCACCGAGGCCTACATGATCGAGGACGGCAAGGTCACCCAGCCCGTTAAGGGCGCCATGCTGATCGGCAATGGCCCGGACGCCATGCACCGCGTTTCCATGGTCGGCAATGACATGACCCTCGACAATGGCATCGGCATGTGCGGCAAGGCCGGACAGGGCGTGCCCGTCGGCGTCGGCCAGCCGCATCTGCGCATGGACCAGATGACCGTGGGCGGCACGCAGACCTGATGGATTACCGGCGGATCGTCATACTCACCGGCGCGGGGGTCTCCGCAGAATCGGGCGTGGACACCTTCCGCGACAAGAACGGGTTGTGGTCGAAGATCGACTACCGCGATGTAGCAACGCCAGAGGGCTTTGCCGCCAATCCCGCGCTGGTGCATGATTTCTACAACATGCGCCGACGCAGGATCGCTGAACTGGAGCCCAACGATGCCCACCGCGCACTCGCCCGGCTGGAGCGGGAATTCTCCGGTGAGGTCCTGCTCGTCACCCAGAATATCGACGACCTCCATGAACGCGCCGGCTCGAAAAACCTCATCCACATGCATGGCGAACACCGCAGCGCGCTCTGCACCCATTGCGGTGATCGTAGCCCGTGGGAAGGCGACATGTCGCTCGAAACGCCCTGCCCCGCCTGCGCCACGGTCGGGCACCTGCGCCCTGACGTCGTCTGGTTCGGTGAAATGCCCTACCAGATGGAGCGCATCTACGACGCGCTCCGCGCTGCGGATCTCTTCATCTCCATCGGCACGTCCGGCAATGTTTATCCGGCTGCGCAGTTTGTTCAGGAAGCGGGCCGGGCCGGTGCTCATACGATCGAGCTCAATCTCGAACCGTCGGATACGTTCGATGATTTCGACGAGGCCGTCCACGGACCGGCCAGCCGGGTCGTGCCGTCCTATGTCGACATGCTTTTGAAGAGCTGATCAGCGCCGCTTTGGCTTCTTCTCCAGAAGCGCCACCGCTTCCACATGCGGCGACCAGAGAAACTGATCGATCGGAACAATCCGCGTGACCCGGTAGCCCCCGGCAACAAGGATCGCCAGATCTCGCGCCAGCGTGCCCGGATTGCACGAAACCGCCGCAACCCGCTTCACCTCTGAACGCGCAATCTGCCGGCATTGAAACTCCGCCCCCGCGCGCGGCGGATCGAACACGAGACCGTCGAACTGCGCCAGTTCCTTCGTCAGAAGGGGGCGATGGAAGAGATCGCGTTTTTCCGCCGTCACCGGCTTCAAAGAGGGCCATTGCCGTGCGGCGATATCGAGCGTGGCAAGCGCAATCGCATCGCCTTCAGCCGCATAGACCCGCGCGTTCTGCGCCAGCCGCAGCGCGAACGTGCCGCTGCCGGCGAAGAGGTCGGCAACATGCTTGCACCCATCAAGATGGCGGCCCACCAGCGCTGCCATTGCCTCTTCCGCAGCAAGCGTGGCCTGCAGAAAACCCGCCGGCGGAATGGCCACCGGCACGTCGCCGAACATAACGCTCGGCTTCTGGCCCTCCACGATGATCTCGCCATCAGCCGAAAGCCGGGCAAATCCCTTTGCCAGCGCCAGATCGATCACCGCACGGCGCTGTTTTTCGCCAAGCCGCCCAGCGCCGGCGGCTGCAATGTCGAGCCCGGTGCGGGTTTCCGTCACCGTCAGGTGAAACGGCTTTGGCGTCGCCGCGATGGCCCTGGCGAGGTCCCGCAAATCGCCGAGCGCCGCCACGATACCGGGGGTTGCCACCGGGCACTCCTCGATCACGACGATGCGATGGCTCTGCGCGGCATTGAAGCCCAGAAGAACCTCCGATCCCAGCCGCCTTGCGGTAAACGTTACGCGCCGGCGCGTCTCAGGCGAACAGGCAAGCGCGTCTTCGACCTCAGCCTCGACACCGCGCGCCTCCAGCGCATGCACCACCTTGTCGCGTTTCCATGCGAGATAGGCGCCCGTTTCAAGATGCTGCACCACGCAGCCGCCACAATCGCCAAAATGCCGGCAGGCGGGTTCGATGCGCTCGGGCGATGCCTCACGCAATATCGTCTTTTCAGCGCGCCCCTTGCGCAGTTCCGCTTCCACCACCTCGCCCGGAAGAGCAAATGGCACATAGACGGGACCCGCCGGCGTGGCCACCACGCCGTCGCCCTGTGCACCCAGATGATCAATCGTCAGCGTTTCGCTCATCGGTCCCTGCGCCCGGCCAGTAGAAATTCGCGGTTTCCGTCTCCGCCTTCGATGGGTGATGGCGCAAGCCCTGTCGCCCGCCAGCCGGCATTCGTCCCCAGCCAATTCTTCAGATCGTCGGCAATCTCCTCCGCGCGCGCCGGATCGCGCAGCAAACCGCCCTTGCCGATGGCCTCGCGGCCAGCCTCGAATTGCGGCTTCACCAGAAAGATGGCGCGCGCTCCCGGCGCGGCAAGGGCGAGCGCCGGTGGCAGGGCGAGCTTGAGCGAAATGAAGCTCACATCCGAAACGAGAAAATCCGGTGTCCGCGCGCCCAGGTGCTCCATGCCCAGGTGTCGTGCATTCACCCCTTCCAGCGCGGTCACGCGCGGATCGCCGGCAATGCGCGCATCCATCTGGCCGGTGCCCACATCGATGGCCGTGACATGGTCCGCACCGCGCTCCAGAAGCACCTGCGTGAAACCGCCGGTCGAGGCACCGATGTCGAGTGCATGGCAACCGGCCGGGTCGAAACCGAAGACGTCGAGGCCATGAAGGAGTTTCAGTGCCGCGCGCGAAACATAGGCGCTGGCCGGGTCATCGACGGCGACCCCGGCAGTGGGCGCGACCGTCTGCCCCGGCTTTTTCGCCGGGATGCCGTCCACCTTCACCGTGCCGCGCAGAATTGCGTCGCGGGCGCGGGCGCGACTGCCAAAAAATCCACGTTCCACGAGAAACTGGTCGAGCCTCATGCCGGCATTCCGCACGGCATTTTTGGATGGCGCAGTTCACCCCCCTCTGCCTTGCCAGGCATCTCCCCCTCAACGGGGGAGATTGGAGGTGTCACTGGTCCTGCCAGACGATCAAGGGAGAATGCTGCTTTCCTGCAGCCCGATCTCCCCCTCAAGGGGGGAGATGGCCGGTAGGCCAGAGGGGGGTAAACTGCGCCCCTCTTCGCCCTCGCCCTATTCTCATGCACGCGCTGCACTCTCGGCACTCTGCCCCAGGGCGGCGAACACAGTGCGCACAATCGCTCCCGCATCGAGCCCCGCATCCTCCACCATACGCTCGGGCTTGGCATGGTTGATGAAGCGATCCGGCATGGCCATGGGCCGCACCTTCACGCCGCTCTCAAGCAGACCTTCATGGGCCAGGAAGTGCAGGACATGCGAGCCGAAACCGCCAATCGCGCCCTCCTCAATAGGTATCAGCACCTCATGCTCAAGCGCCAGTCGCCGGATGAGCGCCGTGTCCAGCGGCTTGGCGAACCGCGCATCGGCCACGGTCGTCGAAAGGCCTGCTGCATCCAGTTCGTCCGCCGCCTTCAAACAGTCCTCAAGCCTGCTTCCGAGCGACAGCAGTGCCACCTTCGTGCCCTCACGCATCACGCGCCCCCTGCCGAGTTCCAGCACTTCGCCGCGTTCCGGCATCTCGACACCAACGCCATTGCCACGCGGATAGCGGAAGGCAATCGGCCCCTGATCGTGTTCGACGGCCGTGCGCACCATGTGCCGCAGTTCCGCCTCGTCGCTTGCTGCCATGACGACGAAATTTGGCAGGCTGGCCAGATAGGTGATGTCGAAAGCGCCACAATGGGTGGGGCCGTCCGCGCCGACAAACCCCGCCCGGTCGATGGCAAAACGCACCGGCAGGTTCTGCAACGCCACGTCATGCACCACCTGGTCATAGCCGCGCTGCAGAAAGGTCGAATAGATCGCCGCAAACGGGCGCAGCCCCTCGGTTGCCAGACCGGCGGCGAACGTCACCGCGTGCTGCTCGGCAATGCCGACATCGAAGATGCGCTCGGGGAACTCCTTCTCGAAAAGGTCGAGCCCCGTGCCCGACGGCATGGCGGCCGTCACAGCGACAATCCGCTCGTCCTCGCGCGCTTCCTGAACCAGCGACTGAGCAAACACCTTGGTGTAGCTCGGCGCATTGGCAGGCGCCTTGGCCTGCGCGCCGGTGATGACGTCGAACCTGTTGACGCCGTGATACTTGTCGGCAGCGGCCTCGGCTGGTGGATAGCCCTTGCCCTTCTTCGTCACCACATGGATGAGCACCGGCCCGTTTCCGTTGTCGCGCACATTCTTCAGGACCGGAACGAGGTGCTTTAAATTGTGCCCGTCAATGGGGCCGATATGGAAGAACCCCATTTCCTCAAACAGCGTACCGCCGGTCACATAACCGCGCGCGTGCTCCACGGCGCGCGTGATGGCGCGGTCGACACCCTCGCCGAGATAGGAGGTCAGCTTCTTGCCGAAATCGCGCACACCCTGATAGGTGCGTCCGGAGGCGAGACGCGCCAGATAGGCGCTCATCGCGCCCTGCGGCGGCGCAATCGACATGTCGTTGTCGTTCAAGATGACGATGAGCCGCGCATCGAGCGCACCGGCATTGTTCATCGCCTCATAGGCCATGCCTGCCGACATGGCGCCGTCACCAATCACCGCAATGACATTGCGCTTTTCCCCTGCGAGCCCATGGGCAACAGCCATGCCGAGGCCGGCCGAGATGGAGGTGGAGGAATGCGCTGTGCCGAAGGGATCGTATTCGCTCTCCGACCGCTTGGTGAAGCCGTAGAGCCCCCCCTCCTGGCGCAGCGTGCGGATGCGGTCGCGCCGCCCGGTGAGGATCTTGTGCGGATAGGCCTGGTGGCCGACGTCCCAGATCAGCCGGTCGTCCGGCGTGTCGAACACATAGTGCAACGCCACGGTCAGTTCGACCACGCCAAGCCCGGCCCCAAGATGGCCACCGGTCTTCGAAACCGCATCGATCAGTTCCGCGCGCAGCTCGTCGGCAAGCTGGGGAAGGTCGTCCTGTGAAAGGCGCTTCAGGTCGGCGGGTGTGCCGACCGTATCAAGAAGGGGTGTGTCGGGCGGCGATTTCACGCGCGTCACCTCGGCTGTTTGCATCACTTCGACATAGGGCTTCGGCCACGCAAAGTAAACGCAATGCGATGAAACAGTACAGTTTCACCGGAACCTGATTTTCGAACCCCGAACACAAAACAACCTCCGCACAAACAAATGTACAGAGGTTGCCGGCCCCGGAATTATTTCGGGCTCAGCCCTCGTCGAGCGGCTCGCTGCCGGTGGCCTGGCCTTCACGCGACAGGCGGATCTTCTCCACCTTGTCCTCGGCAGACTTCAGGAGCTGATCGCAATGCTTCTTCAGCGCCTCGCCGCGCTCATAAATCCTGATCGACTGGTCGAGCGGCACATCGCCACGCTCGAGATCCTCAACGATCTTCTCCAGCGCCTCGAGCGCCTGCTCGAAGCTCATGCCCTTGATGTCGCTGTTGGCTTCTTCGGCCATCTCTTATCCCTTCAACAAACGGCCGACATGCGCAGCGACCGACACGGAAAGCCCCTGCAGGTCGTACCCACCTTCAAGCAGGCTGACAACCCGCCCCTGTGACAAACGGTCGGCCCGCTCCATCAGAACGCCGGTCGCCCAGTCGAAATCGTCAGCCTCCAGATTGAGTTCCGCCAGCGGGTCGCGCCGGTGAGCATCGAAACCGGCGGAGATGATGATCAGGTCCGGCGCAAACCGGTCGATCGCCGGCAGCACCTTTTCGTCGAACGCCTCGCGGAAAGCCTCCGAACCGGAGCCTGCAGGCAGCGGCGCGTTGACGATGTTGCCGGCGCCCGCTTCATGGGCTGCACCCGTGCCCGGGTAAAGCGGCATCTGGTGCGTGGAGCAGTAGAGCACACTCGGATCGTCCCAGAAGATATCCTGGGTTCCATTGCCGTGATGCACATCCCAGTCGACGATGGCGATGCGCTCTGCACCGTGTTCCTTCTGCGCGTGACGGGCTGCAATGGCGGCATTGTTGAAGAGGCAGAAGCCCATGGCCCGGTTCTTCTCAGCATGATGGCCGGGCGGACGTCCGGCAACAAAAACGTTCCCGGCCTCGCCCGAAAATACGTCGTCCACGCCGGCCAATGCCCCGCCGATGGCCGTCAGCGCGGCCTCCAGGCTCTTCGGACTCACGGTCGTGTCATCATCGATCACGGCCAGCCCCTCGTCCGGAATGCTGGCCTTCACCTTGTCGAGATGCTCGGCCGGGTGCGCCAGAAGCACCGTCTCTTCATCAGCCAGCGGTGCCTCAAGCCGTTCGAGATAGGCGAAGGGCTCGTCGTCCAACCGGTCGACGATCACCCGCAGGCGATCGGGCCGCTCGGGGTGGCCGGGTGGCGTGAGGTGCTCACGACAGATCGGGTGTGTATAGAAGCGGGTTCTCATCCCATAAGTGTAGTGGCCAAACCATGGCTTGGCCATGACGGGTTGTCGCGCTTTGCCCGCATGTCAACAAGGTTTCACCCTGCTGGTTTTGCCGGCGTTGCACGTGAACGGACACCCACGGTTTCCAGCGCCCGTTCCTTCAATTCGCGGAACTGCCTTGATGCGCTGCTCAGCCGCTCATCCCATTCGCGATTGGGTGTCTGTCCCTCGATAACCTTGAAATAGACGGACATCAGCGCGGCAATGGCAAAGGGCTCGATGAGCGCGGCCTTCACCGCCCATGCAAAGACAATGGCCAGCACAAAGGCCCAGCCCGCCAGTTGCCCCGGCATGGCGTAGAGGATCGCTCCGGCCGGTGCCAGCATGACGAGGAAGACGACAAAAGTCAGAAGCCACATGAAGAGCGCCAGCCAGACAGCGTTCTTCAGCATGGTCCTGCCATTCTGGGCATAGAGCACCACGCCCTGCCGTGCGGTCTCGAACGGTGTGCTGGAACCGATGCGGATGTTGTAACCAAGGATGATCTCATCGACATAGGTAAGCGCAATGCGGATCACCGTGTTGACGAAACGCATGAGTGTGTCGAGGCCGGGAATAGGCAGAAAACCGGCAATGCCGCCCAGCAGTCCGGTCAAGACGCGAATCACGCCCTTTACGAGCTGATCGAGAACAAAAAGCACATTCGCCTCGGCAAAACGCGCCGTCACTTCCTGACGCGCATAGGTGATCTGGTTCTTGCCATCGGGCACATCCCGCCCGTCGATCAGATGCACCATCACCGCGATATGGCCGGCCTTGACGATGTAGAGGATGTATTCGCGAATCCAGTAGACGATTGCGGAAACCAGCCCAAAGCCGACAATGCCGCCCCAGAGCGCAAATGTACCCGGACCGCCGGGATCGCTCGAGATATGACCCACACCGTAGCCGACGCCCGCCCCCGTTCCGGTGGCGAAGATATAGGCCGTCGTGATACCGAAATAGACCAGCATGCGCAGCACGATGAAAGGCCATGTCCGGCCCATGATCGCCAGCGTCCTGCCAATATCGAAATCCCACATGCAACAGCCCCCCTGCGAACAGCTCTCCTGCGAACAGCTCTCCTGCCGTTTCCCGGGGAGGATGAACGATGCGGCCGGATTGTCAACCGGAGGAAGGGGCGCCTGTGCGCAGACCTTCGAGCAGGCGCTTGAAGGCGGCGACGGCGCGCTTCGATGTCGCCTCGGGATCATCTGAGTTTGCGATCCAGAGCGATGCATGGAGGCTTGCGCCGCTGACAAGGCGCGCCGTCGCTTCCGGATCCGCCACATCAGCCTGTCCGTCCGCGACAAGCCTTTTGAGGCTGTTCGTCAGGGAACGGATGCAGCCCGGCTGGTTGGGCCAGTTGAACGGATTGCCCAGAACCGCCGGCCCATCAAGCAGCATGATGCGCTGGATTTCAGGCTCCAGCGCCATCTCGATATAGCCAACGCATTCCTCCACGAACCCCTGCCAGGGGTCTGAAAAGCGTGCCGAAACACCGTTCAGCCGCGCCGACATTTCCGCATCGATCTGCGTGATGACCGCTTCCAGGAGGCCCTGCTTTCCGCCGAAATGGTGGTAGAGCGCTCCGCGTGTCAGGCCGGCTCCCGCGGTGAAATCGTCCATTGAGGCATTCGCATAGCCGACCCGCCCAAAGGCGTCCCGCGCGGCGGCGACGAGCTTGGCTCTGGTTTCAGCGATCATTTCACTGCGCGGTTTGTGCGCCATTCCAGTCTCCATTCACATACGCGACGTATATCAATTGACATACGTTACGTATGTAATTATCTAACCCACATACGCCGCGTATGTAAACCACTCCCGACTCCGCATCAAGGATCACTCCAATGCCTAACCCCTATCGCCAGATCTTCAAGGCACCGGGTGCCAAGGGCTTCGCAGCTGCCGGCTTCTTCGCCCGCCTGCCCATTGCAATGGCGCCGATCGGCATCGTCGCCATGCTATCGCAGACCCATGGCGAATACTGGCTCGCCGGTGCCGTCTCCGCCACCTTCGCCCTGACCAATGCCTTCGTCGCACCGCAGATATCCCGCTTGGTCGACCGGCGCGGCCAGAGCGCCGTGCTGACGCCGTTCGCCACGATTTCCGTCATCGCGTTTCTGGTGCTCATTGTCGCGGCAAACCGCGACTGGCCATTATGGACACTGTTTGCCGCAGCTCTCGCCGCAGCAACCATGCCCAGCATCCCGGCCATGGTGCGCTCCCGCTGGACGGAGATCTTCCATGGCCGCCCCGAGCTCAACACCGCATTCGCATTCGAATCGGTCGCCGACGAGCTGGTCTATATCGCCGGTGCTTCTCTTTCGGTGGGCCTGAGCGTCTCATTCTTCCCGGAAGCCGGGATGCTCGCCAGCACGCTCTTCCTCGCCTTCGGCACGGCGGCCTTCGTGCTGCAGCGCTCCACCGAACCGGGCATACGCCCTGCCGGAGACGGGCCAGCGCATTCCGCGATCCGCCTGCGCTCGGTCCAGATCGTCACACTTGCCCTGATCTTCGTCGGTGCCATCTTCGCCACCGCTGAAGTCAGCTCCGTGGCCATCACCAAGGCCCTCGGCCAGCCAGGTGCCGCCAGCCTCGTCATCGGCGTCTACGCCGTTGGCTCGTTCCTGATCGGCATCGTCATCGGCGCGCTCAACCTCAAAATGCCCCTGCAGCGCCAGCTCGCGATCGCCGTGGCCGTCATCGCCTTCACCACGCTGCCGCTTCTCTTCGCCGATACAGTGCCTCTGCTCGCCGTGGCGGTGTTCGTTAGCGGCCTTGCCGTCTCGCCCACCTTCATTACCGCATTCGGCGTGATCGAGCGCCGCGTGTCGCCGGCCATGCTGACGGAGGGGATTACCTGGGTTATGACCGGTATCGGCATCGGCATGGCGCTCGGCTCGTTTGTTGCCGGCTGGGTGATCGATGCATTCGGGCCGCAGAACGGTTTCTGGGTCTCGGTGGCGGCTGGTTTTTCGGCCCTGTTGACGGTTCTGCTCGGCCAGAGGAGCCTCGCCGGCGAGCGCCGCGCCAGGGCTGACACGGCGTTCCAGCCAGCCGAGTAAAACCGCCTGGCGCAGACGGGAGACAGGTCCGGATGAGCCGGACCTGTTTCACCGGGTTCAGACGATATCGGTCGAGGCGATCTCGATGCCGAAGCCTTCAAGCCCGACATAGTGGCGCTCGCGCGAGGCCATCAGTTTGATGGAGGAAATGCCGAGATCCTTGAGTATCTGTGCCCCAAGGCCGATCTCGCGCCACTCGCTTTCCCGCCGCAGCGCCTCGTCATGGTCCTCGCGATCGCTGCCCGCAGGGCGCCGCCGGTTCTCATGGGCAACGCCCACCGAGCCTTCGCGCAGATAGACCAGAACGCCACGGCCAAGGCCGACCATGCGGTTCATTGCTTCGTGCAGGCGCTCCTCCCTGCCAAACACATCCGCCATGACATCCTCGGTGTGGAGCCTGACGGGGATATCCACCCCGTCACGAATGTCGCCGAAGACGATTGCCACATGCTGCATCACTTCCCAGGGAAGCGTGTAGGCATGCGCTTTTGCCGGTCCGCTTGGCGTGTCGATGTCAAAACTCGCCACCCGCTCGACCAGCGTTTCCTGCCGCTGGCGATAGGCGATGAGATCGGCAACCGACACCTGCATCAGCCCGTTCTTCTCCGCAAAGGCCGAAACCTGCGGTCCGCGCATCACGGTGCCGTCGTCATTCACCAACTCGCAGATGACGCCGATGGGGGGCAGCCCGGCGAGCTTGCACAGATCGACGGCAGCTTCCGTGTGGCCCGAGCGCATCAGCACCCCGCCCTCACGCGCGACCAGCGGGAAGATATGGCCCGGACGCACGAAATCGCCCGGTCCCACATTCGGGTTCGCCAGATTGCGCACCGTCAGTGTGCGGTCCTCGGCCGAAATGCCGGTCGTGGTGCCATGTTTGAAATCGACGCTGACGGTGAAGGCCGTCGCATGCGGTGCATCGTTCTCGGCCACCATGGGCGCCAGGTTCAGCCGCCGCGCCTCGCCATGCGGCATGGGCGCGCAGACGATGCCCGATGTGTGACGCACGATGAACGCCATCTTTTCCGGTGTGCAGTGCACCGCCGCAACGATGATGTCGCCCTCGTTCTCGCGTCCGTCATCGTCCATGACGACGACCATCTCGCCCTTCTCAAAGGCGCGCAGGGCTTCAACGACCTTCTTCTGGTCATAGGGCATGCAAAAAAACTCCGTCAGATGCGGCCTGTCTGGCCGCGGTGGCGCAGGTAGTGATCGGCGATCGCGCAGGCAACCATCGCCTCGGCGATCGGCACGGCGCGGATGCCCACACACGGGTCGTGCCTGCCCTTGGTCAGAACGTCGACCTCATTGCCATCCCTGTCGATGCTCTGGCGCGGCGTCAGGATCGACGAGGTCGGCTTGACGGCAAAGCGCGCGACGATGGGCTCACCGGTGGAGATGCCGCCCAGAATGCCGCCGGCATTGTTGCTCAGGAAACGCGGCGTGCCGTCATTGCCCATCCTCATCTCGTCGGCGTTTTCCTCGCCGGTGATGCGCGCCGCCTCGAAACCGTTGCCGATCTCAACGCCCTTGACGGCGTTGATCGACATAAGATTGGCGCAGATATCCTGATCGAGCTTGGCATAGACTGGCGCACCGAGCCCCGCCGGCACCCCTTCCGCCACCACCTCAATGACTGCCCCCACCGAGGAGCCGGCCTTGCGAATGCCATCGAGATATTCGGTAAAGACCGGAACGGACTTCGGATCCGGCGTGAAAAACGGGTTTTCCGCATCACCGATGAAATCCCAGGTCCAGTTCGCCCGGTCGATTTCCTTCTCACCCATGGCAACCAGAGCGGCGCGCACAGTCATGCCCGGCACCACCTTGCGGGCAAGCGCGCCGGCAGCAACCCGCGTTGCGGTCTCTCGCGCCGAAGAGCGCCCGCCACCGCGATAGTCGCGCAGACCGTATTTGGTCTCATAGGTGTAGTCGGCATGCCCCGGCCGGTAGCGTTTTGCGATCTCGCCGTAATCCTTGGAGCGCTGGTCGACATTCTCGATCAGCATGGAAACCGGCGTGCCAGTGGTGATCAGCGTTTCACCATCCTCGTCCGGTAGCACACCTGACAGGATCTTCACCGCGTCCGGCTCACGCCGCTGCGTGACGAAGCGCGACTGCCCCGGCCGCCGCCTGTCGAGCTCGGCCTGGATGTCGGCCTGCGTGAAACGAATACCCGGCGGGCACCCGTCGACCACACAGCCGATGGCCGGGCCATGGCTCTCGCCCCAGGTGGTGACACGAAACAGATGGCCGAATGTGTTGTGAGACATGAATGCAGGCTTCCACAGATCAGACAGAGCGACCATTGCGCTGTTGTCGCCGGCCGGTCGCCCCGCTTCTATTGACCTTTGCGAATGTGGTCAAACCGGATTGCTTAATGCGCAAGTTTTGACACATTTAGGTGGTTTAAGAAATCGTTCGAATCCGCGCCACGAGAACTGGTGCCCAAGTCGAAATCCGAGAGGTATGGAATGCGCATTTTCGCTGCAGCAATGGGCTTATTCATGCTCGCTTCCTCCGCCTTCGCCCTTGATGCGGAGGGCACGGTCTCCAATGTCGACCCGGAGAAGCTGACCATCACCCTGGACAATGGACAGACCTACAAACTGCCGGGCGAAATGGACGTCTCCGCCATCGAACCGGGCATGAGTGTCATTCTGGCCTACCGCGAAGTCGATGACGGCGTGAAGCAGATCACCGACATGCTGTTGCCTGAATAAGCTTCAGAGCCAGTCCACCGCGCCGTTGTCAAACCGGAGAATCCTGTCCTGCGGGATGACGAGTGCTGCGGCCTCGTCGCTTGAAGCATGCCCCGTAAGATAAAGGAGCGACCGGATGACCCCGCCATGGGTCACGCACACCGTGGGGCCTTCCACTTCTTCCAGCCAGGGTTTTACGCGCTCGGCGAGCGTCTCATAGCTCTCGGCGGCTTCACCGGGCGGCACAAAACCCCATTTGTCGCTGGAGCGCCCCGCCGTGCAGCCGGGATCGGCAGCCTCCAGTTCGGCATAGGTAAAGCCCTGCCAGTCGCCGAAATTCAGTTCCATCAGCCGCGGGTCGGTCCGATAGCCTTCGCGCGGAAGGCCAAGCCCTGCACGCACGCGCTCCATGGTTTCGCGTGTGCGCCGCAGCGGGCTTGCAACGAAATCGAAGCCGTCAGCATCGTGGTTCAGAAGATCGGCAAGACGGATGCCATTGCGGTCGGCCTGAACCTGACCAACCGCATTGATGTCCGTATCGGCCTGTCCCTGCAGACGCTCTTCCACGTTCCAAGCGGTCTGGCCGTGGCGAATGATGTATAGCAATGGAAGCACAATGCGCCTTCGTGCCTACTCCGTCACGACGGAGATGTCGGGAGCATCAACCGCCTTCATGCCGACGACATGGTAGCCTGAATCCACATGCAGCACTTCTCCGGTCACGCCGCGCGAAAGGTGCGAGAGCATGTAAAGTGCTGAATCGCCCACTTCGTCGGTGGTGACAACGCGCTTCAGGGGCGAGTTGTATTCATTCCAGCGCAGGATATAGCGGAAATCGCCAATGCCGGAAGCGGCAAGTGTCTTGATCGGGCCCGCCGAAATGGCGTTGACGCGGATGTTGTTTCCACCCATGTCCACCGCCAGATAACGCACGCTCGCCTCGAGCGCTGCCTTGGCAACACCCATGACGTTGTAATGCGGCATCACCTTCTCGGCGCCGTAATAGGTCAGCGTCAGGATCGACCCGCCATCGCTCATCAGCGGCTCGGCGCGCTTTGCAAGCGCCGTCAGCGAGTAGACCGAAATATCCATGCTGCGCAGGAAATTGTCGCGGCTCGTGTCGACATAACGGCCGGTCAGCTCGTCCTTGTCGGAGAAGGCCACCGCATGGACAAGAAAGTCCAGCTTTCCCCACTCCTTCTCAAGCTTCTTGAACACCGCATCCACGCTGTCCATGTCGGTCACATCGCAATGACCGGCGACAATCGCACCGAGTTCTTCAGCCAGTGGCTCAACCCGTTTCTTAAGCGCGTCGCCCTGATAGGTAAGCGCCAGTTCCGCACCCGCATTGGCGCAAGCCTTGGCGATCCCCCAGGCGATCGAGCGGTTGTTGGCGACCCCCAGAATGAGTCCGCGCTTTCCGGCCATCAGGCCATTGCCATTGGTCATGGAATGGTTCTCCGAATTCAATTGCCGAAGCGTCATGCTTTCACCTGAAGGCGCGCCGCTTCATCATCCTGTGTTCTGCACCCGCACGTGCCGGCGATTCTCCGGTCGCGCAATGCGATAAACCGGCAGCCCTATCGCACAGCCCGGCCAAGGCATCAAGCAGATTGGCGGAACAATGCCTCCAGAGCAGGGTCTCCGCCCTCCGGCAGCATGATCTGGACATGGGCGTAGAGATCGCCATTGCCCTCGGTCTTGCGCGGCAGCCCCTGCCCCTTGAGGCGCATCGCCTTGCCCGAGCTGGTCCACGCCGGAACCGTCAGCGCCAGCCTTCCGGTCGGCGTTTCGACAGGCACTTTCGCGCCCAGAACCGCATCACGCAGGCTCACCGGCAGGTCCACATGCAGATCGCGCCCCTCGACCCGGTAGCGCGGATGCGTCCTGAAACGCAGCTTGACCAGCGCATCGCCGCGCTCGCCGAACGGCGTCTCCTCGCCCTGCCCCTTGAGGCGGATGGTCTGCCCATCCTCCACATAACGCGGAAGCTTGACCGCGATGCGCCGCCCACCCGGGAAAATCGCCGTCACCTTGGCAGCCTTTGCCACGTCCTCAATGTCGACATCCAGTGTCGCGTTCAGGTCGCCCATGCCAGTGGGACGTCTGGCGCCACCAGCCGTACGGCGCCCCTGCCCGGCATGCCCTGCAGAGCCGCCCTGAGAGAATGCGTCGCCGAAAATCTGGCTGAAAATGTCAGCACCGCTGAAGCCGGCGCCATCGGGACCGCCGCTTCTGAACTCGAAATGCTGGGCTCCGGGCCCGCCACGGCCGGAACGGCGGAAGCCCGCAAACGGGTCGCCACCTGCACCGGCGCCTTCAAAGCCAGCAAAACGCGGTTTGCCCTCGGCATCGATCTCGCCGCGGTCGAAAGCGCCGCGCTGCTTCTCGTCGCCCAGTATCTCATAGGCCTGCCCGATCTCGGCAAAGCGTTCCTTGGCCTTCGGATCGTCCGGCTTCTGATCCGGATGATATTGTTTCGCCAGCTTTCGGTAAGCCGATTTTATCTCCTTGGACGAGGCGTTTTTGGCCACGCCCAAAACGTCATATGGATTGCGCATGTGCAACTCTGTTCCTGGTCGTTCCCCATTATAGGGCAAAACGCTCGTGAATTCGGGATGTTGTTCACTATATGCGTTCGGTTAGGAAGAAATTCCAGACCTTCCACCGGTTTCGTTCGTCAAACCGCTTCAAAAGCCTGAATCTGCCACCCGAATTCCGGGCTTGGGCAAGCGGTGCCGCGATAAAGGCTTATCCCGTCGAAACTTTCGCGCGTGGTCACGAAGCGCCGGCACGTCCCGTCGTCATATATGTGAGAGATCACACCACGCACACCGTTTTCCTCATCGACCCAGGAGAGCGGCGGCGCGCCGTCGAGCATTTCCCCCATCTCGGCAACCATCGCATGCAGCATCGCATCCGTTCCCACGGGCAGATGTGCGGGCGGGATCGTTTCCGGGGCGGGGGCAATCGAACCGGTCACAACCGACGGGTCGATGCCCGGCTCCTCCAGATCCAGGGCCGACACGCTGCAACCGGCAAGAAGGGCGACCGCCACGGGAAAAAAAAGACGCCGGGAAAGACGTAGAGCCAAGGCCATACCCCGAACTGGCGCTTGCGTTGCCCCCGACAATCGGCATTCTCCCCGTAGAATAAGCGAACAGGCAGCCAGTATGATTGACGAGACGTTAAAATCCGGTGACTTCACGGAGCGTGAAGAGCCTTTCCGGCTCTTTGCCGAATGGCTTGAAGACGCCACCAAATCCGAGCCCAACGATCCCAATGCGCTGGCTCTGGCGACCGTCGACCCCGATGGAATGCCCAATGTGCGCATGGTGCTCCTGAAAGGTTTCGATGAGCGCGGCTTCGTGTTTTACACAAATTTCGAGAGCGCCAAGGGTGGCGAGGTCCTGAGCGCAAAGAAAGCGGCCATGTGCTTTCACTGGAAGAGCCTGCGCCGACAGGTGCGCATTCGCGGGCCGGTCGAAGTGGTGAGCGACGAAGAGGCCGACGAATATTATGCCTCGCGTCCACGCGGCAGCCGTATCGGGGCCTGGGCCTCAAAACAGTCACGACCGCTTGAAAGCCGCTTCGCGCTGGAAAAAGCGGTTGCCGAATACACGGCAAAATTCGCCATCGGCACGATCCCGCGCCCTTCGCACTGGTCGGGTTTCCGGATCGTTCCGCAGACCATCGAATTCTGGCACGACCGCCCCTTCCGCCTGCACGACCGCGTCGTCTTCACCCGCGACGAAAAGGGCGACTGGCAGACCGAGCGGCTTTACCCCTGAGCGCGGTTGCCCCCAACGTCATCAGCTCATTTCGGCGATGACGTTTCGGGGCCCACTGCTACTTGCGGCTCATGAAGGCCATGAAGGCCGCGCGCGCTTCGTCCGATTTCAGACGCGCGCGAAATTGCTCGCCCTCTTCCCCGATGCGCGCGACAATATGGTCGCGCGGACCGCGCAGAAGATTCCGGGCGATGCGCAAAGCCTCGGGCGGTTTTGCGGCAAGTGCCTCCGCCGCCTTGAAGACCGCACTCTCCAGTTCGCCCTCACCCACCACGCGGTGGATCAGCCCAGCCGCCTGCGCCTCTTGCGCCGGCAATCCCTCAGCTGCAACAAGCAGCGCAAAGGCTCGCTGATGCCCCATGATCGAGGGGCCCAGCAGGCTCGATCCCGCCTCCGGCACGAGGCCGAGATCCACAAACGGCGTGGAAAACACGGTTTCAGGTGTGGCGAAGGTCAGGTCGCAATGCATGTGGATCGTCGTGCCGATCCCCACCGCAATGCCATCCACACCCGAGACCAGTGGCTTTCCCGCCCCGGCCAGCGCCAGAAGAAAATCATAGACTTCCTCGCCGCCTTCGCCACCGGCGGCCACCGCCATGAAATCGGCAAGGTCATTGCCTGCCGAAAACGCGCCTGGCTGGCCCAGAAGCACATGGCAGCGCACCGCGTCATCCGCGTCACCCGCCTTCAGCGCTTCGGCCATTGCCGCATACATGGCACGGGTGATGGCATTCTTCTTCTCCGGGCGATTAAGGCGGACGACCTGCACCGCACCGCGCCGCTCAATGAGAACATGCTCACTCATGATCGTCTCCTCAGGCCGAAAGCAGGGCGTCGGCCGCCGCATCGAGGCTCCCCGCCCCCTCCGTCACCCGCTGCCTGAGTGCGCCCGTCTCACCAAGCAGGTTCTCCGCCATGAAACGCACCAGCGCGGCATGGCCGGGGTTTTCGTTGCCGGCAACAGCCCGCGCATTGAAGGCCACGCCGATGACGAGCGAGAAAAGGCGGAGATAGGGCGTCGCACCCGCAAGCGCCTCGTTCACACGCCCCTCGGCCAAAGCACCGGCCATGAAATCGGTCGCCGCCCCCAGATCATCGAGCGCGTTTGCAAGCTTTGCGCCAGTCGCCCCCAGACCGGATGCTTCGGCAACCGATTTCTGGTCCACGCGCAACTCGCCGATAAGACGCACCACCGCCTCACCGCCCTGAAGCGGCAGCTTGCGCATGACCAGATCGATTGCCTGAATGCCGTTCGTGCCCTCATAGATCGGCGCGATCCGCGCATCTCGGTAGAGTGCAGCAGCTCCCGTCTCCTCCACATAGCCCATGCCTCCGTGAACCTGCAGGCCAAGCGAAGCGACCTCCACGCCCACATCGGTGGAAAAGGCCTTCGCCATGGGGGTCAGAATATCCGCGCGCGCCTGCCAGGCTGTCGCCTCCTCGCCCTCGTCAAGCCGCGCCCGGTCGATGGCATAGGCACAGGCATAGGTGATCGCGCGCGCCATCTGGGTCTCTGCCTTCATGGTCAAAAGCGTGCGCTTGATGTCGGGATGCTCGACAATCGGGCTCATTCCGCCATCCTTGGGCGCACCGGCGGCGCGGCCCTGCCGGCGCTCCTGCGCATAAGCAATCGCCTTCTGCGTTGCAGCTTCGGCAATCCCCACACCCTGCATACCGACGGCCAGACGGGCGTTGTTCATCATGGTGAACATGCAGGCGAGACCCCGGTTTTCCTCGCCAATCAGCCAGCCGACAGCACCCGGGGTGTCGCCGAATTTGCCGTCGCCATAGATCATGGTGCAGGTGGGCGAGGCATGAATGCCCAGCTTGTGCTCCATGGAAGCGCAGAAGACATCGTTGCGCGCACCCAAAGATCCGTCGTCATTGACGAAGAACTTTGGCACAAGAAACAGCGAGATGCCTTTCGTTCCCGCCGGCGCATCCGGCAGCCTTGCCAGCACCAGATGCACAATGTTGTCGGTGAAATCGTGCTCACCATAGGTGATGAAGATTTTTTGTCCGAAGATGCGATAGGTGCCGTCGCCCACCGGTTCCGCGCGCGCCTTGAGCGCATTAAGATCGGACCCGGCCTGCGGCTCCGTCAGATTCATCGTGCCCATCCATTCGCCCGAGACGAGCTTTTCGAGATAGGTCTTCTGCAGTTCCGGCGTCGCGTGCTTTTCAAGCGCCTCGATGGCGCCAACCGTCAATGTCGGACCGATTGCAAAGGCCATGGAGCCGGAGTTCCACATCTCGATGGCCGCAACCGAAAGCAGCGTTGGCAGGCCCTGCCCGCCAAATTCCTCCGGCGCTGCAAGGCCGTTCCATCCGCCCTCGCACCAGCGGCGGTAGAGATCGGCCCAGCCCGGCGGTGTGGTGACCGTGCCGTCCTTTAAGACCGCCCCCTTTTCGTCGCCCACTTTCGCAAGCGGCGCGATTTCCTCAGCCGCAAAGCGCCCGGCCTCACCAATGATCGCATCGACCAGATCTTCGGAGAGATCGCCAAACCGGCCAGCATCAAGATCAGCGGCAAACCCGGTGACATGTTTCAGGGTGAAGGCGATTTCGTCGACCGGGGCTCGATACATGCTGCAATCCTCCTGATGTCCCGACAGCACCTGTAAGTGCGGCGCGCTCCAAACTGTCCAGCGTGCGCCCGGGACCAAAATCTAGCCGCTCGACCACACCCCCGCCATCATACCTTGGCGAAAGATTGCTAGTTTCTTTTTACGTAAACGTCAATATTGAAAACCTTGCAGCCTTCCCGCCCGAAGGATAGACACTGTCCAAAGGAAGGGGCCTCAATGCTTGCAAGACCGGAAAAGAACCGCTGCATCGAATGCGGAAAAATGTTCGGAACGCCGGGCTTTGCCTATTATGAGGGCCTGATCGAAAATGGCCCAGCCTACTGGACCGATCGCGGCATTCTCTGTTCGATCGAGTGTTCGCTCACCCACTACAAAAAGCGGATGGCGGAAGGCACCGTCCCTGAAAAACCCGCTCCCGATCCCTTCGAGATGGAGCACCTGTTCGAGGACTGAGCGCTCTCAGGCAGCGCCAGCACTTCTTGAAAAGTCCGAGTTCCGCCGTCCCGTTCTCCAGCCGTTCAGGATGCGCTCGGTATTAAGGGAAACACCGTCCAGCGATTGAACTTCCAGATCGTAAGTCTTCCCGAGATGGATGGTTTCAAAATCACGCCGCGCGCTGCCTTGGGGCCGATCTCCCCGCGCTGCCTCCCGTTCGATCAGCACAGGCAAAGGGCAGTGAACACCTACGAAGTACACATCGAACGGCGAGAACAACGACTGCAACCCGGGCAGCCATCGCTCATCGTCAAGGATGTGCTCGAGGATCAGATTGTTTCCCGCCTCGGCATAAGCTGCCAGAGACTTGTGAAACCCCTCGAAGAAGGCTGGTCTTGAGGCGTGCCAGTCGAACTCCCCGCAACGGAAACGCTTGGTAGGCAGAACCCCGGCGTCGCGCAGATGGTCAATCGATATATGCCAGAATGGCAGTTCGATCTCGGCCTGAAGCGCCCGCGCAAGCGTCGACTTACCGCTGCTCGAAGCACCGTGCAGAAAGATGATGTGTGTCATGTCGCTTCCGGTTTCCAACATGTGTCTACCCGATGCGAATGACAGCATTCTGAAAACAGACATCTTCGTGAAACAAATGTTTGCCCGGACCCGTGCCTAAACGCCTCCGCCGGTCTCGATCTCGCGGATGGCGACAATGGTCTTGAACGACTTCACATTCTCATCTGCGTGAAAAACTTCCTGCACGAAGTCCGCATACCGGTCCATTCCCGGAAGACGCAGAAGTAGCACGAAATCCACCTCTCCGGTCACATACCAGATTTTCTTCACCTCCGGCCGCTGCCTGATCTTGCGGACGAAAGCATCGAGATCGAAAGACCGCTCGCGTTCGAGCGAGACAAGCGTGTGAATGGTGACCGCTTCCCCCGCAATCGCGGGGTTTATCACGGCGACATCGGCCACGATCACCCCTTCGCTGCGCATACGCCGCAGGCGCCGAAGAACAGCGCTTTCGGAGAGACCGACAGCCTCGGCGAGCTCGCGCGCCGGTTGCAGATTGTTCTTTTGGACGAGGGCCAGAAGCTTTTGATCGAAGTGATCGATGGTGACGGATTCGGTCATTCACAACCTCAACAATGCCTGAAAACACCACCCTACAGCGAAAAACGGCGAATTGCATAGCATCACGCCTGTAAGCTGATGGGAGTTGGAGGACTTCATGAACATCGCGCCGGATCATCATCTCATCATGGCTCGCCTTAAGCGTTTGGACAGCGCCTATCAGGCGTCGCCTCTGTTTTCGGCAACGAAACTGGCCGCCCATCTCGGAGTGGCGGAGGTTCACCTGAAGGATGAAAGCAGGCGTCCTCTGGGCAGTTTCAAGTCGCTGGGCGGTACTTTCGCCGGGCTGGAGGCGATTTCGACCGGCGGTGAAACGGTGCGGCTTCTGGTCTGCGCCAGCGATGGCAATCACGGGTTGGCCGTGGCTTCTGCAGCCCGTCACACCGGGATACCGGCAAAGGTCTTTCTGCATTCGGAAGTCGCCCGGACCCGTGTGGATCGGATCGAAAAAACCGGTGCGCAGGTCGTCATCGTGCCTGGAACCTTCGATGACGCCGTCAATGCGGCCGCTCACGCAGCGCAATCCGAAGGAGCGGTTCTCGTCGCCGATACGAGCGACAACGAAAACGATGTGATGACAGGCCATGTTATGGCCGGCTACGGCGTGATCGCAGGCGAAGCCCGCGGCCAATATGCCCAGCAGAATTTTCAGAAACCAACGCATCTGTTCATTCAGGCAGGTGTCGGTGGACTGGCGGCTGCCATGGCACGTGGCCTGTATTCCTTCATGGAGACACCCGGCGTCGTCGTGGTCGTCGAACCGGAAAATGCGGCCTGCGTTCAGGTTGCAATGGAGCTTGGGTATCCCGAAACGATCCCTGGCGAGTTGCGCACCTGCGCCTCCATGCTTTCCTGTGGCCGTGCAAGCGCACCCGCTCTCAAGATACTTCGGGCAAGCAAAGCCCGGACACTCACCGTTTCAGAAGAACAATTGATGGCTGCGCCGGATCTGCTGGCGCAGACAAGCGAGATTGCCACCACACCGTCAGGCGGCGCCGGACTGGCCGGTCTGATGCGGGCGCTCGCCAGCCCTGCGATCCGCGAGGATCTTGGGCTCAATTCATCAAGCCGGGTTCTGCTCGTGATCAGCGAGGGCTCACAGGAATAAACAACAACCGGGAGGGGAAGTGATGAAGACTTTGCGTAAACTGGGCGTTGGTGCCGGGACGGCAATCGCGCTGTTCGGTCTGACAGGCACCGCAATGGCGGGCGAAACGCTCGACCGCGTCATGGAAAAGAAAAGCATGGTGGTCGCCACCAATGCGAGCTGGCCTCCGCAGAGCTTTCTTGACGATTCCGGCAATCTCACAGGCTTCGACATCGACGTGTCCGGCGAGATCGCCAAGCGCCTCGGGGTGGAAATTTCCTACGAGACGCCCGACTGGGCAATCATGACGGGCGGTCACTGGAAAGGCCGCTATGACATTGGTGTCGCCTCGGTGACCCCGACGAAAGCGCGTTCCAAGGTGATCGACTTCGTCAGCATTTATTACTACAGCCCCTATGTTTATGTGGTGCATGCCGATTCCGACATTCAGACCGTCGAACAGCTGAATGGCGGCAAGATCGGGGTCGAAACGGCAACCACATCGGAAGACTTTATCAACCGCCGTCTAGAGATCGATGCCCCGGGCATGCCTCCAATCGAATACAAGGTGGAACCCGGTGAAATCCGCACCTACGCCTCCTCCATGCTGCCTTTCGATGATCTGCGCCTCGGCGCGGGCGTACGCCTCGATGCGGTGATCGCACCCGTCCAGACAGCGGAAAACGCCATCAAGAACGGCTACAAGGTCCGCATTATCGAAAACGAATATGCGTTCCGCGAACCTCTGGTCGTGATTGCCGACAAGGGAGATGATGAATGGGTCGCCAAAGTGTCTGGCGTGCTTGAAGAGATGAAATCCGATGGCACGCTGAGTGCCTTGACCGAAAAATGGTACGGTAAAGACTTCAGCGACAAGTAGTCATCATTGCCAGCCCCGCGGCTTGCCGCGGGGCAATCGATGGGTTCGCATGGATTATATCGACACATTCTACGCCCGCACGCTCACCGCATCGGGCGAAAAACCACGCCTTGAAGGATTGCACGAAGCCGATTGCTGCATCATCGGCGGTGGGCTGGCGGGTCTCAGCACCGCATTTCATCTGGCAGAAGCCGGAAAAAGCGTCATTCTCCTCGAAGAAAACCGATTGGGCTGGGGTGCTTCCGGGCGCAATGGTGGCTTTGTGAGTCCCGGCTATGCCCACGGTCGTTCCGCCATTGCCGGTATGGTTGGTCAGGCGCATGCCGATGACCTACACCGTCTTTCCATCGAAGGCATGCAACTCGTGCGCCGGCACATCGCTCTTCTCGGCATAAGTCACGCCGACCCACAGCACGGCATCATGAGCGTGGTTCGTTATGACACGGGCGAAAGCCTGCGCCGCGATGCCGACATCATGAGCGAGCGCTTCGACTATCCCCTCGCCTTCATGGACACCTCGCAGGTGCGTGAAGTGCTACGCAGTCAGTGCTACTTCCAGGCTCTGCGCGACGATCAGGCCTTCCATTTCCATCCGCTCAACTATGTGCACGGGCTGGCAGGCGCGGTGGAGAAGGCTGGTGGAGAGATATTCGAACAGTCTCGCGCTGTCAGCTACGAGCGCAAAGGCGCGTCGACGCTGATAAAAACGGATCATGGCGAAGTCCGTGCGCGCGATCTCGTCATCGCCACCGGCGGCTATACCGGTTCACTGTCCAGCCGGATGCAGCGCGCCTATCTCCCAATCGCCACCTATGTGATGCTCAGCGAACGCAATCCGGCGCTCATCGAGCAGGCGATCCGCACCCGCCATGCGGTCGGCGACAACCGGCGTGCGGGCGATTATTATCGGCTGGTCGATGAAGGGCAGCGCATCCTGTGGGGCGGTCGCATCACCACGCGGGCAGCGGACACCAAAGCCCTGACGCGCGAACTGCGTGCCGAGATGACCACGACCTTTCCGCAACTGACCGGCCTGAAGGTGGAACTCGCCTGGTCCGGGATGATGTCTTATGCACGCCACCGCATGCCACAGATCGGAAGCCTTGGCGCCAATGTCTGGTACTGCACCGCGTTTGGCGGCCATGGCATGAACACGACCGCCATCGGGGGAAAAGTGGTCGCGGAAGCCATTCTCGGCGAACCGGAACGACTGCGCCTTTTCGAACCATTCGGCCTTTCATGGGCAGGCGGGGCGGCCGGTCTTGCCGTCGCACAGGCGACGTTCTGGAAGCTGCAGATGCAGGACAAATGGCAGGAATGGCGATCTCAAAAGGGGGGATGAGGAAATGGAGCTGATCGGCCGGCTGGTGCTGGATTATCCGCGTGCGATGTACTGGAGCGGCCAGGCCCTGCTCATGGTTGCCATGTCCATGGTGTTGTATTTCCTGGGCGCTGGCGAAGGCGTGATGAGCGCATTGAACGGTGCTGGCGAACCTGGCGCTTCCGCTTCCTTCCTGAACAGCATGTCCGGAGCACTGGTTCTCGCCCTCATCATCACCGCCTTCTGGCGCGCGGCCTCGCTTCTGCCCAGGCGTCAGCAGATCATCGTCAGCTGGGTCACGCTCTTCGCCCTGCTTCTCGCCTTCTTCTACTCCTTCGACCTGAGCTTTGAATTCATCGCCAAGAAGATTGGCTTTCTGGTCACACAGGGTGTCGTCACAACACTTTACATCTCGGTGCTTTCCATCGTGATCGCCACCACGATCGCCCTGTTCGGCGCGATCGCAAAACTATCGAAGAACGGGCTGATCTTCGGCTTTGCCTCGTTCTACACGTCGCTGTTTCGCGGTCTGCCGCTGCTCATGCAGATCTACATCATCTATCTCGGCCTGCCGCAGCTCGGTTTTGTCATCGATGCCGTTCCGGCAGGCATCATGGCGCTTTCACTGTGCTACGGCGCCTATATGACGGAGATCTTCCGCGCCGGCATCCAGAGCATCTCCAAGGGACAGTGGGAAGGCGCGGCCGCATTGGGTCTCGGCCCCAATCAGACGATGTTTCTCGTCATCCTCCCGCAGGCGATGCGTGTCATCATTCCCCCGACGGGCAACCAGTTCATCTCGATGCTGAAGGATTCATCGCTGGTTTCGGTGGTCGGTGTCTGGGAGATCATGTATCTCGCTCGCACCCTCGGGCAGACCGAATTCCGCCATATCGAAATGCTGATTACTGCAGCCTTCATCTACTGGATGCTGTCCATCTGCCTCGAATTCATGCAGTCGCGGATCGAAGAGCACTTCGGCCGTTCGCAAAACAGAGGCTGAGGCGTTCGCCTCAGCCTTCGCGTTCCACCGCGCGCCAGCCAATGTCGCGCCGGCAAAAACCCTCCGGCCAGTCGATCAGATCGACCGCGCGATAGGCCTTCTCCTGCGCCTCTTTCACCGATTTGCCCAGTGCAGTGACGTTCAGCACCCGCCCGCCATTGGCCACCAGTGCGCCCTCCTTCAGGGCCGTTCCGGCGTGAAAGATCTCGACACCCTCATCCGCGCTCGCCACGTCAAGTCCACCGATCACCGTGCCCTTTTCAGGGCTTGCCGGGTAGCCTTTCGCGGCCAGCACCACGGTCAGCGCCGCCTCGTCGCGCCAGCGCGCGGAGACATGCCCCAGTTGCCCGTCCACCGCCGCGTTGATCAGAAGCAGAAGATCTTCCTTGAGCCGCATCATCAGCACCTGGCATTCCGGATCGCCGAAACGCACATTGTATTCGATGAGCTTGGGGCCATCCTTCGTCAGCATCAGCCCGGCATAGAGAACACCGGTAAACGGCGCCCCCATCTCCGCCATGCCCTTCAGCGTCGGCTCGATGATCTCGGCCATGGTGCGGGCGAGCGTTTCATCATCCAACACCGGAGCCGGCGAATAGGCGCCCATGCCGCCGGTATTCGGCCCTGTATCGCCATCGCCAACGCGCTTGTGGTCCTGCGCGGTGCCGAAGGGCAGCGCCGTCCTGCCGTCACACAGGCAGAAGAAGCTCGCCTCCTCGCCCTCCAGGAATTCCTCCACGACAACAGAAGCACCCGCCTCGCCGAAGCTGCCGTCAAAGCAGTCGTCGATGGCGGCGATGGCCTCATCCTCCGTCATGGCCACGGTCACACCCTTGCCAGCGGCAAGCCCGTCCGCCTTGATGACGATGGGCGCGCCCTGCTCGCGCACATAGTCGCGCGCTGCCAGCGCATTCTCGAAACGCCCATAGGCTGCCGTGGGGATCGCCTGGCGGTCGCACAATTCCTTGGTGAAGCTCTTCGAGCCTTCAAGCCGGGCAGCTGCCGCACTTGGGCCAAAGACGCGGATACCCGCCTCATTCAGCGCATCGGCAAGCCCTGCAACGAGCGGCGCTTCCGGCCCCACCACGACGAGGTCTATCGCCTTTTCGCGGCAGAAGGCGACAACCGCCGCATGATCGGAAACGTCAAGCGCCACGCACTCGGCGTCCCCTTCCATGCCGGGATTACCGGGCGCTGCATAAAGCTTCGTCAGCACAGGAGATGCAGCCAGTTTCCAGGCCAGCGCATGCTCGCGGCCACCGGACCCGATCAGGAGAACATTCATCGTGCGCATCCCCGCTTGTTCAATCACTGCCTCGGGCTATGGCCCTTCGCGCCGAAAATCAAGGCGCTTGTCCGCCGTTCCCCGACAGAAACGCTTGACGCAGAGAGGCGGGCTTGCCACTCCCTGCAGGGAAGACACATAAAAATGGACGATTTGCACGATGGAAAAGATCCAGTCACGCCAAGGTCAGGGCCGCGTTTCCGATGCCCCTTCCGGCCACTGGGTCTATCGCATCCTGCCGCGCGGCATGTGGCCCTATGCGCAGCTTGCCCGCTGGGATCGCCCCATCGGCTGGCAGTTGCTTCTGTGGCCCTGCCTCTGGTCCACCGCCCTTGCCGCCTCCGCCTATGCGCAACCCGGCGCGCCGCTTGCCGAGGTGCTTCCCTCCCTCTGGCACATCCTGCTCTTCCTCGTCGGCGCAATTGCCATGCGCGGGGCCGGCTGCACCTATAATGATCTGGTGGATGAGCGCATCGACAATGCGGTCGAGCGCACACGCTCACGCCCCCTGCCCTCCGGTCAGGTTTCGCGCGGGCAGGCGTGGGCTTTCCTTCTGGCGCAGGCGCTGCTCGGGCTTCTGGTGCTCGTGCAGTTCAATGCATTTGCCATCGCGCTTGGCTTCGCCTCGCTCATCGTGGTGGCGATCTACCCCTTCGCGAAGAGATTCACGGACTGGCCGCAACTCTTTCTAGGACTTGCCTTTTCCTGGGGTGCGCTGATGGGCTGGGCGGCCGATTTCGAGAGCCTGTCGCTCGCGCCCTTGCTTCTCTATTTCGGCTCGATCCTCTGGGTCATCGGCTATGACACGATCTATGCTCATCAGGACAAGGAAGACGATGCCATAGTCGGCGTTCGCTCCACCGCACGCCTGTTCGGCGAGAAAACCCGTCACTGGCTGATCGCGCTTTATGGCGGCGCGCTTCTGTTCTTTGCGGTCGCCTTCGCGCTCGCCGAAGTGCCGATGCCCGCGCTTGCGGGCCTTGTGGCCGCAGGTGCCCATATGGCACGGCAAATCCGGGTCATCGACATCGACAACCCGGATCAGTGTCTGGCGCTCTTCCGCTCCAACAATGTGGTCGGCTGGCTGATCTTTCTCGGTCTGATCGGCGGTGGCCTGTGGGCCGTGATCAGTCCACAGTTCTGACCGGCGCGATCAGTCGCGGGCGATGATCTCCGCTCCGCCAACAACCATGCGCACGCCCAGGCTGCCGCATCGGCGACGCGCGAGAAAACGCGGACGGCGCGCTCGAACGGCATGGCCCTGACGCCGATGCTTCGGCGGGTTTGCCTTTACCTCTCCAATGCTCTCTTCGAGCGGGCGGGCCAGTCCGTCGGCCTCGATCATCAGCATGGGCAGCCCCAGCGCCTCCGACCATGCACGCCAGTCGGCAGCCACATCGTCCAGATCACCCGCCACCAGAAGCGGCACACACAGCATCGCATCCGTGTGAAGCAGTTCGAGCGTCACCGTCACGTCGCCCAGGTCATCCTCGATGGCGCGTGCCGCAACGCCGCGAAACGCGCGCGTCGGCAGGGCGAAGGTCACCGGCAGGCCGCTTTTGTTGAGAACGCGCTTCATGCGCACGCCGCGATTGTCCACGGTAAAGGACACTTCGCCGAAATCGTCGTGCGATGCATAGCTCACCGCCTGTGGCAGGCGAAAGGGGTCGAGCCGCATTGCGCGGCCCGCCCAGACTGGCTTGAGCCCACTGTTCATATTCTTGCCTTCCTGTCACTCCTGAGAGCCGGTTTTCCGGTTCTCTCACCGGGCCGTTTTCGGCCTCGTTATGGAAGGCACCCTAGCGCCGAGCCCGTTACCGTCAGGCTTAGAAAGTCGGTTAAATTTTGCTGACCTTACAGTTGGTTAGCGATTTCCCACCAAGTGTAACGATCTGGCAAGAGGCATGACCGGGAGGTAAATGGCCGCGGCTCCGGCATGACAATGCCGGAGCGCAAGACGCATTGCGCGACCCGCCCAACGATTTTGAATTCAGATAACCTTGCGCGGGTTCATGATGCCCGCCGGATCAAACGCTGCCTTCACCCGGCGCATCAGCTCCGTGGCGACGGCGGGTTGCGTGGCGATCAGCTCGTCGCGCTTCATGCGCCCGATGCCGTGTTCGGCTGAAAAAGACCCGCCCAGATCGCGCACGATGGCGTGGATGGCATCGTTCATCTTCCGGTAGAGGGCGAGATAGGTGTCCCGGTCTCCATCCTTCGGCTGCGAAATGTTGTAGTGGAGATTGCCGTCGCCCATATGGCCGAAGCAGACCACGCGGCAGCCCGGCGCCACCTTCTGCGCCTCTTCGCCCGCACGCTCGATGAATTCGGGGATCGCCGCCACCGGCACGGAAATGTCGTGCTTGATCGAGCCGCCCTCCGGCTTCTGCGCCTCCGACATGGATTCGCGCAGATGGCGGAAGGCATTGGCCTGCCCCTCGTTCTGGGCAATCGCGGCGTCCACCACCAGCCCTTCCTCGAAGGCGACCGTCAGCACTTCCTCCATCAGCTCCTTGGCATCGTCGCCCGAACGCCCGGAGGAAATCTCTATCATCACATACCAGGGATGCGCCTCGGCAAGCGGATCGACAGAACCCGGCACATGCGCCAGCGTGAAGGCAAGCGGCGTGCGCTCGATGAGTTCGAAGGCCGTCAGCCCATTGCCGGCGCGGTCATTGGCCAGTTCGAAGAAGCGCAGCGCGTCGGCAGGTGTCGGCAGAGCCGCCCAGGCCAGTTCCCGCCCCTTGGGCATGGGAAAGAGCTTCACCACCGCCGCCGTGATCACGCCCAGCGTGCCCTCGCCACCAACGAACAGGTTTTTCAAATCGTAGCCGGTGTTGTCCTTCTTGAGCTTGCGCAGATCGTCAAAAACCTCGCCCGTGGGCAGCACCACCTCGACACCGAGGCAAAGGTCGCGCGCCGTGCCATAGGCCAGCGCGCCCACGCCGCCTGCATTGGAGGAAAGGTTGCCACCGACCTGGCAGGAGCCCTGCGAACCGAGCGAAAGGGGAAAAAGGCGATCCTTTTCGGCCGCCGCATCCTGCAGCACCTGCAGCACCACGCCAGCATCCACCGTCGCCGTGTTGGATTGCAGATCGATTTCACGGATCCTGTTGAGGCGCGAAAGCGAAAGCACGATCTCATTGCCCTCGCCGTCCGGCATCTGTCCGCCCACAAGACCCGTATTGCCGCCCTGCGGTACGATTGCCGTGCCGGTTTCGCTGGCAAGCTTCAGAATTGCACTTACCTCGTCCACCGAGCCCGGCCGCAGCACCATCGGTGTCTTTCCGCGAAAAAGCCCGCGCGGCTCTTCTTCATAGGGCGCTATTTCGTCCGCAGCGGACAGGGCGTGGCGTTCACCAACGATTTCGGCAAAACGGGCGAGAAGAGCGGCATCGATGGTCATGAAGTTGTGGTTTCCTGAAGCGTTAGTGATCTCGGGGTGCGGCAGCGCGCGCGAGGCGATCATTGATGGCTTCGCCAAGCCCTTCAAGGGGCACCGGCTCGACAGCGATTGTGGCAGCGCCCGACCGGTCGAGCGCAAGCAGATGCGAAAAGAGGTTCGCCGCCGCCTCGCGCAGGTCTCCGCTCTCGGAAAGATTGCGCAGGGCAACCGCCCTCTCCGCCCCCGCCGCACGTTGCGGCCCAAAGGCAAGCAGCGCGTCTCCCGGTTTCACCTCTGCCACACCGAGCCGCATATGGGCGCTGGGCGCGTAGTGAGAGGCAAGCATGCCGGGGGCCTGCACGCCCTTGGCACCACGCATCAGCGACATTCCGGTGACGCGCTCAATCTCATCAGCCGCAACGCCGCCCGGACGCAGAAGCGTGATGCTGTCTTCCCCGACCTTCACAATGGTGGATTCCAGTCCCACCGGCGTAGGCCCGCCATCCACGATCAACGGAATGCGAGACCCGAGATCAGCCTCGACCGCCTCCGCCGTTGTGCCGCTGATGCGGCCCGATGAATTGGCGCTTGGAGCCGCCACGGGTCGCCCCAGCGCTTCGATCACCCGCGCGCCAAACCCTTTCGGGCAGCGCAGCGCGATCGTGTCGAGCCCAGCCGTCACCAACGGGTGAACGCCGGAACCGGCGCGATGCGGCAGGACCAGCGTCAGCGGCCCCGGCCAGAAGGCATCCGCCAGACGGCGCGCGAGCAGGTTGAAAACGGCAATGCGCTCCGCCATCTCCCGGTCCGCCACATGCGCGATCAGCGGATTGAACTGCGGGCGGCCCTTGGTCTCATAGATGCGTGCCACCGCCTCGCCATTGGTGGCATCGGCGGCAAGCCCGTAAACCGTCTCCGTCGGGATGGCGATGGCCGCCCCCGCGCGCAACAGTTCAACCGCCCTGCGAAGGGCTTCCCGCTCCGGCAGTATATCGGCCAAGCACACATCCTCTCAAAAAAGCCCCTGCTGAGTATCGCGCCTGCCGCAGTCGGGCAAGGTCGCGAATCCCCGAGTTTGCTGAATCTTAAGGGAATTCGCGTCTTGTTGTCCGGGCGATATGAGATGCGCGCAAAGACCGCCAATGATTGGGGGAGGAAGAATGCAGTCATGGCCCGTAAAGCCGCTGCTCGTCACCACGCTGCTTTTTGCGGCTGGGGGCGTTCGTGCTTCATCCCTTCTCGAACTGGCAAACGAGGCATCGCCCCAGCCGCAATCGACCGTGGTCCTGCGGCAGATCGAGCGAAAGTCCCCTCCGCGAACAGCACCGAGCCAGCCGCTTCTCTCCTACCCGGCTCCATCCTTGCGCGAGGCACCTTCAGCGGAACTGCTCCGGCTTTCTCCGTCCATGATCGGCATTGGAACCCCTCTGCCCGTGCTGCACCCGGAAGCCGGAGAGATCACCAGCGCCATCCCGCGCG
The DNA here is from genome assembly GCF_900105565.1 of Nitratireductor aquibiodomus. Taxonomy (NCBI): domain Bacteria; kingdom Pseudomonadati; phylum Pseudomonadota; class Alphaproteobacteria; order Hyphomicrobiales; family Phyllobacteriaceae; genus Nitratireductor; species Nitratireductor aquibiodomus. The sequence continues at coordinate 3,723,674 of NZ_FNSL01000001.1, read as the reverse complement.
GCCAACACCGGATGCCGCAGGTGATCCGCGGCGGCGAGACCGGTACAGTGCCCCCACGGCAGGTTTCCGCCCCTCAGCCATCACAACCCAAAGCGGCCGCACCGAAAGAGCGCAGGCCTCAGGCGCGACCGGAACCGGAACCTGAAAACACTGCCGCGGTGAAACCTCCCGCACCGCCGCCAGTCGGCGAGCCAGTAGGGCATCCCGAATAGCTCCTGTCATCAGGCTGGCAGGAGTGCGGCTCACACCCAGCTTGACGTCTCGTGAAGCGCGGCGCACCTTCCGCGCATCACTGTTCGGAGACCAACGCCATGCTCACCTTCATGAAAATCCTGCATTTCTTCGGCCTCATGCTGGGGGCGGCCGGCGGCATGGGCGGTATGCTGGTGGCCATTCAGGCCAAGCGCTCCGAGGGCGCGCCTCCGCCCGGTCTTCTGGCGCTGCGACCGCGCTTCACGCTCATCACGCTTTCAGGCGTTTTGCTTCTGTGGTTGACAGGGCTTTGGCTTTGGCTGGTGCGCTATGAGGGCGCGCTTTTGAGCACGGCCTTCCTGTTCAAGCTCGTGGCGGCAGCCTTCATCCTCGCCGTCGCCCTGCTCGGCTTCATGGCCGTCCGTCGCGGCCAGCCCGGCACGCCGCCACCGGCCTATTTGCAGCGGCTCGGCCCGCTGGCGGGCCTTGCCTCCTATATCGCCGTGGCGCTGGCGGTCTACGTGTTCGCGTAGCTACCCGGTGATTTTCGAGAAATCCGCGACCTGTGCCGTGGCGCTGCGAATGCGTGAAAGCAGCGCCAGACGGTTTGCCCGAACCGCTTCGTCATCCGCATTGACCATCACGCCATCGAGGAAGGCATCGACCGGCTGGCGCAGCCGCGCCAGGAAGGACAGCGCCTTCACATAATCATTGGCGGCGATGGCCTGACCGGCAAAGTTCTCCGCCTCTTCCAGACTGTCGAACAGCGCCCGTTCCTCATCGGTTTCAAAGAGCTTCGCATCGACCGCCCCGGCGATTGCCGTGCCCTTCTTCTCCGCATCGGCCACGATGTTCGCCGCCCGCTTGGCACCCGCCAGAAGGTTCTCGCCATCCGTGGTCGCCAGAAACTCCGACAGCGCCTCCACCCGCCGCACGATCAGGAGGAGATCGTCGGCATCATCAGAGATCACCGCATCGATCAGATCATACCGCGCCCCCTGATCGCGCAGATAGACTTTGAGACGATCATGGAAGAAGGAGAGGAGGTCTAGAGCATATGTTTCAAAAACATCTTGACCTTCGGTCTTCTGCACAGCCTTCTCGATATTAGGGCGGGCTCCAGGTGTATCGACGATCCACCGGAAAAATTGCAACAGGTTGAGACCAATCCCATTCTCCGAAAGTATGCGGATCACACCCAGAGCCGCGCGTCTCAGCGCATAGGGGTCCTTCGAGCCCGTGGGTTTCTCGTCAATCGCCCAGAAACACACAAGCATGTCCAGCTTGTCCGCCAGCGCAACGGCCACGGCCACCGGGTCGGTCGGCACGGCATCATTCGGCCCCTGCGGCTTGTAGTGATCCTCGATGGCCGCCGCCACCGCAGCGCTCTCGCCCTGCAGTTCGGCATATTTGCGGCCCATGAAGCCCTGCAGTTCCGGGAACTCGCCCACAACTTCCGTCTGGAGATCGGCCTTGGCGAGATGCGCCGCGCGCACGGCCTCTGCCGGGTCCGCCCCCACCACAGGCGCAAGCTCCTTCGCCAGTGCCGCAATCCGCGCCACGCGCTCACCCTGCGTGCCAAGCTTGGCATGAAAGGTCACGCCCAGATGGTCGAGCCGCGCCATGCGCTGGTCGAGCGGCTTTGAAAGATCGAGCCCGAACGTCTTTGCCGAGCCCTCAAGCCTGCCGAGATCGGGCAGCGAGGCCTGGTCCGTCTTCCAGAAATAGAGCGCATCGGAAAGCCGCGCGCGCACCACCTTGCCATTGCCGTGGGCGATTTCCCTGCCGCCGTCCTTCGCCTCGATATTGGCGGTGATGACGAAGCGATTGGACAGCTTTTCCGTCTCGCCCTGCGGGCGGCAGACAAAGCACTTCTGGTTGGCGCGGATCGTCAGCCGGATCACCTCCGGCGGAATGGTCAGATAGTCTTCCTCGAACGCACCGAGCAGCACCACAGGCCATTCCACAAGGCCGGAGACCTCTTCCAGAAGCCCCTCGTCTTCCACCAGCTCCAGCCCGTTGGCGAAGGCCAGATTGCGCGCGTCATCGAGAATGATGCGCTTGCGGCGGTCGGGGTCGAGCACAACCTTCGCTGCTTCCAGCTTCTCCACATAATCGTCAAAACGCCGCACGGTGAGGGCGTCGGGCGCATGGAAGCGATGGCCGAAGGTGACATTGCCGGAGCGGATGCCGTCGATCTCGAAATCGACCACCACCGGCTCTTCAGTTTCGGGCCCGAAGGTGCACAGGATCGATTGCAGCGGGCGCACCCAGCGCAGGCTGCCGGGCTTTGCCGAGGCAGCGCCCCAGCGCATGGATTTCGGCCACGGGAAATTGCGGATGATGCCCGGCATGATCTCGGCAACGATCTCTTCGGCCGCCCGGCCGGGCTTTTCAATCAACGCCACATAGAAATCGCCCTTTTTCGGGTCGCTCTTCACCTCCGCCTCATCGATGGAGGAAAGCCCCGCCCCGCGCAAAAAGCCCTGAATGGCCTTTTCCGGCGCGTCGGTGCGCGGGCCCTTGCGCTCCTCGCGCACATCCCTGGAACGGGCGGTCACGCCGCGAATATCGAGCGCCAGCCGGCGTGGCGTCCAGTATTCGGTCGCCGCCTCATAGGTGAGCCCCGCATCCACCAGACCGTCCGTCACCAGCTTCTTCAGGTCGCCGGCAGCCTTGCGCTGCATGCGGGCGGGAATTTCCTCGGAGCGGAGTTCGAGAAGAAGATCGGGCATTGGGAGGTCTCTGAAAAGCGGACTATATCGCGCCCGGCAATAGCAACTCCGCCCGCCAATGTCACCCGCCACGCGGTGCGAATGAACCTTTTCAACGCCGGCTGCGACCAACAGGCATCAGATCACCACCCGGACGAGAACAATGACAGCCGCCCCCGCCCTTCTGCATTCCATCGCGCTCTGCGCCTGCCTGACCATCCAGGCCGTGCCGGGCAGCACCGAACGCCCCTCCGGCTTCCGCCGCGCTCTGCAGACGCTTTCGGCAGATCGAACACCAGCCACCGTCATCCCGGAAGCCCGAAGGGCTATCCGGGACCCATTGGAAGAACATCAAGAGGCGCGGCCCGGTTCTGTTTGGGCAACCCTTGGCGATGCTGGTATCTTCTGAGGAAACCGGCCCTGCTGCTGAATGGGTCCCGGCTCTCCCTTTGGTCGGCCGGGATGACGCGGATAAGGTCCGACCGAGAAACCAGAACCTACTCCTGCAGCGCAGGCGTCATCCAGCCGATCACGGCCCCACCCGGCTCGCGCAGAATGGCGATACGGCCCACGCCCGGCACATCGAAGGGTTCACGCAGAATTTCGCCTCCCTTGCCCTTCGCTTTCTCCAGCGCCGCATCGACATCGTCGACCGCCAGATAGGACATCCAGTGTTCGGGCACACCCTCGAATTCCGGCCCCGCCATGGTGAAGATGCCGCCAACTGGCGTTTCGCCCACCATCGCGACCCAGTAGGTCTGGCCATCCCCCATGTCCATGCCATCGAAGGTCCAGCCCACGGCTTCTCCATAAAAGGCTTTCGTTTTCTCCGCGTCACGCGTCTTCAGTTCGTTCCAGTGGAATTGGCCGTGCTGTGTCATGATCATCTCCCTTGGCCCCGCAGAACCAAGCAAAACGGGGCGCATCCATGATACGCCCCGCCGCCAGAATCACCAATGACGTTCGTTCAGGCTACTGCCATTTCCGCGCCGCCCGCATCCGTCTTCAAAAACGCCTCGCCGCAGGCTTTCGCCAGTTCGCGCACCCGCAGGATATAGCTCTGGCGTTCCGTCACCGAGATCACGCCGCGCGCATCGAGCAGGTTGAACACATGGCTCGCCTTGATGCACTGGTCATAGGCCGGGAACACGCATTTGTGCAGGTGCCCCTCATCCGCCGGTGCGCCGGCCGCGAGAATCGCCTGGCACTCGGCCTCGGCATCCTTGAAATGCTGGAACAGGATGTCCGTGTCGGCATATTCGAAATTGAAGCGCGAATATTCCTGCTCAGCCTGCAGGAAAACGTCGCCATAGGTCACCTTCGCGTCGCCTTCGAGACCGTTGAAGTTCAGGTCATAGACATTGTCGACGCCCTGCACATACATGGCCAGCCGCTCCAGACCATAGGTCAGCTCGCCCGCCACCGGCGCGCATTCGATACCGCAGACCTGCTGGAAATAGGTGAACTGCGAGACTTCCATCCCGTCGCACCAGCATTCCCAGCCAAGGCCCCAGGCGCCCAGCGTCGGGCTTTCCCAGTCGTCTTCCACGAAGCGCACATCATGCGTCGCCATATCGAGGCCGATGGCCTCCAGCGAGCCGAGATAAAGCTCCTGCAGGTTCGACGGGTTCGGCTTCAGGATCACCTGATACTGGTAATAGTGCTGCAACCGGTTCGGGTTTTCGCCATAGCGGCCATCGCTTGGCCGGCGTGAGGGCTGAACGTAAGCCGCGTTCCACGGTTTTGGCCCGAGCGAGCGCAGCGTCGTTGCCGGGTGAAACGTGCCCGCCCCCACTTCCATGTCATAGGGCTGCAGGATCACGCAGCCATGCGCGGCCCAGTAATTGTGCAGGGTCAGGATAAGTCCCTGAAACGAGCGCGTGGGGTGCGTGATGGGCAGATCGGTGCTTGGCGCGGTCACAATGCTTCTCCGGATGATGCCGGCACGTCCTATTCCGCGCCCCGGCAAGCGTCAAGGCGCGGGGCGCGTTTCATGACCGTAGCTTTCTGATAACGGCGTGCGGCAGCGTGCGCTCCAGCCGCAATGAGGCATCCTCGGCCAGCACTTTGTCCACCGCGTTTCGGCACCCCTCATAGTCGTTGTAATCGTCGACGATCACCACCCCGTCCGGGTTCAGGCAGCGGGATACCGACGTGAGGCAGAAGAGGACGGGGTCGTACCAGTCGCAATCAATATGCACCAGGCAGAAACGGTCGCTCTCTGAGGGTGCGAACGTGTCTTGAAACAAGCCTTTTCGGAGGATGATCGACTGGTTGTCGACGCGCAGCCCATACTTCTCGAATGAGGACACGACCCGGCCATACAGATCATCCATGTATCCGTAATATTCGCCATCTTGAATGCCGGTCGACTTTCCATCGGCAATCACCTTGAACCGATTGTGGGCGTCGGTCCCATCGTCGTCGGTGGGCGGGGGTATCTGGCCAAACACGTCGAAGCCGAGAAACCGGCGCCCGCCACGACGCTTGGCCAGCACAATGGCAGAGCCTCCCAGCGCCATACCAAACTCGGCGATATCTCCGGAAACGTCTTCTGCCACCACGCGCTCAAGTTCGGAATTGAGTGATGCCATGCGCTCGAGCGGCAGATAGGTCAGACCGTCTCTCATCACCTCCCGGGCAACGGGCGGTAAGGAGAGTTTAAGTCTGCGTTTCGTGAGCGATCGCCCCAGTTTCTGAAACATCCCCACGTTTAATCCGCCCGTTTTTATCGTGAAGGAAACCCGAAAACTCTAGCCGTTCACAGTCTCACTGATCCTGGGGAGGAAGCCGGATTTCCTGGCCTGCGCGAAGCAGGTCGGGATTGCGCCGGAGATCGGGATTGATCGCCAGAATTTCGCGGAACCGTTCGCCGTCGCCAAGCTGCCCGACAGCGATGGACCAGAGCGTCTCGCCGGGTTTTATCGTGTACATCGCATCGCCCATGGCGGCCTTTTCGGCTGCGTCGGGTGCCTTGGCTTCGCTCTTCGGCTCGTCTGCAGGCTCACCTGTCTCACCGACGGGTGTCGCTTCGGACACGCCCGTCTCATCAGAGACCACCGTCTCGGCCGGCGAAACCTCGGCCACCCGCTCTGGCTCCTTATCGGGCAGCCCTTCTTTCAGCTTCTTTTCCACCTCGGCCAGCAGTTCGGGCTCGGGATCGAGGTCGCGGGCATGCGACCATTGATAGGTGGCTTCCAGCCTGCGGCCCGTGCGCCAGTAAGCATCGCCCAGATGGTCGTTCAGAACCGGGTCTTCAGGACGAAGCGAAACGGCGCGCTCAAGCTCCTTCGCCGCTTCCTCGTAACGGCCAAGACGATAATGCGCCCAACCGAGCGAATCGACGATGTAACCGTCATTGGGGCGCAGTTCGACCGCACGGCCGATAAGTTCCAGCCCCTCCTCCAGCTTGATGTTCATGTCGACCCAGGAATAGCCCAGATAGTTCAGCACCTGAGGCTGATCGGGGTAAAGCTCCAGCGCCTTGAAGAAATTCGGCTCCGCCTTTTCCCACTCCTTCAGCCGCTCATAGGCGATGCCGCGCTGGTAAAAGAGGCTCCAGTCTTCGCGCTCCGGCTCTTTGATGCGCGCAACCGCGCGGTCATAGACCCCGGCGGCAGAGCGGAAATCCTTCTGCACCGCATAGACGCGGCCCAGAGAAAGATAGGCGCGGATATCGTCAGGGTCCTTTTCGATGGCGGCGTTCAGATAGGTCTCCGCCTCATCGTGCCGGTCGAGATCGGCAAGGTTCAGTCCCGTCTGCAGTTCGGCCAGACGGCGCCACGGCGAGCCCGGCTTGATCCGATCATAAAACCCAATGGCCTTTTCAGGCTCGCTCTGCTGCTCGGCGAGCGAGGCGAGCTGGATCAGGATGTCGTCATTGTCGGGGCTCAGCGCCAGCGCATAATTCAGGTAGAGCTTTACGAAAGGCTCGCCGCCACCGCGATTGAGCGCGGTGGCGATGTTGAGCAGGATTTCGGCAGCACCGGCGCGCGGATCAGGCACAGGAAACGCAACCGTTTCATCTGCCTCGATCTTTTCGCGCAGAATTGTCGTGGCAGCGCGGCCGGTGATGTAGGTTTCCCCCTTATCGAGCGCGGCAAGCGCCTTGTCCTTTTCGCCACGGCCGGCCAGCCAGGCCGCATAGGCTTCGGCCGCACGCATATAGGTGTCCGGGCCGGCCGATGCGGCTGACACGTCACCGAGCAGCGCGTCGAAAGCCTTCTCGGCTTCGGCATCCCTGCCGCTCTGCGCCAGCATGAGCGCGCGGTGATATGACTGGAACAGGCGGTACCAGTCGGGCCCTTCGAGGTCACCGAGGGTTTTGAGTGCCTCATCGGCCCGCCCCTGTCCCAGCTCCGTCCATGTGGACATGATGGACGTGATCAACCGGTCGAGATCCGATTCCAGAACGAGCTTCAGCCAGTTCTCGGCCTGCGCGTACTTCTCGTTGCGCAGCGCATCGACGGCGAGACCGAGCCGCGAAAAGCGTTCCATTTCGGGTACGGATTTCAGAGCCCTAGCATGCGGCAGCGCATCGTCGAACCGGCCCTCGGCGACCAGCGCCAGGAGCAGGCTTTGCTGGATGCCCTGATTGTCCGGCTCAAAGGCAAGCGCGCGCTCGTAATAATCGATGGCGCTCCCGAAATCATTGTCCGCCTCGGCAGCCCGCGCGGCAAGAAACGCGCCAGAGAACGAGGAAATCGCGATCAGGTCCCGATCGTCGGCACCTCCCTCCTTCGCCATGCCCGTTTGAGGAGCAAGCGCGAGGAACCCCGCGAGGCCAACCGTTGTCAACAGTCCCGAGTTGAAGCGCTTTCTCATTTACCGTCCCGCTGCATGCTGTCCTCATCTCTTCTTCCTCCGCCGAAGCGAAGAGGTTGGGAATCCCTTTTTCCCTCGCAGACAAGCATGGCCTTTTTGCGGAAACGCTTCAACGGGGACTGTCTCCCCTGATATCAGGTCACCCGGCTGATGCAGAAATCAATCACATCGAGAAGCGCATCTTTCTGCGGCGTCGGCCTGAGCGGTGCCAGCGCATCGCGGGCGATTTCGCCAAAGTGGCGCGCCCGTCCGATCGTGTCGCCAATTGCGCCATGCTTGTGCAAAAGCCCGATCGCCTTCTCAAGCGCCGCGTCGTCGCACTGATTGTCCTCGATGGCGCTTTTCCAGAATGCCCGTTCGTCTGGGCTGCCGCGGCGATAGCTCAGGATCACCGGCAGGGTCACTTTGCCCTCGCGGAAATCGTCGCCGACATTCTTGCCGAGGTCCGAGCTCTTGCCGCCATAGTCGAGTGCATCGTCGACAAGCTGGAACGCCAGGCCGAGATTGGTGCCGTAGGAGCGCAGCGCCGCGCGGTCGTTGCGGGTCGCGCCTGCCACAACGGGGCCGACTTCGGCAGCCGCAGAAAAGAGTGCGGCCGTCTTCGCCTTGATGACCGCCAGATACTCGTCTTCGGTCGTCTCGAGGTTCTTGGCGACGCTGAGCTGAAGCACTTCGCCTTCAGCGATGACAGAAGCAGCGGTTGACAGGATATCCAGCGCGTCGAGCGAGCCGACCTCGACCATCATGCGAAACGCCTGGCCGAGCAGGAAATCGCCCACCAGAACGCTTGCCTGATTGCCCCAGATCATGCGCGCTGTCTTGCGGCCACGGCGCAAATCGCTTTCATCCACCACATCATCATGCAGCAGCGTGGCCGTGTGCATGAACTCCACGCTGGTGGCGAGCTTCACATGCCCCTCACCCTCATAATCGAACATCTGGGCGGCGGCGAGCGTCACCATCGGGCGCAGGCGCTTGCCGCCGGAGTCGATGAGATGTTTTGCCAGTTCCGGGATAAGCTCGACGTCCGAGCCCGCCTTCGACAGGATCAGCTCGTTGACACGCGCCATTTCGTCAGCGGTCAGGTCCATGAGGCTTGCGACGGAGGCTGCGCCACGCTTGCCATCGAGATTCAACACTACACCCACAGATGGTCCTCCAATCACGACCGGAGACGGACCGGCACGGCCGGACCGAAACGTTCAAAACATTCCGGGCAATCTAGTGCCCTGCCCCCACGCGGGGCAAGCGGCGAATGCGCACGGGGCGTGCGCCCGTCAATCACGAAGTCGTTTACAGGGGTGGCGCAAACTGTCAACGTCACGCCCATGATAGAACTCATCCGCACCAATGATCCCGTGGTCATCTCCTTCGTGGAAAGCCTCCTGCGCGACGCCGGCATTGCCTTTTTCGTCGCCGACCAGAACATGAGCATCATGGAAGGCTCTCTCGGCATTCTGCCGCGACGCGTGATGATCGACGAGGATGACCGGGATGCAGCACGTCAATTGCTGAAAGACGCCGGCATCGAGCACGAAGCGCGCTCCGACGACAAGAAGAATGCCTGACACGAATACCCAGGCGCAGCACAGCGTCGATTCCTTCCATCGGGATGCGTTCCGGCTCGTCCAGCCCACGGGTCGCGGGCATCGCTCGGGCGTGGATGCCATGCTCGTGGCCTCTGCCCTGCCGGGCGGCCTTGAAGGAGTGGTCGCCGACCTTGGCGCGGGCGCGGGTGCTGCCGGTTTCGCCGTCGCCGCCCGTTGTCCCAAAACCTGTGTCACCCTTGTCGAGAATGCCCCGGAAATGGCCGAATGCGCCCGCCGCAGCATTGCGCTGCCGGAAAACGCCGCCTTTTCCGACCGTATGCGTCTGATCGAGGCCGATGTCACGCTTTCAGGCGATGCGCGCGAGGAGGCGGGCCTTTCGCGCAATGCCTATGCCGCCACCATCATGAACCCGCCCTTCAACAGCGCCAGCGACCGCGCCACGCCGGATGCGCTAAAACGGGCGGCCCATGTCATGGACGACACGCTTTTCGAAACATGGCTGCGCACGGCAGCCGCCATCACCATGCCCGGCGGGCTCTTGGCGCTGATCGCCCGCCCCGCTTCGCTGTCGCCCATTCTCGACGCGCTAAGGGGCCGTTTCGGCGGTGCGCGCATCGTGCCGGTGCATGGCCGCGCCGGCCACCCGGCCATCCGCATCCTCCTGCGTGCGCAAAAGGGCAATCGTGCCGGGCTGTCGCTCGAACCGCCCCTCATCCTGCGCGACGAGGACAACCGGGTAACAGAACGCGCCGAGGCGCTAACCAACGGGCAGGCGGCGCTTTTCGGCGATTGAACGAGCCCGGCCATTGCACGAACCGCGCAAATGCCTACATGCTCACGAGCAACACGTTCCTTTCTTCTGGAGTAAGCACGCCCTTGCGACGCCTTGTCAGCCGCCTCGTTCCCAAAAAGCTCCGTGGCGATGCCGTCACCATTCCGGTGATCCGGCTCTCCGGCGCGATCATGCCGTCCAACAGCCTGACGCGCCAGAATCTGTCGCTTGCCACCACCGCGACCGTGATCGAGAAGGCGTTTGCCGTGCCCGATGCGCCAGCCGTCGCCATCGCGCTCAATTCGCCGGGTGGCTCGCCCGTGCAGTCGCGCCTGATCTTCCGCCGCATCCGCGATCTGGCGGTGGAGAAAGACCGGAAGGTCTTCATCTTCGTCGAGGATGTGGCCGCTTCCGGCGGTTACATGATTGCCGCAGCGGGCGACGAGATCATCGCCGACCCCTCTTCCATCGTCGGCTCCATCGGCGTCGTGTCCGCCGGCTTCGGCTTTCAGGAGCTTATCAAGAAGATCGGCGTTGAGCGCCGCGTCCACACGGCCGGCCAGAACAAGGCGATCCTCGATCCCTTCCAGCCGGAAAAGAAGGAAGACGTCGAGCGCCTGAAAGCCCTGCAGCTCGAAATGCACGAGATGTTCATCAATCTCGTCAAGGAGCGGCGCGGTGCCAAACTCGCCGACGATCCGGAGCTTTTCACCGGCGCCTTCTGGACGGGCACCCGCGCGCTCGATCTAGGTCTGGTCGACGGTCTCGGCGACATGCGCTCCGTTCTCAAGGAACGCTATGGCAGGAAAACGCAACTCGCGCTCATCACCCAGCCGCGCGGCCTGTTCGGACGCAAGCTCGGTATTTCCAGCAGCGCCGGCAGCATTCCGGATCTCGGTGCTGCAATCGCCGGCAATGCCGCCACGGGTCTGATCGAGGCTGCCGAGGAACAGGCGCTCTGGCGCCGTTTTGGACTTTGACGAGGCGCGCCCGGGCGTTAAACTCGCGCGCGAAACCGGAGGATCGACAATGCCGCAACTGATCTTCTTTGCCGCGGTCGGCGTGGTGGCCTATGTCGGCTACCGCAAATTCGTCCGCGAGGCAGAGCGCGTCACTGCAAAGGCGCGGCGCGCACGCAGGGAAGCGGCGAATGGCAGCATGGGTACGCTCGTCTACGACCCGAAGACCGGCGAATACCGCGTCGCCAAAGACTGATACCTGAGTAGAAGCATGCAAAGCATGATCGCCCCCGCCAAGGTGAATCTGGCGCTGCACGTCACCGGACGGCGCGCCGACGGCTATCATCTGCTGGACAGTCTTGTCACCTTTTCCAGGCATGGCGACCTGCTCGAGGTGGAAGGCGGGGCGGAAGACGATTTCTTCGTTTCCGGCCACTTCGCCGCCCATGTCCCCATCGGCGAGACCAATCTGGTCACCCGCGCCCGCGATCTTCTGCGTGAAACATTCGGGGAGAGAGCCGGCGCACCCGTCCATCTGCACCTTGAAAAGAACCTGCCCGTCGCCTCCGGCATCGGTGGCGGTTCGGCCGATGCGGCTGCCGCGCTCAGACTTCTCGTCCGCCACTGGCAGATCGACGTCGACGAGGTCGCCCTGGCAGAGCTCGGCCTTCGCCTCGGTGCGGATGTCCCCATGTGCCTGTCATCGAAACCGCTTCTTGCGCGCGGCATCGGCGAAGCGCTTGAAGAACTGCCGCATTTCCCCGCGCTGCCGCTTGTTCTCGTGAACCCCAACATCCCGCTCTCCACGCCAGATGTCTTTTCAGGGCTTGAGCGGCGCGACAATGCTCCCCTGCCCGCCCTCGACACGTTCCCCGACGCCGCATCGGCCGCCAAATGGCTCGAAGCCGCTCGCAACGATCTGGAAGAACCGGCCTGCCGGCTCGTACCGCAGATCAGGGATGTGCTTGGCGCTCTCGGGGAAGCGGGCGCGCTTGCCGCCCGCATGTCCGGCTCCGGGGCCACCTGTTTCGGCGTCTTCGGCTCGCCGCACAAGGCGCGTCAGGCCGCATCCATTCTTGAAGCCCGTCATCCCGACTGGTTTGTCCTTGCCACCCAAACCACTGCCCCAGAGCACGGCCAGACCGAGCACAGCCAGATCGAGCATGACCATGCCCACTACGCCCGCGCGTGAGTTCATCCCCGTCCGCTTCGCGGTGCTGACCGTTTCCGACACGCGCGGCCTTGAGGACGACCGCTCCGGCCAGACGCTGGCCGAACGCATCGATGAGGCCGGCCACACGCTCGCCGACCGGAAAATCGTCGCAGACGATATCGAAGCCATCCGCATGGCTGTCAAACTGTGGTGCGCCGATCCAGGGGTCGATGCCGTCATCACCACGGGTGGCACCGGCTTCACCGGGCGCGACGTGACACCAGAGGCGCTGGAACCGCTGTTCGACAAGCGCATGGACGGGTTTTCGCAGGTCTTCCATCGCATCTCCTACGAAAAAATCGGCACCTCCACCGTCCAGTCGCGCGCCACCGCAGGGCTTATCGACCAGACCTTCGTCTTCGTATTGCCGGGCTCCACCGGCGCCTGCCGCGATGCCTGGGACGGTATCCTCAAAGACCAGTTCGACTACCGGCACATGCCGTGCAATTTCGTGGAAATCATGCCGCGCCTGGCCGAACATCTGAAGCGCGGCGGCGGCAAGTCCGCCTGATCCCTTCCTGACCTTGAAATCAAGTAGACTGCGGCACCGTCCCCGCGAACCCTTTTGCACGCCTGTGGAAAATTCGCGCGCCTCGATTCTGCCAAAAGTTCTTGCTTTGTTCTCATTCATCGAATAGGAATAGATTCATCGGCAGCGACGCTGATTCTGCTTTCCGCTTTAGTCCCCGCGTACTGGAAAGCCAGCGAAATCGCTCAGTCATGGAGCAAGCCATGGAACAGATTGTGAGAGCAGATGCAGCCGCCTTCGATGGCGGCGGGGCCGCGATGGCCAACACGGTGATCGACCGGTCGGGCATTCGCATCGATTCCGAGCGCCGGCGGGGCCGTGCTGCGGGCATCAATCCATCAGGCCGCTATGAGCCGGTCTCCCGTCATGTCTTTGACGATGGCTGGGGCTCGCTTGAGGAATTGCCCCCCTTCAAGACCGAGGTTCAGGTTGAAAGGCCGCGCACGATCATTACGCGCAACGCCTCGCCCGACATCTCCTTCGACCGTTCCATCAATCCCTATCGCGGCTGCGAACATGGCTGCGTCTACTGTTTTGCACGTCCCACCCATGCCTATATGGGCCTGTCGGCGGGGCTCGATTTCGAGGCGAAGCTCTTTGCCAAGCCGGATGCCGCCCGGCTTCTGGAACGCGAGATTTCCAAACCGGGTTATCAGCCGCGCACCATCGCCATCGGCACCAACACCGATCCCTATCAGCCCATCGAAAAGAAATACCGCATCATGCGCGAGATTCTCGAAGTGCTTGAGGCGCACGGGCACCCGGTCGGCATCGTCACCAAGTCGGCGCTCGTCATGCGCGACATGGATATCCTCTCCCGCATGGCCGAACAGGGTCTGGCGAAGGTGGCGCTTTCCATCACCACGCTCGACCGCAAGCTTGCCCGCACCATGGAGCCGCGCGCGGCAACGCCCCCGCGACGTCTGGAGACCGTGCGGGCGCTGAGTGAGGCCGGCATCCCCACATCGGTGATGATGGGGCCTGTCATTCCCGGCCTCAACGATTGCGAGATAGAGCGCATCCTGGAATCGGCGGCCACTGCCGGCGCGCGCGAGGCGGGCTATATCATCCTGCGCCTGCCGCTCGAGGTCAGCCCCATTTTCAAGGAGTGGCTTCTGCGCCATGCACCCGACCGTTATCGCCACGTCCTGTCCCTGATCCGCTCCATGCGCGGCGGCAAGGATTACGACGCCGAATGGGGCAAGCGGATGAAGGGCACCGGCCCCTATGCCTGGCAGATCGGCCGACGCTTCGAGATCGCGGCAAAGCGGCTCGGGCTCAACCAGGAAAAACGCAGGCTGAGAACGGACCTGTTCAGGCAGCCGCAGCCGGGAGGCGAACAGCTCATGCTGCTTTGACAGCGCCCTGCCCGACCCGCCTCCTGCTTCGGCATCGCAGATCAACGCATCAGAGCGGCACCCTGTTTCCGTAAAACGGCGCCGTTTCCGACAGCACACCCTTCCCGTCCGGCTTGCATCCCCGTAGCCGACGGAAGCTTCCCGGCCCATCCGCCCCCTCGTTGCCGGGAGGCCCTTGCGGAGAATCGGAAGCGATGCGAGCATCGCCGCATCATGGCTCGCACGCGTTCCGATTCTCCCACTCTTTTCGACCTGCCCGTTCGTCCCGACTTCCAGATGGAGGCCGGTCTTCTGCGCGAGGGGCTTGCCCCCGTTGCAGGGCTCGACGAGGCGGGACGCGGTCCGCTGGCAGGCCCTGTTGTCGCCGCCGCCGTTATTCTCGACGCAAACCGCCTTCCTGAAGGGCTGGACGATTCCAAGCGGCTTTCCGCAGAGGCGCGCGACAGGCTCTTCGAAGCCATCATCGAGATGGCCGTCAGCGTCTCCGTCGCGTCCCTCAGCGCTGCAAGCATCGACGGATCCGACATCCTGCGCGCCAGCCTTGAGGCCATGCGCCGCGCAGCAGCCGGGCTTTGTGTCACGCCGCTGTTTGCACTGGCCGATGGCCGCGATGTGCCGCCGGGGCTGTGCTGCCCGGCGCGTGCCGTGGTGAAGGGCGATCAGCGCAGCCAGTCCATCGCCGCTGCGTCCATCGTCGCCAAGGTGACGCGGGACCGCATGATGACGCGTGCGGGCGGTGTGACACCGGCCTACGGTTTCGAGACGCATATGGGCTACGGTACCAAGCGCCACCGCTCAGCCATAACGGAGCATGGCGCGGTGTCGCGCCTGCACAGGATGAGCTTCGCCCCGCTGCGCGATCTTGGACCGTCGCTACCCGCCTCAGACAGGCGAGACGCCGATCAGCCACTGGTGGAGGCCGGCGACAAACACGCCATAGATCGCCAGCCCGCCTAGAACGGCAATCGCATCCCCCGTCCAACCAACAGGCTGCCTGACCTTGCCCTTGCCGGGCTGGTTCGCAGCCGAAATCCAGTCGATTGCCGCCCAGACGGCGAAGCCGCCGAAAAGCGCTACGTCTGCCAGCGTTCCGTTCGCCATGAGATGAGCGAGGCCCCACAGAACGGTCGCCAGCAGCATGGGATGGCCGACAGTCATACAAATTCGGCTCGGCACATAAGCCGCGATGAGCAGCGGAAAGACGGGCAGAAGGAGAACAAGCGCCAGATGGCGCAGCGATAGGGGCGGTGCGTAAACCGGCGACGGGTCCATACGCGCCAGGCCATAACCCCAGACAATCAGCACCAACCCGACAAGCGAGACTCCGGTGTATGTGAGAAGCCACGCGCGTTCGCCATTGCTTGCCATCATCTGCGCGCGGAAGCCCGGCGCTACGATCCGCAAGGAATGGACCGCCAGGAAGAGGACAAGCCCGGTCACAAGTACCGACATGGAGTTCTCCGTTGCATATCGAATTTTAGTTAGATACTATAACTAAAATTAGAGACCGTAGCGATGCAAATGAAATCTGCAGAGAAATCCGGGGTGCCAAGCCGAAAAGAGGTTCAGCGTGCCGCCACGTTTCGTGAGATTAATTCCATCGCGCGAAATCTGCTTGTTGAAGACGGGAGCGGCGCCGTCACCATAAACGCCATCGCGCGTCGGATGGGCATGAGCGGTCCTGCGCTTTACCGCTACTATCCGAGCCAGTCAGCACTGATTGAAGCGCTGCGCGGTCAGTTCTTCGAAGAGTTGATCGCCTTCATGCGGGCTGCTGCGGCAGAGCCGGCAGCCAGCACGCCGGCCCGCCGCCTTGGCGCCATATGCCGGGCGCTGCGTCGCTGGGCCCTCGGCCATTCGGCCGAATTCGGCTGGCTGTTTGCCAGCCCCGTCGCATCGCCGTGCGAGACGGACCTTCCGTCCTATGGTGACGGAGCATCCTGCGGTGCCTTCGGAGAGGTGTTTCTGGAACAGGTGGCGGCGATCTGGCATGAACAGCGCTTCCCGATCCCGAATCTGGATGACATGCCGGCCTCGCAGGTCGAGCAGCTCATCGCTTTCAGCGAACGGATCAACGGCCTTCTGCCGCCCGATGCTGCCCATGTTTTCCTAAAATGCTGGATTCGCCTTTATGGGCATCTGTGCATGGAGGTCTTCCAGCAGGTCGCCTTCGCCTATACGGATATGGAGCCCTCTTTCGAAGAATGCCTGAGCGAGCTATGTGCGCTGCTTGATGTGCCCTACGAGCCGCCGGTCTGAGGCCCAATAAAAAACGCCGCCGGAAACCGGCGGCGTTTCAAAATGTTTCGCTTTCGAAAGCTCGTCAGTTCAGCTTTGTCTTCACGTCCTGAATCGAGGCCTTGAAAAGCTCTCCGCCGGTCTTGGCGTCGACCTTGTCAGCCAGAACGCTGCGGGCGGCCTCCACGGCGAGATCGACAGCACTTGCGCGCACCTCGTTCACCGCGTCCTGCTCTGCCTGCACAATTTTCTGTTCGGCAAGGGCCGTGCGACGGGCGACATACTCTTCCGTCTTCTGCTTGGCTTCCTTGACGAGCAGCTCGGCCTCGTGCTTGGCGGCGCTGACGATGTCCTGCGCTTCCTGCTCGGCTTCCTGCCGCTTGCGCTGATACTCGGCGAGCAGCTGCTGCGCGTCTTCACGCAGCTTGCGCGCTTCATCCAGCTCATTGCGGATGCGTTCGGCACGCCCGTCAAGCGCGCCGTTGATCATGCCCGGCACCTTGAAGTAGGCAAGGACACCCAGGAAGATGATCAGGGCAACAAACGCCCAGAATGTCGCGTCCATGGCCCTCTCCTACTGTTTGACGGACTTGACGGCGGCTTTCGCCGCGGTCTTGTCGAGCCGGCCGCCGACCAGTTCCTGAACGATGGATGCCGCCGTGTCCTCGGCGATCGTGCCAACGTCCTTCATGGCCGTTTCCTTGATCGAAGCAATGCGCTTTTCGGCCTCGTCGAGCTTGGCGTCGAGCTGCTTCTCGATCTCGCGACGTTCAGCGTCCGCTTCCGCCTTGGCGGCGTCGCGGGCTTCCTGGCCGATGACATTGGCCTTCTTGCGGGCGTCAGCCAGATCCTGCTCGTAAGCAGCAACCGCTTCGTCCGCCTCTTCCTTCATCCGCGCCGCCTGGTCGAGATCCTGCGCGATGCGGTCACGCCGCACTTCCAGGATACCGCCGATGCGCGGCAGCACGACGCGCTTCAGGAACAGGTAGAACAGCCCGAAGGTAATCGCCAGCCACAGGATCTGCGACGGAAATGTGGACGAATCGAAAGGCGGGAAGCCGGCCTCGTGTGCGCCGTCAGACGCAACGCCGGTTTCCGAATGGGTCGCTTCCGCGGCGTCTTGCGCCGAGGCTGCGAATGCCGATGCCACAAACATTGTCTACCTCTTTTAAAACCGGCCGGACGCCCGAGAGCGGCCGGCCACGCACACGAAAGGCGCGCTTAGGTGAAGAGGAGGAGCAGGGCGATGAGCAGCGAGAAGATGCCGAGAGCTTCCGTCACGGCGAAGCCGAAGATCAGGCGGCCGAACTGGCCGTCTGCTGCCGACGGGTTGCGCAGGGCGCCCGAAAGGTAGCTGCCGAAGATGTTGCCGAGGCCAAGTGCTGCACCGGCCATGCCGAAACAAGCGATACCGGCGCCGATGGCCTTTGCTGCTTCTACTTCCATTTTAAAACTCCTTGTGATCGCGGATTTGCGTGTTTTCTTCAGACTTGGCGGAAACCGCCGGTGAAACCTGTTTTCCTCTGACCGGCACTTCAGGCCGGAACGAAGCCGATCTTTTCAAACCTCTTGATCAGTGGCCGGGATGGACGGCGTCGTTCAGATACATGCAGGTGAGAACGGCAAAGACGTAGGCCTGCATGAAGGCGACGAGGAATTCGAGACCGGTGATCGCCACGGTCATGATCAGCGGCAGAACGGCACCGGCCACGCCGACCGCGCCAAGCGCGCTCATGGAAGTGACGAAGCCGGCAAAAACCTTGAGCGTGATGTGTCCGGCCAGCATGTTGGCGAAGAGACGAACCGAAAGGCTGACGGGACGCGACAGGAACGAGACGATCTCGATCAGCACAACCAGCGGCACCACGACACCGGGCACGCCCTGGGGAACGAAGAGCTTGAGAAAGCCGAAACCGTGCTTCCAGAAACCGTAGATGACCACCGTCCCAATCACCATCAGCGCAAGCGCGAAGGTGACGATGATGTGGCTGGTCACGGTGAAGAAGTAAGGAAACAGACCGAGGATGTTGGCCATCAGGACGAACGTGAAGATCGAGAATACGAACGGGAAAAAGCGCATTCCGTGCGAGCCCGCCGAATCTCTCAGCATGGAGGCCACGAACTCGTAGCTCATTTCCGAGATCGACTGCAGCCGGCCGGGAACCAGGCCGCGGCTCGACGTCGTCAGGAACAGGAAAGCACCGGCAGCCACCACGGTCGCAACCATGAAGGCGGACGAGTTCGTAAAGGAGAAATCCAGTCCGCCGACCTCAATCGGAATCCACTTGGAGATCTGGAACTGATGGATCGGATCGTTGGCCACCTGGCCCCCCTCACTTCTGGTCTGGCGCCCGGGCGCCGTTCACTTCTTCTCAGGACCCTGCCCATCATCGGATGAGCGGATCCCAAATTCAGCAATAAGTCCCGCCGAACGCAGGACATTGAGAACACCTGCCCCGAAACCCAGGAGCAGGAAAATGATCAGTCCCCAGGGAGACGTACCGGCAAAATGGTCGATGAACCATCCAAGAGCAGCGCCGACACCCACGCCGGCAATAAACTCGCTGGACAGTCTGAGCGCCTGCGCGGCGCCCGCCATATCGCCCTTCGTCTTCCCCTCACCGCCGTCCTGCTTCGCCGGTCGTTTTTGCGCGAGAGCCTTCTCCAGATCGGCGCGCCGGCGCTCCAGGTCGTCCGGCTGATCCTTGTCGGCCACCGCAATCTCCGTACCGGGTTTGCTGGTCAGCGGCTATCCGCTTGAAAGTCGCGCGCAACATAGTGAGCGCCCACGCCCCAGTCAAGCCGCTGTCGACGCCATTCACAAAGACGAAAATACGTTGAAAAACAACCATATAAGAAGATGCGACAATGCGCGCAGCGGCAAATGGCACGATGAAAACGGGAATCGCAGCAGGTCCTGCCGCTTTTCAACCCGTCATTTGCGCGATTTCGCCGCCCCGTCAGTTCCAGCCGCCGCCATAGGTGCGGTAGAAAATGTGCTGACCGATCTTCTTCATGCGCTGCATGGCGCCGGCCCAGCGCGGATGCACATAGGTCGCATGATAGTGCGTGGAGGAGCCCACCTCGGGCAGCCAGATCTTGCCGGCGGTCGTGGCCATAGCCACTTCCTGCGCGGTCTTGAAGTGACCCGGGCTCTTCACACGGTCGCGGATTCCGTCGCAGGCGAATGAAAACTGGCAGCGATTGCGCCACTTCTCATTCTGGTAGACGACGCCGCAGATGGTGTTCGGATAGGTGGGATTGCGCACGCGGTTCAGAATCACCTGTGCCACGGCGGCCTGCCCCTTCACGGATTCGCCGCGCGCTTCGAAATAGATGCCGGCTGCGAGGCACTGCTGCTCCCGGTCGGAGAAAACCGCCTCCGGAAGCGGCTCGCGCGCCCAGGGGTGATCCTTTGCGCCGACCGGCGGAATGAAACGGCCACCCGCCGGGTCTTCCTCGCGCAGGATGCTTGCGAACGGGGAGGCCTTTGCATAGTCGGGCTTCTGCGGCGCATAGGCCGTTGCAAGAACGTCCGGCTGATCATTGTTGACGAGTTCGGCAATCGCGCGCGGCAGGGCCGGATCGGCCTTCCTGTCCTTTTTCATGTAGAAAGCGGACGCGATGCGCACCTCCTCACCCTTGATGTCTGGATCGACAAAGGCCATCAGCTTCTGGTCGGGCTTCGGCTTTTCGAGAAGAAAGCTTGTTTTTTCAAAGATCGTGCCGGCTTCAAAGAGTTTGGGAGGCTGCACGGGTACGACCTGCACGAGACGCCCGGTCTTCTCTGCACGGTTGATGCGGGCTTCGTCCGGCGTTGTTCCGGTGAACCCTTTCTTGCCACGGAAGGCGATCTTCCCGATGCCGGGTGCAGCCATGCCTGAACCGGAGATGCTACCGGTCTTCAGGTCACCGTCGACAAAGGGCATTTCGGCCTGGTGGATCGAACCGGCGACCGATTTCTCCACGAAAGCCGCCCAGCGCGGCCCGCTGCCTTCTTCTCCTGAGACGAGCCCGGCCATGTCCTGATGCGCGACAATGCCCGGAAAACCGATCCAGAACCCCAGCGCCACCAAAGCTGGCGCCAGAAAGGAACGCGTATCATCATCCGCCTTGCGCGGCACCTTTCCAGTCCGACGAAGCACCCACACTCTCCGCTACGCAACTCAACCCAATTTCCAAAACCATATTTGGTTAACCTTGATTACTGGTTAACGGGCTGACCGGTCTCGCAGGCGCAACAGCGAACGCAAACGAAAACGGGCCTTGCGATGCAAAGCCCGTCATCTTCTGAACTCGTGGTGGATACTGCCGTCAGCGGCGTTTCTTCGCCCGCCCCGCATAGGGGTTGTCCGAGGTGCGCAGCGCCACGCGGATCGGCACGCCATAGAGATTAAACGTCTCGCGCAGGCCGTTCATGAGATAGCGCACATAGGATTGCGGCATAGCTTCAGGCCGCGAGCAGGAGACCACAAAACCCGGCGGCCGCGTCTTGATCTGCGTGATGTATTTCACCTTGAGCCGGCGTCCGGCCACGGCCGGAGGCGGATGCTGTCCCGTCGCGCCTTCCAGCCACCGGTTGAGGCGGCCCGTCGAGATACGGCTGTTCCAGGTACGGTGGGTCTTTTCCACCGCCTCCATGAGCTTGTCGAAGCCACGCCCGGTTTCCGCCGAGATGGGCACGGCCTGCAGCCCACGCACCTGCGGCAGAAGCCGCGCCGTCTTCTCATGCAGTTCGGCGAGCGTCTCCTGCCGATCCTCGATCAGATCCCATTTGTTGAAGGCAATGACCGGCGCCCTGCCCTCGCGGATGATCAGATCGGCGATCTGCAGGTCCTGCTTCTCAAACGGGATGGTCGCGTCGAAAACCACAATCACCACTTCGGCAAAACGCACGGCGCGCAGTCCGTCTGACACGGAAAGCTTTTCCAGCTTCTCCTGCACGCGGGCCTTGCGGCGCATGCCGGCCGTATCGAACAGCTTGATCTTGCGACCACGCCACTGCCAGTCGACGGAAATCGAATCGCGGGTGATGCCGGCCTCCGGCCCCGTCAGCATGCGCTCCTCACCAAGAAGCGCATTGATCAGAGTCGACTTGCCGACATTCGGACGCCCCACGATCGCGATCCGCAGCGGTTTGGACGAATCGTAGACCGCCTCTTCTTCCGAATCGGGCTCGATGTCCTCGCCGACAGTAATTTCGTCCGTGGTTACGACGGAGTCCTCCGGCTCCTCCGCCAGTGCCCGGTCCTCGCCGAGCGCCTCGACGATGGCGTCACGCAGGTCGGACATGCCGAGCCCGTGTTCCGCCGAAACCTCGACCGGATCGCCCAGCCCCAGTTCCCACGCGTCAAGAACGCCGCTGCGAGCCGCATTCACGTCCATCTTGTTGGCGACGAGGACGACCGGCTTGCCGCTGCGCCGAAGAAGATTGGCGAAGGTCGCATCGTCGGGCATCACCCCGGCACGGGCGTCGATCATGAAAAGCGCTATATCGGCCTCATCGATCGCCTGCTCCGTCTGGGCGCGCATGCGCCCTTCCAGCGTCGGTGCGGCGGCGCTTTCCAGACCGGCGGTGTCGATTACCTCGAATTTGAGGTCCTGAAGGCGGGCAGGATGCGAGCGGCGGTCGCGTGTCACGCCGGGCGTGTCATCGACAATCGCCAGGCGTCGGCCGGCAAGCCGGTTGAACAGGGTCGATTTGCCGACATTCGGCCGGCCGATGATTGCAAGCTTGAAGGCCATGGCGGCTTACCGGTTCCGGCTATTCGGCCGGGCTCGAGCCGAGAATCAGCTCGATCATCATCTCGGCACGCTGGCGCGTGTTGCGGGGTGCCTCGGCATCGCCGGAAATCTGCTGGAAGAGCTGCAGCGCGTCGTCACGCTTTCCCTCTTTCCATGCGGAGAGCCCGAGCGCTTCGCGCGCGGTGTGGCGCAGCGCGTTACCGTCAGCCGTCAGCGTTTCAACCCGCGCGGAAACATCCGTATAGGAACCGTGATCCACCAGCAGAAGCCCGGAGCGCAGACGGGCGATGTCGGCGATCACATCGGTCACGGACCTGTCAGCGGCAATCGCATCGAAGGCAGCGACAGCCCCTTCGGTATCGCCATCAGCGGCCAGAACCGTGGCGGCACGCATGCGCGCGAGGAGTGGATAGGAGCCGTAACCACCCTCTTCCAGTTCACTGAAGGCGGCCAGCGCTTCGTCGTTCTCGCCCTGCCGGGCCAGTTCCAGCGCCTGGGAGAAGGCATCGCCCGAAGCGTTTGCGCGCGAGGAGGTCCAGCGCTCATAACCGACATAGCCTGCGGTCGCGACGACGAGCAGCACGGCGGCACCAATGGCAATGGGGCCGAAACGACGCCAAAGAGATTTGAACTGATCCTGGCGGAGCTCTTCGTTGACTTCGCGAATGAAACTGTCGTCGGACATATGCGACCCATGTCTGGCGGGCATTTCCCGCGCTTTTCCGGTTCCGGGCTTTTTAGACGAAATTTGCCGCCATGGAAGGGGGGGCCGCCATTTCGTCCTGATTCTGTTGATTTGAAGTCAACATCAGCTGCGGCGCAACGGTGCTGCTTTCCAAACTCGGCCATATTTGGGCGGTAACGCTGCCCGCTTCGATTTGCATACTGGATTGCCCGATGATGCTCAAATTTCTCTGCGCCGGCGCGACCGCGCTGGCGTTGACAGGTTCCTGTTTTGCCGGCGACGCCGCGAAAGCGCAAAAGCCGCAATATGTGATCATCTCCTTCGATGGGGCGCTGCATCTGGAACAGTGGGAGCGCAGTCGCGCGCTCGGCCAGAAGACCGGTGCCAGCTTCACCTACTTTCTGTCCTGCGTTTATCTGCTCTCGCCCGAAACGCGCAAAGCCTACGAGGCCCCCGGCTTGCCGCGCGGTCGCTCGAATGTGGGGAGCGGCTATTCACGCGAAGATGTCGAGGGCCGTCTCGGCCAGATCTGGACCGCCCGTTCAGAAGGGCACGAAGTGGCAAGTCATGGCTGTGGACATTTCGACGGGAAGAACTGGAGCGCCAAGGACTGGGCGCAGGAGTTTGACCAGTTCACAACGATTGTCGCCGATGCCTGGAAACTGAACGGGATCGATGGAGAACCCCGGGGCTGGCAGGATTTCGCGCGCAGGGAGATTCGCGGTTTCAGGGCACCGTATCTGTCCACGAACAAGGGGCTTTTCAAGACACTCGAGAAAGCTGGCTTCGCCTATGACGCGAGCACCGTCTCACGCGGCCCTGCCCTGCCCAGAACACGCAACGGCGTCGCGCATTTCTCGCTTCCGCTGATACCGGAAGGGCCGCGCGACAGACAGATCATCGCCATGGATTACAATCTTTATGTGCGCCACTCCGGCGGCAAGGAAAAGCCGGAAGCTGCTGCCGCCTTTGAGCAGCGAACCTATGATGCCTTCATGGCCACCTTCGAGAAAGAGTATGCCGGACGCCGCACACCCTTCCAGCTCGGCTTTCATTTTACCCTGATGAACGACGGCGCCTACTGGAACGCGCTGGAGCGTTTCGCAGAAGACGTCTGTGTCATGGAAGATGTGAAATGTGTGAGCTATCGCGACTACCTGGCAGCAGTCTCCGAAGCCGGCACACCCGCCCAGGGGGGAACCTGACTGAATCAAAGAGCCCCGGCAGGTCCATGCCGGGGCTCATTGTACATTCAGATGGACGCACGGCGATCTAGAGCATCGGACCGAAAAGTGGAAACCGGTTTTCGGTTTATTCCGATGCTCCATCAATCGTCTAGATCGTCCTTTGTGCGTCCGGATGGACGCACGGCGATCTAGTTCCCGCTTGCCCTTTCATGCCGCAGCGCCTTGAAGGTGGCGTAGAGCATGACCATCAGAAGAATTGCGAACGGGAAGCCCGTTGCAATCGCACCGGCCTGAAGCGCGGCCAGTCCGCCACCGAGCAGAAGCACAATCGCGACCAGGCCCTCGAAGAGCGCCCAGAAGACACGCTGCGCCACCGGGGCGTCGATCTTGCCACCGGCGGTGATCGTATCGATGACCAGCGAACCGGAATCCGACGATGTCACGAAAAAAACGATGACCAGTATGATGCCGATCAGCGAGCTGATGCCGGCGAGCGGCAGGTCTGCCAGCATGGCAAACAGCGAAAGCTCGGGCACATAGTCCACCACCGTCTCCTGAACGCCCGTGTAACCCTCGGTCAGGAACTGCTCCATCGCGGTGCCGCCAAACGTGGTCATCCAGAGGATCGACACGAGTGTCGGGATGATCAGCACACAGGTGATGAACTCGCGCACGGTGCGCCCCTTGGAAACGCGGGCGATGAACATGCCCACGAAAGGCGACCAGGAGATCCACCAGGCCCAGTAGAACGTGGTCCAGCCATGCATGAAGCCCGTGTCTTCACGACCGATCCAGTTCGACAGTTCGGGCAGTTCCTTCACGTAGGACCATGTGTTGGAGAAAAAGCCGGTGATGATCGCCAGCGTCGGGCCAAAGATAATGACGAACAGCAGAAGAAGGATGGCGAGCACCATGTTGATCTCGGAAAGACGCTTCACGCCGGCATCCAGCCCCGCCACAACTGAAACCAGTGCAACACAGGTAATGCCCATGATGAGCAGAACCTTGACCGTGTCCGTGTTCGGAACACCATAAAGCTCATTCAGCCCGGCAAGAGCCTGCGAGGCGCCGAAACCGAGGGAAGTTGCAAGACCAAAGAGCGTTGCGAAGACCGCCATAATGTCGATCAAGTGACCGGGCCAGCCGCGCACCCGTTCGCCCAGAATCGGGTAGAACGCCGAACGGATGGAAAGCGGAAGCCCCTTGTTGTAGGCGGCAAGCGACAGCGAAAGCGCCAGCACGGCATAGATCGCCCAGGGATGCAGTCCCCAATGGAAGATGGTCGCCGCCATGCCCATTTCACGGGCCGCCGGCACGGCGCTCGCGACGAGCTCGCCATCGGCAAGCGGCGCTTCAAGGCCGAGCGGCGGGTTGTTGAAATGGTACATCGGTTCGAGAACGCCGAAGAACATCAGACCAATGCCCATGCCGGCGGCGAACAGCATGGCAAACCAGCCGGAATAGGAATACTCGGGCACCGCATCCTTGCCGCCCAGGCGAACCTTGCCAAGGGGTGTCAGCGCGACCACGATGCAGAACAGCACAAACAGATTGGCCGACAGCATGAACACCCAGTCGAAGGTCGACGTCAGCCAGACCCGAAGACCGCCCAGAACATCGCCCGCTGCGTCGCGAAAAATCAGTGTGACGATTACGAAAGCGACAATCAACACGGCGGAAACGAAGAAAACAGGGTTGTGAACGTCGAGACCCAGCAGACGAATATTGTCCTGGCCCGGTTCAAGCCCGTGGTCCTCCTCAATGATTTCATTTGACATGTCTCACTCCATTTCTGTCCGAGAGCTGGAAGCGAACGACAGAATGGCCACCCGTCCCCGGAACACTCCTCCACACATTGAAGGGTGGCCCAAAAACGCCATCGCACATTGTCTGTATGCGACCTCGACCGTGTGGATTGAGACCAAGGTCGGGCAAATAGAAGGCAGATGGAACCCCATGAGGCCAAATTTTTGCCCCAGAAAAGCCAAAATCTGCACTTCGCAACGGAATTCGCGTTTATTTCAGTGGCCTAACTCACACAAGAAGACGAGAAATAGACACAAACTGCGCTTGTCTAACGGAGTTTTGCCGGATTTCATGTCCATGCTATATCGCTATAGGGACATCATTATTCGGACAGCTACAGACGGAACCAAATCAATGTCTGCGGCTTATGAACAAGGAACCAATTGGAGAGGATCCATGAAAAAGTCACTGCTTCTCGTACCAGCACTGCTTCTCGGTGTCGCGGCCTGCACGCCCACCGAACAGGGCGCTGCTTTCGGTGGCGCCAGCGGCGCGGCCATCGGCGCGCTCGCCTCGGGCAACAAGGTTGAAGGTGCCATCATCGGCGGCGCCATCGGCACCGTGGCCGGTGCCCTCGTCGGCCGCGCATCGGAAAACAGCAACCGCTGTGTCTACCGCGACGAATACGGTCGTCGCTACGAGGCACGCTGCCCGCGCGGTTATTGACCAGTCGGCAACACCGGCCGCGCTGCCTGGCAACACACAACATGGCGAAGGCCGGGATGCATCGCGCATCCCGGCCTTTCTCTTGCCCGCATCCCGTGCGATCCGGCCAGCCACGTCATCCCGGACACGCGAACCGCGCCACAACGGCACCGCCGATCCCACCTCTCACGTCTTCCGCTCCCGCCATTTCCCGATCCCGCCACTTCCCGGTCTCGCCACGTCCTAGTCTCGCCACTTCCCAGTCTCCCGCTCCCCGAGCCCGCCCTTCTTCCCGACTGCGAATTGACTTTTGTCAATCACCGTGAATAATGTCGAAAGGAGGCGTGGAATGGCTTATCGTCCAGCAGAGCAGATCATACACAAGGCCGCATGGCTTTATTATACGCATGGCCTGCGTCAGGACGAAGTCGCGCGACGACTGAACATTTCGCGCGCGTCGGTGGCGCTTTATCTGCGCAAGGCGCGCGAGGCCGGCATCGTCAACATCTCCACGTCCACGCATCTTTTCAGCGGTGAGCGCCTTGCACGCCAGATGGAGGATGCGTTCGGGCTGGAGACCGTGTGGCTTGTGGGCGAGGATTCTTTCTCACCCTCACCTGCCTCTGAAATTCCGACACTGGCCGCCAATGTGTTTCTCGAAATGGTCGAGAACGGCAATCAGGTCTGCGTCGCCTGGGGCCGCACCGTCTACGACATCGCCGATGCGATGAGTTACGCCGATCGCGAGGGCGTCACGGTCGTTGAGATGTGCGGCAATCTCGGCTCGCCCTATGCCTACCGTCCCGACCAGTGCACCATGGAGATCGCCCGCCGGCTGAACGCCAAGGGCCTGAACTTCTATGCGCCCCTCGTGCTCCGCACCGAGGAACTGGCGCGCGCTCTGCGCGAGGAGCCCGTCATCCGCGAACAGCTCGACGGCATCGGCGCCTGCGATCTGGCGTTGTTCACGGTCGGCGCGCTCGACACCGACAGCCATGTCATCAAATGCGGCGCGCTCAGCGTGGCCGAGCTTGAGCGGCTGAAAGCGATGGGGGCCACCGGCGTCATTGCCGGGCAGATCATCACCGCCGACGGCACGCTGCTCGACTGCGATTACAACCGGCGCATGATTTCGGCCGATTTCGACGCCATCCGCACCATCCCCAAACGGCTGATGGTGGTGCAGGAGGACGAGAAGTTCGAGCCCCTGCAAGCCGCCATCGCCGGCCGTTTCTTCACCCATCTGGTGACCACCTCTTCCATGGCGACGAAGCTTCTGAAGCATCACACCGCCCATGAACCGACGCCGGCCTGATCCACGCCGGCAAGCGCAACCCTTCAAGATACTTACGGGACAGACATGCAGAACCTCTGGAAAGACAGCGAAGCCGAAAAGCTTGTCGAGCACTATGCGCAAAAGGGCGTCGCGCGCGATCTGGCGCTGCGCGTCTACACGACCCGCCTTCTGGGCGGCGAGCCGCGCCTTGTCCTGCATGGCGGCGGCAACACCTCGCTCAAGAGCAAGGCCACAGACATTCTGGGCCGCGAATATGATGTGCTCTGCGTCAAGGGCAGCGGCTGGGACATGGGCGTGATCGAGCCGCAGGGCCTGCCGGCGGTGAAGATGGATGCGCTTCTGGCCGCCCGCGCGCTGCCCTCCCTGGCCGACGAAGACATGGTCGCCATGCAGCGCGCCAACCTCATCGATCCGGGTTCCCCGAACCCCTCCATCGAGACGCTGCTGCACGCCTTCCTGCCGCACACATTCGTCGACCACACGCATTCCACCGCCATCCTCGCCCTGGTCGATCAGGAGGATTCCGAAGCGCTCTGTAAAAAAGTGTTCGGCGATCGGCTGGGCTTCGTCCCCTACATCAAGCCGGGCTTCGACCTCGCCAAGGAAGCCGCCGACATCTACGACAAGAACCCATCCGTGGAAGGCCTGATCCTCGACAAGCACGGCATCTTCACCTTCGCCGAAGACGCGAAGACCGCCTACGATCTCATGATCGAGTTCGTCACCATGGCCGAGGATTACGTGGTCGAAAACGGCAAAACGCCCTTCAAGCCGGTGGCGCTGCCGAAGGAGTTGGCCACCCCGTCCGAGATCATGCCCTATCTGCGCGGCGCCATCGCCATCGACGAAGGGGAAGGCAGATATGGCCGCATGGTCTGCGACTTCCGCACCTCGCCAAAAATCCTCGACTATGTGAACGCCGACACGGCCGAAGATCTCGCCACCCGCGGCGTCTCGACGCCTGATCTGTCGATCCGCATCAAGACCGGCCCCATGGTGCTGCCCGCCCCGGAGGCCGGCAAGCTCGATGAATATGGCAAGGTCGTCCGCGAAAAAGTCGCGGAGTTCTCCGACCGCTACAAGGATTATTTCGAGACCAACAACGCTGCCGACGATGTGGAGCGCACCATGCTCGACACCATGCCGCGCCTCACACTGGTGCGCGGGCTCGGCCTCATCGGCCATGGCCGCAGCATGAAGGAGGCGAAGATCGCCGCCGATGTGGGTGAGATGCTGGTGGAAGCCGTCACTGGCGCCGAAGCCATCGGCTCCTTCCATCCGCTCGCGCTCTCCGATCTCTTCGAGCTCGAATACTGGTCTCTCGAACAGGCCAAGCTCGCCTCAAACAAGCCCAAGCCGCTGTCTGGTCAGGTCACGCTGGTCACCGGCGGCGCTGGCGCCATCGGCGCCGCCACGGCAAAGCTCTTCGCCGCACAGGGCGCGCATGTGGTCGTCGTCGACCTGCACGCCGACAAGGCCGAAGAGGTCGCGAAGAACATTGGCAACGCCGCCATCGGCATCGGTGCGGACGTGACCGACGCGGCAGCCGTTCGCGCCGCCTTCGACAAGGCGCGCGATGTGTTCGGCGGTATCGATATCGTCGTTTCCAATGCGGGCGCTGCGTGGGAAGGCAAAATCGGCGATCTGGAAGACGCCACGCTGCGCCAGAGCTTCGAGCTCAACTTCTTCGCGCATCAGAGCGTTGCGCAGAATGCGGTGCGCCTCTTCAAGCAGCAGGGCACCGGCGGCGTGCTCCTCTTCAACGCCTCCAAGCAGGCGGTCAATCCGGGCGCGAATTTCGGCGCTTACGGCCTGCCCAAAGCGGCAACGCTGTTCCTCTCGCGCCAATATGCGCTGGATTACGGCTCCATCGGCGTGCGCTCCAACGCGGTCAATGCCGACCGCATCCGTTCCGGCCTGTTGACCAACGAGATGATCGCCAACCGCTCCACCGCGCGCGGCGTTTCGGAGAAGGATTATATGGGCGGCAATCTTCTCGGCCTCGAGGTGCGTGCCGAGGACGTGGCGCAGGCCTTCCTCAACCACGCCCTCGCCGAGCGCACCACCGCCGACGTCACAACCGTCGACGGCGGCAACATCGCGGCAGCGCTGCGCTGATACAGAGAAACTCGGCAGGCCCCTCATCCGCCTGCCGGCACCTTCTCCCCGTGAACGGGGAGAAGGAGGAAGCTTCGATTTTCACGCCTTCAAGTGCAACGTTGATAAAGCTCCACCGTCATCTCCGCGCTTTCCTTCTCCCCGCCAGCGGGGAGAAGGTGCCGGCAGGCGGATGAGGGGCGCGCGCCAGCGCTGCAAAGGTCGCCCCTCCATTCCGCCCTGGCCCTTCGACAAGCTCAGGATGAGGGCTTTCGTTGCCACTTCACCGCGAGCCACGTATCCCGTTCAAGCGCCCCGTGTCCCTGCCCTTTCCCTCATCCTGAGCTTGTCGAAGGGCCAAGGGAAAGGGCACGCACCATCATCTCCGCGCAAAACAAAAAGGGCGACCCGAAAGCCGCCCTCGTCGATCCATTCTAGCGCTGCCTCAGTCCCGCGCAGGCAGCGGCATCCAGTCCGGCACGGCCACATCGGCATGGGCAAACTGCGGCATCTTCGCCGAGAGATCGTCCATGTTCTTGATGTCGCCGTCGTTCAGCGCCTGCTGGGTGATCAGCGTCGGCGGAACGATGACGCTCTTGCCCGGCTCCTCGCCGGCCAGAAGCATCGCAAGCGCGCGCACCGAAACCTCGCCCACGACGGCAGGGTTCGTGGCCGCCGTCGCCACCCAAGCGCTGCCCGGCTCGCGCATGGCGGAAATGTCAGCCGTCGAAACGTCAGCCGAATAGATCTTGATGCTGTCGGAAAGGCCGGCCTCGTCCACGGCGATCTTCACGCCCTTGGCGAATTCGTCATAGGGCGCGAACATGACCTGGATGTCCGGGTTTGCCGTCACCACCGAGCGCGCCTGGTTGGCCACCGAATTGGCGATCGGATTGTCGAGCGTGCCGAACTGCGCCACTTCCTCAATGCCCGAATATTTTTCCTTGAATTCACGCCAGGTCTCGTCGCGGCGGTCGAGCGGCGCAATGCCGGCCACATAGACATAGCCCGCCTTCCACGCTTCGCCATTGTCGGCAATGGCCTGTTCCAGCGCCAGACGCGCCAGATCCCGGTCGGACTGCTCGATCTGCGGGATCGCATCGTTCTCGACATTCACGTCAAAGGCCACGACCTTGATGCCCGCATCGACGGCGCGCTGTGCGGCTTCCTTCATGGATTCGGTCAGGCCGTGCTGGATGATGATGCCATCAACGCCAAGCGCAATCGCCTGATCCACCATGTCGGCCTGAAGGGCGGCGTCCTGCCGGCTGTCGAGCACGCGCAGGTTCACGCCCAGCGCCTCAGCCTGCTTTTCCACGCCCGAAAGATAGGCCTGAAAGAAATCGCCCGTGGAAAGATAACGCACCAGCGCGATCTCCACATCGCCCGGATTGTCGAATGGCGCGGGTTTGTCCTGCGCGCCGGCGGCTGCCGGCAGAAGCATGGTGGCGCCGGCCAGTGCCGCGGCCATCTTGCCCAGAAGTCTGCGTGAAATTTCCATACTCTTACTCCTCCACTGCCTGTTTTCTCTTGAACGGGCGCTACCGGGCATTCCTCCCCAGAAGCGCAAAGGTGAAGATCAGAGCGATGACGAGCACCGCGCCCTTGACGAAATCCTGCGTGTAATACGGCACGTTCATCATGGTGAGCCCCTGCAGGAGCACGCCCACGAACAGCGCCCCGATGGCCGTTCCAAACGCGTTCGGTTTGGCAGCGCCCAGCACCGCAAAACCGATGAGTGCGGCCGCCACCGCATCCAGAAGCAGGTTGTTGCCCGATGCAATGTCGCCGCGCCCAAGGCGCGCGGCCAGAAGAATGCCGCCGATGGAAGCGAAGACACCGGAAATCACATAGGCCCAGATGCGATAGGCCTTGACCGGCGCGCCGGCGAATTCCGCAGCGCGCGCATTCGATCCCACCGCATACATCATGCGGCCGAACCGCGTGTATTCGAGGAAGAACCAGATCAGGATCGCCAGCACGATCAGCACCACCACCGACGCCGGCACGAGGTTTTCGATAAACAGATCGAACCGGTGCCGCCCAAGCGCCAGAAAGGCCTGGCTGAACGTGCCTTCAGCCGTCGAGCCGTCGGGCAGCGTCATGCCGGTGGCGATGGAGCGTCCTTCGGTCGGGATGCGCTGCAGACCGATCAGCAGAAACATCATGCCGAGCGTGGCCAAAAGATCGGGCACGCGCATGTAGCAGATGATGAGACCGTTTATCAGCCCGACCAGCGCGCCGATGGCGAGACACACCAGAACCGCGACGAGCGCGTTCTGCTCCAGCACCACCATCACATAGGCCGCCGCCATCATGGAGCTTGTGGCGATGGAGCCGATGGAAAGGTCGAAGCCGCCCACCACCAGCGTCGCCGTCACGCCGAGCGCCAGAATGCCGGTGATCGAAACCGATTGCAGAATGAACACCGCCGCCTGCGGCGAGGTGAAACCGCGCGTGGCAAGCGAGAAGAAGACGATCAGGCCCACCAGCAGGCTCAGAAAGCCATAGCGGATTGCCAGCTCGCGCAGCGAGCGGCCGTCTTTCGGCTGCACCAGCGCCTCAGCCGGGGTTTCAACCGGGGTCTTGTCCGCCGTACGGCTGTCCATTCTCTAAACGCTCCCTGCGGGTTCCAGACGCTGGCCGGCCACTTCGGCCAACAGCCGGTCCATATCCACGTCGGCATTGCGATGCTCGCCGACAATCGTGTTCTCGGACATGACGAGGATGCGGTCCGCCGTCTCCAGCGCCTCGTCCAGTTCGGTCAGAAAGACCAGTGTCGCGCGGTCGCCCGCACTTTCGCGCAGCTTGGCCGCGATGTCATGGCGCGCGGCAATGTCCACGCCCTGAAACGGTTCGTCGAGGATGAGCAACCGCGAAGGTTGCGTCAGCCAGCGCGCCACCGTCACCTTCTGCTGGTTGCCGCCTGAAAGCGTTGCCAGATCGTCGCGCTCGGAGCGGCACACGATCTTGAGGTCCGCAATCTGCTCGCGCGCGGTCTGCCGCTCGGCCCGCCGCCGCGTCACGCTCATGTTCGAGAAGCGCGGCAGAAACGGCAGGCTCATATTCTCATAGATGTTGAACTCCGGCACGATGCCGGTGGACGCGCGGTCCTTGGCGACAAGGAAAACGCCGTCCCTGACCGCGCTCGCCGGCGTTTTGGGCGCATAGGCCCTGCCATCGAGCTGCATGGAGCCGGCGAGCGGCGTATGAATGCCGAACAGCGTTTCGGCAAGCCGCGTCTTGCCGACGCCCACAAGCCCCGTCACCGCCACAACCTCGCCAGCGCCGAGTTCCATGGAAAGCGATTTCGCGCCCGGTGCGATGCGCAGATCGCGGACCGAGAAAACCGGCGCGCCGGCAGCGCGCGCATCGATGCTGTGAAGGCCGAGATTCTGGCCCAGCATGGCGTTCACCGCGCCTTCATAGTCGAGCGGCTTCTCGTCGAACTGTCCGACGATGGCCCCGTCGCGCAGGCTGACAATGCGATCGGCCAGACGGCGAATGTCCGACATGCGATGCGAAATGTAGAGAATGGCGACGCCGCGCGCCCGAAGCCGCTCGATCAGCGCAAAAAGCCGTTCGGCCTCATGGCTCGAAAGCGAAGAGGTGGGCTCGTCGAGGATCATCACCTGCGGTTCATGCGCCATGGCGCGTGCGATGGCCACCATCTGCCGGTCGGCGAGCGGCAGGTCGGTCACCTCGGCGCTGAGGTCGATCCCGAGCCCCATGCGCTCGGCCACCTCGCGCGCCTCGCGCCGCACCTTTCGTGGATTGAAGAAAAAGCCGCTACCAGCGCCATTCAGCCGGTCGAGCACCAGATTGCTGGCCACGTCGAGCGCGCCCACCACACCGTCATTGATGTTCTGGTGCACCGTCACCACGCCAGCGCGCATCGCTTCTGCCGGGGTAGCGGGAGAGAAGGGTTTGTCGCCCAGCATCATCATGCCACGGTCAGCGCGATGAACGCCGCTCATGACCTTGACCAGCGTCGACTTGCCGGCACCGTTGGCACCCATCAGAACCGTCACCTCGCCGGCGCGCAGGTCGAGCCCCACTCCACGCAACACAGCGTTGGGTCCAAATGCCTTTGTCAGGCCGGCAATGCGAAAGATGGCGTTGTCGCCCATGCTCTCCTCCCAATGTGACGCTAACAGGTAACAAGCATTTGTCAACATGATTGACAAATGACAGAGCCTTGGTAGCGTATCGCCTGAACTGACGGCATGAGAGGGTGGTGGTCACCAGTCTCGGTCTGCGCCTTTCACGCTTCCCCTTTCTGCAGGATCGGGGAGCACGATGAACAGGTTGGGCTCGTGCTTCTTCTCCCTTCCGGAGAGAAAATTTGTGCGGGAACACTGGCAGATACAGGACGCGCGCCATCCATCGCCGGTTCAGGCGCGAAAGGGAGGAGTTGGAGAGATGAAAGAGAACGCCTTCGAGGCCCTGACGGTGGAGACCCTGCCGGAGCGCCTTGGCAACATTCCGGAGATTGCCGGCCGCCTCGGCGGCGCACCGGCGGGCTGGAAGGTCCGCGAGGTGGGAGACGGCAATCTCAATCTCGTCTTCATCGTCGAGGGCGGCAGCGAAACGCTCATCATCAAGCAGGCGCTGCCCTATGTCCGCTTGGTCGGCGATAGCTGGCCGCTTCCGCTGAAGCGCTCCTTCTTCGAATATCACGCGCTGACCCGCCAGGAAGAGCGCGCGCCGGGAACCGTGCCTGCCGTGCATTATTTCGATGAAACGCAGGCGCTGATTGCGATGGAGTTTCTTTCACCGCACATCATTCTCCGCCGCGCCCTCATCGAAGGGCAGGAACTGCCGAAGATCGGCCGCGATCTCGGCCTGTTCATGGCGCGCACCCTCTTCCGAGGGTCCGACCTTTCCATGAAAGCGGCAGACCGCAAGGCCGATCTCGCCCTCTTCGCGGACAATATCGACCTATGCGACATCACGGAAAATCTCGTCTTTTCCGATCCCTATTTCGAAGCGCCGATGAACCGGCACACACCGGGTCTCGACGCGCTGGTGAAGGAACTGCGTTCAGACCGCGATCTGAAGGTCGAAGCGCAGCGCATGAAGCACCTCTTCGTATCGAAAGCCGAGACCATGGTGCATGGCGACCTGCATTCGGGCTCCGTCATGGTCACGCCGGACGACACGCGCATCATCGACCCCGAATTCGCCTTCTACGGCCCCATGGCCTTCGATGTCGGCATGCTCATCGCCAATTACTGGATGGCCTATTTCTCGCAGCGCGGCCATGAAGAGAATGGCAGCCGCGCCTCTATGCGCGCCTATCTTCTGCGCGTTATCGAGGAAACGTGGAGTACTTTCCGCGACGAGTTCGCCCATCTGTGGCGCACCGAGCGCAGCGGGATTCTCTATCAGGCCGCCCTATATGAAGATCAGGATGACGGGCTTGCCTCCGAACAGGCGCTCAACCACGTGATCCACGATCTGTGGACCGACATGCTTGGCTTTGCCGGCATCGAGATGCACCGCCGCATTCTGGGCCTCGCCCACAATGCCGACTTCGAGGACATCGCCGACGAGAGCCTGCGCGCTTCGTGTGAAGCACCGGCGCTGAAATTCGGTCGCCACATCGTCGTCAATCGCAACAAGATTCAATCGCTCGCCGAGCTCGACCGGCTGGCGGAAGCACTCGATCAGGGGAAATTGTCATGAAGGTTGGAGACAGGCACTACCGCACCATCTGGGTGAACGAGGATGGCTGGTCTGTCGATCTCATCGACCAGCGCTGGCTGCCGCACGAGTTGCGCATCGAAAACGTGCGCACCGTCGAAGGCATCGCCACGGCCATTCGCGATATGTGGGTGCGCGGCGCGCCGCTGATCGGCGTCACCGCCGCCTATGGCGTTGCCATGCGCATGCGCGAGGATGCTTCCGATGCCGCACTCGATGCGGTGTGGGAACAGCTCCACGAGACACGCCCCACCGCGATCAATCTGCGCTGGGCGCTGGATGAAATGCGCGGCCTCCTGCGCGACATTCCCGAGGCCGACCGCGCCGCGGCGGCCTACAAGCGCGCCGCCGAGATCGCCGATGAGGATGTGGAATTGAACCGCAGCATCGGCCGGAACGGGCTGGAAATCATTCGCGAGATCGCCGCCCGCAAGAAGCCCGGCGAGCCGGTCAACATTCTCACCCACTGCAATGCCGGCTGGCTGGCCACCGTCGATTTCGGCACCGCCACCTCGCCCATCTACCACGCGGTGGAAGAAGGCATTGCCGTTCATGTCTATGTGGACGAAACCCGCCCACGCAATCAGGGCGCCCAACTCACCGCGTGGGAGATGGCCGGTCACGGCGTGCCGCACACGCTGGTGGTGGACAATGCCGGCGGGCACCTGATGCAGCATGGCATGGTCGACATGGTGATCGTCGGCACCGACCGCACCACCGCCGATGGCGATGTGTGCAACAAGATCGGCACCTATCTGAAGGCGCTGGCGGCAAAAGACAACAACGTCCCCTTCTATGTCGCACTGCCCTCGCCCACCATCGACTGGACGGTGCATGACGGCGTGAAGGAGATTCCCATCGAGGAACGTTCGGGCGACGAAGTCTCGCTGGTCTGGGGCAAGGATGAGGACGGCAAGGTTCGGCAGGTGCGGATTTCGCCCGAGGCATCGCCTGCCGGAAATCCCGCCTTCGACGTGACGCCGGCACGGCTTGTCACCGGTCTCATCACCGAGCGCGGCATCGCCGATGCCTCACCAGAAGGGCTCGCCAAGCTCTTCCCCGACCGGGCGAAATCGGACGCTGCGTGAATTTCAGAAAACGATTCAGAAATCCGGGAAAATCGCCTGTTTCTGAATCGTTTTCGGGAATTATCAGGCGTTTTCCGGAAAACTGAAAACCGCCGCTTTGGCACTAACCAAAGCGGCGGTTTTTTACATCAATAAGGCGTGTCGCCACCATCAATGGTGATGGACTGTCCGCGGATGATCGTTGCCGCATCCGACAACAGGAAGACAATCACACGTCCCACCTCGACCGGCTGGATGTGACGGCCAAGCTGTGCGGGAACCATCTGCTTCATCATCTCTTCCGACTTCGCCGCATCGCCACCGACGATGAAGTCAGCCACGGTCTTGAGCATGTCGGTTGCCACGCCGCCCGGGCACACGGCATTGACGTTGATGCCGCGTGCTGCCCATTCGAGCGAGAGCGAGCGGGTCAGGTTGATCACCGCCGCCTTGGAGGCGTTGTAGCCGGCCATATTGGGATAGCCGACCTTGCCGGCATTGGAGGCGATGTTGACGATCGCGCCGCCCTTTTCCATCTGGCGCGCGGCTGCCTGCGAGGCGAGCAGAACCCCCTTCACATTGACCGCCATTTCGAGATCGACATCGTCTCCGGTGAGCTTGTCTGCTGCCCCAAGCCGCACAACGCCGGCATTGTTGACGAGCCCGTCGAGCCTGCCCATGTGGGCGACCACCTCGGCGAATGCGGCCTCCATGCTGGCGCTGTCGGTCACGTCGCTTGCAGCCGCGATGACATTGGGTTCGCCGCCAAGATCCTTGAGTGCCGCTTCGAGTTTTGGCCCCGGCAGATCGAGCAGCGCCACGCGCCCGCCCGCCTCGATGATTGCCTGAGCGATGCCACGTCCAATGCCGCCGGCTGCCCCGGTAACCGCGATGACCTTGCCTTCAAGTGCCTTCATTCCAAGCCCCTGTCATTCTTCGGAACCCACCTCACGGTCTGATTCCGATTCTTGTTGTAATTGTCTGTTTCAGCTTTGTTTTCTCACCAGGTCGAGCGGGCGCTGACGCCACCATCGACCGTGATGTTCGTCCCGCTCACCCAGCGCGAAGCCTCGGAGAGAAGGAAGAGCGCAGCGTCGCCGATATCCTCCGGCTGGCCGAGCCGGCCAAGCGGTGCCGCTTCCTTCCAGCGGTTCACACCTTCGGGCCATCCTTCCTCGATGCCGTCGCGGTGGATCAGGCCGGGCGAGACGGAATTGACGCGAATGCCAAGCCCGCCAAGCTCCAGCGCTGCCGCCTTGGTGAACATCAAGAGCGCTGCCTTGGAGGCCGCATAATGGGCATGGCCGGGGGCCGGCTGATGCCCTTCGATGGAGGCAATGTTGACGACCGCACCACCGCCACCGCGCGTCTCCACATGGTCGGCAAAAGCGCGCGTCAGGAGAAACGGCGCGCCGGTGTTGATCGCCATCATCTGCGCC
The DNA here is from genome assembly GCF_900105565.1 of Nitratireductor aquibiodomus. Taxonomy (NCBI): domain Bacteria; kingdom Pseudomonadati; phylum Pseudomonadota; class Alphaproteobacteria; order Hyphomicrobiales; family Phyllobacteriaceae; genus Nitratireductor; species Nitratireductor aquibiodomus. The sequence goes on along the minus strand of NZ_FNSL01000001.1, from coordinate 3,685,651 downwards.
CAGCCGGCCTCGTCAATCTCCCGCAAAGCCTCGACTGGCTGGAAGCCGGCATTGTTGACCACGCCGTGAACAGCTCCGAATTTTTCAAGCGCCGCTTTCATGAGAGAGGCCGCTTCGGCTTCCTTCGAAAGGTCACCGCCGGCAGCAAACGCCCGCGCGCCAAGTTCGCCGGCAAGCGCCTCGGCGGCGCTTTTGTTGCCATTGTAATGACACACCACATTCGCACCCGCCTCATGCAGCCGCCGTGCGATGCCGCCGCCAACGCCGCCGCTGGCGCCAGTGACGATGATCGTGCGACCGGCGAGATCAAGCAGGGATGCGACGGGTGGGATGGTTGCAGCCATGATCAGGCTCCTTTCAGGTTGGGCAGAAGCTTGGCCAGGATCGCCTCGATTTTGCGCCCGGCAATTTCGGCATTGGCAAACACGTCTTCGATCGTGTCCGGCTGCTGGTCGGGACCGCCGGTCGCCTTGTTGGTGATGGCCGAAAGCCCGATGACGGGCAGCGATGCGTGGCCGGCGGCAATCACCTCGGTGACCGTCGACATGCCGACGGCATCCGAGCCGGAAGCGCGGTAATAGCGACGCTCCGCCGAGGTTTCGAGGGACGGCCCCAGAACGCCCGCATAGATGCCCTGCCGCACGGCAATGCCAGCCGCATCCGCCGCTTTGCGCGTGAGCTCGAGCAGGTCAGGATCATAGGCGCGCGACATATCGGGAAAGCGCAGGCCGATGGCGTCGTCATTGGGGCCGACCAGCGGGTTCAGCCCCGTGAAATTCATGTGATCCTCGATGAGCATCACGTCTCCGGGATCGTAATCGGGATTGAGCGAGCCGGCGGCATTGGTGACGATGAGCGTTTCGGCACCGAGGCGCTTGAGCAGATAGACGGCAAGAGCGATGTCGCGCGGCGACCAGCCTTCGTAAAGATGCAGCCGGCCCTGCATCATGATCACGCGCTGGCCCTCCAGGTTGCCGATCACGAAAGCGCCCTTGTGGCCGGGTGCGGTGGAGACCGGAAAGCCCTCGACCTCTCCGTAAGGGATCGTGACGGCATCCTCCACCCGGTCGGCAAGCTGGCCGAGCCCCGAACCCAGCATGATGGCGATGGGTGCTGGCGCGCCTGCCCGCTTGGCGATGGATGCATGGGCGCGCTCAAGACGCGCGAGTTGGCTTTCGCTCATTTCATTCTCCCAGGGTTTTACTGTCAGGCCACGGTGGCGGCGATGCGCGGCGCGAGCTCTGCCACTGCGTCCAGCGTGTCGTCGATCGTGTGGCGGGTGAGCACGCCATCGCGCACCACCTGCTCGCCACCGACGAACACATGGCGCACGTCGGATTTGGCGGTGGAATAAACGAGATGGGTGACGGGATCGAACATCGGCACCGCATGCGGGCGCTTCACATCGATCAGGATCATGTCGGCGAGCTTGCCCTTCTCCAGACTGCCCAGCCTGTCGGCCGCGCCCAGCGCCCGCGCGCCGGAGCGTGTCGCCATCCCGAGCGCCTCATGGGTGGAGACGGCATCGGCCCGCTGGCTCGCGCCCTTGTGTAGCGTGGCCGCCAGCCGCAACGCCATCCACATGTCGAGGTCATTGCCGCTGATCGCACCATCGGTTCCGAGTGCGACATGGACACCGGCTGCCAGCATGTCGGGTATGCGGGCAATGCCGGAGGCGAGCTTCAGGTTGGACATGGGATTGTGGGAGACGGTCGTGCCCGTGCGCGCCAGAATGGCGATTTCCTCATCGTCCAGATGGACGCAATGGGCGAGCGTCGTACGCTCATCAAGGAGATCAAGATGATCAAGATGGCGGATGACGGAACTGCCATAGCGGCCTTCCACATCGGCCTGTTCAGCCTTGGTTTCCGCCGCATGCGTGCTGAAGAGCCCACCGTGTTTGTTTGTGATGTCTCTGGCCGTCTTCAGGTTTTCGGGCCCCACCGTATAGGCTCCGTGGGGCATGGTTGCCGGGAAGACATCGTCTGCACTCGCAAACGCTTCAAAGAACGCCTCGGCGCTGGCAATGCGGTCATCGAGTGTTGCGCCGTCCACACCCGGCCCATCGAAGAAGATGCCCCCTGTCGACACCCGCATGCCCACTTCGCGCGCGGCGCGAACCGTCTCTACCGGATACCAGAACATGTCCATCGTGCTGGTGACACCGGAAAGAAGCAGTTCGGAAAAGCCCAGAAGGCTGCCGAGATGCGAAGTCTGCGGGTTGAGGATCGCGCCTTCGGCGGTCCACACCTTCTGCAGCCACGGCTCCAGCGGCAGATCCTCCACCAGACCGCGAAACAGGCTGTCGGCGGCATGGCAATGGCTGTTGATCAGCCCCGGCATCAGGATGTGTCCGCTTCCGTCAATGACATTGCTGGCGTTTTGCGCGGCCTGTTCAAGTGCTGTGCTCTCGCCAATCTGCGTGATGCGGCCATTTGAGACCGCAACGCCGCCATTTTGGATCACCGTCTGCTTTTCATCGCAGGTCACGACAATGGCGTTTTTGACAACCAGATCGACGGTCATGAAGCATCTCCTTTTGCGCGTCTTGCCCGCCACCATGACAGGGCAACCAGCACGATAAGGGTCGCCAGATACGGCATCATGTCGGTGAACTGCTGGGCAAGCCCCAGACCTTGCACGCGGAAGGACAGGCTGTCGACGGCACCGAACAGAAGCGCGATGAAGAAGAGCGGCCACGGGCGGCCACGGGTCAAGAGCACCGCGACAACGGCGATCCAGCCGCGCCCGGCGCTCATGTTCTCAACGAAGAGATTGACATTGGCGATGGAAAGCTGCGCCCCGCCCAGACCGCAGAGCGCGCCACAGGCAATGAGCGCCAGAAGCTGAACCCGTTTTGGACTGACGCCGCCGGCCCGCAGCGCCTGAGGGTTTTCACCCGCCGCGCGAATGCGCAGGCCAAGGCGGTGACGGGCGAGAAACACATGCAGGAACGGAACGCTGAGAAGCGCCAGATAGAAGGGTAACGCCTGGCCGCTCAGGATCGGGCCAAGGAGCGGCACATTTTCGATGAAAGGCAGGCGAATGGGCGAAAACCCGGCAATCGCCGGGTCGCTGAAGGCGCCCGTGACATCAAAAATAGCGCGCAGGAAGAAGGTGGTGAGACCCGCTGCCAGAAGGTTGATGGCGATGGAAACGACGATGGAATCGCCGCCGCGCCGCACATTGAACTCGGCGAAAACAACCCCAAGCGCCATGCCGGCCACCATGGCGGTGAGAGCGCCGATATAGGGCGTGCCGGAGAAATAGGCCCCCAGCACCGCCGCGAACGCGCCCACGAGCAAAAAACCTTCCAGCGCGATGTTGAAGACACCGGCCCGCTCGCACAGCGCACCACCAAGAGCGGCCAGAAGGATGGGCGTGACAAAGCGTGGAATGGAGGCGGCGAAGGAGGGATCGGCGATCAGCTCAAACATGGCCGTCTCCATCGCCCCGTGAGGCCGTCAGCGCGCCGGAAACGCGGCTCGCGACAAAGAGGATGATGACCGCCTGCACCACCAGCGCGATCTCCTTGGGAACGCCTGCCGCCCGCTCCATGCCGGCGGCACCCGTCTGAACGGCGGCAAAGAAGAAGCCGGAAATCGGCACCGCCCAGGGCACCATGCCAACCAGCAGCACTGCGATGATGCCGGTCCACGCATAGAGCGGCTGCACCAGCATGCCGTCGATATAGCGGTGGTGAATGCCGAACACGGCGATTGCGCCAACCATGCCCGCAATCGCACCGCTGAGCGCCAGTGTCTGCAGGGTGAGCCTTCGCACCGGCAGGCCGACCGTGCGGGCGAAATCGGGTGAAAGCCCGTTGAGCCGCGTGTGATAGCCGTGGACGGTCCAATAGCTGTAGATCAGCGCAAAGGCTGCCGCCACTGCCGTGAAGAGGATGCCTATGTCGAGCCGGGTTCCCGGAAAATAGGCAAACCAGGTTTCCTGCGGCACGAGATGCGACTGCACCATGCCCGACTGCACGTCGCGATAAGGATGGGCCACCAGATAGGAGGCAATGTAGCGGATCGGATAATTGAGGAGAAGCGAACCGACAAGGAGCGGCACGCCCATGAAGAGCTGGAGCACACCGGCAAGCAGCGCCCACAAGGCGCCGGCCAGCATGGCAGCCAGGATCGCCACGACAAGCACAAGCAGCGGCGGCCCCGGCAGGAGCACGCCAACCAGCGCTGCCACCAGCCCGCCGGCGACAAGCTGCCCCTCGCCGCCAATGTTGAACAGCCCTGCCCGAAAGCTCAGCATGACCGAAAGCGCCATGCCGACAATCAGCGCCGAGCGGCTGAGCGTCGCCATAAGATAGGCGTTTCTGCGCCCGCCGAAAGCGCCGTTCCAGAAACCCGAAAGCGCCTCGCCCACCGGCGCACCGACAAAGAGCAGCAGCGCCAGAATGATCGCGGCGATCCACAGGAAGGTGAAGAGCCATGGCAGCGCGCTGCGGGTGGCCTTGCCGGCATCGAAAGCCATCATGCAGCAGCTCCCGGCGAAGCCGCGCCCAGCGCATCGGCGGCGCGCGATGTCATCAAAGCGCCGACGCGGTCGCGGCTGGCTTCGCCGCCATCCACCTCTCCGGCGATGGCGCCGTCATACATGACCAGAATGCGGTCGGACAATGCGATCACCTCGTCGAGCTCGGTGGAAACCAGAAGAATGGCGTGGCCCGCATCGCGCATGCGCATCAACTCGCCATGGATGAAATCGATGGCGCCGATATCGACACCCCATGTGGGATTTTCGGCGATCACCAGCGGCGTGTTGCGCGAAAGTTCGCGCCCGACCACGAGCTTCTGCTTGTTGCCGCCCGACATGGTGGAGGCGGAAGCGCGCGGACCGGCCACGCGAATGCGATAGCGCTCGATCAGGGAGCGCGCATATTGGGCCATGGCCCCGTGTTTCAGGAACGGCCCGACGGTGAAAGCGCCCGCATCGTCGCGGCCCGCATTGGCGTTTTCACTGACGGAGGCGCGAAGGGCGAGCCCCATGCGCTGCCGGTCTTCGGGGATGTAGCTCATGCCGCCCTGCCGGCGCGCCTCCACATCCAGTTTTTGTATCTCGTTTCCGCACAGGGTGATGGAGCCAGAACGCACGAGCTCAAGCCCTGTCAGCGCGCGGATGAGCTCGGCCTGGCCATTGCCGCTGACGCCGGCAATTCCGACAATCTCGCCTGCCCGAAGGTCGAACGAAACCGGGCCGACGTCACGGCCCCGCCGCGCGACGGTGAGGCCATCGACGGCAAGCACCGTTTCGCCGGGCGAAAGCTGCTTGCGGGTTCTGGCCGCCGGGAGATCGCCGCCGACAATGCCGCGGGCAATCTCTTCCTTCGAGGTTTCGGCAAGCGATGAGGAGGCGACAAGACGCCCTGCCCGCATCACGCTCACCCGGTCGGCGATCTCCATCACCTCATCAAGCTTGTGGGTGATCAAGACAATCGCCTTGCCCGCCTCGCGGAAGCTCTTGAGCGTTGCGAAAAGCCGGTCCTTCTCCTGCGGGGTGAGCACGGCGGTCGGCTCGTCGAGGATCAAGACTTCGGCCTCGCGGTAGAGAACTTTGAGGATCTCCACCGCCTGCCGCTCGCCAACGGAAAGGCGGCCGACGCGCCGGTCGAGATCGATGGCGACACCATGGGTTTTGGCGATTTCATCGAGGCGCGACCGCGCGCGGGCGAAATCGACAAAGCCGAAGCGACCCACCGGCTCTGCGCACAAGACGATGTTTTCAAGCACCGTCATCTCTTCCTGCAGCATGAAGTGCTGATGCACCATGCCCAGCCCATGGGCTATGGCATCCTGCGGCGAGGCCCAGCGGTGCGCCTTACCATCCAGACTGATCGTGCCGCTTGCCGGCGTGACCAGACCGAACAGCGCGTTCATCAGGGTGGATTTGCCAGCGCCGTTTTCGCCGAGAAGCGCGTGGATTTCGCCCGGCTTGATGCCGAGCGAAACGCTGTCCACGGCCGTGACCGGGCCAAAGCGGACGGTGACGTCCTGCAGGTCGATGCGCATGATGCGTGCTGCTCTGGCGCGCTTATTTGGCGAACATCGGGTCTTCGAGTTTTAGCGAGCCATCCTCGATCTGGCCTGCAACCTCACGCATCTTGGCCGCCACCTCCGGATGGTCTGCAATGAGACAGCCACTGTCGGCCAGTTCGTCTTCCTCAAGCGCGATGGTCGATACGCCCCCTTCCTTGAGGCCGAGCGCCATGGTGAGCTTCTTCTCGCCTTCGAGGATTGCGCCGATGGCCTGAACCATGGCGTTGTCGACGCGCTTCAGCGTGACATCGACCACGTGGCCGGGCGCATTGGGGCACTGGTTCACGTCGACGGAATAGACGTCGAAATCCTTTTCCTTCGCCGCCTCGAAGACCCCGAAATCACCGCCCGATGTGGCTGTAAAAATCTGGTCGGCGCCGGCAGCGTTCATGGCCACGGCCTGTTCCTTGGCGCGCACCGGGTCGGCAAACGGGTTCTCGCCACCCACCCAGCGAATATCGACAGAGGCGTCGGCATTCACCGACTTTACGCCATCGGCATAGGCATCCGTGTAGCGATGCAGGAAGGGAATATCGAGCGCGCCGACCACGCCGACCTTGTTGCTCTCGGTCAGCATGCCGGCGGCAACACCCACGAGATAGCTCGCCTCATATTCGCGGAAGACCGCGCAATGCACATTGTCCGGCCGGTCGTCGATGCACTGGTCGACGATCAGGAACTGCGTGTCGGGCGCGGTGGGCGCGACCTGTTTGACGATGTCGTTGAACTCGAAACCGAGGAGCACGACAATGTCTGCGCCTTCGTTGACGGCGGCATTGACGTTTTCGAGACGGTCGGCCGCCGTGCGGCTCTCATAGGTTTCGACATCCGCACCGTATTTCTCGCCCGCCTCCTCAATGCCGGCCTGGCCAAGCTTCAGGAACGCGTTGACGCCGATCTGGTCGGGGGAGACATAGACGAAGAACTTGTCCGCTGCAGAAGCAGGCACAGTGAATGCCGCCGTCGCCAGAAGCCCCACTGCCAACCAGTTTTTCAAACCCCTCATGACCACTCCTCCCTGTTTGGCCTTTAGATCGCCATGCGTCCAAATGGACGCATGGCGATCTAAACTATCAATGGAGCATCGGAACAATCCGAAAACCGGATTCCACTTTTCGGTCCGATGCTTTAGTCGAATGCATACTGACGCACCGACAGGGCTTTGACAATTGTCAAGCTGACTGATCATTGTGGAAGTTTGCTCGAGAGAGGTTTGTCATGCCCCCTTTATGGTTCGTCGAAAACGCCGGTCAGGCAGAGTTCTGGACAGAGGAACGGTGCTACATCACCGAGTTGATGAACACGCCGGCCTCGCCCGAAACCTCGCTGGCGATCGCCCGTGTGGAGCCCGGCGTGACGACACAGCTGCACAGTCTGACAGGAGTCTGTGAGCGCTATGTGGTGCGCAGGGGCGAAGGCGTGGTGGAAATCGGGGGTGTGCGGCAGGCCCTTGCGGTCGGGGACCAGGCGATCATTCCGGCGGGCGCGGCGCAGCGCATCGCCAATACGGGGACGGAGGATCTGGAGTTCTACTGCGTCTGCACCCCGCGCTTTAAGCCTGAGACCTATGTGAATCTCGAAGACTGAAAGAAAAAAGGTCGATCTTTCGACCGACCCGAAAAACGTTTGCTGGCCTGAGTGTTTCGCTAGACCGTTATGGTCGTGCTTCGTGGCCGTCAGGACTGCATTTCACGAATTTTGTAGGCGACCTCGGTTCTGTTGGTCGCGTTCAGCTTTTTCATGATGTTGCGAATGTGCACCTTCACGGTGCTCTCGCATAGCTGCAGTTCATAGGCGATGATCTTGTTGGCCTTGCCGCGCCGGAGCGCCTCGGCGACCTCCGCCTCGCGGGCGGTGAAGAGATTGCCAAGCCCGACCACGCGGCTGCTGTTCGAATTGATGACGTCGCGCATGGCCAGAACACCGCTGGCGGGAACGAACACACCGCCGGCGCGGGCCAGAAGAATGGCTTCTGCGGCGACATCAACGCCGACATTGCTGGGAATGTATCCCTTTGCGCCGGCTTCCAGCGCTTTCAGTATCTGCCCAAGATCGTCCGTATCGGCGATGACGGCGATGACGATGACCGGCTGCTCTTCGAACTCTTCGGCAAGATCGTGGATTTCGTTGCAGATGCCCTGTTCGGTGATCTTACGACTGCCTACAATCAGAAGCACTGCCTCGGGCTGGCGCCCTTCGGCGATCTTGTGCCATTCCTCCGAAGAGCCGACAGCGAAAATGTCGAGAGAGGGATTCTGCGTTTCCAGACTGCGTGCCAGACATTCCCGGTCCAGCACTCTGGGATCGATCAGAAGCACAAGCTCCCGATCCGTATCCTCCTGCGCCTGGTCCCAGTCTTTCGGACCGGTCGCGGCGAGTGCGCCACCCGGCGCTTTCATGATGCCGTGTAGATTGCTGCTGCTGCTCTGCCCTATCTTTGCATGTTCCATGACCAATGCTCCCCAACACTCACCCAAAACAAACCCCAGTGATATTGGAGAAGCGCATTTTTGTTTTTATTGCACGCCCCACCCTCCGCCGAACAGAGTATCGGCGGCGCGAACCCCTCAGAGAGGCCCCCAAACAGAATTATCACTTGGAGATTTATTATCCTCACGATTAGGGAGTTTGTGCATTAACATGGATCAATTTTATGCAAGAATCATTCAATATGATTATAATCACGAAATACTTTGTTAAAGTTGTGCACTCGCTCAGAGCACTAGAAGAAATTGAAAAAATCGGACTTATCGAGCCATTTTCGACGTGAAATAAGCGAATTGGCTATGTCTGCCGCCCTCAAGAGGGATGTGCTTAAAAATCATGAGTGCATTGTACCGGAGGCAGGCACAGGTCTGGCAAGCACCCAAAAGCTGTAACCACAGTCTTTTGATCTATGAGTGATATAACAGGTTATACAAATCCGAAAAAGCTACGGAGAGACCGGCTCGGCAAGTGCGAGGTAAGACCCTTCAAAGCCCGTAGCCTCGATCAATCCCGCACGGTTCTGAAACGTCACCACACCACTGCGGAAAGACACGTAACCACTTTCACGCAGTTTTCTCAAAACACGATTGACGTGAACGACCGACAGGCCGAGGGCATCGCCCAGATCCACCTGGGTGAGCGGGCAGGCAAAGGAACTCGCCCCCTGCCCTTCATAGACACCAACGCGGAATGACAGCTCGAGCAGAAGATGCGCGACCCGCTCAAATGCGCCCCGACGGCTGATGTTGACGAAATGCTCGGCCGCGCGCGCATAGCGTCGCGCCATCCCTTTGAGAATGAACTCGCGCACGTGACGCGGATAGGTCGACAGATTTTCGTAGATCGCGCCAGGAAACTCAAACAGTGTGACAGCCGTGAGCGCCCGCACCTCTTCGCGCGCCCACTCGGTGGTTCCCACGGTGATGACATCGCCGGTCAGGGAAAAATCGACCACCGTGCGCGACCCGTCTTCAAGTTCTTTGCCATTGGAAACCCAGCCCGAGACAACCAGAAGGACGGCGCGCTTCTGGCCATCCATATCCGCAATCGTGTCGCCGCTGGAATATATGCGCTTGCGCAGCCCGGTATGGTTCGACTTGCTCGCCGCCATGCCGAACAGTCCGCGAGCCGTTTCAGCCTCCAGATAGTGTAGAATTTCCCTGTAATTTTCGGTGCCCCGAACCGGCATGCTACCCCGCATCCTGCGCTCCCGATCGTCCGCAGATCGACCACTATAGCGATCTGCAGTACTCATGGAGCAAATACCCGAGTTTTAAACGCCCCATCCATAGCCCCGGTTCCACTTATAGTCGTCAGCCGGCAGTTAAACGCGCCAGAAATACGACCATCTGACCTTGGAAAGACTAGAGCATCGGACCGAAAAGTGGAATCCGGTTTTCGGGTCATTCCGATGCTCCATCAATCGTTTAGATCGTCCTTTGTGCGTCCGGATGGACGCACAAAGGTCTAGACAAGAAGGCTCCACGCCCAAATCACAAAATCGTTAGCTGGCATAAAGTGCAGCCAGGGCCATGGTGGCTGCCGAACCGGTCTCCAAATCTTCGCGGCATCATCCAGCGCGAATTCTTTGACGTCACTATCATGCGGTCTCGCGTTCCGATCCACGGATCGTCATCTTCAACCCCGCAGCCAGACCCTCAATTGCCTTCTCCGCCTTTTCAATGCACCGGCGGCGATCATCAAGGTCAAGTCCTTCTCCAAGCGTCGTCACAATCCGTTCTCCAATAATCTCCGCGTTTCCTTTGTGCGCGGAAACGAAGAATGGTTCACGGCCGATCATCTGGAAGAAGGACTCCATCTTCTGATCCCAGCCGAGACCGACCGGAGGGACCCCGAGCGCATAGGCCGTAATGCAGGCGTGCAGGCGATGCGCTGCCACGGCGTCGAACGTGCCGAGCAATGCAATCAGCTCCTGCGGAGTGTTTGGCCGAGCGGCAAAGCTGCAGCGGTCCGGCGCCCGGTTTTTTGCCCTGAAGAGCGTATTCCGGATATGTTCCAGACAGGCCTGATCTTCCACCGCACCATTGGTGAAGAAGACAATATCGCACCCTGCGTCCAATAGGCATTCAGCCAATGCGCCATACCCCTGCACGGTCCCGAGCGGAATATTCTCCCTGCTCGCACCGGCATGCCGCCTGAGAATGAGCGGATGTGTCACGCATAGACCGACCAGCGGGCGGGTGCGGTCCCGCCTCCCGTGCATTTCCACCTGCAAGGTCAGGGCCGGGTCGGGCGCGATGCCCGGACTCGGCCAATCGGGAAAATGCTGCTCCCAGTTCTGCCGTGCCCCGTGATCGCGCACCGAAACCCCAAGGACATTGCAGGTGCGAAGCGTATCGAACAGCTTCGCAGCACGCCGCGACCAGTGCCGCCCCACACCAACGGCGTGGATCGCCACGGGGCAGCTTTCCTCACGGCAGAGCTCGAGGACCTGCGCGATCTTCAACGGGAAATTCAGGTCGTCATCCTGAAAAAGATTGCCGCCGCCGATGACCACCGCATCGGCCCCGGCGATTTTCCCTCGCCACTGAGCGCGTAATGCGGCCAGTCTTGAACCGAGCACACGCGCGACCAGCATGCGGCGTGCGGGCGGCGGCATGACCTGCAAAAGGCGCAGGGCACCTGAACGCCGCGAATCCGCAATGCCATAGGCAGTGCGGCCAGCCAGGTCCAGGGTTTCGATCTCCGCGCCTGGCAGCGACACGCCAAGCCGGCGCTCGAGACATTCGGCAAGTACGCCGTCCCCCAGATTGGGGCTGTAACGGACGTTGAAGATGACGATCTTCATTGAACCGTCTCCGCTTGCTGCGGCCTGTATGCCCCGGCCTGAGCAGGAACCCACCGCAGCGCAGCCGCGCTTCCCGCCAGTATGAAAAAGAGTAGCCCCAGATCGTAGACCGTTCCGGAGATCATCGCTTCACCAAGGCCTGCAAGAACGCCTGCCCTGGCCGCCCGCATCGTCGCGTGCTCGTGGAACCCGCCGGCGCTCTTCATCATCAGCGTGTTGCCGACAAACAGCAGGAACAGAACCGTGCCGATAAGGCCGACATTGGACAGGAGCACAAGCGCATAGCTGGAAGCTCGCGCGCTGCCCAGACCAGCGCCCCACCCCCAGGTATCGAGGAACACCTGGAAGGCCACGGCGTTCCATTGCATGCGTTCGCGCGCCGACTGACTGTTCAGCTTGGAATAGAGCGTTTCATCCAGAAAATCCTGCACGGCCTTTGCGAACTCCGGAATCAGCACAAGGACCAGCATGAAGCAGAGCGGGACAGCAAGAAGAGCGAGCGCAATGGCAGCAGGCCGCCCCGTGGCTCGCCTGCCGTAGGAAGCCGGCAATGCCCGCCACAGAAGAAAGACCATCACCATCGCAAGGCTGACCAGCGCCGTTGTCGATGTCGACAGGAGAAGAGCAAGCAATAGCAGGCCGGCGATCCCCCCGGTCGCAACGGTTCGCACGCGGTCGATCCACAGACTGGCAGTGAACGCAAACAGCACGATTGTGTAGCCGGCGAAGGCTGAAGCCTCGGGAAAAGTGCCCGAAATGCGTTTGAAGCCGGCCTTCTCCGATCCGGTCAGAAGCGCGTAATTCGCAGTGCGAATGAAGTCGAAAAGGTGCGCCGTACCCGTACGGTATGTGATCACGTCCAGAAGCGCGAAGACCAGATTGGCGACGGCAAGAACCAGCATAGCGTTGATCACGTCGCGGGCGGTGCCGCCGCATTTGATATAGGCGTACGTGAAGGCGAAGCAGAAGAGCCCGCCCACTGCATAGACCGTCTGGGTGATATTGTTGCTTGAAAATGACAACGGCGTCAGATCGATGATGCGATGCCCCGCGGAGGAGCGCAGCACGATCATCGTTTCCGTCACCCCTTCCAGAAGACGGGGAAGGAAGAGCGCGGAGAAGACGCCATAGACCGTTAGCAGGAGAAGCCAGATGCCCGGCGACGAGGAAGACACTGCCGCCAGAACAGGCCTTTCGCCAAAGGCCATGAAAAGGCGCAGGCAATAAAAGGCAAGCAGGAGACTGGGAACCAGCACTGAAGCCCCGCCCAGCCCCGGTACACCGAATGCAGCTGCAGCGCCGAAAAGTGTCGACATGACAATGACATAAAAGGCCATACGGGGCGGCGCCAACAAAACAGCCACCCCCAGCACCAGCGATAGGACTCCCAATAATTCGATGCGCATGGTGCGCCCCGTCCTTTAGCCGAAAAAGCGGCGTAAACCCGACTAAGAGTACCATGCGAGCGATTGAGCGTCCCGCTTCGCCGGGTACCACTTATGGCCAGTGACGCGGCGATTGGCTGAGTTTCTGAGCAAAGCGCAGCGGTGATATTCTGCCCGACGGGAGGTAACCGCATTGCCGTTCGCCTCGAGCATGTTGCGACATCTGAGACGCCGCCGCTTACTTGGTGCCGGCACGGCGGGCCTTATTGCAGCGCTCGCGACGGCCTTTGGCCCACCTCCCGCGCCAGCCGGAGATCAACTCGCAACCGAAGCCGACGCGCTGGATGTCGATGCGATGCGGCTTTCCTTCGACGAGGATTTCTCCACACTCGACGTTTCGGCCTGGGGTCCCGGTACACGCTGGATCGCGCACACGCCCTGGTCGGGAGATTTTGGCGGCGCGCGCTTTGCCAATCCCGGTGAACGGTCGCCGTTCCGCATCGAAGACGGCACTCTGCGCGTTGAGGCAAAGCGAGATCCGGAGGGCGACTGGCAATCGGGACTACTTGCCTCGGTCGACCCCGATGGCAACGGATTCTCACAGCAGTATGGCTATTTCGAAATGCGTGCGCAGTTGCCGGAGGGGCCCGGTGTGTGGCCCGCCTTCTGGCTGATCGGCAAGGATCGCTCGAAGGCTACGGCCGAAATCGACGTGATCGAATTCTACGGGGACAAGCCGGACGGCTATTCCTCCGTGGTCCATGTCTGGCATCGCGATGGGCGCCACTACTCGCGCTTTCATCGCAACGCGGTTTTCGTGGAAGCAAGCCCCGGTGCGTTTCACACCTACGGCGTGAAGGTGGACCGCAACTGGATCCGGTTCTATTTCGACCGCGAGTTCATCTGGAAAACCGAAACGCAACCGGAGCACCGGCAGCCACTCTACATTCTGGTCAATCTCGCCCTCGTCGACGGACCGACCAGGGATGCGACCCCGGACCCTTCCTACATGATCGTCGACCATGTTCGGGCCTACCGCCTGGACTGACATTCTAATGCTTTGGGATAGGCTTTCTCCTCCACCCAACGGTGACATCACCGAATGGTCTATATCCGTGAAACCCTAAGACCTCCGGTCGGTTCGCGGGTCATCCAGATAGCTATCTGTCTCTTTGCCGGCCTGCATGAAATTCTTTCCCTCGAAGGCATGAGAACCATTTTTCTCCCGCGCCTCAACTATAAATAATAAGCGTTTTCGGATGCTTGAAATATAGGCGCGGGCTTTTTTCGGGCGGGGCGTCTACATGCATCAGAAAAAGCAATACGCGGAGCGATCCAGCCTCAACAGTTCTGTTGCAGCCAGACACTCCTCACATCGACGCGCCTATGACCGCAATGCGACCGTCCACGGCATCGTGACCGGCATCGCGCGCGCTCGACCGGATGCGACAGCCATCTCCTTCGATGACGCTCGCCTGTCTTATGGCGAACTCGACCAGACGGCGTCGAAACTCGCCGCGCGTCTCATCTCCATGGGCATCCGCAAGGGTGACATTGTCGGCCTGCTCTTGCCGCGCGCGCTGAAAACGCTGATCGCCAAGCTGGCGATCCTTAAGGCAGGGGCGGCCTATGCCCCCTTTGACCCCGCCTATCCGGTGGAGCATCTCTCCTACATGACCCGGGACTGCGCGCCGCGTGCGCTCATGATCGACCGGGAAAGTGCCGCGCTTGCAGCGGGTCTGCCGATGGCAGCCGACCGGCTTGTCGACATAGACGACGCGCTCGCCACACTGGCAGGGCGTGAAATGGCGGCAACGTTTCCGGCCGTTGGCGGCGGCGATGCAGCCTATGTGATGTACACGTCTGGCTCGACGGGGCGTCCGAAGGGTGTCGTCATTCCCCATCGCGGCATCCAGCGGCTTGTGTGCGACCAGAATTTTGTCGATTTCCGCCCGAACGACGTGGTGCTGCATACGGCGACGATTTCATTCGATGCCGCCACATTCGAGATCTGGGGCACGCTTCTCAACGGGGCGCGGCTGGCGGGCATTGGCGACCGCACGCTCTCCATGCCGCGCATCGCCGGCACGATCGACGAAGAGCAAGTCTCGGTGATGCTGCTCACCACCGGGCTCTTCAACCTTCTGGTCGATCATTCCGGCGGCAGGCTCAACTCGTTGCGGCATGTCCTGTTCGGAGGTGAAGTGGCGTCCGCCGATCATGCGCGGAGATTTCTCGCCGCTCATCCGACATGCCGCCTGACCAATGCCTATGGGCCGACGGAAGTTACCGTCATTGCCTCGACCTTCGACATTCCGACCGACCTCCAGGACGACACGGTGCCCATTGGTTATTCCATCGCCAATAACGGCCTTCACATTCTCGACGATGATCTCACCGAGCTTCCGCCGGGACGGGAAGGCCAGCTTGCGGTTTCCGGTGACGGGCTCGCCATCGGCTATCTGAACCGGCCGGAGCTGACGCGAGAACGCTTCGTCACGATCACCGCAAAGAATGGCGAGAGCCTGCGCTGCTATCTGACGGGCGACATGGCGGTGATGGACCCTGACGGGCTCCTGCATTTTCGCGGCCGCCGCGACCGGCAGGTGAAGATCGACGGCAAGCGTATCGAGCTCGATGAGATCGAGACAGCGCTGCGCCGCGACGGCCACCTGGCCGATGCCGTGGTGGAGTGTCATCAGGCCGGATCGGCAAAGCGACTGGTGGCCTATCTGCGCCCGCACACCATGAACGGGCATGACGAAGGGGACTTTGCCGCCACCGTTCTCGGGCGGCTGAAGGGCGTATTGCCGGCGCATATGGTGCCGGGCCGGGCCATCGTTCTGGAAGAATTTCCCATGAACCGCGCGGGCAAGGTCGACCGCTCCCGCCTGCCGGCCCCGACAGAAGCGCAGGCGCCCGCGGCGACGCCGGCAGAAGGAATGGAAGCCATCATCGCGCGGCACTGGCGCAGGGTGCTTGGCACCGAAAGTTTCGGCACGGATCAGAATTTCTTCGATCTGGGCGGAACGTCGATGCAGCTCATGCGCGTCCACGCGGCGCTGGAACAGGAGCTTGGCCGCAGCATCGACGTGGTGAGCGTGTTCGAGCATCCAAAAATCCGCAGTCTGGCGCGCTTCCTCGAGAAAGCGCCGGACAGTCTCCAGAAGACCGCCACAGCACAAAGCCGCGCCGCGCGACAGAAAGAGGTCATGTCTCAATTTCGTCGGAGCAGACGATGAACGACCATATTCCGATGAAACCCGAAACGGGACTGGATGAGGGCATCGGTAGCATTGCCATCATCGGCATGGCCGGGCGGTTTCCCGGTGCACCCTCGGTGGATGCGCTGTGGCAAATGGTGCGCGAGGGACGTCACGCCTTCCGCACTTTTGCAGCCGATGAAATCGAGGACGCCTATGACGAGGCGACGCGTGCCTCGCCGGACTATGTGCCCTCCCGCCCCTATCTGGACGATGTCGGCATGTTCGATGCGGAATTCTTCGGCATGTATCCGCGCGAGGCAGCGATGCTCGACCCGCAGTTCCGCCTGTTTCTGGAAATCTGCTGGGAAGCGCTGGAAAGTGCGGGCTGCGATCCCTTTACCGCGAAACATTCGATCGGCGTCTTCGCCGGCTCGGCGATGAGCACCTATCTCATCAACAACATCCTGTCCGACCGGAAAAAGGCCGAAGCCTTCACCTCCGGCTATCAGGTCGACATGTTCAACGAACTGGTGGGCGCGATCAACGACACGCTGGCGACGCGCGTTGCCTACAAGCTCGACCTGAAAGGGCCGGCCTTCACCATCCAGTCGGCGTGTTCCACATCGCTCCTGGCGGTGACGCAGGCCTGCCAGAACCTTTTGACCTATGGCTGCGACATGGCGCTGGCCGGCGGTGTGTCGATCTCGGTGCCGCAAAAGCGCGGCTACATCCACATGGAAGGCGGCATGGTTTCGCCGGACGGTTTCTGCCGGCCCTTCGATGCGCAGGCAGGCGGCACGGTGTTCGGCAGCGGCGGCGGCGTGGTGCTTCTGAAACGGCTCGAAGACGCCATCGACGATGGCGACACGATCCATGCCGTCATTCGCGGCTATGGCGTCAACAATGACGGCGCGGACAAGGTGGGCTACACCGCACCCAGCGTTTCGGGACAGGCCGACGCGATTGCGGCAGCCCTTGCCAGTGGCAGCATCGACCCCGAAAGCATCGGTTATGTGGAGTGCCACGGCACTGCCACGCCGCTCGGCGATCCCATCGAGTTCAACGGTCTGATGAACGCTTTTGGCGGCGATGGCGCTGAAGGCCACTGCGCGCTCGGGTCCGTGAAGGGGAATATCGGCCATCTGGACGCCGCTGCAGGCGTCACCGGTCTCATCAAGGCGGCACTCGTGGTGCGCGACGGCGAGATCCCGCCGGTGGCGAATTTCGTGTCGCTTAACCCGCATATGGCACTGGAAAACAGTCCGTTCCGCATTCCAACGGAACTCGTAGCGTGGGAAGCGGTGGGCGCAAAGCGACGCGCCGGCGTCAGCTCGTTCGGGGTGGGCGGCACCAATGCACATGTGGTGCTCGAACAGGCGCCCGACAGAGACGTTCTTTCGGAGACATCGCCCGACCGCACGTTCATTCTCCCGCTTTCGGCGCGGAACGAGGCGGCGCTCGCCACGATGCGCAAGAATTTGGCCGGGGCACTGCGCGAGAGCACAGAGCCGCTCGCCACCGTGGCGCACACTCTCCAGCAGGGGCGGCATGCTTTTTCGCACCGAACGGCGATCATTGCCCGCACGCGCGACGAGGCGATTACCGGGCTCGTGGCTGAGCGTTCGATTAGCGGCGAGGCAACACAGGATGCCCCGCCCGTGGTCTTCATGTTTCCGGGACAAGGCGCCCAGCATGTGGGCATGGGCGGCGCGCTTTATGGAACCGAACCGGTCTTTGCCCAATGGATCGACAAGGGCGCTGATCTTCTTGAGCCTCTGATTGGCCGTGACATTCGCGATTTCATCCGATTGCCCGATGGCGAGGTGCCGCAAGAGCTTTCCGAAGCACTGCGCGACACGCAGATCGCCCAGCCTGCCCTCTTTCTCGTCGAATATGCGACGGCAAAACTCTGGATGAGCCGTGGCCTGATACCCGAAGCCATGATCGGCCACAGCGTGGGTGAATTCGTTGCCGCCACACTTTCAGGCACGATGCGTTTCGAGGATGCGCTCGGGCTGGTCGCAGCACGCGGGCGGCTGATGCAGAGCCAGTCCACAGGAGCCATGGTTTCCGTGCGGTCGGATGCGGAAACGGTCGAAGCGCATCTTTGCGACGGGGTGGAGATCGCAGCCCTCAATGCACCGAAGCTCAGCGTCATCTCCGGCACGTTCGAGGCGATGGATGAGACTTGCGCAGCGCTTGACGCTGCAGGCATCGCCTATAGCCGGTTGCACACCTCGCATGCCTTCCATTCGGCCATGATGGACGAGGCTGCCAGGGCGCTCGAAGAAGAGACTGCAAAGGCCGAATACGGCCCATCCACCATTCCCTATATTTCCTGTGTGAGCGGCGACTGGCAGACGGACGCGCAGGGCGCTTCGCCCGCATACTGGGCGCGCCATTGCCGCGATGCGGTGCGCTTTGCCGACGGCATCAAGACCGTTGCGCGCGAGCGCAGGCCCGTTTTCATCGAGGTCGGTCCCGGCCGCACGCTTTCGGTTTTCACCGCGCAGACGCTGAAGCGCGATGACATCGCCGCCATTATCCAGTCCCTGCCCGAACACGACCGCGCATCCTTTGGTGAGGACGTTTTTGCCGAAGCCCATGCGCGGTCGTGGATCGCCGGCTGCGGGCTCGACTGGCCGGCCCTGCCAGAGACGGCGCGGCGGAAAATCCCGCTGCCGACCTATCCCTTCCAGCGCCAGATGCACTGGATCGACGCACCGACGCCGGAAAACCGGGCACATGCGGCACTTGCCCATACGCTGCCCGAAACACCGGTACAAGCAATCCCGATAGACGGAATGAGCCCAATGACCACCGCACCTGCGACAACCGACCGGCGCGCCACGCTGGAACGCGCCCTGACCGCCCTGCTCTCAGACCTTTCAGGCGAAGACCTGCCAGACGATGCAGCCGGGGCGACCTTTCTGGAGCTTGGCTTCGATTCCCTCTTCATCGGCCAGTTCGCGCAGAAGGTGGAGAAGGAATACAGGATCAAGCTCTCCTTCCGCGAGCTGCTCGGCAACATTCCGACCATTCATGATTTGGCGCGACACCTCGACACCGAACTGCCGGCAGATGCCGTGCAGGCGGTGTCTCCCTCTCCGGTGGCTCAGGTCCCCCCCACGCCGGACGTCGCGTCTGCTGCGCCATCTTCAGTGGCGAATGGAACTCCACAGGCACCTCAAGGGCTCGAGGCGCTTTTCCAGTCCCAGTTGCAGATGGCGCAGCAACTTTTTGCGCAGCAGTTCGCAGCTATCCAGTCGCTTGGCGGCTCCGTGCCGGCGGCCGCGCCTTCAGGCGCGCCGCAGGTTGCACCGGCTCCAGCCGCCGCGCCTGCGCCTGCGCCGGACACGAGCGGTGACGAGAGTGAGATCGGCGGCGGCCGCATCCGCGTGTACAAGCCCGGCGCGCAGGCTGGCGAAAAGGCGCTCACGGAGGAAAAACGCGCCTTCATCAAAGATCTGGTTGCCCGCTATTGCGCGAAAAACGCCAGCTCCAAAGCGTTCACGCAGGAACACCGGGCCCATCTGGCCGATCCGCGCGCGGCCTCCGGCTTTCGCGCCGACTGGAAGGAACTGGTCTTTCCGATCGTTTCCGACCGCTCAAAGGGGTCACGCATCTGGGACATAGACGGCAATGAATATATCGATCTCGTGAACGGCATGGGGCAAACCGCCTTCGGCCACGCCCCCGACTTCGTGGTCGAGGCGATCCGCGCCCAGACCGACAGAGGCTTTGCCATTGGCCCGCAGACACCGCTCGCCGGCGAGGTGGCGGAGCTGATCAGCGAACTGACCGGGCACAGCCGCGTCACCTTCTGCAACACGGGATCGGAAGCCGTGATGGCCGCCATGCGGGTGGCCCGCACCGTGACGGGCCGCGACCGCATCGTCGTTTTCGGCAACGACTATCACGGCCAGTTCGACGAGGTTCTGGTCAAGGGCCGCAGCCGTTCGGGGCAGCATCGCACGCTGCCCATTGCCGCCGGCATTCCCGCAGATTCCCTGTCGAACATCACGGTTCTGCCCTATGGCGCGCCCGAGAGCCTCGACTGGATCCGCGCCAATGCGGACGAGCTTGCGGCCGTCATCATCGAGCCGGTGCAGAGCCGCCATCCGGAGCTGCAGCCGATCGAATTCGTGCGTACGCTGCGCGCGCTCGCAACAGAACGCGATTTCGCACTGGTGTTTGACGAGGTGGTGACGGGCTTCCGCGTCGACCCCGGTGGCATGCAGGCCGTGTGGGGCATACGCGGCGACCTCGCCACCTATGGCAAGGTGCTGGGCGGCGGAATGCCTATCGGCGTTCTGGCCGGTGACAGCCGGTATATGGATGCGCTCGATGGCGGTCACTGGGATTATGGCGATGACAGCGTGCCAATGGTCGCGCCGACTTTCTTTGCAGGCACATTCGTGCGCCATCCTGTCGTGCTGGCGGCGACACGCGCCGTGCTCGAGCACATCAAGGGCGAAGGCCGCGCACTCTACGACCGGGTGGCCACCCGCACGGAAGCGCTTGTCACGGAACTGAACGGCCAGCTTTCGGATCGCGGGATTGCGACGCAGATTCATGGCTACAAGAGCTGGTTCGTGACAGATTTCGGCAATGCCGACCCGCTCGGCACGCTGTTTTATCCCTATGCGCGGATGCAGGGCCTGCATGTCCAGGACGGCTATCCCTGTTTCCTGACGACCGCGCATTCGGAAGAAGACTTTTCGCGCATTGCAACGGTCTTCGGCGAGACGCTCGACGCGCTTCACGGTGCCGGCATTCTGACCGCCGATGACGGACGGGCCGAGCGACCCATCGCGAAGCCCGTGCAGGAGACGCCGCAACAGGCACCGTTGACCGAGGCGCAGAAGGAAATCTGGCTTGCAGCCCAGGCCGGTGACGAAGCCTCCTGCTCCTTCAACGAATCCTTCAATCTCACGCTCGATGGCGTGCTGGACGAAGCCACGTTCCGCAAGGCGTTTGATCTTATCGTTGCGCGACACAATGCGCTTCACATCCGTTTTGCGCGCAGCGGTGAGCATTTCGAGGTGACACCCGACTTCCGCATCGACATGCCGTTGACGGAGGTTTCGGATAGCGAAGCGCTAGCAAAGATCGTCGAGCGCGAAGCGCGTACCCCGTTCGATCTCGTCAATGGTCCGCTGGCGCGCGCAGAACTCGTTCGGCTTTCAAACGACCGGCACGTGCTTGTCTTCACGGCCCATCATATCGTTTGCGACGGCTGGTCGGCGAATGTCCTGATCGATGAACTGGCAACGGCCTATAGCGCGCTTGCTCGGGGCGACACACCTGACCTGCCGTCGGCACTGGCTTTTTCCACCTATGCGCAGACGCGCGCGAGCCGGACGGAAGACAATCAAGAAACGGAGCGGTTCTGGCTCTCGCAATTCGAGACCGTGCCGGACCTGCCGGACATGCCGACAGACCGACCGCGCCCCGAACAGCGCAGCTTTGCCGGCGGCACCGTGACCGCGCATATCGACAGCGACGTCTACAGGCGGCTTAAAAAGGCCGGCGCGAAGAACGGTGCGACGCTGTTTTCCACCCTGCTCGCAGCCATGCAGGTGATGATCGCGCGGCTTTCGGGCAGCGACGACATCGTGATCGCCGTGCCTTCGGCAGCCCAGAGTCTGCTTGATGACGAAACGCTGGTCGGCCATTGCGTCAATCTTCTGCCTCTGCGGCAGACGCTTGATGAAGAACGGTCCTTCGCCGAGCATCTGAAGGACACGCAGCAGCTGGTTCTTCAGGCTTTCGAGCATCAGGACTTTACCTATGGAACGCTGGTGCGGAAGCTTGGCCTGAAGCGCGATCCGAGCCGCCTGCCCCTGACCGAAATCCAGTTCAACCTCGAGCGGACGGCGAAGGGAATGGATTTTGGCGGACTTTCCGCGGATGTCGTCCCCAATCCCAAGGCGTTTTCGAATTTCGACATGTTCGCCAACATGATCGAGAGCGAGGACGGCATCCGCATCGATGTCGACTACAATGGCGACGTGTTCGATCCCGAGACCATCGAACGCTGGCTCGGCCATTTCGCTACGCTCGTCGAAGCTCTTGCGAAGGATATGAGCACGCCCATCGAACGCCTGCCACTCATGACGCAGGACGAGATGGACTGGCTTGCCTATGAGCTCAACCAGACGCAGGCGGCCTATGACGACGAGCGCTTTGCCTTCGAGCTGTTTGGCGACCGCGCGGCGGAAACGCCCGACGCCATTGCCGCCACTCATGGCAAGGAAAGCATCACCTATGGCGAACTCGATGCGCGAAGCTGGCAGATGGCACGGCTGCTCCAGGAAAAGCTGCTCGTGCCCGGCTGCCGTGTCGCGGTGGCGCTCGACCGCTCCATAGACATGCTGGTGACGCTGCTGGCGATCATGAAGGCCGACCACATCTATGTGCCGCTCGATCCGGATCATCCCGAAGCGCGGCTGCGGCAGACCATGGAGGCGGCGCAGATTTCCGCCGTTGTCTGCAACAGTGACAGGGTTGCCGCTCTTGCCGGCGAAGACGTGTTGCCGATCATGCTCGACGATGTGCGGAAAGCGATAGCCGCCATGGATGCGGCACCGCTCGACGCGCGCGTTCACGGTACCGCCACAGCGGCCTACATCATCTTCACTTCAGGTTCGACCGGTGTGCCGAAGGGCGTGGAGGTTCCGCACAACGCGCTGGTCAACTTCCTCACCTCCATGGCGAAGGAGCCCGGCTTTGCGGCGGACGACACACTGCTTGCCGTCACCACCATTTCCTTCGACATCGCCGCGCTGGAACTCTACCTGCCGCTGATCTGCGGTGGCCGCGTGGTGATCGCCGACAGGATCGAGGTGCAGGACGGGTTCCGGCTCATGCAACGTCTCGACGAATGCGGCGCTACGGTTTTGCAGGCCACACCAACCCTCTGGCAGATGCTTGTCGAAGCGGGGCTGGGCGAGAGGAAATCGCTCAAGATGCTGTGCGGGGGCGAACCGCTGCCCGCAACGCTGGCGCAGAGCCTGTGTGCGCTGGGCGGCGAATTGTGGAACATGTACGGGCCGACCGAAACCACGATCTGGTCGTCGGTCGCGAGGATCGACGATCCGGATGCGCCGATCACCATCGGCCAGCCCATCGCCAACACGCAGCTCTACATTCTGGACGCGCGCAACCGGCTTGCACCCGTGGGCGTGACAGCTGAACTGAACATTGGCGGCGACGGGCTCGCCATCGGCTATTTCAAGAACGCCGAGCAAACCCATGCCGCTTTCCGCAATGTGTCGATTGGCGGTGTCCCGCAGCGGCTCTACAAGACGGGAGATGTGGGACGGCGCCTGGCCGATGGCTCGCTCCAGCTTCTGGGGCGCCGCGACAACCAGATCAAGCTGCGCGGCTTCCGCATCGAGCTCGGAGACATCGAGGCGGTTGTCTCGAAGTCAGAGGGCGTGCGCCAGTGCGCCGTTGTCGCCCCCGTGAACCGCAATGGCGACCGGCAGCTCGTGTGTCACACCGTGCCTGACGATCCGGCGAGCCCGCCAGACCCAAAGACGCTCAGCGCCCATGCCAAGGCGCATCTTCCCGGCCACATGGTGCCCGCCTTCTGGCTCAATACCGAAGCGCTGCCCCAGACGGCCAATGGCAAGCTCGACCGCAAGACGCTCGAAAAGCAGGGCATCCCGCGCCAAAAGTCGGCCATCATCCGCACCGCGCCGCGCACGCCCATGGAAGAGAAACTCTCGGCCATCTGGCGCGACGTGCTCAACATTCCCGAAATCGGGGTGGAGGAGAACATCTACGCGCTGGGGGCGGATTCGCTCAGCATCTTCCGCATCGCAGCCCGGATGATCGATGCCGGCCTGCCGCTGGAGGCGCGGCACCTCCTGCAACACCCCACGATCGGGGAGCTGGCGCTGATCGCCGATGAAGCGGACAGCCAGCCGGTGAACGGGATCAAGCCGCATGTCCCCTCGCTGAAAGATTTCCGGCATGGCGCGCGGCGCCGCATGGAGGCACACGGATGAGCGACATTGAACACCGCCTGATGGCCTCCGGTTCGGACGACATCATTGGAGAATTTCCCTGCACGCAGACGCAGATGCGTTGCTGGTTCCTGGATCGTCTGAATCCGGGAAACCCCGCGCTCAACGTCGCCGTGCGGTGGGAGATTCGCGGGAATTTCAGGACCGAGAGCATTGAGGAGGCTTTCCGGCAGATCATCAAGCGACACGAGATCCTGCGAACCCGTTTTGTGGAGACGGACGGGCAACCCATGCAGCAGGTGGTGCGCGGGGTCGAGTTTCGTATGCCGGTCATCGACCTGCGTCACGTGCCGGAAGACCAGCGCGAGGCGCGCATCCAATCGATCAGCAAGGAGACGGCGGCAGCGCCGTTCGACCTCGGCCAGCCGGGGCTCTTCCGCGTCACGCTCCTGATGGTGGAGAACCGGCGCGGTTTCATACTCATCACCGCGCATCAAAGCTGCTTCGACGGCTGGTCGATCCGCGTTCTGGGGCGCGAAGTGGGAGAACTCGCAGCGGCGATCGACGCGAAACGCGCGCCGCACCTGCCGGAGCTGGCGCTGCAATATGGCGACTTCGCGCTGTGGCAGGACGAATACCGCAACAGCTATGGTTTCGAAACAGAGAAGACCTATTGGCGCGAACAGTTGCGCGATGCGCCCTATTTCGAGATCAGGCCGGACCGGCCCCGTGGCCGCGTTAAAACCAGCCGCGGGGAGATCCTTTCCGCCGCGCTGCCGCTAGAATTCGGCGAGCGGATCGAGGCGGCGGCGCGGGCGCATCACGTATCGCTGTTCAGCTATGGCGCGGCGGTCATCAGTGCTGCACTTCACCACTATTCGGGCGAACATGAAGTGCTGTTCGGGACTCAGATCGCCGGGCGCGACGATGTGGATCTGGAGAGCCTGATCGGCGTGTTCATCAACAATCTCGTTCTGCGTTTCAATATTGCCGACGAGTTGAGCTTCGCCGATCACCTCTCAAGAGTCAGCGCAACGGTGGGGGCGGCGCTCAACCACCAGAAAATGCCGTTCAACAATCTTGTCGAACTGATCAATCCTGCGCGCGATCCTTCCCGCAATCCACTTGTTTCGGTGAACTTCAACCAGCAAAAGGCATTTCTGGAAGATACGCGCTATGGTGATTTCGAGCTGATCAGCGCCCCGTCGCAATCGCCGGGCGTGATCTATGATCTCAACTTCATCATGATCGGCCGGCCGACCGGCTGGCGCATGTCAGTGGAATACAACACCGATCTGTTCGACGAAGCGACCGCGCGGGAACTGCTCGATCTGTGGCAGAAGGCCTATGCCTTCGCGCTTGACGATCCGCAGGCGCAGATCGGCGCGATGGCGGGGCCGGTTCGTGCCGGCACATTGCCGAAGGAAGCGCAGCCGAAACCGGCATCGCGGCTGGAAGCGCTGCTTCTCGCGCAACCGGATGTCGCCGATGTCGCGGTCCGGCGAGACGGACCGGCCGGCCGACCCCACGCCTTCGTGGTGCCGACTGCAGGGCTCATGGTGCCGCTCGAAACCCTTCCTGCACAACTGAACGCCTATCTGGCAGAACGGCTGCCAGAGGAAGAGGTACCCGCCGCAATCAGCGTTCTTCTTTCCCTGCCGAGACGGGCGGACGGCGCAGTGGAGTTGCCGGCAGTGCCGCCACCCACGGCCAATGTCCCTGCCCCGGTTCCAGCGAAAGACCCGGCCCCGCCGGCGGACAGGCAGGCGGAGCTTGGCCGGATATGGGCTCGTGTGCTTGACGTGCCGCGGGTGAATGCAAACGACGATTTCTTTGCGCTTGGCGGTCATTCACTTCTGGCTCTCAGAATGTTCTCCGGCGTGCGCGAGGCCTTCGGCATTCAGCCTGACCTCGCTCTCCTGTTCAGGGAGCCGACGCTCTCGGGCTTCGCGTCCGCGATTTTCGGCACACAGCCCGCCCCTGCCGCAGAACCGGCGGAAGAACCGGACACCCCGTCACCGGTTACCGTCGAATGGGAAACAACGACCTACCGGCAAGGCAGCGGAGATTGCGCGGTCTATACGCTCAACCATCCCTTCCTCTATTACAGGATGGCCAAGTCGCTTCCCGGCCATGCCTCCGTCGTCAATCTTCACATGTTCAATGCGAGGATCGATGAAGTGACCGAAGGCTTTTCGCTGGAAAAGATCGCTGGCGATGCAGTGGATGCCATGCAGCTTGGCGACACACCAAAAACCGTCGCGCTTGTGGGGCTTTGCGTCAACGGCATTCTGGCCGCCGAGATGACCCGGCAATTGCGGGCGCTGGATCATGAGGTGAGTTTCGTTGCGCTGATCGACAGCTGGGCGCCCGGTTATGTGCGTTCACAGCCGGCCCTGACCCGCTGGCGCTGGAATACCGAGAAACGGGCAAAACGTCTCGTCTATTTCACTGGCAAGCTTCTGCGCGGGCGCATGTCGCTGATCACCTATCTGAAGGAGTTCAGCCTTTCGCTGAAGCTTGTCGAGCGCTTCGCGCCTGCCCGTGCAATGAACGAGGAAGAGGAAACCACCGAAGCGGTTACCCAGTATCTCGTTCGTGCGGCCCGGCGTTACAGTCCGCGTGCGCTTTCCGGCGAAACCGTGCTCTTCTTCCGCAGCCAGGCCACGCATCGGCGAGCAAAGCAGCTTCTGTTCGGGTGGCGTGGTTTCGTGCCGGATGAATCGCCGGTTTTCGATCTCAACGGGTGGCACGAGGATTCGCTCAGCGAAATGGGGATCGACAAGCTTTCATCTGTGCTGGGCGAGCGTCTTGAACTGGGAGGCTCCGCTGACCGCCGCTCCTGATAAGCAAGGCAAGCGCAGCCAGTCGACCACGCCCCTGCGCATCGGCATCATGCGGCAGGCAGGCCTTCCATTCGAGAACTGGGAATTGCAGCTCATCGAAAGGCTGCTTGCGGACCGGCGTTTCCGGCTCATCGCGTTTTTGAACGTTTCGAAACAGGGCGGACAAAACCACGCCGACATGCTGACCAGATTGGTCGCACAGCTTGACGGCGCACTTTTCGCACGACAATCCCACTACGGCGCAAAACGGTTCGAGCGCGCTCGAAAAACCATACTGAACATCCCGCTGGACAATGCCGTGGAGGATTGGGCCGTGGAGGATTGGGCCGTGGAGGATGGCGACCGGCACAGGCTGCAACTCGATATGCTCCTGCGTCACTGCGATGCAAAACTGCCCGAGCCCGTCCTTCGGGACCTTCCGCTCGGCGCCTGGTCGCTCAGTCATGTTTTCACGCAGTCGGGCTCGGCGAGTTGGGACGGCATCGCCGATATGGCGGCCGGTACTCCGACAAGCCAGCTCTCGCTCTTTCTGGAAACGGCACGGCACCCGGAAAGGCGCGTCATCGCGCAGGCCGAATTCAATGTGAAATTCAGTGCGGCGCGCAATGCCGCCTTCATCAAGGAAAAGTCGGTTCTGCTTTTAATGCGTGAACTCAGGCGCGTCGCGGGCACCGGCAAACTGCCAAAGCCGCTCAAAGCCCCCGATGCCGTCCAGGCGCTCAGGCCGCCCGGCGTTTTCAGGACAGGCCGCTATGCAGCGGCACTCACAAAAAACATCGCGCAGCGCGTGCTCAAAAGCGTGCGCCGCGCCTCCCATCAGGAAACCGCCGTCTGGACGCTTTTCAGCGGGCGCGGTGCCATTGACGATTTCGATCCCAGAGAAGCCATCGAGATTCCGCCAACGGACACGGCGATCAAGGCCGATCCCTTCCTGTTTCATCACGAGGGGCGGACCTATCTGTTCTACGAGAACTATGGACTGGGCGATACCAAAGCGCACATCGCCGTGGGCGAGATCACCCGCAGCGGCTTTGAACCGATCGGCATAGCGCTGGGCGGGAGCGAACACCTCTCGTTTCCTTTCGTTTTCCGCGAGGGGGACGAGATTTTCCTCATGCCGGAGACGCATCAGAGGAAGCGCATCGAAATCTGGCGCGCGGTGAGTTTTCCGTTGATCTGGGAGCCCTATTCCCGGGCCTTTGAAGGATGGTCAACCGCCGACAGCACACTTTTCAAACATCGCGGCCAGTGGTGGCTTTTCACCAATCTTTCAGAACATCACGCATTCGAGGATCACTGCTCCGCGCTATACGCATTCCAGGTGGACGGGCCGGAACTGAAGCGGATCGTCCCCCATCGCACGAATCCAGTGGTGGTGGGCAGCGCCACGGCACGCAATGCCGGCCGCATCTTCTCGCGTCATCGCCGGCTCTACCGGCCCGCGCAGTACAATGCGCACGGCATTTACGGCTACGGTCTCAACATCATGGAGATCGAGCATCTTGATTTAGATGATTATCGGGAAACATGTGTGCGCCGCATCCTGCCCGATTTCAAACCGGGCCTGACCGGCTGCCATCATTTCGATGCGAGCGGCTCACGCTATATTCTGGATGCGCGGCTCAACGCCTGATGACGTTCGATCCGTGCTGCGGGCCGCCAGGCCCCGCGCCTTTCTCGCCGGGCAGGCTGAAGCGTGCCGCCGCGATAGTTCAGCGAAACGGCGTTGCCTGCCGTCAGCGCCGCGACCGCGCCGACATAGCCGCGCGGCAGGGTCAGATTCAAAAACTGCCACTGGGCCGGCGCATCGTCCACGCCATCGAGCCGCAGCAGTCGCGGCTCACCGACGGGATCGATGGTGACATCAAAGGATTCAAGCGGCAGCGAAAGCCCCGCTCCATGCGCCTTCACGAACGCTTCCTTGCGTGTCCAGCAGCGGAAAAACGCTCCAAGATAATCCTGCGCCGGCACCACCTTAAGCGCTTCGTTCTCAGCCCCGGAGAAAAAGTGTTCTGCGAGATTTTCCCGGAACGGAAGAACGCGCTCGATATCTATGCCGAGCTGATAGCGGTCGGAAACGGCGAGAACCGCCGTCGGGCCGCTGTGACTGAGATTGAAATGAAGCGGTGGTTCACCGCGCCCGGCAAGCCGGGGTTTGCCAAAGGCATTGTATGAAAAAGCGAGACGGTTTGCCGCGACGTCGAGATAGGATCCGAGGATCGCCCTCAGCCGGCCCCGCCCGGCGATGAAACGCAGCCGATGCTGCTCATGCACGAAGCGAGAGGCACGTGCGAACTCCGCCTCGTTGAGTGCCGAGACGAGCGGCGGAAGCGCCTCCAGGGGTACATCGAGGGACCACTGCCAGACATCGATCGTGCCGGCGCCGATGCTTACGGGTTTAAGCTGCATAGGAAAACCGCCTTTCCGGCGTCTTGCGACCTGCCATGCGGCGGGCAAGATAGGCCATGAGTGCCGTCGGATAGTTTTCACCGATGCTGATGCGGCAGGTGCGCTTGAGAATATCCAGCGAGCGGGCACACATATCTGGCCCGTACTCCACATCGGCCGAAGCCCAGCCATAGGGGTTCATGGCGGGATGGAAAGCCCGCTTCTCCAGGATCGGAGTCCAGTGAGTGCACACATGGCGGCTTGAATCGAAAACACGGTAGACGCCGCGCCTGTTCCGGGCGGCAAAGGCCTTGGCCTCGCCTTCCGTCTCGAACAAAACATGGAGGCCGACAGCGTTTTGCGGGTCGTTGTGCGACCCCAGCCGGAAGGCGTCGCTGCCCGACAGGATGTGCGACATAACCTGATGACGCCTGCGCATGCGGCGCAGCATTGGATCCAGCTTTCCAAGCTGCACATTGAGCATTGCACCCTGGATCTGGCTTGCCTTGAAGTTCACGCCGAAAAAACTCGGCTCGTTGTAATTGTCGAGATGCCCGCGAAAGAGTTCGCCCACATCATGATACATGCGCGCGCGGGCGAAGAAGCGGTCGCTCTGCGAGGCCACCGCGCCACCCTCGCCGATATTGATGTTCTTGAACTGGTTGAAGCTGAATGCGCCAATGTCGCCAATCGTGCCGACACGCTGCCCCCGGTAACGCACGCCCACCGCCTGGCAGGCATCCTCGATCACCATGAGGCCGTTCTGGCGGGCGAGCGTCGTGATCGCCTCCATGTCGCAGACCATATTGGCCATATGCACCGGCAGGATCGCACGAGTGCGCGGCGTGATCCTGCGCGCAATGTCCTCGGGATCCATAGTCAGCGTTTCGTCGATGTCGACGATGACCGGGACGGCGCCCACCGCGAGCACCGAGGCGGCCGTGGCGATCCAGGTATAGGCAGGCACAAGCACCTCGTCGCCGGGCCCCACACCCGATGCTGCCAGCGCACTGATCAACGCGCCTGTGCCGCTGCTGACTGTCAACACATGTTTGACGCCGAACTTTTCGGCAAATGCCTTTTCGAACCGGTCAAGCGGCCCCTCGCCGGGACCGCCATATCGGGCAAGACGCCCCGAGGCGATGACCCCGCCGATCGCCAGCCACTCACGCAAACCAACCTTTGCCAT
Source organism: Nitratireductor aquibiodomus (assembly GCF_900105565.1). Lineage (NCBI taxonomy): Bacteria > Pseudomonadati > Pseudomonadota > Alphaproteobacteria > Hyphomicrobiales > Phyllobacteriaceae > Nitratireductor > Nitratireductor aquibiodomus. The sequence continues at coordinate 3,655,315 of NZ_FNSL01000001.1, read as the reverse complement.
GGTGTTTTCCCGCTTGGCCGACGGGCGAACCATGCCCGCGGCGCCCCAATTGTTCTTCAAGCGTATGCCCGGGCCATGGGGTTTTCAAATAATCCAATAATGTAGCGACGCGGCGTTGCGCACTACTTCGCAGTGGCCAAAACCCTTAGCAAGTCGCCCCTTCTATGCAATTTGGATGAGTTCGGCCAAGCCTGGGATTTTGCTAGCCTGCTTAAGGGTCAATCGCGATGCGGCGAACCGCTTTCATGGGCGGCTGGCGTGCTGTTCTGATGGCCCGCTCAGGGGGCAACGTGTCCACTCTAGACTTGCGCAACGTGCCTTCGGGCACACAGCTTGACGCCGATCTCGCCCTTGTCGGAGCGGGACCGACCGGGCTGGCGCTGGCGCGGGAGTTTTCCGGTACGCGCCTCAGGATTCTCCTTGTCGAAAGCGGCGGCGTGGACTTCGATCCCGAAGTACAAACCCTCAATCGGGTGGAGAATATCGGCGATCCCAACGCGCGTGACGCCATGCCCCTCCAGCGAGGCTATACGGGCGATCTCGCCTGGCTCAACGACATCCCCGCCTTCGAGCTTCGCAACCGCATGGTCGGCGGCAGCACGCACACATGGGTCGGCAAATGTGCAGCGTTCGACGATATCGACTTCGACGCCCGCAAATGGGTTCCTGATTCCGGCTGGCCGCTGCAGCGGCGCGATCTCACGGATGCGCTCGACCGCGCAGCGGCGCTGCTCAATCTCGGCCCCAACATCTACGACAGGGCGCTCTATCACCGGCTTGCCTCACCGCCCGCCGATATCGACCTGAATGACGATCTGATGCGCACCTTCTTCTGGCAGTTCAGCCACAGGATCAATGGCAGCGAGCCGCTAAGGTTTGCAGACATTGCGAGGGGACTGACGGCAGGGAACATCGACATTCTGACCCATGCGACCGTCACCCGCATCGGGCTCTCCGAGAATGGAAGAAGGGTCGAAGCACTCAATGTCAAAAGCCTTTCGGGGAAGGAAGCGGTGATCCGGGCGCCAGTGATCGTGCTGTGCGGCGGGGGGATTGAGAACGCGCGCATCCTTCTGGCCTCCAGCGATGTAGCGGCAAAGGGCATCGGCAACGATCATGACTGCGTCGGCCGCTACCTGGCCGACCATCCGCGCACGGTGATCGCACGGTTCGGGAAGGAGACGCTGCAGGACGTTGCCGAGCATTTCGGCTTTTACGGGCTCAGCCACAACCGCCGCACGCATTTTTATCTGCGAGGGCTGGCGCTCAGCCCGCGCCTGCAGGCGCGCGAGGGGCTGCTCAACTGCGCCACCTATCCGGTACAGGTGTTGGCGCCGAACGACCCGTGGCTGGCGCTCAAACGGTTCTACTCCGGCAACCGGAGGTTCCGGCTCGACGATCTGAGGACGGCGCTTGCGGCCCCCGGCGGGCTGGCAGCCGGCCTGCACCGGCGGCTCATCATGAAACGGGGCCTGCCGCGCCAGCTCACCGAACTGCGCTTCGACGCCATGGCCGAACAGAGGCCCAACCGCGACAGCCGCGTGACGCTCTCCTCCCTCCGCGATCAGCTTGGCATCCCGCTCGCGCGTGTGGACTGGAAGATCGGCTGGGCGGAAACCGCCAGTGTCGCGCGGCTTGCCGAACTCATCTCGGCCGAATTCTGGCGGGTCGGCCTGCCCCAGCCCAAACTCGAACCCTGGATTCTCGATGAGGATTTCAGGAACGCACCCTTTAGCGACATGGCCCACCCGGCCTGCACCACGCGCATGGGCGATGATCCGGCGACAAGTGTTGTCGACCGGAACGCCAGGGTTCATGATGTCGAGGGCCTTTACGTGGCGGGCAGTTCGGTGTTTCCAACGGCAGGCCATGCCAATCCGACGCTGATGATCATCGCCATGACCCTGCGCCTTGCCGACCATCTCAAGTCGCGGCTTCTTTCCTGAACACACGGACACACAGGGTCAGTGCCCGGATTTCAGCCAGCCTGTCCATTTCCAGCTTGCATAGAGAACGGCCAGATAGATGGTGGCCCCCACCAGAACCTGCATCGCCATTTGCGAATAGGGCGGCATGTGGGTTTCGGCGGGCCAGTGGGCAAGCGACGACACGCCAACGAACATCACCGCAGCGGCGAGCGCTATCAGCCCGCTATTGGCGGTGATGCGTGGCCAGTCAAGCTTTCCGTAGCGGGACTGGAACCAGATGGCGAGAACGCCCGCGAAGCCCGCTGCAACGCATTGTCCAATGGCTGCATAGACGAGGCCGAACGGTGCCAGAACCACCATCATGCCAATGGATGCGATGCTGATCATGAGCGAGAGCGGCCATAGGCGTCGCACCTCACCGCGAACCGAAAGCAGCGGCTCGGTCACATATCCCTGGAAGGACAGAAGCTGCCGCACGGCGAGGATTTTTACGACCAGAGCCACGGGAGCCCAGGTGGCGCCAAGCGCGATGTCCACCAGATTGGGTGCCACGAGTATGAGACCGACATAGACGGGCGCGGCGACGGCAAACAGCGCCGGCAGAAACAGGTTTCCGGCGCGACTGATCGGGTCTGCCGTCTGATCATCGGCGGACTGGCCGCCTGCCCGACGGAAAATCACCCAGGCCAGCATCCGCGCGGGCTCCCCGACCAGCTCCGAAAAAGCAGCAACAATGCGTTCGGCGGCCCGGTAATAGCCGGCATCCGCCAGCCCCAGCAGGCCACCCACGGCCAGCGTGCCCGAATAGGAGCGCCCGAAAACGATGATGCGGACGCTGACGATATAGCGCGCGAAATGAAGTACCTCGCCCAGCACCGAGCGGTCGGGCCAGGCGGGCACGATCCAGCCGAGAACGAGAACGCCGCCAGCCACTGCCAGAAAGTTCGTGACGAGACGTCCAAGCACCAGCGCGACGATATTCCATCCGGCCCAGAGACCAAACAGCGTTACAGCCAGTCCTGCCGCCTCGGCGACGATCCGGATGACCGCCTGCCTGTTGAGCCGGTTCCGATGTACCAGCGTTCCGTCATAGACCGTGTTGAGTGCAGCCGGGATGAACCACAGGGAAAACAGCAGGAAAAGCCAGGTCTGCCAGGCTGAGAACCACAGCCCGCCGATCAACAGTGAAACCAGGAAGCCCATCAGGGTGAAACAGCAGCCGCTCACCAGCGCGATGGAAGCGAGCTGCGGCAAATGCTCTTCGCCGTGGTCGGCGCGCATGATGTACTCCGCCCACCCTCCTTCGCTGACCACGACAAAAAGGAAGGCGATGGCGGAGACGAAAGCGAAGAAGCCGAACTCGGCGGGAGAGAGAACCCGCGCGGCAGCGACGAAGGCGACCAGTTGCGCGACCTGCGAGAACAGTCGCGCGACCATGACCCACACGCCGCCACCGAGGATAGTCGAGACGGACAAGCCAAGGAATCCGCTCACCTGTGTATCATCCTGCCGTGGTTTGTGATCCGGTTTCACGTCGCATTCCCCCTGCCGCTATTCACCTGTGCAAGCGCTTCCGCTACGATTTCCGTGGGAACACTGATGATTCGTCGTCCCTGGCGATGAAATTTTCAGACGTGCAGCCGCATGGGTTTCGATGTTCGATGCGGCCTGGCGTTCAGTATGGGAACCGGAGCGTTTGCGGTTCCCCATGTGTGGTTTCCAGTTTTGATGCTTTGCGGCGGACAATGAGCAGCCAGTGCGAGATGCAAGTAAAGAAAACCAGCTGAACCACGGCTTCCTGGCGCGGCCGTTCAAGGCCATCAGCGCCAAGGTCACCATTCGCTGGCTCGTTGTCGGTTTATGCCTCATCGTCTGGCTGGCCGTTCTGTTTCTCTTCCTCCTCTAGAGCGCTTCCCTTTCCTGGAGTTTCTCCGGAGAGGTAACCTCTCTGCCGCTAGCAGCCATTGTGATCGAACAGGAAGACGCCGACCGTGCGCCAGACGATCTTCAGATCGAGCCTGATCGTACGGTTCTGGAAATATTGAACGTCAAGATCGACCCGCTCGGCATAGGACGTATCGCTGCGGCCTGACACCTGCCACAGACCGGTAATGCCCGGCTTCATCATGAGATAGTCGTTTATGCGCTCGCCATAGCGCGCCATCTCGTCCTCGACGATCGGGCGGGGACCGACAACACTCATCTCACCGCGCAGCACATTCAGGAACTGAGGCAACTCATCCAGGCTCGATACGCGAAGGAAATGTCCGATGGGATGAATGCGTGGATCGTTACGCAGCTTCTGGCAGGCGCGCCACTCCTGCAGGAGGACGGGATTCTGGTCCAGAAGCTCCTTGAGCAGACGGTCGGCGTCGCGGCGCATCGTGCGGAATTTCAGGCAGTCGAACACTCGGCCATCCCGACCGATCCGCTTCTGTCTGTAAAAGACAGGCCGCCCGTCGCTGATCAGAATACAAAGAGAAATCAATGCGATGGCAGGGAGAAGAAAAACGATGACGAGAACGCTGAAAGTGACATCGAACAGTCTCTTCACAACGAAATACGAGCGGAGATGCCTGACTTTCCGCAGCTCCAATCCCTGCTTTACGGAATCATCATATGCGTACAGCATGAACCCGCCCCTGGGTGTTTTTGTTTGCCTCGCCGTCGATCATTATAAGGCCCTGCAGACCCCGTGATATAACTCCATCGGGGTATTGGGCGGGGCAATTTAGGTGCAATCCACCGCACAATCGAACCATCCCTACCCCTGCAGCACCACCGGACTAATCGGCTTCATTTGACTGGCTGGCTGCGTGGCCAAAAGCATTAGCTCCCGGTGCATTTCCGCGGGTGCCGACAGCTTGCCCCGCCGTGATTCCCGTTCGGTGGTTCGCCCGCCCTCTCCCTGGTGCCCGCCCCCTGATCACGCGGTCCAGGATGCCTGCATAGAGAGCAAGGAGCGCCGCCAGCCAGCTTTCCGTCGTGTTGGAGAACTGCGGCGCGCATTGAAGGGCGTTTTCGCTCATCGCCGAAATCAGGTCATCGTCATCGGCCAGCCGGCGCAGAGTAGCGGCAAGCGCCTCAATGCCGCCGGTGGGGAAGGTGAAAGCCGCGCCGGCCTCCGTCAGCTCGCCGCCCAGCAATGCATGTGATGGAAGCACGACGGGGATGCCGCTTCCCACGGCCTCAAGGGCGGCGAGGCCGAACGGTTCAGGAACCCTCGAGGAGATGACGACACAGCGTGCATTGCCGATCAGGCCGGCAATCTGCGCGCGATCGCACCAGCCATGAAGGGTCACCTGCGGGTAGCGAGCCTCAAGGAGCGCGCGCCCGGCACCCTCGCCAATGACATGCAGGGGAACACCGGCAAGATGTGCTGCCCGTGCGGCGTCTTCAAACCCCTTTTCAGGCTCCAGACGTCCTATGAAAAAGAAATCGCACTTCTCCTGCGGACGGGCCCCGGAAGGCAGAAATGGCGCAACGGGGTTGCGAATGGTCACCATCCGGCTGTCATCGATGCCGGCACGGTTGAAAAAGCGCCGCATCCCCTCGTGCACGAGCACGATGTTGGCAGGCTGTCTTTGCAAGGCAGAGAAACGCTGCATCAGAAGGTGTCGCGTGGAACGCCAGGCCTTCTGGTGAAAGCCCCGCTTGTCGCACTGCGTTGCGAGGCAGCGCAGCGACATGGGATCGAGGCCGCATATGGATGCTGTCGGGTAGTTGATAAAGCCGCCATTGGGGCAGGCGAGAAAATAGTCGTGTGCATGCAGGACCACCCGCTCGCGTACCGGTGCGAGTGCCCGGAAGATGGACGGGGACAGAATCTTTGACCATCCATGGACATGATAGATTGTCGAGGGCCTGTCGTGCCTGGCAATCCAGCCACTCAGGGCGCTGTAGGCGTTCCGATTGTAGAGCCCGCCGGCCAAGGCAGAAAGACGCCCGCGCTCGACAAGCGGCTTTCCGTTGACGTGAACGGTCTCAGGCTGCGCCGTCCGGGCGGGTTCATCGCCGGCAAAAAAGGTCACGGGCACGCCTGCCTCTCGCAGGAGCCGGGCAGCCAGGCAGGACAGGTTCGAGGCGCCGCCGATCTCCGCCGACCGATCGTTGATGATGACAACCCGCCCCGGACGCATGATCGCCCCCTATTCCAGAACTGTCACGTTCCGGGGGGAGAGCCGGCCGCGCACCAGATCCGCCATGGCGCGCATATTGCCCAGCAGCCGGCCGCGCCGGTCCACCCATGGCTCGGGCCGGAAAACCTTCACCGCATTGGCGGCAAGGTTGCGCATGATCTGCGGCGCCGCATGACGCGGGCTCATGGTCTTTTTGCCCATGAGATAGACCGGATTGGCAATCTGCGAATATCCCAGCCGGAGGCCCGAAGTGCGTCCTGTCTTGGTGCCGAGATGCACGCCATGGAGACGCGTTGAACTCACTATGCGCCCGTGCCGTGCCAGCTGCCGGCTGAAATCCACATCCTCGAGCCAGCCATAAAGCGGGAGATTTTCGTCAAAGCGGAGGCCATACCCGCGGACGGTCGACATGCGGACCGCCATGTTGCACCCATAGCCGCTGTAGACGGGGTGTTCGCCACCGGCCGGCTCCGCATCCGACTGCGAGCGGATGATGCGCAAACCATCTTCAAGTGGAATTCCCGGCCCGAGAATGCCGTCCGCGTCCACCGTTCCCGTGCTCATGACCACGTCGGGGTAGCGCTGGAAGATTCGCACCGTCTCTTCCAAATAGGACGGCGTGACAAGGAAATCGTCGTCAAGGAACAGGAGGATGTCGGCATCTTCCACACTCTCCAGAATGCGGTTTCGCTGCCGGCAGAGCCCCCGTTCGGCAAACACGACGCTGGTCCGTTGAAAGAGTGCGGCCATGGCATCGGCATCCACATCATCCTTCTCTGCCGCACATATGACGATCCGGTCCACCGACCGCGACTGCTCCAGCAGATGCGGCACGACGGCGTGGAGAATTTTCCTGCGTCCGGTGGTGGCGATGCCGACAGCGATCCGAAGACCCATCCGTCCGGGGTAGCGTTCAAACTGCATGGCGGCCTCCCGTATCGAGTGTGTTTCTGGCGATCGGGCGCCACCATTGCCGGGTTTTGCGCTTGTTGAAGACGACACCCAGAATGCCGACGCGGGACTTGCCGAATGTGGCCAGTGCGCTGGCCAGCCATTCGACGGTCATCTTGCGCCGGTTCCCGAGCATGAGGAGGATGCCGTCGAGATAGGCGCTGGCCGCACGCGTGTCCGCCGAGGACGCAAAGGTGGAGAGATCCACGATGATCACATCGTAATCCTGACGGAGCTCTTCGAGCTTCTTCTTGAGTGCGGGCAGGTGCCCGAAGCGGTGACCCGGATGCGCCGCCTTTCGAATCTGCTCGACGGTGAGCACGGGGAGGATCGGCACTTCCTCCAGTTGGGCGCGCTTTTCGCCCTTATGCTTTTCCTCAGTCGCACCATCGGCGTCCACAGTGCCACGATAGACGGAAAGGCCCGCTTTCGGTCCTGTGTTGACCGCCTGAATGCTGAGAAACGGGTTCTTGAAGTTGGCATCGACCAGCACCACCCGCAGGCCTTCATTGGCGTAGAGCTGTCCCAGATTGGCTGCGATGGTGCTTTTTCCTTCGCCTCCGCCGACCGAGGTCAATCCCACAACAATCGGCCCGCCCGAAGGGAACGCGGCGTCAATGGAACTTTTCACGCCACGGAGCGCTTCGGAGAAGCCGGAGTAAGGCGCATCCAGAACGAAACGGAGTGCACCCTTGGCACCCGGTGCCTGAAAACGCGTAAAGGGAACGTGGCCGAGTGTGGGCAGGCCGAGCTCACGGCTGAGGCGCTCGCCGGAGCTGATGCGGCGGTCGAGCACATCGCGCAGGCCTGCAAGCCCCAGACCGCCGGCAAAGCCGAGCATCAGGGCCATCGGAATGATGAGTGTCGTTTTCGGCCAGTTCTTTGCAAGCGGCGGGGTTGCCGCCGTCACCATACGCGCATCGCCGATGGGGAAGGACTGCTTCTGCAGCGTCGTGATCAATTGCTGCAAGACGCTTTCATACATGCGCCGATAGGTGGTCGCCCGGCTTTCAAGCTCGGTCAGCTGGACACGCGCCAGATTTTTCTCCGTAACACTGCCCTTGATCGCGTCGAGCTGCTCCTTGAGCAATTCTTCGCGGGCCTGCGCAGTGTCGAGATTTGATCTGTAGACACCCTGAATGCGCACGAGCTCGGTGTTGATCTGCGTTTCAAGCCGCGCAATCTCGGACTTTGCAGCCAAAGTCGGCTCGCTGTCGGCTCCATAGCGGGTCTGCAACGCCTCGAGCCGTGTGCGGGCCGCTCCAAGATCCGCTCTCAGACGGTTGATCTCGGTGTTGCTCAGCGCCTCGCCGACATAGCTGTCGGGCAGTTCCCCCGCCAGCATGCGGTTGATGGTCGCCAGCCGCGCCGCTTCGCCTGCGGTCGCCGCCTGCGCTGACAGCAACTGGCTGCTGATCTCGGCAAGCTGCTGCTGGTCCAGTCCGGAGGGGCCAACCTGCGCGATATCATTGCTGTTCCGGTATTCCTCCGCACTCAAAGCGGCTTCCTGCGCCTGCCGGCCAATCTCCACCAGCCGGTCTTCGATCCACTGCGCGCCACGCGCAATGATCTGCGATTTCGCATCGAGGCTCGACTGCATGTAGGTGTTGGCGATGGCATTGGCGGCCCGCGCCGCCTTGACGGGGTCCGTGGACGTGTAGCCGATCTCCAGAACATAGGACTGGCCCACGCGGCGAACCGACACACGGCCGAGAAAGCCCGCCATGGTGCGGCGCATGATCTCTTCTTCATTCGGCTTGCCGGCTGCTTCGGCATCCTCCCCGGTCGCTGGATCGAACACGGAGAGCATCGTAACGACCGCACCACGCACGGCCGATCTCCATGAACTGCTCGTCTGGATTTCCGGGTCTTCAGTCAGATTGAGCTGCTTGATGACGGAACGGGCAATCGCCTCGGATTTGACGATCTCCACCTCGCTCGCAATTTCTGCAGTCTCGATGATGATGGTGCCGGTGGAAGCGTCCTGCGAGGCGATGCGCGCCTGTTCACGGTCGATGACGATGCGTGCGATGGAGGTGTAGGTGGGTTCCGTATTGGCGATATAGAGCGCGCCGAGCGCCACGCCCGCAGCGGAAGCCAGGGCAAGAATCAGAAAATGCCTTTGCAGGAAGGCCCAGATGTCGCGGAAGGAGATGTAGTCCTGCTGCCGCCCGCTCTCCTTCGACGCCATCTCCGTTCCGGTCAGCTTCCTGATTTCCTGCACCACCATGTTCGGCCCCACCCGTCTTGCAGGCTACGCGTCCTTCCGAACGCAAGCGCTCCATCTCATTGTTTTCCGCATTGACGCGGACGCCAGGTGAGCCCACCTGGCTGCAGAATTTTCTAATCATCGGACCGAAAAATAGAATCCGGTTTTCGGGTCATTCCGATGCTCCATCATCAGTCTAGATCGTCCTTTGTGCGTCCGGATGGACGCACGGCGATCTAGCGCGACTGCGCCTGCATGACCCCGTTTTCGAGGGAAGCGCGGGGCATTGAGGCGCGCAGCAGATCGAGCTGCACGTCCAGAACGTCGCCCGGTTCCAGCCCGGTCGTTTCAACGGCGTCCACACGCTGTTTCTCATCACCGCCGCGCAGGATGCTGAACCGCAGCGGCTGCTGCTCGAACGCCCTGTCCTCACGACGCAGGATCGACGCCCCGGTCGCCTGAAGAAGCTGCTCCGTCATTCCGCGGCGCAGTTCCAGGTCGTCGATTTCCAGATTGACCCTTTGCAGTTCGGCGCCGATTTCCGTGCGCCTTGTGCCCTCGAGGCTGAGCGCATCGCGCTCGGTCTCACTCAGCCGCTGCCGGGCGCGCATGGAGGCAACCGCAAGATCGAGACGACTCGACTGGAGGTCGGCAACAATGCGCTCGAGCCCTGTCTCGCGCGATTTTGTGACCGTGCCCTTTTTGACCAGCTGCGCGACATTGCCGAGCTCTTCCTCGGCGATTTTGATCTGACGGTCCTGTGCCACCATCTTTTCGCCGAGAATCCTGATTTCCTCGCGGAACAGTGTGCCGAGTTCATCGAGCGCACTGCGCTGGCGCTGATAGGCGTTGCGGCGAGCTTCGAATATGGCCTTCTCGTCCCGCACGAACTGGGCTGCGTGCCCGGCCAGAGGTCGTCCCTGAAGAGCGGCGTCGAAATCGACACTCTCGCCCTCGACAAGCTCCGCTTCGAGCCGCGCCCGCCGGGTCGCAAGCTGCAGAAGCTGGAGATCAATACGGCCGATCTCGCCCGCATAGCGGATCTGTTCGAGTTCTGAATAACCGCCCGCCTGATCGGACCGGCGCACACGCCCGCCGGCCATGGCGAGCGCCTGCAGGACGCTGAGCCCTGGATTGAACTCGAACTCACCCGGACGCTCCACGCTGCCGGTGACAAATACGGACGGGTAACGCACCACTTCCACCGTGGTAGCGGGCGGCGAGATGAGGCCTGTCTTCTTTTGAAGTGCCGCGGCTATTTCGCCGGCCAGCGCCTGGCTGGTCCTGCCATCAGCCGCGATTTGCCCCACCAGCGGGAGGGCGATCATGCCTGCGGGAGAAACGGTATATTCGCCGTTCAAGGCCGTCCATTCCCGGTATTCGCCCTGGGCCTCCACCCATTCGACCACGGCGATTTTCACCCGCGTCTGCGGCAGGAGCTGAAAATCGCCCTGGGCGCGGGCGGCATCATTGCCGGCAAAGATGCTCAGGATGAACACAAGCGCCGTAAAGGCCGCCGTGAGGACGAACGATCCTGCGCTGCGGAAAGAAATGGTGGGATCAGTTGTACCCTGCTTCATCCTACCCGTTCCGGAGATATCCATGGCGTTCGGGAAGGACGCAGAACCGCCTCCCCCACCGTCGATCATCGGGCGAAACGGCGCGAGGTAAATTCGGTTGAAATGGTGTGCGGCTAGTTCCTTTCGGCTAGGGCGCCTAAGCCCATTGGGCTTTTGACGCAGAACAGACACCCCACGCGGAGCCTCAACGTCCGATCGGATGATGACCTAGCCCGTTTGAGCGCGCCGCTCCATCGTTCAGACACGCGTTCAACCGTATTGTCGGCGTGCCCCCACGTGCCGTTTCAAAGCAATATCCCGGAGGGCAAATCCGGGAGAACCATCTTGCGTGTCGCCATCGTTCACTACTGGCTGGTCTCCATGCGTGGGGGCGAAAAGGTCGTCGAAGCCCTGTGCGACATGTATCCGGACGCCGATATCTTCACGCTGGTTTATGATGAAAAACGGGTTTCGGAGAAAATCCGCCGGCACCGTGTCACCCCCTCTTTTCTACAGAAGATACCAGGTGCGAAACGGCACTATCAGTCGCTCCTGCCGCTGATGCCCTTCGCGCTGGAGAGCCTGGACGTCTCCGGATATGACCTCGTGATCTCCAGCGAATCCGGACCGGCCAAGGGCATTACGCCCGGACCCCAGGCAACCCATGTCTGTTATTGTCACTCACCCATGCGCTATGTGTGGGACCACTATCACTTCTACCGGGCCAATGCCGGCCTGCCGGCGCGGCTGCTTATGCCGTGGATCGCGCCAGCCCTGCGCACCTGGGACGTGACCACCGCTGCGCGCGTCGATGCCTTTGTCGCCAATTCGCGCCATGTGGCGGACCGGATCAGCAAATATTACCGCCGTCGTGCGACCGTGCTCAATCCTCCGGTGAGCGTCGATGATTTCGCGCCCGTGAGCGACCCCGGCGACCACTATCTCGTCGCCGGCCAGCTGGTCGGCTACAAGCGGGTCGACCTGGCCGTGCGCGCGTTCACACGTATGGACCGCAAGCTCGTCGTAATCGGCGAAGGACCGGAGATGGCGACGCTGAAGCGGCTCGCCGGGCCCAGCGTGACGTTTCTGGGCCGAACCCCCTTCCCGCAGCTCAAAGACATGCTTGCCCGCTGCCGGGCACTCATTTTTCCCGGCACCGAGGACTTCGGGATCGTGCCGGTGGAGGCGATGGCGAGCGGGCGGCCGGTCATCGCCCATGCGAGCGGTGGCGTGCTCGATTCGGTCGTTCCCGACCATACGGGGCTTCTCTTCGACGAGCAGTCGGAAGCAGGCCTGATTGATGCCGTGCGCCGCTTCGAGGCCATGGAAGGAACCTTCCATCCCGAGATTATCCGCCAGCATGCGCAGCAGTTCAGCGATGTTCACTTCAGGCAGCGCATGCAGCAGATCATCGATGACGAGATTGCCAGGCGAAAGCCGATGCCGGTTTCGCTCTCGCAGACGGTGCGCAAGCAACCGTCCCTCCGCGCCCGGGTCGCCAGGGTAAAGCTCCCCGACACACATTTGAGAAACGGAGCGTGACAGAGCCATGTTTTCAGTCCTGCGTATAAGGAGCACGGCACGTGACCAGGAAACCGATACACTGCGTTTCAAAACGCTTCTGCACACGCTCGACCTTCTCGACAGGGAGTTGCGGGCTGAACGACGGGGCCTGAAGGAGCGCTGCGAGCGGATCGCGGCAACCGCCGCCTTCGCGCAGGAGCGCTTTGAAAGCAACGACCATGAGAACGCGCTCTCGACGCGGATCGACGAGATGACCCGCTCGATGAAGAACTACACGCGACGGATGAATGCACTTCAGCGCCAGATCGACCTTGTCGGTAAGCTGCGCGCGACCGCGTCGACCTTCACGGCGGACCACCATTTACTCCCGGAACCGCGGGAGGCTCCCGGCTTGCGGCACTAACCCGCGTCGGAACGGGAAGCGTGGGATCGATGCCTTTCAAAATGATTAGAGGAGACCCGCCGATACGCTGACAAGATGAACGCCGTAACACCTAAGCGCAGGGGATTTGCACCAACGTTCTATCTGCACGACGCGCCTGGGCTTTTATGATTTCCAGCAGTTGAGAAGATTGAGAATCGTCGAATATGAAACGCTAAGCTACCGCCTTTATTGAGGTTTCGGAACTTGGCGCAGCGCAGAAACGAGGCTCCGGATCGCCAGTGCGAAGGCATGGCGAGGGATGTCTCCCGGTTCAAACGGAGAGGAGCGAACCGGGAGCGGGGGAGGACACGCGAACGATGGACACGTCTCGTGCGGAGAGACTTCGCACCGGGCGGTAGACCAGGAAAGGTCGGCGAACCGGGCAGAACTCTGATGGCAAGCAGTGGCAGTTCAGAACGAGCAATTCATTACACAGACACAACCGGGATGCTCGCGCTCATCGAAGAGGACATTCGAGCCTTCGACCTGAGCCTTTCGGGACTGCGCGTCGTGGTTCCCGTCGATAGCCGATTTCTGGCAGCAACCGCAGCAACCGCCCTCATGGCGGGTGCCGCTGCCGTGACCGCCGTCACACCGACGGCCACCCGGTTCCAGTCAGCCGAAGAAGCGGCGGAGGCGACGCGTACACTGGTCGGGGCCGCCGGGCTCCTGGAAAATCTGTCGATCGACGAACGAATCGACCACGAAACCTGCCGGGCGACCAATGTTCTTCTCAACGGCCCATCCATCCGTCCGATCACGCGCTCGCTGATCGAGCGCCTGCCCGACCACTCGGTCGTGGCACTGATGCACGAAGCCTGGATGACACTGACGGGAGAGGTGGACATTGAGGCCAGCCTTGAGCACGACATCCCGATCTCCGCCGTCAACGAATCTCATCCGCTGGTGGGCGCCAGGGACTACCACCCGGCCCTCTGCCTCGAATTGCTCAAGGATGCGGAAATCCCCGTGGAGGGGGCGGATATCGCGCTGATCTGCGACAATCCCCTCTCTGACACACTGGAAAGGGGCCTGAGACGAGCCGGTGCGCAGGTGGCCGTCGTCGCGCATGCCAATCAGATCTTCGAGCATGACTGGCGCGCCATCCTTCTCGCCAAGCGTCCCCGCGAGGAGCCACGCCTCGGGATTCAGGATCTCGGCTGGATCGCCAAGAGCGCGCCCGACGCGACGGTGGTTCAGTACTGGGGAGATGTAGACCGGAAGGCGGCACGGTATTTCGAACTGAAGGTGTGGCCGCAGCGCACACCCGGCAAGGGCCAGTGGGGAATACCGCTGGATACGCTGGGGCCCGGCCCGATATTGCAGCGCATCACGGGCGGCCTCAAGGCCGCGCAGTCCGTGCTTGCCGGAACGCCGACCGCACCCGACAGCCTAGCACAAACCCTTACATCCACTGACATTTTCAACGGCGATTGACATTCGGCAATCTGCGCCGTGAGTCTTCGCATCTGCAAAAAACTGTGTCATATCCCTGTCGCAATCGTTCCGGCGCGGCACGTTCCGCATCAGTGGCGATATGCGAAGGGAGGACAGTTTGAGCGCAAACGCACGGATTACGGCACTGACGCCGCCCGACATCCTGGCGCGGAAGGGCGGCGATCCGCTCGTCTGCCTGACCGCCTACACCACCCCGCTTGCCCGCCTCGTGGACCGGCACTGCGACATAATCCTCGTCGGCGACAGTGTCGGTATGGTTCTGCATGGCCTGCCGAGCACACTCGGCGTTTCGCTCGACATGATGATCATGCATGGTCAGGCTGTTCGGCGTGGCGTGGAACGCGCCCTGCTCGTCGTCGACATGCCCTTTGGAAGCTATGAGGAAACGCCGGAGCAGGCTTTTCGCAATGCCGCCCGCATCATGGCCGAGACCGGATGTGCGGCCGTCAAGCTCGAAGGTGGCGAGACGATGGAAAAGACCATCCGCTTTCTAACCCGGCACGGCATTCCGGTCATGGCGCATATCGGCCTCACGCCCCAGGCGGTCAACAGTTTTGGCGGCTACAAGGTGCAGGGGCGCGGCGACGACGCATTCCACATCCTGCGGGATGCGGAAGCGGTGGCCGATGCAGGTGCATTCTCCATCGTGCTCGAGAAGGTTCCGGCCACGCTCGCCGATCGCATCACCGAGACAGTTGTCATTCCCACCATCGGCATCGGCGCATCGCCGGCCTGCGACGGGCAGATACTCGTGGTTGATGACATGCTGGGCATGTTCGACGCGTTCAGGCCGAAATTCGTCAAGCGCTTCGCCGAGCTTGGCGAGGCCGCGGATGCGGCCATCGCGGCCTATGCGCAGGAGGTCCGCTCCCGGAAATTTCCGAGCGACGCCCATGTCTTCACCGATGGCAGGAAGGGAAAGACCGAATGAGCCCCAGCATCCTCCGCACGGTTGCGGAACTGCGTGAGCGCGTTCGCACATGGCGGTGCGCCGGCGAGCGGGTTGCCGTCGTGCCCACCATGGGCGCGCTCCACGAAGGGCATCTGAGCCTCGTGGAAGCAGCAAAGGCGCGCGCCGAGCGGGTGATCGTCACACTGTTCGTCAATCCCAGACAGTTCAACAACGCGTCCGATCTCGCCGCCTATCCACGCACGGAAGCAGACGATGCGGCCAAACTCGCGCCATTGGCTGTCGATGTCCTGTTCGCCCCTGCGGTAGAGGAGATGTACGGCTCCGGTTTCTCAACCACCGTTTCCGTCACGGGTGTGAGCGATGGGCTGTGCGGAGCGCACCGGCCCGGCCATTTCGACGGCGTTGCGACCGTCGTCAGCAAGCTCCTACTGCAGAGCGAAGCCGATATAGCCTGCTTTGGTGAGAAAGATTTCCAGCAGCTTCTGGTGGTGCGTCGGCTTGCCGCCGACCTGAACATTCCGGTCGAAATCGTCGGTTGTCCGACAGTGCGAGAGGCCGACAATCTGGCGCTCTCATCCCGCAATATGCGCCTCACGACCGCGCAGCGGCGCATTGCACCCGCCATTGCAGATGTGTTGCTGAAAAGTGCGGCGCACCTTGCCACCGGTGGTGACGCTGCTTCCGTTCTGGAAGCGGCGCGGAACGCCCTGCAAAAAGCAGGGTTTGACCGGGTGGAGTATTTCGAACTGCGGGATGCAGAAACCCTCGAGCCTCTCCAGCACGCCGACCGTCCTGCAAGGCTTCTTGCCGCGGCCTGGCTCGGAGAAACACGGCTGATCGATAATGTGCCTGTAGTTCCCCCCAACCTCTGAACCCCATGGGTGTTCCCTTCGAGGTTTTCAATGAGAATCGCGTAACGCCCGCGTGAGTATTCTTCCCAATGGCTTGATCGAAAGTGGCCGCGATTTTCGCCAGCACTTGATTTCTCGGTGATCGCCTATCCTGCGATGGTCCCGGCATCGGCGCTTGCAATGTCTCGCCGAGACTACAAAGCAAACCAGATGCTACACGGAGATCATCATGAAAACCGCAGTTCTTGCAGCACTCGCCACACTCATCCTCGCCGCGCCGGCAGCGGCGCTCGAGCCGATCAAAGGGAGCCTAAACTACAATGCCGATCAGACCGCTCTGAGCAAGACGCCCGTCGGTTCGGTAACCTTCAACGAATTCCACAACGGCGGCAATCGCTACCGTGAGGTCTATGTGGTCGATACTGATCGTCGGTTGAAAATCGTCAACCGCTCTGTGGTCGACAACTCCTAAATCCAGTCCCAATCGCGTTCAAACGGCCCCGGTTTGCGGGGCCGTTTTTCGTTTTCGGCAGCAAGAAGGGATTCAGGAGCACCTTCACTCATCATCACCATTGCGAAAAACAGCCTGCACATCGTCTGCAAGAAGCAGCGCAATCGGCCGCGTGCTCTCGAAGTTGGCCATGATGATTGCGATGATCGAGGTCAGGGGGATGGCAAGGATGGCCCCGGGAATGCCCCATAGCGACGACCAGACCGCCAGAGACACAAGAACGACGAATGGTGACATGTTGATCCTACGGCCGATCATGCGCGGCTCAAGGGCATTGCCCACCCACATCTGTGCCGAGGTCAGCAAGACCGCGACCAGAAGCGTGGTCTGGAGCGAGCCGTACTGCGCCAGTGTGAGAAGCACGGGAAACATCACCCCCATGAGTGATCCGACATAGGGAATGTAGTTCAAGAGCCCGATCAGAACCGCCCAGAAAAGCGCGAAATCGACACCGAAGAGCTTGAGCACGACAAAGGAAAGGAGGCCAAGAATGATGTTCACAAACGTCTTGACGGCCAGATACTCTCCAATGCTGCGGTTGATGTCGCGCACAATCGTGTGGGTCTGGCTTGCCCTGTCTCTTGGAAGGGCAGCCGCAATCTTTCTTGCAAAGCCGCCGCGCTCGGCCATCAAAAATGTCGAATAAACCACCGCCATGAAGATGATGCCGGCCAGAGAACCGACAGAGCCAAGCCCGACAGCGGCAAGGCGCTGAAGGTTGATGCGTCCCCATAGTGTTTCAATGAGGGTTGAGAGATTGGGGATCTCTTCGATATCAAATTGGGAAAGGATGCCAGTGAGCATGTCCGTCAGGTTCTTTTGATACACCGGCAAACGCGCGATCACCTGTTCGGCGGTGCCGACCATCACACTGGCCAGCATGACCAGGGCCAGAACGAATATCGCCAAAACGAGGCCGCGCCGCATCCACTCGGGAAGACGGCCGAGCACGGGCAGACGCCCCAGAGCTTCAGACGCGGTCAAGAGAACATAGACCGAGATCACCGCAATGAAGATCGGCATCAGGACCGAGCGCCCGACCACCAGTATCCACCCGATCAGGACCGTGAGAATGACGGCAAGAACCAGAGTGATAAATGCGCGAAGCGGGTCAGTTTTCTCCAGCATGTCTCTTCAATCGCAATGACAGGAGCACCAGCGCGACGCCGCTGGCCAACAGTTCCAGAGCCACAACCAGGCCGAAATTGATCGTCACGCCGAGAAGGACCATCACGCCGAGGATTGCGGAAACGCCACCTGCGCCGAGAAGTACGGGAAACACACGATCGCCCCGCAGGCTGCGTCCCACCCAGAGTTTTGCCGCACCCGATGCTATCAAGAGTGCTCCAAGGAGAAACTGCAACATGCGACCATCACCGAATGGACCGAACAGAAGAGACAGGCCGAGAAAGATGCCGGCGAGCGCCAGCAGTCCGGCACCGATCATCGTGGGGGCACTGGGCGCCTTATAGGCTGCCCATCCCTGCAAAGCGCCGACGATGATCAAAGCCCAGCCGCCCAATGTCAGTGTCAGACTGGAAGCAGAGCCGAGGTTGAAAAGAGAGGCAAGACCACCGAGCAGAGCAACAATCCCGGCAAGCAGCCACAACATCCAGTGCTTCATCTTCCCCTCCGTTCGGTCTCAAATGCCAATTGGGATTCTCGCTAGAGCAACCATTCCACTGGAAGCCAGCCGACCACCACCGTTGCGATCTGCCGGAACCAGGTCGCTCCGGGCTCTTCCTGATAAATGACCGGATCCTGCTGTCGCCGTTCCTCCACCCAAACCATTTTGCTCTCGGGGGTCAATCGAGGTTGATAGCTGACCAGCCCCAGCCTTTCGTCGAATCCCTCGCTGATCTTCCGGGCCATGCTCTCGCTGTCAATCAGGAAGCCCATCTCGCAGTTCAGGATCGCGGATCGTGGGTCGAAATTGAATGAACCGATGAAAATGCGTTCGCCGTCAACGGCGAAGGTCTTTGCGTGCAGGCTGGCGCCTGAAAGACCGAATGGCCTTAGCTGAATCTCGGAGCCCTGCGTCACGCCGCCACGCAGTTTCAGCTCGTAGAGCTTTACCCCTGCCTCGAGGAGCCCTCGCCGATATTTAGCGTAGCCGCTGTGCACCAGAAGCACATCCGTCGTGTTAAGTGCGTTGGTCAAAATGCGCACCTGCCTGCCGGCCTTTGCCAGATCGCTGAAATAGCTGCTTCCGATCTTGCCAGGAACGAAGTAGGCCGAGATCAGATCGAGCCGTTCCTGCGCCTCACCAAGGATCGCGCCGAGCCGCATGATCATTAGCTGATCGCGCGTGGCGATCCCCTCCCCCTTTACCGGGTCATCGGCAACGAGTTGGACATCCGTCCATTCCAGCGCCTCACCACCCCCGGCATAGCGTTCGGCACTGCTTTCAAGCTCGGCCAGAACCGCGTGCGCTTCATCGCTTGAGCGCACCTGCGCGACACGGGCCTCAAATGCCGACAAGTCTCCTGAGCCAGGGATGATCGTCTCGACGTCATAGACCGAGGCGCTGTTCCAGTATTCGTCGAACACCGCAGCTGTTTCGGGAAGAATCGCGCCTGTCGCCAGCACATCCATGTCGACGTAGAACGCCTCGCCGATCTGGAAATACTCGTCGCCGATGTTGCGGCCGCCGACGATCGCCGCAGCACCGTCGACGATAAACGACTTGTTGTGCATACGCCGGTTCATGCGGAAGAAATCGAATGCATAGCCTAGAAGCTTCGGCTGGCGGACCGTCGACGGATTGAACAGGCGAATGTGGAAATTCGGCAGGCCGTTGAGGGCAGCCATGTGGGCATCGAGCCCCGGCACCCCGTTGTCATCAAGCAGAAGCCGCACCCGCACACCGCGCGCCGCCGCCTCGCGCAGCGCAGCCAGCAGAAGGATACCCGACGTATCGTCGTGCCAGATGTAGTACTGTGCATCGATGGAGCTTTGCGCGTGCTCGATCAGGGCCAGCCGGCTCGCCAGCGCGTCCTTGCCATCGGCAAGCGGCAGAACGCCTGTCTTGCCTGGATGCGCCGCCTCGCCCGCCTGCAGCAGCCGGCCAAGTTGCGTCGCAGGGTCGGCGGCGATCGCGTTCTGCGGTTCCCGGTCCGAGATATCGGGCAATGGAAAAACAAACCGGAGAACGACAACCGCCAGCACAACCGCAAGGGCTATGGAGATCAGACCGAACATAACCTGCTTTATACGCACGAAGCCCCCTTCCCGCACGGATGGAATGCCAATTTATCCCAACTGTGGGAAAGCAAGGCAAGGAAGGGTTTCACTGGCCAGGCATCGCGCACCGACGGCACTGGTCTCGGCCTGCGCTCAGGCAGAGAACGCAGCTTCGTAGATTTCCGGCTTGAACCCGACCACCCGCCGGTCTCCGAGATCGAGCACCGGGCGCTTGATCATGGCTGGCTGCTCTTCCATCAGGCGAACCGCCTTCCCGGCGTCCATGTCGATCTTATCAGCGTCGGAAAGCTTGCGGAAAGTGGTGCCGGCGCGGTTGAGAAGCTTCTCCCAGCCGACCTCCTCCACCCACGCCTCCAACCGCGCGCGCTCAATGCCGGTGGCCCTGTAATCGTGAAACGCATAGGCGATGTCATGCGCCTCAAGCCAGGCCCGCGCCTTCTTCATCGTGTCGCAGTTCTTGATGCCGTAGATCACGGGGGTCGTTGATTCTGTCACCACCGGTTCGCTCCCATTCCATTATGCCATGACCGCACAGCCACCTGATTTCGCTCATGGATTTCAGATGGCGGGAATCACGTATCGACAAAATAGCCTCAGTACGCAGGCTCTTGAAAGCGCTGTCCTTCCCACACTTCCGCGGGTTGTGCAATTTGCCGGACACGGGGCTCAAGTGGCCTCTTCAGGCCATTTGTTCGGAAAGACGATCTGCAGCCTTCACCAACAGTCCCAGATCCACGCCGGCGGCAACGAACTGATAGCCCCAGTCGCGGTAGCGCCGCGCATCTTCGGGACTGGTTGCAAGGATGCCGACTGGCTTGCCGAGCAGCCTGAGCTGATCCGCCGCCCGCCGCAGAGCCTTCTGCACGTCTTCATGGCCGGGTGGCTCGACAGGAATTCGCCCGTGCTGCCGCAGGCCGCAGCCTGGTTTATTGACGGGCTTCGCCCGGATGAGGCAGGAATGGCGCTGGCGTCAAGTTGGGATGTCGTGCCGGAACTGGCGAAGTGGCGGGGCCTTGAGGGCTGCGCTATCGTGACAGGGGGAGGTTGATGCGCCGAGGAGGCGCGGCGATGCCGTGCGGCCTGGCCTCCCTGGGAGGAGAGCCTTTGCGCAGATTGTTACATTGCTGGGTGGTGTCGGCCTGCGTCTGGATATCAGGGGCGGCGTTCGCTCAGGCCGCCGACACGGGATGCCGGCTCCAGATCATCACGTCATATCCCGAGAGCTTTTACCGGCCTTTCGTGGAGCGGTTCTCCAGCGATCATGGCCGCACCTGCGTGACCAACAAGAACACGATCGCACTGATGCGACACATGCGGGAAGGCCGCCGACCGGTCGCCGATGTGGTCTGGACAAGCTCACCCGTTGCCTTTGCTGCGCTCGACGCCGAAGGCCTGCTCGATCACCGGCCGGAGCTTTCTTTCGACCCGTCGCATTTCGGCGGGCTTGTGGTGGATGACGCCAGCGGCGCGCGTTTTGGCTTTGCCCTGTCGCAGATCGGCCTGATGTGGAAGCCCGATGGCGAGACGATAGGGCCAACCGCCGAGGTGGAGCTTCTGGCACAGGATCGCTACCGCAACCGCATCGGAATGACATCGCCGGCGCGCAGCGGCACCACGCACCTGTTCATCGAGACCGTTCTGCAAAATCAGGGCTGGGATGAAGGGTGGGCGCTCCTGTCGCGCATCGGAAGCAATCTGGCCACTGTCACGGCGCGCAGTTTCGGTGTGCGCGAGGGCATCGCCCGTAACCGGTTCGTGCTGGGCATCGGCATCGACTTTCTTGCCAAGGCGGCCAATGAAACGCAGCCGCGTATCGCCTTTGCCCCGCTGCGCGACAGTGCGGTCTTCCCGGCCAGTGTCGGCATCGCCCGCACCGGCGCGGAGAACCCGCTGGCGGTGAATTTCGTTGAGTTCCTGCGCTCCGATACGGGGCAGAACCTGCTGTTGCGCCCGGCCATTGCGCGCATTCCCGTCAATCCGGACCTCTGGGGGCAGGTGGGGTTCGAGCCCGAGCAAAGCGCCGGTGCGGCCTTCGATGCGGCGCTTGCCGCGCGCCGGCTTCCCATCGTCAATGCGCTGTTCGACGAGATGATCACCTATCGTTATCTGGAGCTTGCCGAAATCCGGGCCGGCATAGACCGCCTCATGGCGGCCCCGGAAGCCGCTGACGATCCGCAATTGCGCAATCTCATCGCCGAGGCGCGCGACCGGGTGGAGACCGTGCCGGTCGCCTCCTTCATGTCGGATGCCGCAGAGCTGATTTCGCAGCTTGAAGGAAGCGATCTGGTCGATCTTTCCGCCAATGGCGAAGGCACGCTGCGGGACAGCTGGTCGCGCGACTTTTCAGGCCGCTTCAGCCGTGCGCGTGAACTGATCGCGCGTGGAGACGCCCGGCTTGCCGAACTCACATCCGAGCGCGCGCCGTGAGCGGTCATTCCACCTCCCTGCGCAGCAAGCTTCTGGTCGCCATGGCGACGATTGCCGGTTTCGCCATTGTGGCGATGCTGGTGGCGAATTTCACGCTCGGCAATGTCGGCAACACCATTTCCAATCTGGCGTCGGACAATCTCAAGACGGCGGCGGCCAGCGCCCGACTGGCCGAAATCGGTCAGGCCATTCGCGTGGATGTGCCTATGCTTGGCAGTGCACGCACGCGGTTCGAAAGGGAATCCGCGCTGGAGCGACTCGACGACCATTTCGAGCAGCTTCGCCAGCTTCTGGCGACAGGCATGGGAAACGATGAGGCGTTTAGCGGGCTGGGTGGCGTACTGGCCGAAGTGGAGGCCAATGTGCTGGCGCTCGACCGCAATGTGGCACGGCGCTTCGCTCTCGCCAAACAGCGGGAGGAGGAGACGGCGCGTCTCAACCGCCTGCACGGCGATTTTCTGCTGGAGGTCGACCCGCTTCTGGTGGACGCCAAGTTCAACGTGGAATCGGCGCTTGAGGCGCGTGCTGGCGAAGGCATCGCCGACAATGCGCGGCGCAGTCTCGTTGAGCGTGAGGTGCGTCTGACGGAGGCGCTTGGCCGTCTGCACGCCAGCACCAATCTGGCAGTCGGGATGATCTTGCGCGGCGCGAGCGAGACCGATTTCCGCCTGATCGAACAGTTGCAGGGGCGGCTTGCGGAAACGGTCGATGAAGGCAACGCCAATGCGGCGCTGATCGCGAGCAATGCAAGCGCCATCACGCTGCGCCAGATCTGGGACGACATCGCGCTTTTCGCCACCGAGCCCGACAATCTGCTGGATCGCCGGCTGAACGAAAGCGGGCTTCTGGCTGAAAATGCACAGTTGCAGGAAATGAACGCCTCGCTGCTTGAAGAGCTTGGCAATGTGGTTGCCGGCGCGGTGCGCGAAAGCGGCCTTAGGTCGAGCCTTGCCTCAGTGGAAATCAACGATGTCCTGTCGGGCTGGCGCGTGTTCAACGCGTTCAGCACCGCCATTCTTCTGCTCCTCCTGCTCGCCTTCTCCTATTTCTTCGTGCGCGGGCACCTGTTCCAGCGTCTGATGAAGGTGCTGGAGGCGATGGGCCGCATTGCGGGTGGCGAGAAAGGCATTCAGGTGGGCGTGTCCGGCTCCGACGAAATCGGCCAGCTTGCGGATGCGGTTCGCCTTTTCCACGACAAGTCCGAAGCGCTCGACCAGCGGGCGCGCGAACTGCGGCAGGCCAATGTCAGCCTGACATCGGAGATCGAGCGGCGCAGGCAGGTGGAGACCGAGCTGCGCGAAACGCAGGCAGAACTGGTGCAGGCGGCAAAGCTCGCCGCTCTTGGGCAGCTTTCGGCGGGCATTGCGCATGAGTTCAACCAGCCGCTGACGGCGATGGGGTCCTATACGCACAATGCGCTGCGCTATCTGGAGCGCGGCGACATCGACAAGGGCAGGGAGAAGCTGGGCGACATCGAAAGGTTGATCAAACGTCTGGCGAAAACCTCCAATCACCTAAAGACCTTCGCCCGCAGGCCGCAGGATGTGCTGGTCCGCAATGATGTGACGGAAGTGGTCGCCAACGCGCTGACCCTGTTCAAGGAGCGGATCGAGCGGCAGGGCGTCGCGCTTGTCATGGAGCACCCACCGCACCCGGTTCACGTGATGACGGAGCCCGCACTTCTGGAACAGGTGCTCGTCAATCTCGTTTCCAATGCGCTCGACGCAACCGAGCCGGTTCACCCGGCACGGCTTACCATTCGCATCAGCGAGACCGAAATGCTGGCGCGCATCGAGGTGGAGGACAATGGCGAGGGCATTGCCGAGGAGCTTGAAGGAAAGCTGTTCGATCCGTTCTTCACGACAAAGCCACCCGGCGAGGGACTCGGGCTGGGCCTCTCCATATCGTACAATGTCATCCGCGATCTGGGCGGTCGTCTGGAACTGAAGCGCAGGGAGGAAGGCGGCGTGATCGCAACCGTGGAGCTGTTCAAGACATGAATGCGATACCGGTAATTCTGGTGGATGACGACATGGAAATCCGTGACGCGTGGGCGGAAACGCTGGCGCTGGAGGTCTACGAACCCTCCACCTTTGCCGCTGGGCGGGAGGCGCTGCGCGTGCTTGACCGGGACTGGCCGGGCGTCGTCGTCTCGGATCTCAGAATGCCCGGCATGGATGGCATCGCGCTTCTGGAGGCCGTTCAGGAAATCGACCGCGACATCCCCGTCATCATCATCACGGGTCATGGCGATGTGCCCATGGCGGTGTCGGCGCTTCGCAACGGGGCCTATGATTTTATCGAGAAACCGGCGGAGCCGGAGGTGCTTCTTGCCGCTGTGGAACGCGGCGCCAGAATGCGCCAGCTCATTCTGCAGAACCGCCAATTGCTCAGTGGCGCGGGCGCGCCTTACGCGCTGGAAAAACAGCTCATCGGCAACAGCGAGGCCATTCAGCGCTTGCGCAAGCGCATCGCCGCAGTTGCGCTGGCCGACGTCAACACCGTCATCTATGGCGAAACCGGGTCGGGCAAGGAAGTGGTGGCCAATGCGCTGCATTCGCTCGGCCAGCGCAGCGATGGGCCTTTCGTCGCGCTCAATTGCGGAGCGCTGCCCGACACGCTGATCGCCAGCGAACTGTTCGGCCACGAGCCCGGCGCGTTTACCGGGGCGGACCGCCGGCGCATCGGCAGGCTGGAACAAGCAAGCGGTGGAACGCTGTTTCTCGACGAGATCGAGAGCATGCCGCTCGCGCATCAGACCCAACTCCTGCGCGCGCTCCAGTCGCAGACCATCACGCGGCTTGGCGGCAAGGACGAGATCGGCATCGATGTGCGGGTGGTTGCAGCCGCGAAGAAGGATCTCGAAAAGGCGTCCGAGGAAGGCACGTTCCGCGCCGATCTCTACTATCGCATCGCCGTGGCGACACTTTCCATTCCGCCGCTCAGGGAACGTCCGGAAGATGTGCCGCTTCTTTTCATGCATTATGTGCAGCAGGCCGGCCAGCGCGTTCAGCGCGGCTCGTTCGAACCGGACCAGAACCTGCTGGAAGAGCTGAGCCGCCGGCCATGGAGGGGCAATGTCCGCGAACTGATCAATGTCGCAGAGCGTCATGCGCTGGGCATTGACGGCGAGACGCAGGGCACCGCCATTGGCGGAACGGATCCCGGCCTTTCCGACCAGCTCGACGCATTCGAAAAGCGGGTTCTTGCCGCAGCGCTGCGCCGGACCGGCGGACGGGTGCAGATGGCCGCCGATCATCTGCGTATCCCGCGCAAGAAGCTCTACCTCAGAATGCAGCGCCACGGCCTCTTGCGGGAGGATTTCATGAAGGTTGAACGTGTCGAAAATGACACGTGATTGTGCCTGATGGGTCAAAAGCGACCCGCATCCACACCAGTCATGGACCCTTGTTCTCCCTTATATTTCAATGGACTGTCGAAAAATCTCCCCCGACGCGCTAACTGGCACGCCAGTTGCTTCCTGTTTGATGCGATGAAAAAGATCGCAGTAAATTTCTGGGAGGAATTTTATGCCTGACTTCAAACGCAAGCCGCTTCGCGTGTTCGGACTTGGGGTTGCCGCTGCGGCGCTCCTGGCGGCATCGCCGCTTCATGCGGCCGACGACAAGCTCGTCATCGTCACATCTTTTCCGTCCGATCTGACGGATGTCTTCAAGACCGCCTTCATGAAGGAGAACCCATCGATCGCCGTCGAGGTGGTGAACAAGAGCACGTCTTCGGGCGTGAAGTATCTGATCGAGACGGCGCAGAACAACCAGTCGGACATTTTCTGGGCGTCCGCGCCGGATGCATTCGAGGTGCTAAAGGGCGAGAATCTTCTCGGCAGCTATTCCAGGGAAGTGGAAGGCATCCCATCCGACCTCAATGGCTATCCGATCAACGATCCGGGCGGCCAGTATCTGGGCTTCGCGCTCTCCGGCTACGGCTTTATGTGGAACACCCGCTACATGGACGCCTATGAATTGCCGGCGCCCAAGGAATGGGACGATCTGGAAAAGCCGATCTATCATGGACATGTGGGGCTTTCTTCGCCCTCGCGTTCGGGCACGACGCATCTGACGATTGAAACCATTCTTCAGGGCGAGGGATGGGAAGAAGGCTGGAAGACGCTGAAGGCCATTTCCGGCAATGCGAAAACCATCACGGAGCGCAGCTTCGGTGTCCCGGATGGTGTCAACAGCGGTTCCTTCGGCATCGGTATCGTGATCGACTTCTTCGGCTTCTCGTCCAAGGCGTCCGGCTTCCCGGTCGAATTCCACTATCCGAGCGTGACAGCACTCGTACCAGCAAATATCGGTGTCGTGGCCAATGCGCCCAATGAGGGACCGGCGCAGAAGTTCATCGACTTCCTTCTGTCGGAAAAGGGACAGGCCCTGCTCTTCGACCCGAAGATCATGCGCTTGCCAGTCAACGAGAATGCCTATGGGGAAGCACCCGAGGGCCTGCCCAACCCGTTCGACGGTTCCATCGAGACAAAGGTCAATTTCGACAGTGACGTCTCGAAACAGCGCTACAACGTGGTGAACTCCCTGTTCGACGTGATGATCACCTACCGGCTCGACGATCTGCGCAACGCAACCGCTGCGGTACAGACCGCCGAGACCGCGCTTGCCGAAGCCGGCTCCAATGCCGACGCTTCCAAACTGATCGAAGAAGCCAGAGCCCTGCTCTACGCCCTTCCGGTGAGTGCCGAAGAGGCATCGGATCCAGACTTCAACGCGATCTTCACCGTCAAGCGCAAGAAGGCCGACACGCAGGTCGAGGGTCGTCAGGCCGAGATCGAGCAGAAGTGGGATGCCATGGTGGTAGAAAACTACCGCAAGGCGACCGAGCTGGCTCAAAAAGCCAAGTCGCTGCTCTAGCACTAATGCCGCCCGCCGGGCCGCGCTCTTTCTGAGCAACGCTCCCCAAAGCCGGTTCCCGGCGGGCCGGTCATTCAAGACTTCCCGTTCCAACGGAGCATATCCATGCCCACTGCAGCCCTTCGGCGGCCGGCACTCAACGTGCCTGTCGGACCCTATCTGGCGGCTGGACTTGTCGTTCTGTTTCTCGGCGCGTTTCTTGTCGTGCCGGTGCTGAAAGTCATCCAGGTTGCGTTTCAGGACCCGGCCACAGGCGGTTTCACACTGGTGAACTTTCAGGACTTTTTCGCCAGCACGCTGTTTCGCCAGTCCTTCTACAATTCCGTCTATGTGGCGGGCATGTCGGTGGTGATCGCCTCGGCCATCGCCCTGCCGCTTGCCTATTTCACCACGCGGTTCAACTTTTCAGGTTCCGTCATTATCCAGACCCTGGCCTTCGTGCCGCTCATCATGCCGCCCTTCATTGGCGCGGTGGCGATGCAGCTTCTGTTTGGCGCCAATGGCAGCGTGAACCTCATCCTGCGTGACTATTTCGGCATCACGATCCCTTTCATGAAAGGGCTGAACGGTGTGATCTTCGTGCAGAGCCTGCACTATTTCCCCTTCATCCTGATCAATCTGTCAGCCAGCCTGCGCAACATCGACCGCTCCATGGAAGAAGCGGCCCAGATGCTCGGCTCCAGCGGCGTGCGCATGTTTCGGCGCATCGTCTTTCCGCTGGCCATGCCCGGCTATATCGCCGGTGCCTCGCTGGTTTTCGTGAAAGTCTTCGACGATCTGGGCACCCCGTTGCTGCTCAACGTCAACACCATGCTGGCACCACAGGCCTATCTGCGCATTTCCTCGGTCGGCATCTCCGATCCGATGGGCTATGTGATTTCCTGCATCCTGATCGTTTTCTCGATCTTCGCCATGTGGGTGTCGTTCCTGGGCATGCGCGGCAAGGATTATTCGACCACACAGAAAGGCGGAGGCGGCCTTTCCAAGCGCGACCTGACGCGGCGCGAAGCGATCCTTTGCTACATTGTCGTACTCCTTATCCTCGCGCTCGTCCTGGCGCCACATCTGGGGCTTCTGCTCCTGTCCTTCGGCACGGTCTGGTCCTTCGGCGTCCTGCCCGACGGCTTTACCGTGGAGCACTATGAAACCGCCCTCACCTCGGCATGGGGCTTCATCCAG
Organism: Nitratireductor aquibiodomus; assembly: GCF_900105565.1. Taxonomy (NCBI): domain Bacteria; kingdom Pseudomonadati; phylum Pseudomonadota; class Alphaproteobacteria; order Hyphomicrobiales; family Phyllobacteriaceae; genus Nitratireductor; species Nitratireductor aquibiodomus. The sequence goes on along the minus strand of NZ_FNSL01000001.1, from coordinate 3,627,155 downwards.
AACACGCTACTTTACGCCGGGCTGGCAGGCCTGATCGACATCATCATCGGCACGGCGATCGCCTATCTGGTTCTGCGCACCAACATCATCGGGCGCAAATGGCTGGACTATATGGCCGTCTCCGCCCTTGCCGTTCCCGGCGTGGTGCTCGGCATCGGCTATCTGCGGGTCTTCTACGGTGTCGAAATGCCCATTACCGGCCAACCACTGGCCACCTGGTGGGGCATCATCGTCATCGCGCTTGCCGTACGGCGTCTGCCTTATGCGCTGCGCTCCTGCACCGCAGCCCTTCAGCAGATTTCCCCATCGCTCGAAGAGGCCGCCGAAAACCTCGGGGCCTCGAAGCTGCGCACGGTTCGCCGTGTCGTCGTGCCGCTTATGGTCAGCGGTCTGGTCGCCGGTTTCGTGACCAGCTTTGCCACCGCAGCCGTAGAACTTTCGGCCACCATCATGCTGGTCGCCAGCGAGAAAGACGCACCGCTTGCCTACGGACTTTACCTTTTCATGCAGTCGGCCGCAGGCCGTGGCCCCGGTGCAGCCCTTGGCATCATGGCGGTGATCATTGTCGGACTGGCGACCTACCTGTCGCATCGTCTGGTCGAGAACACGCGCCGCAGCCAGGCCGCTGCCGCCACCCAGGGGGAGAACATTGAGATGAACATGCCCATGAAATCCGCAACCACGCACCCATCATCGCAGCCCATGCAAACCGGTCGGGTGGAACCCGTCGAGATCGACATTCGCAATGTGTCCCTTTCCTTCGGCTCGACGGAAGTGCTCAAAGGCATCGATCTGAAGATCGAACCCGGTGAGTTCTTCGCCTTCCTTGGCCCGTCGGGGTCAGGCAAATCCACGCTCCTGCGTGCCATTGCCGGCTTTGGCCCGACACCAAAAGGGGAAATCCTGCTCGGAGAGCAGGATGTCGTCGGCACCGCGCCGTGGAAACGCAATGTCGGCATGGTGTTCCAGAGCTATGCGCTGTGGCCGCATATGAGCGTTGCCCGCAATGTCGCCTTCGGCCTCGATGAACGTCGTGTGCCAAAGGCGGAAACGGAAAAGCGCGTCAATGCGGCGCTGGAGATGGTCGGCATGAGCCAGTATGCCGACCGTTACCCCTCGCAGCTTTCGGGTGGCCAGCAGCAGCGCGTGGCGCTGGCCCGCACCATCGTGGTGGAACCGCGCGTGCTGCTACTCGATGAACCGCTTTCCAATCTGGACGCCAATCTTCGCGTGCAGATGCGGCAGGATCTCCTGAAACTGCAAAGGCGGCTCGGCATCACCACCATTTTCGTGACCCATGATCAGGAAGAAGCCAACACGATCTGCGACCGCATCGCTGTCATGGCAGACGGGGTGGTGCAGCAGGTCGGGCGACCGGATGATGTCTATGACACACCGGCCAATGCCTTCGTGGCCAACTTCCTTGGCACGGCCAACGTGCTGGAAGGCACCGTCAAGCGGGAAGCGGGCGGCAATGTTTTCGTGCTGCCTTCCGGCATAGCGCTGCCCTGTGCGGAAAACGCCCGCCCGGGCGCTGTCAAGCTCGTGCTCAGACCGCAGAGCATTTCATTCGGCGGAAGCAGCGAAGACGGCCTCAGGGGGACCGTTCTGTCGGCAGAGTTTCTCGGCGGCATGATCCGCTACGCAGTCGATGTTGCCGGCCAGACGCTGCTTGTCGACGAGGTTCACACAAGAGGGCATGGGCGACGAGAAGCGGGCGAACAGGTCAACGTGACAGTGCGCCATCAGGAAGGAGTTCTGATCCATGGCTGATGATGTGTTCGCCGCCGCATCCTGCGCGTCGGCTCCCCCTTCCGTTGCGGAAAGCACATTCCCGCCAATCCTGCTCATTCGCCACGGCGAAACACAGTGGAACCGGCAGGGTCGGCTTCAGGGGCGCATGGACGCGCCCCTGACACTCAACGGCATGCGGCAGTGCCTTGCCGTCGCCACGGCAGTCGAGACACATCTTGAAACTCTGCCCGGTGCTGCGCGTTTCTGGGTCAGCCCCCTGGGACGGGCCCGACAGACCGCTTCCATACTCGCTGACTGCTGGAATATCGATTTCGAGCGTTTCGTCGAGGCGCCACAAATCGTCGAGCGTGCCTATGGAGCCTGGGAGGGAAGCACGCTGAGCGAAGTGAAGGCGGAGCGAGCGCAGGAGTTCGACGCCCATCAGTCAGATGCCTGGGGGTATCGGGTGCCGGGCGGCGAAAGCAAGGACGAACTCTTCGCACGGATAAAAGCCTGGCTCGACGGTCTGGACAGAGAGCATGCGCATGTCGTCGTCACCCACAGCGGCTGTTTCCGCGCTCTGCGCGCCCTTTACACGGGCGCGTCGCGCAGCGTCATCGAAGCCTATCGCGAGCCGCAGACCACGGCCTTCCTTCTGAACACCGAGGAGGAGACGGAGATCGCCCCCTCGGCCGCGCTTCTTGCGACCTGCGGAGTTGCAGGCTCCGGACGCACTGTGGAGATTTGAAGGAACCGGCAGCATTCCGCCAATGCCGCCGATCTTTCACCTTCCCTGCGCCGGTCGCCTGCGTCGTGCTGCCCAGACCGGCAGCACGACAACCGCAGTGGCCAGTGCATACAGGATGATGCTGTTCCAGGACTGCAACAGGATGCCCCAGTCTCCGGCAGAGATGGACAGCGCCCTGCGCAGATTGTTCTCAAACAGGCTGCCGAGCACAAAACCCAGTATGACGGGCGCCAACGAAAACTGCAGCTTGCGCAGAATCCATCCGAACACGCCAAGCAGCGTGATCATGTAGAGATCATGCGGGTTGCTGACGACAGAATACACGCCGATGAAAGCGAGGACAGCGATCAGCGGCGTCAGATATTGCTGTGGGATGGTGAGCATGCGGGCGAACAATCCCACCAGCGGCAGGTTGATCACCAGAAGGGCCAGGTTGCCGATATACATGGATGCAATCAGGCCCCACGCGATCTCCGGCCTCTGCTCGAACATCAGCGGGCCCGGCGCGACATTGAACAGCAGCAGGGCCCCAAGCAGAATGGCCGTCGTGCCCGAGCCGGGAATGCCCAGTGTAAGCATGGGCACCATGGCACCACCTGCCGCAGCATTGTTGGCTGCTTCCGGTGCTGCCAGCCCGCGCGGGTCGCCCGTGCCGAGCGTCTCGGAATTCTTCGCGACCCGCTTTTCCGTGCCATAGGCAACCGCCGAAGCCACTGAAGCGCCCGTGCCCGGCAGGATGCCAATGAAGAATCCGATTATCGACGAGCGCAAAATGGTCCATTTCGTCATGGCGAGATCCGCCCACGACACAAAGCTCTTGTCGATGGCCAGCGGCTTCAGCCGCCCGGTGATCTGCTGTTCGACCAGATGGATCAGTTCCGCCATGCCGAAGAGGCCGATGACCACGACCAGAAAATCGATCCCCGCCAGAATGTCGGGAATGCCGAACGTATAGCGTGGTACGCCGGTATTGGCGTCGATCCCGATCGAGGCCAGCATCAGCCCCATCAATGCAGCAAGAAGTGTCTTGACCGGGTTGCTGCCCACCAGAGAGGCGAGGCTTGCAAAGGCAAACACCATGAGCGCCACATAATCCGACGGCGAGAAGGTCACTGCATAGGATGCCAGAAGCGGACCGAAGACCGACATGAGAATGACCGCAAAAGTGCCGCCTATGAAGGAGGCGACCGCCGAAAGCGACAAAGCGCGCCCGGCCTCGCCCCGTTTGGCCATTGGGTTGCCGTCAAGCGTCGTCATCACCGCGCCGGCGTCACCGGGCACATTCAACAGGATGGACGATATGCGCCCGCCATATTCGGCGCCGTAATAGATGCCGGCAAGCAGGATGAGAGCGGATTCGGGCGGGAAACCCAGCCCGTAGGCAATGGGCAGAAGGATCGCCACGCCATTGATGGGGCCTATGCCCGGAAGAGCACCGATCAGCGTTCCCGCGAAACAGCCGGCAAGAACCAGAAAGAAATTGAAGGGTTGAAGCGCGACGGAAAAGCCCGCCGACAGACCTGAAATGACGCTGTCCATGGGTTCCTCACAGCAAGGATTTAAGAAGGCCGTCCGGCAAATTGAGCTCAAGCAGGATCGTGCAGACGAAATAGCCGACAATGCCCGTAGCGGCACCGAAGATCAGTGCCCGCACAATGGTCGCGCCAAGCAGAAGGGAGAACGCAGCGGCAAATACCCATGTGGCGATCACGAAGCCCAGCGGCTGATAAAGCCACGCATAGGCAAACAGCATCAGCACCACGATCGCCAGACGACCGAGCGTGCTGGTCTTGGTGTCCAGCTTCGCCACATCCGGCCTGACGATGAGCCAGAGACAGCACAGGCACGCCAGAACGCCCAGAATTTGCGGCCAGCTTTCAGGCCCGAGCGGGTCGTATTGAAATGGTGCCCGGATGATCGTGAAAGCGATGATGGTATAGGCAAGCGCGATAGCCAGGATCGCAGCCGCAAAGATGCGGTCAGCCATGATGTCCTCCCGAAGCATGAGCAGGTAGCGGGCCACCCCCGGCCCGCCACCTCGATCAGCTTTGCTGACGCGTTACTCGATAAGACCGGCTTCACGCGCGATATCGCGCAGCCCGGCAATCTGCTTCTTGATCGAAGCGTCAAGTTCGGCACCGGCCTTGTTCAGCGGCATCAGGCCCTTTTCCTTCTGGAGCTTGGCGAACTCCTCTGTTTCATAGGCCGCCTTGAATTTCTCCACCCATGCATCATAGGCGGCATCCGGCACGTTCTTGCCCATGTAGAAACCGCGCATGATGGTCCACTCGACATCATAACCAAGTTCCATTGCCGTGGGATATTCGGCAAAGGGCTCCGGCAGGCGCTCCGGCGACATGACCGCAAGGATACGCATCTTGCCGGCGTCGAGATGCGGCACCATTTCGCCGACATCGCCCATATAGATCTCAATGCTGCCACCAAGTAGCGCGGCGATGGCCTCGCCGCCGCCATCAAAGGCCACATAGCGCATCTTCTTCGGATCCTGCTCGACAGCACGCAGCAGCAGCGCGCCCTTCATCCAGTCCTGCGACCCGACAGACCCACCGGCTCCGAAGACGATCGAAGCGACATCCTCTTTGGCTGCATTCAGCAGATCATCGAGGGATTTGTAGGGGCTGTCCTCACGCACGATGACTGCACCGAAATCCGCCCCTGCCGTTGCGAGAAAACGGGCATCATTCTCTGTCCACTCGCCATATTTTCCCGTCGCGATATTGAGGAGCGAGCCCGTGGAGAAGGCAACAATCGCATTGGGATCGTCGGTGCGCGTCGTGTTGAAGAGATTGAACGCCACCGCGCCGATGCCGCCGGGCATGAAGGTGACCTGTATGGGCGTGGAAAGCTGATCCTTGAGGCCGGTCTGGGCCACGCGGCAGGTCAGGTCGAAGCCGCCGCCCGGATTGGCCGGTGCAATGCATTCCGGCTTGTCGATATCCTGCGCCAGTGCCGCAGAGCCGAGCCCCGCCGCCAGAACAAACGCAGTCGCAAATTTCACAAATGTCATGTCGTCCTCCCATTGCATCCTGAAAGCCCGCTTCCCCTCACGGCAGGCGAGCCTTCAGACCGTGAAGGCTATGGGAGGAGACTGACCACCGCATGACCCGCTTCTGACCCCAGACTGACATGGCGGTCTGAACGGCCAATCCGGCTTTCCGTAGCCCCTGGTGTGTTTTAGAAAGTTCTCATGCGAATTGTGCTTGTCGAAGACAATGACGAACTTGCGGAAGCGATCATGGACCGCTTTCGCAGCGAAGGGCACGCGATCGATCGGGAGGCCGACGGCGCACAGGCCTACGAGCTGCTTCAATACAAGCAGTTCGACATGATCCTTCTCGATGTGAACCTGCCGGGGCGAAATGGCTATGAAATTCTTCGCCTGCTTCGTCTGCAGGGGAACTCGACCCCGGTCATCCTTTTGACCGCGCGCTCGGAAATCGACGATCGCGTGATCGGCCTCGATGCCGGAGCAGACGATTATGTCGTAAAACCCTTCGACCTGCGCGAGCTGGCTGCCCGGTGCCGGGCTCTTGCGCGACGGCGCTGCGGAGAGGCCCGCAACATCTTCATCGCCGGCAATTTCACCTTTGATCGAGCGGCCAAAAGAGCCACCGTAAACGGGATCGATGTCGATCTGCGCTATCGGGAGGTTCAGCTTCTCGAGCTCATGATCGGCAACATCGACCGCGTCCTTTCAAAAGAAGAGGTCGCAGACAAGCTCTATACGTTTGAGGAGGCCCCTACCCTTAACGCCGTCGAGCAGGTGATGACACGGTTGCGCAGGAAACTGAACGATGCAGCTTTGACGATCCGCACAATTCGCGGCCTCGGCTACATTGCCAGCGTGCGCATAAAATAGTGCGGAGCGCTTCCTGAACATGCCCAGTCTCCGTGCCGCGCCATATTCGCTTCGCAGAAGGCTGACGACGGGAATGGTGGCAGGATTCTTCGTGATCGTCACGGTGTTGTCCCTCGGTCTGTTGACCTATGCCCGCGATTCCGCAAACCGCACCTATGACCTGCTTCTGGCCGGATCTGCCATTGCCATTCTCGAACGTATTTCTCCAAAGCCCGAGGGATTGACCGTCGACATTCCCTCTTCCGCCCTCGAAATCGTGGGGCTGGCAGAAACCGATCGGGTATTTTACCGGATATTCCGCCAGAGCGGTGAGACCCTCACCGGGGAGTCATCCCTGCCTCTTCCCGATCATCTCGACATACCGGCCGACCCGGTTTTCTTTGATGCGCCCCACAGCGGCGAGAAGGTGCGCTTCGTGCTGCAGGGAAAGCTGGTGATCGGCGCATCCGGGCCGGAGTGGCTGCTTGTGCAGCTCGGGCAGACGCGCATCGCGCGCGACGCCTTGCAGTTCGACCTGTTTTCCAAGGGACTCGCCGGCCTTGTGGCAATCGCGGTGATCGGTCTCTTCTTCATGCGCTACAGCATCAACCGTGCCATGGCCCCTCTTGCCGGGATCGAAGCCGACATACGCAGGCGCCAGCCCACGGACATGACACCTCTCGATGCCCTGCCTCCGCGCGAGGTCGAGGGGCTGATCGGAGCCATCAACGATTTCATGACCAGGCTGGAAACAAGCAAGGAGAACGCCCAGTCCTTCATCGCTGACGTTGCTCATCAAATGCGCACTTCCCTGGCGGCCCTTCAGGGCCAGCTACAGATGGCAACCGAGCAGCAGGATCAACTGGAAATGCAGCAGCGTCTCGAGCGTGCCTATGAGCAGTCCACGCGCACCATCAGGATGACAAACCAGCTGCTTTCCCATGCCATGGTCATCCATCGAGGAGTGGATGGCACCACAGAAACGGTCGACATGCTGTCCCTCGTGCGGTCATGTGTGGAAGAACTCCTGCGGGATCCCGCTGCAAGCGACATTGAGATCACGCTCGAGAAAGACGGGCTCGGCCCGTCCGGAGCCCAGATCACTGGCGACCCGATCTCCCTTCGTGAGGCGCTCCGAAACATTTTGGACAATGCGTTACGCCATGGCCCGCCGGAGAACCATGTCGAGATCGCAATGGAGACGGTCTGCATCGATGGACGGTGCAGCCTGCGAGTATCGGTGGAGGATGCGGGCCCGGGCATCCCGGCGGTCGAGCGAGACGCCGTTCTGGAGCGGTTTTATTCACTGAACAGGAACGGAGGCGGGTCAGGAATCGGGCTGAGCATCGTCAGCGCCGTGGCCAAGAGCCAGAGTGGTATTCTCACCCTGTCGGATAGCCGTTGGGGCGGGCTGAGGGTGCAACTCGATCTACCGGTGGAAGGACATGCTGCATGAGATGTTTCGTGTACGTTTGCGCTGTCACGCTTCTGGGATTGGTCAGTCCGTCGAAAGCGGAGTCCATCCTTCGCGTTTACAGCGCGACGGATACGAGCGCCGTCATGCAGCTTATTCGCCGATTTGAAGTCAGCACGCCGGGCGTGCGTGTCGAATATACCGAGTTCAACACAAGCGAACTCTACGCGGAAATTCGCAGGGGAGATTCGCCTGCCGATGTGGTCATCAGTTCCGCCATGGATTTGCAGGCCAAGCTCGTCAACAGCGGTCTGGCCCATGCCTTCAAGCCAACCAACGCCAGGAATGTTCCCGCCTGGGCGCAATGGCGCGACGAGCTTTACGGATTTACTTTTGAGCCCGTCGCCATGGTCTACAATCGCGCGGCATTTGCTCAAAGAGAACTGCCGCGCTCGCGTTCGGAACTCGCCGGGGTGATCCGCGATGACCCCGGATTTTTCAATGGGCGGGTGGGGACCTACGACATTCATCGTTCAGGTGTGGGCTATCTGTTCGCGACTCAGGATGCCCAGCGCGGCTATCAGTTCTCGAGGCTTACGGAATCCTTCGGACGCGCGCGCACGAAAACGTTTTGCTGCACGCTCGACATCCTCAACGGCGTTGCAAGCGGCGAGCTGGTCTTCGGCTACAATGTCATAGGCTCCTACGCTCTCAGCCGCGCAAACAGCGATCCGCGCGTCGGCGTCTATCTGCTGGACGACTACACCAATGTCATGACCCGAACGGCGTTCGTTCCCAAAACCGCGCGAAACAAGGCCCCGGCAACCGCCTTTATCGACTTTCTGCTCTCGCCGGCGGGACAGTCCACAATCGCCCGACACTCGTCCCTGTTACCACTACATTTTAGCGCATCAGATCAGGAGGCCCCATCTCCCGAAATGGCCACTGAAGGGCGTTCTGCCCTGCCCATACGTCTGGGCATCGGGCTTCTGACTTATCTGGACCGTCTCAAGAAGAAAGCATTCCTGGCAGACTGGGAAGCAGCGATGCAGCCGGGATTCAATGCCGGGCAGCAGACACGCGATTAAATCGGGCGGACTGCATGTCCGCCCATCGCATCAACTGTCCAGTCAGGTCGTTGCGCGCTGATTGAAAACCACTCTAAATCGCGTAACGCTTTTCGAGTTCGTCGAACAGATCCTTGCGGACCATTCTCTGGCGTTCAACAAAGCTTGCCACGGGCCCGCTCTCGTCCATTCGGCCCGTTTCCCGGAGCTGGCCCAGCGCCATCTGCATGCCGTAAACGGCTGACTGCAGGGCGACATTGGCGTAAAGCACAAGCGAGAAGCCCATATCGCCCAACTCATCAAGATCGAGGATCGGCGTCTTGCCGCCTACGACCAGATTCACGAGCTGCGGCGTGCCTTTAAGAGCTGCGGGAATGCCGCGCATCTCTTCTTTTGACTGCGGCGCTTCAACGAAAGTGATGTCGGCGCCGTCCTCGATGAAGGCAGCGGCGCGCTCCAGCGCTTCATCGTACCCGTCCGTGGCGCGGGCATCGGTGCGCGCAACGATGAGTGTGTTCTCATCCTGGCGGGCATCGACCGCTGCGCGAATGCGCGAACGGGCCTCGTCCAGCGGCACCACTTCCTTGCCCGAAAAGTGCCCGCAGCGTTTGGGTGTCTTCTGGTCTTCGAGCTGCACGGCGCTCGCGCCTGCGCGCTCCAGAGTGCGAATGGTGTGGCGCACATTGAGCGCATTGCCAAAACCGTTATCGGCATCCACCACGATGGGAAGTTCGGTCGCGTCACGAATGGTGGAGGTGTGCTGCGCAATCTCGTTCAGCCCGACGAAACCCATGTCCGGCATGCCGAGATAAGTGTTTGTAAGGCCTGCCCCCGACAGGTAAATCGCCTCGAACCCCTGATCTTCGATGACCCGCGCCGCAAGCGCATTGGCCGCACCGGGCATGAGTACGGGACCGCCCTTCAGGATACGCTGCTTAAAGGCGCGGTTGATTTCGTGGTTGAGCATGAAACGTGTCTCTTTCTTCAGTCCTGTTGGGCGAGGGTTTGTGTTCCGGTCAGGGTATGTAGACATGCCCGTCCATCAGACGCCGCTGGGTGCGAACGATGCGTGCGGCGCTGATCACGCCGCTTTCACCATCGCGTGTCGCGCCCACCGTGACGATGCCGCTCGGCGTAGCGATGCGCAGATTCAGCGGGTCTGCTCCCTGCGAGAGGCAGGCGCTCACGACCGAGCCGTTGACCACCGCAGCGCATGCGAGTGCCAGCGCACCGGTGACCGGAACCGCACGATGCGCCTGCCCTGCGGAAATCATGCGGATCTGCAGATCCTGTGCTTCAGCCGAATGCTTGATGCCCGCGATATCCCTGTATTCGGCAGCGGGGCCCACCATGGCGACTTTCGGTGTGGCGATGCGCTGTTCTGCAGCCTGGAGATCAGAGCTCAAGCCCATCATCACGGAAGCCTGCCGGCGGATGTCTTCAAGGCGATCCATCAGCGCAACATCCTCATCGATCGCGCCGGGGTGGCTGCGCGTGTCGCCAGCGACATCCCCTGCCGCCACGAAGACCGAGGGAACGGCTGCATCGATCATCGTGACGCGAACCCCGCGGCCATCGGCGAGCGTCAGTTCGCGACGTGCGCTGCCACCCGGCAGCGTGCCCCGGCCGAATGTGTCGGAAGGATCGAGAAAATCCAGCGTGACCGGTGCGCCGGTGCCATGCACACCGGGAATGGCCGTATCGCCCGTCACCACCGCATGGCCTTCGGATACGCCGAAGCGGGCAACAATCACTTTGCCCGAATTCGTGTTGTGGATGCGCACGACGGCTTCGCCATCGCGCGGCCCCTCGACCAACCCTTCATCATAGGCAAAGGGCCCCATGGCAGAGCTCATATTGCCGCAATTGCCGCTGAAGTCGACGCTGTCACTGTCCACGCCAATCTGGGCAAAGGTATAGTCGATATCGGCGTCATCGCGGGTCGCAGGACCGACAACACACACCTTGCTCAGGGAGGAAATCCCGCCGCCCATGCCGTCAAGCTGCCGTTTGCCGGGATCGGGACTGCCCATCAGCCGCGCAAAAAGCTGCGGCCATGCGGCTTCGTCTTCAGGCAGGTCCGCGTGTTTCAGCACCACGGCCTTGGAGGTGCCCCCGCGAATGAAAGCTGCGGGAATGCGTCTCTGGCTCATTCCATCTCCTTGGCGGTCTCGGAAAGCTGCGCTTCAAGCGCAGTCCAGCTGTTGCGAATATGACGGCGCATGAGGAGGCCGGCGACTTCCGCATCGCCATCGGCAATCGCCGTTGCGATCCGTTTGTGTTCGTTCAGCGCCTTTGCGCCACGCCCCGTCACATTGCGGTGCTTGACGCGCAAAAGCGAAAGCTGCGGATAAAGCTCGCGCGCCAGATAGCGCAGAATGATCGGATTGTCGGCCATGCGCGCGATGACCATATGGAAATCGCGATCCCCCGCCCCCTGCAGATAGGCACCCTCGGGATGCGCCGCGATCTCCCCGGCATGCTGGTCCAGGAGATCGCCAAACAGGGCGGCGGTTTCCGGCCCGGCCCTGGCGGCAGCAAGCATGGCCGCTTCTGCTTCAAGCGCTGCGCGCACCTCATAAAGCGCACGCGCATCCGCACGGCCCAGCTCGCGCACCCGCGCACCACTGTTGGGAACGATGGTCACAATGCCGGCTTCATTGAGAAGATTGAGCGCCGCACGCACAGGCCCCCGGCTCACTTCAAACCGTTCCGCCAGCGCCACCTCTCCCAGCCGTTCACCGGAAGCGATCCGGCCAGACAGAATATCTTCGCGCAGAACATCGGCCAGCCGCTCGGCAGCCAGTCCGCGAGATTTCATCAAGATTGTTGACAATTCTCTCTCCACTGAACACGCGACCGGAATTGCAGAACTGAAACTTCTTCCCAAGAAATCACGGAAAACAACGTTTATGTCAACATTTATTCCCTCTCTTGACACGAAGAGCTGACGAGCGATAACTGTCTGGATCGAAAGATTGCACTACAATCTTGCAACCAACCGCGTCAGGGGAGGAAAGTCTGACCATGAAAACATTCGCTATTGCAGCAGCTGCGCTCGGTATGTCGCTGGCCGCTGCCTTGCAGCCAGCCACCGCTAAAGCCGAAGAGAGCTGGCCCCCTCGCAAGATCACCTTCGTTGTCGCGCTTGGGCCAGGTGGCTCGGCGGACCGCACCGCCCGTGCGCTCGCACAACGCCTTCAGGACGAACTTGAAACACCGATCTCCGTGATCAATCAGGAAGGCGGCGGCGGCCATGTCGGCCACACCTATTTCTCCCAGATGCCAAAAGACGGCAGCTATTTCCTGGCCACTTCGATCCACCCGTATATTTCCAATGCGATGCTGCGTTTCGACGCTGATTACACGCTTGACGACTTCGCCTTCATCAACGGCCAGTGGAACGATCACGATCTCTTCGCGGTCAATGCCGAAACACCCTACAAGACGCTCGCAGAATTCATGGAAGCGGCCAAGGCAGAGCCCGGCAAGCTCAAAGTCTCCGTGGTTCCCGGTTCCACCGGCGCCATCAATCTGGAACTTGCCCTTGAAGCCTTCGGCGTCGACAAATCCGCCGTCAACATCGTGACCTATCAGTCCGGTGGCAAGGCACGCACGGCCGTGGCCGGCGGACAGGTCGACATGACCGTTCTGGCAGCAGATGGCACGCTCTCCATCGCAGAATATGTGCGCCCGCTTGCGCTGGCCGCTGATGAGCCGAGCGAAGACTGGGATGCCCCAACGCTCAACCAGGCTCTGGAAAAGAACGGCCTCGAAGCCGTCCCCGTTCTTGCCGGCTCCATGCGCGGGCTTGCAGCGCATGCGGAATTCAAGAAGAACCATCCCGAGGCTTTCCAGAAGATGGTCGATGCCTACAAGGCCGTTCTTGAAGATGAGGCGTTTGTAAAAAGCCTCAAGGAACAGAAGATCGGCGCGGAATGGCTCGGGCCGGAGCGCACGACCGAGATCATCAACTCGAATTTCGAAGTCCTGAAACGCTTCGACACCGAGGAATAGTGACGAGAACGCGGGGGCACAGCTCCCGCTTTCTTTCGATCAAGCACAGGCGAGGGATGGACATGACCACGAGATTCCCGGCCACACATGCCGCCCTGCTCGGCATCGTGTTTGCCACATCAGGCTTCATACTCTGGAGTTCCGTCTCCGCCTCCTCTTCCCTCAACAATCTGGTGGTGGCTGTTCCGGTCGCCGCCGTGCTCGGTATTCTCGTGCTGCTCGTCATCACCGGCACAATCCGCAAGCCGGTGGACGAAAGCGCAAAAACCGGCGTCTGGGGCGACCTCTTTTTGCTCGCGGGCTTTGCCGCCTTCTGTTTCGCGCTTACCCATATCGGCTTCGATGTCGCGACCTTCGTCTTTGTCTGGGCCGGCGTGGTGATGAGCGGCGGGCGCGGTCTTTGGCAACCACCCCTTTATGCGGCGCTCTTCACCGTGCTTCTGGTCAAGGGGTTCGGCTCACTCTTCCCATACCCGATGCTGACGCTGGTGCTCTGAAATGATCGACCATTTCGCCCTTTCACAGGCCTTCGGCCTGCTCTTCACCAGCATCGAGCCCTGGCTTTGGGTCATTCCCGGCCTGCTGATCGGCCTGATTTTCGGCTCTATTCCCGGCCTTCAGATATCGATGGCCATGGCTGTTTTCCTGCCGGTGACATTCGGCATGGATTTTCTGCAGGCCATGCTGTTTCTCACCGCAATCTTCACCGGCGGCGCCTATGGCGGCGGGGTGACCGCGATCCTGATGAACATTCCAGGCTCTTCCTCCTCCATCGCCACCGCCTTCGATGGCTACCCCATGGCGAGACAGGGAAAGCACAACGAGGCGCTGGGCCTCGGGCTTGCCGCTTCGGTCATCGGTGCATTCGTCGGCTATATTCTCCTGCTGCTGCTCATCAATCCCCTGGCCACACTGGTGCTGAAAATCGGTCCCATGGAGATGGTCGTGGTGGTGCTGTGGGGCCTGACCCTGATTGCAACACTCAACGACGGCAGTCTTTCGAAGGGTCTGCTTGCTGGCTTTTTCGGACTGATGCTCAGCCAGATCGGCATGTCGACCACAGGCGTCATGCGCACCACCGTCGGCAACCCGCATTTGCTCGACGGCATTCCCGTTGTCCCGGCCATGATCGGCATCTTCGCCGCCTCGGAGCTTCTGCGACTAAGGGGCAACTCCTATCTTGTGCAGGACGAAGCGCAGCGCGACATTTCGTTTGGTCGCATATTGCGCGGCGTGGGCGAAACCTTCCGCTATCCGGGCGTCCTCATCCGCGGCAGCCTTATCGGAGCGGTGATCGGGGCAATCCCCGGCGTCGGCTCGTCGGTCGCCAATCTGGTGTCTTACGGCGAAGCCAAGAGAACATCCCGGACGCCGGAAACCTTCGGCAAGGGTGCGCCGGAGGGCGTTATCGCGGCAGAATCCGCCAACAGCAGTTCCGAGGGCGGCTCCATGACCGCGCTTCTGGCGCTCGGCATTCCCGGTGGCGCTGCAACGGCTGTTCTCCTCGCAGCCTTCTCCTTTCACAACATCATCGGCGGCCCCTCCTTCATCCGCAATCAGACCGATGTCGTGTACTCAATCATTCTGGGCAATCTGGGACAGGTCGTGCTTCTGGCCGTAATCGGCCTCATGATGCTTCGGGTTCTGGGCATGGTGGTGCGGGTGCCGCTTGCCTACCTCGTGCCCAGCGTTCTGGCCATGTGCGCCTGGGGCGGGTACGGCATCACGGGCACGATTGCGGGCCCGCTGACCGTTGCCGCATTCGCCGCTCTTGGCTGGCTCATGCGGCGCAACGACTATCCGGTCGCTGCCACCGTCATCGGTCTGCTCCTCGGCCGCATGATGGAGGGCGAGCTGGTGCGCACCCTCCAGATATCCAACGGGCAGCCGCTGAACTATCTGCTTGAACGGCCCATGGCGCTTGGTCTTTTCGTGTTCATGGTGATTGTGCTGGTTGGCGCGCCGCTTCTCAAAACATTGCGCCAGCGCAAGGTTCAGCAGGTCGAAAATTGACCATGCTGGCTTCTGCCGTCACCCGGGGCGCTGTAACCATCGGTGTCGGTGCCGCAGGTGGTCTGACATTCTTTCTGCTCAATCTCCCACTGCCTTGGGTACTCGGCAGTGTTACGGCCTCCGCGCTGATCACACAGCTTTCACCATTTCGTCCTGAGTTGCCGGTGACATGGCGCAGCTATGCGATGGTTGCCATCGGCACAATGCTCGGCACCGGGTTCACACCCGACGTGATCGCCCGGGCCGGAACATGGGCTGTCAGCCTCCTTGCCATGGCGCTTCTGTCGCTCTGCTTCGGCCTTTTTGCCTATATGGTTTTCCGGCGCTGGGGAGACATGAACCGCGAGACAGCTCTTTTTGCGGCGATGCCTGGCGGTCTCTCCGTGGTTACGATGCTGGCAGAGCAATACGAAACCGAGACGAACCGTGTGGTCCTCTGCCACACGGCGCGTCTGGTGGTGTTGCTCATATCCGCACCGCTCCTCATCCAGTGGATAGCCGGCATCGACCTCTCCGCTGCAAACCGTACGGCCTTCTCAACCCCCGAAGCGTTCGACCTCACCGAACACGGCAAGCTCGCACTCGTCGCCATCGCCAGCTGGTACGCTGCCACGCGTATCCGCTTTCCCTCGGTCATGCTTCTCCTGCCGCTTTTGAGTTCTGCGGTTCTTCACGCGACCGGTCTGGTCACGGTCCACGTGCCCGCGCCTCTCTCCATTCTTGCGCAGATCGTCATCGGGTCCGGTGTCGGCGCGCGATTTGCCAGCTACACCCTGCGCCAGATCGTCCGCGATGGCTGGCTGGCGGCACTGGTGGGAGTGGTTCTGGCCGCCGACTCTCTCGTGGCGGCTTTTCTCGTCGCCCCCTTCGCCGGTGGCGATGTGGCTCCGCTGTTCCTTGCCTATCTGCCCGGAGGCGCGCCGGAACTCGGCGTCGTCGCGCTGGCCCTCATGATCGATCCCGCAATGGTCGCCGCGCATCACGTGTTGAGGGTATGCCTCATCGTCGCGATACTGCCCTATGCAGCGCATCGTGTGGGGACACCGCGAACCGGCTCCCCGTGACGGAAAAACACTCCGATATCCGGGATCGGCCTGGGAAATACTGAAGAAAAAGTCGTCATTCCGGCGCCAATCCGGCGAACGTTTCGTCTAAAATCACATCCATGGATCAGCAAGTTTGGCAGCGGCGCGATGATTGCGGATGCGGTCGCTGCCGAAGCCGTTTATAGAATGGCCACATGCGCATTCTCGATATCAAGACATTCGTGGCACTCGCCCGCAACCGGCATTTCGGCCGCACGGCGGAAGAGCTGAACACGACACAGCCGGCGATTTCGAGCCGGCTTGCGGCCATTGAAGCCGAACTGGAAAGCCGGTTGATCAACCGCGGCGATGGTAGCTTTGCGCTGACCGCCGATGGCGAGCGCGTGCTGCAGAGCTTTGAGGCGATCCTCGGCGATATCGACCAGTTGCGGGGCACGCTTCAGGGGGACGCCGTGCCGGCGCTGGAGCCGCTGCGGATCGGGGCGATCGATTCCGTTTCATCCACCTGGATGCCGCATCTGATCGACTCGCTGCACCGCAGCTTTCCGAACCTGAAGATTGAGCTGACTGTCGACGGCACGAAACATCTCATCCAGGGCATGACCAAGGGCGAGTTCGACGTGATCTTCTCGCTGCACCCGGTGCTGGACGACGGTTTCCGCAGCTTCACCTCCTGCGTGCTGCAGATGGTGTGGGCTGGCTCACCCAAGCTGATCGACCCGGACAGAACCTACAGCGTGGCGGAACTGGCGAGCCTGCCGATCATCAGCTTTCCAAAAAATTCGCCGCCCTACCAGATGATCGCGCCCTATTTTCACGACGAGCAGGCGCTGGCCTCGAAGCTGACAAGCTGCAACTCCCTCTACGCGATCATCAACCTGATCATTGACGGGTTCGGCGTGGGCGCGATCCCCGCCGTGACCATAAGGCGTGAGTTGAGCATGGGGCTCCTGCATCAGGTGCAGGTGTCGAAGCGTTTTCCGCCCATGCACATCGTGGCCAGCTATCAGGCCTCGACCCATCAAGACTTCATCCGCAAGGTCATCAGCCAGGCGCGCATCAGCGCCGCGCGGTTCTGCGCCAGCGTGGAACCCGACATGGCCTGGATCGACTGATCCCGGCAGGGAACACAAAAAAAGCCCGGCATCTCTGCCGGGCTTTTTCATATCCTTGCCGTTGTGGTTCAGGCCACCATGATGTGGCGGGCCTGCGTGTATTCCAGTAGCGACTGCATAGAGAGATCCGAGCCATAGCCGGAGTTCTTCATGCCGCCATGCGGCATCTCGGTGGCGAAGACGCCATGGGTGTTGACCCAGGTGACGCCGTATTCGAGATCGTTGGCAAGACGCAGCGCAGCGCTGGTGTCACGCGACCAGACCGACGAGGCAAGGCCGTATTCCGAAGCGTTCGCCCAGCTGAGCGCCGTGTCGGGTTCATCGAACTCGGTGAGCGTGACGACGGGGCCGAACACCTCTTTCTGGACGATCTCGGCGCCGATGGGCGCACGCACCAGCGTCGGCTCGTGGAAGAAGCCAGCACCATCCGGCTTGTTGCCGCCAGCGACGATGTCTGCACCCGATGCGCGGGCGCGCTCGACGAAGCCTGCAACGCGCTCCTGCTGGGCGGCGCTGATCAGCGGACCGAACTCCACATCATCACGCTCCGGCGCGCCGTAGACGAGGCTGCCGATCATGGCGGAGAGCTTGTCCGTCAGTTCATCGGCAATCGCCTTGTCGGCGAAGACGCGGCAGGCTGCGGTGCAATCCTGACCGGCATTGTAGAAGCTGGCCTCGCGCATCGTATCGACAACGCTGTCGAGATCGGCGTCCTTCATCACGATGACCGGGGCCTTGCCGCCAAGCTCGAGATGGGTGCGCTTGATCTGCTCTCCGGCAGCCGCCTTGAGGATGGCGCGGCCGGTGCGCACGTCGCCGGTCAGCGAGATCATGCGCACGAGCGGATGAGTGATGAGCGGCTGGCCGACATCCGGGCCGTTGCCGCAGATGACATTGACGACGCCGGCAGGCAGGACCTCGTTGAGGATGGCGGCCAGACGCAGAAGGCTGAGCGGCGTGTTTTCCGATGGCTTGATGACCACGGTGTTGCCCGCGCCGATGGCCGGGGCAAGCTTCCACGCGGCCATGAGCAGCGGATAGTTCCACGGCGCGATGGACGCGATGACGCCAAGCGGATCACGACGCAGCATGCTCGTCATGGTGTGGGCGCGGTAGCCGTCTGCGGCGACGCCCGGCATGTTGCGTACGGCGGTCGCGTAGAAGCGGAAGACGTCGGCCACATTGGCAAGCTCACCGGCTTCGACGAAGCGTCGCGGCTTGCCGGCATTCAGCGATTCAACCTCGGCGAGACGGGCTGCGTTTTCCTCGATCTTGTCGGCGACAGCCCACAGCATTCGGCTGCGTTCCTTCGGCGTCGTGCGGCGCCAGCGCTGGAACGCGCGATAGGCGGACTGCACGGCGGTGTCGATCTGGCCTTCGCTGGCCGAGGCGACACGGGCGAGCTCGGTCCCGCGTGCGGGATCGAATGCGGTTTCCTCCGCGCCCTCACCGGCGACGAACTCACCATCGATGAAAAGACGTGTTTCAAGGCTGCTCATGCGTGTCTCCATTCGCTCAAGGGCGATCGGTTTTCAAAACTGTATGTGAATGCGTCCGGCAGAACGCGGCCGAAGCCGCTATTCCCCTTCGGACAGAACGCGCAGGCGCGCCGGATCGATGGCCAGGCCAACCGTCTCGCCGCGCTCGAAATCGAGATCGTGCGGGGCCAGAACGCGGATTTCTTCCTTGCCGATCTGGATCACGTAGCGATTGCGCGCGCCAAGATAGACGCGGGTGCGCACCTTGCCCTCGATGACGCCCTCGCCCTTCGGCTTGATGGCCACATCTTCCTGACGCAGTGCGACGACCGCCGGGCCACGACGCGTCTCGTCCTTGCCGACCGGCAGGGTCTGCCCGTCGGCAAGTGTCGCCACCGGCCCGCCAGCTTCTTCGGTGATGTTGGCCGACACGAGGTTGGCCGCACCAAGGAAGCTCGAAGCGTAGCCGGTGGCAGGTTGGGCGTAGATCTCGCGGGGAGCCCCCTCCTGCTCAATCTTGCCCTTGTTCAGGAGAATGATGCGGTCCGACAGGCTGAGCGCCTCTTCCTGATCGTGCGTGACGAACAGGGTGGTGAGGCCGAGGCGCTTGTGGATCTCGATGAGCTCGACCTGCATGTCTTCGCGAAGCCGCGCGTCGAGATTGGACAGCGGCTCGTCGAGAAGCAGGATCTGCGGACGCGAGACGATGGCGCGGGCAAGCGCCACGCGCTGCTGCTGGCCACCGGAGAGCTGGTTGGGCCGGCGGTCGGCCAGATGGCCGAGCTGCACGGTCTCCAGCGCATCGCGCACCTTGTCGCGCTGCTCGTCCAGCGTGCCGATGCGGCGCATGCGCAGCGGGAAGCGGACATTCTCGGCGACGCTCAGATGCGGCAGAAGCGCGTAGGACTGGAACATCATGGCGATGTCGCGCTTCTCGGGCGGCAGGTCGGTGACGTCGCGCCCGCCGATCTCGACGGAGCCGGAGGTAACGCTTTCGAGACCCGCAACGATGCGCAGAAGCGTGGTCTTGCCGCAGCCGGAGGAGCCCAGAAGGCTGACGAACTCGCCGGATGCGATATCGATGGAGATGCCGTGAAGAACCTCGACGGGACCGAAGGCTTTCTTGATGGCGTTGAGACGGACTTCAGCCATGGATCAGGTGCTCGCGAAACGGTGCAGGCCAAGCATCCGGTCGATCACGAAGATCAGAAGGACGGTCAGGCCGATCATGATGGAGGAAACGGCAGCCACCGACGGGTCGGGGCTGAATTCGAGCTGGCCGTAGATCTGCACGGGCAGCGTGGTCATGCCGGGCTTGCGCAGGAACAGCGCCAGAACGGCCTCATCGAAGGAGATGTTGAAGGCGAAGAAGGTGCCTGCCGCAAGGCCGGGAAGGCACTGCGGAAGAACCACCAGCCGCAGTCGCTGAAAGCGGCTCGCGCCCATGGTCTGCGCCGCTTCCTCAAGGAAGGGGTCAGATTCCGAAAGGACCGCCAGCGTGGTGCGGATCACATAAGGTGTGGTGATGATCGTGTGGCTGACCCACAGGGTGACCACGGAGACCGGCCCGAAGATTGCGCTCCACAGCATCAGCATTCCGATGGCGTAGATGATGGTGGGCAGAACCAGCGGCGACAGGAACAGCGTCGAAAGCAGACCCGAGAAGGGCAGCTTGCGCCGGTGGAGCGCGATGGCCGCCGCACCGCCGACGAAACAGGAGGTGACGGTGACCAGAAGCGCCACCTGGATGCTGATCCAGGCCGCATTGAGATAGGCGTCGGACGACAGAACCGCCTCGTACCAGCGCAGCGAGAAGCCCGTTGGCGGGAACGAGATGAACTGGCTTTCCGAAACGGACACGCCGACGATTACGAACAGCGGCGCGAGGAGGAAGATGCCCGTCAGGACGACGAAGGCGACAGCGCCGATGCGCAGCGGAGTGGAAACGGCTCTAACCATTGGAGCGCCCCGAAAGTCTGGCGTAGGGCATCAGGAGAACGATGATGCCCAGGAACAGGATGACAGCCTGGGCTGCGGCGAAGGGCCAGTCGAGCGTCTGCGTGACCGAACGGTAGATGGACGCGGCCAGAACCTGAATGCGGGCGCCGCCCAGAAGGTTCGGCGTGACGAACGAGCTTGCCGAAAGCGTGAAGACCAGCAGCGAGCCGGCGACGATGCCCGGCACGGACAGCGGCAGCACGACCGTGCGCAGCGTCTGCAGAAAGGTACAGCCCATGGTGCGCGCCGCCTCTTCGAGTCGGCTGTCGATGCGGGTGATGACGCCAAGGATCGACAGGGTCATGAAGGGCAGAAGCACCTGGACCATGCCTATGACGATGGCGGTCTCGGTCTGCATCAGGCTGAAATTGCGCCCGACGAGGCCGAGATCACGCAGGACCTCGGGCACGAGGCCGCTGCGGCTCAGAAGCACCATCCAGCCGAAGGTACGCACGACCACGGAGGTCATCAGCGGCAGGATCACCATGATGACCAGCCAGAGCCTCAGACGCGGGCTGACATGGGCCATGATATAGGCCATCGGGAAACCGATCAGCGCGCAGATGAGCGTGATGATCGCCGACAGACGCACGGTGCGCCACAGCACATTGAGATAATAGGGATCGCTCAGGAAGCGCGTGAAATGGGCCAGCGTCAGCCCGTTCTCGCCCGAGACAGACAGCATCAGCATCTGTGCAATCGGCACGAAGAAGGCGAGCACCAGAAGCAGGAGGCCCGGCAGGATCAGAAGCGAGTTTTCCGCGCGGTCTGTCATGGCGATCCTTGTGTCGTCTCTTTTTAAGCTTGCATTGCCCCGGAACGGGCGACTGCGCGCAGGCGCACGCGCAGGGCGCGGCATCGCAAATCACTCGCGATGCCGCAATCAGGTCTGGACCTATCGGGCGATGGTGCGGTTCCACGCATCGACCCAGGCCGAGCGGTTGGCCTCGATCTTGACCGGGTCGAAGCGGATGAGGCCTTTCACCCCTTCCTCGCCATAGGCAACGTCGGCGGCAACTTCGTCGGCTAGCTCGGTCTTCGCATTGGTGGGCGAATAACGAAGCTTCTCTGCGAAGCAGGACTGCGCCTCAGGCGAGATCGACATGTCGATCAGCTGGAGAGCGAGATCCTGGTTCGGCCTGCCGGCCACGAGATTGGCCGTGATGAGGCTGGCCGGTGTTCCTTCAGCACCCTGGGTGAAAGCCGTCGGCAGACCGGCCTTTCGCAGCGTGTAGGCGTAGTCGGACGCGTAGGCGGCAATCCATGCATCGTTCTGCGCGAATTCCTGCTGGATCTCCGGCGAGGTGGAAACAACGATCGCGCCGTTGTCGAGAAGTTTGCTTACCGCATCAAGGCCCGGCTGGATGTTGTCGAGATCGCCACCGTTGACCTGATTGATCATCAGGAAGCCAAGCATTCCATAGCCGTTGGAAATGTCGGTCAGGACGATGTGATCGGCATAGGCCTCGTTGGCGAGATCCTTCCAGGCGGTGGGCTTCGGGTCGGCCGCTTCATTGTTGTAGAGGAGACCGATCGCCGCAATCGAATAGGCGGGGCCTTCGCCCCTGGCAAGATTGGCCCGGGCAAAATCATAAACATCGCCGGCATTGGACAGTTTGGCTTCGTCGATCGGCGAGAGGAGACCTTCCTGCGCAGCCACGATTTCCTGGCCGCCGGAAAAATGGATGACATCGAACTGCGGCGCATCTTTCTGAGCCCGCAACTGGGCGAACGCATCAGCGGAGTACGCCGTGACAACTCGCACTTCAGCGCCGGTCTTCTCCTCGAACGGCGTCAGAATGCACTCGCGGTGCGCTTCTTCATAAGCGCCGCCGAAAGAGTTGATCGTGATCGTTTCGGCCTGTGCAAGTGCGGTGCCGGCCATCAGTGCGCTAACGCCGGCAACGGTGAATTTCGAAATCGTCTTCATGGCTGTTCCCTTGCTTTCTTTATATTTGATATCTGGAGGCTGGGCGACCCGCATCGAAATGGGCGGGCCGCCGGATCGTCAAACGTTGCGGCCGATCTCGACCGTCTTAATGCCTTCCCTGCGGATCAGGCGGCACTGCTCGGCAATCGCATCGAGCCCTTCGGACATGTTTCCGAAGTAGGTGCAGGAAATCCAGCCCGTGGGGCCGAATGTGCGGCCGCCCTCGCCGTAGAACATACCGATCTCCCAGAACTCGTCGGGGTCAATCTTGAAGAAGTTCTTCGGCTGGTAGAACCAGAGCATATCACCGGGCTGCGGGAGAACCGTCTGGTTTTCCGGCGGCAGGCTTGTGGGATCGAAGTTGCGGGCCTCTTCCGGCAGACCCATCATGATCTCAGGGCCAGAGAAGATGGCATGGCTGGCGGGAACCTGAATCGGCTTCTCCAGGGCGCCCCAGATCGCCTCACAGGTTTTCGGTGCGGTATCCCAATAAAGAGAAATGATGCCTTTCACGTCCGCTTCGACGAACTTCAGATAGATATTCTTGTCTGTCATGAACCTAAACCCATTAGAGAAGCCTATATTTCAAGGCAAGTATTGGGTTGTGTCCAATCGCAATGCGGAATTCGGGCTATAAAAAAATTCTATTGCCCTGACTTCGTTTCGTCACGCTCCGTTTGATCTCGCCCCAAGGCGTGCCTGCTCACCAACATAGCGCCAGAAGGCGATATCGTGCGGATGCTGATTCACCGGCCATTCCGGATGCCACTGCACGGCAAAAACCGGAGCTCTTGTTCCCGAGGCCGCGACCGCTTCGATCACCCCGTCATCGGCGTGAACCGTGGCGGCAAGCCCGTGACCCAGCCGGTCGATCCGCTGATAATGGACGCTGTTGACCGCGATCTGGCCTGACACGCCCAGCACCTTTTCGAAAGCGGCACCCGGCACGACTGTCGCGCCGTGCGCGTGGGCAAACATGGCCTCGAGAGAAGCGTCGTCTGGAGCGTGATGGGAGAATTCCTGTGTGCCGATGTCGCGTTCATCGGCGAGCGATCCGCCGAATGCGACATTGATCTCCTGAAGGCCGCGGCAGATTCCGAAGAGCGGCGTCCCGCGTTCGACCGCCGCGTCAATGAGCCGGGCGGTAGCGTTGTCGCGCGTCACGTCGAGCATTCCGCGCTGTGCTTGCGTTGAGCCGTAGCGCGAGGGGGCTATGTTGGAATTGCTACCCGTCAGAAGCAGCGCATCTATCCGCGGCAGGAGGTTGATTACATCGTCTGCGTCAAGATTGTTCGGCACGATGAGAGGCAGCGCATCGGCGTTCTGGCGGACTGCATCCAGGTAGCGTTCCTTGACGATCTGGGCGTCCTCTCCTTCCACGGAGCGCCTGCAGGCAATGACGCCAACGACGGGCAGTGCGGGCATTTTCGTGTTCCTTTTGAGTTCGGGCCTGAGGCATATAGAGCATTATGCGGACCGGCAAAGAGATGCAGTGTCCTTCACGCGCCCAGAGGGACGCATGAAGGACGCTGTAGTGTCTGGCACAATGCCACGAAAATGCGGCACGCTGGGAAAGAGACTGGCCCAATAGCACAGTCGTCAGGCGGGGTGACCCTGTTCTGCGGTTCACCTGTGGCCGCTGCACCGCACGCGAACGGTCAGGTTTTCCGAGATGATGAAAGAGCCTAGGAACGGCGCGCCGAATTCGAGCCGGTCAGGAAGATGGTTGAAAAGCTCAAGCCTCGGGGCGTTGCCGTCCACCGGCCTCTCGCCACTACACGCTGCCACCCGGAATCGCCTGCAAGAGCGCCTGCGTGTAGGGGTGCCGGGAATGGGTGAACAGCTCACGCGGCTCCGCCTCCTCGATGATGCGGCCCCGCTGCATCACGCAAATGCGGTCGCAGAGCGAACTGGCAATGCGCAAATCGTGGGTGATGAAGAGCATCGCAAAACCCAGACGCGCCTGCATGTCACCCAGAAGCTCAAGCACCTGCGCCTGCATCGTCACGTCAAGTGCTGAGAGCGCCTCGTCCGCAATAAGCAGATCGGGGCGAAGGGCAAGCGCCCGTGCTATGCAGATGCGCTGACGCTGACCGCCGGAGAACTCGTGGGGAAACCGATCCAGCGCCGAGGGCTGCAACCCGACGGCAGAGATCAACTCGCGCACACGCTCTTCCGCTTCCCGGCGGGAGAGGCCATTGGCCATCGGACCCTCCGTCAATGCAGAGCCGATTTTCTGGCGTGGGTCGAGTGCGGAATAGGGATCCTGAAACACCATCTGGATATGCCGGCGAAGCGCACGCAAGGGGGCACCTTCCTTGCCGACCAGGTCTTCGCCGTTCAGCATAATGCTGCCGCCATCGACGGTTCCAAGGCGTATGATCGCGCGCGCGAGCGTCGATTTACCGGAACCGGACTCGCCCACGAGGCCGATGGTCTCACCGGGTCGGATGGACAGCGACACATCTTCGAGCGCCGGAATCTCGCGCTCAGGCCATCTCTTTTGCAGATTTTCCGCAACGAGAAAGGGCGGCTTTTCGTTCGCCTGAACATCGCGGGGTGCCAGCCTTGGAACCGCAGCAAGCAGGGCGCGGGTGTATGGATGCGCCGGCGCATTCATGATGCGCTCTTTCGTGCCCTCTTCGACAAGATGCCCCGACTGCATGACGGCAACCCGGTCGGCAATTTCCTCGACGACACCGAAATCATGGGTGATGAACACGACCGCCGTGCCGTGCCGGTCGCGCAAATCCCGGATCAGGTCCAGTATCTGCGCCTGCGTCGTCACATCGAGCGCGGTGGTGGGTTCATCGGCTATCAGAACGGCGGGTTCCAGCGCCAGCGCCATGGCGATCATCACGCGCTGGCACTGCCCTCCGGAAAGCTGATGCGGATACCGCTGATAAATAAGTTCGGGTTCCGGCAGAAGAACCTCGGAGAAAAGTTCGAGCACACGCTCGCGGATTTGCGCGTTCGACATATCGGTGTGCAGCCGAAACACTTCCGCCACCTGCTCGCCGACCCGATAAAACGGGTTGAGCGAGGCGATTGGCTCCTGAAACACCATAGCTATGCGCCGCCCGGCCAGATCACGACGGGCCTTTGACGGCATGGTGAGCAAATCCTGCCCTTCAAACAGGATCTTCCCACCCTCCACCGAAAGGCCGCGCGAAAGCAGGCCCATAATGGCCAGCGACATGACCGATTTGCCGGAGCCGGACTCGCCAACGATGCACAGGATTTCACCTGGCGCCACGGAGAACGAAACACCGGCAACAGCATGCGTGCGGTCGGCGACGCCCGGCAGTGCAATCGATAGATTCTCGACGGAAAGCAGCGGTGCGGATCGGGCCATGATGTTTCCTCAGATGCCTGTCGAATGCGTGAACGCGGGATCGCCCGGACTCTCCGCCGATCGGATGAGCCCGGGTGTGTTTGAGCGTCAGAGCTTCAGGTAACCGGCGTGCAGCCGCATTTCGAACTCCGGCACCGGTACAAAGGAAATGCCATCACGAACCGCCCAGTTGGCGAGCGACTTCCACATATACTGCCCCGGCGTCACGCGCTGCCACTCTTCGGAAAGCTCAAGGAACAGCGCCTTTCGCTCATCCGGGTCGGTGGACTTGGCATAGGCCGTGCCGATCTCGACGAACCGTTCCGTTGGATCCCACGTCTTCCATGAAGCCGACGAGATAACGCCGGTCGGGCTCCAATCGAGCCAGAGCGGCTGATAGGGATCGCCGGGAATGAAGCTGGTTCCGCCGGAAACGGCGAGCATGTGAAACGGCCGCTCATAGGCAAGCTGGAAATTGTCGAGAAACTGCGCCTCGACATTGATCCCGGCTTCCCGCCACATCTCCACCATGATCTCGGCTGCGGCATCGTAGTTCGTCCAGAAACCGCGCGTAATATGCCAGATAAGCGTTTCGCCCTTGTATCCCGACTTTGCGACCAGCGCGCGTGCCGCCTCCAGATCGTATGGCAGGCGGGGCTTTGCCGCCGCATCGTAGAAATTGCCGTATTCCGGGAAATTGAAAGGCACAGCGGGGAAGAAGGTATTGCCGCTGAAGAGCGCCTGCACGATGGCGTCCATGTCGATCGCCTGGATCATCGCATAACGCAGGTTCTGATCTTGCAGCGGATTGCCTTCGGGGTCGTTGCGCGTGTTGAAAAGCACGGCGGTGTAGTTGTTGACCTGCTTGCGGATCAGCGTTGCGCCTTCCATCGTCTCGATCTGGTTTTCCTGATCGATCGGTATGGATGCGATGATGTCGAACTCGCCGGTCGCAAGCCCCGCCAGACGCCCCGCATATTCCGGAACCAGCAGGAAGTTCAGCCGCTCAACCGGCGGCGCGCCGTCCCAGTGATCGGCAAACGCTTCCAGTCTGGCCGCCTCGTTGCCGCGATAGTTCACCACCCTGTAAGGGCCGGTCCCGACGGGGGCCTGGCCGAAACCTTCCACGCCGGTCTCAAGATAGTAAGCCTTGGGAACCACATAGCCGATGAAGCCCGAGAGCTTTCCGGGAATGTTGATGTCCTCATCCGCCGTTTCGATCTCGACGGTCAGCGGCCCCGTGGCCTCGACCCGCACGAAGCCTGCGGTATAGGTGCGGCCACGCGGCTCATAGGGCTCGTCGCCCCAAAGGCGTTCGGCAGAAAGGGTGAAGGCAACGTCTTCGGCGGTCATCGTCTCGCCGTTGTGGAATTTCACGCCCTCGCGCAAGGTGATAGTCCAGACCTTCCCGTCACGCTCCCAGCCGGTTGCAAGGCGCGGTATCAGCGTCTGGCCCGACGGGTCGTTGAGATAGTCGATCTCGACAAGCCGGTCATAGATGTTTGGGAAGATGCGGATCGAAGCGTTCGATATTCCGTTGATCGGCGCGATGTTGTGCCAGAGCGCTTCGACGGCAACGTTCAGCTCGGTGGTGTCCGATGCCAGAGCAAGGCCCGGCATCATGCCCGCCATAAGGCTTGTGCCGGCGATCAGTTTTCCGAATTCACGTCTGTTCATGTCGGTTCTCCCATTGGTTTTGTGTTATTGCCGCACACGTTGCAGTGCCGGATCGAGACGATCGCGCAGCCAGTCCCCAAGCACGCACATCGCCAGAGAAACGAGAAAGATCGTCAGGCCCGGCAACACGGATATCCACCAGGACGTGGACAGGTAATCGCGCCCGTCTCCCATGATCTGACCAAGGCTGGTCATGGGTGGCTGAATGCCTAGACCGAGAAAGCTGAGGGCGCTTTCAAGCAGGATGATCTGCGGAAAGTTCAACGTAAGCTGGACGATGAGAATGCCCGCCACATTGGGCAGCACATGCCGCAGGTAAAGCGCCACTGGCGGCACACCGAGCGTGCGGACCGCTTCCGCCCAGGGCTGGCTCTTGGCAGACAGGACCACACCACGCGAAAGGCGGGCGTAAGAGTCCCATCCGAACATCGCCATGAGAAAGATCAAGAGCCCGAACGAATTGCCGAAGAAGGCGAGCAGCGTCAGGGCGATCAGGATGAACGGCAGGGACGCCTGAATGTCCACGACCATCATGATCGTCTCTTCGACCCAGCCTCTGAAATGCGCGGCGACAAAGCCGAGCGTGCAGCCGAAGAGCGCACCCAGAACGGAACCGAGAAGCGCAATCAGAAGAGATATGCGCAGCCCTTCGGCCATGCGCGCGAGCAGGTCGCGGCCCAGCCTGTCGGTGCCCAGCGGA
Organism: Nitratireductor aquibiodomus; assembly: GCF_900105565.1. Taxonomy (NCBI): domain Bacteria; kingdom Pseudomonadati; phylum Pseudomonadota; class Alphaproteobacteria; order Hyphomicrobiales; family Phyllobacteriaceae; genus Nitratireductor; species Nitratireductor aquibiodomus. Next base: position 3,599,025 of record NZ_FNSL01000001.1, on the reverse strand, counting down.
AACTCGAAGTCGCCTCCGAAGAGCAGCGGCGGCCGCATGCGCGCAAGCAGGTTTTGCTGGGTGGCGGCATGGTCCGAAAGCCAGCCGCCAAACAGTGCGAAAAGAAGGGCGCAGAGGAGTGTCGCGATCGACAGCCATGCAATCGTTGGAATATGGCGCATCATTTGCTCACCCGAATTCGCGGATCGATCAGGGAATAGGTGAGATCGGCCAACAGGTTTGCGAGAACCATGAATGCGGCCATCATCAGGACGAGCCCCTGCACCACCGCCAGATCACGCGAGGCGACCGTCTGCACCAGAAGGCGCCCGATGCCCGGCCAGCCGAACACCGCCTCTACCACCACCGTGCCACCCACCAGCGCCCCAAGATTGAGGCCTAGAATGGTGACGATCGGGATCGCCGCATTGGGCAGCGCATGGCGCAGCACACCGTAAAGAAAGGGCGCGCCCTTGGCCCGGATCGTGCGCATATAAGGGCGCTCCAGAACCTCCAGCATGGCCGAGCGGGTGAACCGCGCGAGCGTTCCCGCAACGTAGAACCCCAGCGTCAGGCCTGGCATGATGAGATGAAGCGCACTGCCCGCTCCCGCGCTCGGAAGCCAGCGCAGATGGAACGAGAAAAACAGGATCATCAGAATGCCGAGGAAATAGTTTGGCAGCGCGAAACCCACGACGGCAAAGGTCATGACGCCCCGGTCGAGCAGGCTGTCGCGCTTCAGCGCGGCGAGAATGCCTGCGGGAATGCCGATGGCCAGCGCCCAGAGATAGGCGACCGCGCCCAGTTGCAGCGTGTTCGGCAGGCGCTCGGCTACTATCGTCGTGACGGCTCGCCCATCCTGATAGGAATGCCCGAAATCTCCGGAGAAAAGATTGAGCATGTAAGCGAGGTATTGCTCGAAAAGCGAACGATCGAGATTCCATTTCTGACGAAACTGTTCGATCTCGGCCGGCAGGGCGTCAGGGCTTAGCAGCGCGACAACCGGATCACCGGATGTGCGCAGAACGACGAATGTGAACGTGACCACGGCCCACAGCGTGATCAGCGTTCGCAATAGCCGCTTTAGCCAAAAGCGTCGTCCCAAAGTCTCCCTCCTCATCCTTCTCAGGGAAAGCCTAGGAAGGGATGGCGAGACAGCCTAGCTGGAAGAACTTACAGGTTGGACTGGTAGGAGGGCGCAGGGTCGAGCAAACCGTAATGGGCGGCGCGGGCCAGTGTCTGGGCGCGGTTGCGGGCACCGAGCTTCTTCATCGCCGACTGCATGTGCATGATCACGGTCGAAAGCGAGCGGTCGAGCGCATGGGCGACCTGCTTGTCGGGACGGCCTTCCGCACAAAGGCGCAGGCATTCCATCTCGCGCGGCGTCAGGCGCACCGCGGTCGTCATCATCGCTTCGTCGTTGATCGAAGCCATGATCTCGTCCTGCAATTCATGCGCCATGAGCGTGAATGCAGCGGCCAATTCATTGTCGAGACGCCTCTCCGGCGGGCGTTCGTTCCAGATGCCCGTTACCGTCGCAAGGCCGCGCGTGCCCCCGCGCACGGCCACGGTCATACCGCGCGCCAGCTTGCGTTCGCGCAGGAAACTGGCCACCTCTGCGGGAATATTCCTGCGATCGCTCAGTTCCGAAGACTCATCTGCATGATAGGACCAGTAGACGGGGCGTGCGCGACCCAACGCAATCTTCTGCACCGGATCAAGCTGGTAGAAGCCGCCGCTACACCAGAGTCTCTCCATTTCTCCAGGAATGTTCCGGGAGGCAAGGACAGTGGGTGTGATCAACTCCCCCTCAGGTGTGAAGGGCACGGGAGAAAAGTCATAAATCAATGCCTGCATTCCGAACTTCGCCACCGAGCGGGCAGCCCGATCGAGCTTTCGATCCAGTTCAGCGTTCGATGGCGTTTTCGGCTTTGTATTCATCACCTTCATCTATTCGGATCTGTCGGGCATCCCAGGCCAGCACTCGTAAAGGCTAAGCGCTGATTTTTGTAGAGGCAAGCCCGATTATCCCGAATACGGCGCACCGCTACGGCCGAGCCATGACGACCCGGGGCGTCCCGATTTCGCGGCGCTGCAACAGCGTTGGCAAGCGGTGACGGGTCGCTGCAACAACCGCGCTGTCGACTTCAGCCATGATGACACACGGATCGTCGCCCGCCGCAGCGATGACTTCGCCGAATGGCGAGATGATCCGGGATTGACCGTAAACCCGCACCCCCTCCCGTTCACCACATTGCGCTGCAGCAATCACATAGGAGCCGGTTTCAATCGCACGGGCTTTCAGCAGGGGTTCCCAGTGCAGCGGCCCCGTCGCCGTGGAGAATGAAGCCGGGATCATCATCACATTTGCACCGACCCCGGCCAGCGCATCGAACAGATAGGAAAAGCGAATGTCGTAGCAGATCGACAGACCGAGCCGGAAATCGCCCATGTCGACGACCACGGCGCCACCCTCACCAGGGGCAACGGCGGCGGATTCCTGGAAATCGGCCGCGCCCCCCAGCTTTACGTCGAATGTGTGCAGCTTGTCGTAGGTTGCCACAACATCGCCCGATGGAGCGATGAGATAGGCTCTATTCCAGATTCGCTGCCCGTTTTCATGACGCACGAGAAGCGAGCCGGCATGTATCCAGATGCCGAGTTCCCGGGCAAGGCGGAGACAGAGCGCCAGTGTCGTATCATCCGCCTCGGGCACACACACCGAAGGGTAACGCAGATTGTCGCGCAGAAGTATGTTGGCTGCCTCCGGAAGGCTGACGAAGGACACGCCCTCACCTGCCACCTGACGAACCATCTCTTCGATCTGGGCATTGTTGGCCTGCACATCACCCGTCGTGTTCAACTGGATCGCAGCAACGTGAAGCTTGCTCATTGGAACCCTCCCTCTCTAATCCAGCCGCGCCAGAAAATCGGCGACGACAGCCATGTAAGAACCGCGTTCCTCGACATGCGGCATGTGGCTCGACGCCTCGAACACCTCCCAGCGAGCTCCCGGAATACGGTCAGCGAACTCGCCCACAGTTGCAGGCGAGGCCTCGTCATACGCTCCCGAGATAACCAGCGTCGGCGCCTGCACCCGATGCAGACGTTCCACCACTGTCCAGTCCTTCAGCGTGCCGACCACATGAAACTCCGTAGGACCGTTCATCGTGTGGTAGACGGTCGGGTCACGGTCGATCCAGTCGAAGGTGCGCTTTACGAAATCCGGCATGGGCTGCAGACGGCAGACATGGCGCTCGTAGAAAACCTGCGACGCCGCCTGATAGTCGGGATGATCATAGGTACCGTCCGCTTCGTGACGGGACAGGGCATCCTGCGTTTCCTGCGGCAGTTTCTTGCGCAACTCAAGACAGCCCTCCACCCATGCTTTCATGGAGCTGGGTGAGTTGGCGATGATGATGCCGTTCAACCCTTGCGGCTGGCGCACGGCGTGCTCGGATCCAAGCATTCCGCCCCAAGACTGGCCCAGAAGATTGTAGCGCTGACGAATGCCCAGATGATCGAGCAGATTGTCGAGCTCTTCAAGAAACAGGTCGACGGTCCAGAAATCGGGACCGGCCTCCGGGAGATGCGTCGAACGCCCGTTTCCGATCTGATCGTAAAAAACGACTGCGCGGCCTGTGGCTGCGATATCTGAGATGCTCTCAAGATAATCATGCGTGCACCCGGGGCCGCCGTGAACAGCCACAAGCGGCACCTTTACGGATTTCAGATCTCCGATGACCCGATACCAAGTCTTGTACTCTCGGAAGGACGCAAAATCTTCAACCACATCGACTGCTGGCATGTGAAAACTCCTTTGGGATTTTAGCAGAGCCTTCACCGCCATCCGCAGCGGCGCAATCTGTAATAAATAGCAGGAGAGAAGGATAACGGGCGCGGAGCTGCGCCGTCATCGCTGCTCTGAAGGCGCCTCGCGCCAGCGTGTCAGATGACGGGTAACGACTTCTGTCATGCGCTCGCGGTCATGCGTCTTCAGCGCCTCAACCATTTCGAGATGGTCCAGACTGCTGGACCTCGCCTTTGCCGGCATTGCCCACTGATTCCACTCACCAGGCAGATTGCGCTCGCGCAGTTCATGGATGAGATCGATCAGCGTGCGATTGCCACAGCAGGCGTAGAAGGCGTGGTGAAAAGCGTGGTTCAGCTTCTGTGCTTCAGGATAGGGAACGGCCTCGAGCGCATCATCGAAAGCGAGCGCAGCGGCTTCTATGTTTGCCACATCCTCTTCGCTCGCCTGCTCGATCACCAGCAGCGCTGCCGGCACCTCCAGCATCAGCCGCGCATCTGTAAGTTCATCGCGCTGCCTGCGATCGGTTTCGGCAACGCGATAGCCGCGATTGGGCACATGGCTGACCATATGCCCCGATGCAAGCCGGGCGAGCGCCTGACGCACGTCAAACCGCCCTACCCCATAGCGTTCTTCAAGATCGACGAGCCGCAGCCATTCGCCCGGCCGATAGAAACCAGCCGCAATATCGGCGCGCAGGCGCTCGCTCAGCCCGTTTCTGATCTCCCTCTTGCTCATCGCTGCCTTCCCCAAACCTTTCGAGGGTTCCCACTACTCTGCGGCAAAGACAAGGGCATCTCCCTCCGCAATGTGTATTTTCCCCGCCCTTTCAGGCACAGGAACATTCACAAGCATGCGAATTTCCTGCCCCGCCAGGGTTAGCTTCTGCTCATAGTGATTGCCCAGATAGCTGGCGGTGGTGAAGTTGGCATCCAGCGTGTTCGCATCACTTCCTTTTGCAACCCGCATACGCTCGCCACGTACCGCCAGCCTGGCTTTGGCCCCGGCGGCCATCGGCACCGCGCTGTGACCGTCGAGCTTCTGACCATCCGCCAGACGCAGGCGCGTAACGATTGTGTCGCCCCTGCGCGCGCTTTGCTCAACGATGCCTTCGATAAGATTGGCGCTGCCGATGAACGTCGCCGCAAAGGGATGCTGCGGACGCTCATAGATTTCCTGCGGCGTTCCAAGCTGAACGATCTTGCCCGCCCGCATGACGGCAATGCGGTCACTCATCGCCAGCGCTTCTTCCTGATCGTGGGTCACATAGATGGCGGTCAGACCAAGCTCGCGCTGAATTTCCTTCAGCCACACCCGCGCACTCTGGCGCAGCTGCGCATCGAGGTTGGAGAGCGGTTCGTCAAGCAGCAGGAGCGGCGGCCGAAACACCACTGCACGTGCCAGCGCAACACGCTGTTGTTGGCCTCCCGACAACTCACCGGGATAGCGCTTGCCGTAGCCTGAAAGCCCGACCAGATCCAGCGCCTCGTCGACGCGTCGCGCGCGTTCTGCCCGGTTCACCTTGCGCAGCTCCAGAGGCATGGAGACATTGCGCTCAACCGTCAGGTGCGGCCACAGCGCATAGGACTGGAACACCACCCCGAAACCGCGCTTTTCTGGCGGCGCAAACTGACCGGTCGCCTCATCGAAAAGCACATGGTCGCCAAAGCGGATGACACCGGATGTTGGCCGGTCGAGACCGGCAATCGCTGCAAGCGTGGTCGACTTTCCGCAGCCGCTCGGCCCAAGAAGCGTGAGGAACTCACCCTGCTCCACCGTCAGCGAAATATCGTTTACGGCGTGAACGTCGCCATAGCTCTTTGTGAGACTTTCCAGAACGAGCTTATTCATAGAGCTTAACTCCAAACACGAGACGGGCGGCGATCAGAAGAATTGCGATCATGACGATCTGCAGGGTTGCGAAGGCGGCGGTCACGCCGGCTGCTCCGTTCTCCCAGAGGCCGAGCATGGTCACACCCATGATTTCCAGTCCCGGCGCCATGAGGAAGATGGCGACGACGTAAGACTTCAGGTGCACGACAAAGAGCAGAATGAAGCAGCCAAGCAGCGCCGGCTTCATGAGCGGGAGGAGAATGCGCCGCATGCTGGTTATCCAGTCTGCGCCCACCGTACGCGCCGCCTTGTCGAGATCTGCGCCGATCTGCACCACCGAAGGCTGCACCGCGCCAAGCCCCAGCGGAATGGTCGCCATCACATAGGCGACAACGAGGATCCAGATGCTGTCGCGCAGCCAACCGAAGGGCGCAAAGACGATCGCGGCATAGAAGACCCCCAGACCAGTGATCAGGCCCGGCACCATGCGCGGCGAATAGGCCAGTGCTTCGAGCGTGCGGCGGAACGGGAAGCTCGACCGCTGGATGACGAGGGCAATCAGCGCAGTGAGAAGCGTGCCGAGACCGGCCGCTGCCACCGAGATGATCAGCGTGTTCCAGAGTGCGCGCATATAGGCGTCTGTCTGGAAGACGTCCTTGAAGTTCTGCAGCGTCAGCACCTGCCAGACCGGAATGAGCGGCGTCAGGTAGCTGGTGAAGGCACGCAGGACCAGCCCCAGGATCGGTACGAGAACAACGAACACGATATAGAGAGCGGCGAGCGTGAAAAGCGGCCATTTGAGCGCGCCAAGCTGCAGCGGCGCGGGCCGTGTGCCCTTCCCCTTCACCGTCTCATAACGATGCCCGTTGGACAGAAGCAATCGCTGTAGCATCAGCGTTGCGCCGACCAGAACCACCAGAACCAGAGCCGAGGCGGCCACCATGCCATGCTGCGGATTAGAGGCCCCGATCCCCTCCAGATAGAGATAGGATGACAGCGTGTCGATGCGCGCCGGCCTGCCGAGAAACAGCGGGATCGAGAGCATTTCCACGGCGATCACGATGTTGAGCGCGCTGGAAGTAACGATGGCCGGCAACATCAGCGGCAGCGTCACACGCCGCATCACGGTCAGCGGTCCTGCACCGCAGGTCCGGGCAGCACTCTCCAGCGTCGGGTCAATGGAGCGCGCCACGCCGTAAAGGCAATAAAGATAAGCCAGCGGAGCCTGCGAGACACCGGCAACGATGGCCATGCCCGGAATGGAATAGAGGTTCCACGGGGCGTCACCGAACATCCGCGCGAAAGCCTGCGTCAGAAAACCGGAGGGGCCATAGACGATGAGCCAGCCGACCACCATGATCAGATGCGAGAGATAGAGCGGCCACATCATCATGTCGCCCATCACCCGGCGACCGGGCATGTCCGTGCGCCCGAAGAGAAGGGCCGCTGCCACGCCGAGCACCTGCGCGATGACCGTCGTCAGGCCCGCAAAGGCCAGCGTCGTCAGCGCAATCTCACCAATGGCCTCATTGCCCAGAAGCCGACCGATATTAGCAAATGTGAAGTGCCAGTCCCGCTCATAGAGAGGGCCGGCGACAAACACCTGAAGCAGGATTGGCAGCGCCGGCGCAAGCACAAGCACCGCCGTGATGATGAAGATCAGCCACTGCGCCATGCTCGAACGGCTGAGAGGCGCGATTGCCGGGCCGACGCGGGGAGGCGTGAGCGTGGTCTCGGCGGATTGCGTATTCATGATCTGGCTTTCTTTCTCGCCATGCGGCGGCCGGCAGCTTTCGAGCTGGCCGCCGCATTGATCGATTACATACCGAAGGCCTTGGCCCAGCGTGCGATGAAGGCTTCATGCTCTGTCAGCATGTTCGGGTCGTAATCGATGAGGATCATCTTGTCCTCGCCGCCAATCTCCGCGATCACCTCGTCAAGAGAATAGGACGTTTCGCCCTCCGGCTTAACACCGGGGCGATAGGCTGTCAGCTTGCCTTCCGCCACCGCATACTGCCCCTCTTCCGAGAGGATGAAGTCGAGCATGAGTCGCGCTGCCGCCGGATGCGGTGCCTTTTCCGTTACGCCGACACCCCGCAGAAAGACAGGCGTGCCATCGGAAGGAAATTTCCAGTCGATGATCTGTCCGACGCCCTGGTTCAATCGCGGGAAGAGAACGGGGCCGGATGCGAAGTAGGACGCCGTGTTTTCACCGCTCACGGTCTTCTCGATCATGCCGCCGGTGCCGCCACCGGGTCGCGTCGACGGGCCGATTGCGTCAAACCATTCCCATGCCTTGTCACCATGGTGACGCACGAACGCAAAGTTGATGGATTCGCCAAAAGCGAACTGGCCGTCATAGGTGCCGATCTTGCCCTTGAAGACGTCCGGGTGCGCGGTGATGTTGGCGAAGAACTCTTCCATCGAGGCCGTGCGCAGTTCCTCGGGAACCAGAACCTTGTTGTACATCAGGATCATCGGGTCGGCGGAGAAGGTGTAGACGCCCGGCATCGGAAGGCTCCACTCCGGCAGGAACCGAGCTTCCGGTGACTTGTAATCAACGACGAGACCGTCATTGGCGGCCTGAATCCAGTCACCGATCGTGCCGGCGGCCAGCATGTCGGCTGTCGCCACACCCGTGCCCGTCTCGGCACGATAGCGCGTGAACACCTCGCCCGGCCCGAGGTCGAGCGTTTCTACCTTGATGTCCGGATAATGCTCGTTGAAGGCGGCGATAAGCGGCTCCCAATTCTCCGGCCCCATGTTGGAATAGATCAGCAGCGAGCCTTCTTCATTTGCCTGTGCGATCAGGTCGGCATAGTCCGCCGGATAGTGGTCAGGCAGCGCCTGCGCCGACGACACGCCGGCAGAAAGCGTCAAGAACGCGGCGGATAGAAGCAATGTGCGAAGCATGGAGATTCCCCTTTTTTGTGTATGCATTCAAAGCCACTTTTCGATGGCGCCGGCTGCGGCCACGGCAACCGGGCCGAGCTCGTGTCCAACACCATCCAGATACTCGAAACCCGGCTTCAGCCCCGATTTCTCAAGACTTTCTTTCAGGGCTTCCATGCGCTGATGACGGTTCGCACCGGCAATGTCGGCGTAAGGCGAGTATTCGGGATGATCCGGTCCCCGCGTCACGAGGCCCTGATCGCTGTCGTTTGCACCGATGAGAAGATGGAGCGGAAGCCCTTCGAGCCCCTTCCTGTCAACCGAACGCCCAATGGCCCTCTCGATACCATCGACGCCGGGCCACCAGGGCAGTTCCGTATCCAGCAATGTTACGGCGCCGGGCGCTGCGATAACCGCGCCGGACAATTTGCCCGCTGCCACCAGAGCATACCGCAGGGCAAACTGGGCCCCGCCAGAAAAGCCGAACAGATAGGCAGGTTGAGACCCTAGAGCGAAGCGCGCCCTGAAAGCTGCAGCCATGCTTTCCAGCAGCATCGCATAATCGATGCCCGGCTCGCGGAGAAATTTGTAACCGTCGGAATAGCCGGGGCGCGTCACGTCTGAAGGGAAGAGTGGCGCAAACACATTGATATCCTGCCGAGCAGCCAGATCGTCAAATGCGTCGCGCGTTTGCAGATGATCGCGTGCACTGCCGTGAACGGCGATCAGCAGGGGGCGATCAGGCCTGCGCGAGGGAGCCAGCGTCCACGCATAAGCAAAACGCGAATCTGCCTCATGGTCGGCCACCCCTTTTTCAAGCGCAATCGCATCTCCCCCCAGTCTCATGCGCGCTCCTCCGAACGGCTTGCAGGAAAAGCATCGGAACGCCTGCAGCTCGATGCCCCTGCTGATCGCAGAACCAACGGCGCGACAGGAACATCACGTCCCCGTGGACTCGGGTCGAAAAATGCCGTGTTCAATGAGGCTGACATTATATGCTCATAAATTTGCGCAACTTTATGCGCAATTAATGCGGCATTTGCCCTGTGCCGTCAATACAGCTTTTTGCAAAGCGCTCGTTGTGTCCGGGTTCTGTACAGGCAACGACAAGCTGCCGGCCCGCAGCACCGGCGCGGGTCTTCCCGCCTCAGTCCGCAGTCTTCGAGAAACATGAGGGAGTGGCCCTTTGCTCGATCAGGTCACCCTCACGGAAAACAGAGCGGCACACATGCCCGTTCCGACATTGACCGACAAAGACTTCCCGCACTCCGCTGGCGATGGAAATCCGAGCGCCGCGGTCGGTTGACCAGCGACCAGCAATGGAAGGCACGGCAGGAAAGAAAGTCCACGTCCCGATTGAGGTCCGCGGCTTCCAGTACCTGCCCGGCATTGCATTTCACTTCGCAGCGGGAAGGTCACGCGAGATGGCGACTGGTGCCGTCTGGCGCTGCCACAGGCTCCTCAATGATCAGGCGTCGCCCTTCCGCAATGGCATATAGGCCGCACTTCGGCAGTGCCCACGCATCGCGAGCTGCGCGCTAAACAGATCAGCAGGCCCCGAAAATACGTCCAGCAGGACCGAATGGCTTGACGGCAATCGCTGGTGGGCTGGGCTTCAGGTCTTCGGCACATCGCCAGACATACCGTCGCGGTGATTTTGATGCCAATCTGGTGCGCGCTGGTCAAAACGGGACCGAGCTGGAAAGGCTTTTATTGAAAAAGGGCCGGCGGAATTTTCTTCACGCCAGCCCCGATTGGAAAACCGCTATTCCCACTCTATTATTTTTTTCGCCCTAAGTATCTGATATGTTTGCGAAAAATAAATTCAGCGGTTGAATATACCGTGAAAGGTACCGTCAGAAACCTAGCCTTTTGATTTTGCTTGGTTTTCAGGGGCGAGCCTAGCTGGAAAAATTCTGTGAACTATCGGCATCTATCGGCCGCTTCGCAGTGAGGCATAGATCGCAAACGTCGAATCTGATGCGCGGATAAAGTACCGTCAAAACCGGTAAAATCAATACTCCCACCTCGATCCCGGATCGCCGGGATCGAGCACATTGCATGGACGACAGAGGTTGAGAGGGTGAAGACAGTTTCTCGGGAAGAGCTCTACGAGCAGGTTTGGTCCAAACCCATGACCAAAGTTGCCGCAGACTATGGCGTTACGGGTACGGCGTTGAAGAAGACCTGCGATCGCCACCACATTCCAACACCTGAACGTGGGTACTGGGCGAAGCTGGAATACGGCAAGCGGGTCAACAAGGAAGCACTACCGTCACTGACCGAACCCAACCTGGCTACGGTCAGGATATCGGGAAGCTCCGAGCAGCATCTGTCTCCTTCGGTCCGCGAAGCCAAGGAAAAAGCTAGAGACAGGCTTCACAAGCATGCCGCGGCTAAGCCGCTTCTGGTCCCTGCATCGCAACCGACGCTGAGCATCGATGAACCGCCGTGTCTCGCTGCCACAAGGCGCGCGATTTCAAAAGCGCGTCCTGACGACCAGGGTTTCGCCGCAGCTCGGTCGAAAGGCGTTGTCCCGCTCAAAAATGCTCCGGCTTCCATTGAGCGGGGAATTCGGGTTCTAAGCCAGTTGTTCGCTCTTGCGGAAACCCAAGGCTATGTGTCCAAGGCGACCGAACACGGGTTGGTCCTCATTGTCGAGAATGAATCAATTTCGTTCGGCCTAGAGGAACAGCCCGAGAAAACCTTGCACCAACCGACATCCGCAGAACTGAAGCGGCGGGATGAAAGGATGCGCTGGGGCTACACCACCGACCCTTGGCCCAAGTACGACCAAGTTCCATCCGGCCGGCTCGCTATCGTTATTCACACCAACCCATATTCAGGTCTTCGCCGCACTTACTCAGACGGAAAGACGCGAGCCCTGGAAAGCATGCTACCGGACATATTGGCAGGTTTCGTCGGGCACGCCGCGTACATTAGTGAGCGCAGGAGAGAATCCGACGAGCGGGAACGCCGCCACCGAGAGGCTGAAGCTCGACGCCAGCGTGAAGAGGCATTCAATAGTCGCGAGAAGCGCCGCATGGAGTTTGTGGATGCGGTCCATGAACAACTGATCCAAAGGGATAAATTGAACGCAGTGCTCCGTCATCTCGAAAAAGCGACGTCCGAGGATGCTGCAAGAGTGAGCGCAATGACGACTTGGGTCCGGCAGCATCTGAAACAGATCGACACCCTGATCAGTCCCCTTTTCCTCGACATTTCGGCGAGATCGTCAAAAGTCGATTTCGCCGAGCCAGACCCTGAACAGGAAGCAGAAAGGGGCAGCTTTTATTATTCGCCCCCTATCACCCTCCAACTCTGGTCTATCGACGACGCAAAGGGGCAAGCCACCTCGTGCTCGCCGCTGGAGTGGACAGACGCCTTGGCCTTGCCGAGTGAGGGAGCCGAAACCGGTTAAATCTCTGAGACAGACTGATACGAAACCTCAGTCTTCAGCCATCGGAATTTGAGGATTTGTATCAAGGCGAAGACCGTGGGTTTGCCATATGCCGCATTTACTAACCGACGTGACGCTAATCGGGATATTTTCAAACTAGTGTCGGGTTTGAATATGAGCTAAAAGGTTCACCATGAGTGAGCAAAGCACAGGAAAGCTGAAGCAGCTTGAGCGCCTCCTCCCGGAGGGCTTGCTCGTTGATTCCGCGTGGCTCTCCGCGCGCGACTACTATGCCTCCCTGCGCACCAAATATGTCTCCTCAGGCTGGCTCGAACAGCCGGCACGCCGGGTCTATCGACGCCCCCGCGGACAGTTGAGCTGGCAGCAGGTCGTTATCTCGCTCCAGACGCTCCTCGACCATCGCCTTGCCGTTGGTGGCCGAACATCTCTCGAACTGCAGGGCTATGCCCATTACCTCTCGCAAGTCGGTTCTAAGGTCTATCTTCACGGTCCAACGAAGCCGCCCAACTGGCTCACCACGCTGCCACTCAAAGAGGAATTCGTCTACCGCAACAGCACACCGCTCTTTGGGAGCGACCTGAACGAGGTTGACTTCCCTCCCCTCGTTCCGGGTGCCCCCAAGCAAGGCGACCGGCCTCTCCAGAATGCCGTATTACGCTCCCTTGCCTGGGGACAATGGGAATGGCCGCTGACGGTTTCAGCACCTGAACGTGCGATCCTCGAGCTTCTCGACGAGTTGCCCGATCATGAAAGCTTCCATCAGGTCGATGTGCTGATGGAAGGACTGAGCGATCTTGCTCCGCGGCGGCTGCAGAAGCTGCTTGTCCGCTGCCGAAGCGTGAAGGTGAAGCGCCTCTTCTTCTTCTTTGCCGATCGGCATCGCCACGCATGGCTCAAACACATTGAGCGCGCTGCAATCGATCTTGGCTCGGGCAAGCGCATGCTGGTCAAGGAGGGGCGCTACGATCCCGCCTATCAGATCACCGTGCCGAAAGAACTGGATGAGGTACCCTGATGGCTTTTGCTGATGCCTACCGCAACCAAGTCGCGCTCCTAATCCGCGCGCTGCCTTCAGTCGCAGCGGAAGAGTGTTTTGCGATGAAGGGCGGCACGGCCATCAATCTCTTCATCCGCGACCTGCCACGGCTTTCGGTCGATATCGACCTCACCTATCTGCCGGTTCAGGAACGCGCGGCCTCGCTAGCTGCGATCGATGCGGCGATGCTGCGCATCGCAGAGCGCATCACTGAAGCGGTTCGTGGCACCCGCGTCGCGCCATCGCGCTCACGCGAAAACGTCGTCACCAAGCTCGTGGTTCGCAGCGACAGTGCGCAGATCAAAATCGAGGTCACGCCGGTCCTGCGAGGCTGCGTATTCGAGCCCGAGATACGTCCTGTCTCATCCAGCGTCGAAGACGAGTTCGGTTTTGCGGAAATGCGGATTGTCTCCTTTCCGGATCTCTATGCCGGCAAGATCGTCGCCGCGTTCGACCGGCAGCACCCACGTGACCTCTTCGACGCGCGCGACCTCCTGGCGAACGAAGGCGTCGACGACGCGCTGCGGCGGACCTTTCTTGTCTACCTCATCAGCCACGACCGCCCCATGGCCGAGGTGCTGACGGTACGGCGCAAGGACATCAAGGCTGAGTTCGAGCGCGGCTTCATCGGCATGACGCGGCAGCCGGTCGAACTCGACGACCTTCTGGCGGCGCGTGAAGCGCTGATCAGCGAAATCGTCGGCTCAATGCCTGATGCTCACCGCCAATTCCTCTTGGCGTTCGAACGAGGCGAGCCCGATTGGTCAACAATCGGCTTGGAAGCGGCCGCTGATCTGCCGGCCGTGCGATGGCGGCAACACAATCTCGATAGCCTGAGTGCCGAGAAGCGGGGGACGCTGGTGAAACAGCTTGAAGAGGTCTTGGAAAAATAGGCGAAGCGATGGCGGAGATGGCTGGTGTCTGGACCGAGGAGCAGAACGACGCGATCGTTGCGGACTACTTCGCAATGCTCGCCGACGACATCGCCGGCCGCGCATACAGCAAGGCCGAGCACAATCGGCTCCTGCAAGCGGTCATTGGGCGGCCTAGGGGTTCCATAGAATATAAGCACCAGAACATCAGCGCAGTGTTGAAGGGCCTCGGCGAAGATTGGATTCCTGGCTATAAGCCGGCCTTCAATTTCCAAGCGTCGCTCGTCGACGCGGTGGTTCGCTGGCTGGATCGTCATCCGGATTGGCTCGTATCCATCGCACGGACGGCCATGAATCCGTCGCCGACAGCGCTGAGGGAAGAGGCGATCCTATGGATCGGCCCGCCACCGACGCACAGCAATGCGCCGCCGCCCAACGAACTCGAGCAGATGACAGCCATCGCCCGGAAGTACGATGTGGCCGAGCGTGATGCCCGCAATCGCGCACTCGGTCGCGCAGGCGAGGAGCGGATTCTCGCCCACGAGCATGCCAACCTGCTTGCCGCCGGCCGAAGCGATCTCGCAGGCCGCATCCGCTGGGTGTCGCAGATTGATGGCGACGGTGCCGGCTACGACATCCTTAGCTTCGATCCCGACGGCCGCGATCGCCTGATCGAGGTGAAGACGACCAAAGGCTGGGAGCGAACGCCGTTTCACATTACGCGTAACGAACTGACCGTTGCTGAGGAACGCCGCGCTGATTGGCGGCTGGTGAGGTTGTGGAATTTCGCGCGGGAGCCACGGGCATTTGAGTTGCGGCCGCCATTGGAGGCGCATGTGTCGCTAATGGCAACCAGTTATCAGGCCGATTTCTTATAAGGGCCGACTGCGGAATGTCCGGGTCGGACGGAAATTGAAAGATAAGCTGCAGTTCGGTTGGTGACCCCAATTCCCGATTGAGAGCACTCCGGTATTCGCTCGAAAGCGGACTGGCCTCCATTTGTGTGCAGCGTTCGGAAGCTGCTATCGTGCATGGGCTAGGGTAGAGGAAGGTAATAACGACCTTGCGAAGTTCCCCCTACGAAGAAATAGGGGAGAAGGCCCCTGCTCCGCAACTCCGACCATCTGCGCTGCGGGCCGCAGCAAACGAACAGATCGCAATTTCCTCGCCAATGAACTATGAGAAACGACGCGCTTTGGCCGAGATCGAATGCCGGCGAATGTTTGCGGATCGCAGGGCCTGATAGAGGAGCATGCTTCGGCTGCCGACGAAGATTATGTCGAATGAAATCTCGAAGAAACTGATCGAGCAAATCGACCTCGCACACCGAGCGGATATTTCGCGCGTCCGCGATGCTGCAATGGGTATCAGCGGGCTGACGGCCGATCGACTGGCGAGCGCTGCTCTCGGCGACATTGTCACCAGAAACAGCGTCTTGCAGGACACGTTGAAGGGCATCTACGGCGTTGGATCAATCCACGACGTTATCTCCGGCAGGATGCGGGGCAGCGATGCTTTCGCGACCATCAACGACAGCCGTTGGCGCGAGGCGGTGCTTGGCACCTTTCCGTCCGGCACCGCTGCGGCTCTAGCCCAAAGTCTCCACGGCCAGTTTTCGTTGCCGGACACCACCAAGATTTCCGAGTTGCTCTCGGGCATCGATCGCTATCCCTCGGCGATGCGGGACGCATTTGGCGGCATGCGCGAGCTGCAGGAACGCTTACGCGTGATGCAGTCGCCTTGGCTCGATCTCGAACGGGAATCCTTATCAATACGGGCCTTCGCCAATATCCAGGCGATCGGCGGCCTTGCGACCTCAACAAATTCCTACAGCAAGTCGATCACGGCAGCGCTGCGCTCGCAGCTAGGCGACTGGCGCGATCCGATCACCTTCGACGTGCCCAAGCTAGCTGATGCATTCGCACGCATCGAACTTTATGACAGTCGCGGCTTCAATCCGGACCTCACGCATTTCAGCGAGGAAGCCTATCAGGAGACGGTCGAGGTTTCCGGCCTTGTCCTGGATGACGCGGACGTTGAGACAGTCGATGGTGATGATGATCTTGAACTCA
Source organism: Nitratireductor aquibiodomus (assembly GCF_900105565.1). Classification (NCBI taxonomy): domain Bacteria; kingdom Pseudomonadati; phylum Pseudomonadota; class Alphaproteobacteria; order Hyphomicrobiales; family Phyllobacteriaceae; genus Nitratireductor; species Nitratireductor aquibiodomus. The sequence goes on along the minus strand of NZ_FNSL01000001.1, from coordinate 3,583,109 downwards.
ACTCGAGGGCATATCAGACCTTACTTCGCTTTGAGCGTGAAATCCGCGCCTTTATCGTGACGGTCATGAGCACTACCTTCGGACCGGACTGGATGAAACACCAGTTGCCTCCGACCATCCACGATCAATGGCAGGCAAAGAAGACCGCTGCGCTCAAAGCTGGTGCGGACGATCTGCCGTTGATCGAGTATGCTGATTTCACCGATTACCTGCCCATTATCGAGCGTAAGGACAATTGGGTCAGTGTCTTCAAGCCCGTCTTCGGACGGCCCGAAGACATCCGGGAATCGCTTCAGCGACTTTATCCGGTTCGACTGGCAACGATGCACGCTCGCATCATCACACTCGATGATGACTTGCTGCTGCGCTCTGAAACCACGCGCATGTTCACCAAGCTGCGCCGTCACAAGAGCTAGTCGGGGCGCCGCGCTACGCGTAAAGAATTCCAGAACGCGGTTCCGCGCGCGATCACCGGCCACATCGATGACGGCAGGGCGTGGAATGCGACCGATTGAGCAGGGAATTAGTCTAGTTTATCGCTATCCCTTCAGCTTGGCGAGCAACTGATCGTGCAGCTCTGCAATCCTGCGATTGAGGCCTTCGATCGTTCCAAGCGCGCCGATTGCGATCTGGACCGCCTCGGCGGGTATTGCCCGCTGTCCCTCGCCGATCTTCACAATGCGGCCAAGTGAACGGCGCAGCCCGTCTTTGCCGAACTTGCCGTAGATGATTTCGTCGAGCGCATTGGCGGCCTCCATGCCGCAACTCTCTCTTAGTGTATCGCGATAGCCGCGCAGGTCTCGCATGCTCCGTTCCACGTCGTCCGCCGTGGCTTCGAGCATCGCGGCAATGCCCGCGACGTCATCCCTTGTACCGGTGCCATCGGCAATGCGCTCGAGATACTGGCGCGAGCCGGCCGGTGAAAAGACAAGCGTATCGAGATTACGGGCGGCACCTCGCGAACGCCGGTTACGAAACGTCCCTGCGACCGCTTTCCCCCCATCGTCAATTAATGCTGCAACATCCCTCAGGCACGCGATCAGCTCGCGGAGCCCTTTGGCGAGATCGGTGACCGATCCTGGAATGGCAACGACGGTGCCTTCAGATGTGATCCTTTCGTTCATGGTCCCCTCCCATCTATGAATTTGCGCGGTCGTAGCGTGACAAAAACAGCCTGGCCGTTAGCAGCACGATGTGCAGACGGAACGTGCTGTCATCTTCGTCAGAGAGACCAGGGTGCGAGCCGTGCGGATGCAGTCGTGCCATCAGTCCGTTGATGAAACCGACGCCGTTATCTCCCCACTCATTCAATGCACGATCGAATAGCGGAGGGGTCCAATTGGCGAGGCGTGAGCGTCTTTCGTGGCCAGATTTGACCGATGCGGCGGCCGCATCGAGCTTCACAGCCAACTCGTCGAACAAGCCTTCGACGAAGGAGCGAATCTGGCTATTCGCTGCTGCCCAATTGCCTGCTGCGTGATTTTTGAATGCCTGATCGAGATGGCCCTTGGCCGTTGCGAGGCCATGCTTATCCAACAGCCTGACGAGATCGGATTCTGCCTGGGGCAAGCCGATGTCGGCGGGGAGCTCGCGTCTGAGTTCGCCGTCCGTCACGATGAAGCCATCCTGACTCAGCGCTCGGCGCAGCCGGTCAAAGATCGGATTTGGCGCCGGTGGCGAAGACCATTCATACTCAGGTTCGATCGACGGCAGAAAGGCGATCGCGCGATGAACAAGGACATTCTCGAGCAGACCTTCATCGGTCTGCCGGAGCGGATTGCGATCGACGTAACGCTTGAGATCGACCATCCGGCTTTTTGCGCTACCGCCGTTGGGAAGATGCTCGTAAACGTTGGGGCCAAAATCGGTGAACAGTGAGCTGATCTCGGCTTGGGTGAGCTTCACCTCCACGACATCGATTGCAGCGATGACAGATCGGCGCGAGAACAAGGAACGGCTTGCCTCGGGCATGGGACCAAAATAGCGCTCGACCAATGAGTTTGCATTCACCTCAAGGAATCGTCGCGCCTGCTGATCAGTCAGTGGTTCAAAGCTCTCTATGATCCCGTCGTGGCCGGCTGCGACCTGGAAGAACACGCCAGACGGCGTTCGATAGAGACGCCACCACGCATCCGACATTTCGTGGTTGTGGCTGCCCATTGCCACTTCTACAGCGGTGTCGGTGTCATAAACCAATCCTCCGATCACTCGTTTCACATACGCCCTCCATTACCTATGGTAAAAAAGATGATCAGGCACAATCGCAATGGAAAAAGATTCCGTCAAATGCTCGATGTATTGTTGGTCGCCATGTAGGTGCTTTCGTATTTTTTTCGTCATTAGGCTTATTGGGAATGCCGACTGCAGATTTGACCAACCGGAATATCATTTCTACGATTGCGATGTCCGCTAGCTTGGGTGGACGTCCGGAATGAGGGCGCAAAGCACCCACCTTTTGCGCGCGCTATTCTACGCCAGAGCACCCCTCTCATTGAACCGGCGCTACATCATCGTGAGAATGCGCGCAGACCTCTCATCCGATACGGAAATGGAGTGGGCCTGCTCGGTGGAGGTGAAATACGGACGAGAGCAACAACCAGGCGATGGGGAAATTGCCACCGAAACCACGATATTGCCGCCGTTTGTACCCCGCCGACCCACTCGATTGTTAAGACAGGGTGTAAGTATTTGAAATGAAAGCAAAATAAATTCCTCGTTGCCGAAATTTCCGACATAGAGGCCGTCGAATTTCTATACTTTTGATTTTAAAGGGAAAAACATCCCAATCTTTTTTGAGAGGTTTCCACAGCTATCGACACCTATTGGTCGAACTTTACGCTTTCAGGCACCTGTCTCCAAATCAGCATCCGCTGGAAAAGTACCGTCATCACCTATATCAGACGGGGCAAGTCGAGACCACCGGGTTTAGCCAGGATCGGCGTTGCGTTTCACATACGATTGCCCGGCGTGACGCCACGTCATCGGGGCTATCGGTCGCCGTCTACTTTGCCCTCAACAGACAACTTCCCCCTCTGCGCCCACCTGGCCGACGCTGCAAGCTTGGCGATTTCCGATCGCCGCTGCGCAGTCAGGCGCTCCGCACGCTTTCGCCGCCCTTCGAACCTAGAGCCTGCGCGGCAGGATCCTTGGTAGTTTCGTCCTGTACAGCAACCTGACCAGGCTTTTCCGCATCACCCGCACTACGCGGGCCGCTAAGCTTCATATTCCTGTCCGCGACCAGACTAGGGAGTGAGTTCCGCTTGCTTGAGCGCATCCAGCGCAATGTCAATGATACGATCGTCGAAGAGACGCAACTTCCGCTCTGCCGGTTCCTTCCCACCCGGCCAGGACTGGAGCTTTTCGCGGATTGCCGGAACGGTTGGCTGTGCGCCCATCTCGACAACAAGCCAGTCGACCGTCGCGAGCAGTTCCATGCCTAGCGGTGACTCAAAGCCGTCGATGAGAGCTGACGTCGCTTCGACGGCTGGCAAGTGGCTCTTGCCCTCGGTCTTCATGAAGAGGGCAACCAAATCGCGCTTGGCCCCATCGAACCGTATCGGCTCGAACGGGCCGGCATCCGCGAGCCGCTTGTCGCAGTGCAGGTAGCTGCCATCGAGCCCATTGAGCATGTGCTTCAGCTTATCGGAATATGGTCCGAATTTGTTGGCGCCGAAGTCAAACTCGAACTCCGGCAGCGACAGCTTGCGATTGAAGCGCTCAAGAAAATAGCCGAGCTTCTGGACCTCCAGTAGCGAGCACTCAATACCCAGAATCGAATACCGTCTTATCAGCTCCGCGATCGATGCCCGTGGGGCGGTAAGCCTCTCGACTCCAGTACGTTTGGCGACGTTCTGATACTTCTTAGTCGGCTCGTAGATGACGATCTGGACATCCTTCAGGTCCGCCAGCTTCTCGATCATCAATTTCCGGACTTCCGCCCAATCCAACCCGCCGTTGCCAGCCCCGAGCGGCGGCAGGGCGATGGATCGAATATCATTGCGCACGATCACCGCCTTGAGATCATCGAGACCGCGCTCGACCCATTCCATCTTTGACGGGTAACGCCAATGCGCCTTCGTCGGAAAATTGACGATCCATTTGGGTCCGAGGAACGACTGCCGGCGCGTGACGAACATCTTCCCGACGTGCAATTCCTTCGCACGGCAAGCCGCCTCATATTCCTTGAAGTTTTCTGGGAAAGCTTCCTTGAACATCAGCGCCACGCCCTTGCCCATCACGCCAACCGTGTTCACGGTGTTGACGAGTGCCTCGGCATCGGACTCCAGCAGATTTCCTTCGGTGAACTCGATCATCATAGAAACCAGCTTCTCTGTGCGACGATCTCAACGGCTACACCATAGGCAGCAGCCAGCTGCTGCATCTCATCGCGGGTTTCGGTATCATAGCACGCAATTCCGATCAGCGCGCTGACAGGAACATGCCAATGCACAAGTGCCTCGGCCTGATATTTCTCGAACTTGTCCAAGTCGTCGCGCTTGAAGTCGCGCACCTGAAGCACGGGCCAGATGATCCGGTCCAGATCAGCTAGGTCGTTCGAGAACTGCGCTGTCTTCAAATAAGCATGCCGGTCGCTGAACACAAATGGCCTTTTCTGCTGTTGCAACCGGGGCAACGACGAAACGAGGATTACGATATCCTTCAATGGCTTTTGCGGCACACCGTAGCCTGTCTTGATATTGTAGATCATCGGCGTGTAGGGCGTGAAGTAGAACGGAACATAGTCGCTCAGAGTTCCACCCGGCGGACATGGCACGAGGCGCTGCGTCCGCTTCTGGATAAGTTCCTGGTTGCCAATCTCCACATAGCCGGCCTGCGCTTCTGCACTGGCAACCGGATTGAAGCACCTGTCCGATATTGTCCTTATGGACTATTCGGAAGATCAGCGCTTTTTCTGGATTGAGCAACTCCTTCGACATGGGCACGAAGCTAGCTGCTTCGATGCTCAGCGGCAAGCAGGCCAAGAGCGTGCCAGCCCTCCATGATCCCATCGCATGGCGCGGCAACGAAACCAGGCACGCGATGGCCAGGAGGCTCATCTCCTGCACCACAGTCAGCAGCTGAGCCGAGCCGCGTCGCGCCGCTCGACCGATCAGCGACGCCGGTCGTATGGACGCATACATGCGCTAGATCGCGTAGCGGACGTAACCCGCTTCTCCTCAAAGTTTCGGAACCTCTACCGCAACAATCGGCAGTACGGCGCGCCCTCGCGCTCGCTGGATCGCGATAAGTAGCGGTAACGCAGCCAGAACCATCCAAGCTTTCCCGATGGACTGCCCGACAATGTAGGCCGGATTTCCGAATGCGATCTGGACAAAGATCAAGCTGTCGAGGAGCAGGCCGATGACGCTGCTCGCGACGGACGCGAGCACCAGTCCCCGCCGACGCAGCCTTGTAAAGACGAGCAGGTCGACCGTTTCCGCAATCAGGAAAGCCACCACGGAAGCCACCGCCAGGACTGGCGACGCGATGATCGCTGCGATGATGCCACCGATTAATACCGCAGCGATCGCCCAGAGGATTCCAAGCGCCTCCTGCACGAGATCACGAAGAACGAACGAGAGGCCTGCAAGAAGCACCCCAGACGGCGCCAGGATACCCAGCCAGACCGGAATAAGGCACGGGCCGTCCGAAACACAAACTGTTCCGAAGTGCGCAATGAGCCAGTTCGCCGCCGGCACGCAGCCAATGAAAGCTGCAAGACTCACCCAGCCGAGAGCGCGGTTCATGCCGCCGAAGTTAGAAATCGGAGGCATCGTGATCGGCAATCCCGCCATGGAATGACGACGTATCGACCGTCATGTCATCGATGACTGGCTCGGAGTCGACGACACTGCCGTGGAAGGTCCCCGGAAAACTCTCCGAAGTCTCCAGCGGGTCATCCGTGTTCATTCCGTAGCGCAGGACAACATACCAGGTCAGAGGGCCCTCAAACTGATCCCCCTCGAACCGGATTTCGTTCTCGAAGGTTTCTACCGTGTCGATCTGAGTCGATGTCGAAAGCAGGTCGAGATCCGACCAGGCCTGCGTGTCCTGATAGTCTATCGCTTGCACCGCCTCGACGATCTTCTGGCGCAATATTCTGTTCTTGTCATCCATGTCCGTCACCCGATCATCGGAGTGCCAATGCCGATCCTTTCGATGTAGCGCCACTTCAACGTCTCGCAGAGACCGCCGATATCCGGATAGATGTGACTTTGATCGATGCCCATCTTGAAAAGCGTTCGCCGAAACCTCGACCTCATACTGGCTGGAATGATGAACTTGTCAGCATTCTCAGGCCGCCATGGCTTATCCGGCCGATTGTGGACTGAAAACAAGCCACGCTGATTTACGATCCGCGGAGCCGATTTCGTTGGAACGAGGAACATCACGCGATCGATCGAGAAGGGATCCGGACTCTTTACCGGATCTACGATGTCCTCGGACGGGATATTGACCGCATGGACGACGGCATTTTCGGTTTGCTTTCCACTTGAGATCGCGAAGTAGCAGGCAACCAGGGGGTTCGTGGTCCAATCCAGCAGGCGAGTTGGAAGTCCATGGTGCTGGGCGACCGCAAGCCAATTCCAGTCACCCGTTACAGGAAGTTGGAACATCGGTCCCGCGGATTGCTGGAAGGCTCGAAAGACCCTTTCCTCGTGCAGGGCCGAGTATACCGCAGGCGGTCGTCCCACGGTCGGAATGAACTCGTGCGTTTCCGACCCACACCCCCGAAAGACCCGCATAGGATGTGCTTTTGCATCGATAAACTCGATGAACTTGATCCAGCGAGCCTGCGTCTCGCGGACCATCGCCTCATATTCCGCCGGTCCTGGCCCGCCATGCGGACGCTTCTCGACCGCGCGAGGCAATGGTTTCCGGGGTGGTCGCGTCGTCGTCATGGTGATGGACTCCGCATCGCGTGATAGAGAGCGCTGGGGAAGTCACCTGCTATGCGCGATGCGGGAAAGCGCCGCTGGACCGTCCGACGATCGCGCTCTGGCCAGAACACCACCTTCGGCTCCCCTACTCGCTCGCGAATTTCGTCACTGATCGAAGGCCCCTCACTCGATCCGATGATGAGCAGGTCGATCGGTCCCTCCGCGTGGATCTCCCCGTCCCAGTCTATGTACGTAAAGGCCGTCGAGCCACCGAAGTCGCTGATCAGGATTTCAGTCTGCATGACGAGCGATTTCGCCTCGAAACGTCCGACACCGAGGAGCCGCAAATGATCACCATCCTTGCGGCTATGGCGAAGATCGGACAGCTGCGGCGGTGGAAGGAGCGGTAGCCGAGCATCCTCAACGAAATAGGCGATACTTCGTGCCGCGAAGTCTGCAGCTTCCATAGGCTCCATTCCAATCTCGCCCCATGCATGCGCGAAAGCCGCGGCGAGAACATCCCCCACGCCAATGCGGAAATAGCTTTCGGCAGCGTAGCTCTTTATCGAGATCGGAGACTCACCGAAAAATACCTGAAGCCCTCCCAACCGGTCCTTGGTCAGGATGATCTGCGGAGCAGGCTTGCTCTCGAAAACATTCTGCGCTGCCGCTGCGAGGTTATCATCTGTCCGGGATGCATCGCCCAGGCCGCCGAAACCGAGAAGTTCCTCCTCCGAAAGGATCATCGCCAGTCTGTCAGCGGTCGAGCCGTTCGCGTGGAAATTCGCGTAAGAGTTTTGTGGGTCGTAAACAACGGTACGGCCCGTGACCTTGGCGCTTCCCTCCATGAACCCGAAACGCAGAACGACGTCGCCGTCCAAAGTGAGGGGCTTCTCTTGCTCCTTATCGTCGGGCACATCTGGAACAAACGACTTCTGCAGTGTGTCGAGATACTCGAAGATCAGCTCGTGTCTGGTTGGCACCAATTTCCCGACAATTCCGAAACTGGAGAGGGTCGCCTCGGCGTCGCTCTTCCAGACGGTCGGCACATAAGTGTGAAGCACCGTGCCCTCCGACAGCCCGCTGACCGCGATGGCTGCGCGCATTCCCGATCCGAACAAGCGCTCCCATCTCGGGTACTGGCAACGTTCAAGATACGTACCGCCGGCGATAATCATGCTCGTATGACCTCGACCGAGCAACGTGTGGCTGAAGCAAACTCGACAACCGCGATGTAACGTGCTCCGATCTCCACGCAGGCGATCAGCTGCGCGAGTCCCTGAAAGGCTGCCAAGGTTCCGACGACCCCGCCGTCATTCGCCACGCAAACGAGGCTGCGCCACTTTCCATTTTCAGAGATTTGGACAAGCAGTGCGTCGCCCGTCTCAAGACCCTTCACCTGGTCTGGTCTGACCCCGACAAGATCGACATTGAAACGAAGGTCACAGCCGTCCTCCAAGACGACCGGCCTCCGGCTCGTCGCGGCCTGGCGGACGCCTTTAGGTGCATACCCTCCCATCAGGCAGCTCCTCTCTTTGAACCGTGATAGGTCATCTCCACGCATTCGCGGTGCTTCAGGCAGCCGTTGCACTGACCGCATGCATATTCGTGGACGTGGCAGGAAAAGGTGAGGCCGATCAGCTCGTATGGAAAGCCTGATGTGCGTAAAAGCGTCCTTGTCGACATCCGTCGAGCCGGCGCCGTGACCCGCACATGTCCTTCCTGTAGCGAAAGGGTTCGATCGAGGGATTTCAGAAAGGGTGCCTTTCCGTCAGCGTGCTGATCCGTCGACACTGAACCAAGGATGATCTCCGTGACCCCCTCAGGCATGAGTTTCATGGCCGCAAGAGTCACCAGCATCTGATTTCTGTACGGCCAGAATTCCTCGGCTGACGCGCCGTCCGCTGCCGCTTTTGCCGCCATCGAGCCCGATCCGAGAGACGAGAGGTTTGCGTGGATTGTGCGGTGTTCGAGACCAATCTGGCTGCACAATGCCGAAGACGCCGCGATCTCGCCTTTGGCGGCGCGCTGGCCGTAGTCAATAGTGACGCAGACCTCCGGCCTCAGCCACCATGCCAGCGCAGAAGAGTCTAGCCCACCCGAGAACAACAGCGCCCTCACCTCAGAGAACTCCAAATCGCGCCGTAAACTGCCGTAGTGAAATCGTCGGTTATCGTGCAGCCGGTTCCCTCCAGCATCGTCAGACTCTCCGGTCGCGGCGCCTCCGCGAGAGCCACAACCGGAATTCCGAAATTTCGAGCATATCCAATCTCGAACAAAGTCCCTGCGTCCTCTCCGTCGATGACGGCGAGAACCGTGTTGCACGACCGCAGTCCATCCAGGTCTTTACCCGCGATGTAGTCGGAGCCACCGTAAGCGCCCACATCGTGAATTGGCGAGAACGTATCTCCACCGAGCATCGCCAGGCAGCCACGCATCTCGTCGACGAGCCATCTTTGCGATAGCGTGAAGAAGGGAGCGGCGATGTATATTCGACCAGCTGCATCTCCACCCGCATGCGGAGCCAGATCCTCAAGCCCCTCAAGCGAAACTTGGGTTCCGCGCGTCGACACATAGCGGGCAACTGCGCGCGAGGCGAAGTCGGCGGCCTTCGCCGCCGGCCATTCGCGTTCGCCCCAAAGGTGAGCGAAGACGGCGCTGAAGATGTCGCCTGAGCCCAGCTTGAAGACGGCTTCCGATCGATAGGCGGGAATTCGTATGTTGCCGCCAGGCTGCATGACCACAGCCCCAAGCGGGCCGCGCTTGACCACAATAACGTCGGCATTGAAGCGATCGCGCGCGATTTCGTAGTTCCAGATGTCACCGCTGTCGGCGCCATACTCAAGCTCCACCTCATTGAGTACCACAGCAAGTTCTTTCGCTGTGGAACCATTGGCGTGAAAAAGGAGGGCAGCCGAAGGGTGTTGGGGATCGTAGACCGCGCGCCTAGCGCTTACGGCAGCATCGCCCTCGACCATACCGAACCGCAGTATGACATCGCCACTTGCAGAAAGTGGAGGCAACGGACTGTCGGGCGCTCCGACGAGTTCCGATATGGAAAGGGGATGGAAGTAGTGGAATGCAACATCAGATATGATCTCCCTCAGATCCGTCGTTACTCCGAGTCCGTGCATGCTCTGTCGCACATCCTCTGCCCATCCGGTATAAGCGTGGGCCACGAGGTGGGAGCCTGGTGAAAGCGCGGACAGTGCCACGGCGGCGCGCCCGGCCGACCCAAAGATCCGCGACCAATGAGGGCGTACGCATTCCTCACGATAGACGCCGCCGACAATGATCATGCTGTACGTCCACCAGTAACGTGACAGTGGCCTGAGCCGAGTTGTGTGACTGTTACGGCGTACTTCACCCCGCCTTGGAGGCATTCCAGGAAATTTGCGTAGTTCTGGAATGCGGCGAGCGCGCCAACGATCATCCCGTCGGATCTGATCGCCACTGCAATTGGATGCTGATCCACAAATTCCGTGCCAATTCGGAGAACATCGCCCTTTGCAAGGCCGGAAAGCGCAGGAAGGCGTATTCCTTCTAGGTCCGTATCAATGCGGATATCGCATCGATCAGCGCCCTCAAATCCGCCCAGACCAGATCCCGCAGCATCCTTGCCAGCCTTTGGCTTTGGCGCGCTCAAATTCTCGGCGTGTTGCTGAATACTCTTTGGTTTGCTTTTACCAGCCATCGAATCAAGCCTCCCAATTCCAATTTTAGGAGATCGCCCGATAGAAGGTAATCGGGTCATCTGAACAATATGCGCATATCCCGCCACATAATGGCGTCAAGAAGCGACGCCCTCACCTGAATCGCCCTCGCGAAATCGAGAAATTTCTTTTCAAGGGCTTCGTAGTCTTTCGGCAGGCGATAGTTCTCAGGGAACAGACCCATAAGTGTACCCGCCCGAAGAACATGAATATCAAGGATGGCGACATCATCGCTCCCCAACCAGTTCCTGACTATCCAGGACGCCGTCTTCGGTCCAATGCCGGGTAACTCCATCAGCTGTTGGCGAAAGATCTGGTGGTTGTCGGTCCGCGGTGGGCGCTCGCGGATTGCATTCAAAGCAACATGGAGCCGATCAGCCCGCTGCCGAGGATAGCGATATTTGTGCCGCCTCCCCTCTACCAGCAGCGGCATGCTGAGCAGCTCCTCGATCTCCTGGCGAGAAGGGACCGGATCAGAGGAATAAACCCCGGCCTCATAAAGGTGCTCCCATGCAGCACGATTGAGCTCCATCTTCACGCCGTATCCGCCTAGTAGGCAAAACGCCAAATCTTCGGCCAGCGGCGTGCCTTTTGGACTGACGTAGTCTTCGGGGTCCTCGGCTTCAAACTCTGCCATCTTAGCCCAATACGCTGGGCTGCCTGCCCAACCGCTCAGACCAAAACGTACACCTGGCACGACTTCGTCATCGGGGAGGAAACGGGGACTGGAATTCGATGTAGCGAGCATAGCCAAGATTGTATATATGCAATGCATATGCATGGCAAGATTCCCGAGATTGTTCGCAAGGTCGAGAGCAAACGGCGTGAGACACTGATGTCTCAGGCCGAGCTATCGAGCCTGCTGAAAGTCCACCAGGGTCATTTGTCGAAAGTACTGACCGGAAAAGCGCCGGTTTCAACGAAGATGCGCCTGAAGATGTCAAGCCTTCTGAGCGCTTGGCCGCCTTCGGCATCGAGCGATCCCGCCCTGGAGCAAGAACTTCTTACAGCTATGCGCCGCTCGACGGAATTTCAGGAATTCATCCGAGCAGCTCTCAAAATGCATAAATCATAGGGTTGTGAGATGCTTTTTTTACTTGACCGCCTCGGCAACAAGGCATCCCGCAGCGATCGGTGTCCAATTCAGCACACTAAGTCGCAGATTTCGGCTATTGTAGGACACCGTAGCGTAGGAAGTGGTTGCGGGGGCCAGATTTGAACCTGCTGTTGCTGTGCCACGGTTCGTAAACCGAGCTCAAATCTTCCTTAGAAGGCCGGTGAGTTCCGAAAGCAGATATTTTCTTTCGACCAGAAATGCTCGCCGATCGCCTGTCCGAACCGTTGGCCGAAACGCTCATAGCGATCGACCCCAGCAACAGATGTGTGCCTAACCGCCCTCTACGGCCTTCTTCCGCTTGTCACCAAACCGGCCTAGACATCCGTAGGGTCGAGGTAAGTGGTAGTTGACTTCCGCACCCGAAAACAACGGCCGGAGGTTATTGAGATGATTGATTATGAGAAAGAGCTCGAGCTCTTCCGAAAATACGCAGACGTGTTTCACCAGACAGAGCCAGAACCAGAACTGAATTTTACACCTCGGGGCAACCCCGATCCACGCCTTGTTCAGCTTGCGCGTTTGCTCGGAAGACAGGCTGCGCGAGAATATTTCGACGCAGAAACGAGGGCACTGAAAGAGCGATCATCCAGATCAGAGTGAAGTTTGTTTTTCGTGATCGTCCCCAAAACGCATTTAACGCAATGGATTTCTCACCAAGGATTTGCCCCTTGCCATGTCGCCGATTGTCCCATGTACGCGAAATGACAGCCGACAATACTACGATCTAATTTCTCGACTTCCATCATACGGCAACTATCGAATTCAATCCCCTCTGCATAATGCAGCGAGGAGAAGAATATGGCTCAATTTAAGGAAACACTCATCAGACGGACCATCCGGAGGAAAGAATTACGCGAAATCATCCCCCTGGCGGACAGCACCATTTATGAGATGGAGCAGCGGGGCGAATTCCCCAGACGCTTTGCTCTATCGCCCCGCTGCATCGTATGGGACCTTGCCGAGGTCCAGGCTTGGCTGGAGAGCCGTCGCGCAGTTCCCGTCAAACGGGCAAAGCACCCGGACGTACGGCAGCGGAAAACCCGCCCTGTCAAAGCGCCGGATCAAGCTCAAGCAACGTCATAGTGGGTGGCACGAGAACAGGTACGCGCTTTCTCCCTTCGACCCATGCATCAACGATGTCCGCCCATTCTTGCAGCATGTGGCGGCGCTGAACCTCATATTCAGCCTTGTTGTAAACTCCACGAGATGACCGGCCGTCCTCGTGGGCGAGGCACTTCTCGACCCAGTCGCTGTTGAAGCCGATCTCATTCAAGAGCGTCGATCCGGTCCTCCTCAGATCGTGAACCGTAAACGGTTCAAGAGGGAGTCCCTCCTTCTTCGCCTGCTCGACCACCGCGTAGGTCACTCGGTTGAAGGTCGCTCGCGACATCGGCGCGTCAGCGTCGTAGCGCGAAGGCAAGAGGTACCGCGAATTGCCTGCACAGGTCTTCAGCGCGATCATGATGTCCAGGGCCTGCCGTGAGAGATAGACGTTGTGAGGCTTCGAGCGCTTCATCCTCTCCTTCGGGATGGTCCAGACAGCATTCTCGAAATCCACCTCCCCCCAAACCGCATCCTGCAGTTCGCTCTTCCGCACCATCGTCAAGAGGTAGAGCTTCATACCCAGCCGGATGGTCGGCAGCGTAGGAACGTGCTCAAGTTGCTTTAACATAATGCGAATTTCCGCCGGCGACAGTGCGCGGTCCCTCGGCGCGAACGTCGCGATGGCGGCGGGTCCAACCTCATCCGCGGGATTGGGCACCTTCTCTCCATGCAGGATCGCGAAGCCATAGATCTGCTTCAGTATGTCCCGCACATGGATCGCTGTGGCCGGGGCACCTCGTTCGACGATCTTGGCGCAATGCGCTCGAAGATCGTCCGGCGTGATTTCCGTAAGCAGGCGATTGCGCCAGACAGGGAGCAGCTCACGCTCGAAGATGGCGCGGCGCATTGCCCGGGTGCTATCCGCCATCGGGGCATTTACCAGCCACTTCTCACCAAACTGGCCGAAGCTCTTGGCCTCTTTCAAACGCCGCTTCTCACGTTGCTTTTCAATCGCCGGTGAACGTCCCTCTCTGACCGCCCGTCTAGCATCCAGACACAGCTCCCTTGCCCGTGCGAGCGAAATGCCATCACGCCCGTACTTGCCGAGGTAGACCGTTTCGCGTCGCCCGTTCAGCCGATAGTCCAGCCTGAAAGATATGTGCCCCGACGGCATGACGCGGACATACATGCCGTCGCGATCCGCGACCTTATACATTTTGTCTTTTGGCTTCAGAGCCTTAATTGCGGCGTCCGTCAGCATTGCCGTATCACCTCCAAAAGTACCGTCACACGGTTTTGGGGCGCTCGTGTCGAAAAAACTCGTCTTCTTACAATGGCTTAAGCCAAAAAAAGTACCGTCACGAGCTTCATTTCCCGTGACGGTACTTTCAAAATTAGCAGGGATCAATATGGGCAAGGACCGTCAGCCGTGACGGTAAACGCGATCTATGCCCACCGATAGATATCGATAGGCACAGCCGATAAAATTATTTTATTTCAGTTGGTTATGTCGAACTCCAGCGCAAAATCGGCGACGTTCGGATGGGCCTGAATCATTCCCACTCGATCGTGCCGGGCGGCTTGGACGTCACATCGTAGACGACGCGGTTGATGCCCTTTACCTCGTTGATGATGCGGGTTGCCGCGCGGCCGAGGAACTCCATGTCATAATGGTAGAAATCGGCCGTCATGCCGTCGACAGACGTCACCGCCCGCAGTGCACAGACGAATTCATAGGTGCGCCCGTCGCCCATCACACCCACCGTCTGCACCGGCAGGAGAACGGCAAAGGCCTGCCAGATCGCGTCGTAGAGACCGGCCTTGCGGATCTCGTCGAGATAGATCGCATCGGCGGAACGCAGGATCTCCAGTTTCTCGCGCGTCACGCCGCCGGGGCAGCGGATGGCGAGGCCCGGTCCCGGGAAGGGATGACGGCCGATGAAGCTGTCGGGTAGGCCGAGTTCCTTGCCGAGAACACGCACCTCATCCTTGAAAAGCTCGCGCAGCGGCTCCACCAGGCTCATGTTCATGCGCTCGGGCAGGCCGCCCACATTGTGGTGCGACTTGATGGTCACGGAAGGACCGCCGGTAAAGGAAACGCTCTCGATCACGTCGGGATAGAGCGTACCCTGCACCAGGAAGTCGGCGCCACCGAGCTTTTTTGCCTCTTCCTCGAACACTTCGATGAACAGGCGACCGATGGTCTTGCGCTTCTTTTCAGGATCGCTCTCGCCTTCCAGCGCGCCGATGAAGCGGTCGGAGGCATCCACCAGGATCAGCGGCAGGTTGTAATGCTCGCGGAACATGGCGACCACTTCTGCCGCCTCGTTCTTCCGCATCAGGCCGTGATCGACAAGAATGCAGGTGAGCTGATCGCCCACAGCCTCATGCGTCAGAAGGGCCGCCACGGAGGAATCGACACCGCCCGAAAGCGCGCAGATCACCTTGCCGCCGCCGACCTGTTTGCGGATCGCCTCAATCGCCTGCTCGCGATAGGCCGCCATCGTCCAGTCACCCGAAAGACCTGCGATCTTGTGCACGAAATTGGAAAGGAGCTTTGCGCCGTCGGGTGTATGAACCACCTCGGGGTGGAACTGAACACCGTAATAATTGCGCTCCTCATCGGCGATGGCTGCAAAGGGCGCGCCCGTCGAGGTGCCAACCACCCGGAAGCCGGGCGGTATCGCCGTCACCCGGTCGCCATGGCTCATCCACACCTGATGGCGGGTGCCTTTCGCCCAGACGCCCTCAAACAGCGGGCAGTCATTCTCGATCTCGAGGAAGGCACGGCCAAACTCACGATGGTCGGACCCTTCGACCTTACCGCCAAGCTGAGCGCACATGGTCTGCTCGCCATAGCAGATACCAAGCACGGGAAGGCCGGAATCGAAGATCACCTGCGGCGCGCGCGGGCTGCCGATATCGACAGTAGAGGCCGGGCTGCCGGAAAGGATGACCGCTTTTGGCGTAAGGCGCTTAAACGCCTCCTCGGCCGACTGGAACGGAGCGATTTCGCAATAGACTCCGGCCTCGCGCACCCGCCGCGCAATGAGCTGCGTGACCTGGCTGCCGAAATCAACGATGAGAACTGTGTCGGGATTGGATGTCGTCATGGCGAGCCTTTAGAGAAAGATGCGTTTCGGTGCAAGCGGCGAGGCCGTTTTTTGACTACAGCAGGCCATCGGCAATGGCCCGTTCGAGACGGTCCACCGCGTCGGCAAGCTTTTCATCGATGACATGCAGATATTCAGTCCAGTCGTTCACGCGCTGCAGTTCCGCCGCCCCGTCGGAGATGCCGCGCAGCGTTACCAGGTCGAGACCGAATCGCTGGCACGCGCGCAACGCCGCGAAGGTTTCCATATCCACCATATCGGCGTTGATGCCGTCATAGGCGGCACCGGAAACGATGTTGCCGCCGGTCGACAGCGTCGCCTCGGGGATGCCTGGAATGCGATGCGTCAGCGGCATGATCGCCGGATGATCGAGAAAAGGCGTCACACCTTTCTCAAATCCAAGCGGTGAAGCATCCATGTCGCGGTAGGAGACCGAAGTCGCCTGATAGACTTCCGTCTGCTTCAGACTGCGACTTCCGGCGGATCCGAGAGAAACGAGCAGATCCGGCAAATGGCCTTCGGCATCGAGAAGCGCCAGTTCCGCACTAAGGACCACCCCCGCCTCCACCGGACCCACACCTGTCATCAGCGGCGTGAAACGCTTTTTCAGATGCGGTCCGTATTCGGCATCCGCCGCCATGACGAAGAGAACGCGCTTTCCGGCGAGCACCGTCGGCTCCACTGATGCCCGCGTCATCCTTCGATACCCTCGCGTCCGATGATGGTCATCATGGTTCCGGTCATGGTGGCGATCAGCTTGGCGTCCCCCTCGGACGAATAGGCATAGGCCTGCCCGTCAGCCACGATTATGGTGCGACCGGGCTTGGTGACGGTGCCGCGAAACAGGAAGCGCTCGCCGCGCCCCGGGGCAAGCAGGTTGACCTTGAATTCGATGGTCAGCACCGCCGCGTCCTCGGGCATCATGGAAAAGGCCGCATAACCGCAGGCCGAATCGAGCGCGGTGGAGATCACGCCCGCATGGAGAAATCCATGCTGCTGGGTCAGCGCCTCTGCATAGGGCATCTCGATCTCGACAATGCCCGGCGTCACCAGCGTCAGCTCGGCGCCGATGGTCTGCATCATTTTCTGACGGGCGAAGCTCGCGCGAACGCGGGCTTCGACATCAATGGGGTTTACTGCCTTGCTCATTGTCTCGCCACGCCTGCCTCAGACGCGCTCCAGTGCGGCAAAATGAAAGCCGTCAGTCGCCGTACGGCCGGGTGAAAGGGCGATGCCCGTGGTTCTGTCAATTCTCGCCTTCGCGGCCTTTCCGGAAAAGTGCCTTTCGCACAGTGCCTCATGGTCCACCGGGCGGAAGTCCGGATTGGCTTCAAGGAAGGCCCGCACCTGATCGTCGTTTTCCTCTGCAAACACCGAACAGGTGATATAGGCAAGTCGCCCACCGGAACGCACGAAGCGCGCCGCGCGCCGCAGAATTTCGGCCTGCTCCGCCTGCCGCTGCTCGAGCTGTTTTTCACCGAGCCGCCATTTGGCATCTGGCCTGCGCCGCCAGGTGCCTGCCCCCGTGCATGGCGCGTCGACAACGACCAGGTCGAGCCGTCCCTCATGCGCGGCGAGCACTTCCTGATCGGCCACCGCCTGCACATTGCGACAGCCCGCCCGCTTCAGGCGCTCGAAAATGGGCGCAAGCCGCTGTTTCTCGGCGTCGAAAGCCTGAATCTGGCCGGTGTTCCCCATGGCCGCTGACATGGCGAGCGACTTGCCGCCAGCGCCAGCACAATAGTCCAGCACCTGCATGCCTGCTGCGGCTTCGGTGAGAGTGGCAACGATCTGCGAACCCTCGTCCTGAACCTCGAACCAGCCCTTTTGAAAAGCGGGCTCTGCCTGCACATTGGGGTGCCGCCCCTGCCCTTCGATCGGGCCGATGCGCAGCCCCTGCAGCGCAAGTTCACTCTCGTAAACGCCGGTGCGCGCCAGCGCCTTGGCCACCTTTTCGCGCGTGGCTTTCAGCGTGTTGACCCGCATGTCGAGCGGCGGGCGCTCCGCAAGGGCCGCAGCCTCGGCCACCCAGTCGTCACCCCAGGCGCGCCTGAGAAGCGGCTCGCACCATTCAGGGCATTCCGCGCGCACGCCGTCAGGCGCCTCGCCCAGAGGGTGCGCGGCGATGCGGTCTGCTTCCTCGCCTGAAATCAGTGCTGGTGCAAAATTGTCTTCCGCCAGCGCTCCGTTCAGCGCTTCCGGGTCATGTCCCGCCTCGATCATCAAGGCTCCGAAGGCCAGCGCACGCGGGCTTTCTTCCTGAAACATCCAGGCCGCCGAGCGCTTGCGGCGCAGCGCATCATAGACGAGGTTGCCAATGGCGGCGCGATCCTTGGAGCCGGCGAAACGATGGGATAGGCCCCAGTCTCTCAGCGCTTCCGCAGCCGGGCGATAACGCCGGTCAATGTCTTCCAGAATTTCAATGGCCGCAGCCAGCCGTCCGCCAAGTCGCATATGACACCTTTGCCGGTTACCCGAATGGCGCACAGCTAGCCGGAAGCAGGCCTTTAGACAAGCAAAACGGGCGTGGATCGCTCCACGCCCGCACTTTATCAAAGCCTTTTCAGCCTTGCCTATTCGGCAGCGCGCTGTGGCGTCTTGCCGGTCACGGGCACGGCGTTGGCCTCATATCCATGCTCTTCCTTCAGCGCCTTGCGCACGCCATTGCCATAGTCCGGGTGGATCTTGTCGAAATGGGCAAGCTGGCGTTCGATGATTTCACTGGGCACGCCACCCATCGCAGCGGCAATATTGGAGAACAGCCTGTTCTTTTCTCCCTCGTCGAAAAGGTTGAACAGCGCGCGAGGCTGGCTGTAATCGTCATTGCCGATGCGGTGATTGTAGCGGTCCGCATCGCCCGAGATTTTGAGTGGCGGCTCCTTGGCAGCCGGGTTCTCGACCGGACCGCCAAAGGAGTTGGGCTCATAAAATGCGTCGGGGTTGCCCGTCTTGATACCTCCGAACGTGTTCATCTCACCATCGCGATGATAGTGGTGAACCGGGCATTTCGGCTGGTTGACCGGGATCGTCTCGTAATGCGTGCCGAGCCTGTAGCGGTGTGCGTCCGCGTAGGAAAAGATGCGCGCCTGAAGCATCTTGTCGGGCGAATAGCTGATGCCCGGCACGATGTTCGACGGCGAGAAAGCCGCGTTCTCGATCTCGGTGAAGTAATTGTCCGGGTTGCGGTTCAGTTCCATCACACCAATATCGATCGGCGGATATTCCGCGTGCGGCCACACCTTGGTCAGATCGAACGGATTGTAGGAAGTTTTCTCCGCATCCGCCTCGGGCATGATCTGAACCTGCACCTTCCACTTCGGAAAGTCGCCATCCTCGATCGTGCCATAGAGCGCTTCCTGATAGCTCTCGCGGGTCTTGCCCACCACCTGCTCGGCCTCCGCATTGGTGTGGTGTTTATGGCCCTGCATGGTCTTGAAGTGGAATTTCACCCAGAAGCGCTCACCCTTGTCGTTCCAAAGCGAATAGGTGTGTGAGCCGTAGCCGTTCATGAACATGGGCGCCGTCGGCAGACCGCGGTCGGACATCAGGATCGTGACCTGATGAAGGCTTTCCGGCGACAGCGACCAGAAGTCCCACATGGCCGTGGGCGAACGCATATTGGTGCGTGGGTGACGCTTCTGCGTGTGGATGAAGTCCGGGAATTTGAGCGGATCGCGGACGAAAAAGACGGGCGTGTTGTTGCCCACCAGGTCCCAATTGCCGTCCTCGGTGTAGAACTTCAGTGCAAAGCCGCGCACGTCGCGCTCGGCATCGGCCGCGCCCTGTTCGCCGGCAACGGTGGAGAACCGCGCAAGCATCGGCGTTTCCGCGCCCGGCTGCAGCGCCTTGGCGATGGTGTACTTCGAAATGTCGCCGGTGATCTTCAGCACGCCATGCGCGCCCCAGCCCTTGGCGTGAACCACGCGCTCGGGAATGCGTTCACGGTTCTGGTGAGCAAGCTTCTCGATGAGCTGGTAGTCCTGAAGAAGAACCGGACCACGCTCACCCGCGGTCACGGAATTCTGGTTGTCGCTGACGGGGGCGCCAGCAGACGTGGTCATCGTGCGTTTGTCTGCCATGAAAGAAACTCCCTTGCTTGCTCTCCGGTTTGCCCGGCTGCCGGTCTCACCTGCGGCGTGGCTTGGAACAGTTCTAAGGTATCGGCGCCGCTCGATAAATTCCAATTGTCTTTGATATTCGATGCGATAATCTAAGCTTATGATACGCCTCACCATCAGACAGATGCAGTATTTCGAGCGTCTGGCCGAAACGCTTCATTTCGGACGCGCCGCCATGAGCTGCGGCGTCACGCAGCCGGCGCTTTCGGCACAGATTTCTGAAATGGAATCCCAGCTTGGCTTCAGGTTGTTCGAGCGCGGCAGCGGCGCCGTGCGGCTCACTGCCGAAGCGCAGACGATGCTGCCGCGCGTGGCACGCATCCTCTCCGAGATTCGCGATCTGGAGGGCGAGGCCAGACGGGACCGCAAGGCGCTTGAGGGTCGCTTCCGGCTTGGCGTCATTCCCACAATCGCGCCCTATCTGCTTCCCGAGCTTCTTCCACTCCTGAAGCAGAGATTTCCGCAGTTGCGGCTTGAGGTGCGCGAGGCTGTTACAGCCGCTCTGGCTGAAGACACTGCGTCCGGTCGCCTCGACGCCATGATCGCGGCCGAACCCGTCGAAGACAGCCGGCTTGTGCCGGATCTCCTCTTTGCGGACCCGTTCTACCTTGCGGTCCCGACCGCCGACGCAGCACGCATCGCCCCGCCCGTGGCGCAGGAGAGCATGGCGCTGGAAAGGCTGATGCTTCTGGAAGACGGCCATTGCATGCGGGGCCAGGCGCTTGAAATCTGCGGGCGGGTCAAACCAGTGACGATGGGGACCTTTGGCGCAACGAGCCTGACGACGCTTTTGCACATGGTGTCGCATGGGATGGGTGTTACCCTCATTCCGCGGATGGCGCGCGCCTCGGCGAATCTTCTGCCGTCCGTCAGCGTGCTGCCGTTTCTCGACCCCAGCCCTTCCCGCAGCATATGCCTCGCGGGCCGCAAGTCCAACTCGCGAAAAGACGATTTCGCGGCTTTGCGCGAAACCGTTCTTCAGGCGCACGAGGCTCTGCTCGCACGCGGGTAATCTTCAGCCCGCATTCCACAGCGTCAGCGCAAGCAGCACCCACATGGCGCCCAGTGCGAGAAACCCAAGCGTGAACATCGGCTGACGGAAGCGTATCCGGTTCGAGGTGACGTGTACCCAGGCGTGTGCATAGCGCGAGAGCACGAATGCCCAGGCCAGCCAGACTGCAATCGGCCCGGCCCCGCCCGTTACAAACAGTGCCAGGCACGCCGCGTGGAAAAGCACCGGCAGTTCAAACTGATTGGCGAGATTGTTGCGCACAAACAGGCTTTCGGCCGGCTCGTCACGGTTCTCCCTGAACTGGGAAACGCGTGCACTCCCCGTTTCCACAGCCTTTTTTCGACGCATGCCGATCAGCACATACACGGCATAAACGAGCGCGACATGGGCGATAATCGGCCAGAAGATTGCGTGTTGGGACATACCCCTCTCCTCCCGGTTTCCAGGCTTCCAACGCTGATTCCTGATTTTACCATCAGCGTTGAAACGCCGACGTTTGGTAAGGGTGGCGCTATCGCAAGGACAAAACCATGAAAGCTTACGTCGCCGAGTGTTTTGGAACGTTCTGCCTGGTCTTCCTGGGATGTGCCAGCGTCACCGCCGGCGGGTTCGGAAACCTCCTGCCGCTGGGAGGTCTCGGCATTGCCGTTTCATTCGGCGTTGCGGTGATTGCCATGGCCTATGCCGTTGGCCCCGTCTCCGGCGCGCACCTCAACCCTGCCGTGACCGCCGGCGTTTTTCTGGCCGGTCGCATGCCTCTCAAAGACGTGGTGCCCTATATGGTCGCGCAGATCGCCGGAGCCGTGATCGCTGCCGCAGCACTGTGGGGCATGGCGAAGGGTTCTGATGCCGTCGCCCCCATATCCCGTGCAGCCAACGGCTGGGAGGGCGCGGGGCTTTCCCCCATGCCCACCGCCTTCGCACTCGAAGCGCTGGGAACTTTTATATTCGTGACCGTTATCCTGGGCGTAACCGCGAAGAAGCACCGGACCCCGCTGTCCGGCATGGTCATCGGCCTCACGCTGATCGCAATTCACCTGTGCCTGATCCCCGTCACCGGCACCTCGGTCAATCCCGCACGGTCCGTTGGCCCCGCGCTTTTCTCTGGCGCACGCGAAATGAACCAGCTCTGGCTCTTCATCGCCGCCCCCTTTGTCGGCGCGGGCGTTGCCGGCATCGTTGCCAAGACGACACTGATGGAACGAACCTGACCCATGAAAAAGGGCCTTGCGGCCCTTTCTCGGAAAGCAGGAACTGGAGTACGCCTTCAGGCGCCGCCGGGGTAGTTAGGGCTTTCACGCGTGATCGTCACGTCATGCGCGTGGCTTTCGCGAAGACCGGCGCCCGAAATACGAACAAAGGTCGCCCGTTCGCGGAATTCTCCAAGATTTGCCGCGCCCACATAGCCCATGGCCGCCTTCAGGCCACCGGTGAGCTGGTGCAGGACACCGCCGGCCGGGCCTTTGTAAGGCACCTGCCCTTCAATGCCCTCGGGGACCAGCTTCAGCGTATCGCGCACCTCAGCCTGGAAATAGCGGTCGGCCGAACCGCGCGCCATCGCCCCGACCGAGCCCATGCCGCGATAGGCTTTGAAGGAGCGCCCCTGATGCAGGTAAACCTCGCCCGGGCTCTCATCGGTGCCCGCGAGGAGCGAACCGACCATCACTGCCGATGCACCGGCTGCCAGCGCCTTCGCCAGATCGCCGGAGAACTTGATACCGCCGTCGGCGATCAGCGAAACGCCTTCCCTGTCGGCGACCTCCACCGCGGACATGATGGCCGAGAGCTGCGGCACGCCGACACCGGCGACAATGCGCGTGGTGCAGATGGAGCCCGGCCCGATGCCGATCTTGACGCCATCAGCGCCCGCATCGATCAGCGCCTTGGTGCCATCCGCGGTTGCCACATTGCCTGCGATGATGCGCACGGTGTTTGAGAGCTTCTTGGCCCGCGCAACGGCGTCGAGCACGCGCTGCGAATGGCCATGGGCGGTGTCGATCACCAGAAGGTCCACACCGGCATCGATCAGGCGCTCGGCGCGTTCGAAACCATCATCGCCGACACTGGTTGCCGCCGCCGCGCGAAGTCGCCCCTGTGCGTCCTTGCTCGCATGTGGATTAAGCTGCGATTTCTCGATGTCCTTGACCGTGATCAGGCCAACGCAGTTGCCGGCATCGTCGACGACCAGAAGCTTCTCGATACGGTGCTGGTGCAGAAGTCGCTTGGCCTCGTCCTGCGCGACACCCTCTTTGACCGTCACCAGATCCCGATGAGTCATCAATTCGCGCACGGGCTGTGCGGGATCGGAGGCGAAACGCACATCGCGATTGGTCAGGATACCGGCCAGCCGCCCGGTCGCATGGCCTCCCGCGCCGCCATTCTCCACCACCGGAATGCCGGAGATGCCATGCGCGCGCATCAGGGCCTGTGCTTCGGCCAGTGTCGCATCCGGGCCAATGGTGATCGGGTTTACCACCATGCCGGATTCAAACTTCTTCACCTGGCGCACCTCTTCGGCCTGCTCGACCGGTGTCAGGTTGCGGTGGATGACGCCGATACCGCCTGCCTGTGCCATGGCGATTGCGAGGCGCGATTCCGTCACCGTGTCCATCGCCGCGGACAGGATCGGAATGTTCAGGTCGATGTCGCCGGCAATGCGCGTGCGCACATCCGTCTGACCGGGCATCACCTCGGAGTGGCCGGGCTGGAGGAGCACGTCGTCGAAAGTGAGCGCCTGGGCGCCGGTTGCTGTCTCGATGATTTTAGCCATGGCCGACCCTTTGGAATGAGAGGACGCGCGACCCCGCCACGAAATGGCACGGCCCCGCTTATGTGATTCCCTTTCAGGATTGGCGCTGGCTGGTACCACGTCAGCGCCGGCTTGAAAAGGTGGTGCTTTTTCAATGCGTGAGAATTGTTTCGTCCACACGACATGACAGCACCAACACAGCCGCAGCTCTGCCACAGGACAGACGCGCTTCCCGGTGCTATAGCCCGGACGCTGATCCGGACTGCCCATTCCCCCACATCTTCACCCGGCAGACCGGCACAGGAACAGAATGCCTTGAACCGCACACTGCCGCTCATACTCGCCGTCGCGCTCTTCATGGAGCAGATGGACTCAACCGTCATCGCCACGTCGCTGCCGGCCATCGCTGCCGATATCGGCACCAGCCCGGTAACGCTGAAACTCGCCCTGACGAGCTATCTCGTTTCTCTGGCGATTTTCATTCCGATCAGCGGCTTCATGGCTGACCGCTTCGGCGCCAAGCGGGTTTTCCGCATAGCCATCGCGGTCTTCGTGATCGGTTCCATCGCCTGCGCCTTTTCCAATTCGCTGGGGGCGTTCGTGCTTTCGCGGTTTCTGCAGGGCATGGGCGGCGCGATGATGACACCGGTCGGCCGCCTGGTTCTCGTGCGCGCGGTGCCACGCGAGCAGCTTGTGAAAGCCATGGCCTGGCTGACCGTCCCCGCTCTGATCGGTCCGATAGCCGGCCCGCCGCTCGGCGGCTTCGTCACCACCTATTTTTCCTGGCACTGGATCTTTCTGATCAATGTGCCGATCGGGCTTCTGGGGATTGTCATCTCCGGTTATGTCCTGCCCGATTTCGCAAGGGAAGAAACCGGGCGACTGGACCTTTCCGGCTTCCTGCTGTGCAGTATCGGCGCGTCGGGACTGGTGTTTGGCCTCTCGGTCATCAGCCTGCCGGCGCTGCCGCCCGTCATTGGCGTTGTCACCGTGGTGATCGGCGTCCTGGCCACGGCGCTTTACATTCGCCACGCCCTGCGCACCCCACGTCCCATTCTCAATCTCGGCCTTTTCGCCAACCGTACCTTTCGCGCGGCGATCATCGGCGGCTCGCTGTTCCGCATCGGCGTCGGCGCCGTGCCATTTCTGCTGCCGCTCATGTTTCAGGTGGTGTTCGGTCTCACCCCGTTTCAGTCGGGTCTTCTGACGTTCGCATCGGCATTCGGTGCCATTGCCATGAAATTCATAGCCACCACGGCGCTGCGCCGCGGCGGGTTCCGGGTTGTTCTGGTCGCCGCATCGTTGCTTGGCGGCGCGAGCATCGCCGTTAACGCGCTTTTCACCCCCGCGACACCGCACTGGGTGATCATCACCGTGCTGATCGGATCCGGCCTTCTACGCTCCCTGTTCTTCACATCGGCCAACGCTCTGGTCTTCGCCGAGCTTGGCGACCGGGAGGCAAGCCAGGCCTCCACCATCTCAGCGGCAGCCCAGCAGGTAAGCATCGCGCTTGGTGTCGCTGTCGGGGGAGGAATCCTGGAGGCGTCCGCCTTCATTACCGGAACGGAGCTGGGTATCGACGCATTCGTCAACGCATTCCTGATCGTCGCAGCGCTTTCGGCGCTGGCGGCCGTACCGTTTCTCACCCTGCCGCCAGAAGCCGGCAGCCGGGTGTCCGGCCACAGCAGACGCCGAAGCAGGGGCACGGAGCCGGCTCCGGCGGGCGAGTAGCTGGTCCGCTCCTGCCCTCACCCGTCGTTTTCGGGATCGGCTTCGGTGCGGCCCTTGAACCCCTTGGCCAGAAGATAAAGCTCGACCGATTCGGCGCGAGAAGCCTGGGGCTTCACGTGGTGGACGGATTTGAAATTGCGCTTCAGTTGATCGAGCAATCCGGTTTCGGCGCCGCCCTGAAAGGTCTTCGCCAGGAAGTGCCCGCCAGGTTTCAGCACGGAAAGCGCAAAATCCGCCGCCGTCTCGCACAGATGCATGGTGCGCAGATGGTCGGTCTGGCGATGCCCGGTGGTCGGCGCAGCCATATCGGAGATGACCAGATCCGGCGCTTCACCAAGCGTCTCCAGAAGGCGCTCCGGCGCATCATCGTCCAGAAAATCCATCTCCAGAACGATCGCGCCCGGCACGGCATCCATGCCCAGATAGTCGATGCCCACCACGAGCGGGTTTTCAGGCGTGGATCCAACACGCTCGGCCGCGACCTGACACCAGCCTCCCGGGGCCGCACCGAGGTCGATCACCCGTGCCCCCGGAAAAAGCAATTTGTGGCGGTCGTCGATTTCCGTCAGCTTGTACGCCGCTCGCGATCGCATGCCCTCGGCCTGCGCGCGATGCACGTACGGGTCGTTCAGATGCCGCTCGAGCCAGCGGCGCGACGAATTTTTCAGGCCGCGCTTCTTCTTGACCCGTGTTTTGAGCGCGCGTGCACCGCCGCCCGCCTTGGCCGGTTTCTTGCTCATCCGCCCAACCTCATGTCCCTCGTCCCATCCGCCGCCGGCGCCGCCAGGCACCATCGGCGGCCATCATTTCGTTCAGCATGCCTTCGCGCAGACCGCGGTCGGCCACCCTTAACCGTTCCGAGGGCCAGCGCCGGCGGATCGCCTCCAGGATGGCACAGCCGCCGAGCACAAGGTCGGCGCGATCCGCGCCAATGCAGGGATTGGCCTTGCGCTGTTCGAAATCCCACGAGAGCAGCGTGTCGATCATGCGATCGACATTGTCCCGCTCCATCCACAGCCCGTCGACCTGTCGGCGATCATAACGCGCCAGTCCCAGGTGAACGCCGGCAAGCGTCGTGACCGTTCCAGACGTCCCAATGAGATGAAACCGCCCCCCTGCAGCGATCTTTGAAAGCCGCCCGCCATCATCGAACCGGTCGAGCATCTCGCCCACGGCGTCGACCATGGCGGAGAAGGTTTCGCGCGTCACATGGTGGCCGCCAAAGCGCTCGGCAAGCGACACCACGCCCACGGGCAGTGATGTCCATGCGACGATATGATCGGCGAGCCGTGGCGTGCGGTGCCGCGAAATGTCCACGAGGGCGATCTCGGACGATCCGCCGCCAATGTCGAACAGCACCACGCCCTCCGTGCCGCGTTCCACCAGCGTGCTACAGCCGGCAACCGCCAGCCGGGCCTCGGTCTGCCGGTCGATGATCTCCAGCGTCAGCCCGGTCTCGTGTTTCACGCGTTCGATGAAGGCTTCGCCGTTATCGGCCGAGCGGCAGGCTTCCGTTGCGATCAGCCGCATGCGCCGGGGCTTCCGGTGCCCGAGCTTTTCCGCGCAGATGCCAAGCGCCGTGACAGCCCTGTCCATCGCCGCTTCGCTAAGACGGCCTTCAAGGCTGAGCCCTTCTCCGAGGCGCACGATCCGCGAAAAGGCGTCCACCACGCGAAAGTGCCCGGGCCGCGTCGGCACGGCCACCAGAAGCCGGCAATTGTTGGTGCCAAGATCGAGCGCGGCATAGGACGTGCGCTGACCTTCCTGCGCCGATTCGCGCCGCCTTGCCGGCTGAGGCCAGCTGGGCTTCCCGGTCTCCGGCTGAGGCGGGGCCTCCTGCTGAGCAGCGGCCTCTCCGGCTGCACCGCGCACGAAGGCGCGGCGCCTGCGCCGCTTTCTGCGCTTTCGCTTCGGGGGCTCCCCATCCGGGCGCGAAGAACCATCCGCATGGGCCGCTTCGCCCTGCGCACGCGCCTGCGAAGCGCCTTCGTCAGGCGATTCTCCAGAGGATGCGTCCTGCACCGGGCCCTTTGCCGCACCGGGGCGCGTGGGCCCGTTCCGGCGCGACTTCTTTCGCCTGGGCGAGGCAGCCGTCTTGCCCATATGGGCAGGCTGTCCGGCCGACCGATCGTCGAAGCCGGGGGAAGAGCCCCCATCCGACACGGCATCCCGGACGACCTCCTTTACCGGCGATACCTCGCCGTGGTCGTGGTTTTCCACCGCTATTCCTTCGCCGCCGCGCAAGCCCATTGGGCGCAGCAGGCAGCTCATATCGTTTAGTTGGCGGCAGAGTATCAGCCATAGCTGGTTTCACCAAGAGCGGTGTTGGCCGGAAATTTTGTCTTTGTCAGAATTGAATCCGCATCTGCCCTTGACTATAAAACTCATATCGCTAAATAGCGTGGCGAAAGCGGCCAGCGCCGCCTGCTGGGGAATAGGTTAACGGTAGACCCACGGACTCTGACTCCGTTAGTCCTGGTTCGAATCCAGGTTCCCCAGCCAAAAATTTCCAGGCTTTTACAGACACCATTTTCTTTCGCAATTTTGCGCGACATTTCAGAGGCTTGTGCGACCGCTGGGCTGACGGAGACAGTGTTCCCCGTTTAGTTCGAGGCGGGAATGGCCAGCTTGGCGACGACACTGGGCATTGGTCCTGTAAGGCAGGGCGCGGCAAGACAATGCGCTGTCCCGAAGCATCGCTCAAAACCGCGAAAACGCTTCCGGTCCTTACGAACCAAGCATGCCGCCACGTTCGTGCTGACGAAATCCCAATTGCGCGAATGATGAAGACGGCGCCAATCTGGCCGCACCGGACGATGCGGCCAGAGAGTTCTGGATGGTTAGAGTTCCAGTTCACGCTTGCGCGCGAGCAGCGCCTTGAACTCCGGATCATCTGCAAGGGTTTGCAGTGCCCAGAACTCTTCGAGCCATTCTGCTTCGCCCTCCCAATCGCCTTCGATCAGGAGTCGTACATTTCCCAGGGCGCCTTCACGGTCTCCGGCAAGTGCCCGCGCCCCGGCTGCATGGAAGCGGCTCCAGTTGATCTGCTCACTGGCTCGCTCGAAATGCGAGGCCAGCTCGCGGCAATGATCGGGGTCGAGATCACCGATGTTCTCGGCAGGCAACCGGCAACTATAGGCGACATGTCGATCCAGTTCTGAAAGGCCGATAGATCTACCGATGGCGATAGAGCCCCTGTTGGACGCATGGCTGTGCCATTCGACACCGGGAAGGTCGCGCCGGACACATTCGGCGATGGTCGTCGAAGCGACCAAGCGCCCAAGCCCCAGGCGCCGGAAATCGGGTTCCGTGCCGACACCGACTTCGCACCGTTCACCGCTGACGCTGTCCGTCACGCTATGGCTGACGATCTGCCCATTGTGCAGAGCGCAGTACCCGACAGCGAGGTTGAAGAACACCTCCGGAGAAGCCCACCCTTCAACGCAGTCCTCCAGCACTTCAAGGTTGCCCGGATTGCGGTCGAACAGCGCACGATCAATCGGCAGGATTTCAAATCCTGGACCTGGCTGGCTCACTACCGGCAAGGCCGTGCCCGCAATATACCCCATGCGAACACGGGGGTGCGGGATTGCAAACGCATTGCGCCACGCCTTGGAAAGGTGTGGAGCCCACCGGATTTCGGCAAAGAAATAGGCCCAATCGGGGATTATTTCCTGCAGGCTAGCAAGAGTTTCGGCCTCGGTATCCGGGTTGCCCGCCAGATAGTAGGCGTCCCCGTTGGCAACGAGCGCTACCTGAGGGCTGGCTGGATTGTCTACCCAGACCTCGCCATCGATCGTACCGTCAAGGACGGATGCGATAGCGACATGGATCGACGAGAGTTCAGTTAGAATAGTCTGAGCGACCGAATAGGTCTCGTGCTCGATTTTTTGCATTGATAAGCAATCCTATGGATGCAGCGCCTTGCGCCTGCACCATCGATGGTAACAAGTGGAACAGATCATCTGCTCCGTAGGCAGCCGGCATGCGCCCGCCGGCACTCGGCATGGTGTTGGCTGCCATCTTGGTACCCCGCTCATCAATATAGGCTACTGCGACTGGTTCGCAGGAGGCGTTCCTGTAACCTGTGGGCTGGCACCGCGCAATTGGTCCACCGCGAGAATTGTCGTTCTCCCTGCGGGTAGGCTGGCTGGCTCATGGCCCCGATACGAAACCCACGCCATGATACTGTTGGCCCAAGCGCAATGCCGCACTGCCCTGTTCGAGCATATTTTTCTAGAGTGGCCCATCGTTTCATGGAAACGTTGCCTCGCTCTATCTCCTTGTTCTTCCGCATTTATGCGGGCGTCAAATGTTTCCATCTGACTGCAAAAGGCTCTAGTGAGTCAAAGAGTTAACTTAAATGAACCTTCCACCGAATAGCCCATAGGCAACGTTTAGGCGGGTCACTTCCGCAAGTGTCTCTGAAATTTGCGAACTGAGCGAAACCCTGTCCAACGGACAGAGGGAGTTTAACGCGGACAACGGGGCATCGATTGCGGAGGGATTTTGCGCGCAATAGGCCTGGTCCACGGAGTTTGAATGCGGCCCAGGCGCTAGTCGTGCAAAGCGGTTGATCTCAGGTGATTTCACCCTACCGCAAAAACGCGTCAACGGTCGTCGGCTAGTTTCTGACGCTGCGTGCCCAACCCTTCAATGCCGAGTTCCATCACCTGGCCCGCGCGCAGGTAGACGGGCGGCTTCTGCCCCATGCCGACGCCGGCCGGCGTACCCGTCGAGATGATGTCGCCAGGAGCAAGGCTCATGAAGCGGCTGACATAGCTGATGAGATGCGCCACCCCGAAAACCATGTTGGCGGTGGTCCCGTTCTGATACCGCTTGCCGTCCACATCCAGCCATAGCTTCAACGCCTGCGGGTCAGCAACTTCGTCGGCCGTGACCAGCCAGGGACCGACAGGGCCGAACGTGTCGGCACCCTTGCCCTTGTCCCATGTGCCACCGCGTTCGATCTGGAAAGCGCGTTCGGAAACGTCGTTGATCACACAATAGCCGGCCACATGCGACAGAGCATCTTCCTCGGCGATATATTTTCCGCCCCTGCCGATGATTACGCCAAGCTCCACTTCCCAGTCGGTCTTTTCAGAATCACGGGGAATGAGAACCGTGTCGTTCGGCCCGCAGATCGCGCTGTTGGCCTTGAGAAAGACCACAGGCTCCTTGGGCAGGTCGAGCTTGGATTCCGCCGCGTGGTCAGCATAGTTGAGACCGATACAAACGAACTTGCCCACTCCGGCCACGCAGGGGCCGAGGCGAGGCTCCCCGTCCACAAGCGGGAGGGAAGACGGGTCGAGTGCAGCCAGCTTCCGCAGGGAAGCAGGGGCAATTGCCTTGCCATCGATGTCACCGATCACACCAGACAGGTCGCGGATACGCTCCCCCGCATCCAGCAACCCGGGCTTTTCAGCTCCGGGTTCGCCGTATCTGAGAAGTTTCATGCATTTCCTCCGGGCAGGACCGTCTCGTCGAAGATTCGACGGCAATCCATTTCATACTCAAGGTCGACCACCGGCGGGCGGTTGAAATGCCAGGTCATGCCGTTGCGGTGGGCACCGCGCGGACCGATCTCTGTCGCAATCAAAGGCTGAATATCGTGAACCGAATAAATCTGCACCCCGGTCGTGTCATTCCATGAACCGCCGAAATGAGCCATGCGGCGCTCCATCTCGCCAAGCACGTAGGCGGCTTTCTCGCGAAGCGCGTCCGGCGAGGTATCGCCAAGGCGCACGATGTGATCGCGGTAGTTACCCTTGCCTTCCGGGGCTTCGCCGGAACCGGCGATTGCGAAGGTTTTCGGCGCTTTCTCGTCTTCAACCGTGTAGATGAAAGCGTGGAAACCCGGCTCGGCAGGGGCTCCGATCTCGGGGCAAACATTGGAACGGCCAACTGGATTGTCGCTTCCGGTCATGATGCCCCAATCGCGAAGCGTGCCAGTGTAGACGCGGTTGAACTCCTCGAAACCTTCCTCGGTGAACTGGCCGGGAGAGCGCAGTTCGCAAGCGCAGAATGCCGTCAGCGGACGCCCAACCGCTTTCAGATGGGCAGCAATACGCTCGAAACCCTGCTTCAGCGGCACCACCTCGTCGAAGCGAACGCGCACGAGGCGATATCCGGGAAGTGCGGAAACGCCCGCCGAATATTGCATGACGCCGGGAATGTATTCATAGCCACCGGCTTGCATTGTCTTGGTCTGCATTCTCACGTCCTCTGTTGAAATTGTTGGAGAAATCACGAGCCGACCGTCAGCGCCGCATCGAGGCGGCGCAGCGCGGCAATGATGCTGAATGCGGTGATGGCGCTGCTTCGGGGATTGGCTTCGTCCGGAAGGTTGGCGCAGACAACCTTCATCTCGCCTGCCCGTGAGCGCACGCACAGCTCGTGCGTGTTCACCGCAACGGATGGATCGGCCCAGAGTTCGACCGCCGTCGCCTCGGGTCCCGCACCGGCGAGCGCGATTGTCGCCGCCACATTCACATTCTTCGGAAACGCCGCAACGGATTGGCGGGCATTTCCTGAAAAGAGCTGCACTGCGCGGTCGATCGATGCCGTGGGCATCGCCACCCCCTCCACCATGACGGTCTCACCAAAGGAAGCCGGCGGCTTGCGGGTCGTCAGGCGCACCGATTCAAGCCCGATCTCACGCGCCGCGCGCAACCCATCCATACCCGCGACCGCGCCGGAGGGCGCTATGAGCCGGGTCGCCGAAGCCCGTGCCTTTTCCAGAATGCCCGGAACCGTCAGAAGACATCCCACGCTGGCAACGACCAGTGTCCGGCCCTCTCGGCCAAACACGCCTTTGGCAAGCTCCGTGAAAACGGCAGGCGGCAGGCACTCCACGACGATATCCGCTTCGTCCGCCACCCTGCCGAGAGAGACGATGTCAGGTGCGGGGCGGAAATCGCGAATGCGACGGGCGGCACTTTCGGGGCTGCTTGCGGCAACCGCGACAAGGCGCAATCCATCCATTCCCTCGTCAAGCGCGCGGGCCACACGGAGCCCGACTGAGCCGAGCCCCGCCACCGCAACCCTGCGGATGTCAGCCATAGTTGAACACGAGGAACTTGATGTCGCTCATGCTTTCCATGGCATAGCGCGTTCCCTCGCGCCCAAGGCCGGAATCCTTCCAGCCCCCGAAGGGCATGTTGTCGATGCGATAGATCGGCACGTCGTTGATCATCAGGCCGCCGACATCCCAGGTCTCCAGCGCGCGGAAAGCGGCGCGCATGTCGTTGGTGAAATAGCCGCCCTGAAGCCCGTAACGCGAACTGGCCGCGCGCTGCACGCCCTCCTCGGCGCTTGCCACCTTGTTGAGCGTCACGACCGGGCCGAAAATCTCTTCGGCCTCGACCTTCATATCCATCGTGGTGTCGGTGAGCACCGTCGGCTCGATCAAGGCGCGGTCGCGCTTGCCCCCGGTCAGGACGCGCGCGCCCTGCGCGACGGCTTCGTCGATCCAGCTTTCGATGCGGATCGCCGAACGTTCGTCGATCACCGGCCCCACATCGATGCCCTCTTCCAAGGGATTGCCGACTGCGCATGCCCGGACGCGTGAGACAAGTTCTTCCTCGAACCGGTCATAAACCTTTTCATGTACGAGGATGCGCTGCACACCAATGCAATACTGGCCGCCATAGACAACACCGCCACGCACGCAGCGTGCCGCCGCGAAAGAGATATCAGCGTCATCTGACACGACCACGGCGCCATTGCCGCCCAGTTCAAGCGACACCTTCTTCTTGCCGGCGATGGATTTGATGTGCCAGCCTACACCAGCGCTGCCGGTGAAGGTGACCATGGGGATGCGGTCGTCGCGAACCAGCTTTTCGGCCAGGGGCACATCGCAGTGCACGACCAACAACGCATCCTCCGGCAGACCGGCCTCCAGTAGCACCTCTGCCAGAAGCTTGCTTGTCAGCGGAGTCTGCGGTGCGGGCTTGAGGATCACGGAATTGCCCACGGCAAGCGCCGGCGCGACCTTGTGCAAGACCAGGTTGAGCGGAAAATTGAACGGCGTGATCGCCAGGATCGGGCCGATGGGGAAATGCCGTGCAATGCCAACCCGGCGGCCGAGATTTGCAAGCGTGTCGAGGTCGGCGCGATCGAGCTTCAACGCCCCGCCGTCAGCATTGCTCGTCTGGTATTCGAAGACGGCGCTATCGACGTCGAGCGGCACCTCCTTACCGGAAAATGCCCGGGCCTCACGGGCCGCATTGCGCAGGTTGAACAGGGAGCGCGAGACTTCGCCGCGCGCATCGTAGAGGGGCTTGCCCGCCTCGGCAGCGATGAGCCGGACAAATTCCTCCCGGCGGCCATCGATGATATCGGCGGCACGGTCCAGGATATCAGCACGGATGAAGCGCGGCAGACGCCGCATGACTTCAAAGCCCTTGAGTGCCTTTTCCACGGCGGCATCTACTTCGGCCTCGCCGGCCACCGGCATGCGGCCGACGACGCTTCCATCATAGGGGGAGAGGATATCGTCTTCACGGATCGGAGAATTCACGGAAAGGTTCATCGTCTTCATCTTTCAAGATGTGTCAGCATCAGGAGGCGCCGATATAGGCTTCGCGCACAGCAGGCGCCTCACGCAGTTCTTCGGAAGGTGCAGCCATCACGATGCGGCCGCGGTCGAGCACATAACCGCGATGGGCAAGGTCGAGCGCTGTCATGACATCCTGCTCGACCAGCAGAATCGAGACCCCGGCTTTGTTGATCTCGACGAGGGATTCGCCCAGCAATTCGACGGCGCGCGGTGCCAGGCCGAGCGACAGTTCGTCGATCATCAGGAGTTTCGGACGGCTCATGATCGAGCGACCTATGGCGCACATCTGCTGCTCGCCGCCGGAAAGCGTGGCCGCATCCTGGTTGGCCCTCTCAGCCAGGCGCGGGAACATGGTCATGACCCGTTCCAGGTCTTCATCCACGCTTTTGTCGCGACGACGCAGATACGCGCCCATGAGCAGGTTGTCGCGCACCGACATGGTGCGAAACAGACGCCGTCCCTCGGGCACATGAGCGACGCCCGCCGAAAGAATGTCCTTGCATTCGAGACCCGCCAGCGCCTCGCCCTCCATGCGGACGCTGCCGGCAGTAGGCTTCACCAGGCCGGAAAGCGTGCGTAGAAGCGTGGTCTTGCCGGCACCATTGGAGCCTATCAGACAGACGATCTCGCCGCGATTGACCTCGATATCAACACCCCACAGGACGCGGATCTCGCCATAGCCGCTCTCAAGGCCCTTAACCTGAAAAAACGGTTCAGCCATTGGCCTTTCCTCCCGGGTTTGCCTCGGCATAGCGGTTGCCGAGATAGGCCTTGATGACACGCTCATCGCGTGTGATCTCTAGGGGCAGGCCCTCGGCGATCTTGGCGCCATGGTGCAGCACCACGATCCGCGAGCACAGGTTCATGACGACCTTCATGAGGTGTTCGATGAGAATGATGGTGACGCCCCGCGCCGCGATGGCGCGGATCATCTCCAGCGCGACATCGATCTCTGCCGGGTTGAGCCCGGCATTGACCTCGTCGAGCAGCAGCACCTTCGGTTTCATGGCTAGGCTCTTGGCGAGCTCCAGCCGCTTGCGACCAGCCAGTGTGAGCTCGGCGGCGAGCACATCCTTCTGGGGCGCAAGTCCCAGAAACTCGATTGCGCTCATCGCCTCGTCGCGCGCTTCGGCCACACTCTTTGCACCGGCAGCGAACGTGGCGGGCGCCATGACGTTTTCAAGCACAGTCATTTCAGGGAAGGGCTGCACCACCTGATAGGTGCGTGCAACGCCCAGCCGGCTGATCTGATAGGGCTTGAGCCCGTCGATGCGCCGCCCGTCGAACTCGATGCTTCCGGAGGTCGGCTTGTAGACGCCGGTCACCAGATTCACCAGCGTCGTCTTGCCGGCACCGTTGGGACCAATCAGGCCCACGATCTCGCCAGGCTCGACAGACAGATCGACATCATCCACCGCCCGCAATCCGCCAAACTGCTGGGAAACGCCCTTGAGTGTGAGAATGCTCATGCGGCCGTCTCCTTGCCATGGTCTGCGCCGGCCCGCTTGCGCTTCCTAATGAAGCCAAGGACACCGTTGGGCAGGAAGAAGATGAGTGCGACGATCAGCAGGCCGAGCACGGCGGAATGGATCGACAGGAAATTGCGCCACACGACTTCTTCCATCACAAGGAAGGCTGCCGCGCCGATCACCGGTCCGGCGACTGTGCCCGCACCGCCCAGCATGACCATGACGATCGGCTTGACGGAGGTCAGGACGGAATAGACGTCCGGCGGCTCGATATAGAACACCCAGGACGCATAGAGAGCGCCAGCGGAGCCGACGAAAAGCGCCGACAGGACGAAGGCGACAACCTTGTAGAAGGTCGTATTGACGCCAACCATCGAGGACGCATCCTCGTTCTGCCGAATGCAGCGAAGAGCAAAGCCGATGCGGCTTGCCGAAACGTACCAGCTCATCAGGAACGCGAGCACGGCAAGCCCGAGCATGGCCCAGAAAAAGAGCTGCGCCTGCGCATCCACCGACATGCGGATGACTGGCAGGTTGAGCCCCATGCCACCGCCTGTCAGGCTGGTCCAGGAGGTAGTGACCTCAAGGAGGACTTCAGCAAGGACCAGGCTCGCAATCGCGAAGTAATGGCCCTTGAGATGCAGGATGGCCGCCCCCATGAGGGCTGCGAAAAGGCCTGCCACGATGCCGGCGGCAAGCCAGGCGAGCGGCATGGGCAGACCGTTCCCCTGGAGAATGGCTCCCGCATAGGCGCCCAGCCCGAAGAAGGCCGCTGTCGCGAAGGAGGGATAGCCGGCGTAACCGCCGATGATGTTCCAGGATTGGGCGAGAACGGCGTACATGGCGAACATAGTGCCAAGACGCAGGACATAGTTGTCGCCGACAAGCGGCAGGAGCGACACCAAGAGAAGCGCAGCGAGGACGTAGATGGGACGCACCGTCATTCGTACCCCCTGCGGCCCATAATGCCGGTCGGCTTGAAGATGAGAAGGATGATGAGAAGCACAAAGGCGATGGTCAGCCCGTGCTGAGGCCCGATCAGAAGTGCGCCGAAGCTCTGGATGGCGCCGAGGGCAAGACCGCCAACGATGGCGCCGGAAATGCTGCCGAGACCGCCCAGAATACACACGATGAAGGCAATGCCCAGAAATTCGGAACCATTGAGCGGTGAGATCGGAAAGATCAGACTGAGGAGGCTGCCGGCAGCGCCCGCCATCAAGGCTCCGAGGCCGAATGTAATGGCATAGATGCGCTTGACGTTGACGCCCATGAGGGCCGCCGCCTCCCGATCCATACGCACCGCAACGATCGCGCGGCCGATGCTGGAGCGGACGAGAACGAAATAGAGAATAACCGTGAGTACGCAGGCAAGGAGCATCGCCACCAGCCTGTCGAGCGGCAGAACGAGGCCGCCGACCACAGTGCTGCCCAGCGGATGCGCGAGTTGCACCGTGCGATAGTCCGCTGAGAAGGCGATGATCATGCTGTTGTTCAAAAGCAGGTCGAGACCGAAGGTCAGAACAAGCGTCGTCAGAACGGGTGCGCCCACGACACGGTTGATGAGACCTGCCTGCACCACATAGCCGAGCACAAAGAGCGCGCCGCCAGAAAGGACCACGGACATGAAGGGATGGATGCCCAGGTGCACATAGGCGAAATAGGCAATGTAGGAGCCGAGCACAACGAAGGATCCGTGCAGGATATTGATGACGTTGAGCACGCCCCAGACCAGCGAGAAGCCTACCGCGATGCAGGCATAGAGCCCGCCCAGCACAAGGCCGTTGAGAAGAATCTGTGCGTAAAGCATTGAATACCGTATGGGTTCGATGCCCGCCGGCACCATGGCCGGCGGTTCATGCGATCTAGGGAAATGCCGAAGGTAGACTACTGGATGTCGCTGTAGCGCATCTCGCCCTGCTTGACGGCTTCGGGATAGATCGTCTTGGTCGAGCCGTCCTGGATCTGGAAGACAGGAGGCTCGAGAGAATCGATCTGGCCGGTCTCGTCGAAGCGTACATTGCCGTAGAAGGTCACCGTGTCCATCGCGGCAAGCGCATCACGCACGGCCGTCGGATCGATGGAGCCGGCATCGTCGATGGCAAGCTGAAGGATCGCACCGGCGGCGCTGGCGGAGGCCTCGGCATAATCCGGCGTTGCGCCGTATTTGTCTTCGAACGCCTTCACATAGTTGGCAGTCGAACCGAACAGATCCTCGCCTTTGTAGGACACGGCCGGATGCCACCAGGCAGCGCTGGTCACATTCTGCGAAAGCGGGCCAGTGGCGTCGATGAACTCCTTATACGCTGGACCGGCGATCATGGTCAGAACCTTCGGCTTGATGCCGAGGTCAGCCATCTGGCGGCGCATCAGGATCAGATCGTTGATATAGCCAGTAATGAACACCCAGTCGGGCTGCGACTGGAGCATGAGCGTCAGCGCAGAGGCGTGATCCATCGTGCCGATTGCGTATTCCGCGAAAGAGACAACCTCAAGGTCCCTGCCTTCCGCCGAGGCTTTCATCTCATTGGCAATGGCGAGCGGGAAGAGATCGTTCCGGGCGTAGATCGCCACAGTCTTCACGCCCTGGCCGGAATCGGCGACGATGTTAGTGAGTGGCGCTGTGAGAGTCTGGTTCGGCGTGAAAGTCCCGAACAGGTACTTGTAACCCTGATCGTAAACGCTGGAGGACGATGCCGTCGCCGCGATCATGGGGATCTGATAGCGCTCGGCAACGGAACTTGCCGCCTTGGCGGCACCGGAACCGAAGGGCGCAAACAGGAAGTTGACCTTGTCATTGGTGATCAGGCGTTCGGCGGTCTGCACGGCGCGTGGCGTGTTGGATTCGTAATCCACATAGACGATCTCGACATTGTAGGTCGTGCCATCCACCTCGATACCGCCCTTACCATTGACCGTCTCGGCCCACAGGTCATAGCCACGCTGCTGCTTCAGCCCTTCGGGCGAAAGCGGCCCGGTCAAAGGCAGCGGCGCACCGATGCGAAGTGTTTCCTGTGCTGCAGCGGGCTGAACCGCCATCATTGTGGCACCCATCACCGAGAGCAGCCACGGCTTGAAAGAAAATCCCATAGAAATACCCCTCATGTCTCTTATTTTGATCGGACATTACGTAGTGGCTCACACCCTAGGGGAAATTAGGTGCGTCAAGGAAGCATCAATGTGAGCACGAAGCGTTGCATTTCATGCAACGCGCGAAAAGGCTTCTGCCGTCTCAATAATGACCGCAGCGAGTTTGCCGGCCGAAGGCGTAAGCTCGACCTCGGCACGCTTGCAGATCTGCGTGGTTGAAAGCGAAAGCGCGCGCGACACAATCGGGATTCCAACGAGTTCGCCCGAGGCTAGCTCACGCTCGAAGGAGAAGGCCGGCAGAAAGATAAGCCCCATATTCTGCAGGGCAAACTTGCGCATCATATCGATGGAGTTTGTCTCGAGTCGGATGTTGAGTGTCAGAAGGTCGGCCTTCACCGCATGATCGACCAGATGGCGAATACCGAAAGAGCGATCAGGCACACCCACCGGCAAATCGCCGATGTCGCCCATCTGGATTTCCTTGCGCCCGGCCAGGGGGTGCGCGGAGGAAACGACCACCATCAGAGGCTGCCGGAAGCTCGACAGCATCTCCA
This sequence comes from Nitratireductor aquibiodomus, assembly GCF_900105565.1. Classification (NCBI taxonomy): domain Bacteria; kingdom Pseudomonadati; phylum Pseudomonadota; class Alphaproteobacteria; order Hyphomicrobiales; family Phyllobacteriaceae; genus Nitratireductor; species Nitratireductor aquibiodomus. The sequence continues at coordinate 3,543,961 of NZ_FNSL01000001.1, read as the reverse complement.
CTTCAGGTCGCGGATAGGGCTGGAAGGAGATGCCGATATCGCAGCGATCTTCCGCGACCGCTCGCATCACCTCGTCGGTGCTGGCGGTGCAGACTTCATAGGTAATGCCGGGATGCTGTTCTCCGAATGTGGCCAGGGCGCGCGGCAGGAGCCCACCGATCATACCTTCCACCGTGTAGATGACTACGTGGCCGCTATCGAGATTCTTGAGAGAATCGATTGAGCTGCGCAAACGCTGCAGTTCCTTCGCCCGGCTCTGCACATAACGGGCAGCCAGTTCCCCCGCCGGCGTGAGGCGAACGCCCTGCGCCTGGCGCACCAGAAGCGTGGTTCCATAAAGGTGTTCGAGCTTCTGGATCTGGCGGCTGATCGAGGAGGCGGAAATATGTAGCTTCTCGGCCGCCTTGCGGATCGAACCCAGTTCGGCCACCGTCTCGAAATAATAAAAAGCCGTATCCATTCGCCTATTTCACTCCCGCGCCTCGAACCGCTGCCCCGAAGATAGATCGACTTCCAGGGCTTGCGCCAGGAGAACGTCAGTTGTTGATGTCAGTCGGTCTTGAGCCCGTCATTCTCAGACTCGGAGTCTTTTGAAACCCGTAGCGGTTCCGTACAAATGCAAAAAACCTCGGCGTCCCGATCCCCTGCATTGACGTAGGCATGCCCCATTGTGCTGTCCAGATAGATGCTCTCGCCAGGCCCCAGCCTCACAGGCGCATAGAACTCCGAATGCACAACGACCTCCCCGTCGATAACGACCAGAAACTCCTCGCCGCCATGCTTTTCCAGCGGGCCAAACTCCTTGATGGATGATGCCTTGATACGCGCGTGAATGGGGACCATTCTCTTGTTGGTCAATTCTCCACAAAGATATCTGTACACATAGTTCTTGGTATCGATCACAACGCCATCGCCATCCCTCGACGGTACGAAGCGGCTATTGGGCGACGCCTTTTCGCTTTTGTCATCCCCAATCAACTGCCCGATTGTCAGGTCAAGCCCCTCCGCCAGGCGCAGCACTTTGTCCAGCGTCGGGGAAAGCACGCCGTTCTCAATTTTAGAGATTGTGGAAACCGCAACGCCCGAGCGTGAGGCAAGGTCGTTGAGCGTCAATTGACGGGATTTGCGCAAGTGTCTGAGCCGTGCCCCCAGTGCCTGGGTGGTGGTCATGAGCAGGTGTTCCTCTTTCAATCTCAAATGGTTGTATCAAGCCTCCAATCGATTGGAAATTATTTTCGTATATGAAAACTTTTGTTGCTTTCCGAAAATTCTTCGATAGCGTTGGGGCAATGGAATAGCTGTTAAAGGGCAAACACTACATGCCGGATCGCTCCGTTTCAGCAGACGCAATCGTCATCGGTGCAGGCATTGCAGGCGCTTCCGTGGCGGCCGGGCTTTCCCAGACCATGCAGACGGTACTGGTCGAGATGGAGGCACAGCCGGGATATCACACGACCGGGCGATCCGCTGCCGTATTTGCCCCCAGCTACGGCCCTCAAAGCGTCCGTGCCCTGACCCGGGCCTCACGAAACTTTCTCGGCACCCCTCCAGACGGGTTCGCAGAAAACCCGCTTCTGACCCCACGCGAGATCCTGATGCTCGCAAGAGAGGATCAGCTGGAGGCGCTTGACGGTCTGATCGAGATGGCATCCTGCGAGACAAGCGTGGAACGATTGGTTCCTGAAGCGCTAAGAGCGCGTCAACCCCTCGTGCGATCGGGCTACGCAGCAGCCGGAATGCTGGATAAAGATGGCCAGGATATTGACGTTGCCGCGCTCCATCAGGGATTTCTGCGCGTTTTCAAAGCCCGCGGCGGCCAGCTTCTTAACAACGCGCCGGTGCAGGCGCTTGAGCGCATCGGCAATGACTGGGAAGTTCATACAAAGATCGGCACGCTCACCGCGCCTTTGGTGATCAATGCCGCCGGTGCCTGGGCGGAGGAGATCGGCCAACTCGCCGGCGCGGAACGCATCGGGCTCGTTCCGAAGCAACGCACTGCAATGGTCGTGGCCGAACCGGAAGGTTTCACGCGCCGCGATGCTCCAATTACAATCGATGTCGAGGAACAGTTCTACCTCAAACCAGATGCTGGCCGCCTGCTGATCTCGCCCGCCGACGAGACACCGTCGGTTCCCTGCGATGCACAGCCTGAAGAGATTGACATCGCAATCTGCGCAGACCGGATCATGACGGCCTTCGATCTCGACATCCGTCGGATCGACAACAAATGGGCGGGGTTGCGCAGCTTCGTAGCGGACAAGGAACCGGTGATCGGTTACTCGCAGGTGACGCCCGGCTTCTTCTGGATGGCAGGACAGGGAGGGTATGGCATACAGTCCGCTCCTGCGGCAGCGGAGTTGGCGACCGCCCTGGTGCAGGGCACGCCCCTCCCGGCCCATATTCTCGATCAGGGGCTTGACCTTCGCCGCATAGCGCCCGATCGCATGGCGTGTGCGGCATGATCTGGCTCATCCCCGTGATTGCCGCTGCCATGTTGGCCTCAGGGTTGGCACTGGCCTACGTCATCGGCGGCGCGGCTGTGATGACCTTCATCCTGACCGACAACACCCGCTATCTGGCAGTCTTGCCACAGAAGGTCTTTTCGCAGATCAGCGTTTTCTCGCTTCTGGCGATGCCGCTCTTCATTCTCGCGGGCGAGCTGATGAACCGCGGCGGCGTTACAAAGTCGCTGATCGACCTCTCAATGGCGTTGATCGGGCGCCTGCGCGGAGGGTTGGGGCATGTGAACATCATGACCTCCGTGTTCTTTGCGGGCATCTCGGGTTCGGCTGTCGCCGACGCGGCGGCACTCTCCAACACGCTCGTTCCGGAAATGCGCGAACGCGGCTATACGGCGGAGTATGCGGGAGCTGTCACGGCAGCATCATCCATCATCGGCCCAATCGTGCCACCGTCGATCATTCTGATCTTCTACGGCGCCCTGATGCAGACTTCGGTGGCCGCACTTTTTGTGGCCGGGATCGTTCCGGGTCTTCTCCTTGCCGCTGCACTGTTCGCCGTGAACGGGTGGTACGCATGGCGCGAGGATCATCCGCGTGTCGAGAAGTCCGATACGCGACCTTTGTTACCGGCAATTGTTGCCGCAATACCGGCACTGTGCCTGCCGCTGATAATCGTTGGCGGAATCATTCTGGGCTGGATGACGCCCACGGAAGCAGCAGCAGTCGCCGTGTTTGCGGCTGCTATCGCCGCCTTCTTCTATGCGCCGCTCACGCGCCAGGACATCTGGGAGAGCTTTTCACGGTGTGCTGTTCTGACGGGATCGATCTTCATGATCCTTTGCGCCGTCGCCGCTTTCGGCCATCTGGCCGCGCTGGAACGCATCCCTCAGACCATTGCAGGACTGGTGGAGGACATGGGGCTCGGACCGATCGGGTTTCTGATCGCGATGAACCTGCTCTTCATAGTGGCAGGCATGATCATGGACGTGCCGGTGGCGCTGGCGCTTCTCGTGCCTCTCCTGGCACCTGTCGCCCTGGCCAACGGCGCTGACCCGGTCCATCTGGGCATCATGATCTGCTTCAACCTGTGCATCGGCCTGGTAACCCCTCCACTGGGGGGCTGCCTCCTGATCGTGTCAACGGTCACGGGTGTCAATTACTGGAAGCTGGCCCGCGCAGTCATTCCCTTCATCATCGCAGAGATCATTGTTTTAGGAGTGCTTGTATCCGCCCCGGAGATCAGCCTCTGGCTGCCTCGAACACTGGGACTTTGGGAGTGATGCAGGAACCAATCTACAGGGAGGAATACCATGTTGAAACTGACCCACGTCCTCAAGGCATCGGTCGTCAGCCTCGCTCTGACATTTCCCGCCATGGCAGAAGTGAAGATCGCCCTTGACAGCCCGCCGGATCTGAAAAACTCCGGGACATATATGTGGGCTCACACCTTTGGCGAATATCTCAATGCAAATGGCATAGAAGCCGTGGAGTTCGAGCGGAACTCCTTGGGGGAAGAAGCGGAACGTCTCGATCAGGTCAGTCAGGGCTTGCTCGAAGTGTCGATGTCAGACGCAAAGTCCGCTGGTACACTGGATGGTACGATCTTCGGCGCGATGATGCCTTATTTCTTTGAGGACCTTGCACAGCTGGACAAGGCGCTCGACGAAGGCGGGATGCTGGCCAGGATGAACGAAGGCACGACCCCCAAGGGTGTTCGCATACTGGACGTTGTTATGACCGGCACTCCGACCGGCATCTTCACCACGGAAGTTCCGATCCGCACCTTCGACGATATCAAAGGCGTTCGCATGCGGGCGCTCGATGAGGTTCAGATCAACACCTTTGAGCAATGGGGATCGAAAGGAACGATTGTCTCCTGGTCGGAGGTGCCGAACGCCCTGCAGACCGGTGTCGCCGGAGGCTATATCAACCCAGCATTCGTGCCAGTGACCTACGGACATACGGCCTTCATCAACTATTTCACCAATGCACGGCTGAGCCAGTCTGTCCGCGTCGCGATTGCGTCGGAAGACTGGTACCAGAGCCTAACGGACGAAGAGCGCGACATCGTCCAACAGGCGGTCGAGAAGGCTCACGAAGCCAATCGCAAACTGGTGTCTGACGACACGGCCGTTCTGAAGCAGCTGGAAGAAGCCGGGATCGAAGTGATCGAACTTCCGGATGAGGAACGCGCAAAGTTCCGTGAAGCCAGCCAGCCCATCTACGTTTCAACGGAGATGCCAGAAGGCGCGCTGGAGGCATGGAACAAAGCGGTGGGGCGCTGACAGTGTCGGCGATCGCGGACCGGCTGAACTGGTTTTCCTGGCGTCTGAACCGACTTGCTCTCCTTGGCGCAACATTTTCTGTAGCAATCATGCTAGCCGCAGCCGGTTGGCAGGTGATCGCCCGCTACATCTTGAACCAGCCTCCCATATGGACCGAAGAGCTTGCACGATTTTCGATGGTCTGGGGCGGGCTTCTGGGTGCGTCCTGTGCCTACCGCTTTCGCCGCGATCCCAATCTGTTTCCAGATGCGCTGGAAACCTCGGGACTCCGGGGACTGGTGTTTTCTCTCATACGCTCGTTCGGCGTGCTCTGTTTCATTCTGCCTATTTTGTGGTTCAGTTTTCTGGGGCTGGGTGCCGATCCGGCGCGAAGCTATATCGCACGCCTTGCCGGTCGACAGACCGAGACGATGGATCTGCCCATGGTGGTGTTCGGCATTGCGATCCCGCTGGCCTTTGCAGTGATCCTTTTCCATGTTCTGGCGGATGTTGCGACCGCGCTGGCCAATCTCAGGAATAGAAAATGAAACTGTTCATGGCGTCTTTAGCGACTGAAACCAATTCTTTCTCGCCTATCCCGACTGGCTGGAGTGGTTTCAAGGAACACCTCTACACCAAGTCCGCGTCACGCGGTGAGGCAGGACTTTACGCAGCGGCCGTGACCCGCTGGCGCGCGATGGCAGAGGCGCAAAACTGGGCAGTTGTCGAGGGGCTATGCACGTATGCACAACCCGCCGGCCCTACTGTGCGCGCCGTATACGAGACGATGCGTGACGACATCCTCAGCGACTTGCGCGCGGCCATGCCGGTCGACGTCGTCCTCATGTCCATGCACGGAGCAATGATCGCGCAAGGCTACGACGATTGCGAAGGCGACATGATGGCCCGTGTACGGGAAATCGTGGGACCCGACGCCATCATTGGACTTGAGCTTGACCCACACTGCCACCTTACAACCCAGATGCTGGACAATACGACCGCGATTGTCTGCTACAAGGAGTACCCGCACGTCGATGTGGTCGAACGTGCGGAAGACCTTTTCGCCCTCTGTGCCGAAGCCGCTGCAGGCAGGGTGAACCCGGTCATGCGGGACTACGACTGCCGCATGATGGCGATGTATCACACGCCTTTCGACCCTATCCGGAGCTACGTCGACCGCATGTCCGCCATGGAGGGCAAGGACGGCATTCTGTCCGTGTCACTGGTGCATGGTTTCCCATGGGGAGACAGCCCGCGCTGCGGCACCCGCACGCTGGTTATCGCAGATGGGAACGCCAGCCTGGCCGAACGTCGCGCCAGAGAACTGGGCCAGGAGCTTTGGGCGATGCGCAACGACCTTCGACGCTTCCCCAATATGGAAGATGGTCTTGATCTGGCGGTGAAACTTGACGCCAATCCGGTTGTCCTTGCCGATTTCGCAGACAATGCAGGTGGCGGCGCACCCTCAGATTCGACATTTGTGCTGCGGGCGGCACTGGAACGCGGTCTCAGGGATATCGCGTTTGCAACATTCTGGGACCCGGTGCTGGTCGGCATGTGCATGGATGCGGGGATCGGTGCCAAAATGGCCGTACGCCTGGGCGGGAAGATCGGGCCGATGTCGGGAGACCCGGTAGACCTGACAGTGACCGTGCGCGGGATCGCCACCGACGCCGTACAGCATCTGGGCACAGCAGAGATGAACATGGGCGATTGCGTCTGGCTGGAAGCTGACGGTGTTCATGTCGTGATCAACACGCTGCGCACGCAGACCTTCCATCCGGAAGCTTTCCAGAATTTGGGGATCGACCTCTCCAGAATGAAATATGTGGTGGTGAAGTCGTCACAGCATTTCTATGACGGGTTTGCGCCCATTGCAGCGGAGGTCATACATCTGGCAACGCCCGGTGCGATCACCCCGGACTACACCATCGTGCCCTACACACGGCGAGACGGGAACTTCTGGCCCAAGACGGAAAACCCCTTTGCCGGAGAGGACCCTGCACCGTGACCGAAACCTATGACATCATACTGCGCAACGGTCGCGTAATGGACCCTGAAACCGGATTGGACAGGGTTTGCGACGTGGCGATTTCGGCCCACAAGATCGCCAGAATTGGGCATCTCGAAGGGAGCGCCGCCCGCGAAATCGACGCCACCGGACTGATCGTGGCGCCCGGTTTCCTCGACCTGCATGCTCATGGGCAATCCGTAGCCGCAGACCGGATGCAGGCTTTTGATGGGGTGACCACGACACTGGAGCTCGAAGTCGGCGCGTTGCCGGTAGCTGGATGGTATGAAAGACAGGCGACGCTGCCCCGCGCACTGAATTACGGCACTGCTGCGGCCTGGATATTCGCACGCAAGGTCGCCTTCGGCGCAATCGAGCTCGACGCAGATGTGCATCCGATCGACCAGATGGGTGCCGGTTCGGAAGATATGTGCTGGTCCACGGAAGCTGCCGATTCCCAGCAGACGGATGAGATCGTTTCCCTGGTGCGGCAGGGGCTTGATGAAGGAGCTATCGGCATCGGACTGCCCAACGGCTACGCCCCCGGTGCCGGCGTGAAGGAGATGGCGGATATCTGCGATCTCGCCTTTCAGTACGGGACGCCGACCTTCACACACATCGCATATCTAAGCAATATCGACCCGAAAAGCTCCGTCGACAGCTATGTCCGCCTGATAGGACTGGCCGGCGCTACCGGAGCGCATATGCATATCTGTCACCTCAACTCGACCTCGCTGATGGATATTGAGCGCGTGGTCGAGTTGGTCAGCAAGGCGCAGGAGCAAAATCTGCCGATCACGACAGAGGCGTATCCTTATGGCACGGGTGCGACCGTGGTCAGCGCCGGGTTCTTCATGGAACCCGATTTCGTCAGGCGTACCGGAAGCAACTACTCGAACATCGAACTGATCCGCAATCACCACCGCTTCACCGGGCGAGATGATATGCGCCGGGCCAGAGAAGCGTCCCCGACGGATCTGGTAATGTGGCACTTTCTGGATGTGGATGCCAATGACGAGCACCGGCGCCTCCTTGATCTGTCGGTTACCTACCCCGGTGGTTCGATCGCTTCAGATGCGATGCCCTGGATAAATGAAGATGGCAGCATTTACGAAGGCCTCGAATGGCCGTTGCCCGATCAACTCTCCGCTCATCCCAGATCGTCCGGAACCTTTACCCGGTTCCTGCGGGAACATGTCCGCGAACGCCGGAGCATGTCCTTGATGGATGCATTGGCCAAATGCACTATCCTGCCCGGCAAGGTAATCGAAAGCTGCGCCCCACAGATCGCAAAAAAGGTGCGCCTTCAGGAAGGCTGCGACGCGGATATTGTAGTCTTCGATCTTGAGACCCTGACAGACAGGGCAGAATTCAATGCGATGAACAGACCGTCGGAAGGTGTTCGGCAGCTTCTGGTCAACGGGCAGTTCGTTATTCTGGACGGCGAACTAGAAACCGGGGCTGCGCCCGGGCAACCGATCCGGCGTGAGATGCCGTGAGTGTTCCAGTTCTCCTTGTTACCGGGTTCCTGGGCGCAGGCAAGACGACCTTCATTAATCGACTGCTGCAGGCAGAGCACGGACTGCGCATTGCGGCCATCGTCAACGACTTCGGCTCGATCAACATCGACGCCGAACTGCTGGCCCAGACGAGCGAGGGTGTCATTGGACTGAAGAACGGCTGCATCTGCTGTTCATTGCAGGGCGATCTCATGCGTACGCTCAAGGTGGTTCTGTCCCGCACGCCGAAACCCGAGTTGATCGTGATTGAAGCGAGTGGCGTCGCAGACCCGGCCGGCATCGTCCAGTCGCTCATGGATCCGGTCATCTGGAAGGAAGCCCGTCTGGAAACCGTGATCGGCATTGTTGACGCGCCCGATGCGGCCCGGCGCGCAGATGACCCGCTCTGGCAGGCACAGCTGCAGGGATCTGATATCCTGTTCCTGTCCAAGACTACGGAATGCCCGCAAGGTGACCTGAAAGCGCTTCGCGCTGGTCTGGCCTCCCGCGGGAAAAACTGCATCCTCAACATGGATGATGCGCCTGTTCCGTTGAGCGCCCTTTTCATTGAGGACAACAGTCCCCGCGCCCCGGTCGAAGCAGACCTCCAGAATGACGACCGTTTCGTCCATGTGGAGTGGGAGTACGAAGGTCTCGTGGATCTGCCTTCCTTTCAAGAAGCGATTTTGCGGATCTCCGACACTGCGCTGCGCGGCAAAGGCCTTCTAAGCTTTACAGGTCGACAGGGTAGACATGTTTTCCAGCTCGTCGGAAAACGCGCCACCTTATCATCTGCACCGTGGGATCAGGAGAAAGGCTGCCGGCTGATACTCATTGGCGAGCGCAACGCATTCGACGCCGACGCAGTATTGCGCAAACTGAACAGGCTGAGGATGCACACCTCTGACGAATAAAACACCTGTCACAGGCAAGTATTGCGCCCTAACACTATGCCTGATTGCGCGAGAATGCGGCTCCGTCTCTCCTGGAGCTTCCCTAGATCGGACAGACAAAGAGGCTTATAAACATATTTCATAAATACAAAAATTACAATATAAATATTATCATGAATTACATAAAAAATAAAATAACTCATTGATTAATTTTTATATTTATCTCTGATCAATTAAATTAATTTTTATTATTCCTTTATAAAGAAATTTATATAAAATAATATAAAATTGAGATTCATGAATATCTCCGAAACCCGTAACAGTACATCACATGACACAACCGTTTCTGCGAAGCGTTTGGCGAAAGGCGTGAAACCCAGCCTTACGCGCCCGAAGTGCACTGACGGCCAGCCCATCTGAGCAGCCGGCAGGGAGGGCCGGTTTTGCCGCTTCCTGCCGGGCGAATTCAAAGGCTCATGTCGACCAAGGGTGCACTGAAGTAGCAAAGCACGCTCGCTACAGAAGCTCCTTAATTCTCGCTGGACAGGGAATTTGTTCGCGCGTTTTGCCATGGCGTTCTGGAAGTTGACGGCCAGGTGCAGTCCCTCGGGATACAAAGAATGCCCGAGTTCTCGAACATTTGATTTGCCAGTTCAGATCGAGACTTGCCGGCACAGTCGTGGATATCGAGACGCAGAAGCGTTCCATACGGGACACCTCCTGTAGATTGCGTTGCCTCTTCATTCGCCGGCCAGGACACGTACGGCAGAAGCAAACCGGTGTTGGCGGAGTAGTCGACTGGACAGATCAGGCGCCTGCGCCCCTGCCTGCCCGCCATCTCCGGCATCGAGCGACGATTGAGTTTGCCGTCATGGCATTCTCTATGGCTTCCTTTACAACCATTGGCCTCAGCCTCGTTGTCACCTCATGGATCGCGGCAGTCGAGGGATCGGTGTTCCTGGTCGGGCAGCTGTTTTTCGCCAGCAGCACAACCGCGTTCGTCTTCTCCATCTATGCCGGCGTGGTTACCGACCGGAAAAACCGGCTTTTGATCATCCGGCAGGGGCAGTCTCTAAGGATTCTGGGGGTCTGCGCGCTGGTCGTCGCCGCACTGGGCAGTTCAGCCACACCGTGGCTGTTTGCCTATGCGGTTCTCTTTTTGCTGGGGACGGTCCTCAATGCCGGTGCGCTGGATGGCATTGTCCAGCTGGCGGTCGATGAACATCTGCGTATGAAGCTCGCCATCCGCGTGTCGATTTGCCGTCAGCTCGGCATTCTATGCGGGACGGGCCTTGGGGGCGTTCTGCTTCATCACCTTCCGGCGATCTGGCCAGTACTGTTGATGGCAGTGCTGATGATGGTTCAGTTCGCCATTATCAACCTCTTCTTCGCGGACTACCAGAACGCGCCTTCAAAGCCGCCAGGGGACATCATTTCTGCATGGAGGGAGGGCTGAGGGCTATCCTCGAGCAGGCCCGGCTCGCCTTCACCATCCTGACCATGGGGCTGCTTCTTTCTGCATCCCAGATGGCAAATGTCCTCGTTCCGGGTTTTGTCAGGGACAGCCTGCAACGGGGCAGCGACGTCTATGGCCTTCTGGAGATGGCTTGGGCGGCCGGAGGCGGAGCGACCCTGGCGGCTGCAGCAGTGCGGACCAGATTGTCCGGCGCCCATCGCCGGGAGCTTGTGATCCTCATCGTGGCCGGGGTCGCCATGGCGGCTTTCGCCAGCTCGAGAAGCCTCCCATTGCTGGTCGCAATCTATGCGGCCCTTGGCGGGATGTTCGCGTGGGGAAGAGCCATATGTGACGGTCGAATACTGATTCTGGCAAAAAACGAGGAAATCGGCCGTGTGCGAGCAGCCACCTCGATGGTGGTCAGCCTGCTGGGCATGGCAATCTACATATCGCCCACGGTCATCGGCAGTGAAGATGCAATCCTCTACTACGTCTCTTGGGGTGTGGTGCTATCGGTCGCCGGCGCCGTGATGCTGGGCCTCTGCGCCCGGACAGGGTGGAGTTGAAGGCTCATGCCCGCCGCGACTGACAGAATCGCGCACAACTGCACCACGAACGTGGCGTCCCGCGTCATGGCGTGATACCGATGCCAGCTTCATCCTCGAAGCCTGCAAGGGAGGGTTGCGGTGACTGCTGATCTTTGGACACAGTACCTGCCAGGTCTGGCCCTGATACTTTCGATTTTCACCATCGGCGTTGCAAGCCCCGGCCCTGCAACCCTCATGATCATGGGAACGGCGATGTCACGGGGGCGCCCGTCGGCTGTGGCTCTGTCGCTCGGCGTCGTGACCGGCTCAATGTTCTGGGGATGCTTTGCCGCATTCGGCTTCGTCGCAGCCATAAAGGCATCCGCGGAACTCTTTACCGCCATGAAGCTGGCCGGCGGCTGCTACCTCCTTTACCTGGCGTTCAAATCCTGGCGCTCGGCCATGGCTAGAGAAAAGCCGCAACAGGTTCAGGCGATGCAGCCGGTCAGCATCCGCCGATGCTTTGTCCAGGGCCTGCTGATACATCTCACCAATCCAAAGGCACCGCTGGTCTGGCTGGCGACACTTTCTGTCGGCATGGGAAACACGGCTCCCCTGCCGCTCCTGATGCTGACCGTGCTGCTTTGCGCCTTCATGGCGATGATCGTCTTTGTCGGCTACGCGTTTCTGTTTTCGACAATGGCTGCATCGAGGTTTTACATGTCGTTCCGTCGTCCTTTCGATGCCGTTTTGGGTTTCCTGTTCGGTGCAGCAGCCATCAAGATACTGACCGCCCGGATCGCTTGAGATTGCTGAACGGTGGTGGTTGGGGGGGGGCGATGCGTTGGCCGACGCCCAAACCAACGCGTCTGCCTTATGCTCAGCCGCTGTCCCAGCGTCCTGCCCGCTAACCTGATTGTTCGCCCTCAGATTGGACGCCCCCATAACGTCAAAGCAAAATCCCTTGGCAGATCGCCCGATGTTTCCACCAAGAGGCTCATTGCGGGAAGTCATTGGTATCAAAACGCGGCAACGTCAGCGGGCAATCAGAATCAAGATTGGCTGCCGCCACACGTGTTGTAAAGCCAAGAGTGCAGTGCCGTTTTCGCAGTACAGTCAGAAGCTCTTCATTCCACCCGCCGAAAGGGTAGCAAATTGCCCAAAATTTATCGACAGGAGACCCAATATCGCGCAAGAAATCTAAAGAGAGATCCACTTCTCTCTCCTGTTTTTCGCGTGAAACTTCATTCAACCAATAGTGAGAGAAACCGTGCGATCCGAAATACATCCCGCATGAGTTCATTAGCTTAGCCTGGTCACGCGATATGTACAACTCGGAAGCGAATGCGGCTTCGTCGTTTGTGACAAACCGTGCAAATAATTCCTTGGAAATGGAGCGTCGCAGCTTTTCTGGCAATGCTGTTTGCAACATACGTTTTACGTATATTGTCTCAGCATCATCAAAGCGGTTGGGATGCGCCCAGCGGGCCCGATAGCTTTCCACTGTATCTAATTGCATCTCACGCTGGTCTTCACGAACCCGTTCGTCAACGTACTCAGATAGCTTTGCGGGATCATCACAGCTAGCAAGAACAAAGTGGACGCGGTTCACATCAAGGAGACGCGCGTCCCGAACAGGTTCCACCGGCGGGAAAAAAGCTCCCTGAATTCCGCGATCAAACAGAAGCGGAAACACGAGATCGTAATGCTCGGCGTAACCATCGTCAAACGTCAGCAGAGCAGCGTTTTCAGGCAGCTCTTCGTTCTCTCTTGCTGCATCCACAACATCCTGGATGCGCACAAGAGTGAAGTTCTCGGCCAGATAATTCAACTGCCGCACGAAACCCGAATACTCCAACCCTTTGATTTTTGGGTATCTACTGCGTTGAAATTCTCGCACGTAATGGTACATGACAACCGTGAGTACTCGCGGCATTTTCGACCTCATATAGGCGCATTCGAGACGCTACTCTTAGTGCAGAAGAAACCCCGGTGCCAACTCCGGAACGATCGAGTAAGCCTCCCTTCACAACAATTGCCGCACCAGGGGATCATGAAGTTCCGGAAACGGGCAGATAGCTGCAACACCATGAGTGAAGACGAAATCTCTACAAGTCACCTCTGCAACAACTACCGACACCTGCTCATGGCAATGGCGGATATTGCGCTGACGGGTCAGAAGGCACTCCTGATCTACCTGGAGGATGACCTGCCCCTGCATGCCGAACTGCGCCAGCGCCTGTTGTCTGCTTGCCCGGAGGCAGACTTTCTCTTTACGACCGATGCCGATGAGATCGCGGCCTTCTCCCAATTGCCCCGATGGTTTCCGCCGATTGTGCAACGCAATGTGAGGTTCGGCGGCCCTTTGGGACTGGTCACACCACACTCTTACGGAACACCGACACTTCGCGGCCGGCGTTTTAAAAGGGGTTATGTGTACCACTCTGGTTTTCACACGGCGAAAGCACTGGTGTCTCATTGTGATGAGATCGTGTTGAGAGAAGGCGGAACGCACAATTACGTGACCCATACAATACCTTGGGCGAAAGCGCTTCTGCGTGGATTTGCAGGCCGTCGACCACGTTATAGAGTCTGGGGCGACGAACCCTGGATTGATCGCATACAGGTCGCACTGCCTGAAGAACTTCCTCAATCGGTCCGAGCTAAGGCAAGCAGGATCGAGATGACAGAACTACTGACTTCCCTGCCTGAAAATCGATCTCGAGCATTGGCCCGGGCATTCTTAGAAACTCCGCCACCGAGCCTGCGAGATGCGGATCAGAATGCTCTTCTTCTAACCCAACCCCTTGATCAGGCGGGTATCTGTTCGTTCTCACAGCAAAAACAATTCTATGAACTGGTCATTCAGATGCTGCATGACAAAGGGTATCGTGTATTCCACAAGCCGCATCCACGAGAAACGCCCTGCCCATTGCCCAATACGGAACCAGTTCCAGCCCAGTTTCCCATAGAGGCGTGGCCCTTTGCCGGAGGAAAACCATTTGACCTTGCGGTCACGGCCTTTTCGTCGGCGTTAAAGCGAAGTGATCTGGGCTTCGCAAAAATCGGATTGCAATTGATCCCGGTCGAGGCATTTAAAGCTTCGGAATTTTCTGGTTGGCCGCCCAGAGTCACAAGCACGTTCGACAAGCTCAACATGACGGGCCGACCTACTACAACAGAAGCCGGAGACCCATATGAAATTGGTTGAGTTGTGGAGGCGGGCGCTGCTCGAACTTCGCGCCATCATTCTCCTGAAACAGGCTTCTCACCAAGCAACCCTGTTCAAATTACTGAAAGCACGAATCTCAGCCGGCATTGCAAAAGCTCGACGCCGCGCCATGACGGCTCAGTTTCGGCTGGTAGAAATGCTCTTTGGCCCCAGTGCCGCTGCGGATTTCTTCTGGCGCTCCCCGACCACGCGTAAGCTTTGGGGCGACGTCGAATTGCGGGCGGACCGATTGGCCAAACGGTCTCAGGATGCAGTCGACCATTTCACGCGGCTGGGTTTTATGAAAACACAGGACCCTATGGTCCTCATCTGTCTTGCCCGCAATGTGCATTGCAGAGCCGGGCTTGCTCAATGTCTCAGAACTGCGGACCTTTCCGAGGGCAGTCGCCTGGACCAGACGATCCGAGGGAGCATGAGCTATGCGGCCGCGTTTGTCGGGGCTGCAGGGCTGTTGCTTGATGACGCATCAGCGAAGCGAATTGCTGACCTGGTTTTGGACAAACACGTTCGCCTGGATCTGCAATTTCACCAGATCATCGATAGTTTGGGCAGCCACCTGACAGTCCCACCAACCGACTCCTCTTTGCGCGGCCTGCTGGAAAGCGGAATGCGAAAGCCTTGCAAGCACAGGCTGATCATAGCTGACGAACTCAGTGACCGGCCTGCCATTGCTCAACTCTTTACGGGTGCCGAAAAGATCACCGTGATTGGGCTGCGCGACACGTTTGGCAAAACGGACTTTCAGGAATACACCGATTATGCGGGCGATGCCGAAATCACGGTCGAACACATCCGCTCACGTATCACCCGTTTCTCAAGACCCTATCTGGATCTGCACGAGGCAACCCGCATTGCAGCAGAGCGGATTACCGACGGGTTGCTGGAAGAGAATGGCTTGCTCGATGAGCATAACCGCGCGTCGGTCGAGCTGGAGATCTCCGATCATCTTTTCTTTGGCAATCTCCGGACAGAAGCGGTGCGAACGCTTCTTGAATCCGAGGAGTTCGATCACATTGTCGTTGCCTGTCAAGCAAAGAGCTCCAACGGCATGTTTCTCCAGAATCTTTCCGCAGTCGACCCACTGCTCAAGGATCCACGGGTCGAATTCATTTCCATCGCACGCAGCCTGCACGCGAGGACGATCTTCACGAACAATCTGGAGGCAATGCTACAGCCACCCCGCGAGATGCCAACCGCGATGCTCTGGGGACCATCACCGTCAAAATTCATTGCAGATTCCGATGCCCGTGCATCAGTGGCTGCACGCCGGGCGGCTGGGTTCCCAAAGTCCGGGACCAAGCGCATCCTGATACTGACCGCAAACAACCCGGCCTATAACGCGGCCACCGCGGACTACGCTGTCACTTTGGCCGCAGAATACGACGTCACGATCGGCCTGGCCGGAAGAGACGCTCGGCCGATCCTCTCAGCCATCACGGCTATCGGGAAGGAAGCGCCGAATGTTAATGTCGTGCTTCTTCCAAACGTAGACCGGCAGCTGCCTCAATTGAACAAGCATTTGAGGCGCCACTTGCTATCCCTTGCTGCAGAACCGGGAAATCTCGCGCTTGCACATTTCATTCGTGTCAATGCGCATCAAACTGCAGAGCAGGTTATCGCCCCCGCCCTGCTCCAGCACAAGGTTTTCGATGCCTGGTTCTCCCGGCTCTCTGCGGACGAGGAACTGCCCGACCTGATCGTTCTGGCGCCGCCACGCAATCCTCGGGTTGCAGCGTTTGCGAGACTTGCCCGCAGGCACGGTATTCCGAGCCTCTCGCTTGAGGCACATGGCTTGAACGGCAATTACTGCCGCTACATCAACATCGATACAGATTTCTATGGTGTCATTTCCGGTTACTTCAAGAAAACTGCGGAGAGGGGCTTCAACATTCCCCTGGAGCGAACCTTCGTCGTGGGTTCGCCAAGGATCAAGGCGCCTGAAGATCACGACCTTGCGAGCGCACGTGCTGCTGCGCGCGAGCTACTTAGAGACACTTTCGATATAGACTGTTCTGCGTACAAATCGTGTATCAGTTTCTTCTGCCAACCATCCAGTTGGGCGCATGTGAAACTGGTTTGGAGCAATATCCTGAATGCCTGTGCCGTTCTGGACGTACTTATTTTACTGAAACCCCATCCGGAGGAGACGCCCAGCAGGGTCGCAGCATATCTCAGGCTCGCCAAGGAGTTCGGCATGACCGAGCGTGTCATTGTGGTTGAAACCGACCCCAAGACTGCAATCGTTGCTTCCGACATGATGCTGACAGGTTACAGCACTGCCGCGATTGAAGCCGCTGTTCTCGGCGTCCCGGTAACCTGTGTCACAGACGGTGATGCAGATTATCCTGTTGATCAGCACGAAATCGTAAACTGTCAGTTCGTCCGCTCATCAGAAGCGTTGCGCTCAATTATCATTGAACTTACAGAGAACCCGCAGGCCTATGCCGCCCGCTCTCAGCGTTTCCTCGCGAATGAGCCGCAATTTGTGGAAGGTCCGGACCGCAATCTCAAATCCCTGGTAGCCCACATTTTCTCGCTGCCACCTGAAGAGGCGCTTAGGGAAGAGAAAACTCTGAGCCGCTCTCTTTTTCCAAAGGGTCCACACCAGACTTTTTCGATCTGAGCAGGATCAGCCGGCTGGTCCGTCACCTGCGGCGGCAACATCTCGAATGGCGTGCTCCCACCGATCGTGGATAGCATCACTTCCGTACCGCTCGGTAATAGAGGTTGCACGGGCGGCCATGTCTTCGCGTCGCGCGTCATCCTGCATCAGGTCGGAGAGCGCCTCGGAGAACATTCTCTCAGGTTCAGCAGCGGGTGCCACCAGAATTCCGTTCCGCCCAGGTTCGATAAGCGTGTTGACGCCGGGACAATCCTCAAAGCCAATTGCCGGAACTCCGTGGGCGAGCGCTTCCGACACCGCCAGGCCAAATCCCTCGAACTCAGCAGGGTGGCCCAGAATCATCGCCTGATCGTATTCGCGGGCCATGTCGGAGACCACTCCGGGCATCTCCACATTCATCAAACCCAAGTCGTCAACCATTGTCTGCAGACGGATACGCTCGGGCCCATCTCCCAGTATTCGCAAGGTCCAGCCATCGGTTCGGGAACCAAGACGCGCCCAGGCGCGAACGAGGATATCAAATCTCTTGACCGTCGTCAGGCGGCCAACACCCAACACCGTTCGCCCGCGTTTCACGTTGCCGCTGGATACTGAAGCAAGACGTCGCACGGGATTTGGCATGATTACCACACGCTTTTTCAACTCGTCTGGAAACCAGTTTCGGAACTCGGGTAGTAGAACCAGAATGCGATCGACCATAGAGAGCGCTACCACACATTTTTCCCGGAACAATGGATTGGCATCCCAACGCCCGTTCGGGCCGAAATCTCGCTCCGGCACATTGTGCGTCGAAGCGATGACGGGTGTTCCCGTTTCAGCGGCCGCATAGGCGCAGGCTGTGATTGCCGGCGGCATGAAGGGGATGAGTACGCTGGGTCTTTCCCGCCGAATGTATCGTTTGAGGCAGCGTATAAAAAAGCCATGAGTCAGTCCCCACTTGACTTGGGCGATCGGAAACCGATGAGGCATCGTCTTCACAATTTGCTCGAGATTGAAGGAAGACACCATTGTCTCGCCTCCCTTCGAACCTGGTGCGATGCCCCGCCGCGCAAATGGAAAGAGATTGATCACCGGTATTTCGCCTGTATCGAAACCCGGCTCGCCCCTCCGCGCCTCGAATGTGAGTATCTGGACATCAAAGCCGCGCTCGCGCATGGCTGCCGCGGTTTCAACCAGGACACGCTCGGCGCCACCGGTAAGCCCAGTCAACTTCTGAATGACAAAATGTACTTTCATGACAACAGACCAAAAGCAACAAAGCCGTTCAAATCAAGCCATTGCGGCCGATCGGAAAGCTACCTCACCGATCTGAACTGCATTTTTCTCACAATCTGAGTATTGACCAATGCGCACCATTTTACGGCAACGTATATTATACCGTAACAATAGCTCCGGAGTAGTGAATACCGGAGCTGCAGGCTTATCTCTCAGAAACAGTGCACGCACCGCGCTTCAACTTCAGCAATGAAGCTGCGTACCCTTGGGTGAAGGTCCTCATTGGGTTCAACGATGGCAATCTCAGCAGACCCGACGTCCTGCATGGATGCAAGCGCCTGAAGATGCCTAAAGCCGATATTGCCGCAGGCACAAAGGAGTATTTTGTACACGATTGTCTCCCCTGGGGACACGTCAGTTGGGTCTGTCCTGGTCACTGTCAGCACGATACAGCCGTAGCGGGCCAGAGTCAGACTGGAAGGCCCGGTAGGCCAGATGAATGTCGATGTTGCGCGCTTCGAAAGGTGAAAAGTAGTTCGGTAGGATCAGTTCTGCATATTGCTCCGGTCCGATAAACTGCCCCCTGGAGAGAACCTCTCCCGGCGTCCCGACCTGCATGATGTCAATGTACTCTGCATTTGCCCTGACCAGTTCAGCGCGCAGGAGCTGGGTCGAATCCGACAGCCAGTTCGTATCCCCTATGATATCGACCACACGCAGTATTCGCGACCCGTTGCACTCGACCTGACGCCAAACGACCAGCGCCACAGGCTCGCCGTTGTGTTCGACAGCGCGTAGAGCGTAATCGTACCATGGATGTTCGATGTACCTGGACACCACGTAGGCCCACGATTTTCTCGGTCTCTGCAAACTAGCAATTCTATCAACCGCGCTCACCACATTTTCACATTGCGCGCGGTCGATGCACTTGAGAGCAAGTGACGTAGGCGTTTCACCCGATAGGGCGAAGGCGGCATCGGGCACGTTGGCCGCAACCGCGCATTTTCCCTTGAACTCTGGATTGAACAGTGCCCAGTGACCAAGCTGATCCAGCGTGTAGCCGAGCGCACGATAGATCGGCTTGACCATATCAGAGATGCCGATAGCGCCAATCACCTTCGGCTTCAGTTGGGCCTGTATCAGCTTCAGGAGGCGCAGCCCGAGGCCCGGGGGCGCAATATCATCACGGACCTTCCAAAGAGCAAGAAGGATGCCATCATCACCCAAGGCTGGATCGAAGCGGCCGAGTGGAATAAACCCCAGAACGCCGAGGATCGTCTTGACGCCATCCTCGTTTTCCTGCTCGGCCAAAACCATGTTCAGGCGTCCGTCTTTCTGGGCGTACTGCCAAGAGAACACTGTTGAATCGCGCACAAAAATGTGTTTCTCGGACCAATGGTCTCGAATAAAATCTATGAGCGCCAAAGTATCTTGCAGGCCAGCAATGCGAACCGATAGTCTTGGCACTATGCTGTACTTCCGCCGTCGATTTTTACGATAGAGCCGGTCATCATCGCCGCCTCTGCAGAAAGAAGGAAGGCAGCGGCGCCTGCTACATCTTCCGGACGCGGCAACCCAAGAGGAGCCCGCCTCCTGACGGATGCGAGTTTCTCTCCCTCGAGCCCCGCAGTCATATCGGTTTCCATGTAGCCGGGTGCAATGCAGTTGACCGTGATCTTGGCTCGCCCGAGTTCGCGCGACAAAGAACGCGTAAATCCTTCGAGCCCCGCCTTCGAAGCCGCATAGACTGCGAGTCCATTGAACCCTGTCGACGCTATGATGGACGAGACATTGATTATGCGCCCCTCTCTCCGCGTCAGCATCGAACGACAAGCATACTTCGTCATGAGGATCGCAGACTCCAGATTGACCGTCAGTACACGCGATATCTCCGTGGCGTGCTGCGTTGCTAAAACACCATCCAGCCCGACGCCTGCATTGTTGATCAGCCCGTAGAGTGGACCGAACTCACGCGTAATTCCGTTGACCAGTGCCTGGATACCATCTGGCTGTTCTAGGTCGTAGGGCCTGAATACGATCTTGTCGCCGACCTTCCCAGCCAGCTTAGAAAACTCGTCGGATTCCCTGCGTCCGATACAGATCAGCCGGTAGTCTTCGCCGCACAGCCGCTTAACGATAGCAAGGCCAAGGCCACGCGTCGCGCCGGTAACGATAACATTCTTCAAATCAGGCATTCCTTCGCAACTTGCCAGCAGTGTTGGTGTCGAAACTTTCCACAAAGCGCAAACTGGCGGGGATCATGTGCCGTTCCAGATAGTTCTTCAAGTGAGCCAGAATGCTCGCGCGGAGTTCGGCTTGTGAAGGCGCGCCCGGACCGGGTACGACATCTGCTGCCACCAGCGCACCCATGATCGGGTTGGCTTTCGCATAGACACGAGCGAGCAGCACGTCGGGATGTGAGAGAAGAGCTCGCTCAACCTCTTCCGGATGAACTTTGTCCCCACCGATGTTAATAACGCCGCTTTCGCGTCCACGAAAATAGACACGGTCGCCGTCCGCTTCCACAAGATCACCGGTATCAACCCAGCCCTGTTTGGAAAGAACCCCCTGACCTCCCAAATAGTGTGCGCCCACATGTTCATTTCGCACCCAAAGCCTTCCCTGATCAATGCGCAAACCGATTCCAGAAGGGGGAGAGGACAGATAGGAAACTGGAAAACCCTCACGTTTGTCGGATACGGAGAACCCCACACCTGCCTCTGTGGAGGCGAATACATGAGTGATGCGCGCCTCAGGAAAGGCGCGGCTAAGGCTGGTCAGGATAGCAGCGTCGGCAATCTCGCCGCCCAGCGTAATTTGCCGGAGAGGCAGGGAGCCCCCTGCTGGCGACATCAGGATTTTGCGCATCATCGTGGGGGTCGCGCTCAGATGCGTACATCCTTCGTCGGCGAGAAATGCCAGTTTATCATCGAGGGGCGCTTCAAAGGGAGGTACTACCAAGCACGCTCCGCCGAGAAGGCTCTGCAAGACTACCTGAAGCCCTGCGAAGCGAGAAAAGTCATAGATCATTCCCCAGACCATATCCTTTCCCCGGTCTAGGTCACGCTTGGTCGAACGCGTCAGCCCAGCAAAGCTGTGCTGCACCATCTTTGGCTTTCCCGTGGTGCCGGACGTGGTAACGACCCAACCCGTCCCGCCATTCTGCAATCGGCTTCCGCTCCGCTTGCGAGCGACTGCACGAGCAGCATCCTGTGGAGAAAACGACAAGAGGTCATCCGGCAGGCCAGCATTGAAGACGTTCGCTGTCTCGCTGGAAATCACCACGTGTGGCTGTGCCAACTCGATCAACGGCAACACGACCTCTGCAGGCTGCCAAGCAGAGGTAAGCGCCACGACCTCCGCCACTCCGTCGCAGGCTGCAAGCGTTGTTACGGCGTCGAGTAGACGATCCGTGCACAGAACCACCCTCGCCGCAGCAAAATCCCCGGCCAGTTCTTCAGCCGCGCTGCACAGTTCCCCAAAACTCACGCGCATAGAAGGCGTTGCTATCGCGCAACGCTCGGCAGGCACCCGGCTCAGATGGCCAAAAAAGGTCATTGTGGACGGTTGGCCTTATAAAAACTAAGGAACTCGCCGAAGGTGCGGGGATAATATGCTTCTGTGGCCAGGCTGAAAGGATCATAACCCAGGTCTTCTTCGAGCCGGGTTACCAGGATAGCGAATCCCAGGCTATCGAGCCCCGTTTCCAACAGCACGCTGTTGCTGTCTAAATCAGGTGCTTCGGCACCTTCGTTCTGCGTGGTGTACACTTCTGCGAACAGGGTACGAATGGTCTGTTCGAGCTGTGGATCTGTCTGCATCACGGGTTCCTGAATTTCCTGTCTATCTGTGGGTGAAAATTGAGCTACCATGTGGTCAAGCCTCCGTCGACCACAATGTTCTGACCGGTCATATAGCTGGCACGCTCCGATACCAAGAATTCAACAGCATCCGCGATTTCGTGCGGCTCTGCCATGCGCCCGAGCATGGTGCGGGCGCTGTATTTCTCGACAAACGCATCGTTCTGCCCGCTAAATACCCCGCCGGGCGTCACGGCATTTACACGAACCCCTCTTTCACCCCAATAGGATGCGAGGTACTTCGTCAGCCCCCAAAGTCCGGCCTTGGATGCGGAGTAGATTGCAGGGGTATTGATGGCCCGCCCCTCATAGAGGGCTCCGTCATATATGCGCTGATCAGGCGCAACGACGCCGTAGATTGATAGAATATTTACGATGCAGCCGCCTCCAGCTTCAACCATTTCTGGTCCGAATTCCTGCGCGCACAGCATTGGCGCTGTCAGATTGACAGCCATCACCTCGTTCCAGTCTTCGAGAGGAAAAGTCTCAAACGGCTCAAAGAAATTCTTGCTCTTGCTCGCAGCGTTGCAAATCAGGGCCCTAACTTGGCCGAAATCGCTTCCTATCGTTGTGTGCAAGTGCGCAAGAGCGCCTTGATCCGTGATATCACACTCATAGGCGCGTGCCTGTCCAGGAGCCACGGCCAGACCGGCGGCCGACTTGGCCAGTTCGCTGTCGCGGTCCACAACCGCCACGGTGGCACCTGCGGCGGTAAGACGTGCTACCATTGCCCTCCCGAGTATCCCCCCACCGCCGGTCAGGACAATCACTCCAGCCATATCACTCACTGCCGCCTCCCTGCTTCCTCATCAAGAGCTCAACCAACTCGAAATCGATCTCACTATCGATGTCGATCGAGCGCTCCCGTGGCATTTCATGAAGCCACGTCCGACCGTTCCACAGCCCCAACGCCAGTGTTGCGCGATGCCAAACATAGATCGAAGCGTTCATGGAATAGACTTGTGGAGCCTGTTGGCGTGCTGTCACGCCCCCCGGCAGTTCCTTGACAAGCCCAACGAAGCCATCGCCCCTGAACTCAACCATGTTGAAATAGGGATTCTTGTCTGACGGGTAGGCGGTGATGACGACGTCGACATCATCATTGAGCGCCGACATGGCCGCTTCGATATCCGCAACATGCCTGAGTGGTGACGTGGGATCCAGATCCACAATGCGCGTCACCTCGACACCAGTCTTCTCAACCGCCTCTACCAGATGTTCAATGACCGGCAACTTGGCAGCTGAGGACGTCGCCAGTTCGGGCGGACGCAGGAACGGCACGGTTGCGCCACACCGCTCAGCAACATCAGCAATCTCCCGATCATCCGTGGAAACGTAGACCGCACCGATTCCGGGACACGACAATGCCTGCTCGATGGTATACGCAATGAGCGGTTTGCCCATAAGCTCACGAATGTTCTTGCGAGGCACACCGACGGAACCACCCCGTGCGCAAATCGTACATATGGTCGTCACCGCTGCCCCCCCTTCTCCCGCACCTGGATTGCGAGACGCGTACTCTCGATTCCATCCTCAAGGGTCTGCAGGGGTTCCTGCCAATCTCCCTCGACGGCACGTAACGTTCGCTCAAGCATAGCAATATAACTCTTAGCTATATCGAAGCCATTTGGTGCATGCTCCAGCGATCGGCGCCCATCCGGCTCGATCAGGTCGAGAGCGCCATCGATATTCCAGTTCAGCCCAGCTCGATCACCCACAATCTCATAGTGCCGCAGACGCTGGCGGGACACGTAGTCAAGAGCAATCTGTATGACAGGCGCGCTTCCATTCTGTGGTGAAAAAACCATCATTGCGGTGTCATGAGACGAAATTTCGAGGTCACTGAACTTTCCGCAGCGGGCAAATTCAAGGTTCAGCTCGCCGAAAATCCATCTAGCCAAGTCGATTTCGTGTACAAGATCAAGCTCTACGCCTCCACCTTGGTCGGGGTTGGCGGAATAGCTCTGCCGGTAGTTCTGGGAAGGGCGCCAGTCGGGCAACCATTGTCCGGCAGTGAACGACGCACGAACAACGTTCCCCAATATTCCTCTGTGTACCTGCTCCCGAAGCGCCACCAGAGAGGAAAGATGTCGAAAATTAAAGGCCGAAACACGAACCGCCGCTGGAGCAGCCGCCAACGCGTCGATCAGTGAATTGCAATCGCCGAGACTGGAAACAATTGGCTTTTCCACCAGAAGATTGAAGCCACGCCGGATCAATTCGGGCAGCAGATCTATGTGGTTAGCCGACGGTGTTGCCAGCACAACCAAGTCGAACGACTCGTCAATCACGTCCTCAAGCCGGGTGACAACGCTCGCTCCCAGACGATCTGCCAATACATCGGGTCTTTGCTTATGCCGCAGGATGGTGAAGTCAGCCTCAGGATACAGCGAGGCCAGATTTACAAGATGCCGTCGCCCAATGGATCCAAGACCCACGATGAGAAAGCGCTTCACAAGCGTTCACTCCGAACGCGCGCCGGCACCCCCAGCGCGGTCGTTCCGTCACTGATGTTCGAGACCACAACAGCTCCGGCACCAATGATCACACCGTCTCCCAGAGTAACGCCCTGTCGCAGTGCCGACCGGAGACCAATCAGACATGACGTTCCGACAGTAACTCTACCGGCTATGCTTGCCCCCGTCGCGACATGCGAGCCTTGCCCGATCCAGCTGTGGTGATCCACGATGGCGCCGGTATTTACAATTGCGTACGCGCCTATCGTTGACCCCACACAGATGATTGCACCGGCTGCTACGAACGCCCCCACCCCAATGTCGGCCGCCTCAGAAACGATTGCTTTCGGGTGAACTACTCTCATTACATCAGCGCCCCGCAATCGATGAAGCAATCTTTCTCGCCTGCTCTGCCCCTCTGCGTCAACGAAGCCAATACCAAGGGCAAAGCGCACACCCTCGGAAATCAGGTCCGGAATTCTCTCATCGGTCCCAAGATAGGAACCTAGAAGTTCCGAATCTCCAGGCTCGGGTGCAATGTGACCTGCAGCTGGCGTACCACTATCAATCAGCGCTTCGGCAACCACACAAGCATGGCCGCCGCCGCCCAGGATTACAATTCTCGGGGCCGGGTCAGCCATGAAAATGCTCAGTGGTAAAGGGGGTGTCAGCCTCAATGTCTCTGGCCAGACGAGATCCGACGACCAAATCGATATGCCGGGGCTGCATGCCTGTTCCAGGCCGTTTGACGGCTATGTCCTGGGCGGTCACAATCGTACCTGCAGCCAGCGTGCGAACGGCCACTAGAGATCGCCTTGCTACCAGCGCCGTACGTTTCTCTGCAGCCGTCGGCGCCTTGATACTGGTGCCAATTGCGGCTTCAATAGCCCGAATCCCCCTGACGAATTCCCTGAATTCTCGGGGCTCCATTGAAGCGCGGTGATCCGGTCCTGGGAGATTGACATCAAGGGTGATGTGCTTCTCGATAATTGCCGCCCCGCGTGCGACTGCTGCCCACGAGATTGCAGCTCCCTCTGTATGATCGGACCACCCCACCTGGACCGCAAAGGCGTTGCGCATCGTTTCGATCGCCGCCAGATTGCAGTCTTCGGCAGCTGCTGGATAGTTCGAGACGCAGTGCAGTAGGGAAACCTGACGATTTCCGGTGGAATAGATCGCCGCCAGAGCTTCTTCCACCTCCCCCAGATTTCCCATCCCAGTGGATAGGATTATTGGCAGTCCCTTAGCAGCGATGTGGCGCAGGAGATCAAGATGGGTGAGATCACCAGAACTAATCTTGTATGCATTGACACCAACGCGTTCCAGAAGGTCTGCCGCATTCTCGCTGAATGGGGTTGAAAGCAGCTCGATTCCGGCGCTCTCACAATACTTCCTAAGAGCGACGAAATCCTCCTCGGAAAGCTCAAGTGACTTGAGCATGTCGTACTGACTTGAATCACTCTTTGTGTTGGAAATCTGGTAATCAGCCTTGCTGGCGGAGCGCGTGACCAAATCTTCAGCTGTGAAGGTCTGAAACTTGACGGCATCGGCTTGGGCCTTCGCCGCGCAGTCAATCAACTGGCGAGCAAGATCCAGCGAACCATTATGATTCACTCCGATCTCGGCAATGATATAGCATCCTTTCCCGGTTGAACGCATGCTGGTCCCCTCTCAGATTCGCTGATCCAGCGATTTGCTGCTGGTAACATGGCTTTCTGCAAAACTGCTCTCGACAGATGCGATGGCAGCCTTCAACCAATCAATGGTCACAGGCCTCCCGTCGCCGCCTCCCGCCATGATGGTGCGCAGTTCGTGAAGCAGTTGCGAAAACGTCCGCGGTTCTTCCAGCGGCAGATACGGGACACGGTTCAATGCTGCAAACCGGGTAGGCAGACATTCTTCGTTGGCCGCCACGAACTCCTCGTATGGCTTCTCGCCAGCTGTATCGAGCGGTGTAAGAAGAACCGGCCACTTCCCCTCCGCCGCGAGCGTCTCCACCCGCGCCACAGCTTCGGCTTCATCGCGGGTAAAATGCGCTCTCATTCCCTGTGCCTCGAGAAACTTCTGCGCCACATCCTGAAGCAATACCAGATGCTGCTCCGGATCAAGGCCGGGCACAAAAAGACTGCTCTGCTCACCCAGGAGACCGGCTAATGTACACAGCTGGCCGGATTCCCCAAGACTGACAAAGAAACGACGGCATCCTTCGGGGCATGCCATCGGCTGTCGCGCCTCCAGACGTAGTTTCCAAGACTGCAGCAACGAACCATTTGACATCGCGACATTCGCGAAGCGGGCCGACGTTATCTCCATGCCTCTAGGCCACTCAAGAGCAGAAGAGAACAGCGCATGCTCCATCAAACGCTTGGTAGCTCCCATCATTGACGACGGATTGGCTGCCTTGTCCGTGGAGACACAAAAAAGCCGTTTCGTACCTCTCCGCCCGGAAAGCTGCCGCGCAAGACGCTCTAATTTCAGGACATTTGTATCCAGCATTGCCAGAATACTGTAGGGGTCTTTTTCAGACCGCACATGCTTCAACGCGGCAAAATTCAGAATATAATCGTAATTCTGCTCCTGCGCGCCGAGCCATAACCTGAATGGATCGCCACCATAGTCAAATGGCAGAGTGAGAAAATCGTCTACCTGTAGCGGCTGGTTCGACGAGCGCAGAGCACGCACGACTTCCGCAAGCCCGTTTTCGTTGTGATCCACCACATGTAATGCAGCCGGTCTAAACGAAGCGATCACTTTGAGTGTCTCAAACCCAATCGAGCCGGCAGCACCGATAAAAAGTATTCGAGCACCAGAAATCTTTTCCGTCAGCTCAATCTGATTTGCGACGATGTCCTCAGCAAAAAAGCTGACGGAGCGGCCCACAATGCCTTCTTCGAGTGAGGTCAAGGACAAGCCTATCAAGCTTCTTTCCCTTCATAGATATTTCGCGCACGGGTCAATTCGCTCATCGTGCCGATGTCTATCCACCGTCCTGAATGCGTGTATGTCCCAACACGCATTCCGCGTTCTTGAAGGTCGTGAAACAACATCGGAAGATCGTAGAAAATGTTCCGCGGGACGACAGACAGGACCGATTTTGACAGCATGTAGATACCGGCGTTGATCTTAAAGCTCATCGTCGGTTTTTCCTTTGCCCCGACAAAGTTCTTCGACGGATCCACTTCTACGACACCGTAGGGAACTACATAATGATGATCGCGAACAACCATGGTCGCATCCCAAGTGTTTTCCCGATGCTGCGACTGCAGGGCGTTGACGTCAATGTCGTTGAGGATATCACCATTCAGACAGATAAAGGGATCGGACAAGGTGTCTACATCGATCAACCCCAGCGCACCGCCAGTGCCCATACGCATAGTCTCGTGCGTATAATCGATTGTTACATTCAAGTCCGAACCATCGCCATAGTGATCGACAATCATGTCCGCAAGATAGTTCACCGATAGAATGAAGCGGGTGATACCCTGGTCGCGCAGATGCTCAATAATATGGCTGAGAATAGGCTTCCCCGCTATCGGCAGAAGAGGCTTCGGTGTTTTCTCAGTAAGTGGAGCGAGCCGCGTCCCCAATCCGCCCGTCATTATGACAGCCGTAAGCTCCTGCGGGCTCGATGTCGGCCAGAGGACATGAAACGCTTCCAGTTTTCCATCACGCACGCGCGGTGCGTGCTCAATACCCCGCCGCAGCATGAAGGAACGCACCTGACCAGTCGAAATTTCATCATCCAACAGCACAGGAGAGTGGTTCATGGCCACTTTGACTGGAGCAGTTAGATCTCCTTCCGCGGCGAGGTAACGACGCAGATCGCCATCGGCAATGACCCCCACAAAATCATCGCTGCTGTCTCTCAAAATTGGAACCAGGCGCAGCCCCGCGCGATTCATGATCCCCATGACCTCACGCAGGGTATGACTTTCGCGCGCGCACAAGTTTTCCAGATCGCGCCCGAGATACGTAGCTAGTCTCATTAGAACTCCACTGCTGTCCCCGTGAACGAACTCTGCAGATGCGCAAACGGCTTGGGTTCGCACAGCCAGTCCCACCGCAGTTTACGTATGGTCTCCACGATTCGCTCTGCAGCGCGACCATCGCCATATGGGTTGATCATATGCTTGCAGTCTTTTCGCACAGTGTCGGTGGTTACCCGACGGACAGCTTCCAGAATACCCGATCTTGTACGACCACAATGCAAGACATTCTTGCCGTGAAAGCGTCCCTTCTGCCTATCTCCAATGTCTACGACAGGTAGGCCAAAACTCGCTGCCTCGATGATTCCGCTCGACGAGTTGCCGATCATAAATCCAGCGTGCTCCATCGCCGTGTAGAACCACTTCGAGCCGAAATTTCGGACAACATGGTGATTGTCATTACTTTTTGCTGCAGCTTCGATTACCTCGACAATCTCCTCACTTCCTGGATCTGCATTCGGGTAGGTGTAGATTGTCGGCCGTCCAGTTTCGACCAAAGCGGCAACCATAGCTTCCGCCATGAGGCGGTTCGATCCTGGCGCTCGCGTCTCCGGATGCAGTGTGGCAATTGCATACTCTGGTCCGAATTCTACGCCCAGATCAAAATGTCTCGCAAAATCCGGATAGGTGTTTGGCCGATGAGAGGATATGCCATCTAGACCAAGTGCTCCCACAGTGAAGATACGTTCCGTAGGCTCCCCCATCTGATGGATACGTCGCGCAAACTCTGGAATATCGCAAAAATGGAGTGCGGCCATCTTGGTAAGGCAGTGCCGGAATACATCGTCAATGGCACCTTCAGTAACACTTCCACCGCTGATATGGGCGATCGGCAATCCGAACGGCACCAGTGCTAACCCGGCAGATATTGCTTCGAACCTGTCTCCCAGAATAATGGCAAGATCAGCCCCTGGCTCCTGTGCGGCAATGAGACCATAGCCTTCAAGCTGCTCGGCCATTGACCGCACTGTCCCCTCCGGCCCTGTGCCGTACCCAGCTGATTTCACCTCAGCCCAGATCGGCAAACCGGAAGCTCGAACATCGTCAATGGTCTCGCCCGCGTCAGGATCGTAGTGGGCTCCACCGACCCAAAAGCCAACATCGAATTCCTTGCAGAGCGCGATCCTCTCCACCAGCGGCTTCAAAATGGAGAAGTCGGAGCGCCCGACCGTTACGACAGCTATTCGCCGCCGCTTGTCCGCATCTCGTGTTCGCTCGTCAGGCATCATTGGCTTTCCAGAAAGACTCGGCGGACGATACGACAGCCGCGATCTGCTCGTCAGTAATGTGCGTGGAACACGGCAATGGGAATATTCGGAGCCAAAGATCGTCCGCAACCGGCATCCGCGTTGCAGGGGAACTCTGGTAAGGCAACTGCAGATGAATCGGCTTCCAGAACTTGCGCAGATCGATCCCAGCCTCATTCATATGTGAACGGAAAGCATCGCAGAGACCCAGATTTGCCCCGGTATAGTAGACACCAGATAGCCACCTGATCGATCGACCGGTACTGGCAACAGGAAACGGCTCAAGGCAGCGGAAACGCTCCGCCATCGAAGCATAGACTTCATGCACCTCGCGTTTGCGTGAGAGAAATGCATCCAGGCGTTCGAGCTGGGCTACTCCAACCGCTGCCTGCATATTGGTCATGCGGTGATTGTAGGCAAGGATATCGTGATCGTAGTTGGCGCCGACCCGCCCGGTGGTCGTAAGATGCCGCACTCGATCAAGGTAATTGAGATCACGAGAAACGATGGCCCCACCGCCACCCGAAGTGACAATCTTGTTACCGTTGAAGGAATAACACAGCGCATCGACGTCGGCAGATCCGAGAGGGGCATCATTGGCTACCCGTGCGCCAAGTGCCGCTGCAGCGTCGACAACCACCTTCAGACCAAACTCGCGCGCCAGTCCTGTAACCTTTTCGAAATCAATGCTCGCTCCCATAACCATTACGGGCATGATCGCCCGCAACAGACGGCCTGTTGCACGGTGGCGGCGACCATATTCGGTCCAGTCTGTCTCCTTCAGGATTGCTTCGCGAACGAGTTCCAGATCAATTGTCCAGGTGCTTGGTTCCACGTCCGCGATCCAAACTTGCGCGCCCGTATGGCGTACAGCATTGGCCGTCGCAATGAAGGTCAGGGTAGGAATGATCACGAGATCGCCCTCACCTATCCCCAGCCCCTGTAACGCCATTTGCAGAGCGACTGTCCCGGACGACACCACCACGGCGCCCTCGGTTCCGCTTACATCCGCGATCGCCCGCTCGAATTTATCCACATAGGCGCCAACCGACGAAACGAACGTCGAATCAATGCAATCCTGCAAATAGGCAGCCTCGTTTCCCGAAAGGTTCGGCACCGCCAACGGAATCTTCATACTCATTGCCTCGATACTATTGGGTCAGGTCTATCCAAACACCGGAGTGACGAACTACATGGGTCGGATGAGCCCGTTTGGTTAGATGGTGCCTTTATGGCGATGTTACACGACCAGATCATGTCCGCTGCCAACCGTGCGCACAAACTCTCTCTCTTTGTGCAATCCAATTAGAGCGAATCGCTACAGATTCGTTACTTTCGCCTTACCATGGTTGAGCTCGAGAAACTTGTTGCATGTATTTTTCAGCAACGAATGGTTGTGGCTCGCAAGAACAATTATGCTCGCCTTTTCCGCCAACGCAGCCATACGTTCGCGCGCCTTTTCCTGGAAGCCCTGATCGCCCGCACCAATCCATTCGTCCATCAGTAGGATTTCTGGCTCCATACTCGTTGCAATTGAAAAGGCCAGGCGCGCAGCCATGCCCTGGCTGTAGCTCTTGAATGGCAAGTCGATGAACTCACCCAATTCACTGAATTCGATGATATCGTCCATGCGTTCTTCGATCTCGCCTATGGTCCAGCCATTTATGAGGCCACGAAGCAGGATGTTGCGACGTCCGGTAGCTTCGCGGCGAAACCCCAGACTAATGTTGAAAAGCGCATCTACCTGCCCCTCGACACGAACGCTCCCCGCTGTTGGCTGATAGATCCCATAAAGCACTTTGAGCAAAGTCGTTTTGCCCGCACCATTCGAACCGATAAGCCCCAGTCTGTCTCCGGAACCCAATTCGAAGCTTACGCTGTCCAGGGCTGTCACATGACGCGACCGCCCATTTTTCCCAATTCGCCCGCCAGTTGGCACGCGCTTGTCACGCGGCGCCAAAGTCAATTTCTGACGCAGGCGATAAGTGAGAGTGAGATTATCTACAATGATCGATGCCATCAGATATGAAAAGCTACTTGTTTACCCAGTCGACCAAGAAGCAGGAGGGCAACAGCCCACAGCACCAAGCCAATCGCAACGCAGATACCTAGTTCATACAACGGAAGCCCTCCCGACAGGATCGGTTGCCGAACAATTTCTAGAAAATAGGTGAACGGATTCCAGTAGTAGAACAAATGCCTTACTGGAGTACTTTCTTCGTATGTCCAGAAAACTGGCGTCAAAAACATGCCAATACGCATAAAATTTGAGACGATGAACTGACTATCGGGGAAATACACGCCAAGAAATGCTGAAATCATAATTGCCGCGGGTGAGACTGCCAAAACCACCACAATACCCACAACGGCCCAAAGCCAGCCGAGACCAAATTCGATCCCGCTCAGAAGCAGAATTCCTATGCAGCCAACCAGAGCGTAACCGGCCCGAATTGTACATTGCATAACCAAACGCAACACATAAACACTCAAAGGTAATGTAGTGCCCTTGATGAAGCTTTCTTCGCGTATAAACAGCGACACGCTCTGGGTGATCGTTTCCATAATGTAAAACCAGACGAACAGCCCCGTGGCAACGTAGGCACCGTAATTCTCCATACCTGCCCCGCCCCGGCGGAAAACGAAGACAAAAGTACCTGCAAACGCCAGATAATTGACAAGGAGCCAAAAAGGGCCAAGCGTGGTACGGCGGTGCTGGTCCCCGATATCTTCCCGCGCCAATTCAATCCAGACACTGCGCATCCGTATGCCGCTTCGAATGTCCTGAACTGCGTTCAGTATCGTACCCTGCATCTGCCCATCCTCAAAGCCAGAGGCTGTTAACACAGGGGCTGGTGTTTGCAAAGGCGGTCCGCCGCTCAGTGTTTCGTACACTCGTGATCCGGGGAGTTCGTTCCAGACAAAAATCTCACCTGCCCCGGATGCGATCCCGATGGCGCAGCAATCATGCTCTCTGTCGGTTTTCGTCTGTAGAAATGGTCGTGAACATTCCGCATCACGCCGACACTGGTGCATGCTTCTTAAAACGCATTTTCACCATTCAGTCACGATTCTTGATTTTGTTCCCATCATAGGAAAACTAATCTCGTCGGCCCTCTGCATAACCCTACAGCGTATGTGCCCGGATCCCACCGCTTTGCTGAAGATTTTGCCGGGACAAGAAGGGTAGTTTATGGCACTACGAACGCCGCGCAAAAGCGCTGCCGCAGCTTATCACAACCCAGTTGGAAGCAGCGCTTTGCCGCACTGCCGGTGCTTCACAAGGGAGCAAGTACAAGATGAAAGTTTGGGTAGTTCGTGACCTCGAGCCCATCCCGACGGACCCCGACGCCCCCCGTTTGTTGCGTGCCGGCATGCTGGCCACCGCACTGGCGAAAGCGGGGCATCACACGACGTGGTTCACTTCGACGTTCAATCACTATTCCAGACAGCAGCGCCCCGTAGGCGATACCGTTCCCCAACCAGGACTGACGATCAGGATACTTGAGGCGCCGGGATACACACGAAATATTGGACCCCGCCGCTTGCTGCACAATCACCTTTTTTCACGTGCTTTCGTAAGAGCCGCGACTGCGGCAGACCAGCGACCCGATGTTATCGTTGCCGATCTGCCGACAACGGACGCAGCAGCGGCTGCTATCGCATTCGCCAAGAGCCACGGGATTCCTTCCGTTCTCTCGATACGCGACCTCTGGCCAGATTTCTTTCCCAGTTTTGCACCCGGGATCCTGAAACCACTAGTCTCGCTGGCCGTCACCCCATTAAACTGGCAGGCACGTTTCGCTTGTCGTTACGCAACCTCCCTAATCGGAATTTCTCCAGGTTATCTGGAATGGGGACAGCGCAAAGGTGCACGGAGCAGGACCTCGCTAGACCGGATATTCCCCTTGGGTTTCCCCCGCCCGCCGCGGATTGGGAGTATTGACGACGACATCACTCGGCTGAGCCAACTCGGCATCCCCACAGACAAGCACATAGTGAGTTTTGTCGGCTCCTGGGGAAGAACCTATGATTTGTCACTGGTCCTGAAGACGGCCAGACTGCTTGCCGACCAACGTCACGATATCGTCTTTGCGCTCGCTGGAAATGCTCACGAAAGACCCGATCTGGCGAGGGCGCTTGCGACCCTGCCAAACGTGCGTCTGGTCGGCTGGTTGGGAGCTGACGACGTGGCGACACTACTGTCTCACTCGGTTATTGGCCTGCTGCCCTACGCCAAGGACGCGCCGCAGGGACTGCCAAACAAAATATATGAAAACCTCGCCTATGGAGCCCTGCAGGTTGCGACCTTGGGGGAAGAGGCAAGAAACTTCTACGAAAGCACCGGCGGCGGCGTGTGCGTACCACCAGACGATGCAAATGTGCTCGCTGCGACGATCACCGCCAACCTGATGGCTGGCCAGAATATGCACCTGCGAAATCAGCGTATCGCAATATTCAATGAGCAGTTTGAGGCTAGTGTGCTCTATGGCCGAATGATCGACCACATCGCCGCGGTCGCACAATCCAACACCTCCGAGACACATCTGCAAAGCGCTTAACAGTCACGGTATCGTTTCAGGACGACCGATGGAGCGATATTCCAGACCATGCACTGCAACCTGTTTTGCGTTGTAGAGATTGCGTCCATCGAAGATGATGGGCGTCCGCAGCGCTTTGCGGACTAATGCAAAATCCGGCGCGCGGAAACTTTTCCACTCAGTCGCAATGATCAGTGCATCAGCCCCGCAAAGTGCGTGTTCCTTGGTATCACAGAATACCAGTTCCGGACGTTCCCCGTAGATTCGAGCGCACTCATTCATGGCTTGCGGATCATATGCCCGCACCCGCGCTCCGGCATCCCATAGCGCCTCCAGTAAAACGCGGGCTGGCGCCTCGCGCATGTCGTTGGTGTTCGGCTTAAAGGCTAGTCCCCACACTGCAAACGTCTTATCCGAAAGTTGCCCTTCGAAACGCTGCTGAACCAGTTCGAAGAGCAGCCGCTTCTGCGCATCATTACGCTGATTGACGGCTTTCAGAATATTCACTTCGGCCCCAGCCTTCGCGGCGGTCGCGATCAAAGCCCGTACATCCTTGGGAAAGCACGAGCCACCATAACCGATGCCGGGGTAGATGAAATCGTATCCAATTCGTGGATCGCTTCCGATGCCAAGGCGAACCTGCTCGATATCCGCCCCGAGAAGATGGGCAATGCTGGCCATCTCGTTCATGAAACTGATCTTGGTCGCCAACATGCAGTTCGCAGCATATTTTGTAAGCTCAGCGCTGCGTACATCCATGAAAATCATCTTTTCATGATTACGGTTGAATGGCGCATAGAGTTCCCGCATGACCGCTTCGGCATCCGCGCTGTCGGTACCAATAATGATGCGATCAGGCTTCATGCAGTCAGAAACTGCAGAGCCTTCCTTCAGGAACTCAGGGTTGGAAACGACGTGAAAGCCCAATGCGCGCAGTGCCCGACGATCAAGCTCGGCTGTGATCGTTTCATGGATTTCATCACAGGTACCAACTGGGACCGTGGACTTGCTGACGACGATCTTCTCACTTGTCATCGCGCGCCCGATCGCGCCGGCGACCGCCATAACGTATCTCGTATTGGCAGAACCATCTTCCATCGGTGGCGTACCAACAGCGATAATCTGCACGTAGCCGTGCTGCACCCCCTCCTCAGGATCTGCTGTAAAACGTAGTCTCCCGGCACCGTGGTTCTCGACCACCAGTCGCTCCAGACCCGGCTCATATATAGGAATGATACCCTGCTCTAGCGCCTCGACACGGGCGGCGTCGATATCCACACACAATACATCGTGGCCGACTTCGGCCAACGCGGCCGCCTGAACCAAGCCCACATAGCCTATTCCGAAAACGCTGATCTTCATCCAACCGTCCGTCCGTCAAACATGCGGTTTCCTCGCAACTTGCGCCCGGCATCACCGGTCGCGGCTAGATGCACGGCTGAGTTGACAGCCTTCGTGCGGACTGGAGCGATAACAGAAGAAAACAGGGATGCAAACGGGCGTCAGAACGACAATAGCTCTCCCGGTCAGTACGCTACCTTCGGCCCGTCGAACTTAACGCGATCGGAAAGCCAACGAATAGATCTATTCAAGACGTATCAATGAGGTCTTGATCACCCCCACCCCTCAGTCACACATCGCTCTGAGCGCCTCGACATTGATCACTTCCACTGTGCGCGTGTTCGCCAGGCGCACGAGCCCCCTGGATTTGAATTTCGAGAAGGTCCGGGACACGGTTTCGATCGTCAGGCCGAGATAGTCGCCAATGTCGGTGCGCGACATCGCAAGCTGCACCTCGCGGTCGCTGTTCTGGCGTTCCATCATGTCGAGCAGGAAGGCGGCAACGCGCTCGGCGGCGTTCTGCCGGCCGATCACAAGCAGGTGCTCCTGGGCCCGCACCAGTGCGGCCAGAGCGGCATCCAGCGTCTGACGCCAGTTGATCTCGCTGGCCGGCTGCCGGAAAACACGGATGCCCGCATGGCCCACAGCCTCGGCAAAGAAATGATGCTGGCCGTCGGCCTCGAAACCGAAAACCTCACCGGCAATGTGGAAGGCGCTGATCTGACGCCGACCGTCGGCAAGAAGGCGATAGAGGCGAACCGCGCCAAACTCGACCTGATAGAGCGCACTGGCCTGCTCGCCCTGTGCATAGATCTCTTCATTGGCATCGTAGAAAACGACCTGGTGAGGCTGATCAGGCGAAAAGGATGCGGGCGTCCTGCGCGCCTCGGCATGATGCCGGCCTGCGCCGAAAGGAATATTGAGCGTTTGGGCGGTTGCGGCCTGTGCAAACATGGGTGCCTCCGTCATGTGACGGTCCCTATGTGCCGCGATCGCAGGCCGCGTGAAATTCGGTTTTTCCCCTACGGGAATCTACGTAGCACCGGCTTTTCCCTGTGGCCCGCCCCCTCCAGAAGCGCCTGAACCGCATTCACCACAGCGCTGCCCAGAAGTGGTTTTTCAACAGTGCGCATGTGCTCGGCCTGCGGCATGTCCTGAAGCGTGTCCGCGAGAAGAACAAACGGGCCGTCATCTGCGGCAAGTCGGGCAACCGGCATTCCTGCCTCGATAAGCACATCATGATCAACAATCATGCAGTCCGCATCCGCGCGCAGGCGCACGGCTTCCGCAAAACTGTCCGGTACGACGACATCGAACCCCTCCGTTTCAAGCATGAAACGCAGCGACAGGCGAAAGGCGGAATCGGGCGCCACCACGAGAATCATTCCAACCACACCGGCATCTCCTCACTGCCGGGAGAATGCGCAATCCGCCACGGCAGCACGCAATGTCAGCCTTGGTCGACCACAGCGCATTGCGCTGGATCAAAATGCCGCATGAATGGCGTTTGTCAGTGCGCCGTATCGCCGGCCAGCAGGGCCATCCGCACCAGCTCTGGCAGATTTCTGGCCTGCATCTTGGCCATCACATTGGCCCGGTGCACTTCAACGGTCCTGGGTGAAATGTCGAGTTCGAAAGCGATCGTCTTGTTGGGCAGGCCGGCGACGATGCGATGCATGACCTGCTGTTCGCGCTCGGAAAGCTGCAGGACCCGCTTGCGCACCATGCCGGCATCCGCGTCTGCCTGCGGCCTCGTTTCCAGCTGCTGGATGGCCCGTGAAACAGCTTCCATCAGAACATCGTCGGAGAAGGGCTTTTCGATGAAATCCAGTGCCCCCGCCTTCATGGCCTCCACCGCCATCGGCACATCCCCATGCCCGGTGATGACAATCGTCGGCAGCATGTTTCCGTCCTGACCCAATCGCTGCAGCAGTTCGACGCCGCTCATGTCGGGCATTCTCAAATCGGTGATCAGGCAGGCGTTGCGCAGGCCGGGCGCACTCTTGAGAAACTCGGTCGCCGAGCTGTGCACCCGCGCTGCGTGGCCGGACATGGTGAGCAGAAAGGCCAGCGACTTGCGAACCGGTTCCTCGTCATCGACAATGTGGATCACCACGTCTTCAGGCATTCTGCAATTCCTGTTCTTTCAGTGCCGGCAGTGTGAAACGGAAGGTGGTGCCTTCCCGTGAGCTTTCGATCAGTCTCAGCATACCGCCATGGGCTTCCGCAATTCTCTTGGAGATGGCCAGGCCGACCCCCATACCGCCCCGCTTGGAGGAAACGAAGGGCTTGAACAGGCTTTCGGCGATCTCGTCCGGTACGCCGGAGCCCGTATCCGACACATCGATATCGATCGCGCCGGCTCCATCAGATACGACCGAAACCCGGAGCTCGCGCTGCGCGCTCTCGCGCATGGCTTCCATCGCGTTGCGCATAAGGTTGATCAGGATTTGCTGGATCTGCACCCTGTCTACAAAAACCTCTTCAAGCCCCGGTTCGAACTCGAACACCGTGCGGATGCCAAGCTCGCGCGAGCCCATCAGCGCCAGCGCAGCAGCTTCCTCGACAAGGCTCTGCAGGTTCTCCGCCTGCTTTTCGCTTTCGCCGCGCGTCACAAACTCACGCAGATGGCGGATAATCTGCCCAGCGCGCAGCGATTGCCGCGTGGTTTCTTCAAGAGCGTCGCGCATCCGCTCGGCAACAGGGTGGTCGAGGTCGTTCAGGAGGCGTTTGCAGCCCTGCACATAGTTCGACACAGCGGAGAGCGGCTGATTCAGCTCATGAGCGAGCGTCGAGGCCATCTCCCCCAGTTCGTTCAACCGCGCGAGCCTGGCAAGTTCGGCCTGAACCTGCTCCATCTGCGCCTCGGTTTCGGCCCGTTCCGTCAGATCGCGTATGAAACCGGTGAAATAGGTGTGCCCGCCGCTTTGCATTTCGCCCACCGCAAGCTTCATCGGAAAGGTCGAACCATCCTTGCGGCGTCCGACGACCATTCGGTCGATACCGATGATCCGCCGTTCGCCCGTGCGTTTGTAGCGCTCGATATAACCGTCATGCTGCCCCTGATACGGCTCCGGCATGAGCATGCTGACGTTACGGCCGCGTGCTTCTTCTTCCGTATAGCCGAACTGGCGCACCGCAGCCCGGTTGAACGAGATCATGATTCCCTTGTCATCAATCACCACCGTGGCATCCGGCACAGTGTCGAGAATGGAACTCAGATGCGCATCGCGTGCGGCCAGCTGCCGGCGAACCTGTCGGCCCGCGTCCTGAGCGTTAAAGTAAGCGCCGCCCACATGGGCGAGCAGTACGAGAAACGCGATCAGCGCAGCAAAGGCAGGAATCGAAAGCGGCAGTGCCGCCAGTACACCAACGAGAGCGATGGCGCATGCAGTCAGTGCGACAGCCACAAGACCGGCTGTGCGTCCGCCGAAGATTGACGCATAAAGTGCAATGAGAGAGGCCAGAAACAGAACCCACGTGTCGCCGAAGGCCGTGCCCAGCCAGAGCCGCGCCGCCAGCAGCACGACGCTTCCGCCGATCGCTATGGCGTACCCCGTCACACCGGCACGGCGTGCCGGTTCAGCCAGATCAAACTCAGGACTCACGCTCGCCCCTTCGCACGCAGTGCCTTGTCGCGCGCATTATTTCGATCGCAGCGACATACCGCAAGTGACGTGCTGACGCGGGGCACGATGGACAGTCGCTTTTCCTGCACGACGTTTGATCCAGCGCAAAGACGCCCCGCCGAACAGCCGCCAGACTGGGCGATCACAGAGGATTATGCTCATGACGCGCATTTCCAAAAACATCGAAGCCCGTGCAAAGCTGATGGGCAAGATGATGGACCGCTGCGATGTCGATATCCAGCGACTGGCCGCGGAGCGACTTGGCCTCACGCTTGCCTCGGCGATTCGGTCCTGTGGTCTGTGCCGCAATGCAGATTCCTGCGAGACATGGCTGGCTGCAACGGCAGGCGAAACAGCGCGCACGCCTCCCTCATTCTGCCCTAACGCCAAAGTCTTCGAAGCGAGGGCCCGGACCGTCAGGGAAAATGCCCGCAGTGATCGGCCCGACACAAACGCCTGACAGATTCAGCCGCATGAGCGGCAATTCAGCATTCAATCCAGTCTGAAAACCTGCCCGAACGGCGGTCCGTTTTTTTTTGAACACCATTTGGCAAGAAAAGCCGGGCGGATACTTCCCCCGAATCCGCCCGGCCGCCGTCGCGCTGCGCCGCCAGTGGTTGAACACGACGGCAATTTAGGCACGACGGCAATTCCAAAAAGCGCTTTCTGAGTTGACCTCGTCCCGCGCCCACAAGCTGTTTATCGCGTTCCCCAGAGCATCGGACCGAAAAGTGGAATCCGGTTTTCGGGCTATTCCGATGCTCCATCAATAGTTTAGGGTCAGGATTTGCGCTCGCTCAAATATCGCCGCGTAAGCGCGAAAAAGTGTGATCAGGCGCGAAGCCACACACATCACACCGCAGCGGAATGGCGTGCTCCACCCTGCTTCAGATACTGGTCGAACAGGGCTGCCGCGGAACGCACAAGTGGCCGGGCGTCATCGCGAACGGTGAAAACACCCGCCTCCTCGACCAGGCCTGCGGCACTGGCCGGTTCCTGCAATCGGGCGCGCGCCTCGGCAACGATCCTGCGGCCGCATTCGCCAAACCGGCGCACGGCTTCATCGCCCGAAAACGCGAAATCGCACATCAGCCGCTCGATCACCCAGGCGCGGGCGTGATCTTCCGCGCTCAGTGCGAACCCGCGAACCGTTGCAAGATCGCCGCTCTCGACAGTCCTTTCATACTGCGCGCTGGCCGGAGTGTTCTGGGCATAGCCCTGTGGCAGGCGCGATACCGATGAAGGGCCAAGGCCAATCAGCCTGCGGCAGGCATCCTCGGTATAGCCCTGAAAATTCCGGTTGAGCCGCCCTTGCCGCGCGGCCGTGGCGAGCGGGTCATCCGGCTTTGCAAAATGGTCAAGCCCGATCGCCTCATAGCCCGCTTCCCGAATGATGCGCGCCGTCTCCTGCTGCTGCTCGAAGCGCTCCTCAGGCCCAGGCAGCCAGGCCTCGTCGATCATGGTCTGGTGCTTCTTGAACCACGGCACATGCGCATAGCCGAAAATTGCGATCCGGTCCGGCGAAAGCGTCAGCGCCTGTCGGATCGTGTCGGCGACGCTCTCGCATGTCTGGTGCGGCAGGCCGTAGAGCAGGTCGAGATTGACCGACCGCACACCCCGCGCCCGCACGCCATCCACCACCGCCTTGGTCTGTTCAAACGTCTGTTCGCGGTTGATCGCCTTCTGGACCTGCGGGTCGAAGTCCTGAACACCGAGGCTCGCGCGCGTCATGCCGATTTCAGCGAGCGCGTCGAAGCGCGCCTCGTCCATGTCGTTGGGGTCTAGTTCCACGCTGATTTCGGCATTGGCGGCAAAATTGAAGGCCGTTTTAAGCGCGCTGCCCAACCGCACAATGTCGTCTGCGCGCAGCATGGTCGGCGAGCCGCCGCCGAAATGGAGCGCGCGGACCCGCCCGCGCCCCTTCAGAATGCCACCCACCGTGCGGATCTCGCAGAAAAGCGCATCGAGAAAGGCAGCCACGGGCTCATAGCGGCGCGTCATCTTTGTGTGGCAGGCGCAGAACCAGCACAGCCGGTCGCAGAACGGGATGTGGACATAGAGCGAGAGATCGTCCCCTTGACCCGTCTCGGCCAGCCAGCCGCGAAACGTTTCGCCAGTCACGCCCGTATGGAAATGCGGTGCCGTGGGATAACTGGTGTAGCGCGGCACCGCTGCCGCATAGCGGGCGGCGGGCCCAGTTCCACTGACCTGTTCTCCTGCGCGCTGCATCGCAACCATTCCGCAAACATCCCCGTCTTTGCCACGTGTCTTTGCAACGTGTCTTTTCACGCCACAGCAGAGCAGGCTTTGACGCAGATCAAGGCGCCACCGCCCCCATTGCCCGAAGTGTGACGCGTGAGAATCGGGGAACGGATTCCCGCAAGCTTTTTGAACTGGGGAAACAGCAATGAGATTTGGCACCGAGATCGTACTGGTCAGCCTGGCTGCGTTTGCAGCACTGGCCGCTGCGGGTCTGGCGCAGGATTCAGCCTTTCAGGCCCATATGTGGGTCCTGTTCTTTGTCCTGCTTGGATCGGCGATCGTATTGATGCGCAACACGCACTTCGCGCCCGCGGGGGCAGCATCGATTCCGTTAAGGCCCGACACTGACGGCTATATGGATGGCCCGGTGCGTTATGGCGTCATCGCCACGACGCTGTGGGGCATTGTCGGGTTCCTCGTTGGCGTGCTGGTCGCGCTGCAGCTCGCCTACCCCGACCTCAACATCGAGCCCTGGTTCAATTTCGGCCGGACCCGCCCGCTGCACACATCCGCGGTCGTCTTCGCCTTCGGCGGCAACGCGCTCATCGCCACGTCCTTCTATGTGGTGCAGCGCACCTGCCGGGCCCGCCTCTTCGGCGGCAATCTCGCCTGGTTCGTGTTCTGGGGCTATCAGCTCTTCATCGTCATGGCGGCAACCGGCTATCTGCTCGGCATCACCCAGAGCCGTGAATATGCAGAGCCCGAATGGTATGTGGACCTGTTCCTCACCATCGTCTGGGTCGCTTATCTCATCGTCTTCCTGGGCACGATCTTCAGGCGCAAGGAGCCGCACATCTATGTGGCGAACTGGTTCTACCTGTCGTTCATCGTGACCATCGCCATGCTGCATGTGGTGAACAACCTGGCGGTTCCGGTCTCGCCCTTCGGTTCCAAGAGCTATTCGCTTTTCGCCGGCGTGCAGGATGCGCTGACGCAATGGTGGTACGGCCATAATGCGGTTGGCTTCTTCCTGACCGCCGGCTTCCTGGGCATGATGTACTACTTCATCCCCAAGCAGGTGAACCGCCCGGTCTATTCCTACCGCCTGTCGATCATCCACTTCTGGGCGTTGATCTTCCTCTATATCTGGGCCGGCCCACACCACCTCCATTACACCGCTCTGCCCGA
This sequence comes from Nitratireductor aquibiodomus, assembly GCF_900105565.1. Classification (NCBI taxonomy): domain Bacteria; kingdom Pseudomonadati; phylum Pseudomonadota; class Alphaproteobacteria; order Hyphomicrobiales; family Phyllobacteriaceae; genus Nitratireductor; species Nitratireductor aquibiodomus. Next base: position 3,501,332 of record NZ_FNSL01000001.1, on the reverse strand, counting down.
CTGGGCACAGACGCTGGGCATGGTGTTCTCCATCATGCTGTGGATGCCCTCCTGGGGCGGCATGATCAACGGTCTGATGACGCTTTCGGGCGCCTGGGACAAGCTGCGCACCGACCCGATCATCCGCATGATGGTTCTGGCCGTCGCCTTCTACGGCATGTCCACCTTCGAAGGCCCGCTGATGTCGGTCAAGGCGGTCAACTCGCTGTCGCACTACACGGACTGGACCATCGGCCACGTGCATTCGGGCGCACTCGGCTGGGTCGGCATGATCACCTTCGGCGCGCTCTACTACCTCGTGCCGAAACTGTGGAACCGCGAGCGGCTTTATTCGCTGCGGCTCGTCACCTGGCACTTCTGGCTCGCAACCCTCGGCATCGTCGTCTACGCGGCCGTCATGTGGGTGTCGGGCATCCAGCAGGGCCTGATGTGGCGCGAGTACGACGATCAGGGCTTCCTGGTCTACTCGTTCGCCGAAACCGTCGCCGCCATGCACCCCTATTATGTGGTGCGCGCGCTGGGCGGCGTTCTCTTCCTGCTCGGTGGCATCGTCATGGCCTACAATCTGGTCATGACCATCCTTGGCCATGAGCGCAAGGAAGCGCCGATCGGCGGCGCCGTCGCCCAACCCGCCCCTTCCCTTCAAAGTGCCGGTTAAGGAGCCCTGACGATGGCATTGCTGGACAAACACAAGATCATCGAGAAGAACGCCACGCTCCTTCTGGTCGGGTCGTTCCTGGTGGTGACAATCGGCGGCATCGTCGAGATCGTGCCTCTGTTCTATCTGGAGAACACCATCGAGAAGGTGGAGGGCATGCGCCCTTATTCACCGCTGGAGCTGGCCGGTCGCAACATCTACATCCGCGAGGGCTGCTACACCTGCCACAGCCAGATGATCCGTCCCTTCCGCGATGAGGTGGAGCGCTATGGCAATTACAGCCTCGCTGCGGAGTCCATGTACGATCATCCCTTCCAGTGGGGGTCGAAGCGCACGGGCCCGGATCTCGCCCGTGTCGGGGCCAGATACTCCAACGAATGGCATGTGGATCACCTGATCGAGCCGCGCTCCGTGGTGCCGGAATCGATCATGCCCAGCTACGCGTTCCTCAAGGACACGCCGCTGGAGATTAACGATTTCTCGACCGAGCTGATCGCCAATCTGCGTGTCGGCGTGCCCTACACGGAAGAAATGATCACCAACGCCAATGCGGATATTCGCGCCCAGGCCGACCCCAACGCGGACACGTCCGGTCTCGAAGAACGCTACCCAAAGGCGGTGCTCGGCGATTTCGACGGCAACCCCGATGCGCTCACCGAAATGGATGCGCTGGTCGCCTATCTGCAGATGCTCGGCACGCTGGTCGATTTCTCGACCTATGACGAAGCCGCCGGCTATCGCTGAGGAGGAAAGATCATGGAAGCCTATACCGCGCTCCGGCAGTTCGCCGATAGCTGGGGCCTTCTCTTCATGGCCTTCTTCTTCGTCGGCACGGTTCTTTTTGCCTTCCGCCCCGGAAGCAGGAAGAGCGCCGATGAAGCCGCACGCATCCCGCTGAAGGACGATTGAGATGAGTGAGAACAAGCATATCGACGAGGTCTCGGGCGTCTCGACCACCGGCCATGAGTGGGACGGCATTCGCGAGCTCGACAACCCCATGCCCCGCTGGTGGGTGTGGACCTTCTACGCCACCATCGTCTGGTCCATAGGCTACACGATCGCCTATCCGGCATGGCCGCTCATCAGCGACGCCACCAAGGGCGTTCTGGGTTATTCGAGCCGTCAGGAGCTCACCACCACCATGGACGCTGTCTCGGCTGAGCAGGCGGATTTGCGCGCAGCCATCGCCAAAAAGCCGCTGGATGAAATCCTCGCCGACGAAACGCTGCGCCGTTTTGCCACCGCAGCCGGTGACGCCGCTTTCAAGGTCAACTGCTCGCAGTGCCATGGTTCAGGCGCGCAGGGCTCTGCCGGTTATCCCAACCTCAACGACGACGACTGGCTGTGGGGCGGCGACATCGAGGCGATCCACCAGACGATCGCGCACGGTGTCAGGTTTGACGGCGACGACGATACGCGCTTTGGCGAGATGCCGGCCTTCGGCGACATTCTGAGCCGTGACGAGATCCGTCAGGTGGCGGCCCATGTGGTCTCCTTCACCGCAACGCCGTCCGATCCGGCTCTGGCCGAAGCCGGTGCGCAGGTTTACGCCGACAATTGCGCCTCCTGCCATGGCGATGCCGGTGAGGGCGACGTCACCTTCGGCGCACCAAACCTTGCCGATGCGATCTGGCTCTACGGTTCCAGCGAAGCCCAGATCGCGGCACAGGTGCGCCAGCCTAAGCACGGCGTCATGCCGGCCTGGCAGGAGCGGCTTGGAGACCCGACCGTCAAGCAGCTTTCTGTCTACGTACACTCGCTCGGCGGCGGCGAGTAGCCCCTACCCACAACGCACAGCGAATCCCGGCCAAACAGGCCGGGGTTCGGCCTCCCAGCCTCCCGCTTTGATCGGGATCAATGCCCGAGGTGTTTCCGGCCGCTAGACGATAGGCTCAAAGAGCAGTTTGCGAGCCGCCGAAATGACACTTGCCACCGAAAACGCAGCCAGCAGCACCGCTTCCCGAGAGGCCGTGGAGCGTATCGACGCCGAAGCGGTAAACACTGCCGGCAAACGCCAGCCGCTCTACGCTCCGCGCAAGAAAATCTTCCCGAAACGCGCTTCCGGGCAGTTCCGCCGCTTCAAATGGCTCATCATGTTCGCCACGCTCGGCATCTACTATCTCACCCCATGGCTGCGCTGGGATCGCGGCCCCTATGCGCCCGATCAGGCGGTTCTGATCGATCTCGCCAACCGGCGGTTCTATTTCTTCTTCATCGAGATCTGGCCGCAGGAATTTTTCTATATCGCGGGCCTGCTTGTCATGGCCGGCATCGGACTTTTCCTGATCACCTCCACGGTGGGCCGGGCATGGTGCGGTTATACCTGTCCGCAGACCGTCTGGGTCGACCTCTTCCTCGTGGTGGAACGCGCCATTGAGGGCGACCGCAATGCCCGCATCAAGCTCGATGCCGCACCGTTCTCCGCCAGCAAGCTCGCCAAACGCTCCGCAAAACACTTGATCTGGGTTCTCATCGCCGTGGCGACCGGCGGCGCGTGGGTCTTCTATTTCGCCGACGCACCATCGCTTCTCGTCGATATCGCAACCGCTCAGGCGGCTCCCGTCGCCTACATGACCATCGCCGTTCTCACCGCAACCACCTATCTGTTCGGCGGCCTCATGCGCGAGCAGGTCTGCACCTATATGTGCCCGTGGCCACGCATTCAGGCGGCCATGCTGGACGAAAACTCGCTCACCGTCACCTACAATGACTGGCGCGGCGAGCCTCGCTCGCGCCATGCCAAGAAGGCGGCCGCCGAGGGCAGAACCGTGGGCGACTGCGTGGACTGCAATGCCTGCGTTGCCGTCTGCCCCATGGGCATCGACATCCGCGACGGCCAGCAGCTCGAATGCATCACCTGCGCGCTGTGCATCGATGCGTGCGACGGCGTGATGGACAAGCTCGGGCGCGAACGCGGTCTCATCTCCTACGCAACACTTTCCGACTACAACGCCAATATGGCGCTGGCGACAGCCGGCGGCACGGAGACCATCAATCCCGACCGCGTGCGCCGGGAAGGTGGCGGCCTCAGCGACAGGGTCGCGCATTTCCACTGGCGCAAGATCTTTCGCCTGCGCACCTTCGTCTATTTCGGCGCCTGGTCGCTCGTCGGGCTCGTCATGCTCTATGCCCTGCTGACGCGCGACCGGCTGGAGGTCAACGTACTCCACGACCGCAATCCGCAATATGTGCTTCTGTCGGATGGCTCGGTGCGCAATGGCTATACGGTCAAGCTGTTGAACATGATCCCGGAACCACGCGTCATCCTCGTGTCGCTCGAAGGCCTCACCGGCGCAACCATGAATGTGGTCGGGCTCGACCAGCCGGACGACCGTTCTGCAGCCGTGCCTGTCGATCCGGATCGTCTGCGCGAGGTGCGCATCTTCGTCACCCTGCCGGCAGACCGGCTGAGCGAGGCAGACACCTCATTCCGCTTCGTCGTCGAAGACAAGGCAAGTTTCGAAAGCGATGTCTACAGGGCCAGCTTCAACATCCCGGAGGGTTCACGATGAGCGGCAAAGTGCAGAAACAGAAGGAATTCACCGGCTGGCACATGCTCGCCATCATGGTCGCCTTTTTCGGCGTCATCATCACGGTCAATCTGACCATGGCCTTCTACGCGCAGTCGAGCTGGACCGGCCTGATCGTCAAAAACACCTATGTGGCGAGCCAGACCTTCAACGAACGCGCGGAAGAAGGCCGCCAGCAGGCAGCACTCGGCTGGAAGGGCGAGCTTTCCGTTGAGGGAGACGCAATCACCTACCGCCTTCTCGATGCGAGCGGCGATCCGATCCCGCTCGAGAGCGTCACAATGGTGATGCACCGTCCTGTCACCGCCGACGAAGACGTTACCCTTCAAATGCAACGTCGTTCCGATGGCGGCTTCGGCGTCGATCACGGCCCCGGCGACGGCACCTGGGTCATCAACATCACCGCCCAAGCGGGCCTCGAGCATCCCTATCGCGATGTGCGACGCATCACGATTGTCGGCGGAGAACTCAGATGAGCTGCTGCGCCCCCGGCACCGAAATGGCGCTGGAAGCCGAACAGGCCCGTGAAGCCGGTCCGCGCGCCGAAGAACTCGTACTCGCAAGCCTCTCTGTCGGGGAAGGCCTGCAACAGACCGATCTTTCCGTTCCCGGCGTCCATTGCGGCGCGTGCATTCAGACAATCGAATCCGCCCTCGGCAGGCTCGACGGCGTGGCAGGTGCGCGCGTCAATCTTTCCACCAAGCGCGTCAGCGTGAAGTGGCGCGAGGGCGCACTGCCGCCCATCATCGACACGCTGAACAGGCTCGGCTACGCCGCCCACCTTTTCGACAGTGTCGAGACCGGCGGGGATCCGGTTCTCTCCCAGCTCATCCGCGCCGTGGCGATCTCCGGATTTGCCGCCGGCAACATCATGCTTCTTTCCGTGTCTGTCTGGTCGGGTGCGGAACAGGCGACGCGCGACCTCTTTCACTGGCTTTCAGCGCTGATCGCCCTGCCCGCGCTGGTGTTTGCCGGTGGCATCTTCTACCGCTCGGCCCTCAATGCGCTCCGCCACGGACGCATGAACATGGATGTGCCCATCGCCCTTGGCATCTCGCTGGCCTACGGGCTCAGCCTCTACGAGACCATCAACAGCGGCCAGCACGCCTATTTCGATGCCTCCGTTTCGCTTCTCTTCTTCCTGCTGATCGGCCGCACGCTCGACCACGTGATGCGCGAGCGCGCGCGCACCGCCGTCAAGGGGCTCGCCCGCCTGGCGCCGCGCGGCGCGCTGGTCATTGCCGAGGATGGTGGGCGCGATTACCTCCCCTTGCAGGAAGTCACCACCGGCATGAAGCTGGTGGTCGCCGCCGGTGAGCGCGTGCCCGTCGACGGGATCGTTCTGAAAGGTTCGTCCGAACTCGACTGCTCCATGGCCACCGGCGAAAGCGCACCGCAGCCGGTGAAACCCGGCAGCGACCTACGCGCCGGCATGCTCAATCTCACCCAGCCGCTCATCGTTGAGGCAACCGCCACCGCCGGGACCTCCTTCCTCGCCGAGATGATGCGCCTGATGGAGGTGGCAGAAGGCGGGCGGGCACGCTATCGCCGGCTGGCGGACCGTGCCTCGGCACTCTATTCGCCCGTGGTTCACGCCACCGCCTTCCTCACCTTTCTCGGCTGGATGGCGGCAAGTGGCGACTGGCACCGCGCCATCACCATCGCCATTGCCGTGCTCATCATCACCTGCCCCTGCGCGCTCGGCCTTGCGGTTCCCATCGTTCAGGTGGTTGCCGCGCGGCGTCTCTTCGAAAACGGCATCATGGTCAAGGATGGCGCCGCGATGGAACGCCTCGCCGAGATCGACACCGCCGTCTTCGACAAGACCGGGACGCTGACGCTCGGCATCCCCGAACTGCGCAATGCGGACGAGATAACGCCGGATGCATTGTCAACCGCCGCCGCCCTTGCAGCGCATTCCCGCCATCCCTTTTCCCGCGCGATCCTGCGCGCTGCCGGTTCGCTGCGGGCGACGGATACGTTCGACAGTGTTGAGGAAATGCCGGGCCTCGGCATCGAAGCCCGCGCGGGCGAAACCGTCTGGCGGCTTGGCCGCGCGGGCTGGTCGCTCGGCAGCACGAATGCGCATGAGAACCAGGCAGGCGGAACGGTCCTTTCCCGCGATGGCGGGAAATACGCCACTTTCCGTTTCGAGGACCGGCTTCGCCCCGGGGCGAAAGAGGCAATTTCTCACCTGAAAGAAAACGGCGTCGCCGTGGAAATCATCTCCGGCGACAGCGCCGAACAGGTCAGCGACATCGCTGCCAGGCTGGGTGTCGAGTGTTTTCAGGCAAGTGTCCTTCCCGGCGACAAGCTTGAGCGCATGCGTGCGCTCGCTTCCGAAGGCCGCAAGGTTCTGATGGTCGGCGACGGGTTGAACGACGCCCCCGCCCTCGCCGCCGCGCACGTCTCCATGGCCCCTGCCACGGCGGCAGACATTGGCCGCAATGCCGCTGATTTCGTTTTCCTGCGCGAGACCATGCTGGCCGTGCCGCTTGCCCGTGACGTGTCGCGCCGCGCCGGTCGTCTGATCCGCCAGAACTTCGGCCTCGCCATTGCCTACAATGTTCTGGCCGTGCCGATCGCCGTTCTCGGCCATGTCACGCCACTGGTGGCGGCCATCGCCATGTCGCTCTCCTCGCTGATCGTCATCGGCAACGCGCTGCGCCTGCGCGCTGGCAGTCGTCACGGCATGACCGGGCAATCCCATGTCGAGGCAACGCAATGACCAATCTCGTGGTGCTGATCCCGATAGCGCTTTTTCTGGGAGCCGCCGGCCTCGCCGCCTTCCTCTGGTCGCTCAAGAGCGGCCAGTATGACGATCTCGACGGCGCGGCCGAACGCATCCTGATCGAAGACGAGCCACCGCGTCAGCGAGAAGACAGCCCCTGAAGCACTGCCGCTGGACGCGGTCACGCCACACCACTACATGTGAGCGATCTGAATTGCCTTTCTGGAGTTTCACATGGCGATCCGCATCAAAGCAAAGACCTACGGCCCCTTCACCACCGCCATCGGCCCCGGCAAGGTGATCCATGTCGACACCGCACCCAAACAGAATATCGCCATCACCTCGCCCTCCACGGAAGAGGCGGGAACGCCGGTCGATTTCATGATCTCCGCGCTCGGTGCCTGCCTTGCCCTCTCCTTCCATCACGCCGCGCAGGAGATGAAGATCGATGTCGGGCAGGTCTCTGTCGAGGTTTCCGGCAAGAAGGCCGAGGATCTGCCCGACCGCATCGGCAGCTATGACGCCACCGTTTCGCTCGACACAATGCCCGGCGAGGAAGAGTGCGCGGAGCTCATCAAGCGCGCCAAGGCCCGCTGCACTGTCTCCAATTCGCTGAATGGCGAAGTGACCATGAAGATGGCTGGCTAACGGCGTTTCAATCTTCAAATCATTGACGACGCCTTCCCCTTCTCCCATACAGAAGCCGCCTTGCGGCAAACCATGGGAGGCAGGTGCATGAACTTCACGCGCGTCAACGGCGTCGTCATTCATCACGAGGTGCGGGGAACGGTCGGCAAGCCCGTTCTCGTCTTCTCCAGCTCGCTCGGAACCGACTTTCGCATCTGGGATGCCGTCGTCGCGCGGCTCGAAGCCGATTATCGCATCGTCCTTTACGACAAGCGCGGCCACGGCCTCTCCGAAGCCACGCCCCAGCCCTATGCGCTGAGCGATCACGTCGATGATCTCGCCGCCCTGCTCGACCATCTCGACATCACAGGCGCGACCATTGTCGGCCTCTCCGTTGGCGGCATGATCGCGCAGGGGCTCGCCGCCCGCTGGCCGCATCTCGTCTCCCGCCTCGTGCTGTGCGACACTGGCCATAAAATCGGCCATGACGAGCTGTGGAACAGCCGCATCGAAGCCGTAAACGAAACAGGCATCGCGGCCATCGCCGATGGCATTCTCCAGCGCTGGTTCACGCCCTCTTTCCGCGCACCGGAGAACGCCCCTTTCATCGGTTACACCGCCATGCTCACCCGCACCACGGTCGATGGTTACGCCGGCACCTGCTTTGCCCTGCGTGACGCCGATCTCACCGAGGACACCCGCGCCCTAAAGCTGCCAACGCTTTGCATCGTTGGTGATCAGGACGGTTCCACCCCACCCGATCTGGTGCGGGAACTGTCGAATCTGATCGAAGGTGCCCGCTTCGAAATCATCGCAGACGCCGGCCACCTGCCCTGTATCGAACAGCCCGAGGCGACTGCCGCCCTGATTGCAAATTTTCTGCGCGAGACCACGCCCGCCGCCTGAACCGGCGCTGCCGGCACTTTGGATGACAAGAGGACCCCGAATGAGCGACACCGTAAAGATCACCCGCGACAATGGCATTGCCGTCCTCACTCTGGACAATCCGCCGGTCAACGCGCTCGGCCACGCACTGCGCGCACCTCTCTTCGAAGCGCTTGGAGAGGCCAATGCGGACGATACGGTTCAGGCCATCGTCATCGCCTGCGCGGGTCGCACCTTTATTGCCGGTGCCGACATTTCCGAGTTCGGCAAACCGCCGAAGGAGCCAAGCCTCCCCGACCTGATCGAAAAGCTGGAAAGCATCGACAAACCCACCGTTGCCGCGATCCACGGCACAGCGCTTGGCGGTGGGCTGGAGCTGGCACTCGGCTGCCACTACCGTATTGCAGACAGGTCCGCGATGATCGGCCTGCCCGAGGTCAATCTCGGCCTCATTCCCGGCGCCGGTGGCACGGTGCGCCTGCCCCGCCTCGTCGGGCCGGAAGCCGCGCTGAAGATGATCGTCTCCGGCAAGCCCATCGGCATGGACGAAGCCGCCCGGCTCGGAGCGGTCGACCGCGTGGCCGAGAGCGATCTTCTGGCCGAGGCCGTGGCCTTCGCCCGCGACATGGCGACATCCCGGAAGCCGCACATCCATATCCGCGCCCGCAGCGAAAAACTCGCCATCGACCTCGCCGCCTTCGATGAGGCCGTGAAGGCAGTGACGAAAAAAGCGCGCGGTCTCACCGCGCCGCACACGGCGGCAGAAGCCGTCCGCAATGCCATCACCATGGAGTTCGATGCAGCCCTCGACCGCGAGCGCGAACTCTTTCTGGAGCGCCGCGACAGCGAAGAATCCGCCGCCCAGCGCCATCTCTTCTTTGCCACCCGCGAGGCAACCCGCGTGCCCGGCATTCCCCGCGAGACCGAGGCGCGAAAGATCGCGCGTGCCGGCGTCATCGGTGCCGGCACCATGGGTGCGGGCATTGCCATGGCGCTTGCCAATGGCGGCATTCCCGTCACCATTCTGGAGATGAACGAGGACGCCATCGCGCGCGGTCTCGCCCACATCGACAAGACCTATGCGGGATCGGTAAAGCGCGGCTCTATCACGGCTGAGGAAAAAGAGGCCCGCACGGGGCGCATCTCCGGCACCACCCATTATGCCGACCTTGCCGATTGCGACATCGTCATCGAGGCCGTGTTCGAGGATATGGGCGTGAAGCGTCAGGTCTTCACCGCACTCGGCGGCGTGCTGAAGCCCGGCGCCATACTCGCCTCCAACACCTCCTATCTCGATGTGAACGAGATCGCCGCCACCACCAGCCGCCCGCAGGATGTGGTCGGCCTCCATTTCTTCTCGCCTGCCCATGTCATGAAGCTTTTGGAGATCGTGCGCGGCGAAGAGACAGCCCCAGATGTCATCAAGACAGCGCTGGCGCTCGCCCGCAAGATCGGCAAGGTTCCCGTCGTCGTCGGCGTGTGCAACGGGTTCGTCGGCAACCGCATGCTCGCCGCCCGGCGCGAGCAGAACGAGGACCTGCTCCTTTCCGGCGCGACGCCCGAACAGGTGGACCGTGTGTTCACCGATTTCGGCTGGCCCATGGGCCCGTTCCAGATGGTCGACCTCGCCGGTCTCGACATCAGCTGGAAACACCGCCAGTCGCAGGGCCTCACCGCCCCTATCGGCGACACGCTGTGCGAGGCAGGCCATTTCGGCCAGAAGACCGGCCGCGGCTTTTATCTCTATGAAGAAGGCTCCCGCACGCCAAAACCCGATCCCTTCGTTCAGGAGCTCATCGAGAAGAAGGCAGCCGAGCTTGGCGTGGAACGCCGCGAAATCAGTGCGGACGAGATCACCGAGCGCACGCTCTACCCGATGATCAACGAGGGCGCGAAGATCCTCGAAGAGCGCATCGCCGCCCGCGCCTCCGACATCGATGTCGTGTGGGTCAATGGCTACGGCTTCCCGGTTGCCAAGGGCGGGCCGATGTTCTGGGCCGAGCGCTTCGGCATCAAGACAATCGTCGAGCGGCTGGAGCACTGGCACCGGAAGACCGGCAATCGCGTTTTCGAACCCGCTCCCATCCTTCGCCAGCTCGCGCTGACAGGCGGCGGGTTTGGCGATCTTGTTTAGACAACTCGCCGTCCTCCCCTTGGCATTGAGGCAGGCGTGACCCCATATTCAGATCGCCTTTGATCTCATGGCGACGGAGTTGCAGAAATGACCGAGTTTACACCCATAGCCTCACTCGCCGGCGGCGCGCTGATCGGTCTTGCCGCAGTGGTGCTTATGGCCTTCAACGGCCGGGTGGCCGGCATGACGGGCATTCTGTCAGGCCTCCTTCCCCCACAGGAAAACGCCTGGCACTGGCGCGCCGCTTTCATCATCGGCGCCATCGCCGCGCCCCTGTTTCTGATGCTGAGCGGTGCGGCAATCCCCTTCCAGGTGCCCGTCTCCACCGCCGCGCTCGTCATCGGCGGTGTTCTTGTCGGCATTGGTGTCACCTTCGGCAATGGCTGTCCGAGCGGGCACGGTGTCTGCGGCATATCGCGCGGTTCCATCCGATCCATCGTTGCCGTCATCACCTTCATGGCTACCGCTCTCGTCACCGTGTTCATCATTCGTCACGTGTTCGGAGGCTGACCGATGAAACAGCTTGTCGCAGCCCTCATCGCCGGCCTTCTGTTCGGTGCCGGCATCGCGCTATCGGGCATGATCAATCCCGCAAAGGTACTGAATTTCTTCGATCTCGCGGGCACCTGGGATCCAAGCCTCGCCTTCGTGATGGGCGGTGGGCTTGCGGTCGCTGCCCTCGGCTACCGTCTCCTCTTCGGCACGCGCGAGAAGCCATTTTTCGCCGAGCGCTTCCAGCTCCCGACACGAAGCGATCTCGACCCGCAACTGATCGGCGGCGCTGCCGTTTTCGGCATCGGCTGGGGCATTGCCGGCTTCTGTCCGGGTGCGGCGATCCCGGCCCTCGGGCTCGGCTATTCGGACACGATTGTGTTCCTCGCCTCGCTCATCGCCGGCATTCTTGTTGCCAAATCCCTCAAACGGCGCTTCTCTGCCGCCGAAAAACGCGTGACTCAGTGAGGAACACCATGGATATCAAGAAAATTTCGGACGACTACGCAGTGTCCCCGCAGATCGCGCCGGAAGACATCGCCGCCATCAAGCAGGCCGGATACAAGAGCATCGTCTGCAACAGGCCCGATGGTGAGGACGCCGGACAGCCCACGGTCGAGACCATTTCAAAAGCGGCGAAAGAGGCCGGCCTGTCCTTCCGCCATGTGCCGGTCGTCTCCGGTGCCATGACAATCGATGACGTCACAGACATGGCCACCGCCCTCAGGGAACTGCCCGGCCCGGTCTTTGCCTATTGCCGCAGCGGCACCCGCTCGGCCAATCTCTACGGTATCATTCAGGAGCGCGGTCTCTAGCCTCTCCGAAGCGACTTGGGGTGGCAACAGTGCGGTGCGAGGTTCGACAAGCTCACCATGAGGGAGGGTGTAGGGCAGCAAGACCTGCCGGGAACATCAGCGACCAACTTCCAGGCAATACACCACATCCCTCATGGTGAGCTTCCTGAGTATGTCGAAGGGCGAACCGCGCACCCCATCGATGCAACCCACCCTCCATCCCGCCGTCAGTAGAGCCAGCGCATCAGGAACAGCGAGATTGTCGGAAACAGCGTCAGCAGCGCCACGCGCACAATGTCGCTGATCACGAAGGGCATCACGCCACGATAGGTCGCCGAAATCGGCGTGTCCTTCGCCATCGAGTTAAGCACGAAGAGGTTCATGCCCACCGGTGGCGTGATCAGCCCCACCTCCACCACGATCAGAACGAGAATGCCGAACCAGATGGCAAACTCCTCCGCCCCCAGACCGAAATCGAGAACGGTCACGATCGGAAAAAAGATCGGAATGGTGAGCAGGATCATGGAGAGCGAGTCCATCACGCAGCCGAATACGAGATAAAGCAGCAGGATCAGCGTCAGCACCATCCACGGGCTGTAGCCCTGCTCGCTCACGAATGCCGCCATCTGCTGCGGCACCTGCGCCAGCGCCAGAAACGAGTTGTAGAAGCCGGCCCCCAGCACGATGAAGAAAATCATCGCCGTGGCGGTTGCCGTGGCGAGGATCGATTCAACGAAGGTCTCGCGGGTCAGCCCGCCATTCACGAGCGCGATCAGCCCGGTGCCGGCGGCACCCACGGCAGCGCCTTCGGTCGGTGTGAAAACGCCAAGATAAATGCCGCCGACAACCGCCAGAAACACCACCAGAACCGGCCACACATCGAGCAGCGCCCGCATCCGTTCCGCATAAGGCGCACGCTCGCGTGTTCCAGCCGAGTTCGGCCACAGCCGCACATAGATCGAGATCGCGATCATGTAGCCGATGGCCGCAAGGACGCCCGGCACAAAAGCGGCGACGAAAAGCTTGGCGATGTTCTGCTCGGTCAGGATCGCATAGATGACGAGGATAACCGATGGCGGAATGAGAATGCCGAGTGTGCCACCTGCCGCGAGCGTTCCCGTGGCAAGTGCACCCGAATAGCCATAGCGGCGCAGTTCCGGCAGTGCCACCTGGCTCATGGTTGCAGCCGTTGCGAGGGATGATCCGCAGATCGCTCCGAAACCCGCACATGCACCCACAGCCGCCATGGCCACACCGCCGCGCTTGTGCCCCATCCAGGTTTCAGCCGCCTTGAACAGCGCCCGCGACATGCCGCCCAGCGTTGCAAACTGCCCCATCAGCAGAAACAGCGGAACGATGGAGAGCGAGTAACCGGAAAAGGTCGAATAGGTTTCGTTTTTCAGCTTGGCCAGCACAGGCGTGACATTGCCGAACACGAGCCATGTTCCGCCAAGCCCGCACAGGAGCATGGCGAGACCGATGGGCAGACGCACGAAAATCAGAAGCAGGAGAAGCGGAAAGGACCAGAGCCCGATTTCAAGATTGGTCAATGGAGGCTCCCCTGTCCGGGCTCAGGCATCGGTGTGCCAACCTTCAGTTCGCGATAGCGCACGAGGATCATGTAAAATGACACGATCACCGCAATCACCGCTGCCACGAGGCAGGCCGCATAGGGCCACCAGAGCGGAAACTGCAGGATGAAGGTGGTCTCGTTATAGCTCAGCTTGTCGAGCATGCCGTAATAGAGCTGACGGGCGATCAGCACGAGAACCAGCGTCATGATGATCTCGGTCACCAGGTCGATCATGTGGTTCACGCTGTTCGGCAGAAAGGTGGTGAATATGTCCACCGTGGCGTGCCCGCGATTGAGTTGACACCAGGGCAGAAACGCGAAAACCGCAAAGCCGACACCGGCCTGAACGAGCTCGAAGTCACCTGGCACGGGACCAAGGCCAAAGCGCACCAGCGCGCGACCGGTGATGCTGGCCACGGTCATGACGATGACCGCCGCCAGAACGATGCCGCCCAGAATGGCCATCACCCTAGCCAGCCAGACAACAATGCTCGATAGTCTCATGCCCCGTCCCGTCCCATGGCGTTCCTGCTTGGTTTTCTCATTCTTGCGCTGGGTCCGGAAACGTTAGCCAGCGGTTGTCGCCTTCGCAAGCTTGGGTCTCGACACGATAGAGCGGTTGACCGTTTCACGGAAACGTTTCTCCGCTCTTTCGGTTGGTCTCCCCGCATTTGTGCGGGCGGGAGGTGTTTCCACCCGACTGCAAAATGCTCAACCGTGTCCCAAAAAACGGGGCAGGCTTCGCAGCCCGCCCCGTCTGTCATGGCCGTGTCAGCCTCACTGACTGGTGTATTTGTCGATCAAGGCACGGGCCTCGTCGATCAGCATCTGGCCGTCGATCCCCTTGTCCTTCATTTCGGTCACCCACTGTTCGTAGACGGGTGCCGCCGCTTCTTTCCAGGTTTCCGTGTCTTCAGCGCTGATCTCGATGATGTTGTTGCCGCGATCGACCGCGATTTTGCGGCTTGGAACGTCCGCACCGGCCTGCGTGCTGCCGGCGAAGGCTGCGAATTCCTGGCCGGAATTGTCGTCGAGCACCTTTTTCAGGTCATCCGGCAGGCTGTCATACTTCGCCTTGTTCATCGCCAGCACGAAGGTCGTCGTATAGAGCGCGTGATCGCCGCCAAACTCCGTATGGTTCGACACGAGCTCCGGCACTTTCAGCGCTGGCGTGACTTCCCACGGGATCACGCAGCCATCGATCACGCCCTTGGAGAGCGCTTCTGTGATCTGCGGCACCGGCATGCCCACCGGCGTCGCGCCAAGCTGGCCGAGCAGCGAGTTGATGATGCGCGTGGGTGCACGGATCTTCATGCCCTTCAGATCGTCGAGCTTCTCGATCGGCTCCTTGGAGTGGAGCATGCCGGGGCCGTGAACCCAGACACCCAGCACATGCGTGTCCTTGAACTCCGTATCCTTCATGTGCTTTTCGAACAGGTCCCAATAGGCGCGCGAGGTCGCCTCGGCATTGGTCATCATGAAGGGAAGTTCGAACACTTCCGTCGAGGGGAAGCGGCCCGGATTGGAGCCCGGCAGGGTCCAGACGATATCAACGATGCCGTCACGCGCCTGATCGTAGAGCTGCGGCGGTGTGCCGCCGAGCTGCATGGCAGGGTAGCGCTCGATCTTGATGCGCCCACCCGATTCCTGTTCCACCTTGTCCGCCCAGGGGTCCAGAACCAGCTTTGGCACATTGGCCTGCGGCGGCAGGAACTGGTGTAGCCTGAGCGTTACCTCCTGCGCCCATGACGAGGCCGTGGCCCCGATGAGCCCGGTTGCCGCAACGGCAGCCGCCAGGGCCAGTTTTCTGACGGAAAATGGTTTCATGCTTCTCCTCCCGATTGCATGCCCCGAAGCGTCGGAAACGACGCTCTATATTCGCCGGCGATACCGTTTGAAGCTTCTCCCATCTCCGCACGATCGCCTGAGAGCCGAGTATCCACTGGAATCCCGCCTCTCGTCCACCGAGACTTTAGCGGAAATTATGTAACAATAAAGAGAAATTTCCAGCCATGTTTGTAACGCAAAATCTCAAAGCGGCAGGGCGCCTGTTTCCTTCAGCGTCTCGAGCACGATGGCACTTTTCACATGCTGCACCGAGTCATGAGGCAGGAGCACGCCATTGACGAAATCCGAAAGCGATTTCAGGTCGGGCGTTACCACTTTGAGGATGTAGTCCATTTCGCCTGTCAGCGCGTGCGCTTCCTGCACTTCGGGCAGACGGGCGAGCAACTCGCCGAAACGACGTGCATTGTCGGGGTTGTGCGTGGCAAGCGTCACCGTGATGATGTTGACGAGCGGAAAGCCGAGCCTGTCCCGGTCGAGCATGGCCGCATAGCCGCGGATGTAGCCCTCTTCCTCAAGCCTCTGCCGGCGGCGCGAACATTGCGAGGGGGACAGGTTTACCCGTTCCGACAGATCATTGTTGGTCAGTCGCGCATCGACCTGCAGGAGGGATAATATCTTGCGGTCATAACCATCAATACGCGCATCAGCCATGCAATTCTCCTCTTTGATGCATGATAAGTGCGCATTTCTCACAAAACACGCCCCATAATGCAAGCCGCGTGCAGTTCATGCGGCGTAAAATGTGCATATGACGTTTGAACACGTCCATATGTTCCCAGATCAGGAGGAGTTAATCCATGGGTCCGTTCCCCCACGACGCACCGCCGCCGAAAATCAGCGAAGAAAACCCTGCCGGCACCGACGGGTTCGAGTTCGTTGAGTTTGCGCATTCGGAACCGGAAAAACTCGCCGAACTGTTCACGAAGATGGGTTACGTGGAAGTCGCCCGCCACAGGACCAAAAAGGTATCCGTCTGGCGGCAGGGCGATATCAATTATCTTCTCAACGCGGAGCCCGGCAGCCAAGCCATGCGCTTTGTCGAGGATCACGGCCCCTGCGCGTCCTCCATGGCATGGCGCGTGGTCGATGCCAGTCACGCCTTCAATCATGCCGTTTCCAAGGGTGCGACGCCTTATGAAGGCGATGACAAAACACTCGACGTGCCCGCCATTGTCGGCATCGGCGGCTCGCTGATCTATTTCATCGACACCTATGGCGAGAAAGGGTCTGTCTACGACGCGGAATTCGAATGGCTGGGCGAGAAAAACCCGCGGCCTGAAGGCGTCGGCTTCTATTACCTCGATCACCTCACCCACAACGTCTATCGCGGCAATATGGACAAATGGTGGGATTTCTACCATGAGCTCTTCGGCTTCTCGCAGATTCACTATTTCGACATTGACGGCCGCATCACCGGCCTTGTCTCCCGCGCGATCACCAGCCCCTGCGGCAAGATCCGCATCCCGCTCAACGAATCGAAGGACGACACGAGCCAGATCGTCGAGTATCTGAAGAAGTATAAAGGCGAAGGCATCCAGCACATCGCGGTCGGCACGGACGGCATATACGACGCCACCGACAGGCTCGCCGACAACGGGCTCAAATTCATGCCAGGCCCGCCGGAGGTCTACTACGAGAAGAGCTTCGACCGTGTGCAGGGCCACGACGAGCCCATCGAACGCATGAAGAAGCACGGCATCCTGATCGATGGCGAAGGCGTGGTGAATGGCGGCATGACCAAGATCCTCCTGCAGATCTTCTCAAAGACCGTCATCGGACCGATCTTCTTCGAGTTCATCCAGCGCAAGGGCGACGAAGGTTTCGGCGAAGGCAATTTCCGCGCCCTGTTCGAAAGCATCGAAGAAGACCAGATCCGCCGCGGCGTCATCAAGGTGGATGCAGCCGAGTAACTTGACCCCTTCAAGACACGTTTATCAAAAAGACCGCCCAACGGCGGTCTTTTTTTTAATTTTGCCAACTATATAAATTTCAATGCGTAGCTTATACCATCTAAACAAAAGAGAAATAGTTCAAAATCTTTACTCAATATTACCTTTTTCGGCACGCCAGACAGCGCGATGATACCCCTTGGCCAAACAGGCAAGGAGTACAGGATGATGCAACGCGCATTTGGACGGATGTCACGCCGCGACCTCCTGACGATGATCGGTGCAACGGCCGGCGGCGCGGCTCTCTACCAGGCGATGACAACGCTTGGGCATGCCAGGGCGTCGACCTATCAGGGGCCGGTCAAGCTCCAGGGCGATCCCGGGCCGGTGAAGGTTCTCATTCTTGGGGCGGGGCTTGCCGGCATGGCAGCGGCACTCGAGTTGCGTGCAGTTGGCTACGAGGTCGAGTTACTGGAATACCGGGAAAAAGCCGGCGGACGGTGCTGGACCTTGCGCGGAGGCGATACCTACACGGAGCTTGGAGGTTTCCAGCAGGATATCGGTTATGCCGAAGGCAACTATTTCAATCCCGGCCCCTGGCGCATTCCCCACCATCACCACGCCGTCCTTGACTACTGCCGGCGCCTCGGCGTCAGGCTCGAGCCCTTTATTCAGAAAAACCACAATGCCTACCTCCACTCCGTCAACGCCTTTGGCGGGCGGCCACAGCGTTTCCGCGAGATTGCCACCGACTATCGCGGTCATACCGCCGAACTCCTCGCAAAAGCCGCCAATCAGGGTGGCCTAGACGAGATGGTCAGTGATGAAGACAGGGAGATGCTGCTGGAATCGCTGCGCATCAGTGGCATGCTCGACAAAGACTACGCCTATGTAAAAGGCCTGCACACCAGCGGATACCGCGGCTTCCAGAGATGGCCGGGCGGCGGTGCGGGAGCCGCGCCAAGCCCCTCCGAGCCGATTGGCCCGGGTGCTATTCTTCAATCACGCTTATGGCAATGGCTTGCAGAAGCCGAGACCGTTGATCATCAGGAGACCATGTTCCAGCCCGTCGGTGGTATGGACATGATCGCTCAGGCGTTCGAGCGCGAGATCAGGGACCTGATCCGCTACAATGCAAAGGTCACCTCGATCCAGCAGGACGGGGCCGGCGTGACCGTGACCTATGAAGACACCGGCAGCGAAGGAGAACCTCAGGAAACCCAGGCTGACTGGTGCATCTGCACCATTCCGTTCTCCATCCTCGGCCAGATCGAAAACAATTTTTCAGGCTCGATGAAGGGCGTGATCGACAAGCTTCACTATGCGGAGTCCATCAAATTCGGCCTCGAGTTCAATCGCCGGTTCTGGGAGGAGGATGAACAGATCTATGGCGGCATCTCCTATACCGATCTCCCCATCTCGCTGATCTGCTACCCCTCGGGCGACTATCTCTCCGGCGGCAAGGGCGTGCTCGTCGGCGGCTATAGCTGGGACGCTGCGGCCTATCAATTCACCGCCATGGAACCGGAAGAACGCATACGCAAGGCTCTCGAATACGGCGCCATGATCCACCCGCAATACCGGAAGGAGTTTTCCAGCGGGGTGAGCGTCGGATGGCATCGCGTACCCTGGGCGCTGGGATGTTACGGGGTCTGGAGAAACAGAGAAGCCGATTACAGCCGGGCAACAGGGTTCGACGGCCGCACACTGATGGCCGGCGAGCATGTTTCCTATCTGCCGGGATGGCAGGAAGGAGCGCTCCTCTCCGGCCTGGACGCCATCTCCCGCCTCCACGACCGCGTCCTGAACGGGTGACAATTTGAGTGTAAAGGAGCCCGCCATGCGAACGAAAGCCTTAGTGCTGTGCATCGCTGCTTCGATGATGTTTGTCGCCCCTGCACATACCGAGGATGGCGCACCACCCAGCGATGCTGGCAGGGTTACGGTTACCGGTGGCGAAAACATCTACAAGGCCATATGCCAGGGTTGTCACATGCCCGACGGGAAAGGCGCGACCGGTGCTGGCCGCTATCCGTCCCTGGCAAGCAATGAAAATCTCGAATACCCCGAATATGCGATCTTCGTCATTACACACGGGCAGAAGGCCATGCCGGCAATGGGCGATATGCTCACCGACCAGCAGATCGTCGATGTGGTGACGTATATCCGGACCCATTTCGGCAACAACTACACCGACGAAGTAACGGCGGACCAGATCGTCCCGCCCTGGCCCTGAGTGCGCTCGCGGACTGATCCCGAACCGGCCCGCCCGCCCTGCCTAGTTGCCGCGCGCTGCCCTGAGCACCGCGCGGATCACTTCCAGATCACCCACCTGATTGGCCAGGAGCAGCACCAGTCTTGCGTTGAGACGTGCGCTCTCCTCGAAGCTCAGTCCCTCATGCGCCGCCATCAGCGCGGCATAGAAATCATCGCCTGCCGCGCCCAGCCGGTCCTGGCCGATCTCGATCCTGTCCATCCTCATTCCCTCCCCATCGCATGGGTCATCGCCGCCGCGATCTCATGCGCGTCCGATGCCGTGAAGACCGCCGCCACATGCTGGTCGGGCCGCACCAGATAGAGCAGCCCCGCGCCATAGCGGGCGGCAACCGCGCCCTCACTATCCTCGACATGCGCCACGCCATCCACCGCCGAAGCGCCGGGCTTCGTCACCTGCACCACATGCAGCCCGGCCGGCAGGCCGATGGGCGGGTCACAGTCGACCGCCAGAAGCACGAAACCGCCACCCGCTTCGCCTAGCAGCCAGGATGGACGCCCCCCGACACGCACCGGTGCATCGGCCATCGCTTCGCCCGGCGCAAGCGGGCTCTCGCCATCCCACGCCGCCTGCAATGTGCAGCCAGCCAGCGAACAGGGCTTCGACAACCGGCCCGAATTCACCAGCCGCCGCGCGAAATCGTGATCCGCCGAAAGCGCCAGAACGCTGTCGCGGAACATGCGCTCCATGTCGCTCTTCGGCGTCATGAAAGAGGTCGACCTCGCCGAGTGCAGAATATTCTCGTCAGCGCCCAGAATGCGCTCTTCGTCATAGGTTCTGATCAGCGAGGCCGGCGCCTCGCCCTTGGCCACAAGCGCCAGCTTCCAGCCCAGATTGTCGACGTCCTGAATGCCGCCATTGCCACCGCGCGCGCCGAAAGGCGAAACAATATGCGCGCTGTCGCCAGCAAAGATTACCCGATCATGCACGAAGCGCTCCAGCCTGCGGCACTGGAAGGTGTAGACCGACACCCAGTCGAGCTCGAATTTCGAATGCCCGATCACCTTGGCGATGCGCGGGATGACGTTCTCCGGCTTTTTTTCCTCGTCCGGATCCGCATCCGGGCCAAGCTGCAGGTCGATACGGTAAATATCGTCCGGCTGCTTGTGCAGGAGCGCCGATTGACCCTTGTGGAAAGATGGTTCGAACCAGAACCAGCGCTCGGAGGGAAAGTCCGCTTTCATCTCCACATCGGCGATCAGGAAGCGCTCCTCGAACACCTGGCCCGCAAAATCGAGCCCCATCATGGAACGCACGGGCGAGCGCGCGCCGTCGCAGGCGACCACCCAGGCAGCATCCATTTCATAGGTGCCGTCCGGCGTTTCCACCTGAAGGCGCACATCGCCGCCCGCCTGCTCAAGCCCGACAACCCGGTTCTTCCAGCGCAGATCGACCAGTTCGGAAAGTTCGCCCGCCCGCTCCACCAGATACTGCTCGACATAATACTGCTGCAGATTGATGAAGGCGGGCATCTTGTGCCCTTCCTCCGGCAGAAGGTCGAAATTCCACACCTCGCGGTCGCGGTGGAAAAGCCGCCCAACCTTCCAGGTTACGCCCTTCTCCACCATCCGCTCGCCGACGCCAAGCCGGTCGAAAATCTCAAGCGAACGCTTCGACCAGCAGATCGCCCGGCTACCCACCGATACGACATCGTTGTCGTCGAGCACGACGACGGACACGCCGCGCTGCGCAAGGTCGATCGCCGCCGCGAGCCCCACAGGCCCGGCGCCGATCACCACCACCGGGTACTGCCCCACATGTCCCCCGGCGAGTTCCGGCGGCGCTTTATAGGGAAAGGGATTGTACTCGTAACGCGGCATTGGATTTCACCCTCCCTTGCAGCTGTTTCTCCTCAGAAAAAGAAGCAGCTCAAACCTCTTCCAGTTCACAACCCTCAACTCCGGGCATGATGTCGATGGCGCGCGTCTTTCAAACGTCGCGCCGGCCCGCTTCATCACGTTACCCCTGCAGCGCCTCCCACATCTGCCTGTCGCGCTCTGCGGTCCAGATGCGTGGGGTGTCGATGCCCAGTGCCTCGTCATAGGCCCGCGCCACGTTGAACGGCAGGCAATGCTCGTAGATTGCATAATCGGAGAATTTCGGGTCACACGCCGCGCGGCAGGCGTCCCAGGCCTCCTTCAGCGTGCCGCCACCCTGCGCCACCCGCGCCACCGGCTGATAGGTGGACATCACGAAATCGCTGGTCAGATCCAGCGCTTCATTGACCATGGCCTGCCCCACCAGCGCACCGCCACGTCCCGGCGCAATGGCGTCGAGGTCGAAGGCGCGGATTTCCTCCAGCGTCGTCGGCCAGTCGTGGAAATGCCCGTCGCCGCAATAGCAGGCCGAGTGATGCTCCACGATGTCTCCGGTGAACATCACATTGGCGTCCGGCACGAAGGCCACGATGTCGCCAGCCGTGTGCGCCCGGCCAAGGAACATCAGGTCCACCCGGCGCTTGCCGAGATAGACCGTCATGGAACTGGAAAAGGTCGTTGTCGGCCAGGTCAGACCGGGGATCGATTCATGCCCCTGAAAGAGACGCGGGAACCGCACGAATTCCGAGTCCCAGTCTTCCTGGCCCCGCTCCACCACCATCGAACGTGCCTTGTCGCTCATGATCACGGTCGGTGCCCTGTAGGCAGACGCGCCCAGAACGCGCACGGCGTGATAATGCGTCAAAACCAGATGGCTGATCGGCTTATCGGTAACGGACCGCACCTTCTCGATCACCTTTTCGGCAAGGCGTGGTGTTGCCTGCGCCTCGATCACCATCACCGACTCGTCGCCGATGATGATGCCCGAATTGGGATCGCCCTCGGCCGTGAAGGCCCAGAGGTCTCGCCCGATCTCATCAAACGATATCTTCTTCTCTGTGAGATCACCTGCAGATGCGAACTGTTTGGCCATTACGCGCCTTTCTCGTTGAATAACTATGCCCCGACGATCACTGCCAGGGACTTTATGATGCTCCAGGGATCGAGAGCACTGAAAGCGACTGCACTTATCGCCGAGATCAGCGTCCAGGCGATCATCACGCGTGTCAGAATCGAACCGCTGTCGATGCGATACGCGCGCAGCGACAGGGCGACATTGACGCCAATGACGACAATGACAAACACGAAGGACAAAGCGATGCCCATCCACTGAGGCGATGTGGCGTAAAGTGTGTTGAAGACCGATCTCAACGCCCAGGCCAGGAGTGATATCCCAACCAGATTGAATATCGCGAAAACGAACGCGGTACGCTTGAGAGGGTCGAGTGCCATTTTCAGGGCTCCTGATAATCCTCGACACGCTGTTCGATGGCGCCGAAGATGGAATGGCCCCCACTGTCTTTCATCTCGATACGCACCGTATCGCCGAAGCGCAAGAAAGGCGTCTTTGGTTTACCGTGTGCTATCGTCTCGATCATGCGGATTTCAGCGATACAGGAGTAACCGACCCCGCCCTCGTCAACCGGCTTTCCGGGTCCGCCGTCCAGCTTGTTG
Organism: Nitratireductor aquibiodomus; assembly: GCF_900105565.1. Classification (NCBI taxonomy): domain Bacteria; kingdom Pseudomonadati; phylum Pseudomonadota; class Alphaproteobacteria; order Hyphomicrobiales; family Phyllobacteriaceae; genus Nitratireductor; species Nitratireductor aquibiodomus. The sequence goes on along the minus strand of NZ_FNSL01000001.1, from coordinate 3,478,405 downwards.
GATACCGTACCCGAGCCGATGATCGTGCCGGCGCAGAGCGGACGCGTTTTGGCAGCATGGGCAATCAGCGTCGGGAAATCGAATGTCATATCGATGCCGGCGTCGGCCCGACCGAACGGCTTACCGTTAAAATCAACACATAGCGGCAGCGAGACCTTGCCGCCATCCCACGCATCACCGAGCTCCTCGGGCGTCACCGCAACCGGCGAGAAGGCCGAGGACGGTTTCGACTGGAAGAAACCGAAGCCCTTGCCAAGTTCCGCCGGGATCAGCCCGCGCAACGACACATCGTTCACCAGCATGACAAGCCGGATGGCTTCCCGTGCCTGTTCCAGCGTCGCGCCCATCGGCACATCGTCGACGATGACGGCGATCTCGCCTTCCATGTCGATGCCCCAGGCCTCGTCAGCCATGCGTATGGGATCGCGCGGTGCCAGAAACGCATCCGACCCGCCCTGATACATGAGCGGATCGGCCCAGAAACTCTCTGGCATCTCCGCACCGCGTGCCTTGCGCACGAGTTCCACGTGATTGACGTAAGCCGAGCCATCCGCCCACTGATAAGCGCGCGGCAATGGCGACAGCGCATCATGCTCATGAAAGCGTTCGGCAGGCACCGAGCCGTGATCGAGGCTTTCAGAAAGGGCTGCCAGATGCGGAGCGATGCGCGCCCAGTCGTCCAGTGCCGCCTGCAGCGTCGGCGCAAGGAAAGATGCGTCCGTGCAGCGTGTCAGGTCACGGGAGACGACGACCAGTCTGCCGTCGCGCGTTCCGTTCTTGAGCGTGGCGAGTTTCATGCAATGTCCTTTATGCGTTGGGGGAGACGCGCAATCGGCGCAGGTCCGCCGGACCGGCGCCGATCATACCTTTTGTGACCGCTCCGGTCGATCAGGACCAGTCACCCTCCGGCGTGCCGTTGAAACGCTTCTTCAAATCCTTCCAGCAGTCGATGTAGTTCTCCTGCAGCGTGTCCGTTTCAGCGGCGTAGCGCGTCAGATGCTGGGGAAAGCGCGTCTCGAACATGAAGGCCATGGTCTCTTCCAGCTTGACCGGCTTCAGTTCTCCGTGGCTCGCCTTCTCGAAACCGAAAGCGTCCGGCCCGTGCGGCAGCATCATGTTGTGCAGTGAGGCGCCGCCCGGCAAAAAGCCCTCTTCCTTGGCGTCATACTGGCCTTTTATCAGCCCCATGAACTCGCTCATGATGTTGCGGTGATACCAGGGCGGGCGGAATGTGTGCTCGGCCACCATCCAGCGCGGCGGAAAGATCACGAAGTCGATATTGGCCGTACCCTCTTCGCCCGAGGGTGCTGTCAGCACGGTGAAGATCGACGGGTCGGGATGATCGAACAGGATCGCCCCGACCGGCGAGAAGGTGGAAAGATCATATTTGTAAGGCGCGTAATTGCCGTGCCAGGCCACCACGTCGAGTGGCGAATGGCCGATCTCGGTCACATGGAACTGCCCGCACCATTTGACGAACAGCCGGCAGGGCTTTTCCTTTTCCTCATACCAGGCGACCGGTGTCTTGAAATCGCGCGGGTTGGCGAGGCAGTTCGCGCCGATCGGACCGCGATCCGGCAGAGTGAACTTGGCGCCGTAATTTTCGCACATATAGCCGCGCGCCGGCCCGTCCATCAGCTCGACCTGAAAGATCATGCCGCGCGGCATGACGGCGATTTCGCCGGGCTCGATCTCGATGATGCCCATCTCGGTCTTCAGCCGCACACCGCCTTCCTGCGGCACCAGCATCAGTTCGCCATCGGCGTTGAAAAAATACTCGTCCACCATCGAAATGTTGAAGGCATAGATGTGGGCCGCCATGCCCGCCTGCCCCTGCACGTCACCTGCGGTCGTCATCGTGCGCACACCGGCCAGGAAATCGGTTTCCCTGTTTGGGATCGGCGTTGGATCCCAGCGCAGCTGACCAAGCGCCAGCTGATGGTCATTCACATTGGGTGCGGATTTCCACTCCTCGAAGCTGATGGCCTTGAAGCGGCCCGTGTGTTTCACGCTCGGCCGGATACGATAGAGCCAGGAGCGTTCATTGGTCCCGCGCGGTGCGGTAAAGGGCGAACCGGAGAGCTGCTCCGCATAAAGCCCGTAGGCCGGCTGCTGCGGCGAATTCTGCCCCTGCGGCAGCGCGCCAGGCAGGCTCTCTGTCTCGAAATCATTGCCGAAACCCGGCATGTACTGCACGGTCATTCGATCCTCCATGCAACGGGGAGTTCAGGAATTGGTTGCAATCGTAACCATGGCGAATGTAACTATCAACGCACGGGAAGGGAAAACTGCCGCGTTGCAAAGGAACACCATGACTGACCAGACCACGCTCGCCCTGGAAGATTTTCTGCCCTACCGCCTGACGCGCCTTACCGATGCGATCAGCCGGGATTTCTCGCAGGCCTACCGCGCCCGCCTCGGTCTGACGCGGCCGGAGTGGCGCACGCTCGCCACCATCGGCCAGTTCGGCACCATGACCGCGACCGAAGTCGGCGCGCATTCCTCCATGCACAAGACCAAGGTGAGCCGCGCGGTCGCCGCTCTGGAAACGCGCCGCTGGCTGGTCCGGACGCCCGACCCGCAGGATCGCCGCGTCGAGCGCCTGACACTCAGCAAAACCGGCCAGAAAGCCTATGAAGACATGGTGCCCGTGGCCCGGTCCTTCGAAACGGGATTGCTGGAACGCATGACACCGGAGGAGCGCGCAGCCCTTCTTGCCGGCCTCGCCGCGCTCGAGCGCACGACCTTGACGGAGTAGCGTTCACAACCCATATTTATGGTCAAATTGACCAGTCAAAATGACCATCGAGATGAAAACACTGACTGCAACAGAAGCAAAATCCCGGTTCGCGGCCCTTCTTGGTGATGTGGAGCGGGGCGAGACCATACTCATCACACGTCACGGCAAGACGGTGGCGCGCATTGTCCCCGATCAGATCGAGACGGCTGCGCAGACACGCGCTGACAATGCGATCCGGAAGCTGCGCTCCCTGCGCGATACCCTTCCCAAAACCGCGACGTCACTGGACGACATGCTTGCATGGAAACATGAGGGTCACCGCTATTGACGCGGTTCGTGCTCGACACGTCGATTACCGCCGCCTGGCTTCTGCCCAACGAGGATCATGACCTGGCCCTGGCGGTGCAGGAAAGCCTTCTCACCTCGCAGGCCATCGTGCCGCCGATCTGGTGGTTCGAGATATGCAACCTGCTTGTCACGTGCGAGCGTCGCAAGCGCCACACGCCGGCCATCACACAGACCATCCTCGATGCGCTTTACGACCATCCCATCCTCGTCGATGACGACATCGACCCTGCGGACATGCTACGCCTCAGCCGCGCGCACGGACTGACGGTCTATGACGCCTCCTATCTGGAGATAGCGCGGCGCAATGCCGTGCCGCTGGCGACGCTCGACCGCAGGCTGGCACAAGTAGCGGCCGCCGAAACGATCCCCCTGTTCGCCTCGTAAGCGGCTACCAGCTCATCACCACCTTGCCGGCCTTGCCGGTACGCATTGCATCGAAACCGTCCCGGAAATCGTCGACCTCGATGCGGTGCGTGATGAGGTCGCGCACATCGAGCCGTGTCTGCACCAGCGCGATCATCTTGTACCAGGTCTCGAACATCTCGCGCCCATAGATGCCCTTCAGATGCAGCATCTTGAAGATGACCTTGTTCCAGTCGATCTCGAAACCCGCCGGCGCGATGCCCAGAATGGCGATCTTGCCGCCATTGTTCATGGCGTCGATCATATCGCGGAAGGCGGGTGCCGCGCCCGACATTTCAAGCCCCACATCGAAGCCCTCGGTCATGCCGAGCTGGCGCATCACCTCCGCCAAAGTTTCCTCTGCCGCGTTCACCGTGTGCTGAACGCCTAGCTTCTTTGCAAGCTCCAGCCGGCCGGGATTGATGTCGGTAATCACCACCTTGCGCGCGCCCACGGCCTGCGCCACCAGCGCGCCCATGATGCCGATCGGCCCCGCCCCCGTCACCAGCACATCCTCGCCAACAAGGTCGAAGGAAAGCGCGGTGTGAACGGCATTGCCCAGCGGATCGAAGATCGCCGCGATCTCGTCTGGAATGTTGTCGGGGATCGGCACCACATTGTGCTGCGGCAGGGCGATGAACTCGGCAAACGCACCGGCGCGGTGAACGCCCACGCCCAGCGTATTGTGGCACAGATGCCCGCGACCTGCCCGGCAATTGCGGCAATGACCGCACACGATGTGCCCCTCGCCCGAAACCCGCTGGCCGGGCTTATACTCCGTCACCGCCGAGCCGACCTCCGTCACCTCGCCGACGAATTCATGCCCCGTCACCAGCGGCACCGGCACGGTGTTCTGTGCCCACTCGTCCCAGTTCCAGATATGCACATCCGTGCCGCAGATCGCCGTCTTGCGCACCTTGATGAGCACATCGTTCGGTCCCACCTCGGGCACCGGAACCCGCTCCATCCAAAGCCCCTCCTCGGGTTTGGATTTCACGAGCGCCTTCATCATGTTGGACATGGTCGATTATCCTTCCAAAGCGAAATCTGCGATCCGCGTCCTACGCGATCACCCCAAGCTCACGCCCCACTTTCGCGAACGCCTCCACCGCGCGATCGATATCGTCAGGCGAATGCGCCGCCGACATCTGCGTGCGGATGCGGGCAGCAGCTTTCGGCACCACGGGGAAGGAGAAGCCAATCACATAGATGCCTTCCTCCAGAAGCCGCGCCGCCATCTTTTCGGCAAGGGCCGCATCGCCCAGCATCACCGGAATGATCGGGTGATCTGCGCCCGCAAGCTTAAACCCGTTTTTCTCCATGCCCGCGCGAAAGCGCGCCGCATTGTCGTAAAGCCTTTTGCGCAAGGCCCCGCCGCCCGCCACCATGTCGAACACTTTTAGCGAAGCCGCCGCGATCACCGGCGCCAGCGTGTTGGAAAAGAGATAGGGCCGCGAGCGCTGGCGCAGCCAGTCGACCACCTCCGCCTTCGCACAAGTATAGCCGCCAGACGCCCCGCCCAGCGCCTTGCCGAGCGTGCCCGTCATGATGTCGACGCGCCCTTCCACGCCGCAATGCTCCGGCGTGCCGCGCCCGTTTTCGCCCACGAAACCGACCGCATGGCTGTCGTCCACCATCACCATCGCATCGTATTTTTCCGCTAGATCGCAGACCGCTCCCAGATTGGCGACGATGCCATCCATGGAGAAAACGCCATCCGTGGCAATGAGCCTGAAGCGCGCGCCCTCGGCCTTCTTCAGACACTCTTCGAGCGCTGCCATGTCGTTGTTGGCATAGCGATGGCGCTCGGCCTTGCAAAGCCTGACGCCATCGATGATCGACGCATGGTTGAGCGCATCGGAGATGATCGCATCCTCCGGCCCCAGCAGCGTCTCGAAAAGCCCCGCATTGGCATCGAAGCAGGAGGAATAGAGGATCGTGTCCTCATAGCCCAAAAAGCCGGCAATCTTCGCTTCCAGCTCTTTGTGCTCTTCCTGCGTGCCACAGATGAAGCGCACCGAGGCCATGCCGTAGCCATAGCGGTCCAGCGCCGCCTTGGCCGCCGCGCGCAATTCCTCATTATCGGCAAGGCCGAGATAGTTGTTGGCGCAGAAATTCAGGACCTTGCGCCCGCCGCTCTCAATCTCGGCCGACTGCATGGAGGTAATGACGCGCTCGGATTTATAAAGCCCCGCCTCCTTCAGGCCATCGAGTTCGGAGCGCAGATGGGAGAGAAAGGACGCGGTCATGAACACCTCGGATCGAACGGGAACAGGCTTTCCCTCCTCTACTACAAAGTGCCGCCGCTTTCGACCACCTGCTTTTCTGCAACGCTCCTCTCCACCCACGTCATCCCGGGCTTGACCCGGGACCCATTGAGAAGCACGGCCGCGCCCCGCAGAGGGCTCACAGCGTTGTGCAAAGTGAAAACCGGGCCGTGCCCTCACACGTTCTGCCAATGGGTCCCGGATAGCCTCCGGCTTCCGGGATGACGTGGCGAGGAGCGGCCACAGCGAAATGAAGTGCCCTTCTCTTTCCCCGTCATCCCGGCCGAGCAGAGCGAGAGCCGGGACCCATTGAGACGCACGGCCGGGTGCCGCAGAAAGCGCGCAAGTTGATGCCGAAACGAAAACCGGGCCGCGCCCTGCCACATTCTGCCAATGGGTCCCGCATAGCCTTCGGCTTCCGGGATGACGCGGAAGTGGAGGCAAATAAAAGAGGCGGGCGCCGCAGCACCCGCCCTTTCTCAATCCCAGCGCAAGATGCGCACTCACCCGATCAGAAAAACGCCTGCAGCCCCGTCTGCGCGCGGCCGAGGATCAGCGCGTGAACGTCATGCGTGCCCTCATAGGTGTTCACCGTTTCCAGGTTCTGCGCATGGCGCATCACGTGATATTCGATCTGGATGCCATTGCCGCCATGCATGTCGCGGGCCTGCCGCGCAATGTCCAGCGCCTTGCCGCAATTGTTGCGCTTGACGACCGAGATCATCTCCGGCGCCATCTTGCCCTCGTCAAACAGCCGGCCAACCCGCAGGCTCCCCTGAAGCCCAAGCGCGATTTCCGTCTGCATGTCGGCGAGCTTCTTCTGAAAAAGCTGCGTCTGCGCCAGCGGCTTGTCGAACTGCTTGCGGTCGAGCCCATATTGCCGCGCCCGGTGCCAGCAATCTTCCGCCGCCCCCATCGCGCCCCAGGAAATGCCATAGCGCGCGCGATTCAAACAGCCGAACGGCCCACCAAGCCCTTCCGCATTGGGCAAAAGCGCATCCTCGCCCACGTCCACGCCGTCCATCACGATCTCGCCGGTGATCGACGCGCGCAGCGAAAGCTTGCCGCCGATCTTCGGCGCGGAAAGCCCCTTCATGCCCTTTTCCAGCACGAAACCGCGGATCTTGCCGCCATGGGCCGCCGATTTCGCCCACACCACGAACACATCGGCAATCGGCGAATTGGAGATCCACATTTTCGAGCCGGTGAGCCGGTAGCCGCCGTCGATCTTGTCGGCGCGCGTCTTCATGCCGCCGGGATCGGAGCCCGCATCCGGCTCGGTCAGGCCGAAACAGCCGATCCACTCGCCCGACGCCAGTTTCGGCAGATATTTCCTGCGCTGTTCTTCCGAGCCATAGGCATGGATCGGGTACATCACCAGCGAGGACTGCACGCTCATCATGGAGCGGTAGCCCGAATCGATGCGCTCCACCTCGCGCGCCACCAGCCCGTAGGACACATAGCCGGCCCCCACGCCGCCATATTCCTCCGGCACCGTCACGCCCAGAAGCCCCGCCGCGCCCATCTCGCGGAAGATGTCCGGGTCGGTTTCCTCGTTCATGTATGCATGCTCGATGCGGGGGCTGAGCTTGTCGGCGGCGAAGGCGGCAGCCGCATCGCGGATCATGCGCTCTTCATCGGTGAGCTGCTCTTCCATGAGGAAGGGATCGTCCCACACGAAAGTCGATTTGGACGATTTCGCCGCGGATTTCTGTGCTTCCATAGTCATTCATGCCTTCCTGATGCGGTTGCGCTCTTTCAAGCCTTCTGCAGCCAGATGGTCTCACCTGACCTCCGCGCAAATGCGGAAAAACCCTTCGCCAGAGGGTGCCCTGCGCGCCGCAAGGGCGCTTGCACTCCTGACGCCTGAGCGGAGCATACAGCATCCTATGCGAGATTGCTTCAAGCTTAAAATGATTTTTTGGAAGGGGATTGTGACGGGAGGGGATGGATGGGGGGATGGGGGGATGGGGGATCGCGCTATCAAAGCCCAAAATCAGCTGTCGCAATTGCGATCTTAAGTTGTACAAAAGCAGGCAATGGGGAGCGTCTCAATTATTTAGGGGAGAATTCGCAATGTTGTCATTTCAAGAAGCAATTCAGGACTCCGAACAATTTTCGAAGCGGCACCTACTGCTAGGCAACGGCTTCAGCATAGCCTGTAGAGCGGATATCTTTCACTATGGCTCGCTTTACGATCAGGCCGACTTCTTAGACGCACCAGAAATCAAGGCTGTATTTGAAGCTCTTGAAACTCAAGACTTCGAGACGGTAATCCGCACGTTGGAAAGTGCCGCTACCGTGTTGCCGCCCTATGTCGACGCCAGCACGGACGCGCCAGCCAAGATGCTCAAACATGCAGGAACTTTAAAGGAAATTTTGGTTCAGACTATCTCCCAAAACCATCCAGACCGACCAAGCGACATCCCAGATGAGAAGTTTCGGGCATGCCGACATTTCCTATCACATTTCCTTCGCGGCGAAAAAGCAGGCTGCGTTTTTACACTGAATTACGATCTTCTTCTTTACTGGACACTCATGCATGAGGATGCGCCCCTGGAGGAAGCGATTGATCTGCAAATGAGCGATGGCTTTGGTAACGACGAAGATAATCCAGACGCAGATTATGTTGTGTGGCAAGGGGAGACGAACGCGCACGGGGCAAATGTCATGTTCTTGCACGGGGCGTTGCACCTGTTTGATTCCGGTAGAGATTTACTCAAATACACCTGGGTCAGAAAGGGTGTTCCTCTGATCGAGCAAGCCCGACAAGCGCTTGCCGAGAACAATTTTCCGCTGTTCGTCGCCGAAGGTACCAGCGCACAGAAAAAGGATAAAATCCGACACAACGCATATCTTTATCAGGGACTTAAGCAGCTCACTAGCAACGTGACCATAGGCACTCACTGCTGGTTTATCTTCGGACATTCATTGGCAGAAAATGACGATCACATACTCACTAGGTTCGGACGTGGCAGGTTCAAGAAGCTATATGTTGGCATCTATGGCGATCCTGACGAAGATTGGAACAAGGAGGTAATTGCGCGAACCCACTGGCTGCAGGCTCTCCGTGATGAAAAATGGCCACTCGAAGTCGAGTTTTATCAGGCAGAAAGCGCGCAGGTCTGGGGCTAGACGCAGCCGGCTGCTTGAGTTCTGACGTGTCAAACTTTCCCGCGCGTTCCTGTTTAACGGTGTGCCGCGCCCCTTGAAGCAAAGCCATCTCATGAATGACTTTACTCTGAACGAACTTTTGGAGCGGCGCGGAGCCGATCTTGATAAGTGTAGAGTTGTTCGGCACGACATGCGTGCCCTGAAAGCGTGGCGGCAGTCCCGTGCTCACCTCGAACACTTCATCTGCTATCAGAGAACTGGAAACAGAACTCCTTATCGTGGAGCCTCTGAGGTATTCCAGTTCGTTCCTCAAAGTGGGGCATCGGCCCTGTTCGTTGGCGCCTATCGCATTCTTGATAAATGGAGTTTTCCGGAGGATACGAGACAGCCAATTCTACATGATCCAGCCTTTGGCGAGAACGATACTCATCCTCACCTGAGGTATGATCTTGAACGCATACCCAGTTTCGAGGATCTGGTCGGACGCGTCGTCATTGACTGGGGAGGCAGTACACGCGCATGGTCACAATGGCCCAAAAGGCAAGACAAGCCAATTATCGAGCTTCGCTCATGCATACAGGAAGCCGCTTTCCCCGGTTTCTCGAATTTTCATTCCAATGTCGATGAAATCGAGCTGTTACCAGAAGCATGGAGAGGGGTTCTCTCCAGTGTACGGGGTGTGTATTTGCTCGTTTGTCCCACATCCGGTGAACAGTATGTCGGATCAGCCTATGGTGAAGATGGTTTTTTTGGGCGTTGGCGGGCCTACGGCTCAAACGGTCACGGGGGTAACCTGTTGCTGATGAGCCGAGCAAGGTCCAATTACTCTGTTTCAATTCTCGAGGTCGCTTCCCCTGATATGTCGGCATCCGACATAATCAGGCGTGAAGGCGCCTGGAAAACCAAACTGGGCAGCCGTGCACATGGGTTAAATGCGAACTGAAGTCGCGTTTTCAGTTTGAGAATCCATTCATCTCAATCATCTAAAGGTTAGCCCCTTCCCTCTCCACTCCGTCATCCCGGAAGCCGTAGGCTATCCGGGACCCATTGGAAGAACATGCAGGGCGCAGCCCAGGTCTCGCTCCTGCACCAGCCTTCGCGCCTTCTGCGGCACCCCGCCCCGCTTCTCAATGGGTCCCGGGTCAAGCCCGGGATGACGCGGAGCGTAGTGCGTGTACGCCCACACAGCCCTCATCCTGAGCCTGTCGAAAGACGAGGGCGGCATGAAGCGCGGCAGCGGCAAGCGTGGTGCATGCCTTCACCCCCGCCCTTCGACAAGCTCAGGATGAGGGTGAAGGCACGGCGATGCCCCGCCTGTGAAAAGGCACCAGCGTCCGCGCCCCCTTCTCCCCGCGAGCGGGGAGAAGGAGGCTGTCACATCCCCAATTTTATCCCCGCCCCTAAATCCTCAATTATAATCCCCCCATCGCCCTTGTCGGGAACCGGGTCCGGAGCCGGGGATCAGGAAGGGCGGCGGCAGCCTCCCCCTTGGGCATCGGTGGTCCAAGGCATGTGAGGGCCCGCGACAGGCCGGCGACCGGTTGCAAGACCGGTTGCGGAGAAGCCGCTAGGGCGCACCCCGCCCGAGTGATCGGCCAACAGTCGGGACAGCGGCCGGACGGGCGGCCCGAGGGTCGCATAACTACTTAAGACGCGCGACGCTTTGGCCGCCCGTCTTCCCGAACCTGTTCAAACCCCGGCGGCGAAGCCGTGCGGGAGCGGAGGTGTGCCCCATGGAAAGCCGATCGAGCCCGCATCTCCACCCCCGTCATCCCGGAAGCCGAAGGCTATCCGGGACCCATTGGAAGAGCTTGCAGGGCGCGGCCCGGGTCTCGTTCCCGCGCCAGCGGTTGCGCCCTCTGCGACGCCCGGCCCCGCTTCTCAATGGGTCCCGGGTCAAGCCCGGGATGACGAGGTGTGGGGTGGGTGAAGGCCGACACAGCCCTCATCCTGAGCTTGTCGAAGGGCGAGGGCGGCATGAAGCGCGGCAGCGTCAAGCGTGGTGCATGCCTTCACCCCCGCCCTTCGACAAGCTCAGGATGAGGATGAAGGCACGGCGATGCAGCGACTGTGGAAAAGCACCAGCGCTCGCCCCTCATCCGCCTGCCGGCACCTTCTCCCTACAGGTGGGGAGAAGGCGGCCTTCATCACCGCCCCACCCTTCTCCCCACCCCCGAATCCCCGTAAAATCGCGGCCATGACCATAGCCCCCCGCACCATCCGCCAGCTCACCGATACCGTGATCAACCAGATCGCCGCCGGCGAGGTGATCGAGCGGCCGGCGAGCGTGGTGAAGGAGCTGGTGGAAAACGCGCTCGATGCGGGCGCGACGCGCATCGAGGTGGCGACAGCCGGCGGCGGGCTTTCGCTAATCCGCGTCACGGACAATGGCGGCGGCATGCCGCCCGAAGAACTACCGCTCGCCGTCTCGCGCCATTGCACGTCGAAACTCACCGACGATATTCACGACATTCGCTCGCTCGGCTTTCGCGGCGAGGCGCTGCCCTCCATCGGCTCGGTGGCGCGGCTTTCGTTGCGCTCGCGGCCCGAAGGGGCCGACAGTGCGGCGGAGATTTCCGTTGAGGGCGGGCGCGTTTCGGCGGTGAAGCCCGTCGCCGCCAATCGCGGCACGACGGTGGAGGTGCGCGACCTCTTTTTCGCCACGCCCGCAAGGCTCAAATTCATGAAGAGCGAGCGCGCTGAAACCGCCGCCATCACCGAGGTGGTGAAGCGCATGGCGCTCGCCTTCCCTCATGTGCGCTTCACGTTGACGGGCTCCGACCGCAACACGCTGGAGCTGCCCGCCGTGCCCGCCGATGGCGAGGGGCTTCTGCGCCGCATCGCGCAGGTGATGGGCCGCGACTTTGCCGAAAACACGCTGCCCATCGAGGCTGCACGTGAAGGCGTTTCCCTTTCGGGCCATGCGTCGATCCCGTCGTTCTCGCGCGGCAATGCGATGCTGCAATATTTCTATGTGAATGGCCGCCCCGTGCGCGACAAGCTTTTGACCGGCGCCATTCGCGGCGCCTATATGGACGCGCTGCCGCGCGACCGGCATGCGGTGGCGGCGCTGTTCATCACGCTCGATCCGGCGCTGGTGGATGTCAATGTGCACCCGGCCAAGGCCGATGTGCGCTTTCGCGATCCGGGGCTGGTGCGCGGGCTGATTGTCGGGGCGATCCGCCATGCGCTGGAAATCAGCGGCATGCGCGCCTCCACCTCCGGGGCCGACGCCATGCTCGCCGCCTTCCAGCGGCCGGAACAGCGGGCAGCGGGCCACGCCGCGCCGCAGCGCTACACGCCTCCACCCCGCCCTGCAAATGGCTGGAGTGCGGCCACCTCCCCCACCCGCCCGCTGGAGATGAGCACGGCATCGGGTTTTTCCGAGCCCGGCCAGGCGGCGTTCGATGTGGGAGCAGCCCTTTCCGCCGATGCGCGTGCGGGCGAAGTGGAGGCAGCGCCAGAGCTGATGCGCACCCCGCTGGGGGCCGCGCGGGCGCAGGTGCATGAGAATTACATCGTCGCGCAGACGGAGGATTCGCTCGTCATTGTCGACCAGCACGCCGCCCATGAGCGCCTTGTCTATGAGGCGCTGAAAGAGGCGCTGCATGCCCGTCCGCTCCCCGCGCAGATGCTGCTTTTGCCGGAGATCGTCGACATGCCGGAAGAAGATGCCGACCGGCTGTCCGCCCATGCGGCGTTCCTCGCCCGGTTCGGTCTGGGGCTGGAGCGGTTCGGCCCCGGCGCCATCGCCGTGCGCGAAACGCCGTCCATGCTGGGCAAGGTGGATGTGCCGCAGCTCGTGCGCGATCTTGCCGACGAGATCGCCGAAAACGACACCGTCGACACGCTGAAAGAGCGGATCGACCACATCGCCGCCACCATGGCCTGCCATGGCTCGGTGCGCTCTGGCCGGCGGCTTCGGGCCGAAGAGATGAACGTGCTTTTGCGCCAGATGGAGGCGACGCCCGGCTCCGGCACGTGCAATCACGGGCGACCGACCTATATCGAGTTGAAGCTGACCGATATCGAGCGGCTGTTCGGGCGGCGGTGATGCGATGCGCTTGACCTTGGCCTCGAAATATGGCGCAAGAAACCCCGATGAGAGGTTGTATCGATGAACCGTTTTGAAGGACCCGGCGCCCGCGAGGCGCGCATTCGCTATCTGGATGGCGATTTTCAGGTGATGACGCCCGGCGCCTTCGTGCGCTGCGCCGTCACCGAACAGCCGATCCAGCTCGACGATCTGAAATACTGGAGCGTCGCGCGGCAGGAAGCCTATGTGAACGCCGACACTTCGCTCGCCCGCGAACTGGACGTGCATCCGGAACTCAGGAAGCGCCGCTGATCTATTTCAGAATGCGCTCGCGCCAGGCCTCTATCGTGCTCTCGATGATGGTCACCGGCATGTCGGGCGCATCGAACTGCGCTTCCACCTGCAGCACACGGCAGTGTTCGGCCAGCGCGGAAAGCGCCTCGCTCCCGCCGCGCAGCCGCACCATGTCCTTCTCGGTGGTGATGAGCTGAAGCTCCCCCTTCTCCGCCGCCGCAATCAGGTCGCGCGCATCATCATCGTCGTATGGGTGATGATCGGGAAAACTCTTCCCCTCCACCACCGCGCCGCCGGCGCCCGTGACGCTGTCGAAGAATTTCTTCGGGTTGCCGATCCCCGCGAAGGCGAGAAACCGCCCGCCCTTGATCGCCCGCACGCCGCGCGCCTTGAGGCCGGCCTGAAACACCGGTCGCCCCGCCCGCGAGGCCTTGCGCACCACATGGTCGGCCGCACTCCCTTCGCCCATTGTGAGAAGGGCGTCGGCATAGCGCAGTTGGTCGATCAGCCGCGCTCTCAAAGGCCCGCCGGGAATGACATGGCCATTGCCCAGCCCGCGCCGCGCATCCACCACCATCACCGCATAATCCATGTGAAGCCGCGCGCTCTGGAAGCCATCGTCCATGATGATGAAGTCGCAACCGATGCCGATCAGCTCGCGCGCGCCCGTCAGGCGGTCGGGGGCGACCAGCGTCGGCGCATGCCGCGCCAGAAGCAGGGGTTCGTCGCCCACATGGCGTGAGAGGTCTTTCTTCGCATCCACCAGATGCGCCGTCGCCATCGAGCCACCATGCCCGCGGGTGAGAAATCCCGGTTTCCGACCAAGCTTCTTTGCCTGTTTTGCGAGCGCGATGGAAACCGGCGTCTTGCCCTCGCCGCCGACGGTGAAATTACCGACACACAGAACCGGCACGTCCACTTTGGCGCGCTTGGCCGAGGCCATCCGGTATCCGGCCACGAGGCCATAGAGCGCGGATAGCGGCGAAAGGCTCCAGGCCCGCCAGTCCGCCGCCTCCCACCAGAATGGAGGTGCCTCGCTAGCCATGCCCCTCGTCGCCCTCGAGCCTGCTCTTGACGATCAGCGGATGGATATACGGGTCGAGCGCCTGCAGTGTGCGGTTCAGCGCGCCGGACATATCGTCGACTGCAGCGCGCCCCGCCTTGATCATGGTGCGGCGCGCCGAGTAATTGTTGAGAAGGAAGTTCACGCCACCGGCCAGCATCTCGCCGTCGCGCACCAGCCGCGCCCCGCCGGCGTCGATCAACCGGCGATAGGCATCGCGGAAATTCTGCACATTGCAGCCTGAAAGCACCGCCGTGCCCAGACGAGCCGGCTCGATCGGGTTCTGCCCGCCCGACTGCACCAGCGAGCGCCCGACAAAGGCCACTTCAGTCAATCGAAGATAAAGTCCCATCTCGCCAATCGTATCGCCAAGCAGAATGTCCGTCTCCGCAAGGACCGTATCGTTACGGCTGCGCCGCGCCACCTTGAGGCCGCGGGCGGTGAACTCTTCTTCCAGAGCATCCGCCCTTTCGGGATGACGCGGTACGATGATCGTCAAAAGGTCCGGGTGACGGGACTTCAGCTTCTCATGCACATCGGCGGCAATCGTCTCTTCGCCCTCATGGGTGGAGACGGCAGCCCAGGTTTCCCGGTCGCCAATCTGCTCTTCAAGCGTGGCCAGCGCTTCCTTCTCCACCGGCGGTGCGTGGGTGTCGACCTTGAGATTGCCCGAAACGGTGACCGGTCTCGCCCCCAGTGTGCGGAAGCGCTCGCCGTCCACCTCGGACTGCGCCACCACATGGGCAAGGTTCTCGAAAAGCGCCTCGGCCAGATAGGCCCTCTTCTTCCAGCGCTCGAAGGAACGGTCGGAAAGCCGGCCGTTGACGAGCACCTGCGGCACCCGCCGCGCACCGAGCTCGAGAATGGTCATCGGCCAGATCTCAGACTCGGCCATGATGGCCAGATCCGGCCGCCAGTGATTGAGGAACCGGCTGACAGCCGGCTTCAGGTCGAGCGGCACATATTGATGGATCACGCCCTCGCCAAGGCGTTCTTCTGCCACCTGGGCAGAGGTCACGGTTCCGGTGGTCAGAACAATGTTGATCCCATAGCCGAGTAGATGCTCGATCAGGCCGATCACGGCCATGGTCTCGCCAACGCTGGCCGCATGCATCCAGATCAACGGACCGTCCGGGCGCGGATGGCCGGCGCGCCCGTAGCGCTCGTGCCGGCGGACGCGGTCCTCCTTGCCCTTTCCGGCACGCCAGACGATGTAGCCACCAATCATGGGGAAGGCTGCTGCACCCACCCAGCGATAGGTTGTGAGGATGGCGCGCGCCCAGCGTTCACTCATGGTTCACTGACCGTCGACCAGGGAGTAGGCCTGCCGCGTCGCCTCATTGAGCGAGTTGGTAACCTCACGACGCTTCTCTTCCATTGTCGCCTCGTCCGCATCGGACGTGACATAGATGGGTTCGCCCAGGATGACCGCGCTTCGGCCAAAGGGCAGGTTGATGGTGGTCTTGTCCCAGGTGCGCTCCAGCACCTTGCGGCGGCTGGTGGCAATGGCAACAGGAACGATGGGGCGGCCGGAAATGCGCGCCAGAGTGACAATGCCAAGTCCGGCCTCGCGCGGCGTGCCATGCGGAATGTCGGCGATCATCGCAACATTGCAGCCACGATCGATGGTCTTTTTCAGCATGATCAGCGCCTTCGCACCGCCTTTGCGAACGTCGCGCTCCCCCTTGCGGCCACCGGAGCCGCGAACGGTTTCAAAACCAAGTTTTTCCGCCACGAGCGCGTTCAGTTCCGCATCGGCGCTGCGGGAAAACATGGCCACGATCTTGTGCCGGCGAGGATTGATGGCCGGTCCCAGAATATGCTGACCGTGCCAGAGGGCGGCAATCGCCGGCGAATGCGCATCGATCGCCGCTTGAAGATCGTGAGACCCCTCGACACGCGGATTGGTGCGGTCGATCAGGCGGATGGCGCCCGCCATGAGCGTTGCCAGCGCCTGTTTCACAAAGCGCGACTTCGCCAGCGGCTTGCGAATACGACGCCATAGCTCCTTCAAAGGGCGGGGGCCGGTCTTCTTCCGATTGGCGGTCATGGCAGGGGAAGGCGCACTCGCCTTGTTTTCCATATGCAGTTCCTTGCTATCCCCAGGGGCTGTCCTCAAGGGTTATCCCCAAGGGCTATCCCCGGGTCTCATCGGACGCAGGGTCCAGCAGGCGGTGAAGGTGAACGATGAAATAACGCATATGCGCGTTGTCAACGGTCTCCTGCGCCTTGGCGCGCCACGCCTTTTCCGCGGATTTGTAATCCGGATAGATTCCGACGATATCGACCTCGTCGAGATCGCGGAATGTCACGCCGGTCAGCGACGTCAATTCGCCGCCGAAGACCAGATGCAGAAGCTGGGAGTTCTCTTTTTTCTCGGACATGTTCGAGCCCATTTGCAGACGAATATGGCAATAAGCAAATCGCTAACCGCCCGTGTAGAGTAATTCCTGCGATTTTGGAACCGCAAACCCGCTCATTCACCGATTGAGAGCGTTTGCGTCATGGCCTGCAGGAGCGCGCCACTGCCGGCAGCCAGCGCACCCTTCTTCGGGTCGGGGCCCGCATAGGAGGGCGTGTTTCCACGGGCGTCCCTGATCACGCCTCCCGCCTCGCGGAGGATCACGTCGGCGGCCGCCAGATCCCAGTCATGCGAATTCGGTTTGACGAAAGTGGCATCAAGCGCCCCGCTTGCGACCATGGCGATGCGGTAGGCAAGTGACGGCACATAGCCGTAGGCCCTGGTTTTCTGCAGAATATCAGCAGGCAATTCAGAAACCATCGCCTTGGGACCGGCAACAACAAACGCATCGCCTTCCGGTTTTACCGCCAGGCGCTCCCCGTTGCGGAATGCGCCTCCGCCCCTCAATGCATGATAGGTTTCAGAAAGCTCCGGGCATTCGAGAACGCCCACAATGCTCTCTCCGCGATGCACCACACCGATGCTGACACACCAGATAGGCCGCCCGGCAATAAACGCGCGTGTTCCATCTATGGGATCGACGACAAACACCCGCTCACGGGCCAGTTCCTGATCTGCCAGTGCCGTTTCTTCCGACAGCCAGCCATAATCGGGGCGTGCTGCAAGGAGTTCTTTCCTCAAAAAACGGTCGACCGCATAGTCAGCCTCGCTGACCGGCGAAACACCGCCTTTCCACCAGACCTCGGGATCACGACGGAAGTATTTGAGCGCGATGGCTCCCGCCTCGCGCGCCACATCCGCGATCAATTCGAGATCGGCTTCAGGTGCCGCCTTCTGCGGTTCACTTTCCGGCAAGCGTCATGCCTTCCACAAGCAGGGTCGGAGCGGCCGTTCCAAAATTGCGGTCGATGTCACTGGCCGGTGTCATGTTGAGGAACATATCCTTCAGGTTCGAGGCGATGGTCACTTCCGAGACCGGATAAGTGATCTCGCCATTCTCGATCCAGAAACCCGCCGCACCGCGGCTGTATTCACCGGTCACGAGATTTACCCCCTGACCGAACACTTCGGTGACGTAGAAGCCCGAGCTGATACCCTTGATCAGCGCTTCCGGCGTTTGCGTGCCGGGTTCAAGCGCCAGATTGGTGGAGGACGGATTGACAGACGAGGCGCCGCGCGTCCCTCGTCCATTGGTGCCCGAAAGACCGAGCTGACGGGCGACCGAGGTCGACAGGAACCAGTGTTTCAGGAAACCGTCCTCGATCATGACAAGCCGTTGGCCGGCAACGCCCTCGCCATCGAAAGGCCGTGAGGAAGGGCCCCGCCTGCGCTGGGGGTCGTCCGTCACCGTTATGCCGGCAGCCGCAACCTTTTTCCCCATCATGTCGCGCAGGAAGCTCGATTTGCGCGCAACCGATGCGCCATTGATCGCCGAGGCCAGGTGGCCGGCAATCCCGCGCGCCACGCGCGGGTCGTAGACGACCGGGTAGCGGCCGGTGTCGACCTTGCGGGGGTTGAGCCGCCGGACGGCCCGTTCACCGGCGCTGCGACCGATCTCTTCGGGCGCATCCAGATCGAGAAAATGCAGGCGCGAGGAGAAATCGTAATCACGTTCCATTCCGGTACCTTCACCGGCCAGAACGCTTACGGACCGGGAAAAGCGGGTCGCTTCATAGGCACCGATAAACCCTTCCGATGTCGCAAGCACCAGGCCGCCCGAGCCTGCATTCGCTCCACTGCCCGATGAATTGGTAACCCCGGACACATCGAGCGCCGCAGCCTCGGCGGCGAGCGCATCCTCCTTGAGGCGCTCGGCGGAGACCTCGGTTGCATCAAAGAGATCGAGATCGGTAATGGCTTGCGCGAGCATATCCGGCTCGGCCAGCCCCTGATACGGGTCCTCCGGCGAAGCCTTCGCCATCGCGACGGCGCGTTCGGCCAACGGGGCCGGGTCGGCATTCGCAGGGGCCGAGACGCTGGCGACCCGCCTGCCAACGAACACGCGCAGCGACATGTCATCGCTTTCGGACGCTTCCGTGCCTTCCACTTTGCCTAGCCGGACCGACACGCTTCTCGAGCGTGCGCGCACCACCACCGCATCGGACGCATCGGCACCAGCCTTCTTCGCAGCCTCCACAAGGGCAACGACCCGATCGGTCAGTTGCTGCTTTTCAATCTGATCTGTCATCGTAGTCCTGGCTGGAAATTGGTCGCGCATGGGAAACACCGGTCTGTTCCATTTATGATTCGCAGCGCACATGTGCAATGGTAAGCTGAGATTCCCCGGATACGCCCCGAGATACGCTGGAGACCCGATGGCCGTCGAAGCTGCTGCTGCCCCGCTCTACTACGAACCTCTGCTGCTCCTGGGCGGTGCAGTGATCGCCGCGCCCCTGTTCGCCCGCATCGGTCTTGGCACGATCCTCGGCTACCTCGCCGCAGGCATCGCCATCGGCCCGGTTCTCCTGCTCATATCGGACGGAGAGGAACTGCTCCACGTGGCAGAGCTCGGCGTGGTGCTGCTGTTGTTCATCATCGGTCTTGAGCTGAAGCCGGCGCGCCTTTGGGCGATGCGGCGCAGCATATTCGGCATGGGGCTGATCCAGGTGGCCGCGACCGGTGTCGTCCTCGCCATGATCACGCTGCTTCTGACGG
Organism: Nitratireductor aquibiodomus; assembly: GCF_900105565.1. Lineage (NCBI taxonomy): Bacteria > Pseudomonadati > Pseudomonadota > Alphaproteobacteria > Hyphomicrobiales > Phyllobacteriaceae > Nitratireductor > Nitratireductor aquibiodomus. The sequence goes on along the minus strand of NZ_FNSL01000001.1, from coordinate 3,459,064 downwards.
ATCTTTCCTATGGCGCCGCTTTCGTGGTCGGCTTCGGTCTTGCCCTGTCATCCACCGCATTCTCGGTACAAACGCTGGAAACGCAGGGGGCGCTCAACAGCCGGTATGGGCAGACATCCTTCTCCATCCTATTGTTTCAGGATCTCGCAATCGCCCCTCTCCTGGCACTGGTTCCGCTGCTTTCGCCCGGTGGCGAGGGGGCCGAAGCCATCAGCCTTGAACGGTTTGCGCTCGCCATTGCCAGCGTTATCGCGCTGATTGTTGCCGGGCGCTATCTGCTCAATCCGCTCTTTCGCGTCATTGCCAACACCGGCGCGAAGGAAGTGATGATCGCCGCAGCGCTTCTGGTGGTGCTCGGCTCCGCAACGGTGATGCAGATGGCCGGGCTCTCGATGGCGCTGGGGGCATTCATCGCCGGTGTCCTGCTCGCAGAATCCTCTTTCCGGCATGAGCTGGAAGCCGACATCGAACCCTTTCGCGGCATTCTTCTTGGCCTGTTCTTCATGGCCATCGGCCTTTCGCTCGACCTGCGCATCGTGCTGGAAAACTGGCTGTCGATCCTGATCGCCGTGCCCATCCTGATGCTGGTGAAGGCCCTTATTCTTTACGGTATCAGCCGTGTCTTCGGCTGTGAGCACAACGGCGCCGTTCGCGTTGCAGCCCTGCTGCCACAGGGCGGTGAGTTCGGTTTCGTACTGTTCACGGCCGCCGCCTCGGCTTTCATTTTCCCGCAGTCCACTGCATCCCTGCTGATCGCCATCGTCACCGTTTCCATGGCGCTGACGCCGCTTTCCGTGCGGCTTGGCGAAATGCTCATCCGCACGGAACCGGCAGAAGAAATGGACGAGGATTTCGAGGGTGCGGGTGCCGATGTGATGATGATCGGCTTTTCCCGTTTCGGGCAGATGGTTTCGCAGGTGCTGCTTTCGGGCGGAACCGAGGTGACCATCATCGATCATTCAGCCGACCGGGTGCGGGCCGCCGAGCGTTTCGGGTTTCGCATCTATTTCGGCGACGGCCGCCGCATGGAAGTGCTGGAAGCAGCTGGCATCCGCAATACGAAGATCGTGGCTGTCTGCACCAACGGCGCGACCGCGACGGATCAGATCGTCAACCTGATCCGCGACGAGTACCCGCATGTGCGGCTTTACGTGCGCTCTTACGACCGGGCCCACACGCTCTCGCTGCGCGATCGCGATGTGGAGTATGAGATACGCGAGACCGTGGAATCAGCTCTCATTTTCGGCGGCAGGACCCTGCAGGCGCTGGGGACCAGCGAAGAGATCGCCAGCGAAATCGTCGAGGATGTGCGCAGGCGCGACGAGGAGCGGCTGGCGATCCAGTCCGTCGAAGGCATTTATGCCGGAAACGACAAGATGCGCGTGCGCCCGGTTACGCCCGAACCGCTGATCAAGCCGAAGCGCGAGAGCCAGCGGATCGATCAGGACGAAGAACCCGTTGGCTAGGGCATTTTGCAGTCAGGTGGAATCACCTGACGTCCGCACAAATGCGGAGAAACAGACAGATAAAGCGGAGCGGCGTTCCGTGAAACGGTGAACCGCTCTATCTGATATTACGCGCGGGCTTTTTCGAAATCGGCGACGGCAGCGTCGATGGCACGTTTCAATTCTTCGCGAATCGCTTCGGTTTCGGCGAGAATCGCGTCGATTTTCATGAAATCGAGCACGCGAAAGCGCGAAACGGCCGGGCGAATGAGAATATCCGGGCGCCCGTGTTCCAGCTTCATGGCGATGATGGACTGCATCATGAGCTGACTTGCGCCGAACATGAGCTCGATGGAGGTCGGAGGCTTGCCGCCCGTGTCGTTTGGAGCGCCGACCACGTCGATGGCGATCAGTATATCGGCCTTGCCCTCCACCAGATCGAACGGCACAGGGTTGTAGATTCCGCCGTCGATCAAAGTGCGCCCGCCCCGTTCCACGGGACGGAACACAGCCGGGATCGCCGCCGAGGCGGCGAGCGCTTCCGCAAGGGCTCCGCTTTCAAGCACCGCTAGCTCGTGGCGGAAATAGTCGGTGGCGGTGACACGCAGCGGAATTTTCAGTTCTTCGAAGGTCCGCGGCACACCCGCCGGCAGGAATGCGCTGATGATGCGTTCCGCGTTGAACTGGCCAACGCGAAAGCCGCCTTCCATCATTTCGGCGAAATTTCCGGGCCGCGCTTTCCACAGGCGGCTGGCGACCTCGGTGCGGCTGCCCAGAATGGCGCGCGCATGGGCGTGGATGTCCTTGCCGCTGATGCCGGCGGCGAAGCCCGCGCCCATGAGCGCACCGATGGAGGAGCCGGCGATGACGGTCGGCTTGATGCCCAGCTCATCGAGCGTTTCGATGATGTGGATGTGCGACAGGCCGCGCGCACCACCACCGCCGAGCGCAAGCGCGAAGCTTGGTCCGCCGGCTGGCACCCTGCCTTTCGTCACGTCGTTCGCCAACGCCGTTTCCATCCGTCAGCCTCCGTTCTGGGCCTGCTCTGCAGGGCCGACCACCAGCAGTGCCGGTTCCTGTGAAAGAATACGCTTTGCGGCTTCCTTCACATCGTCCAGCGTGACGGCGTTGATAAGATCGGCGCGGCGCTCCAGATAATCAATCCCCAGATCGTCCTGCTGCAGCCCGACCAGCGTGCGGGCGATGGCGGTGGAGGAATCCAGATTGTTGATCGCATAGGAGCCGATGACGTAGGTCTTGGCCGCTTCCAGTTCCTGCTCCGTCGGGCCCTCGTCGCGCAGGCCGGCGATCACATCCTCGATGACCGAAAGCGTTTCACCGGCCCGTTCGGCGCTGGTGGCCGTCTGGATGGCGAGCGACTGGGCATGGTCGCGGCTGTGAAGATAGGACGACGCGCCATAGGCAAGGCCGCGCTTCTCGCGCACCTCGTTGAAAAGACGCGAGGAAAACACGCCGCCGCCGAGTATCTGGTTGAACAGATAGGCGGAGAAGAACTCCGGATCATCACGCTCCACGCCGGGATAGACGAGCTGAAGCGTGGCCTGCGGCAGGGGGTATTCGACGCGGATTTCCTGGCCGAGCTTCGGCGCGATGTCGGCGACGGGCTGAAGCCCGGCCTCCTCCGGCAGACCGCCGAACACCTCGTCGAGAACACCGGCAAGACGCCCGGCATCGATCGCGCCCACAACACCGATGGTCAGGTTCGAGCGGGCAAAAACGCGGGCGTGGAAAGCCTTCAGGTCTTCCGGTGAAATGCTGGCTAGGCTTTCAAGCGTGCCCTCGTCGGGATGGGCATAAGGATGATCACCATAGAGCGCCTCGGAGAGTTTTAGAAAACCCTGCTTGCGCGGATCGCGTTCGTCCGAGCGGATGCCGACGGCAATCTGGCTGCGGATACGCTCGACCGGGTCGGCATCGAAGCGCGGGCTGGTGATGGCAAGCCGCACCAGGTCGAGAACCTCGTCGCTGTTTTCGGCAAGCATCCGCACCTGCCCGGATATCTCGTCGGAGTTGGTGCGAAACGACATCTCCGCGCCCAGTTCCTCCAGCTTCAGCTGAAACGCATCGGAATCGAGATCGCCAGCGCCTTCGTCGAACAGGCCGGTCATGAGATTGGCGATGCCTTCCTTGCCTTCCGGGTCTTGCGCGGAACCACCCTTGAAGGAGAACTGGAAGGTGATGATCGGCAGCGAATGATCCTCGACCAGCCAGGCTTCGATGCCCTTCTGCGAGGTCACATCCTGTATCTGCACCGCCGCCTTTGCTGGCACGACGACGAGGATCAGGGCGAGCAGCGCCCCGGCGTTGAGGAAACTGCGCATAAAAACACCTGGATGAAAATTCAGTCTCTGTCTCACGAGCGGTCTCCCTCTTGCGGAAGGAGGTAGCCCTTCACGGCATGATCCATGTCGAGATAGCGTCTGGCGGCGGCCTGAACGGCCTCAACGGTCACAGCTTCAAGCCGCTCCGGCAGGCCGGTTATGTCCTCGACCTTGCCGCCTGTCGCCAGGACGGCGCCGAAAAGGTTGGCGCTGCGCACCTGGCTGTCGCGCATGAAAATCTGGTCACGCAGGATTTTTGTGCGCGCGGTCTCCAGTTCCTCCGGGGTAATGCCTTCGTTCCTGATTTTGTCGATCTGGGCCACAAGCGCGGCCTCGACCGTTTCAAGATCGGCACCGCCGCGCGGCTCGCCGTAAACGACGAGGGCGGAATAATCATACGCCGCACCCTGTAGATAGCTGCCGGCGCTGGACGCGATCCCCTGCTTGACGACGAGTTCCTGGTAGAGCCGGCTGCGCAGCCCCTCGCCCAGAACCTCGGACAGGATGGCGAGCGCCTCGAATTCACCCTTCTCGGCCCTGCGCGCGGAAGGCACATACCAGTTGATCGACAGGTTGGGCACGGTGACGCGCGGATCGCGGAACGTGACATCGCGCGTGGTCTTCTGGTCAGGCTCCATCGGGCGGGCGCGTGGCGGCAGATCGGGTCCGCGGGCGATCTTGCCGTAGGTCTCTTCGGCCATCGCGCGCACCGCATCGGCGTTCACGTCGCCGGCAACCACCAGAACGGCATTGTTGGGCGTGTAAAACCGGTCGTAGAAGCTCTTGAGGTCGTCGTGCGTAAGCCCCTCGATCTCCTGCTGCCAGCCAATGACCGGAATGCCATAGGGGTGATTCTGGTAGAGCGTGGCATTGAGCTCCTCCGAGAGGATGGAGGATGGCACATTGTCGGTACGCTGGCGCCGCTCCTCAAGCACCACCTGGCGCTCGGTCTCGATGTTCTCTTCCGAAAGCACCAGATTGCGCATCCGGTCGGCCTCGAAGCGCATCATATCCGGCAGTTCGGACGGTGCGATCTGCTGGTAATAGGCCGTGAAATCATAGGAGGTGAAAGCGTTCTCGCTGCCGCCCACCGCTGCAATTGCCGCAGAGAACTCGCCCGATGGATAGGTGCTCGTGCCCTTGAACATCAGGTGCTCAAAGAAATGGGCGATGCCCGATTTTCCCGGCTCCTCATCGGCGCTGCCCACCTTGTACCAGAGCATGTGCGTGGCAACAGGCGCCCGGTGATCCGGGATAACGACAACGTCAAGGCCGTTTTCTAAAGTGAAGCTGGAAACGGCAGTGTCATCCTCGGCTTCCTGCGCGGTGGCTATGGACGGCGCTGCGACTGCAACGATGAAGGCGAACGCCGCGCTCAGAGCGACATTCGCGATGGAATTTCTCATGGACAAGCCCTGTACGGTTTGTGGTGCACCCGCGCACAATGCCACGGGCTCATGACAAGGCAAAGCTATCGGCGCAAAAGTGACGAAACTCAGGCGCGCTCGGCAAAGGTTGCGCAGGAGGTACCGTATTCACGCCGTTCAATGAGCCGAAAACCTTCCGGCGGCTGGAACGGTGAGCCTGCTGCTTCCTCGACCATGACCAGCGCGCCGGGTGCAAGCCAGCCACCGGCCAGCGCGGCAGCGAGCGCCTTTTCGCCAAAGCCCTTGCCATAAGGCGGATCGGCCAGAACGACATCAAACGGCTGTATCGTCCCCACCTCGCCGATCCGCGTCGCATCGCGGCGGAAAATCTTGGCGCGCCCCTGAAGACCGAAATTCTCCACATTGGTGCGGATCAGCGCGCGGGCGGCAGCCGCCTCCTCGATGAAGAGCGCAAACGCAGAACCGCGCGAAAGCGCCTCGAGCCCGAGCGCGCCCGTGCCGGCGAAGAGATCGAGCACGCGCGCGTTTTCCAGCCGGCCGGCATGGCGGTGCTCAAAAATGTTGAACAGCGCCTGACGGGTGCGGTCCGTCGTCGGCCGGATCGCGTCCGACTTCGGCGCCGCCAGCGTGCGGCCGCGAAACTCCCCGCCCACAATCCGCATGGATCAGCCTTCACCGCCGGGTTTGCCGGGCTTGCGGCCGCCGGGACGTCCCTTGCCGGGGCGCGATTCGCCACCCGGCTTGCCCGAGAACCTGCCTGCCGGCTTTCCGGAGGGCTTGCCGCCGGGCTTGCCGAAACGCCTCTCCTCTCCGGGCTTTCCGCCAGGTTTTCCGCCTGGCTTGCCACCCTTCGAGAAACGAGGCCTGTCACCGGAAGCCGGGCGGTCGTCGCGCGAACGGAAGGGCCTGCCTTCCCGCGTCTCGCCGGCGGGGTTTTCGCTTTTCGAGAAACGGGGCCTGTCGCCACCGCGCGCGCGGTCGCCCCGCTCCGGACGATCCTTGTCGAATGGCTTGTCCCCGCGTGAACGGAACGGCTTGTCGCCACGTGCCGGAGCGGGCCCTTCCCGGCGCGGCTTGCGTGGCTTCTGCGCCCGCTCGTCGGTCTCCGCTTCGGCAGCGGCCTGTTTGCGCTTTCCCTGCGGGCGCGCACCGGGCGCCATCCACACATGGCTGCCGCGGTTCTGGCGCGGTCCGCGCTCCTCTTCACGACGACCGGGACGTGAAGTCTGGAGCCGGTCGCGCGCGGCCTCGCGTTTTTCCTCGCGGTCGCGCTTGCGGTTTTTCACAAAGGTCTTGCCACCCTCACGCTCGCGGCCACCCTGCTTCTCCTCGGCGTCGCCGTCGCGTGGCTTGCGCTCGGCGCGAACCGGCTTGTTGGAGAACGGATTGACGATGGGTGCGTCAAAATTCGCACCCGCCTTCTCGATCAGGCGTTCGCCAAGCTGATCGCGCAGGGTGCGGCCCTTGACCTCCTGCACCTCACCCTCACCCAGCGTGCCGAGCTGGAAGGGGCCGTAGGAAATGCGGATCAGGCGCGTGACCTCAAGCCCCAGCGCGCCGAGCACGTTCTTGACCTCGCGGTTCTTGCCTTCGCGCAGGCCGAGCGTCAGCCACGCATTGCTGCCCTGCTCGCGGTCGAGCGTGGCCTCGATCGCGCCATAGAACACGCCATCCACGGCGATACCGTCCTTTAGGCCTTCGAGCGCCGTGGCATCGACCTTGCCATGCACGCGCACGCGATAGCGGCGCAGCCAGCCGGTTTCCGGCAGTTCCAGCGCGCGCGCCAGCCCGCCATCATTGGTCAGGACGATCAGACCTTCCGTGTTGATGTCGAGACGACCGACCGTGATCAGACGCGGCAGACCTTCCGGCAGTGCATCGAAGATGGTCTTGCGGCCTTCCGGATCGCGGTTGGTGGTGACCACGCCACCGGGCTTGTGGAAGAGAAAGAGCCGCGTGCGCTCAACCGCCGGCAGCGGCTCTCCGTCCACCAGAATGCGGTCGGAAGCGCTCACATTGAAGGCCGGAGAATCAAGAACCCTGCCGTTGACCGTAACGCGGCCGGCCTCGATCATCGCTTCGGCATCGCGGCGTGAGGCAACGCCCGCGCGCGCCAGACGCTTGGCAATGCGCTCGCCACCCGCCTTGTCGGCCTCCTTCGGGGTCGCGTCCCTGGCGTTGCCCGGCTTGCCCGGTTTCTTTTCCCGCTTGGTGTCGTTGGGTCGGTCTTTGGTCATGATGGCCTTTTGCCCTGGGATTCCGTCTTGCGCCCCATGCGCCGGAACCACTCCAGTGTTTTAATCAGAGATCGGACTGCAGGAAAATCGATTCCGAATTCGCACCCGATGCTATAGAGGCGGCTATAGCATTTTGCAGTCAGGTGGAATCACCTGACGTGCGCATAAATGCTGAAAATAGCAAGATTGAGCACCCTTCCGGGCGCTTGGCGCTCTAGGTATCAATTCGCACCGCCAGTTGCGAGCAAAAAGATTGATGAGACCGACGAAAGCGAACTACACCAGCTTCATGGATGCAGCACTCGAAGAAGCACGCCTTGCCGCAGAACGTGGCGAGGTGCCGGTCGGTGCAGTGATCGTGCATGAAGGCAGGGTGATCGCGCGCGCGGGAAACCGCACCCGCGAATGCAACGACCCGACCGCCCACGCGGAAATCGTCGCTATCCGCGCGGCCTGCGATCTTCTGGGTTCGGAACGGCTGGTAGACGCCGATCTCTACGTCACGCTTGAACCGTGCGCGATGTGCGCTGCCGCGATCTCCTTTGCCCGCATCCGCCGTCTCTATTTCGGAGCCGGCGACGAGAAAGGCGGAGCGGTGACCAATGGCGCGCGCTTCTACTCACAGCCGACATGCCATCACGCACCGGATGTCTATCCCGGCATTGGCGAGGCGGAAGCCGCCGCATTGCTGAGGTGCTTTTTCAGGCAGCAGCGCTAAAAAGAAAAGCGGGCGCACGGCCCGCTTCTCGGAACGTCCATCAGGAGCCCCAGGGCCACAGACGACGCAGGTCGAAACCGCCGCCATCCTTCTGCGCGGCACGTTTTGCGGCGCGGGCCTTCTTGGCCTCATCCTCGCCGAGCTCGCCTGTGGGCGCGCTGTCGGCGGGCTGACGATAGTTGACCGGTGGATCGCTCAGATAGCGGCGGGTGGTCGGGTTTCCCTGCGCGGTGGCAGCGCGGCGCTTGAAGTATTCTTCGCGCTGCTTCTTGGCCATTTCCGGGTTCACAAAGCCATCCTCATTACGCGCATTGACACCAATGTCGCGCTCGATGGGAGACTTGTAGAATGGATTGTCCTGATTCTCGGTCGCTTCCGCGCGAATGCGTGCGAGGCGCTCTTCCGGCGATTCGGGCCAGGCTGGGTTGCCGGCGGAGGCAACGTCTTCCTGCGGCGGCGGCAGAACCTCCGTCGAAGAAGGCATGACAATGCCCGCGCGCGGCTTGTATTCGACGCGTTGCCTGTCCTTCGGGCCAAGCGACAGAACGCCGGTGACATCTTCGAGCAATTGCTGATCGGCAGGCTTGTCGGTTCCGTAAGTCGGTGCACCGATGCAACCGGACAAAAGAACGGCCGAGAGGCACAAAGTGCCCGAAGCCGCAACCATGCGCGCGGAACGCCGCGACGTTGTGGTTTCCGTTCTCTTCACTGCCACCTCTCTCCCAGAACGCTGCCGGCAAGGCAATGCATTCTGCTTGTCGTCCCGTTGTACCAGACCGTCGGGAAACTCAAATCACGCATGTCGCGCACGAATCCGGCAACAACGTGGCATCCTTAACCCGGCGGCATTTGTAGCGAAGGAGGCGGCGGGAAGCAATCGGCCGTGCCGAACCTTCCCCCACCAACCGTTCAAAGGCGGCCGAGCGCCTGGAGTTCATGCAGCGCAGCCGCATCGCGCGCCGATACATCCGGAAATTCCGGATCGGACCCCACATCGTCCGTGTAGCGCCAGGAACGCGCACATTTCTCGCCCGTAGCCCGCGCAAACACGACGCCGACACCCTGCACCTCGTCCAGCGTGAAGGCATCCGCCGGCGGTGCCTCATGGCGGATATCGATGCCAGAGGTGATGCAGATTTCGGCCATGTCGCGGTCGGCGATCGCCTGCTGCAAGCCCTCATCGTTCACATAGACGACCGGGGCTGCCTCAAGCGAGGAGCCGATGGTCTTTTCCTTGCGCTCGATCTCCAGCGCACCGGTCACGACGCGGCGCACCTGCCGGATTTTCTTCCACTTCTCGGCAAGTGCTGCATCGCGCCATTCCTGTGGCACGGTGGGGAACTGCTCCAGATGCACCGAACGCGCCTCCGGGTGACGCTCAAGCCATGCCTCTTCCATGGTGAAGGGCAGCATGGGCGCAAGCCAGGTCACGACACAGTCAAACAGGGTGCGGACCACCTGAAGCGAGGCCTTGCGGCGCGTGCTCGAAGGCGCATCGCAATAAAGCGCATCCTTGCGGACATCGAAATAGAAGGCCGAAAGCTCGACCACCATGAAATCGAGCAGCGAGCGGATGATGCGCTTGAAGTCGAAATTGTCATAGCCCTTGCGCACCAGCTCATCGAGCTCGGCCAGACGATGGAGCATCAGGCGCTCCAGCTCCGGCATCTCGGCCAGCGGCACATCCTCGCCCGTGTCATGCGCCAGCGTGCCGAGCATCCAGCGGATGGTGTTTCTGAGCTTGCGATAGGCATCGACATTGGTCTGGATGATCGCCTTGCCGAGACGCTGGTCTTCCCAGTAATCGGTGGTGGCAACCCACAGGCGCAGAATGTCCGCGCCCGACTGGTTCATGATGTCCTGCGGAAAAGTCTGGTTGCCGAGCGATTTCGACATCTTGCGGCCGTCTTCCGCCATGGTGAAACCATGGGTGATGACGGTGTCGTAAGGTGCCCTGCCCCGCGTGGCGCAGCTTTCCAGAAGCGAGGAGTGGAACCAGCCGCGGTGCTGGTCGGACCCTTCGAGATACACATCGGCGGGCCATTTCATGTCCGGCCGGTCTTCCAGCGTAAACGTGTGGGTGGAGCCGGAATCGAACCACACATCGAGAATGTCCATGACCTGCTGCCATGGCTCGCTGGCACGCTCGCCAAGGAAGCGCTCGCGCGCGCCTTCGGCAAACCATGCGTCCGCGCCCTCGGCCTCGAAGGCGTCGAGAATGCGCTGGTTGACGGCTTCGTCCTGCAGCACATTGCCATCTTCATCGGCAAACACACAGATCGGCACGCCCCAGGCCCGCTGGCGCGAGAGCACCCAGTCGGGCCGGTCGGCGATCATGGCGCGCAGGCGCGACTGACCGGCCGCCGGCACGAAGCGGGTCTCGTCAATGGCTTTGAGGGCGCGGCTACGTAGAGTTGAAGCGTCGCCAAGGTCCTTATCCATATAGACGAACCATTGCGGCGTATTGCGGAAGATGACCGGCTTCTTCGATCGCCAAGAATGCGGATAGGAGTGTTTGAGCCGCCCCCGCGCAAAAAGCATGTCGCGCGCGATCAGCGCCTCGATGACGGCCTTGTTGGCGTCGCCTTTCTTGCCCTTGTCGTCGATGACACGCGCCGCGCCGCCTTCGCGGTCGGGACCGAAGCCCGGCGCATCCTTGGTGAAATAGCCAGCGTCGTCCACGGTGAAGGGGATGGCCGGATCGATGCCGCGTGCCGCAAGATCGCGGGCCGCATCCATCCAGGCATCAAAATCCTCGCGGCCATGGCCGGGGGCGGTGTGGACGAAGCCGGTGCCGGCATCGTCGGTAACGTGATCGCCGGCAAGCAGCGGCACGGTGAAATCATACCCGCCGCCGAGCCCCTTGAGGGGGTGGGCGCATTCGAGGTTGGAAAGCATCTCTGCGGACACATCGCGCAAACGCTTGTACTCAAGCTTCGCCTTGGCGAAAGACTCTTCTGCCAGCGCATCGGCGAAGATCAGATTTTCACCGGCCTGCGGGCCAAAATCGTTTTCCGCTGCGGTAACCTCGAAGAGACCATACGAGATACGCGGGGAATAAGCGATGGCGCGGTTGCCGGGGATCGTCCATGGCGTGGTGGTCCAGATCACCACGTTGGCCTTGAGCATATCAGAGATAGCGGCTTCGCCTTCCGCTCCTCCAATGCCCTCGGCACCAACGACCGGAAACTTCACCCAGATCATGTCGCTTTCGACATCCTGGTATTCCACTTCCGCCTCGGCGAGTGCGGTCCGCTCCACCACGCTCCACATCACCGGCTTGGAGCCGCGATAGAGCTGGCCGGACATGGCGAACTTCAACAGCTCGCCGGCGATCCGTGCCTCGGCGTGGAAGTTCATCGTCGTATAAGGGTTCTTGAAGTCGCCCTCGATGCCCAGACGCAGAAACTCTTCCGACTGGACCTTGATCCAGTGGCTGGCGAAATCGCGGCATTCCTGACGGAACTCGTTGACCGGAACCTCGTCCTTGTTCTTGCCTTTGGCGCGGTACTGTTCCTCGATCTTCCATTCGATCGGCAGGCCATGGCAGTCCCAGCCGGGCACATAGTTGGAATCATAGCCGCGCATCTGGAAGGAGCGCGTGATGATGTCCTTCAAAACCTTGTTCAGCGCATGGCCGATATGGATGTTGCCATTGGCATAGGGCGGGCCGTCATGCAGCACGAATTTTTCGCGCCCCGCCGCGTCCTCGCGCAGGAGGCGGTAGAGGTCCATCTCCTGCCAGCGGGCGACGATCTCGGGCTCCTTCTTCGGGAGACCGGCGCGCATCGGAAACTCGGTCTGCGGCAGGTTGAGGGTCTTGGAATAGTCGATCTTTTCGAACGTATCGGTCATTTTATCGCCGTGAGGTGGGCAAAGCGTCGGAGGGCTTCGCCATAGCCATTATGGAAAATCGGAAAATGCGCGTTTGACGCGCGGCAAACCCGGACCTTCCGCAGCACTCAGGCCGCACGGAAGGCCGGGCCAATAATTCGTATGGCAATCGGTATGAAACCGGCGCGTGTCATCATGGGAACGGCTTTTAGCCGACGCTGCGCCAAGAATAAAGAGGCGAATGGCCTCACACGACCAGCCCGTCGAATGCGAGCGCCGTATCGAGGGCGGATATGGGCTTCACCCCGGCAAGCAGCGCGCGGGCTTCCGCCTCGTCGCGCTTCATCTGCGCCACCAGCGGATCGAGCCCGTCGAACTTCTCCTCGCCGCGCAGGAAAGAAAACAGCGAGACCGAACAGGTTTCGCCGTAGAGATCGCCGTCGAAGTCGAACAGGAAGGTTTCCAGAAGCGGCGCGCCCTCTTCCGTCACGGTCGGGCGGCGGCCGAAACTGGCAACGCCATTGTGCAGCGTGCCATCGGCCCGGCGAAAGCGCACCGCATAGATGCCGTGGCGCAGATCGGTCTCAGGCGGGAGCGCCATGTTCGCGGTTGGGAAGCCCAGCGTGCGGCCAAGCTTCTGGCCACCGCTCACCTCGGCCTCCACCGTATGGCGATAGCCCAGAAGGCCCGACGCTTCCGCCACCTCGCCTTCCGCCAGAAGACCGCGAATGCGGCTTGAGGAGATGACCGCCCCGCCTTCGTCGGCATAGGCATCGACCACAGTGACGCCGAAACCGTTTTCCTTTCCTGCGGCTGCGAGGAGTTCGGGCGTGCCGCCCCGGTTTTTTCCGAAATGAAAGTCGAAACCCGTCACCACATGGGTGATGCCAAGGCCCGCAACCAGCACGGAGCTGACGAATTCCTGCGGTGACAGGCCGGAGAATGCGCGGTCGAAGTGCTGTTCGACCACCACATCAAAGCCGAGCGCGCCGAGAAGTTCGGCCTTCATGGGCGCGGGCGTGAGGCGAAAAAGCGGAACATCGGGCCGGAAGACCTGGCGCGGATGCGGCTCGAAGGTGAGAACGAGCGCCGGCACGCTTTCGCGCCGGGCGATCTCCAGCGCGGGTTCGAGCACTGACTGATGCCCGCGATGCACACCATCAAAATTGCCGATGGCGACCACACCGCCGCGCCGGGCGGCGGGCAAATCCTTCAGATATGCAATGCGCTTGATCGGACCGGCCACGCGCACACCCTATCTGAGACGCGGAATGGCCGCCACGGGATTGTGGCCGTGCGTTTCCAGGAACGCGGCGAGCCGCTCGGGCTCAGGCCCCTGGCCATTGCCATATTCGCGCGCATGGATGCCATCGGTGACGAAGAGCACGTCGATGCCGTACTGATCCGCGCCTTTCACATCCGTCAGGACACCGTCGCCGATGGCCAGCGCCCTGTCGCGTGCAAGCTCGCGCCCCATGATCTCGCCAGCCGCCTTGAACGCCGCCTCATAGATCGGACGATGCGGCTTGCCGGCAATCAGCGTGCGGCCGCCAAGAAGACCGTAGTCGCGTGCCAGCGCGCCGGCGCACCAGATATGCCGGTCGCCGCGTTCGACGATGATGTCGGGATTGGCGCAGATAAACGGAAGATCGCGCATCCTGAGGCGCTCCAGCATTTCCGCATAATCCTCGGGCGTCTCGTTCTCGTCGTCGAACAGCCCCGTGCACACCACGCCCGACGCCTCGAAATCCTCGACAAGATCCACGTCGATGCCGTCGAAGATTGCCTGGTCCCGGTCCGGTCCGATGTGAAAGAGACGGCGCGGCGCGGTGCGGATCAGGTCGCGGGTGACATCGCCGGATGTCACGACGCGGTCCCACGCGTCGTCGGGAACGCCAAGCACGCCAAGCTGTTCCTCAACACCCCTGTGCGGACGAGGCGAATTGGTGATCAGCACAACCGCCTTGCCCGCGGCACGCGCCCGCGAAAGCGCTGCGCACGCCTCAGGAAAAACGCTGACGCCGTTGTGCACCACGCCCCATACATCGCACAGGACGGCGTCATAGGAACCGGTAAGGCGGTCGAGTGTATCGATGATCTGCGGGGCCTGGGGCATGGGAAAACGGGTCGTCTCGGACATTTGAGGATGGGCGGGAATGGCTCAGGCCGGGAATTATCGGATGCGGCCTTCGCTGTCACCCGGTTTTATCGGCACGGGCAAATTGCCACGCATTTGCAACAGGGGGTTAACCCAGCGGGAACCAAGAAAACATCCGCGATCGCACCAGTTACGACCGGTTAAGCACTCAAGGGCGATTTTGGGCCAGCACTGAAATTGGGGTGGCACAAATGCTCAGAAAATTCGTGCATGACCGTCGCGGCAACTTCGCCATGATGACGGTTCTGGCCATGGCGCCGATCATGGGTGTTGCCGCCCTCGTGGTGGACTACAGCCAGATTTCGCGCCAGCGGCAGATGACGCTCAACGCTCTGGATGCGGCCGGAATCGCAACTGCCCGCTATCTCACCCAGGGTGCCACCGACGGGGAAGCCAAGGCCTACGCCCTGGATTTCTTCCAGGCGAACCTCGGCGCCGTAAAGCCTGAGAACACGAAACTCGTGGTCACCCTGCCCAATCAGAACACCGGTGGCGGCACGCTGAAGCTGGAAGCGGAGCTGAAATACGCCCCGATCTTCTATCCGGTGTTTCAGAAGCTGCGCGGGGAGGCTGCCGATGCGGAACAGAAGATCGATTTCCGCGCACAGAGCGAGGTCCGGCTCAAGAACACGCTGGAAGTGGCCCTCGTGCTCGATAATTCGGGCTCCATGGACTACACTTCGACGGGCTCTTTCGAGAAGCGTCTGGCAATCCTGAAGAAGGCTGCCAAGGAACTGGTGAAAACCATCGCCGCCGAAGGCGCGCAGATGAAGCAGATCGAGAAGCCGGTACAGTTCGGCGTGGTCCCGTTTGCGGCATCCGTGAATGTGGGCGCGGACAATGCCGGTGCGAGCTGGATGGACACGGACGGGCGTTCGCCCATTCACCACGAGAATTTCGACTGGTCGACCATGAAGGACGACAATCCGGACAAGCGCGTGGAATTTTCCGGTGGCGTTTACTACAAACGCGGCAGCGCCTGGGGTGAAGAGGAAGACCAGAAGGTCACGCGGTTCACGCTCTACAACGAGATGAAGCGGATCGTGGGCACCCAGCGCGAGCGCGAGTGGGGCTGCACGTATTCCTGGGCTGGACGCTGCTACAGGGAAGGCTGGATTTACAAAGACGTCGACGTCACCGCTTCTTACACAAACTGGAGCGGCTGTGTTGAGATGCGCCCCTATCCGTACAATCTGAACGACGATGCGCCGGTCAACAGCAGGCCCGAGACTTATTTCGTTCCCATGTTCGCGCCCGACGAAACGAACCAGACGGATGGAGGGCGCCCAGCCAACAATAACTGGTGGGATGACGACGACAATGTGGGAAGAAGCCCCGCAAGGGATCTCGCCTACATGCCCAAATACTTCAAACCTTCTGAGACGGCCGCAACCGACGCCGACGAAGGACCGAATGCGAGCTGCACCACCAGGCCGATCACGCCGCTGACTGACGTCGGCAAGGTGGAGGGACTGAACAAGATCAACACCGCCATCGACGGCATGGATGCGGGCGGCGCAACCAATGTCACCGAAGGTCTCGCCTGGGGCTGGCGGGTGGTTTCGGGCCGCGCGCCGTTCAGCGAGGGCCGCCCGGACACCGAAAAAGGCAATGACAAGGTGGTGATCGTCCTGACCGACGGCGCCAACACCTATTACACGCCCACAAGCATCACCGCGCAGAGCTATTCCGGCTCCAATTACCGCTACGGCGGAAACGACCTCGCCGGTTCGAAGTCGATCTATTCCAACTATGGCTATGTGCGGAACCGGGCAGGCGAAAGCCGTCTTTTCAAGGGCGCCACCGGTGTCAGCGAATACGACTATTCAAACAGCAACTACTCGGCGGCGATGACCAGCCATATGAGCGCCATCTGCGAGAATGCCAAGAGCGACAACATCATCGTGATGACGGTTGCGCTCGATCTCGACAGCCGCGACTCTACGGAGAAGAAGCAGATCGATGCGCTGAAGGCCTGCGCCTCGGACTCGCGCACCCGAAAGGACGGTAATGGCAAGCCGGTGAAACTCTTCTGGAACGCCACGGGCGGCGATCTGGACGATGCCTTCAAGGCCATTGGCGACGAGCTTTCCAACCTGCGCATCGTCGGCTGACGCCGGGCGGCCTTGCCGCTTCGGTTCTGATCGGCTAGGACAGCCGCGCCCCCTTTCAGGGCGCGGTTTTCTTCTTTTCACGGACGGATTTCGACATGGCGAAAAAGGCTGACAAGACCCGGGCAAGGCTCCCACGCGGCTTTGTCGACCGCCATGCGAGCGACATTCGCACCGTGGAAGAGATGTGCGCGAAGATCCGCGAAGTCTATGAGCGCTATGGCTTCGACCCGGTCGAGACCCCGATCTTCGAATACACCGACGCGCTCGGCAAGTTCCTGCCCGATCAGGACAGGCCGAACGAGGGCGTGTTCTCCGTTCAGGACGATGACGAGCAGTGGCTCTCGCTGCGCTACGATCTGACCGCGCCGCTGGCGCGTCATGTGGCCGAGAATTTCAACGACATCCAGCTTCCCTACCGCACCTATCGGGCGGGCTATGTGTTCCGCAACGAGAAGCCCGGACCGGGCCGTTTTCGCCAGTTCATGCAGTTCGACGCCGATACGGTGGGTGCCCCAAGCGTCGCCGCCGATGCCGAGATGTGCATGATGATGGCCGATGTCATGGAAGCGCTCGGCATCGCCCGCGGCGACTATGTGATCCGCGTCAACAACCGCAAGGTGCTCGACGGCGTGATGGAGGCCATCGGCGTCACCGACGAGGCGCAGAAGCTGACCGTGCTGCGCGCCATCGACAAGCTGGACAAGTTCGGACCGGAAGGCGTGAAGCTGCTTCTCGGCGAAGGCCGCTGGGACGGCGGCAAGGAAGGCGAAGGCGATTTCACGAAGGGTGCGGGACTGGACGAGGAGAATGCCCAGATCGTTCTCAACTATGTTGGGGGCAAGGCTGACCAGCTCGACAATGAGACGTTTCAGGCCGGTGCTTCAGAACTCGCGCAAATCGAAAACCTCTGCCGCGCAGCAGGCTACGATGAAAGCCGCATCAACATCGACCCCTCTGTCGTGCGTGGCCTCGAATACTACACCGGCCCCGTTTTCGAGGCCGAGCTGACCGCCGAAATTCCCAATGAGAAGGGCGAGATCGTGCGCTTCGGCTCCGTTGGTGGTGGCGGGCGTTATGACGGGCTTGTCTCGCGCTTTCGTGGCCAGCCGGTCCCGGCGACAGGCTTTTCCATCGGCGTGTCGCGTCTGGCGACCGCGCTCAAGAATCTCGGCAAGCTCGGTCAGGATGCCGTTCTGCCGCCGGTGCTCGTCACCGTCATGGATGGCGACACGGAGGCGATGGCGAAATACCAGCAGTTCACGCAGACCCTGCGCAACGCCGGCATTCGCGCCGAGATGTATCAGGGCAACTGGAAGAAGTTCGGCAATCAGTTGAAATATGCCGACCGCCGCGGTTCGCCGCTGGCCATTATTCAAGGCGCGGATGAGCGCGCCAATGGCGAAGTGCAGATCAAGGATCTGATCGAGGGCAAGAAGCTTTCCGCCGAGATCGAAAGCAACGAGGAATGGCGCGAGGCCCGCGTGGCGCAGATGACGGTCAAGGAAGGCGAACTCGTCGAGACGGTGCGCAAGATGCTTGCCGCGCAGACCGGCGGGGCTGCGCGATGAAAGCTGCCGATGCCAACGCCGTCATCCCGGCCGACCGAAGGGAGAGCCGGGACCCATTGGAAGACCGCGACAGTGCGCGGCCCAGTTCCGATCTTGGCACCCGTCAGCGCGGCGGGCTTCTTCTGCGGTGGCCGGCCGCACCTCTCAATGGGTCCCGGCTCTCCCTCCGGTCGGCCGGGATGACGGACGTCAGCTTCTTCAGGGACACGCCCCAATGACCCTGCGCGCGCCCGACTTCGCCGACAAAATCGTCGCGCTCTTTGCCGAACGCGATGCGGCACTGACCGACATCCCCATCATCCAGCCGGCCGATCCATTTCTGGATATGGCCGGCGAGGATCTGCGCCGCCGCATCTTCCTGACGGAGAGCGAGACCGGCGCCAATCTCTGCCTCAGGCCGGAGTTCACCATTCCCGTCTGCCGCGACCATATCGAAAAGCGCGCCGCGACCCCGCAGCGCTATGCCTATCTGGGCGAGGTGTTCCGCCAGCAGCGCGAGGGCGGGGCCGAGTTCTTTCAGGCCGGCATTGAGGACCTTGGCGCAAGCGACCGCGCCGGCGCGGATGCCCGCTCGCTGGCCGATGCCCATGCGCTTTTGACGCGTGTTCTGCCGGGCCATGCGCTCTCCGTCACGCTGGGAGATCAGGCCGTGTTCGAGGCGGTGCTTTCGGCCCTTGGCCTGCCGCGCGGCTGGCAGATGCGCCTGACCCGCGCCTTCGGCTCGCAAAAGCTTCTGCAGGCCGCGCTCGACGATCTCGCCAACCCGCAGGGAGCCGCAAACCTGCCGCGCGCCATCGCCGGGCTTGTGGCCCGTGGCGACGAGGCCGCTTTGTCGGAGCATATTGCCACGGTGATGGACGAAACCGGGATTTCTCCCTCTGCCGGTCGTGCCCCGCAGGAGATCGCCCGGCGGCTCATCGAGAAGGCGGACCTGCGCAGCGTCCGGCTAACAGATGAAGCCATGGGCGCGCTGAAGGCATTCGTTGCCATGCGCGTTCCCTTTGCCGAAGCGGGCGAACGGCTTTCTGCCTTCGCCGCCGAGAACGGGCTCATTCTCGATGACGCACTCGAAACCTACGCCGCGCGTGCTCAGCGGATTTCTGACGAGGGCCTGCCGCTCGAGGCGCTGACCTATGATGCCGGCTTCGGTCGTCCACTCGATTATTACACCGGGTTCGTGTTCGAGGTCGCCTCTCCCAAAGGTACGGTGTTGGCCGGCGGTGGACGCTATGACCGGCTTCTGACCCTTCTGGGCGCGGAGACGCCCATTCCCGGCGTCGGCTTTTCCATCTGGCTCGATCGCGTGGCAGGTCTGAAGGAGACAGCGGCATGAGCATCACCCTTGCCCTGCCCTCCAAGGGCCGCCTGAAGGAAAACGCGCTGGCACAGCTCGAAAAGGCCGGTCTGACCGTCCACCTGCCGGAAAACGACCGGCGCTACCGCGCCACGCTCGAAGGCGTGGACGGTGTCGAGATCGCCTTCCTTTCCGCATCCGAAATCGCGCGGGAACTGGAGCGCGGCACGGTCGATCTCGGCGTAACCGGCGAAGACCTGGTGCGCGAGACCATTCCCGACTGGCAGCGCAAGGTGGAGATCGCCGCAAGGCTGGGCTTTGGCCGGGCAGACGTGGTGGTCGCGGTGCCGGAAGTCTGGTTCGACGTGGCGACCATGGCCGATCTTGACGATGTCGCAGCCGATTTCCGCCACCGGCACGGACGCCGGCTCAGGATCGCCACGAAATACTGGCGGCTGACCCAGCAGTTCTTTTCCCAGAAGCACGGCATTCAGGTCTACCGCATCGTGGAAAGCCTCGGCGCGACCGAAGGCGCGCCGGCGGCGGGTTCGGCCGATGTGATCGTCGATATCACCTCGACCGGATCGACGCTCACGGCCAACCATCTGAAGGTGCTCGATGACGGTGTGATCCTGCGTTCCGAGGCCTGTCTCGTGACAGCACTTCGGGAGCGATCCCCGTCTGACCAGGCGGCTCTTGACGCGCTGACGGAGCGTTTCTCAGGCTAGGCCTGCTTTTCCGGAAATCCGGCTGGAATTTCGAAAAAATCATGGCTCTGGAACGGAATTCTTCCGTTTCAGGCCGTTTTCGGAAATTTTGGGCGGGCCAGAAAAGCCGCCATCCAGAACGCCCCGACCATGACCAGTGTCGCGGCGAAAGCGAGCATCAGATAAAGGTCATATCCGCCGCTTGCCGCCCAGAGTGCTGCGACGCCCAGAGGCGCAACCGCCTCCACCAGGCGTGACGGTGTGATGAGTGCGCCGTTGATCGCGCCATAGGCCTCGCGGCTCAGCATTTCCGGCACGGCCAGCCCGCGCACGATTGTCATCATGCCATTGGCGGCGCCATAGAATGCGGCAATGGCAGCGATAACCAGTATGTGCGGTGGGGCGAAAGCATAGCCGATGAGCACCAGCGGAAAGACCCCCACCATGATCGCGCCGATGCGGCGGACGGGCGCGTCAGGCGCAAAAGTCCAGATGGCAATGCGACCGGCAACCTGCGCCGGGCCGATGACGGCGACGATGCTGACGACTTCGCCGGCACCCAGCCCGCGCTCCAGAAGCAGCGGATAGATGTGGAAGCTCAGGCTGGAGAAAACACCGGCATAAAGCACGAGAAAGAGCACCAGCGCCCAGAAGACCGGCTGACGAAACGCCCAGGAAACTGCAGCGCGGCCGGCGAGTTCGGGCGTTCCGGTGTCCCTTGCCGGCTCTTTCGGCCTGTCTTTTGTGGGGTCGATCACCGCGAAATAGAGGCTGGCGCACAGGAAGGCGTTGATTGCGCCCAGCACCATCAGCGCGCCACGCCAGTCGAGCGTGTCGATAAGCCATTGAACAAGCGGCACGAACACGGTGCTGGCGAAGCCGCCCCACAATGTCAGCGCGGTGATGGCGCGCCGGGCCTCCAGTGCACCGACGCGGCGGGCGAGCACAGCGAAGGCCGGTTCATAGAGGGTTGCCGCCTGCAGCGCGCCAAGCAGCGGAACGACCACGTAGAACAGGGCGATGCTGTCGACCTGCGACCACAGGAGATAGAGAAGCCCGGCCATGAGGGACGCGCCGCTCATGACCCAGCGCCCCTGCCCCCGGTCGATCGCCGCCCCGACCGGATAGGCAGCGAGCGCAGCAAGTATCAGGCCCGCCGTGGCACCGCCATAGAGAAGCGGTTTTGACCAGCCAAGCTCAATCCGCATCGCTTCAGCGATGAGCGGGAAACTGTAAAAGATCGAGCCCCAGGAACAGATCTGGGCAATGCCGAGCGCTGTAATCATGCGCCGGTAGCCGGGGTCCGCGGTCAGGGCACGCGCCATGGTCAATGTTCCCCGGGGATAGAGCTGGAGTTGCTGTCGGCACAGCATTCATTGACCAGATAGCCGATCAGCGCATGCATGGCAGGGTAATGCGCACGGCAGATCAGCGTGGTGCCCTGTCTCTCGCGCGTGATCAGCCCGGTCTCCACAAGCTTCTTGCAATGATGCGAAAGCGTGGAGGCGGGCATGGGCAAACGCTCCTGAAGCGCGCCCACGGCCAAGCCTTCATCGCCCGCACGCACAAGCAGGCGGTAGAGGCGTAGCCGCACCGGGTTGCCGAGGGCTTCTAGCTGGGATGATGCCGTTTCAAGTTCCATGCCGCGGACGCCTAGAGGCTCGCATCCACGCCGTCAACACTATTTCGAAAATACTCGAATTATTCGTCAACCACACGCAGGCGCAACTGGCCGGAGCCCGGGCCACCCTCGCCATCCGGCTTTTTGGGAGCGAGACGATTGTCGCTTGCCCCGGGCTTCTCGGCCTCGCCCGCGCCCAGCTCCAGCGCCTCGATCTTCGCACCCCGCTTGGTGACCTTGTCGGTCGAGGTGAGGATCATGTCGATGTCCTTGTTGGCCTGCATGAAATGGGTCTGCAGTTTGCGGACCCGATCATCCAGCCGGCCGACATCCTCCATGAGACGCACCACTTCGGCCTGGATCAGATGTGCCTGCTCGCGCATGCGCGCATCCTTGAGGACTGCCTGAATGACCTGAATGGACAGCATCAGGAGCGATGGCGAAACGATCACCACACGGGCGCGATGGGCGCGCTGGACGAGGTTTTCGAAATTTTCGTGGATCTCGGCAAAGATCGATTCTGACGGCACGAACATGAAGGCCGTGTCCTGTGTCTCGCCGGTCAGCAGATATTTCTCCGAGATCGCCTTGATGTGAACCTCGACATCGCGGCGAAACGCCGATTCTGCGGCCTTTCGGGCTTCGGGCGAACCACCTTCACCTTCGGATGCCGCACGGATGGCGTTCCACGCTTCGAGCGGAAATTTCGCATCGATCACCAGAGATGGTGCATCATTGGGCATCTTGACCACACAGTCGGGCCGGCTGCCATTGGAGAGCGTCGCCTGAAATTCATAGGCCGTGTGCGGCAGGCCGTCGGCGATGATCGCCTCCATGCGCGACTGGCCGAAGGCGCCGCGCGTCTGCTTGTTGGAGAGGATCTGCTGAAGCTGCACCACCTGACCGGCGAGTGACTGGATGTTGTTCTGTGCCGTGTCGATGACCGCCAGCCGCTCCTGCAGTTTTGCGAGATTCTCGTGCGTCGATTTGGTCTGCTCGGTGATGGACTGGCCAAGCCGCGAGCTCATGCCGTCAAGCCGGTCAGACAGGGCCTTGGTCAGCTCCGCCTGCCGGCTGCCGAACACTTCGGCAATCGAACCCATGCGGCCCTGAAGCTCCGCCTGCGCCTTGGTGAGCTCGGCCATGCGGGCTTCCGCCTCGCGGGCATGCTGGGCGGCTTCGGCAGCCGCCACCGCGCGTGCGCGCGCAGCGCGCCAGAGCCCGGTCACAAGCCCGGCCATCAACACGAAGAGCAGGATGCCGCCGGCAAGAAGAAGCTGGCCAAGCGTGAATGTGCTGGCACCCAGCTGCGCCACGGGCGTGGAAAAAATGTCGGACATCTCATTCATGCGCGGCACTCTAGACGATTCGCAACCCCATCATAAGACCAAAACGTGAACACGCGTTCCGTATTGACCTTCTCGCAGGCAGGGCTTACCTGACTGCCATGACGATTAAACCACTTGTTCTTCTTCCCGACCCCATCCTGCGCGAGACCTCCAAGCCGGTCGAGCGCTTTGACGATCAGTTACGCACATTTGCCGACGACATGCTGGCAACCATGTATGACGCGCCGGGCATAGGCCTCGCCGCCATTCAGGTGGGCGAGCCGTTGCGCATGCTCGTGATCGACGTTTCGGAGAAGGACGAAGAGCCGGCGCCGATGGTGGTGATAAACCCGCAGATCGTTGCCAGCACCGATCAGCGCAATGTGCATGAGGAAGGATGCCTTTCCATTCCCGATTACTATGCGGAAGTGGAGCGGCCTGCCGGCGTGACGGTCAACTATCTCGATCTGGACGGCAAGCAGCAGACCGTGGAGGCCGACGGCCTGCTTGCCACCTGCCTGCAGCACGAGATCGACCATCTGAACGGTGTTCTGTTCATCGACTATCTGTCGAAGCTCAAGCGCGACATGGTGGTGCGCAAGTTCAGGAAACTCGCCAAGGACCGCCCGCCCGCGCGCATGGTCGGCTGACCCAATCCTGCCATGTGAGGCAATTGGCCCTGCAGGGCTTGACCAGAAGCGGATAAATCCGCTTCAAGCACCGCAGGAGCGCGGGTGCGCTCGTTTGACTGACTGAACGCATCGGACACGCGGCATGGCACTTCGTCTCATCTTCATGGGCACTCCGGATTTCTCCGTCGGCACATTGCAGGCGCTGGCTGGGGCCGGGCACGAGATCGTCGCCGTCTATTCGCAGCCGCCGCGACCTGCCGGACGACGCGGACTTGAGCTCACCAAGTCGCCCGTTCATCAGGCTGCAGAAGCGCTCGGGATCGAGGTGCGGACGCCGAAATCGCTCAAGGGCGAGGATGAGCAGGCCGCCTTTGCCGCGCTTGAAGCGGATGCGGCCATCGTGGTGGCTTACGGGCTTCTTCTTCCAAAGCCCATTCTGGAAGGCACACGGCTTGGCTGTTTCAACGGTCACGCCTCGCTTCTCCCCCGCTGGCGAGGGGCTGCTCCCATCCAGCGCGCGATCATGGCCGGCGACACAGAAACCGGCATGATGGTGATGAAGATGGACGAAGGGCTCGACACCGGACCCGTGGCCATGACATCCCGCGTTGCCATCACCCCGGACATGACAGGCGGCGAACTGCACGATGTGCTGAAGGAAACGGGCGCTTCCCTCATGGTCGAAGCCATGGATGCGCTCGAAAAAGGGGCGCTTACGCTGACACCGCAGCCCGAGGAGGGCGCGACCTATGCCAAGAAGATCCTGAAAGAGGAAACGCGTGTCGACTGGAACAGCCCTGCCCGCGCGGTTCACGATCACATTCGCGGGCTTTCGCCCTTTCCCGGCGCCTGGTGCGAGATGACATTCGGCAGCAAACCGGAGCGCGTCAAAATTCTGCGAGCGGAGATGGGCAGGGGCGAAGGCGCGCCCGGCGAAGTGCTGGACGACGCTCTGACGATCGCCTGCGGCGACGGCGCAGTGCGGCTGACCGAAGTGCAGCGCGCCGGCGGAAAGCCCATTCAGGCGGTGGACTTCCTGCGCGGGGCGAAGCTCGGAAAAGGAACCGTGCTTCCATGAACGCAGTGAATATTCGTACCGAAACCGTTGCCGACCGCGACGCGGTCCATACCCTGCTGCGCACTGCTTTTGGCGGCGATGGCGAAGCAATGCTTGTTCAGGCACTTCATGCAGATGGCGACGTGGTTCTTTCGCTCGTGGCTGAAACTGAAGGCACGGTGTGCGGCCATGTGCTCTTCTCGCGCCTTCATGTCATGAACGGCGACGCTCGCTTCCCCGCCGT
Source organism: Nitratireductor aquibiodomus (assembly GCF_900105565.1). Classification (NCBI taxonomy): domain Bacteria; kingdom Pseudomonadati; phylum Pseudomonadota; class Alphaproteobacteria; order Hyphomicrobiales; family Phyllobacteriaceae; genus Nitratireductor; species Nitratireductor aquibiodomus. The sequence goes on along the minus strand of NZ_FNSL01000001.1, from coordinate 3,434,377 downwards.
AGCGCTCGCGCCGCTTGCCGTTTCGCCTGCCCTCCAAAGGCAGGGGATTGCCGCGCGGCTTGTCGAGGAAGCTCACCAGCGCCTGATCGACGGCGGCGAAACGCTGTCTGTTGTCCTGGGCGAACCAGCCTATTACGGCCGCTTCGGCTATCGGCATGAGGATGCGACAAATTTTGAGAGCGACTATCAGTGCGAGGCACTGCAGGCCGTGCACTGGGGCAATGATGCACCGAGCACAGGTAAACTCGTTTATGCTCCAGCCTTTGGCGGGCTTTAAGCATGGCGCGTTTTCGCATCGACATCGAATATGATGGTGGGCCCTATTTCGGCTGGCAGCGGCAGGCTACCCATCACTCCGTGCAGGCCGCGCTGGAGACCGCCATCGCCGCCTTTTCAGGCGAAGAGGTGACGCTTTTCGGCGCCGGACGCACGGACACCGGCGTGCACGCGCTGGCGCAGGTGGCGCATTTCAACCTTTCGCGAGAATGGACGGCGCGCACCGTACAGAACGCGATCAATGCGCATCTCGCCATGGCGGAGGAGACGGTTGCCGTGATTGAGGCTGCGCAGGTGCCGGACGATTTCGATGCACGCTTTTCCGCCAAGGCCCGACACTATCTCTACCGCATTCACAATCGCCGCCCGCCACTGACAGTGGACCGCGCTCATGCCTGGCATGTGGCGGCCCCGCTCGATGCGGAAGCGATGCACGAGGCTGCTCAGAGGCTGGTCGGAACCCATGATTTCACCACGTTCCGCGCAGCCCAGTGCCAGGCGAAGAGCCCGATCAAGACGCTCGAGAAGCTGGACGTGACGCGCAATGGCGAATTCGTGGAAATCCGCGCCTCGGCCCGCTCCTTCCTGCACAATCAGGTGCGGTCCTTCGCAGGAACGCTGAAGCGTGTGGGCGAAGGCGGCTGGAGCGCAGATGATGTGACCCGGGCGCTCGAAGCCCGCGACCGCAAGGCCTGTGGCCCGGTCGCGCCACCGCATGGGCTCTACCTCACGCGTGTGGACTACTGAACGATCTCTGCCGGCCGCGCGGCCTTCGGCACCGGCCATGACAAGGTTACACCCGGCTGCGGTGGCCGCTCCAGATAGGTGGAGAGCACCACATAGCTGCGTGTGGCCTTGACGCCCGGCGTGTCATAGAGACGGGCAAGAAGACCTTCCAGCGCGCGGGTCGAAGCTGCGCGCACTTTCAGCAACATGCAGGCATCGCCCGCCACCGAATGGACCTCTTCCACCTCAGGACACTCGGCGATTGCCATCAATGCCGGCGTCTTGCCCCAGCCGCTCGTGTCCACATGGATGAAGGCGAGCAACCCCTTGCCCACCGCGCCCGGATCGATCAACGCCGCCATGCGGCGAATCGCACCGCTTTTCTTGAGCCGCTTGACCCGTTCATGGGCGGCGGGTGCAGAAAGGCCCACCCGCTTGCCCAGCTCGGCGTAGCTGACTGTCGCATCCTCGACCAGAACGGCTAATATTTTTCGGTCCATCGGGTCCAGCTGCTGTGCCGCGGCAGCCAGCGAGCGAATATCATCTGTTTCTTTCATGGTTCGGCATTTTCCGATTGATGCTTAATTTCATTCGGTCAGTATGCCTTTATGTCGAAGATCAATCAAACTCCAATCGAAGAGCCTCTGGCGCTGGCGCTCGACGGCCGCATTCCGCCGGCCGTCTTTCTGCTGACGGGATGCGTCGCCGTGATCGGCTGCAACTCGCTCGTTCTGTCCCCGATCGCACCGGAGGTTTCGCGTTCGCTCGACGCTTCGGTCCAGGGTGTGATGATCGCCTCGGCCGCTTTCGGCCTGGGCACGGCCGGCAGCGCCCTTTTTCTGACGCGCCATATCGACCGTCTCGGCGCATGGCGCATGCTGCGGCTGGCCTTTGCAGCGCTTGCAGCCGCACTCGGTGTCAGCGCGCTCGCCCCGGTTCTGGCGATGCTGGTGGCCGCGCAGCTTGTCGCGGGGCTTGCTGCGGGCGTCGCCCTGCCGGCGATTTACACCAATGCCGCCACGGTTGCCCCTGCCGGGCGCGAGACGGAAACCGTGGGGATCGTTCTGACAGGCTGGACGCTCAGCCTTGTCGCAGGTGTCTCCCTTTCAGCGGTGCTGGCGGACATATTGCACTGGCGCGCCGTGTTTGCCCTTGTATGTCTGCTGGCCGTGGGTGCCTTCCTGATACTGGCTCTCAACGGGCGGCGCGACACGCCATCCGACGAGCCCGCCATGGCGCCGCTGGCAGCCCTTCGCACGCCGGGTCTTCTTCCGCTGCTTCTGGCCTGCGGTGCTTTCATGGCCTCGTTCTACGGCGTTTATGGCTATATCGGCGCCCATCTTGCCGGTGCACTTGGCAAACCCGTTAGCGCAAACGGACTTTTGACACTGGTCTACGGGCTCGGATTTGGCGGAGCGGTGCTGCTCGACAGACCCGTTCAGCGCCTCGGCGCTCACAATCTTCTGCCCTTCGCCTTTGCCTTCGTCGCTGCAATCTACCTCTTCATGATGTGGGGCGCGCATAGCTTTGGCATCCTGCTTGCCGTGGCTTTTGTGTGGGGTCTGGCAAACCATCTCGGTCTCAACATGCTGATCGTACGGCTGAGCGGCATCGCGCCCGGCAGACGCGGCGCGATCATGGGGCTGAACAGCGCCACCACCTATATCGCCGCCTTTGTCGGCACGCTGGGCTTCGGCCCGGTTTATGCCGGGCTCGGACTGCCGGCGGCTGCAGCAATGGCAGCTCTCCTGACGCTGGTTGCCGCTCTATCGGCCGCGCGCTGAGAGACTTGCTTGGGCCCTGCCCCTAACCCACTCCGCGCGACAGGCCAAGCAGCCCCTCGGCCGTGAAAAGCACTGCGAGGGACGCCGCAAACATGGCGGCGAACACAGCCGTGGCGACGGCTGGCCCCTTGCCGATGGCGACATTTGTGAGCCGCCACGACAGGATCATCGTGCCGATGAAAACGAGGAAGGTCAAAGAGCCCGTGAGATCGGCAGCCTCCGGCAGAAGCAGCTGGAGGAGCATGACAGGAAGCATGACCCAGGAAAACAGCGCAGAGGCCCAGTTGCTGGCCACCACGTAATGCACGAAACGATCAGCAACGCCGGCTGGGCGCGCGGCGAGCGCCAGAATGACGTAGGGCAGGACCCAGGTCGCCAGGTCCGTCAGCAGCAACCGCGCGAACAGTGAGAAGCGGGAGCTGAAAACATCTGCACCCGCCAGTTCGTTGGAAATCGTCACCCATCCCACCACCATGGGCGGAACAGCGACGAGAATAGCGAAAAACGAATTCCAGAAACCGTCCGCCGACAGATCAAGCAGGCGCAGCCCCTCCGAACGCCCCATCATCATGCGCCAGACACCGGCAAAATACTGCTGGATCTCGGCGAAGGAGGGCATTCAGGCAAACCAGTCTTCAAGAAAACGCAGATAGATCTGCGTCAGGGTTTCAAGGTCTGTCAGCGCCACACGCTCATCGACCATGTGCATGGTCTGGCCGACAAGGCCGAACTCGACCACGGGGCAGTAATCTTTGATGAAGCGTGCATCCGAGGTGCCGCCGGAGGTGGAGAGTTCCGGGCGTACACCGACTACGGCCTCGACCGAAGCCGACAGGGTTTCGACCAGTTTCTCGTCCCGCGTCAGGAAAACGGGGCTCGGGCGGCCAAGCCAGTCGATGTCGAAATCGACTGGCTGCTCGGCGCCTTTGCGCAGGCGGTTTTCCTCTGCGGCGCGGTCGAGCCGGTTGTGGATTTCAGCCTGCAGGCTTTCCACGCTCCACGTATCGTTGAAGCGGATGTTGAAGACCGCTGTCGCCTTTGCAGGAATAACGTTTGTCGCCGTGTTGCCCACGTCAATCGTGGTGACTTCCAGATTGCTCGGCTGGAAATCGGCTGTGCCTTCATCGAAGGGCTTTTCAAGGAGTGCGCCAAGCAGCTGCATGAGGCTGGGCACCGGATTGTCTGCCCGGTGCGGATAAGCCACATGACCCTGGCGGCCGTTGACGGTGATGCGCCCGGTGAGCGAACCGCGCCGGCCGATCTTGATCATGTCGCCGAGCCGGTCGGGATTGGTGGGTTCGCCGACGATCGATGCGTCCCACTTTTCGCCGCGTTCCACGGCCCATTCAAGAAGCTTGACCGTGCCGTTGATGGCGGGGCCTTCCTCGTCGCCGGTGATGAGGAAGGAGACGGAGCCTTTCGGCCTGCCGTGGGTCTTCACATAGCGGGCGAGTGCGGCCACGAAGCAGGCAATGCCGCCCTTCATGTCGACCGCGCCGCGGCCATACATCTGGCCGTCGGCGATGGCGGCGGCAAAGGGCGGATGCTTCCATGCGCCTTCATCGCCGGGCGGCACCACATCTGTGTGACCGGCGAACATGAGGTGCGGCCCCTCGCCGGCGAGCCTGCCGTAAAGATTTTCGATATCGGGCGTACCCTCTTCGGAGAAGACCGGGCGTTCAACCGTGCAGTCGAGCGCCTTCAGCATGCCCTGAAGCACGGAAAGCGCCCGGCCTTCAGCCGGCGTGACGGAGGGGCAACGGATGAGTTCGGCGAGATTCGCGGCGGGATCGGTCGGCAGTGTCATGCGCAAGGGATAATCCAACATCAGGCTGCTGTCACGCAACAAGCGGCCCAGCCTTTCGGCTACTGCTTCGGCGCGTTTGTCCGATCACCATATTCGTTGGCGCCCGCATCGCCCGGATAGAGGCAAAGCACGATAAAAGCGAGGATCGACACCATCGGGATAAAGAGCGAAACGGCAAAAATGCCCGGCTTGCCGAAATCATGCAGACGCTTGACGCCCAGCGCGACGGACGCGAAAATCGAAACCACAGCCAGACCCCAGAAAAGCAGGGCCCATAAGCCGCTGGCGCCGCTCCCTTCCGGCGCCAGGGTGAAGCGATAGAGCACAAAGATCTGCAGGACAATGAGAAGCATGCCCCCCAGGAAAAAGGCGGCACGGCTCACCCGTCCGGAAAATCCGAAAAACAGCCAGGCCATCTGTCCCTTGGGCATTGTGCTTCTCCGCAGGCCGGTCAATCGCGCAGGAGTTCGTTGATCGACGTCTTGGAGCGGGTCTTTTCATCGACGCGCTTGACGATCACGGCGCAGTAGAGGCTCGGACCCCAATTCTCGCCAGGTACGTTTTTACCAGGCATGGTGCCGGCGACGACCACCGAATAGGGCGGGACTTCGCCGTAGAAGACTTCGCCGGTGGCGCGGTCGACGATCTTGGTCGACTTGCCGATATAGACGCCCATGCCGAGCACCGAGCCTTCACGCACGATGCAGCCTTCGACCACCTCCGAGCGCGCACCGATGAAGCAATGATCCTCGATGATGGTGGGGCCGGCCTGCATGGGCTCCAGAACGCCGCCAATGCCGACTCCGCCCGAAAGATGAACATTCTTGCCGATCTGCGCGCAGGAGCCGACGGTGGCCCAGGTGTCGACCATGGTGCCCTCGCCCACATAGGCGCCGAGATTGACGAAGGAGGGCATCAGCACGACGCCGGGCGCGACATAGGCCGAGTGGCGCACAACTGCATTGGGAACAGCGCGGAAGCCGGCCTTCTCGAACTCGTTTGCGCTCCAGCCGTCGAATTTGGAAGCGACCTTGTCCCACCAGACGGCATCGCCAGGCCCGCCCTTGATGACCTGCATCGGGTTCAGCCGGAACGAAAGCAGCACTGCCTTCTTGAGCCACTGGTTCACCTTCCAGGAGCCGTCCTCCTGACGCTCTGCAACACGCGCCTTGCCGCTGTCGAGCAAATGAAGCGAGGTTTCCACCGCATCGCGAATCTCGCCGCGTGTGTCTGTCGAAACGCCGTCGCGCTCGTCGAATGCCTTTTCAATTGTCTTTTCCAGCGCGGCGGCATCGGTGTTCGTCATGCTTGCGGCTCCATTGAACAAGCTGTTAAGGGCTCAGCCATAGTTTGGGAGAAGGACCCAGATCGGCGCGGAAACTATGCGAAGCGTCACTAGGGGTCAATCTCGGGATCGCGCGGGGACGCGCCAACGGACGGATAAATGACGATGGATTCAAAAGACGAGAACGGCTGGACACCTCTACCGCATTCCGATGAAGACCTGCGTCGTGCAAGACAGGTGCCCGATACACCGCAGACGCGCGCGGAAACCTACCGTCTTGCCTGGGACGACGAGGACTTCATGACCCGACGCGAACTGCGGCCGGTGCGCTTGCAGCTCGAACTCCTCAAACCGGAAATGGCACTTGCAGAACGTGGCATCCGATCGACGGTGATCCTGTTCGGTGGCGCGCGCCTGCCCGAGCCCGGTGGAGAGGCCTGGGCCGCCAAGAACGAGACGCAGAAGAAGAACCTTGAAAAGAACAGCCGCTACTATCAGGAAGCCCGCAATTTCGCGCGGCTCTGCTCGGAAGAATCGGCCAAGTCCTACTACCGCGAATATGTGGTGGTGACGGGCGGCGGACCCGGCGTGATGGAAGCCGGCAATCGCGGTGCTGCCGATTGCGGCGCCCCCTCCATAGGCCTCAACATCGTGCTGCCGCATGAGCAGGCACCGAACCTCTATGTGACGCCCGAGCTCTGCTTCAACTTCCACTATTTCGCGATCCGCAAGATGCATTTCATGATGCGTGCGAAGGCGGTCGCCGTGTTCCCCGGCGGTTTCGGGACAATGGACGAACTGTTCGAGACGCTGACCCTGATCCAGACCGGACGCATGGAGCGTTTGCCGGTGGTGCTGTTCGGCAAGGATTTCTGGGAAGGCGCGATCAATCTTGCCTTCCTGGCCGAACAGGGCACGATCTCGCCCGGAGACGATGAGCTGATCACTTTCGTCGACACGGCCGAGGAAGCCTGGGCGAAGATCGCCGAGTTCTACGAACTCTGATCCCGAATGCCGTCATGCCGCAGTCCGCGGCACTGGCGGCATGGACAACAATCGGCTAGGCATTTGAGGATGATCTCCTGCCGAGGCAACACAAGCTGGTTTGGAAACCTGCGCCGCGATGCGAAGCTTTTCGCGGCGGTAGGGTGTCTTTCTCTGCTCATGGGGCTGCTGCAGCCGCTGGCCTTGGCTTCGGCTGCACCGGCGTCCTACGGCTTCGTCATCTGCACGACTTACGGGATTGGCACAGCCTCCGATGACAGCCGTGAACATCCCCGCACGACCGAATGCCCTCTGTGTCTGAGCGGGCACACCTGTGGTTTCCAGTTTTCGCCCGCCACGCCGCAGCTCCTGGCACTGGTGCTGCCAGTACCGCAAGAGAACGGTGCCGCTGTATCCCATTGGGGCGATGGACCACGTACCAACCCTGCGAGCGACACGGCACACGGCATCCGCGCGCCCCCTGCCCCTGCCTGATCTTTTAAAGCCCGGGTTTCCGGCAATTCAAAGCTCAGACATGAAAGGCAGAACCATGCGTTCAAACATCCTTATCGCGGCAGCGGCTGCGTTCCCGCTAATCACAACGGGAGCAGTGGCTCACGGAACGAGTGCCGACCATCACGCCTCCAATCAAGAGGTCACGGAAACGACCGCGGACCACCACGCCGTTGAGGCCGGTGATCTGAAAATCGCACATCCCCGGGTGCGGGCCATGCTGCCCGGTCAGCCGTCTGGCGGCGGATACATGGTCATCGAGAACACCGGCTCCGACAATGACCGGCTGTTGACCCTGACCTCGCCACGCGCCGGCAAGGTGGAGGTCCACACCATGGAAATGAACAATGACGTGATGGTCATGCGCCCGGTGAAGGGCGGCCTGACGATACCCGCCGGCGAAACGGTGACGCTGGAACCCGGCGGCCTGCACGTCATGTTCATGCAGGTGGAAAAGGGCTTTCAGGAGGGCGAATCCATACCGCTGACACTCGAATTCGAAAAGGCTGGAAAGGTCGATCTGGAGCTAACCGCAGGCCCCGCACGCGGCAGTGCGTCCGATACGGGGCACAGCCACTGACGCCGGGAGCGGCCTCCCGCTAAAACGGTTCACCGTCTCATGGAAGCGCCGCTCCGCTCCATCTGCCTGTTTCTCCGCGTTTGCGCGAACGTCAGGTGATTTCACCTGACTGCGAAATGCTCTACAGGGCGGCGTCGGCCTGGCCGGCGCCTGCCCGAACATTCTCCAGGGGGGCTTTGTCGGGCGTTCGAGGACGGTGAACCACAGTCACCAGAACGAACGAGATGATCATCAGGAGATACCACGAGCCCAGTTTGGAAATAGAAACCGGCGTCCATCCACCGGACTGATCCGGGTAGATCCAGGCACGCGACCAGGTGCCGATGTTCTCTGCAAACCAGATGAACAGCGCCACCAGCAGAAACCCGAGCAAGAGCGGCATCCGATGGCGAAACCGGAATACACGGTAGTGCACCGACGTGCGCGCGAAAAGCAGCGCAGTGGCCGCAAAGAGCCCGTAGCGCACATCGACCGTATAATGATGGGCGAAAAAATTCACATAGATCGCTGCCGCCAGAGCCAATGTCATCCAGAAAGCCGGATAACGGGTATAGCGCATGTCAAAAATCCGGCTGATGCGGGCGAGGTAGGACCCCACGGCGGCATACATGAAGCCTGAGAAGAGCGGCACAGCGGCGATGCGGAAGAAACTTTCTTCCGGGTAGACCCACGAGCCCGCCGAAGTCTTGAATAGCTCCATCACCGTGCCGACCACGTGGAAAATAAGGATGACCTTCGCCTCAGACGGTTGTTCGAGGCCGGCGGCCAGCATGACCATCTGTATGGCAAGCGCTGCCAGAAACAGGAAATCGTAGCGCGCCAGAAAGGCGTTTTGTGGCCACAGGTAGTGTGTTGCGATGATCAGGGCGAGGAGCACCCCGCCGAAAAGGCAGGCCCATGCCTGCTTCAGCCCAAATACGACGAACTCAACCAGAGCGCCCGCCAGACCGTGCGCAGGCAACCTGTCGAGCACGCGATGCGCGAGTGCGTCGATGCGCGCTTCAAAAGACGTGAAACGCCGCATCGGCGTCAGGCCTTCATCGCCGTTTCAAGGAAGTCCGCGAGGTTGTCTGTGACGAAGTCGACATCGTCTTCCTCGTTCGCGTCCTGCTCCCATATCTCGGTGAAGGTCGGCTCGAAATTGTTGGGCACGACCAGAACCGTGGTCATGCCAAGCTTCTTCGGCACCGCCAGATTGCGCGCCAGATCCTCGAACATGACCGCGTTTTCGCCCACCACGCGATGCAGGGCGACGAACTTGTCATAGGTGGCCGCAGCCGGCTTCGGAAGAAGACCGGCCGCAACGATGTCGAAAATGTCGTCGAAATGGTCGAGCACGCCCAGCTGGCGCGCCGCACGCTCCGCATGACCGCGATCACCATTGGTGAAAATGAACTTGCGGCCCGGCAGGGCCCGGATCGCATCACCAAGCCTCGGGTCGGGATCGAGCCAGGAGTAATCGATGTCGTGCACCTTCTCGAGAAAATCATCCGGGTCGATGCTGTAGCGCTCCATCAGCCCGTTGAGCGTCGTTCCATATTCCCGGTAGAGGTTTTTCTGGAGCGTTCTGGCTTCGTCGCGCTCCATCTGCAGGAGTTCGGACACATAAGCCGTCATCTTCACGTCGATCTGCGAAAACAGATTGCTGTGATGCGGATAGAGCGTGTTGTCGAGATCGAACACCCAGTCGGTGACGTGGGAAAAGCGATCTGCGGTGATGCGGTGGGCTGAGAGCTGGTTTGTCATACATTCCTTATGGCAGACACGTGCCTTGCGCGACAATCTGCGCAACCGGCTTTTGCAGAGCATTCGTGCCGGCTCGAGCGGTAGCCCAGATTGGTATACCGTTTTGTTGCGTGTGCGCCTTGCGCAATTTGCTTCGGGATAGCAAAAGGCGCGGCATGGAAATCTGGATCCCGATCACCATCGCCGCAGCCTTCCTGCAAAACCTGCGCTCAGTTGGCCAGAAGCACCTCAAAGGCGTGATGGGCACGACGGGCGCGACCTTTGTGCGCTTCGGCTTCGGCATGCCGTTCGTTCTTGTCCTGTGGCTTCTGCTGCACTCGGCTGCTGGCTACGAGTTTCCGGAGATCCACGGCACGTTTCTCGCGTGGACGCTGCTCGGTGGACTGGGGCAGATTTCCGCGCAGTTTCTGCTGATCTATCTATTTTCCTTCCGCAATTTTGCGGTCGGCACGGCCTATTCGCGCACCGAACCGGCGCAGGCGGCCATCTTTGGCCTTGTGCTGCTTGGCGAAATGGCAGGCTTCGGCGCGCTCATTGCCATCGCGGTCACGGTGATCGGCGTGATGCTGATCTCGGTCGCCCGCGTGCCGATGAGCTGGAGCAATCTGTTCCGCTCGCTCATCAGCCGCACAGCGCTGATCGGCCTTGCCTCCGGCACGCTTTTCGGCGTGACGGCCGTGGCCTATCGGGCCGCCTCGCTTTCTCTCGGCGGGCCGAACTATCTGATGCAGGCGACCACGACGCTGGCCGTTACCATCACGTTCCAGACCGTAATCATGCTTGCATGGATGCTCTGGCGCGACCGCGCCGAGGTGGGACGCATCGCAAAAGCGTGGAAGCCTTCGCTTTTCGTGGGTTTTGTCGGCGCTGCCGCCTCGCTCGGCTGGTTCACGGCCATGACGCTGCAACAGGCAGCGGTGGTGAAGGCGCTGGCGCAGATCGAGATGATCTTCACCTTCGCTTCATCCGTGTTCTTCTTCCGCGAGCACATCAACCGCACGGAAGTGGCGGGATGCTTTCTGATCGTCGCGGGCATCGTGCTTCTGGTGCTGCTTTAGATGTGGTGCGTGGTTCGACAGGCTCACCATGAGGGGCGTATAGGCTGCCGCCCCTGAGGCACACTATGGATAGGTTTCCCGCCAGGCACATCCCTCCCTCATGGTGAGCCCGTCGAACCACGCACGACGCTGTTGCCACGAAATCGGGAACCCGCTTGCGTTTTCGGGCCGGTGTTACTGGCTCAAAAGATCAGGCACCGGTCTCGACGGAAAGGCCGGCGGCTTTCCAGTCGGGGAAGCCGGCGTTCAGGAGGCGTGTCCTGATGCCCTTTCGGCGGAGCAAAGCGACCGCAGTGACCGAGAGAACGCAATGGGGCCCACGGCAATAGGCAATCACTTCATGCTCCACGGGCAGTGCTGAAAGGCGCTCTTCCAGCTCTTCCACCGGGATGTTTATCGCCCCCGGCAGATGGCCGATGGCAAACTCCTCGCGCGGCCTGACATCAAGCAGCGTCACGGAGGAATCGCGAAGGCGCTCCAGAAGCTCGTCCCGCGAAATGCCCTCCAGCCGTTCGGTCTGGTTCACGCTGTCGGAGATGACCGACTGGATTTCGGCCCGCCTATGCTCGGCAAGATATGTGAGGGATGCGAGGAGTTCGTTGATGGGGCCGCTGGCAAGATCGTAGAGAATGCGCTTGCCATCGCGCCTTGCCACCACAAGATCGCTGCGCTTCAAATGTTGCAGATGCTGCGACGTGTTGGCGACCGAAAGGCCCGTCAGTTCCGCAAGCCGCTCGACCGAGCGCGCACCCTGCGACACATGCTGAAGAAGCATCAGGCGCTGCGGACTGCCCAATGTGCGCGCGATCTCCGCGAGTTCGGTGAGAAGAGCAAGCTGGGCGCGTTCGATATCCATTTGCAACATATAGGAAAAACAGCTTTGTCAATCAATCTATTGAGCGTTTTCAATCCGGAAGGGCGGCAGTGTGCGTCAGACTCCAAGAATGAGGCCTGACGCGATGATCGCAGTTGAAGCGTTCCCGCTTTTCCTGAAATCGCTTTACTCGGCGGGATGCGTTGCGGGGGCCGCGATGCGCCGGCCTGACGCAAAGGACAGAAGTGCCGCCACCAGATAGGCAACCGCTGCCGTGCCGAACGCCCAGGCATAGCCTGCGATGGTGTCGATCTGCGTGGCCGCCACCGCCATCAGGATCGCAAGCCCAACGGTGGGACCGAGCTCCATCGCGGTGTTCATGACGCCGCCGGCGAGGCCTGCCCGGTTCTGGGGAACGTTTGCGGTGGAAAGCACTGCCGAGCCGGAAAAGGCGAACGAGATGCCAACCGCCACAAGGACGATCCCCGGCAGAAGGCCCGGAAGATAGCGCGTATCGGGCGTAATCTGCGTGAGCAGCGCGAGCCCGACGGCGGCGATCAGCAAGCCGATGCCGGTCATGCGGGCCGGCCCGAAACGGCCGACCAGCGGACCCGCTGCCCGCCCCATGACGATGAGGGCCACTGCGAAGGGCACGAAGGCCATCGCCGTCATGAAGGGCGACCAGCCGAGTATCTGTTGCAGATAGAGGGACAGCACGAAGTTGACGACGCCCGAGCCCGCTGCCGCGAGAAACATGCCGAACAGTCCGGTCAGGCGCACGGGCTCCAGAATGAACCCCGGCGGGAGAAGCGGGTCGCGAACGCGGCGCTCGATCGCGAAGAATGCGGCGAGCAGGACGAGGCCCGTCAGCAGGGGGGCAAGCACCATGGTGGAACGCCAGCCATGATCGTCAGTCGCGATGAGCGCAAAGCTCGAAAGGGATATGCCCAATGTGGCGAACACCGCGCCTAGGGGATCGAGGCCCGGTCTGCGCTCCGTGCTTTCGCTGACGCCGCGCGGCAGAAGCCCCGCCGAGGCGCTCAGGCCGAGCAGGGAAACCGCCACCGGCACAGCGAACATCCAGCGCCATGAAATCCAGCTCGTCAAAACGCCCGATACGATGAAGCCGAGCACCGCGCCCAGAACGGAGACACCGCCCCAGGTGACCATGGCGCGGCCGAATGCCGCCGGCTCCGGAAAGAGGGCTCGAAGAACGGCCATGGCAGAGGGCGCCACCATGGCGCCGCCAACGCCCTGAAGGAGGCGCATCGCCACAAGAACGCGATAGCTGGGCGCCAGCGCCGCGATGGCCGACGCCACACCGAAGACGATGAGACCGATGGCAAACATGCGCCGGCCGCCGAAACGGTCGGCAAGCCTGCCACCGAAAAGAAGCAGGCCGCTAAATGGCAACCCATAGGCTGCGAGCACAAGAAGCAGATCCGCTGCGGTGAGGCCGAACTCACCGGCGATGATGGGCAGCGGCACAGTGATGAGCGCGATGGTGAAGATAAGTGTCGCCTGCACGGTGGCCAGAATGACGAATGCGAGCGAACCGGCGGTTGGGGGAGCGTGGTGCTTGGGAGCCATGATTGTCCTGCAGCTGTTGAGGGACCTGAAGCCGACCCGAGACGACGCACGCGTTGAGCGCACAGAGCCGCCGTAACTTTCCGGCTTTATCCATCATTCAATTATACAATTGAATGATGGAGTCAAGGCAAATCAGAGGCCTGCCTGCAGGGCGCTTACCGATCTGGTCTAGGCGTCAGCGACAGGATGGCGTTGCCAGACCGTTGCGTGAGGATGAGGACCGCGCTCTGGCACCAACAGGATTGCGTATGCGAATGGAGCGCAATGCGCGCATCCTGCACCCGGGCGTGCGGTTCGGCGGGCTTGAGCAGCGTTGGGCTATGGAAGTCGGGGGTTGCCGGAATGGTTCACCGTTTCCTGGAACGCTGTGCCGGCCATTTGCTTGGTATTCCGCATACATGCGATCTCGGTGAAGCCACCTTACGGAAGCCTCCTGCAGGATCAGCGCCGTATCTCACCTGACACGGCAATCTTCCAGCATTCCAGACGCCCATGCCAGACGCAGAAGCGCCTGCCATTCACCTCCCAGCCGACTTCGGCGGCGTGTGGGATCCAGCGACTACCGACCCGGCGGTAGTCGCTGAAAGCACCATGCCACGGGCGCTCCCGCAGGCCTGTCTCCTCCTGCCGGGGCCGGTCGTGAGCCGTGACGGTTGCAACGTGGCCATTGGCATCCAGCGTGAAGATCACCGATGCATCGACCGACCCGATATTTGCCGTCACCCGCAGGCCGCCATTCGGCAGGTCCTCCCAGCGCAGTTGGCTGTTGTGCAGGATCGCATCGGGGGCCCAGGGTAACTCCGCCAGATAGCGCATGAGCTCGCCCTTTGTGAGCGCATCGGAAGCATGGGAGCGGTTCAGGGGCACAACCCCGAACAGGAAGAGACCCGCTTCCGGCTTCCCGTTAATAAAACCGTCCCTGACGGTCAGAGCGCCGAAAGGACCTGTTCTCGCGACCCAACTGAATGCAGGGCTTCCAAGGGCGATCCACTGGTGCGCCGTAAAGCGCATCCAGCGGCTTTGTTCACCTGTACGCAGCCGCCCGGACTGGGCAAGTGTGACCCGGTGCCCGGCAGACGTGGCCGAAGCACCCAGTCGCGCTGCAAGCTCGCGGGCTGCCCGTTGCATCAGATACTGTCCCAGGCCGACGCCGACTGCGCGTTTGTCCTTTCGGAGAACAGCTCCAAAGCCGCATTGATGCCGTTGATGGCCGCAGGCCAGCCACCATAGGCGGCCATTTGCAGGATCACTTCCAGGATTTCGCGTTCGCTTGCCCCGACTGCGAGCGTATGCTCGATGTTCACCCTGAGCTGAGGTGCGGTTTGTCCACCAAGCGCCGTCAGCGCCGCCACGGTGGCGAGTTGCCGCGTTTTAAGATCGAGACCTTCCCGGGCATAGAAGCGCCCATAAGCCCCCTCTATCAGCGTTTCGGAAAAACCCGGAAGCGCCGCATCGTAGCGTCCGGCGAGGATAGCCTCCAGATCGGGATTGAGCGTTTCCGCGATCGCACGTCCCTTCTCAAGTGCGCTGGCGGACGATCCCATCTCATTTGTCAGGTCGGTCACTCTCGTCTTCCTTCCTGCCGCCCTCGGCGCGATGGCGCGCTTCGATTTCGGCATAATTCATGATCTTGTAGTCGAGCAGTTCGACGCATTCCTGGAGTTCGGCAATTTTTGCCAGAACCGCCGCGCGTTGACGCTCAAGCATGCCGCGGCGTTCGGCCGACGTGTCATCGCCCTTCCGACGCAGGCTTGCATAGGTCTCCACATCGGCTAGCGGCATGCCTGTTGCCTTCAGCATCTTGATGAAACCGAGCCAGGGGACGATGGCGTCATCATAGGCCCGCTGGCCACCCTGCCGCCATGGCGGGTCGATGAGCCCCAGCTTTTCGTAGTAGCGTAGCGTATCGATGCTCAGGCCCGTGCGCCGCGCGACTTCGCCTATTTTCATGCGGCCTCCATATGGGCTGAAAGCGCTTCTTCAAGCCGGGCACTGTCCTCACAGAACTGATAGTGCGCGATCTTTCCGTCGCGCACGCGGCAACGCAGAACCCATTCGCTGAAGAAGCGCTTTCCGGTGGAAGCGACGGTGTGGTCGAGCTGACCGCTGGCGAAGGCCACGCCCTCGCCCGCTCCAAGATGCTCCACGGTGAGCGACTGATTGCTGAAGGTGTTGCCGAGCGCGGCGAGAAAGGCGCGAAATCCTTCATGCCCTCTGCGCGCTCCGTAGGGCGGAACAGATGGTTTCGCTTCCGCTCGAACGCCAATGAATACGGCATCCGCGGCCACGAAGGCGCAGGCCGCATCGACATCGCCCGCTTTCAGCGCCGCAAGGAATTTCTCGATGATGTTCTGCTCATGCATATGTGCATCTCCATAGTGTGCACATATGCATCTACTTTCTGGAGTGAACTCCAGGTCAAGCGGTTTCTGGCGATTTTATCGTCCGTGCCCTCACGGAACGATCAGCGTGCCCGCACCATGCTCGGTGAAGAGTTCGAGCAGGACGGAATGCGGGGTCTTGCCGTTCAGGATCACGACGCCCTCCACCCCGCGCTCGATGGCCTCGATGCAGGTTTCCACCTTGGGGATCATACCGCCGGAGATGGTGCCATCCTTGATGAGCGCGCGCGCCTCGGAGACGGTCAGCTCGTCAATCAGCTTCTTGTCCCTGTCGAGAACGCCGGGCACGTCGGTGAGGAACAGGAGGCGCGTGGCGCGCACGGCGCCGGCGATGGCGCCGGCAAAGGTGTCGGCATTGATGTTGTAGGTGTGGCCGTCACGGCCCGGCGCCACCGGGGCGATGACGGGGATCATCTCGGAATGAGCGAGCAGATCGAGCAGCGTGCGGTCGACCTCCACCGGTTCGCCGACAAAGCCGAGATCAAGCACGCGCTCGATGTTGGAATCGGGATCGACCACGGTCTTGTGCGCTTTTTCGGCGAAGACCATGTTGCCGTCCTTGCCGCACAGGCCGATGGCCCACTCGCCCTCGGCGTTGATGAGCGCAACGATTTCCTTGTTGATGGAGCCGGCCAGCACCATCTCCACGATCTCGACGGTCTTTTCGTCGGTAACACGCAGGCCGCCCTCGAATTTCGATTCGATGCCCATTTTCTTGAGCATGGCGGCGATCTGCGGTCCGCCGCCATGAACGACGATGGGGCTGACGCCGGACTGCTTCAGGAGTGCGATGTCGCGGGCGAACGCCTGACCAAGCTCCGCATCGCCCATAGCGTGGCCGCCATACTTCACGACGATGGTCTTGTTTTCATAACGCTGCATGTAAGGCAGTGCCGCCGAGAGAAAGCGGGCCTGGGCTTCAGCAGTTTCCGTCATGTCCGTCATCGCGTTGTTCCCCAAAGTCAAAACGGCGGTTTCTTAAAGCATTTTTCGCGGCAAGTGAAACGATCTTGCGGATCAGCAGATAAAAAGCTGCGTTCGAGCCCCGCAGGCATGCTTGCCTTTGCGCGGACGTGCGCTAACTCTGTTGCGAGCCAGCCTTTCCCATCGTGAGTTTTGCACCTAATCTCCCCTACATGACACCAGACGAGATAACGAAGCTGATCTTTCGAACCGCGCTCAGGGAGCGTGCGGCATTCGATCTTCTTTATCGGCACACCAGTGCGAAACTCTTTGGCGTCTGTCTGCGTGTCTTGAAAGACAGGGCGGAGGCCGAAGAGGCCCTGCAGGACGTTTATGTGAAAATCTGGACCAAGGCCGACCGGTTTGCCGCGACGGACCTCAGTCCGATCACATGGCTTGTGGCGGTGGCGCGCAATCACGCGATCGACAAGCTGCGGGCACGCAAGGCCCCGGCGGCGGAACTGGATGAGGCCCAGGCGGTTGCCGACCCCATGCCAAACCCGGAAAGCATGGCCGAGGCCGGCAGCGAGCGCCGGCGGATCGATGCCTGCCTCGGCGAGCTTGAAACCGACCGAGCCACGGCAGTGCGCGGGGCCTATCTCAACGGTGACAGCTACGCCGAACTTGCAGCACGTTTCGATGTGCCGCTCAATACGATGCGAACCTGGCTGCGGCGCAGCCTTTTGAAGCTCAGGGAATGCCTGGAACGATGACAGTGGCAGACGAACACGGACCCGAGAGGAGCGACGACGATCTCGTTGCGGCCGAATATGTGCTCGGCGTGCTCGCAGCCGAAGAGCGCGCCGCTGCTGCGCGCCGCATCGAAACCGAACCGGACTTCGCGCATCTCGTGGAGCACTGGGAAGCCCATCTCGCTCCCATGGCGGGCGCCTATGAAGCGGTGGAGCCTCCGGTAAACGCGAAGTCGGTCATCGACGCGCGGCTTTTTGGTACCGAGCCGGCAGCGCAAGAAAAAGCCGGCCTGTGGTCGAGCCTTGCCTTCTGGCGCGGTGTCGCGGTGGCGGCACTCCTGGCGTTCGGCACCTATGTCGCCCTCACCTATACGAGCCTGCCCTTCGGCAGCCAGCCGCTTGAAGAACAGCGCTTCGTTGCCTCACTAGCCCATGACGATACCGACGTGCGCTATCTCGCAATCTATGACAGCACCAAACGCGACGTGGCGCTCTCCCATGTTTCGGGTGCACGGCCCGATGGGCGCGATTTCGAGCTCTGGGCCATCGAGGGCGACAGACCGCCGGTCTCTCTGGGCGTGATTCCGGTCGGCTCGAGCGTGCACGTGGCACTCAGCGAGGCGCTCGGAGCGGCCATCGATGCCGGTGCCGTTTTCGCCATTACGACCGAACCGCTGGGCGGTTCGCCTTCAGGTGAGCCAACCGGCCCGGTGGTTGCGCTCGGCGACCTGCGCGACATCTGATTTCGGGCTTCGAAAAAAAATCCAGATTTTTTGAAACTTCCCGGAGCGTCCCTCCGTGTTTCCTCATGTTCCCCAAAACGGGCCGACCACGAAGGCGGTCCCGCAAACGAACCTGAGGAGTTTAAACATGCGTAAGATCACTGCTTCCCTTCTCGCCGGCTCGCTCGCTCTCGCTTTCACGGGATCGGCTCTGGCCGAAAACCCGATGGTCGGCGGCGCAGCCATGTATGCGGACAAGAACATTGTCGAAAACGCGGTCAACTCGAAGGACCACACCACGCTGGTTGCAGCCGTGAAAGCTGCCGGTCTGGTCGAGACGCTTTCGGGCGAAGGCCCTTTCACCGTTTTCGCACCGACCAACGCCGCTTTTGAGAAGCTGCCCGATGGCACTGTCGACACGCTTCTGAAGCCCGAGAACAAGGAAACGCTCGCAACGGTGCTGACCTGCCACGTCGTGGCGACCGAGGCCATGTCCGACGCCATTGGCAAAATGATTTCCGACGATGGTGGCAACCATCCCGTCAAGACTGTCGGCGGCTGCATGCTGGAAGCCAAGATGGACGGCGACAGCATCACGCTGACCGACGAGAACGGGAATGTGGCGACCGTAACCATCGCGGATGTGGATCAGTCCAACGGCGTCATCCACGTGATCGACACGGTTCTTCTGCCGAAGGGCTGATTGGGACCCTGCAGAAGGACAGGCAGGTTCCGAACGGGGCTTTCGGAACCGCGAAGGGCGGCGCATTGCCGCCCTTCGCACCTCACACCGACTTGACTTTGAGGTGAAGGCCCATCCGGCTTACGGTCCGCCGGAATTTGATGCGCACCAGAAGCGCAAAGGAGCTTGACGATGAAACGCCGCAAATTTCTCTATGGCACGGCTGGCGCCCTGGCTGCATTGACGGGCGGAGCTTTCGTACTGCGCGACCGGCCCGGCGGTAGCGCCATGGCTGAAACCTTCGAAATCACCAAAACCGAGGAAGAGTGGCGCGCGATCCTAACGGAACAGCAATTCGCCGTGCTGCGGCAGGAGGCAACGGAACGCGCCTTTACGAGCCCGCTCAACAATGAGAAGCGTGCCGGCCTCTTTCACTGCGCCGGCTGCGATCTGCCGCTCTATTCATCCGAGGTGAAGTATGATTCGGGCACGGGATGGCCGAGCTTCTGGGAAGCGCTGCCCGATGCCATCGGCACAAGGCCGGACAATTCCCTCTTCATGACCCGCACCGAGTGCCATTGCCGGCGCTGTGGCGGCCATCAGGGCCACATCTTTGACGACGGCCCGCCGCCGACCGGCAAGCGCCACTGCATCAATGGCATAGCTTTGACGTTCAAACCGGGTGCAACAATGCCGAGCTGAAGTTCCTCCGCTCAGCCGTCGGTCACGGCGCGGGCGATGGCGTCACGCAGTTCGTCCATGCCGTGGCCCTTTTCGGAAGAAGTGGCGACGATTTCCGGGAACGCGGCGGCGCGTTTCCGGAGTTGGGCCTCGGTGGCGGCGAGCAGCTTTTCCACCGCCGGCGGCTTGATCTTGTCGATCTTGGTCAACACCACCTGATAGGAGACTGCGGCTTTGTCGAGCAGGTCCATCACCTCCTCGTCATTCTTCTTGATGCCGTGGCGGGAATCGATCAGCAGGAAAACACGCTTCAGCGTGACGCGTCCCCTGAGATAGTCGAAAACCATTTCGGTCCAGGCGTCGACCTGCGCCTTGGGTGCCTTGGCGAAACCGTAGCCGGGCATGTCGATGATGGCCATGGGCGGCAGGTCGCCATCCGCACCGGAATAACCGTCGGGAACAAAAAAGTTCAGTTCCTGCGTGCGACCGGGCGTGTTGGATGTGCGGGCGAGACCACGCTGGACAATCAACGCGTTTATCAGCGATGACTTGCCGACATTCGAGCGACCGGCAAAGGCCACTTCAGGCGGCCCTTCCGGGGGCAGAAACTTCATCGCCGGCGCACCACGCAGGAAAACCCACGGACGCAGGAAGGTCCCGCGATCAATCTGCGCCCTGCCGGCGGCTGCGCCATCCTGTGATGCGTTCACGCCATCATCTCCATTGCCGTTCAGATCACGGCATCAAGACTGACGGGGCATTTGTCAACTGCGCTGTTGCTGAAACCGTATTTTGCAGGTCATTCAGGCGGTGCCGAGAACCTGCATTCCGCCCAGATCGCGTGCGCGGGGCCTGCGGCTCGCCTCAAGCAACGCCTGGCCGAGGTATTCAAGATCGCAGGCTTCCTGCGGGCGCCATCCACACGGGCAACAGGCCGGCTCCCGATGTGCTGCGGCTGTCTCGCGGTAAATAAGACCTATGGCGCGCACCGCCTCGCGCATGACGACCATTGGCGGCAGGCCGGTCCGGCGCATCAGCTCGCTCATTTCCTTCATCATCTGCATCTTGAGATGCGCTTCCGCCTCCTGGCGGCGGTGTTCAAATCCACTCATTGGTGCCAGTCTGTCCTTCTAAGTGCGCAGAGTTTCTGCGCGAAAATCCCTCGGCGGCCTGCATTCCGCCGGCCATCACGTGCAATTCGCCACAGGCCTCGTCCAGTTCACGCATCGTCTCGAAGAGCGCTTCGCGGTCCCGGCAGTGGGCGTCGAACAGGGCAACGAAGATCGTGTTGCTGCCGTCATGCGGCTCCGGTGCATCATTCGCACGCGCCAGGCTTTCGGCGGCAGCCCGCTTGGCGGCCTGAACCTTGGAACGCAGCCGCTCCACGCGCAGATATTTGCCGCGGTAGCGCTCAAGCTCTTCCGCTTCAAAGGCATGATGGGATGCAAAATCGTCGATTGGGCTCAAATGCATCATGTCGCTCACCTTTCAGCCTCCGGCCGCCTCTGATGAACAGAGCGACCGGAGACACAGACACAATACTATACTAAAAATGTCAAGTTTAATGATGCGGCCGGCGGTGCGGGTTCAGACGGCTGCCGCAAGAGCATCAAGGTCTGCACCGCGGATGGCAGCAAGGTTGCGGCTAATCTTCTCCGCAGGCCAGTTCCACCAGGCGATCTCAACGAGGGCGGCAACGGTCTCGGGCGCAAAACGCACACGCAGGACCCGCGCCGGATTGCCCACGGCGATGGCGTAGGGGGGAATATCTGAGGCGACGACAGCGTGGGCTCCGATCACCGCCCCGTCGCCAACCGTGACACCCGGCATGATCTGCGCCTGCCGCCCGATCCACACATCATTGCCGACGATCGTGTCACCCCGGCTGTGCTCCACATAGGCCTTGCCATCAAACCCCTCCTCCCAGCCATTGCCGAAGATATTGAACGGGAAGGTGGAGAAGCCCGTCATGAGATGGTTTGCTCCATTCATCACGAATGTGGCGCCGTGGGCGATGGCCACGAACTTGCCGATAACCAGCCGATCGCCGAGAAAGTCGAAGTGATAGAGGACGTTCCGTTCCTCGAAACGCTCGGCGCCGCAGGGATCGTCATAATAGGAAAAGTCACCCACTTCGATGTTGGGCCGGGTGATGACATTCTTGAGAAAAACGGTTCGGGGAAAGCCCGCCATCGGATATGGCGTAGCAGGATCTGGTCCGTGCATGCAGACCTCCTTGATCAAAAGGGGAAATGACCACCGCCTCCGTCAAACGGCAAAGGGCCGGACCTCAAGTCCCGGCGGCGTGTTCTTCGGTCCCCTTAGCTGATCATCGAAGCCTCTCCTTCATTGCAGGAGCATCTTTTAGAGGAAATCTTCCGGCCAGACAATCATGCCTGCTGCATCAGCGCCACGACAAAGCTTGCGAGCGCTACCAGCGAAGCCAATGTGCGCAAATGGTTCCACATGACCCATCGGGAGAGATAATCGCGCCAGAGATCGGCGCCCTGAGTCGACGCCGGATCGACCTTTGCCAGAGCCTCGTTCATGGGAACGTTGAAAACAACGGTGACGAGAAACGTGCCCACCACATAAAAAAGCCCGCCAGCAACGAGCCAGACACCGCCGGACGGCACCAGCCCGAGCAGTGCGAGAACACCAAGCAGAATTCCCAGGAGCCCGGTGCCAAAGAACGCCGCGAAAAAGACGGGGTTGAGCACGATGACATTGATCGCCTGCATGGCCTGAATGCCTGCCGGAACCGGAATGCGTGCCAGCGCCTGCATCACCGTGTTTGAAAATGTAAAAAAGAAGCCCGCCATGACACCTGCGCCGAGCGTGGCGAGTAGTGAGAGCGCAAAGACAAGTCCGTCAGCCATGGCGGTTTCTCCGTTTTCTTGAGATTACGGGATTTCTTCAGATCGTGTCAGCGGCGGGCACTTTGTTCCAGACACCTGTCGCCACCGTGCGGCGCACGTAATCCGAGAAGTCCACCGGCGGGCGGCCGAGAGCCTGCTCGACACCGTCGGCCAAGCTTTCGTTGCGACCGTCAAGCACCTCGGTGAAAAGTTCGCGCATAAGATCGACCAGCGGTTCATCGAGCCCCTCGTTGCGTGCACCCTCAACGAATGCATCGACCGGGATGCGCGTGAAGCGGATGTCCCGCCCGCATGCCGCGCCGATCTCGCGCACCATCTCGGGAAAGCTTATCAGGCGCGGGCCCGTGAGGGTGTAGAGCTTCCGTTCGTGGCCCTTTTCGGTCAGGGCCGCGAACGCGACATCGGCGATGTCGTCCGCATCGACGAAAGGTTCGCGTACATCGCCCACCGGAAGGGCGAGCTCGCCGGCTCTGATCGCATCGAGGAAGAAGGCCTCGCTAAAGTTCTGAAAAAACCAGTCGGCACGCAGGATTGTCCACTCAGCGCCGCTTTGCCTGAAGAGTTCTTCGGCCCTTTCCGCACTCTCCTCGCCGCGACCGGACAGAAGTACCAGCCGGGTGACACCCATTTTCACAGCCAGCCTTGCAAAGGCCTCCACGGTTTCGGCAGCGCCCGGCACGGCAAGGTCTGGATAGTAAGCCACATAGGCCGCCTCAACGCCATCGAGTGCGGCACCCCAGGTGCTCGGGTTTTCCCAGTCGAACGGGATCGCAGCCCCGCGCGAACCGATACGTACGGGTACGCCTGCGTTTTTCAGTCGCTCGGCAAGGCGGCGGCCCGTCTTGCCCGTGCCACCAGTGACGAGAACGGGTTTGCTGCGGTCGGAATCGTGCCTGGTCATTTCACTCTCCATAAAGTGACAAATCCTCACATTTGCAAAAGTGATAAATTCTCATATTATGTATGTCAACAGAAATATGAGAAACACTCATAAAATGGATCAGGCATGACGGAGACAGAGACGCCCGGCGCCATCGCGGCACGCAGGACGCCCACGCAAAAGCGCGCGCGGGAGCGTGTGGAACGCATTCTTGACGTCGCGCGGAGCATCATTGCCGAGAGCGGCAGCGAGGCGATGAAGATGAGTGAGGTGGCACAGCGTGCCGGCATTTCAATCGGCTCGCTCTACCAGTATTTTCCCGACAAGGCGGCGATCATTCGCACGCTTGCGGAACACTACAACGCGCTCGGCAGGGCGTGCATCTGCGAAGGGCTGGAAGAGGTTCATGATCTGGCGAGCCTCAGGAAGGAATTCACCGCGCTGATCGACGAGTATTACGCGATGTTCCTGTCCGAGCCGGTCATGCGCGATATCTGGTCGGGCACGCAGGCAGACAAGACGCTGTCTTTGCTCGACCTTGAAGATGCGAGAGCCAATGCGCAGGAACTGGCGCAGGCAATGCTGCGCGCGTCACCCGAACGCGATCCCGATTCCGCCGCCTCGACCGCCCTGCTGATCATCCATCTGGGCGAAGCCACCATGCGGCTTGCCATTCAGGTGGGCGAAGCAGAGGGGCGACAGCTGGTGGAGGATTACAAGCGCATCGCCCTGCGCGAAATGCTGGGGTAGAAGCACATCTGAACATCTGAAATGGAAAAGGCCCGCTTTCGCGAGCCTTTTCGTTTGTTTGGCTATTCGGCCGGTTTCGGCTTTTTCTTGAACAGACCTGCCAGATTGTCCCAGAGTTCGATCTTGGCGCCCTGGCGCTTCATGATCACGCCCTGCTGGACGATGGACAGGAAGTTGTTCCAGGCCCAGTAGATCACCAGACCAGCCGGGAACGTGGCCAGCATGAAGGTGAAGATCACCGGCATCCAGTTGAAGATCATCGCCTGTGTCGGGTCGGGGGGCGTCGGGTTCATGCGCATCTGCAGGAACATGGTGATGCCCATGATCAACGGCCAGACACCGATCAGCAGGAAGGCCGGCACGTCGTAAGGCAGCAGGCCGAACAGGTTGAAGATAGACGTGGGATCGGGCGCCGAAAGGTCCTGTATCCAGCCGAAGAAGGGCGCGTGGCGCATCTCGATGGTGACGTAGAGAACCTTGTAGAGCGCGAAGAAGACCGGGATCTGAATCAGGATCGGCCAGCAGCCGGCAATCGGATTGATCTTCTCTTTCTTGTAGAGCTCCATCATCGCCTGCTGCTGCTTCATCTTGTCGTCCGCGTATTTCTCGCGGATTTCCATCATGGCAGGCTGGACCTTCTTCATGTTCGCCATGGACTTGTAAGACTTGTTGGCGAGCGGGAAGAAGATGAGCTTGACGACAACCGTGGTGGCCAGAATGGCGACGCCGAAATTGCCGAGCAGCTTGAACAGCCAGTCGATGAGATAAAACATCGGCTTGGTGATGAAATAGAACCAGCCCCAGTCGATCAGAAGCTCGAACTGACGGATGCCCCGGTCGTCTTCATAAGCATCGACGACATTGGTTTCCTTGGCGCCGGCGAAAACCATGAGCTCGCTGGTTGTGGATGCGCCATCGGAGATCATGAATTCGTCGGTCAGATAGTCGGCCTGATAGCGCGGCTTGCCGTCGCCGGAGTAAGTGTAGCGCGGCTGAAAATCCTGACCGGTTCGGGGGACCATCGTGACGGCCCAATACTTGTCGGTAATGCCTAGCCAGCCATCGGAGGATTTCGCCGGCTTTCTGATCTTTTCCTCCTCGACATCCGAATAATCGATTTCCTGCAGGCCCTCCTCGCCGGTCACGCCGATCAGGCCTTCATGCAGGATGTAGATGCCGGAGGTCTTTGGCGTTCCGATGCGGGTGGTGCGGCCGTAGTTGCGCAGTGCGACGGCAGCACCCGAGGCGTTTTCCACCGTGTCGGAAACCGTGAACATGTAGTTCTCGTCGACCGAGAAGGTGCGCTTGAAGGTCAGGCCCTTCTCATTGGTGTAGGAGAGCGTGACGGGGCTCGACGGGGTGAGCGTCTCGCCTTCGGCAAGCGTCCACTCGGTCGAAGGACCTGGCAGCGTTCCTGCTGCCTCACCGCCCACATAGCCCGTCTCGACGTAATAGCCGTCGGGGCCGGTCGAAGGGTTGAGCAACTGAATGTTGGGCGAGTCCTTCTCGACCGTGACCCGGTAATCCTTGAGGAGCAGATCATCAAGACGCGCGCCGGTCAGATTGATGGACCCGGAAATGCGCGGCGTATCGATCTTCACACGCGCGCTGCCGGCTACGGCTGCGGCCCGGTCAAGCGGAGCAGCGGACTGGCTGGCCGTGCCGGGCACGGCGCCATCACCGCCCGAAGGCGACGGTATATCGCTGTTCTCACCACTTGAAGCCGTTCCGGCCGGGGCCGTTTCAGCGGCCTGTCGCTCTTCGATCTGGGCCGTCTCGCGCTGCGCCTCGATGCGCGGGTTCATGTAGAAAACCTGCCAGAGCGTCAGGATCAACACGGACAGCGCGATCGTGATGAGGAAATTGCGATTGTTATCCATCGATGTCCTTGCCCTTTCCACGCCCGGCACCGGTTTCTCCGATGCGACGGGAAAGCTCGTCTTTCAGGGAGGCGAACGGCGCGTCAAGCACAGAACGCCGCGCCACGATCACATAATCCTTGCCGGCGGCCATGTCGTGAACCGCATGGAGGCGGCAGGCTTCCTTGAGCCGCCGGCGCACGCGGTTTCGAACGACCGCGTTGCCGACTTTCTTCGTGACTGTAATGCCCAGCCGTGGCGGGTCCTGATCGCCGCGATCGAGCACTTCCAGCAGAAAAAGCCGCCCGCGTCGCTTTTCACCGCGACGGACGGCCAGAAACTCGGCGCGCTTTTTGAGGCGCGCCGGGGGTGGGACGGCTGGCCGGTCCGTCATCTTTCCGGCCTCGCCTCCAAACCTTATGCGGACAGCCGCTTGCGGCCGCGATTGCGGCGGGCTGCGATCACGCGACGGCCGCCCTTGGTGGCCATGCGCGCACGGAAACCGTGCCGACGTTTACGGACGATCTTGGAAGGCTGATATGTACGCTTCATTTGTTTTAATACCGCGGAGTGCGGCCCTTCTTAGTTCTGTTTCAATGAACAGGAGCTTTGCTTTCAGGGCTGGACCGAAGGCACGAATACGCGCCGCCGGACGCAAGGCCCAAGCGTGGCCGGGCTTATAGGAGCATGGATGCGCAGAGTCAATCAAAACGGCGCGAATGCGCAGCCATCGCGGCAAGGGGTCTCACCCTGACCGGGAGGCGGGCATCAGTCCTGCGGTATCTGCGCTGCCGCAAGCCGTTCGTCCGGATGCGCGCTCGCAGCCAGCCCGGCAGCAACACCCGCCCTGTCGGCAGCGCTGCGATTCTGGCTCATCTTGCGCTTGCCTTCGAGGCTCGTGATGGGAAGGCGGAGGCCAACAATGCCGCGTAGCTGGCCCCTGATGAACTTTTCAGGTGCATCCGAGACGGACCAGATTTCCGGGCGCCCCCCTTCATGCAGGGCCGTCAGGCGCTCAACCACGCTGCGGAGCCGGGTTTCGTCATCGAAGAACTCGATCGCTCCCCGCGCCTGAACCACACTGTAGTTCCAGGTGGGAACGACCTTCCCGTGCTCCTTCTTGGAGGCATACCAGGACGGGGTCACGTACGCGTCAGGGCCCATGAAGATGGCCAGCGCATCGCCAACGGGCGTATCCTTCCACTGCTCGTTGGCGCGTGCGAGATGCCCATACAGGGTACCGAAAGGCCCCTCTGTCTCGTCAAGGAAGAGTGGCAGAGGGCTCGCATGGAGGCCATTCGAACCGGATGTCACCACATTGGCAAGCCGCGCCGCCCGCATCAGATCATGAAGCGCGGGCAGCTCTTCCTCTCGAAAGGCGGGTGGGCAATACATTTCGGTTCGTCTCCCTGAAGATCGCGCAAATCTAGCGCGCCCACCGGGTCGGGAAAAGAACGGGATCCGCCTTGCACAACAGGAAAACCCCTGTGGCGCAAAGGCCTATCGGCGGCGTTCCATCCCCTGCCGGAACTGCTCGAAGATGTTTTCCACGCCGCGCTCATAGTCATCGCGCGTCTTGCGGCCGGTCTCGAACATCTGGCCGAACAGGTCGTCATAGGGATTGCGGGGGCGGCCACTCGGGTTGGCTTCCGGCTCGGGCTGCGGTGCACGGCGGCTCTGCGGTTCAGGTTGCCCGGCACCCTGCCCGCCACGCAGGAACTGGTCGAAAATATCCCCCAGAGGGTTGTTGCCCTGGCCGCCAGAGGGAGCGCCGCGCCTGGTGGAACCACCACCAAACATGCCTTCCAGTATCTGGCCGAGCGGGTTGTCGGACGGGCTCATACCAGAGGGGCCCCGACCCCGCGGCTGAGCGCCCGGCTGCTGCTGGCCCATCTGGCGCATCATCTGCTCCATAAGGTCACCGAGCATGCCACCGCCGCCAGCCTGTGCCTGGCGCGGCTGCGCGCCCTGCATCTGACCGGTGGACTGTTTGAACAGGCCGCCCATGAGCATGGAAGCGAGCACGGGAAGCATCTGCTTGAGCATGTCCTGACCGAGCCCGGTGGCCTGCGCGGCGTGGCTTGCCACGGCGCGGCTCACATCCTTGGATCCGAACAAATGCCCTAGAATGCCATTCCCCTCGGCCACGCCCTGCGGCGAGAAGGCGTTGGCGGCATCCTCGAAATATTTTGCGTGCTGGCCGGAGGCGAGCGCACCGAGAAAATTGCCGGCACCGTAGGGATCGGCCGCGTTGCGCTTCAGCCCCTGGCTGAATGCCGGCAGGAGCGCCTCCATGGCCTCCTGCGCCTGTGCCTGCGAAATGCCAAACTGCCTGGCGAGTTGATCCACGCCTTGCCCCTGACCGGCATTGTTAAGCATCTCGAAGAGCGGAAGCATGGGTTTTCTCCTTCAATCAATCGGTGCCGAGCACCTATCGGACCATTGTTTCAGGAAGATAACCCGACAAAGCGGCTTTGTCTTTGCCGCCTTGAATGGAAGTCTAATAAGCCTGTTCGAGAAACACCGGCTCAATGGAACCGTCCCAGCGGGTGTTGAAGGCATTGGCGAGTTCTTCCGCGCTGGTGGTGCCGCGCGCAACGATCTCGTCCAGCGGGCTCAGGAAGCTTGCCTCATCATAGCCTTCCGGATTGAGACGCCTGCGGGCGGAGAGCCCCTTGCGCGAAATGGCCAGAACCTCGCGGGCAATGTCGCGTAGCTCGTGATTGCGGAACCGCGTGGCAAGCCCCTCCTTCGGCACTGCGTTGCGCATGGCATCCACCTCCTCGAACGACCAGTCGGCCGTGAGGTCGTGGGCGGCGTCGAGTGCCGCCTGATCATAGAGCAGCCCCACCCAGAAAGCCGGCAGCGCACAGATGCGCCGCCACGGGCCGCCATCAGCGCCGCGCATTTCAAGAAATCGCTTGAGACGCACATCGGGAAAGAGTGTGGAAAGATGGTTCGACCAGTCACCGATGGTCGGCAGGCCGTCGGTCACCTCGTCCTTCAGAGCGCCTTCCATGAACTGGCGGAAGGTGATGTGGGTGCAGTCATGATAGCGCCCGTCGCGGAGGATGAAATACATGGGAACATCCAACGCCCATTCCACATAATCGGCAAAGCCGAAGCGCTCGGAGAAGACGAAGGGCAGAAGACCGGCACGCTGGTTGTCCGTGTCGCGCCAGATATCACCCCGCCAGGACTGGAGCCCGTTGAGCCGTCCCTCCGTGAAAGGCGAATTGGCAAAGAGCGCGGTGGAGAGCGGCTGCAGGCGCTGGGCAACCTGCATCTTGCGGCGCATATCGGCTTCCGTCTCGAAATCGAGGTTCACCTGGATCGTGCAGGTGCGGTACATCATGTCGAGGCCCTGTGTGCCGACCTTCGGCATGTAGGCGGTCATGATTTTGTAGCGCGATTTCGGCATTTGCGGCGTTTCGGCAAGCGACCATTTCGGGCTGCCGCCGAGACCCAGAAAGCGAATGCCGAGCGGTTCGGCGATCTCGCGCAGCTGCGCCAGATGGGCGTTGCCCTCGCGGCAGGTCTGGTGGAGCGTTTCCAGTGGCGCACCGGAGAGCTCGAACTGGCCGCCCGGCTCCAGCGAGATGGCGCCCTGCCCCGTCGGCTCGACGAGGCCGATTATTTTTCCGTCATCGTTGATGGCGTCCCATCCGAGAATCCGCTGCATGCCTTCCAGCACTGCCTTGATGCCGCGCTCGCCCTCATAGGGAACGGGCCGGTTGCCATCGACATAAAAAGGGAACTTCTCGTGCTCGGTGCCGATGCGCCATTTTTCGCGGGGCTTGCAACCCATTGCGAGATCGGCGGCAAGTTCTTCGACCCGTTCGATCGGCCGGTTATCGGTGGTGTCACGGGCCATAACTGCTCTCCTGGCAAACCATCAGCGATCTGATGGACCATGCTGACAATCCGCTTCAAGTAAAAAGTGCTGACAGGAGCGTCAACCTCTCTTCACAAGCGCTTTACCGCTCCACCTATTCCCAGTCACCCACGCTCGCCTGAATGACGGCAAGGGCGGCCACGGCTGCCGTGTCGGCCCGCAGGATGCGGGGGCCGAGCGGGATGGGTGTCACGAAGGGCAGCGCGCGCAACTGAGCGCGCTCGGCCTCGGAAAACCCGCCTTCCGGGCCGACCAGAAGCGCCAGTTTCTTCTCGCGCACAGCCGAAAGCGCCGGCATTGGATTGTTCGTTACGGCATCCTCGTCACAGAAAATCAGGCGGCGGTCCGGCTCCCAGTCGGCCAGAAGACGGTCGAGTTTTACCGGTTCGAGAACCTCCGGCACGGCCAATATGCCGCACTGCTCGGCCGCCTCCATGACATTTGCCTCGAGCCGCTGGGTACCGGGTTTTGCCACCTGCGTGTGCTGGGTGATCACGGGCTGAAGACGCCCTGCGCCCATTTCGACAGCCTTTTGCACAAGATAGTCGAGGCGGCCTTTTTTCAATGGGGCAAAGCAATAAAGGAGGTCGGGATGAGGTGTCTGGGGGCGGGCCTGGCTGGTCATCCGCAGGCGCACCGCCTTGCGGGCGGTCTCGATCACTTCGGCATGCCACTCGCCGTCCCGCCCGTTGAAAACGAGCACTTCGCCGCCTTCGCGCATGCGCAGCACGTTCGTCAGGTAGTGAGCCTGTTCCCGGCTGGTTTCCACCTCGGCACCGGAAGTGAGGGCGGCATCGATGAAAAGCCGCTGCAGTTTATAGTTCGCTCGCATGCCGGTCTGATGGTGGATCGACGATGCCACGTCAAGAGCCGATGCTTGCGTGCCAGACCGGGGAATACCCCTCGCGCAGCGCTGAGACGGTCAAGGCTGGCGTAAGCAGTTGAACAACCGGCGGGGGTCTGTCCGGTGAGGGGGCGCTTCGGTAGCCCTCAAAACGCCACTCATACAGCGCGCCACCGCGAAGTGCATATGCCCGCTCTCCAAATGCGATCATGGAGCCGTCGGGCAGATCCTGCAACGCCTCTGCAGCGATGGGTTGTGCTCTGCCCGTGACCGCTAGCCTTTGTCCATGAAGAGCTGAGTCGAGACGGGGAGCCTTCAGCATCTGATCGTTCTCCGCCGCACGCGCGCATGCCAGGAAGCGCGTCGCCGCCTCGCGCCGGCAGAAGAAACAGGGGCGGTGGCCCGCGGCAAGGGCTGTCACCTCATCGAGAAAAAAGAGCTCCGTCCATCCCGCCGTGCCTGTCGGGCTGTTCCTCCCCATCACCTCACGGCGGCGCCCCCTGAAGTCGCAGACACAGATGATCCAGGCCCTTGTCGTCCAGCGGCGGCGCAGGAGCGTTTTCGTTTGAGGATCATGGATCACGCCGCGATTGCCGGTGAAAAGCCCGCGCGCGGGAGTTGTATCAATGCGTCCAAATGGAGTAACGCGGTTTTGCAGCGGCATGGGCTTTTCCCCGTTTTCCGGAGCCTGTCATAATCTATGTGGGTATTGGCATATAAATTGTTTCAATCTTAAGCTGTTTATGTTTATTGCAGCCTGCGCGGCACGGGGAGCCGTGTTTTATTGACCTTCAAGGGGACTTGGGCCGGATGACCATCGGGCGTGCGACTGTCGTGTTTCTTATCACTGTTTCTGCTTTCACGCTGATCGGGGCCAGGCTGCTTTCGGCTGGAGCCACCGGGGACCATCATCCCGTAGACGGCTACGGCATTTCTGCCGCAATCGACTAAGGTCCTGACCCTAGCTCGGGCGCTGCCATCCGCTCTTAGCAGGCAGCCTCGATCAAGGTCTTTTCCCGACCTTCCATTCTGAGCGCCGTCAGCCGGCCACTGTGCCATGCGCCTGTATCAAGGTTGATGCGGTTTTTACAGAGTTCCGCCGCGCGCACGGGCGTGTGGCCATGCACGATCAATTTGGGATGAAGCCCTTCGAATGCGTGGAACTCGCGCCTGATCCAGATGAGATCGTCCGCCGACTGGGCATCCAGGGCGACGCCCGGCCGGATGCCTGCGTGGCAGAAGAAGAAATCCCCGAACGAGACTGAATAGGGCAGCGTCGCCAGAAACGCCCTGTGGCGCCGCGGCACTGCGCGAACGAGCGCCGTGTGGCCCGGCATCATCCTCTCATGCGATGTGAGATCAATCTCGACACCGTAGGAAAGCGCAGTCTCGAAACCGCCATTGCACGCGAACAGGCCGAACGGGTCGGGATTCGACAGGAAATCGAGAAAGCCCAGATCGTGATTTCCGGCAAGCGTTATGACGCGCGGGTCGCGCTCGCGCAGATTGGCGAGATACTCGATCACGCCGCGTGAATTGGCACCGCGATCGACATAGTCACCCAGGTAGACGATGCGCCAGTCGGCGGGGCGATCATGAAGGATTTCCTCCATGAGCCGCGCATGCATCGCGGCCAGCAGATCGTGCCGGCCGTGAATGTCTCCAACCGCGTAGAGGCGCAGGCCATGGGGCGTCGAAGCCTCATCATATGAGACTCCGGCGGCCATTCTTCACTCGTCGACGACGATGAGGTGCAGCGCGCGCGGCCCATGTGCACCAAGCAGCATGGTCTGCTCGATGTCGCCGGAGCGCGATGGACCGGTAATGAGGTTCAGCAGTCTTGGCATGTCACCTCTGCCATATTTGCGCCTGAGGCGCGAAATCACCGTTTCAAGATCACCGGCAATGTCCTTTGCGTCAATGACAATGATGTGGTGATCGGGCACGAAGTTGACCGTGGTCGGATTGTCCTTGCCCGAAGGCAGGGCGACCGTGCCGGTTTCCGCGACGGCGGCAAATGCGTGACTCACACCGACTTCGTCCGCGGGGTCAGCTCGTCCAAGCTTCACCTCAAGCGATTTCTGGCTCGCCCAATCCATGCGCTTGAGACGCCTGTCATCGCCCATGCGAACGGAGGGCGCCAGATTCTTGGAGCGCAGATAGTGGGTCACGGCCTTCGGCACATCATCTGACTTTTTCACGCGCTCCACCGTGGCCGTGACGGCCTCGGCCATGCGGCAGAACAGAGCGACGCGCTCTTCGCCATCCACCTGCCCGCGGGCCGGAATGAGCCCGCGCGGTGTCTTTGCAAGGCGCTTTTCGACGGCTTCGCGCCGTGCAGCATCATCGGTGGAAACGGACGCTGCCGCCCGCAGCTTGCCAAGAATGGCCTCGCGCGTGCTCATGCTGATGTCCCTCCCTGCTTCAAGGTCTCGCGGTCGCGCCATTGCTGCATGAAGGTGCGGCTCTCGGGCGCTGGAAGATCGCGGTGCCGCGTCCAGCCACCGGCAAAGGGCAGCGAACGGAACCAGCGGCGACGCCCGGCGAGACCTGAGAGGGTCGGAATCGCCATGGAGGTGGCAAGACGATAAAGCCCTGGTCGGCGGGCGAAGAACGCCCAGAAACCGAGGCCGAAGCGCTGCGCCGCTGGGTTGAGCCCCCGCTCGAACTCGCGCTCGCGCCAGTTGCGCATCATGCGCGGCAGCGGAATCTGCATGGGACAGACGGATTCACAGCGCCCGCAGAAGGTGGAGGCGTTGGGCAGATGCCCCGCCTTGTCGACGCCGACCAACGAGGGCGTGAGCACCGAGCCCATCGGCCCCGGATAGACCCAGCCATAGGCATGGCCGCCGACCGCGTGATAGACGGGACAATGGTTCATGCACGCGCCGCAGCGGATGCAGCGCAGCATCTCGTGAAATTCCGTGCCGAGCATGGATGAGCGGCCATTGTCGAGCAGGATGACGTGATATTCGTCCGGACCGTCGGGATCGTCCGGGCGGCGCGGGCCGGTGGAGAGCGTGGTGTAGACGCTCATGTCCTGACCCGTGGCCGAGCGGGCCAGAACGCGCAGGATCTGGCTCGCATCCTCCAGCGTCGGCACGACCTTTTCGATGGAGGCAACGACGATGTGGACGCGCGGCAGCGTCTGCGTGAGATCGCCATTGCCTTCATTGGTGACAATGATGGAGGTGCCGGTTTCGGCGACAAGGAAATTCGCGCCGGTAATGCCCACATCCGCCTGAAAATATTGCGGGCGCAGGATCTGCCGCGCCTCGCCAAGCAAGGACTCCGGCTGCGAAAGATCGCGCCCGGACGGAAGCTCGGTGTGAACGCGGCGGAAATCCTCTTCCACCTGTTCCTTGTTGAGATGAAGTGCGGGACCGATGATGTGGCTTGGATGTTCGCCGCGGAGCTGGATGATGTATTCGCCAAGATCGGTCTCGACCGGTCGGACACCTTCCTTCTCAAGGAAATCGTTGAGCGCGATCTCCTCGGTGATCATCGACTTGCCCTTGGTGACGGTGCGCGCGCCAGCGGCGCGGCAGATGTCGAGCACAGCCTGGCGGGCATCTTCCGCCGTCTCGGCCCAGTGCACCCGGCCGCCCGAGGCAATCACCTTGCGCTCATAGGCTTCCAGATAGAGATCGAGATGTTCGAGCGTGTGATCCTTGATCGCGCGGGCGGAAGAGCGAAGATCCTCGAATTCCGGCAGTGCATCGACCGCTTTCTTTCGCTTGCCGACGAAACCGATCTTCGCCTTGCCCATGGCGCGCTGCAATTGCTCATCGGCAATCGCCTTGCGCGCCTTCTGCTTGAACTGTGGAGACTGGATTTCCATCAGCGCCCTCCCCCGCCGATTGCCGGCTTGTCTGTCATGCCGGCCAGAACCTCGGCCACATGGCGAACCTCAACCCTGCTGCCCTGCCGATGCAGCTTGCCGGCCATGTTCATGAGACAGCCAAGATCACCGGCAAGCAGCGTACCCGCCCCGGCAGCCTCGATGCTGGCCGTCTTTTCCTCGACAATCTTGTTGGAAATGTCGGGATATTTGACACAGAACGTGCCGCCGAAGCCGCAGCAGACATCGGAATTCTGCATTTCCTTGAGCTCCAGCCCCTCAACCGAAGACAGGAGCGCGCGTGGCTGTTGCTGGATACCGAGTTCGCGCAGGCCCGAGCAGGAATCGTGATAGGTGACACTGCCCTCATGACGGGCCGGCACTTGCCTGACGCCCAGCACATCGACCAGGAAGCTCACCAGCTCGTGCACGCGGCCGGAAAAGGCCTCCGCCCTCGCCTCATAGGACGTGCCCTTGAGAAGCGACGGGTAATGCTTTTTGAGCATGCCCGCGCAGGAGCCCGATGGCGCGACGACATAATCAAACTCCTCGAAGGCCTCGATGGTCTGGCGCGCGATGGCCGCGGCATCTTCCCGGTCGCCGGAATTATAGGCCGGCTGGCCGCAGCAGGTCTGCGCCATGGGCACCTCGACAATGCAGCCCGCCTCTTCCAGAAGCTTGACGGCGGCAAACCCGACAGTGGGCCGGAACAGGTCCACCAGGCAGGTGACGAAAAGGCCGACGCGCTTCGGTTGGGTCTTGTCTTCTTTCAATGGTTCTTCTTTCGCTGGCTCAGGTTCGCTTGCTCATGCTTGTGCCGCCTCGCCGCCGCGCTGCTGGAGCCGGAGCCGCGATATGCGCTGCCAGTCATCCGTGCGTTCGGCGTGAAAGGTGGCCTTTTCGACGAAATCGATATGCGCAATCGCAGCCGCCCGTGCCGCTTCAGGATCGCCGGCGGCGATTGCCGCATGGATCGCGCGATGCTGGGCAAGGAGCGTGTCGCGCGCATCGGACAGTTCATAGATGCGGGCGCGGTTCAGGAAAACGCCATCGGCGAGGAGCCGGTAGCAGGCGCGCAGCGTGTGCAGGAGCACAATGTTGTGCGCGCATTCGCCCACTGCATTGTGAAACTCCACGTCGCAGGCCGCTTCCGCCTCGAAATCCTCCGCAGCGTGGGCTTCGTCCATCCGCTTCATGATCGCCGCAAGGAGCACCAGGTCTTCGGGCGTCGCGCGTTTTGCCGCGAATTCGGCGGCGACGGCCTCCATCTCGCGGCGGTATTCCAGATAATCGGCGGTTGCCTTGTGATGCGTGGCGATCAGTTCACGCACCGGCTTTGTGAACACCTGGCCAATAATGTCGGCCACATAGGTGCCGCCGCCGTGGCGCGTGAGGATCAGGCCCCGCTCTTCCAGCGTTTTCAGTGCGTCGCGCAGGATCGGACGGGATACATCGAGCTGGCGCGCAAGCTCGCGCTCGCCCGGCAGCCGGTCGCCATCGCGCAGCACGCCCTCGAGAATCAGCGTCTCGATCTGCCGGATGACGCCATCCGCCGTGCGGGCATGCTCAATTCTGGAAAAAACCGCGTCCACCGGCTTCGCCGTCTCGCTATCCACTCGCTTTGTTGGCGCAGATTAGCGCGACCGCACACGACTGGTCAATTAATTTGCCCAATTCCGCCGTCGACGGGCGCTGGCAGACACGCATTGCGCCCCGCGCAAAGGCAATAGCATACTTGCAGAAGGTCCATCCTGAGACAGACGGCAAGGCACAATGAGCCAACAAGACGGGGAACAGCTTGTCGTAATCGGCACCGACAGGCCCGAGGCTTCATCCACGGAGACACTGGTGACAGGCAGCGTCCTGGGCTTTCCCGCCCATGACGGGCGCGCCGGGGCGCTGGGCGAAGTGCATGCGCGGCCGCACGCGCTGCTTGAAGCGCCGCGCCTCATTATACAGCTCTCCTTCATGACCGAGGGTGGCTCTGCGGTGGATCAGGCAGTGTTGGCCGATCTTTCGCGCCGCCTTGGTGTCGCCCCGCCACAAACCAATGCGCGCCACCACGCGATGAAGTGGGGCAAGGGCACGCTGCGCTGGGAGCGGCACACGGAATTTTCGAGCTATCAGTGGGATTGTCCGATCTCGCCGCGCACCGGAAAGCCGCTTGAGGAATCCCCGTTCGGAAACGGCTTCAGCCCACCCGGAACCGCCATATCGGGCACGCGGGTGGAAATCCGCAAATGGACGAGCGCGACGGAAAGGCTGGTCGGCGCGTTCGATCCGGCAAGCCTCGGCTATTCGGTGGTGGAGGGCGGACGCGCCGCCGTCGCCACGGATTTCCGGCAGGATGGCGACGGGCTGACCCGCATCCTGATCCTCGAGAAGGATCTGGCGCCGGCCCGTATCGGCGCGCTCTCGCAGCGCCTGATCGACATCGAAACCTACCGCACGCTTGCCATGCTGGGCCTGCCGCTGGCGCAGTCGCTTTCGCCGCGCCTGCGGCGCATGGAGGATCAGCTCGCGGCCCTGACGGCACGCATGCGCCAGCGTGAAAAGCACGACAGCCACGCGCTTTTGAGCGAGCTGACGGAGCTTGCCGCTGATCTGGAAGCCGATGCCGCCGCCAGCCTCTACCGCTTTGGCGCTAGCCGCGCCTATCACGGCATAGTCGAGGAGCGGCTGGAAACGCTGAACGAAGCACCGATGGCCGGCTACGAGACCTGGGCCGCCTTCCTGCAACGGCGTGTGGCACCCGCCATGCGCACCTGCCGCTCGGTGGAAGAGCGCCAGGCCAATCTTTCGCGCAAGCTGACGCGTGCGGCAAACCTGCTGAGAAGCTGGGTGGATGTTGAAGTGGAGCGACAGAACCGCGACCTGCTCGCCTCCATGAACCGTCGTGCGCAGTTGCAATTGCGCCTGCAGCAGACAGTCGAAGGCCTCTCCGTTGCCGCCATCTCCTACTATGTGGTGGGGCTGGTGGGCTATGTTGCCAAGGGCGCAAAACCCGCCCTGCCCGGCCTGTCGAGCGAAATGATCACCGCCGCCTCCGTTCCCGTGGCCGTTTTGTGCATCTGGCTTCTGGTGCGGCGCATACGCCGCCACCACGCCCGCGAAGATGCCAATATAGGCACCGGGGCGGATTGACGCAGGCACGCTTTCCACGCAGCATTTACAGAACCGTCAACACACTGGTAAATTGAATGAACCAGTGAGGGAGTTTTGATGTCCGGCCTGAAAATGCCGCAGGCCAATGCGGCAACCCTGAAGAAGCGCGCCGAAATCGTCGCCGACATGCGCATCATCGTGCCCGGTGAAGGCGTGGTGGACACGGAAAACGAAATGCGCGCTTTCGAGAGCGACGGGCTGACCGCCTACCGCCAAATGCCGCTCGTCGTCGTCTTGCCCGAAACGACGGCGCAGGTCTCGCGCATCCTGAAATATTGCCATGAGCGCAACATTCGCCTCGTGCCGCGCGGCTCAGGCACTTCGCTTTCCGGCGGGGCCCTGCCGCTGGAGGATGCGGTACTCCTGGTGATGAGTCGCTTCAATCGCATTCTCGACATCGACTATGCAAACCGGGCCGTGGTTGCGCAGCCGGGCGTCACCAATCTGGGGATCACCCATGCAGTTGAACAGGAGGGCTTTTATTACGCGCCCGACCCCTCCTCGCAGATCGCCTGTTCCATCGGCGGCAATGTGGCAGAGAATTCCGGCGGCGTGCACTGCCTGAAATACGGCCTCACCGCCAACAATGTGCTGGGCATCGAGATGGTGCTGATGAATGGCGATGTCATCCGGCTCGGCGGCAGGCATCTTGATGCCGAGGGCTATGACCTGCTCGGCCTCATGACGGGCTCGGAGGGCCTGCTCGGCGTCGTGACCGAGGTGACGGTTCGCATTTTGCAGAAGCCGGAAACGGCGCGCGCGCTTCTGATCGGCTTTCCATCAAGTGAACAGGCGGGCCAGTGCGTGGCCGAGATCATCGGTGCGGGCATCATTCCAGGCGGCATGGAAATGATGGACGGGCCTGCGATCCGGGCTGCGGAGGATTTCGTTCATGCGGGCTATCCACTGGACGTGGAAGCGCTTCTGATCGTCGAGCTCGATGGGCCGCAGGCGGAGGTCGACCATCTGATCGACCGGGTGGAAGCGATTTCCAGGGAGAACGGCGCAACCACCAGCCGCGCCTCGACATCAGATGAGGAACGCGCCGTGTTCTGGGCCGGACGCAAGGCCGCTTTCCCGGCTGTGGGCCGCATCTCGCCCGATTATTACTGCATGGACGGCACGATCCCCCGCAAGCAGTTGCCGCGGGTTCTGGCGGGCATGCGCGCGCTGTCTGAAAAATACGGGCTGCGAGTCGCCAATGTATTTCATGCGGGCGACGGCAATCTGCACCCGCTCATTCTCTACGATGCAAACAAGCCGGGCGAGTTGGAGAAGGCAGAGGATTTCGGTGCCGACATTCTGCGGCTGTGTGTGGAAGTCGGCGGGGTTCTGACCGGGGAGCACGGTGTCGGCGTGGAGAAACGCGACCTGATGCCCGAAATGTTCACCGAGGACGATCTGAACCAGCAGATCCGCGTCAAATGCGCTTTCGATCCGAACCATCTGCTCAATCCCGGCAAAGTGTTTCCCCAACTGCACCGCTGCGCCGAGCTTGGCCGGATGCACATTCACCGCGGGCAGGTGCCCTTCCCGGAACTGGAGCGGTTTTGAGCGTGCTGTTCAAACGCGCCATACTCGAAGGCATCGCGCGAGGTGAGGTTACCCTCGCCTTTCGCCGCTGGAAGCGCCCCACGGTGAAAGCTGGAACCCGCCTGCGCACGGCTCTCGGCGAACTCTCGATCGGGCGCGTCGAAGCTTTCGATGAAGCCTCGCTAGATGATGAAAGCGCACGCCGTGCCGGCTTCACCTCGCTTTCCGAACTGAAGGGCAGCTTGCACGACAGCGCGGAACGCCTGCTTTTCCGCATTGAGCTTAACGGGATCGAGGCCGACCGCAGAGTTGCACTGCGCACCGCGTCCAAAATCTCTGCCCACGAACGCCAGGCCATTCAGGATCGGTTCCGGCGCTGGGACCGGGCCGCCCGGCACGAAGGGTATCATCTTCACGTCCTCTCCCTGATCGCAGAAAACCCCGCGACTGCAGCCGCCGAGCTCGCCGCCAAACTGGATATGGAGAAGCTCAGCTTCAAGCGTGATGTACGCAAACTGAAAGAACTTGGCCTTACCGAAAGCCTGGATGTCGGATACCGGCTCTCCCCGCGCGGGCACAGCTTCCTTAATGAGAATGAGACATCGTGACCGAATTCCTTCCCAACAGCGCCGAAGAGGTTCTGGAAACCATCCAGTGGGCGGTTTCTGAAGAATCCCCGCTCGAAATTCTCGGCCATGGTTCGAAGCGCGGCATCGGTCAACCACTCCAGACCGAGCACACGCTCGATCTGTCGAGACTGGCCGGCATCACACTTTATGAACCGGAGGAACTGGTGCTTTCAGCGAAAGCCGGCACACCGGTTGCCGAGATCGTGGCTGCGCTGCGCGAGCACAATCAGGAACTCGCCTTCGAGCCGATGGACTACGGCCCACTTCTCGGCGGCGAGGCCGGACGCGGCACGCTGGGCGGGCTGCTTGCGGCCAATCTCTCGGGCCCACGCCGGCTGAAGGCAGGGGCCGCGCGCGACCATGTGCTCGGCGTTCACGCAGTTTCAGGCCGTGGCGAAGGTTTCAAGTCGGGTGGGCGCGTTGTGAAGAACGTGACCGGG
This sequence comes from Nitratireductor aquibiodomus, assembly GCF_900105565.1. NCBI lineage: Bacteria > Pseudomonadati > Pseudomonadota > Alphaproteobacteria > Hyphomicrobiales > Phyllobacteriaceae > Nitratireductor > Nitratireductor aquibiodomus. The sequence goes on along the minus strand of NZ_FNSL01000001.1, from coordinate 3,394,357 downwards.
TACGACCTTTCCAAGGGGCTTGCCGGCTCCTGGGGCACGCTCGCCGTTGCCACCGACATTACGATGAAGGTTCTGCCGGCGGCGGAAACCGAGACCACATTGTGCATTGCCGGGCTGGAAGACGCAGTTGCGACCGAAGCCATGGCGACCGCCATGGGGTCGAGTGCCGAGGTTTCGGGCGCAGCGCATCTGCCCGAAGGGGTGGTCGGCCGTTTCATTGACGGTGCGTTTTCGGGCGGCGGGCAGACCGTGCTGCGGGTGGAAGGATTTGGACCTTCCGTTGCCTATCGGATTGACCTTCTAGCCCGGCTTCTGGGTGGGTATTGCACCATCGGCACGCTGGAAGGAGATGCCTCACGCCGGCTGTGGCGCGAAGTCCGCGATTGCCAGCCTTTTGCGGACGGGACGCCCGCGCCCGTCTGGCGTGTTTCCGTCACGCCGTCGCGCGGTCACGAACTGGTTGACGCCTACCGCCGGGCCGCCGGTGCCAATGTCTATTACGACTGGCAGGGCGGCCTGATCTGGATGCGCATGGAGGCCGATCCCGAGGCGGAAATTCTGCGGAAAATGATTGCGCATTTCGGTGGCGGGCACGCCACGCTGGTGCGTGCACCGCTCGCGGTGCGTGCGGCGACGCCCGTCTTCGAGCCGCAATCGCCGGCCCTTGCCGCCCTCTCCGCCCGCCTGAAGGAGCAGTTCGACCCCAAGGGCATCCTCAATCCGGGACGCATGGCGTTCACCTGAAGCCATGATAGATTGCCGCTGAAACAATGGAGGGCGCACCCATGAGTGACATGCAGCAGACCCCTGATGAAACCCGCAAGACGGACCGCTGGCTGGAACCCGGACCAACCAACATTCAGGTCATCTATATTCTTTATCTGGTCGGCTTCGTCATTGGTATTTCGGCTCTGGTGGGCATCGTGATTGCCTATATGAACCGCGGCAAGGCCAGCGGATGGCTCGAAACGCACTACACCTGGGCCATTCGCACATTCTGGATCGGTGTTCTGTTCGGTTTCGTCTCGGCCCTCTTGATGGTCGTCGGCATCGGTTTTCTTTTGATGATTGCGGTTGCGATCTGGGTCGTGGTGCGCTGCGTGATCGGCCTGCAGGCCGTGGGCCGGAACGAGCCGATCAAGAACCCGCAAAGCTGGCTGATATAGAAGAAGCGCCGTGCAGACCAATTTTACTCCCGAGCAGCTTTCCGATCCGCATGTCGCGGAGGCGGAATCGATCCTGCGCAAATGCGTGCATTGCGGCTTCTGCACGGCCACCTGCCCGACCTATGTCACGCTCGGCAACGAGCTCGACAGCCCGCGCGGGCGCATTTATCTCATCAAGGACATGCTTGAGAACGGCAGGCCGGCCGACAGGGAAATCGTCACCCATATTGATCGCTGCCTTTCCTGCCTTGCCTGCATGACCACCTGCCCCTCGGGCGTGAACTACATGCACCTGGTGGATCACGCCCGCGCGCACATCGAAAAAACCTATCGCAGGCCGGTGCTCGACCGGCTGATGCGGTCGGTCCTGGCGCAGATCCTGCCCTATCCGTCGCGTTTTCGCGCCGCCTTGAAGCTAGCCCGCTTCGGCCGGCCCTTCGCGGGGCTCTTCCGAAATCTGCCGGGCATGAAGCCCGTCGCAGCCATGCTGGACCTCGCCCCGCGAACATTGCCGCGAAAGCCTGAAGACAGCCAGCGCCTTTCGGTGGAAAAGCGTGGACGTGTCGCGCTTCTGACAGGCTGCGCGCAATCGGTTCTCGATCCTGGTATCAACGCCGCGACCGTCCGGCTGCTTGCGCGGCTCGGCGTGGAAGTGGTGCAGCACCCGGAAGGTGAAGGGTGCTGCGGCGCGCTGGTGCATCACATGGGCCGCGAAGAGGATGCTCTGGCCGCCGCGCGGCGCAATGTGGATGCCTGGACACGTGAAATCGAGACCGGCGGGCTCGACGCGATCGTCATCACGGCGTCCGGCTGCGGTACGACCGTCAAGGATTACGGGCACATGCTGCGGCTCGACCCCGCCTATGCCGAAAAGGCTGCCCGCGTGGCGGTGCTTGCCAGAGACATCACCGAATATCTGGAAACGCTGAGCCTCCCCGAGCCGATTGTCGAACCCGGTCTCACCGTCGCCTATCACTCCGCGTGCTCCATGCAGCACGGGCAGAAGATCAGCCGCGAACCCCGCGCGCTCCTGCGCAGGGCGGGCTTCGTGGTGCGAGAACCGCGCGAAGGACATCTGTGCTGTGGCTCAGCCGGCACATACAACATTCTCCAGCCAGACATCGCCGCGCGGTTGCGCGACCGCAAGGTCCGGAACATCGAAGCGACGGGTGCGGCGCTCATCGCCACCGGAAATATCGGCTGCATGACCCAGATCGGTTCGGGCACGGAAATGCCGGTCGTGCATACAGTGGAACTTCTCGACTGGGCCTATGGCGGGCCGAAGCCGGCAGCTCTGCCCGACGCAATCGTGAGCCGGGAACAACGAGAGGCGGCGCTGACTGCAGCGGAATGAGAAAAGGGCGATGCTCCCCCAAGCATCGCCCTTCTCCATCTACCCGGCAGTCCCCTTGCCGGGCATCCCCCGCTTATCCAGTCACTTCACCACCACATTGGTGCCGACCGGAATGCGGTTATAAAGGTCGACCACATCCTCGTTGCGCATGCGGATGCAGCCGGAAGACACCGCACGGCCGATGGTCCAGGGCGCGTTGGTGCCGTGAATGCGATAGAGCGTCGACCCGAGATACAGCGCGCGCGCGCCAAGGGGATTGGCCGGGCCGCCCTCCATTTTCACCGGCAGGATCCTGCCCTTCGCTTTTTCGCGTTCGATCATCTCAGCCGGCGGATGCCAGTCCGGCCATTTGCGCTTGTTGGATATCTTTTCAGTACCAGTCCAGTTGAAACCTTCCTTGCCGACGCCAACGCCATAGCGTTTCGCCTTGCCACCCTTCAGCACCAGGAAGAGGAAACGCTGCCTGGTGTCGACAACAATGGTTCCTGGAGACTGGTCGGTCTCGTACTCCACGACCTGTGGCAGCCATTTGGGATCGCTCATCCGCCAGGAGCGTTCATTCAGGGGAAAGGGCTCGCTCGCACGTGGTATAAACGCCACCCTCTGCGGGGGCTTTGCCGGTTGGGTGCCACTGACCGGCATTTGATGACGCGGCCGGTAATCGCGGCGTGCGCTGTTGCGTTCACGTGCATTGCGGGCACGCTGGTAGGTGCGGTACTCCACAGCCTGCTGGGTGCGTTGCTGCGCCAGCACGGGCGAACTGCGTAGCTGCATCACCCAGGGAGCGGAAAGATCAGGACTGACGAGAACCGGCGGCGGCTCCACATATCGATCCTGGGCCTGCGCCCCCCAGGAAAATAGCAGCACGGTCGCAAGGCCGGCCGCAAACAACATCGACTTCATGACAAACTTCTCTCTACCATTCGTCACAGATTAAACAGACCACGCGTCCTCGAAAATTGGCTCGAAAACGGGTGGCGGCGAAGGGCAAACGCACCCTATGCGCCTGTCCGTGTCAGTATGCTGACTCGAAGCTGCAACCGAATGGTGAATCGATACTCGTAAAATGCGATGTATTGAAAATACCATTTGGCATGGTTACCGGCGCGTTCAAAAAGCTGGTGAACATATCGCTAAACCGGGCTGATTTCACATTAACCAGGGAATTCCACACACATGAGCGAAGAAAAGACCGGCCTGATCCTTGGCGCCGACGGCAAGACCCGATGCTTCTGGCCGGGCGACCTGCCGGACTATCTCGACTATCACGACAATGAATGGGGGCACCCCGTTTCCGACGATCACCGGCTGTTCGAGAAAATCTGCCTGGAAGGGTTTCAGTCCGGGCTTTCATGGCTGACGATCCTGCGCAAGCGTGAGAATTTCCGGGAAGCCTTCGACGGTTTCGACTTCGAGCGCGTCGCTCGTTTTACCGAAATGGATGTGGAGCGCCTCCTGGGCAATGCCGGCATCGTTCGTCACGGCGGCAAGATCCGCTCCACCATCAACAATGCGCAGCGCGCGATCGAACTGTGCGAGCAGGAAGGGTCTCTTGCCCACTATTTCTGGCGCCACGAGCCACAGCCGCATGAACGCCCTGATCCCGTCGACTACAAAACGCTGACGGCCAATCCGACAACGGAGATATCCACCCGCATCTCAAAGGACCTGAAAAAGCGTGGATGGTCCTTCGTTGGCCCCACCACCGTCTATGCCTTCATGCAGGCCATGGGGCTGGTCAACGATCATATCGAGGGGTGCTGCTGCCGGGCAGCGGTGGAGAGGAAGCGCGAAGCGTTCAAGAGACCCGCCTGAGCCGGGCAGGGTTTTCCGCGCCAGATCGAAAAACCGGTCGGCGGCTGCGAAATTTGTACCAGATTCCGCGCACGAAAATCTTGACTCCGAATTTGGGGCTTACTATCTCAAAGCCGCGTTAGCACTCTTGCCAAGGGAGTGCTAACGAGAGGTCCGGCGTCCGCCGGACGGAGGAAAAGCCTAATTCATCATCCGAATCAAGGGTTCAGAGAACATGGCCAACACGAACTTTCGCCCGCTTCATGACCGCGTGGTCGTCCGCCGGGTCGAGTCTGAAGAAAAGACGGCAGGTGGCATCATCATTCCCGACACCGCCAAGGAGAAGCCGCAGGAAGGCGAAATCGTTGCAGTCGGTTCCGGCGCGCGCGACGAGGCGGGCAAGCTTGTCCCGCTGGACGTCAAGGCTGGCGACCGCGTGCTCTTCGGCAAGTGGTCGGGCACCGAAGTCAAGCTCAATGGCGAGGATCTCCTGATTATGAAGGAATCCGACATCATGGGCGTCATCGGCTAATCCACGCCACCACATCAAAACGGTAACAGAGTTTCTCGAAGAAGCTCAGGAGCTAGAGAAATATGGCTGCAAAAGACGTAAAATTCTCCCGCGACGCACGCGAGCGTATGCTGCGCGGCGTTAACATCCTCGCCGACGCGGTGAAGGTGACCCTCGGCCCGAAAGGCCGCAACGTCGTCATCGACAAGTCCTTCGGCGCACCGCGCATCACCAAGGACGGCGTGACGGTTGCCAAGGAAATCGAGCTTGAGGACAAGTTCGAGAACATGGGCGCACAGATGGTGCGTGAGGTCGCTTCCAAGACCAACGACATCGCTGGTGACGGCACGACGACCGCCACGGTCCTCGCTCAGGCGATCGTTCAGGAAGGCGCCAAGGCAGTTGCCGCTGGCATGAACCCGATGGACCTGAAGCGCGGCATCGACAAGGCCGTTGCCGACGTCATCGACTATCTCGGCAACTCCACCAAGAAGATCAACACCTCCGCAGAAGTTGCCCAGGTCGGCACGATCTCCGCGAATGGTGAGAAGGAAATCGGCGACATGATCGCCGAGGCCATGCAGAAGGTCGGCAACGAGGGTGTCATCACCGTCGAGGAAGCCAAGACCGCCGAGACCGAGCTCGAAGTGGTCGAGGGCATGCAGTTCGACCGCGGTTACCTCTCCCCGTACTTCGTCACGAACCCGGAGAAGATGGTTGCCGAGCTCGAGGACGCATACATCCTGCTCCACGAGAAGAAGCTCTCCAACCTGCAAGCCATGCTGCCGGTTCTGGAATCGGTCGTTCAGTCGTCCAAGCCGCTCCTCATCATCGCCGAGGACGTGGAAGGCGAGGCTCTGGCCACGCTCGTCGTCAACAAGCTGCGCGGTGGTCTGAAGATCGCTGCCGTCAAGGCTCCGGGCTTCGGCGACCGCCGCAAGGCCATGCTCGAGGACATCGCGATCCTCACCGGCGGCCAGGTCATCTCCGAAGACCTCGGCATCAAGCTTGAGAATGTCACGCTCGACATGCTGGGCCGTGCCAAGAAGGTCGCGATCTCCAAGGAGAACACGACCATCGTCGACGGTGCCGGTCAGAAGTCCGAGATCGAGGGCCGCGTTGCCCAGATCAAGCAGCAGATCGAAGAGACCTCTTCCGATTACGACCGCGAGAAGCTGCAGGAGCGCCTTGCAAAGCTCGCAGGCGGTGTTGCCGTGATCCGCGTTGGCGGCTCGACCGAGGTCGAGGTGAAGGAGCGCAAGGACCGCGTCGACGACGCGCTCAACGCGACCCGCGCCGCTGTTGAAGAGGGCATCGTTCCCGGCGGCGGCACCGCGCTTCTGCGCGCTTCCACGCAGATCAAGGCGAAGGGTGACAATCCAGACCAGGAAGCCGGCATCAACATCGTGCGCCGTGCCGTTCAGGCTCCGGTTCGCCAGATCGCCGCAAACGCTGGTGCAGAATCCTCCATCGTTGCAGGCAAGATCCTGGAGAACGAAGGCGTCACCTTCGGCTACAACGCGCAGACCGGTGAGTATGGCGACATGATCGCCATGGGCATCGTCGACCCGATGAAGGTTGTCCGCACCGCGCTGCAGGACGCCGCTTCGGTTGCCGGCCTGCTCGTCACCACCGAGGCCATGGTTGCCGAGCTTCCTAAGAAGGACGCTCCGGCAGCTGCTCCCGACATGGGTGGCATGGGCGGTATGGGTGGCATGGGCTTCTAAGCCAGCCACGCATCGCTTGAATATCGAGGGCGCTCCTTTTTGGAGCGCCCTTTTTCATGGGCGGTTCAGCGAATGATCATGGCACCGCGGCCAGCAGAAGAAAGCAGAAAAACACGACCAGATGCACCGCGCCCTGCATGATCGTGGTGCGTCCCGTTGCCAGGGTAAGCATGCCAACGAAGAGCGAGAGAACCAGAAGCACGATGTGTTCCGGATCGAGCCCGAGCGTGATCGGTTCACCAAGAAGCAGCGATGCTATGGCGATGGTCGGGATCGACAGGCCGACACTGGCAAGTGCCGATCCGGTTGCCACATTCATACTCGTCTGGAGACGGTTCGAGGCTGCAGCACGCAGGGCCGTCATGCCCTCCGGCAGCAAGACCACAGCCGCGATGATCAGTCCGACAAAGGATTCCGCCAGCCCGAGGACGGACACCCCCTCCTCCATGGCAGGCGCCAGTGCTTCCGCCAGAACGATGACCATGAGAAGCGACACGGCGAGCATCAGGCCGCTCCATGCGGTTTCTCCCCCGCCGGGTTTCACATGGACGGCCGCATCGGCTGCTGCAATGTCGAGAAAGTCGCCACGGTGACGCACGGTCTGCACAAACAGGAACAGCCCGTAGAGCAGAAGCGATACAACCGTCACAAAGACCAGCTGCACGATCGAATAGTACGGCCCCTCAACGGCCAGCGTGAAGTTGGGCAGGATCAGTGTGAGCGTTGCCAGCGTGCCAAGCACACTGAATGCCGCCACAGCGCCATGGCTCTGAAAAGACTGCTCGCGATGGCGCAGACCTCCGGCCAGCAGGCAAAGTCCGACCACGCCGTTCAGAACCAGCATGACCGTGGCAAACACCGTGTCGCGCGCCACGGTCGGATCTCCTTCCGATGGCGACAGCATCATGGAAATGATCAGCGAGGCCTCGATCACGGTGACGGCAATTGCCAGCAGAACCGAGCCGAAAGGCTGCCCGATGCGAACGGATATGACCTCGGCAAAATGCACCGATGAAAAGACGGTGGCGACCAGGAACAGCCCAGCCAGGACAGAAAAGACAATGCCGGTTTCTTCAAGAAACCCAAGATGCTCTGCCGCGATCAGCAGGGCCGCGGCAAAAGGGGGACCGGAGGTCCGCATCGCCTGCGCATTCGCAATATGTCTAAACACATCCCCCCAGAAGCCTTCAATGCATACGAGAGCCGTCTGGCTGACGGCGCGCGACATCGCCTGTGATAATCCAATGCCGGAAAGGAGCGCAATGAACAGTTTGCCGGCAGTCGCGGACGCGCCCGTAGCGCGGGCCGCACGGGCTATTGCCAAATCCCTTCGCCCGCGCCATTAAACGGCAGCACTTTTGGGGTAGAGGCAGCAGGGCTCGTCGAGCCGCACCCGCCCGCCCGACGCGCGAAATGACAATGGAGCACGATCGCATGTCCAAGACCCGCACCGAGACAGATACATTCGGCCCGCTGGAGGTTGCCGCAGACCGTTACTGGGGCGCGCAAACACAACGGTCGCTGGGCAATTTCAAGATCGGTACGGAAAAGATGCCCATCCCCCTCGTGCGGGCGCTTGGCATCGTCAAGCAGGCTGCCGCCGAGGCGAACCTCGAAAACGGCAAGCTCGACCGGAAGATCGGCGAGGCGATGATCGAGGCGGCCAGGGAAGTCGTCGCGGGCAAGCTCGACGATCACTTTCCGCTCTCCGTCTGGCAGACCGGTTCGGGCACACAGTCGAACATGAACACCAATGAGGTGATCTCCAACCGCGCCATCGAAATCCTGGGCGGCGAGATGGGTTCCAAAAAGCCTGTCCACCCCAATGATCACGTCAATATGGGGCAGTCCTCGAACGATACTTTCCCCACGGCGATGCATATTGCAGCCGGCCGCGAGGCGGCAGCCGAGCTTCTGCCTGCGCTGCAATATCTGACCGAAGCGCTCGAAGAGAAAGCCCTGGCATTCGACGGGATCGTCAAGATCGGCCGCACCCATACGCAGGATGCCACCCCGCTCACCCTCGGTCAGGAGTTTTCCGGCTATGTGGCGGCTCTCCAGCTTGGTGCCAGACGCATCGAGGAGAGCCTGAACGATGTCTATGCGCTGGCACAGGGCGGCACGGCCGTCGGCACGGGCCTCAACGCTCCGATCGGCTTCGACAAGGCGTTCGCGGCAAAAGTAGCCGCCATCACCGGCCTGCCCTTCCGCACCGCCGAGAACAAGTTCGAGGCGCTGGCGAGCCATGGTGCGCTGAACGCCTTCCACGGCATGCTGAACGCGCTCGCCGCCGATCTCTTCAAGATCGCCAACGACATCCGCTTCCTGGGCTCCGGCCCGCGCTCGGGCCTGGGTGAGCTGAAGCTGCCGGAAAACGAGCCGGGCTCTTCCATCATGCCGGGCAAGGTGAACCCGACCCAGGCCGAGGCGCTGACCATGGTCGCCACACAGGTCATGGGCAACCAGACCACCGTCAGCATCGCCGCCAGCCAGGGCCATTTCGAGCTCAACGTTTTCAAGCCGGTCGTTGCAAACGCCGTGCTGCAGTCGATCCGCATCCTCACCGATGCAATGCGCTCCTTCTCCGACAATTGCGTAAAGGGCATCGAAGCCGACGAAACGCGCATCGCGGACCTGATGCAGCGTTCGCTCATGCTGGTTACAGCGCTCGCGCCGGCGATCGGCTACGACAATGCGGCGGCCATTGCCAAGGCAGCGCACAAGAATGGCACCACGCTGCGTGAGGAAGCGCTCAAGAGCGGTCTCGTCTCCGAAGAAGATTACAAGCGGCTTGTGCGCCCCGAAAAGATGATCGCACCGGCCTGATCGCCGCCCATCACAATTCACCGGCCTGAAATGGATTGACTTCAGGCCGGGAGTATCGGCTCATTGTCGCTCGTTTTGACAACACAGCGTAACCAATGGGGCAGTTTTTCTGCACAATCCACTGGCGTATATGCCTGATCGAAGAATATCACTTCTCACAGGAAACCCAGCAATGTCCCAGAATGCACTCGTTCTCATCGGCCGGATTCTGATCGCGGTCATCTTCATCGTTTCCGGTTTCGGAAAAATCACCAATATTGGCGGTACCGCCGGCTATTTCGGCAGCATGGGCCTGCCCCTGCCGGTCGTGACGGCCTGGATCGTCGCCCTGCTCGAGCTCGTCGGCGGCCTTGCCATCGTCGTTGGCTTTCAGACACGCATTGCCGCGCTGCTTCTGGCGCTGTTCAGCGTCGCCTCCGGCCTGATCGCCCATTTCGACTTTACCGATCAGATGCAGAGCATCATGTTTATGAAGAACATCTCCATGGCCGGCGGCCTTCTCGTACTCGCCGCCTTTGGCCCCGGCGCACTCTCGCTGGAGCGGGCAAAAGCCTGACGCAGACGCCTGATCCCTCCGAAAAGCCCGCTTTCGAGCGGGCTTTTTTCGTTCTCCCTGCGCTTCACGGATCGGTGATATCCATGCGACCGCCTCTCAAAAGGCGGTGAGACCGCGTATCTTTCGTTGCGCGGACGGGTCGCAACACGCATGTACGGGCCTGTTGCCGCACAATATGGAGCCTCTGGCGGCGGAGACCCGAAAGATGACGATGATGCAGACGACCGAAAATGGCAGCCTCGAAAACACAAGGCGCTCGCCTCTGAAGCGCTTTCTTCCGCTGCTTATTGTGCTTGCGGGCCTGGCCGGTGGCTATGCGCTCGGACTGCATCAGTATCTGTCGCTCGAGTTCCTTTCCGAAAGCCGCGGTGTTTTACGAGGCTTCGTTGCGGAAAACCCCTTTCTTGCTCCGCTTGGCTTTGCGGTTCTCTACGCCATGGCCGTCGCCTTTTCCTTTCCCGCCGCTTCCATATTGACGCTGTTTGCTGGCTTTCTCTTCGGCTGGCTTCTCGGCGGTGCGCTCGTGGCAGTCGCTGCCACCGTCGGTGCGTCCGCCGTCTTTCTGGCGGCACGTGGCGCGCTTTCAGGGGTTCTGGCAGAAAAGATCGGCGGACGGGTTTCGCGCATGGCGAAGGGCTTCGAGGAGGATGCCTTCAACTATCTTCTGGTGCTGAGACTCGCTCCGATTTTCCCGTTCTGGGTCGTCAATATCGCGCCGGCACTGTTCAATGTACCGTTGCGTACCTATGCAACAGCCACCTTTCTCGGCATTCTGCCAGGCACCTTCGCCTACGCCTATCTCGGCCACGGGCTGGACAGCGTGCTTGTTGCCGCAGCCGAAGCCGGGCGCGCGGTGACGCTCGGCGATCTCATAACGCCGCAGCTCACCCTCGCCTTTGCTGCGCTGGCGCTGATTGCCGCGATCCCGGTCGCGGTGAAGAAACTGCGCCGGTCGCCCGACACCTGATTGCCGAACAACCACGAGACTGCCTCAATGACCCTTCTAACTCCCGACATCTGCGTCATTGGCGCCGGCTCCGGCGGCCTGAGCGTCGCAGCCGCCGCTGCCGCCTTCGGTGTTCCCGTCGTGCTTGTCGAGCGCGGCAAGATGGGCGGCGACTGCCTCAATTATGGCTGTGTGCCTTCCAAGGCGTTGATCGCCGCCGGCAAACAAGCCCATCTGATGCAGGGCGGTGCCGCCTTTGGCATCGCCCCTGCGGAAGCGGAGGTCAATTTCCGCCAGGTGATGAAGCATGTGGAAGCGACCATTGCAGCCATTGCGCCCAACGATTCCGTCGAACGCTTTACCGCGCTCGGCGTGCAGGTCATCCAGGAGGAGGCGCGTTTCAAAGACGGGCGCACGGTGATCGCCGGAGATTATGAGATCCGCGCCCGCCGCTTCGTCATTGCAACAGGGTCATCGCCTCTTGTTCCGCCGATACAGGGCGTTGACGATGTTCCTTACCTCACCAATGAGACGATTTTCTCACAAACCCGCAGGCCTGCGCATCTGATCGTCGTCGGTGGCGGCCCCATCGGCATGGAGCTGGCGCAGGCGCACCGTCGCCTGGGCAGTGAGGTCACGGTGGTGGAGGCGCTGGCCGCGCTCGGCAAGGACGACCCCGAACTGACCGCCTTCGCACTCCGAAACATCCGCTCCGAAGGCGTGAATGTGCTGGAACACACGAAAGTCACGCAGGTGGAAAAGCGTGGCCGTTCGGGCGTGCGTGTTCATGTGGAAGACACCGATGGGACCCGCAGCATCGACGGCTCTCACCTTTTGATTGCCGCGGGCCGCACGCCCAATACCGCATCGCTGGAGCTCGACAGGGCCGGAATCCAGCACGACCGGCGCGGCATCAAGGTTTCCGACAAGCTGCGCACCAGCAATCGCCGCGTCTATGCGATCGGCGACGTGGCGGGCGGGCTGCAGTTCACCCATGTGGCGGGGTATCATGCCGGGCTGGTAATACGCGCCCTGCTCCTCCGCCTGCCCGCACGCGAGGACCGGAACATCATTCCCTGGGCAACCTATACGGACCCCGAAATCGCCCATGTGGGACTGAATGAGGAAGAGGCCCGCAAAAGCCATCGGAAAATCAGCATTCTGCGCTGGCCCTATTGCGAAAACGACCGCGCGCAGGCCGAGCGCAAAACCGAAGGCCTGATCAAGCTCGTAACCGACCGCAAGGGCCGCATTCTCGGCGCATCCATCGCCGGTGCCAATGCGGGCGAGATGATCAATTTCTGGGCGCTCGCCATCTCCCGAAAACTCGGCGTGCGCGACATCGCTGGCTATGTCTCCCCCTACCCGACCATGACCGAGATTGGCAAACGGGCCGCGATCACGTATTTCACGGAGACGACACGCAAGCCTCTGGTACGCGCGGTGGTGCGGTTTCTGCGCCGTTTCGGCTGATGCATGCTTCAGGCCGCGTGAGCAGGAAAACAGCCGTAAGCGGCCCCGGAAAACGCTGAGCGATGGCAGAAAGAACAGCGGGCGACATCAGCGAACAACCGCACGAGACGGGCTCCGTTCCGCTCACGCGCGGGCTCTCGACCAAGCTTCTTCTGCTGACCGTGCTTTTCGTGATGATCGCGGAAGTCCTGATCTTCATCCCGTCGGTGGCCAATTTCGGCATGCAGTGGATGCAGCAGCGGCTCGACAATGCAGCCGCCGTAAGCATCATCCTCATGGAAGGCGAGGACGAGACGCTTGCCCCGCCGATACGCGACGAACTCCTGATGGCGACGGGCGTGAAGGCGATTGCCGTGCGCGATGCGGACGTCTCGCGCATTCTGGTCGTTACCGACATGCCACCGGAAGTGAACGAGCACATCGACCTTGATGCGATCGCTCCGCCTGCGGCCATCGCCCAGACCTTTTCGACGCTCTTCTTCGGCGGTGATCGCGTGTTCCGCATATTCGGCACGGTGGGCGACACGGGCAAGATTTTTGAGATCCTGATCGCCGACACGGGCCTCAGGGATGCCATGCTCACCTATGCGCGCAATGTCGCTTTTCTCTCGCTGATCATTTCACTCTTTACGGCGACGCTGGTCTTCTATGCCATCAACCGCATCATGATCCGCCCCATACGCGGCATGACGCAGTCCATGCTGTCTTTCGCCGCCGCACCCGACGAGCCCGGCCGTGTCATCACACCTGAAGTTCGCGGCGATGAGATCGGCGTGGCCGAGCGCGAGCTCGCACGCATGCAGGCAGCCCTGCAGAAGACGCTGGGTGAACAAAAACGCCTCGCCGACCTTGGCCTGGCCGTCTCCAAGATCAACCACGACATGCGCAACATGCTGGCTTCGGCACATCTCATCTCCGACCGGCTGAGCACAATTGACGACCCGGCGGTCAAAACCCTCACGCCACGTCTCTTGCGTACGCTCGACCGCGCGGTGACCTATTCGGAGGGGGTGCTCAATTACGGTCGAACGCAGGAAGCGCCTCCCAGCCGCCGCCGGCTGCGCCTGCATGCCCTGGTCGAAGAGGTGCGCAATGTGCTGCCGCTCGATGCCGACAACAGCATCGAATTCGCCAATGCGGTGGATGAGGCTTTTGAAATCAGCGCCGATTCGGAGCACCTCTTCCGGGTTCTCTCGAACCTCAGCAGAAACGCCGTTCAGGCAATGGCGGGCGACCATGGCCCGTCGGTCGTCAGGCGCCTGACCATCTCTGCCGAACGGGTGGACCATACCGCACGCATCTATGTGACCGACACCGGCCCCGGCCTTCCGCAGAAGGCGCGCGAAAATCTCTTCGCCCCGTTCCGCGGCTCTGCCAAAAGCGGTGGAACCGGTCTCGGCCTGGCCATCGCACAGGAACTGGTGCGGGCTCATGGCGGTGCACTTGAACTGGTGGAAAGCACTGGCGGGCATACGGTTTTCGCCATCACCATCCCCGACGCAACGCCTCCGGCCTGAGGCACCAGAACCGCGTGGGCACCGCCTGTGCAGATATCAGGAAAATTCCTTCGATAGCGCTTGCAATTCTACGCCGCACTCGCTAGTTAACCGCGGTCGGCGGCAACAAAGACTGCTTCGACGGTCGCTCACGCGATCACGCGCCCGTAGCTCAGCTGGATAGAGCACCAGACTACGAATCTGGGGGTCAGAGGTTCGAATCCTTTCGGGCGCGCCATACCTTCCTTATCACCGGAAATTCCCGCTAACATACTGAACGGTAAGGATAAATCTACCGTTCTAAAACCGTTTTCACGCTGGTATCGCAAGGGGCCTGCGAAGGCCAGTTTAAGCACCGTGCGGCGATCCTCCAACCTGTCCGAACGCCAAAGAATCCAAGGGTTTGCAAGAAATGCAAGCGCCGTTCTAAGTGTCCTGTCGAAGCTTGTCTTCGCAAAGGGCGCTTGAGCCATTTTTTCCTGAACAACAATCTTTTCTTGTTCCAGTTTGCCGATGCGTTTTTCGAGTGCGGCGATCACGCTCGGCACACTGACATCAGTAATGCGGTCGAGCAGTTGATCGAGCTGCTTTTCAATTTTGGGAAGCTGCGCGGCCAGCGCATTTGCGCGCGCCTGACCTTGCGAGATTCGGTGATCCCATAAATCTTTGAACATCCTCTTCGCTGCGCGGAAAAGAGAATCGCTTGGCGTGAGAGATTGCAGCAGCGTTTCAAACTGCCCTTCGATGTCGGCGCGCCGGATCGACTTGCCGTATGATGCACAGCCGCGCTTGGGGCAGAGGTAGTAGGGATACTTATTATGTGAGCCCTTAGACCAGCACGAGGTGAGCGGTGTGCCGCAATCATCGCACATCACGTAGCCGCGTAGCGGGAAGTCCTCATTTACATTCTTTTTGCGCGGCGCATAGATACCGCCTTCCAGCCTGTCTTGAATGATCTTGAACGTCTTGAACGTAATCAGCGGCTCGTGCTGTGCCGGGCGCAGGGAGATATCCCAGCGCGGCATTTCCAGGTAACCGGCATAAAGGCATTGTTTCAGTAGAACCGATACGCGCTGGTGCCGGACGATGCCGCGCTTGTCTTTTGGGAAAAGTGGATTGTTCTGGAGAAAGCGTTGCACATCGGCCTGCTTTTCAAAGCGCCCCGAGGCAAAGCCCTCCAACGCCTCCTGAACCACGGAGGCAACCGGTTCATCGCGTACCATGATCTTGCCGCGTCCCGTGACGCGTTCGTAACGATAGCCGACCGGCGCAGCCAGAGCCCAATACCCACCCGATACCCGCGCACGCATGCGGCTCTTGGTTTGCTCTGCATTGTGCTGGCGCTGATACTGATTGACGCTGGCAATGACGTGCTCAACGAGTTGGTCAGATGAGGTTTCCTCAAAACCCATCACCGGACTTTCAAGAATGCCGCCCGCGTCTTTGATTTCCTGCCGTACCATCAAGTAGCTCAGCATATCGCGGCCAAGCCGGTTCGAGTGGTCGACAATGATAATGGTGCCGCGATGCTGCCGGATATATGCCAGCATCGCCTGGAGCCCAGGGCGATTGGTGTGCGCGCCGGTCAGGGTATCGGTGAAAACTTCCCTGATCACATAACCTTTTCTCTCAGCATACTCGCGGCAGGTGCGCTCTTGCGAGTGCAGCGCATCGCCGCGCACAGTGGCCTGCTTTACGTCGGAGACGCGGCCATAAAATACCGCGTTCTTCAATTTAGTGTCGGTCATGCGGATTCCTTCCCGTTGTCTTTCGATGGCAGCTCCATGGTTGGTGAGTGCTCAAGGCTACCATCGGCGGACCCGGAGACCGAGGATTCAATGACGGCTTCGAAAATCGACCCACATATTTCCGTGCTCATGCCCAGCTCGACAAAGCGGCGCATGATATCCCAGAGGATGGCTAGAAGCTCATTGGCCTGATCGTCGGTGAGATCGAGTTCGATTAGTTCCTGGCGGTATTTGTCAGCGTCCAGGGCCAGTTCGCCGGGAACAGGGAGGAAGTCGTCCTCCTGCGCGGCGACCCCGTTGAAGCCGGTGAAAGTGGGATCGTTGCTCATGCCTGGCCTCCTTTCTTGTTCGCCGCAAAAGAACTGGGCAGTATAGCGAACATTAAGTGAACAAACAAGGAATTAATTCCTATATTTGATCTTTGTGGGGCCCCACGTTAACACTTATTCCTGAGGTTTCAAGTGGGTGCCCACTTTAAATTTGCTGCCAGGGCTGCTAAAACTCTTTGGGCGAGTTGGCACCGGGGATTTCATCAATGAATATGGCTGAGCTGGAACAGGCTTCTACAGAAGTGCAGCGGTTCTTCGAGCGGCAACGGCTTGGGCAGGCTGAACTCTTTATCAATTTCTATTTTAAAGAGGAGGTCACGAAGATCAGGATCGCCGACCTAACTATTGATATTGCAAATATCTCCGGAAAGATAATTACGCAAAACAAACAATGGAACAAATATCGCAAAGATATTTGCAAAGAGATTGAAGCTTTAGTAAGTAATTCAATATACGATATTGAATATTTCAATATATATGACGCTTTTCCGATAATTCTTTTTCAATTGTTTGATGAGGGTGACGAAGACCCAATCGAACACAAAATAGACATGAGAAAGGGGAGCGGAGAGCAAGAACCAACTGGCATAATGGGCAGGATAAAGCCACCTGCAAAAATAACCGTGACTAGAGCATCTGAACCGCCATCACTAAGACCCCGGTGGGCTGAAGAGAACCGACCTAAGAAGCAAGTGAAGCTGCGTCTACAGCCTGAGCTAATTGATGAGATCGATAATTCAGCCAAACAAGATGGCAAGAATAGAAACGACTGGATCGAGGCGGCGATCCGTCACTACCTCGACGCGAAACCTGGTTAACTTCATTATAGGGCTTCTTGCGCCTTGCTTGTGCGCCAGGTCCACACTCCAAAACGTTCGTTTTCGTTGAAATTTGAATCCCCTTTTTGCTTTCAGGTAGGATTTTTCTAGGGCGCGCAGAAAAGAGCCCTTTCCGACCATGAAAAGCAAGGCGTCCGCGTGCCTGAAAGGCCGCGCACGAAAACGAACCATATTGTGCAGACCCCAACGACACAGCCGCCCGCCGATCAAGAGGCAAAGCCGGGGAGAACCGTAGGCTATCTGCGTGTATCCACCGCAGAGCAGCGCCCTGACCGCCAGATAGACGGGTTACGTATGATCTGCGACGAACTGCACATCGAGACGCTTTCCGCCGTAAGCCCCGGCAGGCCGGTCTTTGGCCGCGTGGTCTCAGAATTGCGGTCCGGTGACATGCTCGTGGTGTGGGACCTGGACCGGGCTTTTCGCTCAGTTGTTGATGCGCTCACTGAAGCAGAGAAGCTGCGCAAGCGCGGCGTCCATTTCCGCATTGCCACCCTCAACATCGACACCAGCACAGCGGCGGGCATCTTCGTTTACACAATGATGAGCGCTCTGGCCGAGTTCGAGCGACGCACGCTCTCGCAAAGAACGAAGGAGGGGCTGGCCGCAGCCCGTGAGCGCGGCGCGCGCCTGGGCCGTCCGCCTAAAGTTACCGATGAGCAATTGCACCGCGCCAGCGCACGCATTGCAGCCGGAGAGAGAATTTCAACCATCGCCGCCGACTTGGGTGTCGCCCCATGGACCCTCAGTCGCGCGCTGAAGCGCATCGCGGTCAGTTCTTCGACAATGTAAACAGAGGAGTGAATATCATGATGAATGTTATAAAGGGATTTGGAGCTGGCCTGATTGTAGTAGTTTGCCTGCTTGTGATCCGGTTTGTTTGGGGTGTGCAGTTCGACGTTCAGCGGGTGTTTTATTTTATGCTCGGATTGGCCCCGATAGCATTTGGTATCTCTGCAATCTGCTATATCGCTCTCATGTTCGTTGGCAAGGACGAGTGAACACTGACTGCAACGCAGCTTTTTCGATATGGAGCATGCCCATGACCCCGGCAGAAAGGCAATTGCTCGCTGAGGCCATCGAACACCACAACAACATGGTGGCGCTCTATCAGGATGTTTGGCGCATGCGGGAGCGCGGAGATGACCCGTTGGAATCACCCGCTGCCCGCGAAGCCATCGGGCTTTCCTTGAAGGTAGAACCGCTGCGCAAGGCGCTTGCTGCCTTTAGTGTCCGGGAAATGGACAAAGAGAACATGGCTCCGTACTTCGTTTCCCAGGAATTGCTCTCTACCATGCGCACCCTGATCGTCGCATTCGACGCCGCAAAACGCCGACATATCCCCCAGCGTATCCAGCCGGACGGCATTCCCGAATCTTATCGGAAGTCATTTGTTGGAGGAGCACCATGAAGAAGCGCCGCCGCAATCCTACATGGCCGTTCGACCGGCCCGAAAACATCGTCGCCATCGACCTCGATCCGGCCAACCTGTATCAGCCAATGTTCGATGGTCATCCCTGTGTGGAGCGATTTTTGTAACCGGATGCTGGACCAGATTCGCGAACCCGGCGCGTGAGTTCTGTGTCAGTCAGTGGCCGAACACATGGACAGCCTTCCCGAAGCTGGTCAGTTTGACCCGGTGCCCAATCCAAGGCCTGAGCATATGCTGGGCACAATGGCGTGGGTTGAAAATAAGCGCGAGCATTTACAAACCGCAGCAAGGAGGCGGACGAGCAGTGCACGAGATCGCCAGTGATGATGAAATCCTTCGGCGTCATTTTGCCAAGGAGCAGTGTCCTGTCTGCAAGAGCGCGGGAATGTACTATCCGGGCGGGCAACCTGAACCGGAGCCTTGTCCGGAATGCGAGCGGCTAGGAGAAATGCTTTCCGCCATCGACCGCGACAAGAACGGTCCTCGTGAAGAAGTCGACTACGGAGACGGCATTCCCTTTTGATCCCACGGAATCATCGCCGGTAAATCCGGGTACACTACGCTGGTGGTGTAGCAGGGAGTTCATTGAACCGTCGACGCGACAGAGCATCAATCCATTGTCGGAGACTCCCGCAGGCGATAACGCTGATCGCAAGATGTGCGCGGTATTACCGCGCAATCTTGGCAAGGAGGCAGCTAGCGCTCCCCCGTTGCATCCCCCAGGCCGTGGCTCTTCCAGGGCATTGAACCCATTCCAGAGCCAGAAGACCGTATCGCCGGTCAAACACTCGCGGGAGACTTCGCTCTCCCTGCACCCATCGACTAGGGCGGCGTTCCTGCCCCCAAGACCCCTGACCATTTCATGGAGACGATTTCATCGAGAGCAAAGGGTGTTCCAGCCCTTGTGCAATCCTGACCAACCGTCCGCCGTTTGGATACCGTCAGCGCATCGGCGCTGAACCCGATCAGGGGCTAGCGTGCCCGAATTCCCATATTACTCTCCTTCACTGATTGCCTTTGAATTGTTTCGATCCATTTGTGCTATGTTGAGTTTAAAATCATAGGCAAAACATGAAACGCATCGACTTCCAGAACCTAAGACCTGGCGACATCATCTTGACTGCAAGTAGATCGAAAACCGGGAAAGCCGTCCGATTTTCCACGCGAGGGAGTGTTTCGCACGCTATGATATATGTTCAGCAGGGTTCGATCATTGATTCCACGTCGGATGGCGTTCAAGCACGGAACCTACAACGTGAGCTCTTTGAAGATGATGAAGACTTTTTCGCGTTTCGATTGAAAGAAGCATTGCCCGCGCAAAAGATCGCTCAGATTGTCGATTTTGCCAGATCGGAAATAGGCACGCGCTATTCCAAGGTAGAGGCCGCACGCACTGTCCTTGGCGGTCCGAGGTCGCGCAGCCGACGCGAGTTTTGTTCGCGTCTGGTTGCGCGTGCTTACCAAAGCGCGGGCGTTCAGCTTGTTGCTGATCACGATTATTGTTCACCGGAAGATTTGCGCAAGAGTCCACTGCTCACCGAATTGCCGGAGATTACCGAAATCGTCGATCCCGATGAAATTGCATGGATGGAAGGAAGACCCAATCCCATAGACATGACACGGGATGCGCAGAACTTTGTACTCAACGCCGCGCGCTGCCTCGATGCAAACGTAGAGAACTTGCAGGATGTCGACCAATTGGTGCGGGAGCATTCGGAACATGACGACGCAATTGCGCAAGCCTATCGCGATTCAGGCTATTTGGACTTATGGAAGCACGAGCTCCAAACCAACCCCTGGCGGTATGATTTGGAAGAAATGCGGCGCATGCAAAGCTCCTCTAATCGGGAGGCATTGCGCGAATATTGCATCGCCACTATCAGTGAAGCCTATTCGGGCGGTGTTCGGTTTGCGGTTAACCTTATCTACTATCAACAGGGACAGGAAACCGCACCGCGCGAAACAACGAAACTGCTGATCAACCTCTATGAAACACTGGTGCAAAACGATCAGGACCGGCGCGAAGTAGCGCGAGCGTGGCTGCTTGAGCAATATCCAGATGACGTGCAACAGCACATGGAACGTGTGGAACCCCACAGCGACCTTTGGTTCTCAATTGTTGACCGTGTAGAGCCGAAGCTTGGCATGTTGGCGCGGATTGCCATTAAGTCAAAGCAGTCGCTGGAAATATGTTCATCGTGCGGAGATAAACCCTTCGGCGATTACCGTATCGCTAATTCAGCTTCTGCCATGCCCGGTGTCCCGTCGCTGCGACTTTGCGTTGATTGCCACGCCATTCGACTAGGCTTCGGAGAGAGGCTTGAACTGCTTAATTAATCAGTGCTGGACAATTTTCGGCTTCAAAGACCTTCAAGCAAATCATCATGCTTGGTCAGTCCTCGTCCAACTGTTCCCATGTGGCGTGAAGCGTCAATTTGTGGCAAGCGGTACGCGTTTGCGATGCCGTATTCGCTTTGACGGCTGGGAATGTGCTCGACGTGAACCAAACTGTTTGCAGCCAGCAAAGATAAGCCGGTTTTAATGCGCTCTCTTGCGATGCCGGTAACTTCTTCAATTTGGTCATAGGTCGCCTTGGCGAGATTGACTTCATTGTCTCGTCTGGCGGCGATGAAATACCACAGCTTCATCGCGTCTAACTCCGTACGCTTACGCAAATTCAACTCGTGGAAGAACGGAATGCGTCGGCCGCGATAAAGACGCAGCGCCGGAAATTTGGCCCAGCCAATAGACGGATTGAAGTTGCTGAGTTTGTAAGTGCTGCGCCCTTCGGGATCGCGCTCGATAAGTTGCCTCTCCGTCAGGAGTTCTAGCCCAGCCGCAATTTTCGTCCGGCTAAGCGACGTGATTAATTCGAAATCATCATATGTCAGGCGAGTGATACCGCTTTCACGATCTGCATGATGCAGGATTGGTGCAAGTGTCACTAACGCAGCGATGTTGTTCGCACCAATTTCAGCAGCCCACCTGAATTCGCGCAGTCCGCCTTCCAGAATCCATTCACTGGGCATCATCACCCACGGCAGAAGCTTTGCCATCACTTATCCTTTCGCCGGATGATCGAATGGATCGTGTGAATGGCAAAGGCTGAAAGTGCCATCGCCGCCAGCGCAATCAATGCCAGCATATACTCCATCGGAAAATCCGACCCCTTTGAAATCAACTCAGTCATCTCGGTCATTTTGGAACTCCATCAGTCATTCATTCCAAAAAATTTACGTCGAGACACAATATACATCTAGATACAGTTTCAGCAGTATATGGCAAAATATATATAAAAATACATGTAGTTACATGACGTTAGCGGGAAGACTTATCGTGCATGTAACTACCCATTTTAGTCCATGAGAGGAGACTTGTGAACCAAAATGCGACCTGTCTACGAAAATCGCTACAGAATAGTTGGCTTCTTCGAAATTTGAAATGTCAGGTTGAAGCCTTTCTCAGATGGGAACCTGTCCTTCTGCAAGGTAACTCGTGACACACTGGTTGAGTGGGTGAATTCCTCACACACAATCAGTTTGTGTTGGAGCTGTTCTTTTAACGAAGGAACAGTCTTTTCCAGAAGCGCCGAGCATATTTTTCCGAATTTTTCTACCGCAACTTCGGGAGAAAACTCATCAAGAAAATGCCCTTTTAGTTTCAAGATGGTTGCGAGACCTTTGACACCTTCAACGTAGAATGAAACCGTATTGGGGAGCAGTTGTTCGTCGAGGTCCATCGGAAGGGAACTTGCCCACCATTCTTCGCCCCCATAGCCGGTATGATAATCTCCTGTACGAAGGCCGACGTTGGCTAGAAATTCCCGCGCCTTGTATGGGCTCCATCCTTGGGACTCATCAACTTCGGGAGGATTTTGCGTCTCTTTTTCGTGTTTGCGGATATCACGAATGATCTGATCGACGTCATTCGTTGTTTCTGCAGGAAGGCTATGAAACTGGCGTATTGCCCGCCTGAGAAGCCAAGGCCGAAGAAAGAAGCACGAAAAGAACCGCTTTCGTGCATAGGCTTTTAATTCGTCTGATTGAAATGTCTTACGAGAAATCTGAATGCTTGCGCTTTCGGCATGCGAGTAGCAATGCGTCAGATAAAAGAAAGGGATGGACGCAATCGTGAGGTAAACCGGCAGAATGAAGCTTTTGAAGGTAGAGGCGGTGAAAAATGTTTCCGGGTGCGCCGCTATCTCACTGACCGAGTTCCAGAGCACCAAAATTGCGATACCGGCCATAACCCATGTGAGTAAGGTATTTATCTTAGCGTGTTCAGGCTTTCGCTCGCTTATCACCAACATCATGGCGATCACGGCAACAATCGGCGTCAAAAATAACTCGACAGGCAAGCTAAAGGTACCGGCAACAAAGATGAACTCCAAAAATATCGTTCCGCTTAAGGCATCTTTAGCGTAGCCACGAAAATGCTGCGAACCTTCCTTGGCGTCAAAGGAACGTGCCAACAGCGGTAGAGCACCGAAGAAATACCAAACGATTGTCGGTACGATCAAACCAAAATTCCAAAACTTCAAAGACGCGGCAAGCCACGATATTGCAGCTACGTTTGCTGCAAGAGCGGAGAATAGTACGAGAAGCTTGCTGTCCAACAAGGCTTTGAGAATGCTGCGAACGCTTTCTCTTACTTCCGATCTTATCGCGGCAACGGCGATGGCAGCCGTCAACCAAATCGCACCGGCCAGTTCACGGTTGTTGAAATTTTCAGTGATCCATGCCCAAAGCCCATTCATGCTCGATATGACGCTTCCCTATTTGCATCCCGCCTGCGCTCTTCTGTGATCTGTTGTTCCATCCGTGTCGTCGTTCTATCAACCCATCGATGGACATGCGGATTTGTTGAAATGCTCCGAAGTTCCAGCAACAAATCGCGTTCAGCTTCAAGCTTATTGGCGAACGAGCCTGCCCACATACCTGAGGTCAATCTGGAACGAAGTGTATCTAACCTCTCCGGCCGATCCACATGGGCATCAGCAAATGATATAAATGCCGGACTCCATTTGCGTGCGCTCTTCGCCCCGTCAAAGAGCTGAATCCAATCCAGAATGAACGGCATTCGCTCTTCTTTGTCTGTCAGCATCCACGGTACATATATTTCAGCCGGAATGTCATTAAGAACGCCGGGGTTTGACGGCTCTCCAATATTCGCATCGAATAAGCTTGGAAGTCGGTATACAGCTCGACCATCTGCGGCAGCTCGCGCCTCGTGGTACTTCTCCCAAACCAGGCTTGGAGAGTTGGCTATGATGCGCCGAAGTATTTTTTGCGCGTAATCATCAAATGCGAGTTGAACACGGTATTCTTCAACAGAGGTCACACTGATGATGAAATCTACCAATTCACTACTGAAGTGATCATCGACATGGCCGCCATTGAAGATCTTTTCGACAAGCTCGCACCAATGATACCAGTCCATGTTTGAATATTGCGGTTTGTCAAATAGGGCACGGTTGGTCACCGATGCTTTCAAAGCTTGCAACAACCGTCCTTCTTTTGGATCAGAGCGATACAAGACATGTGCGAGGAAATCGACAGCCGCCCACGCCCCACGCTCTTGCTTGGTCAGCAATGTGGTGACCAGCAATTCAATTAAATCCTCATCAACGGTCTGAAATATATTACTGAATGCAATAGCCGAGACCTGACGCGGTTCGACCGTATCGTTTTGTACAAACTCGATTGCGCGTTGCATGAGCGCGTTATCCAGCCCGACTGCAGTAAGAAATTCGATTGATGATGCGCTCAGGCTGGGAACGCCAAGTGCGCGCTCAAGGCATTCCAGGCCCTTGTTTTTGTCGGTTTGCGCTGCGCCGGAAATGACATTGCGTACAAGATTCGACATGGCGGGGATTTCGCTGTTCGCAGTCATGTTGTCTAAGAGATGCTGCAGAAGATGTTCGGGATCACCGACATGCTTTGCAATACGGACGACAGCAATCCACCCCGAGTTTGTCGCTTTTTCAAAAAGCATGTCCAAAAACGGCAGGAAGTACGCGGCTTCTTTAGGCGCAGCATCGACTAACTCGTATATCTTGCTTTCACCATAGTGATGATCGTTATCACCCTCACGGTCATAGCATACGTCCGGATCATGAATATCGGTGGCCCAACCACTACTGTAGTAGTGGATCTGCTCCAGCGGATCGGTAGGTATTAGCTCATCGTAATATGCACGAAGCTTTTGCTGGTAAGCTTCATCCGCTTCCTTTCGATCAAAATACAGCCAGTCATTGACCCCGAGTGCAGCCTTGTGCCATCCGGGATGGGCTTCACGCAGGCGCGCTATCATCGCCTGAATTTCTTCGAGCAAATTGACATTGGCAAAGAGGCTTCTGAGGTGCGAGCCGATAGTATTGAGCGCGGTCCGACAGTTCGGATCACCGGGATCGAGGGCGATTTTCTCAAGACGTGACAAGGCCGCGCGATAAAAATCGAAAACCTGACCGTACGTTTCGGGCCGCCAGTCCTCCAACGCTTCTCCGGCACCTATATGTTCCGAGCCGCCGGATCTGGAGAAATGCCAATTTTCGAGCATGCGATTTAAGGCTTCGACGCAAAGCTTACGCACCCGCTCGTCGGGATCGGCCAAGCCATCATCCAGCACAGCGAGCTTTTCTTCCGGCGTGGCTTCCGTTCCTGACAGATAAAGCTGGTAGAGGCCGGTGAATTGACCGGATGCATTATTCGACCAGTCTTCGTTTTCTGCTGCGCCAAGCTTCAGGAGCAACCTCGCTGCCGCATCAAAGGTCTGACGACGGAACACCAGCTTTTCCAAAGCCCAAATGGTATAGCGTCTGCCTGTATCAAAGGACGCCAGTTCATCGACTGTTTTCCCTGCAAGCAGCCCGTCCAGATGTTCCATCGTTGCATCAGGCGCAAGATGGACAAAGCGGTCGAGAAGCTTTGACCCGAATTCGCTGTTTAATGTTTTCTCATCCGGCAATGCCTCGGAAAGCAGGGCGCGGCCGAAACTCGACACCTTGTCTGAGTGTGATACCCAACGCAGTCGGCCAAGCATTCTCAGTTTCATTTCTTCACTGAGAGAGCGAAATAAATCCTGCAAGGTTCCAGCGGGGTTGCCTTCAAGCCATTGATTTGCCAAGCGCATGGCAAGAGGGAGAGGTTGCACTTCACCAAAGTCGCCTTGACGAAACATAACGCCACGCTCGGTAAAGCGTCTCAGTTCACCGAACATTTGCCGTCCGGTCTTGCCACAATAAGCCGCTATTTCTTCGAGTTCTTTTGCAGGTTCGTTTTCCATTCCAACGATTGTGAAAAGGCTCAAAAGTTGCAAGCTTTCAAAGGCTGATTGATCTATTTCGTGCTCTCCCCAAACGATCCGCGAAACCAGAGTCTCGACCGAGCTCAGTTCTTCATCTCCGCCTTCCAAAGCCCGCGTTGCGAAAACCGCCATCCTTGGGAAACCTTGTGACAGGTCGCGAATGAGCGAAGCATTCTTTTTACTAACCTGCTTGTTCGTTGCCTCAGCAATTTGGCCGATCAACTCGTTTGATGCGGCATTGAGCTCAATAATCAAATTGCGGCGTATGCCTTGCGCCTTAGTTTCCACGCCTATCGTTATGAGGTGGCAGTGGGAGCCGTCCCGATGGACGATTTCACTCAGCTTCGTGTGGACCTGATCTGGACAATCATCAACGACCAGCAAAGCACGTGAGCCAGTGTCGGCAATTTCACGCGCAATGTTTAACAGTCGGTCTTTAACATCGTCGTAAATGCAGTAAATGATTTGGCTCTCGCTCAAGACGTCCTGAGGAGATGCAGCCTGACTTGCGATGAGCTGATGGACGAAACGCGTCTTTCCGTATCCCGATGGTCCGATTATTCGCACAGCGTTGCCGCGTGTGGCGAGGAACGTGGATATGACCTCTCTGATGCCATCAAAGGATTTCTCCTGCAAAATGTTGTTATCTTCGTTTTGCCAGGTCTGGATTTCCGATCCTTTGGCGACAAATCGCATATCGTCGCTTTGTTGAAATTCGATCTCAGAAATTTCCGATGAGCGTCCCCAATCTTCAAAGGCTTGGAAGCCACCAAGATAGACATCTCGCAATAAGGCGTTGAGCCATAGCGCCACTGATGGATGCGTATTCGTCCATGCAGCGAGTCTGTTGCAATCGTAGATTTGAATGGAAGACAACAAGGATGGATCGTTGCCCGTATCGCTGATCCCTTGCCGAATAGCGTTAATGCGGCGGTCGACGTTGGTGCCGACAACAGGCGTGGGCGTAACGATGACATAGGCACCGCTTTGAGAAATGGCTTCCTCAAGAGCCTCGCTAAGTTTTGGCTCGTCGGAACCTTGCGAGGACTTCGTTTGCGTTTCCGCCTTTAATCCCCCAGGAGATGTTGCCCCTTTCTTACTTTGAAAGATCGTGAAACGGCTGGGCAGCCAATCAGTTTCATTCGGCCCGCCCGACCATGAAACACGAGCATCATCACCACCGTCAGCAATAGTTATCTGCGCAGGAGCCGTACCCGATCGCAGGGGAATAGAATTCTTGTTGAGTTCAGCGCTGATGAGACGGCGAAGGAGATCAACGACGTGATGTTCATCCAGCCGTTCAACTTGATCGGAATTGACGTCAAAAATCATCGCGCGCTCGTTTGATTGCTCACAGTTCTAAAATTAAACAGATTCGGAAGTCATTGTTACATAAAGAGAAAAATGAGTCATTCTGTATTTGATTGCAATGACTTACTCGTACAAGCGAGAAGTACTTTTCGCCTCGCAGCGCATCCCACTTGATGGGACCGGGCTGTCGTGAACCAGGGCATTGGTGCGCTCTGTTTGATTGTACTCCCGTCGTCTTAATCGTCGCCGTCCGCTGGTGCGGATCGGCAGCTTTGTCTCTCTGATTGATATCGGACGCTCGCCGCTGGGCAAGAGTTCAATCCGTTTAGATAGGGCATCCGTAAGTTGAAGCTAATAATGGCAGTCTCAGTCAGTCGACTTCCATATTTAGTACAAAGTAGTTGGACTAAGGGGCTTCGCCCCCGGCGCTGACAAGGGCGCGGTCTCCCGAGGCTCCGCGCCTTCGGCTTGTGCGCCCGCCGCGCTGATCCTTGTCAACACCACCCCCATTCTCGCCGAAGGGCAGAGGTTCAGGGGGCCGAACCTCATTTACCAAGAGCAGCAGAGGGGAGGAAATGGTAGTTTTCCTCGCATGCGTTGACAGAGTGATGCTGACTGGTGCTGAGCCATTCATATTTATCCGGCTTCTCCCGCACGTCCCTTAGATATCCGCTCAGTTCCGGCCTTTCCCAGAAGTTCGGTAGATCGACGGTGAAGTAGCCATGATCGCGGGATTCCAGAAGGCCGGTTTCCCCGCCAGTGGCAAGACGAATATCCTCGACCTGGAGCAGAGGGCGGGATTGTTCGGAGAGACTATCGCCTGAGCCGTTCACCTGGTTTTGATTGACATTGAAACCGCGTACCATGACCGAGGTGCGGCCCGAGCGGTGCTCGATTTCTCGCAGCGTCTCGGTATCGGGCAGGCCGCGATAGAGCGTATGCGCTACAGCCTTCTTCCAGATGCGGGCGAGTTCCTTGCCGTAGCGCCCCTCGATCTGGGCGGGCGCGTTCTGGAACGCACCGAGGAAGTTGATGCCGCCTTGCCGGTAGAGGGTCAGGATTGGTTCAAAGTTCGAGACGTATAGCTGTCCCCATTCATCGCCAACAACGAGCGCGCGCAGCTTACCAGACGCGGCGGCAAATCGCTCGATAATGGCGGCGGTCATCGCCCCAACAAAATTGCGGCTGGTCTCTGATTGAGCCGAGCCGATGATAAAGAGCGCGGTGCGCTCATTCTTCATATCCGCCGGGTCGAAGCTATTGCGCTCCGTTGCCGCCCTTGAGGCCGAGCCGGGCTGGAAACCCTGAAGGCGCTCGATGATAAGCGAAGAATAAGCGTTCCACTGATCGCGGGATTGCGTCAGGCTGGCGACCTGCCTGCACATGCCCGCCTCATCATGCATGCGCTCATCCAGGGACCACATGAGCAGATCATCGGCGATAGCGTCCGGATCGCGCCCGAAGAAGTCCCACAGGCCGCCAGGCGTGCAGGGAAAGCGCTCATCGGGATAAAGGGCGCTGATCTTGTTATAGAGCGCGCACATGGTGCGCACGCCCTGGCCGATCCAGCGATGCGCCGGGTTGGGATCGACCGGGACGAGGTAGCTTGCCGCGTCATAGGCGGCGTCACCCACAATGGCGCGGAGCTCAGGCCGCGCCGCGACTTCCAGCAGGCGCGTGTTGATGTTGAAGCTCTCACCTGGATAACCATAGAGCCGGGCCGGATTGATAAAACGCACCCGGTAACCCTGCCGCTCTAAGGTCTTCCAGGATATCCAGGCAAGCTCAGCATCCTTGGGATCGGTGATGATCTTGGTGACGTGCGCGGTCCTGGGGGAGACCAGATTCACCCCCAAGAAGCGCGTTAGCTTGCCTTTACCGGCCTGTGCATCGATGGCGACCGGTTCGGTGCCATCATAAACCAGCGGATTGCCCCGGAAGAAGCCGAGCTCAATGCCGGGCCTGATGCCTTCCGAGGCGCGAACGAGGCCGCTCATAACAGCCCCGAAGATTTCAGGGCCGTGAGATCGTCAATCTCGGCATTGCCGAGCTGTCCCGATGGATTGGCCTCCAGCATGGCCTTGAGCTGGGCGGCGGCTTGTGCCTCTGCCCGCTCTCTGGCGAGGCGCGCTTCTCTGGCGTCCTCCCAGGCGAGCCTTTGCTGATAGTGGGATTCGAGCATCCAGCAGAACTGGTAGAACTCGGAAAGCCATCCATTCATCATGGCGTGTTCCTTTCATCATCCCAACTCGCATAGTCGAAGGGCTTCTCAGCGGGTTCGCTGAGCGGAGGCTGGAGGTCGCGATAGTCGACAGGTGTGGAGGGCGTTTCTTCTTCGTCGTCACCAGAGCCCAGAATCCAGAACAAGCCGACCGAGTATCCTCCGGCCATCAGGTATGACAGCCATTCCTTAGGGAACGCCATGCTATAGAATTCGCAGATGAACACCGTGATGGTGAGAACGATGGCGACACCAATGACACCATTGCGATAGGCAATCAGGGCATCGCTAGGCCTGTAAGTATCGCCCCATAAGGTGATTTCCTTCCCCGATACGAGGGCGAACAGATAGATTAGCGATACAGCGATGGCGAGGAACACCAACAAGCCAAACAGGAAGGCCAGAACAGCCAGGAATCCAGCGCCCATCATTCCGGCGGCAGCACCGGCTTCATCATTCTTGTTACCAGACATGTCACGTCTCCTTTTTCGGGTTTAGCGAGAGAGACCAAGGCGCAGGCCCTGGCTTTGTTTGCGTCCGGGCGATCTCGCATCGCCGCGCGCAAAGCGCATGAAGCGGCCCACATCCCGGCGAAGCTCTGAAAGGTGCTTCGCCTGGCCCTGCCGCAATTCCTTGAACTTGATCTGGAGGAGCGCACGCTCTCTCCGCTGCTGATCGATCAGCTCTTGCCGCGCCTGTGCGTGGCGCTCGCGGGTGGCCTTTGCTTCCGCTTCATTGAGGGTGCGAACCTCTCGGTATTTGCCGGTCAGCCGGTGCCACAGGCCGCGCAGGCCTTTGGGGAGGCGCGCGGCCCGTTTGAGCGTTTCCCGGTCCCATTCCGCGCGCTGATCGTTATCGAGTTGTGCACGCGCGGCGCGGTGCTGGCGCGTCAGCGCTTCTTTTTGTTTGGCGAGGTCATTTGAGCGGTCCCGGAAGCGGTTCCTGGATTCCTCAACATGACGGCGTATTGCCGGGGTCATGCGCTGGCCGATAATGGCCTGCGCCTCGGTCACGCTTTTGAGATCGTTCCCATCACCCAGCCGGGCGCGCACGTCTTTGGTTTTCACGCCGAGCATGCGCGGCAGGGAATAAACCTCGCCGTGGTGGTCGATAATCACATGGCCGCGTTTGTCGCCACGGGCGAGAAAAAAGCCGCGCTCGCCAAGGCTGCTTTCAAACGCTTTGCGGCTATCTGAGTGCTTCCAGCATTCCTGGAGAGTGGATTTAAGCCAGCGGGGATCGACGCCCTGGCGCTTGGCTTGTTGCCATTCTTCCAGGGTGAAGTTGGTCGGATTGCGCTCAGCCGGGCTTTCCAGTCCGCGCGGTAGCTTCCAGCCATTTTCCAGGTATAGCTCACGCGAGACGCCTTGCAGTTTCTTTTTGAAGAAGGAGAGCTGCCGGGCGGTCATGGTCTGCGCATCGATCCGCGACCAGACACAATGGGCGTGACGGCGGCCTTCCTTCTCATGGAAGACAATGGCGCGCGGCTGGTCGCTAAGGCCAAGACGGGCTTCGATCTGATCGATTGCCGCCTCAAAGCCGTGCTCGCTTAAATTCGCGTCTTCCGGTGGATTGAGGCTGAGGGAGAATAGATACTGGCGGCAGTTGGTCCCGCGCGCGATGCCTTCCGCTTCCTTGAAAGCCTCCCCAAGATCATCGGATGCAAAGCCGCGCAGCTCATGCAGGCGCACATGCTCATTGTCGTCCATGCGCATGAGGTGAGCGGCCAGGTTCTGACCGCTGCCGCGCTGAGAGCCTTTGAGGATCATGGCTGATCCTCAAAGGCTTCATTCCCACCGCCAGCAGGAACAGGCGGCGCAGCTCGCGCACGTCCTGGACCGCCTCCAATAGAAAGCTTTCAGTTTCCGGGGTCACCGGCAGCGAGCCGATATTCACCGCGTGGGCGAGTTGGTTGAGATTGCTGGCAAGGCGCGATTGGCCAAGCAGGGCGAGAGCTTGCGCAAACGCCTGCCGGTCCTTGATGGTGAGGCCGGACAGTCGTTTGCGCTGCGCAGGCAGGCCCAGTGCTTTTTGCTTGATGTAGGCACCCAGCGGAGTGCCCGCGGCCTCCATAGCCAGGCGGGCACGGTCAGCCTCGCTCAGGCGGATGCAGAAGGGCGAAGGGCGCTTCTTATCTTTTTCTTTAGAGCGCGGGGCGCTGCCGGTTTTGTTGAATCTACCTTTTAAGGACATGGCGGCACCGGGAAATCATCGGATTTCCGGTGCTCAAGGTAGGTATTCCATTCGGCCAAAACCTCGAACAACTCGTTCGAAGTGTCGCCATCCAGGCGCGCCATTTTACCACGGTCCATTCCGATCAGACTGAAACAGATTTCAACCTAGATTTCTGGCGGTGGTCTGTTGCGTTCAGCACGTGCATCTCACCGCGCAGCACGCTCGCAGGGCAGGTCCACCATATCCACTTTCAGGTCCTCCCTGTATGGCGCAAGGGTGGGATGAAAGTGTCTGCGCATGCTGCGCCAGCCTTGGCATCTACGGCCCCTGCGCGCGGAACACCATCCGGCATTGCTGCCGATGCGATCAGTGCCGTGCCTGCCAGGAGAAGCGCGCGGTGTGCGAGAAGCCGCATGGAAGCGCGCTTCGAAAGGATGACCGTGCTCATTGTCCCACCTCCACACGCGTCTCGATTTCAAGGGCATAGCGCGCACCTTCCTCGCGCCAGCGCTTGCCGATCAGGGCCTTCAGCGCCTTCAGCCGCGCCCCGGCCAGGTCAGCATCGGCGGACGCGTCCACATAGCTGAGCCGCAGCACCGATTCTTCCTTGCGCAACACACCGATCAGCTGATCCACGCCTTGCTCCCACTGCCGTACAAGGTCAGTCCCACCCGGTTCGAACGCCTCGTCCCTGAGGTCGAGCCGCACGACACGTCCGATCGAGGCTCCGAAGTTGAGCTTCGTCATCTTGCCGGCGGTGAGCCGCACCACGCGCGGGTTCTCCGTCGTCACGCGATAGCCCGTCGGCAGCGTCCGGATGTCGAGCTTCATGATGAAGTTCGAGCCGATCCGCTGGTCCGGCAGCATGGCGCAGGCGACATGGAAACGGCCATGCCGGTCGGTGGTCACGAGCCAGCCCTTGACCGTGGCGATGCGCACGCCCGGCAGGCCCGGCTCCCCCTCGTCCTGGTAGCCATTGCGATTGACGTCATCGAACACCTTGCCGATGACATCACCGCAGTCGAACACCGGCTCCACCAGTATCTCGACCACGGCCTTCGCATTCGGCGCGAGCGGCGTTCCGCCCGCATCGGTGACCGACGCCGTGTTGGTGTGTTTGCCTGGCCCCGCGGAACTCAGCGCCAGCATGCTCAGACGGAACTCAACCGTCTGGTGACCCGCAAGCGAGATGTTCTCGAAACGAACCGTGCGACCGCTGACCTGCGGCGTGACGGAAACGCCATCCATGCTGGCCGAACCAGCCACATAGCGGAAGCCGGACGGCAACGTGTCCAAAACCGTCAGCCCCGCCGCCACAGACCCAGCACCATTGACAAGCCGAATGACGAAATGCGCCTGCTCGCCCCGGCGGATCCGCGCCTGCTGCGCGGATTTGTACAATTGTATCCCGGAAGCGCGGGCAGCCGCGAGAGACATCACCGAACGTGCCAGTGGCGAAGAAACGCCCATTCCCCCGGTCGCCCCCCTCACGCGCGCTTCATTGATCACGGCGCCGGGAATGCCTGCTCCGTTGTCTATATCCCTCTGGGTGAGAGTGTAGACGGCAGAAAACTCAGCACTCGCCCCCGGCGTCAAGCGAGTGGAGGTCGGCTGGAACGCAGAAAGGGCGCCCTCGGCGGCATGGCCGTTGAACAAGGGGCCGGGATCTTCCGGCCTGACACCGGTAATGGTGCGTCCGCCGTTGTTGATCGCCGTCAGGCGGTAGACCAGCTGATCGCCAGCGCTTGTTGCACCATCGCCGTCCGCGTCGACATATTCTCCTGCTTTGCTCAGGGAAAGCCGTGGGACAGGGCTAGGCACACGAGCGCTGTCACTGTCGCTCCTGACGGGTTGTCCACCGGGATTCAGGGCGGTCGCCAATGCGGTATTCTCGACGACACCATTGTCGATCACGGTCTGCGTGGCGGCAAAACTCGCAGTGAAGCTCACGCTCTGACCCGGTACAAGAATCTGCGGCCCGGGGGCGATCGCCACGCCCTGACCCGCAAGCATCGGATCGTCAACCGCAACATCACTCAGTGTTACGCCACCAGTGTTGACGACCAGGAAGTGGTAGCGAATCGTCTCACCCGCATCCACCGCTCCGTTGCCGTTGACATCATCCAGGCTGGCGGTCTTTTCAAACACCAGTTCCGGCGTCTGATCCGGCGGTACAGTCTCTGAATCCGCGGCACTTTCCACCTCCTCGCCGAACGGATCAATGCCGGTGGCGGTGGCAACATTGGTGACCACCCCGCGATCAATTTCGCTCTGGGATGGTTGATAGACCGCCGTGAAGGCAGCACTTGCCCCAGGGGCGAGGGTCTGCGGTGCCGGGCTCAGTGTTATGTTTGCAGACGCAAGAAGGTCGTCGACAACGGTGACATCGCTCAGCACCACCGGCCCTGTGTTTGTGACAAGAAACCTGTAGGAAACGGTCTCTCCCGTATCGATCTGGGCGTCTCCGTCGCTGTCGTTCAGGGTGGCGATTTTATCCAGCGCGAGAGAGCCAGGCTCGCGCCATTGAATGATCACCTGGCCCGACCCGCCATGTCCATAAGGACGGCCGCCAGCACCGATGCCCGCGAGATAGTGCGCGTCGCTCGCATTGCCTGCTGCTTCCCAGTCACCGTTTACAATGACGCCGCCTGTTACCCTGCTGGACAAATGGCTTGAACCGCCCGCGCCACTGCCCTCCTGTCCGTTCAGCGGATGTGCGGAAGAGCAGGTAACCGGCCGATACTGCGCTGCACCGCCACCGCCGCCATAAAAGCCACCGCCCCCACCACCGCCTGAGCCTGTGTTGTTGATGAATGCGCTGCCGCCAGCGCCGCCCTGAAACTGACTGCCATCAACCCCAGGTCGGGCACCCGCGCCACCGGCCCCGCCGCCAGTGTCGGTGCCTGAGAAGGCCGCGACCCCGGCACTGCAACCGGACGAGAAAGCGGCATCCTGACCGCCTGCACCAGCCATGCTGCGCACAAATGCAGTTCCTGAATTGCTGGCGGTCGCCGCTGCCGAGCCACCACCACCGGCAGCGGTTATAAGTTCTACCCCTCCCGAATCACGGATGGCTGAACGACCACCTCCACTGGCTCCATCATGATTTCCAGCCGACGTATCATCGCCACCGGCACCGCCGCCGCCATAGGTTGGCACGGTGCTGTGGGTCTTTCCCGCCTCACCAACGATCACCGTGAGCGTCTCGCCAGCGGCGACGGGGAGCGTTCCGCCCGCAAAAGCGCCACCACCTCCCAGGCCGGTCCGACCGCCGGAGAACGCGCCTCCGCCACCCGCCCCCCAGAGCCGGACATGCAGCACACTTACGCCGGACGGCACTGCGAATGTCTGATCAGCCGCTTCAGCAGTAATGCGAACGCAATGAGAAAAACCCGGCCCCGGCGTGCAGGCTAGTTCAGCAGCAGGAGTGGGCGTAGGCGCAACGAGCACTGCAACGCCCCACGCCAAGGCTCCCCGTGCGATCCTTCGAACAGCCCTCAACCCCACCATTCGACCTCGAGAGATATCCGGGGAAGCGGGAGACGAAGGCAGGTGCAATCGCAGCAGGCCCAACTTTCAGATTTCAGTGCAGGACAGCCGGCATCCAATGCGCGTTTCAGCATCTGCCACGCGCCGGTGCACTGGTCTGCTCTGTAAGGATGGGAAGTCGGGGGACCTTCTGCATTTCAGCAGGCAAAGACTGTATTTCCGGTTCTTGCGGAAATTCGACGATCATTTAAGCCCCCGGTCGAAATGACACTTATTCAGCACGCACGGCGGAGAACAATTCCTCCTGATAGAGGCGCGCCCCCGATATGCCCTGAACATATTACCCGTGACAATAGTTCGTTACGTGACATCAATATCAACAAAAGATTTTCTAATCCCCCCAGAACACAAAATCCGAATCAACGATTTGCGATAAAAATACATACACTTAAATCCACGCTCTCATTTTGAAGCTACCGTGTGCACCGGGCGCTTCTCTCTGGCGGCCCAAGAGCCTGCGTCCGCATGGATGCGGGAAAACGGAGGGACACTACCGAGCGGCGTTTCCATTAAACGGGAAACCGTTCCAGCGCCTCCCTGTGCTGCTGGACAGATGGTTTCCTCCCCTCGGGGCTCGCTCTGCCGCCACTGAGTATCCGGCATCCCGCGATCAACACGCAACGCACGACACCGATCCCACAGGCCTTGATGACAGCTTCCACCCCCACGCCGACTGGAGCATAGACAGGGTTTCAGTCCCGACCTGAAGGCACTGGTTCCGGAAACTGGAAATCCCGCTCACCCAAACTCCCGGGCAGGCAGCGGGTCAGCCACTTTGGCCACCATTTCGCGAACTGCATCTGATGCTGCGGCCCGGTCCGGTCGCCTGATCTGGAGGACGGGTGTGCCACCGAAGCGCCGGTCTGAAAACGCCCGCACAAGGCTATCGCGTCCAGCGGCTTATGAGCCGCCATCGCCAGATACGTATGTTGCCCAGCAACTGCGCCAAAACGCACTCGAAAGCCTTGAATGGTGCGCCAGATCACCTGCGTGGGCTTACGGCTTACTTGTTCATAAGCCACGCCGAATGCTTGTTTGAAGCGTCGGCGATAACCGTATCGTCCGGGATAATTCAATTCAGTTTTGCGTTCCCTGTGCTGTCTGTTCGAGCAAAAGCCATCGGTGTCGCTGGAGCACGCCAGCAATTTCACCGTATCGTTTCGGCATCTTCCGGGCGGCACCCCTGCGGGGATGCGCCCGCTTTTGCCCGACGACTGCATGGCGCTCCTGTTGCGTACAAGACGAAAATCCAGATTGGCGAGGGCCGCGCGGACCATGTTTCAGATGTGCCGGGCACCCTCCGGACTTGCGAAAAGCGAGAGATAATGCTGCAGAAATACGAGGCTGAAACACACAGGAACGGGGTGTCGAAACAGGAGAGAAAGGAGAGATCTCAGATTATATCACCGGGGGATGGGAGCACTGGAGAGGAAGAGCTTGTGGTTCTGGACGCGCTTCTTCAGAGCCCGGACTTCCGGGCATCGGATCGCAACAGGCGCTTCCTGCGTTTCGTTGTCGAGGAAACGCTCGCAGGGCGCGCCGACCGGATCAAGGCGTTCACAATTGCGGTCGACGTCTTTGGCAGGGATGCCAGCTTTGACGCAACGGTCGATCCCATCGTCCGGATCGCAGCGGGACAACTGCGAAAGTCGCTGCGCGATTACTATGCAGGGCCCGGAAAAACAGACCCTGTCCACATCTCCATACCGCTGGGAGCCTATGTTCCGGTCTTTGAAAGGCGAGGCCCGAGAAACATGTTCGTCGCGCTCGCCTCCCGGCATTTTTCCAGATCACGATCCCTGATGGTGGGCGCCGGGCTCGTTGCCACCCTCGGCCTTGCACTGTCGGTTGCGACCCCGTTCTGGCTGGATCCCGCCAACCATGCGAACCGCAGAGCCGCCCCTGTGCTCGTGCTCGATACCGCGCGGACCAGCCAGGCAAATGCCAGCGCCAGCCAGCTTGCCGAGATGCTGAACGATGCATTGTGGTTGAATGTCGGCCGTGAGAGGGCTGTGCGTTCTGTCGGTGTGCGTCCGCATGAGAAGCTTGAAACGGTCGTCTCCCGGATCAGGGCGATGTTCGGTGCTGAAAGCGATGTGTACGAACTGCTGACAAGCGTTCAGATAGAAGGAGACGAGGTACGGATCTACTGGCACCTCCTGGATTCGGCGTCTCGGGAGGTACAGGCCTCCTCTCTTGTAAAGGAGACGTTTCAACCTGCCGGCAAGGCTGCACTGGTCGAAACGGCTGCGGCCACAGTGGCAGCGGCCCTGTTCGGATATGAAGGCGCCCTGGCGCAATATCAGACCGACGCCACGGTGGCCTCACACAACACCGAGAACTAAAGGAAGCGTTCAGGCGAACTTGAAATGCGGCCGCGCCAAAGCAGGAGGCGCGGCCACACCGACGAGGCACTGAGCACCTGAACTCCTGCACCTGTCGCTGAACCGTCACAGCACGGGGGGGGGGATGGTTTCAATAATCCAGGGCAAGTCCAAGAAGCGTGTTAACCGGGTTTTGCCCGGAACTGCGGGAACCGGATATCCGGGCCGCTTTCTCGGTTTCATGAAACGATGAAGCGTTCAGGCACCGCACAACCGCGAAAGTGGCGTGGCCGGGTGTATCGTTCCTAGTGTTTGATGCGTAGAAGGCGTCGCTTCCTGCGTGATGCGCGGCTGAATACGGGATGGTTGCGTTTGCATTCCTGTAGAACGTCCAGATCCACCGCACCCTGTCGGACAAGCATGATGTCGACTTCGGCGCTGGAGAATCCCAGTTCAGCCATTTCATCGAGGAGCCGGCAGATCGAGACGTGATCAATGAGAGGTTTTGCGGGCACGGGCAGGTCCGGTGAGTTTGGCCATTCACGCGAGACACACGAGCCGATGCATATGGAGGGTCCCAAAGCCTCACCTGCACTTTTAGAAAGTGAGGCAAGGCTTTGGGAGAAAGCCGACCCGGGGGGCGGGAGGGCCGGCTTTGGCGGCCACTTCACAGGATGTGAAGTGAATTCCTGTTCCGCTTGTTACGGAGGAGAAGCGAGTGGACCCGCCGGTGCAGGCCGGGTGAATGAGTTGTAACCAGAGAGCATCATCGCCCCATCCGTTCTGATTTCATCTTGTGGTTGTATCTTCCGAAAAACGCCACTTATGAGGAAATCAGGAAGTGCATTTTTTTGCGGTCCCGCGCATTTTTTCGCGCGGATTCGCCGATTGACAGCAAAGTGACCGCGCGCCATAAACTTGCGTCTACGTTGAGAAACAAATGTTCTGATCGCGAATGATTATGAGCAGGGATTCAGGGGGAGGAAAATGGACGCATTCCTGAGCGGCCTTAAAGCGGCCGTTGATACGCTTGGGGCAACGGTTCTGTTGCCCATCGTCATTTTTGTCATTGCCGCGGTGCTGGGGGCCAAGATCGGCAAGGCATTCCGTGCCGCCGTCACGATTGGCGTGGCATTCATCGGCATCAATCTGGTTCTCGGGCTGATGCTCGGCTCCATCGGCGACGTGGCGCAGGCCATCGTCACCAATACGGGCATTCAGCGCGACATCGTCGATGTGGGCTGGCCGTCTGCTGCCGCGATTGCCTTTGGCTCGTCGGTGGGCCTGTGGGTGATCCCGATCGGCATTGCCGTCAACATCGCGCTTCTTCTGACGCGCATGACCCGCACGCTCAATGTCGACGTGTGGAATTTCTGGCACTTTGCTTTTATCGGCTCGCTTGCCGTCGCTGCCACGGGCAGCCTTGCCTACGGCCTTGTTGTTGCGGCGCTGATGGCGGCACTCTCGCTGCTGTTCGCTGACTGGTCGGCCCGTGCCGTGCAGAAATTCTATGGCATTCCCGGCGTTTCGGTGCCGCATCTGGCGTCTGCCCAGATCCTGCCGATCGCCATCGTGATCAACTGGATCATCGAGCGCATTCCCGGTGTCAACAAGGTGAACATCTCGACGGAAACCATTGAGCGCCGCTTCGGCGTCTTCGGTGAACCGGTCGTGCTCGGCCTGATCATCGGTCTCGTGCTGGGTGTGGTCGCCTACTACAATGCCGGCGATTTCGGCGTGGTCCTGTCCAAGGTTCTGCAGACGGGCATGACGCTCGCCGCCGTGATGCTGCTTCTGCCGCGCATGGTGAAGATCCTCATGGAAGGCCTGCTTCCCGTGTCGGAAGCCGCACAGGAATTCGTGCGCAAGCGCACCGGTGACCGCGAGCTTCTGGTCGGTCTCGACTCGGCGATCCTCATCGGTCACCCGGCCGCGATCTCCGCATCGCTCATCCTCGTGCCGATCGCCATCATCCTGTCGGTCGTCCTGCCGGGCAACCGCGTGATCCTGTTTGCCGACCTGGCGGTTATTCCGTTCATCGTCGCCATGACGGCGCCGCTCCTGCGTGGCAACGTGTTCCGCATGGTGATCGTCGGCACGGTGACACTTGCCGCCGGCTTCTATGTGGCAAACGCGCTTGCACCGCTGTTCACCAGCGCTGCCGTGGATTCGGGCTTCGAGATGCCTGAGAATGCGGTCCAGATCACCTCGGTGGTCGACGGCTTCCTGTGGATTTCCTACGTGGTTATCGCAGCAATCCGGAACCTGGGCGCTGCCGGGCTGGGTGTGCTCGCCGCCATCATCGCGGCCTGCTTCTGGCTCTATCGCCGCAACACGCTGGCCTGGGAACGGGCAGCCGGTGCGGAAGACGACGAAACCACTGCACAACAAGGCTGAATAGGTTAGTGAATGGCTGAAGCCCTTATGAACCACATCGACCCCGAGGCGATTGTCCTCGGGGTCGATACCGATAGCCGTGAGGCTGTCATCCGACTGCTTGCCGGCAAGCTCAAGGATGCTGGCTATGTGAAAGACAGCTTTGCCGATGCGGTTCTCGCCCGCGAAGCCACGATGCCGACCGGACTTCCGCTCGGCCACGCGGTTAATGTGGCGGTGCCGCATACCGATCCGGAACATGTCTTGAAGCCGGGCATTGCTCTTGCGACACTGAAAAAGCCGGTAACCTTCGCAAACATGGAAGACCCGGATGAGGCAGTCGAAGTCGGTCTTGTCTTCCTGATGGCGCTCAACGACAAAGACCGGCAGATCGAAATGCTGCAGGAAATCATGGCGACCATCCAGAGCAAGGAAGCCATTTCCGGCCTCATGCAGGCATCGTCGCTTGATGATGTCGCTGCGGTTCTGAAATAATGCCCAATTGATCGGGAGAGACCCATGAGCAAGAAGACCGTCCTGTTTGCCTGCGGCACCGGCATTGCCACCTCGACAGTGGTGGCCAACGCGGTAACCGAGGCCATGAAGGAACGCGGCATCACCATCGATTCACGCCAGTGCAAGGCCACGGAAGTGCGCTCTGAGCTGAGCGGCGTGGATCTCATCGTTTCGACCACGCAGCTGCCGTCTGACCTCGGTGTGCCGTCCATTGTGACGCTCGCCTTCCTGACCGGCATGGGCAAGGCCGAGGCGCTCGACAAGATCGAGGCGGAACTGCGCAAGTAGGCCGCAGTTCACCACTCAAGAACATCAGGGCCCGCTGCCGGATCGGCTGCGGGCCTTTTCTTTTGCCGGCGGGGAGGTTTCAGCGCCGGCCCGGGCCATATCGGGACACGCAGGATTACCTGAGCGGGGCTGCCCGTCTGCTTTTCAACAGCCGCGACCGCCAAGCCGGCCCGCAGGCTGCCCAACCCCTGCCATGACTGGCGAACGGGTGGCTATCAGCCAGATCGATTTTGTCACGTCCCGGTCTTTTTCTCCTGCGGAGCCACGGCGATTGCCGAAAGATCACGACTGGCATTAACCGGCTTTCGCCCGACCTGTCTGCGCTCGGAATAGCGGTCGGTCAGAAGATCCACATGCGGCCGTAGCAAAATCGTGAAGCGCACGAGTTCCTCAACCACGTCGACGATGCGCTCATAATAGCTGGACGGAAGCATCCTTCCGTCCCCGTCAAATTCCTGAAAAGCCTTCGCCACACTCGACTGATTGGGGATGGTGAACATCCGCATCCAGCGTCCTAGCAGGCGCAGCGTGTTCACGGCGTTGAAGGACTGCGAGCCACCCGAGACCTGCATGACAGCGAGTGTCCGCCCCTGGGTCGGCCGCATGCCGCCCATCTTTAGCGGCAGATGATCGATCTGCGCCTTCATGACGCCGGTGATCTGCCCGTGCCTTTCAGGACTGCACCAAATCTGGCCTTCTGACCACATCGCGTGTTCACGCAGCTCGCGCACCGCCGGATGGTCATCGCCTCTCACCTGGTCCGGAAGGGGAAGATCGGAAGGATCGAAGATGCGCGGTTCGCCGCCGAAGAAACGCACGAGGCGCGCTGCCTCCTCCACGGCGAAGCGGGAGTAGGACCGATCGCGCAGCGATCCGTAAAGCAGCAGAATGCGTGGCGGGTGCTGCAGTCCTTCCGGGAGCCCGTTCGCAGGTCTTTCAACGGCATGGTCGCGGTCGAGTGCCGGCAGCAAATCGGGATCGGGAAGCGTGCGAAGTCTCATTGACAGTCTTCTTTCGACGGAGTTGACGAGAAGGGAGGCCCAGGCAGAGGCTCTCCCTCAAAGACATCGGCTATCGATGCATCGATGGGCGATGTATACATGCAAAAAACGACCTCATGAGGAACGCGCCCGCCGCTGTGAATGCTGCAGGGCATCGGCGGTGGCCTTGCCGGCAAGGATGCAGTCCGTGGCCTCGAGCCAGGCCGCGACAGCGGTCTGGAACGCCTCACGCCCCTTGTCGGTCAGCCCGTAGATCTTCCGCTCCCGGCCCTGAACAACCTCGCGTTTCGAGGAGAGGTACCCTCCGGCCTCGAACTCGTTGAGCATGGGATAGACCGTGCCCTCGGTGGGACTGCAGCAGCCATTGGTCGTTTTCTCGACGGCCTGGACAATTTCGTATCCATGCATCGGCCTGTGATGCAGCACGCTCAAAACGAAGAACTTGGACAACGACATCTTGATCGTTCCCTGCCAGTAGGCCGGGTCGGTGTAATC
Source organism: Nitratireductor aquibiodomus (assembly GCF_900105565.1). Lineage (NCBI taxonomy): Bacteria > Pseudomonadati > Pseudomonadota > Alphaproteobacteria > Hyphomicrobiales > Phyllobacteriaceae > Nitratireductor > Nitratireductor aquibiodomus. The sequence continues at coordinate 3,352,599 of NZ_FNSL01000001.1, read as the reverse complement.
GGGCGCTGGCCGGGAAACAGGACGAAGTGAAGTTGAAGTACGAGCCATGAGCGCTGCCTATACCTCGATGGTCAAGGCGTCAAGTCGCGCTGGCGTATCGTGCTCCAGCAGCATCATTTCGCCTTCCCCTCACCCATTCACTCCTCATTCGATGTCTGCAGGCGTGTCTCTATCTCCAGCCTGTAGCGTGCGCCAATGTTGCGCCATTCTGTTGCGATCAGTTGCCGAATCGCCGCCAACCGCTGTCTGGCCAGTCGATCCCTTTCGCCCGCGTAGGACAGCCGCACTACCGACGGCTCCTCGTCGAGCAGGTTGATCAACTGGTCGACACGCGAACGCCACTCAGGTTTCAGTTCTTTCTCCCCAGGTTCGAAGGCACCCGCGGCAAGATCAACCCGCACAATCCGCCCGATGGAGACACCGAAAAGAAATTCAGTTGCCTTGCCTGCAGTGAGGCGAGCGATCCGGGGATTCTCCGTCGTGATACGATAGCCGGAAGGAAGTGACCGCAGATCGAGTTTCAGGATGTAGTTCGTTCCAATGCGCTGGTCGGGAAGGTCTGCGCACGCAACGTGAAACCGGCCGTGATCATCCGTCGTGACAAGCAGCCCTTTCACGGCTGCGACCCGGGCACCAGGCAGACCGGGCTCCCCCTTGTCCTGATAACCATTGCGGTTCCTGTCATCGAACACTTTTCCCAGAAGGTCACCACAGTCGAAAAGCGGTTCCGGCATGATCTCAACTTCGGCTGTGGCAACGCGCGAGACCATCTGCCCGTCGGCATCCTCCAGCCACGCCCGGTTGATGTATGTGTCGGGTTTCGCCGCCGCAGTCACGCGGAGCTCCAGTGTGATTTCAACCTCTTCATCCGGATTCAGCGTAATGTCTTCGAAGGTAAGCCGGCGACCGTCGATTTTCGGTGTCAGCGCAGTGTTTCCAAGCATGGCCGAGCCAGAAACATACGCAAATGCGATCGGTATCTCGTCAACGACGTCGACCACGCTCGGTGCATCAAATCCGATTCCCTTGGCCCGGATCACGTAGCGCGCCGTGCCACCACGCTGGACCTCTGATAATTCGGCTGTCTTACTGATCAGGTAGCCCGGGAGGTTGAGAACTGCGGTGACCTCCGGCGACGTCGTTTCGTCTCCCTTCGGCCCCGTACCTGTTGCTGTTGCCGAGTTCTGAACGCCATTTTCGACATCCTGAGCATTCGCAATGTCTGCCGCCGTCAGCTTGTAGGTCGCCGAAAACGTCGTGCTTTTGTCCGGCCCTATATTGGCCCTTGTCGGTGTGAAAGCTGTAAGCGAGCCAGTTCCCGGCCTGCCAGCGAATGTCGGGCCGGGGTCGTGCGGCTGCACGTCGGATGCCGTGACATTACCGTCATTTGTTACCGTTACCGAATAGAGGATGGTATCGCCAGGCTGTGCCAGCCCGCTTTCCGCTCCCTGAAACGTGCCCGTTTTCTCCAGTGCCAGCGATAGATTCTGAGGCAACTGAAGAACCGTCGGATCGTCCGGATCGCCATCGCCGTCCTGGTCGCGATCCTCCGTGTTCTCCGGGTCGTCGGAAAGATCAGTCACCGGTGTACCCGCGACCGTCTCACCACGCGCGGTCGCCTGGTTCGTGATCTCACCGGCGTCGACATCATCCTGGGTCAGCACATGCGTTGCTGAAATTGTCTCACCATCACTCTCACCAGAAGCAAGAGCTGAGATCGGTCCACCACTCGTGTTCGCCAGTGGGTCATCAACGGTGATGTTCGAGATCGTCACATTCCCCGTATTCTTGATCTCGAATTTATAGCGAACAAGCTCACCAGCATCGGGGTAACCATTGCCATTCGTATCGTCAGCAAGGTCGAACAAGGCCGATTTCAGAATGTTCAGTCCGGGAAAGCTCGGAATGTCGAGTTCGGTAGCACCACCCGGTTCCCCGCCTGGCGGGCGGGAGTCGACGGTCACGTCTTCTCCTTTGGGGTTCTTTGCCTTGCCTTCTGCGACGTTCTCTATCGTGCCGGCATCCGCATCTTCCTGCGTGACGATGTAGGAGCCCTTGAAGGTGGTCGTGTCTTCTGCATCTGGCTCCAGGCTTGCAAGGGGACCGCCCTCAACATCTACCTTTTCATCCTCGACGGTCACGTCGGTCAGCGTGACATTGCCGGTGTTCTTGACCGCGAATGTGTAGAGGATCGTCTCACCAACATCGATCACCCCATCATTGTCGGCATCCTGATGCTCTGCATTCTTGATCAGATCCATATCGCTATTCTGATCAAGCGGTGTCACCGTCTTGTCGCCCGGGCTGCCACCTGGCGGGGAGGATGTTGCATGAACCGGGTCTCCTCTCGGGTCCGACCCGGTGGACTCGGCACTGTTTTCGACCTCACCAGCGTCGATATCGGCCTGCGTAAGCTCATAGGTGCCCTTGACGTTCGAATCTGTCTCTCCCGGCCCCAGCGACGAAATCGGGCTGCCCGTAACATTGACCTTTTCGTCCGTCACTTCGATGTCGGAAAGCGTTACATTGCCGGTATTCACGACGGTGAAGGTGTATTCCAGGGTCTCGCCGAGATCAGGCTGCCCGTTGCCATTGGCATCGATAAGCACAGCCTGTTTCTCAAGCGTGTGTTCGCCATTGGCTGTGAGTCTGAGTATGGTTATGTCGTCCGGATCGCCATCATCCTCCAGATCCTCGTCTGTGGCATTGCTGGGGTCGTCGGAAAGGTCCTGGATCTCATGGCCGGTGGCCGTGACATTCCCTGTGACAATGGCCTGATTTTCGAGAATCCCGGCATCCACATCCGCCTGGGTCAATGTGTAGGTAGCCGAAAATGCAGTATCGTTCGATGTGCCTGCCGCAAGGTTGATGGGACCGCCGGAAACCGGAATGCCCGGAAGAGGTGCTTCGACTGAAATCCCGCTCAGATCAACCGAACTGGTGTTGGTCACTCCGAGTTGATATGAAACCGTCTCGCCGGCATCGGGCACCCCGTTGCCATTCGCATCGTTGAGTGTCACCACATTGGTGAGCTCGATTTTCTCTTCCTGAATTGTGTGCGTACCCAGAGCGATGGGAGCTCCACCGCAGGTCTGGGTGCTATTCAAAATATAGCCACTGCCCTCGACGAGTTCGAACTCGATTGTCTCGTCTTCCTCTGTCAGAGTGTCTTCAATCACACTGACACCCATGTCGAAATCTGCAGCGGAATACGTTCCTGCCGGGATGGAAACGGTGAAAGTCGACCCGCCGCCGGGGGTTGTGTAGTCATTGCCGAGTTCCGCCGTCCCTCCGACCACATTCACTGTCACCGTAAGCGGGTCTTCGAGGTATCCGCTCACCCTGAGTTTGGGCAGATTCGAGTCCTCCCCGCTTTCCGGGTAGGCGGTCTCGCTCTGCGCAAACTCGATCAGAGGGTCGATGCGCAGCTGAATGTCGTCGATGTGGTTGCCTGTATCTGGATTGCCATCCGAAGTGGAAACAGCTGCGAAACCGAACTGTTGAAGGCTGGTGGGGCCGGTCCAGGTGAATGTGCCCGAATAATCTCTCCAGGTGTTTGTCTGGACAGAGGTACACGTGGCGTCGCTGATGGCGGCACCACTGCCACAAAGGCTAGGGCTGCCGACACCAGCATTGCTTGTTGATGCCCGAACAACCCGATCAGCGGTTCCGATTCTGAAATCCACAACATCGGTGCCTGAAAGCCCACGGTGACTGAACCTCCAGTCGATTTGATCGCCTTCGAGCAGACACACAGTCTGATAGATACGGGAGTTCTGGCGGGCATTGAGTTCGGCATGTTGTGACCCGGACCGCGATGGCACACCGTTGAAACCGCTCCGCCAAATCTCAATCAGAGGGCCAGTCCCGTAGCCGCAGTTTCCGCCCATCTGAGCATGGGTTGTTGACCAGCCCTCAACCGCTCCGCTGGTCACGTGGGCGTAACTGCAGTTAATGCTGGGCGCTTCAAAGCCAAGGTTGAGAAAGCTTCGCTGAACCTGTGCTTCAGCAGGGGCGACGGTCACGGCGACGGCCATCGCAATGCCAAGCCATACGGAGATGCCGCGCAGACCAAGCAGATTCGCCGCCTGAGGAAAGCGCCAGTGCCGCAGAGCGATACCGTCCAGAGACCTGATCCGTTCTTCGATCGGTCGTTTTCGGTCGGCATTTTTGAACTGCCTGATGCCCCTTCTGGGCACCCACGGCAGATTGTCCATCTCGCGCTCCCGCAAAGAATTATCAATTGTGCCAGTCGTTTCGCCGAAAAGAATGTGACACCCGCAAGTGGTGCCCTTCATGATCGAACGCCGACCAAACCTGGCTCATCCTGATGAGAACAGCGGTCTTGGCAATATTCCTGGGTGATTCAACGGGTAACCGTTACGGGCTGAGGGGGTGTCAAAGGCAGGCAACCACCCCCGGCGCGGTGAACCGCGAACAGGTTTCCATGAATGGATTGTGAAGCTGGTGCTGCCGGAGAGATTTGAACTCTCGACCTCTCCCTTACCAAGGGAGTGCTCTACCCCTGAGCTACGGCAGCAGCGCCGGAACGGAAACGCCTGAAGAACAAACGGGCCAAAGGCGTCCGGACCATGAACGGGCAGCAGCGCGCCCGCCTCTGTGATGCGGCGGACTTCTGCCACAATGATCGGCATTGCGCAAGCACACATTCGCATTCAGTTGCTCACTTTGATAAAGGGCTGTGAAAATCGCCCCTGGGACCGGTGCGGCGCCGCTTGCAGTGCGAAGACACAGGGGTAGGATTACAGACGGGTTCTCCATGGAGTTTCACTTGAGCAAAGCCAGAAAGCCAGATGCCTCATCCTCCGGTGGAAAGGGCGACGACGAGCGCAGCAGGCGCCTCGCCGCGCAGTTGCGCGCCAATCTCGCCCGCCGGAAGGCGCAGGCCCGCTCGCGCCGCCAGGGCGAAGCCGACCAGCGCCCCGACGGGCTGCGCCCGGATGCGGCAGATACCGACGAATAGCCTATCCGCATGCAGCAATCCCTGCCTTGCGCCGCGAGCGGCCATGTTTTAGGACCATTTGAAACGAATATGTCTTGCAACAACTGCTTCGCGGTCTTGCGTCCGGCGCCTGCCGCAGCAGAGCCAACCTTTACGATACCGCAAGGCAATCGGCGCATTCTGGCAAGTCGGGGACAATCCGAAAAGACGGACGACATCGGGAACTGCGCCCGGAAAGTGAGAACGGATGGATCGCATACGCATAACCGGTGGCAACGTGCTCAACGGCACGCTTCCCATCTCCGGCGCAAAGAACGCCGCCCTGCCGCTGATGATCGCGTCGCTGATGACCGACGACACACTGACACTCGACAACGTACCGCACCTGGCGGATGTGGAGAGCCTGATCCGCATCCTTGGTAATCACGGTGTCGACTACTCGGTCAATGGCCGCCGCGAAAACCAGCAGAAGGGTTATTCGCGAACGATCCATTTCACCGCGCGCAGCATTGTCGATACCGTCGCGCCCTATGAACTCGTTTCGAAAATGCGTGCGAGCTTCTGGGTCATCGGCCCGCTTCTGGCGCGCATGGGCGAGGCGCGTGTTTCGCTGCCGGGCGGCTGCGCCATCGGCACACGCCCCGTCGACCTCTTCATCGACGGCCTGCGCGCGCTGGGTGCCGAAATCGAGATCGAGCAGGGCTATGTGCACGCAAAGGCCAAAAACGGTCTCATCGGCAACCGCTACGTGTTCCCGAAGGTTTCCGTCGGTGCAACGCATGTGCTGATGATGGCCGCCGCGCTCGCAAAGGGTGAGACCGTTCTGGAAAACGCGGCGCGCGAGCCGGAGGTCGTCAACCTGGCCGAATGCCTCAATGCCATGGGCGCAAAGATTTCCGGCGCCGGCACCGACACGATCAGGATCGATGGCGTGACGAGCCTTTCAGGCGCGCGGCACCGGGTCATCCCCGACCGGATCGAAACCGGCACCTATGCAATGGCAGTGGCGATGACCGGCGGCGACGTTATGCTGGCAGGGGCGCAGGCCGATCTTCTGGAATCAGCGCTTGGAACGCTGGAGCAGACCGGCGCCGAGATCACCCGCGCCAACACCGGCATTCGCGTGCGCCGCAATGGCGGCGGCATCAATCCGGTCGACATCACAACCCAGCCCTTTCCCGGCTTTCCCACCGACCTGCAGGCGCAGTTCATGGGGCTCATGACCATGGCCACGGGGCGTTCGCACATTACCGAAACCATCTTCGAGAACCGGTTCATGCATGTGCAGGAACTGGCACGCCTCGGCGCGAAGATCTCGCTTTCCGGCCAGACCGCCGTCGTGGACGGCGTGGCGCAACTGCGCGGCGCCCCCGTGATGGCGACCGATCTGCGCGCTTCGGTCTCCCTCGTCATCGCCGCGCTTGCAGCGGAAGGGCAGACGGAGGTAAACCGCGTTTATCATCTGGATCGCGGTTTCGAGCGGCTTGAAGAGAAGCTTTCCGCTTGCGGCGCTGCGGTCGAGCGTATCTCAAGCTGAATCTGACGGGCATAGTGGTCATGGATTTTCTCAAGCTCGTAGCGCTCGACGATATCGATCTCGGAATCCTTTCAGCGCACCTGCAGGATGCCGTCGTCAAAGTCGGAGATCTCGCTTTCGAGCCGTCGAACCGGCGCTTCGCGGTCGCCTGCAACCGGTTTGTGTGGGAAAATGAGACCAGGCGCGGCTTCCTGAAGAAAACACCTCATGAACGCCGTCGCAGTATTCTTCACTTCGACCGCGTGCAGCATGTGCGCGCGGCAGGCATCAACCGCGGCCGCCCTGACGATGTGCTGTCCCTTCTGGCACTCAATTTCATACCGGCCGAAGAAACTCCGACCGGTGTTGTCGAACTGATTTTCTCCGGCGATGCCGCTTTGCGGCTCGATGTCGAGTGCATCGAGGCACGGCTGACCGATCTCGGCGCGGCGTGGGAGACGCCGAGCCGACCAAGACACGACGTCTGACATGGCCTGTCAGGACTCCGATACGGCACGTTTGATCGATGTCGAACTCGACGAGTCCGTTGGCCGCGGCACACCGGATGTCGAACATGAGCGCGCAGTCGCCATTTTCGATCTGGTCGAAGAAAACAGTTTCAGGCCAGTCGGCGACAGTGGCGAAGGCCCCTACAAGCTGAAACTGTCGCTCGTTGAGGCGAGGCTTGTCTTCGCCATCTCACGTGAGAATGGCGAGGCGGTGGTCACGCACATTCTCTCGCTCACCCCGTTTCGCCGCATCGTCAAAGATTACTTCCTGATCTGCGAAAGCTATTACGATGCCATTCGCAGCGCCACGCCCAGCCAGATCGAAGCGATCGACATGGGGCGACGCGGCCTGCACAATGAGGGATCGCAAACGCTGATGGACCGCCTGAAGGACAAGATCGACGTGGATTTCGACACCGCGCGGCGGCTTTTCACGCTGGTTTGCGTGCTGCATTGGCGGGGCTGATACGCGTCATGGGTGCCGTCCCGGTGGGAGCGCGGCCATGAGCCCCGGCGCAGCAGGCAAACCGCTGGCGCCGCAGTCGGTGCTGTTTCTGTGTGGCATGAACGCCATCCGTTCCCCGATGGCCGAAGCGCTTGCACGCCAGATATTGCCGTCCCGCGTCTTTCTGGCCTCCGCGGGCCTGCGCGCTGGGGAGCGCGATCCGTTTGTGGATGCGGTGCTGGATGAAAAGGGGCTTTCGCTTGGAGAGCGCCAGCCGCAATCCATCGAAGAGCTGGCCGACACGAATTTCGATCTCATCATCACCCTGTCGCCGGAGGCGCATCACCGCGCACTCGACATGACCCGGACAATCGCGGCCGATGTCGAATATTGGCCGACAATGGACCCCACTGTCGTCAGCGGCACACGCGACCAGATCATCGCTGCATACCGCGATGTGCGCGACCGGCTGGCCGCTTCCATTGCGCAGCGCTTTGAAACATGAAACAAAACCGACACAAATTGGCGTTTACCGGGGTTTGGCTTGTTCACAAAGAGTGATGAATGGGCTAGGTTCCGCGCCAAATTCCGGTCGTCGGCCGGGAAAATCTTTAAAACCGAAGGTAACGGATGCCAAAGGAAGAAGTCCTGGAGTTTCCAGGCGTGGTCACGGAACTGCTGCCCAACGCGATGTTTCGCGTCAAACTGGAAAACGAACACGAGATCATTGCCCACACGGCCGGGCGTATGCGCAAGAACCGCATTCGCGTCCTGACGGGTGACAAGGTGCTCGTCGAAATGACGCCCTACGACCTGACCAAGGGTCGCATCACCTACCGCTTCAAATAGAAGCTGTCGCGGTCGGTGATATAGCGATGAGCGCACTGCAGAAACTCGTGCTGGCTTCCGGCTCACCCCGCCGCGTCGAGCTCCTGCAGCAGGCCGGCCTCGAACCTGATCGCCTTGCCCCTGCCAACATCGATGAAACGCCGCTCAAAAGCGAACACCCGCGATCGCTTGCCAAGCGACTGGCGCTCGGCAAGGCCGAAAAGGCGCATGACCGCCTGAAGCAGAATGGCGAGGCGGAGGGCTGTTACCTGCTGGCTGCCGACACGGTCGTCGCTGTCGGGCGTCGCATTCTGCCCAAGGCCGAGATGGTGGACGAGGCCTCCAACTGCCTGCAGCTCCTGTCCGGGCGCACCCACCGGGTCTACACCGGGCTTTGCCTCATCACCCCATCGGGCAAGCTTCGCCAGCGCCTTGTCGAATCGCGCGTGCGCTTCAAGCGTCTCTCGCATGAAGAGCTCGAAAGCTACCTGGCATCCGGCGAATGGCGCGGCAAGGCCGGTGGATATGCCATTCAGGGCCTGGCCGGAACCTTTGTCGTCAAGCTTGTCGGCTCCTATTCCAATGTGGTGGGCCTGCCGCTCTACGAGACTGTCAATCTGCTGGTGGCCGATGGCTACAAGGTCCATTTCAACTGGCTCTCCGGCGCCGGAGCGCATTGAAATGGATCAGAACCAGCCCGAAAAGGTCACGCCGCTGCGTCCAAAGCGCCCCTGCCCCGAATGCGGCAAGCCCTCACAACGTGCGTTTTATCCATTCTGCTCGAAACGCTGCAAGGATGTGGACCTCAATCGCTGGCTATCGGGCAGCTATGCGATCCCCGGTCGCTCGATAGACGAAGAAGACGGCGACCCAGCCTGAACTCTCATTCCTGAACGAACCATAAAAAAAGCCCGGTCCAGAGGACCGGGCAATGTGCAGGCTGCCGGGGGGAACCGGCCTTGCGGGAGTCAGGCCTGCATTGGGAAACTTTGAGCTGTCAGGGTTTTGGGTCGGTTCCGCCGTGGAGCGCTGTCATTCGCGTGCGCTCAAAGGCGATTTCCTGCAGCGCCTGCGTCGCAAGCTTTCGCGGGTTGCGCAACGCCACCATGTCCACATCGCTCCGTGTCAGGCCGATATCGGCAAGTTGCCAGTCGGACATCTCAGAGAGGTGTCGCATTGCCGTGCGGGCCTTCCAGTAGCGCGTTGTCCTGGCCAGAAGCGACGCCGTAATCGCGCGCACCACGCCAGCCGGCTGCGCTACAGCGGTCAGGGCGAAGGTCTGGGTTTCGGCGCGGGTCATCGTTCTGATCCTTTGTGTCTTGAAAGGGAAAGTGCGGAGCGGGCTTCCCGGTGAAATCGAAAGGCCCACCCCATGAACAGGCACATGGTGTCAAAGCCTTATTGATTAGTCGAACGAATGTTTCTAATCTCTATCATCAACATCAATGATAGGTGTTCCATGGCCGCCCCGCTCGACCTCGACCAGCTTTCCACATTCATCGCGATTGCCGACACGGGCAGTTTCACCCGGGCCGCCGAGGAGGTGCATCGCACCCAGTCCGCCGTTTCGATGCAGATGCGCCGGCTCGAAGAGCGCATCGGCAAGGCGCTTTTCCAAAAGGACGGCAGGACCAACCGGCTGACGGAAGAAGGCGAACGGCTTCTGACCTATGCGCGCCGCATGCTCCGGCTTAACCGCGAAACACTCGCAGCGTTCGACGATGCGAGCCTCGAAGGGCACATCCGCATCGGCACGCCGGACGATTATGCCGACCGCTTTCTGCCGGAGATCATGGCACGCTTCTCGCGCTCCAATCCACGTGTCGAACTTTCAGTGGCCTGCGAACCCACCACCAATCTTGTGGAGCATATCCGGCGCGGGAATCTCGATCTCGCTCTGGTGACCCACGACGATTCCAAGGGCGGGTCCGAGCCGGTCCGCCGCGAACCCGTGCTCTGGGTGAGCTCGGCAAACCACACGGTTCACGAGCGCGAAGTGCTGCCCATGGCGTTCGGACGCCCCAACTGCCTGTGGCGGCGTACCGCCTGTGCAGCTCTGGAGGAGGACGGTCGGCAGTATCGCGTTCTCTTCACCAGTTTTTCGGCCACGGTCATCGCAACGGCCGTTCTCTCCGGCCTTGCCGTCTCGGTTCTGCCGGAATGCGCGTTGCGGCCGGGCATGCGCGTTCTGGGCGAGGCTGATGGTTTCAAGCCGCTGCCCGATTGTCATATCGGCCTGATGCGCGGACACACCGGCCAGGTGGAGATAATCGATGCGCTCGCGCGGCATATCAGCGAAAGCCTCGACAACCTCTCCGTCCCGGCTTTCATCGAAGAAACCGGCAGTTTCGACTTCCAGAGCGCCTTTCTCAATCCGCGTGGCAAGCGGCTGCGCCCCGGCCACGTGATGAATGGCTGGTAGGGTCAGGACCTATTAATATGGTCGCAATGGTCGGCCTGATCTGTGCGGATACGCGAAGCAGGACCGCAGGAAGACTTCACGTCTTTCAAGGTCTTGCGACAAAGTAGGCCGTGCAAATCAGGCCGATCCGAAGGACGCTCGATAGACCGGCGATCTGCCGCGTCAAACCCCTTGACCGGGGGGAAGACCCCGCTCTGCGGGCTTCTCCTTGCATCTCTTGGTCTATCGAACGCCATTGTGATCATATTAATAGGTCCTGACCCTGGGGAACCATGTGGATGGAACTTTCCCACGGGCTTGACCCTGCCTGCGCGACCCGTCTCAATTCCGTGCCATGAACACATCCCGCCAAGCCGATTCGCAGAGCAATGTCGCGGAGTTTTCCGTCAGCGAGATTTCCGGTGCCCTGAAGCGCACCGTGGAAGACGCGTTCGGCCATGTGCGCGTGCGCGGCGAAGTCTCCGGCTATCGCGGTCCGCATTCCTCCGGCCACGCCTATTTCGCCCTCAAGGACGATCGTGCGCGGCTTGAAGCCGTGATCTGGCGCGGTGTCTTCTCCAAGCTCAAATTCCTGCCGCAGGAAGGGCTGGAGATTATCGCCACCGGCAAACTGACCACCTATCCGGGCTCGTCCAAATATCAGATCGTGATCGACAGCGTCGAGCCGGCCGGTGCCGGCGCGCTCATGGCGCTTCTGGAAGAGCGCAAGAAGAAGCTTGCCGCCGAAGGGCTGTTCGACGACAGCCGCAAGAAGCCCCTGCCCTTCATGCCGCGCGTCATCGGCGTGGTGACCTCGCCCACCGGGGCTGTTATCCGCGATATCATCCACCGGATTTCCGACCGCTTTCCCGTACACGTCATGGTCTGGCCCGTCCGCGTGCAGGGCGAGACCACCGGTGATGAAGTTTCCAACGCCGTGGCCGGCTTCAATGCGCTGCCCGGGGAAGGTCCCCTGCCCCGGCCGGATCTCCTGATCGTCGCGCGCGGCGGCGGCAGCCTGGAGGATCTCTGGGGCTTTAACGACGAAGCCGTGGTGCGCGCCGTCGCAGCCTCCGACATCCCGGTGATTTCCGCTGTCGGCCATGAGACGGACTGGACGCTGATCGACCTCGCCGCCGACCGGCGCGCGCCCACGCCGACGGGTGCTGCGGAAATGGCGGTGCCGGTCAGGGCCGAGCTTGAAGCATCCCTCGCCCGGCTTTCCGCGCGTCTCAAGGGCGCGATTTCACGCGAGGGCGATCGCAAGCGGCAGGCGCTGCGCGCGCTTTCGCGCGCCCTGCCCTCTCCCGATCAGCTTCTTGCCCTGCCGCGCAGGCGCTTTGACGAAGCTGCAGGGCGGCTTGGCCGCGCACTCACAGCAGCGACACAGCGCAAGCGCATCGCATTCAACAGCCTGCGCCTTTCGCCCGCAACGCTTGAACGCCGCCTCATTGAAGCGCGCCGCCGCACGGCTGCCTCCGGCGAGCGGCTGCCGGGCGTGTTTCTTTCTCTCGTGCGCGCCCAGCGCACCCGGTTCGACCGCGATGCGGCACGCGTTTCCCCCATGGCGCTCAACCAGCGTATTGCCTATTGGCGCGACCGTCTTTCCCAGGCGCGGCGCCGGGCGGACACGCAGGTCGACATTTTGTTGAAGCAGGGCCACGCGAGTGCGGATCAGGCCATGCGGCTCGCCAGATCGCTTTCCCATGAAGGCGTTCTGGAACGGGGTTTTGCGCTTGTGCGCGGCCCCGACGACCTGCCGTTGAAGCGTGCCGTGGACATCCAGCCCGGCCTTGAGCTGCAGATTCAGTTTGCCGACGGCGTTGCCCGCGCGGTGGCTGCCAGCGATGGCCGCAAGGCCGTTGCGGCCACGAAGAAGAGCAAGCCGCCGAATGACGGGCCTAAGGGTCAGGGAAGTCTGTTTTAGCTCCAGTTCTACGCAACCGGGACGAATACCAATCGTCCTTTACCGCATCGAAACCTTGAACCTGTAGCATTCCGGCAGAATGAGGATGGTGTGATGACGACAGCGATGCTGGTTTCCGGCGTTTTGCAGAATTTGGGGATCGCCGCAATCGCTGCACTATTCTACGACATCGTCCTGCGCAGCTGCCCGACGCCGAGCGTACGGCATACGCTGGTTGCACTTGTCTTCGCCGCCGGTGCCGTCGGCTCGATGACGCTCCCGGTGGAGGTTGCACCCGGCATCATCTTCGATTTGCGCAATGCTTTCGTCATTCTTGCCATGAGCTTCGGAGGGTGGCTCGCCGTCGGTGCCACCACGCTTGCCGCTTTCGCCTACAGGCTCTGGCTGGGCGGTGCCGGGGCGCTCCCTGGTGGCGTCGGCATATTGATGTGTGCTGCTGCCGGCATTGTTTTCGCCCTCCATTTCAAACGCCGGCGCACCGGGCTTTTCGCATTCGCCGTGCTCGGTGTCTTCTGCGCCGCTTCGCTCGTCTCGATGTTTCTGCTGCCTTTTGAAACAGCCGTGGCCATCTTGATGAAAGTGGGCCCGGTGATGCTCGTCATGAACATTCTCGGCACGATGATTGTCGGCGGCATTGTTGATCGGCAGAAGCGCCAGTTTGAGCGCGAGAACACACTGACGCGGGAAGCCTCCACCGATTCTCTGACACGGCTTGCAAACCGGCGCGCCTTCGACATGCGCGGCCCCGACCTGATGGAAGCGGCAAGCCAGCGCGGCGATGCCTGCGCACTGATGCTGATCGACATCGATCATTTCAAACAGATTAACGATGCACACGGGCACGATGTCGGCGACAAGGTTCTGCAGCATCTGGCCGTTCTCGTCCGCTCCAATGTGCGAAAGACCGACCTCGTGGCCCGCTATGGCGGCGAAGAGATCGCGCTCGTTCTCCCGTCGCATGATGCAAAACGCGCCTTCGGCCTCGGCGAGCGCCTTCGCAAGGCCGTTGCCGGCACGCCCTATCGCCACGAAGGCACGCTGGAGATCAATCTGAGCGTGAGCATCGGTCTCTACGCCAGCGACGGCGTCGAAGATGTCGAGCCGTTTGCGACTGCTTTCAAACGCGCAGACATGGCGCTCTACCGTGCCAAGGAAGCAGGCCGGAATCGCGTCGAGATCGCGCTCGCCGCGTAATTCCCCCCTATACTCAGCGGCCGATCCGTCTCCACCGCTGAAGCAGTTCCGCTTCCATCCCCTTGAAGCAGAAATACAGGATTACGATCAGAATCCCCTTGGCGAGAATGGAAAGGAACTGCAAGAGCCCTCCATCGATGATGCCCATCAGGCCGTGGGTGGCGATAAATTCCAGATTCGCCATGGCGATGTTGATCAGCTGAAAAGACAGGAACGCGGTGGCGAACGCGCAGAACGCCATGACCAGAAACAGAAACAGCCAATGGTAACGCGACAGTCGAAACAGGTCTTTCATCGGCCTTACAATCCTCCCCGGCTTCACCTCAGATCGCGGCTCCTGCGTCAGCAGGTGAGATTATACCCGCTCCCGGCGCTTTTCGCACTCGGGTGAACCCGACTGGCAGTGCGGCAATGAAGATATCAAAACCGGCGGGGCGCGCCTTCGATTCCCACTATGAAGCGGCCTACAGGCGCCGTCGCACCACACCGTAGATCAACAGGCCCCCGCCGATGATTGACGTGGGCTCCCATGCGGTCGTGTCGATCGCAATCATGGCGCCGCCTCCGACGAGTTCGAGTGCATCGTGGACCAGTTTGCTGCGTTCTTCAGGCGTCGCCTGGATCGCTTCCCTTCTGGCCCGCTCGGCATAGCCGCAGCAAATGTCTCGCGCATTGTGGAACAGGCGATCAAGATTCTCGGCCTCGGCAATCCAGTTCTCGGCCTCACCGGTTCCCACAACTACATCCTGAAGCGCAGTCAGCAACCGGACCGCGACCCGTTCGTCCATCTGGGACTGTACGAGAAGCGCGCGCTCGCGCTGCGCGAATCTTTCGAAGAAGCCGCGAAAATCCTCAAGCCACCCCGGTGCATTGGTATCGACAGTGTCGCGCAGGGCGGTGACTTCCTCGAGATCCCTTGCGTAATCCGGATCGGCAAGCACCTCGGAGAAGGTCCGGCAACCGATTTCCAGGATCTCGGCCAGTTCCTCGTTTGAGATGGGCCGGTCAGGCGGCGGGAAACTCAGCCACATCCGGTTTGTCGCCATCACCCAGAATTTCTCGTCGACCAGAACGCCCATATCATCCTCCCATCCGCAGGCATGCCGGCAGTCTGGGAGAACGATCACCGATCGGCAAATGATAAAAAGGCGTAGGTTGCCGATGTCGGGCCGGTTCAGGACCCGCCAGCCGCGCCTTTCGGACAGTCCCGATCGCATCAAGGCTCGCCCTGCCGCTACAGCACAGCCGGGCGCGGCGATGAACGATGTAATCGGAATGGAACTTGGGGGAAATGGTACGGTTGGGTGGATTCGAACCACCGACCTCAGGAGCCACAATCCTGCGCTCTAACCAACTGAGCTACAACCGCACACGACCGGTGACCGGCAGCCGCGTCAATACGGGCAAATGATCGCTTTTTCAAGCCAAAAGAACAAAAGAAAAAAGACCGGGGGGAGGATCCCGGTCTTTTTCACAAGGGACCGAAGGGAGGAGGTTTCGGTCCCACTCGGCAGCGACGGGAGGAGGAGTGCGCTGCCGGACTTTTCTAAGCGCTAAACGCCTCAGGCGACGCGCAGTTCCTTGACGGTCTTCTCGAAGACGTCCTTCATCGGCTTGGCCACGGTTTCGGCCGACTTCTGCGAGGCAGCCTGAAAATCCTTGATCTGGTCCACAGCCACTTCCATGCGCTTGCGCATGAAGTTGCTCTGCATCTCGATCAGCTCGGCGAAGGAGCGGGCGCCAGCAAGAGCCTCAAGATGGGCCAGGTTGGCTTCGGTGCCCTCGCGCAGCGCGGCAATCGACTTCGTGGTGAACTCGTTGCCAGCCGATTTCGCATTCTCAAAGGTCGCCTCAAGAGCCTTCTGGGTCTCTTCGGCATTCACCTTCATGCGGGCATAAACTTCTTTCGTCTGCTCGGCGCTCTTTTCGGCGAAAGCGCGGAACTGCTCGCTCGCCTGCGTCGCGTCAAACGTCGGGAACTCAGCGGTCCCGTTGTCCTTCTGCGTGGTCTTGGTCATATCCGCGGTCCTTTGGTTCTCGTTCATGGCGGTTCTCCGTAGGGTTGACACCCGCCCGACAATTCATGGTGGCTATATAGCATCGGTTATTGTGCATTGCAACATCATTGTTGCGATGCAGCATTTTGCCTGTCTGCAGTTAACCAATCAGCGAGAATTCGTGCTCACGCGCCATTGGCATTTGTGGACCTCGCCGCCACATGCTTTTATTAATAAGGTGTTAACGTCGTTGTCGGGATGCCGCGTTCTGCGGTTGAGGATGGCAGCCCGATGCTGTTTGAACCGTTGCGGTTGTCGCGCCCTGCGAATCTTCGGCCGACCCGCGTGAAGAAAAATTGTCTGGCTCGTTTGAATGGCGTCTGTCTCATATTCCTTCGTTGACATTGCGGTTCTCAATCAGGTGCGCGAGCGCTTTGCCGCCGGCGACGCACTGCTCATCCTCACCACGGCGCTCGACACGGTGATCTGGGCAAACGGCCCCGGGGCGGCAATGATCGGCCATCGCAACATCGACGAGGCGATCGGCGCCGAAAGCGGCCTGTCCATGACGACCCGGCGTCAAATCTCTGCCACCCCCGGCTTTCCGAGAATTTCCAGCGAACGCACCGTCGCCACACGCCTTGGGCGTGGGCTCAGATCGCCCATTGTCAATCTGAGCGCATCCACAGTCGTTTTGCCCGGTGGCGAAGAGGCTATTCTTCTCGCGCGCAAGGCGGTTTCGACCCGCATGCGCGAGGACAGTTTCCGCGCCACAGCTGCCGTTGAAGGCTTCGACGCCGCAGACCAGTTCGCCGCTCTTGTGGATGAGCATGGCCTCGTTGCCGCTGCCTCGGGCAGTTTCCAGGCGCTCGGTATAGAGCGCGAAACGCTGCGCGCGCTGGTTGGCGAAGTGCGCGATGAGGAAGACCGCCTGGTCAAGCGCATGGTGGAGGGCGGCGGGCGCCGCCGGCCCGCCGCTTTTGCCAGGCTGACTGACGATCCCGCCTGGCATCTGCTTGTCGTCGTCGACGAGCAGAACGCACCGCTTCAGCAGGATGAGCCTCAGCCTCCGCAGCCGGTTCTAACGACCGGGGGCACCACGCCGCCACCGACTGTTTCGGACGCCGAAAACCCTGTGGCCGACGCGCCAGCGACTGTTTCGGCTTCGGAAGAACCGGACGGCACACCGGCACCTGTCGATGGCCCGCCGCCGGTCGAGAGCAACAGCAACGATGAAACTGCGCCGGAAGGCCCGCAGGTCATTGTGGATGGCGCCCCTGCCGGCCCGATCAAAGATGAAGCGGAAAGCGCACCTTCGGCTCCGGTGGAGCGACCACGAGGAACGGTCCGTTTTGCCTGGCGCACGGACGCGGAAGGCCGTTTTACTGCGCTGTCGGACGCCTTTGCCGAGGCGGTTGGCCCGGCGGCGGCCGATGTGATGGGCCGGCGCTTCCGCGATGTCTCAAACGCGTTCGGGCTCGATCCCGAAGGGCGCATTTCGGCGTTGCTCGAGCGCCGCGACACCTGGTCCGGCAGGACCGTCATGTGGCCACTGGAAGGCACGGATCTCAAAATTCCGGTCGATCTGGCCGCCCTGCCCATCTATGGCCGCGGCCGTATCTTCGAAGGGTTTCACGGGTTCGGTCTGGCGCGTATGAACGACGCGGTGACAGACCCGGAGGGCATCGGCCTCGTGCTGACACCTGGCGCTCCCCTGCCGACACGCGACACGCCGACGGACCCGGCCACGGAATCTGCAGACGAAGAGACCACGGAGCCGCTGCCGCTCGATGACCACGGGCCGGCCGAGGACCTTTCCGAACCGGCACCGGAATCCGTCGGTGACGCTGAACATGAGCCGGTCAAGATCATCCGTCTCGCCGAACATCGCGCTGCACCGGCCACGGAAGGCGGGCTGTCGCCGACGGAAACGACGGCTTTCCGGGAGATCGGTGAGCGACTGCGCCAGGAAAACCAGCAGGAGCAGGAACCCGAAAACCTCGATGCTTCGCCCGACACCGTTTCACCCGGTACAGGCGATACGGAACCGGACACCACACCGGACGCAACCGGCGATGTAAACGCAGAAGAAGAAGTGCCGGCCTCCTCAAAGAGCGAGGAACCGGTCAAGGGTGACGTGCAGTCAAAGCCTGCCGGAGCGCGTTCCGAAGATGTGCCCGCCCCACGGATGTCGTCTTCGGCCATCGTTCCGTCGGCGTTCTACACCATGCCTGCCGACAGTGACGGAAACAGCCCCGGCCTCCTGGCCGGTCTGCCGCTGCCCATCGTAATTCATGCGGGAGACACGCTCCACTATGCCAACAGCGCCTTTTTCGATCTGACCGGCTACGTGGACTTGAAAACGCTTGAGGCAAGCGGCGGTCTCGACGTGCTTTTCCCTGAAAGCTACGAGGTTTCGCAGGCCCCTGCCGACGCGCAGGCTTTGAAAATCAGGACGGCTCAGGGCGACGAGCTTGATGTGCACGCGCATCTTCAGTCTGTTCCCTGGCGCGATGGAAAGGCTCTGCTTCTTGCGCTGCAACCCATCGAAACCGGGACAGAAGCCGTTGCCGCAATCGCGGGAACAGGCGCAGCCGATGCGCAAGCCGAAGCGGTGAGCGACGCCGAACTCGACGCCCAGACCGCCGAGCTGCAGATGCATCTGGCCGAGATGCGGGCCATCGTCGATACGGCGACGGATGGCGTGGTGGTCATCGACAATGACGGCAATGTCCGCTCGACCAATCGGCCGGCGGAAGCGCTTTTCGGTTTTGACGATCAGGATGTAACCGGCAAACCCTTCACCGCACTCTTCGCCATCGAAAGCCAGGGAGCGGTGAGGACGCATCTGGAAAGCCTTTCCGACAATGGCGTTGCCAGCGTCCTCAATGACGGCCTGGAAGTGATCGGGCGCGAGGCCCAGGGGCGTTTCATCCCGCTTTTCATGACCATGGGGCGCCTGCCGCACAGCAGCGGTTTCTGCGCTGTCCTGCGCGATGTGACGCAATGGAAACGCGCTGCGGAGGAGCTGACCCAGGCGCGCGCCGAGGCCGAGCGTGCCTCCTCGCAGAAGTCGGAGTTTCTGGCGCGTGTCAGCCACGAGGTGCGGACACCGCTCAACGCGATCATCGGCTTTTCCGAGCTGATGCTCGATGAAAAGTTCGGCCCCATCGGCAATGACCGCTACCGCGACTATCTGCAGGACATCAACCGTTCGGGCAATCATGTGCTCGATCTCGTCAACGATCTGCTGGACATTTCCAAGATCGAAGCCGGCGAGCAGGAGATGCACTATGAGGCGGTGTCGCTCAACGATGTGCTCGGCGAAACCGTGGCCATGATGCAGCCGCAGGCCAATCGAGAGCGCGTCATCATCCGTTCGAGCTTCGCCTCGAATCTGCCGGATGTGGTCGCCGACCCGCGCAGCGTTCGCCAGATCGCGCTCAACCTTCTGTCCAATGCGGTGCGTTACACGCCCGCCGGCGGCCAGGTGATCATCTCGACAGCCTATAGTTCGGACGGGTCGGTCATCATGCGCGTGCGCGACACCGGCATCGGCATGAGCCCGGCAGAAATCGAGGAAGCGCTAAAGCCTTTCAAGCAAATCAACAGCTTGAAGCGCAAACGTGGTGACGGGACCGGCCTAGGCCTGCCGCTGACCCGCGCCATGGTAGAAGCCAATCGTGCCGCCTTTGCCATCAACTCGGTGCCCGGCGAAGGCACGCTTGTCGAGGTTTCATTTCCGCCGACACGCGTACTGGCCGACTGAGCAGCCGGCCAGATCACAGTCAGAAAAGATGACATTCGTAGTTTAGAATATTTCTAAACTAATGATATTGTTCGCATTTTTCTTGACGATCGGTGTTTTTTCCGCGAGATACAGCCGCACTGCGGAGCAAGAGCTGCGCATTCCCTGGGACCTTGAATCCCAAAGGTTTGGAGACACCAATGCTGACGAACAAACTGATCGCTGCCCGCGCCGGTCTTGCCGCGCTTGTCGCCGCGGGAACGCTTGCCACCACCCTGCCTGCTGCCCAGGCCGAGGGAACGGTGAACATCTATTCCTACCGCCAGCCCTTCCTCATCCAGCCGCTGCTCGACGCTTTCACCGAGAAGACCGGGATTGAGACCGAAGTCCTTTTCCTGGACAAGGGGCTTGAGGACCGTATTGCCGCGGAAGGCTCCAATTCGCCGGCAGACGTCATCCTCACGGTCGACATCGGCCGCCTGATGAATGCCAAGGAAAAGGGCATCACCCAGACCGTCGAAGACGAGACGGTAAATTCCGAAATTCCCTCCGAGTTCCGCGATCCGGAAGGCCACTGGTTCGGCGTCACCACGCGCGGCCGCGTTGTCTATGCCTCCAAGGACCGCGTCGAGCAGGACACCATCACCTATGAAGAGCTTGCCGATCCCAAGTGGAAGGGCAAGATCTGCATGCGCAGCGGCCAGCACAACTACAACATCGCCCTGTTCGCCTCGATGATCGCCCATCTCGGCGAGGAAAAGGCAGAAGAGTGGATGAAGGGCCTCAAGGCCAATCTCGCTCGCAAGCCGAGCGGCAACGACCGCGCGCAGGCGCAGGCCATCTATGCCGGTGAGTGCGATCTGGGCATCGGCAACACCTATTATGTCGGCCTCATGATCAACAATGAGAAAGAGCCGGAGCAGAAGGACTGGGCCGCTTCGATGAAGGTCCTGTTCCCCAATTCCGAGGATCGCGGCACTCATGTCAATATCTCAGGCATGGCCATGGCGAAGCACGCGCCGAACCGTGACAACGCGCTCGAGCTGATGCGCTTCCTGGGCAGCGCCGAGGCCCAGTCGATCTATGCCGAGACCAATTACGAATATCCGGTTCTTCCCGGCGCCACGGTTTCTGAAACCGTGCAGTCCTTCGGCAAGATCAAGCCGGACAGCCTGCCGCTTGCCGAGATCGCGAAGAACCGCAAGGCGGCCTCCGAAATGGTTGACCGTGTCGGTCTTGATGACGGCCCGGCGAGCTGATCCATCGTTAACACGTAAAAGCCGGGTCCTTTGCGGGGCCCGGCTTTTTGCATTTGCGGGGACACCCGCAATCGTATCGCACCTGTAGCCATGCCCCTCCAGCCAGCGCCGACAGCACCCCTTCGTGAACACCGTTTCCCCCGCGTTCGGGGAGAGCGCCACGGCGCCGCGCGGCTCGGCAGTCTCATGATCGCGCTGGCCGTCCTTCTTCCCGTCGCCACGATCCTTTTCGTCGCTCTTTCCGGCACGGGCGAAGCCTGGCCGCATCTCCTGCGCTACGTGCTGCCCCAGTCACTCGGCACGACACTCGCGCTGCTCGGACTTGTCGCCATGGGCACAGCCGTGATCGGTGTCGGATCGGCGTGGCTGGTGGTCGGCTACGAGTTTCCGCTGCGTCGGCTCCTCTCATGGGCGCTGGTGCTGCCGCTCGCCGTTCCCACCTATCTGGCCGCCTATGCCTTTGGCGAATTCTTCCACTATGTCGGACCGCTGCAGAGCACGTTCCGCGCCATCTTCGGTTTCGAAAGCGCGCGCGACTACTGGTTCCCCGACATCCGCTCCACCTGGGGCGCCGCCCTCGTGGTGACGTCCGTCACCTTCCCTTATGTCTATCTCACGGCCCGCGTCGTCTTTCTCATGCAGGGGCGCAATATTGCCGATGTGGCGCGCACGCTGGGCGCGCGGCCGGCGCGTGTCTTCTTCCGTATCCTGCTGCCCGTCGCCCGCCCGGCCATCGTCGCAGGCCTTGCGCTGGTGATGATGGAGACACTCAACGACATCGGCGCGGTGGAATATCTCGGCGTTCGCACGCTCACCCTGTCGGTCTATTCCACCTGGCTCAATCGCGGGAGCCTCGAAGGGGCGGCGCAGATCGCTTCCGTGATGCTTGTCATCGTCTTCCTGCTTCTGACAGCCGAGCAATGGGCGCGCCGCAAACAGCGCTTTCACAGCGCACGCGGCACCCAGATGCATGTGCGCCCGCCCCGTCTGCCGCTCCCCGGCTTCAAAGGCATTCTCGCAACCGGCGCCCTCATCCTGCCCATCCTGTCGGGCTTCGGCGTTCCGCTTTTCGTCTTTGGCCGCTATGTCTCGAAACGGCTCTACCAGTTTGCGGATCCGCAAGTTCTGCAGGCATTCCTGACCAGTGTCACAGTGGCCAGCGTCACCGCCATCGCGACCGTTGTCATCGCCCTTCTCCTTCTCAATGCCATGCGCCTCTCGCGCTCGCCCTACACCATGGCGCTGGTGCGGCTTGCCTCCATCGGATATGCCCTGCCCGGCACGATCCTCGGCCTCGGCCTGCTTCTCTCCCTCGCCGCCATCGACAACACGGTCGATAGCGCTGCACGCACCTATGGCGGCTTTTCCACCGGGCTTCTCCTGACCGGCACGGCAGCCTCCATCGTCATCGCCTGCACGATCCGCTTTCTGGCACTGGCTGAAAGCGCGGTCCGCTCGGGTCTGGAAAAACTGCCTCCCAATCTGGATCAGGCAGCCCGCAGCCTCGGCAAGACGGCGAACCAGAGCGCCATGAGCATTCTCCTGCCGCTTCTGAAGCCGGCTATCCTGACGGCGGCTATCCTCGTCTTTGTGGACACGGTGAAGGAACTTTCGGCGACCATTCTCCTGCGCCCCTTCGGCTTCCGCACGCTCGCCACGCACGTTTATGAAAACGCGTCCCGCGGCGTGGTGGAGGATGGTGCCGTCGCCGCGCTCCTCATCATCGCCACGGCCATCGTGCCGGTGATCCTTCTGTCACGCCCCCTGATGCGCGACCACAACACCTGACATCCATCCAATAGGCTTGCGTATGCCTGTGCCGCGCACGCGTGGACGCACCGGCAGTTCAGGCAAAAAAAAGCGCCCGGGAAAGGGCGCCTGTAGGATCTTGAATGCTGTCAAAAACGGGGCTTGGCGAACATCTGCATAAACAGAAGGAACCTTTGTCCGGCTCGTCAAGTTAGCCGACACTATCGCGGGCAAACCCTTAACAGAACCTTACCGGAATGCGGAGAAATTTACCGAACCGTACCACTTGTGAAGTCTCGGTAAATTTCGTCTTCATCCTTCCTTAACCAAGCCGCGCCGACATCAGGTGCTAAGCTCGGGAATGTCGCGGTAAAGGTCCAGCGCCTCGGGATTGGCAAGCGCTTCCCTGTTTTTCACCGCGCGGCCATGAACGATGTCGCGTACGGCAAGTTCGGTGATCTTGCCGGATTTGGTGCGCGGAATGTCCGCCACGGCCACGATGCGCGCAGGCACATGACGCGGGCTTGCTCCCGTCCTGATCTTGGTGCGGATGGTCTTTTCCAGCGCCTCGTCAAGCACCACGTCATCGGCGAGCCGAACGAAGAGCACGACCCGCACATCGTCTTCCCACTCCTGACCGATGCAGATCGCCTCGAGGATTTCCGGCAGCTGCTCGACCTGGTTGTAGATTTCCGCCGTGCCGATGCGTACGCCGCCGGGGTTCAGCGTCGCGTCGGAACGGCCATGGATGACAATGCCGCCATGCTCCGTCCACTCGGCGAAATCGCCGTGGCACCACACATTGTCGAACCGGTCGAAATAAGCCGCATGATATTTTTCGCCTTCCGGATCGTTCCAGAATCCGATCGGCATTGCCGGGAAGGCGCGCGTGCACACGAGCTCGCCCTTCCCTTGCTCAAGCGGACGCCCTTCGTCATCCCAGACTTCGACCGCCATGCCGAGCCCGGCCGCCTGGATCTCGCCGACCCAGACCGGCAGCGTCGGTACACCGAGCACAAAGCAGGACACGATGTCCGTTCCGCCGGAGATCGAGGCGAGATGAACGTCCTTCTTGATCCCCTCGTAGACGAAGGCGAAGTTTTCCGGCGCCAGCGGCGAGCCGGTCGACGAGATCGTTTCGACCGTTGAGAGATCGTGGCTTTCCATCGGCTTCAGGCCGGCCTTGCGCACCGCATCGATGAACTTGGCAGACGTGCCGAAATAGGTCATGCCCTCGGCATCGGCATAGTCGAAAAGCACGTTGCCGTCGGGATGGAACGGAGAACCGTCATAAAGCAGCAGCGTGGCCTCGGAAGCCAGCCCGCTCATCAGCCAGTTCCACATCATCCAGCCACAGGTGGTGAAGTAGAAGAGCCGATCGCCGGGCTTGAGTCCGGCATGCAGGCGATGCTCCTTCACATGCTGGAGAAGCGTGCCGCCCGCCGAATGCACAATGCATTTCGGGATGCCGGTCGTGCCGGAAGAAAACAGGATGTAAAGCGGATGCGCAAAGGGGAACCGCTCAAAGGCGAGTTCACCTGCCTCGTAGCCTGCCACCGCTTCGTCATAGGCCTCGGCCCTGTCGATCTTTGCGGCGGCCTCCTGCGCGTTACCGAGATAGTCGACAATCAAAGCCAGCTTAACGCCCGGCAGTTTGTCGAGAACCGTCGCCGTCTTGTCTGAAACATCGAAGGCCTTGCCGCCATACCAGTAGCCGTCCGGCGCAATGAAGACAGTCGGCTCAATCTGACCGAACCGGTCGAGCACGCCCTGGATGCCGAAATCGGGAGAGCAGGAGGACCAGACGGCACCAAGCGACGTGGCAGCGAGCATCGCTGCGAGTGTCTCGGGCATGTTGGGCATCATCGCCGCTACCCGGTCACCGGCTTTCAGGCCCCGGTCACGGAAGAGCTGCTGCAGACGCGATACCTGCGCACGCAGCGCATCCCAGGAAAGCCGGCGCTCGACCTTGTCTTCGCCGCGAAAAACCACCGCATCGCCGTTTCCCGAACCGCGCAGAAGGTTCTCCGCGAAGTTCAGCCGTGCATCGGGAAAAAATGACGCCCCGGGCATGCGGTCGCCATCGACCAGAATGCGCTCGCCCCTGTCGCCGATAACGCCGCAGAAATCCCAGACCAGCGACCAGAACGCCTCACGATCTTCAACCGACCAGGCATGGAGCGCGTCGTAGTCGGGCAGGCTACGGCCGGCCACCTTCTCGGCGCGCCTTGCAAAAGCCGACACGGGCGCCTCATTCTTCCGGGTTTCAGATGGTCTCCAAAGCGGCTCGGCTGCCCTCATCCTGTCCTCCTCATTGCCGTTCAGGCGATTGCTCTTCTTATGCGTTTCCGCACCGGAACGGCAATGGTCTCATGCGAAACAATTCCCTGCACCGCAGGCCAACCGGCCATTGCATTGCAGAAAGCGGTGCAATACCCGCCTGCAGCGCGACAAGTCCTTGAATTGCCATACGCCATGTTTAAACCCGTAAGGAGCTGTGAAGTCGGTTTGCCGGCATCGCTGCACCGTGGCATTTCAGAGCCACCAGTTAGACAGCGTTGAGTCCGGTTTGAAATTCGCCGGGCGGAGCGCCAGGGATGAGGTTCCATGCCCTCGTCGGCAATGAAGAAGAGCATATGGGCACTGGTGATTGCTGCCGTCCTTGCGGTGGCAGTAGTGGTATGCCTGCCGATCCTGGCCTCTACACAGATCGTGCGCGACAGCGTGGCCCAGCAGCTAAGCGCCTGGAGCGGCTATCGCGTCCGGCTGGACGATGCCCCCCAAATCCGTGTCTGGCCCTCTTTCAGCGCGGTGCTGAACGACGTCGTTCTGTCCGACTGGAACGACGATGGCGCCGCCGCCGTCATGGAAGCAGAGCGTGTCGAAGTCGACCTGTCGGCGCTCGCGGCCCTGCGCGGCAAGGTCGTTTTCACCAAAATACGCCTCGTGCGGCCGGTCCTGCGGCTTGACGATACGGACGGGATGATGCGCGTGCCGTCGATCCCGAACTGGGGCAGGCTCGCCCAATCGGTGGAGGTGGCGCGCGAGCTGCTGGCCGCCGATCCCGCAGCACCCGATAAAACGGCACTGCCGAGCGATAGTTTTGCGACGGTCGAAGTCGAGGACGGTCGCGTGATCACCCTAAGCGGAGCCAGCAGGCCGCCGCTTCTGAGTGGTTTCACCGGGACATTCAACTGGCCTGCGCTCAACCGTGCCGCCACCCTTTCCGCCAGAGGCATCTGGCATGGCGAAAGCATCACTGTTGACGCTTCCACGGAAGAGCCACTCCTGCTGCTTGCCGGCGGCAAGACCGCCCTTTCGCTTACGGTCAAAAGCGCGCCGCTGACGCTCTCTTTCAAGGGAGAAGCCGACCTCGTTGGCGGAGCCTTCGTCAACGGGACTCTGGAAAGCTCCGCCCCGTCATTGCAGCGGGTGCTGGAGTGGACCCTGCTGGAAGACTGGCCCGGCAGCACGATCAAGCCCGCGAAGCTTCGCAGCACAATCATCGGCGATGCCAAGCGCATAAAGTTCGAGACCGCGGAGTTCAGTCTTGGGGATAGCAACGCGACCGGCGTGTTCGACGTGGCGTTTACCGATCAGCGTCCGACCATCTCCGGCACGCTTGCCTTCAATGCACTCGATCTCGGCACGCTGCTGAAGACCCTTGCGCCCGAGCCCGACGCGCCAACCCAGGCGGCGGCCGCTCCGTGGGCGCATGATCTCAATTTCGACCTTCGCCTTTCGGCCACACAGGCGACAGCCGGATCCGTGTCGATGACCGACGTGGCCGCAACCGCACAGGTTCGCGACGGGCTGGTCAGCCTCGATATTTCCGACGCCACGGCGTTTGGCGGCATGCTTCAGCTCGGCATCCGGCTCGACAATGTGGAAGGCCGCGATCATGCGGAGCTCCGCATTGCGGCCGAGAACATCGACGGCGGTCTGATGGGAGAGAAGCTTCATTTCACCGCCTTCATGCCGAAGGCCAAAGGGTCGTTTTCCGTGTTTCTGAAAGGGCATGGAGAAACGCTGAACCAGATCCTTGAAACATCCGACGGTTCGATCTCGGCCAATTTCGGCAAGGGCAGCATTGTCGGCCTCAATCTCGAGACTTTTCGGGAGCACAACGACAAGGGCAGTTTTTTCCCCTTGCAGGACATTGCCGATGGCGAACTCCCCATCGAGGGCGCGGATTTGAAGGCCACACTGGCTGGCGGCATTGCATGGATCGATACCGCGGAAGCGCGCCTGAGCACCGGAGAAAAGATCACAATCGGCGGGCTCGTGCCTTTTGCCGGCCGCGGCATTGCCCTTTCCGGAAGCATTCTTCCGCCGGGGCCACCTTCCGGCGAGGAGACTGCCGCGGAGGAAAGCAGTGCGGGTCAGGGGCCGCGCGAAACCTTCTTCGTCGGCGGCTCCTGGAATGCGCCCTTTATCGCGCCCTTTCTGATCGAATAGCCGGCTTCGCCCCGCTCAGGCCACCACTCTCATGGCTGCCCGCTCGTCGCGGCGACGCTGAATTTCCTGCCGCTTGGTGACAATCGATGCGGCAATCACGCCCATCGCCACGATCCCGATCAGTATGGTGCAGACCGCGTTTATTTCCGGCGTCACACCAAGGCGCACCTGGCTGTAGATCTTCATTGGCAGGGTCGTCGCACCGGGGCCGGATGTGAAGCTCGCAATCACCAGATCGTCGAGTGACAGGGTGAAGGCCAGCATCCAGCCTGAAATCACCGCTGGCAAAATCACCGGCAACGTGACCTGGAAAAACGCCTTCACCGGCGTCGCGCCGAGATCGAGCGCAGCCTCTTCGAGCGACTGGTCAAAGCTCATGAGGCGGGACTGAACCACCACGGCAACGAAACACATGGAGAAGGTGATGTGCGCGATCGTGACGGTGAAAAACCCGCGATCGAAATTGATCGCCACGAAGAGAAGCAGAAGCGAAAGGCCGGTGATGACTTCCGGCATGACGAGGGGTGCGAACACCATGCCGGAGAACAAGAGACGGCCGCGAAAGCGCGTGTAACGTGTCAGCGCAATGGCTGCCATCGTGCCGAGCACGGTTGCCACCGTCGCCGACAGGAAGGCAACCCGTGCCGTCACCCAGGCCGCATCCATCAGGCCACGATTGGAGAAAAGCTCCACATACCACTTCGTCGAGAAGCCCGCCCACACCGTGACGAGACGCGACTCGTTGAACGAGTAGATCACCAGGAGAAGGATCGGCAGGTACAGAAAGGCAAAGCCCAGCACGAGCGACACGATGTTGAAGCGTCCCCAGCTTCCAGCCATGCTAATTCCCCGCCTCGCGTGAACGCGCCTGTGAGCGCTGGAAGAGTATGATCGGCACGATCAGGATCAAAAGGAGGATCACCGCCACGGCAGATGAAACCGGCCAGTCGCGATTGTTGAAGAACTCGGTCCAGAGTGTCTTGCCGATCATCAGGGTCTGCGATCCGCCGAGCAGATCGGGAATGACGAATTCGCCCACCGCCGGAATGAACACCAGCATGCAACCGGCCACCACGCCCGGCAGAGACATGGGGAACGTCACCTTCCAGAACGCAGCCATGGGCGGACAGCCGAGATCGCGCGCAGCCTCGATCAGAGACCCATCCATCTTTTCCAGCGTCGAATAGAGCGGCAGAACCATGAAGGGCAGATAGGAATAGACGATGCCGATATAGATGGCGGTCGTGGTGTTGAGGATGACGAGCGGCTCGTCGATCACCCCCAGGAACATCAGGAACTGGTTGAGCAGCCCCTCCGGCTTCAGGATGCCGATCCAGGCATAGACGCGGATCAGGAAGCTAGTCCAGAAAGGCAGGATCACCAGCATGAGCAGCGTCGGCCTGATCGAGGCCGGTGCACGCGCCATGCCATAGGCGATGGGATAGCCCACGGCCAGCGTGATCAGGGTCGAAACCGTGGCGATCCAGATGCTCGAAAGATAGGCATTCACATAGAGCGGATCGTCCAGAAGCCACAGGTAATTGCTGAACGAAAGAGCGCGGGCTTTCTCGAAGAACGCCGCAAATCCGGCGAAGAGGTCGAAAACCGGCTGATAGGGCGGCATGGCGAGTGCCGGTTCCGAAAGCGAAATCTTGAAGACGATCAGAAACGGCGCGAGGAAGAACACCAGCAGCCACAGATAGGGCAGAGCGATGACGAAGCGGGCTGCGATTGCGGAGATGAAGCGCGCCATCGTCAGCTACCGCGTCAGCACGACGCCGGCATCCGCCGGGAAGGACACCCATGCCCGGTCATGCCATGTCAGCACATCTTCCACCGCACGGCGGCGGTTGATGCTGCTAGCCTTGACGATGCGGCCGTCATCGAGCTTGACGTGGTGGATGGTCATGTCGCCCAGATAGGCGATGTCCCAGACCTCACCCTCCACAGCATTGACCGCGCTTTCCGGGCGGTTGCGGGATATGTCGATCTTCTCGGGACGGACGGCGAACCACACATTCGCCCCCTTCTCCGCGCCGGCGCCATTGAGCACCGAAAGCTCGAAGCCGGATGCGTCCGCAATCCGCGCCGTCTCCCTGTCGGCAGCCGTCACGGTTCCCTCGAACATGTTGATCGAGCCCACGAAATCGGCAACGAAGCGCGAATTCGGCGCCTCGTAGATCTCCGCCGGGGTCGCCACCTGGATGACATTGCCCCTGTCCATCACCGCGATGCGGTCGGCCATGGTCATCGCCTCTTCCTGATCGTGGGTGACGACCATGAAGGTGAGGCCGAGATCGTATTGCAGGTCGACCAGTTCGAACTGTGTCTCTTCGCGCAGCTTCTTGTCGAGCGCGCCCAGCGGCTCGTCCAGCAATAAGAGCTTGGGCCGTTTGGCGAGCGAACGGGCAAGCGCCACACGCTGACGCTGGCCGCCCGACAGCTGGTGCGGCTTGCGCTTGGCGAAAGGTTCGAGCTTCACCAGCTTCAGCATGGCAGCGACGCGGTCGGCGATCTCGTCGGCCGGCATCCGGTCCTGCTTCAGGCCGAAGGCAATGTTCTTCTCCACCGTCATATGCGGGAAGAGCGCATAGGACTGGAACATCATGTTGACGGGCCGCCTGTGCGGGGGGATGCCCGAAAGATCCTGCCCGTCAAGGAAGATGCGGCCGGAAGTGGGCTGCTCGAAACCCGCCAGCATGCGCAGAAGCGTGGTCTTGCCGCAGCCCGAAGCGCCCAGGAGCGCGAAGAACTCGCGCTCATAGATGTTGAGAGACAGGTCATCGACCGCCGTGAAATCACCGAACGTCTTGGTGACATTCTCGAACGAGATATACGGCCTCGCCTGGGGATCGGCCCAGGGTGCGAAGCTGCGACGTGTGCTGCCGAGCGATTTCATCGGCGTCCCCTGCCCTGAATCCGCCTACTGACCCGTCACCACCTTGGTCCACATGCGCGTCACCTGACGCTGCGTGCGCATGTCATATGGGAGCGGCGCCTGCAGTTTCTCCATAGTCGCCTCGTCGGGATAGACAGCCGGGTCGCCCACGACTTCTTCGTCCATCTCTGCCTGCGCTGCCTTGTTGCCATTGGCATAGACGACATAGTTCGACGCCTTGGCGATCACGTCGGGACGCATGATGTAGTTGAGGAACTCGTGCGCCTCCTCGACATTCTTTGCGTCCGCCGGGATCGCCATCTGGTCGAACCAGAGCATCGCGCCCTCCTTGGGGATCGCATAGCCGACCGTCACGCCCTGATCTGCTTCCGCCGCACGATCACGCGCCTGGAAGATATCGCCCGAATAGCCGAGCGCCAAGCAGATGTCGCCATTGGCAAGACCGTTGATGTATTCGGAAGAGTGGAACTTGCGCACATAGGGGCGAACCGAAAGAAGCAACTCTTCCGCCTTGGCAAGATCGTCCGAAGACGGTGTGTTTGGGTCAAGGCCCAGATAGATCAGGGCCGAGCGCACCACCTCACTGGCCGAATCCAGCATATAGATGCCGCAATCCTTAAATTTCGCTGCCAGTTCCGGCGTGAACATCACATCCCAGGTATCGACCTTCGCCGTGCCAAGAATTTCCTCGGCCTTGCCGACATTGTAGCCAACGCCCGTCGTGCCCCACATGTAGTTGATGGAGTGTTCGTTGCCCGGATCATAGACGGCCACGCGGTCGCTGATCATGTCCCACATGTTGGAAATGTTGGGAAGTTTGTCCTTGTCGAGCTTCTGGAAGACGCCGGCGCTGATCTGACGGCCAAGAAACTCGCCCGACGGCACCACCACGTCATAGCCCGAGCCGCCCGCGAGCAGCTTGGTCTCCAGGATTTCGTTGGAATCGTAGACGTCGTAGACGACCTTTATGCCCGTTTCCTCGGTGAAATCCTCAAGGATCGCATCATCGATATAGTCCGACCAGTTGTAGACATTGACGACGCGGTCCTGTGCATTGGCCGCCGCCGAAACGGCAATCGCTGCAAGGGAAACGCAGGATGCAAGAAGGGTTTTACGCAGCATGGAATTTCTCCCCAAGGGATTGTTTTTGCCAGCGCGCAAATCGCCACCGGCACCCGCAAGTTTTTTTCAACCCTATTGTCGTTTCGGAAATGCGACAAGCGGCAAATTTCTGTTTGGGCTCAAAGATAAGTGGTGCGTTCCAGCGGCGTGATCTCGCTCCAGAAGGCGATGATTTCCGCGCGCTTCAGATCACGATAGACCTTTGCCAGAAGGGGCCCGAGCGCCCGATCGATGAAACGGCTTTTTAACGCAAGCTGGAGGGCGTCATCCATGTCGTCGGGCAGTTCACGGCCGAGATCCGCCGTCTCGTCATAGGCGCTGCCTTCCACCGGCGGCGGCGGCTTCGCACCCGCTTCGATCCCCTCGATCATGCCCTGTATGATCGCCGCCATGACGAGATAGGGATTGGCGTCCGCGCCCGAAATCCGGTGCTCGACGCGCCGGTTTTCCTCCGTCGAGACCGGGATGCGCAGCGCCACCGAGCGGTTGTTTTCCGCCCACACTGCATGGGTGGGCGCATAGGAGCCGGGCGTGATGCGCCGGAACCCGTTCCAGGTGTTGATGTAGAGAATGAGAGATTCGGGCATGGTGTCGATGAGGCCGGCGACAGCCGAAAGCAGCCGCTCGCGACCCGTCTCTCCGGCAAAGATGTTCTGCCCGTCCGCATCGAGCATGGAGGTATGCACATGCATGCCATTGCCGGCGTAGTCGATGAAGGGCTTTGCCATGAAGGTGGCTGTCAGCCCATGCTCGCGCGCGCAGCCCATCACGATGCGGCGCAGGAGAATCACGTCGTCGGCCGCCCGCAGCGGGTCTGCCCGATGTTTCAGATTGACCTCGAACTGGCCGGGCGCGGCCTCCTTGATGATCGTGTCGATGGGCAGGTTCTGTGCGTCCGCAGCATCGCGGATCATGTCGAAGAGTGCTGCGTTCTCGGCCAGATCGTCTAGCCCGTACATGCGCAGACGGTCCGGTCCCTCGCCAGCGCCAAGCGGTGTGGGCATGCCGGCCGGGTCCTGCTTTTCAGGATCGAGCAGATAGAACTCCAGCTCAAACGCGGCGACAGGGAAAAATCCCTTAGCATTTGCCTCCGCCACCTTGTGCTTCAGCACCTGGCGTGAATCCGCCATGAAGGGCTCACCCTCCGGCGTGAAGGTCTGGAGCAGAACCTGCGCCGTCTTGCGCCTGGCCCATGGGACGATCGCAAGCGAGCCACGCGTCGCCCGACAATAGCCGTCCTTGTCGCCGGTTTCGATGTGAAGCCCCGTTTCCTCGACCTCACGCCCCCATACATCGAGGCCGTGAAGAGACATGGGAAAGTTCACACCCTCCTGAAATGCCTTTTTAAGGCTGTCGCCCGGCGCCCATTTCCCGCGGATGATGCCGTTGGGATCAACGATTAGAAACTCGACCGCCTCTAGGTCCGGGTGTTCTTCGACAAAGGCGCGGTACTCCGCCTCGTGCTCGGCCGAGATGAAATCCCCACAGGGGCCGGCGCCTTTTGTTGAAATCTCCCCGCCTGCTTCTGGTGAAACGGAAGAACTGGGCTTAACGTCAGTGTCGATAGTCGTTTCGGGGCGGTTCAAGATTGACCTGCGTCATGGTTGCGGATGACAAAGCCTGCGCCGGATTTTCAAACCTTGTCAATGGCTGGAAACACGGCAGGAGTGGGGGCGGGAGCGAGCGGTGAGAGCAGCATGGTATGAACGCAACGGCACGGCACGCGACGTTCTGGAGGTGGGTGACATGCCTCTTCCCGCGCCCGGCCCCGGCGAAGTGCGTGTTCGGCTGGCCACCTCGGGCGTCAACCCGTCCGACGTGAAGGCGCGGCGTGGACGCCCGCTCAATGCCGGGCGCGTCATTCCACACAGCGACGGCGCCGGAGAGATAGACGCTGTCGGGCCCGGCGTGGATCATGGTCGTGTCGGCCAGCGCGTCTGGGTTTGGAATGGCCAGTGGCGACGTCCCTTCGGCACCGCCGCCGAGGCGATCGTATTGCCGGAAGCGCAGGCTATTTCCCTGCCGGCAAATGTCGATTACGCGACAGGAGCATGTCTCGGCATTCCCGCGCTGACAGCCATGCATGCCGTGAACCTCTTCGAGACCGTCAGCGGCAAGACACTTCTCGTCACGGGCGCTGGCTCCTCTGTCGGGCACTACGTCACCCAGATCGCCAAGGCCCGCGGGGCCCGTGTCATTGCCACGGCCTCGCCGGGCCGGGCCGCCCACGCCCGGGCTGCGGGCGCTGATTTCGTCATCGACTACAAGGCGAAAGACGTGGCCGCCACGGTGAAGGGGCTCACCTCCGGCAAGGGCGTGGACGGCCTCATCGACATGGACCTCTATTCCACCACCGCGATCATCTCCAATGGTGCGCTGGCGCCCCATGGCAAGATCGTCTGCTACGGTTCCAGCATGCAGGGCGACATACCCGTTTCGTTTCCCACACTGTTGTGGAACAGCCTGACCCTGCAGGTCTTTGTGGTCTACGAACTGCTCACGAAAGAACGAGAAACCGCGATCGGCCAGCTTACCGCCATGCTTGAAAAGAACAGTCTGAAACACGCCATCGGCGAGCGCTTCGCCCTGCGCGACATCGTCAAAGCGCACGAAGCCGTGGAACGCGGCGATGTTGTCGGCAATGTGGTGCTCGATATCGCCTGACAGGCATCACTGAAAGTCGAACGCGGATAGGCCCGTCACCATCTCATCGAGCCCGAGCGGCCTTGTCACCGGCGGCTCGGCACGGGCAAGACAGCCCGCCCGTTCGCACAGACGGCAGGCCGGCCCGACCGGCGTGAGCGCATGGGTCGGCGCGCCTCCCGCCTTGCCCGGCGCACCCGGCAGCGCATCACCATAGACCACGCTCTCTCGAAATCCGAGATCACACCCCAGCAGAAGCGCCGTCCGCCGCGGGCGTTCGGCAAAGGCGCCCTGCGGTCCCTCCAGCGTGCGTGCGACTGTCAGGAATTCGGCGCCATCGGGCATTTCCACCGCCTCCACCAGCACCTGCCCCGGCTGCGCGAAAGCTGCATGAACGGCCAGCTTCGGGCACCCGCCGCCGAAGCGCGCCTGCGGAAAGCCCAGCGCGCCCGCCTTGCGGAAACGGTTGCCCGCATTGTCCACTTCGAGCATGAAGAATGGCACGCCCGATGCACCCGGCCGCGCGAGCGTCGTCAGCCGGTTCGCCGCCTGCTCAAATGACACGCCGAAGCGCGATTTCAGCACATCCACATCGTAGTGCGCGCGTTCGGCCGCCGACAGGAATGCCTGATAGGGCATCATCAACGCGTGTGCCGCATAGCGCCCGAGTTCAAACCGCGCGAGCCTGCGGGCCTCGTTGCTCGACAGTTTCAGAATCTCGATCTCAGCGGCAATCGCCACTGACATGCGCAGCAGGCAGGCCTCCATGGCGATCTCGCGCAGTTGGTCGGCCGGCGACAGCCGTTCGGAAATGAAAAGGCGCTGCGAATGGCGATCGTATCGCCGCCGCCAGTTCGGCATGGTCGCCACGGGAAGCAGACGCACCACGATGCCGTGCTCCTGTTTCAGCCACCCCCTGATGGCTCCGGAAAGATCGTCGCCCGGCCCAATCAGCTTGTGGAAGCTTTCCGCCTCTTCTTCGAGAGATGCGAAATGGTTCGCGTGACGCTCGAATGTCTCGCGCACCTCGTCAATCGGCAGACGCGTTGCGGAAATGGCGGTGGTGCGCCCTTCCCGCGCCAGCATCTCTGAAAGATCCGACATGCGATCCGCCTGCTCGCGATAGGCGCGGTAGAGTTTTACGAGCGCCGCCGCCGCGTTGGGCGCAGCCTCGGCCACATCCACCAGTTCCTGCTCACCGGGCAGCTCACCCGCAAGAAGCGGATCGGAAAACACCTCTCGCAGCGCCGCGAGCGAAAGCCCCGCCTCACCCTGCAGCTCATCCGGATCGACCTTATAGACAGAGGCGAGCTTCAGAATGAGCGAAACGGTGAGCGGCCGCTGGTTGCGTTCGATCAGGTTCAGATAGGACGGCGAAATGCCCAGCCCTTCGGCCATCGCTGTCTGGGTCAGCCCCTTGGCTGTGCGAATGCGCCTGATGCGCGGCCCGGCGAATATCTTCTGGTTGGCCATGATGGAATCCCGTTGTTCTCGGCGTCCCCGGCGACACGCGGCCGTTCCGCTTTACACGACTTTACAAAACTGTCGCACAAACCCGCCCTTACATAATTTACAAATTTACACATCCACTCTGTCAAATTCCAGACATGCTGACACGAAAATTTCGGCGAAAATCCGGTTTTCTCTCCGCTTTCGCTGCGCCGCAATGTAAATCCTGTAACGAAACCGGGGCGCAATGACACCCAGTCAGGCAGCTCCGCCAGTGAAACAAATCCTGTACGGAGACAATTATGACGGATTTTTACAACCTTGTTCCCGGTGCTGCGGAAGGCCGCTTCGATGGCATTGAGCGTCCCTACACGCCACAGGATGTGCAGCGCCTGCGCGGCTCGGTCACCATCCGTCACACGCTCGCCGAGGAAGGCGCAAAGCGCCTCTGGAAGCTCATCCACGAAGAGGACTTCGTCAACGCGCTGGGCGCACTCTCCGGCAACCAGGCCATGCAGATGGTCCGTGCCGGCCTGAAGGCGATCTATCTCTCCGGCTGGCAGGTTGCCGCCGACGCCAACACCGCTTCGGCCATGTATCCGGATCAGTCTCTCTACCCGGCCAATGCCGGTCCCGAGCTCGCCAAGCGCATCAACCGCACGCTGCAGCGCGCCGACCAGATCGAGACGGCGGAAGGCAAAGGCCTGTCGGTCGACACCTGGTTCGCGCCCATCGTGGCCGACGCGGAAGCCGGCTTCGGCGGCCCGCTCAACGCCTTCGAGCTGATGAAAGCCTATATCGAGGCGGGTGCAGCAGGCGTCCACTTCGAAGACCAGCTTGCGTCTGAAAAGAAGTGCGGTCATCTGGGCGGCAAGGTTCTGATCCCGACGGCCCAGCACATCCGCAATCTGGACGCCGCGCGTCTTGCAGCCGACGTCATGGGCGTGCCGAGCCTGGTCATCGCACGCACCGACGCCGAGGCCGCCAAGCTGCTCACCTCCGACATCGATGAGCGCGACCAGCCATTCGTCGATTACGAGGCAGGCCGCACGGTCGAGGGCTTCTACCGCGTGAAGAACGGGCTCGACGCCTGCATCGCCCGCGCTGTCGCCTATGCACCGCACACGGACCTGATCTGGTGCGAAACATCGAAGCCGGATCTGGAGCAGGCGCGCAAATTCGCCGAGGGCGTTCACAGGGCGCATCCGGGCAAGCTGCTCGCCTACAATTGCTCGCCGTCCTTCAACTGGAAGAAGAACCTGGACGACGCGACCATCGCCAAGTTCCAGCGCGAGCTGGGTGCCATGGGCTACAAGTTCCAGTTCATCACGCTGGCCGGCTTCCATCAGCTCAACTTCGGCATGTTCGAGCTGGCACGCGGCTACAAGGACCGACAGATGGCGGCCTATTCGGAGCTGCAGGAAGCGGAGTTCGCGGCGGAAGCCAATGGCTACACCGCCACCAAGCACCAGCGCGAAGTCGGCACCGGCTATTTCGACGCCGTGTCCATGGCCATCACCGGCGGCCAGTCTTCGACCACCGCCATGAAGGAATCCACCGAAACCGACCAATTCCGCCCGGCAGCGGAATAACCCAACGGCCGAAACGGCCGGGAAAGGAGAACGGAAATGACACCGAACACCCGCGTCAAGGAACGAGCAGAGGAACAGTCGAGCGCCATGTCGGCCGACCAGCAGGCCCTGATCCGCATGGTGGCAAACGACCTGCACAGGCTCAACCAGTCGGTCATGAAGGCGGTCGATTCCGGTGTGTCCGTGGAACTGGTCCGCTCAGCACGCCATCATGGCGGGGAGGGAAACTGGGGCGACCTCTTGGTGCCGGTCATCGTCACCAATCGTCTGGCCGGCTCCTGACACCGGCCTGACGACCTCCAGTCGAGCGCCCGCGCAAGGTCTCCTGCGCGGGCGCTTTTTCTTGTTCACGGGCAGTCCGTGACCCAATGATCAAACAATACAAACGATTCAGGTTTGAAGAAAATCTTCGCCACCACACCGATGGCCAACAAATATTGATTGCGAAACAGGCACATGCCGATTCTGACATATTTGTAACTTGACTTCTCAACTATAGTGACATTGATTTTCCCCAACTCTCAACCGGGCATTGAAATTCACAATCCAGCCGATGGGCGAGCATATGATGGTAGACAGACATGCAACCGACTGGCCTTGCGATGGGAAAGGCGCGGGCGTAGCGGGGTCCTGTGTTGCCGACCCAGCGCAGGCCCTGGTCATCGCCGCCTCCCCCATCAACCGCATCGTGCTCACGCGTATTGCCCAGCGCGCCTACCTGAAGGTCCAGGCGATGGAGCCCGTGGAAGCGAGGCGTATTCTTTCTGCAGTGTCGCCGCTGTCCCGCCCGGGCCTGGTGATCGTCGACATCGACGCGCAGGTGCAGATGTCGGACGATCTGTTCCTGCATCTGGAGCAGCACAGAAATGCCTCGCCGCGCCGGCTCCCAATCGTCATCACCATCATCCCTTCCCGCCTTGATGCTTCTCCAACGGTCGAGCATGTGGATGCGCGCGTGGTTCGCCCCGTGACACCGGAGACACTGCAGCCCGTCATCCAGCGCCTGCTGACGGCTGTGCAGGCGTGAGACTGGGCTCTTCCCTTTCCTTCAGACCCAAGTCTATACTCCGGCATCCAAACAATAATCCCTGGTGATTGATGCCTGACAGGAAGAAGCTAGCCCGCCGCGCAGGTAGAGGTGAATCCGTACGCGCGCCCGCATTCTTGAAAAACCTACGCGGTGTGAAGGACTGGAAGCAGGCCACGGCCTGGCTGGAATGGCGCGGCATCGAGGACATTGAGTGCATCACCCCCGATCAGGCTGGTGTTGCCCGCGGCAAGATGATGCCGTCCAAGAAATTCACGTCGAACACGTCGCTGGCGCTGCCCTCGGCCGTCTTCATGACGACGATTTCCGGCGAGTATCCCGAAAACAGCGGCGATTTCGTCTATCCGGAAGACGATGGTGACCTGAAGCTCCTGCCGGATCTCTCCACGCTCTCTTCGGTCCCGTGGGAGACCGATCCGACCGCACAGGTGATCTGTGATCTTGTCCATCAGGATGGGCGCGACGTGGCGTTCAGCCCGCGCAATGTGTTGAAACGCGTGGTGGCCGAATATGCCAAGCATGGCCTGAAACCCATCGTCGCACCGGAGATCGAATTCTACCTCGTCCACAAGAACCCCGACCCGGACTATCCGCTCACCCCGCCTGTCGGGCGCTCCGGTCGTCCCATCGGTGGCGGTCAGGGTTATTCCATTGCCGGCGTCAACGAGTTCGACGAGTTGATCGACGACATCTACCACTTTTCCGAAGGCCAGGGTCTCGAGATCGACACACTGATCCACGAGGAGGGGGCGGGCCAGCTCGAGATCAATCTGCGTCATGGCGACCCGATCGAGCTTGCCGATCAGGTGTTCATGTTCAAGCGCACCATCCGCGAAGCCGCGCTTAAGCACGACACTTATGCCACCTTCATGGCCAAGCCGATCCAGAACCAGCCGGGCTCCGCAATGCACATCCACCAGTCGGTGGTGTCGCTCAAAACCGGCCAGAACGTCTTTTCCGACGAGAAGGGCGAGGAGACCGACATGTTCCGCCACTTCATCGGCGGGCTGCAAAGGCATATCCCCAACGCGCTCATCATGCTGGCGCCCTATGTGAATTCCTATCGCAGGCTCACCCAGGGCACGGCGGTTCCCGTCAACACACGCTGGGGCTATGACAACCGCACAACGGCCTTCCGTGTGCCACGTTCCGATCCCGCCGCGCGGCGCGTGGAGAACCGCATCCCCTCCTCCGACGCCAATCCCTATCTGGCGCTGGCGGCCTCGCTCGCCTGTGGCCTTGTCGGCATTCTGGAGAAGAACAAGCCCGATGCACCCGCCGGGACCGCCGTCAATCAGGACGAGATTGAACTGCCGCGCGGCCTTCTGGAAGCCGTTGCGCTGTTTGAGGATGACGAGAGCCTGAAAGAGATGCTCGGCGCGCCCTTCGTCTCCACCTTCGCGGCGATCAAGCGGGCAGAGTTCGAGACCTTCATGCAGGTCATCAGTCCGTGGGAGCGCGAATACCTGTTGCTGAACGTTTAGGCACGCGCCCATGATCTACCAGTCGCCCGTTTCGCCCGGCCTCTCCTGGTATGAAGCGACCGTTAGCGCGCGTCCTGAATATCCGGCCCTTGATGGCGACTATCGCGTCGATGTCGCCATTGTCGGCGGTGGCTTCACCGGCCTTTCCGCGGCCGCGCATCTCGCAAAGGCAGGCGTCAATGTTGCTCTGATCGAGGCGCACCGTTTCGGTGACGGTGCATCAGGCCGCAATGGCGGGCAGCTCGGCACCGGCCAGCGCGCCTGGGCCGAGGAACTGGAAGCAGAGCTCGGCTTTACCCGCGCAAAAGCCCTGTTCGACCTCGCCGAAGAGGCCAAGGCCCATCTGCTCGATTTCGCCGCCGGCAACGCCATCGAGATCGACTATCGGCCCGGCCAGCTTTCGGTGGTTCACAAGAGGCGCTATCTGGACGAATACCGTCGGCACGCAGACATCATGCGCGGGCGCTTCGGCTATCCCCACATCACCTATATGGACGAGGCCCAGACCGCTCAACGCCTCGGCTCGACGCGCTATTTCGGCGGAACCCGCGACACCGGCACCGGCCATATTCACCCGCTCAAGCTCGTGACGGGCACCGCGCGCGTCGCGGCAGAGGCCGGAGCACTTCTCTTCGAGAAGACACCGGCCACACGGATTTCCTCAGATGCAGGCGGTGTTCGTATTGAGACGCCCACCGGCACAATCACCGCCGAAAAATGCCTCATCGCCACCAATGCCTATGGCGGCGACCTTGAACCGAAGAGCGCGGCCCATGTCATGCCCATCGGCTCCTTCATCGGCGCCACGCCGCCGCTCGGCGACGACAGCCCGGTCCTGCCGGGGGGCGAAGCGGTGGATGATTCCCGCTTCGTCGTGCGGTATTTCCGGCGCTCTGCCGATGGACGCCTGCTCTTCGGCGGTCGTGAAATCTATGCGCCCGGCGAAGATAAGGCGATCCACCAGCACATCCGCCGCCAGATCGCAGAGCTTTATCCGGCCTTGAGCGATGTGGAGCTCACCCATGCATGGGGTGGTTATGTGGGCATTACCATGCCCAGAAAACCCTATGTGCGCGAGGTCATGCCGAATGTGATTTCCGCCGGCGGCTATTCGGGCCATGGCGTCATGCTGTCGAACTTTGTCGGCAAGCTCTATGCCGAAACCGTGTGCGGAAACCGCGACCGACTCCGCCTCTTCGAGGAGCTCAAGATACCGCCCTTTCCGGGCGGTCGGCGCCTGCGCCCGATCCTGATGTTTCTGGCCCTCAACTGGTACGCCCTGCGCGATCGGCTTTAGGCTCGAAACTCCCGTTGCATTGATGCTGTGCGTGGTTCGACAAGCTCACCATGAGGGTGGGTAGAGGCCTGCAGGAGCAATACCAGCATCGTGTAGCCAATCATTCTTGCAAGCGCCTACCTCCTTCATGGTGAGCTTGTCGAACCACGCACCACGCACGGCGCTGTTGCCCGCTCTACAACGGCCAGAAGAACAGGATCGCCGGCACCGACACCGCAATGATCAGCACTTCCAGCGGCAGGCCCATGCGCCAGTAATCGCCAAATCGATAACCACCCGGCCCCATGATGATCGTGTTGTTCTTGTGTCCTATGGGCGTGAGAAATGCGCAGGACGCGGCCACGGCGACACCCATCAGAAACGGGTCCGGCGAAACATCGAGCCCCTTGGCGATGGAAAGCCCCACCGGGGCAGCGATCAGCGCGGTTGCCACATTGTTCAAAAAGTCCGAAAGGGTCATCGTCACGATCATCAGGATCGCAAGGATTGCCCAGGCGGGCAGAGCGCCCGTGAGCGAGAGAATGGAATCGGCAATCAGCTTGGTGCCACCGGATTCTTCGAGCGCCAGCCCCAGCGGTATGAGCGAGGCAAGAAGCACGATCACCGGCCATTCGACGGATTCGTAAACTTCGCGCGCGCCAACCACATTGAACAGCGCATAGATGGCAACTGCCCCGGCAAGCGCCACTGCAAGCGGCATCAAGCCCATCACAGAAAGCGCCACCGCAGCCGCAAAAACGCCAACGGCAAACAGCGCCTTGCCGCGCTGGATCACCGTGTGGCTTTTTTCGGCCAGCGGCAACACGCCCAGCCAGTCGGCAGCATCGTTCACCCGGCTTTCAGGCCCCAGAAGAAGCACCACGTCGCCCGGCTTGATGACGAGCTTTCGTACTCGCTCGCGAAACCTGCGCCCCTGACGCGAGACGCCCAACAGCGTCACGCCGCGGCGATAAAGCAGCCGCAGATCGTTCGCGGTGCGCCCCACCATATGGGCATTGTCGGGAACGATGGCTTCCACCAGCACCAGAGACTTACCGCGAATGCCGCCATGCTCCTCGGAGCCCGGCGCATCGAGGTCAGCAGCGCCGATGAAGGCTTCAATGGATTTCGGATCGCCTTCGAGAATGACGTGATCGCTCTTGCGCAATTCCTCGCCGGCGGCAAATCCCGGCAGGCGCTTGCCACGACGCACGAGACCGAGAACGGTCACATCGTGCTCATCGGCAAGCGGGTAGAGTTCGCTGACCGCCTTGCCAATGAAACCGGACTTTTCTTTCACGCCCGCTTCCGCAACGAACAGGCCAGCCGCCCCGTCTTCTCCGACAGCCGCCGCCTGTCCAGTATCGGGGATCAGCCGCCACCCGACCGTTGTCACGAACGCGATGCCGACAATGGCGCACACCAGCCCCACTGGCGAAAAATCGAACATGGAGAAGGATTCGCCCAGCGCCCGCCCGCGAAACTCGGCAATGACGATGTTGGGCGGCGTGCCGATCAGCGTGATCATGCCGCCGAGGATCGTCGCAAATGAAAGTGGCATGAGCGATTGCGAGACGGGGCGCTTGGCCTTTTTGGCCGCCTCGATGTCGAGGGTCATCAGCATGACCAGCGCGGCCACATTGTTGATGACAGCGGAAAGCCCCGCGCCGATCACCGACATGAAGCCGATATGTGTTGAAAGGGAACGCCCCGACGAGAGCACGAAACGTGCGATCAGTTCCACCGCGCCTGCGTTCATCATGGCGCGCGAGACGATGAGCACCAGGGCGATAATGACCACAGCTTCGTGGCCAAAGCCCATGAATGCGTCATGCGCATCCACAACACCCGCCACCACCGCAATGATCAGCGCCGCGAAGGCAACCAGATCATAGCGAATGCGCCCCCAGACAAGGAAGGCGAACACGACGCCCAGCAGACTGAAAAGAAAGAGCTGCTCATAGGTCATGCATGTTCCCCCGCCTGCGGCCACTCATTCGTTGAATGGCCCTTCTGATTTATCCGACTATGGAAAATTCCGGACCGGGCATCTGGTTCCCGTGCCTGCGGAATTCTCCGTCAGCGGCGCAGCCTCAGATGCAGCGCCCGCCATCCACTTCGAGTGCAACACCGGTGATGAACTCCGCCTCATCGGAAGCAAGCCACAGGGCCGCATTGGCAATGTCGAGCGGTGTGGAAAGCCGGCCAAGCGGAATGGATGCGCGGAACTGTGCACGCTTTTCCGGCGTGTCCTCGCCCATGAACTGATCGAGCATGCCGGTCTCGCCCGCCACCGGGCAAAGGCAGTTCACGCGGATGTTCTGCGGCGCGAGTTCCACGGCCATCGACTTGGTCGCGGTGATCGCCCAGCCCTTCGAGGCATTATACCAGGTAAGACCCGGACGCGGGCGCAGGCCGGCTGTCGATGCGGTGGTGATGATCGAGCCGCCGCCCTGTTTGTCCATGATCGGCACCACGGCCTGCGCGGCGTGATAGATCGCCTTCATGTTGACGGCGGTGATGAGGTCGAAGGTCTCCTCATCGACCTCCAGCATCGGGCCGTTGCGGTGCGTGTAGCCAGCATTGTTGACCATCACGTCGAGCCGACCATGGGCCTGCATGGCGGCATCCACCATCGCGTCCACATCGGCCTTCATGGAAACATCGGCGGTGACGGGCAGCGCCGCCTCGCCAATCTCACCGGCGATCTTTTCCGCACCCTTTGCATTGAGGTCCGCAACGATGACCTTCGCGCCCTCCTCGGCGAAACGCTTTGCCATTCCGGCGCCAAAACCGGACGCCGCGCCGGTGATCACGGCGACCTTGCCTTCAAGTCGTGCCATTTCGAAAATTCCTGTCAGTGTTAGCCGTGGTTGAAAACGATTGTCTTTGTGGCGGACATGTCGAACAGGGCTTCAAAGCCTTTTTCGCGTCCATGGCCGGATTTCTTGAACCCGCCAAAGGGGAGTTCGATACCGCCGCCCGCGCCATAGCCATTGACGAAAACCTGACCGGCGCGCACGCGCTTGGCCACACGGTGCTGGCGCGCGCCGTCACGCGTCCATATGCCAGCCACGAGGCCAAACTCGGTATCGTTGGCAAGCCGGATCGCATCCGCCTCATCTTCGAACGGGAAAAGCGAAAGGACAGGCCCGAACACTTCTTCTTGTGCCAACGCTGCCTTCGGGTCGACGGCGCCGAAAAGCGCCGGCGCCTGATAATAGCCGCCCTCCGGCGCATCCGGATGCACCGTGCCCTCGGCCAGAAGCGGGATGCCGGCTTCCTTTGCTGCCGCGATAAATCCGGCGACCTTGTCACGCTGCGCCGGGTTGACCAGCGGGCCGATGTCGAGATCCGCATCATGCGGCCCTGCAACCAGCTTTGAGAAGCGCTCGGCCAGTGCCGAAGCGACTTTCTCATAGACCGGCTTTTCGATCAGCACGCGGCTGCCGGCAGAGCAGGTCTGCCCGCCATTCTGGATGATGGCGTTGACGAGCACCGGCAGCGCCGCCTCAATATCCGCATCCGCGAACACGATCTGCGGGGATTTGCCGCCCAGTTCCATGGTCACACCGCGATTGTTCACGGCGGCTGCCTGCTGGATTGCCGTGCCGGTCATCGGCGAACCGGTGAAGGTCACGTAGTCCACCAGCGGATGCGCGGAAAGGGCGGCACCGGCGCTGCGGCCATAGCCGGTGATGACGTTGAACACGCCTTCGGGAATGCCCGCCTCATGCGCCAGTTCGGCGATCCGGATTGTCGACAGCGATGCGTCCTCGGCCGGCTTCACCACCAGCGTGTTGCCCATGGCAAGGGCCGCGCCCACAACGCGGGCGAGAATCTGCATCGGGTAGTTCCATGGCGTGATGCCCACCACCACGCCATGCGGCTCGCGCAGCGTCAGCGCCGTGTAGCCGTCGAGAAACGGGATCGTGTCGCCGTGGATCTTGTCGGCCGCACCGCCGTAAAACTCATAATAGCGCATGGTGGCCGTCACATCGGCCTTGCCCTGGCGGATCGGCTTGCCGGTGTCGCGCGATTCGAGTGCTGCCAGTTCCTCGCCGTGCTTCTCCACCAGATGGAAAAGCCGCGTCAGGCAGCGCCCGCGCTCCACCGCCGGCATGCGGCTCCATGGCCCCT
Source organism: Nitratireductor aquibiodomus (assembly GCF_900105565.1). Lineage (NCBI taxonomy): Bacteria > Pseudomonadati > Pseudomonadota > Alphaproteobacteria > Hyphomicrobiales > Phyllobacteriaceae > Nitratireductor > Nitratireductor aquibiodomus. The sequence goes on along the minus strand of NZ_FNSL01000001.1, from coordinate 3,307,952 downwards.
CGTCAAAGGCCTTGCGGGCGGACTTCACCGCCAGATCCACATCCGCCTCATTCGAAGCGGGGATGGAGGCGAAAACCTTGCCGTCGGACGGGCAGCGAACGTCGATGCGTTCGCCCGAGAGCGAATCGACGGACCGCCCGCCGATGAACTGCATGAAAGCGCGGCCCTCAGCCACGCTGCGCGAAAAATGGGTTCCCATCCCTGCCGCTCCGGTTTGTAATGTCAGTGCGCAAGCCTATGCTCGCGAAGGGAACCATGGGAAACCCGCCATGCGAAGACATGTCAAGGCACAAATGGTTATGCAGGCTTGGCTCAGCCTCGACATGCGCGTGCGACGGAATCCCATCTGGCTTTCTTAAATCGATTAGACTATAGCAACGGCAAGCTGTACCGACGCAGACGGAGAAACCATGACCAGCCAGACAATTCCGGTCGAACCTTTCGATCTCGTGGTGTTCGGCGCCACGGGCGACCTCTCCGAACGCAAGCTCCTGCCGGCGCTCTATCAGCGTCAGCGGGCGGGACAATTCACCGACCCTACCCGCATTATCGGTTCCTCGCGCACCAGACTCTCCGACGAAGAGTTTCGCACCTTTGCCGAGAAAGCGATCCGCGAGCATGTCGCCAAGGACGATATCGAGACAAAGGAGCTCAAGCATTTTCTGGCTCGTCTTTCCTATGTGCCGGCGGATGCGAAATCGGGCGAAGGCTTTGCCGACCTCAAAACCGAAGTCGGTGACAGCAAGAGCGTGCGCGCCTTCTATATGGCCGTCGCGCCAAGCCTTTTCGACGACATTGTCGGACAGGTGGACAAGCATGGCCTGTCGACGGACACGGCCCGTGTCATCGTTGAAAAGCCGATTGGCCGTTCGCTGGCCTCCGCGCACGAATTGAACGATGCCATCGCCCGCGTCTTCGACGAGCACAATGTCTTCCGCATCGACCATTATCTCGGCAAGGAGACGGTGCAGAACCTGATGGCGCTGCGCTTTGCCAATGCGCTCTACGAACCGCTCTGGAACTCCGCCCATATCGACCATGTGCAGATCACGGTGGCCGAATCCGTCGGGCTGGAAGGCCGTGCCGGCTATTATGACAAGGCCGGGGCGCTGCGAGACATGGTGCAGAACCACATCCTCCAGCTTCTCTGCCTCGTTGCCATGGAGGCGCCCGCCTCGATGGACGCCGATACGGTGCGCGATGAAAAGCTGAAAGTGCTGCGCGCGCTGAAGCCCATCACCACCGCAAGCGCGGAAAAGGCGACCGTACGCGGCCAGTACCGTGCCGGTGCTTCCAATGGAGGGGCGGTGAAGGGCTATACGGAAGAGCTTGAAAGCGGCGAGAGCAACACCGAAACCTTCGTTGCCATCAAGGCCGAGATCGAAAACTGGCGCTGGTCCGGCGTGCCATTCTATCTGCGCACCGGAAAGCGGCTCGCCACCCGCGTTTCGGAAATCGTCATCGAGTTCAAGCCGATCCCGCATTCCATCTTCGAGGATGGCGCCGGCAAGGTCTTTGCCAATCAGCTCGTCATTCGGTTGCAGCCCGACGAGGGCGTGAAACAGTGGATCATGATCAAGGACCCCGGCCCCGGCGGCATGCGCCTGCGCCATGTGCCACTCGACATGAGCTTTGCCGAATCCTTCAGCGTGCGCAATCCCGATGCATATGAGCGGCTCATCATGGATGTAATCCGTGGCAACCAGACCCTGTTCATGCGCCGCGACGAGGTGGAAGCGGCATGGCGCTGGATCGACCCGATCATTGCCGCCTGGGAAGACAACGAGCAGCCCGCACAGGGCTACACGGCAGGCACATGGGGCCCGTCCTCCTCAATCGCGCTGATCGAGCGCGACGGCCGTACCTGGCATGAGAGCACCTGACCATGGTGGACTGCAAATGGCATGAATTCGCCTCGCCCGAAGCCCTGGCTGAAAACCTTTCGGCCACTGTTGCCGAAAAGCTCGCCGCTGCCGTCAAGGAGCGGGGCCGCGCGGCCATTGCCGTCTCCGGTGGCCGCACACCCGCACTCTTTTTCGACCATCTGTCACGGCGCGACATCCCGTGGGACAAAGTTACCGTCACCCTTGTGGACGAGCGTTTCGTTCCGGCGGATTCGCCGCGTTCCAATGCCCGGCTGGTCGCCCAGCACCTTTTGCAGAACAAGGCCGCCCGAGCCGCCTTTGTCGGCCTCTACCATGAGGCAGAAAGCATTGCCGAGGCGGCAGAAAAAGCCGCAGGCGTGCTCGCGGAAATTCCGGCGCCCCTCGACGTGGTGGTGCTCGGCATGGGCAATGACAGGCACACCGCCTCGTTCTTTCCCGACGCCACAACCATCGAGACGCTGCTCAAACTGGCAGAAGGCCCGGATGTGCTGCCCGTCTCCTCTGAGAGTGCCGGCGAGCCGCGCCTGACGCTCTCCATGAACCGCATTGCCGGCGCGCGTTTCCTCGCCCTTCACATCGAGGGCGACGACAAGCGCAAGACGCTCGAGGAAGCGCTGGCCATGCAACCCGGCCCGGACGCGCCCATCAGCGCGGTGCTCGCCGGGGCGAAACATCCTGCCCGGATATTCTGGGCGCCCGCCAGCCAGACCTGAGGCGCGGGAGCAACTGCTACACAGGACGCCATGCCATGACCGCCAGACCCGAAATCGAAGCCGTCACAGCCCGCATCCGCGAGCGTTCGCGCGCCAGCCGCGAAGCCTATCTGGAGCGCCTCGACCATGCGAGCGAACAGGCCGTTCACCGCTCCGCTCTCTCCTGCGGAAACCTCGCCCATGGGTTCGCCGCCTGCGGCCCGACCGACAAGGCAGCACTTTCCGGCGATCGGGTCCCCAATCTCGGCATCGTGACCGCCTACAATGACATGCTCTCGGCGCATCAGCCCTTCGAGCCCTATCCCAACATGATCAAGGAGGCCGCACGCGCGGCCGGCGGTGTGGCGCAGGTGGCAGGCGGCGTCCCGGCCATGTGCGACGGCGTCACCCAGGGTCAGCCCGGCATGGAGCTTTCGCTCTTTTCGCGCGATGTCATCGCCATGGCTGCTGCAGTCGGCCTGTCGCACAATATGTTCGATGCCGCCGTTTATCTCGGCGTCTGCGACAAGATCGTGCCAGGCCTCGTAATCGCCGCGCTCACTTTCGGCCATCTGCCCGCCGTCTTCATCCCCGCCGGTCCCATGACGTCGGGCCTACCCAATGACGAAAAGGCGCGCATCCGCCAGCTTTATGCTGAGGGCAAGGTGGATCGCGCCGCCCTGCTCGAAGCGGAATCGAAATCCTATCATGGTCCCGGCACCTGCACCTTCTACGGCACCGCCAATTCCAACCAGATGCTGATGGAGATCATGGGCCTGCACACGCCGGGTTCCTCGTTCATCAACCCCAACACGCCGCTGCGCGACGCCCTGACGAAGGAAGCGGCCAAACGCGCGCTTGCCATCACCGCGCTCGGAAACGAGTTCACGCCCGTTGGCCGCATGATCGACGAGCGCTCCATCGTCAATGGCGTGGTGGGGCTCAACGCCACGGGCGGCTCCACCAACCACACCATGCATCTGGTCGCCATGGCGGCGGCTGCCGGCATCAAACTCACCTGGGACGACATCGCCGAAATCTCCGACCACGTGCCGCTTCTCGCGCGCGTCTATCCCAACGGGCTTGCGGACGTGAACCATTTCAACGCTGCGGGCGGCATGGGCTTTCTTATCCGCGAACTGCTCGATGATGGCTATCTGCATGAAGATGTCCGCACCATCTGGGGTGAAGGTCTGCGGCCTTACACGGTCGAGGCGAAGCTTGCCGATGATGGCACTGTCGCACGCCTGCCCGCACCCGCCACCAGCGGCAACGAAAAGGTGCTCACCACCGCCGCCAAGCCCTTCCAGAAGACCGGAGGCATCCGCGTCCTGTCGGGTAATCTGGGCAAATCCATCATCAAGATTTCCGCCGTCAAGCCCGAGCACCGGCTGATCGAGGCGCCGGCCATCATCTTTCACTCGCAGGACGAGATGCAGGAGGCTTTCAAGGCCGGAAAGCTCGACCGGGACTTCATCGCCGTCATCCGCTTCCAGGGGCCCAGGGCCAATGGTATGCCCGAGCTCCACAAGCTCACGCCTGCCCTTGGCGTTTTGCAGGATCGCGGCCGCCGCATCGCGCTCGTCACGGATGGCCGCATGTCTGGCGCATCCGGCAAGGTGCCGGCAGCCATCCACGTCACGCCTGAAGCGCTCGACGGCGGCATGATCGGCAAGTTGCGTGACGGCGACCCGATGCGCCTTGACGCCGAGAAAGGCACAATCGAAGTGCTGGTCGACGCGGACGAACTCGCCGCGCGCGAGAGCGCCGCCCCGGATCTTTCGGCTAACGGGTTGGGCATGGGGCGTGAGCTTTTCGCCGGTTTCCGACAGCTTGCCGGCCGCGCGGATCAGGGGGCTGCCGTTTTCTGATCTGGAACAATCAGTCGCCCCGGTGCATTCTCTCCATGATCGGAGGGGGGCGGTGAACGGCTACTGGTTTCTATTCAGACGATTTTCGCGGGCCCTGTGGTTCTTGCCGGCACTGTTCTGCGCGTCGGCGGTGCTCGTCGTCATACTCGCTTATCTCTCCGCCAGCCTCTTCCCCGAGGGGCTGGAGGAAAGCGCGATCCCCATCACCGTCTCCGCAGACGCCCTGCGCAACATTCTCGGCATCGTTGCATCGAGCATGCTGGCGGTGGCGGTGTTTGCGCTCTCCACGCTTGTAAACCTGCTGACCAGCGCCGCGCAGACCGGCTCGCCCCGCGCTGTCCCGCTCTTTTCAGGAAACCGCGCAGCACGCACCACGATTTCTGTCTTCATCGGCGCATTCCTCTTCTCGATCATCGGCATTATCGGCCTGTCGAGCGGCATCTACACACTTGGCGGGCGGTTGATCCTGTTCATCGCCACAGTGTTCGTCGTCTTCGCGGTCGTCTGGGCATTAATTCGCTGGGTCCGTGAAATCTCGGTCGTGGGCCGCGTGGTGGAAATGACGAGCCGTCTGGAAGATGCCACCCGCGAGGCGCTCAACCGGCTTGGCCGAGACGGGCTTTATGGGTGCAGCGCTGGCGAGGGATCACCCATCGGGCACGAGGTTGCGGCAGGCAGCGTCGGCTTCGTGCAGCATTTCGACCCCCACGCGCTACAGGACCTGGCGGAAGACAAGGGGCTTGTCATTCACGTGCGTGTCCGGCCCGGAGACTATGTGGACCATCCTGCAATCATTGCCGTGGTCGTCGGTGAGGCGGATGAGGCCGTGCTGAAGGCCATCCGCGGCGATTTCATCATCGGAGAGGAGCGTACCTTCGATTCCGATCCCGGCTTCGGCTTTCTCGTTCTGGCGGATGTGGCGCGGCGGGCCCTGTCGCCCGGGGTCAACGACCCCTCGACCGCCAACCATGTCCTCACGGTGCAGACGCGTCTTCTGGCTAACTGGGCGCTGGAGGAGAAGGAAGAGGAACGGAAGGATCCACCTTATCCGCGCATTCGCTTTATGCCGGTCAGCCCGGAGCGCCTGCTGGACGAGGCCTTTCGGCCGATCTCCTATGAAGCCGCATCTGCAGCGCCTGATGTTCAAGAGGCACTGCTGCGCGGCCTGGCCTCACTCGCCCGCATCTCACCGGATGCGTTCTCAAACGCCGCCGCGTCCCTTGCGGAAGACTTCATGGCCCGCGCTGCCTCCGAGGGCTCGCACGAGCCCGACATTGTAGCTCTGCGAAAGTTGGCAGCCGGCTTGACCGAAAGCACCGGGCGCCCTCGCCCTTCGACAAGCTCAGGATGAGGGCTACTACAGCGTTGACGGATAGCGTGGCTGGCGACATGCGTCTTGTGCGTCAACAGCCCTCATCCTGAGCTTGTCGAAGGGCGAGCGCGCCTAGCACCACCATCGAAACCAGCCGCCAAACGCACTCAATAGGTGGTGCGCCGTTCTTCGGAGGGCGGGCGCCCGAACTGCTGACGATAACTCTGCGCGAAATAGGAGTGCGAGGTGAAACCCGTGGCAATCGCCACGTCGAGGATCGCCATATTGGTCTGACGCAGAAGCTCGCGCGCCCGCTCCAGCCTCAATCGCATGTAATAACGCCCCGGCGTCATGCCCAGATGCCGCAGAAACAGCCGTTCCACCTGCCGCACCGAAAGGCTTGCCGCCCTGGCGAGCTGCACCGCCGAGTAAGGCTCGTCCAGATTGTCGGCCATCAGTTCGACGATCTTCTTCAGTTTCTCCGATTTTCCGGTGAGGTCACGCTCCGGTCCCGTCCGCTGGCGGTCGCCCGGCGAGCGGATACGCTCGTGCTGGAACTGGTTGGCCACCTCGTTGGCCAGTTCCACACCCAGGTCGTTGCGCACGATTTCCAGCATCAGGTCTATGGAAGTGGTCACGCCGGCGCAGGTATAGCGCTTCCGGTCGATCTCATAGACATTGCCAGTGCACTCGATCTCTGGAAAGCGCTCCATGAAGGAGGCCCGGTTCTCCCAGTGTATCGTGCAGCGATGCCCCTCAAGCTGACCGGCCTCTGCCAGAAGATAGGATCCCGCCGCCAGCGCCCCGAGAGCCGCGCCGCGACGGCCGAGCGAACGCAAACCCGCCAGCACCGTGCTCTTGCCGGGAAACTCCGTCGTCAACCCGACACAGACAAACAGAATATCGACCGGTGGCAGGTCGGCGATCGCATAGTCGATCTTGATCGGCAAACCGTTGGAGGCCATCACCGCTTCACCATCGGCGGAGACGGTGACCCAGCTATAGACATCCCGTCCCAGAAGACGATTGGCCGAGCGCACGGTGTCGATGGCCGCCGCCAGCGAAAACATCGAGAATTTGTCTACCAGCAGAAAGGCAAACTGCCGGGTATCCTGCCGCGCCTCGCCCATGGCCCATTGTTGTAAAGCAGGCTGGTCCGGCAGGAAAGACATGGGCGATGATCCAGATTGGGGTCCTGGCCCTAGAAAGCGGGCGGCTCAAGTCCCGCAGTGCGGAATGCGGAGGTCAGCGTGTTGGCCATCAGCATGGCGATGGTCATCGGCCCGACACCGCCGGGCACCGGCGTGATCGCGCCGGCGTTTTCCTTCGCCTCGGCAAAAGCGACATCGCCGACAAGCCGGGTCTTCCCCTCGCCCTTTTCCGGTGCGGGGATGCGGTTGATGCCCACGTCGATCACCGTGGCGCCGGGTTTCACCCAGTCACCCCTGATCATCTCGGGGCGGCCAACGGCCGCAACCAGGACGTCGGCGGTTCTTGCAAGCGCGGGAAGGTCCTTCGTTCGACTGTGGGCGATCGTCACCGTGGCGTTCGCTGCCAGAAGCAGGTTCGCCATCGGCTTTCCGACGATGTTGGAGCGTCCGATCACCACCGCCGAAAGCCCCGAAAGATCGCGGCCACGCACTCGTTCAAGCATCAGCATCGCACCTGCTGGCGTGCAGGGCACGAAGGCACTACCGAGCGTACCCGTGCCAAGGCGCCCCACATTGATGAAGTGAAATCCGTCGACATCCTTGTCGGGGTCGATTGTCTGAATGATACGGCCCTCGTCGATATGTTTCGGCAGGGGCAGTTGCACCAGAATGCCATGGATCGCGGGATCGGCATTGAGTTCCTCGACCAGCGCCACCAATTCTTCCTCGCCGGTCTCTTGAGGCAGCGAATGCTGCACCGAATGAAACCCGCACTCCTTCGCGCGGCGCGATTTTGAGGCGACATAAACCTGGCTGGCCGGATCCTCACCGACGATCACCACGGCGAGCCCTGGCGTCACTCCGGTCTCAGTAAGCCTGGCGGTCTCGGTCTTGACCTTCGCCACGACATCCTCAGCGAGGGCTTTTCCGTCAATGATTTCGGCCATGTCTTTCCCCGGTGCAGCTATCAAGGGGTGCGAGGTGGCTCTTCGTTGGGACGAGGCCCGCACATGAGCCCGCATAATGGGGAAAACACAGAACCGCAATCCCGTCACAGCGCCGTTCCCTGACGTTATTGGGAAAGGCGGTGTTTTCAGGTCAGTAACGATGCCTGTTTAACCGGCGTGCCGTTAGCGCATCCACTTCGCGGCGTACGGCCTTGAGACGGTCGTGGATCTCATCGAAGCGTTCGCTGCCCTCATCCTCTTCTTCGACGGTCCCTGGCGCCTGCTGCGCCATGACACCGAAATCAGGTTGAAAAGGCATGGGAGCCTGCTGCCACATCGGATAGGGCTGCATCATCGGCATTCCCACGACCTGCGGCATCGGTGCCATCATCTGCATTGGCCCGGGAACCATCATGCCGGGGTGCATCGCCATCTGCGCTGCCGGCCATGCGGGCTGCGCAGAGAGCGCAGCTGCTACCGGCGCATTCTGCTCCGGGGCGGGCCGGGGCTGATAACGCTTTTCCCGGTGTTCTTCAGCGTGTTCCACGAAATCCTCGCCCGCGTCCGTATCGAGATCGTCTGGAAACGCCTCATCGTCCTCCCAACCGGTTTCCGCACGCGCCATCGCATGGCGTTCACCCGACCGGAGAGACCAGTCCCGCGGACGCTCCCGCGATGCGGCACGGCGATCGTCACGCCCTTCATCTTCCCGCCAGTGCGAGCCGCCACCCGGCGGCGTGGGGTCCGGTTCGGGATCAGGGTCGCGCTCGTCGGCGCGCCGGCTGCCGTCGCCGCCTTCATTCTCACCTGCGTAACCGGCAGCCTGCCGCTCCGCCATGTTTTCGCGCAGGCTGCGGATCGCTCCGCCGACAGCGCCAAGGCCCACACCAGCCATGAAACCCAGAATCATGCCCGCCATCGCTATTGAAGAACGCGACGGACCCGTGGGATCGAGCGGCGGTACGGCCTGGGAAATCACACTCACATTGGCAGTGTTAAAGCGCTCCTGCTGCCCGGTCTCGCGCGCCCTCAGGAGCAGCGCTTCATAAACCGAGCGTTTCGCATTCGCTTCGCGCTCCAGTTCACGAAGCGTGACGCGCTCCGACTCCAGATTCCCTTTCTGCACCTTGAGCCGCGCAAGCTGGCCGGAGAGATCCTGTTCAAGTTGTACCGCCCGCTGCAGCTCCACCTGGTTGGAGGCCACGACGCGGCGCAGTTCGCGTGCGATCTCGTCGCGCGCGCCGACCAGTTCCGCGTCAACGGCCTGACGGTCGGGATGGCGCGGGCCGAACCGCACCGCCAGCCTGCCGGCCTGCTGCTTCAGGCTCGCATATTGTGCGAGCAGTTCTGTCATCACCGGTGAGGCAACCTGCTCCGGCAGAGCGCCGCCAAGAACCGTTTCAACGTCCAGCGACCGTGCGGCGGCAGCGCGCGCATTCAGTTCCGACGTCCGCGCCCGCGCTGCCGAAAGCTGGTCGTTGAGACGCAGGATTTCCTCATCGGTGATCAGGCGTCCCTGCGCGTCGACAATGTCGTTCTTGGCCTTGAAGTCGGCAACGGCGCGCTCGGCCTGCTCCACCTCATCGCGCAATGACTGCAACTGATCCGTGATTTCACGGTTGGCCCGGCCTGCCGTGGCAGACTGGAGCTCGCCATAGGTCGAGAGGAACACATCCCGCGTGGTCGTCGCGATCAGTGCGGATTTGTCGGCACTCTTGGTGGTTGCGCCGATGGTGATGATAAAGGTTTTCGCGTTGCGTCCCACATCAAGCGCTTCGGCCAGGTTTTCGACGGCAATCGTGTGCCGTGCCGAGCCGCCATCATCATCGCCACTGCTGATCAGTGCGGAAATGAGCGCCCGCGGGCTGAGCAGCAGACCGAGAACACTTCCTCCGCCCGTGCCGTTAAACTCCGGGTCTTCGGCCAGGTCGAGCTCATCCACCACTCTGGCCAGAACATTGCCGGAGGTGATGACCGCGACCTGATTCTCGATCAGGGCGAGCGTCGCATCGGAAGGCAGTCCACCGCGCGTCAGATCGCGCTCGACGATCTGCAGATCACGCGGATCGAACAGGAGCTGCGTGGCAGCATAATACATTTTCGGCGTCGAAAGCGCGATCATAACGCCGATCACCGCACCGATGATCGTCGTCAGGACGATCAGCCATCTGGCGCGCAAAATCCCGCCGATCACCTGAACGGGGTCGATCAGCGGTCGCCACACCTGCTCGTCGGAGGCGTGCCTTTGCGTCTGGTTCACGTGGCGACGCTGCTGTGCGCGGCCGGAACTCTCGTCTTCGGATACCGTGCGACCACGCGGTTCCCGGGTCTCGGCGACACGTTCGGCTTCGCGCAGCGCCCGGACCGGCTGCTCCCTCTGCGGACGGCTCTCGACCTCCGGCAAAGGGAAAAACCGATCAAGCAGACGCTGGCGGAGGGATGGTGTTTCCGCCTGTCGTTTTTCTGCCGACTCAGTGCGCGACCGGGGCTTCTCGCGGGGCTGTCCGCTGGGTTTCGCCACGTTCCGGCCCGTCTCGGCGCGGCGCAGATAGGCGTCCGCCGAAGCGGCCCGCTCCAGCCTCGTTTCCTTTGCGTCATGTGACTGCCGCGACCGCTCAGGCAGCGCCGGGCCATCGCGTCCCTTCCGCGCCTGTACCTGTTCCTGCCCAGCCTCCGGCCCAGGCTCCTGCATCGACAGCAGGGAACGTGCGCGCCCGCCACTCCGAGGCCTTCTCTTGCTTGGATTTTCGGCGTCGAACATCGCGCGTGCAGCTTTCACTCATGAACGTGAAGCGGGCGCATAAGCCCGCGATTATGTTAACTCAAGCTAAAGAGGCACGGGTAACAAAGGGTTAACGACCGGCGTTGCGCCACGTGTTTTTCGCCGCTGCGTCAGGTCATGGAACAGCGCATTAAGTTTTGTCGGATAATGTCTCCGTAATCGCATATCGAAACCAGGCAATCCAGGGTCCTCTCATTTCGCTCCGCGACATCATAACCAGCCAGCGTCAGGTGCTGCGCGACTATCTTGCGGCGATCAGCGGCTCAGCCGGCCGGCTGGTCTTCTCGCTCATTTATTTCGTGATCCTGGCAAACAGCCTGACGATTGCCGATTTCGGCCTGTTCGCCACCGCATCTGCCGCCGGTGTGATGGTCGGGCGCATTCTCGCGCTCGGCTTTACCGCCACGCTCTATCGCATAGCCACCGTCAAGCGCCGGCTCCTTGGAACCTACGCTGCCGGCTTCCTGCTGCTGGCGTTTGCATCGCTGCCGCTCATAGCGCTCGCCAGCGCGGTTCTGTATCTGGTTTTCTTCGCTGGCGATATGCGCGTATTGCCCTTTGCGCTAGTCATCGCTTCCGAGGCGATCGCCTGGCGGCTCACGGAAACCGTGATCGTTGTCAACAACGGTCTCAACCGTTTCGGCCGTGCCGCGACGATCCTCATCGTCAGCATTGCAATCCGCGCGCTAGCGGCCTTTCTCTTCACATTTCACGCGCGTCAAGACCTCTTAAGCTGGACCGTGTTCTACCTCGCAGCCAACAGCGCCGCGCTTGTGTTCTCGCTTGTGTTCTACCGTCCCCGGCAGCGACTGCGCATCCGACCGGCACTCTACGGGCGCCGCCTGCCCGACGCGCTTTATGTCGCCGCGGCGGAGGTGCTCTTCTATCTGCAGATGGAGTTCGACAAGCTGCTGGTCCTCGCGCTCGGCAACCCGACACTCGCCGGCATCTACGCCATCATCATGCGGCTGGTCGATCTCACCGCGATCCCGATCCGGTCCTTCTCCATGCTGCTCGTTCAGCGCATGATGCGGACGCCGGAAATGCTGAACCGCTGGAGGCTGCGTCTCGGCATCGAGGGCGCGATCTTCGCCATCTCGACACTCGCGCTTGCGGCTCTTGCGATCATCCTCGTCTTCTACCCGACCCTGCTCGGCAGCAATGTGGCGCAGACTGCTCCACTGGTCATCCTGGCGCTCGCCGTTCCCGGTCTGCGCAACCTGACTGAATACCAGGCCGACCTGCTCTTCGCCCGCGGCCAGACCCTCATTCGCGCGATCAACCTCGCCGTGCTCGCCACTGCCAAGGCCGCACTGCTCTCGCTGGTTCTAAAATCGTTTCATGAGACCAGCGACATCGTCCTGTCGATGAACGTGGTATTCGCGGTGCTCTACCTGGTGTCGGTGGTGTTGACCTACCGCGCGCTCGCAAGGCCCGCCAGGCGGGTCTGATCCGCTCATAGCATCGGGCCGAAAAGTGGAATCCGGTTCCGGATTGTTCCGATGCCCCATCAATAGTCTGGATCGTCCTTTGCGCGTCCGCATGGACGCACGGCGATCTAGCCAATCATGCGGCGGAGCGGTGCGAGATCGGTTTCGATGAATGACTGAATGCCGATCGCCACCTGGTAAGGCTGCATCCTAGCGACGACGTCCTCTACACCGACGGCATCGAGCTCACTGCCGAACCAGAGAACATGACACAGCGCGCGGTCATCGTGGAAATGCCCCTCGCCCGCAAGCACCTCATCCACGTAACGGCCATAGAGAATGCACTCGGAGAACCGGCGGTCTGCAGCCACCGCCCTGATCCACGGCGTGCCATTCACCTTTTCGACATGCCGCAGCATGCGGACAACCGTGTCACGACGCCATGAGATCAGTGTCGTGATGTAATCGTGCTCGGTTTCCTGGCCTGCCGGCAGGCCAAGCGCACGCGCGGCATTCGCCGACCAGTCGCGATGGCCGAGATCGACCAGCGAGTTCATTCCCCCGTCGCGGCGATAAAGCCGCACCTGCCCGTCCAGCCAGAAGGCACTGCAATCGAAAGGCTTCAGGAACACGACGTCGGAATCGCAATAGACCAGGGTCTCTTCCTGGGCCTTCTCGGCAAAGGCAATCCGCCGCAATTGCTGCACATGCCAGCCGCGCAGGGGCGCAAGCCGCGTGCTCAGCCATACATGACGCCGGAAAAAGACGGTGGGATCGCGCACCGCATGGAGCCAGGAGGGCAGGAGATCGCGCTCGTCCACCACCACGCGCCGGTCCGTCTCCAGTGTGCGAAAGCGCTCGACATCGTGTCCGGCCACCAGGAGGTAATGCCGATTATGGCCTGTCACAAAGCGGTCCATCGTCTCGCAAAGAAGCCGGCAACGATCAAAGTCGCCTGCATAGCTTGGCGTGACGATCGCCGTGCTGTGCTCACCGGTCATGGCTACACCCTGCCCCGCCTGCCCAGAAACTTCTGCCGAAGCACCCGCAGGAGGAAGACGGGATTGCCAACCACATAGCGCCGCCACAGTCGGCGTGGCTCCAGCCCAAGACGGAACAGCCATTCCAGCCGCAGACGCCGCACCCAGAGGGGCGCGCGCGGCACTGCACCGCTCAGGAAATCAAGCAACGCCCCTACGGCAATCGGCACCGTGCAGTGTTCGGGGCCGATATGATCGGCGATCCACAGTTCCTGGCGCGGTACGCCCATGGCGACGAGCAGCACATGGGGCTTCAACGCCCTGAGACGTGCGAGAATCGCTTCCTCGTCCCGCGCTTCGAAATAGCCATCGTGCAGAAAGACGAATTCATGCTGCGGTGCCTGCTCGGACAGTTTTTCGGCAGCCGCAAGAGCGTTCTCGCGCCGCGCACCGAGCAGGGCGACCGTGAGCTTCTCCTTCTGTTGGCGGAAGAATTGCGGCACGAAGTCCGTCCCGTTGAGATTGTCGGGAAACGGCTCGCCGTAGAGCATCCGCGAGGCGATGTCGACGCCGATACCGTCTGCGAGCACCAGAAACCCCGGCAGGGCCTCACGAAAACGCGCATCGGCGACAGCCACATTGGCATTGTGCGCGTTGAGAAACGTGACGGGCATAAACCGGCGGGCGGCGATGTTTTCAGCCAGCAGGGCCATCGCGCCATCACGGCTGATGACCGAAACGTCCGTCCCCAGGACGTCGCGCCGCGGATGGGCCGCATGCGCACATTTTGGTGCAGCAACGTTCATGCGGCTTTATCCCGCCGGTTGAAACCAGCCTGATCAAGCCCATGAAGAATGGCCGTGTCTAGCGCTTTGCGCTGCGCCATGTGGAAGGCACGCCCGTCAAGATCGACGGGTTTCTTTGCCGCTCGCACCAGCGCTTCGGCGAAGGCGCGCGGATCATCGGCCACGATGCAGTTCTCCGGCTTGTGAGAAATACCGCGCAGCGCGCTCTGCGTCGCAACGCTCGGCAGGCCGAGTTCGAATGTTTCAATGGTCTTTAGCTGCACCCCCGTGCCGGCGCGGCTGATGAGCGGGACCACCATGCCGCTGCGCACGAATTCGACCGCATCCGGCACACGCCCGACGAAAGTCACGCGCCCGTGCCTTTGCGCGAGATCTGCCGGCGCATCGCCCGCCACCGCGATGCGGAAGCCCTCGGGGAGGTGCGGAACCACCTCTTCCAGAAACCAGTCGAGGCCGATCCGATTCGGCGCCCAGCTCCATGTGCCGATGAGCGCTGCGTCATGGGTCGTCTGGCGCTCACCCGGCCCGGAAACGGCGGGTGCGTGCGCCACAAGCGGCAGAACCGCCGAGCGCCTGTCGTCGTCCACGCCCAGAAGCCGCCGGTCGTCTTCAGAGAGCGTATAGACAAAACGCGCCTGCGCACAAAGATCCGCTTCCAGCGCCTTCAAAAGACGCGCCTCGCGGCGAAACATGAAGCGCCCCACCAGCCCGCGCGCGGCATCAGCACTCTGCAGGGCGGAAAAATGTTCCACATTGTGCGCAACATAGATGCACGGCAGGTCGGCAAAGACCTGACGAAACGCACCGGCGAACTGCACGGAATTGAAGATCACGCCATCAACCCGCCCGAACCCTTCCAGCGCCCTGCGCACATCTCCCGGCGAGGCCCGCAGCATCTTGGCGGACGAAAACGTCATGCCCCGCATCATTGCTCTGGCAAGCCAGCCGAGCTTTGTCAGCCCGCTGGCGGCTTCGGTGCGCGGCTCAAGCTCTCCAAGAACCACCGTGCCATCGGCGATTTTCCGTTCCTCGCGCCCCTTCCATGCAAATCCCATAACGGACATCCGGCAGCCGGCCCGCGTGAGCGCGTCGAGAACGGCCGCGTTGGCGATCTCGTAGCCACTTTTCGGCGTTCCGTCGGGAACCATGGATGTCGCAAAAATCAGATGCATGCACTTTTCCTGTTTGGGTTGTTTTTTCAAACAGCGATGAACTCTTGATTAAGGAGACGTGGCCATCGTCCACTTTTCGCGGGCATAGCACCATCTGCCACCCGCAAAAACCAGCCGTATTTAACGCCGCCTTAATCGCCAGCGCTGCTTATGAGGAGCGCAAAAGGGGTTTGGCGGGATCGTGACGGAAAACAACGCGGAAAAATCGGTTTCAGTGGTCGCGCGCACGCCATCGCTTACCGCGCAGGCCATTGCATGCGTTGTAACGGTTCCAACGTTCAAGCGGCCGGAGCAACTGTTGAACACGTTGCACTCGCTTGCCTCCCAGGCGACCGAGCGCCCTTTTGCCGTCATCGTTATGGAGAATGAGGCCGAGGAGCGCGCCGGAGCCAACGCCGCAGCACCGCTTTTTGCCGATGAAACCTTCAACGGACTCGTGATCATCGCCCACAAGCGGGGCAATTGCTGCGCCTATAATGCCGGCTGGGAAACGGCGCTCAAGGAATTCCCCAATTTCCGGTATCTCGCCGTCATCGACGATGACGAACTGGCTTCCCCGCACTGGCTGGAAAATCTCTGTTCCACCGCCGAGCGCTTCGAGGCCGATATCGTCGGCGGGCCACAGGTGCCCGTCTTCGCAAAGCCCGCGCATGAACGCTGGGCGACGCACCCGGTCTTTGCCCCGCCCTATGGTGAGACGGGCACGGTTCCGGCACTTTTCTCATCCGGCAATCTGCTCCTGTCGCGGGGGGTTCTGGAGGCCATGCCGCGCCCCTTTCTCGATCTTCGGTTCAATTTCATGGGCGGGGGCGATTCGGATTTTCTAAGCCGTGCCAGTCAGAAAGGCTTCCGCCTCGCCTGGTCGGCGGAGGCCGAGACGCAGGAGATCGTGCCCGAACGCCGCGTTGAGCGAGACTGGATCCGCGCCCGTGCGCTGCGCAATGGCGTCATCTCCACGCTTGTCGAGAAGAAGAAGCGGAGCAATCAGGGTTTTGGCAAGCTACGTGTCTTTGCAAAGAGTCTCGCGCTGCTCGCCGCCTCGCCGTTTCGCGGTGCACTCGGGCTTGCCACGACGGGCTCCGCCTCCACGGCCATGTATCCCGTCTATGTCGGGCTGGGTCGCGTCATGGCCGAATTCGGCTATGCCAACGAGCAATACCGCGAACCGGAAAAGAATTAACCCCGCAGACGGTCGACTTCCCGCCGCCGATTGTGTATCGCTCCCCTCCCCCAATCGATCCACATTCCGGCAAGGATAGTCCCATGCGAGCGCTCAGCGGCGGCATCGACTTCGGCACGTCGAATTCCACAGTCGGTTTCATGGAGAACGGCGAACCCCGCCTCGTCGCGCTCGAAGCGGGCGAGGTCACCATGCCGAGCGCCGTGTTCTTCAGTTTCGAGGATGACCGTACCTATTTCGGGCGCGGCGCCGTCAGCCGCTATACGGAGAATGTGGAGGGCCGCCTCCTGCGGGCGCTCAAGAGCGTTCTGGGCTCATCGCTCATTCACGAGAAAACGCGCATAAAGGCGCATTCCATCGCCTTTTCGGACATTATCGGCTCGTTTTTGCATTTCCTGAAAGACAATCTGGAAAACCATCTCGGAGGTCCGGTCGACAACATTGTGCTTGGGCGGCCGGTGCAATTCGTCGACGACAATCCGGAAGCCGACAGGCGCGCGCAGGACGAACTGGAAAAGACCGCGCAGCGCCGCGGCTTCACTAATATCGAGTTCCAGTTCGAGCCGATTGCTGCCGCCCTCGATTATGAGCAGCAGGTTGACCGCGAAGAACTCGCGCTCATCGTCGATATCGGCGGCGGTACGTCCGATTTTTCCATTGTCCGCGTTTCCTCCGACCGTGCGAAACAGGCGGACCGCAAGGACGATATTCTCGCAAACCATGGTGTGCATATCGGCGGCACGGATTTCGACCGGCTTTTGAGCCTCGCCCGCCTGATGCCCGAATTCGGCTATCGCACGCAGACGAAAGACGGCAAGCGCTTTCTGCCGGCTGGCTATTTCAACGATCTGGCTACCTGGCAGCGCATCCACATGCTCTATACCAATCGCGCCATGACGGATCTGAAGCAGATCCGCTATGAGGCTGCCCAACCCGAGCTTGTCGAGCGGATGATCGACGTGGTCGCCAACCGGCAGGGCCATGCGGCGGTCGGCGCGGTGGAGCGGGCAAAGATTGCGCTCACGGACGAAACCGAAAGCGCCATCAAGCTTCAGCTTACTGACGAGACGCTCGACCTGCCGGTCACCCGCGACCAGTTGAACGACGCCATCTCCGCCACAGTGGACCGCGTTCAAAATGCCGTTTCCGAAACACTCGCCCTTGCTGGCATCGCGCCCGAACAGATCACCGCCCTCTTCCTCACAGGCGGTTCCTCGGCCATCCCGCTCCTGCGCGAAAACGTCCTGCGCATCCTGCCGGCCGCATCCGTTGTCGAAGGCGACATGTTCGGCTCCGTCGGACGCGGGCTGGCGCTGGACGCAGGCCGCAGGTTTGGCACTTGAACTGATTGGCATGCGGGCCGGTGGACCGGCCCGCATGTCTTTTCCGGTTCAGCTCCACCTTCGCAACCGCATCAGCGCAAGAAGCGTAACCACAGCCATGACGGTTACATAGGCAATCAGCGGCATGGCGGTGGCGCCATCAAGCGCAACGACGAAAGCCGTGCCGACAAGGCCGACGATCAGGCTTTGAATGCAGAAGTGGAGAGCCACTGCCGTTCCTGCCATATCGCCGAAATCCTCCAGAGCACCGTTGGCAGTGACCGACGTGGTGAAGACGATCCCGACCGCCATGAGCCACATGGGCAAGATGAATGACAGGAACGATGGCGGCAGGAACAACGCGCCTGCAAGGAGCAGAAACGCACCCAGCAACATCGTGGCCATGCCGCGCATGACACTGCCGGCGATACCCCAGCGTTCTACGAAACGCGCGGCGAAGCGTGCCGTTGCCATCATTATGAAAGCGACGGTCGCAAAGGCGAGACTGAAGCCGAACTCGGAATAGCCTGCCTTCTCGATCAATACGCGCGGAGCAGTGGAGAAGAACACGAAGAATGTGCCCATCGCCGTTCCGAAAGCGAGCGTATAGGCCCAGAACGGCATGCTGCGAAGCATGGGGGCGAACGAGACCCCGCGCATCCCCTCATCGCGCGGCCGTGTTTCGTGCCATCCGGCGAGCGACCACACAAGCATCACAACTGCGGGCGCAGCAAGCCCCACGAAGATCGCGCGCCAACCGAGGTTTTCGGCGATCAGCGCACCGACAATCGGGCCGAACGCCGGTACGCAGGCGAGCATCGCGTTCAGAAGGCTGTAAACCACGGCACTTTGAGGTCGTCCGGCATAGACGTCCCGAACGGTCGCGAAGAGCGCCACAAGCATCGCTGAAGCACCTGCGGCCTGTGCAACCCGAAGCGCCAGAAACAGACCCGCTGTCGATGTCGCCGCAAGCGCAAGTGACGTGCCCGCAAAAAGGAGAGCTCCACCCAAAAGGACCGGCCTCCGGCCCCAGCGATCCGACAGGGGACCGAACACAACCTGGCCCACGCCAAGCATGATCATATAAAGCGTGAGGGTCAGCTGGATCGTGGCCGGTGTGGTGCCGAGAATTGCCGGCATTGCCGGAACGACTGGTAGGTAGATATCCATGCCGAGCGAGGCAAGAATGTTGAAAGGTGCCAGCAGCGCGAGCGCCACCGGCAGGCTGTAACTCCACAGCCGCGGATTTCGATTTGGCATGACAAAGCATCCGTCAAATGGAAGACATTTGGCGGCGCCTGCAGTTCATAGAGATTTTCAAGGGAACCCGGACAGGCAGCCGCAACAACAGAAAAGTCGCTGCGGCTTATTTGCGTGCTTTCTTGGCGCTCATGCTTCGGCCCCGTGTCCGGTGGTTGATCGAGTTCGATAACGCGCTTTAGCAAACCCTCCCTCGGCCCGCAAACGGGAATTTCCCTGCGCAGACCTCTCAGCCGTTGCATTCCCCGCTCGCACGCGGCATTCCTTTGCCATCATCAAGGGAGAAGTTTCATGGGCAAATCGGTCATCCTCGTCGGCTGCGGCAATATGGGTTATGCCATGCTGAAGGGCTGGATCGCCGCGGGCAAGCTGGCCTCGAAGGACGCCACCGTCATAGAGCCGAACGAGGGCCTGCGCGCACGCGCTGCGGCCCTGGGTGTAACCGTTGCCGAAAGCGTTGACGAGCTTGACGCAGGTGCCGACATGATCGTGTTCGCCGTCAAGCCGCAGGTCATCCGCGATGTCGCCCCAGCCTATGCCCGCTTTGCCGACAAAGCCACCTTCGTCAGCGTTCTTGCCGGCACTGGCACGGCCACGTTCGAGGAAATTCTTGGCCGCCATGCCGCCATCATGCGCTGCATGCCCAACACGCCGGCCGCCATCGGCAAGGGCATGATGGTGCTCTTCTCCAACCGCAATGTGACCGGTGAGGCAAAAGCCTTCGCCGAGGAGCTGCTGGCGACCAGCGGTACTGTCACCACCATCGACAATGAAGAGCTGATGGACGCCGTGACCGCCGTTTCCGGCTCGGGCCCGGCTTACATTTTCCATTTCATCGAATGCCTGACGGCGGCTGGCGAGAAGGCTGGCCTGCCGGCAGAAACCGCGCAGCTTCTTGCCATGCAGACGGTCTATGGTGCTGCATCGCTTGCAAAGGAAAGCGATGAAGAACCCGGCAAGCTGCGCGAGCAGGTGACAAGCCCCAACGGCACCACCGCCGCCGCGCTCTCCGTCTTCATGGATGAAAACCGGCTGCTTGATCTTGTGAGCGATGCGGTGGATGCGGCCAAGAAGCGCTCAATCGAACTGGGGAAGTAGAGGATCGGCGCAGGCTCTGGCACTCGCCCCACGCCCATCACCCTTCGCCGAACACCATCGCATCCTGCCGCGCCCTGAGCGCCACCAGCCGCGAAGCCGCGTCGGGCGCGACATTCGCATGCGTCAGAAGCGCGCCCTTCTTCACCGGGGCCGTCACCGTGCCGCCCTCAAGGAGCCCGCATGGCACGGCCTTCGCCGTGCGCGCTTCTTCCGCCGTCATGATCCACGAGCGGTAGGAATATTCGCCGATGGCGTCGAGCCGGTCGCCCGGGTTCAGATCCTTCTTCGCCACCGCACAGACTTCCGCAACCGGCCTGTCGAGCGGCACCATGTCCGCCTTGTTGTAGAGCACGGCGCGGGCGCAAGTGAGCGGCACTTCCAACGAGGTCAGATGATAGGGCCGGAAGAAAGTGTAGTACGGCCCCTCCCCGAGCTTCAGATCGTTCATGCGCTCGCGCAGGCGCGGGTGGTCCATCTCCGCCACCACGAACACACCCGGCGCCACACCCTTGCCGACCGTGAAGTCGACACAGCCCTTTTTCGAGAGCACGCCGCCATCGGAAACGGGGCAGAGAACGCTGGATAGTTCCTCGCGGCTTGCCGCCGGGCCATGCATGCCGGGCCTATCCGGCACGAGGCCCGTGGCATTGGCGATGGCCGCCATTTCCACCATCGTCTTGGAGCCGTCGACGAACTCGACCAGCATGCGCACATTCATATTGCGGCGCGCGGCTTCCTCGGCATAGTCGTCCGGCACAGCGTCGATGTTGAGCGGATTGTTCTTGCCCTTGCCGGCGGCAACGATGTCGTGCCCCATAGCCGAAACGAACTCGATCAGCTCCATACAGGAAGAGGGCTCATCCCCCGCGCCCAGCGAATAGGTTACGCCCAGCCGCGCCGCTTCGCGCTTCAGATAAGCGCCGATGGTCACATCCGCCTCGACATTCATCATGACGAGATGCTTGCCCGCCTCCATGGCCGAAAGCCCGATCTCCGCGCCCACCGCCGGCTTGCCCGTGGCGTCGATCACCACGTCCACCAGATCGTTCTGCGCCACCATCAGGGAATGGCCGCAAAGCGCTGTCTTGCCGGCGCGGATCGCATCGCTGATCGCGCCCGCCGTTGCAACCTCCACCGCGCTCTCGGCGGCGCGCCCGGCAATCTCGATGGCCTTTGCCGCGCGTTCGGGCCGCGTGTCGGCAATGGCCGCCACCTCGATGCCCTTCATGCGCGCCACCTGCGTGACGATGTCCGTGCCCATCTCGCCGCAGCCGATCAGGCCGATGCGCACCGGCCGCCCCTCTTCCGCCCGCTGCTCAAGATCGCGCGCAAGGCCGGTAAGCGCCACATTCGTCATTCGAACTCCTCCTCATTTGGCGCCCGAAAGGGAAGTGACCGAACGCCGATTGTCAATTGGCCTTAAGCTGCACCGGAACAGGACTGTTTTTCTTGATATCTTTCAGAACGAGGTTGGTGCGCACATTGGCGATGCCCGGCAGGCGAAACAGAAAATCTTCGAGAAGCCGGTTATAGGCCGCCAGGTCCCGGCACACGACACGCAGATGATAATCCGCCTCTCCCGTCGTAGAGTAGCAGTCGAGCACTTCGGGCCGCCGCCGCGTCTCGGCGATGAACGTATCCACATGCCGGTGGTCATGCCGCGTCAGCGACACATGCACGATGGCCTGAAACCCCAGCCCCGCCTTCTCCACATCCAGCAGAGCCGCATATTGCGTGATCAGCCCCGCTTCCTCCAGCGCCTTCACCCGCCGCCAGCAGGCCGAAGCCGACATGCCGGCCCGCTCCGCCAGCTCCTGGTTCGAGAGCCGGCAATTGGCCTGAAGCGCGTCCAGAAGCTTCCTGTCCTGTTCGTTCAGCTTTTCGGGCATAGGTCCAAATCCTGAAAAATTATCCGATACACCGATATATATCGGTCAATCCTTCCAGAAACCAAATTCCAATCGCCAAATCTGGCACAAAATTCCACCCCTGCCGGTTTAGAATTCTTCCAGTCTGCACCGGAGGAATTGCATGACCGTCCAACCCAAGGCCGGCGAACTCGCACGCTATCAGCTCGAGGACCGCTACACCCAGGAAAAGGGCCGCGTCTTCATGACCGGCACGCAGGCGCTCGTGCGCGCCGTGCTCGATCAGGCGCGCCGCGACCGCGCGAGCGGCCTCAACACGGCAGGTTTCATCTCCGGCTATCGCGGATCGCCGCTGGGCGCGCTCGACCTTGAGTTATGGAAGGCGAAGGACCGGCTCGACGACGCTCGCATCGAATTCCTCCCCGCCGTCAACGAGGATCTCGCCGCTACCGCCGTGCTCGGCAGCCAGCAGGTGGAGACCAACCCGAAGCGCGAGGTCGAAGGCGTTTTTGGCCTCTGGTATGGCAAGGGCCCCGGCGTCGACCGCTCGGGCGATGCGCTGAAGCATGGCAACGCCTATGGCTCCTCGCCCCATGGAGGCGTGCTGGTGGTTGCCGGCGACGATCACGGCTGCGTCTCCTCCTCCATGCCGCACCAGTCGGATGTCGCCTTCATGTCGTGGTTCATGCCCACGCTCAATCCGGCCAGCGTGTCGGAATATCTGGCTTTCGCCGAATATGGCTACGCGCTGTCTCGCTTCTCAGGCATGTGGGTCGGTTTCAAGGCCATTTCGGAAACGGTGGAATCGGCAGCCTCCGTCGGCATCCCACTCCCCCGCAGATTCGAGACGCCCGATTTCACCCCGCCTCCCGGCGGGCTCCACTATCGCTGGCCGGACCTTCCCGGCCCGCAGATCGAGGAGCGCATGGAGGCGAAGAAGCACGCCGTTCTGGCGTTTGCCGAAGCCAACCCCATCGACCGCCACATCTATGATGTGAAGGATGCCCGTTTCGGCATCGTCACCACCGGCAAGGCCCATCTCGACCTGATGGAGGCGCTGCGCCTTCTGGGCATTGGCGAGGCCGAATGCCGGCAGCTCGGCATCGACATCTACAAGGTCGGCATGGTGTGGCCGCTCGCCCGCCGCGCCGCGCTCGACTTCGTGAAGGACAAGCAGGAAGTCCTCGTCATCGAGGAAAAGCGCGGCATCGTCGAAAGCCAGTTCAAGGAATATTTCTACGACTGGCCCGGCCACAAGCCGCACGCCATGGTGGGCAAGCGCGACGAGGATGGCGAACGCCTCGTGCCGTGGACCGGCGAGCTTTCGCCGCGCCTGCTTCTGCCCATCGTCGCAAGGCGGCTCGAAGGCATTTTCCCCGGCAACGGCTTCATCGCCCGCGCTGAAAAGATCCTTGCCACACCAGCCATCTCGCTTCAGGTGGAAGGCGCGACCCGCACGCCCTATTTCTGCTCCGGCTGCCCGCACAACACCTCAACCAAAGTGCCGGAAGGCTCACAGGCGCTGGCCGGCATCGGCTGCCATTTCATGGCAAGCTGGATGGACCGCGAAACCACCTCGCTGATCCAGATGGGCGGCGAGGGTGTGAACTGGGCGGCCTCCTCGCTCTTTACCGGCAGGAACCACATCTTCCAGAATCTCGGCGAAGGCACCTGGTATCATTCGGGCTCCATGGCCGTCAGGCAGGCGATTGCCGCAAAGGCCAACATCACCTTCAAGATCCTCTACAACGACGCCGTTGCCATGACCGGCGGCCAGCCGGTGGACGGTCCCGTCAGCGTGCAGGCCATCGCGCATTCCTCACGCGCCGAGGGCGTTGAGCGCATTGCGCTCGTCTCCGACACGCCGGAAAAGTTCCAGCCCGGCGAGTTGCCCGCCGGCACCACCATCCATCACCGCCGCGAGCTTGATTCCGTCCAGCGTGAGTTGCGCGAGGTGAAGGGTGTCTCGGTCCTCATCTACGAACAAACCTGCGCCACGGAGAAGCGCCGCCGCCGCAAGCGCGGCCAGATGGAAGACCCGAAGAAATTCGTCGTCATCAACGATCTGGTCTGCGAGGGCTGCGGCGACTGTTCGGTGGAGTCCAACTGCCTTTCCGTCGAACCGCTCGAAACCGAGTTCGGCACCAAGCGCAAGATCAACCAGTCGTCCTGCAACAAGGATTTTTCCTGCGTGAACGGCTTCTGCCCGAGCTTCGTCACCATCGAGGGCGCGACCCGCAAGAAGCGTTCAGGCATTGAGATCGATCTCGCGCAGCTTGCCGCCGACCTTGGCGATCCCAAGCTTCCAGCGCTCGACACTCCCTTCGACCTGATGATCACCGGAGTCGGCGGCACCGGCGTCGTCACCGTCGGCGCGCTCGTCACCATGGCCGCGCATCTGGAGGGACGCGGTTCGAGCGTGCTTGATTTCACCGGCTTTGCGCAAAAATTCGGGCCGGTGCTCTCCTATGTCCGGCTGGCATCGTCTCCCGACGAAATCCATCAGGTCCGCATCGATCGCGGTGCAGCGGATGCGCTGATCTGCTGCGACATTGTCGTGTCGTCCTCGCCCAAGGCCTCGGCCAGCTACCGCCCCGGCATGCGCGCGGTGGCGAACCTTGCCGAGATGCCCACCGGCGATATCGTGCGCAAACGCGATGCGAGCCTTCGTGTCGACCAGCGGCTTGCCGCCATCGAAGGCGTGACGGGCAAGGATGCGCTCGCCGCCATGGACGCCAACCGCCTGTCTGAAAAGCTTATGGGCGACACGGTGTTCGCCAATGTGATGATGCTTGGCTTCGCCTGGCAGAAGGGCCTCGTGCCCGTCTCGCTCAACGCGCTCACCCAGGCCATCGTGCTCAACGGCGTCGCCACCGAAAAGAACCATCGGGCCTTTCTCATCGGCCGTCTGGCGGCGGAAAAGCCCGACGCGCTGAAGAGCCTGCTCGACCCGAAGCCGCAGACCGACGGAACGCTCGACGAGATCGTCACCCGCCGCGAAGCTTTCCTGACCGACTATCAGAACGCGACCTATGCCGCGCGCTACCGTCGCCTCGTAGATCGCGTGCGTGCCGCCGAAGCGCCGTTCGGCAGCGATGCCGTCAGCCGGGCCGTTGCCCGCTCCCTGTTCAAGCTGATGGCCTACAAGGACGAATACGAGGTCGCGCGCCTGCACACGGAAACGGGCTTTTCCGCGCGCATCGCCGGTGAGTTCGAGGGTGACTATCGCATCGTCCATCACCTCGCCCCGCCCTTTCTCGCCTCCGGCACGGATGCGCGCGGGCGACCGTTCAAGCGCCAGTTCGGCCCGTGGGTGCGCCTGCCGTTCCGCATGCTCGCCCGCATGAAGCGACTGCGCGGCACCGCCTTCGATCCGTTCGGCTACACGGCGGAGCGGCGCATGGAGCGCGACCTGATCGGCTGGTACGAGGCACATGTGGAGAAGGCGCTTGCAAAACTCGATGCCGGCAACGCGGCAGAACTGGCCGAGATCCTTGCATTGCCGATGCAGATCCGAGGCTACGGTCCGGTCAAAGAGGAAGCAGCCAAGCGCATCCGTGCCGAGATGGAGGCACGTCTTTAGGCCCAGCCTGAAGATTTGCCCTCTCTCCCCTCTTCCCACCCCGCTCTTTCGTCATCTTCGGGCCTGACTCGAGGATCCATGCCAGAACGCCGAAGGCAAAGCCAGGCCTCTCAAAGAATGCGCGTCGTTTTCCACGCCTGTGCCAATGTCCACCGCAACAGCATGGATCCTATGGTCAAGCCATAGGATGACGAGGGAGACGACGGATGCTTTCCATGGCAACCGAAGAGTCTAGCGCAAACGCTCATGAATCGCGCTTTGCGCCCGGTTTCTCCACTCCGCGCAAACTTCCCGTAAGGCTTTGAAATAAAACAGTTTCAAAAAATCTTTTGACCTTCTTGTCGTCCCATTTGCTTGCTCCGGTCCGCCGCCTGTGCAAATAGCATCAGTTGAAGATATTCTGAGAGGTCCCCAATGACTGCCATCACCCGCCGTACGCTTGGTGCACTCGCCCTTTCCGCCGCCTTTGTCGGATTTGCACTACCGTCGCAGGCTGCAGACAAGATCAATGTCGGCATTCTGTCGCTCACATCCCATTCGCCCAGCATCATTGCCGAGGCGAAAGGCTATTTCGAAGCGCAGGATCTCGAGGTCGAGTTCGTGTCTTTCCAGGCCGCGCAGCCCATGGCGGTTGCCATCGCATCGGGCGATGTCGATTTCGGCATGACAGCCATTTCCGGTGGCCTGATCAGCCTTGCCGACAAGGGCGTGATCAAGATCATCGGCGGAGCCCTGCAGGAAACGCCCGAGATCGACGGCCAGAAGATCCTCGCCTCCAGGGCCGCATACGATGCCGGCGTGAAAACGCCCGCCGACCTGAAAGGCCGCAGCTACGGCATCACCACCACCGGTTCCTCCTTCCACTACATGGCACACAAGATCGCCGACAAGGAAGGCTTTGACCGTGCGGAGATCCAGGTGAAGCCATTGCAGAAGGTGCCGGCCATCATCGCCTCGCTCAAGAGCGGTCAGATCGATGCATGGTCCATCGTGCCCAACATCGCCGGCGCACTCACCAGGGGTCCGGAAGTAGTGGAGATCGGCAAAGTCTCTGATTACATCGACAATTATCAGGTCACCACGGTGTTCACCTCGACGAAGAATGCGTCCGAAAAGAAGGATCTGGTCGAGCGCTTCCTCACTGGCCTTTCCGAGGGGATCAGCGATTACAACGCCGCCCTCGTCGACAAGTCCATGAGCGAGGAAGACACCGCGGCAATCGTCGAGATGATCCACAAATATGTCTATTCCGACCAGCCGCTCGACAAGGCCGGCCCGCGCATTCGCGCCGGTGCGATGCGTATCAATGAGGGCGCGGCGCTCAGCGTCGCAAGCGTCGAGGACCAGCTTGAATGGTTCAAGTCGGAAGGCCTCGTGCCCGATGGCGTGACGATGGAAAAGCTGGTCGACACCAGCTTCGTGGAAACCCGATAGCAGCGAAACCGCCCCGGCCTGCCCGGGGCGGTATTCTTTGAGCCGATGCAGCTTCTTCTCAAAAACATTACCCATCACTACGGTAGCACAACCGTCCTGGACGACGTCTCGCTCACGGTGGATGATGGAGAAATCGTCTGCATCGTCGGCCCCTCGGGCTGCGGCAAGTCCACGCTTCTGCGCATCGCCGGCGGACTGGAAAAACCGGATCAAGGTCAGGCGCTTCTTTCCGGACCCGAGCCGGAAGGCTCGCTCAATCCGCTGACCTACATCTTTCAGGATTTTGCCCTTCTTCCCTGGCGCAGTGTTGAAGGCAATGTCAGCCTTGTGCTGGAAGATCACGGCATCTCCGCAGCCGAGCGGCAGGCCATCATCGCCGATGTGCTTGCCCGCACCAATCTCTCCGACTTCGCCAAGGCCCTGCCCCGGCAGCTCTCCGGCGGCATGAAGCAGCGGGTGGCCATTGCCCGAGCGCTTGCCGTCAAGCCGGCCATCATGCTGATGGACGAACCCCTTTCCGCGCTCGACAGCCAGACCCGCGAACTCCTGATGGACGATCTCGTGGCGTTATGGACCCGCGAGCGCTTTTCCGCCTGCTACGTCACACACAACCTCAACGAGGCCGTGCGGCTTGGCCGCCGCATCATCGTGCTGTCCCGCCGTCCCGGCCGCATTCGCGACGTGGTTGAGATCGACATGCCGCTTGCCGAGCGTGCCGACCGGCTGGCGGAGCTCGAAACCCTGCAGCGCCGCGTCTGGGAAATCATGCGCGAGGAAGCCCGCGAAGCCGACCGGGAGATCGCCAATGTCGCATGATGCCACGCGCGACGTACCCGTCGCCGGTGCCGGTGTTTCCGAAACAGGCGGGCAGCGACCGGTGCCCTTCCGGGGCGGGGGCTTTGTCCACCGTCCGCTGGGCCCAGTCGCGCCGCTCGTTTTCCTCGCCATTCTCGCTGTCTGGGAGCTCGGCTCGCGTTCAGGCTTCATCAGCTCAATTGCCCTGCCGGCTCCATCCGAAGCGTTCGGTGCGCTGATCGATCTCTTCCAGACCGGCATGTTGTGGAAGCATCTGGGTGCGAGCCTTTACCGTCTGATCGTCGGCTGGACGCTGGGCAGCCTTCTGGGCATTGCGGTCGGCCTTTTCATCGGCCTCTTCTCCCTTGCCCGCGCCGGCCTTCTGCCGCTTGTCTCTGCCCTTTTTCCGGTCCCCAAGATCGCGCTCCTGCCGCTCTTCATCATCTGGTTCGGCATTGGAGAGGGCTCCAAGGTGGCGACCATCCTCTTCGGCACGTTCTTTCCGACCGTGATCGCCACCTATGGCGGGGTGGACAATGTCGACCGCAATCTCATTCGCATGGGCCAGTCCTTTGGCATGTCGTGGCTTTCCATCGTGCGCAAGATCATCGTGCCCGGCGCGATGCCCGCCATCCTTTCGGGCTTTCGCATCTCGGCTTCTATCGCCATTGTTCTGCTTGTGGCGGCAGAGATGATCGGCGCTGAATTCGGCGTCGGGGCCTATATCCTGATGGCCGGTGCGCTTTTTGCCCTCGACCAGCTTATCGCTGGCGTGGCGCTTCTCTCCGTCATCGGTCTCATCATTGCGTGGCTGATCGGCAAGCTTGAAAAGCGCCTTCTTTCATGGCGAACATGAGGGTTCGAGCGGGTTTTGAAAAAAGTCCCTGCAAATCGACCGAAGGGCGCTTGTCAGCGGAAAATCTCGTGCTATAACCCACGCGCTTCCGGCGGAGAACCAACCCCGCCACCGCCAGCAGAAATCTCTGCCCCGGCAATGTGAAGCAGGGTTTGCCCAGGTAGCTCAGTTGGTAGAGCAGCGGACTGAAAATCCGCGTGTCGGTGGTTCGATTCCGCCCCTGGGCACCATTTTTCATCAACCTTTCGAAATGCTGCCTTGGACAGGTCCGACGACACCCGCGCAATCGAAATCCGCCCTCTGGAGCGCCCGGAAGTGGTGCTTCTCTGGCAGATCGACAGACGCGAACTCGTGGAAGAGACCTATTGTGTGAAAGATGGCGCTCTGCATCTGCAGCGGCAGTTTTACGATACACGCGACTGGCCGGAAGGTGAGCCGGAACAGTACACGCCCATCCTGCTCGACTGTTTCGATCATGGCGGCGTCTTTCTAGGAGCTTTCCGCGGGGAAGAGCTTGTGGCGGCCGGTGTCATCGATGCACGCCCGGTGCGAGATTACCCGGACCTGCGCCAGCTTGCATTTCTGCATGTAAGCCATGGCTGGCGGGGCCGTCGGCTGGCCGCCCGGCTCTACGCGGAATGCAGGAAAGCGTCGGAAGGCCCAGGAACCGCAGGGTTTTATATCTCATCCACCTCGACGCGACGAACGGTGGAATTCTACCTGCGTCAGGGTGCCATGCTGGCGCCCAGGCCGGACACCATGCTGGTCGCGATGGAGCCCGACGACATTCACCTGATTCACTGGTTCTGACCGACCATTTATCTCCTCCCAAACACGCGCCCGATGGGCAGCCCGCGACACCCCGGCAAGAGAAGAACGCAAACCAGTGGTCGGTGGTCAGCCGACCTGACGGCCTTCGCCGGCCAGCCAGTCGGCATAGGTCGGGCGATCGATCTGAAACGTATCGCTGGAGCGTGCATACCAGCCGCGGCCGTGCATACGGGCGATGAGGCCGAGCGCGGGCGTGTCGATGTGGCCGCGTTCGGCATCGATGACGAAATCGTCGGCCACGCGGATTTCGACCACGCGGCCAACGACCAGCGCCTGATGCGGACCGGTGACGAGAACGCTGTGGCTGACGCATTCGAAAGAGACAGGAGCCTCGGCAATGTGCGGCGGAGCCACCTGCTGCGCGGGCAAGGCCGTCAGGCCGGCGCAATCGAGTTCGCTGACATCCTCGGGTGCATCCATGGACGTGATGTTCATCGCTGCCGCGAGACGCTCGGGAACGAGGTTCACGACGAACTCTCCGCCGCCGACAATATTGCGTGCCGTATCCTTGAAGCCGCGCTGGGGGTCCGCCATCACGCCGATGGCGACGGTGGGCGGTCTGTGCCCCATCACATTGAAGAAGCTGTAGGGCGCGGCGTTGACCACGCCTTCGGAGGACACGCTCGTCACCCAGGCGATGGGACGCGGCGTGACGGTCGCCGTCATCACCTTGTAGCCGATCTGCGGGTCGAGTTCGTCAAGCTTGAAGCGCATCAGGTGCCGTCATTCGCTCAGGGGTTCATCGCTTATGTTGGAGACGGCGCGCTTTGGACGGCCATCCACCCGGAGCTGGAATATATCGGGCCGGGCATAGTGGCCCGTCACGTCGAAATCGTATTTTCCGCGCGCCACGGCGGCCAAGTCGATGTCGGCGTAAAGCACCGTCTCGCCCTCGAAATCCGGGCCGGCGAGGACGTTTCCGAGCGGGTCGACAATGGCGCTTCCGCCGCGCATTAGCACGGTGTCGGGATCATCGCCCAGCGCGCATTCGTGATCGTCGGGAAACGCGCCGCGCGTGATGTGCTGGCAGGCGCTCAATACGAAGCAGCGGCCTTCCAGCGCGATATGCTGCATCGAGGGGAGCCAGGTGTCGCGGTCATCGGCGGTGGGGGCGCAATAGAGGCTGACGCCTTGGCTGTACATGTGCATGCGCAGCATGGGCATGTAGTTTTCCCAGCAGATGACCGCGCCGATGCGGCCGAGCGGGGTTTCGAAAACCGGCATGGTCGAGCCATCGCCAAAGCCCCAGATCAGACGCTCGCCAGCCGTCGGCATGAGCTTGCGGTGCTTGCCGATGAGCCCCTTCTCACCATCGAAGAACAGAACCGTGCAATAGAGGGTGCCACCGTCGCGCTCGATACAGCCCATGACGGCGAAGAGACCCGTCTCAGCCGTCGCCTCGGCAATCAGCGCCACTTCCTCGCCGTCGAGATCGATGGCGCGTTCGTAATAATCCCTGAAAGCCTCGCGGCCCTCGGGCTTGCGGATGCCGATGGGCGCGCCGAAAGAAGCGCCTTTGGGATAACCCCCAAGAAAGGCTTCAGGAAAGACGATGAGTTTCGCCCCCTCACCCGCTGCCTCGCGGATGATGGCTGCTGCCTTCCCGGCAGATGCAAGCGCGTCAACGGGGTTGGACGCCGTCTGTGCGACGGCTGCCTTGAACGATTTCATGCGGATTCTCCCTGAGCATCTCGGACGATCGAAGCGCGGACGGCCTCGACCAGCACACCATCGGGCTCGCAAAGGCTGAGCGCAATATCGAAATGATTGTGCGACGGCATGTCGATCACCTGCGCCGCATGGCCTGCTGCCTTCCAGGCCGCGGCATAGTCCAGCGTCTGACGGATGAACTCACCTGTCTCGAGCCCACCAACCGAGGCAATCAGCCGCGCTCCGGATGTCGCGGGGATATGTCGGATCGGGGAGTTTTGGGCAATGGAGCCCGTGTCGAACCGCATCCAGCCATTCACCTGCGTGTGCTGCAGGGGTTCGAGTTCATGCAGCCCGCTCAGCGCGAGAACCGTGCCAATCGTGTCCGGCGGCAGGTCAAACGCCTCAAGCCAGCCATCGGCAAGAACCATGCCCGCCAGATGCCCGCCGGCAGAGGAGCCGCCGACATGGATCCGCTCCACATCGAGACCACGCTCTGCGCCATTGTTCCTGAGCCAGGCCACAGCGCTGCGCACCTGACGTACCATCTCGCCGATACCGGCCTCAGGCGCCAGCGTGTAGTTCATCACGGCGACGGAGATGCCGTGCGCCATCAGACCGCCCGCTGCAAAGGCATTGTCCTCCTTCGAGCCACCGCGCCAGTAGCCACCGTGAATCCACAGGAAGACGGGGCTGCCTTCACCCGCCAGGTAAAGATCGAGCGTTTCGCCGCTCTGCGGATCGTAGACGATATCGCGCTTTGCAGCGCGGCTTTGCCGGACCTGCTCGCTCTCGGCAACGTAGCGGGCGTGTTCGGCCGCGTAGGAGGCGACGCTTTCGCGCGCATTGTATTCACGCTCCAGCGTCGGCTGGTCCATGCCCCTGAAAAGCGGTGCTGCGGCATCCATGCTCATACCCCCAGATAGCGATGGGCAAGGTCTTCATTGGCTGCCAGCTCCTGCGGCGAGCCCTGCCAGACCACCCTGCCCTTCTCGACGATGTGGTGCCGGTCGACAAGCGGAGCCATTTCTTTCAGATTCTTGTCGACCACGAGGATCGACTGGCCGAGCTCCTTCAACCGGCGCAGCGTCGCCCAGATGTCGGCGCGGATGACGGGCGCGAGCCCCTCCGTCGCCTCGTCGAGGATGAGAAGCGCGGGATTGGTCAGGAGCGCGCGGCCCACGGCCAGCATCTGCTGCTCGCCGCCCGAAAGCGTGGCCGCAAACTGGCCGCGCCGCTCCTTCAGGCGCGGAAAGAGATCGTAGATGCGTTCGAGGCTCCAGCCGTCCGCACCGCCCGGCCGGGAGGTGGCGACCAGATTTTCCTCCACCGTGAGCGAGGGGAAGACCCGCCGCCCTTCAGGCACCAGCCCGATGCCCCGCCGGGCAATGGTGTTGGGCTGCAGGGCGGTGATGCTCTCGCCTTCAAGCTGGATGTCGCCGCCACGCGCGCGCACCATGCCGAGAATGGTGTGGATGGTCGTGGTCTTTCCCATGCCGTTGCGGCCAATCAGCGAGGTGACCGAACCGCGTGGCACTTCGAAGCCCATACCGAACAGCACCTGGCTGACGCCGTATCCCGCTTCGAGACCAGTGACTTTCAGCATGTTTCGTCTCCCAGGTAGGCGCTGCGCACTTCCGCATCCTGCCGCACCTCGTCCACCGTGCCGGTGAAGATGATCCGGCCATAGACGAGAACGCTGACGCGGTCGGCGAGGGTGAACACGGCATCCATGTCATGCTCGACCAGAAGCATGGGGTATTCGCCCTTCAGTTCCTGAAGCAGGTCGACCATGCGGGCGGATTCTTCTGCGCCCATGCCTGCCATGGGTTCGTCCAGCACCAGCACATGCGGCTTGCGCGCAAGCGCCACGGCAAGTTCAAGCTGGCGCCGCTCGCCATGGGCGAGATTGGCGACCTGCCGGTTTTCGCGGCCCGCCAGCCCCGCCTTGCCGATCCAGTGCACCGCTTCTTCACGAAGCGCGGCATCGTTGCGCGGATTGGCGAAAAGGTTGAACGACCCGCCTTCCATGCAGTCGAGCGAGAGGATGACGTGTTCGAGCACACTGAATTCGAGGCAGAGCTGTGTTGTCTGGAACGAACGCCCGAGCCCAAGCCTTGCGCGTTTGAAGGCGCTGAGGTCGGTCAGGTCGCGTCCCTTGAAGTGCACACGGCCGGAATCCGACCGCAACTCGCCGCAGATCTGCGCGATGAGCGTGGATTTGCCGGCGCCATTCGGCCCGATCAGCGCGTGAATTTCGCCACTGCGCACATCGAGCGTGACATCGTCGGTGACTTTGAGTGCGCCGAACGCCTTGTGCAAATGGTCGAGCGCGAGGACTGCCTCGCCCGTCTTGATTGCGGCTCCATCAGTCATGACGGCCTCCCTTCAGGAAGCGGCCAAGCATGCCCTGCTGGCCGAACAATGCGATCAGCACCAGGATCGGGCCCATGACGATCATCCAGTGCTCGGTCCAGATGGTAAGTATCTGCTCAAGCCCGATGAAGGCGGCTGCACCCGCTATAGGGCCGAGAAGCGTGCCCAGCCCGCCCAGTGTGACGATGGCCATGAACTCGCCCGACTTTGCCCAGGTGGCCATATCGGGTGTGACGAACTCGGCATAATTGGCCCACAGCACGCCGGCGAGCCCGGTGCCGACGGCCGAGATGACAAAGGCGGCGAGCCGGAAGGGCAGCGGGTTGACGCCGAGATTGACGGCGCGGCGCTCGCTCTGGCGCAGGCCCTGAAACACCATGCCGAAGCGCGAGTTGACGATGAAGCGGCAGAAGAGGACCCAAAGAACGAGCAGGCCGAGGGCGAGATAGTAAAACGCGAAGGGGTCATCCAGATCGATGCCGGGCATGGTGTTACGCATATCCATCATGAGCCCGTCATCCCCGCCGTAAAATTGCAGCGAAACGAGAATGAAATAGACCATCTGGGCGAAGGCGAGTGTGATCATGATGAACTGCACGCCGCGTGTCTTGAGCGCCAGATAGCCGATCACGAGACCGAGCAGCGCACAGGCGAGAAGCGCCAGCGGCCAAAGGACAAGCGCCGAATTCGTGCCTTCCCAGCCAAAGATCGTGTCACCCATATTCGTGTGGTAAGCGAGGACCGCCACCACATAGCCACCGACACTGAAGAACATGGCGTGGCCGAAGCTCACCAGCGCGCCATAGCCGATGATCAGATCGAGACTGACCACCGCCAGCGCATAGATGACGATACGCGTGAGAAGCGGCAGGCCGCCATGCCAGCCCGTCTGCGCCACCACAAAAGGCGCGATGATGAGCAGAACAAGCATGACAATGCCGGTCAGCGTGAAACGGTCGAATTTGGACATCGGCTCAGCTCCGGGCGGGGAAGAGGCCATAGGGCCGAACGAGAAGGACAAGCGCCATCAGCACATAGATGCTCGCGGAGACGAGGCCGGCCGCCAGTGTGTCGGCCACCGAATAGGGCAGTAGCGCGGTAAATATCTGCGGCACGTAGGCCCGGCCGAGACTGTCGACCATGCCCACCAGCATGGCGCCGACGAAAGCACCGCGGATGGAACCGACCCCGCCAATGACGATGACCACGAATGTGGTGATGAGGATGCGCTCGCCCATGGCAATCTCGACGGCAAGCAGCGGCGCGGCCATGACGCCGGCCAGCCCGCACAGGATCGCGCCAAGGCCGAAAACGCTCATATAGAGTACGCGCATGTTGACACCCAGCGCGTCGACCATCTGCCGGTCATCGGCGCCGGCGCGCATGAGCATGCCGAAGCGTGTGTGGTTGACCAGAAGCCAGAGCCCAAACGCCACTGCGAGACCGACCGCGATCAGCGCGAGCCGCATGAGCGGATAGGCAAGTCCCGGGAAGAGCGTCACCGAACCTTCAAGGAAGGGGGGAATATTCATGAATATCGGGGAACGACCGACAATCAGCGTCACCGCCTCATTGGTAAAAAGGATGAGGCCGAGCGTCGCCAGAACCTGGTAGAGATGGTCGCGATTGTAGAGCCATCGCACCACGGCGCTTTCGACCAGCAGTCCGTAGAGTCCCGCGCCCGCCATGGCCGCCAGGAGCCCCATGAGAAACGAGCCCGTGGAGGCAACGGTGAGCGCACCGCAATAGGCGCCGATCATGTAGAACGTGCCATGGGTGAGATTGATCACACCCATAATGCCGAAAACGAGGGTCAGGCCCGAGGCCAGCAGGAAGAGGAACGCGCCATATTGCAGGCCGTTCAACAACTGTTCAATGAAGAGGATCATGGCGTTCCAGTGCTCGCCGGTCTGGGTTCGGTGGGCTGCCCGCTCCGAACGGGCCGGTGCGGATGGAGTGCCCGGCAACGCATCGCCGCCGGGCAGTTCCGTTCAGGAAAACGGCCTTTGCCGTCAGTCCATCTTGCAGTCCCCGGCGTAGGCGTCCTGATGGTTCTCGGCGATGCGCTCCACCACCGTCTGGACGATCTCGCCATCCGCATTCTTTTCGAACCGTGTCAGATAATAGTTCTGAATCGGATGCTGGTTCGGGCCGAATGTGTATTTGTCGCGGATCGGCTCGAAATCGGCCTTGGCGAGTGCGGCGCGGAATGCGTCTGCATCGTCGATGTTTCCGCCCACGGCATCGAGCGCAGAGGCGATCAGGTTTGCCGTGTCGTAAGCCTGTTCGGCATACATGGTCGGCGTGCGGCCATAGGCTTCCTCAAAGCGTTTAACAAAATCACGAGAGGCATCGTTGTCGAACTCGGTCGTCCAGAGGGCTGAGGCATAGACGCCATCGGCGGCATCGCCCGTCGCCTTGACCATCTGCGCATCGAGTGAGAAGGCCGGCACCAGCATGGGCACGCTGTCTTTCAGACCGGCATTGTCATACTGCTTGGCGAAGTTGATGCCGGCACCGCCCGGATGGAACTGGTAGATGGCATCGGGCGCGGCCGAGCGAATGCGCGCCAGCTCGACAGAAAAGTCGGTCTGGTTGAGCTTGGTGTAGATCTCCTCCACCACCTCGCCCTCATAGGTGCGCTTGAAGCCGTTCAGCGCGTCGCGGCCCGCCTGATAGTTGGGCGCAAGGATCACGACCTTCTTGTAGCCGAGCTTGTTGGCCGCAAGACCCGCCGCCTCGTGGAACGCATCGTTCTGGTAGGAGGCGACGAAGTAGTTGGGGTTGCACTTCTCGCCGGCAAAGACGGACGGTCCCGGATTGACGCTGACATAAAAGCCGCCGGACTTCATCACCGTCGGCTGCACGGCGGCAAGCACGTTGGAGAAGTTCACGCCCGTGAACAGCTTGACGCCCGACTGTACCAGACGGTCTGCCGACTGTTTGGCATTGGCCGGCTTCAGGCCATCGTCCTCGACCTCGAGCACAACCGGCGTATCGCCCAGCTTGCCGTCTTCGCCGATGGCCAGCATGAAGGCGTCGCGGATGTCCTCGCCGATATAGCCGGCCGGTGTCGAAAGCGTGGTGATGAAGCCGATGCGCAGCTCCTCCGCAGAGGCCTGCGCGGCCATGACCGTTACGAGCGCGGTGGCCATAAGGCCGGTCCGCATTGCCTTGCCCTTAAGTCCCATTGTCATGTTCTCCTCCCTTGAATTGCGCGTACGAAGCCGGATCATCCGGCCTTGCGCTGACGTGAGAAATCATTGCCGACGGCCACAACCGGATGGCGGATCGTGCCGATGCCCTCGACACACGCTTCCACCACATCGCCAGGCCATAGCCATTCCTGCGGATCGCGGCCCGCACCGACGCCTTCGGGCGTGCCGGTGGCGATGATGTCGCCGGGATCAAGCGTGATGGCGGCCGAGATGTCGGAGATGAGCGTCGGTATCTTGAACAGCATGTGCTTCGTGTTCGAACCCTGTTTGCGCTCGCCATTGACGGTGAGCCAGAGGTCGAGATCGTGAGGGTCCCCCACCTCGTCGGCAGTGACGATGCAGGGACCGAATGGCGCAAAGCTGTCCTGTCCCTTGGAATAGATCCACTGACCGGCGCGACGGTTGTCGCGCGCGCTGACATCGATCATCACGCTGTAGCCAAACACGTAGGAAAGCGCGTCTTCCTCGCTCACCTTGGTGGCCTTGCGCCCGATGATGGCGGCAAGCTCCACCTCCCAGTCGAGCTGCTGTGTGATCGAGGCATTGTGCTCGATCGGATCGTCCGGCCCGACAACCGCCATGGGCGGCTTGCTGAAAATGACCGGCTCCTTGGGCAGGTCCTTCGACGTATCGAGCGTGCGGCTCGATTCCTCCACATGCTCCACATAGTTGAGGCCGATGCCGAAGATGTTCTTGCGC
The DNA here is from genome assembly GCF_900105565.1 of Nitratireductor aquibiodomus. NCBI lineage: Bacteria > Pseudomonadati > Pseudomonadota > Alphaproteobacteria > Hyphomicrobiales > Phyllobacteriaceae > Nitratireductor > Nitratireductor aquibiodomus. The sequence continues at coordinate 3,270,753 of NZ_FNSL01000001.1, read as the reverse complement.
GGTCGCGGGATGGGGGCCAGCAATCGCACATTGGCGAGCGGCACGGTCGTGCGCACCGGCCATGCACCGCGCGCCTCGTCCAGAAGCCGTTTCAGCGCCGCCAGCCCATCCGGACCGAGATCGATCAGCTCCAGCATGGAGGCGGGGAAGTCCTCGCCAAAGGCAATGCCGAGCGCTTCCACGTCGACAACGCTCTCGCCCTCGATGACGCCAAGACGCGCGGGCGCCTCGACCGTGGCCCTGTAGGTAACCAGTCGCATTCAGATATGTCCTTGATCAGTCTTGTGGTTGGTGACCGCCATTGTCGGCCAGCGCTTCTTCCCGGTAGAGACCGAGCGAACGCATCACCGGAAGGTCGTTGAAACAGAAGAGGCAGGCATCGTCGCTGTCGGACAGATTGGCGTGTTCGTGCCATGCCCAGGACGGCACACAGAAAATGTCGCGTTCCTGCCAGTCGAACCGCTTGCCGCCGATGATCGAGTAGCCCTTGCCCTTCGCCACCTGGTAGAGATAGCTGCCGGTGTGACGGTGCGCCTTCGTCTTTTCGCCGGGGCGCAGCATCTGCATGCTGGCGCCGATGGTCTGCATGACTGGGCCCGAAGTGACGGGGTTGATGTATTCCATCATCACGCCGTCATAGGGCGAGCCGTCGGTCGCTTCTGCATAGCGCTTGAGCGCTTCATAAGTGCGCTCCCACTCATATTTGTAGAGCGGAGAATAACCCTTGTCCCACGCGCCACCGCCCGGCGTCAGACCCGGATTGCCCCAGGTCTTCGTCATGTCGTCTACAGCAAAGCCGACGGCCTGCCGCAGGTCCGGGTGAACTTCATAGAAATTCGCTTCGAGCGTGTTGACCAGCGGGATATCAAGCCCATCCTGCCAGATGCAGGGGCTGCCGCTTTCCTCAACGCCGTGCTCGTGCCAGGTGCCGTTTGGCGTCAGAACGAAGTCGTTGGCGTTGAGAGTCATCTTGTGGCCATCGACGATGGTGTAGGCGCCTGCACCCTCCATGATGAAGCGCAGCGCCGAGGCCGAATGCCGGTGCGCGGACGCAGCCTCGCCCGGATGCATGACCTGAAGTCCGGAATAGAGCCAGCCGACAGCAGCGGCGAATTCGCGACGACCCGGATTGTTGAGATAGATCACACGGCGACCGGCTTTTTCCGGCGTTACCAGCTCGACCGAACGCAAGACGTGCTCGCGCAGATCGCGATAACGCCAGATCATCGGCACGGACGAGGACTGCGGCTCCCAGGGCTCGATCTTGTTGGCGACGGTCCACAGCGCACCCGCCTCCAGCGCCTCCAGCTCGTCGTAATAGGCCAGAAGCTCCGGCGTATCCTCCACATTGGCGCGGCCCGCCACGTCCTCGCGGTAGTTTTCCCTGCCTGACGACATCTCAACCTCCACTCTTCAATGACGGAAAGATAACAGCGAGATTTTCGCTGTAAATAGATATTTTCGAAAATCTGGATTTTTTCGTTTGTTGCGCGGAGCGCTGTGCTATGCTGTTCTCCTGCAAAACCGAAGCAGCAATGCCGGGGAGAAGACGTGTCGGGAAAGAAGAACCCGCGTGAAACCACGCTGACGGAAGAGGCCTATCAAAAGCTGCGCTGGGACATTGTCAGCGGCACGCTCGAGGCCGGCAGCCCGCTGCGGCTTGAGAACCTCAAGCAGCGTTACGGGCTGGGCTATTCTCCCCTGCGCGAGGCGCTGAACCGCCTGCACAGCGAGCGTCTCGTCATGTCGGTCGCGCTGCGCGGCTTTACCGTCGCGCCGCTTTCGCTGACCGAGATGTGGGATGCAGTCGACACAAGAATCCACATCGAGGCCGAGGCGCTGCGTCGCGCCATCAAATTCGGCGATGACGACTGGGAGACGGAGGTGATCTCGGCTTTTCACGGACTTTCCCTCAAAGCCAAGAAGCTGGAGCAGATGGACACGCCACCCATGGAGGAGATGAAGGCGCTTGAAGACCGGCATCACCGGTTTCACCGCGCGCTCATCAGCGCCTGCCGGTCAAACTGGCTTCTCGATTTTTCGGACAAGCTCTATGTGGAAACCGAGCGTTATCGCTTCCCGGTTCTGGGTGGGCCCCGCGCCCGCCCCTCTCGCGATCTCACGCTGGAGCATCAGGAGATCATGGAAGCGACCATCGCGCGCGATACCGAAAAGGCAATCGCTCTCCTGAGCCGGCACTATCAGCGCACCGGAGAGACACTTTCCGCCCGGTATCAGCCGGACGCGAAGCCAATGGCCGCCGGCGCAGACGCCTAGCGCCGGCAATATGTGCGGCCAATGCCGGCCGCACACGTTTTTGAGCCACTGCTATTGTGCGGGCATCGGGCGCGCTTCCGGCGCCGTCCCTGCTTCGCGCAGGGCCAGTTCTTCCGCCTTCGGCACCGAAAGCCAAACGGCCAGCATGAAGCCCGCAGCACCGCCAAAGAGCTTGCCCAGCATCAAGGGCAGGATCATCGTCGGCTGAAAATTCGCCGCAAACGCCAGATGATCGCCGAAGGTGAATGCCGCACACACGGCAAACGCAATTGCCAACACCTTGTCGCGGGGCCGCATCTGCCCGACCAGACGATACATGGCGAGAATGTTCGCACTTGCCGCAAGAAGTCCCGCCGCGCCTTCCGGTGAAACGCCGATGCGTGCGCCGATCACCTGCATGGGGCCAGCCAGATATTTGGTCAGAAGATAAACCATCGGAAACGCGCCGGCGAGCATGATGCCGATATAGCCTGCAATCTCCAGAGCGCGGAACTGATCCTGTTCATCGGCAATGATCGGGTCGAATCCCCAGGAGCCGAACACGCTTGAGAAAAAGCCGGTGAAATATTCCACGATCGAAGCCACCAGAACCAGCGTGATACCGGCATACATGATGCGACCGAACCAAAGGAAACCTGTGATCATCGCATCGGGTGCGAAACGCAGCCCCAGAGCGATTGCCACGCAGAACACGATCAGCGGTAGAAGATTGCGCAGAATGTCAACCATGGTCAGCGCAATCTGATGGGTCGCCTCCGAGGTGGTGGAAACATCCGGTCTGATGTCGAGCCCCGTCATGGCGATCAGCGTACAGGCGATGAAAACCCCGACCGGCACGCTCAGAATGCCCGACATGATGCCAAGCGCCATATATTTGTGGTCGGATTTTGCCAGCATTGCCAGCCCGACCGGAATGGAGAAGATGATCGTCGCGCCCGACATGTAGCCGACGACGGTCGCCATCATCCAGGCGTCGCGCGACTGTGCCAGCGCGTCGGCAAGCTGATAGCCCCCCATATCGACCGCAATCACCGTCGTTGCCGCGATGGACGGATCGGCCCCGATCATCGCAAAGAGCGGCCCGGCGACCGCCCGGATAGACTCCGAAAGATAGGGGATCGCGGCCATGATGCCGGCCACGGGTATGAAAATCGGGCCAATGGAATGAAGCCCTTCGATGAACTCCTTGCCGAGCCCGGTTTCCGGGTTGCGGATCGAGGCGATTGCGCCGGCGACCGCGCATGCCATGATGATGTAGATGACGTAGGTACCGATTGAAGCCATTTGCCTTCCCTCCCAGTGTGCGAAATGCGCCCCGGCATCTTGGCGCCGGTTTTTCGATCAGCCCTTCACGCGTTCCCCCGGCGGATCGTAGAGCGGCGCCATATGAAGCGTGGCGGCGAAGCGTTCGTTCGCCACGATGAGTTCGTAGTCTCCCGATGCCAGAAACGCGTCGTCGACACCGTTTTCCGAGCGCACATAGCCGTAGCCGATGGGCTTCCCGACCGTGTAGCCATAGCCACCGCTGGTCAGATAGCCGACCGGCTCGCCATTGCGCAGGATGGTCTCCCGGCCAAGCAGCACCACGTCCGGGTCCTCGGTCGTGAAGCAGGCCAGTTGCTTTTCAAGCGGATTGGCGGTCGCCGCCTCACAGGCCTCACGACCGATGAAGGGCGTGTCGCGGCGCAGTTTCACCGCCCAGCCGAGCCCCGCTTCGAACGGGTTATCATTTGGCGTGACGTCGGAACCCCAGGCGCGATACCCCTTTTCAAGACGGAGCGACTCGATGGCCCGATAGCCGACCGGGCGGATGTCATGGGCGCGGCCCTTCTCCATCAGCACATCGAAAACATCGCCTGTCCCTTCGATGGGCACATGCAGTTCCCAGCCCAGCTCACCCACATAGGTCACGCGCATGGCGCGCACCTTATGACCGGCAATCTCGATCTCCTGCACGCGGCCAAAGCGGAACGCGTCATTGCTCACATCTGCATCCGTCACCGACGAAAGCACGTCCCGCGCGCGGGGTCCCATCAGCGAAAGCGTACCATACGCCTCGGTCACATCGACAAGCCGGGCATCCGCACCCGCCGGCAGATGCTGCCTGATCCAGCCGAAATCATGGGTGCGCGAACCGGTACCGGTGACGATGTAGAAGCGGTCATCGGCAAGGCGCGCCACGGTGAGGTCGCATTCGATGCCACCGCGCGAGTTGAGAATCTGCGTATAGGTCAGGCGTCCGGCTGGCTTGGCCACATAATTGGAGCAGATCCGCTCAAGCGCATCCGCCGCATCCGGGCCCGTCATCTCGTATTTGGCAAAGGAGGACTGGTCGAACACACCGACCTTTTCGCGCACATGGGCATGCTCCTCACCCACCGGCCCGAACCAGTTCTGACGTCCCATGGAATAGTCGTCGCGAGGCTCCATGCCCGCGGGCGCAAACCAGTTGGGCCGCTCCCATCCGAGCTTGGAGCCGAACACTGCACGGTGCTTCTTCAAGCGTTCATAGAGTGGCGAAACGATGCGCGGGCGCCCGCTCTCATATTCCTCATGCGGGAACCCCACGGTGTAGTGCTTGCCATAAGCTTCAAGCGTGCGTTCCTCCACCCATTTGCGGTCTTCGTGGAGTGTGGAGAAACGGCGAATGTCGACCACCCAGAGATCGAGCGGCGCTTCGCCGCGCACAGCCCATTCGGCCAGCACCCAGCCCGCGCCGCCGCCAGCCGCAATGCCGAATGCATTGAAGCCTGCACCAACAAACATGTTGGCGCATTCGGGCGCCTGGCCGAGAATGAAATTGCCGTCGGGCGTGAAGCTCTCCGGCCCGTTGATCATCTGCCGCACGCCTGCTTCACCAAGCGCGGGCACACGCTCGATGGCCTGCGTCATGTGTTGTTCGAAATGATCGAAATCATCGTCGAAAAGCTGGAACTCGAACTCGTTGGGCACGTCACCGCCCGGCAGGCCGGTCACCCAGCTTTGCGGGTTCGGCTCATAGCCGCCCATCACCAGACCGCCCACCTCTTCCTTGAAGTAGATGCGCCGATCGGGGTCGCGCACGGTCGGCGTGTCGGTCGAAAGACCTTCGATTTTCTCCGTCACGATATACTGGTGCTTCACCGGATGCAGCGGCACCGAAACGCCGGCCATCGCGCCGATCTGGCGCGCCCACTGGCCACCGCAGTTCACCACCGTCTCACAGCCGATGCGCCCCCGGTTCGTCTCGACTGCCGTTATGCGGTCGCCATCCATTTCGAAACCGGTCACGCGCACGCCCTCGAAGAGACGCGCACCATGCATGCGCGCGCCCTTGGCGAGCGACTGGGTGATGTCGGAGGGGCTCGCCTGACCGTCGGTCGGCAGCCATGAGGCGCCGCGAAGGTCGGATGTGTCCATGAGCGGCCACATCCGCTTCACCTCTTCGGGGCTCACCAGTTCCATGTCCATGCCGAAGCTTCGCGCGGTTGTGGCAAGCCGGCGAAATTCGGTCCAGCGGTCCTCGTTCGTCGCCAGTCGCAGACAGCCCGTCATCTTCCAGCCGGTCTCAAGACCGGTCTCTTCATGCAGTCGCTTGTAGAGATCGACCGAGTATTTCAGCACTTTCGTGATTGAGGCCGAAGACCGCAATTGCCCCACAAGCCCGGCCGCATGCCAGGTGGAGCCCGATGTCAGCTTGCCCTGTTCCAGGAGAACGACATCCGCCTTGTGATCGCGGGCGAGGTGATAGGCCGTCGAGCAGCCGATGATGCCGCCACCGATGACAACGATCTGGGCATGGGAAGGAAGAGGCTGGGTCATCAGGAGAGGCGTCCGTATTGAGAGTAGAAAGTGTCGAGTGCCGTCTCCAGCCGCGACAGGTTCTCATGCGTGTAGGCGACATAGTCCGTGCCGGGCGCATCGAGATAGAGTTCGGAGACCATGCTCCACATGGCCTCCCGCAGAAGCGAGGCGCATTGCATTGCCGCCATTGAGCGGCGTAGCGGTGTCTCCGGTGTGCGGTCGAAATAATAGCCAAGCAGCGCCTCGCTCTCCTCGTCGGAGAAGCTGGCATTGGAGGAGAGGCCCGCGAGGTCGAACATGGGCGTCGAAAAGCCGGCATACTCGAAATCGATCAGCCACAGCCTGTCGCCGGTGTCGAGCAGGTTGGCCGGCAAGAGATCGTTGTGGCCGAAGACGATGGGGAGTGGCTGCTGCACCGCTTCAAGTTCGTCGGCCAGCGCCAGGTAGGCCGGCAGCTGGTCGACCATCCGGCTCTTGCCGTTCTCCAGCGTGCGCGCATAATCGCGGATCACATGGAAAGGCCAGAACATGAAGCCAGGCCCTGAAACGTGGTGCGGCATCTTGCGATGAAAGGCGCGCACGATAAGTGCCACCCGCTCGACATTGGCGCGCACATCGGCCTCGGCATAGGTCTTGGCGTTGAGATATCTACAGACCATGACGCCAGGTTCCGCATGCTCGACTGCAGGCGCGAGAGCCGCTTCTTCGGCAGCACGCGCCGTCATCAATTCACGGTCGCGGAGAACGTGGTGAAAGAGGTAATCCTTGCCGAAACGGACGACATGCCCGCCCCTGTTGTCGGTAACGAGCCAGCTTTCGTTGCTGATCCCGCCGACCATCGGCTTGATGTCGATAGCTCCGCTCCAGATCGGCAAAGCCGCGATCTGTTCAGAGCGCGCGGTGGTGATATCCCGAGCGTCCACCATATCTCCTCCCGCAGCCTTTGGCCGCCTGTTTTGCGGAAAGAATTGATGTCCGCCAATGCGAAGTCAATACAAAAATGTGGTTATTTGACCGATATTCTCATTTTCTGGAATCATTTTCAGGCAAAATCGGTCAAAATGCGTTAGAAACGGTCATCCCAGACAGAGAGAAAACATGAGCTATTCACCGCGCCACGGGCAGATCCTCGACCTTCTCACGAAGGAAGGCACGATGGGTGTGAACGACCTCGCCCGGCATCTGGACGTTTCGGTCGAAACGGTGCGGCGCGATGTGAAAGCGCTCGCCGGGCGCGGTGAAATCGTGCGCATGCACGGCGCGATCGCCCTGCCCTCCGTCGTCAATGAAGCACCGTTTGAACGCCGGATGCGGGAAAACCGCGAGGCGAAGGAAACCATTGCCCGGCTTGCCGCCGCGACGATCCGCGACGGGGAATCAGTGATGCTCGACACAGGCACCACGACAAGCCTTCTGGCGCGCGCACTGCTCGACCACCGGCAACTCACCGTCGTGACCAATTCATCCGACATCGCCCGCACACTCGCCACCGTCAACGGCAACAAGGTCTACATGGCCGGCGGCGAGTTGCGCAGCGACAGCGGTTCCGCCCTTGGCTTTTCAGCCATCGAATTCATCAGCCGGTTCAGCGTCGATCACGCCATCATTTCCGCAGGCGCGGTGAACGCGGTTACCGGCATTATGGATTACGACCTTGAAGAAGCGCAGTTCGGCAATGCCGTGCTTGCCCGCGGCCGGCGCCGCGTCGTTGTCACCGACGCTTCCAAGTTCGGGCAGAAGGGGCTCGTCCGGGTGTGCGCCCTCACCGATGTCGATGAACTGATCGTCGACCGGCCGCCACCGGCCGACCTTGCCGATGTGCTTCGCCAGGCCGAGATCAGGGTGACAAGCGACGCCTGACGCTCAGGCCTTTTCCTGTGAAGTGGTTTCATTGCTGGAAGCGGCCCGCCGGTCCCTTGCCGGCGTGAAGCTGACCACGCGATCATCGACCGACGGCGTGCCCGTGGCGCCGGCGGCAAAAACGATCTTGCCGGAGGGTTTTACCCACAGAAGCACGATCGTCTCGCCGGCCCGGCTTTTCAGATATGCATCGTAGTCGAACTCGTCGGAAAGCTTCGTCGCCTGAAAGGTCCAGCCCTGCCAGTGCCGTTCACGCAGGGTGCGGAAATCCACGCCGTCTTCGGTAAGCGGGCGTCCGCCAAGGGTGAAGTTGAGCGACATGCGCTTCGACTGTTCCGCCCCGCGTCCGAGCTGATAGACGTGCGAGCGTCCAAGCTCCGGTGCGAAATCGGTGCAGACGAGCGAGTTGTATGCGTCATTATCGGTGACAGCGATCAGCGTCGAAAACCGCTTCGGGTCAATGCTGTGATGCGCTTCTTCCGAGAGTATGTCGCCGTAGAACACGGGTATTTCGGATAGACGCGCTTCCGCGATATGGTTCCAGTTCGGGTCTGCGATCATGACCGGCACATCCATGTCGCGCAGCTTGCGCGCCAGATCGATGGCCCATCTCGGCCCGCCGGCAATCAGGAGCCCGGGCTTGTCAGCGCTTTTCAGGTTCAGAAGCGAAGCCAGCGGGCCGAGTGTGAAACCGTGTAGCACGATCGTTGTGACAACCACGGCGAAGGTGAAGGACACCATACGGTTTGCATCGGCGATCCCTGCATCTGCCAGGGCACCGCCAAACAGGCCCGACACGGCGACGGCCACCACACCACGCGGCGCGATCCAGCTTGAAAGCGTGCGCTCGGCAAGGGTCGCGCCGGATCCGACCGTTGCGGTCATGATCGCCACCGGGCGCACAACAAAAAGAACGGATCCGACAAAGAGAACCGCGCGCCAGTCGAGGCTTAGGAAATCCTCGACGGTGAGCGAGGCCGTGAGCAGGATGAATATCCCCGAGACCAGGAAAACCGTGATCGTCTCCTTGAAACGCCGCATCTCGGCAAGGCTCGCAATGCGGGTGTTCGCCAGCACGATGCCCATCACCGTCACCGTCAGAAGCCCCGCCTCCTCGAGCACGAGATTGGTCAGCGCATAGGCCAGGAGCACCGTGGCAAGCAGGATCGGCGCCTTGAGGAATTCCGGCACAACACCGCGCACAAACGCCCAGTGGATGGCCCGCGCCGCCAGATAACCGCCGGCAACCGCAACGACGAAAGCTGCGGCCACCACATAGGCAAGGCCCCCACCCTGATGCTGCCCGATCAGCACGAGAACGACCTCAAACGCGACAACGGCAAAGAGCGCCCCGATCGGGTCGTTGACGATGGCCTCCCATTTGAGCAGCGAGGCCGGGCGCGCGGCGAGCTGCGCCTGACGCAGAAGCGGTGTGATGACGGTGGGGCCAGTTACCACCAGAATGGCGCCGAGCACAACGGCTGTCGGCCACGAAAGCCCGCCGATATAGTGTGCCGAAAGCGCGGTCATCACCCAGACCATCGGGCCACCGATGATGATAATGCGGCGCACCGCGGTCGAAGTCTCACTGATCTCCTTGAAATTGAGCGTGAGCCCACCCTCGAACAGGATAATCGCGACCGCAAGCGAGACGAGCGGACGGTAGATGGTGCCAAAATCCTCGGTCGGGTTTACGAACCCGGTGGCCGGACCGGCGAGAACGCCGGCGAGCAGCAGAAGCACGATGGCCGGAAGACGCAGCCGCCAGGCGAGCCACTGCGCGCCCATGCCCATCACGCCGATCAGCGCGATCTTCAATCCGATGTCATGCATGGAGCAAATCCGTTTATCCGAGAAAGACTGGGGCAGCCGGGCGGCCAATGAGCATCATGGCAACAATAGTCAATCTTCCGGCTCCGGTCGCGGATCAATTGCGGATACGGGAGAAATCAAAGCGCGTTGCCGAAATATTCAAGCCGCAGCTCTTCGACGGCACCGCTTTCCTGGAGACTGAGTATTTCAAGCGTGACCGGCGTCGTCAGATCGCTCTCGAGAGGGAAGGCGAAGCCGTACTTATTGGGATGGAACAGGCTGCCGACGACTTCCATCTCCTGCTGGGGATGGACATGCACATAGTGCTCAAGGGTTGGTGCATCTGCCACGATCGCCTCGATCCGGCCCGCTTCAAGGGCCGCAACCGCTTCCCCCAGCCCCGGGTAGGAGTGCGTTCCGATACCGATCTCGTTCAGATAGTCCTCCGACGCGCTTCCGGTGAAAACGCCCGATGTTTTGCCGGGCAAATCGGCCAGGGACGTGACGCCCTGCTCGATTGACACCGCCGTCATGACGCTCGTCACGGAAGAGGTGATGTAGGCAACAACCGCGACACCGAAAACCATCCAGATTGCCGACCAGATGCGCCCTTGCCATCCGAACAGATTTTTCCGCGTGGCCTTTCCGGAGGTTGCGACCGACATGACCTGGTAGAAGCTCTCTGCCAGGCCCTCGCGCCAGCGCCGGGGAAAATCCCTGTCAAATCTGCGGTCGAACAGGGTGATGAGAATGGTCGCCAGAACGATGACGAACGCAAGCCATGCATAGGCGCGCAGATGCCCGGCATTTCTTAACCCCGTTATGACGCTCTGAATGCCGGCAGACCCGCTTTCCGGCACCATGATGCGCAGACCGGTATCGTACCAGGGCTGCGTATAGGACAAGATTCCCGCACGCTTGTGCGTGATCGTCAGGTTGGTAACGGCGGCATCGACCTGGCCCGTACGTGTGGCCTCGACCAGATCCTTCAGGTTTGTAAATGCCACATAGCGGGTGGCGAGGCCCAGCTTTCCGGCGACGATCTCCCAGAGATCGATGGCCATGCCGTCATATTTCCCCGACTCCTCGCTAACGAAAGGCGGGCTGACATAGACACCCACATCGACACTTCTTCTCCCTTCGTCTGCACCGGCATCCGCCTGTGCCTGCGCCTTCTGCCCCGCTCCAAGCATCAATGACAGGCAGAGAAGGGTGAGAAACCCAAGGGAGCGCGATGTGCGGGCGGTGGAGACAGACGAAATCCGCAACCTGTTCTCCACGTCGATTTCGGGATGATGGGAATTCAGGAATGACATGAGATGACGGCTTCTCTGGTTCAAATCAGCAAATGTCCACTGGACATGACCCTGCGCATCTGGGGTCAGGCGGTGACGACTGTCCTGCCTATGGTGCAAATCATATGTCCGGCTGCAACCCCGTCATGGCAGTCTTTTGTCCGCAGCCCTGTGGAACGGTGCCAGATTTTCCGTCCACCGCGGTCGGCTCGCATCCAGCCGTTGCAATGCCATTTAATATGACTATAAAACTCCAATTAATTTTCAAAAGCAGGATCTCTTCATGACCACGCATGGTTCGTTCCGCGCACAGTTACGCCTCCCATTCAATCCGGAAAAGCAGTTGCTGGAGGCCTTCGCGGCAGGCGATGTAGGGGCGGTGGTGGAGGAAACCACGACGGGATGGCAGTTACAGCACTCCCTCGGGCGCATCGCCCTAAAGCCGCAGTCTTCTAGCATGGACATCCTGCTTGACGCCGAAGACCGAACGTCCCTCGCCTATCTTCAGCTCGGAATCACCCATCGCCTGCAATCCCTCGACAAAAACCTCGATCTTGACTGGCAGAGCGACAACACACCCGGCATGCTGCTTCCCTATTTTCGGGAGATGCGCGTCGTCTCCGCGGAAAACCTGACACCCTTCATGAAACGGGTCCGCCTTGCGGGGGAAAACCTCGCGCGTTTCGCACGTGGCGGCCTTCATATGCGGCTTCTGTTTCCTCCCGCCGGCACCGCCAACCCTTCATGGCCCTGCATCGGCAAGAACGGTGAAGCGATCTGGCCCGACGACGAGAACAGGCCGGTCGCCCGCGTCTACACGATCAGGGCAATCGACGTGGACCGGGGGCATGTCGATGTCGATATGGTCCTCCATGAAGGTGATGCCTATCCGGGCGCTGGCTGGGCCGCGCAGGCGAAACCGGGCGACATTGTCGGCATGACGGGCCCCGGAGGCGGCGAGGCGCCCGAGGCGCACAGGCTGGTGCTCCTCGGCGACGAGACCGCCCTGCCGGCAATTGCCCGCATTCTGGAGGGGCTGTCCAGCCAGACGAAGGCGATCGTTCGCGTGGAGATTGCCAACCAGTCCGAAACCCAGCCCCTGGCGACACGCGCGGAACTCGATCTCGAATGGCTGGTGCGCGATGACCGAGCAGCCGGCAGCACGACGCTTCTGGAAGAAGCGGCGAAGGCGTTGCCCATCAAAGGTGACGACCCCGACCTCTTTGTCTGGGCCGGATGCGAATTCTCCGCATTCAAGGCCATACGCGGCCATCTGCGTAAATCGCTACGGCTGCCGAATGCGCAGCATCTGGTTGTGTCCTATTGGCGACGCGGTGTGGCTGGTGTGCATTGAGCCGCAACCAAAAGCAGAGGGAAACCGTCTGGTGGGACGGTTTTAAGTTGACTCGCATTATCAGGTAAAAATATATAGCACCGCTATTTAAAATCGCGGATGAGATCAGATATGCGCAGGTCCAGTTCCTCTTTACCCACCAGCCGTCTGGCGGCAGCACTGCTTTTGTCAACGGCGCCCATATTCACTGCACATGCACAGGACAGTGCGGAGAAAAGCACCACTTTGGATCGTCTTGTGGTCGAGGGTGACAGCATCTCCGCTTCACCCGTTGGGCCAGATGACGGGTTCGTGGCAGATAACAGCGCCACAGCCACCAAAACGAACACGCCGATCGACCGCGTGCCGCAGTCGATCTCGGTTGTCACCCGCGACCAGATGGACATGCAGGGTGCCGACAGCGTCGGCGCGGCGGTGCGCTATACGCCCGGCATCCGCAGCGAGGCGTATGGTGCCGACACGCGCTATGACTGGTTCTTCATGCGCGGGTTCTCGGCCCAGGCCCGCGGTCTCTATCTGGACGGCCTGCAGCTGCGCTCGCAGGCTTTCGCCAATTTCCGCGTTGAGCCCTACGGCCTCGAGCGCCAGGAAGTGTTGCTCGGACCGAGCTCCGCACTGTTCGGGGCGGGAAGCCCGGGCGGGCTCATCAATCTGATTTCCAAGCGCCCGCAGGAAGACACGTTCTATCGCGCGTCGGTCGCGGGCGGCTGGCCAAAAAAAGGAGAGGTCGCCCTCGACCTCAACGCCGCCCTGCCCGGCCATGACGGGGTCTATGCCCGTTTCACTGCGCTCGGCCGCCTTGGCGAAACGCAGGTCGATCATGTCGATGACAACCGGCTCTATCTCGCCCCTTCCATAACCTTCAAACCGCAGGCGGGAACCGAACTCACCATCATGGGCAAGTTCCAGATGGACCGCACCGGCACGGTGACGAGCTTTCTGCCCTACGATGCGACCGCGCGCCCGGCTTCCTTCGGGCGCATTCCGACCGACTTCTTCAGCGCCGACACGAATTTCGACCGTTACGACCGCAATCAGATGATGCTCGGCTACGAGTTCGAGCACGAATTTGAGAACGGCCTGAAATTCTCGCAGGATTCGCGCTATTCTTACATTTCAACCGAATACGAAACGCTCTATGGCGTGGGCCTCGTGAGCAGCTACCTGCCGGGTTACCCCGACAATTTGCTCGCCCGCCAGGCGCTTGCCACGGATGACAGCATCGGTGCCTTCCAGACCGACAACCGCATCGAAAAAACGTTCGACACGGGCCCGGTAGGTCACCAGCTTCTGGCCGGCCTGGACTACCGTTACGAGGTCTTCGACAACCGCTCCGGCTATGGCGACGATCCGAGCGGAAATTTCTACATTATCGACATTCTCAATCCCGTTTACGGGATCAACGTCCAAAGACCCGCCTACTCGACGGATTCGACCACGCGCTCGCACCGCGTCGGCCTTTACGTGCAGGATCAGATTGCGCTGACCGACCGCCTCGATGTGACGGCGGGCCTGCGGCACGACTGGGTATCGAGCCGGTTTGACAACCATCTGACGGGATCGCGCACCGACCGCGACGACACGGCGCTCACCGGCCGCATCGGTGCAAGCTATGAGGTGCTGCCGGGTCTGCGCCCCTATGCGAGCTATGCGACCTCGTTCGACCCGCTGTCCGGCACCGACATCAACGGCAATCCGTTCGACCCGGAAACCGCTGAGCAATATGAGGTCGGCGTTAAATATCAGGATCCCCTCGACCGGTTCCGCCTCACTGCGGCGTGGTTCGACCTGACGCGCGAAAACGTTCTGACCAACGACCCGGCCAATCCGAACTTCAAGGTGCAGACCGGCGAGGTGCGCTCGCGCGGCATCGAACTGCAGGCGCAGGCAAACCTCGCCGAACGCTGGGACATTGTGGCCTCCTACACGAATTACGATCTGGAGATCACCCGTTCCAACAATGGCGATCAGGGCATGGTGCCGATCGGTGTTCCGCAGCAGATGGCCTCGCTGTGGGTCAACCATCGTTTCGGCGGGCAACTTGAGGGCCTGCGCGTCGGTGCGGGCGTGCGCTATGTGGGCAAATCCTACGCCAACGCCGCCAACACGCTGACCGTGCCTGATTATGTGGTTGCGGATGCGAGCATCGGCTACCGGTTCGACAAGACCGAGCTGTCACTCAATGTGAGCAACCTTTTCGACAAGCACTATGTCGCCGCCTGCGCCGGCCAGAACGCCTGCTACTACGGCGACCGGCGCAATGTGAAAGCCAAACTGACCTTTGAATGGTGATGGGCGCGCCGGCGCGCTTTTCTCCCAAACGCTGATGGAATGCCGATGAATGCACACAGTCTGACGGGATTTGAGGTTGAAAATCTGGAATTCCGGCCAAACGGCCGGGCCATTCTCAGCGACCTCAACGCTTCTTTCAATTGCGGGCGCATCTACGGCATCATCGGCCCCAATGGCGCGGGCAAGAGCACGCTGATGAAACTGCTCGCCCGCCACCTTCGGCCAACCGCGGGCAAGGTCCGTTTTGCTGGAGACGATGCGAATGGCTGGAACGGCCGCGCCTTTGCGCGCGAAGTCGCCTATCTGCCGCAGAGCCTGCCGACGGCCGAACACCAGACCGTGCGCGAACTCGTCGCGCTCGGTCGCTATCCCTGGCACGGTCCTTTTCGCAAGCTCTCAACCGAAGACCGGAACGCGGTCGATACCGCGCTCGATGAAACCGGCAGCCGCGAGCACGAAAACCGGCTGGTGGGTACACTTTCAGGCGGTGAGCGCCAGCGCGCGTGGATCGCAATGGTGCTGGCGCAGGCGCGCCACTTCCTGCTGCTCGATGAACCGACCTCGGCGCTCGATCTCGCGCATCAGGCACGCATTCTCGCCCTTCTGCGCGACATCGTTGACAGGCGCGGCATTGGCGTTGCTCTGATCGTTCATGATCTGAACATAGCCGCCCAGTTCTGCGACCGCATCCTGGCTCTGCGCGACGGCAGGCTGATCGCCAGCGATGCGCCCTCGCAGATCATGACACCAAAGGTTCTGACGGATCTCTACGATATTCCCATGGAGGTGTTCGCGCATCCGGCCGATGGCCGGCCAGTGGGGTATATCGCGTCATGAGGCGTATCGTTCTCGCGCTGGCCCTGGCGCTCTCCGCGACAATGGGTGCCGAAGCCGGAGAAACCGACAAGCCACGCCTCATCGCGCTCGACTGGGGTCTTGCCACCACGCTGCTCGGCATTGGGGTCGAGGTCAGAGGTGTGCCGGAGAAACCGGCCTTCCTCGACTGGGTTCAGGACCCGGCGCCCGCCCCTTCCTCCCGAGATCTCGGCCTGCGCCTTGCACCCGACATGGAACGGCTCGAAGAGGCAGACCCCGATTTCATTCTCATATCGCCTCAGTTCGCCAGTATCGAAAAGCGCCTGGAAAGCATCGCTCCCGTGCGCTCTTTTGCAATCTTCACGCCGGAAAAGACGCCGCTGGCCAATGCACGCAGCGTCACACGCGCGCTTGGCGATCTCGCAGAAAATCCTGAAGGGGCCGAGGCCCTTATCGCCGACACCGACAGGGCCATTGCCGCTCTGCGGGAGAAAGCCGAGGCGCAACGCGAGACCTGCGGGTTTCTCGTCGTCAATTTCGTTCGCGGCGGGACCGTTCGCGTCTTCGGTGAAGGGAGCCTTTACGGCGGGGTTCTGGAAGAAGCCGGCCTCGCCAATGGCTGGACCGGAGCGACGAATTTCTGGGGGTTCGCCACCGTGCCGGTCTCCGAACTCCTCCACCACCCGGATGATGAACTCATCATCGTTTCACCAGTCCCCGTCGAGGTTCGCCAGATGCTCGCGGCTGAGGACGACGTCCTTTCGAACGGGCTTTTTGGAAAGATTCCTGCGCTCCGCAAGGGCCGCTACACGATGATGCGGCCGGTCTGGTCGTTTGGCGGGCTGACCGAGGCACGCACCTTCGCGCGGGAACTTTCCGCAACAGACCTGCCGGACTGCAGCAATGACAATTCGTAAGAGCCGTCCCCTTCCGCTTTTGCTGGCGCTGGCGAGCCTTGTGCTGCTTGGCCTCTTCATCGCCGGGAACACGGCCGCAATCCGTGGTGAAGAATCGCTCACCGCGCTCATTTTCGGGCAGACGGAGAACCCCTCGGTTTCCATCGAATACTGGTATGCCTATCTGCCCCGGCTTTCCGTGGCCCTGCTCGCCGGTGCGGGGCTTGGCATCGCCGGTGCGGTGTTCCAGCAGATCCTCCAGAATCCACTCGCCTCTCCGGCCACGCTCGGTGTGTCATCGGGTGCGCAGCTTGCACTGGCCGTGGCCCTTCTGCTCGCCCCCGAACTGCACGCCGACCACCCTTTTCTTGTCGCGCTGGCCGGCTCCTTTCTGGCCTGGGGGCTTGTCAGCCTTCTCGTGGGCCGTCGCATGGACGATCCCGTCAGCCTCGTCCTGACAGGCATGGTGGTGAGTTTCACGGCAGGGGCCGTGACCACATGCCTTTTGCTGCTCAAGAACCAGTATCTCACCAGCCTCTTCCTCTGGGGCTCGGGCGATCTGACCCAGTATGACTGGCAAGGCGTGCATTTTCTCCTGCCCAGGCTGGTGCTGGGCGCTGCCGCTCTCCTTCTTCTCAGCCGCCCTCTCGCACTGATGGGGCTAGGGCGGGAGAGCGCGCGTTCTTCCGGGCTTTCCACCGGCCTGTTCAGCTTTCTCGCTCTGGGAATTGCGATCTTTCTCGCATCGGCGGTGACAGCGACGGTCGGCCTGATCGCCTTTGTCGGTCTTGCAAGCCCGCATCTGGCGACGATGCTGGGCATGCGCAGGATCGGTCCGCGTCTGCTCACGGCAGGCTTCGTCGGTGCATTGCTTCTCGGCCTTGTCGATCAGGGCATGCAGTTCGGCCTGAGCGGCCTTGGCCGCTTTCTGCCCGCGGGCGCCCTGACCGGGATTCTCGGAGCGCCGCTGCTACTCTACCTCCTGAAGCGCCTGCCGCCGGCCAGCGCATCCTCGGCCGGGGAAGTTCTGCCCGTTTCCGCCGGCCTTTCGGGGCGCGGCGAGCGCTACTTCCTTGTCCTTCTCATGACGATCCTCGCGCTGGCGATCCTGATTGCGCTCGGCCTGCCCTCGATTGGTTTCGAAACCATCATGGACTGGCGTGCCGCGCGCGTTTTCGCGGCAGCCCTTTCCGGTGCTGCGCTCGGCCTTGCCGGCTGTCTGGTCCAGCGCCTGCTTTCGAACCCGATGGCAAGCCCGGAGATCATCGGTGTTTCCACCGGCGCCGTCATGGGCGTGATCGGGATCATGATCGCGCTCCCTGCCGCCACGGCCGGCATGCAGATGACCGGCGCCCTTTTCGGAGCGCTGGCAATCCTCCTGGCAATCCTCGCCTATGCACGCAGGCACGATCTCGAGCCGCGCCGGCTTATTCTCGCCGGTATTGCCATCACCGCCTTTGCCGACGCGCTCGTACTGACATTTCTGGCAACCGGCGACCCGCGCGGCAATGTTGTGCTGGCCTTCATGTCGGGGTCGACCTATCGCGTCGGCATGGGTGATCTGGCCCTGCCCGCCATCATGGCGATGGCAGGCGCCGGCATCGCGCTTTCGACGCTGCGCTGGCTTGATATTCTGACGCTCGGCGGCGCCGCGGGCCGTTCGCTCGGCCTGCCCCTTGGCGCGGCGCGCTTTTTCATCATCCTCGCAACCGCACTCCTGACAGCATCCGCCTGCCTGTTTCTGGGCCCGATCAGCTTCGTCGGACTGACGGCACCACACATTGCCCGCCTTTGCGGATTGCGCCGAACAACGGTGCAACTGCCCGGAGCCGCCCTGACAGGCGCCATTCTGGTCGTCATGGCCGACTGGACCGGCCGCCAGATATTCAGACCGTATGAACTGCCGGCGGGCCTGCTATCGGTTCTCCTGGGAGCGCTGATCCTTGGGATAATCATGTGGCAATATGGAAAACGCGCGCAACCACACACCCGTACCCAGACGACTGCCTGAACGATCCTTTGAAGAGATTTCCACTGACGGCAAGATCGCGTAGAGATTGACCTTTACGGATAAGGATGCGAGCCCGTTGGATCAACGTGACGTCAAATCGCTCGAAAGGCAGACCGCCCTTGCGCTCGAGCGCCTCGCCATAAAACTGGGGCAGTACCGTCCGGCCGAGGCGCGGACCCACCGGCTCAGCAACCAGCAGATCATCATCATGGCCGCGATTTTCGACAGGCCGGGATGCAATGTGAAAGCGATCACCGAAGAGACCGGCATGTTTCAATCGACGATCAGCCGCAGTCTGGAAGGGTTGATCGCGAGTGGACATGTCCGGCGCGGACGCTCAAATCTCGATTCCCGCATGACGGAGCTCCACCTGAGCGAGACAGGAAGCGACATACTGGCGGCAGTGCGCAACGAATGGCGCAGCCGCGTTTCCGCACTCCTGTCAGGCCTCCAGCCTGCCGACAGGCGTGCTGCGGCCGCGGGCATTGAACTGCTCTCAAAGGAGCTCGACCTCCAGTAGAGAGGCCCGGCAACGAGACCTGGTGTCATCAAAGGTCGTATTGACAGATCCGCTCCGGCAGAGAAACTTCACAAACGATCACCAATGAGCCCGGCAAAGGAAACGGCGTGGAGGACGCCAGCGGGGCATGGGAGGAACGCCATGGACGGACGTGGCCTGTCGTATCATGCTGACCGGGTTCTGGCCGCGGTGGAGTCGGATCGCGCTGCCAAATCGGCGCTTGTCGCTTCGTGGCAGCGTTCGTGTCGGCTGCACCGGCTCGACCCAGCCGAACGGCGGGGGCCCCAGCGCATTTCCGATATGGAACTGGCCGCCGCCCGCGCGCGGCTCGAACCGCTTCTTCGCTCCGCGCAAACCCCGCTCGACCAGCTCTTCCTCGCCGTCGGCAGCTCCGGCTGCTGCGTGGTTCTGGCCGACCGGCAGGGCATATTGATGGAGCGGCGCGGCACGCCGGGCGATGACGAGACCTTCCGCCAGTGGGGGCTTTGGACCGGCACGGTCTGGAGCGAGCAGAGCGAAGGCACCAATGGCATCGGCACCTGCCTTGTGGAGCGCCGCACGCTGACAATCCACCGCGACCAGCACTTCCACTCCCGCAACACGCTTCTCTCCTGCACCACCGCGCCCGTCTACGACCATGAGGGCCATCTAGCGGGCGCACTCGACGTTTCCTCCTGCCGCGCCGACCTGACCGAGGGCTTCGTCAGCCTCATCGCCACCGCAGCCGGTGACGCCGCCCGACGCATCGAAGCAGAAGCGTTTCGCCTCGCCTATCCGCAGGCGCGTATCATGCTCCTGCCGGCAACAGACCCCGCAGCTCTCATCGCGGTCGACAGCGATGATCTGGTGATCGGCGCAACCCGCTCGGCCCGCGCGCTTCTGGGCCTCCCACCCGGCCCGCTTGCCAATCCACTGCCCGCGTGCGACGTGCTGGGCGACCCGCAAACCGCGTCACCCGGCCTTGCAGGGGCCGAGCGCAGCGCCCTCCAGCGCGCGCTTGTCAGCGCCGGCGGCAATGTTTCCGAGGCCGCGCGCCAGCTCGGCATTTCCCGCGCCACGATGCATCGCAAGATGGCCAGGCTCGGCATCGGCCGCACCCATTGAAGCTTTCCGGGGAGACTTTCCGCAACGTTTCGATGCGTCACCTGTCGCAGATCTGAGACAGTTGACGCACGCCCCCGCGCCTCCCCCTCTGACGCACCGGGAAACCCGCGCCTACCCTTCCCTTCATGCCGCATGACGCGGTTTGAATTCGGGAGGATTTCATGAACAAGGTTGAATTCGCACGCAGCGCGAAAGCGCCCTTCGCCAAGCGTTATGACAATTTCATCGGCGGCGCATGGGTCGCGCCGAAATCCGGGCGCTATTTCGAAAACACCTCGCCGGTCACCGGCCAGCCGCTGGGCGAAATCGCACGCTCCGACGCAGCCGACGTGGAGCTGGCGCTCGACGCCGCCCACAAGGCCAAGGACGCCTGGGGCCGCACCAGCCCGGCCGAACGCGCCCTGATGCTCAACCGCATCGCCGACCGGATGGAAGAAAACCTCGAACTTCTGGCGCGCGCCGAAACCTGGGATAATGGCAAGCCGATCCGCGAGACGACCGCAGCCGACGTACCGCTGGCCATCGATCATTTCCGTTATTTTGCCGGCGTTCTTCGCAGCCAGGAAGGCTCCATCTCGCAGATCGACGATGATACGGTCGCCTATCATTTCCACGAGCCGCTGGGCGTGGTCGGCCAGATCATTCCGTGGAACTTCCCGCTTCTCATGGCCTGCTGGAAGCTCGCGCCCGCGCTTGCCGCCGGCAATTGCGTGGTGCTGAAGCCCGCCGAGCAGACCCCGGCGTCGATCATGCTCTGGGCCGATCTCATCGGCGACATCCTGCCGGAAGGCGTTCTGAACATCGTCAACGGTTTCGGCCTTGAAGCCGGCAAGCCGCTCGCTTCCTCCAGCAGGATCGCCAAAATCGCCTTCACCGGCGAGACCACCACCGGCCGGCTCATCATGCAGTACGCCAGCCAGAACCTGATTCCGGTCACGCTGGAGCTTGGCGGCAAGTCGCCCAACATCTTCTTCAAGGATGTCACCGCCGAGGACGACGACTTCTTTGACAAGGCCATTGAGGGCTTCGTCATGTTCGCGCTCAATCAGGGCGAGGTCTGCACCTGCCCCAGCCGCGCCCTCATCCATGAGGAGATCTATGACGCATTCATGGAGCGCGCCCTGAAGCGCGTGGAGCAGATCGTGCAGGGCGACCCGCTCGACCCGGCCACCATGATCGGCGCGCAGGCCTCTTCCGAGCAGCTTGAGAAAATCCTGAGCTATATCGATATCGGCAGGCAGGAAGGCGCAGAAGTGCTGACCGGCGGCGAGCAGGCGCATCTGCCCGGCGATCTGGCTGGCGGCTATTACGTCAAGCCGACGGTCTTCAAGGGCCACAACAAGATGCGCGTCTTTCAGGAAGAAATTTTCGGCCCCGTCGTGTCGGTCACGACCTTCAAGGACGATGCCGAGGCCATGGAAATCGCCAATGACACGCTCTATGGCCTGGGCGCTGGCATCTGGAGCCGCGATGCCAACCGGCTCTACCGGTTCGGCCGGGGCATTCAGGCAGGCCGCGTGTGGACCAATTGCTACCACGCCTATCCGGCCCATGCGGCCTTCGGCGGCTACAAGCAGTCCGGCATCGGCCGCGAGACGCACAAGATGATGCTCGATCACTACCAGCAGACCAAGAACATGCTGGTGAGCTACAGCCCCAAAAAGCTGGGCTTCTTCTGAGTTCAGGCGATACGGCGATCTGACCGACTCTCTACCGGTCAGACGTTACGAGATGCTTCTTCCCGTTCCGGGAAGAAGCTGCCCCGGCAGGCGGGAGGCTTTAGCCGCCAGCTTTCGGCCCCCGCCTGCCATCCTCCGAAAGGGTTGCGCATGTCCATAAACGACAAGGTTTCAGCAACGCCCGAAGCACGCGAGCTTCTTGCCGAGATCATCGCCGATCACGGCCCCGTCCTCTTTCATCAGTCGGGCGGCTGCTGCGACGGCTCTTCGCCCATGTGCTACCCGCGCGGTGATTTCATCGTCGGCGATCAGGATGTGCTTCTGGGCCATATCGGCGAGACGCCGGTTTTCATCAGCGCATCGCAGTTCGAGGCGTGGAAGCACACCGACCTGATCATCGACGTGGTGCCGGGGCGCGGCGGCATGTTCTCGCTCGACAACGGGCGGGAAAAGCGCTTCCTCACCCGCTCACGCGTCTGCGCCGCGCCCGTCCGCGAATAGGCGCTATTCGGCGGCCTGCGTGTAGGAGGCCGGCAGATAGTTGAGAACCGGCCCTATCCAGCGCTCCACCTCGGCCACATCCATGCCCTTGCGCGCCGCGTAATCTTCCACCTGGTCGCGCTCGACCTTGGCAACACCGAAATAATAGCTTTCTGGATGCGAAAGGTAGAGACCCGACACCGAGGAGCCCGGCCACATGGCCATGCTTTCGGTCAGTTCAACGCCCGCATTCTTCTCCGCATCCAGCAGCCTGAACAGCGTCACCTTCTCGGTGTGGTCGGGCTGTGCCGGATAGCCAGGAGCCGGGCGGATGCCGAGATACGGTTCCGCAATCAGCTCTTCAGGGGTGAAGTTTTCGTCGCCGGCATAGCCCCACAACTCCTTGCGGACCTTCTCATGCATGCGCTCGGCAAAGGCCTCCGCGAACCGGTCGGCCAGCGCCTTCACGAGGATCGAATTATAGTCGTCGTTTGCCCGCTCGAAACGCTCGGCAATTGCCACTTCCTCGATGCCTGCCGTCACCACGAACCCGCCGATCCAGTCCGGCTTGCCGCTGTCCGCCGGCGCAACGAAGTCCGAAAGCGCGACATTCGGCTTGTCGCCGCGCTTGGTGAGCTGCTGGCGCAGAGTGAAGAAGGATGCAAGTTCCTCCTTGCGCGTCTCATCGGTGAAAAGGCGCACATCGTCGCCCACCGCATTGGCCGGCCAGAACCCGACCACGGCGCGCGGCACAAACCATTTTTCGTCGATGATCTTTTTCAGCATCGACTGCGCGTCGGCAAAGAGTTGCCGCGCCGCCTCGCCCTGCTTCTCGTCCTCAAGAATTTTCGGGTAACGCCCCTTCAGTTCCCAGGTCTGGAAGAACGGCGTCCAGTCGATGTAGCGCGCCAATTCCTCGAGATCCCAACTCTCGAACACTTTCGTGCCGGTGAAAGCGGGCTGCGGCGGCGTGTAGTCCGCCCAGTCGATCCTGTGGGGATTGGCGCGCGCCCTGACGATCGGCAGACGCTGCTTCTCACGCTCGGAGCGCTCATGCGCCTCCGTCACCTTGCGATATTCCTCGCGCACATTGGCGACGTAACCGTCACGCGCTTCCGGCGAAAGCAGGTTCGAGACCACGCCCACCGCACGGCTTGCATCGTTCACGTGAACCGCCTGCCCGCGATCGTAGCTCGGGTGGATCTTCACCGCCGTGTGCACACGGCTGGTCGTCGCGCCGCCAATCAGAAGCGGAATGTCGAACCCTTCGCGCTCCATCTCGGCCGCTACATGCACCATCTCGTCCAGCGAGGGGGTAATGAGACCGGAAAGCCCGATAATGTCGACCTTCTCTTCGCGCGCGGTCTCGAGGATCTTCGCCGCCGGCACCATCACGCCCAGATCGACGATCTCGTAATTGTTGCAGGCGAGAACCACGCCGACGATGT
Source organism: Nitratireductor aquibiodomus (assembly GCF_900105565.1). NCBI lineage: Bacteria > Pseudomonadati > Pseudomonadota > Alphaproteobacteria > Hyphomicrobiales > Phyllobacteriaceae > Nitratireductor > Nitratireductor aquibiodomus. The sequence continues at coordinate 3,247,126 of NZ_FNSL01000001.1, read as the reverse complement.
TCTTGCCAATGTCGTGCACATCGCCCTTCACCGTGGCCATCAGGATCTTGCCGGCGCTCTGGCGCTCGCCGCCGCCATTGGCCTTCTTCTCCTCCTCCATATAGGGGAGCAGAACGGCCACGGCCTGCTTCATCACGCGGGCGGATTTCACCACCTGCGGCAGGAACATCTTGCCCGCGCCAAACAGGTCGCCGACCACATTCATGCCGGCCATGAGCGGCCCTTCGATCACATGCAGCGGGCGCTCGGCGTTCAGCCGTGCTTCCTCGGTGTCCGCGTCGATGTATTCCGTTATGCCGTTGACCAGCGCATGCTCCAGCCGCTTTTCGACCGGCAGCTCACGCCAGGAAAGATCTTTCTCCTTCGCCTCGCGCCCGCCGGTGCCGCGAAAGCGCTCGGCAATCTCCAGCATGCGCTCCGTTGCCGTGCCGCCGGCCTTCGGCGTGCGGTTCAGAACCACATCCTCGCAGGCCTCGCGCAACTCGGCATCGATGGCGTCATAGACGGCCAACTGACCGGCATTGACGATGCCCATGTCCATGCCCGCCTGAATGGCGTGATAGAGGAACACCGCGTGCATTGCCTCGCGCACGGGCTCATTGCCGCGGAACGAGAAGGAGAGGTTCGACACGCCGCCCGAGATATGGACATGCGGCAGGGTGCGAATGATCTCGCGCGTCGCCTCGATGAAGTCGACGCCGTAATTGTCGTGCTCCTCGATACCGGTCGCGATAGCGAACACATTCGGATCGAAGATGATGTCTTCGGGAGCGACACCGGCCTTCTCGGTCAGGAGCTTGTAGGCGCGGGTGCAGATTTCCACCTTGCGCGCCTCAGTGTCGGCCTGACCGGTTTCGTCAAAGGCCATCACGACCATTGCCGCGCCATACATGCGGCACAGATTGGCCTGATGCAGGAACGCTTCCTCGCCTTCCTTGAGCGAGATGGAGTTCACCACAGCCTTGCCCTGCACGCATTTCAGGCCGGCCTCGATCACCTCCCATTTGGAGGAGTCGATCATCACCGGCACCCGCGCGATGTCGGGTTCCGCCGCCACCAGGTTGAGGAACTCGATCATCGCCTTCTTTGAGTCGATCAGGCCCTCATCCATGTTGATGTCGATGATCTGCGCGCCGCCTTCCACCTGGTTGCGCGCGACATCCAGAGCGGTCGCGTAATCACCCGCGGTGATGAGCTTGCGGAACTTCGCCGAGCCCGTGACATTGGTGCGCTCGCCCACATTGACGAAGGGAATATCGTCGGTCAGCGTGAAGGGCTCAAGGCCCGAAAGACGCATCTGCGGCGCACGCTCGGGAATCTTGCGCGGCGGATGCTTCGCCACCGCGTCGCGGATCGCGGCAATGTGCTCCGGCGTCGAGCCGCAGCAGCCGCCGACCACGTTGATGAGCCCCTCGCGCGCGAATTCCTGGACCTGTGCGGCCATGGTTTCCGGGCTTTCGTCATACTGGCCGAAGGCGTTCGGAAGACCGGCATTCGGATAGGCGCAGATCAGCGTGTCGGCCACGCCCGAAAGCTCCGCCAGATGCGGGCGCATGGCCGCAGCACCCAGCGCGCAGTTCAGACCGATCGTGACCGGCTTGGCGTGCCGCACCGAATGCCAGAAGGCCGTCGGCGTCTGGCCGGAAAGCGTGCGTCCGGAAAGGTCGGTGATCGTGCCGGAGATCATTACCGGCAGGCGGATGCCCCGCTCTGCGAAGATTTCCTCGCATGCGAAGATCGCCGCCTTGGCGTTCAGCGTGTCGAAAATCGTCTCGATGAGAACCATATCCGCGCCGCCATCGAGCAGCCCGCGCAGCTGTTCGCCATAGGCAATGCGCAGATCGTCGAAGGTCACGGCACGGTAGCCGGGATTGTTCACGTCCGGCGAGATGGAAGCGGTGCGGTTGGTCGGCCCGAGTGCGCCTGCCACGAAGCGACGCACGCCATCCTTTTCTTCGGCACGCTTGGCCGCACGGCGGGCAAGCCGCGCGCCATCGCGGTTAAGCTCATAGACCATCTCCTCCATGCCGTAATCGGCCTGCGCGATGGTCGTGGAAGAGAAGGTGTTCGTCTCGAGAATGTCCGCGCCCGCCATCGCATAGCGGAAATGCTCTTCCTCGATAGCCTTGGGCTGCGTCAGGTTGAGCAGGTCGTTGTTGCCCTGCTGATGGCAGGCGCAGCCGATGAACCGGTCACCGCGAAAATGGTCCTCGTCGAAGCCGAGCACCTGAATCTGCGTGCCCATCGCGCCGTCGAGGATGAGAATACGCTCGCGCGCAGCCTTGTGCAGCGCGGCGAAGATTTCAGATCCATCCGGCTTTTCGCCGACGGGGCCAAACAGTTCATCGATAGACGACATACGCGACGCTTTTCATCCTTGAATTAAGTTGGGCCTGCATCACATAAAGATATCTTTATGTCAATATGCACGCCCCGACCATATCATGGATCAGCGTCGCGTTCACGCAGCGTTTCGTCCGGCCCCTGAAGGCCTCAGTCGGCCCGCGCCACTGCCTCGAAACTCTCTTCCAGAACGCCCAGCAGATGGTCCGCATTGGCTTTGGAGAAGATCATCGAAGGGCGCATCTTCAGCACATTGTCATAGGGGCCTTCGGTGCCCATCAGCACCCCGCGCGCCCGCGCCTCATTGCAGATCGCGCGCGCCGTCGCCGTGGCCGGAACCTTGGTCTCGCGGTCCTCCACCAGCTCGATGCCAAGGAACAGCCCCATGCCACGCACATCGCCGATCAGCGGATAGCGACGCTGAAGCTCAATGAAGCCTGCCTTGAGATAGGTGCCGATTTCCGCCGCATTCTCCCGCAGGCCGTCGCGCTCGATCGTGTCGATCACCGCAAGCCCCACCGCACAGGAGACGGGGTTGCCGCCGAACGTGTTGAAATACTCCATGCCGTTGTGAAAGCTTTCGGCGATCTCGCGCCGCACCACCAGCGCGCCCATGGGGTGACCATTGCCGATGGGCTTGCCCACCGTGGCGATGTCGGGCACCACGCCTTGCGTCTCGAATGCCCACCAATGGCTGCCGATGCGGCCAAAGCCCACCTGCACCTCATCAGCGATACAGAGGCCGCCTGCTGCCCGCACCATGCGATAGACCTCGTCCAGATAGCCTTCCGGCATGAAAACCTGGCCGGCCACGCTCGGGATGGATTCGGCGATGAAAAAGCCCGGAGCCTCGCCCTTAGCCGCCATCGTGTCGATCTGCTCGGCAACGCTTGCGGCAAACCGCTGCGCCATTTCCTCCTGCGACCAGTCGGCCGGCGCGCGATAGGCATCCGGCAGTTCGGCTACATGCACATGCGGCTTCGGTCCCTGCCCGCCCTTGCGGCGAAACTTGTAGGGGCTGAGGTCGACCAGCTCCTGCGTCGTGCCGTGATACGACCAGTCGAGAACGATGGCGTTCTCCCGGCCCGTATGCGCCCGCATCATGCGCAGCGCCAGGCTGTTTGCCTCCGAGCCCGAGTTGACGAAGGCCGCGATGGAGAGCTCCTCCGGCATGGTCGCCGTCAGCCGCTCCGCATAGGCGACGATGTTGTCGTGCAGATAGCGTGTGTTCGTATTGAGCGTCGCCGCCTGCCGCGCCAGCGCCTCCACCACCGCCGGATGGCAGTGGCCCAGATGGCAGACATTGTTGAAACAGTCGAGATAGGCGCGGCCACGGTCGTCAATGAGCCACACGCCCTCGCCCTTCACAAACTTGATCGGCTCCTCATAGGAAATCGACAGGTTCGGCAGAAGCAGCGACTGGCGCTTCTCCACGATCTCGGCCTTGGAAAGCCGGCCCGCATCCACCGCCACGAGCCCGGCAAAATCGCTCGCATCGGGGAAGAGCTCGCCCCATGTTTCCAGATAGCGCGTTTCGCCGACGCCCAGAATGTCGTCAGCGCTCATCGTCGTGTCGCAGGCAATCTGCAAATGCAGATGCGGCATCCAGCCGCCGTTTTCCTTCGGCCCACCCATATGGGCCAGAAACGCGCCCGCCTCGACCCGGTCGCCCACCTTCAGCCGGTCTGCAACCTCATGGGCAAGATGCCCCCATAGCGACAGGAAGGCCGGGCCATCTTCCGGCCTGTGCTCCAGCACCATCACCGCGCCATAGCCAAGCCGCGCGGCCTCCACGCCCACTTCCTTCACCATGCCTGCAAGCGGCGCATAAAGGGCTGCGCCCGCCGGCAGGAAAAGGTCGAGCCCCAGATGCCGTGTGCGGCGGGTGCCGGTGATCAGTCGGGATTCGAAAATCTCGCTCGTATAGACACCGCGCTCCTCCCCCCAGGGCCCAATGCCCAGAATGCGCCTTGCGTCGCCCACCGCTTCTTCCCAGAGCGCCTGCGCCTCGTCTGGCCGTTCCTCGGCGGAGGCGATGGCAATTGCATCGCTCCGGTCGCCAAGCGGCACATGGGCTGTCGGATAGCTCGCAGCCGGTCGCGAAAGCACCGGCGCGAAACGGCGGCGATTTTTCGCCAGCCAGCTTTTCACCCTGCGCGAACCCGCCATGGCCTCGAAACCGCTGGCATTGCGCAGGATGGCGGTGGCGAAACGCGGGTCCATGGCACCAAGCCGGCGCAGCAGCTCCCAGGCAGGCTTCTCGCTGACAGCAAGATAGGGATTGTCGGCCACTTCCGACTGGCGGCTGGCCGAGATCGTCACCGAGGTGACAAGCCGCATGGCAACGAGATCGAACAACAGGTCGACCTCTTCTTCACGCAACGGATACTGCGCATGAAAACCGGCCGCCAGCGCACCGATGGCGCCCAGCGGGTCGTCGCAGTCGAGCGCGCCATAGGCCCCGGCAATTGCCACCTCGCAGATCAGCGCGCTGTAAAGCGCATCCCCGAAATCGATCAGGCCGCAGATCTTCGTGTGATCCTCCGGATCGACCAGCACGTTCCAGTCATTGGCGTCATTGTGGATCACCCCACCGCGCAGACGCGAAAGCCGTGGCAGCACATCCGCCTCGAAGCGCGCGATGAAACGCTCCGCAAGCGCCCGGTCATCCGCATCGCGGATATGGTCAAGCCGCGCACGGCTGTTGCCGGCAAGGCGCAGATCCCAATCAAGCGCCCGCACGGCGCCCGGATGCATGAAACCCTTGAGTGCATTGTTGAAGCGGCCAAGCAGTTCGCCGAGGCTTTCCATGGCCGCTTCGCTGCGCGGCACTTCGGCAAGCGGCGTGCCCTCGATCCAGCTCACGAGCCGCAGCCGGTGCGTCGCACCGTTTGCGCCTTCGACAACCCCTAGCGCCTCGCCCTTTAGTGTGGGAAGAAGCTGCGGCACCGGCAGGTCAGGCGCAGCGGACTGGATATGCTGCAGGAGCGCCGTCTGGAAATCGCTCTCCTCGACCGGCTCAGCCGCATTGACGATCTTGAAGATGAACGCGCCTTCCGGCGTCTTCACCTTGAAATTCTGATCCCGTTCGCTTGCCAAAGCCGAGAACGCGCCCTCAATGCCATAGACATCCTTGAGGAGCCCTGCCGCCTCTTCCTCAGAAAAGCGCGGAACCGTGTCGAGAATTGCGGTCATGCTGAACCCTCCCGCGTGCCGTTTCCGGCCGTGTCATCCATGCAGCGATCTAGACCACTTCCGGGGTCGTTGGGAACTCCTGATCTAGGACAGTTCCGCGATCAGCTCTTCCGTCGTCACCTGCCGGCAATAGCCCTTGATGGTGCGCAGCGAGTTGTCGTGGCGCTCCTGGCTGTAGGTGAGGCAGGCGTCCGTCACCTGTGTCACCAGATAGCCCAGATCGCAGGCATCGCGAATGGCGCTCTCCACGCACTGATCGGTGATCAGCCCACAGATGATGAGCTGCTTCACACCCAGATTGCGAAGAATGTAGTCGATATGGGTCGAGACGAAGACCGAGGATGAGGATTTCGGCAGAACGATCTCGTCTTCGCCCGGCGCGATCTCGTCGATCACCTTGCCGTCCCACGAGCCCTTGGGCACATTGAAGCCCGTGATCTTGTAATCGAGGCTGCGGTCGCGACCGTCGAGCGTCAGGCTTTCGATTGTGGTGTACATCACCTCCACGCCGGCCTTGCGGCAGGTCGCCTGCAGCTTCTGCATGCGCGGGATCACCTCACCCTCAAGCCGGTCGAAATACCAGCCATATTTCTCGCTCAGCGTCTTTTCGTCGAGATCGACGAACTCGGCGCCATTCTTCTTGGCGCTGAAATTCTGCACATCCACATAGAGGATTGCCGCCTGAGCCGGCTCGATGGGAACGTTGCGCGTGAGTTCCATGTCTATAACTCCGTTACGAAGCGATGCACGACGGCGGCCATGAGCTTTGCCCATTCTGCCTGTCCCCCGGCATCTGCAATGAGGTCGTTGCGAATTTCAATGAGGCTGTGCGGCAGGCCGCTTTCTTCGCCGTGGCGTGGCACGAACCAGTCCGACTCATCATCGATCTGGTAGGGCTCGTTCATGCCAATAGTCAGGTTCGGCGCATTCTCCAGCACGAGTTGCCTCAGCCGCTCGGAGGTCGCTGTGTCCTTGCGATAAAGGAAACTGATTTCCCATGGCCGCTTTACGCCATCGCGAAGCTGCGGGTTGAAACTGTGGATCGACAGGATCGCCCGGCAATGCGGCTGGCTGCGCAATTCTTTCACGGCGGCATTGAACGGGTCGAAGATCTCCCGCCTACGCATCGCGCGCCCTTCTTGCGTCACGCCCCGGTTTCCCGGCACCGGCACACCATCGCTCACCTCCGGCATCGCATCGGGAGCTTCGGGCGGGCGGTTGCAGTCGATCACCAGTCGGCTGTAGCTCTGCATCACTGCGGTTGCGCCGATCCTGTCAGCGAGAAGCCGGGTAACTCCGGCAGCACCGATATCCCAGCCGATATGCGCATTGAGCGCATCCGCACTCAGCCCCAGGTCACCAAGCGCCTGCGGCACCGTCTTCCCTGCATGCTCGCAAACAAGCAGAACTGGGAGGGTGCTGTCCCCGTTGATGATCGTGACCGGATCCGGGTCGAGCGGTGACAGAAGCCGACCGCTTTCCCCGACAGATGTGTGAAGGCTCATACTTTCTCCGCCTTGAGGGCTGGCGACGGGATAAGGCCGTTCGGGCGGAAGATCAGCACAAGAACGACCAGGCAAAGGGCGATGGGATCGCGGAATTCCTGCATGCCGGACGGCAGGTAGGCGGCCAGATAGATTTCGATAAAACCCAGCAGGAAGCCGCCGGCCACGGCGCCACGCAGCGAGCCGAGCCCGCCAAGAATGGCCGCGATGAAGGCTTTCAGAACGGGCGTGAAGCCCATCAGCGGATCGACCGAGGCACGCTGGCTCACCCAGAGAACCGCTGCGACGCCGGCCAGAAAACCCGACAGCGCGAATGCGCCGGCAATCACCGTATTTGCGCGGATGCCCATAAGGCGCGCGACGGAGAAGTCTTCCGCCGCCGCCCGCATGGCAATGCCGATGCGGTGGTGCTTCATGAAGCGGTCGAGGAAGATCAGCATCACGATGGTGGTGACGATGGCGGCAATCTTGTTGACGCCGATCACAAGCCCGCCGAAACGCACGCTTTCAGACAGGATTTCCGGCACCAGAACAGCCTGCGAGCGGGCGGAAATGAAGTTCTGAAACAGAACCTGCAAGATCATCGACACCGCGAAACTCGTCACCAGCATGGTCGCGCCGGACGCGTTTCTGACCGGCCGGAAGGCAATGCGTTCCATGACGATTGCGGCCAGCACCGCAGCCGCAATGGCCAGAAGAATGGAAAACGCGAAAGGTACACCCGCCAGCCCGCAGGCCATCAGGATATAGCCGGCGATGGTCATCAGTTCGCCATGCGCAAAATTGATTAGCCCCATGGTGGAGAAGACCATGGCAAGGCCCAGCGCCAGCAGCGCATAGGTGCCGCCCAGTGCAAACGCATTGACGGTTTGCTGTAGAAACAGATCCATTAATCGGCCCCCAGATAGGCAGCTTGCAGCGTGTCGGAATTGCGCAGTTCGACGGCCGTGCCGGAGGCAGCGATGCGGCCGCTGGCCATCACGTATCCACGATCCGCGACCTCGAGCGCCATCGAGACGTTCTGCTCGACAACCACCATGGTCACCCCCTGCTTACGCAACACGGTGATCAGCTCGAAAACCTGCTCGACGATCTTCGGCGCGAGCCCCAGCGACGGTTCGTCAAGCAGTAAAAGACGCGGATTGCTCATCAACGCACGGCCAACGGCCAGCATCTGCTGCTGGCCGCCCGAAAGCGTTCCAGCAAACTGTTCACGACGCTCCCGCAGGATCGGAAAAAGGTCGAAGACCCGTTCCCAGGCCGTCTTGATCTCGACCTTGTCCCGCATGGAATAAGCGCCCATGAGCAGGTTTTCCTGCACGCTGAGCGTGCCGAAGACGCGCCGCCCCTCGGGCGACAGCGTCATGCCAAGGGAGGCGAAACGCTCCGACGCACTGCCGGTTACATCCTGCCCCCTGAAGGTGATCGTGCCTGCGCTGGCCGGTGCCAGACCGACCAGCGCATTGAGCGTCGAGGACTTGCCCGCGCCATTGGCGCCCAGCAGCGCGATGATTTCGCCTTCACGCACCTCCAGATCGATACCGCGCACCGCATTGACGGCACCGTATTGAACCTGAAGCGACTGGACTGTCAGTAGCGCAGACACGTCATGATCTCACTGAACGCGGGGTTCGGGGATGAGGGAGGCGTCCGGCGTCGGCTGGCCGACCAGCTCACGCCCACCATCCTTCACCCGGATCAGGCTCACCTCGCGCAACGGCATGCCATCCGTGCCCTTGTAGGTGATGGTGCTCGTCGCACCCTGCACGTTCTCCAGATTGGCGATGGCATCGCGCAGCGTCTGCGCATCGGTGGAACCGTCCGCCGCGATCACTGCCGCCTCGATGACCTTGATGAGGTCGTAGCCAACCGCATTGAACACGGTTTCCGGTGCCTTGCCGTTCACCTCTTCGAACTTCTTGTTGAAAGCTTCCAGCGGGCTGCCCTCGGTCGGGTGACCTGCGGTGGTGAAGACGAGCCCTTCGGCCACGGCACCCAGCGAGAAAGTGGTCGGGCTGTCGATGCCGTCGGAACCGATCATCTGGCTTTCCACGCCCGCCGCGCGCAGCGCCTTCAACATGGAGGGGAAATCCGGCTCATAGGTCGAGGTCATGATCACGTCGGGCTGCGGATCGAGCGCCGCGATACGCGTTGCAATGGCCGAGAAATCCTGCTGGCCGATCGTGTGCGTGTCCTCGCCAAGCATCTTGCCGCCAAGCTTCTCGAACACTTCGGCGAAGTAGAGCGGCATGGTCGTGTACTGCGTGTCGGGCGAATAGATGATGTAGGCACTGCGGTGGCCCTCATCATAGGCCCATTTGGCAGAAACCGTGGCCTGCACATTGTCGCCGGGGAAGTTGGCGAACATGTAGTCGCCGCCGATCTGCGGCAGGGTGGGTGAGGAGGCGCAGGTGGAAATGGCCGGGATCTGCGCCTCGGTGATGACGCCAATCGCCGCCAGTGACGGGTCAGCATCGCAGGGCAGCACGATCACGGAGACGCCTTCATCCACCAGTTCCTGGGTGGCAATGGAGGTCTGCGCCGCGTCGGAACGCACATCCTTTTCCAGAAGCTCGATCTTGATCTTGCCATCGATGCCGCCGGCCTCGTTGATCTCGTCCACGGCGATGTGGATACCGTCGATAACGGGCGTGTCGAAGGGCGCGAGCGCGCCGGTCTGCGCGGTTGCGACGCCAACGCGCAGCGTTTCGGCCGCAGCCGGAAACGCCATCACACTGGCGAGAAGCGTGGATATGAGCAGCTTGTTCATGTCGGTTCCCTCTTTCTTTTTCATTCGTTTGTCAGGCGGCCTTGCCCGGCCCGAGATACGCCTCGATGACCGCCGGGTTCTCCCGGATGGCGGCCGGGGCGCCATCCGCAATGAGCTTTCCTTCGTTGAGCACGACGATGCGGTCGCACAGTTCGTTGATCAGTTTCAGATCGTGGTCGACGAGCACGACGCCCAGTCCCAGATCGGCAGAAAGCACCTTCAGCCGTTCGATCAGATCGTCGGTCTCCTCGCGGTTCATGCCGGCAGCCGGTTCATCGAGCAGAAGCAGCGTCGGTTCGCAGGCGAGCGCGCGCGCAATCTCCACCCGGCGCTGTTCACCATATGACAGCGTGCCCGCATCCTCGCCGGCGCGTTCCTCGATACCGAGGCGGGCGAGTGCTGCACCGGCCCGCTCCTCCGCATTCTTTCCGCCATGGGTGGAAAGGGCCGCCGCCAGAACGTTCTGATAGACGGTCAGCGTCGGGAACAGACGGATGTTCTGGAATGTGCGGGCGATGCCGGCGTCGGCAATCTTCTCCGATGCCACGCCGGTGAGAGACTTCGAGCCCAGCACCACATCGCCTTCGGTCGGCTTCAGCACGCCGGAGATGATGTTCAAAAGCGTCGTCTTGCCAGAGCCGTTGGGGCCGATAAGGCCCAGGATCTCGCCCGGATTGACGGAGATGCTCACATCGTCCACCGCGCGCAGGCCGCCGAACTGCATCGACACATGCTCGACTTTCAGCCGGTCGTCGCTCGTGCGTTTGCCAAGCGCCTCGGCCCGGCCCCGCTTCGGCCTGAACGGGAAAACGCGCTCTTCCCATTCCTTCAGCCCCATCACGCCTTCCGACATGCGGAACATGGCAAACAGGATGAGCAGGCCAATGCCGATCTGCGTCGTGCCAAATACGGCAGGCAGCTCGAAACCGCCAATGGAAAGACCGCTTTCGAAGCGGCGCAGGATTTCGGTGATCACCGTGATCAGGATCGTGCCGGAGATGGCGCCCGTCACCGTTGTCATGCCGCCGACGATGAGCATCGCCAGAAGCAGGAACGTGTCGTGGAAATAGAATTTCTTGGGGCTGAACGCGCCCAGAAAATGCGCGATCAGCGCACCTGAAAGCGCCATGATCGCAGCACTCAGAACCCATGAAACAAGGCGTTCGCGCTGCACATTGATGCCAACGGCCTTGGCCGCAATGGCGTTCTCACGGCCCGCCCTCAAGCGCAGGCCCGAAAGCGAATCGCGATACCAGCGCGCCGCGATCAGCGCGATCACGCAGGCCACCGCGGCGATAATCAGCGTCGTGTCGCGTGGAACGCCGAAAAAGGACTGCGCGCCGCGCGTCACATCGCGCCAGCCGATGATCACGCCATGCACGATCACCAGAAGCCCCAGCGTCGCAATCGAGGCGGCAGAGCCTTCAAGCCTGCCGATGGCAATGCCGATCAGAAGCGCAATCACTGCCGTCACCAGAACCGCGACGACAATGGCGGGAATGAGCGAGAGCTCGGTGGCCGCAAGCCAGTCAGGCAGCCCGCGCAGCGTCGCCATCTTCAGCCCCGCCGGCAGCGTCAGAAGGCCCGAAACATAAGCGCCAATGCCCATGAAGGCGACATGGCCAAAACTCAGGATTCCGCTGTTGCCGCTGTAGACGCCAATGCCCGTGACGGCGATGAGCGAGATGAAGAAAACAGTCAGCACACGCTCGGCAGCGGCACCGAAAAGACCGGCAACGACAACCCCCACCACCGCCAGAATAATTGTGGCGAGAGCGGCTGCAGTGAAATGCTGGCGCGATGACGTGAACATGAATTCCCCTCTGACTCCCTTCCTCTAGCTTTGATATTATTTTTTCATAGTCAACCAGAATTTTTCATATTGACTTATGATTTTCAAAATCGTCTCTTCGCCTCGGAGGAGATCAATGCAAGTCAGACAACGGCTGGAGAACCTGTCGAGCGAGCTCACGGCGACCGAAAGGAAGCTGTGCACCGCGCTGCTGCTCGATTATCCCTATGCAGGCCTCGACACGATCCAGGACCTCGCGAAGAAGACCGGCACCTCATCGCCGTCCATCTCGCGTTTCGTCACCAAGCTCGGCTTTCAGGGTTATCAGGATTTCCAGCGTCATCTGATCGACGAAATCCGCCAGTCGAACCGCTCGCCGCTCGATCTTCATGTGGGCGACCGCCCCATTCAGGGCGACTATCTGGAGGATTTCGTCTCCCGCGCCGTCAACCTCATTTCCGCCTCGGCATCCGCCATTACCAGCGCTCAGTTCGAGCGCGTCTGCGATCTTCTGGGCGATGAAAAGCGCAACGTCTATCTGATCGGTGGCCGCATAAGCGACGCCATCGCGCTTTACGTCTCGCGCCATCTGCGCCAGGTGCGCAGCGGCGTCTTTCACCTGCCGGCGGACCCGGAAATCTGGCCGGAATACATGCTTCGCATGCGCTCGAAAGACGTGCTGTTCATGGTGGACTACCGCCGCTATCAGCGCAATCTGGCCGAGCTTGCCCGCCGCGCCAGGGCGCAAAGCGGCGTCCAGATCGTTGTCCTGACCGACAAATGGATGTCACCCGCCGCCAACCACGCCAACGAGGTCTTCGCCACCCCCATCGAAAGCGGCACCGTCTGGGACAGCTATTCCGGCGCCATGGTGCTGATGGAGGCGATGCTGACCCGCATTGCCGAAACCAACTGGGACAAAACCCGCAAACGCATCGAAGCCTGGGACTCGCTCCGCTTCGATCATGGAGCACGCGACGATGATCAGTAATCCCTTGATGTTTGCCGCCACTTCGGACTTTTCCGGCGTGACGCGCGGCAAGGCCTTTCCGTTGAAGGAAATGGAAAAGCGCTTCCGCCAGGGCGTCGGCTGGACGCCCACCAATGTGCAGATCACCTGTTTCGACACGATTGCCGAGAGCCCGTTCGGCTCCTTTGGCGATCTGATCCTCGTGCCGGATGCCGACACGGCCGTCACGCTCGATCTCGAAGATGGCGGCCCTGTCGAGCGCTTCGTGCTTGGCGACATCCTCCATCTCGACGGCGATCCGTGGAGCTGCTGCACACGCTCCATTTTGAAAACCGCGCTGAAGCGGCTCGAAGATGTCTCCGGCCTGCGTCTTGTCGCCGCCTTCGAGCACGAATTCCAGTCCCGCAATCCCGCGCAAGGGCCGGGCGAAGCCTTCGGCCTTGCGAGCTTCGGCAAGCACCGCGCGTTCGGCGAAACGGTCATGGCCGCGCTTGAAGTGGCCGGTGTGAAGCCGGATACCTTCCTGAAGGAATACGGCACCGACCAGTTCGAGGTCACCAACGGGCCCGATCTCGGCGTCACCGCCGCGGACACCGCCGTCAAGGTGCGTGCGGTCACAAAGCTTGTCGGCGAGCGCATGGGCGAGCCCGTCACCTTCGTGCCGATCCGCGATCCCGCCGGCGTCGGCAATGGCGTCCATGTGCATATGAGCTTCGTCGATGAAAACGGCGCACCCGCCACCTACTACCCGGACGCACCGTGGGGCATGGCTGAAAAAACCGGCTCCTTCATCGCTGGCATCCTAAAATATATGGACAGCATTGTCGCGCTGACCGCACCTTCGGCCATTTCGTACACACGCCTCACGCCGCACCGCTGGAGCGCGGCCTTCAACAATCTGGGCTATCACGACCGCGAGGCCGCCGTGCGCATCTGCCCGGTGACGAGCGCCAGTGCGGAAAGCGCGGCAAAGCAGTATAATTTCGAGTATCGGGCAGCCGATGCCACCGCTTCCCCCTATCTGGTTCTCGCAGCCCTTGCCCATGCCGGTGCACAGGGCATTGAAGAAGGCCTTGCCGCACCGCAGGTCACGGAAGAAGACCTCTCCGAACTGCCGGCAGCAACGCTTGCCGAGCGCGGCTTGGTACGCCTGCCGCAGTCGCTCGGTGAAGCGCTGGATCGCCTCGAACGAAACCCGCGCGTGGCCGAGTGGATTGGCGCGGAAGCGCTCGACGTCTACCTCAAGCACAAGCGCGGCGAGCTTGCACAAACCGCCGATCTCTCCGAGGCGGAACGCTGCGCGCGCTACGAAGCCGTCTACTGATCAGCCGTCCAGGGGGGAGAACCAGAATGACCGGTCTCTACGAACGCGAAAGCCGCAGCGTTTCCACGCTCGCTCATCTGCGCTTTTTCCCGCAGGCGGTGACAGGCGGCAAGGGATCGATGCTGCGCGGCGATGATGGGCGCGACCTTCTCGACTTCGCCGCCTCCTGGGGGGCGGCCAGCCTCGGCCACGGGCACCCCGCGCTTGCCGACGCCGTCAACCGGGCGCTGACCGATCAGGCCGGCGCCAGCTACCTCTCCACCGCCAACGAGCCCAGCGTCCTCCTTGCCGAGAAACTGCTCTCGCTGGTGCCGGAGCGCGCCGCCGGCCGCGTCTGGTTCGGCCATTCCGGCTCGGACGCGAACGAAACCGTTGCCCGCGCCGTTGTTGCGGCAACCGGCCGCCCGCGCATCATCTCCTTCAAGGGTGCCTATCATGGCGGCACGGTCGGGTCCGTTGCTATTTCCGGGCACCCCGCACAGGGTGGCATCGAAAAGGCTTCCGGCCTCAGCCTTGTCCCCTATCCGGATTCCTATGCTTCGGGCAGCCCGGAAGCCGCATCGAAGGCAGCGCTCGCCCATATCGAAGAGCTCTTCGCCACCTCCGTCTCACCGCAGGACGTGGCAGCCTTCTTCATCGAGCCGATCCAGTCGGATGGCGGAATGCTTGTGCCACCACCGGGCTATTTCAGAGAGATCGAGCGGCTCTGCCGCAAGCACGGCATTCTGCTTGTCTGCGACGAGGTGAAGGTGGGTCTCGCCCGCACCGGACGCCTCCACGCGTTCGAGCACAGCGGCATCGAGCCCGACATCGTCGTGTTCGGCAAGGGGCTTGGCGGAGGCCTCCCCATATCGGCGGTCGTCGGCCCCGAAGCCATCATGAACCACGCCTCGACCTTTTCCTTCCAGACCCTGCATGGCAATCCGGTCTGCGCGTCGGCGGGCCTCGCCGTGCTTGAAACCATCGAGCGCGAAAATCTGGTCGCCAACGCCGCAAAGGTCGGCGACACGATGCTTTCCACCCTGCGCGCTTTGCAGGAAAAACACCCCCTCATCGGCCATGTGCGCGGCCACGGGCTTGCCATCGGCGTCGAGCTTGTCAGCGACCGCGAAGCCCGCACGCCCGCCATCGAGCAGACGGCGCTCACCGTCTACCGCGCCTTTCAGCTCGGGCTTGTCATCTACTATGTGGGCCTCAATTCCAACGTGCTGGAATTCACCCCGCCCCTGACAATGAGCGAGGACGAAGCCCTTCGCGGGATCGCCATTCTCGATCAGGCCTTAAGCGATGTGGAAGCCGGCAAGGTGGACCCGCAATTGCTGGAGCGCTTTGCCGGCTGGTAAGTGGGTCAGCTCTGGGCGATGGCCGAAATCTGCTCCAGTTCGGCATAGCTGCCGCCGGTGGCTGCAAGCACACGCGCCGGTGCGTGGAAGCCATCGCGCGGGAATGGCAGAACCGTGCCGCCGGCCTCGCTGACGAGGCAATAGCCTGCCATGCAATCCCAGGCATTCATGCTCGGCTCCGCATAGCCGACCAGACGGCCCGCCGCCACATAGGCTAGCATCAGCGCACCGGAACCGTTGCGTATGAACGTACCGCCGATCCTGAAAAGGCTTTCGACGATGCGCGCGGCATCCGCTGGCGCCACGCGATCATTGGAGCCAAGCCCCACCACGCCGTTGCGAAGATTGAGCTGGTCCGCAACACGGATCGGCTTTCCGTTCAGCGTTGCCCCACCGCCACGGCGGGCGCTGTAGCACTCGTCGAAGCAGGGCGCGACGATGACACCGAGCACCGGCTCGCCATCGACCGCGGCACCCACGGAAACACACCAGTTCGGCATGCCGTTCAGGAAGGCGCTTGTGCCATCGATCGGATCGATCACCCAGGTCAGCCCGCTCGTGCCTTCGGTCAGCCCGTATTCCTCGCCAAGCACGCCGTCTGAGCCAAAATGCTTTGCGATCTCGGCCCGGATCAGCTCTTCGACCTTCTTGTCAGCCTCGGAAACCAGATCCTGCGGGTTGCGCTTGGTCTCGATGACCAGTTCATCGCGCCGTGTGAAATAGTCGAGGGCGGCAGCCCCCGCAGCCTTTGCCATGGTCTCGGCAAAACCAAGCCGGTCGGCAAGGTCGGTATCGGAAAGGGACACGCGGTTCTCCTGAATGGTCATTGTCATGCGGTTATCAAGGCTATGCCGCGATCGCGGAAACCGATGGAAACATCGGTCGCCGGCGGCAGCGGGTCGGTCGTCGCATTGTCGACGACGAAGATTGTTCCGGATGCTAGTTCCACTTCATATTCGACATGGTCGCCGAGATAGGCCGAGCTCTGGATGCGGCCGGGCAGGCTGGCATCGCCGCCCGCCTCGAGGCGGATGGCGTTTGCCCTGACGGCCAGTTTTGCCGGCCCGGGACGTGCCGCCTTGCGTGTCGGCAGCGTGTGTCGCAAGCCGCCCACCTGAACCGTCGCGCGGCCCTCCGCGATGTCCAGCACTTCGCAGGCGAGCACATTGGCCTCGCCCATGAAGTCGGCGATGAACTCGGAGGCCGGCTCCTCATAGAGTTCGCGCGGCGGACCTTCCTGCGCAACCAGTCCGCTCTCCATAACCACGATCCGGTCGGAAACGGCCAAAGCTTCTTCCTGATCATGCGTCACATAGACGGCGGTGAATCCGAGCCGCTGCTGCAGCTCGCGGATTTCGGTGCGGACACGGCGGCGCAGCCTCGCGTCGAGATTGGACAAGGGCTCATCGAGCAGAAGCACCTGCGGCTCCAGCACCAGCGCGCGGGCAACGGCGACGCGCTGCTGCTGCCCGCCGGAAAGCTCCGCCGGCAGGCGCGCGCCATATCCTTCGAGCCCCACCAGCGCCAGGCCCGCATGCGCGTTCTCCCGCGCCTCCGCCTTCGACTGGCCGCCCGCCTCCAGCCCATAGGCCACATTGTCGAGCACGCTCATATGCGGGAACAGCGCATAGGACTGAAACACCATGGCGACATCGCGCTCATTGGCCGGCAGGCGCGTCACATCATGCCCGCCGATTTCGATCGTGCCCGCACTTGGCGTCTCCAGCCCGGCCAGCATGCGCAATGTGGTGGTCTTGCCGCAGCCCGAGGGGCCCAGAAGCGTCACCAGCGTGCCCGGCTCGATCTCCAGATCGAGATCGTGGATCGCCGTGAACGAACCGAAATCCTTGCGCACATTGCGAAAACGGACGGAACCACGTTGCGAATTGCTCATGCCTTTGCCTCCAGACTGGATCGGGCGCGTTTCTTCGCGGCCGGGCGACTGACTGCGTTTTCCCGTCTCAGCCGGCGCTCACCGACCAGAAGCTGGAACCCGCCTATCACGGTGATCATGACAAGGATGAGAACCGAGGAATAAGCGATGGCGATGCCGTATTCGCCGTTCTCCACCAGCCCCACGATATAGGCCGTTGCCATGTTGTACTTCGCGCTCACCAGGAAGATGACGGCGCTGATCGAGGTGATGGCCCGCACGAAGGAATAAACCAGTGCCGCCATGATCGCCGGCCGAAGCAGCGGCAGGATCACCCGTCGGATCGTGCGCGGGCTCCCTGCACCCAGCGTGATGGAGGCCTCGTCCAGGCTCTTGTCGAGCTGGCTCATCGCCGCCACGCCGCCGCGCACGCCCACCGGCATGTTGCGGAACACGAAGCAGGCAATCAGAATCAGCGCCGTGCCTGTCATTTCGATGGGCGGCAGGTTGAAGGCCATGATGTAACTGATGCCGATGACCGTGCCGGGGATGGCGAAGCTCATCATCAGCGCGAACTCGAAGGCATTCCGGCCAAAGAAATTCTGCCGCACGATGAGATAGGCCGTCAGCAGCCCCACCGCCGCCGTCAACGGCGCTGCGATCAGCGCGATTTCCATCGTGGTCCAGAAACTGTCCCAGGCCACGCCGGTCCACGCCAGCGCACCCTCGCGCCATTCGACCGAGAAGCCGCGTGCATAATGCTCCAGCGTCAGCGTGTGATCGAGGCCCCAGGTGGTGACGAAGCCGCCAAAGATGATCATGCCGTAGACCGCAAGCGTGAAGATGATCCACGGCACCACGATTGCATAAAGCAGGGCGACGAGTGGACCGGGCAACGCCGCGTGTTTTCCCGAATCCCCCTTGCCCGTCACTGTTGCGAAATTGCGCCCTGCGAGCCAGACCCGCTGCAACATGAAGGCGGAAAGCGTGAATGTCAGAAGGATGATCGCGAGCACTGCCGCGCGCGACGGATCTGTCTGCGCGCCGACCACGGCGAAGAATATCTCGGTCGACAGAACCCCGTGGCTTCCGCCAAGCACCAGCGGATTGCCGAAATCCGCCATGCTTTCGATGAAGCCGATCAGAAACGCGTTGGCGAGCCCCGGCGCCATTAGCGGCAGGGAGACCTTGCGGAAGGTGCGCCAGCGCCCGGCCCGCAATGTCTGCGAGGCCTCTTCCATGGATGGGCTCACGCCTTCCACCACACCGATGAGAACGAGGAAGGAGATGGGCGTGAAGGAAAGCACCTGAGCGATCCAGATGCCGGTCAGGCCATAAAGCCAGCGCCCGAGCTCGATCCCCGTCAGCGCCTCGATCCATCCGGTCACGAGCCCGGAGCGGCCAAGCATCATGGTCAGCGCAAGACCGATAACGAAAGGCGGCGTGATGATGGGCAGAACCGTGAGAAGCCTGAGACCCTTCTTTGCCGGAAAGCCCGTTCGCGTTGCCACCAGCGCGAAGGCGAGACCAAGCAGCGTCGAGGCGCTTGCCGTCATCACGGCCAGAAAGAGCGTCCGCCAGGCCACGCCGCACCGCGCCCCGCCGATCACGCAGTCGAGGCTCCAGATGGCCGGATCCTGAATGTTGCGAATGAAGCCGTCGGGATTGAAGGAGCCGTCGAAGTCCTGAAAGGAGCCGGCGAACATCGAAATTATGGGGTAGAAGACGAAGACGCCCACGAGCGCGATCAGAAGGATGATGGAGCCGACCGTGAAGGCGTCGCCCTTCATGGCTCCGCGTTCGGCCAGCCCGTAGGCGATGAAGGCCAGAAAGCCCAGTGAGAGAATGACCGCGCCCGCGCCAAAGGCCGGCTGGCCGGGGTCCAGCGGGCCGAACAGTGCATCGCCGATGCCCCAGGCCCACCCCCAGAAAGTGATGGCAAGCCCCTGCAGGGCCATGAAGCCGACCCCGATTGCTCCGATGAGAGCGAGTCGCGCTCCGCGCGCAGTTCCGGCGGGCATTGTAAACCGTGTGGCTATCGCTGCCGCGAACAGGGCGAAGGCGATTAAGAGCCAGAAGCGGCCCAGAAAGAGCTGCAGAAGTCCGGGATAGAGATCCGGTTCGCCTGCCATCTCCGCCACCCATTCAAGGGCGAAGAACCCGCCTTCAACCCTGTACCAGGGCAGAAGGCAAATTGCGGCAAGGCCGAGCCCGAACGTGAGGTCGAGCCGACGGTTTTCGCGCGTCATCATGTGCAGTCCTGTGCGTGAGAAGCGCCTCGGGTTCCGCCCCAATGGAACCCGAGGCTCCGGAACGCGAGATCAGTTGGCGATGGCGCCAACCTCACGATCCCAGCGTTCAAGCAGCGCCTTCCGCTTTTCCGAGCTGCCATAGGTGGTGAAGTCGTAGTCGATCAGCTTCACCTCGTCGAGGCTCGGCGCCTCTTCGGGCACCTCAGCCGAAGCATTTGACGGAATCTGGAACGACTTCGCTTCCTTCAGGAGCGACTGCACATCCGGCTTCAGCACCCAGTCATACCAGGTCTTGGCTTCTTCGACGTTGCGGGCGCGCTCGACAATCGACATGGAGCCGATCTCGTAGCCCGTGCCTTCACAGGGCGCGACAACGCCGACCGGGAAACCTTCGACCGCCTGCGAAACCGCATCATGCATGAAGACGATGCCGATCCCGGTCTCACCGCGGGCAGCAGCCTTCACCGGCGCGGAACCCGACTTGGTGTATTGCGAGACATTGTCGTTCATCTTCTTGAGGAACTCGAACGCCTCGTCTTCACCCATGAGCTGCACAAGAGTGGCCAGCGCTGTGTAGGCCGTGCCCGACGAGTTCGGGTTCGCCACCTGAATTTCGCCCTTCAGCGCCGGGTTCAGCAGATCCGCCCAGCATTTCGGCGGCTCGATGCCCTTTCCGGCCAACACCTCCTTGTTGTAGCCCCAGCCGAGTGCGCCGGAATAAACACCAACGGTCTTGTAGTCGGCACTTTCGGCCTGCTTGACCGCCCAGGGCAGAAGCTCATCCAGCATCGGCGACTTGTATGACATGGTCAGCCCGTCGGCCGCCGCCTGAAGATGCGGATCGCCGGTGCCTCCCCACCAGATATCCGTCTTCGGATTGCGCGCTTCCGCGCGAACCTTTGCATAGGCTTCGCCGGACGACAGCCGCACCATGGAAACGTCGATGTCGTGCTGGGCTTCGAACGTTTCGACGAGCAGTTCGCAGATCACCACATCTGCCGAGCAGATAAGGTTTAGTTCAGCCGCATTCGCCACGGCCTGCGACGCAAGAACCGAACCGGCAGCAAGCGCAGCCGTGGCCAGATAGTTTTTCCTCATTAAACCCTCCCTTGGTGCCTATCGATCTTTTTTGCACACGTGTGCAATGTTCATCCGGCTTTCCCTCGCTGTCAATGTGTTCGTCATAAAAATTTCACTTGAAATTATATTTTGAAACGAATGTTCTATTTTCCTTCCATGGAGCCGGGTTATAATCCACTCCGTCAAAGCCTGCATTCGGGGCCCGCATTCAGGAGCGAAAGTGCCGGGACGCAAGATCTCTGTCAGCGCAAAGGACGTGGCCGCACGCGCCGGTGTTTCACGAGCAGCGGTCTCCCGCACGTTCACCCCCGGAGCGAGCGTTTCGCAAGAAACCCGCAGCAAGGTTCTCGAAGCTGCGGAGGCACTTGGGTATCAGGTCAACCACCTGGCCCGTGGCCTCACCAGCCAGAAGACGGGCATCGTCGCGCTGATCGGGGCTGACCTGGCCACTCCCTATCGTTCCGAGCTGATCCGCGTTCTGACCGAACGGCTACAGGCCTCCGGTCGCGTGGCAATCCTCATCAACACCGACCGTTCCGACTCGACAGTCGATGTGGCGCTGCAACAGGCGATCCGCTACCGGGCCGAGGCTGCCGTGGTGCTTTCGGGCATGCCGGAAAGGTCGATCAGCGAACTCTGCCATCGAAACGGGTTACGGCTCGTTCTCATCAACCGGGACGATGCACACACCGGCTCGGTGCAGATCCGGCTCAATGATGCCGAAGCGGCGCGGGTGGCACTGGATTCGTTTCTGCGTGCGGGATGTCGCCGCCTGGCGCTCGCCTCGTCACAGGCCGGCACGCCAAGTCTTCTCGATCGGGAGAACGGTTTTCTTGCCGAGGCCGAAAAGCGCGGTCTCCCCGTGCTGTGCGAGCGGCTTGGCCCGACCAGCTATGAAAGCGGCCTCGCTCTCGGGGAGCGGCTTCTGGTGCGGGCGGAGCGGCCCGACGCGGTGTTCTGCACCACCGACCTCCTCGCATGCGGGGTGATGGATGCTGCCCGACACCGTTTTGCTCTCTCAATCCCGGACGACCTCTCGGTCATCGGGTTCGACGACATCGAGCAGGCCAGCTGGAATGCTTACGAGCTAACGACCTTCCGGCAACCGGTTGAAGAGATTGGCGCCGCCGCAGTCGACTGGCTTTCCGATCGCGACGCGGCCGATGGCTCCCGCATCATCCACCTTACCGCGCCCATGTCCTGGCGCAAATCTGTGCGCGGCGGCAATGGAAAATAGCGGCTGTTCCTAGAGATAGTGCAGGCCCAGCCTGTGCCCTTCCACTTCCCGCACCTGCACCACCGTATCGTAGATGTCCTGCAACACTGCTTCCTGCATCAGGTCACCCGCCCCGCCCTGCAGCATCACGCGTCCGTCACGCATCGCCACCACATGATCGGCATAGATGGAGGCGAAGTTGATGTCGTGGATCACCACAGTGATGGATTTGGCGAGTTCGTCGGCGGTGCGCCGCAGGAGCTTCATCATCGCCGCTGCATGTTTCATATCGAGGCTGTTGAGCGGTTCGTCGAGCAGCACATATTTCGTGTCCTGCGCCAGCACCATGGCGACAAAGGCGCGCTGGCGTTGTCCGCCCGAGAGCTCGTCCAGAAACCGGTTCCGCAGATCATCCAGCCCGAGATAGGAGATCGCCTCGTCGATGTGCCGCTCGTCTTCGACGGTCGGGCGGCCACCCGAGTGCGGAAACCGGCCGAAGGCGACCAGTTCACTCACCGTCAGTCGCATGCCGACCTGATTGTTCTGCTTCAGGATCGCCAGCCGCTTTGCAAGCACCGCACCCGGCGTTTCCTGCACGTCGAGCCCGTCGACCAGCACCCGGCCCGATGTCGACGGGATCAGCCGCGCCACCATCGACAGAAGCGTCGACTTGCCCGCACCGTTCGGGCCCACGATCGCGGTTATGCCGCTCTCCGGCAGGGCGAGACTGACGTCGTCGACAACCGTTGCGTCATCATAGCGCTTGGTGAGATTCTGGATTTCAATCATCGTTTCAGATTCCGGTAAAGCAGCAGCATGAAGGCGAGGCCGCCGGTAAATTCAATGATGACACTGAGCGCGGTGTCGAAGCCGAACACGCGCTCCATCACGGTCTGCCCACCCACCAACGCTATGACCGCGACCAGCGTCGCGGCCGGCAGCGTGTATTTATGCCGGTCCGTGCCCACCGCCTGATAGGCAAGACTGGCCACCAGCAGGCCGAAGAACGTGACGGGGCCGACGAGAGCGGTCGATACGGAGACAAGAACCGCGATCACGGCAAAGAGCATCATGACCACACTCCGATAGTCGATGCCGAGATTGATCGCCGCATCGCGTCCCAGCATCAGTACATCCAGCTTGGCCAGCAGACGACGGCTCACCCAGGCCGTAACCAGCACAATCACCGCTGAGACCGCCAGCAACTGCCGGTCGATCGCATTGAAGCTGGCAAACAGCATGTCCTGCAAAGCGATGAACTCATTGGGATCGAGAATGCGCTGCATCATGTGCGAGAGACTGCGGAAGAAGACACCGAACACCAGCCCCGCAAGCACCACAAGATGCAGGCTGCGCTGGCGACTGAGAAACAGCCAGTGAAAGAGCGCCATCGACATGGCCACCATGAGCACCGTCTCCAGCACGAAGCGGAGACGGATGTCGACATTCGCCAGGTCTCGCGTGCCGAGAAAGAAGACCAGCGCGGTCTGGAGCGCCACATAGAGGGAATCGAACCCCATCACCGCAGGGGTCAAAATCCGGTTCTGCGTGACGGTCTGGAACAGCACAGTCGCGGTCGCCACCGCATAGGCGACCAGAACGAGGCCAAGCAGCTTTCCACCACGAAAAGGCAGCACGAAATCCCAGTTGCCTCTCGCGCCCACGGTCATGAAGGCCGCCATCGCCGCGATTGCGCCAAGGGCGAGAACGGCCAGCGCCAGGCGCGGTCTTTGCCATGAAGCCTGCCTAGCCAAAGCGCGCCCGCCGCCGAAGGAGGAGATAGAGGAAGATGCCGGAACCGAAGACACCCGCCACCGTGCCAACCGGAATCTCATAGGGGAAACGCAACACCCGCCCGACAATATCGCAGGCGAGCAGAAAGCCCGCACCCGAAAGCGCCACCCACGGGAGGGCGCGCCGCAGATTGTCGCCCACGGTCAGGCTGACGACATTGGCAACAATAAGCCCCAGAAAGGGCACCGTGCCAGCTGTCACCACCGCCGAAGCCGAGACCATGGACACGATAACCAGACCGAAGGCGAGAATGCGCCCGTAGTTCAGGCCAAGATTGCGGGTGAAACTCTGACCGAGCCCGGCCACCGTGAAGCGATCCGCCGCCAGATAGGACAGCACGGCCAGACCGCCTGCGACCCACAGCAACTCGTAGCGTCCCCGCAGAACACCGGAAAAGTCACCGTTGATCCATGTGGCGAGCGACTGAATCAGATCATAGCGATAGGCGAAGAAGGTTGTTACCGCGTTGATCACGCCCCCGAACATCAGCCCGAGGAGCGGCACAATCAGGCTGGAGCCCGCTGGAATTTTCGAGACAAGACGGAGGAACATGAAGGTCGCTGCGAGGGCGAAACCCGAGGCGACGACCATCTTGGAGAAAATGGGCAGGCCCGGCGCGAGCAGTGCCACCACCAGCAGGCCAAGGCTTGCCGCTTCCACCATGCCGGTGGTCGTCGGCTCCACGAAGCGGTTGCGGAACAGCATCTGCATGATGAGCGCAGCAACCCCCATGGACATGCCCGAGAGCACCAGTGCGAGCGTGCGGGGTATGCGGCTGACAAGGAGAAGCTGAATGGCCTGCGCGCTGCCATCGCCGCTTATGAGATCGCCCAGCGGCATGTCGGCCACGCCGATGAGAAGGCTGATGACAGCCAGAACAGCAACGCACCCGACCGCCAGCACCAGGCCGGCGACGGGGCGAAAACGGACGGACATGCTGGCGGCGGCTTGCATGGCCCTGTCAGTCGACCGCGCTCATTGCCTTGGTGATCGCGTCGACTTCCGCCTGGAGGGCAGTCATGCCGCCACCGACCAGATACCAGCGGACCGCGTCGGCATAGTAGATATTGCCTTCCCTGGCGGCCGTGGTGGCGGCGACGAGTTCGTTGTCGAGAGTCTGTCTGGCCGACTGGCCGTCGCTGCCAACAGCCGAATCGCGGTCGACGACAAAGAGCCAGTCCGGGTTGGTCTTGAGGATGAACTCGAAGGAAACGGCCTCGCCGTGAGTGGCCGCCTCAACATCCTCGACGGCAGGCAGCACGCCAAGATCGTCATGCAGCCAGCCGAACCGCGAGCCGGGACCGTAGGCCGAAACCTTGCCGCCGTTTGTCAGAATGATGAGGCCCTTACCGGCATCCTTTGCGGTCTCGCGCAGCGCGGCAACGGATTTGTCGAGCTTTTCGATCAGTGCACCCGCAGCGTCTTCTTTATCGAAGATCACACCCAGCTTGCGCGCATTCTCTTCAGCGCCCTGCAAAAAATTGTCGGGATCAATGGTCAGGTCGATGGTTGGCGCGATCTTTGAGAGCGCCTCATACTGCGCTGCGGATCGAGCCGCCACGATGATGAGGTCAGGCCCTGCCGCATTCACGGCCTCGAAATCGGGCTCGAAAAGCGAACCGATCTTCGCGTAGTCGCCCCCTTCGTATCTGGAGAGATAGGCCGGGATCAAAGCGCTGGGAACGCCCGCAACCTCGACACCCAGCGCATCAAGGGTGTCCAGCGTGGCGAGATCGAATGTCAGCACCTTCTTCGGCGTGTCCGGCAAAACGGTTTCGCCCTGTGCATGTTTGACAATGATCTCCCCGGCATTGGCATAACCCGGCAGGAACGCCGCAAGCGCGATGGCGGAAGCCAGGAAACGCCCGGCGAGTAAGTTGAATTTCGAGATCATCGACATGCTCCAAATGTCTGGAAGGATGAAAAGGAGAAATCTGCCGACCCATGGTCCGGCCAACCGACAACGCCCTTGTCAGCATGTCGGTTAGCAAATATGATTGTGTTGTTCAACTTATCTGTATGGACAATCTGCCACACAGTTTCAGCATTGTTTTTTCCCGGAGACATTTCTCATGCTGCAATCCAAAGCCGTCGTGACCACGGAGCACGCCTCGAAATATCTGCAGCAGCTTTGCAAGCATTTCGCCCACAAGGTCAGCGTCGATTACGACGCCGCGCGGGGCAAGGTGGATTTCCCGTTCGGTGACTGCATCATGCGTGCGGATGAGGCAGCGCTTACCATCGAGTGCAGCGCCAAAACGGATGAGGAGCTTGCCCGTGCTCAAAATGTGATCGACGATCACCTCACACGCTTCGCCTGGCGCGAAAAGCCGGAGATTGCCTGGCAGGCCTGAGCGACAATCCGAATTTGACATAAAACAGAAAGGCGGCGGAACGCGAGCAATGAATTCCGCCGCCCCTCTTTACTCGGCCGCCTGTGGCAGCGCGAGTTGTTCGTTGTCCTGGACTGCAATACCGGCATCGGCTCCCTGCTCAGCGCCCGGCCGCCGGACGCGGTAGAAGGCGGCATAAAGCGCCGGCACGAACAGGATCGTCAGCACCGTCGCAACGGTCAGACCGCCCATGATGGCAAAGGCCATCGGTCCCCAGAACACATTGCCCGAGAGCGGCACCATGGCGAGGATGGCGGCAAGCGCCGTTAGAACCACAGGCCGTGTGCGGCGCACTGTCGCCTCGATGATCGCGGTCCATTCAGGCATCCCGTCTTCCTGATCGGCCTTGATCTGATCGACCAGGATCACCGTGTTGCGCATGATCATGCCGGCAAGCGCGATCAGCCCGAGCAGAGCCACGAAGCCGAAGGGCTGGTTGAAGATCAACAGCCCGAACGCCGCGCCTATGAGACCGAGCGGGGCGGTGGCAAAAACCAGGGCGAGCCGCGAGAAGCTCTGGAGCTGGATCATCAGGATGGTAAGCATGGCCAGCACCATGATCGGGAACACATCGAACAGGGCAGCGTTCGCCTTGGCGCTTTCCTCGATGGCGCCCCCCATTTCGATGCGGTAGCCCACCGGCAGGTTCTCCATCAGCGGCTGAAGGGTCGGCAGGATCTGCGAGGAAACATCCGGCGGCTGCACACCTGCAGGCACATCGGCGCGCACCGTGATCAGCATATCGCGGTTTTGCCGCCACAGGATCGGTTCTTCATGGCCATAGACCACCCTCGCCACCTGCGACAGCGGCACCGGCGCGCCGCCGCGCGTGGCAATCGTCAGGTCGCCCAGATGCTCGATGTCGAGCCTTTCGCTCTCCACCGCACGCGCCACAACATCCACCTGCTCGATGCCGTCGCGGACAGAGGTCACCGTCAGGCCTGAAAGCAGGGTCTGCAGCGTGCGGCCGATATCCTGCGGCGTCAGGCCGAGCGCCCGTGCACGATCCTGATCGACTTCGAGCCGGATGGATTTCGCCTGTTCGTTCCAGTCCAGATTGGGATCAAGCGCATTGGGGTTCTGCGCCATAACATCACGCACCTCGTAGGCGATGCGGCGCACCTCCAGCGGGTCCGCGCCAATGACACGGAACTGAACGGGGAAGCCCACGGGCGGACCGAACACCAGCTCCGTGACGCGCACCCGCGCTTCAGGCAGGCCGCCCTCGGCGATATAGGTCTGCAGCCGCTCCTTGACCCGGTCGCGCGCTGCCGCGTCCTCCGTGTACATCACGATGATCGCGTAATTCGGCTTCGGCAATTCGGGGTTGGAAGCGAGGAACCAGCGCGGTGCGCCGGCACCCGTGTAGGTGGAGTAGGTCAGCACCTCTTCGTCAGCCGCAATCACCTCTTCCATGACACGGGCAGAGGCTTCGGTGGCCTTGATCGGCGCGCCTTCCGGCAAACGGATTTCCACCATCAGTTCGGGGCGTGGCGAGGTCGGGAAGAACTGTTGCTGGACGAAGCCGAAAGACCAGATGGAGACGGCAAAAAGCCCAATCACCGCCGCAATCACCACCCAGCGCCAGGAGACACACCATTCCACGATCCGGCGAAGCGCGTTGTAGAGGCGCGTGTCGTAGATATCGTGATGATCGCCACCCTCTGCCACGGCAGCGCCGTGCTTGTGAAAATCGGGCAGGAGCTTGACGCCGATATAGGGCGTAAAGATCACCGCCACGAACCACGACGCCACCAGCGCAATGCCGACCACCCAGAAAATGCCGCCGGCATATTCGCCCGCCGTCGACTGCGCAAAGCCGACCGGCAGAAAGCCCGCTGCCGTTACCAGCGTCCCCGTCAGCATGGGAAAGGCCGTCGAGGTCCAGGCGAAGGTCGCCGCCTTCAGCCGGTCATAGCCCTGCTCCATCTTCACCACCATCATCTCGACGGCGATGATCGCATCGTCCACCATAAGACCAAGCGCGATGATGAGCGCGCCGAGCGTGATGCGCTCCAGGCTCATGCCCAGAATGTCGAGCACGATCATCACGATGGCGAGCACCAGCGGCACCGCCAGCGCGACAACGATGCCGGTGCGCCAGCCGAGCGACAGGAAGCTCACCGCCAGAACGACAGCCAGCGCTTCCAGAAAAACCTTGATGAACTCGCCGACGGAGTCCTGCACGACTTCCGGCTGGTTGGCGATCATGTCGAGTTCCAGACCGACCGGAAGATCGGCCTTGATCCCGTCCATTGCCTGATCGAGATTTTCACCCAGCGTGAGAATGTTAGCGCCTTCGGCCATGACCACGCCTATGGCGAGTGCCTGCTCTCCCTCATGACGCGCGGTGAAGCTTGGCGGGTCTTCATAGCCACGCCGCACATCCGCGATATCGCCAAGGCGGAACACGGTGCCGTTTACAGCAACAGGCACCGAGGCCACGGCCTCCACGCCCTTCAGTGCCCCTTCCACGCGCAAAAACACCCGGTCGGATGCCGTCTCGATCTCGCCCGAGGGCGTCACCGCATTCTGTGCCGCGATGGAATTAAAGATCACCTGCGGGTCGATGCCCAGAGTGGCAAGCTTGGAATGGGAAAACTCGACAAAGATGCGCTCGTCCTGAGCGCCGTAAAAACGCACCTTCTCCACGTCCGGCACGCGCAGAAGCCGCTGGCGGATGTCTTCCGCCGCGTCCTTCAGATCGCGCATCGTCGCGCCGTCGCCGGTCAGCATGTAGAGCGCGCTGTCCACATCGCCGAATTCGTCGTTGAAGAAGGGGCCGATCACGCCCTGCGGCAGCGAGGCGCGAATGTCGCCGACGCGCTTGCGGATCTGATACCAGATGTCGGCCACCTCGCCCGGCGGCGTCGTGTCCTCCAGCTGCACCTGCATGAAGGTGGAGCCGGGTTTGGAATAGGTGCGCACCTTGTCGAAATAGGGCACTTCCTGCAGCGTCTTCTCGATCGGGTCGGCGACCTGTCGCTGAACCTCCTCGGCCGTGGCGCCCGGCCAGATGGCATTCACAACCATGACCTTGATCGTAAAGCTCGGATCCTCTGCACGGCCCAGCCGCGCATAAGAATAGGCGCCGCCCAGCGAAAGAACGATGATTAGAAACAGGACGAGTGTCTGGTGGGTGACGGCCCACTGCGAAAGGTTGAAACGCTGCATCATGGCCTCCGGTCAGTCAGCGCTGGCAGACTGGATTTCGGCGAGCCGGACGCGTTCGCCATCCTGCAGCTTCTGGACACCGAGCGTGACGATCCTGTCGCCATCCTCAAGGCCCTCCGCGATAATCGCATTGCGCGACTGATAGGCCTCGACGACGACCGGGCGGCGTTTGAGTTCGTGCGAGGGGGGATCGACTACGAACACGACCGGGCCCCGGCCATCGTCGAGAACCGCCGTCATCGGTATGCGCGCGACCGGTGACGGATCTCCTTTGGTGAGCGAAACGGTGGCGGTCATGCCGAGCCGGACATTTGCATCCGCCTCCGGCACGGAGAAGCGCACCGGATAGGTCCTGCTCGTGCCGTTGGCCTCCGGCGCGATCTCGCGCACCTTTGCGGCGTAAAGGCCGTCACCGGCCCACAGCGAAACCTCCGCGGTGGGGCCTTCCAGATCAGCGAGGCGGCTTTCGGGGATCGAGACCTCGACCTCCTTTTCATCCAGCCGCGCCACGCTTACCACCATCTGACCGGGCGAGACGACCTGCCCGGCCTCCACACCCACGGCACTCACCACGCCGTCGGCGGATGCCGTGAGTTCGGCATAGCCCATCTGGTTTTCGGCAAGGGCGACCGCGCGCTCGGCCTGCTCGAAGCGCGACCGCGTTTCGTCGACGGCCAGCGCTTGTGCATCAAGCGCTGCCTGGGTCACGTGCCCGCGCTTGAACAGTGTGCGCGCCCGCTCGAGATCGGTCTTAGCCTTGGCGAGGCTTGCCCGCGCTGCCGTAAGTGCTGCCCGCTGCTGCTCAAGCTGCAAGTTGAGATCGATTGGGTCGAGCCGCGCCAGAACCTCTCCGGCCTTCACCGCGTCCCCCACATCGACACGCCGTTCAGCCACCTTGCCACCGACGCGAAACGCCTCAGCCACTTCGGTGCGCGGCACGATGGTGCCCGTATACGTGCGTGTCTCCGCAAGCGGGGAAAGCCGCACCGTCGCCACCCGCACGACGGGATCGGGACGCTCGGCCACCTCCTCTTCCTGGCAGGCGGCCAGTGAAAGCGCCATCGCGCCCAGAAGAACAATCCGTTTCGGTATCGTCAGCGGCATGAGCCCCTACCTTGTAAACGTTGTTAACTGATGATTCTCAATATTTATCATTATTTGAGCGCGCGCATACCAGTGCCGCCCCGCCTTTCGTGGCGTCAGCCTGTCTTGCCCAGCCCTTTCAAAATGAAGCGAATCTGCTCTCGAAGACCCTCTTCCGTGTCCTCGCCATGCAGAATGCAGTGCTCGATCATCTGCGGATGCATAAAGGTCATGAAGGCCCGCTTCACACTGCGTGAAGCCTCCGCCGGGTCATCGACATCGAAATCGCCTGCCTCGACACCCTCGCGGATGATGCCTTCGAGGATCGTCGTCATGCGTTCGATATGCGCCTTGATGATCGACCAGTTTTCCTGCATCGCAGCCGCAACCATCTCGTGGGTGCGCTTTTCCTTAATCAGCGTCGCCTTGTTGTGCTCGTGGATCGACGTCAGAAGCCGCGACAGCTTCTCCGGCGCCGGCGCGTTGGTCCGTGCTATGGAAAAGGCGATCGCCGCCACTTCCTCGACGATCCGCCCGCAGATGCACTCGTTGATCGCGCCTTTTGAAGGGAAAAACCGGTAGACATTAGCCGGACTCATACCCACTTCCGCCGCAATATCGGCAACGGAGGTCTTCTGATAGCCAATGCTGCGGAAGAAATTCTCGGCCACTTCCAGAATGCGGCTGCGGGTTTCCTCCGGATCGGTGCGGGTGCGCGTAATCTGTTTCATCATCCTATTCCTGATGATTTTCAATAATCGTCAGAATTCAGGAAGTCAACAGCTATTCGCCCCGCAAGACCATGGCGGCCGACCTATCGCGCGTCCTCAAGGATCATCGCCGCTGCCTTTTCCGCAATCATCAGCGTCGGCGAGTTGGTGTTGCCGGAAACGATGGCGGGCATCACCGACGCATCGGCGATGCGCAGGCCATGGAGCCCACGCATCCGAAGCCTTTCATCCACCACCGCCTCCTCGTCCGCCCCCATCCGGCAGGTGCCAACAGGATGGAAGATCGTGGTACCGATCTGGCCCGCCGCTTCAACGAGTTCTTCCTCGCTCTGATAGCCCGGCCCCGGCTTGAACTCTTCGGGCCGATAGCGCTGCAGGGCCGGTTGCGCGACGATACGGCGCGTCAATCGGATTGCATCGGCGGCCACCTGCCGGTCGCTCTCAGTCGACAGGTAATTGGGTCGGATGGCCGGCTGCTTCCGAAAATCCTTCGAGGTGAGATGCACGGAGCCCCGGCTATCTGGCCGCAGGTTGCACACACTCGCCGTAAAGGCCGGGAAAGGATGGACAGGATCGCCGAACTTGTCGAGCGAAAGCGGCTGCACATGATATTGCAGATTGGCCGTTTCGCGCGTTTCGTCCGAGCGCGTGAAAAGACCAAGCTGGCTTGGCGCCATGGACATGGGCCCCGACCGTTTCAGAAGATATTCGAGCGCAATCGCCGCCTTGCCGGTCAGCCGGCTTGCCTGTTCGTTGAGCGTGCGGATGCCCGAAACCCTGTAGGCGCAGCGCAGTTGGAGATGGTCCTGCAGGTTTTCGCCCACCGAATTCTGCTCGAAGACCACGGGGATGTCCGCCGCCTGCAACACCTCCCCACGCCCAATGCCCGACAGTTCGAGAATGTGCGGCGAGCCAATGGCCCCGGCCGACAGAACGACCTCAGCCCGGCAATGCGCGTCACGCACCTCCCCGTTCTGCTCATAGGCGACACCCGTGACGCGCCCCTCCTCCACGATGAGCCGGCGCACATGCGCGCCTGTCTCAACACGGAGATTTTGCCGGTGCCGCACGGGCTTCAGGAAGGCTTTCGACGCATTCCAGCGTATGCCGCCGCGCTGGTTCACGCGGAAATAGGACGAGCCTTCATTGTCGCCGCGATTGAAATCGTCGACCTTTGGAACACCAAGCGCTTCAGCCGCATCCTGAAAGGCATCGAGGATGTCCCAACGCACACGCGCCTCTTCCACGCGCCATTCGCCGCCGGCGCCATGCATGTCGTCCGCGCCCCGGTAGTAGTCTTCGGGTTTCTTGAAAAAGGGCAGCACATCGTCCCAGGCCCAGCCGGCGCAGCCCATCTGCCGCCAGCGGTCGTAATCGCGCGCCTGCCCGCGCATGTAGATCATGCCGTTGATGGAGGAGCAGCCACCCAGAACCTTGCCGCGCGGATAGGCGAGCGAACGCCCGCCCAGCCCGGCCTCGCTTTCGGTGGTAAAGCACCAGTCGGTGCGCGGGTTGGAGATGCAGTAGAGATAACCAACCGGGATATGCACCCAGGCGTAGTTATCCTTACCGCCCGCCTCCAGAAGCAGCACCGAAACCTTCGGATCGGCAGACAGGCGGTTGGCCAGAAGGCATCCGGCCGTCCCCGCGCCGACGACGATATAGTCGAATGTCTCCGTCATCACCGTCAGCGCGCATCGCTCTCCCCGCGCGAAAACCGCGCGAGGATTTCGCCCACAATGCCGCGCCGGAACAGAAGCACGCAGATCATGAAGATCGCGCCGGTGATCACCGTTACCGGGAACTCCGACGTGGCAAGATAGTTCTGCAGCGTCACGACCAGCCCGGCGCCGACAATGGGGCCAAGCATCGTGCCGATGCCGCCGAGCAGTGTCATGAGGATCACCTCGCCCGACATCTGCCATGTCACGTCCGTCAGCGTTGCGAACTGGAAAACCAGCGCCTTCATCGCGCCCGCCAGCCCCGCCAGCGTCGCCGACATGACGAAGGCTGCAAGCTTGTAGCGCGCAACGCTGTAGCCGAGCGAGATTGCGCGATTCTCGTTCTCGCGGATCGATTTCAGGATCATGCCGAAAGGCGAATGCACGATGCGCCAGACGGCAAAGACGCCGATCAGGAAGCCGCCCAGCACGAAGAAATACATGTTGAGTGGCACGCTCAGATCGATGAAGCCGAAGAGGTGACCGCGCGGCACGCCCTGAATGCCGTCCTCCCCCTTGGTGAAGGGAGCCTGCACGCAGAAGAAGTAGAACATCTGCGCCAGCGCCAGCGTGATCATGGCGAAGTAGATGCCCTGCCGCCGGATGGCGAAAAAGCCGATGATCAGCCCCAGCACCGCCGCGCCGAACACGCCGAGAAGCACGCCGAATTCCGGCGTCCAGCCCCATTCCTTCACCGCATGGGCGGTGAAATAGGCCGCTCCGCCGAAGAAGGCCGCATGGCCGAAGGAAAGCAGGCCCGTATAACCAAGCAGCAGGTTGAACGCCGCCGCAAAGAGCGCAAAGCACAGCATCTTCATCAGGAAGACGGGGTAGAGGAAAAACGGTGCAGCGATCAGCGCCGCAATGCCCAGCCCCACGAGAAGCCATTCGGTGCGGGCACGGGTCTGCCGGTCGATGCCGGTACTTGTCAGTTCAGCCATGTCACGCATCCTTCCCGAACAGTCCGGCGGGCCGCACCAGGAGCACGATCGCCATGATCACGAAGATCACGATGTTGGACGCTTCCGGATAAAACACCTTGGTCAGCCCTTCGGCGAGACCGAGCATATAGCCGGTCACGATGGCGCCGAGGATGGACCCCATGCCGCCCACCACCACAACGGCAAACACCACGATGATGAGGTTCGACCCCATCAGCGGGCTCACCTGGTAGACGGGCGCGGCCATGATGCCGGCAAGGCCGGCAAGTGCCGAGCCGATGCCATAGGTCAACGTCAGAAGCAGGGGCACGTTCACGCCGAAGGCCTGCACCAGCGTCGGGTTTTCCGTCGCCGCGCGCAGATAGGCGCCAAGCTTGGTCTTTTCGATCAGAAGCCATGTGCCGATGCAGATGATGAGCGACGCCACCACCACCCAGCCGCGATAATTCGGCAGGAACATGAAGCCAAGATTGGTGCCGCCGGAAAGCTGTGATGGCGGCATATAGGATTGCCCCGATACACCATAGAAATAGCGGAACGCGCCTTCCAGCACGAGCGCCAGCCCGAAGGTGAAGAGCAGGCCATAGAGCGGGTCCACATTGTAAAGCCGGGACAGGGCAACCTTCTCGATCGCCATGCCGCTCAGCCCCACCAGCAGGGGCACGAGGATCAGCGCCGGCCAATAGCCGATGCCCAGATGCGCCAGAAGCAGGTAGCCGATGAATGCACCCAGCATGTACTGCGCGCCATGGGCGAAATTGATCACCCGCAACAGGCCGAAGATGATGGCGAGCCCAAGGCTCAGCATCGCATAGAACGAGCCGTTGATGAGGCCGACCAGCAATTGGCCGAGAAAGGCCTGGATCGGGATTCCGAAGATCATGGTCATGTCATCAAACTCCAATCACCTCGTGCAATTCCTCCATGCGCTGATCCAGCTCGGATGCCGGGAAGCTCGCGGTGATCTGGCCGTGTTCCATCAGGTAGAAGCGATCGGCAACGCGGCTTGCAAAACGGAAATTCTGCTCAACCAGCAGGATCGTCATGCCGCGCGCCTTGAGCGTTGCCAGCACCTCGCCGATGCGCTCCACGATCACGGGCGCAAGCCCTTCAGTCGGTTCGTCAAGCAAGAGCAGCTTCACGCCGGTGCGCAGCATACGGGCAATGGCCAGCATCTGTTGTTCGCCGCCGGAAAGCTTCGTGCCCTGGCTGTTGCGCCGTTCCTTCAGATTGGGGAACAGCTCGAAGATTTCGTCAATGCTCATGCCTCCCTCAGAGACAACAGGCGGCAGAAGCAGGTTCTCGTCCACCGACAGCGTGGCGAAGATGCCGCGCTCTTCGGGCACGAAGCCAAGCCCGGCATGCGCCGTGCGATGCAGCGGCGTGTGGATCAGATCCTGCCCCGCAAAGTCGATCACGCCCTTGCGCTTGCGGATAATGCCCATGATCGCGCGCAGCGTCGTCGTCTTGCCGACGCCATTGCGGCCAAGCAGCGTGACGGTTTCGCTCTCCGCCACGTCGAGGTTCACACCGTGCAGTGCGTGGCTCTCGCCATACCAGGCATGCAGATCGCGGACGGAAAGAAGCGGCTTTTTGCCGTGCTCACTCGTCATAGGCCGTCCCCATATAGGCCACCTTCACCTGTTCGTCCTGGCTCACGGTCGCGTAATCGCCGGCGGCGATGATTTCGCCACGCTGAAGCACCGTGATCCAGTCACAGAGATCGGCAACAACCTTGAGATTGTGCTCGACCATGAGAACCGCCCTATCCTTCGCTACATCGCGGATGATGTCGGCGACCGTCTCCACATCTTCATGCCCCATGCCGGCCATCGGCTCATCAAGCAGAAGAACCTTGGGATCGAGCGCCAGCGTGGTGGCAATTTCCAGAACGCGCTTGCGGCCATAGGAGAGGTCGCCCGCCATTCTGTTGCGTTCGTTTTGAAGCCCGACCGTCTCCAGCAATTGTTCCGCGCGTGGGGTCAAGAGGTCGAGGCTGCCGAGCGAGCGCCAGAACTGATAGCCGAGCCCGCCCGGGCGCTGCAGCGCGACACGCACATTGTCGAGCACGCTCAGATGCGGAAAGATAGCCGAGATCTGGAACGACCGCACCAGCCCCAGCCGCGCCACCCTGGCGGGCGGGGTGCTGGTGATGTCGCGCCCCATGAACTCAATGCGCCCGGCACTGGGCGCCAGAAACTTGGTCAGGAGATTGAAAACCGTGGTCTTGCCGGCCCCGTTCGGGCCGATCAGCGCGTGAATCTTCGCGTGCCGTACGTCGAGATCGACATCCTTGACGGCTACGAACCCGGCAAAATCGCGCCGCAGACCACGGGCGGTAAGCACCACCCGCGGCTCTGCATCACTGGCGGCGCCGGAAACCGGCGCTTTCGTCATGATGGCCTCCGTCACTGGCTGGCCAGAGAGCAGCCACTTTCAGAGGGTTTGATATAGGCTTCCTCGCCCGGAATGGTGGCAAGGACGTTGTAATAGTCCCACGGTTCCTTGCTGTCGGCGGGCTTCTTCACTTCCATCAGATACATGTCGTTCAAGAGACGCCCATTGGCACCCACCGTCGCATCACGGGCGAAGAGGTCGTCTACCTTCATCTCGTGCAGAAGCTTGGCAACGGCGTCCGTCTCATCAGTGCCGGCTTCCTTGATGGCCTTCAAATACTGGGTCACCGCCGAGTAGGTTCCCGCCTGGATCATGTTGGGCATGCGGTTCGTGCGCTCGTAATAGCGCCGGCTGAACTCACGCGATTCATCATCACGGTCCCAGTAAAAGCCTTCCGTCAGTGTCAGGCCCTGCGCGGCTTCAAGGCCAAGGCCATGAACCTCGGCCAGTGTGAACAGAAGGGCTGCAAGGCGCTGCCCGCCGGCAACGATGCCGAACTCCGCAGCCTGCTTGATGGCGTTCGCCGTATCGAGACCGGCATTCGCCAGACCGATCACCTTGGCGCCCGAGGCCTGAGCCTGCAGGAGGAAGGACGAAAAGTCGGTGGTGGCGAGCGGATGGCGCACGGCACCCAAAATCTCACCGCCCTTGGACTTGGCGAAATTGCCGGTCTGCTCTTCCAGCGAATAGCCGAACGCATAGTCGGCAGTCAGGAAGAACCAGGTGTCGCCGCCCTGCTCCACCAGCGCGCCGCCGGTGCCGACCGCGAGAGCATGCGTATCATAGGCCCAGTGGAAACCGTAGGGCGAGCACTGTGCGCCGGTCAGTTCCGTGGTCGCCGCGCCGGTGACCATGTTGATCTTCTTCTTCTCTTTCGAGATGCCCTGCACGGCCAGAGCCACCGACGAGGTGGTCAGTTCCATGATCGCATCCACCTGTTCGGTATCATACCACTGGCGGGCGATGTTGGCGGCAATGTCGGGCTTGTTCTGGTGATCGGCGGTGATGACCTCAATGGGCTTGTCGAGAACCGTGCCGCCGAAATCCTCGACCGCCATCAGCGCGGCCTCATAAGACCACTTTCCACCAAAGTCGGCATAGACACCCGACTGGTCGTTCAGGATGCCGATCTTCACCTTTTCATCGGAAACCTGGGCCATAGCCGGAATGGCGGTGGCCGTCATCAGGGCCATGGATGCAAGCGCAAGTAACTTCATAATCGATTTCTCCTCCCAAAACGGTGATCCGCAAGCCAGTGCAGCGCGCCCGGAAGCGGTTATCCTGAACCGCAGGGCGTGCTCGTGCTCCTCCGCACATCTCCCTGCAGGAAATCGGCATGGCAATTCTGGGGGCTGGAGCCGGTGCGAACCGGGCCTCCCTTCCCTCATGCACGACCATGCCTATAGTCATAGCATTGACCTTTCCGTACACAACTCATTATTTTTGCACAAATACGGTGCAAAAACGTACAGAGCGATGCGACCATTTTCCTGGGACGACCTGCAGTATTTCCTCGCCGTCGCGCGAACGGGGCAGCTTTCGGCGGCGGCGCGCAAGCTGCGGACCAATCACGCCACGGTTTCGCGCCGCATCGACAGGCTTGAACAGGCGCTGGGAACACGGCTCTTCGAGCGCAACCCGCGCGGCTATCTTCTGACGGCGGCCGGCGAAAAGATGGTGGAGCGGGCCGAAGTGATCGAGCGCGAAGCCGCTCACGTGCAGAGCGAACTCGCAGGTGACGCCACCTCGGTCAGCGGCGTTGTGCGCATCAGCACGCTGGAAGGGTTCGGCAATTTCTTCCTGGCCGACCGCCTGCCCGATCTCGCCAGCTCCCTGCCCTCTCTGTCGATCGAGCTCCTCATTATCCAGCAGATCGTTTCACTGTCGCGGCGCGAGGCGGACATGTCGGTGACCCTGTCCACCAACCGGGCGGGCTCACATCACTATGAAAAAATCACCATGTACCGGCTGTTTCTTTATGGGACACGGGAATATCTTGAAAGCCACCCGCCGGTGCGCCGGAGGTCCGACCTGGCCTCCCACCGCATCATCGGCTACATCGAAGACATGATCTTCACGCCCGGCCTCGATTACCATCGGGAGATTCTGCCGGGCGCCCGTGCCTTCTATCAGAGCTCCAGCATTCATGCGCAGCTTGCCGCCACGCGAAAGGGGCTGGGGTTATGCGTGATGCCGAACTTCATGGCGCGGCATTATCCCGACCTTGTCCCAGTCATTCCGAAGGAGATTCATCTCGAACGCTATTACTGGTGCATCGCCCATCAGGACGTCGCTCACACACCGCGCATACGGATGCTGACGGACTTCATCAAGACCGAAGCGGAAGCCGCGAAAGATGATTTTCACGGGCAGAATCTTTTGGCGTAAAATGACGTCGTTTTCGGGGAAACGACCGCGTTTCCCTTCGAATTCCGGAATTCCCGGGACTTTTCGGCAATTTTGTCGCAAGCTGAATTGTCACATGGCCACGCAGTCTTCTTTCGATGAAACTGCACCCTGAAATGGAGAGGCCGCGATGAAGAACGCCCAGTATACACCCACCGACAACCCGATGCTGACGGGGACCCTTGGCCGCTGCCCGCAATGCCAGCAGGGCCACATCTTCAAAGGCTATCTCCAGCTCGCGGAAAGCTGCGAAGTCTGCGGGCTCGACTACTCCTTCGCCGATCCGGCCGACGGTCCGGCCTTCTTCGCCATGACCATTGCCGCCGTTCCCGCGCTCGCCTTCGGCGTCTGGTTCCAGATGGCGTTTGAGTTGCCGCTATGGGTGCATGTGTTCACGACCGTGCCGCTGACGATCCTGAGCTGCATGGCGCTTTTGCGCCCACTCAAGGGCTGGCTCGTCTGCTCGCAATATTTTCACA
Organism: Nitratireductor aquibiodomus; assembly: GCF_900105565.1. Taxonomy (NCBI): domain Bacteria; kingdom Pseudomonadati; phylum Pseudomonadota; class Alphaproteobacteria; order Hyphomicrobiales; family Phyllobacteriaceae; genus Nitratireductor; species Nitratireductor aquibiodomus. The sequence goes on along the minus strand of NZ_FNSL01000001.1, from coordinate 3,208,344 downwards.
AGGCCGAGGAAGGCTCCATCGACCACGCCTGGCACAGCGAGGCGGCGGCCAAGAAGGCCGATCAGACCTAGATCGCCATGCGTCCATCCGGACGCACAAAGGACGATCTAGGTAGTCTATAGTTAGAGCATCGGAGTAATCCGAAAACCGGATTCCACTTTTCGGTCCGATGCTCTAAACTATCAGGTTCTCCGCCATCATTTCCTGAAGCGCGTCATAGGCGGCGAGCACCGTTTGGGTCTGCGCTTCATGGGCGAGCCGAAACGCATCACCATAGACCGTCTCGTCCGGATATTCGGTGATGAGCGTCATCGGTGCGTCGTGGCGGTCGACTTCCGTGATGGTGATCGGGAAGCCGTTCAAAACCTCGAACTGAAGCGCGCCGGCGTGGATTTCATAAAGCCGGATCTGCGCTTCATTAAAGGCGACGAGACCCGGAACCTTTGCAAGTTCAGCCGTCACTTTTTCGATGAGACGACGCGTGCGCTCGGCCCAACCGGGCTGGTGGCGGGCGACCAGGAAAAAGCCCTTTGGCACCGTCCACATCTCGAAACCACGCGGAATGTAACCCGTCAGCGGTCGCGTCCATTCATGCGCGGGATAGCCGTGCAGATTGACGTGGAGCGTGGCCTTCGTGCGTGAATAGGCTTCGCGGCGAATGGATTTTTCATAAAGCGGTTCGGTCTCGCGGTATTCGAGATCGTCGCCAAGAGCTGTGTAACGGGCGGCGTGGTGCATGTGGTGCGGCTGGCTCTGGCACAGCGCATAATGCAGCGCATAACCGTCCGGATTTTCGAGTGGCGAAACCGTGAAATGCGCGCCTTCACGCTCGGAAAGCAGCGAAGCACCGCGCAACGCGCCTGCGACACCGGAAATCTCGTTGGGATGCTGTCCGCCGCTCAGCATGATCGGATGATCGGTTCCGCGCACATGGCGCGCCGGGACAGCGCGGCCGGAACGCGATGAAACCTCGAACGCCTCGCCGCCGATCTTTTCAAGCGTTTCAGCAACCATTGAGACGGAGAATGGTCCCGTGGCCTCATGCAACGGCTGCGCCGGCCAGAGCGCGGGTTCGGTGGTCAGCGGTCGGGTTTCGACATTGACGGTGAGCGGTCCTTCGCCGGCCGAAATCGTGGGGATGATCTGACCGGGCTGGAGCCCACGCGACCCAAGCTTGCGGCCCGACTTCTTCTGGAAGAGTTCAAGCAGCGAGAAATAGAAGTCCTCGTGCAGCGCTTCGTGCACGCTGATCGCCTCTTCGCCGACCGGGAGCCGCCGGTCCGCACCCGGCATGGAAACACGGATGTGAAGCGCGTCGAAGAATGGCTCTTCCTCACCCCACGGGTGGGCATCGATGGCGGCCATCGTTTCGTGGAAGAGACGCTCGAAATCGGTTGCGAGCGCTTCATCAACAATGCGGCCATCCGGGTGACGCACGCGAAGCCAGCCACAGGGCGAGAGAAGCTTTTCGCCAATGTGATCTTCGGCAAGCCGGTTGGGCGCGAAGACCGCATGGCGCGAAACGGAGCCATCCGCCGCCGTTATCTCAACGCCATATTCGAGCGGGCCATCGACCGGAGCGGGGGTGAAGGCGATTTCCGCCTCACCCACCATACCGGCAAGCGGATAGGCCTCCAGCAGGAAGCGCTGTTCGGCAGCGGCAGGGCTTACCGGATAAGTGATGGCGATGCGCGGTGCGAGGGGCGCGTCTTCCAGAAAAAAATGAACGAGCGGCTTGTAGGCGCTGTGAAGCCGGGCGGTGACACCCGCTGCCTCGAAGCGCTTTTCGGCAGCGCGGCGCGCGGCCTCATCCTCGAAAAGCCATGCCTCCAGCTCCGCGCCGCGCCATGCCTCAATGGCGTATTCGGCGACCAGACGGTCGAGCGTGCGGTCGAAGGTCTTTTCGAAGATCGCGGTCATGTTTCTGTGCGTCCTGTTGGATCGAGGAGATCGCGCAGCCAGTCGCCAAGAAGGTTCAGACCGAGCACGGTGAAGAGGATTGCAAGCCCAGGAAAGACGCTGACCCACCATGCGTTCTGCAGATAGGTGCGCCCGTCAGCCAGCATGCCGCCCCAGCTCGGGATGGTCGGATCGACGCCGAGGCCAAGGAAGGTGAGCGAGCTTTCCAAGAGGATGTTGGTGGCGACGTTGAGCGTCATCAGAACGACAACCGGGCCTGCGAGGTTCGGCAGAAGGTGCTGGAACAGGATCTTGAAATCCGGCACGCCGATGGCCTTGGCCGCGTGGATGAACTCGCGGTCATTGAGCGACAGGACGGAGCCGCGCACAAGGCGGGCATACTGCACCCATTGCGACACGATGAGCAGGATGATCGTGTTGGTGATGCCTCCGCCCACAATGGCGATGAAGGTGATGGCAAGCAGGATGAAGGGAAGCGCTAGCTGCACATCGGCAAAGCGCATGACGAGCATGTCCCAGAAGCCGCGATAATAGCCCGAGACCAACCCCATGACGACACCGACCACCACGGCGCCGGCAACGGAGGTGAAGCCCACCAGAAGCGAGATCTTGCCGCCGGTTATCACACGCGCCAGCACATCTCGGCCGAGCGGATCGGTGCCCAGAATGTGCGCCCAGTCGGTGAACGGTTTTGTGAGACGTGCCGTCAGATTGATCTGCTCGCCGCCATCGGGAAAGAGCAGCGGTGAAAGCAGGACCAGCAGCGTCATCGTTCCGGCAAGTAGAATGCCGAGGATGAACTCGATGTTCTTGAAGTGACGCAAACGCGAAACAGCCTGTGCCATGATTGCGTCCTTTCCTATCGGTTGCGGATGCGCGGATCGACCAGCCCATAGGCGATGTCGACCAGAAGGTTGACGCCGATGATGAGCAGCGAAAGCACGGTGATCACCGCCTGCAGGACCGGATAGTCGCGACCCGCCACCGCATCGAAGGCAAGCGTGCCGAGGCCCGGCCAATTGAACACCCGCTCGATGACGACAATACCACCCAGAAGGCCGCCGAACTGGAGGCCGAAATAGGTGATCAGCGGAATGGCGCAGTTTCTGAGCGCATGTTTGTAGAGCACCTTGCTCTCGCTCAGGCCCTTGGCGCGGGCGACCTGGATGTATTGCGAGCGCAGCGTCTCGAGCATGGCGGTGCGCACCAGGCGCACATTGGTGGCGGTGAGAATGACGCCCATGGTGACCGCCGGCATGATGAAGCTTGCAAAGCCGCCCATGCCCGACGGCGGCAGCCATTGCAGCATCACCGAGAACACCAGGACCAGCATGATGGCGAGCCAGAAATTCGGGAAGGAAAGCCCGACCAGAGACAGGATGCGGATCACCTGATCAGCGGTCTTGCCCTTGTTGACCGCCGCGTGGATGCCAAGCGGGATGGAAATCGCGATGGAGACCAGCATCGAGGAGAAGGCCAGCGCCAGCGTGGCCGGCAGGGCCTTGGAAATGAGCAGGGAGACCGAGGTTCCACCAAGGAAGCTGCGGCCGAAATCGCCGACGAAAAGCCCTTTGATGAAGTCCCAGTACTGGGCGATGAATGGCTCGTTGAGGCCGAGCGCCTGACGGATGTTCGCCAGGTCCTCTTCCGTGACACTGCCCGCGCCCTGGGAGAGCATGAGTGCGGGATCACCGGTCAGCCGGATGGCGAACGACACCGTGAGGGTGACGACGAAAACGACGAACACCGCTTGCAGGATGCGTTTGAGAAGAAAACTGGCCACCAGAGCCTCCGGGATAGATTTTGCGCGCTGCCGCAAAGTTGCTTGCGGATCGCGCCAAGTTCGCGGTTTCGGGGGCGGCACGAGCCGCCCCCGACATTCATGTCCTGGGAGGACTATTCGACTTCAACCTCGTTGAGGCGCATGCGGCTGTCCGGCGGCGCGATGAAGTTCTTCACCCGCTTGTTGACGCCATAGAGCGCATTGAGGTTGTAGAGCGGCATTTCAAGAGCGCGGTCGGCTGCGTAGGCTGCGATTTCCTGCAGCATTTTCTCGCGCGCGTCGACGTCGATCATCGGGCGCTGCGATTCCAGAAGCGCGTCGAGCTCCTTGTCGCTGTCATACGGGTTCCAGCGCTCGCCCGTGTGGTACATCAGGTAAGCGGTGTTGTCGTAGTCGAGCGTCCAACCGCCCCAGCTCTGCTGGAACATCTCGCCGGTCTTGCCCTGCGGGATGATGTCGTTGAGCAGGACATTGGTCTCATACGGCTTGATGGTGGCGTTGAGGCCGACCATCTGCAGGTAGCTGGCGACCGCCTGGGTGACTTCACCGAAGGTGGCGTCATTACCGCGAATGTCGATCTGGACCGGTGCGCCGGCAGCAACGCCCGCTTCCTTCAAAAGCTCCTTGGCCTTGGCCTGATCGAACGGCAGCGGCTCCATTTCCGGGTCATAGCCGAAGGACAGTTCCGACTGGAAGGATGCGATCTGCTTGGCCTGACCGCCGAGAACGGCGTCGATGATGGCCTTGCGATCCACGGCCATGATCATCGCCTTGCGCACGCGCTCATCGGCGGTGATGCCGTTGCCGGTGTTGAAGCGCAGGGCATAGACCGTCGGGCTGGTGACGGAAACGATTTCGAGCTTGTCGTCAGCCTCGATGGTGGGAACCATGGAGATCGGGATGGTCGGCGGAATGACGATGTCGACACGGCCGGCCTGCAGCTCGGCAACGGCGGTGGCCGGCTCCGAGATAAAGCGGTACTCGACGGCGTCGAGCTTCGGTGCGCCGCCCCAGTGATCAGCGAAGGCTTCAAGCTTCACGCCGACCTTCGGCTCGTAGGAGGTCATCTTGAACGGGCCGGTGCCAACGGGATTTGCGTTGACGAAGTCTTCTTCGTTCTCGGTGACGTATTTCGGCGGCACGATCATCGCGCCGTAGCCGGCGAGCTTGGTGATCAGCACCGGATCGGGCTGGGTGAGAACCAGATCCACCGTGAAATCGTCAACGATCTCGACCTTTTCGATGACGGCATAGTTGGAGCGCTGCGGGCCCTTCTTGCCTTCTTCGCCAAGCAGGCGGTCGAAGGTGAATTTTACGGCCTCGGCGTTGAAATCCTCGCCATTGTGGAACTTGACGCCTTCACGCAGCTTGAAACGGATGCGCTTGCCCTCATCGAGCACTTCCCACTCGGTGGCGAGACCGGGGACGATCTTTGTATCGGGACCGCGGTAGACCAGGCCATCATAGATGTTGGTGGCGACGGACGACCAGTTCACCAGGAAGGTGTCGATCGGGTCCCAGCTGCCAGGATCCTGCGGGGAAGAGATGGTGAGCGTACCTGCGGCCTGCGCCGGCATGACGCCGAACGGCAGCGCCGCCAGCACGGCGGCGAGTAATGCGCCGCGTGTTTTACCGAGTTTCATGAAAGTCCTCCGTTTCTTTTGCGTTTGTGTTCCAGTGATCAGCCCGTGGCGCTCTGCGCGACCAGATGGTCGGGCGCGATCTCCACCAGAGGCTGAATTTCGGGCTCGTCGCCGACCCTGCGCACAGGGCTCGGGATTTCGCCTTCGAGCATGGGCCGGTCGGGCCGCTTTGTCGGGTCGGCGATGGGAACCGCCGAGAGCAGTTTCTTCGTGTAGGGATGCGTGGCGCGCTCGAACACGGCCTCGCGTGACCCCGCCTCCACGATCTGCCCCAGATAGAGCACGGCGACGCGGTGGCTGACCTTCTCGACCACGGCCATGTCGTGGCTAATGAAGAGATAGGACAGGCCTTCGTCAGCCTGCAGCTCCATCAAGAGATTGATGATCTGCGCCTGCACCGACACGTCGAGCGCGGACAGCGCCTCATCGGCAATGATGAGCTTGGGCCGCGAGGCGAGCGCGCGGGCGATGCAGATGCGCTGGCGTTGACCACCGGAGAATTCATGCGGGTAACGGCGCGCATGATCGGCCTTGAGGCCGACGCGTTCAAGCAGTTCATCCACGCGCTTCTGCCGCGCGGCGGCACCTTCGATCAGGCCATGTGTGACGATGGGCTCGGCTATGGAGAAACCGACCGTGCGGCGGGGATCGAGTGAGGCGAACGGGTCCTGAAAGACGTATTGCACCTTCTGGCGCAGGCTGTGCCGCTCGGCCGACGACATAGCGGAAATGGCCTTGCCCTCGAAGAGGATTTCACCGCCGGTCGCGGCCTGAAGCTGCTGGATGGTGCGGCCGATGGTGGACTTGCCGGAGCCGGATTCGCCGACCAGTGAAAGGGTTTCGCCGGGCCAGATGTCGAGGCTGACTTTCTCGACCGCGTGAACGCGATGGGTGACGCCGCCGAAGAAGCCCTTCTTGATGTCGAAACGGGTTTCCAGGTTCTTCAGCGTCAGGATCGGGGACTGATCGTAGCGCGCGGTGTCCTGCAGATGCTCCTCGCCCACGAGACGCGGCGTTTCGCCATCCATGACGGCAACCGGCAGGCGCTTGGGATATTTCTCGCCGGCCATGGAGCCGAGCGTGGGAACGGCGGACAGAAGGGTCTGCGTGTAGGCGTGCTTTGGGCTGGCGAAAACCTGTTCGACCGGGCCTTCCTCGACCTTCTGGCCGCGCCACATGACGACCACATCATCGGCGACCTCGGCCACCACGCCCATGTCGTGCGTGATGAAGATGACGGCCATGCCGAGCTTTTCCTGCAGGTCGCGGATGATCGAGAGGATCTGCGCCTGAATGGTGACGTCGAGCGCGGTGGTGGGTTCGTCGGCGATGAGGAGTTTGGGCTTGCAGGCGAGCGCCATGGCGATCATGACGCGCTGGCGCATACCGCCGGAAAGCTGGTGCGGATAGCGTGAAAGCAGCGCGCGGGCATCCGGCAGGCGCACCATTTCGAGCAAATCACCGGCCTGACGCAGCGCCTCTTTCTTCGAGACGCCTTCGTGCAGCATCAGCACTTCGGCGATCTGGTCGCCGATGGTGAAGACCGGGTTGAGCGAGGTCATCGGCTCCTGGAAGATCATGGCGATGTCCTTGCCACGAACCCGGCGCATGGTGTCGATCGAGGCTTTCGCCAGATCGACTGGACCATTGCCGCCATCGAACAGGATTTCGCCACTGGCGATGGTTCCGTTCATGTGGTCGATCAGCCGCATGATGGAGAGCGAGGTGACCGATTTGCCGGAACCGGATTCGCCGACAATGGCCAGCGTGCGGCCGGGCGCGACCCGGAAGCTCAGATCGTCGACAACACGGTTCGAGCCGAAGGCAACCGCCAGCGAACGAATGTCCAGTAACGTGTCGTGTCCGAGCTGCGACATAGATACTCCCATCTGAAGGACAGGCCGAAATGTCCCATTGAACCCGGCTACGTCTGGCCCTAGTCTTTAGACCAGTCCGGTGGCAGACGCATGATTTCCGCGCTTTCCTGAGCGACCCTCCCGGCAAAAGAAAACATTTCCAGACATTTTGTCAATAAATTATCATTGAAGAGACACGAAATCCGCACGGGGCATGCCTGACACGGCTTCCGCCAACTACGGGTTCGCCGGAAGCGATTGTCGCGCGGCGGCTTGACAGTTTCATTTCACCAGCTAGGCTTGAGGCATAATAAGATTTTGGCATCTGGGCCTCGCTGGGAATATTGTTGTTCCCGTCGGGGCCCTTTGCGTTTTGGGGAACGGGTGTGAACACTTATCCGATCGGCGTTCTGTTTTCGCGTAGCGGCGGCTATAGTCGCCCGGCCGAGCAGGGATATTTCGGCGCGCTGGCGGCGGTGGCCGATATCAACGCCGATGACGCCTACCCGTTCAGGCTCGAAGCCCATCATGCGGACCCGAAAGGCAATGCCGACCGCTACGCGGAGCTTTGCCGCGACCTGATCCGCCAGACAGGCGCGCAGCATATTGTCGGCTGCACCACCTCATGGAGCCGCAAGGAGGTGATTCCCGTCGTCGAAAAACTCGACGCCCTCTTGTGGTATCCGTGCGTTTATGAGGGTTTCGAGGTTTCGGAAAACCTCGTCTACATCGCTGCCTGCGCCAACCAGCAGCTCGTGCCGTTGCTCGATTATATCGTGCCGCGCTTCGGCGCGCGCGGTTTCCTGACGGGCGCGAACTATATCTGGGGGTGGGAAACCAACCGCATCGCACGCGACGTGCTGACCCGTTCCGGCGGCAGCGTCCTGGGCGAACGTTACGTGCCCATCGGTGATGACGATATCGGCCATCTGATTGATGAAATCCGCGAAAAGCGGCCGGATTTTATCCTCAACAATCTGATCGGAAATTCCTCATACGCTTTCCTCGCCGCCTATCAGGCGCTCGGGAAGGAAGACCCGGCTTTCCTGCCGGAAAACTGCCCGGTGGTAAGCTGCAATCTATGTGAGAATGAAACCACGCGGCTCGGCACCATCCCCGAGGGACAATACACCGTATCGAGCTATTTCCGGGCGCTGGCGAGCGAAGAGAATGACCGCTTTGCCGCCCGGATGAAGGCCGAAAATCCTGAACAGGTGGCGGACGCATTTTTCGTTCAGGCCTATGCCGCCGTGGTGATGATTGCCGATGCCATCCGCCGCACCGGAAGCGATGAGGCACAGCGGGTTCTGGAAGCGGTCCGTGAGCATGAGACGACAACGCCGCTTGGTTCGCTGCGCGTCGACCCTGCGACCAATCACGTCAGCCTCCACGCCCATATCGGCCGCACACGCGCCGATGGCGATTTCGAGATCGTGCATCATTGCTCCGAAGCCATCGCGCCCGACCCGTTCCTGACGGCGACGCCGCTCGACCGGCTTTATGCGAACATGGCCGCCGATGCGCGGCAGCTGAGGGTGGTGCGATGAGCCCCACCCTCGCCCATACACCCAATTTCGTCGGCTGGCGGGCGCTCATCCTGCACCGGCCGCACCAGAATGTGGACGCGCTGATGGCGCAGTGCGCGCGCATTGGCATTGCCGCCGAACAGGCCTGGCCGACGCTTGAAGATCAGGAGGCGATGCGGGATTTCAACGTGCTCCTGATCGACGCCGACATGGGTCATGACGAGCAGTTTCCCTGGGCGCCGGGGCTGGCTCCCATGCCCATGATCGCCCTGATCGGTTCGGAGGCACCCGGGCGCATCGCCTGGACCATCGGCCAGGGTGCGGATGCGCAGCTCCTGAAGCCCATCGGCAGCGCCGGGCTCTACAGTGCACTTGTCGTGGCGAGCCAGGGCTTTCGACGGCGCACGACGCAGACGGAGGAAATTGCCCTCCTGAAGAACCAGCTCGCCAAGCGACAGGTCGTCGCCGAGGCGACCGCCATCCTCATGCTGAAGCACAATTGCGATGCCGAGGCCGCCTATAACCGTCTTCGCAAGACGGCCATGGCCGAGCGGCTCTCCATCGAGAAGGCGGCTGCCGGCATCGTAGCAAGTTTCGATACACACGGAAGAACGAATGTCACAAACGGTCGCTGAGACGGAGACGCAAGTGGCGACGCCGTCGGTTCTGGCGCGCCTTGTGCGCCGGCCGCTGGCACTGACCGGGCTCATCATCATCGCGGTGGTGGTTCTGGCCGCAGTGTTTGCGCCATGGCTTGCGCCTTACAATCCCTATGAGCAATTCTTCGAGGGGCTAACCATCGAGGGCGCGCCGCTGCCGCCCAGCGCGCAGTTCTGGTTCGGCACCGATCTGGTGGGACGCGATCTCTTCAGCCGCCTGATCTATGGCGCGCAGACCTCGCTGATCATCGGCGTTGTGGCCAATGGCATCGCCGTGGTGATCGGCTCGGCGGTGGGCATTTCCGCCGGCTATTTTCGCGGCTGGGTCGATACCGTTCTGATGCGCTTCACCGATCTGATGATGGCCTTTCCGGCCCTTCTTCTGGCCATCGTTCTGGCGGCGATCTTCAGCCCAAGCCTGTGGATCGTCGCGATGGTCATCGCCATGGTGAACTGGGTGCAGATTGCCCGCGTGACCTATACCGAGACACGCTCCATCGCCGAACGCGATTTCGTGGTGGCCGAGCGCGCCATGGGCGCGGGCGCAGGCCGCATCCTGTTCCGCCATATCCTGCCGCATCTTTTGTCCACCATCATCGTGTGGGCGACGCTCGGCATCGCAACAACGGTTCTTCTTGAAGCAACGCTTTCCTTCCTTGGCATTGGCGTGCAGCCGCCCATTCCCTCATGGGGCAACATCATCTTCGAGAACCAGACCTATTTCTCCTCCGCGCCCTGGCTCGTGTTCATTCCGGGCGCGGCCATTCTGGCGCTGGCGCTGGCCTTCAACCTTGTGGGCGACGCGCTGCGCGACATTCTCGACCCGACACAGCAGGGGCGCCACTGATGCTTGCCTATATGACCCGCCGCCTGATCCAGACGGCGCTGATCCTGCTCGGCATCAGCTTCGTGACCTTCGTGTTGCTCTATCTCGTACCGGCGGACCCCGCGCGCCAGATCGCCGGCCGCAGTGCCACTGCCGCGACGGTGGAGAACATCCGCGAACAGCTTGGGCTCAACCTGCCTTTCTATGAGCAATATCTGCGCTATCTCGGCGGGCTTTTGAACGGCGATCTCGGCCGCTCCTATCTGCAGAAAACGGAAGTTTCCGAACTCATCGCTTCCCGCCTGCCCGCCAGCCTTCTCCTGATGGTGGGCGCCATCTTCTGCGAACTCGTGCTTGGCCTCACCATGGGGGTCGTGGCAGCGCTGAAGCGCGGCTCGCGCACCGACGATACGCTGATGATCGCGTCTTTCGTGGGTGTTTCGGCCCCGCAATTCGTGATCGGCATTCTGCTGCTCTACATCTTCGCAGTGAAACTCGGCTGGTTCCCCATCGGCGGCTACGGCACGTTTGCGCATCTCGTCCTGCCCTCCATCACGCTCGGCTTTCTGGGGGCCGGCTGGTATTCCCGCATGATGCGTTCGTCGCTGATCGACGTGCTCAGGCAGGATTATATCCGCACCGCCCGCGCCACCGGCATCACCCGCGCAAAGGTGCTTTTCGGCCATGCGCTTCCCAACGCCATCCTGCCCATTATCGCGATGATCGGCATCGATATCGGGCTCTTCATGTCGGGCATCGTGGTGGTGGAGAGCGTGTTCGGCTGGCCCGGCATCGGACAGCTCGCCTGGCAGGCGATCCAGCGCGTCGACATTCCCATCATCATGGGGGTCACGCTGGTTTCGGCCTGCGCCATCGTTCTCGGCAATCTGCTTGCCGATCTGATCACTCCGCTGATCGACCCGCGCATCAAGCTGCGCTGATGCAAGACCAACAAAATGTGCAGCACCAGAGAAAGGAACACTTGAGATGAGAAAACTGCTTCTGGCCGGCGTTGCCGCCGCTGCCCTTTCCACCTCCGCCGTGCTTGCCCCTGCGCTTGCAGAAGACATCAAGCAGGGCGGCTCCATGACCGTGACCTACAAGGACGACGTCTCCACGCTCGATCCAGCCATCGGCTATGACTGGCAGAACTGGTCGATGATCAAATCGCTGTTCGACGGTCTGATGGACTATGTGCCGGGCACGACGGAGCTACGCCCCGAGATCGCCGAATCCTACGAGATTTCCGAGGACGGAACGGTCTTCACCTTCAAGCTGCGCGACGGCGTGAAATTCCACAATGGCCGCGCCCTGACCGCCGAGGACGTGAAATACTCCATCGAGCGCACGGTGAACCCGAAGACCCAGAGCCCGGGTGCGGGTTTCTTCGGCTCCATCAAGGGTTTTGAGGAAGCCTCCAGCGGCGATGCGGACGGGCTTTCCGGCATCACCGTGGTGGACGATCACACCATCAAATTCGAGCTGTCGCGCCCCGACGCGACCTTCCTGCATGTGCTGGCGCTGAACTTTGCTCATGTGGTGCCGAAGGAAGAGGTAGAGAAACATGGTGCGGATTTCGGCAAGCATCCGGTCGGCTCCGGCGCGTTCAAGCTTTCCGAATGGACGCTTGGCCAGCGCCTCGTCTTCGAGCGGTTCGAGGATTACTGGAACCCCGGTGTGCCGAAGCTCGACCAGATTATCTTCGAGGTTGGACAGGAACCGGTCGTGGCGCTTCTGCGCCTGCAGAACGGCGAAGTGGATGTGCCGGGTGATGGCATTCCGCCGGCGAAGTTCATCGAGGTTAAAAACGATCCCAAGTTCAAGGATCTGATCATTCAGGGTGGCCAGCTGCACACCGGCTATGTGACCATGAATGTGAAGATGGAGCCCTTCGACAAGCCGGAAGTGCGCAAGGCCGTGAACATGGCCATCAACAAGGACCGCATCCTGCGCATCATCAATGGCCGTGCCGTTGCCGCCAATCAGCCGCTGCCGCCTTCCATGCCGGGCTTTGCCAAGGATTATGAGGGCTATGCCTATGATCCGGAAGCGGCCAAGGCGCTTCTGGCCGAGGCAGGCCTTGCCGACGGGTTCGAGACCGAACTCTATGTCATGAACACCGACCCGCAGCCGCGCATCGCGCAGGCGATCCAGCAGGACCTGAAGGCCATCGGCATCGATGCCTCAATCAAATCTCTGGCGCAGGCCAATGTGATTGCGGCCGGCGGCGAGGAAGATCAGGCCCCGATGATCTGGTCGGGCGGCATGGCATGGATTGCCGACTTCCCCGATCCGTCCAACTTCTACGGTCCGATCCTGGGCTGTGACGGCGCGGTGCCGGGTGGCTGGAACTGGGCCTGGTATTGCAACGAAGATCTCGATGCCATGGCAAAAGAGGCCGATGCCATGGTCGACCCGGCAAAGGCCGGCGAGCGTGAGGCCATGTGGCGCGATATCTATCTGAAGGTGATGGAAGACGCGCCATGGGCACCGATCTTCAACGAAGAGCGCTTCACCATCCGTTCCGAACGCATCGGCGGCGACGACAAGCTGTTCGTCGATCCGGTGCACATTCCCGTCCACTATGACGAGGTTTATGCCAAAGATGTGCAGTAACTGCGACTACACCATTCACGGGCGCCATCACCATTTCGGGTGGGATCATTCGATCCCGCCCGCCGAAAGGGTGACGCCGGGCTCGACGCTGGAATTCGAGTGTCTCGATTCCGGCTCCGGCCATTTTTCGCCCGACAGCACCGTGGACGATATCGGCACGCTGGATTTCTCCAAGGTCAATCCGGTCAACGGCCCCATCTATGTGGAAGGGGCCAAGCCGGGCGACGCGCTGAAGGTGGAGATCCTGTCGTTCAAACCGTCCGGCTTCGGCTGGACGGCGAACATTCCCGGCTTCGGACTTCTGGCAGACCAGTTCAAGGACCCGGCGCTGACGCTGTGGAACTATGACGCGACCAGCCTCGAGCCGGCTGCCTTTGGCAAGCATGGCCGCGTGCCGCTGAAACCCTTCGCAGGAACCATCGGCCTGGCACCGGCGGAAGCCGGTCTCCACTCGGTTGTGCCGCCGCGGCGCATGGGCGGCAATCTCGACATACGCGATCTGGCGGCGGGCACCACGCTCTATCTGCCGGTCGAGGTGGAGGGCGCGCTGTTCTCCATCGGCGATACCCATGCCGCCCAGGGTGATGGCGAGGTGTGCGGCACGGCCATCGAAAGCCAGATGAATGTGGCGGTGAAGCTGGATGTGGTGAAGGATGCCAACCTTGCCATGCCGCGCTTCACCACGCGGGGGCCGGTGACGCGGCATCTGGATGCGGAAGGCTATGAGGTGACGACCGGCATCGGCTCCGACCTCATGGAAGGCGCACGCGCTGCTCTCTCCGGCATGATCGACCTTCTGTGTGCCACGCGCGGGCTCTCGCCGGAGGACGCTTACATGCTTTGTTCGGTATGTGGCGACCTGCGCATCAGCGAGATCGTCGACCAGCCCAACTGGGTGGTCTCGTTCTACTTCCCGCGCATCGTTTTCTCGTGAGAAAGGCCCAATGACAGAAGCGCGCGCCATGGAACAGACAGCAACAACCGGCCTTCTGAAGGTGAGCGGGCTCACCGTGCAGGTGGCTACCCCGACAGGCGCGCGCACGGTCGTGGACGATCTGTCCTTCACGCTGGAGAGCGGAAAAACGCTCTGCATTGCAGGCGAAAGCGGATCTGGGAAATCCATGACCGCGCTTTCGCTGATGCAGCTTCTGCCGAAGCCCATGGCGCGTGTTGCGGCGGGAACGGCGGCTCTTGAGGGCCGCGATACTCTTGCCCTGCCTGAAGCCGAAATGCGGCAGGTACGCGGTCGCCATATCGGCATGATCTTTCAGGAGCCGATGACCTCGCTCAACCCAGTGCTTTCTGTCGGCAAGCAGCTGGCTGGTGCGATTTCCGCTCATGGCGGGCTTTCTGAAAAAGCGATCCGCGCCCGAGCGCTTGAACTGCTCGATCAGGTGCAGATTCCCGAGCCGGCGCGGCGTTTGAAGCAATATCCGCATGAGCTCTCCGGCGGCATGCGCCAGCGCGTGGTGATCGCCATGGCGCTTGCCCAAAGCCCGCAGATCCTGATTGCCGATGAGCCCACCACCGCGCTGGACGTGACAGTGCAGGCTCAGATACTGGCGCTGATACGCAAGCTACAGGCCGATCTCGGCATCTCCGTCATCATGATCACCCATGATATGGGCGTGGTCGCCGAGATGGCAGACGACGTGCTGGTGATGCAGCATGGACGCATGGCGGAGCACAGCCCTGCCAGCGTAATTTTCTCAAAGCCCGAGCACGCTTATACGCGCGAACTGCTCGACGCAGTGCCGCGACTGGGCGAGATGACCGGCACGACCGAGCCGAAGCGCGTGGCAGCCCGCCCCGGAAGCGGGTCGGAAAAACCGCTTGTCGCCAAACCACTGGTTTCCGTGAAGGACCTGACCGTGCGCTTTGACATCAAGGGCGGCATCCTGCAACGCCCGGTGCAGCGTGTGCATGCGGTGGAAGGCGTTTCCTTCGACATCATGCCTGGCGAGACGCTTTCTTTGGTCGGGGAATCGGGCTGCGGAAAGTCCACCACCGGCAAGGCGCTGTTGAACCTGATCCCGTGGCAGGGCGAAATTCGCGTTGCGGGACGCTCCACGCACGGGCTTGCACCACGCGCCATGCGACCAGTTCTGCGCGATGTGCAAATGATCTTTCAAGACCCCTATGCCTCGCTCGATCCGCGCATGCGGGTGGGTGATCTGGTAGCCGAGCCGCTGCAGATCCACGGGCTGGCAAGCGGCAGCGCGCTGGAAGACCGGGTTGCCTATCTTTTCAAACGCGTGGGGCTTTCGACAGATCAAATGCGGCGCTATCCGCATGAATTTTCCGGCGGACAGCGCCAGCGCATCTGCATCGCCCGCGCGCTTTCGCTTTCGCCCAAGCTGATCGTGGCGGATGAATCGGTGGCCGCTCTCGATGTCTCGATCCAGGCACAGGTGCTCGATCTGTTGCAGGACATCCAGAACGAGACGGGCATGTCCTATCTCTTCATTTCGCATGACATGGCCGTGGTGGAACAGATCAGCCACCGCGTGGCGGTGATGTATATGGGGCGCTTTGTGGAGATGGGCAGCCGGGCGCAGATCTTTGAAAACCCGCAACACGACTACACGAAAAAACTGATGGCGGCGGTGCCGGTGGCCGACCCGTCACGCCCGCGCCGCGCCTTCATGGAGAAGGCGGAGGACCTGCCAAGCCCCGTGCATGGGCTCGACTATGTGCCGCAGCAGCAGGCCGCGCGCGACATAGGGGGCGGGCATATGGTGTGGGGCGCGACCTAAAAGAGCCTTGCAAAGAAGATCAGGCTCATCACCGTCCCGACAATGATGACCACCGCGCGCACCACGGGGGCCGGAAGCGCGCGGGCAAGCGGGGCGCCCGCATAACCGCCGATCGTGGCCGCAACCATCATCACCAATGCCTGGGGCCAGGCGACGATGCCGGCGAGCGCAAAGGTGGCAACCGAGATGGCCGAGAGGATGAAGGACAGACCGTTTTTCAGCCCGTTCATCGTGTTCAGATCGCGCATGCCCCAGAGCGAGAACAGCGCCAGCAGGACGATGCCCAGACCGCCATTGAAATAGCCACCGTAAATCGAGACCAGAATGGTGCTGAACCGGCCTTCACCCGTGCCGCTGCCGAAACGGCGGGCAAGGCCCTGTATCTTCGCGCCGAAGGCGAAGGTGAGCGTGGCAATCGCCAGCAGGAACGGCACAACAAGCGAGAACGCTTCATTGGAGGAAACCAGCAGGAGGAGCGAGCCGGCAAGTCCGCCAATGGCCGTGAGACCGGCAATGCGCAGGAGGCGGGTGCGGTCGAATGCGGCGAGTTCGGAACGGAAGCCCAGTGCGCCTCCGAGATAGCCAGGAAACACGGCAACCGCACTGGTGGCATTGGCTGCGACAACGGGAACGCCGGCATAGACGAGTGCCGGGAAGGTGAGAAACGTTCCACCACCCGCAACCGTGTTGAGTGTGCCGGCAAAAAATGCCGCAGCAGCCAGGATCAGATACTCTTCCATAGCGCTTCCAGTTTCGAGAACTCTGCCGGCCCCCTTAACCCACAAGTTCCTATCGGCCAATGGCCTCAAAACGGGGCCGGTTGGTGCAGCCGGCTCAAACAGTTTTGACAACTACACTGGATTGCGTCGCCGGCGACCCTTCAACCTTTGTTATGAATCTGACATTAGGGAAGGCATGAAGGGACTTTGAGCGACGCGCCCATGGCGAGACGCTTCGTAGCATGCTGGATACCCCAATGGAGAATAGCCCTGCGATCAGCATGACCGGCTTGATCGGTCCAACGATCATGCTCGTCTTTGCAATCGGATTCATATGGGTGTGGTTGGTGGACAGGCGTCACAGGCATTCCGCCACTCTTGCCGGTGCCTGCGCCCTTTTTGGTCTCGGGATGCTTTCCCAGGTCCTGCAATGGCCCTCAGGCGTCGGTCCGAACGCGCTCTTCTCCGGCTTTCTCTATACGCTCGCCGTGGTGCTGGCGAGCGAGGGGATGCTACGACGCGCCGGCAAACGGCTGGGCCTCGTGGCCAGCGTGCTCCTGCTGGGCGCGATCATGGCGCTGTTATGGTATTTCGCCTATATCCAGCCCAATCTTCTGATGCGCATTTACGTGCAGAATTTCAGCTATGGTGCCATTCTCTTCATCGTCGCATTGCGCATCCTGCCGGCCCGCAATGCCGGCAGGGCTGATCACATTCTCTTTTGGGTGCTGCTTGCCTTCGCCCTGCACTTCTTTCCCAGAACTCTGATGACCGCAGGGCGCTCACTGCCGATGCTGAGCGTAGCGCCCGGGAACTCGCTTTTCTGGCAGACACTGCAGCTTTCGCTCTCCGTCATGGGCGCGGCACTCGCACTGACCGTTCTCGCCACCATCCTGACGGACGTGATGGATGAGCTGCGGCACGAGCGGGACCGTGACGGGCTGACGGGCGTGCTGAACCGGCGGGGATTTGAAGAACAGGCGCAACGCCATGTGAAATCACGGCGCAGAGCTCCGCTTTCTCTCATCGTCTGCGATCTGGATCACTTCAAGCAGATCAATGACACCCATGGCCACCATGTCGGCGACGCCGCCCTGAGAGCCTTCGGCGACATGCTGCAGAAATGCGCGCGCTCCAGCGACATTGTCGGCCGGATTGGCGGTGAGGAATTTGCCCTGCTCCTGCCGCACACGGATCTTGAGGGCGCGCGCGACCTGGCCGAGCGTCTGCGCAGCGGCCTTTCCTCTACCACGCTCTCGATCAATCAGAAGAGTGTTCATCTTTCGGCGAGTTTCGGCATCGTTCACAAGAGCGCCGACGACGATCTTGCAACGCTTCTCAGGCGGGCCGACGACCATCTCTACGGTGCGAAGCAGGCGGGCCGCGATCGTGTACTGTCCGACCCCGTGGCAGGTTCATACCAGGGCAGTACGGAACCCCTTCAATCCGACCCGTCCGAGAGCCCTGCATCGAGCGCCTGAAATTCAGACGCGGGTTTCAGTGGCCGGTTTCGCCGACGGCAGCCAGCGTGCATTTCACGAAATCGCGCACAAACGGGTTCATGCTGTCTTCGCGCCAGGCGACAACCAGCGAGACGGCCTTGGGCAGCTTCGGGAGCTCGCGGTAAACCACATTCTCCATCGGCGTCATGACAACCCAGGCCGGGACGATGCCGACACCGATGCCGGCTGACGCCATGGCGACGACCGTCATGGTGTGGCTGACCTCCTGCACCACTTTGGGGACGAAGCCTGCCTTGCGGCAATGCTGCAGCACCACATCCTGATAGCTCACGCCGACGATGGAGGAATAGGTGATGAAGTTTTCATCGCGCAGATCCTCGACTTCGAGGTTCTCGCGGGAGGCAAGGTGGGATTCTGCCGGGAGCACGGCGACGAACCCCTCCCGGTAAATCTCCCGGTAGGCAATGCCCGAGGCCGTGCGCGGCGGACGCACGAATGCCACGTCGATCTTGCGGTCCTTCAAAAGCGCAAGCTGCTCTTCCGTAGTGTGGATCTGCATGTCGATCAGGACCGAAGGGTTGCGCCGGCTGAACTCGCGCATGGCTTTCGACATGAAATTGTAGAGGCCGACATAGACGGCGGCAATGCGCAGGCGGCCGGAGGAGAGACCGCCGGCCGCCTGGGTCTCTCGAATGCCCTCCTCGAGCGACACCAGCACCTGCTGCGCCTTCTCGAAGAGAACGCGGCCAGCGGGCGTGAGTGTCACGCTGCGGGTGGTGCGGTCGAACAGGCGAACGCCAAGCCGCTGCTCCAGCTGGCGTATCTGCTGGCTGAGGGGCGCCTGCGAAACGCCCAGCATCTCCGCCGCCCGGCCGAAATGCAGCTCCTGCGCGACCCGCATGAAGTAACGCAAATGGCGGAATTCTATGGCGCCGAGTGACTGCATCGCTGCCTCTTATTAATATCTGAAAGAGAAAAATAGCCTTCATAAATATATTGGACAACCAATATCGGCACATGCTTCCGTAAATGAAACTGGACCGGGAGGGTCTTCGTGAACGACCAGAAACCAATTGATCTCGCACGACCGCTGCGGATCGCTGTTGGCCTCATGCTCATCGTCGTGGTGGGTGTGACGCTGCTGCAGATCATCCTGCGTTACTTCTTCAACGCACCGCTCGTCTGGAGCGAGGAACTGGCAAAACTGCTCATCGTCTGGATCGCCTTTATCGGCGCGGCCGCTGTCTGCTGGGATGGCCGCCATCTGAACGTCGATGTCTTCTTTCTGATGCTGCCGCCCAGGGCGCGCAACCTGCTGCGCTATGTCAATGCGCTCATCTCCGTCGGCTTTCTCGCCATTCTCGGCTGGACCAGCGTGAAGCTGGTGATCCTGGAGAACATGCAGGATCTCTCCGCCCTTCCGCTGCCTGCGGGTGTCGTGCGGCTGGCGGCAACGGTGGGCGCTGTCCTGATGATCGCGGGGATCGTCGGGCGCATCGTCTATGTCCGTCCGATGCACCGCCAGACAGACCCGGCCTATGGCCATGAAGACCCTATGTGATCCGCGGACAATATAATGCTGACCATTTCGATTATCGGACTGCTTCTGGTCCTTCTGTTCATGGGGCTGCCGCTGGTCTTCGCCATCGGTGCATCCTCCATGGTCTACTTCTTCTTTGCCGACATCAATCTGGCGCTCCTGACCCAGCGCATGACGGCCTCGATCAACTCCTTTCTCATTCTGGCCATTCCGTTCTTCTTCCTGGCCGGCGAGTTGATGAATGCGTGCAAACTGACCGACCGCATCATCGCGCTGGCGAAGGCTCTGGTCGGGCACATCCATGGCGGTCTGGCGCAGGTCAACATCTTTGCCAGCCTGATCTTCTCCGGCATGTCGGGCTCGCCCACAGCCGACACGACCGCGCTCGGCTCCGTGCTCATTCCGGCCATGAAGAAAGAAGGGTATCCGGCCCCCTTCTCCGCCGCCGTGACCGTCGCCTCCTCCATGGTGGGGCCAATGATCCCGCCGAGTGTTGCGCTCGTGATCTATGGCACGCTGGCGAACGTCTCGATCGGCCGTCTGCTTCTGGCGGGTATTTTGCCGGGTTTCGTGATCATCGGCACGCAGATGCTGTTCACATATTTTTATGCGCGCAAACGTGACTTCCCGCGCTACGAGCGGGCGACGCTGCCGGAGCTTGCGACTGCGATCAAGGGCGGCGGGCCGGCCATTCTCTTCCCGGTCATCATTGTGGCGGGCATTCTGTTCGGTATCTTTTCCCCCACCGAGGCGGCGGCTGTCGCGGTGCTTTACGGCCTTCTGCTCAGCCTTTTTTACCGCAATGTGAAAGGGGCCGACATCTGGGGTGCCATTCAGAACACGGCGCTCGGCACGGCACGCATTCTATCCATCATCGCAGTGGCTTCGGCCTTTTCGTGGATCATGGTGCGCGAGCAGGTGCCGCTGGCCATCGCCGATGGCATCTCCACCATCTCGGAGAACCCGGTGATCGCGCTCTTCGTGATCGTTGCCATGCTTCTCGGCGTCGGGCTTCTCATGGTCGCGTCCTCTGCCGAGATCGTTCTGACGCCGATCCTCGTTCCGGTGATCCTGCAATTCGGCATCGACCCGGTGCATTTCGGCGTGCTGATGGTGTTCAGCCTGATCATCGGCGGCGCAACACCGCCTGTGGGTGTGCTGATGTTCATCGCGCAGGACATCGCCAAGATATCGCACGGCCAGATGGTGAAGGCGATGCTGCCCTTCTACATCCCGCTTTTCACCGCGGTCGTACTGCTGGTCCTGTTCCCGCAGATCAGCCTTTTCCTTCCCAACCTCGTGTTCGGAAACTGAGCGTTCAATGACTTTGGAGTCCATGCATCAATGAGTACCGCGAAGAAGCACCTTCTGGAGGACATGACCTTTCTGGAATTCCAGGAGCGGATGGGCGAGGATCCGGTGATCCTCATCCCCCTTGGCTCACAGGAAATCCAGGGGCCGATGGTGCCGATGGGCGACTTCATGCTGACCCGTGAAATCGCCAGCCGCGTGGCGGAGAAAAGCGGGGCCATTGCGGCACCCACCATGCCTTTTGGTTATGCGGAATATTTCCGCTCGGTACCGGGTGGCATCGCGCTTTCGGCCGATGCGTTCCGCGCCACGCTGCGCGACATGCTCGACAATTTTCTCGACCACGGGCTCACGAAGCTTGTGATCGTCAACGGCCACAGCGGCAATGCCCCGTTGATCGACCAGGTCATACGCGCGGTCCGGCGCGACCATGACGTGCTGGTTCCCTGCATCAATCTATGGCGTTCGATTCCCGATGCCCTCTGGCAAGAGGTCCATGGCGAGTTCGGCAAGAAGGCGTTTGCGCATGGCGGCGACCCGATCACTTCGGTCTATCTGCACCTTTTCCCGGATCTCACCCGCATGGATGCCGTGGAGATCGATACCCAGTTCGGCAAGATGATCGACCTGCCCACTGCCGGGCTTGCCGCGGTGCGCTTTCAGGGCACGGAGATCGGCCTGCCGGTCAATGTGGACGATCACTGCTCCAACGGCATTGCCGGGGGTGATGCGTCCCGCTCGTCGGCTGATAAGGGCGAACGCTTCGTCGATCACCTCGTGACGTTCTGCTCCGACTTTGTGGAGCACATGCGGTCCGTTTCTTCATCCACAAAAGCGAAATCAAAAGGGGAGTATGCAGCATGAAGATGAAAGCACTCGCACTCAGCGCCGTTCTTCTGGCGACGGCCAGCGCACAGGCGGACGAAATCCGCTATGCGCTCTGGGCCCAGCCGGGCGAGGCACAGTATGAAGGCGCCCAGGAGTTCAAGCGCGTGGTGGAGGAGAACTCCGATCACACGGTGACGATTTTCCCGGGCGATCAGTTGGGCACCCCGCGTGAGGTTTATGCGCAGATGGCGCTCGGCTCGACGCAGATGCTGGCAAGCGGCGACCCCGGCCTCAAGGAAATCGAATATCTCGCCCTGCCCTATCTGATGAACGGCATCGACAACTACAAGAAGGTGCTCGATACGGATTTCGGCAAGGAATGGAACGAGCGGCTCACCGCTGAGCGTCAGGTGCGGATGCTCGGTTTCATGCCACGCAGCCCGCGCCAGATCAGCGCCAATGTGGTCATCAATTCCATGGACGACCTTAGCGGCCTGAAGCTGCGCGCACCGGAACGCGACTACTATGTGGAATCGCTGCGCGCGCTGGGCGCCAACCCCACACCGATGGCCTTCGCTGAGGTTTACACCGCCTTGCAGACCGGCATTGTCGACGGGCAGGAAAACCCGGTTGAGACCATCTACGCGCAGAAATTCTATGAAGTGCAGAAGGGCGTGGCGATGGTCGATTACATCAACAAGCCCGCTTATGTCGTCATCAGCGATCAGTTCTGGCAGGGCCTTTCGGAGGAAGATCAGGCGCTTCTCCAGAAGGCCAACGACGCCTCGACCGCAAAGGTTGACGAGCTGATGCCGGACCAGACCAAGAAATACATCGCCGAGATGGAAGCGGCCGGCGTGACGGTCACCCATCCCGACAAGACGCCGTTCATGGAAGCCACGCAGTCCGTGCGTGACGACCTTGGCAAGGGTGTCTGGGGCGAAGACGTCTATAAGCAGATCGTCGAAATCGGCAAGGAATAGCCGATCCCCTGACGACAACTGCCGGCGTGGTCCTGACAGGCTGCGCCGGCCATTTTTTACTTATCGAGGACTGCTGCCCAGCCATGAGTGAAGAGCAAAACCTGCGCGCGCGCATTGAAGAGATCACCGCCGAGATCACACCGCGCCTGATCGAAATCCGCCGGCAGCTCCATGCCAATCCGGAACTCGGCTTTGAGGAATACGAGACCTCGGCGCTGGTGATGCGGGAGCTGACACGTCTCGGAGTCGATCATCGCTCCGGTATCGGAAAAACCGGTGTCGCAGCCACCATCGGACAGGGCAACGGCAAAACCATCGGTATTCGTGGCGACATGGACGCGCTGCCGATCGAGGAAACCGGTTCGCCGGAGTACAAATCGCGCAACCCGGGCAAGATGCATGCCTGTGGGCACGATGCGCACACGGCCATTGCGCTTGGTGTGAGCGAAGTGCTGGCACGCCTTGCAGATGCGTTGCCGGGCCGGGCGCTGATGGTGTTTCAGCCGGCGGAGGAAGGACTGGGCGGCGCGCGCGCCATGCTGGAGGACGGTCTGTTCGAGTGGGTCGAACCCGACATCATGCTCGGCTACCACAACTGGCCGCTGATCGACGGCGGCACGATCGGCTATCATCCGAAAACGGCCTTCGCTTCCACCGATCCGTTCGACATCACGATCACCGGCCAGTCAGGCCATGGGGCGCATCCGCATCTGGCGGTCGACCCGATCGTCGCTGCCGGCAACCTCGTTTCCTCGCTCCAGACGATCGTTGCCCGCGAGATCGCCCCGCTGGAAGCGGCGGTGGTGACCGTCGGCTCGATAAAGGGTGGATCGGCACGCAACCAGATCCCCGACAGTGTGACGCTTGAAGGCACGACGCGCAGCCAGAACCCCGCCGTGCGCGAGGCGGTAAAGGCCGCCATTGAACGCGTCTGCGCAGGCATCGCGCTGACCCATCGGGTGACCTGCGAACCGACCTTCCTGACCGGCGTTCCGCCTGTGGTGAACGATCCGGACATTCTGCATCCCGTGCTTGAGACCGCGCGCGGCATGATTGGCGACGAAAAGGTGATCGAACTGCCGCAGGGCTCCATGGGCAGCGAGGATTACGCGGAGTTTTCGACCCGTGTGCCGAGCGCGCATCTGAGGATCGGTTCGCGTCTCAAGGACCGAAAGACGATGCTCCATCGTAGCGATTTCGACCTGGACGAGGCGTGTATTCCAACGGCGGTGAAGGCCATAGCGGCAGCGGCCATCGACCTGATGAAGCGCTGAACCGGCCTCGGACAATCTCTGTTATCCCACGACAAAGCCCGGGCAGGTTGCGCCCGGGCTTTGCTGCTTCCGCTTCCTGTTTAGCCGATCGCGCGTTTGGCCATCGCCCGGATCAGATTGGCGCGATAGGCAGCATCGCAATGGATGTCTGACATGAGCCCGTCAGCCGAGATTTTCACCCCGTCCACCGCAGCGGCTGACCAGTCCTTCGACAGGGCCTGTTCGAGCCCCTCATGACGGAACACGCCATCCGATCCGGCTCCCGTGACTGCAACGCGCACGGCGCCACCAGCTTTGGCCACGAAGACCCCGGTCATGGCATAGCGCGAGGCTGGATTGGGGAATTTTGCGTAGCCGCAGGCCTCCGGTGCCTCGAAGCTGACGGCGGTGATGATCTCACCCTCATCAAGCCCGGTCGAGAACAGCCCGGTGAAGAACTCATCCGCGGCAATCTCGCGCCGGTTTGTGTGGATCGTGGCTGCGAGCGCCAGAAGACCCGCCGGA
This sequence comes from Nitratireductor aquibiodomus, assembly GCF_900105565.1. Classification (NCBI taxonomy): domain Bacteria; kingdom Pseudomonadati; phylum Pseudomonadota; class Alphaproteobacteria; order Hyphomicrobiales; family Phyllobacteriaceae; genus Nitratireductor; species Nitratireductor aquibiodomus. Next base: position 3,184,137 of record NZ_FNSL01000001.1, on the reverse strand, counting down.
TAGTCTGCCGCGGGGTCGTTGTTGGCTATGGAGCCGCCGATGGTTCCCTGATGGCGAACGGCCGGGTCACCGATGCCGCCGGCCAGCTTGACGATGGCGGGGCAGACCTTTGCGAGTTCGGCGTTTTCGGCGACCGCCGCATGGGTGGTCATGGCACCGATGGTGACCTTGCGCCCCGAGACTTTCACGCCCACAAGATCGGCAATACCGCGCAGGTCGATAAGGTCCGAAGGCGCCGCAAGCCGGTGCTTCATCGTGGGAAGCAGGGTCTGGCCGCCGGCAAGCAACTGCCCATCGGAGGCGGCAGAGAATTTCGCAGCCGCATCGTCGACGCTTGCGGCACGGTGATAGGTTACATCATACATGGTGGGCCTCCCTATTCTGCCGCGATCTTTGCCGAAGCGGCCTGCAATGCGGCCCAGACGCGCGGCGGCGTGGCCGGCATCTGGAGATCATTGTTGCCGATTGCATCGGTGATGGCGTTGATGACCGCCGGCGGTGTGCCGATGGCGCCCGCCTCGCCGCAGCCCTTCATGCCGAGCGGGTTTGACGGGCTCTTGGTGGAATGGTGGTGAATGGCGAAACTCGGCACATTGTCGGCGCGCGGCATGGTGTAATCCATGTAGCTGGCCGACAGGAGCTGGCCGTCTTCGTCATAGACCACGTTTTCAAGCATGGCCTGACCGACACCCTGGGCGATGCCGCCATGCACCTGGCCCTCCACGATCATCGGGTTGATGATGGTACCGAAATCATCCGAGGCGACGAACTGGACGATCTTCGTCTCACCCGTTTCGGGGTCCACCTCCACTTCGCAGACATAGGTGCCTGCGGGGAAGGTGAAATTGGTGGGATCGTAGAACGCCCCCTCCTTCAGCCCCGGTTCCATGCCGGCAGGCAGATTGTGGGCGGTGTAAGCGGCAAGACCAACCTCGTGCCAGGCCATGGACCGGTCGGTGCCGGCCACCTTCACCTCGCCGTTCTCCACGACGAGATCGTCCTCGGAGACTTCAAGCACATGGGCGGCGATCTTCTTGACCTTGGCCTCGACCTTGTCGAGCGCCTTGACGATGGCCGAGAGACCGACCGGGCCGGAGCGCGAACCATAGGTGCCCATGCCAAATTGCACCTTGTCGGTGTCGCCATGCACGATCTGAATGTTGTCGATGGGCAGTCCGAAACGCTCCGCCACCACCTGGGCGAAGGTGGTTTCATGCCCCTGTCCGTGGCTGTGGCTGCCGGTCAGGACCTCGATTGTGCCGACGGGATTGACCCGCACCTCGGCACTCTCCCAAAGGCCGACACCAGCGCCTAGCGAACCGACCGCCGCCGAGGGCGCGATGCCGCAGGCCTCGATATAGGAGGCAAGCCCGATGCCGCGCAGCTTTCCGCGTTTGGCCGCTTCCGCGCGCCGGGCGGGGAAGCCCTTGTAATCAGCCGCCTCCAGCGCCTGATCGAGATTGCCGGCAAAGTCGCCTGCATCATAGGTCATGATGACGGGCGTCTCATGCGGGAACTGGCGGATGAAATTCGCGCGGCGCAGTTCTGCCGGGTCGACTCCCAGTTCGCGCGCGGCCGTTTCCATGATGCGTTCGACAAGGAAGCAGGCTTCGGGGCGGCCTGCGCCGCGATAGGCATCCACCGGCGCGGTGTTAGTGTAGACCGTGCGCACATTGCAATAGATGTTGGCGATGTCGTACTGGCCCGAAAGAAGAGTCGCATAGAGATAGGTCGGCACCGCCGAAGAAAAGAGCGACATATAGGCGCCGAGATTGGCGATGGTGTCGACCTTCAGACCAACGATGCGGTTCTGCGCATCGAAGCCGATCTTCGCTATGGATACATGATCGCGGCCATGCGCATCTGTAAGGAACGCCTCGGACCGGCTGGATGTCCATTTGACCGAACGTCTGGTCTTCATGGACGCCCAGAGGCAGGCGATCTCCTCCGGGTAGATGTAGATTTTGGAGCCGAATCCGCCGCCCACGTCGGGGGCGATGACACGCAGCTTGTGCTCTGGCGCGACCTGATAAAAGGCGGAGAGCACCAGCCTCGCCACGTGTGGGTTCTGGCTGGTGGTGTAGAGCGTATAGTGATCTTCCGCCTCGTCATAGGTGGCGATTGCCGAACGCGGCTCCATCGGATTTGGCGACAGGCGGTTGTTGAGGATCTTCATCTCGGTGACATGGGCGGCACCGGCAAGCGCCTTGTCGACGGCGGCCTCTTCGCCCAGCCCCCAGTCGAAGATGAGGTTTCCGGGCGCATTGTCATGAACCTGCGGTGCACCGTCTTTCAGCGCATCGACCGCATGCACGACGGCCGGGAGTTCTTCATAATCGACTTCCACGGCTTCGGCAGCAGCGCGTGCCTGGGCCTGCGTCTCGGCCACGACGAGAACGACCGCATCACCCACATAGCGCACCTTGTCGGTGGCGAGTGCGGACCAGGCGCCCATGTTCATGGGATTGCCGTCCTTCGAGTTGACAGCCCAGCCGCAGATGAGGTTTCCGATACCGTCATCGGTCAGTTGCTTGCCGTTGAGGACGGCAATCACACCGTCCATCTTCTCCGCTTCGGCGGTGTCGATGGATTTGACCTTTGCGTGGGCATGCGGACTGCGCACGAAGGCAGCATAGGACTGCCGTTCATTGCGAATGTCGTCGGTGTACCGGCCCTTGCCGGTAATGAAGCGCTTGTCTTCCTTACGAAGGACGCGGGCGCCGATGCCTTGTTCGCTCATCTCATGTCCTCCCTCAGCTCGCAGCCATCTTCGCCGCGCCATCCTGAATGGCTCGGACGATGTTGTGATAGCCGGTGCAGCGGCAGATATTGCCTTCCAGCTCGTGGCGGATTGCCTCTTCCGTCAGTTCCTTGCCGGCTGCCCTGTAGCGGGCCACCATGTCAGTCGCCGACATGATCATGCCCGGCGTGCAGAAGCCGCATTGCAGGCCATGGTTTTCCTTGAACGCCGCCTGCATGGGATGGAGTTCGCCATTGGCCAGCCCCTCAATCGTCGTGACTTCCGCGCCTTCGGCGGAGGCGGCGAGCATGGTGCAGCTCTTTACCGCACGCCCGTTGACATGAACGACACAGGCCCCGCACTGGCTGGTGTCGCAGCCCACATGCGTGCCGGTGAGGCGTAGATGCTCGCGCAGGAAATCCACCAAAAGCGTATTGTCCGGCACAGAGGCGCGCGCCGCCCTGCCGTTCACCGTCATCGAGATTTCGGTCATGTATTCCTCCCTTGCCTCGGGCTCGTTGCCGCGAATGCGGAACAGCGTCCTAGGTTGCGATGTGCCCTGCTCCTTCAAATGGATCAGCGAAGCTGCAGGACAATCCGGTCGTAGGTCGGCGCGATGGACACCGCGTCAACGCGAAAAGGCCTGATAAAGCCGGTAAGCCGGAGCTGCGCGCACGCCGGGCGAAGCGCCGCGTACACGCATCAAGCGCGACGACAATGCGGACAATGAGAACAGAAACCGCCAAGCCACGCCTCCCGCGCAAGCCTGCGACCGCGCCAGACAGCCGAAAGCCTTATCCAGTTCACTCCCGGAAATCATTTAAGCGGCGTTTTTGGCGAAAGCCAAGGCCTATTCAGGTATAGGCGAAGAAGAAACCAAGATCAGAAACCTTCGGGAGCCGGATCCTGCAATTTGAAAGCATTGCCTTCCACCCGGTAGATGGAGCAATTCCGCTCGACCGCACCGGAGCTGGTGAATCGAAACGAGCCAAGAACGCCACGAAAGCCGGATCGCGCGGTTAGCGTTCCAGCCGTCAGCCCGGCAGCGCCCCTGGCCCGTGCAATGCCGATAGCGAGGGCTGCCGCATCGAACCCATAGGCAGCGTCTTTCGTCATTGCCCGACCATACTTTGTCCGGAAGCTCTGGGTGACGTCTCCCACAGCGAACTGGTCGACACGGCACATCAGCACCCCCGCGACGGCAGGACCGGGAGATATCTCGGGTGTTGAAAGAACCAGCGCATTGCCCGGCAGCGCCCCGGTGGCCCGTAGCCCGGCCAATGTGGCGCCGGGTGCCTTCAAACCCGGCGCAAGAACGACAGCCTCGGCGGCCGGAAGCTGTGCAGCCTTGCCTGCCAGCTCATCGGTGGAGTTTGCCGCAACGGGCAGGTTTGCGATGATGTTGCCACCCTTCGCCTTGATGCCGGCGCGCAGCCGATCGAGCGTGGCACCGTCCGCATCGGCTGCGTGTACGATCACGATGTTCCGGCGCCCGGCTCCGATCGCGTAAGCGGCGGCTTCGATGCTGCCGTCCACTTCATCCGACAGGAAGGCGAAGACGCCCGGCCTGCGCGGCACGGCATTCGAAACCAGCGCCATGACGGGCGGGTTCGCGCCACCGGCCGGCAGGGCACTCAGGAGCCCAGCCTGCGAGGGGCCGATAACGATCTTCGCGCCGTGCTCGACAAGCGTATCGACCGCCCTCTTCGTGTCGGCAGCGTCGGAGCGGGCGTTGTAGATGGCAAGTGTGACCTGATCACCCCCCAGCTGCTCTGCAGCCAGTTTCGCGCCGTCACGATAATCGCGCTCCGAGGCGCGGGCCGAACCGGCAAGGTTCGCCACCATGCCGACTGTCACCGGACCGGAGCCAACCGTTTCGAGCCCCGCGGCGGAAGGAGCAACGCTGGCGTCCTCCACTTTCAGCGTGTCGTCCACACCCGAAGACTGGCAGGCTGCGAGGGCGAGCACGGCACACAGGGCCAGCGACCGCCCCAGCCTCACGGAAAAGCGGAATTTTCCATGACACTCAGGTCGCGTGTCGAATGCGAGGTTCATCAAGGCGCCGGATCAACGGGATCAATACATGTAGCGAACCATGCGGGCATGGAAGCACTCGCATTTGTTCAGATAGTCCTCGTCGCGGTATTCGGATTGCAGATAGCCATAAGCCTTGCCACAGGCGACCTTGGCTTCGGATGCCCACACGAAAGCCGGCCGGCCCGAATTGATCCATTGCGGGCTGTCGGCAACGGCCACGGCCTCATCCATCAGGCGGATGACCTCACCGGTGAGCGAAGCATTGCTCTCAATCGAAAGGAGCCTGGCATTCTGCGCCACCGGGCAATACCCTCCCGTTGAGAGATCGGCGGACTGCACCGGTCCGGCCAGAACGGCCCCGACAATGACTGCAAAACCCAAAGTCAGCTTTTTCATAGGTCCCCCTCGGCGCTCTTCGCCCATGGTGTATTCCCTGGATCGCTTCGGCGTCTCGAGGACTTGATAAGCGATCAAACTGCCTGTTTTCCGCATTTATGCGGACGTCAGGTAAATTCACCTGACTGCAAGAATGCACTAGCCGGAAAATTACACGGTTCCTGCCAGCTTATCAAACCTGCGGCCGCCAACAAGCGGCTGCATCGCCCCATCCTGTTCAGACCGTGCCCGAATTGTCACTGCCGTCATCCTCGTAGAGGATCTTGATGGTGGAAGGTGTCTGCGGCACGTCGAACGTGGCGACTGTCACCCAGTCCTCAGATCCGGCCGTTCCATCGGCATCCACCTGCAACTGCGTGGAATTACCGGGGTTGAGCCTGACATAGTCGGCGACATTGTCCCCCGGACCAATTGAAACGAGCTCTGTCAGGTCTACGACATCTTCCGATCCAAAACCGATGATCGCGTCCGGATCGAGCCCGGCAAGCGCCGACTGATCGAGCACCACCGTGTCCTCGGCATTGTCGATGTCGGTCAGATCGTAGGTGTTCTGCCCCTCACCGCCGATTAGCAGGTCCGCACCTTCGCCGCCGATGAGAAGATCGTCACCGTCACCACCGATAAGGGCGTCGTCGCCCCCCATGCCGAGCAGCGTCGAGCCGCTGTCATTGCCGACAAGAACCTCATCCGCACTGGTTCCGGTGATGACGCTGCCCGATACCCCCGTGACCGTTACATGGCCATCAACCGAGGCCTCTCCCGTTGAGGCGGTATAATCGAACCCGCCGCTGGAGAAGGCCGGGGTCGGGTCGTATTCAACACTGACGTTATCGAAGTAGACATCGGCATACTCATTGCCTTGCTCCTTCGACGTCATCAACCCGCCGAGAGAGAGTGTGTGTTCACCGGCAGAAAGGGTCAGCGTGGTCGAGAAGGTTTGCCAGCCCGTCGACTGATGGTCGGAGTTGCTCGAACTCGAACCGATCAATTCATCAATCACCCCGCCCGCTCCAAACGCGTTCCCATCGACGTCGGCGAGCACCCAGACATCGTCCGTATTGTCAGACTGTCCCGATAGGAAGGCGTAGTAATCGAAGGTGATGGTCACGGTGGTCGTGCTGGCAAGATTGAATGAGCGCGTGAATGCGCCGTTCATGTTCTCGCGGTTAGTACCGTTGTTCCCACCAAGATAAAGAGCCAGCGCACCATCGTTGGCTATGCCGCCCGTCTCTCTTTGACCAGACGCGTCACTCCCAGTCGTCTGGTAGTATCGATCCGAATAATGATTGTCCTCATATGTGAATCCGCCCAGCCCGGCGCTGAAATCTTCATCAACAAACGAAGCCGGTGTATTCGAGGGTGTGAAGACCACGTCATCCGGCAAACTCACGCTTCCATCCTGCGCATTGTCGACCGCCGCAACATGGAGCGGCGCGCCTTTGCCGTCATCGTTGTGGAGCAACGCCTGGGTCGGAATGCTGATCGCGGAATAGTCGGTGATGTTCGTCAAGACGAGATCATCAACAATTTCAGGCGGCGGCAAGACATTCACCGTCAACTGGGTGGTCGACGTGTCACCATCATTGTCGATGATGACATAGTCGAACGTCTCGGTTCCAGCCGTCGTTCCCGAGTTCGCCTGGTAATCCCAGGCACCCGTATTGAAATCGAGTTCGAGCACCCCGCCCAGCGGCGTGTCGACCTCCAGACCGCTGCCAGCCTGAACCGGTTCACCACCATCGTTCGTGATCTGATCGGCATCCGGATCATAGGTGTAGGTCACGCCATCGACCTTGACGGAGAGGATACGCCCACCATCAGCGCCGAAGCCGTCATCGTCCCCGCCGCCGGCAGCATTGTCGTCCCCCAGCAGGACATTGCCGGAAACGTTCACCTGATTGGCCAGGTCGAGAAGCGCTTCGACAAGATCGTCGAAATTGGAGACCGAGACGACCGTATTGTCACCGTCGGCCTCATCGACATCCTGCAACTGCTCGACATCGATATTGTTGCCGATACCGACCGTCTGAACCGTCACATCATTGTCCTGAACAAAGTTGTTCCAGGCGGTCTGCGTGCTGCCAAGCAGAGAATGCCCGCCGGCACCGATCTGCTCATTCGGATTGCCATCGCTGAGGAAGAAGACCTGATTGTTGTAATCGGCCAGTGGCGTATAGGTCGCCATCGTTTCCTCAATGGCCGCAGTGAAGTCAGTGCCTCCATTGTAGGGCCGCGACCCGCCTTCAGCAGGATTCCAGGCGTCAATCTGCGCAGCAAAAGACGCGTAATCCGTGAAGGGTCCCGGGGCAGACAAAGCGCTCGATGAAAAGGCGACCAGTTCGATCTGCACGTCACCCGTTGTGCCGCTGAAGAACGCCTGCCCGGCGGCCTTCACGGCATCGAGCATCTGATCGAGTTCACTGTTGCTCACGCTGCCGCTGAAATCGAGCACGAAAGCGATGTTGAAGCTCTCGGTTCCGAGGGTCAGACTGGCCGTGTCAGGCTTCGCCGTCGGTCCGTCGTCATCGAACCGGATCGAAAGCGCACTGGCGCTTGTCGCCGTGGCCGTGTCGCCATCGGCATCCGTCACCGTCTGGACAACGGAAATGGCCGCAGCACCACCAAGGAAGAGCGCATCGTCATGTGCCGCACCCGGGCCGCCATCGACAGTGTGTTCCAGCGTCTCGTGCTGCGTGACCGTGACCGCGCCCGTCGCGCCATTGATGGAAACCGTGAAGGCGGGCGTCCCGACGCCCCCCCCGGCGCGACCTTCATAGACGGTGTCGGAAACCTTCACGAGAATGATCTCGTTCGCCGCACCCGACTGGCCTGTCAGCCAAAGGCCGGTCGCCGCACCGTCGGTCGCGGAGAACGAATAGGCCACTGAGCCGGCGCCATCTGCCCCGAAATCCGGGGTGGCGAACAGGCCCTGGATGTCGCCGGCCTGAATCTGACCGGGGTTGATCCCGTCCGTGCCAGAGCCGCTGCCATCGGATTCATCGAGCACAACCGATGCTGTCTCGCCGGCTGCAGCCTCGGCCTTCGGCACATCGTCGATGATGTCGATGGAGATCGTCCCGGTCGTGGTGTTGCCGAATGCATCGGTGGCAACATAGGTGAAGCTTTCGGCTCCGCTGATGGTCTGAACCCCGTCATCCGCCGTCGCGTTCAGATAGTTGGAACTCAGCGTGTAGGTATAGGTGCCGTCGCTGTTGACCTGGATCGAACCATAGGTGCCTGCCGTCACCGCATTGCCGCCGGTCTGCAGGGCGTAGGTGTAAGGCCCGGTGCCACCGGTCGCCGAGGCCGTACCGCCAGAGGTCTCGTCCGTGGAGCCCGGCAGCGAACCCGTCACCGTTCCCGGGACAAGATCGTCACCGTCCTTGTTGAGGTCCAGCGCCGCTTCATTCACCGTGACCGTGTAGTCGGGCGTCGCCAGACCACTGTCGTTGACATTGATCGTCAGCGTGGTGGTGGACGGATCGCCGTCGGCATCGGTGATCGTGTAAGTGAAGACGTCCTGAACCGTACCGCTCGCAACAGCGCCCGGCGTGGACTGGTAGCTGTAGGAGCCGTCGGAGGAGATGGTAAGCGTGCCATACTGGCCGTTGACCACGGTGTTGGTGCCCACATTCGTTGCGCTGCCGCCCGCCGTGGTGGCCACGATGGACGTCACCGTCGCGCCATCCGCGCCCTGAATATCGGCGACACCATCCGTCGCGTTCGCGTCCGAGCCGCCGGAGCCTGTCAGGACATTGCCGTCCGCAATGCCACCTTCGATGGCACTGTCCGTGTCGGCCATGGCCTCGGGGATGTCGTCGACGATCTTCACCGACAGGACATCGTTGGCGCTCTGGCCATCCTGATCGGTCAGCACAACCGCAAAGTCCTCGAACAGATCGTTCTCGCCTGCACCCGTGCCATGCGCCTCGTTGTCGACAAGCGTGTAGCTGTAGCTCACAACGCCCGTGCCGGCGTCATAGCCCGTCACATTGAGCGTGTTGCCGAGGCCGGTTGTCACCGAACCCGCCGTGAACACGCCATTGGTGATGAAGCTCTGACCGCCGATCGTCAGCGACGCGATGCCATCGGGCGAGCTGATTGTGAACGTACCCGACTGTGTCGTGCTATCGCTGCCGTCCGAACCGGCCGGCTTGCCGCCGCCGCGACCCGCCGCAAGGTCATCCTCGTCAACCGCCACATCGCCACCATCCGCCTTCGGCGTCAGGTTGCCGATCTCGGGCGGTGCATTGCCGATGTCGATCGTCAGCGTCGTGTGCGTCAGGTCGCCGTCGCCGTCCTTCAGCGTGTAGGTGAACACATCCTGGACGCCACCGGCCGTGCCGGCATCGCGGGTGTAGCTGTAGGAGCCGTCCGCGTTCAGCGTCAGCTTGCCATAGGTGCCCTGGATCACCGTGCCGACCGTGCCCGCATTGTCCAAGTCCGCACCCGTGTCGCCGGCGGCAACGCCAACGACAGAGGCATCGTCCGCACCGACCGTATCGGCACCGCCATCGCCCTCAGCATCCGTGATCACATTGCCCGTCGCCGGGCCGAACTGACCCGCACCGATGCTGTCCGTGTCGGCCATGGCCTCGGGGACGTCGTCGACGACCTTCACCGACAGGACATCGTTGGCGCTCTGGCCGTCCTGATCGGTCAGCACAACCGCAAAGTCCTCGAACAGGTCGTTCTCGCCCGCGCCCGCGCCATGCGTCTCGTTGTCGACAAGCGTGTAGCTGTAGCTCACAACGCCCGTGCCGGCGTCATAGCCCGTCACATTGAGCGTGTTGCCGAGGCCGGTTGTCACCGAACCCGCCGTGAACACGCCATTGGTGATGAAGCTCTGACCGCCGATCGTCAGCGACGCGATGCCATCGGGCGAGCTGATCGTGAACGTGCCCGACTGTGTCGTGCTATCGCTGCCGTCCGAACCGGCCGGCTTGCCGCCGCCGCGACCCGCCGCAAGGTCATCCTCGTCAACCGCCACATCGCCACCATCCGCCTTCGGCGTCAGGTTGCCGATCTCGGGCGGCGCATTGCCGATGTCGATCGTCAGCGTCGTGTGCGTCAGGTCGCCGTCGCCGTCCTTCAGCGTGTAGGTGAACACATCCGACACGCCGCCGGCCGTGCCGGCATCGCGGGTGTAGCTGTAGGAGCCGTCCGCGTTCAGCGTCAGCTTGCCATAGGCGCCCTGGATCACCGTGCCGACCGTGCCCGCATTGTCCAGATCCGCACCCGTGTTCCCGGCGGCAACGCCAACGACAGACGCATCGTCCGCACCGACCGTGTCGGCACCGCCATCGCCTTCCGCATCCGTGATCACATTGCCCGCCGCCGGGCCGAACTGACCCGCACCGATGCTGTCCGTGTCGGCAACCGCAACCGGCGCATCGTCAATAATGGCGATGTCGATCGTGCCCGACTGGCTGTCGCCATCCGCATCCGTCACCGTCACGCCGAACGACACACCGTCCGGATCGGCAAGCGTGTTGTCCGTCAGCGTGTAGCTGTAGCTGATCGAGCCCTGACCCGTGACCGCATTGTAGCTGTAGCCCGTCACCACCAGCGTGCCCGTCGCATCGCTCGACACCGTCTGCGGGAACGGATCGCCAAGGGCAAGCGCCGTGCCGGCAACGCTGACCGACTGGACGCCATCCGGCGCCGTGAACGTCACCGTGCCCGACGTCGCCTCCGACGGGTCGTCATTGTTCGTGCCGTCACCATCCGCGCTCTCGCCCGAACCCGCAGGCTCGGCGCCGCGCTCGGCGAGGCCCTTCTCATGGACGGTCGTGCCGTCATCGCCCGGCTGCGGCGTCGTCACCGTCACACCGCTGTCGCCGATGTCGATCGTCAGCGTCGTGTGCGTCAGGTCGCCGTCGCCGTCCTTCAGCGTGTAGGTGAACACATCCGACACGCCACCTTTGGTCCCGGCATCGCGGGTGTAGCTGTAGGAGCCGTTCGCGTTCAGCGTCAGCTTGCCATAGGCGCCCTGGATCACCGTGCCGACCGTGCCCGCATTGTCCAGATCCGCACCCGTGTTCCCGGCGGCAACGCCAACGACAGACGCATCGTCCGCACCGACCGTGTCGGCACCGCCATCGCCTTCCGCATCCGTGATCACATTGCCCGTCGCCGGGCCGAACTGACCCGCACCGATGCTGTCCGTGTCGGCCATGGCCTCGGGGACGTCATCGACGATCTTAACCGACAGGACATCATTGGCGCTCTGGCCGTCCTGGTCGGTCAGCACAACCGCAAAGTCCTCGAACAGGTCGTTCTCGCCTGCGCCCGCGCCATGCGTCTCGTTGTCGACAAGCGTGTAGCTGTAGCTCACAACGCCCGTGCCTGCGTCATAGCCCGTCACATTGAGCGTGTTGCCGAGGCCGGTTGTCACCGAACCCGCCGTGAACACGCCATTGGTGATGAAGCTCTGACCGCCGATCGTCAGCGACGCGATGCCATCGGGCGAGCTGATCGTGAACGTGCCCGACTGTGTCGTGCTATCGCTGCCGTCCGAACCGGCCGGCTTGCCGCCGCCGCGACCCGCCGCAAGATCATCCTCGTCAACCGCCACATCGCCACCATCCGCCTTCGGCGTCAGGTTGCCGATCTCGGGCGGCGCATTGCCGATGTCGATCGTCAGCGTCGTGTGCGTCAGGTCGCCGTCGCCGTCCTTCAGCGTGTAGGTGAACACATCCGACACGCCGCCGGCCGTGCCGGCATCGCGGGTGTAGCTGTAGGAGCCGTCCGCGTTCAGCGTCAGTTTGCCATAGGCGCCCTGGATCACCGTGCCGACCGTGCCCGCATTGTCCAGATCCGCACCCGTGTTCCCGGCGGCAACGCCAACGACAGACGCATCGTCCGCACCGACCGTGTCGGCACCGCCATCGCCTTCCGCATCCGTGATCACATTGCCCGCAGCCGGGCCGAACTGACCCGCACCGATGCTGTCCGTATCGGCCATGGCCTCGGGGACGTCGTCGACGATCTTCACCGACAGGACATCATTGGCGCTCTGGCCGTCCTGATCGGTCAGCACAACCGCAAAGTCCTCGAACAGGTCGTTCTCGCCCGCGCCCGTGCCATGCGTCTCGTTGTCGACAAGCGTGTAGCTGTAGCTCACAACGCCCGTGCCGGCGTCATAGCCCGTCACATTGAGCGTGTTGCCGAGGCCGGTTGTCACCGAACCCGCCGTGAACACGCCATTGGTGATGAAGCTCTGACCGCCGATCGTCAGCGACGCGATGCCATCGGGCGAGCTGACCGTGAACGTGCCCGACTGCGTCGTGCTATCGCTGCCGTCCGAACCGGCCGGCTTGCCGCCGCCGCGGCCCGCCGCAAGGTCATCCTCGTCAACCGCCACATCGCCACCATCCGCCTTCGGCGTCAGGTTGCCGATCTCGGGCGGCGCATTGCCGATGTCGATCGTCAGCGTCGTGTGCGTCAGGTCGCCGTCGCCGTCCTTCAGCGTGTAGGTGAACACATCCGACACGCCGCCGGCCGTGCCGGCATCGCGGGTGTAGCTGTAGGAGCCGTCCGCGTTCAGCGTCAGTTTGCCATAGGCGCCCTGGATCACCGTGCCGACCGTGCCCGCATTGTCCAGGTCCGCACCCGTGTTCCCGGCGGCAACGCCAACGACAGACGCATCGTCCGCACCGACCGTGTCGGCACCGCCATCGCCTTCCGCATCCGTGATCACATTGCCCGCAGCCGGGCCGAACTGACCCGCACCGATGCTGTCCGTATCGGCCATGGCCTCGGGGACGTCGTCGACGGTCTTCACCGACAGGACATCATTGGCGCTCTGGCCGTCCTGATCGGTCAGCACAACCGCAAAGTCCTCGAACAGGTCGTTCTCGCCCGCGCCCGTGCCATGCGTCTCGTTGTCGACAAGCGTGTAGCTGTAGCTCACAACGCCCGTGCCGGCGTCATAGCCCGTCACATTGAGCGTGTTGCCGAGGCCGGTTGTCACCGAACCCGCCGTGAACACGCCATTGGTGATGAAGCTCTGACCGCCGATCGTCAGCGACGCGATGCCATCGGGCGAGCTGACCGTGAACGTGCCCGACTGTGTCGTGCTATCGCTGCCGTCCGAACCGGCCGGCTTGCCGCCGCCGCGACCCGCCGCAAGGTCATCCTCGTCAACCGCCACATCGCCACCATCCGCCTTCGGCGTCAGGTTGCCGATCTCGGGCGGCGCATTGCCGATGTCGATCGTCAGCGTCGTGTGCGTCAGGTCGCCGTCGCCGTCCTTCAGCGTGTAGGTGAACACATCCGACACGCCGCCGGCCGTGCCGGCATCGCGGGTGTAGCTGTAGGAGCCGTCCGCGTTCAGCGTCAGTTTGCCATAGGCGCCCTGGATCACCGTGCCGACCGTGCCCGCATTGTCCAGATCCGCACCCGTGTTCCCGGCGGCAACGCCAACGACAGACGCATCGTCCGCACCGACCGTGTCGGCACCGCCATCGCCTTCCGCATCCGTGATCACATTGCCCGCCGCCGGGCCGAACTGACCCGCACCGATGCTGTCCGTGTCGGCAACCGCAACCGGCGCATCGTCAATAATGGCGATGTCGATCGTGCCCGACTGGCTGTCGCCATCCGCATCCGTCACCGTCACGCCGAACGACACACCGTCCGGATCGGCAAGCGTGTTGTCCGTCAGCGTGTAGCTGTAGCTGATCGAGCCCTGACCCGTGACCGCATTGTAGCTGTAGCCCGTCACCACCAGCGTGCCCGTCGCGTCGCTCGACACCGTCTGCGGGAACGGATCGCCAAGGGCAAGCGCCGTGCCGGCAACGCTGACCGACTGGACGCCATCCGGCGCCGTGAACGTCACCGTGCCCGACGTCGCCTCCGACGGGTCGTCATTGTCCGTGCCGTCACCATCCGCGCTCTCGCCCGAACCCGCAGGCTCGGCACCACGCTCGGGAAGGCCCCGCTCGAAAACGATGGTGCCATCTTCCTCGACACCCGGCGTGCGGATCTCGACCGACGCGTCGCCGATGTCGATCGTCAGCGTCGCCGTGTCGGTGTCCCCGTCGCCATCCTTCAGCGTGTAGGTGAACACATCCTGGACGCCACCCGCCGTGCCGGGATTGCGCGCATAACTGTATGAGCCATCCGCGGAGATCGTCAGAACGCCGTAGAGACCCTCAACCACCGTATCGGTTCCGACAGCACTTGCCGGCCCTTCGGCCGTGGTCGCGATGACCGAGGACACCGATGCGCCATCAGCACCGGGTGTATCAGCGCCATTGTCGCCATTGGCCTCGGCATCGGTGATCAGATTGCCCGCTACGGGGCCGAACGCGCCCGCAGCGATGGTGTCCGTATCGTCGACCGCGATCGGGCCATCATCGGTGATGGTAATTGTCAGATTGTCGGTCGCGGTGTCACCATTGCCATCAGTCACGACGAATTTGAAGACGTCCCTGACGACGTCGTCGCCGCCTGTCTTCCCCGGCCCATCGTGGTCGGTCGTGTTTTGGGACAGCACGTATTCAAAGCGGTATGTACCGTCGCCGTTCGGCGTGACAAACAGCGTCCCATAGGTACCATCGACACGACCGCCACCGGTCACGTCCACGCTCAGACCATCGACGTTCGTAACGACCAGCGATGCAAGACCGTCATTGCCGGGATCGACGAGGATGTTGCCTGCGGTCGCCGTGGTGCCTCCGCCAGAGCCGGATGCGAGTGCGCTTTCATTCACTTCGCCAGGAGGCGTGCCGATGCTGACTATGCTGAGCTCGGGGATATCGTTCTCCCGATCTTCGCGCAGCGCTGGAAAAAGTTCGCGCCGCTCCAGCGCACCGAACTGCAGGGCCGTGGGCGGAAGGAGATCGATTACCGGGCCGGCATCGCCGATACCGGCATTGGGCGTGGTGAAATTGCCGCCGCCGCTCTGCGACGTGGCAGAGACGACCGTCAGTGCGCCATCGGGGCCGGCGGCAACATCGATGCCATTGGCCTGCAGGGCCGCTGTCAGCGCGAGCTCGGGAATCTCCACGTCACCGATCAGGAAGGTGGGAATCCTGAGCGCAGCATTGAGGATGGTGATGCTCGAACCATCGGGCTGAACCAGAATCAGGTTGTCGCCATCGAGTTTGATCTCATCGATGGAAACGCCTTCGGGAAGGCGGACAATGTTGTCCGCGTCCGGTGTTACCGTTTCGGGAACGTCCGGAGCAGCGGACGTTTCGATGGGCTGGCCAGCGGCAGGATCGACCGGGACCGGCTCGCCCGCGCTGTCATTCTGCGCGACCTGAAGTGCGGCCTGCTCGAGTTGATTGAGCCGATCGTCGGCAGATTGCTCGGTAGCGATCTTGCGATCGTCGGTGGTGTTCGTGCGATCTTGGCTGGCCATGATAACCCCCGGAAACAGAATTCCCGGGAAGCGAGCCACGCAAGTTTAGTCGGCGCAATACGATGTATAGTTCATTGATATATGGGGGTATTGATTCCGACCGAAAATTTCCGTTTGGTTAACCTGCAATCATAACATGATATATATTTCCGTATAATCGCGCCTTCTGGCACCTCCAGAGCGGTAGGTTCGCCGTCCGATCATGGTTAAGGGGGTCTTTTCGGAGGCGATGCACATTTAAATAAAATACTGCAATAAATCCAAACGGAAAATAACCCCTGCTACTTAATCGGCATTTCATTTGCTTCAACTATCTTCTCGCCAAGATCCGGGGGCGGGCAAATGAATATAAAAAGAAATACATACACTTTCAGGGGCGCAGCGCTGGCGATTTCGACATTCGTACTGGCGATAACTCCTCAGAACGCAGATGCGGGACATTATGCACCTTCACCTGCACAGGTCTCCACCATATCGAGCCTGAACCTTCTGTCGGCTTCTGCGGCGATGGCCGCGGCGAGCAACGGCCTTGCCATGGTCAGGGAACGCTGGCAGGCCGCCGCTGCGGGGCTTCATGCAAAGACAGTGCGTGCGGCCGCGCGAACGGCAGACGGCACCCCCGCGAACAGCCGAAGAATGACGCGCCCGGCGACAGGCGTGTTCCGTTCCGTCGCCATCCCCTTCAAGGCGCTTCCGTCGAGCGCAAACTGGAAAGCCGTCTACCCATCCATCGTACGGGCCGATTTCGCCACATGCGGCGATGGCAGCGGATGCACGCCCCGCGCCGTGGAACTGGCCGGCCTCGTCCGCGAAATCAAAGCGAAACCGTTTTCTGAGAAGCTGGCGGCGGTCAATCGCGCGGTCAACCGGAATGTCGCCTACGTGTCCGACCGTGCCAACTATCGCCGGCTTGATGTGTGGGCAAAGCCAACCGACATTCTCAACCGCGGCAAGGGGGATTGCGAGGACTACGCGATACTCAAGATGGCGGCACTCAACGCGGCGGGCATTCCCCTGAGCAGCATGTCGCTTGTCGTGCTTCAGGATCAGAGCCGCTCTCTCTTCCATGCGGTGCTGACCGTTTCCACCACCAGGGGCCACTACGTGCTCGACAATCTGCATGACCGTGTGATGAAGGACACCGCCCTGGCAAGCTATCTCCCGCTTTATTCGCTCAGCGGCAACCGCTCGTGGATTCACGGCAGGAAACGTGACGGCTCCATGGTGGCAACGCTTGCACCGCTGCCGCGCGATCTTGCGCCGGGAGAAGGGTTTGAAACCGCAGCCGGGCGCGGCGTGTCCAACAAGCGCATCGAGGCGAACTAACCGAATTTTCGGCTTGTCTTAATTGGGCAGGATGAACCCGATGATCGCCTCCTGCTCTGTCAGCGGGGCCAGAATCGCGTTGAGACGGCCTCGGATAAGCTGGCGGTCGACACCGATGACGAAACCGACCGTCGCCGGACCACTCCCCTCGATCTTGAGCTTTTCGATCAGTTCGGAGAACTGAATGTCCAGTGACAGACGAACGCCCCTTCCGGTGGTATCGGTGGCCAGGCTCGACAGACGCGACTGGACGAAACCGATGAATGCCGGGTTGTAGGCCATCAACTGCTTGTCACCGGTGAGGGCAAAGCATGGTGACGGGCTCGCCATGACATGGTTGCGCACCGCCTGGCGGCCGATCTTCCTGCGGGCGGTTTCCAGCGCCCCCTGCAGATAGCCCACCGCTTCGACGCGCAGGGCAGAAGACAGGTTTGCCCCCTTCTCCAGCCTGTTTTCACAGGCCTCGATAACATCGCCGACGCTGCAATCGCGCGCGTCTGCAATCTGTTGCAGGACCGTCCAGAAGATCTCCTCCAGCCGGATGCCGCGCCGTGCCGTGCCGACGCGGAGCACACGGAACCTGGGCTGGAAGGCCCAGTCCTCGTCTCTCGGGATTTCAGCAGGTTTCGTCATGATCGCTCACCGCTCGCGAAGCGCCTCGTTGCGCGCCTTGTTGATCGGTTTCATGAGGTAGGCGAGGATGGTTTTCTTACCCGTCATGATGTCGGCGGTGGCCACCATCCCCGGGAAAATTGCATGGCTTCGCCCATCCCGGATCAGTTCGGCCTGATCGGTCTTGACCCGGACCTGATAGTAGGTTTCGCCGGTGTTCTGATCCACGAGACTATCGGCGGACACATTCGCCACCTCGCCCTCCAGTCCGCCATAGATCGAGAAGTCATATGCGGTCACCTTGATGAGTGCCGGCTGGCCCGGGCGAACGAACGCAACATCGCGCGGCGAAATCCGCGCTTCCACAAGAAGCGTGTCGGACGTCGGCACCACGCCTGCAACCACGGTGCCCGGCTCCACATAGGCGCCGATCGTGTTCACCTCCAGCGTGTTGATGATGCCGTCCACCGGTGAGCGGATATCGGTGCGGGCCACCCGGTCGCTTGCGCCACGAATGGTCTCCTCGATAACGGAAAGCTCTGCCAGGGCCTGTGTTTTCTCGGCCAGCGCTTCCTGCTGCACCTGCAGTGCGAGCTCGTCGATCTGAAGCGTTGCCTCGTTGATTGACGCCTCGATCCGCTCGACCGATTCGCGCGTGGATTCGAGCTGGCCGCGGGTCTCGGCGAGCTCCTTCTGCACGCGCAGCAGCTCGGTCTGTGCGACGAGCTTGCGCTTGACCATCGGCGCCAGAAGATCGGCCTCGCGCTGCGAAAGTTCGAAATTTTCTTCCAGTCGCGTGATGTTGGCGCGGGCTTCATCAAGCTCGTTCAGCCGCTGCAGACGCCGCTCCACCAGAACGGAACGCTTGTTCCTGATGTTGTCCGCACGCGCCTGCAAAAGCCGGGCCTCGTTCTGGCAGATGTCCGGCGCGACGTCGCGAAGCTCTTCCGGGCAGACATATTCCCCATCGAGCTCCCCCTTCTCCTCCAGTGCGAGCCGGGTGACCTGCGCACGCAGGGCGCGCGCCCGCGCCGCCGCTTCGCCAAGGGAAGAGGCCGTTGCCGTATCGTCGAGCTGAAGGATCAGGTCGCCCTTGCTGACTGTCTGCCCGATCGTGACAGCGATTTCCTGGACGATTCCGGCCTCGCTCGATTGAACGATCTGGGTTTTGGAGACCGGTATGATCTTGCCTTCGCCGCGGGCGATCTCCTGAACCTCGGCAATAGAGGCCCAGCCTATGAAGGTCATCATCAGGGCCGCGATCACGACAAGCCCCAATCGTGCAGCCAGTGGAGGACGGTCCATAGCAATCCGCCTTTCTTCTTGTCCGGGCGCATCATTGACGCCGCGAGAGGCCTATTGTTTCCTTCCTGAACGCCCGCCCCCGGCGTTCTTCTGCAATTCCTCGATCACCCTCTCCTTGGGCCCGTCGGCGATGACACGCCCCTGATCGATCACCACCAATCGGTCGACAAGCTGCAGCATGCTGTGCCGATGAGTGGAGATGATCAGCGTCACGTCTTCGCGGAAGGCCGTTTTCATCCGGGCGATGAGCTCGCGCTCACTCGCCAGGTCCATGGCACCCGACGGCTCATCCATGAACACGACCCGTGGATCGCTGAGCAGAACACGAGCGATGGCGACTGCCTGTCTCTGTCCGCCCGAAAGCTGGCTGCCACGCTCGCCCACCGGCATGTCGTAGCCTCTGGGATGGCGTGCGACAAAGGCGTCGACACCGGCAGACTCGGCGGCGGCAACCAGCTCATCGTCCGTTGCGCCCGGCTTCGCCATCAGGAGGTTTTCCTTCACCGAGCCCGAAAAGAGGTCTGCGCTCTGCGAGGTGAAAACGACGGCGGAACGCACGACGGAGGGATGATACTGGCGAATGTCGACGCCATCCAGGAGCAGGTTGCCGCTCGATGGCGGATAGAGGCCTGCCAGCAGCCTGCCAGCCGTGGTCTTGCCCGATCCGATCCGGCCGATAATGCCGACGCGTTCACCGCCCTTGACCGAGAGGTTGAAATCCACCAGCGCCGGGCTTGCTGCCTCGGGATAGGTGAACCCCACATTGCGAAAGGCAACATCACCGGAGCGGATCTCGCGATTGACGAACCCCGCACTCTCCGGCCGATCCTCCGGCTGTTCCATGATCGTGTTGAGAATGCGCAGCGACAAAAGCGCCTGACGCATGCGTGAGAGCGTCATTGCGATCTGGCCAAGCGGCGCGACCGCGCGGCCCGACAGCATGACCGTTGCGATGATCGCACCGGTCGAGATGTTGCCTTCAGAGAATTCATAGGCACCGGCGACCACCAGGCCCACGGTCACAAGCTGCTGAACGAACTGCGTCATGTTCGCCGCCCAGGCGGAGAGCTGCTTGATGCCCTCCGCCGTGCGCGATGCGTTCTTGGCCAGCTCACTCCAGCGGCGCAGCAAAGTGCGCTCGGCGCGGAGGGATTTCACCGTCTCGATGGTGGAGATCGTTTCCACCAGAAGAGACTGGCGTTGCGCGGCCTCATTGTTGGCAGCCGCCACACGCCGGCCAATCCGGGACTGGGCAATCAAACCGATGATCAGGGCAAAGGCGAATGCCGTCGCGGGAATGACCGCGAGCCAGCCGCCAACACTGTAGATGACGGCGATGAACACGAAGACGAAGACGCTGTCGATCAGTGTACTGATCGTGTTCGAGGTAAAGAATTCGCGCACGAACTCATACTGAGTGACCCGATTGGCATATTCTCCCGTCGACATCGGGCGAGAGGCCATGGTGGCATGCAGCACCTTCTCGAACAGAAGGTAGGACAGTTTGAGGTCGGCCTTGCGGCCGGCATAGTCGATCAGTGCCGCGCGCACGCTTTTCAGAAGCAGGTCGAAGAGGATCGCGCCTGCGACGCCCAGCGCCAGAACCCAGAGAGTGGCCGTCGCCTGATTGGGCAGCACCCGGTCATAGACATTCATGACGAACAGGGGCGAGGCCAGCGCAAGCAGATTGACGAAGAGTGCCGCTATGGCGACCTGGGCATAGGATTTCCAGAACGGTGCAAGGGTCGTCGTGAGCCAGTGGCGCTTTTCGATCTGCTTTGCCTGGGTCGAGTCCGTGCTTTCCGACTGGTTCAGATAGATGACACTGAAAGAAAGGATCAGCCGGATGTTCCTGGAAAGCACATCCCTCAGCGCAATGCCTTCTTCCGCAATCGGATCGGGGAGGAGCGTGGTGCGCAGATGATCGTTGGGCAACGGCTCGAGGAGCGCCTGTGCCGTGCCGTCTTCGAAAACGACGAGCACGGGCAGATCGAGCGCGCCACCGGCCAGTTCGCGCCGGCTATGTTGTTCCACCTCAAGCCCGATGCGCGCTGAAAGGCGCTCTATATCCTCAAGGGACGGGTTTTCTTCATCGAAAGGTGTGTCCGAGAACAGGACCGTTTCCGAACTCGGACGCGCCAGAAACTGCGCAATCTCCCGAAAGGCAAACCTGAAACTGCCTGCCTGAAGCGGCGTGCCGGCCACGGGATTATTGCGGAGCTGTTCCACCTTCCTCCTCTATGCCACCTTGCCTGTCCGGCAGCTATTGCGACCGGATGGGAGCGAGAAGATCGAGCGGCAAATCGTTCGTCTGTCGCGAAGGCAGCCTCTTGTAGGTTTCGGTCGGTGCCGTCTCCGGCACATTGAATTCCGCGCGCGCATAGGCCTCGGACTGCTTGGCGCTCGACAGGTTCATCGTCGAGAGCAGCGTTCCCGTTGCGGCGAGTATGCGATACTCGGCAAAACGCGCGGCGTACTGGGCTGTCTTGGAGAGAACGTTGACGCTGAACCGCGTGTTCTGTGCGCCCAGCACATCGAGCAGCGATCGCTGGCCTACGACCAGCTGTTCGCGGTAGGAACTGACGAGCTGGGCGTTGGTCTGGGCCTGTGAACGCAGGGTGCCGGCCAGATCGATCTGGCGCTGGCGGCGATCCCACGAAATGCGAACCGCTTCCTCGACCTCACGATAGGCCTGGTGAAGCACGAGGCGCTGCTCGCTGGCACGGCGGATCTGCTCCTGCTCGTTGGCAACGTCGATACCGCCGCGATAGAGATTCCACTTGGCGACGATCCGCGCCTGGAGATCGTTTGTGCGCCCATCGGCGCCATCGATGTCGTAACCGGCGCGGGCGCGCCCTTCCGCACTGATCTCGGGCAGCATGTTGGAGCGGGCGGCATCGACCAGGGCATCGGCCGCGTCAATATCGGCATTGGCGACCTTGATGCGCGGATTGTTGGCCCGGGCGATGCCGATTGCCTTGTCGAGCGATGCCGGCAGGGCCGACGCCACCGAGCCCGGCATTGTCGGGTTTGTGAGGGGCTTGCCGACAAGCTTGTAGAAACGGATCTTCGCCGCTTCCAGCTCTTCTTCGGCTTCCTTGAGGCGTGCCGTGGCAGAGAGCATGCGCTCCTGCGCCTGCTGTCTGTCGGCTTCGGTCAGCGCGCCGCCTGAAATGAGAGAACCGATATCCCCCAGCATCGACCGATGGAAGCCGACATTGTTGCGCGCCTCGTTCACGATCTCGACCTGCAAAAGATACTCGAGATATTCCCGCACGACCTGAAGGGCGATGGTCTCGGAACGCTCCAGAACGCGGAAGGAGGCCGAATCGACCCGTGCGGCCTGGCGTTCCAGTTCGGCACGGCGTCCGCCGCCATCGAACAGCTTCTGGGTGATCGACAGCCCGATTTCGGCCGGATAGAGCGGGTCATCCTCAATGCCAACGCCGCGGCGCGAGGGATTGTCGAGCCGGCGCGCGCCCACCGACGCTTCGAGATCGACGCTTGGCAGGAACAGCCCGCGAGCCTGACGCAGCTCGAACTCGATCGCCTCACGATTTTCGATCGCCTGTCCGATTTCAGGATTGGATTCCAGAGCCACTGCCATCGCTTCCTTCACAGAAAGAGCGTTCGCATCGGTGGAAAACAGAACTGCGCCGCTCATCAGAGTAGCAGCGAGTAGACTCAGAATACGTGACTTGTGCTTCATCATCCCCCCTTTGCCTGCGCCTCAGCCGACGCAGCCAACGGATCCATCCGGCTCCAACACCAGATCTCCAAATATCATTTTATGCTAAGCTAACTGCCCTTGGCTGGCTACGATATAAGCCGTCCGAATACCTCTTTAGGAGTAATTTAGTCGACTCATTTCGCGGCTATGTTGCATAGAGGCAACAAAATCGGCATTTCGTTAAGCATTTCAACCCTAAAATGCATGAAACACTGTCAGCTTTATTGCCCTATCTTACCAGAACCAGTGTTCCGATCTTCACGCTGCTATATAGTGTTATAACATCTTCGTTGGTCATCCGGATGCAACCCGACGAAACGGCCTGCCCTATCGTCCAGGGTTGATTGGTACCGTGAATGCGAAACAGGGTCGAACCGAGATAAAGCGCGCGGGCGCCAAGCGGGTTTTCAGGGCCACCCTCCATGACCGAAGGCAGGATCCTGCCCTGCGCGGCCTCTCGCCGGATCATCTCGGCCGGCGGGCGCCAGTCGGGCCATTCAGCCTTTCTCGTGATGCGCTCACTGCCACGCCAGGCGAACCCCTCGCGCCCCACGCCGATTCCATAACGAACCGCCGTGCCGTCGCCGCGCAGATGGTAAAGACGACGCTTGGCAGTCTCGATAACGATGGATCCGGCGGGCAGTTTTTCCGAATATGGTACCACCGATGGTTTAATCGCCGCATCCCCCCAGGGGGCCTTGAAGGAGAGGGTCCGTTCGCGCCTGACCCATGTTCCTGTTGCCGGATCGAACTGGCGCACCGTCGCGGTCTGAGCGCTGGCCTGCGTCACCAGAGGCAGTGCAGGCACTGCCGAGAACACGATCGCGAGAACCGAAAGAACCGGGCCCCACGGGCGCCGATGCCGCCCCCTTTTGACAGGGCCTTTCTCGTCAGAGCTATTCATCTGCGCCATTCTTCGCCAGCTCAAACGTCTCTCCCTCAATGCGGAGGGTGGTTGTATCGGGTGCCGAAATCGACCTCGCGCGCCCGTCACGACACACCAGCGTCGGCCATTCATCGATTTCACAGTCGATCTCGGCGTAGAGATTTGCAAGCGGCTCACCATAAGCAATGACCAGGGCACCGTCGCCAAGCCGCAGAACATGCCCGTCATTCGCCCCCACAAATGCCGAAACCCCACCTTCGCCAGGCGCGCGTGCAAAACCCTGACCGTAACCCGCCGCGCCGCGCTGGCCCGCAAGAACGTGTCGATTGGCCGACATTGCCCATGCATAGCGCCTCAACACATTGCTGCGGCCACCATAGAGCGTTGCGATATCCGGATGCATTTCATCTGAAAACGGCGGTGGCGCCTGGAAAAGCCTCGCCCCGCGTTCGTCGGCAAATCCGGCCCCGCAGGCGACCAGAAACAGACCACAGCACGAAACAAGCGACTTGAGGTTCATCGCCACCCCCTGGGGTGCTTCTCACAATTGCGAGCGAACACCCTCTGCAAAAGCAGACCGCCCATGCAGCCGGCTGCATGGGCGGTGCACTTTATTCATTCTGCGGCTAAATATCTGACGTGTCCAGTACAGGGCCACGTTGCGATGATCGCTGGACTACAGGGCGGCAGAGTGCGGCCCGCCCTTCCACGATCTCTATTCGCGACTCTGGCCGTTCTCTTCCGTTTCGAGCGCGTTGAGCGCGCTGAGGCGAAATCCACCCGCCTCGCCCTGGCGCGCTTTGTCGAGCTGCTCCGACGCGATCCTCATCAGACCGCGGAACTCAATCTGATCCTCGAAAATCACCCCGCCAATATCAAGCGACAGTTCGACCGTCTCTCCCTGCGCGGTGAATGGTGCCTTTGCCACGGCATTGCGGATGCGTTCGCCGACATCGCGCGCCTGCTCAACAGTCGCCCCCGGCAGGAACACACCGAACTCGTGGCTGCTCAGCCGGCCAACGACATCGCTGCGCCGGACATTGGCCCGAATCACCGATGCGATCTGACGCATCGATTCCTCGCCCCAGTTGAACCCGTAGTCGATGCTGATATCCCGCGTGTTCTCAGCCTCCACGATCAACAGCGCACCAAAGGTCCTGCCGGCTTCGGACACCGTTGCCGAGCGACGGCGCTCCACAAGCGTTGTGAACATGTCGCCGTTAAAAACCTCGGTCGAAGGATCGTGGGCTGCAGAGAAATTCCGCTCCCGTTTCACACGCCGCAACTGCTCGCTCGCCTGCCCGATGTAAGCGAGCAGGGGGGCGGCTATGAGTATCGGCAGAACAAGCGCAGCAACGAGACTGCGCTGATAGGGATTGATGTCATCCCCGAAGAACAACAGATAATGGACCAGAAACGAAAGCCCCACCGCGGCGAGCGTGCCCAGCAGTGTGAAGGCAATGAGCCATGTCCAGCGCGGTTTGCGTTGCAAGAGCGACTTGTCCATATGCTTTCAACGTCCCCAATGTGACTGAGTCGTTGATAACCGGCAAACTTCTAATAAAAGTTTCTTTGGTAGATCGTCTTTTAACAATCAACAGTTTCAGCGGCAGCGCAAAAAGTCAGTATCTCTCCCACGGCGCCCAGGACGCAACGCATCTCTCTCGAATTTTGTCCAGAATGCCTGCCGGCCAACTGCTCCCGGCGGGCTTTCAGTGCCCACTGCCCGGCACCGATCCCGGTTTCTCCAGTGTTGTGGCAGGGCCATGTCGTTAAAATGCGTTCGATATATTTTGTTTGCCGGTTACAATTATCTGCGCATGATCAGGTCGATGCGGGGGCATTGAAAAAAGGACTACCATGCCGACGAACTTTGCGTCCGTGCACGCCCATCTGGAAAGAGCACAGGCGGAGCTGACGGGCACCGACCCGGCGACGCAGCAATTGCGCGAAGCAATCGGCCTCCTGATGGACGCCGCGCTCAAGGCCGAATTCTCCGCCAAGCCGCAGGTGTGCGAGATCATACCCTTTCCGCGGACAGAGGCCGGTCGACCGACGCGGACATCACACCACGGATAAGATGCTCCGCGCGCCCATCCGGGCCAACCTCAGGGCGTTTCGCCGACCACCCGGTTGCGTGCCTTTTCTGCTTCGCGGGCGATCGTCCGCCCGCTCTCACCAGCGTTTTCTACCTCAATGGTCGTGCCCGAATGGTCGAGAAAGACCAGCGCCACATCGGCTTCCGGCCCCACCATCACTGCCGCGACCCGCTGAAACCGTGGATCACCATCAAGCCTGCGGTTGAAGAGCACAAGCCCGTCGACCTCTTCCAGAGCTGCCAGCAGGGCGGTCTCGAAGCCCTGCGCGATCAGATCTGCAAGGCCGAGCAACAACTCCAGCTGGACCACCTCCAGCGACACTTCTTTCGACACTTTTACGCTACTCGAATCATTACGCACGTTCAGAAATTAGTCGAGTTATCTTAAGCCGGGCAACCAATCCGCAGGAACAGATTGTGTCGTTATGAAACACGATCCTGCGCCGCCAGTCTCATCGTCAACATGGCCATGCGCTGGCAGGGCGGCTCCACCCACCGGTCTGGCCTCCGGTAGTTTCAGCCCTTTGGCCGGGGGGGCAAACGATTCAGTCTTGAAATCGATTACATTTGCCATACAATCGATTTCATTGGCGTGGCGGAGGACATGCCAAAAGGGAAGGAAGATGCACGATCGGCAACGGGGCCCCGGCTACCTGCGCCGCTGGTGTTTGTCATCAGGGAGGAATTCATGAAACGACTGGCAACTGTCGCCGTGGTCGCTGCTGCCCTTGCAGGCACGGCACTTTCGGCCATGGCTGAAGATTTCAAGATCGGCCTGTCAAACGGCTGGGTGGGCAGCGAGTGGCGCACCCAGATGATCGAGGAAGCCGAGCAGGCCGCCGCCGCCTGGAAGGAAAAGGGCGTCAATGTCGAAGTGGTCGCCCAGAGCGCCAATGTCGATGTGCCCGGCCAGATTGCCCATGTCCGCAACTTCATCAGCCAGGGCGTGGACGCGATCATCATCAACCCCAACAGCCCGACGGCCTTCGACCCCGTATTCGCACAGGCCAAGGAAGCCGGCATTCTGGTGATCGCCACCGATGCCGAGGTTTCTTCGCCCGACGCCCTTTATGTGGGTATCGACCAGAAGGGCTGGGCGATGGAAAGTGCCAAATGGCTGGCCGAGACGCTGGAAGGAAAAGGCAAGGTGGTCGCCATCAACGGCGTCGCGGGTCACCCGGCAAATGAAATGCGTGTTGCCGGCTATCGCGAAGTGTTCGGCGAGCATGAGGGCATCGAGATCGTCAACGAGGTGAACGCCAACTGGGACCAGGCGCAGGGCCAGCAGGCCATGCAGAACCTGCTCGCCACCTATCCCGACATTGACGGCGTCTGGGTTCAGGACGGCATGGCCGCCGGCGCGTGGCGCTCCATCATGGATGCCGACAAGGCGGACGACATCGCCGCCACCGGCGAGATCCGCAAGGACTTCATCGACATCTGGACCGAGAATGACCTCAACTCCGGCGCTTCGGTGAACCCGCCCGGTGTGATGGCAAGCGCGCTCAACGTGGCTGTTCTCATGCTGCAGGGACGTGAACTGAAGGAACCGGCCACGGCCGGGCAGTACAACAACGCCATGTATCTGCCGATCCCCTTCATCAGTTCGGAGAACCTGAAGGAAGTGGCCGCCTCGGTTGAGGGAAAACCGGGCTACTATTCCTATACGAGCTCGCTTTCCATCGAAGATACGGAAGCGCTGTTCAAGTAGGCCCGCTCCATGAATGCCGCGCCGGTATTGACTGGCGCGGCGCTCTCTTCGGGAAGATGTCATGACCAAACTGAAGCTCAGCGGTGTAAGCAAGGCTTACGGCGCCACGCTGGCGCTACGCCGCGGCGACCTCGAACTCGAGACGGGCGAAGTGCATGTGCTTATCGGTGCCAATGGCTCCGGCAAGAGCACGCTTTGCAAGATCGTGGCGGGCAGCGTGCGGCCCGATGCTGGCGAGGTGCTGCTCGACGGGCAAGCCGTGACCGTCAGTGGGCCGCGTGCAGCACAGGCGCTGGGCATTGGCATTTTCTACCAGGAACTGAGCCTGGCCGATCATCGCAGCGTGGCTGAAAACATCTGCCTGCCGGACCTGCCGAGAAAGAACGGGTTTTTCGTCGACCACGAAGCGCTGCTTGAAAAGGCCGGCCGCTACATCGCACTGTTCGAGACGGTTGCAGGGGCCGAACTCAATGCCGAGACCACCGTCGGCGATCTGCGGGCGGACCAGCGGCAACTGGTTGAGATCATGAAGGCACTGGCAACCGAAGCGCCGATTCTGATCTTCGACGAACCCACCTCCGCGCTCGACCGCGCGCAGGTGGATCGCTTCTTCGAGATTTTACGCGACCTCAAGGAAGATGGCCGCAGCATCGTTTTCATCTCGCACCGCATGGATGAGATTTTTGCAATCGGGAACCGGGTGACGGTGATCCGCGATGGGGAAACGGTGGGCACAGAAGCCATTGCAGACACCAGCCCTGAAGCGGTGATACGCATGATGGTGGGCGAACAGGAAACGCTGGCCTCGCCGCGGGCGGCCCCACCGTCGCATGAGGCTTCGAGCAATGTGGCGCTCGCAGTTGAGAGCCTGACGGGTGCAGGTTTCCGCGATGTGAGTTTTGCGGTGCGGCGCGGTGAAATCCTCGGGCTTGGCGGCCTGCATGGACAAGGGCAATCGGCGCTGCTCAAGGCGCTGTTCGGCGCACCGCCGGCGCGCGCGGGGCAGGTAGTGCTCAACGGGCAACCACTTCGCACCGAGAGCCCGCGTGCAGCCATTGCGCAGGGCATCGCCTATGTTTCCGGAGACCGCGGACGCGACGGCATCATCAGCGGACGGCCCATCCTCGAAAACGTCACGCCCATTCACGCGCTGCGAAACAGGCTTGTGCTGGCAAGGCCCGGGCCGCTCTCTGAAAAGGCGCTGCCGGCGCTGAAGGCGTTGAACACCAAATTCGCCGGGCTCTCCCATTCCATCGGCTCGCTGTCGGGCGGAAACCAGCAGAAGATCGTGATCGCCCGCTGGCTGATCGACAAGCCGGATATCCTGCTTCTCGACGACCCCACCAAGGGCATCGACCTTTCGGCCAAGGCGGACCTTTTCGCGCTGATCCGCAGGCTCGCCGAAGAGGGGCTCGCCATCCTGCTTTACTCCTCCGAAGATGCGGAGCTTCTGAACAATGCCGACCGGATCCTGGTCTTCAATGGCGGGGCAGTGAGCCGCGAGCTGAGTGGCGCTGAGCGCACCCGCTACAATCTCTACCAGGCAGCCTACGAGGCGGCATGACGATGACCAGCATTTCCAGCCCCACCAGACAGGACAGTGGACGCTTTCGGGCGCTGCTCGGGCGGTTTCCCTTTTTGCCTGCCCTGTTCATTCTCGCCGTGCTTCTGGTTCTGAACGGTATCTTTGAACCCAACAGCCTGAGCTTCCGCTCGCTCACCGGCCTGGTGCGCACCTATCTCGCGTTGATGCTTCTGGCCGTGGCACAGACCTATGTGGTCTATGCCGCCGACATCGACCTTTCGGTCGGCGCCATCGCTTCGCTGGTCAATGTGACGATCATCGTGTTGATGCAGCATTTGGGCGGTGGCGGGCTTTCGGTTCTGGCCGCGCTTGGCATTGGCGTTTTGGTCGGGCTTGCCTGCGGGCTGGTCAACGGTTTCGTGGTGGCTGCACTCCGGCTCCAGGCCATCGTCGCAACCTTTGC
Source organism: Nitratireductor aquibiodomus (assembly GCF_900105565.1). NCBI lineage: Bacteria > Pseudomonadati > Pseudomonadota > Alphaproteobacteria > Hyphomicrobiales > Phyllobacteriaceae > Nitratireductor > Nitratireductor aquibiodomus. The sequence continues at coordinate 3,154,936 of NZ_FNSL01000001.1, read as the reverse complement.
CACCAGCATCTTCTTCACCGGGCTGGCGCTTGTCATCCTGCCTGTGGCCGGCATGCCTGCACCCACCGTTTTCTGGCGCACCTATGGCGGCACATTCTTCGGCATTCCGTTCGTCTTTTATGCGGCTGCGGCACTCGCCATCCTGCTTTACCTGCTTGCCCGCACCCGGCTTGCCACACAGCTTCTGGCGGTGGGCGACGGGCAGCAGGCGGCGTTTCAGAGCGGGCTCCCCGTCACCGCGATCCGCATTGGCGGCTATGCGCTGTGCGGCGTGTTTGCAGCCCTTGCCGCCTTCTGCATCACCGGCGACACGGCGAGCGGCGATCCACTTGTCGGCGCGAAGATGACACTCTTCAGCGTGGCGGCCGTGGTGCTGGGCGGAAGCGCGCTTTCGGGCGGTTTCGGCACGGTTGCGGGTTCCGTCATCGCGGCGCTGATCATCGGGCTCATCAACTCATTGGTCTTCTTCGCCGGCACGCCCTCGCACTGGCAGAACTTCGTACAGGGGCTGGCCATACTCGCCGCCCTGATGGTCGGCGTGCTCGTCAGCCGCAGGGGACGCGCATGAACCGGGTCCTCGAAATCGCAAAAAATCCGCTTCTCATCGCGCTGGTTCTGATTGCCGCGCTGCTCTTCCTCGGCAACACGCTTTCGCCGGGCTTCGCCTCGGGCGGGCAGATTCTGCGCCTGCTCATCGTTGCTGCCCTTCTCGGCATTGTCGCCGCCGGCCAGAACCTCGTCATTCTGGGCGGGCGCGAAGGCATCGACCTTTCCGTCGGCGGCGTGGTTTCGCTTTCCGCCATCGTGGCCGGCAATGTGATGAACGGCATGGATGGCGGCATCCCGCTGGCCATTCTGGCCTGTGTTGCGACCGGCGCGCTCTTTGGCCTGTTCAACGGGCTCGGCGTGACGCTGTTGCGCATTCCGCCGCTGGTGATGACGCTCGGCATGCTGGGCGTCCTTCAGGGTCTGCTCGTTGTCATCCGCCAGGGCATTCCTTCGGGACGGGCCGCCCCTGCCCTTTCGGAATTCGTGACCCGGCCATTCCTCCTCGGTCTGCCCGGCATCATCTGGCTGTGGATAGGCGTTGGCCTGCTGATGGCCTTCATCCTCCACCGCACTGTGTTCGGCCAGCGCATCTATGCGATCGGCTCCAACGAGCAGGCTGCCTTCATGGCTGGTGTGCCGGTGCGGCACATACGCATTGCACTCTTCATGCTCTCGGGCGTGTTTGCCGCCATTGCCGGGCTTTGCCTGCTTGGCTATTCCGGCTCCTCATTTGCCAATGTGGGGGAGCAATACATGTTGCCTTCGATCATTGCCGTGGTTTTTGGTGGCACGCCGCTTTCAGGCGGCAAGGGTGGCTACACCGGCACCATGGCAGGCGCTGTTCTGCTGGTGGTTCTGCAAAGCATCCTGACCACGATCAACATCGATGAATCCGGACGGCAGATGGTGTTTGGCGCCACACTTCTGGTGCTGATGCTGTTCTATGGCCGCGGGCGGGGGCTGCGCGCATGAACCGACGCCCCAAGATCAAGGATATCGCGAAGGCGCTGGGCGTTTCGCCGGCCACCGTGTCGCGCGCCCTTAGCGGCAGCGACCTCGTGACGAGTGAGACCCGTGCACGCGTTCGCAAGACGGCCGATGCGTTGAACTATCGCCCCAATGCAAGTGCGCGCAGCCTGCGCACCGCCCGCTCCATGGCGGTGCTGATGGTGGTGCGTGATGTGGGCAACCCATTCTATCTCGACATTCTGAAAAGCGTGGAAGCAACAGCGCGCGCCGCCGGCTATTCCGTGCTGATGGGCAATACGGAAAACGACCCCGAGCGTGAGATCGAATATTTCGACATGCTGCGCGACGGCCATGCAGACGGCATGATCCTGATGACAGGAAAACTGCCGGAAGAGGATGGCCCGCGCAACAGATTGCCTCCCAATGCCCCCATCGTGGTGGCGCTCGAGACGATTGAGGACTCTGGCTTTCCGCATGTGCAAATCGACAATGTCGCCGCAGCCTGCGAGGCGGTGGAACACCTGATCGGGCTTGGACACCGGCAGATCGCCCATATTTCCGGTCCCGTGCCGGAGGTGATGAGCCTTCGCCGCCAAGAGGGATACCGCCGTGCCATGCGCAATGCCGGGCTTGCCGTACCGGAGGGCTATGAACAGCGCGGCGATTATCTTCTTCACGGTGGCGCACGCGCCTGCGAGGCGCTTTTTAATCTGCCCGAACCGCCCACGGCGATCTTCGTCTCGAATGACGAAATGGCCTTCGGCGCCATTCACCATTTGCGCGAAACGGGACGTGATGTGCCGGGCGACGTTTCTGTTGTCGGGTTTGACGATCTTTATCTGAGTGAGGCCTTCTATCCGCCGCTCACCACTGTCAGCCAGCCGCGCATCGATATCGGCCAGCAGGCGATGAGCATTCTTCTCAAAATGCTATCCGGCGCTCTCGTGCCCGCAAAACCGGTGGTCCTGCCCGCCACGCTGCGTGTGCGTGGCACCACCGCACCACCCAAATCAGCTTGAAAAGGGGAAACAACCATGTCCGCACAGCCAAGAAAACGCCTGCGCATCGGCCTTGTCGGCACGGGCTTCATCGCCGAATTTCACCTGCGCTCCATGGTTGCCGTACGCCATGTGGACGTGACCGCCGTCTATAGCCGCAAGGCGGAAAACCGGGAACGCATCGTCAAGCTGGTGGCCGAACTGGGGCTTGGCGAATGCAAGAGCCATGACAGCCTTGTGTCGATGGTGCAGGCAGACGATGTGGACGCGATCTGGATCCTCTCGCCCAATGATACGCGCGTGGACACCATGCGCACCATCCATGACGAAGTGGTGGCCGGACGCAGCAAGGTGTTTGCCGTGGCCTGCGAGAAACCGCTGGCGCGGACGGTGGCCGATGCACGCGAGATGCTGCGGCTGGCCGAGGCCGCCAAACTGAACCATGGCTATCTGGAAAATCAGGTTTTTGCGACGCCCGTTCTGCGCGGCAAGGAGATCATCTGGCGCCGCGCTGCCTCCACCACCGGCCGCCCCTATCTGGCACGTGCTGCAGAAGAGCATTCCGGCCCGCATGAGCCCTGGTTCTGGCAGGGCGACAAGCAGGGCGGCGGCGTGCTGCTCGACATGATGTGCCACAGCGTCGAGGTGGCGCGCCATCTCCTGACAGAACCGGGCAAGAAGCGGGATTCGCTGAAGCTCAAGGCCGTGCAGGGCAATGTGGCCAATCTGAAATGGACACGGCCGCGCTATGTGGAGGACCTCAAGAAGCGCTTTGGTCCCGAAGTGGATTACGCAAACCGACCCTCCGAGGATTTCGCGCGTGGCAATGTGATGCTGGAGGACGAGGACGGCAACGAGCTGATGATCGAGGCGAGCACGTCCTGGGCCTATGTGGGGGCCGGCCTGCGCATCCAGCTTGAGCTGCTTGGGCCGGAATATGCGATGGAGTTCAACTCGCTGGGAACCGGCCTCAAGATCTTCATGTCGCGTGAGGTGACCGGCGACGAGGGTGAGGATCTCGTTGAAAAGCAGAATGCCGAACAGGGCCTGATGCCGGTGTTGGAAGATGAAGCCGGGGTCTATGGCTACACGGATGAGAACCGGCACATGGTCGAGTGCTTCCGCAAGGGCGAAGAGCCGATTGAGACCTTTGCCGACGGTGTTGCGGTCATGGAGATCCTGATGGGGCTCTATCTTTCCTCAGAGACCGGAAACACCGTGCACTTCCCAAATCCCGATCTGGAGAACTACGTGCCCGTGGTGGCGCGGCGCTAGACAGCTCCAGGCCGCTCCCTGTCTGCCGGCTGGGCCACAAGGCTCGCCGGCAGCCCCTTCCGCTCAGGGGCTCCGGGACTGCAGCATCTCGAGAATGCGGTATGCGGTGCTCACCAGATCGGGCTCGGGAATTGATTTGTTCACCAGCAGGGCGACCCCCGTTTTGCTGGCCGGTACAAAGGCCACATATGCCGCGAAGCCGCGCGTCGAACCGACCTTGTTGATCCACACATTCCTGCGGGGAGGAAATGGCGGCTTCAGCCGCAGCGCCGGCACATCGGTCCATTCCACCGTCGTGGAATTCCCCTGTACCAGCTGCCTGAGCACGACCGGAAAGGCATATTGCTCCCAGATGAGATTCTGCGTGAACGGACCGGCTTTGTAATAGCCTGTGAGGGTCTTGCGGATGGCGCGCTTCATGTCCGGGTCGATGTCGCCAGCCTCCATATGCGCTTCTACATAGCGGATCATGTCCCCCGCGGTGGTTCGCATTCCGTAGACTGCTGAAGCAAGCGGCTCCGGGCCAATGTGGACGGGCAGATCTCCCTGGGTGTAGCCCTGCGCGTAGTCTATCGTGCTGCTCGCGGGAACCTGTGTATAGGTGTGTGAGAGGCCCAGTTTCGGCAATATTTTCCTGCCGAGAAGTTCATCATAGTCCTGCTTCATTGCGGCTGCACCAACCGTGGCGAGGAGTGCGGCGCCAATATGGGAATATGTCCGTTGCGAACCGGGCGCATAACGCCGTCGCCAGGGAGCGCAATAGGCAAGAAGCGCCTCGGGCGTCTTGACGTCCTCGGGTGGAAACAGGTCCAGTCCGCTCGTATGCGTCGCCAGGTTGAGAACCGTCACGGTGTCGAAGGCGCTTCCCTTCAACGACAGTAAATGATCGCTGACTTCGTCGAAGAAAGAGAGCCTTCCCTTGACCTGCGCGTAAGACGCAAGAAGCCCAGCGAAGGTCTCACCGATGGCGCCGATCTCGAAAAGCGTTTTGTCTGTAACAGGTTCTCCGCTTTCCCGGGACGCAACACCTTCATTGAAGATGCGACGCCTGCCGTCAATCGTGATGGCAACCGAGAGACCGGGAATACTGTTCTCCTGCATAAAGCGCCGGGCTTCCGCCTCGATTCTTTGTCCGGTTGTCGCTGAAAGGACCGGGCCTGTGGCCCACGCAGGAACCGACGACAGAAGACCTGCCCCGAGAAACAACGCCAGCGGACGCCAAAGGGAAGACACCGCTCTTTTGTCGAAATGATGGTATAACATATAATTATTCTTCAATATCAACACGTTACTATATTTCTGCCTGATAAAGCAAATGCCCTAACATGACAAACCCTATGGTCAACAAGGCATTGTGAGCTCAGGGCCGGTGCCATAATGCCACAAGTGGATTGAGCCTATTGCTTTCGCAGTGCGATCAGTATCTGTGTGCGGTGCTGGCCGCCTGGGCTAGCGACTCGGTTTCAGGGAGCCACGCCGAGGACGGGTGCCGCGCCATACGCCCGCGGAGATGTGGGCGCTGCATCCAGAGACGGGAAAGCGTAGAGGGGAGAGCATGAGCCAGACATCCGACATCATCATTATTGGCGGCGGCATCGCCGGCATCGGCGCGGGGGCGCGCATTGCCGCAGATGCGAAGGTCACTGTCCTTGAGTCGGAAGAGGCCATCGGCTACCACGCAACGGGCCGTTCCGCGGCGATCTATATCCGCAATTACGGCAACGACACGCTGCGCGCGCTCAACGCAGCTTCCGAACCGGTGTTCAGGGAGCCGGAAGGCATCTCGGAAGAAAGTGTTCTGAGCCCGCGCGGCCTGCTTTATGTCGCCACCGAAGAGCATATCGGGGCACTCGACAAGATCCTTCAGGGTGCGACCGGCATGGAAAGCCTCAGCCCGGACGAGGCGATCACGCGCGTTCCCATTCTGAAACGCGAAAGCGTCGCAGCGGCAGCCATTGAGGAAGGGGCGCAGGACATTGATGTGGACCGCCTGCTTCAGGGCTTTGCAAAGATGCTGCGCCATCGTGGTGGCAGCATTGTCAACAAGGCGCCTGTGAGCGCCATTTCACGCGCAAAAGGCACGTGGACACTGGAAACGCCGCAGGGGTCCTTTTCCGCCCCCGTCATCGTGAACGCCGCCGGCGCCTGGGCCGACGAGATCGCCAGACTTGCCGGCGTCCAGCCGCTTGGGCTGACGCCGATGCGCCGTTCGGCGGTAATCCTGCCCGCGCCGGACGGGCATGATGTGACGGGCTGGCCGCTGTTCGGCTGTGCCGGTGAAGGCTGGTACGCAAAACCCGATGCGGGAAAGCTTATGGTTTCGCCGGCGGACGAAGACCCGTCCGAACCCTTCGACGCCTGGCCCGATGACATGGTGCTGGCGGAAGGCCTGCACCGTTTCGAACAGGCCGTGACCGTGCCCGTCACACGCATCGAGCGGAGCTGGGCGGGGCTGCGCAGCTTCTTCCCCGACCGCACACCTGCCGTCGGCTTCGCGCCGGATGCGGAGGGCTTCTTCTGGCTGGCCGGCCAGGGCGGGTATGGCGTGCAGACCTCCCCCGCTCTCTCAGCGCTGGCAGCCGATCTTTGTGCGGGGCGGACATCCGCCCTGCCCCAAACCGTGGTGCAGGCCCTTGCACCGAACCGTCTCATCAAGTCCTGAAAGGAAAATCAATGTCCGAGATCAAACGCGTCGACACCGGCACCCGCATGAGCCAGGCCGTCATCCACAACGGCACCATCTATCTGGCCGGTCAGGTCGGTACGCCGGGTGAGAGCGTGGCCACGCAGACCAAAGACATTCTCAAGAAGATCGATGCGCTTCTGGAGCAGAATGGTTCCGACAAGACCCGCATCCTTCAGGCAACCATCTGGCTTGCCGACATGAAGGATTTCGCCGAGATGAACGAAGTCTGGGACGCCTGGGTCGCGCCCGGCCACGCACCGGCCCGCGCCTGTGGCGAGTCCGCGCTGGCAACACCCGACTACACGGTCGAGATCATCGTCATCGCCGCTGCCGGCTGATCACGCCGCGCGCTTGACCGGTATCACCGGCTCCTGGCTCGCCCCCGAGGCGAGCCGGACAAGAACGAACCCCAGCACACCAGTTGTCAGGAAACCGGACGCCAGCGGCATGGGCGTCTGGTTGTAGAATGCGCCAAAGGCCACGGCAAAGATCACGGCCACGAGGCTCGATCCGGAGGCAATGAGCGAGGCGCCGAGCCCTGCCAGCTGCCCAAGAGACTGCATCGCCATGGCATTGAGATTGCCAAACAGGATGCCGATGCAGAAGAAGATCACAAAACCCATTGCCATGAAGGCCACAAAGGGTGGCCTCCCTTCATAGACAAGTGACAGGGAAAGCAGGCCAAGGCCGAGGATGACAAGGCCCAGCAGGGCTCCCTCGCACATCGCCTGCATTCCGAAGCGGCGCACCACCTGGGCGTTGACGATGGAGGCAAGGCCGATGCCGGCGGCGAAGGCCGCGAAATAGGCGGGGAACATGGTGGAAACGCCATAAACATCGAAGAAGATGTCGGCAGCCGTGCTCAGATACTGGAGATGGGCACCGAAGACGAGGCCGGTCGCAACGATGAGCAGTGTCACACGCCGGCTGCGCAGGATGCGCGCGCCGTTCTGCACAAGCGTGGCCGGGTGAAATCGTATGCGGCTCTGCGGCGGAAGCGTTTCGGGCTGCCGTGCAACGAGCCAGGTGCACAGAAGTACGGAAAGGGCCAGATAGACCGCAAAGATCGCCCGCCAGCCGGCCAATGCCAGCACAATCTGCCCCATGGCCGGCGCGAGCATCGGGACAAGGATAAAAAGCACAAACATGAAGGACATGATGCGCGCCATGGCCTCGCCTTCGAACTGGTCGCGGATCAGGGCGCGCGTGGCGATCTTCGGCCCCGCCACGCCAATGCCCTGCAGGATGCGACCGACAACGATCATGCCAACGCTTGTCGAAAGCATCGCCACCAGCGTGCCCACCATATAGAGACCAAGGCCGAGAACCAGAGCCCGCTTGCGCCCGATGGCATCGGAAATCGGCCCGAGGAACAGCTCGCCAAACACCATGCCGAAGATAAACAGGGACACGATGTGCTGCGTGGAGAGTGGCGGCTCCACATGCAGTTCCGTCTCGATGATCCGCAACGCGGGCAGCACGGCATCGATGCTGAGTGCGGTGAGCGATGTGAGGAACGCATAAAGCGCGATGCGCTCGAACGAGATGGACCGGGTTTTCATCGGCAGGCCTGAACAGTCAGATTGGCAGGGGACGGCGCTCTTCGATGGCCTCCATGGCGAAATAAGACGTGACGGATTCCAGCTCGACCTTCTGGATCAGACGCTGATAGACGGAATCGTAGCTTTCCATATCCGTGGTCACGATGCGCAGCATGTAATCATAGTCGCCGCCGATGCGGAAGAAGTCGACGATCTCGGGAATGCTGGAGACGTGCTGACGGAAGGTCTGCAGCCAGGTCGTGGAGTGATGGCGGGTCTTGACCATCACGAAAACCACAAGCCCCAGTCCCAGCTTGTTTCTGTCGACCTGCAGCGTGCGCCCACGGATGACGCCGCGTTCTTCCAGCGACTTCAGACGGCGCCAGCAGGCATTCTGGGAAAGGCCGACCTTCTCCGCCAGATCCCGTTGCGATAGGCTCGCATCGCGCTGAAGCACCCGCAATATCCGCCTGTCAAATTGATCGATTTTTTCACCCATAATCTATCATATGACCCATTTTCTCTCCGTATTCCATAATTTTATGTGAGAATGATAGACGATCACTGTGCGATCCTTTCGTCCTGTTCAATCTGACGGATCAAACCATGGCACGTGATGTTCTGAACGCCTTCAAGGAGAGCCTCAACCGCGACGACCTTGCCGAGTATCTGCGTGCGGGCCTGATCGGCGAGAATGCGGTCATAGAGGGCCCCTGCGGGGAAAAGCCGCTGATCTACGCCGATTACGTCGCATCCGGCCGAGCGCTTGCGCAGGTGGAGGACTTCATCCGGGATGAGGTCCTGCCCTACTATGCGAACAGCCACACCGAGGCGTCCTATTGCGGTTCGTTCTCGACCCGCCTGCGTGAGGCGGCGCGCGCGGAGATTCACCGTATCGTCAAGGCCGACAAAGAAACAAGCGTTGTCTTTTCCGGATCAGGTGCCACCTCCGGCATCAACCGGCTGGTGCGGCTTCTGCAGATTGCCGAAACCGTGGCGAAGGGTGGCCGGGCGGTGGTGTTCACCGGCCCCTATGAGCATCACTCCAACATTCTGCCCTGGCGCGAGAGCGGTGCGACGATCATCGCCATTCCCGAGACCGCACGTGGCGGCCCTGACATGGGAGCATTGAAGACGGCACTTGAAGCGAACGCCGACGCGGCGTTGAAGGTCGGCACGTTTTCTGCGGCCTCGAATGTCACCGGCATAACAACCAACACGGATGCGGTGACACGGCTGTTCAAGGCCCATGATGCACTCGCCATATGGGACTATGCGGGCGGTGCGCCCTATCTCGAAATCGACATGAAGCCGGGCACCGACTGTGCCAAAGATGCGGTGGTGATTTCGCCGCACAAATTTCCCGGCGGGCCGGGTGCTTCGGGTCTTTTGATCCTGCGCAACGCCATCGCCCGTACCGCGCAGCCGACCATGCCCGGCGGTGGGTCGGTGACCTTCGTGTCGCCGTGGGCGCATGACTACTCGCGATCACTTTCGGCGCGCGAGGAGGCGGGCACCCCAAATGTGGTGGGCGACATCCGCGCCGCTCTCGTCCTGCTCGTCAAGGAAGCGCTGGGGCAGGATTTCATAGACCGCCGGCATGAGGAACTGCGTACGCGGGCACTGGGCGTCTGGTCGCAAAACCCCTGCCTGCAACTTCTCGGCAACCCGGCAGCGCCGCGACTGCCGATCTTTTCGTTCCGCATTCTCTGCCCTGAAGGCAACACGCTGCACCATCAGCTCTTTACCCGGATGCTGAGCGATCTTCACGGCATCCAGGCGCGTGGCGGCTGCGCCTGTGCCGGCCCCTATGCGCATCACCTGCTCGGCATCGATGAACCGCAGTCGAATGCGCTTCTGCAGAGCATTCGAGACGGTCGAGAGATGGAGAAGCCCGGCTGGGTGCGGCTGAACCTCAGCTATCTCATGACGGATGAGAAGGCGGATTTCGTCATCAAGACCGTCGACCGGCTGGCGCGCGAGGCTGAACGCCATGCCAGCGCCTATGATTTCGACCCGGGCACGGCGCGGTTCCGTCACAAAGCGCTCGCCCTGGCGGGCTGAGGCCGTCCGCCCCCCTCAGAGGGCCTTCAAAACGTCGGCAAGCCGGGCGACACCACTCTCGGTGGTCATGAAGCCGGGGGAAAGCCTCAGGATCTGGCCGCGATGGTCCGCGTAGAGCTCGGCGGCCGCCAGTTGCGCGACCACCCTCGCAGGATCCTGCTTCTCCGGCAGGGCGAGCATCACGCTGCCACCCCTTTCGGCCTCGTCCAGCGGGCTTGCGAGGGAGAGGCCGATGTCCCGTGCCAGATCGGCAACAATCCCTGAGAGATGGCGGTTATGCTCCAGAAGCGCCGCCTGATCCTGCTGCGCGTGCCATCTCAGGGCTGGAAGCGAACCGGCGCAGGCAAGGATCGACGGGGTGCCGTTGTCGAAGCGGCGCGCATCCCGCGCATAGGAAAAGCTTTCGAGGTCCCATGAGAAGATATCGTCCTGGCTGAACCAGCCCCGCAGTTCCGGCCGGCACGCTGCCAGAAGCGGCTCCGCCACGTGGAGAACCCCCGCACCGGGTGTCGCACACAGCCATTTCAGGCTCGTCGAGATCGTGAAATCCACCGCCGGCCGCATAACATCAAACGGCAGCAGTCCGGCTGCCTGAGTGATGTCGACGCCAATCACGCTGCCCATTTTGCGGCCATGGGCGACGAGACGCTCCAGGTCGCAGCGGTGCGACGACGTGGAGGTCACATAGGTCAGAAGACACACTCCGACATCCGCGGACCAGGCCGCGATCACATCGTGATCGCGCACCCAGTGCTCGCCGGGCCGGATCGGCACCGTATCAAGGGTGAAACCATAGCGCTGCGCCAGGCCGGACAGCAGGAAGTGCATGCTGGGGAAACAGTCGCCCGCGATCAGAACACGCCGCCCGCGCAGGTGCTCTGCCGGCAAGGCGCCGACGAGGCTGTTGAGCGCCGTGGTGACGTTCTCGCTCGTTGTGAGTGTGCCGTCCGGGGCGCCAATCAGCGCCGACCAGCGGTCAATGAACTCCTGCCGCAAGCCGAGAGCGCGGCCCCATTGTTCATTATCGCACTGTCCCCACCCGAACGAGAAATCCGACAGCGCCTCAGCCATTTCGGCGGCCTTGCCCGGATACATGCCGATCGAGTGATAGAGAAGATATCCGGAGCCATCCATGGTCCGTTTCTGTGCTGGCATATGATCCTCGTATGGAAACGGCGTCCGTCCGCAGGGACGCCGTCAAGAACTCGACTGGTTGCAGACGTCACTGTGGCTGCGGGACTGGCATCGCCTCGACGGTGCTCGTCCCCTGATCCGGGTCAACCCCAAACCAGGTCTTGTGGATCGCCGCCATCGTGCCGTCATTCTTCATTGCCGAAATCGCTTCGTTCGCTTTTTCCAGCAGGGGGTGATCTTTTCGGGTCATCATCGCAAAGCGCTCGCCGGTCGGGATGCGCACCAGTATCTTGAGGCCCGGGACCTGCGTCATCGCATACTGAAACCCGGCGATTTCACCGGCACCGCCCTCGAGGCGGCCCGCGCGCACGTCAAGCAGCAGATCCTGCTGCGCCGAGTAAGAACGAATGTCGGCAATTCCGTATTTCCCGGCATTCTCCTTCGCCCATGCTTCACCCGTGGTTGCGGCCACGACGCCAATGGTCTTGCCGTCGAGTTCCTCCAGCGCAGTGACCTTCGAATCCTCACGACCAACGATGGTGCCATCGCTGTCGTAGTAGGGCTGGGTGAAAGACTGGTTCTGCAAGCGCTCATTGGTGATCGAGATCGACGATATGGCGAAATCGATCCGTCCTGAGCTCGTGGCCGCGAAGAGCGCCTGAAAGCCCAGGTCCTGGAACGCAATCTCCATGCCCAGACGCCTGGCAACCTCCCGCGCGACGTCCACCTCGAAACCCTCAAAGACACCAGTCTCGGTCTTGTACTCCCATGGCGGGTTTGCAGGATAAGCCCCCACCGTGATGGTTTCGGCGTGTGCAGTCGACACGACCGACAATGCGGCAAGCGCCATGGACAGAGCAAATGTACGGATCTTCATGATCAACCTCCTCCCATCATTCTGAACCCCTTCCCTACCTGGTTCAGAAAATTATTTGATCACATGATCATTTATGGGACTGGAGATCAATGGGTATTTGAAGCTTAAAATCACCATTGCTGCGCAGGGCATCTCGCTGCGCGGTGGAAACCATTAAAAAAGGCGGCCGAAATGCCGCCTTGCCGGGTGTTCCTGCAGCTTGACAGAAAAGCCGCTTATTCCTGCTTTGGAAGGTTGTTGGCGCGTCTGGCCATTTCCGCCTCGTTGGTCGGCTGCTCGGTGAAACCCTCGATGTCGGAAACCTCCTCGACATCGCGCTCAATTTCCATCGGGCTTGCCACATAGGCGGTTGCCAACTCCGCGACCGAACGCAGGGCATGGACGTGAATGCGCTCATAGCCGTGCGAGGCGTCGATACCGAAGGCGATCAGGGCCGTGCGCACATCGTGCCCGGCCTCAATCGCCGATGCGGAATCGGAACGGTAATAACGGAACACATCCTTCTGGTAGCGAATGTCCTCCTCACGGCACAGCTCCACGAGCTTCTTCGTCAGGTGATAGTCGAACGGACCTGCCTGATCGGCCATGGCGATGGTGACCCCGAACTCCGTGGAGTTCTGTCCAGGCGCCGTGGTGCCGTTGTCGATGGTCACCATGGAAGCGATTTCCGGGGTGACGATCGAGGCGGCGCCAACTCCCACTTCTTCAGCGATGGTGAAAAGCCAGTGTGTGTCGACCGGCAGTGTCACTTCATTGCTGAGAAGCGATTCCAGCGCTGCCAGGGCGATGGCAACGCCGGCCTTGTCATCCAGATGCCGCGAAACGATGAAGCCGTTTTCAAGGAATTCCGGCTGCGGGTCGACGGCAACGAAATCGCCGACATCTATGCCTAAATTGTGCGCGTCTGCGCGATCCCAGCACATGGCATCAACGCGCAGTTCCACAAAATTCCAGCCCACCGGCATTGTGTCGACATCGTCATTGAACGTATGGCCGGACGCCTTGAGTGGTAAAATGGTGCCGCGATAGGCGCCCTTCTCCGTATAGAGCGTCGCCCGTGCGCCCTCGGCGAAGCGCGCCGACCAGTGACCGATCGGCACGAGCTCGAAACGCCCGTTGTCCTTGATGTATTTGACCTGTGCGCCGAGCGTGTCGAGATGCGTGATGATGGCGCGTGCGCCCTCACGGCGGCCACCGCGCACAACGGCCCGAATGGCGCCGCGCCGTGTGAGTTCGGGCTCCAGCCCGAGCCGCTCAAGCTCAGTCGTCACATGCCTGACGATCGTATCGGTGTAGCCGGTGGGACTGTCGATCGCCAGCAGCGCCTTGAGCTGGTCGACCAGATAGGAAACGTCGATCTTCAGTCGTGACATGCATTCCCTTTGGATTGCTCGATTGCGGATGCCGCCCGGGGTGAGGACCTATGCCCTGGGAGCCAGTGCCCTTTCCGCCGATTTCACGCCGGAGCGCGGGAAAAGCAGGTCGACGAAGCGTTCGGCGGTCGGTTGCGGTTCATGGTTCGCAAGGCCTGGCCGTTCATTGGCTTCGATAAAGACATAATCCGGCTGGCCGGGCGACCGGACCATAAGGTCAATGCCGACAACCGGAATGTCAATGGCACGCGCCGCGGTACAGGCTGCCTTCACCAGATCCGGATGCACCTTTTCCGTAACGTCGTGAATGGAACCGCCGGTGTGGAGGTTTGCCGTCTTGCGCACCACGACCTCCTCGCCTTCCGGCAGCACACTCGACAGTTCATACCCGAGAGCGGCAACGCAACGCCGGGTCTCGTCATCAATGGGGATCCGGCTTTCGCCGCCCGTAGCGGCAGCGCGCCGGCGCGACTGTTTTTCGATCAGTTCCCCGATGGTCTTGTGACCGTCGCCCACCACGCGCGGCGCACGGCGTACAGCTGCCGCTACGAGGCGATAGTCGATCACAACCAGGCGCAGATCCTCGCCTTCAAAGCAGGCCTCCACCAGAACGCGGTCGGAAAGCTCACGGGCGATACGTATGGCGTTCTTCATCTCGTCCAGCGTTTCAAGACCAACGGCAACGCCCTTGCCCTGCTCGCCGCGTGCCGGTTTCACCACGACGCGCCCATGCTTCTTCAGGAATGCGCCAAGGGCACCGTCGTCATCAACTGCTTCCATCTGCTCCGGCACAATCAGCCCTGCGCGCTCCACCACACGGCGCGTGACCGCCTTGTCATCACAGATCGACATGGCGACCGCCGAGGTCAGTTCAGAGAGGCTTTCGCGGCAGTGAATCGAGCGGCCACCAAACGACAGGCGGAAAAACCCGCCTTTGGCATCCGTCACATCCACCGCCACGCCGCGCCGGTGAGCCTCATCCACGATCAACCGCGCATAGGGGTTGAGAAGGTCGAAATCCGCGGGCGGATGGGTGAAGAGATTTTCGTTGATGGGGTTCTTCCGCTTGACGGCGAACACCGGAACGCGATGGAAGCCGAGCTTCTCATAAAGCGCAATGGCCTGATCATTGTCATGCATGACCGAGAGATCCATGAAGCCCGCGCCACGGGCGGCAAAATGCTCGGCCAGCCGCCGCACCAGCATCTCGCCCACCCCTGCGTGACGGCATTGCGGATCGACCGCGAGGCACCAGAGGGAGGAGCCGTTCTCGGCGTCCTGAAACACGCGGCGATGATCGACCCCGGTTACCGTGCCAAGAATATCGCCGGTCTGGTCGTCCTCGGCGACGAAATAGGTGACGGCGCGGCTGTCTCGGTTGGTCCAGAAAAAGTCCGGGCGCACGGTGACCATGCCTCGGCTCTGATAGATGGCGTTGACGGCGTTTGCGTCCGCCTCCGAGGTCAGCCGCCGGATGAAAAAGCCGCGTGGCTGACGCCGGCTCGGGCGATAGGTCGCAAGATCGAGCCGGTAGGTGTGCGACGGGTCAAGAAAGAGTTCCTGCGGCGCCATGGACAGAAGCACATGCGGGTCGCGGATATAAAAGGCGATGTCGCGCCGGGCCGGGCCCTCGTCCTGCAGGGCACCGGCAAGTTCTTCATTCGTCTCGAAGGTCTGGGCGAAGAGAAGCCGCCCCCAGCCGAGTTCAAGAGAGACGGACCGGTCCTGCTGTTCAGCCGATTGATCGACCGGGGCGCTGGTCGGCTTCATGGTCTCGCTGCGCAGGCGCTTCAGGCGGTAGCCGAGCGCCTTGTCGCTGCGCCCGCGCGAGGCGCGCAAAGCCACATCCTCTTTCTTGGCCATCGGTCATACCCCGTGGGTTTGCAGCCAGAGTTCGAGCAGCCCTACCTGCCAGAGTTCGGAGCCACGCAGCGGCGTGATGTGATCGGCCGGCGCGGCGTAGAGCGTGTCCAGATACTCCTGGCGGAAGAGGCCGCGTTCACGGGCGGATTGCGAGGACAGTGCATCGCGCACCATATCGAGATAGGGCCCATCGACATATTTGAGCTGCGGCACCGGGAAATAGCCCTTCTTCCGGTCGATCACCTCATGCGGGACCACCTGCCTTGCGACTTCCTTCAGCACGCCCTTGCCACCCTGTTTGAGCTTTTCCTCGGGCGGGATGCGGGCGGCAAGCTCCACCAGCTCATGATCGAGGAACGGCACCCGCGCCTCAAGCCCCCAGGCCATGGTCATGTTGTCCACCCGCTTGACCGGGTCATCCACGAGCATGACGGTGGAATCGAGCCTCAGCGCCGCATCGACCGGCGTGTCGGCGCCTGCCCGTGTGAGGTGAGCCGCCACCAGTTCGCGGCTCGCATCGCGGTCGGCGATCCATTCGGGCGCGAGCTGTCTGGTCAGCGTTTCGTGCGACCGGTCGAAGAAGACCTTCGCATAGTCACCCACCACATCGTTGGAATTCATCAGCGGCGGATACCAGTGATAGCCACCGAAAATCTCGTCGGCGCCCTGCCCCGACTGCACGACCTTGATGTGTTTCGAGACTTCCTTGGAGAGGAGATAAAAACCGACATTGTCGTAGGAGACCATTGGCTCCGACATGGCAGCGAACGTGCCGGGAAGCGCATCCATCAAATCGGCCGAGGGCACGAAGATCTTGTGATGATCGGTGCCGAATTCTTTCGCGATCAGATCGGAATAGACGAATTCGTCACCCTTTTCGCCATTGGCCTCCTCGAAACCGACGGAGAAGGTCATGAGACCCTTCTGGCCGGCCTCGGCGAGAAGCCCGACGATGAGGCTGGAATCCACACCTCCAGAAAGCAGGACGCCCACCGGCACGTCGGCCACCATGCGGCGTTTGACGGCGAGACGCAGCGCTTCCAGCGTGCGGTCACGCCATTCGTCGGGAGAAAGAGGGGGCGTATCGGGATCGCGCGCGAAGGGCGGATCCCAGTAGATCCGATCCCGCTGACTGCCATCGGCTTCGATGATCCGGATGGTGGCAGGCGGCAGCTTCTTCACGCCGTTCAGGATGGTGCGCGGTGGGGGGACGACCGCGTGGAACGTCATGTAGTGATGCAGCGCGTGGCGGTCGATGGACGTGTCCACCTCACCCGCCGCCAGCAGGGACGGCAGGGACGATGCGAACCGAATGCGCTCCGGCGTCTCCGCCAGGTAAAGCGGCTTGATGCCAAACCGGTCGCGCGCCATCACCACGCGGCCCGTTTCACGCTCGCGCAGCACGAAGGCAAACATGCCATGAAACCGGGTCACACATTCCTCACCCCAGGCATGCCAGGCTTTCAGAATGACTTCGGTGTCGCCGGTGGAGAAGAAGCGGTAGCCCCTGCCCTCCAGTTCCGCACGCAGCTCGGGATAATTGTAGATGCAGCCGTTGAAGGCGATGGTGAGCCCGAGCTCCGCATCCTCCATCGGCTGGCGTGCCTTTTCCGACAGGTCAATGATTTTCAGCCGCCGATGCCCGAAGGCCGCGCTGCCATGAACGACGGCGCCCGCGCCATCAGGCCCGCGCGGCGCAAGACAGTCCATCATTTTCGAAAGAGCGACAGGTGAGGCAGGGCGGCCATCAAGCCGCAGTTCTCCGCAGATTCCGCACATGGATAGCGATCTGATCCCTTGTTCGTCGTTGCGTCGGAGCGTATTTTAGTTATAGTTATAACTATTAGATGTCAAATTAATGGCGTCAGCATGAGCTTTAAGAAGACAACTGACAAGGTCACCAACAGGTTCCGCGACGATGAGTTACGGGGCGTGGAAAAATGCATCCGCCGGATCGTCCGTGCCAACGATGTGCAGTCCCGGGCGCTTGCAAAGCAGATCGGGCTCACGGCGCCGCAGCTCATTACCCTCAAGGCGATTGCCGCACTTGGAGAGGTCACGACCACTGTCCTGTCTGCCCATATCGATCTGAGCGCTGCGACCGTGATCACCATTCTCGACAATCTGGAAGCACGGCAACTGGTCGAGCGCTACCGCTCACGCAACGATCGCCGCGTCGTCCATACCCGCCTCACGCCCGAAGGTGCCGCGCTGTTGACGCGGGCGCCGGAACCGATGGGCGACGCCTTCGCCCGGCGTTTCGCAGACCTCTCTCCGGAGCGGCGCAGCCAGCTCATCCTGGCCCTGACAGCCATTGCCGACATGATGGCACCGGGCGAGGGCCTGCCGAAAGACACGCTTCCGCACTGACCAGGTCTGCCCTCTCGGATCGAATTTGATCGAGCGCAAGGCGATGTCACGCAGACGTGTCAATTTGCCCGAAACACGCAATGGACGCAGACGGGGTGCGCGACTATGATCGCGCCGCACAGCAGGAAGGTTCAATGAATTACCAGCGTTTTTTCTCAGAAGCGATCGATCAACTTCACGCTGAACGCCGCTATCGCGTCTTCGCAGACCTCGAGCGGATCGTCGGCGCGTTTCCGCGCGCGCTATGGCGTTCCGGTGAAGAGACGCGTGAAATTACCGTCTGGTGCTCGAACGACTATCTGGGCATGGGCCAGCACGAGAGCGTGATTTCGGCCATGCAGAAGGCGGCCGGCTCAATGGGCGCAGGTGCCGGCGGCACGCGCAATATTTCCGGCACCAATCACCCGCTTGTGGAGCTCGAAGCCGAGCTTGCCGACCTGCACGGAAAGGAAGCCGGCCTCGTCTTCACATCGGGTTTCATCTCCAATGAAGCCTCCATCTCCACCATCGCCCGCCTCCTTCCCAACTGCCTGGTTCTTTCCGACGAGCTGAACCATGCCTCGATGATCGAGGGCGTGCGCCGCTCGGGCGCGGAGAAGAAAATCTTCCGGCACAACGATGTTGCGCATCTGGAAAGCCTGCTCAGGGATGCAGACCCCGGTCGGGCAAAACTGATCGTATTCGAATCCGTCTACTCCATGGACGGCGATATCGCGCCCATCGAGGCGATTGCCGATCTCGCCGACAAGTATAATGCGATGACCTATATCGACGAGGTTCATGCCGTCGGCATGTATGGCGCGCGGGGCGGTGGCATCACCGAGCGCGACGGCCTTGCGCATCGCATGGATGTTATCGAGGGCACGCTGGCCAAGGGCTTTGGCGTGATCGGCGGCTATATTACCGGCTCAACCGCCGTTATCGACGCGGTGCGCTCCTACGCGTCCGGGTTCATATTCACGACCGCCCTGCCACCGGCCATCGCGGCTGCGGCCACCGCATCGATCCGCCACCTGAAGACTTCCTCGGTCGAGCGAGAAGCGCAGCAGCGCCAGGCCCAGCAGGCCAAGGACAAGCTTCTTGCAGCCGGTCTGCCGGTGATGCCGTCGCAGACCCACATCGTTCCGCTGCTCGTGGGCGATCCCGAACTGTGCAAGCAGGCCACGGATCGTCTGCTCGAAAAGCACGGGATCTACATCCAGCCGATCAACTATCCGACCGTGCCACGCGGCACGGAGCGGCTGCGCATCACGCCGACGCCGTACCATGACGACGCGCTGATCGACACATTGCGCGACGCGCTTCTCGAAACCTGGAAAGCGCTCGGCATTCCCTTCAACGAAGCGGACCAGCCCCAGCCGGCGAAATCCGAGCGGGTGGTGTCTCTTCTGGTTCCCAAGTCCGGCGGCTGACTTCTTTTTCCAAGCAAAAACAATGAGAACGCCGCCGAGATACCTTCTCGGCGGCGTTTTCGGATTTTCCCAGTGTTTTTCGATAAAAAGGCGAAAAAGCCCTATTTTTTCGACAAAAGGTCGCGGATTTCGGTGAGAAGCTGAACATCGGCCGGCGGGGCTTCGGGCTCTGCCGGCTTTTCGGCTTCCTTGCGGCGCAGCGCGTTCACGCCCTTCACCATGAGGAAAATGATCCATGCCAGAATCAGGAAGTTGACGACCACGGTCAGGAAGTTGCCGTAGGCGAACACCGCCCCCTGCTCCCGCGCAGCTTCCAGCGTCGTTGCGGTCACGGTGGACGAAAGCGGCATGAAATAATTCGAAAAATCGAAACCGCCGAAGATGGCGCCGATGACCGGCATGATAATGTCATCGGTCAAAGATTTCACAATAAGACCGAACGCGCCGCCGATGATCACGCCGACCGCGAGGTCCATCACATTGCCCCGTGCAATGAACTCCCGAAATTCTTTCATCATAAGGGTATCTCCCCAATCTAGAGCGTTTTCGCCTTTCGTTGAATCGCGAAAGCGCTCTACCTTGTTGTTTTGCGCAATTCCGGACGGAAAACCGGTTCCCACTTTTCCTGGAATTGCCCTGGCTGCAACCCCGGCGACTCAAAGGCCACCAGCACGTGCACAATAGCAGTGCCACAAGTGAGAAGCGCAACAAAAACCGTTCTTTTGACTTCACAGGGCTCATTGGCCGAAAGAAGCATTGGACACACCACCGGGCCTGTGTTTGCCTTTTGGCGTGCCCCGTGAGGAGGAGAATCGCGACCGGTGCAGGGCTGGGTCATCGCAATCATAGCCGTCGCTTACGTGACGCTGCTCTTCTTCATAGCGAGCGTCGGCGACAATCGCGCCGCCCGCCAGGGAGGGCTCGGCTCGCGCCCCTATATCTATGCGCTCAGCCTTGCGATCTATTGCACGTCCTGGACCTTCTTCGGCTCGGTGGGTCTGGCCTCCGAGCGCGGGCTGGAATTTCTGGCCATCTATATCGGCCCGGTGCTGGTTTTCCTGTTCGGCTTCCCGATCCTCAAGCGCATCATCCGGCTCGCCAAATCCGAGAAGATCACCTCAATCGCCGACTTCCTTGCCGCCCGCTATGGCAAGAGTTTTGCCGTCGCATCCGTGGCCACGCTCATCGCGACGTTTGGTACCGTTCCGTATATTGCCCTGCAGTTGAAAGCGATCTCCGATTCCGTGAGCCTCATGGTCACGCATTATGACGGCGCGCCGCCCGTGATCGATTTCTTCGTCGGCGACATGGCATTGATCGTCACCTTTCTGCTGGCAATCTTTGCCGTTCTCTTCGGCACCCGTCACGCCGATGCCACGGAGCATCAGGAGGGTCTGGTTCTGGCCGTTGCCGTGGAGACGGTGGTGAAACTAGCGGCCTTCCTCGCGGTCGGCATCGCCATCACCTATTTCTTCTTCGCGGGACCGCTGGATCTGGCACGCGCCGTAAGCAGCCTTCCGGAAGTGCAAAAGGCCTACACCTATCCCACGTCGCTTGCGACCTGGATTGTGATGACGACGCTGAGCGCTTTCGCCATCATCATGCTACCGCGGCAGTTCTACGTCACCATCGTGGAAAACCGCAGCACCACGGAACTCGAGACCGCAAGCTGGCTCTTTCCGCTCTACCTGGTGCTGATCAACCTTTTCGTGATTCCGATTGCCTTTGCCGGTCTGGCGCTCGTCGGCGACAAAGCCAATTCCGACCTCTACGTGCTCGCCCTGCCGCTGCTCGCCGGGCATGATCTTCTTGCCCTGGTCGCCTTCATCGGCGGGCTTTCGGCCGCCACCGCCATGGTCATCGTCGCCAGTGTGGCGCTTTCGATCATGATCTCGAACGACCTGGTGATCCCGCTTTTTCTGCGCCGCCTGCTGCGCCCCGACCACCGCGAGAAGAACGACTGGTCGTCAAGCATTCTCAACATCCGCCGCGCCGCCATCTTCATCATCCTTTTCACCGCGTTTCTTTATTACCGCGAGACCACGCACAACACCCGGCTGGCCGCCATCGGCCTCATCTCCTTTGCAGCCATCGCCCAGTTCGCGCCGGCCTTCTTCGGCGGGCTGATCTGGCGAGGTGCGAATGCGCGGGGCGCGCTGCTCGGCATGGGAGCGGGATTTGCCCTGTGGGGCTACACGCTTCTGTTTCCTTCGCTAGCCCCGCAAGGGACCAGCATCATCACGGACGGTCTCTTCGGCCTGCCGGCACTCAGGCCGCAGGCGCTTTTCGGCACCGTGGCCGAGCCGCTCAATCATGGTGTTCTGTGGAGCCTTGCCGTCAACACGCTGTTCTTCGTGCTGGGTTCGCTTTCGCGCGCGGCACAGCCGCTCGAACGCATCCAGGCGGCGATCTTCGTGCCCCGCGACACGGGCCCCATCCCGACCCTGCGCCGGTTTCGCACGGCGGTCACGGTCAACGACCTCAAAGACACGATCTCGCGCTATCTGGGTGCGGAACGCACAGAACGCTCCTTTGCCACTTTCGAGGCGACACATGGCGTCCGTCTCAACGGCAACGACCAGACCGGCATCGCCCTGGTGCGCTTCTCCGAACAATTGCTTGCCAGTGCGGTGGGTTCGTCTTCCTCACGGCTCATTCTTTCGCTGCTCTTCCAGCGCAATGACCGCTCACCGCGCGACGCGCTCAGACTGCTCGACGACGCTTCCATGGCGCTGCAGCACAACCGCGACCTCTTGCAGACCGCGCTCGACCAGATGGAAGAAGGCGTGACCGTGTTCGACCGCGACTTCCAGCTCATCTGCTGGAACCGGCAGTACAGAACGCTCTTCAACCTGCCGGACGAAATGGGCCAGGTTGGCGTCTCGCTCGACCGGTTCGTCAATCTGCTCGCAGTGCGCGGGGAAATTCCCGTCGACGCCTATACGGTGACACTCAACCGTTTCACCGACTTCGGAATGCCATGGGAGATCAGGTTGCGAAAGAGCGGGCGCATCATCGAACTGCGCACCAACCCCATGCCAGACGGTGGCATCGTTGCCACCTATACCGACATCACACCGCGTGTGGAGGCGGACATCGCCCTGAAGCGCATCAACGAAACACTGGAACAGCGCGTGGCCGACCGCACGGCGGAGCTGATGCGGGTCAATGAGGAGCTGGCACAGGCACAGGTGATCGCGGAAGAAGCCAATCTCGGGAAAACGCGTTTTCTGGCGGCGGCCGGCCACGACATTCTCCAGCCGCTCAATGCGGCCCGGCTCTACTGTTCATCGCTAATGGAACGCGCCGATGGCGGAGAGACCCGCGAGTATGTCAGTAACATCGAATCCTCGCTCGATTCCGTGGAAACGATCCTCGGGGCCGTGCTCGACATTTCGCGTCTGGACACCGGTGCGCTGAAACCCTCAGCCAGTGTCTTCAGGCTCGATGGTCTGCTGCGCCAGTTGAGCACGGATTTCATGCCACTGGCCGAGGAAAAGGGGCTGGAGCTGACCATCGTCCCCTCGACGCTCACCGTGAACACGGACCGCAACCTGCTGCGGCGCCTCGTTCAGAACCTTGTCTCCAATGCGATCAAGTACACGCCGAGCGGCCGCGTGCTTGTGGGTGTGCGGCGGCGTGGCACGCTTCTCGAACTGCAGGTCATCGACACGGGTATCGGCATTGCGCCCGACAAGCTGAATACGGTGTTCCGCGAGTTCACCCGACTGGAGGAAGGCGTGCGGCAGGCTCAGGGGCTGGGCCTTGGTCTCTCGATTGTCGACCGCATCGCGCGGGTTCTGAACATGGAAATACGTCTCGATTCAGAAGTTCACGGCGGCACGCGCTTCTCCGTCATCATCCCGACAAGCTCCACCCCTGCGAGGGAGGTCGAGAGGCCCGCGCGCCCTGCGGCGGTCCAGCAGACCATGCTGGAGGGATTGCGTGTGTTGTGTATCGACAACGATCCGCGCATTCTCGACGGGATGCGCCGGCTTCTGGAAGGGTGGGGCTGCGCCGTTTCGACGGCGACCGGATCGGCCACCCTGCCCGATTTTTCGGGCGGAGCGCCCAACATCATCCTGGCCGATTATCATCTCGACAACGAAGTGGGGCTCGATGTGATCGCCGCATTGCGGGCGCGCTATGGAGAAACGATACCGGCAATCCTGATCACCGCCGACCGTTCCAACGAAGTGCGCGCCGAGGCGGAGGCGCTGACGGCCATGGTGCTGAACAAGCCTCTGCGCCCGGCATCGCTGCGCACATTGCTGATGCGCTGCCGCCAGATGCTCGCGGCAGCGGAATAGGCAGGAAGAGCAGTACCGGCGACGGCTTCAGCTTTCCGTGGCGATGGTGTCGGCCCCGATTTTCGACAGGCGGATCACGGCCTGGGTGCGACTGTCTACATCGAGCTTCTGCAACACCGCGGAGACATGCGCCTTGATGGTTGCTTCCGAGACGTTGAGCTCGTAGGCGATCTGCTTGTTCAGCAGCCCTTCCGCCAGCATGCTCAGCACCCTGGTCTGTTGCGGCGTAAGGGTTTGCAGCCGGCGGATGAGATCGGCAATCTCCGGATCGGCCTCGGCGCCCAGATCGATATCGGCGGGCGTATAGATACCGCCATCAAGGATGGCCTGAACCGCCGTTCGGATCTCGTCCATGCCTGACGATTTCGAGATGAAACCGGACGCGCCCAGTTCCAGCGCCCGCCTGATGGTTTCCGGATCGTCGTGAGCCGACACGACAACGATCGGCACTGCAGGGTTCATTCCGCGAAGCGCAATCAACCCCGACAGACCACTGACGCCCGGCATGGAAAGATCGAGCAAAACAAGATCGATACTCTCGTCGACCAGCGCTTTCGCGCCTTCAAAGTCGCCTGCCTCGAGTATCCTGCATGCATCGTCGAGTCCGGAAAGAGCGCCCTTCAACGCTCCCCTGAACAGAGGATGGTCGTCGGCGACCAGAAATCTATAGCCCGATGCCAAAAGTCCCTCCCGCGCCTGCGGCATTATTGTCGTCTTCTTCCGTCGCAGGTTTCGGCGGCGATTATGCGGGGAATAGCCATCATTTCAAGCTCTGCCATAGCCAGACACTCCACCACTCGCCAAAATGCTCGCAGAAGATTTACTTGCCTGCCCCACATCTATGCCACAGACTCGCCGGGAGGGTGAAAACCCGTGAGCCTGCTATGGAGAAAATCCACAAGGTAGCCATGTTCTGCATCGGGCGCGCCGTGATGTTCGGCGCCTTTGCCATTGGCCTGGTGATGCTGAGCTTATCATTCGACCTGGTGCTCGCTTTCAGCGCAGGCGCATTGATGACGCTGATCATGTCCGAGCTGTTGATACTGAAGGCCTATACGCTTGCGCGACAAAACCCCAGGAAGACAGAGGTCTGGATGCATCTGAACCCGAATGCGCGCCCGGTCGGCCGTTCGGGCGCAAAAGTGTTCATCGCCATCCTGAAAGACATCTATCTGCGCTTTGCTGTTCTCAGCCTGCAGATTGGCTGCGGGTTCTTCGCCTTCTCAATGGTGCTGCGCGTGGTGCGCGCGATCACGTAGAGCGGTCCGCAGCCAGGCGCGGGCCACCCGACGTCCGCGCAGATGTGAGAACGCTCTGGCATGCTGCTTTTGCGCAGTTCCGGGCAGAAAGCCGGCTCCACACTTTCCGGAGTTGCTCAGGTCCGGTCAGGTGCGGGCGTATCGGGCGACGTGGTCTTTTCTTCCTTCTCGAAATCCTTCACGATTCCCATGAAACGGCGGAAGAAGCGCTCCATCAAACCCAGGGTCTGCTCGAACTCTTCCTCGGACGGCAGGTCCGATGCCGCTTCGGGGGATGCGCCTTCCAGAGCTTCGACCCGCTCCTCGAGGGTTTCAAGCCTGTCCTGAAGCGCGGCGATGTCTTCCTCATAGGCCGCGCGTTCATCGGCCGCCGGCGCACAGACGAGCTGTCCCGACCGCTCGCGGCAGATCGACATGGCACCGGTCTGGGTGTCCATGCGCACATAGCCTTCTTCCGTGCGCTCAAGCCGAAAGCGTTCGGCCTCCTGCGCCACGGCGTTCGCCGTCATGGACAGGAGGATCAGCGCTCCTGTCGCCGCGATTGTCTTGCGCATGGGTCTGCTCCGCGTTCATGCATCTGGTGATGGGATCATGTGCAAGGAATGCGCCATAATTGGGATAGACCGCAATCCCCCGAAAACGCCTTTTCGGGCCTTTCGCTGACACTGTATTGCAAGTATAGCCGCTGGCATGGTCCAACTGATCTATAAAATCTGTCCCCGCACGCTCTGGCAGGAAGCCGAGACCGCGGGGGTGTTCAATGGCGCGCCGATCGATCTCGCCGACGGCTATATTCATTTCTCCACGGCGGGGCAGGTCAAGGAGACAGCCGCCAGGCACTTTGCCGGGCAGGACGACCTGCTGCTCGTCGCCGTTGACGCCAATGCGCTCGGGAGCGCGCTGAAACACGAAGTCTCGCGCGGCGGCGCACTGTTTCCACACCTCTATGCCTCCCTGCCGCTCGATGCAGTCGCATGGGTGCAGCCCCTGCCGCTGGGCGCAGATGGCCTCCACCTTTTTCCAGAGCTATCAGAATGAAGTCGCTGCTCGACAGGATTGCGCGCCAGGCCCTTTTCCGGATGGATTCCGAACGCGCCCACAACCTTGCGATCATGGCCCTGAAAAGCCGTATGCCGCTGGCCCGGCCACCGCAGACAAGCAAACGTCTCAAAACCATAGTGGGCGGGATGGTGTTTCCCAACCCGCTGGGCATGGCAGCCGGCTTCGACAAGAATGCCGAGGCAGCGGACGGCCTGCTGCAGCTGGGCTTCGGCTTCGTGGAATGCGGCACCGTGACCCCGAAGCCGCAGGAGGGAAACCCCAAGCCGCGCCTTTTTCGGCTGGAGGAAGACAGCGCGCTCATCAACCGGATGGGTTTCAACAATGACGGCATCGTGGCGGTGCGCGAGCGCATCAGGAGCCGTGCCGGCAGGGGCGGAATTGTCGGCGTGAACATCGGCGCCAACAAGGACAGCACGGATCGCATTGCCGATTATGAGGCGGGCGTGCGTGCCTTTGGCGATATCGCGTCCTATCTTGCCATCAACATTTCCTCGCCCAACACGGCCGGGCTGAGATCGCTTCAGGATCGTGCAAACCTCGCCGAACTCCTTCACCGGGTGATCGAAACACGCAACGAAGTCGCCAGGCTGCGGCGTGCGCCAATCCCGCTTTTCCTGAAGATCGCACCTGACCTCACCGACGCTGCCCTGGCCGACATAGCCGACGAAGCGCTAGGCAAACGCATCGACGGGCTGATCGTCAGCAACACCACGCTTTCGAGAGCCGGCGTCACAAGCCGCCTGGCACACGAGACGGGCGGGCTCTCCGGCCAGCCTCTTTTCGAACGGTCGACGGTCATTCTTGCCAAGATGCGGCTCTTGGTCGGGCCGGCCATGCCGATTATCGGCGTTGGCGGGGTTTGCTCCACTGAAACGGCGCTGGAGAAGATCCGCGCCGGTGCCGATCTGGTGCAGATGTATAGTGGCCTGATCTTCGGCGGCACCTGCCTGCCCGGCAGGATTCTGGAAGAGATGAGTGCATTTGCTCAGCGCGAAAACCTTACTTCGCTGCGTCAGTTGCGCGACACCCGCGTGGACGAATGGGCTGCGCGCCACCTCGACTGACGTCTATTCAGCGAACGTTCTGCGCATTCGTGACGGCACAATGGCGAAAAGGCTGATGCCGCGAACGATCAGAAGAATGTGGAACGCCGCCCACAATCCATGATTGCCAAAACTTCTCGTCAAGAAGAACAGGCAAGCGAGATAGAGCGCGAAAGAAAGTAGCATCGTGTTGCGCATGTCGCGCGACCAGGTTGCGCCGATGAACACCCCATCCATCTGAAATGCCAGAACGCCAGAGATGGAGATCAGCGCCGCCCAGGGCAGAAAGGTGTTGGCGGCCGTTCGTACATCCTGTGCCGTGGTGATAAAAGCGATCAGCGCTTCGCCGGCCAAAAGCAGAAACAGCGACATGACAATGGCGAGCCCGAAGCCCCACGCCACCGTCAGCCTCAGGGAGCGGAGAAAGGCGGGGCGGTAGTGCGCGCCCACGGCACGCCCTGCCAATTGCTCGGCAGCGGTGGCGGTTCCATCGAGAAAATATCCCGCGACCAGGAAAAAATTCATCAGGATCGCATTGGCAGCCAGAGTGACGGTACCAAACTGCGCGCCCTGCCTGGTGAAGAGCGCGAATGCAGCGAGAAGCGAGAAAGACCGGATCATGATGTCGCCATTCATGGCCACCATACGGACAATCCGTGGCGTGTCGAAGACCCGCCGCAGCGAAACGCGGGGCTCGCGCCGAAAACGCCAGGCCAGCACGGCGAACCCTGTGAGCATGCCGACAGCTTCGCCACCCACCGTGCCCCAGGCCACACCCTCGATGCCCCAGCCCAGCGACAGCGCGAGAAACATCGACAGCGCAATGTTCGTGCCGTTCAGGATGAACTGCAGCGCGAGCCCGAGCGCGCCTTCGCCCCTCCCGAGCACATATCCGAGAATTGCGTAGTTGATGAGCGAGACGGGGGCGGCGAGAATTCTGATCGAGACATAGGCACGCATGGCCGCCGCCACCTCCGGCTCGGCCCCCATGAAATACACACCGCCGGCAACCACGAACGGACCGAGCAGCACAACGAGAAGACCGGCGGCCAGGGCAACCAGCAATGCCCGCCACAGAACCGCCTGCTCCTCCAGTGCGTTGCCCTGGCCATAGGCCTGCGCGACGAGGCCGGTCGTGCCGGAGCGCAGAAAATTGAACGTGGTGAAGACCACGTCGAAGACGATGGCGCCCGCCGCCAGCCCGCCCAGCAGGGCCGCGTCGCCATACTGGCCGACAATGGCCGTATCGGCGATGCCCAGAAGCGGCGTGGTCAGATAGGCCAGCGTCATCGGCAGGGCGATCGACAGGACGAGACGGTTCGTCACCGTGAACGGATGCGATACGCGGTCTTGTGGCTGAGCATGATACATGGAAATGCGCCCCGGGCCTAGCTAACGGCGATAGTTCAGGAGGCGCAGGATCAGAAAGGCCGGCACGACGATTGCCGCGCCAAGCAGGATATAGCTTGCGAAACGGCCGAGCGCATCGAACCCCATGTTCCAGAGATGAACGACAGTGTCACGCAGCGCATGGATGATGTCGAATGGAGACCAGTTGAACGCGCTCATCACAAAGCCGACGATGAGTGAAACGATCAGCAGTTTGATGATGACGCGCAGCGGGCTGTCGCCGAGGAATCTGGTCAGTGCCGACACCGGAGTGCTCCTTGATCTTGACCGCAAAGAGATACGCACCCGGACGCAGGTGCGCAAGCCTGGATGGGCGCCAAGAGGCTGGCCTTGGTCGGAGCATCTGGAGCGGGTAGCGGGAATCGAACCCGCGCGATCAGCTTGGGAAGCTGACAGGCTACCATTACATCATACCCGCGCAGCGCGCATTAATCCGCGACCTTAAGCCCGGCGTCAAGCGGGTTTGTGAGTGGGTGGTGCGGTTGTTGTTGGCATTGTGGGCGGCGAACTCCGGGGGCCTGGGCATTCCTTCAGCGAAGGCGTCTGACGCGGGCGTTGCGGAACAGATACAGGGCGCAGAGCGCTGTTGCTGACAGCATCATGGCAAGAAAGGGCAACGCGCCTCTGTTCATGCCCGGAAACATGAAAAAGACGATGGCTGCAGCGATGATCGCAGTCAGCCCGAGCGAGACGCGCAATGTCAGCCATCTCAGGAGGGCGATGGTGAGAGCGCCCTGAATGCAGATGAGCAGGAAGGAATACTCCGACAATCAATCTCACCAAACGGTTGGATTTGCAGGACGCATGACAATCCTCTGAGGTCTTGGCAATTCCCAGAATCTCTTTTGAGGTGTCCGCTCTGATAATCGAATGCTTTTACAAAAAATTTTTTGATTCAAAAAAATTGACTCTAAATTCCGATTATGCAGACTGTCGCCGTAACGCTTGAGGGGGAGCTCGATGACGGACAGGCCTGACGCAGCCAAGGAAGCGGCAATTCACACTCGCGGTGTTCGCAAGACATTCGCCGCAGTGGGAGGCGACGAACGCTGCGTCGCGCTTGCAGACGTCGACCTTGACGTTTCTCAAAGCGAAGTCGTGGTTGTCATCGGCCCTTCCGGCTCGGGGAAAAGCACGCTGCTGCGCACCCTCAACGGATTGGAAAGGGTCGATTCCGGGACCATCAGGGTGGCCGGCCGCGAGGTAACCGACCGGCGCACGGACCTGTCATCGCTGCGCGCCGACGTTGGCATGGTGTTTCAGCACTTCAACCTGTTCCTGCACAAAACCGCTCTGGAAAACGTGGCGCTGCCACAGCGCATAGTGCGCGGACGCTCCCGGCGCGAGGCTGAGGAAATCGCCATGTCGTTTCTTAAGCGCGTCGGTGTAGAGGACCGCCGGCATCACTATCCGAGCCAGCTTTCCGGCGGACAGCAACAGCGCGTCGCCATCGCAAGAGCGCTGGCGATGCATCCGCAGGTCATGCTGTTCGATGAAGCCACCTCGGCGCTCGATCCCGAAATGGTCGGCGGCATTCTCGACCTGATGCGCGAACTGGCGAGCGAAGGCATGACCATGGCGGTCGTGACGCATGAGATGGGCTTCGCCCGCGACGTGGCGGACCGCGTCATCTTCATGGATGCGGGCGCCATCGTGGAACAGGGCGCGCCTGAGACGCTCTTCGACAACGCGCAGAATGCCCGAACCAGACAGTTTCTTTCGCAAATCCACTAAAGACCCAGCGGCATGCGGGTCACAATCACCAGGGAGGAACCAGAATGAAATCTATTCTCAAGACAGCGCTCGCCGCTGTAACCGCCATCGGCGTGACCTTCGGGATGAGCGCCCCTGCAAGCGCCGAAACCGAAATGGACGAGATCCTACAGCGCGGTGAACTGCGCGTCGGCGTGCAGACGCAAGGCGCGCCTGTGAGCTTCATCAACAAGGATGGCGAACGCACCGGCCTGGCGATCGAGATCGTCAAGATGATGGCCGACGATCTGGGTGTGAAACTGGTTCTTCAGGACTATGACTGGAAGGGCCTCATCCCCGCATTGCTGGCCAGCAAGTTCGACTTTATCGCAGCCGACATGACGCCCACACCGCAGCGTACGGCGCAACTGCTTTTCTCCCGCCCGTTCTTCTATCAGGACACGGTTGCAATGACCGCCAAGGACAGCGGCCGCACCACCTGGGAAGACCTGAACAAGGAAGGTCTCAATGTGGGCGGCGTGCAGGGCGGCACCTATGTGACCGCGATCAAGGAATTCCTGCCCAACGCAACCGTCAAGGAATTTGCCAGCGGCCCCGCAGCCGCCCAGGCGCTCGCCGCCGGCCGGGTCGACGGCGCGCTGACCGACCTCGGCAACGCGCAGACCTATGTCGGCGGATACGACAATCTGATGATCCTCGACGGCATCATCACCCGCGAGCCGCTTGCATTCGCCACCCGCGCGGAGAACAGCCATCTGAAATTCTGGATGGACAATTACTTCGAGCTGGTCTCGGCCAATGGCAAGCTCGACCGTCTCGTCGAATACTGGTGGAACTCCCGCGACTGGGAAGCTGACCACAAATAGCGCATTGAGGCCGGGCGGCATTCTGGCAGAACGCCGCCCGACCCTGAGCCTCCAATGACGTTCCCAAACGCCTCGCGGACCGGGTTGCACCATGACATTTCTTGAGCCGGTCGCCGACTGGATTGTTGGCGTCTACAATTACCGCATCGTCGCGCTCTATGCTGATGAGTTCGCGCGGGGCATCACAAACACGCTTCTGGCGGCGAGCGCGAGTCTGGTGCTTTCGCTCGTACTGGGAACGGCGCTGGCCGGAATGCGCCTTTCACCAAGCCGGCTGATTTCCATCCCCGCCGAAGTGTATATACAGGCGATCCGCTCGACCCCGCTTCTGCTGCAAATCTACATCGTCTATTTCGCCCTGCCGCATCTCGTGCCGGCAACCGCGCGCTGGCCCGAACTGTGGATCGGCATTCTCGCGCTGACCCTGCACACCGCGCCCTATATGGCCGAAATCATCCGCTCCGGCATTCAGTCGGTCGCGAAGGGACAGATCGAGGGCGGACTTGCCGTCGGCATGACGTTTCGCCAGCGCGCGCAACATATCGTCCTGCCGCAGGCCTTTGCCAACATCCTGCCTTCGCTGCTCGGGCAAACTGCCATTCTGGTGAAGGATACATCGCTGCTCTCACTCATCACCGTGTTCGATCTGGTGGCCGCCGGCATGCTTTTGAACAGCGAGCGCATCAAGCCAAACGAGGGCTTTCTCTCCGTCGCCGTCATCTACTTCGCCATTTACCTGCTGCTGCTGGTCGCCTCACGCTATGTGGAGCGCAAGCTGGCAGGACCGGCCTGGAACAAGGCAGCAGCATGATGCAACATTATATCGACGTTTTTCATGCCGTCCTGCCCGCACTCCTGAACGGGTTCTGGCAGACGCTCGGCATATCGCTGGCCGGCATCATTGGCGGTTCGGCCATCGGGTTCGTTCTCGGGCTGGTCCGCGGGCAGCGCGTGCCCTACCTCACACCGCTGATCGGCGGCTATCTGCATCTGCTGCGCGGCACGCCGTTTCTCGTGCAGCTCTATGTGGTGTACTTCGTGCTTCCCAACACCGGCTTTGCGCTTTTGATGTGGGATTCGCTGACCGCAGCTCTGGTCAGCCTCGCGATCTACACATCCAGCTATGTCACGGAGATCGTCAGCGGCGCGATCCGCGCGATACCGCGTGGACAGTGGGAAGGCGCCTTCGCCATCGGCATGCGCCGTGGCCAGACGCTGCGCCACATCATCCTGCCGCAATCGATCATGCTGATCCTGCCCTCGCTCGGCGGCGTCTATGTGAACCTCATCAAGGCAACATCCATCGTCTCGGTGGTGGGCATCAGCGAACTGACCCGGCAGGGCGAGATCTCCATCCTGCGTTTTCCGAGCGACATCCTGTTCATCTACGGCATCGTTGCCCTGATCTACTTCTGCTACTGTTTCCCGGTGCTCAAGCTTGTCGACTGGCTAGAAAAGAATGCCGGCAAGCCACGCATGGGCAAGCAGCGTTCCTCGTCCACAACCGACGGCACTATTCCGCCTGACAAACAGAATGTGAGAGCATGACACAGGATACACCACTGGACCCTATCCTGCGCCCCTACGCAGCGCTGATGGAAACGCTTGTAGCCCAGTTCGGCGCCAACTGCCAGGTTTCGCTATACGACATGCGCGAAAAGCGCCCTCGCCTTGTCGCTTATTCCGGCACCGTGATGGAGGCCAGCATCGGCTCCCAGCTTTCCGAAAAGCTGTTCACGCGCTTTCAGGAAGCCGACAACCGGCCAAGCGGCCGCTTGCAGTTCACCGCGACAACGCCCGACGGCCGCAGGCTCAGTTCATCGATCACGATCCTGCGCGGCGCAGACGATGAGACCATCGCCTGTATGCGCATCGACCTGTGCATCGAAAGCCTCATGCACAGCATCGACATGCTGCAGACCTTCTGCAATTTCGATGCGCCGGCAACACAGCAGCCCCAGTTCGGCAACACACACAATGAAGACGTGATCGGGATGGTCGATGCCGTGGTGGACGAAGCGCTCGGCCGGAACGAGGCGCTGCGCACACAGGACAGCCGGACCTACCGCATGAACATCATTCGCGAGCTGGAAGAGAAGAACGTGTTCCTGGTGAAGGGCGCGGTCGACCTGATCGCCGCGCGCATGAACGTATCGAAATTCACCATCTACAATTACATCGAACGCATCAGAAACCCGCAGGATGCGGCGGCCACGGATGCCAGCCTGCGTGATGTGCGAAGCCGGCGGGACGGAAACCACTGACAATGATTCAATTCCCGCAGGCACGTTACCGGCTGCTCGAACAGCCAACCCCTCTTGCGCCCCTCGCACGGCTTGAAAAGCGACTGGGCCGCTCCGGTCTCTTCATCAAGCGCGACGACCACATGCCGATCGCGCTCGGCGGCAACAAGCTGCGCAGCCTGGAATTCTGGCTGGGAGCGGCGCTGGAGGAAAATGCCGATGTGCTGCTGGTCGCCGGCGCACCCGTTTCCAACCAGTGTCGGCTGACGGCGGCGGCAGCGGCCATTGCAGGGCTCGATTGCCTGATCGTTCACAACGATGCTGAAACCGATCAGACGCGTCGAAGCTCCTTTCTCAACCGCGTGTTCGGCGCCGAGGTGCGGTTTGTCGGCGCTATGTGCGAAGACACGCGCGCGGTGCGCATCGAGGAAATCGCGCAGGAACTGCGCAGCGCCGGGCGCCGGCCCTACATCGTCGGCAGCGCCGTTGTCGGCGCGCTCGGATATGCGGTGGCCGCGGCGGAGCTCCTTTCGCAGAGCGAGGCTTCCGGCTACCCGATACGGCATGTGATCCTGCCGGGCTCCATGGGACCGACAGAGGCCGGCTTCATCTTTGGCAACGCGCTTCTGGGCAACCCGTTCGACGTGCATCTAGTGAGCGTCGAATATGGCCAGGCAGATCTGGCGGCGCGGATCGCGCGAATTTTCGGTGAGCTGCAACATTACACGGGCAAGCCCGACGTGAAGCTCGACGATGGGCGGGTCCATTATCATATGGACTATCTGGGGCCCGGCTACGCGCTGCCCACAACTGTCGGTGAGAACGCTATCCTGACCCTTGCCCGGACAGAAGGCATTCTTCTTGAGCACACTTATACGGCCAAACCCTTTGCCGCCTTCATGGACATGGCCATGGATGGGAGCATCGAGCAGGCCGAAGGTCTGTGCTTTCTGCACACGGGCGGTGTGCCGACGCTGTTTGTGCAAAACGAGCTGTTCGAAACAATCTGAAAGCGATGAGGAAAAAGCGTTTCGCGGTTTGTTCTTAAAGAGCGGATTCATCGTTTCACAGAAACGCTGTCCCGCTCTATCTCTTTGTTTTCTCGCATTTATGCGGATGTCAGGTGATTCCACCTGACTGCAAAAGGCTCTCGCGGCCGAGAAGCGCGCAACGGCCTTAACAGTGGCCGATCATCCATTTCTTGCGCGGTGAAGGCGGGCCTTTCTTGCCGACCTCGCAGAGCGCACAGCCGCAGCCGGCCAGATGCTCTTTCTTGACCACGCGCGGCTCGATGCGACCACATCGCGGTTGCTTGGCGTCTGGCAACTTGGGCAGGCGCACGCATTGTCGGCGTCGGCCATGGTCGTCCTGATTACGCTGATCACCACGAAAGGGAGAGGCAATTAGATTGAGATATGTGGCAATCACGATCCCCTTCACTGCGTGAAGATGAGCTTCGCCCATGCTTGCTTTGATTTTGAATTCGATATTTTGAAGACGTCCGATCCCAATTTCACCAATTGATGGTAACAGCCGGGATATTCTAGGGTTCTATATAATCAATTCTGCTACACTCGATTAGGCAAAACTTGAGTTTTTTTATTGGATTGATAAAATTTTGAAGCCTTAGTTATTCTTATCCTCACACCCATATACAACTTTTACGGATTTTGATTTTTCTTCAAATCTTTCCGGATCTCCTCGCCAACGGGCTCGATATGGCAGAACTCAA
The DNA here is from genome assembly GCF_900105565.1 of Nitratireductor aquibiodomus. Taxonomy (NCBI): domain Bacteria; kingdom Pseudomonadati; phylum Pseudomonadota; class Alphaproteobacteria; order Hyphomicrobiales; family Phyllobacteriaceae; genus Nitratireductor; species Nitratireductor aquibiodomus. The sequence goes on along the minus strand of NZ_FNSL01000001.1, from coordinate 3,120,187 downwards.
CGAGCGATGACGCCCTCCGTCATCCAGAGCCAGATTACCGCGAAGTGGGCATCCAGGGCTTCTGGCGAATCGTAGTCGGAACCGCCCAGCATCGCGTTTGTCGTCGGGAGGGATACAAGGCTATGGATGAGATGAGACGCCATGGACGGCGCATCGCCGGTGCGCAGGAATCCATCGGCCTGCGCAGCTCTTACCGCTTCCACAAGACGCTCCATGAAGGGGTCGGAGCCTGAAGAAGCTGCGCTGCTTTTTGCAAACACGACCGCCTCGCTGAAAGCGATCCGCTTCAAGGCGACGAGATCCGGCTCCATGTTTATTGAAAGATAGGCGCGCAGCAGTGCCTTCAACTGTTTCAAGGCATCGCCATCGACGGGTGCAAGCCCGTTCAGCCTGTCCAATGCACGGTCACGCACATGCTCGACCACAGCCTCGAACAGCGCCACCTTTGAAGGGAAACGGCGATAGATCGTGTCTTTCCCTGCACCGCAGGCGCTGGCAACCTGCTCGACGGAGGTGCCTGCAAACCCACGAGACGCGAACAGATGCGTGGCCGTCTCCAGAATCCGCGTGCCGGCCTCTTCTGCCCTTTGTTTCGGGGGGCGGCCTCCAGCCGGCCTGCGATGCAGCTTCCTGTCTTCAGTCATGCCTTCTCCATTTCCGCTCCAACCAGAACACGCAAACACGGATGCACCGGCATCACCTGTCGTTTTTTCACGCCCGGCGCAAGTCGTTCAAAGACGACAAACGCGCTCAAATAAACTGGACAGGTCCGTCCCGTTTGGATATTCCCTTAAACGTTTTCCAGGCAGACGTCACCCGGCAGGAGTCTCGTCCACCCAACTGCTCAACAGACAGGCTCTATCGGGGGTAATATGTCATCGCGTGTTTCATTTCGTCTTCTCTCGTCGGTTAGCGTCCTTGTCATCGGGACAGGCGGTGTTTTCGCACAGCAAGCGGCCACTCCACTCGAAAGGATCGTCGTTGAAGGTGCGGGAACCGTTTCCGACACCTCGGACCGGATGTTTCTGAAACAATCGACTTCAGCCACGAAGACCGGCACCGCGGCGCTGGAAACGCCGCAGGCTACATCGAGCGTCACACGGAGGCAGATCGACGAGCAGAACCCGCAAACCGTCAGCGAGGCGCTTCGCTATACGTCTGGGGTCCTTTCGGATCGCGACTCGAATGCCCGCTACGATTCGGTGTTTCTGCGCGGCTTCGGCGCCTTCGGTACGGCGACAAACTATGTGAGCTTTCTGGACGGGCTGAAACTGCCCCGCGGGCAGGCCTTCGCCCAGACATCAATCGATCCGTTTCTTCTCGATCGCATCGAAGTCCTCAAGGGGCCATCCGCGCTTCTGTACGGCCAGACGAGCCCCGGCGGTCTGGTGAATCAGATCAGCCGCGCGCCATCGGCCGAGCCCTACAATGAAGTATGGTTTCAGGGTGGAACGCACAGCCGCATGCAGGGCGGGCTGTCGTCACGCGGGGCGCTTTCATCGGATGGAACGTGGCAATACGGCATCAGCGCCGTGGGGCGTGTTGCCGGAACACGCTATGACGATGTCGATGAAAAACGCTTTGGCGTTGCGCCGTCCCTGACCTGGCAACCGGATGCGGACACGTCTGTGACGATTTCAGGCTATTTCCAGAAAGACCCGGAGGGCGGCTATTTCAATTCGCTTTACCCGACATTCCTCGCGCCTGCGGGGTATCGCTCCCACCTTGGGCGCGACCTGAACATCGGCGATCCCGGTTTCGATGCCTTCGAAAGGGAACAGTATGGAATCGGATATCAGTTCGAGCACCGGTTCAACGACCTCGTGACCGTGAGGTCGAACCTGCGCTACTCTCATGTCGATATCGACTTCCGCTCGCTTCAGATGTCCGGGCCGATCAACGCGGCAGGAGAAATTCCGCGCCATGCGCTGCGCTCCATTGAGGATGCCGGTGGCCTCTCCTTCGACAATCAGGCGGAATTCAACTTTTCAACGGGTGCGCTGGAGCACGTCGTTCTGGCCGGTATCGATTACCAAAGCACAGGCAGCGACTGGCAATACCGGTTTGGCGCGGCTCCCGCCCTGAACGTGACGAACCCGCAATACGGTCAGCCCGTCGGCCCTCTCATGACCGTGATCGACAGCCATCAGAAACTGCGGCAGACGGGCATCTACGTGCAGGATCAAATGAGTTTCGGGGGCTTTCGGGCGGTCGTCGGCGTGCGCCATGACTGGACCAGACAGGTATCGGAAAACCGGCTCGCCACGACATCAAGCGAGCAATCGAGCGGTGAGACGAGCTACCGCGCGGGGCTTCTCTACCAGTTCGAGAACGGCCTTGCGCCCTATGCCAGTTACTCCACCTCGTTCGAGCCCACGATTGGCGTGGACGCCAGCGGCAACCCGTTCGAACCAACCAGCGCGCAACAGTATGAAATCGGCCTGAAGTACCAGCCAGCCGGTTTCGATGCGCTGTTCACCGTCTCCGCCTTCGACATTCGCCAGAAGAACGTGCTCACGCCGGGCAGCATTCCCGGCTTCAATGTGCAAGAGGGCGAGATCCACTCACGCGGAATCGAATTCGAGGCGCGTGGGAACCTCACCAGCAATCTGGAACTGATTGCAGCGCTGACCCTTCTTGACACCAGGGTTTCGGAATCGGGCGTGCACGCCAACATCGGCAAGCGGCCACAGGCCGTTCCGGATTACTTCGGCTCGATCTGGGCGAACTATGCGTTCGGGAACGGGACGCTGGACGGCCTCTCCGTCGGTGGCGGACTGCGCTTTGTCGGGTCAAGCTATGCCGACGACGCCAACACCATCAAGGCCGATGGATATGCGCTTGTCGATCTGGCGCTTCGCTACGATTTCGGGGCGAAGAACCATGCGTTGAAAGGACTGGAAGGCACGCTCAACGTCACCAATCTTTTCGACAAGGAGTATTACTCCAGTTGCAGTTCCAACATCTATTGCCAGTTTGGCAATGGACGCCAGGTGCAGGCCGGATTGCGATACAAGTGGTGAGAGCGATGAGGCTCAACAGGCGCAGCTTCTGCGGATCGCTGGTCGGTGGCGTTCTTACCGCGAAGGCGGCACGCGCGGATGAAGCGATCATTGTGACCGACATGGCTGGGCGGACCGTGCGTCTGCCAGCCCCGCCCAAGCGCATCGTGTTGCTGGAAGCACGGGATATCGTCAGCATGGCCTTGCTGCATCCGGACCCTGCCGCTCTCGTGGTCGGCTGGGCGGCAACGGACCGGATCGACAGCAAACTCCTTCAGGAGCGTTTCACCCAAGGGCGCGACATTGCGCTCGTGGGCAAGCAATCGCCCGACACGATTTCGATCGAAGGCCTAGCGAGCCTGTCTCCCGATCTGGTGGTGGCGAATTTCTACATGGCACCGCATGGCAGTGACGATCTGCTTGTCACGCGGCTGGAGAGCTTTGGAATACCGGTCGTTTTCAGCGATACGTCCAGCAACACGGTCGCTGGCGAAACGCTGGATGACGATCCGGTCGCGAACATCATCGGGCACATGCAGATGTGGGGCGCGGTGCTCGGCGTTGCCGACAGGGTGCGTGACTATGCCGGTTTCTTCGAAACACAAATGCAGCGCGTTCAGCGCTGCGTGGCGGGAGCTCCCACTGTCACCACATATCTGGAGATCCAGTCCACGGCGGAAGACTGCTGCTGGGCCGCGGGCAACAAGGTGTGGGGCTCACTTCTTGAACATGCCGGAGGAAAAAACCTGCCCGGCGTTACGGAACCATGGTTTCAAAAACTGCAACTGGAGCATCTTCTCTCCACCCCGCATGCGGTTTACATCGCCTCCGGCGGCGGGTGGGCATCGGACATTCGCCCGGCCATAGGCCCCGGCCTCGACCCGGCAAAAGGCCGTGAGGGCCTGGAGCGGGTTATCCGGCGAACCGGCTTCGACCTTTTGCCCAGCGTCCGCGATGGCCGGGTTCACGGCATATGGACCGGATTGATATCCGTTCCGCCGCTGAACATCCTCTTCATCGAGCTCGCCGCCAAATGGCTGCACCCGGACCGGTGCGCCGAGATCGATCCCGCCGCCACGCTTGCCGAGATCAATGCGCGGTTTCTCTCAACACCGATCGAAGGCCCTCTCTGGGTCTCGTTGCAGGAGGCTTGATGGCATTGGCATGCGAGCGCGAGACGCGCGTTTTTCGAGCGTCATCCATCGTCGATTTTCCCCGGATCGCGGATTTTCTCGACCCTATCGTCTCCTCGATCGACACGCATGACATGGAGATCGAACAGGAAGGTTCGCGCTTTCTGATTGCCGCTCCGTTCGGCTCTGCGGTGCTTGAGCCGGGGCCCGGTCAATTGAGGCTCACCGTGGAGACGACAGACCGCGATGCGCTCAACCGCCTCAAGCACGCGCTTGTCGGGCCGATCACCTTCATTGCCGCCAGTGAAAACCTAAGGATTGACTGGTCGGGCGATGATACGGGCCCTTCCGAACCGGAAGACCTTCGCATTCTGCAGGTGACCGCCGTGGCGCAACTGACACCGCGAATGCGGCGCATCACCTTTCGCGGCGAAAACCTCGCCCGCTATGATCGTGCGGACCAGCTTCATTGCAGATTGATCTTTCAGCCCAAGGGCACCGTTTCACCGGAGTGGCCAAGGCTTGACGACCGAGGCCATGTGATCTGGCCGAAAGGGCGGAAGCTCTCAACGCGGGTTTACACGGTCAGAAAGATCGATTCCGCGACCGGCGAGATCGAGATCGATTTCGCCCTGCACCCAAACCCCGGCCCCGCCACGCAATGGGCAATGGAGGCTACACCGGGAGATATCGTCGGCGTTCTGGGGCCTGCAGCCAATGGCCCCAAACCCGCCGGTTTCTACATTCTGGCGGGGGACGAGACGGGCCTGCCGGGGATTGCCCGCATTCTGGAGCATCTGGACGCGGATGCTCATGGCATCGCCTTTATCGAGATCGACAACGCCGATGAGGAACAATCCTTGACGCGCCCGCCGAATATGGACCTGCGTTGGCTTCACCGAAACGGAGCCCCGGCTGGGACAGCCTCATTGCTGCCGCGCGCGATCCGGTCGGTCGAGTGGCCGCAAGACCTTGAACAGGCGTTCTTCTGGGGCGGATGCGAGCACAAGGCGTTTCGGGAAATACACCGCATGCTGCGAACAGAGGTCCAGTTACCCCGCCACCGGCAGATATTCTACTCGCACTGGCATCGATCCCTCAGCGAGGAAGAGGTCATCGAAGTCGGCGGGGAAGCGTATCTGCCGTAGGCGCAGCGCCCTATATGAAACGCGGTTCCAAGGGGACATTGGTACGGGGTGCAGGCCCTTTGTGCTGCATCCCGCGTTGTCACTTCATGAAACGTTGCGCCGGGTGCTTCAGAAATTCATCGTCAGGCCGGCGGCGCAATATCGAGGGAGGCGAACTCGATCCCTTCACTGCGTGAAGATGAGCTTCCCTCATGCTTGCTTTGATTTTAATTTGAAACTTTGAGGACGCCCCATGCCAATTTCACCCAATCGAGGGTAACAGCCGGGATATTTTGGGGTTTCTATATAATCTACGCTGTTACCCTCGATTGGGCCGATCAGCCTTCCGCTTCCTTGGCGTATTTTCGGCGGCAATTGTACCAGTACGTCAACGCGCCCTTGGGTGTCAGGCCTGCCCCCCTCTATCATCTCTGAAACAACGGTTTCCTGCGGCTGAGTGTTCAGAGCGCGATAAATCGCCATCGACGCATCGACCTTGGTCTTGCCCTGCGCAATTGACGCCTGCCCCTGTGCGATTGCCTGCTCGATGGCCTTCGCATCGTCTTCACTAATAACAACCGACTGCTTCTTCGCAGCCATTTGACAATCTCCTTTTGACTGCAGCGACCATCCTTCTGATTGATAACGACAGACAACGGAAAAGGCTTAGCAGGATTCCGAGGTGGTTCGATTACTGTCGGCAGGCTTGCCCGGCGGGTAGAGAACTCCGGCTCAACGAGCGCGCCGGGACCACAAGCTTTTCCGGATTTTGTCGAAAGGAAACTGGGGCCGTTTCCTTCCCTGCAAGCCAGAATTCCAGACGCATTCCGAGACACCCGAGATTTTATAACCGACTGATAAATATGAGGAAAAAATTCGCGACGATAGTTGGGAAGCTGACAGGCTACCATTACATCATACCCGCGCAGCGCGCATTAATCCGCGACCTTAAGCCCGGCCTCAAGCGGGTTTGTGAGATGATCGGCTGGGCTTCGAGGGTCGCAACATAGTTGCATGATGAAAAACGTTTGCGGGCCAGCGCGCCCGAACCCAACGCATCCCAGCGCTTCGACCTGGGCCTGATCAAACTGATTTTGTATGCCGAGCACAAAAATCCGGACTTCCGTTTCATTACTCTGGTCAATGGATTCAGGGGCGTTTTCGCTTAGGGTCAATATCGTGGTTGGTATGGGTGAGGAGGAAACCTGCCAGCCTGATCAATCGAAAAATCCATCACAATCGGGAGGGGCAGATGATCTGGAGAGGTACACTGCAAGCTTGCGTGGCAGCCGCGATGCTGTTGGCGACAGGGGCTCATGCCGAAACAGTATTGCGCTTCGGGCATCCAAATGTTGCGGGCGAAATTTCGAGCAAGCTCTATGACGAATTCGTCGCACGGATCGCCGAGCGCACGGATGGAGAAGTCACCATTCAGGTATTCCCAGGCGAACAGCTCGGTAAGGAAACCGAGATGGTGCAGCAATTGCGGGATGGCGTTCTGGACATGACGGCAGCCTCGATGGCGGCCACCAGCACGCTGGTGCCGGCGATGGAGATCCCGAGCGCGCCGTTTCTCTGGCAGAACTGGCTCGAGGCGGAAGCGGTGATTTCCGGGGCTGCCATGCAGCCGGCCTTTGACGAGCTGGAAGAAAAACACAACATCATTCCGCTCACCAAGATCTGGTACTGGGGCTGGCGCAATTTCACGCTTTCGGAAAAGCCCGTGCGCACGCCTGCAGACATGGCCGGCCTGAAGATCCGGGTTCCTGAATCCCCGGTCTGGGTCGAGATGATCCGTGGGATCGGGGCTGCACCGACGCCCATTCCCTTCAGCGATGTCTACACGGCACTGCAGCAGGGGACGGTCGACGGTCAGGAAAACCCCATTCCGACCATCTACGCCCGGAAATTCTACGAGGTTCAGAGCTACATCGTGATGTCGCGTCACATGCTTCAGAACAATCTGATCCTGATGAACAAGGACTCCATGGCAAAGCTCGATCCACGCCATCAGCGGATCATTCTGGAAGAGGTTGGCGCAGCTTCTGCCAAGATGACGCTTCTCCAGCAGCGGGCCGAAGAAAACATGCTGAAGGAAATCGCAGAAACGGCTGACGTCACCATCGTTGATGATCCGGACCGCGAAGCGTTCGCCGAAGCCACGACTGAAGCTGTTTTTGCCGCCCTTGCCGAGCGCTGGGGGGCGGACAGGATCACGACCGTACGCGAAAATATCTCCGCCACCCGCGGGCAATAGTCTGCCACCAACACCGGACCGCATCGGCGGTCCGGTGTTCATTGTCCTGTTGTTGGGGGGGAGACCAGTTTGAGACAATGCATTCTATGGCTCGACAATCGCGTGCGAGAGATTGAGCACCATGCCCTGTGGCTGCTTCTGGCCACGATTTTCGTCATTCTTACCGCGACTGTCTTCTTCCGCTATGTGCTCGGTTCCCCGATCACCTGGACGGAAGAACTGTTGACGATGCTGTTCACCTGGATGGTGTTCATCGGCGCCAGCGCGGCCCTTTCAACCCACCAGCATATCCGCATCGACATGGTGTTGCGCATCCTGCCGCCGCGCTATGAGCTGCTGGCTTCCGTGGTGGCCGTTTTGGTTTGTCTGGTTGTCTTCCTGGTGGTCATCCATTTCGGCCTCAAATATGTGCGAACGACCTGGGGCGACCGAACGCCGATGATGGATGTCACCTACGGGTTTTACACGCTCGCCCTGCCCGTCACGAGCATGTGTGCCACACTTCACATAATCCGCAACTGTGTGGAGGGCGGTGTGCGAGACGCGCTCAAGAGCACGATCGAGGTTCAGGCAGGTGAAGGGGATGCAGCATGATCACCACCCTGCTTCTGCTGCTACTTCTGTTTCTTCTGGTCGGAGTGCCGACCGCCTACGCGCTGGCGGCCTCTGCCATTGCCGTGATCTGGCTTGAGGGGATACCGCTGACGATTGCCGTGCAGCGCATGACTGCGGGTGTCCAGTCCTTTCCGCTTCTTGCCATCCCTCTGTTCATCCTAGCGGGCACGCTGATGAACGCGTCGGGCATTTCGGAACGTCTCTTCGCACTGACCGGTTCGCTGGTCGGTCACATCCGTGGCGGCATGGCCTATGTCAACGTGCTGACAAATGTCTTCATGTCCGGCATTTCGGGATCTTCGCTCGCCGATTGTGCGGCTACGACACGCGTGTTCGTGCCGCAGATGGTCAGGCACGGCTACGACAAGGGATTCAGCGTCGGCCTCACAGCCTCCGCCGCCGTGCTCGCTCCCATCATCCCGCCATCCATCCTGCTTGTCATCTATGGCTGGCAGGCGAATGTCTCGATCGGAGATCTGTTCGTGGCCGGGATCGTGCCGGGGCTGGTCATCGCCACCGCGCTGGTTGTCACCGTGGCGATCATGACACGGCGTCGCGGTTTCGGGCGCGGTGCGGCGTTTTCGGCCAGCGCGCTCCGGCAGACCTTCTTCCAGGCTTCCTGGGCACTGTTGATGCCGGTGATCATCATTGTCGGCTTCCGCATGGGCATTTTCACGGCGACCGAGGTTGCGGCCATTGCGGCAGCCTATGCTTTTCTGGTCGGCCTTCTTGTCTACAGGACATTGAAGGTCGCCGAGCTACCGGGCGTTTTTGCAAGTGCTGCGCGCGACACATCGTCGATCCTCGTCATCGCCGCGACCGCAGCACCTTTCGGCTGGATCCTGTCCATCGGTCAGGCTCCGCAGCAGCTCCTGTCATTCTTGACCGGCTTCTCGGACAGCCCGATGCTGATCCTGCTTCTCATCAACGTCATCCTGCTTGTGCTCGGCACATTCATGGAAACGCTGGTACTCATCATCATCCTCGTCCCGATCCTGCTGCCGCTGATCGAAACGCTGGGGATCGATCCGGTTCACTTCGGGATCGTGATGATCATCAATCTGGTCATCGGCCAGCTGACACCGCCTTTGGGTGTTCTGATGTATGTGACCTGCGGGATCTCGGGGACCAGCATCGCTCAATTCATGCGGGCGATCCGACCGTTTCTCATCGCCCTGATCCTGGCATTGCTTGCGATCACCTACATACCAGCGCTGGCACTCTATCCGACCGCGCTGCTGCGATAGTCTGGATAAGGCAATGCCCCGTGGGACCCACGGGGCATTGCTGGTTCAACGACGACTTGCGGGCGTTCAGGCGACCCGGCTGTGCAGGCGTCCGATCTTCTCGATCTCGATGACGATCTCGTCACCAGACGCCATCGGGCCGACGCCGGATGGTGTGCCGGTGATGATCAGGTCGCCCGGCTCCAGCGTCATGATGCCCGACACGAATTCAAGAATGCGGGCGATGGGGAAAATCATGTCATTCGTGTTGGACGACTGACGCAATTCGCCATTCTGCCAAAGCTTGATGTCGACATTGTCGGGATCGAGGTCGGTTTCGATGACCGGCCCGACGGGCTTGTAGGTGTCGAAGGATTTGGCGCGGGTGAACTGACCATCCTTCTTTTGCAAAACACGGTTCGAGACATCGTTGGCGCAGGTGTAGCCGAAAATGTAATCCCCTGCATCGCTGGCGGCGACATTGCGAGCCCTGCGGCCAACGACAATGCCGATCTCGGCCTCGAAGTCGATGCGGTCATCGGCATTGTCGAGCTGGATTTGCTCGCCATCGGCGATGATCGCGGAAGGCGCGCACATGAAGAGCATCGGCTCTTCTGGAACCGGAACGCCGGACTCTTCTGCATGGAGCGTATAGTTGAGACCCACGCAGACAAGCTTGCTTGGCGCCACCGGGGCAAGCACACGCACGGCGTCGAGCGGAACGACCTTGCCGGTCTTCTCGATCTTCTCGAAGGGAGAGCCCGACAGGACTGCGATGGATGAGCCTTCAAGCAGTCCATAGGATGTGGTTCCCTGATGGGAAAAGCGAACGATTTTCATGATGAAACCTCTGAATAGATCGCGTCAGACGCGGGTGGGGATATAGGGCCGCATGGCCTCGAAACTGGCAGCGATTGCGTGCCCGGCATCAGGAATCTGGAATGTCTCGACCGTCACGTAGCGGTCGAACCCGGAATCGATCACGGCACCCATGGCGGCGTCGATGTCATAGCTACCATCGCCGACCGGCAGGCGGTCGGAATCGGTGATGTGAAAATGCCAGAAGAGATCACCGGCCACGCGAATGGCATCGGCCACCGTTTCCTGCTCGGTTAGGATGTGCGCGGTGTCGAGCATCACGCCGAGGCTTGAGACGCCAAGACTTCGCACGAAGCTGCAGGTCTCACCTGTGGTGAGCAGGCAATTTGCATAGTTGCGGTTGACCGGCTCGAGCACGATTGGAACATCGGGAAACGTGGCGGCACATTGCGTGATGGCAGCACCGATCCAGTCGAGCGTCTGTTGTGGCGCGACGCCATCGACATATCGACCGCGCAACCGACCGACATTAACCATTGCCCCATATTCGGATGCGAGGTCCATCGACGCCATCATGCGATCAATGGCTTCCTGCCGCCGGCTGGCATCCGGATCGGCGAAGGAAAGCCCGTCCTGACCGTAAACCTCGCCGGTGCAGACCGCCGGCATGTCGAGGCCCTGATCGCGAATGGCGGCGGCGAGCGCTCGCCGGTCGATCCGCGCCGGGTTGCACACCAGAAGCTCGACGCCTGAATAGCCGGTCTGCGCGATGCTGCGCATTGCCGTTTCTATCGGGCCTTGAACCGCAGTCACCTTGGCGGGCGCCACGTCTGGAGTGGCATACATGTAGGCAAGCTTCATCATTGCTGAAACCGGAAATCGTTCTGTTCGGCCAGCTTCTGATGGATCACTTCCTTGCGCACCACGCTGACATTGGGGATGGCGAATTCCTGAATGTTGAAATACTCCGCCTTGGCCTGTTGACCATTCGCCGTGTCCATCACCAGTTCGACGATCTCTTCGCCGACTTGCTTCAGTGACTTGGTTCCCTCAAGGACATCGCCTGCACTCAAATCGATATCCTCGCGCAGGGCTTTGAACGTATCGTTGTTGGAGCTGATCTTGAGCACAGGCGCAATGCACGACCCGGTCGGGGTTCCCTTGCCCGTCGTGAAGAGCACCATATGCGCCCCACCGGCGACCTTGCCGGTGACCGAAGCGATGTCGAAGCCGGGCGTGTCCATGATGACAACGCCCTTCTCTGTCGGCCGCTCGCCATATTTGACGATCTGCACGATGGGCTGGGTGCCGGCCTTGTAGATGCAGCCAAGCGACTTTTCCTCGATGGTCGTCAAGCCGCCTTCAATATTGCCGGGTGAGATGAAGACGCCGCTGTCATCCTGCGTGGTCATGGACAGCTCGATCTCATACTCCTTGATCAAGCTCATCAGATCCTGCTTGATCTTGTCGGTTTTCCCGCGCCGCCAGAGAACCCGTTCTGCGCCGACCATCTCCGTGATCTCAGACAAGACGACCGTTCCGCCGGCTCCGACGAGGATATCGGCCGCCTCTCCCACTGCCGGATTGGCCGTGAGACCGGAAAACGCGTCGGAAGAACCGCATTCCAGTGCGACGATCAACTCGCTGACGTCGCCTTCATCATTGGGTTCGGCCGCGATCTGCCCCTTCAAGCGCTCAACGATGCCGATACCGGTATCACGCGTCGAGCGGGCCCCCCCTCCTTTTGGACGATAAGCATTTCGACCGGCTTTCCAGTCGTTGAAATCGCGTCGGCGATGCGCCGGGCAGACGCTGTCTCGCACCCCAGGCTCACCACCAGAACGGCACCGACATTCTGGTGGCGGCCATGGCCAATGAACGTGTCTTCCGTGGTGGTGTTTTCCTCGGCATCGAAGGTGCATCCATAAGGATGCATGAAGGTGACCGCCCCGGTCTTCGAAGCGATGTCGAGCGCCACGCGGTTGACGCAGGAGACCGTCGGAATGACCAGAATGTGGTTGCGGATGCCGATCGAGCCGTCGGCGCGGCGATAGCCCTTGAACTTCATGTCACTCACCCTGCTTTCGCGCGTGGATTTCATCGAACCGGCGCCCCTTGGCGCCGCGACAATTGTGAACGTGCACCCAATGGCCTGCCAGGATCGCCTCGGTCGCGATCCCGATCACCTCGCCATATTTGTGGATCTCCTCCTGGGCCGCGATGTCGCGAAGCGCGATCTTGTGCCCGCGCGGGATCTTCTCCTCGACCCTCAGGGGACGCCCATTGCCGATGCCCGAGACGATGACTGTCTCTGCGGGCAACAATTCGACCGTGGCGGTTGCCACGTGATCGCTTTCCTTGATCTGGATGGCTGTCTTTTCCAACGTCAAACTCCTGAATGACTCTTACGGGCCTCGGCTAGAGGAACAGGCTCGGCAAGAATGTCGACAGTTTCGGGAACAGGATGGTCAGTATGAGCACGATCACCATGGCCGCGAGGAACGGAAGCACCGCCCGCGACGCTTCGGCAAACCGCACCCCGGCAATCTTCGCACCCGTCATCAGCGTAACACCGAGTGGCGGTGTGTTGGCCCCGATGCACAGATTGACCACGAACATGACGCCGAAATGCAGCGGGTCAATGCCATACTGATTGACCACCGGCATCAGGATCGGAATCAAAATGATGATCAGCGCATTGCTCTCCATGAAGGTGCCAAGCAGCAGGAGCAGGAAGTTGAGCAGGATCAGGAAGGTCATCGGATCCGGCGCTACAGCCGCGAAAAATGCGGTAAGCTGCTGGGGGATCTGCTCGGTCGCGACGATCCACACAAACAGATGGGAGATCGCCACGATGAGCTGCACCGGCACCGCGATGCGCACCACCTGCATGCAGATCGCCGGCAGGTCCGAGATCTTGACCTCGCGGTAGATGATCGCGGACAGCAGGAATGCGTAGACCACGGCCAAAACCGCTGCCTCCGTGACGGTGACGATACCGCCCAGGATGCCGCCAAGGATGATGACCGGCAGCAGAAGCGGAAGCACCGAGTCCGAAACGGCAGAGATGAATTCGCGCCATGTCGCGCGCTCGCCCTTGCCATAGCCACGCCGGCGGCTGATCAGCAAAGAGACGATGATCAGGAGCAAGGCCATCAGGAGGCCAGGCACTAGGCCGCCAATCAACAGGCCGGCAATCGAGATGTTTCCGGTCGCCCCAAGGATGACCATGGTCAGGCTCGGCGGAATGAGCGAAGCAAGCACGCCGCTACACCCCTGAAGGGCCGCCGCAAAGCCAGCCGCATAATTCTTGGCCTTCATGGCCGGGATCATGATGGAGCCGATGGCGGCGGTGTCGCCGATGGCGGAACCGGACAGGGCACCGAACAGGGCGCTGCCGGCCACGGTGACCGCGGCAAGACCGCCCGAGATGTGTCCGATGACGGCGTTGGCGAGACGCATCATACGCTGCGTGATGCCTCCATGCTCCATGAGCACGCCGGCAAACACGAACATGGGAAGCGCAAGAAAGGGGTAGGAATAGATGCCCGTCGCCGAACGCTGCGCCACGAGCGCGAGATTGATGTCCTTGACGAAGAGATAGGTCAGGCAGGCAAAGCCGATTGCAAAGGCTATCGGGACATTGATGATGATTAGCCCCAGAAGCAGAACGAAAAGAACGATGCTCATGAACGATGCTCCTGCGTTTCTGCGGTGCCGAACAATGCCTGCAACAAAGCTTCGATGGAGACGAGCACGAGAAGCCCGCCGCCAATCAGCACACCCAGATATTGCCACGCACTGGAAATCTTGAGGCCCGGCATGATCGCCTCTCTGGCAGTTTCAACGATGAGAAGCGCGCCATAGGTCAGCGCCACGTTGAAGGTGAGCACCACAAGCGCACCGATGATTTGCATCGGCCGGTTGAGCGATGGCGGCAGCCATTCCACCAGGAGATCGATGGCGACGTGTTCCTTGCGCTCAAGCATCAGCGCCGAACCAAGGAACGTCATCCAGACCATGAGCAGAAGGGCCAGTTCTTCAGACCAGACCAGTGGCGATTGCAGGAGATAGCGCCAGATGATCTGCGCGAACATCACGCAGGTCATGGTCAGAAGCATCAGCATAAGAAGCCATTGGACGAGCTTGACGAGAAGCTGTCTGGCGCAAAGCAGGTATTGCGTCATCGCGGAAACCCCAATTGCGGCAGGCCGGCGCGACACCGGCCTGCGCGCATTCAATCAATTTGAGTATTTACGCACGATGGCGAGGAGGTCTTCCCCGAAGACGCCTTCATACTTGTCCCACACCGGCTGAACCATCTCTTGGAATGCTGCCGGATCCGGCCGCGTGATTTTCATGCCCTCGGCCTCGAGTTTGGCGAGCACTTCCTCATCGCTCGCGCGGATCATCTCGCGCTCTTTCTCTTTCCAGATCTCGGCCTTCTCTCGCAGGATGGTCTTCTGCTCATCCGTCAGCTTGTCCCAGGCCTTGCTGGAAATCGTGAGGATGGCCGAGCCCCAGATGTGCCCGGACAGCGCCAGATTGTCCTGCACCTCGTAGAATTTGGATGCATAGATTGTTGCCAGCGGGTTTTCCTGTCCGTCGACGACCTTCTGTTGAAGCGAGGTGAAGACCTCGGAGAATGCCATCGGCGTGGGCAGTGCACCGAGTTCGCGGAACGTATCGAGACGCAGCTCGGCTTCCGGCACGCGCAGCTTGATGCCCTTGAGGTCTTCGGGCGTTTCAATCGGGCGGGCCGAATTCGTGATATGGCGATAGCCACTTTCCCACCAGCTCAGCGCATTGATGTTCTTGGCCGCCAAGATTTCGGCGAGTGCATCGCCAAGTTCACCATCCACGGCAGCATAGGCCTTCTCACGGGTGGGCCAGGCGTAAGGCAGTTCCTCAATGATCAGGCGCTTGTCCAGAACCTGGAGTGCCCCGGTGCCGAAGAGGCCCATCTCAACGGTTCCCAGCTGCAAGCCTTCGGCCACTTCGCGGTCGCCGCCAAGCTGGGAGCTTGGGTAAACCTGGATAACGACCTCGCCGCCCGTCGCTTCAGAAACATCTTTCGACAGTCCCTCCAGAGCAATCTGCCAGGGGTGGTCGGCGGCAAAGACATGGCCCACCTTCAAGGTCGTTTCCGCGTTCGCGGCACCTGCAGCGAAGATGAGCCCCGCACCAAGCCACGCGGCGGCGAAAGTTGCTTTCGTTTTTGCCAGATAAGTCATGGGTTCCCTTTCTTTTTTAGTTTTGGCTGAAGTACTGCGCGATAATTTCTCCGTAGATATCTATCGCGTTGAAAAAGTCATCGACGACGAGATGCTCATCGGTTTGATGGGCCTGTTCCGGTGCACCCGGGCCAAGAATGATGATGTCATCGCCATGCGCACCAAAGGCCGAAGCGTCTGTGAAGTACTGCGCCCCGCGAACGACTTCGGCGCCGGGGGAGATCTTTGCGAGAACCTGTTGGCTGATCCGGACAATTGGAGCTTCCTCATCCGTCAGCAAGCCGGGCAGGTTGAGTGTGCATTCCACCTGGAAACGCGCTTCCGGGTCTTCTTTGACAAGTGCGGCTGCAATTGCCTCGACCTGAGCCACCACACCCTGTTGGTCCTGCCCTGGCACCGTCCGGATGTCGATGGTCATCTGGCAGTGATCGGGAATGACATTGGGTGCACCACCACCATTGAAAGTGGTGACGGCAAATGTGGGCTCAGACAACAACGGTGTCGTCGTGGGGCCGAGATCAAGGGATTGGAGACGCTCATAGAACAGGTGGAGCTTGTCGACGGCGTTTGTACCGCACCCGGGCATCGAGCCGTGTGCGGTCTTGCCGAAGCTGGTCACGCGAAGCCAGGTCACGCCCTTGTGCGCAATGACAAGTCGATTGTCGGTCGGTTCCGCCACGATCATCGCGTCGAACCGCGGGATCTGCGTCTTGTTGACCATTGCCGACGCGCCAAGGGCACCGACCTCCTCGCCGAACGTGGCCGCGAAAATCAGTTCGCCGTTCCAAAGGTCAGGCGCGAGGTCCTTGTGCTTCATAAAGGCGAACAACAGAGCGAAAAGGCCGCCTTTCATGTCCGCTGTGCCGCGGCCATAGATGCGCCCATCGTCAATCGCGGCCGAAAAGGGATCATGCGTCCAGGTGGCGTCCCCGATCGGCACCGTATCGAGATGGCCGCTCAGGACGAGGCGGGGTCCAGGCTTTTTCGCCGGGCCTTGCCCGCGCAAAGTGGCCACCAGATTTGCCTGATGCTCATTCTCCCGGAAGATCTCGCAGTCTATCCCAAGATCATCCAGTCGCGCCTTGATCATGCGGGCCAGAACGATCTCATTGCCGGTCGATGAAATGGTGTTGCAGCGCACGGCCTGCTGAAGAAAATCAAGCGCACCGAGCCGTGCCGGCACGACCACCGGATTGTTAGAATTCAACTGCTTCCCCCCTTAAGCCTACAAGGAACGTATCGATTCGGAAGCCGGAAAACTATTGACCAGCGCCATGAAACGTCGGCAAAGTTCTTTGTACTTTGGATACAATTTTATAAGGTTGCCTGTGCTGTGCACGCATGGGGTGGGGGTTTCAAGAACATGGTGCTGACAATCGGAAAGGTTATGGCCCTGCCGGCAATGCAGGAGGGCTGCCTCCTGGCTGGACATGAGGGGTTGGACCGGGTCGTCAAAACCGCAACGGTGCTTGATGCACCGGACGCCGTACGCTGGCTGCGGGGCGAGGAACTCGCTCTGACTTCGACCTACCCGCTGCTGCAACTGCGCCACAGTCTCGATCACTTCGTTGAAGAACTCGTGGAGCATGGAGCGTCAGGTCTCGGCCTGAAACTCAACCGTTACATGAAACGCGTGCCGCAAAAGATGATCGACTGTGCCAACGCCCTCAATTTTCCCATAATTGTCGTTCCAGAAGATGTGGCATGGGTCGAGATCATCACACCGATCATGTCGAACTATTTCGAGGCGAAGGCGGGTAGTGTTTCCCAATCTGAACTCTTCGGCGAAAGAATGGGGAAACTTTCGCTGGTCGATTCGACGCTTCAGGACCTGCTTGATGACCTCAATGCCCTGCTTGCCAATCCTGTGATTGTCTCCAGCCCGATGGATGGCCTCGTGCTGCATGCTCCCAGCAAGCCGAGCAAGGATATTGCCGATGCACGGGCTCTTCTGGAGGAAGAGGGCTGGCCAAGCGAAACCATACAATCCCACAAAACGTTTACCCGCAGAACCGGGCATAACACGAGCATTGTCTTCACATCCTATGAGCAGTCCAACGGAATGATCGGGACGCTCGTCGTGATAGAACGGAACCGCAAACTGACCAATGAAGACCTCGACCATCTGGGCTATGCAAAGGTTCTCATCTCCCTGAAAGTCCGTCAGATCAGGGCCGATCAGAGCACGATTTTCGAACGACAGAACGAATTGGTTCTTTCATTGATCGACCGCACTCTGGGTTCGCAGACTTATGCCGCTCTGACCGCACGTTACAGTGCGATCGGCAGGCATCTTCATGCACGCTATGTGGGAATTGTCGTTGCGTTTCATGACGCCGCTGCCGACCGCCTGCTTGGATTATCAAATGCCTTGAGGGTGCATTTCTCCCAACATGGCGAAACCATAACCGCTGTGATCGCAAACAACCGCGTTGTCCTGATGGCTCCCGAGGATGATGAAGTGCTTTGCCAGCCCGACTTTTTCAGGGAGCATGTGGACAAAGGACTAAAGGGGATCGGGGCTGATGACGTCCTGTGGTCGGCAGGCATCAGCCAGGTAACGGCGGTGGAACATTTCTACCGAGCCTATGAGCAAGCGGTGCAAGCGCTCGAACACGGCCGAAGCACAAGCAAGACCAGCGGAGTCTTCCTTTATGATGACACCGGATTTTATCGGCTTTTCTCGAAAAGTTCCATGCAGCCGGACGTGAACCGCTTCGTCAATGAATGGCTTGGAACACTCATTGACCATGACAAGGAACACCGTGTCGACCTGATTGAAACGTTTCGGGTTTTCCTGGATGCCAATGGCAACTACCGGGAGACTGCAAGGGTGTTGAATCTACACCATAACACGGTGCGCTATCGTATCTCCCAGGTCACGGAACTGACAGGCAAAAAGGCGCTGCAACCGAAACTGCGCCTGCATTACCACCTTGCTTTGAAGCTGCTTCCACTTGTGTCCTGACACTGACTAGATCCCGAGGTTTTTCGGGATCTGGCCGAACGGAAAACGAGGGCCGCCCTCGCCCAAGCAAGTCAGAACTCCAGGCGCACTCCGATACTTCATAGCCAATTGACAAACATAGGCTAATTAAACGCGACGTTAGTCTGAAAACTGACAGGATACCACTGCATCATACCCGCGCAGCGCGCGTAAATCCGCGACCTGGAGCTGGCGTCAAGCGGGTTTGTCAGAGGGTGGTGCGATTGTTTTTGTTGGTATTGTGGCTGGTGGTAGACCAACCCTAAACGATGCAATCAGTCGATCGCTGGGGCCAATTCCGCCCCATACAGTGCTTCGGCAAGGTCACGGATTGCGTCTGTCGTGCGCGGGCCGAACCCGATCATGTAGGCGCCGTCCAGCACAATAAGGGAGCCGGTCCTGGCCGCCGGCGTCAACGCCAGAGCCCTGTTGGAGAAAACCTCTTCACGGGTCGGCCCGCCACGCCCATTGCTCATCATCAGGATCGTGTCTGGAGCAAGCTCGATCAGGTCTTCCTCCGATGCCGCCTTGTAACCTTCAAACCGGTCCATCGGGTTTAAACCGCCTGCATATCGAATGATGGCGTCGGCGGCGGTACCCGCACCGGCGGCGGTCAGGCGCTCCACACCGTGAAAGAATACGACCTTCCTGCGTTTTTCAACAGGTATGGCTTCGGTGAGCTTCGTCGCTTTCTCAAAATTCGCAAGCACGTCGCCGGCGAGGGCCCGACCCTCCGCTTCAAGGGCCAGTGCCGAGGCAATCAGGGCGATCTTCCTGCGAATCCCCTCGCCCGTGTTTTGCTTGGGAACAAGCACCATCGGTATGGCGATCTTTTTCAGGACCTCCACCACCTCAGGCGGACCAATATCCTCGGCAGCGAGGATGAGGTCGGGGTCAAGCGACAGCACACCTTCCGCCGACAGTCGGCGGCGATATCCGACATTGTGCTTCGAGGAAGCCGCCTCCGGGAAACGGCTGCCGCGGTCAACCGCGACGATGCGATCGCCCGCTCCCAGTGCAAAGACGATCTCCGTGACATCGGAACCGAGTGTGAGCACGCGCCTGGATGTTTCAATCCGGACGTCACGGCCAAGCGCATCGACGATCCGGACAGGACCGCTTTCCTGCGCCTGAGCACTGCCGCAGGCGACGGCACAAAGCCAAAACAGCAGAACGCGGATACTGAGTTTACGGAGGCGCAGAGCCATGTTCGAGGGTTTCCTTCATATGCAGAGAGGATGGCACACAAGCGGAGATGCATGTGAACTTAGCTGGTCGATTTTAAATTGACAATAATAGTCATATTTAATTATTGAAGCCTCAATCATGCCAGCCCCGTGCCCTGTCGCGTTGCCAGCGGACAATATCCAAACCAATGGGACTGGGGCATCATGACGAACTCTGGATTATTAAAGACCACGGCACTGGCGACCCTTCTGGGGCTGTCCGCAATCTCCTCCGCATCATCCCAGGAACCGGCTGCTCAAGGCGAACAAGACCTGCCCTCAGCAGGCAAGCCGACCGAGCTGGATCTCATCACGATCACCGCGACGCTCGGCTGGCAGGCCGTGATTGACGCCCTGTCGGCGACAAGCGTTGTTTCACCCGGCAATCTGGAACGCCTACAGGCGACAACCGCCGCAGACCTCTTCCGGCACACGCCCGGCGTCTCCGCCACGATGAGCGGCGACGACCCGGCGACGGCCATCAACATTCGCGGCCTGCAGCAGTATGGGCGTGTCGCGGTAACACTGGACGGAGCGCGGCAGGATTTCTGGCGTGTCGGCCACGGCTCCGGCTCTTTCTTCATCGAACCTGAACTTCTGAAGCAGGTCACCGTCATTCGCGGACCTGTTTCCAACGCCTTCGGGACCGGAGCGATCGGCGGTGTCGTCGCCTTCGAGACAAAGGCTGCGCGCGACTTCCTGCGCGACGGGGAAACCTGGGCCCTAAGCGAAAAACTGCGGTACGAATCGAACGGCAGTGGCTGGCTTTCCAGCACGACAGGCGCCTATCAGTTCAACGAGAATTTCGACGTCATAGGCAACCTCGTTTATCGCAGCAGCGAGGAATACAAGGACGGCAATGGCGACACGGTGCGGTGGACCGGCGAAGACGGTCTGAGCGGATACGGCAAGGTCACGCTACGGCCGGCGGACGGGCATGAACTGCAGCTCGGCGCATCGATACAGAACTACGACGATATCATTTCCGGGTCCAGCGGCTCCTCGTCATCCACACTCAGCCGCTACGACACGGATACGCTGGTTGAGAATTACACCGGCCGATACACCTACAATCCGGATGAGAACGACCTTTGGGACCTGACCTTCAATGTCTATCACAGTGCCACACGGTCGGACCAATACCGAGTCTGGCCGAGTTCCCGGATCGGCGAAACGCGTTACTACGACGTTTCGACAACCGGGTTCAACGTGCGCAACACCAGCCGTTTCGCTGCCTGGGGAATGGAGCACGCGCTGACCTATGGCGGTGACTACTCGCATCTCAGGGGCGATTCCGACGCCGATCATTTCGGTCAGGGCACTCAGGACGCCTACGGCGCGTTCCTGCAGTGGGAAGGCAACTACGACCAGTGGCTCGATTTGACTGCCGCGCTTCGCTATGACGGATACCGGCTGGACGGACACTCAAAGCCCACTCCCACCATCCCGTCGCAGGACGTCTCGCTGACCGGTGACCGCTGGTCACCGCGTTTCACAGTCGGTGTCACCCCGTTCGAGGGCATCCAGTTCTACGGCACCTATGCAGAGGGCTATCGCACCCCGCACCTGCAGGATGTCTTTCGGCAGAACGGGGCGCATGGCTCCGGCTATGAACCCAACCTGCTCCTGAGACCGGAAGTGGCCAGCACCTGGGAAGCGGGCGTGAACCTCAAGCTAGACAGCATCTTCACTGCAGACGACATGCTGCGCGCAAAGGTCAATGTATTCCACTCGGATGTTGACGATTACATTGAAGTCGTCGCCGGCAGCGTTCGTCAGGCACAGAACGTTGGCACCGCCCGCCTGCGCGGCGTCGAACTCGAAGGCATCTACGACTACGGCTTCGGCTTCATCAATCTTGCAGCGTCCTTCACCGAAGCGGAACTCAAGGATGGTCCCTTTGCTGGCGATACCCTTTCAAACACGCCGCTCGACAACGTTGCAGTCACGCTCGGTTTCCGTGCGCTGGACGACCGGCTGACCTATGGGGTGCAGTACCAGAGCATCGGCGAAGTCGTACGCGAGCTTTCCTCAAGCACCCGCGTTTACCCGCGCGTTGACCTGGTCAACCTGTTTGCGAACTGGGATGTGAATGAGAATCTGAGGGTCGATTTCGGCGTCGATAACCTCTTCGACAAGGCTTATACGGACCCCCAGAGTGGCTGGTCGTCGACATCTGACATCGAGCAGGGCAAGGGCAGAACCTTCAAGATCGCGGTCACTGGCCGGATTGGAGGGTGACAATGCAGGAACCCAGTTCGATGACTGATCTTTCAAGCACTGCCGTCGTCACACTTGAGCATCTGCCAGACTATCTCGATCAGATCGAGGATCGTCTCCAGAGCTTCCGCGCAACGGCCACTCGCCGCGACGATGGTATCGATTTCGCCTTCCCTTTCGGGCAGGCGAGTTTCGAATTGACGCGCGGGCATGTCGAGATCCGGGCGCAAGCGGGAGAGCGAGACAATCTGGCGCGCATCAAGGATCTGGTTGCCACGGCCGTTCAGGTTTACGGCAAGCAGGACAATCCGGAAATCCGCTGGACGGGCGACCTCTCCACCGAAACGAAACTTCCGCAGTTTCGTGAGATGACTGTCGAGCAAATCTTCCAGCTGACGCCACGAATGCGCCGCATCAGGCTTTGCGGACAGGATCTGGGGCGCTTTGCGAAGTTTGGCGGGATGCATATTCGCATGCTCTTTCCAACCGATCGTGTTCCCCAGCCGGTGTGGCCGACGCTTGGTGCGAACGGCCTCGCCGCCTGGCCGCCGGAGAACCTGAAACCCACGCCCCGCGCTTACACAATCAGGCATCTGAATGTCGAAGCCGGATGGATGGATGTGGATTTTGTCATCCACCCCGGAGACAGTGTGGGATCGCGCTGGGCGGAAATGGCCGCGCCGGGAGCCCGTGTCGGAATCATGGGGCCTGTCGGACGGCCTGTTCCGCTTGAAGCGGAGTGGTATCTATTCGGTGCCGATGAGACCGGTCTGCCGGCCCTCTCGCGGATGCTCGAAACACTTCCCGAGGCCACCACCGGAACCGCTTTCATTGAAGTGGCGGACAAAGACGAGGTGATCGATCTCGACAATCGGACACGTATCGAAGTTCGCTGGATTCTGCGCAACGGCACCCTTGCCGGAAGCGACCTGCGACTTGCTCAAGCGGTGGCGAGTGTGAAATGGCCTTCGGATATCACACGCTTTGGGTGGTTTGCCGCTGAAGCTGAAGCAGCTTCGATCATCCGCAATCACTGGCGCAAAGTGCTTGGTCTTGGCAGAGACGAAACACTGGCTGCGTCATACTGGGACCGGATGAAAGCGGGCCCAATGGCTGGCGGCTAGAACATCCGTGTCGGCTAGCTGACCTCCACCATTACATCATACCCGCGCGGCGCGCACGAACCGGCGCCCCGGGGCGCGGCGTCAAGCGGGCTTGTGGGAAGGTGGTGCGGTTGTTGCTGGTATCGTGGCGGACGGGCCTGCGGGCTGTCGGAGAGCTCGAAGCGATCGCCACGGCACCTGGCAAACCAAGGATGGCTGTTGGTTACAGCGGCACCCGGGCAGAAACACGCACACGACAAAAATATTGCCCCAGCACTCCCGAGCCGAGCTCTACATATTCTTCTGCAGCGCACGCATATAGCCCATCGCATAGGCCATCCCCGAGTGCCAAGGCGCATCGCACGACATCAGTGGTGTGTGATCCGGGATCATGACACCGCTAAAGCTCGCTTCATTGAGTATTCGGACGATGCGCGCCATATCGATATCACCTTCGTCCACAAACGTCTCACTGTAGTTGGGGACCTTGCCGCGCACGTTGCGGAAATGGATATAGGCGATGTTTCCGTTTTCCGCATGGTGCCTGGTTGTCTCGTAGATGTCCCCCTCTGTCATCTCGGACAGCGATCCCAGACAGAACTCCAGCGCGTTGGAAGAACTGGGATGGATGTTGATGAGCCGCTGGTACATGGCCTGTTGATAAACGAGGCGCGGAGTACCGCGTACAAAAGGGGCCGGCGGGTCGTCTGGATGCGCAGCAAGAAGCACCCCGGCCTCTTCCGCCACCGGAAGCACTGCATCGAGAAAGTACGACAGGCGCTGCCACAGGGTCTCATGGTCGATCTCTTCCACGGTGCCCTGCGGCGCATCTGGGTCATAAACCATGTTCCAGACCATGCCATTGGGGATTGGTGTGTCATCGACACCATCCATTGCAACCGACTCTGCATTGCCGCGCGCAAAAGGGCCAACCACACGGCTGGCGACGCCGGCCAAGCTGAAATTGTAACCGATCACCGGAATGCCCGCAGCGCCGGCATTGCGTATAAACGTCCGGATTGTATCGATCTGCTCATCCCGGCGCGGGCCTGCAAGGAGGACGTCGTGCCAGTGAGATGGATCGAAGTTCTCAATGGCCGCCAGTTCGAGACCGGCATGGCTCAAGCGGTCGCGCAAGGCCCGCAATGCTTCCAGGGACCAGCGCTCTGTCGACCCGCCTGCCCTGCCCCATCCGCCCTGCTGGCCAACAGGCTGATTGACCTGTCCCTCCTCGGCCGTGCCAAAATAATCAACCAGATGAACGACAGCGTGGGTCGCACCGCATTGCCGGGCGAACCTGAACATCTCGTCGTTCAGCATGTGATGATAGAAGCCGAAGCCAAGTTTGAAGCTTGCCATGGCGGAAGTCCTCCCAAAGCAGTTTGAATGTCGAGTGACGTAGCGCTGATAATGGTTGCTTTAGCCTAGAAACCGATCGAGATGCCGCCGTCTACAGGCAGGGAAACGCCGGTTACGAAGCGTGCGGCGGGTGAAGCCAGATAGACGGCCGCCTCCGCGATATCTTCCACCGCCCCCAACCGACCGGCAGGCGTTCGGGACAGGATTTTTTCGAGCCGCTGCGGATCTTTCCTGAAGATATCGCGGTTCATGTCGGTTTCGATAAAACCAGGTGCAATGGCATTTACGCGAACGCCAGCGGCGCCGAATTCGACGGCCAGCTGCCGGGTCAGACCAGCAAGAGCAGCTTTGGAGGACGTGTACGCGGCGACCTGCGGGATGCCGAAAAGGCTCGCCATGGAGGTAATCATGATGATCGAACCGCTCTGACGCTCACACATGGGCTTAGCGACCTCACGGGTGAGTGCAAATGAACCGAGCAGGTTGGTCGTCAGAACACGAAGGAAATCCGCATCGCTCGTATCCAGCGTGGGAAGCTTGAGATGCGCTCCGGCATTGTTGACCAGGATATCGACCGGCGCCACTGCCTCCAGTCTGGCGGCGATCCCTGCACTGGCTGCAGTATCCGAAATGTCGGCAGCGACATAACCCGCGTTGCCATCAAGTTCGGCGACGGCCTGGTGAAGCCGGTCTTCGCGCCGACCGACAATCGTCACTCTTGCTCCTGCGGAGCAGAACGACCGGGCCATTGCGAGGCCGAGCCCAGTACCACCACCGGTTACAACGGCGTGAAGACTGTGCAGCGGTTCAGCCCTGTTCATTCGCATTTCCATCCGACTTGCCGCCGCCAATGGGCTGCCCCGCGACGCGGTCTGCAACTATCGAAATCAGCGCGTCATCGAAATGCGCAGCCATGGCCACAGCTGCAGCGGCACCGTCACCCGTGCGAATTGCCGTGACAACGTCACTATGCAGAACATGTATCCGCTGCAACTCCCGCTGTGAGTTTCTCGCCGCAATGCCGTGAGCAATGGATTCACGCATGGGCCCTCTTATCGATGCGATAAGGTTGTACAGCATCGCATTGCGCGATGCCGAGGCAATCAGCAGGTGGAGCTGGACGTCAAGATCGATGAACGCTCTGTGGTCTTTTTCATCAAGGTGCTTCTTCATCAGGGCGACTGTTTCTTCCAGACGCCTGCAGTCATCCTCTCCCGCCCGCTGCGCTGCAAGTATCGCGCTTTGAACCTCCAGACCGCGACGAACCTCCAGCAATTCCTGAACGCTGCCAGAATCCAGGGCCAGAGAAAGCTTGAAAAAAAGGCCCGGCAGTTTGCCGTCGATGGGTTGCACCATCGGGCGACGACCACTGTGCATTTCGACCAGTCCAATAGACTTCAACTGGCCAAGCGCCTCGCGCACCACCGGACGACTGATCCCGAACATGTCCGCCATCTCACCCTCCGATGGCAATTGATCGCCGGGTGCCATTGCCGTGTTCTGAATGTGCTCCATCAGTTGCTGCGCAACCTGATCAGCCAGCGTTTCACGTTTAAGCACGTCCCTAGTCTTCAAAAGATAAACCTCGCTGGCCCTCACTGGGTCAAAGCTACCGGGGTCATCCCTTGCTGTCAAGCTGTCATACACCTTGACAGTTATAACGCTGTTGGTTTAGCTACTCCTCCAACGGTTGACAAACCAACCGCACTGTCCGGCTCATCAATGGAGGCATCAGGGCATGCAACGACAGCACGACCCAGCACGTGACAAGGAAAGATTTGCCGCTGCCAAACAGCAGCTACACACCAACGTCGTGGGCGACATTCTCGATTCCCTTGGGCTTTACGATCAGTTTCTGCGCCCCGAACTGAGGCCGGTTCAACACGACGCAGTGTTGATCGGGCGGGCTATGACCGTCCTTGAAATCGATGCGCCGTTCGCCAGCTTCGAAGACGCCCACAATGCAACCGTGGCACAGCCCTTCGGCATGATGTTCGAAGCCCTGGACAGCCTGAAGGAGAACGAGGTGTATGTCTGCACAGGGGCATCGCCGCGGTTTGCCCTGTGGGGCGAGTTGATGTCGACCCGCGCAGCCGTACTCGGGGCAGCGGGCGCTGTCGTCGACGGCTACTCGCGGGACACGCGCGCTGTGGCCAATCACCCGTTTCCGGTATTTTCCCACGGCAGCTACGGACAGGATCAGGGGGCCCGCGGCAAGGTTGTGGACTACCGGGTTCCGATCCGGATGGGCAATGTGTGGATCAATCCGGGGGACATCATTTTCGGCGATATCGACGGCGTGCTGGTCGTGCCGCAGCAAGTCGAGGATGAGGTCTTCGCAAAGGCCATGGAGAAAGTGTCCGGAGAGAACGTTGTCCGCAACGCCCTGACTGCCGGTCTGAGCACCGTCGAAGCCTTCAAGCACTATGGAATAATGTAGGGCACGCAGGCCCGCGCTTCTGGAACCATGCAATGCCGACCACACCAGTTGAGCAACATGGCAGGAGATCGACCAGATGCTCCTGCCAGCCAGCGGAGGACTGCCCCTTCGACCGACCGCGCCGCGCAACCCATCATTGACCCTGTGCCACCGAACACAAAACCAAACGCATAAACAGCATATGGAGGAGAAAATGCTGACAAGACGTTCGTTAACAAAGACAGTTGTAGCGGGCTTGGCCGCTGCCATATTGGCGGGCTCTGCACACGCAGCCGACATGACATTGAAACTTGGTCATTTGGCCAATGAAGACAACATCTGGCACAAGGCCACGATCAAGTTCGGCGAGGAATTGAAGGCGCTCACCGACGGGCGCATCGAGGTCGAGGTCTATCCCAACGAGTCACTCGGCAAGGAAATGGATCTCATCAACGGCATGCAGCTTGGCACCGCCGACATGACGATCAGCGGCGAAAGTCTTCAAAACTGGGCACCCATGGCCTCGCTCCTCGGCATTCCCTATGCATTCAAGTCGCTTGAGCACATGGACGAAGTCATCAATGGCGACATCGGCGACCAGATCGAAGCCGACATCATTGCAAAGGCAAAGGTTCGCCCGATTGCCTATTTCGCCCGGGGCCCTCGCAACCTGACATCCAACCGTGAGATCAGGTCGCCCGACGACCTGAATGGCCTCAAGCTCCGGGTTCCCAACGTTCCGCTTTTCGTCGATGTCTGGAAGGCACTTGGTGCTTCACCAACGCCGATGGCTTTCTCCGAGGTTTTCACCTCGCTGCAGAACGGGACCATCGACGCTCAGGAAAATCCGCTGGCGCTTATCAAGTCTGCGAATTTCAATGAAGTCCAGAAGTTCGTAAACCTAACCGAGCATTCCCGCTCCTGGATTTATCTGGTGATTTCCGAGTTGACCTGGAACAAGCTTTCCGATGCAGACAAGGAAGCTGTGCTGGAAGCGGCAGAGCGGGCACAGGCCTTTGAACGTGCAGCGTTTCTTGAAGATGAAAAACAACTCGTCACAGAGTTGCAAGAAAAAGGCATGACCTTCGTTGAAACCGACAAGGCCGCATTTGCGGCCAAAGCGAAGGATGCCGTTCTGATGAACGTCAAACCCGAGATCAAGGGTATCGTCGAAGACCTGTTTTCCAATTGAACGATCCGTGCTTCGGGCGCTATCCGCCCGGAGCACCTTTTGACAGAACGGGGGAGCCATCATGTTGAGGGTGCTCGAAACTGGCAGTCGTATCGCGGCAGGATTCGCTTTCGTTGCCCTGATGGTGGCGGTGATTACGCAGGTCGTCGGACGTTCAATCATCGGCGATTCACCGGTGTGGACAGAGGAGCTGACGCGTTTCGCATTGCTGTATCTGGCAGCCTTCGGAGCCGGTCTCTCATATCGCTCGGGCGAGCTGGTCAATGTTGATCTTATCTGCGAGGCGCTGCCCGGTGCATGGCCGCACCGCCTGCGCCTGCTTTCAGCGATCCTCACAGCGGTGCTCTGCCTGGGACTGATCCTCCCAGCATGGAAGTACACCAGCATTGGCGCACTACAAACCTCAACGGCACTGGGATGGCGCATGGATGCCGTTCACGCCACCATGCTCGTGCTGCTTGTTTCTCTTTTCGTCTTTTCGCTCGGACGGGCAGTCAACATGCTCTGCGGCAGGACGGACGGGTTTCCGGAACGCCGGCCAGGAGATGACAGATGAGCCTTTTCATATTGATCTTCGTGTTTGTCGCCGGACTGGGCCTGGGCGTGCCTGTGGCGGTAACACTGGGAATTGCCTCAATGGCATACCTGCTGACGGCGGGTATCCCGCTCGTCGTCATGCCCCAGAAAATGTATGCCGGCATCGACGTTTTTGTTCTGCTGTGTATTCCCGGCTTCATCCTCGCCGGCAATTTGATGAACTCCGGAGGCATCACAGAGCGCATCATCCGCTTCGCCAATGCACTCGTCGGCTGGGCCCGCGGAGGGTTGGGGCTGACCAACATCGCTGGCTCAATGCTGTTCGGCGGCATCTCCGGCACCGCCGTGGCTGATGCCGCGTCAATTGGCGGAATGATGATACCGGGCATGAAGAAAGCCGGCTATCCAGCCGATTTTTCTGCTGCCGTAACAGCCGCCTCATCGACTGTCGGACCGATTATACCACCATCGGTTCCCATGATTATCGTCGGCGCACTCTCGGGCATCTCGGTCAGCAAGATGTTCCTTGCCGGCGCCATTCCAGGCATACTCATGGGACTGGCGATGATGGTCACCGCATATCTTATCGCAGTGCGCCGCGGCTTCCCGCGGCAACCCTGGCAGGGGCTGGGCGAACTGGCACGTTCCTTCTTCAGCGCATTCTGGGCGATCGCGATGACCGCACTCATCATAGGCGGTCTGCTCTCGGGCCTGGCAACTCCCACCGAAACGGCCATCGTCGCCAGCCTCTATGCCTTCGCGGTCGGAGCGTTCATTTACCGCGATCTACCAATCCGTGCGGTGCCTCGAATTGTCATCGACAGCGCGGTCTCATCGGCGGCCATCCTCGTCCTGATTGGATTTGCCAATGTCTTTGGCTGGATTCTCGTTTCCGAGCGCATCCCGCAGGCAATTGCGACGGCGGTTCTGTCGATCACCGACAACAAGTATCTCGTCATTCTGCTGATCAACATTCTGCTTCTGTTCGTCGGCATGTTCATGGAGACGATCGCCGCGCTCATCATCCTGTTTGTGCCGCTACTGACGCTGTCGCAAAGCGTCGGGGTGGACCCGCTTCACTTCGCAACCTTCGCCGTTCTGAACCTGATGATCGGCCTGACGACCCCACCTGTGGGTGTCTGTCTTTTTGTCTGCGCCAATATCGCCAGACTGCCGCTCACACCCGTGGTGCGCGCGATTGCGCCGTTCCTGCTCACCAACATGATCGTGCTGCTTCTCGTCTCGTACGTCCCTGCCTTCGCCACGTGGCTGCCTTCCCTGCTTCTCGATTGAAGGAAACGTTCATGGAAACCCGTGTCTGCCGGCTCCACGACAAGCATGACCTGCGTGTGGAAACAGAGACCATTGCCGAGCCGGCTCACGATCAAGTGCTCGTTGCCATTGGAGCCGGCGGCATCTGCGGTTCCGATCTCCACTATTTTCACGATGGTGGCTTTGGCCCCGTCCGCATCCGGGAGCCCATTATCCTGGGGCACGAGGTTGCCGGCACGGTGCTCGCCGTCGGACCGGATGTCACCGGACTTGACGCAGGGGACCGTGTTGCGATCAACCCCAGCCGACCTTGCAACACCTGCAAATACTGTCTGGAAGGCCTGTTCAATCATTGCCTGAACATGCGCTTTTACGGGTCTGCCATACGATTCCCGCACGAACAGGGAGCGTTTCGCGATCGCATCATTTCCGAAGCGTTCCGATGTGAGAAGATCCGCCCCTCGACGAGTCTGGCTGAAGCAGCCTGCGCGGAACCCCTTGCGGTCTGCCTTCATGCACGCAGCCAGGCCGGTGCGCTAAAGGGAAAACGCGTTCTCATCACCGGGGCTGGACCGATCGGCGCACTGTGTGCGGCCGTTGCGAAGGAGGACGGAGCAGCCGAGATCGTCATCACCGGCCTGCAGGAGAAGCCGCTTGCAGTGGCCCGTGAAATGGGCGCAACCTCCACGATCAACGTCGCACACGACAATACTCTGATCAGCGCCTACACGGCGGACAAGGGATATTTCGATGTTGCGTTCGAGTGCTCTGCCGCCGGGCCTGCCATCCGCATGGCCATCGAATGCGTTCGCCCGTGTGGCATTATCGTACAGGTCGGGGTGACGGGTGATATCGCATTGCCGATCAATGCAATTGCCGCAAAGGAGATCACCCTCAGGGGAACCCATCGGTTCTATGCGGAGTATTCCAGGGCCGTGCGTCTGATCGACAGCGGTAAAATCGACGTCAGGCCGATCATAACCGACACTTTTCCACTGGAAATGGCGCAGGCGGCCTTCGAGACCGCAGGAGACCGAACGCGCTCGGTAAAAGTTCAACTGACATTCGAGTAGTGGAATGCTCCATGGGCCTGCGGATTCTCAATGCCGTGCAGATCAGGCTCAAGGCTGGCTTTTTGAAGCCCGCGATGGTCGGCCCTATGTGGATGGCATGTAGGCACTGGCACAACCTGCCTAAACGCTACGGCAAGTGGAAGACCGTTCACAAGCGCTTCACGCGTTGCTCCAAGGCTGGTGTCCCGAATGGCTTTTCGCTTACCCCATCGACGACCCCGATAACGATTACATCAGGCTCTGCGGGTTTTTCCTTGCATCTCTTGGTCTATCGAACGCCATTGTGATCATATTGACAGGTCCTGACCCTAGAATTCCACCTGCAGGCCGAGTTGCCCGCCCAGAGCATTCCTGCTCTGATCTCCCAGACCGATATCATATTTCAGGTTTGCGAAGACCGATGTGGTTTCATCAAGCCTGGCGGTGACACCGGCATTGAGCTCCAGGTAGCTCGCTTCCTGGTCCCCCGACAATTGCCACTGGTTGAAACGCGCCTCGTTCCTGTGGCTCCAAGTGTGCCAGAAATTGATGCCGGCATGCAGTGTGTACTCACTTTTCTCTCTGACGACCCGGCGTTCGACGCGGGCGCCCAGACGCCCCGTCAGTTCTGAAATGGAGCCGTAGTGGATGCGTGAGTACCCATCATTCGCGTCATCCAGCCGAACACGGCGCCAGATCAACTGAGCCTGCGGTTCAATCGACCAATTCTCTGCAAAATCGAAACGCTGCCCCGCTTCGATCGAGGCAGCAAGCCCGACGCCCCTGACATCGGAGGTAACGCCACGGTCCGAAGAGACATCGCCTCGGATCAAATCAACGAGACCGATCGCATCAATATAGCCGCCGGAGGGCGTTGTACGGGTCCAGTATCCTCCCATATGAAACGAACGCAGGTCCATGGTCCCGGTCCTCACCTGGTTCTCCAGAAGCACGTTCCCGTGAACCTTGCCCATCCCCTGACCAATACCTGCAAAAATGCCCAGCTGGTCCAGAGCGCCGTTTTCATGAAGCACGCCGGCGAGGTCGGTGCCGACCTGAAATCCGGCAATGCGACCCTCAAAGCGCGGCTGCATATTGAAGGAACTGTCAGCGAGAATACCGCCTTGCTGAAAGCCCGTGCCCTGAGCAAAAAAGCGCGTCCAGAGCAACGTGTATTCCTCTTTCGCTGCATCGAGCAGGCGCTGGTCACCCCGCCGCTCATGAAAGGTGCCTATCTCGGCAAGGCCCATGCGATAGGCGAGTTCAGGCGCCATTATATGACCAGGCACTTCTGACCTTAGCACCGGATCAATGACACGGGAGCGCAGATACCAGTTCTCCCCTGCGCCTCCTGCATCCCCCCTGAAAAGCAGGTACTCGAACGGACCTGCCGCGATGGGGCCCGAAGCATAGAATGCATTGGCCGCGGTCGTACCGCCGTTTACCGCTTCGACAACCAGAATTCCGTCGCCGGATGTGAGATCTCCCGAGCCGCCGGCATTGCTGACCGCGATGCCACTGCCACCAATGGCGGAAACGCCATCGACAATGAGCCTGTCCGAGGGGGCGCTGTCACTTTCAAGAACGGTATCAAGTGCAAGCACCCCTCCCGCGCCGATATAGTTTCCCGTGCCACCGGGTGTGACGGTAAGTGTGCTATCCGGGCTTCCCTGAACCAGCGAAACCGTGCCGGCATTCCACAAATCCCCCATGACGGTGAAAGACGGCTCAACGAACCTGAGAACGCTGCCGCCGTTTACCAGAAGACCGTTCTGCGGAGCTCCGCCATTGCCCACCAGAAGACTGGAACCAGAAAGACCAAGGTCTACCCCGCCGAGCAGAGAGATACGCTCCCAGTTGATCAGGAGACCTGCGTCCACGGTTCGGGTGCCCCCGACGAAATTCAGGTTATCGACGTAGCCGTCGCCCTGGCCGATATCGTCACCGCCATCGAAGAGGGTCACGCCGGAAACATCAGCCGTCCCTTCCACCGTCAACGTGTCGGAGCCATCCCCCAACACCAGGCGCCCGGTTGTCTCGCTTGCCGGTGCGAGCGTCACGCGGTCACTCCCGTCATTGGTGAGAATGTCGCCCTGTATCAGGCCGCGGCTGACCACCGTGATGTCACCCGCCTCATCAAGAAGGGCGACACCGGAAAGCGCTCCGACCTGCCCGGTCTCAGACACATCCAGCGTACCCGAAGCGCCAATCGTGTGAATGCCCGCCGCATTTCCGGAACCACCCTGAACCAGACCTCCAATATCAAGATCGAAGGTTCCGCCCAGAACAGTGGCATGGACACCGTCGGCATCCGCTCCGCCTGTCATAACCCGCCCACCGGGGCCCTGCTGGATCACTACGTCCCCGGAGATCGACACACCATAAAGGCCATGCGCTTCATCCCCCGTCGTTTCGACAAGGCCACCGGACTGTATGATCCTCGTGGTGCCCGACCCAGCCGAGAGCGCGAGGATACCGGCGCTGTTCTGATACAGTCCACCGGCCGTGCCACCGGTCGTGCGGATGGTTCCGCCGGTCTGAAAGACGCTTGCGTCTGCGCCCGAGAACACACCCGTCTGCGACACAATGCCGGATGAGCCATCCCCATTGGCATTCACAACGCCACCCGTCATCGTGACGGTTGAATCTCCGGCGAAGAAGAAGACATCCGTGTAGGCAACGATACCATCGGCGTTTTCTCCGTTGGTGGTTACACTCCCCCCGCTCATCAGCACCGAGGCCTGGCCAGAGCCCCCATTGACCAGCGCATAGAGGCCCTCGGCATCATCAGCGCTGCCGTCTGCACCGGTAACGACAACGCCGCCAAGAAGCTCTACCCTGGCATTGCCAGACGAGGATTTCGCCTCAATGGCGTTGGAACCATCTCCGTTCGTCCGCACCGTCGCACCGGGGTTGTTCAATATGATAAGGGCATTTCCATCCGCCGCCCCGGAGCCAGCCGCGGGCTGAACGAAGACCTTTCCGCCATCTTCCGCCACAATCCCGCGCGCCATGTCTGCTGTCGTCAGAATGGAAACAGACTGGCCGTTGAGGTTGATGACTGCGTTCGGTCCCTCCGCGGAGAGCCCGTCATCTCCGGCCACGGAAGCATAGGCCCCCTTCACGGACGCGGAGCCTCCGTTCCTCACGACCATTCCCATGGCCGACGCAGACAAGGCAGATAGCGATGCGTCACCGTTCACGACAAAGACCGCACCACTGCCGTCGACGAGAATGCCGATGAGATTGGAGCCTGCAGATGTGAGCTGGCCGGAAAGCCCACCCTGGAAAAGAATGGAACTGTTCGGGTCCGTTGCACGTATCAGCCGGCCTACCGAACCACTTCCCAATGCGGTGACCATGGGCGCGGTTAGGGTAAGCTGACCGCCCGTGCCGGCAACGACGGGCGAGATCGATGCGTGACTGAGATTGCTTGCGGAACTCGAGCAGACAGAACCATTGGTTGCCACCGCTCGCGGCCCTCCGGATGGGACATTGCAGGCTGCAAAGGCATCTGATCCCAAAACACTGAAGAGCGCAGTAGAGCCAATCAGGATAGCGCAATGCCGTAAAACGCAACGCCTGCCCGCTGATCCAGATGAGAACCCTTCCAGCGCATTTGAAACTTCGACTGCCATCATCCCGCCCCTCAAAAAAGAAGACCAATGAACGTTCTCAGAATCGTGCGAACAGCTTCCTTCAAGCATAGCCGCCATGCAAGAAGCGTCCACCATTCAAATCGGGTAGGGTCCCCTTCCCCATTGCCATCGGTGACCTCAGTCATCTGAGCCATGAGTGGTCATCGGAACAGCAACGGAAGCGACCTGTTAGTTTCAGGATGTTCCTGTCCCTCGGCGCATCGGATTAGGCTGGAGGCTCACCCGACGCCAGCCAGTCCCGGACCGCCACGGGCGACCAAACCGCCCGGTGGAGCTTGCAGGCTTTCGCCAACCACCGACCCTGCCTCCCAGCTCATCGAATTGAAAACAGCGGCCGCAAGCCAGTCATCAAGTCGTCCGCGCGGTGTGAGGTCGCGGGCAGATCAGACAGGCCTGGCCGCCGCCTGGGGGAGCAGAGGATCCCGGCGATATGGGCTATTGGCAAATCGAACAGCCCATTGTAATGATCGGTACACACAATACCTATCGTTACAGTGAAGTGACAATGCACACATTCTTTACGCGTCATCAACCCGCTCAACCTGCCAAAGCCGTCGTCATGGCAGGGATCGGCGGGCTTCTTGCCATTGGCGCGGTTGGCGCGCTCAGTGTCTATGCCAACGCGCCGCTCCTCATGGCTCCTTTTGGCGCGAGCTGTGTTCTTCTGTTCTCGGTGCCGTCCAGCCCCCTGTCGCAACCGATCAACGTCATCGGAGGACACGCACTGTCAACCCTGGTGGGGCTGGCTCTAAGGATGGCGCTGCCGAACGAATGGTGGGCTGCAGCGATTGCTGTGGGGGTTGCAATTGCGGTCATGGCTGCATTGCGGGTTACACATCCGCCGGCAGGCGCCGATCCGCTGGTGGTTTTTGCGAGCGACCCGGAATGGGATTTCCTTTTCATGCCCGCCATTGCCGGGGCTGCCATGCTTGTGGGCGCTGCCACGATGTTTCACCGGGTGAACCGAACGCCTTACCCCATGGAGAAGGTCTGATGGCTAGACTGGTTGCGGAGCGGAGTGACGTCATTCCGCTTTTGGCAGAAGTGTTCCGGCGCTATGGCTATGACGGTGCGAGCGTTGCCCGCATCACGGAGCACACGAACCTTGGCAAGGGGAGCCTCTATCACTTCTTCCCCGGGGGAAAAGAAGAGATGGCCGCAGCGGTGCTCGCAGATGTTCGCTGCTGGTTCGAAAACAACATCTTCGTTCCGCTGGAAGAAAAAGACCCCGAGACCGCGCTGGCCAGCATGTTCGCCGCAGTGGAGGATTATTTCGATTCAGGCCAGCGAATATGTCTGGTGGGTGCGTTCGCACTGGAAGAAACACGCGACCGTTTTGCGAGCGAAGTCAAAATCTACTTTGCCAGATGGATGGAGGCTCTTCGCAAGGCGCTTGAAGGCATCGGCTTCGATAGAGACCATGCAATTCGCAGCGCGAACGGCATAGTTGCCGGCATTCAGGGTGCGATCATTCTCGCTAGAGCACTCGGTGACACTGAGAGCTTTTCAGTTTCTCTCAGCCAATTGAAGGGTATGGCAATGCCGAGCAATGCCCTTCGCCTCGCAACCTAAGCAATGCCAGGCGCAGCCGCCCCGATATTATCAATCATCCCCTGGACCTAGCACGCAATGCGCTCCGCATTCAGCTCACCCGGGGACCGGCGCCGAGCGGGCTTGTGAGCGTGTGGCGCAGAACCTGCCGTGGTGGGTGCCGGATCGCGCGAGCGCCGCTGAAATATCCTCCACAATGCAAAAGAAATGCCTCAACGCACGGGAAGATATTCCACCGTGGCACATGAAGCTGTGCAGCATGCCCGGAAAGCATTCCGCCTGAGCCTCCACGCCGGCTTCAATGAGGCGTGTCGCGAAAGCGAGGCCCATATCGCGCAGGGGATCGCATTCAGCGTTGTAAATTCGCGTGGGCGGCAGCAGATGCAGGTCCGGCTGGAAAAAAAGCGTGTTTTCCGGCAACACGCCTTCGTCAGGCGCTTTCAGGTAGGTCTCACAGAACCAACGCATCTCGTCCGCATCCAGGTTCATGCCTTTCGCATAGGTCTCGACGGAGGGGTAGATCGGATCCACGCCTGTAAAAGGACGCATGTCGGTGACGGGATAGATCAGTGTGAGGCTGCGAAGGGAAAGGCAATTGGTGCGATGCGCATGGAGAGCCGCGTTGACCGCAAGATTGCCGCCGGCGCTTTCTCCCATCAAAACGAACCTGTCCGGATCGAAACCGAGGGTTTCAGCGCGCTCCGCCAGCCACTCCATCGCATCTGCCGCGTCTTCCACGGCGGCCGGGAACGGATGTTCCGGCGCCAGGCGGTAGCCGACGAAGACCACCACGGCCTGTGTGAGATGCGCCAGAGCGCGCGAATGCATATCGTAGGTTTCCGCATCGCCGAGCACGAAGCCGCCGCCGTGAAAATAGACGATGGCCGGTTGCGGCCCTTCTGTTCCTTCGGGTCGGTAGAGGTGGATATCGAACGTGCCCCGGCAGTCTGATGCTGCGATATGAACCGCTTCGACCTCGTGGCGGGTCGGATAGCCATTGTTGCGGAACATGGTGCGCATGGCCGAGCGCGCATCTTCCACCGCCATGTCCTGGAGCGGAGGTCCGCCCGCCGCCTGGGAGCGGTCGAGCATACGGCGGAGTGCCGGATCAAGCGTCATCGGTTTTCTCTTCCTGCCGCCGCTCACCGGCGATATGGGCCATGATGCGGCGGCGCAGCAAATTCAGATCCCTCTGCTCGATCGCATCGACTATGTCGAAATGGTCCTGTGTCGCGCGCTGCAACTGGGCAAGCGTCTGCCATTGCCCCACGGGAGCGGCAGGCCCCTGCTGACGCATGTCCAGCATCAGTTCGCGCAAAACGGCGTTGCGGCAGAAACCATAGAGAACCGCGTGAAACGCATAGTTAGCCTCGATCTGCGAAAACGAGGTGCCATTGAATGCGGCCTCGCGAAAGGCCTCGGCGAGCTCGCGCAGACGGGCGACATCGCCATCGGTCGCCTGATCGATCACATCGGCGGCCGCATGGGCTTCAAGAAGTGCGCGAACCTCGCCGATCTCACTTTCGCGGACGGCGTCCGGCTCGGGTACACGATAGCCTCGGTTGGGAATGTGCTCCACCAGCCGCTTGGAATGCAGATAGGCCAGCGCATCGCGGACCCTGATCCGCGTGCAGTCGTAGCGGCGCTCGAGATCAATCTGCTTCAGCCACTCCCCCCTGCGCAGGACGCCGGCATTGATGTCCGCCATAATGCACTGGGAAATTTCGTCAGGCCGGGTCTTCTCGCCATTTGGATCTTGTTTTCGCGCCATCGCCCAGCCGGCCCCCACGTTTCTTTCGTGGCGAACATAATCGGGAAAAATCGGCGAAGCAATATCATCTTCAAAATTGGCGCCAATTTGTAAAATTATTTTGACACCAAAAAATCCCGCGGTTAACGTCCCCTACGAATGAGTTCAGGAGGCTTTCCACATGCTGCCACGCGTGCAGGACAGTCCGCAGGAGCGGGCCCGCGCATTGTATTTGACCGGTGAGACGACGATCATCGCCTGCCGGCAGGATCCGCGGTTTTCGTTCATGCTCTACGTTCCTGAAAGTGCCTGGAGCGAGCCGGAGCGCACGCTTGACCTGCTGGTCTCCGTGCATGGGACCATGCGGCTGCAGTCGCTCTATCGCGGTGCGTTCTCCGGCTTCGGCCGTTTCAACAACTGCGTGGTTCTTGCGCCGCTGTTTCCCGTTGGCGTGCGGGGCGACATGGAAGCCGGCGGCTACAAATACATGATCGAGGGCGACATTCGCTATGATGAGGTTCTGCTGGCCATGGTCGAGCAAGCGGGCGAACTCATCAATCGCAGGTTCGAGAAATTCATGCTCTTCGGCTTTTCCGGCGGAGGGCACTTCACGCATCGCTTCCTTTATCTGCATCCCGAGCGGCTCAAGGCCGTCTCGATTGGCGCCCCTGGATCGGTGACGCTGCTCGATGAAACGATGGACTGGTGGCCGGGTATTCGCAATTTCGGGGAGGTGTTCGGGCGCGGCATCGACTTCACGGCCCTGAAAGATGTCAGGGTGCACATGTCGGTCGGGGCGCTGGATACCGAGGAATGGGAAATCACCTTTCCCGAGAATTCACCCAAATTCATTCCCGGTGCGAACAGCGCAGGCCGCAACCGCAACCACCGCCTGCACGCCCTGCGCGAAAGCCTGGAGGCGCGCGGCGTGGATGTCTGGCATGACACCGTGCCCGGTGTCACACACGATATGATGGGCGTTTTTCCCTATGTCGAGAGCTTTTTCACCGGCGTGTTGCGGGATCGACTGCCCGCTCCGGGAGCGCGCTGATGGTGGCCGCTCCCAAGCTCGTCGAGATCGAAGGGCCGGCCTTCGAACGTGGCCTTTCCTACGGGCGGCAGGCCGATGTGCAACTGCGTCACGGGCTCGCCGTCTATCAGGATTTGTTCCGGCAGCACGAACTCGGCTGGGACAGTGTGCTCGGCTATTCCGCACGCTTGCGCGAGGCGCTGGCAGTTCAGGTTCCAGACGCGGTTGAGGAACTGCGCGGCATTGCCGAGGGCGCGGGGGTAAAGCTTGAGGAAGTTCTGGTCATCAATGGCCGGAGCGAAATCATCAACCTTCATGCGCAGGCCCCCAAGGACACCGCTTCGCTCGATGACGGATGCACGGCTGCCGTCGTGCTCCCCGGTCTCTCCGAAAACGGCCGCCTTCTGCACGTTCAGAACTGGGACTGGCTGCCGGAATGCGCCGAAAGCACGGTTGTTTTGAAGATCCGCTCAGACCGGCACCCGGACATTCTGACCTATGTCGAAGCCGGAGGCCTCGCGCGCGCCGGGTTCAACGATCAGGGCGTGGCCATAACAGGAAACAATCTGGTCAGTGCGCAGGATGGAACCCGCCCTTATGGGATTCCCCTCTCCGTCATCCGGCGGCGTGTTCTGGAGGCAGGCGGCTATTCCCAGGCCCTGACCGAGCTTTATCGCCTGCCGCGCACGGTTTCCAACAACATGACGATCAGTTGCGCTCGCAGCGGCGACTGTCTGAACTTCGAAACCACTCCGGACGAAATTTACTGGCAGGCGCCGGACGGAGCGTGTCTGACTCACTCCAATCATTTCGTCACGCCTCAGGCGCGGATACGGGAGCGCGACAGGGGCATTGCCCGTGGTGCCGACACGCTTTTCCGGGACAGGCGCCTGCGCCAGCTCATCGAGAAAGATGGGCACAGGCACGACCTCGACAGCCTGAGCCGCGCGCTTGACGACCGCTTCGGTTCGCCGCGCGGCATCATCCGCACGCCGGAGGGCAATGAAGGCGAGACCAACGCCTATCTCTCCGCCACCGTGGCGATGATCCTGATGGACGCCGGCGCCGGGGAAATGCGTGTGCGCCAGTTGCCCTACACGTCCGACGAAACGGTGCGCTATCAGCTCCACTGACAATAAAAATCATAATGAAAACAAGAGGGAACAGCATATGAGACAGCGAACGACAAACTTCCGTTCAATTGCGCTTGCCGCAGCAGTCGGCCTCGGCGGCGTCGCGCCGGCCATGGCCGACAGCATGGTGAGGACATCGCTCAATGCCGACATTCGCGGCACCAATCCGGGTGTGACGCGCGACGGCAACACCGATGAAGTGCACGGTCACATGATCGAAGGGCTCGTAACCTATGCGAGCGATTTCAGCATCATCCCCATGCTGGCCGAGAGCTATGAGATTTCCGAGGACGGACGCACCTACACATTCAAGCTCCGCAAGGGCGTGAAGTTTCACAATGGCGAAGAAATGACCGCCAGCGATGTGGAATGGTCCTGGAACCGGCTCGCAGGAGAGGCTTCCGAATCCCACTGCAAGAACTTCTTCAATGGCGAGAACAACATCAAGGTGACGTCCGCCAAGGCACAGGGCGACGACACTTTCGTCATCACGCTTGCCGAACCCTATGCGGTGTTTCTGGCGACAATGGCACGTTTCGACTGCGGTTCGATGGCGGTGCTACATCCCGATTCCGTCAACGCCGACGGCAGCTGGAACAAACCGATCGGCACCGGCCCCTACATGATGGGAGACCACGCTCCGGGGCGCTATGTCGAGCTGAATCGCTTCGAGGACTATTCCAGCCGCGACGGGGCGCCCGATGGCTATGGCGGCGGCAAGAACCCTACGGTCGACGTGCTGCGCTGGGAGATTGTGGGCGAAGGCGCGGTGTCGAAGACGGCGCTGCTCGCCGGGGATCTCGATCTGGTCGATATTGACGCCATGACTGCGGCCGAGCTCAAGGACCAGCCGAACTTCAGCGTTGACGCTGCGGAGTCGGCCGTCTGGGACACCTATCTCCTCAACTCCGACGACCCGGTCCTTTCGGATGTCCGCATCCGCCGCGCCATGGCGCATGCGATCGACCCGCAGCGCATCATGGCGGCCATCACCGAGGGTTTCGGCAAGGCGTCGCCATCGCCGGTGCCGCCGATGTCGGCCAACTACACCGACGTGCAGGCGAAGTATCTGACCTATGACGTGGAGAAAGCCAAGGCACTGCTCGAAGAAGCCGGTTACAACGGAGAAGAGATCACCATCCTCGCAACCCGCCGCAACGGCGCCTATTACGAACGGGCCCTGATGGCGCAGGCGATGATGATGGATGCGGGCATCAATGCCAGGCTCGAAGTGGTCGAATGGGGCAGTCAGCTCGAAGCCTATCGCAACGGCTCCGGC
The DNA here is from genome assembly GCF_900105565.1 of Nitratireductor aquibiodomus. Lineage (NCBI taxonomy): Bacteria > Pseudomonadati > Pseudomonadota > Alphaproteobacteria > Hyphomicrobiales > Phyllobacteriaceae > Nitratireductor > Nitratireductor aquibiodomus. Next base: position 3,079,006 of record NZ_FNSL01000001.1, on the reverse strand, counting down.
TACCAGATGCAGAGCTTCACCTTCTCGCCGCGCCTGCACGCCGGGCTAAGCTTCGAGATGTTCACCGGAGACGCCGACCGCAAGGCATGGAAGAACCCGGATGCAGTGGCGATGATGAACGAATCCCTGCGGACGGGCGATCCAGAAGAACTGCAGGCGATCATCGACAGACTGCACGAAGCCTTCATTGAGGAAGTTCCGGCGATCGGCCTTGGGCACCGCACCCTTTTCACCGGCATGTCGAGCAAGATCGACGGGTTTGAAAACTGGGGCGCTGGGCTGCTGCGCGGCTGGATGCTCAAGGTGAAAGACTGACGGCAGGCCAGGGAGGCGACCATGCCCATCTTCGTGCTCAAGCGCGTGCTGATGTCCATCCCCACTTTCGTGATCGTGGCGGTGATCATCTTCGCGCTGGTGCGGGCGCTGCCCGGAGACCCGGCATTGATGATGCTGGGCGGCAATATCGACGACGAGGCGACGCTGGAGCAGATGCGCAGCCAGTTGGGGCTCGACCAGCCAATGCCGGTGCAGTTCATTGTCTGGCTGCGCGAGGTTTTCTCCGGCAATCTGGGAACCTCCATCATGACCGGGCAGGAGGTGGGCAGCCTCCTGTGGCAGCGCTTCGGTGTGACGGCGACGGTCGTGCTCCTGGCTATGGGATCGGCACTTCTGGTGTCGATCCCCGCCGGGCTTCTGGCTGCGCACCGCCATAACAGCCGCACGGACTACGCCATCGTCTTCCTGACCATCCTCAAACTCTCGATGCCGAGCTTCTGGGTCGGGCTGATGCTTCTTGTCCTCTTCGGGGCGATACTGGGCTGGCTACCGACCGTCGGCTTCGTTTCGATCAGCGACGATCTGGGCCGGGGCATGCTCTATCTCATTCTGCCGGTCACATCGCTGGCCCTTTCGGAGATAGCGGTTCTTACCCGCATGATGCGGGCTGGAAGCCTCGAGATCATGGGTCGGGATTACATCACGCATGCCCGCGCCAAGGGCTTGCCGGAGCGCAAGGTCCTGTGGCGCCATGTCTTTCCGAACGCTTTCGCGCCAACCCTCACAATGGTGGGCGTGATGCTTGCGGGACTGCTGGCCGGCGCAGCGGTGACTGAGACGGTGTTCACGCTGCCCGGCCTCGGCAAGCTTCTGGTCGATTCCATCTATGCCCGTGACTATCCGGTGCTGCAGGGCGCACTTCTGTTCATCGCCGCGGTCTATGTGCTGACCAATCTCCTTGTCGACATAGCCTATTCCTTCTTCGACCCAAGGGTGCGTCTTTCATGAGTTTCGCGAACCGTATTCTGGGCAAGGCCAACGGACTGGCCGGCGTCATTCTCGTCAGCCTCGTTCTGGGTGTGGCAGTGCTGGGCAGCGTCTATACGCCCCATGACCCGCTCAAATCCGACCTGTTGAACCGCTTCGCCGGAAGCTCCCTGTCGCATCCGCTGGGCACCGACATGTTCGGCCGGGATATTCTGTCGCGCCTCATGCGTGGCGCGTGGGTTTCCGTTTCGATCGGTCTTTCCACCCTACTGATCCCGGTGGTTCTGGGAACACTGCTCGGTGCGGCGGCGGGCTATTTTCGCGGTTGGTTCGACCGGGTGCTGATCGTCGTTCTGGATGCGCTGATGGCCTTTCCGGGGTTGCTTATCGCGCTTGGGCTGATGGCGATCATCGGCCCGAACCGCTACGGCGTCATCCTCGCGCTTTCCGTGGCCTACCTGCCCGCCGTTACGCGCGTGGTGCGCGGCTCCGTGCTCTCCGTGAGCCAGTCGGAATTCGTCGAGGCCTCGACGACCATGGGAAACTCGCGCTTCTATACGCTTCTGGTGCATGTGCTCCCCAACTGCATTGCACCGCTCATCGTGCTGACCACGATGATGTTTGGCTGGGTGCTTCTGGCAGAAAGCGCCCTGAGCTTCCTTGGCCTTGGCGTGCCGCCACCGGAGCCCAGCTGGGGCAATATTCTCGCGGAAGCAAAGGCGCATCTGATGCGCTACCCGATGCTGGGGCTTTTGCCGGGGCTCTGCATCTCGGTTGCGCTCCTTGGCGTGAATTTCCTCGGCGACGCCCTGCGCGATGAGCTGGATCCGAAGTCCACCACCTCGAAGGAGGTTATCTGACATGGCAGAAAGCACAGAACACACGCCCGTTCTTTCAGTCGATGATCTGGAAATCTCCTTCGGCGCGCGGCCGGTGGTGAAGGGCGTAAGCTTTCAACTCGCCCCCGGAGAGATCATGGCGCTGGTCGGCGAGAGCGGCAGTGGCAAGAGCATGCTCGGGCGGGCGATCATGGGGCTTTTGCCGGGCGGGGGAGCGGTCACCCGAGGGCGCATTCTGTTCCAGCAGCATGAAGTGACAGCTCCGAAATCTCTGGAAGAGCTGCGGTTGATGCGTGGCAGGCAGGTCGGGCTGATTTTTCAGGAGCCCCTCTCCTCGCTCAATCCGAGCATGCGGATCGGTGAGCAGATGTATGAGGCGATGCGAGAGCATACGGACCTGACCGAGGCGCATATCCGCGAACGCGCACTGGAGATGCTGCGGCAGGTGAAGCTGCGAAACCCGGAAGCGCTTCTGAAGCGCTATCCGCACGAGTTCTCCGGCGGAATGCGGCAGCGGATCATGATCGCCTCGGTGATGATGCTGAAACCGGCGCTGCTGATCGCCGATGAGCCGACCACGGCGCTTGATGCCGTGGTGCAGAAGGAGGTTCTCGACATCATGGCCGAGGTCGCCCGCGCCAATGGCACGGCGGTCATACTGATCTCGCACGATCTGGCGGTCGTGGCGGCCTATGCGGCACGGATTGCGGTCATGGAAAAGGGCATCCTTGTCGAGGCGGGCACCACGCAATCCGTGCTCGCGCGCCCTGAGCACGACTATACCCGCAGACTTCTTGCCGCCACGCAGCTTGGGAAGCCCAGTCCGGTCAAAGGTGAGGAAGGTCCTCCCCTGCTTGCCGTCGAGGGGTTGCGGGTGGAGTTCCGGGAAAAGCGCTTCTTCGGTCTTATGGCAGACACCACGACCCATGCGGTTCGCGATGTGTCCCTGACGGTGCAACCCGGCGAGTTCGTAGGGCTCGTGGGCGAGAGCGGCAGCGGGAAAAGCACCATAGGCCGCGCAGTCGGCAAGCTGGTCTCCAAGGCCGGGGGCCGGGTTGTCTTTGATGGTCAGGATATGGATGACTGCCCGCCGGCGCTTGAACGCCGGCTTCGCCGCCGCATCCGCTTCGTGTTTCAGGATCCCTACTCCTCACTCAATCCGCGCATGCGGATCGGGCGCATCGTGCGCGAGGGCCTGCGACAGGACAAGACCATGTCCGAAGCGGCCAAACGCGCAAAAGCCGAAGAGATGCTGGAGGCGGTGGGGCTGCCGCGTGAAATGGCGCAGCGCTTTCCACACGCCCTCTCCGGTGGCCAACGCCAGCGTGTCGCCATCGCCCGGGCCCTTATCAGCAAGCCTGACCTCGTCATCGCGGACGAACCCGTCTCGGCGCTCGACGTCACGATCCAGGCTCAGATACTGGCGCTCTTCAAACAGCTGCAGAGCGAGTTCGGCTTCGCCTGCCTTTTCATCAGCCACGACCTCCATATCGTCGAGCAGCTTTGCGCGCGCCTCTATGTGCTCAACAAGGGGCGCATCATGGAACAGGCCGAAACCGGTGCGCTCTTCGATCTGCCGCGCCACCCCTATACACGGCAGCTGCTGTCGGCTTCACCACGGCTGGAACGGGCGCAGGACGGGGTGCGGCTGGCATCAAGCGACGACATTTGCGGTGCCGCGATGGACAAGCTCCCCTATTACGACGCGGCTGGCGCCGAGGCCCCGTATCATCTCACCGAGGCAGCCCCCGGACACTACGTTGCACTGCGTGGTGCGGTGGCCCAGAAGGAATGGCAATGACAGGGAAAATCCAGCGGCCCTACGTACCGCCTCTCTATCGAGCGAGTGACGCGGAGACACGGAACCTTGTGCGCGCGTATCCGCTCGCAACGATCATGACCTCCCGCCGCGGCACGATGGAAGCGACACAGACACCGCTTTTCTTCGAAAGCGACGCAGACGATTGCAGCACCGTTATCGGCCATATCGCGCGGATCAACCCACAGGCCGAAGACGTCATGGAACCTGGGCCGATGCTGGCGGTGTTCAACGGCCCGTCAGCCTATGTATCACCAGAGTGGTATGTGGAAGACGAGGACGTGCCCACCTGGATCTATCAGGCGGTGCATCTGCGCGGGGAAATAGAGCCGGTGAGCGGTGCGGATATGCGCTCCCTGATGGAAGACATCGTTCGCCTGTCCGAGCGCCGCATCGGCGGCACTTGGCGGCTCGACAGGATTTCTGAAGCGGACATCGCCCGCATGATGCCGAGAATCGTGGGCTTCCGCGTTCACATTGAAGCGCTGACCGGAATTTCCAAAATGGAGCAGACACGGTCGTTGAAGAATCGCGACGGTGTGGCCGGAGCACTGGAGCACGGCCGAGAGATCGGGCGCGACGTCCTGGCTGGATTGCTGTCAAAGTCCGTCTGAAGACCTTTTCGACCTCCCAGAACTGACAAAGCGGTTGACCATAAGTCCAACCTGGGGAGTGCTGTACACCCCAGGTAGATGGGCCAGTCGCGCACGGGCTTTGGCTGGCGGCACGAATCAGTCCTGCACCGGCCGCGCTCATCGCCTCCTATCTGACGACCGCGCGGTCCTTAAGACGCAAGGCGAAGCCAATAATTGCGTCTCGGCTGGCAACGGGCGACGGTGAAAGAGCGAACGCAATTGCATCAATAGCTGCCCAAGCTCCCTGTTGAAGCGGTTGGTCAAGGCCTGAGCGGAAACCGCAGTAAGGAAAACCCAAGCAATGCCGGAAACCCGGCGCTGGCGACAACAGGCGTCAGGCTTTCATGCAGGTCGCAGCCACGATCGGCTTCAGTGAATGTTCTTTAGCTATTGACTCTTTCAATACGATCATTAACGATCAAAGAAAGAGAGGCAGTATGCACCACCGGTTTCCGCAAAAGCGACAGCAGCAGATGATTGACGTCATCATCGAGCGCAAGCGCGTGAGCAATGCGGACCTATCCGCCATTCTGGACATCTCCCTCCCCACCGTGCGCCGCGATCTTGCCGTGCTCGAACAGGCGGGCGTGGTGACGCGAACCCATGGCGGCGTTGTCGCGCGCGGTGTTGGTGAGGATGCTACCGAGCCGCTTTTTTTGGAGAAGGTCCGACAGAACCAGAATCTCAAGCAACGCATCGGTCAGGCCGCTGCCGCAAAGGTTCTTGACGGCCAGGTGGTGCTTCTCGATTCCGGCACCACCGCGCTCGCAACCGCACACGCGCTTGCAGGAAGGCGTGTCACGATCGTTGCGATCGATCTCAAGGTGGCGGAGGCAGCCTCGGTGGGGGCAACAGAGGTGCACATTGTCGGCGGTCGGGTGAGAAATGGCTATTTCAGCCTTGTCGGCAATTGGGCCAAGGAGGCGCTTTCCAGCATCAGGGCAGACATCTGTTTCCTTGCCGCAGACGCAGTCGACCATGACGGCATCACCACCGCCACATTCGAAGAAGCCGAAACCAAGCAGATGGCCATTCAACGCGCGAAGCGCATTGTCGTGATCACGGATCACGGCAAGTTCGGCAAACGCGCCTTTGCGCAAGTTTGCGGGCTCGATGCCATCGACGAATTGATTACCGACAGAGGCGGCGCGGATCTCGTCGCATCCTATCGACCACTGATACCGGCCATCACCCTCGTCTGAGGGGATGGCCCAAACAAAGAAAGAAAGGCACGGAATGTCAAAGTTCAAGCAGCTCTTCGGCGACAAGAAACCCATCATCTCGATGGTGCATCTTCTGCCGATGCCCGGCTCGCCGCTCTATGATGCGGATGCGGGCATTGACGGCATTGTCGCCGCAGCGCGCAAGGATCTCACCGCCCTGCAGGAAGCCGATGTCGACGCGGTGATGTTCGGCAATGAGAACGACCGCCCCTATGAGCTGAAGGTCGATATCGCCTCCACCGCCGCCATGGCCTATGTGATCGGCCAGCTGCGCAACGAGATCAAGAAGCCTTTCGGCGTGAACGTTCTGTGGGATCCGATGAGCACCGTCGCGCTTGCAACGGCAACCGGCGCTTCCTTCGTCCGCGAAATTTTCACTGGCACCTATGCCTCCGACATGGGCCCGTGGACGCCGAATGCCGGCGAGGCGCTGCGCTACCGCAACCGCCTTGGCCGCGACGATCTGGTGATGCTCTACAACGTCTCTGCCGAATTCGCCGATTCCATGGACAAGCGCCCGCTGGCCGATCGCGCCCGCTCTGCCGTCTTCTCCTCCATTCCCGATGCCGTGCTCGTTTCTGGCGCCATCACCGGCGAGGCCGCCGAGATGACCGATCTCAAATCAGTCAAGGAAAAGGTCACCGACACACCGGTTCTGGCCAATACGGGCGTTCGCCACAACACCGTGGCCGACATTCTCAAGATCGCCGATGGCTGCATCGTGGGCTCGTCGCTCAAGGTCGACGGCAACACCTGGAACCCGGTCGATCCAGAGCGGGCCAAGGAGTTCATGCAGATCGTAAAAGCCGCCCGCGGCGGCTAACCATCGGGACCTGGGGAGGAAGACCATGGACGCAAGACAGGACACCACAGGCTCACACTTACGAAGCCTTGGTATTTTGACGGCGCTGATTTTCGTTGCGCTCGCAATCGCCAGCCCGACATTCCTGTCATCGTCAAATCTGCAGTCCATGGGCTTCCAGTTCCCCGAGTTCGGGCTTCTGTCGCTGGCAGTCCTGCCGACGATGATTTCCGGCGGCATCGACCTTTCGGTGGTCGCCATCGCCAATCTGGCCTCCATCGTGGCCGCAGTGACCATGAAAGCCGGACCGGAAGTGGCATGGCTCGCCATCCCTGCCGGTCTCGCTGTGGGGCTCGTCTGCGGCGCGTTCAACGGCTTTCTCATCGCCTATCTGCGGCTGCCACCCATCCTCGCGACGCTCGGCAGCATGCAGCTCTTCGCCGGCATCGGCATCATAATCACGCGCGGCCCGGCCATCACCGGTCTTCCCGACTGGTACACGGCGTTCGGCAACTGGACGATCGGCGGCGTGCTCCCGCTTCCGCTCGTGCTGTTTGCGCTCGTTGCATCGGGCCTCGCCTTTCTTCTGCGCCGCACGCCGGTGGGCATGCGCCTGCGCCTGTTCGGCGCAAACCCGGTCGCCGCCGATTTCGCCGGTGTGCCCGGCAGGAAGCTGATCATCCAGATCTACGCAATCGCCGGCTTTATCGCCGCACTTGCCGGTCTGGTGGTTCTGGCACGCGTCAACTCGGCCAATGCGGACTATGGCAGCTCCTATCTGCTGCTCGTCATCCTCATCAACATTCTTGCCGGCGTCAGCCCGGCCGGCGGCTTCGGCACCGTCACCGGCGTGGCCCTGGCCGTGATCTGCCTGCAGTTCATCTCCAGCGGGCTAAACATCCTCTCCTTCAGCGCCTTCTCCCGCGACCTCTTCTTCGGCGGCCTGCTCATTGCGGTCATGTCCTATCGCGCGGCTTTCGGTTCCTTCGATGTGAAGGCGTTCTTCAAACGAAAGGCTCACCAATCATGAAAGAGCGTCTCCGCTCCCTGCTCAAAACCCTGATGCTGACACCGGGCCTGTCCGGACATGAAGACCGTGTGCGCCGCCGCATCGAGAAAGAGCTTGCCGATCTGCCGCTTGTCCTTCGCACGGATCGCCTGGGCAACCTGATCGCCACGCTGGAAGGTGACGAAGGTGCGCCCTCCGTCATGCTCTTCGCCCACACCGACCAGCTTGGCTTCATGGTGCGCAAGATCGAGGACAATGGTCTGGTGCGCATTGAGCGGCTGGGCGGCATCCCGGAGAAGGCCCTGCCCGCGCAGGCCGTTCTGTTCTGCGTCGGCGAGGGCCGCGATGTGCAGGGCGTCATTGCCAACAAGAGCCATCACGCCACGCCGCCGGAAGAGAAATACAAGGTCACGCCCTATCAGGAAGTGTTCATCGATGTGGGCGCGGAAGACGCGGCGGGCGTCAAGGCGCTGGGCATCGAGATCGGCACGCCGGTGGTCTATGACCCGCGTGTCATTGAACTCAATGAAAACCGCCTGATCGGCACCTCGGTCGATGACCGCGCCGGCTGTGCGGTCATCGTCGAGGTCGCCCGCGCACTCGCCGCAGAAGGCCCGCGCCCCACGGTGCATTTCGTCTTCGCCGTGCTTGAGGAGTTCAACCTTCAGGGGGCGATGGTCGCGGCCCGCGCGATCAACCCCGACATTGCCATCCAGCTCGATCTGGCGCTCAACGCCGATACGCCCGACATGACCCAGCGCGGCGAAGTCGCGCTCGGCAATGGCCCTGCAATGAGCCTCTATTCGTTCCACGGGCGCGGCACGCTGAACGGCACCATTCCGCACCCGGCCCTGCCGAAGCTCTTCTCCGACACGGCTTCAGCCGAGGGGATCAATCTGCAGCGCACGGCACACACCGGTGCACTGACGGATTCCTCTTATGTGCAGCTCGTCAATGAGGGCGTCGCCTGTATCGATATGTGCTTCCCCTGCCGCTACACGCACACTTCGCTTGAAATGTGCGACCTGCGCGACCTGGAAGCCCTCACGAAACTGCTGATCGCCGCGATCCGCCGGGTCGACGCCGATTTCAGCCTGAACCGGGATGACTACACCTGATGGATTGCTATCTCGGCATCGACATCGGAACCTTTGAGACAAAGGGCGTTCTGGCCGATGGTCAGGGACGCATTCTGGCCACGGCGAAGCGCCGACACGACATGATCGTGCCGCAGCCCGGCTGGGCCGAACATGACGCCGAGAAAGACTGGTGGGGCGAATTCTGCGCCATCAGCAGGGAACTGATCGCCTCCACCGGCATCGCCCCCGGCGATATCAAGGCGGTGGCGGCAAGCGGCATCGGCCCCTGCATGCTGCCTGTCGATGAAGACGGCAATCCGCTGATGAACGCCGTGCTCTACGGCGTCGACACCCGCGCTGCCGAGGAGATTGAGGAACTGACCGCCGAGATCGGCGAGGAGACGCTGCTTGCCGAATGCGGCAACGCCCTCACCTCCCAGTCGGTCGGCCCCAAGATCCTGTGGCTGAAGAAGAACCGGCCCGAGCTTTATGCCCGCACCCACAAGGTGATGAACTCCTCATCCTTCCTGGTGCACCGGCTGACGGGGCGCTTCGTCATCGATCACTACTCCGCGTCTTCCTCAAGCCCGCTCTACGACATCCACACCAACCGGTGGACCGATCGCTACGCCGACCGCATCATCGCGCCGGAGCGTCTGCCGGAGCTTCTCTGGAGCACCGAGATTGCCGGTCATGTTACGGAACAGGCGGCGAAGGAAACCGGACTTGCGCCGGGCACGCCTGTAACGGCCGGCACCATCGATGCGGCTTCGGAGGCCGTCAGCGTCGGGGTTCTGGGAACCGGCGAAATGATGATGATGTATGGCTCGACCATGTTCATCATTCTGGTGACCGATCACCGCGTAGAAGATGGGCGGCTGTGGTATGCGCCATGGCTTTTCGAGGGACAGCACGCCTGCATGTCCGGCACCTCCACCAGCGGCACGCTCACCCGCTGGTTTCAGGAACAGTTCGCCCGCGAGCTGGATGCCGAGTCGGCGCTGCGACTGCTCGCCGAAGAGGCGCAGGGCGCGCCGGTTGGCGCAAACGGCATCGTGGTCCTGCCCTATTTCTCCGGCGAACGCACGCCGATCCACGATCCGCACGCGCGCGGCATCATTTTCGGCCTCGACCTCACCCACACACGGGCAGACATCTATCGCGGTTTCCTCGAGGGCATCGCCTATGGCGTGACTTCGGTGATCGAAACCTATGAGGGCGCCGGCGCATCGATCAAGCGCATCGCCGCGGTCGGTGGCGGCACCAAGAACGCCGTCTGGTCGCAGGCCATCTCGGATGCGAGCGGCAAGACACAGGACGTGGCCGCCAACACGGTCGGCGCAGCCTTCGGCAACGCGTTTCTCGCAGCCGTCGCTGTAGGAGCGGCCGGTCGCGAAGACATCCGGCGCTGGAACCCTGTGGAGCGGAGCATCGCGCCGCAGGAGGAGAACCGCGCCGTCTATGACGCGCGCTATCGCACATTCAAGGAATTGTACGCCCGCAACAGCGATCTGATGAAGGGAGCTCAACAGCGGACGTCCGATGAAGCCTGACTGGCGGCCATCCTGGCCGGCGGGGCGCATGAGAAGTGTATCAAGAGGAGGAAAAACATGGCTATGAATTTGAGGAAACTGACCGCCGGCGTGGCGCTTGGCGCCGCGCTGATCGTCGGGGCCGGCGCCGTTACGCACGCGCAGGATGCCAAGCACTCCATCGTGACGGTGGTGAAGCTCTCGGGCATTGCCTGGTTCAACCGCATGGAAGAGGGCGTGAATGAATACGCCGCGGAAACCGGCCACGATGCAACGCAGGTTGGACCGGCTTCCGCCGACGCGGCGCTGCAGGTGCAGATGATCGAAGACCTGATCGCCAAGAAGGTCGACGCCATCACCGTCGTGCCGAACTCGCCCGAGGCTCTGGAGCCCGTTCTCGGCAAGGCGCTCGACGCCGGCATCAAGGTCATCGGCCACGAGGCGTCCAGCCTCCAGAACATCACCTATGACGTGGAAGCCTTCGACAATGCGGCCTATGGCCGTCATCTGATGGAAGCGCTCGCACAGGCCATGGGCGGCGAAGGCGAATATGCCGTGTTCGTCGGCCATCTGACCGCCAAGACCCACAATGAGTGGGTCGACGCCGCCATCGAGTACCAGAAAGAAAAATACCCGAACATGACGCTTGTCACCGACAAGCTGGAGAGCAACGAGCAGCAGCAGACCGCCTACCAGAAGACCAAGGAGCTTCTGCGCACCTATCCGAACCTGAAGGGCATTCAGGGCTCGGCTGGTGAAGATGTCGTGGGTGCGGCTCTGGCCGTTGAAGAAGCCGGTCTCGACGGCAAGGTCAAGATCGTCGGCACCAGCCTCGTTTCGGTTGCCGGCCCCTATCTGGAGACCGGCGCCATCGAGATGATCTCCTTCTGGGATCCCGCCAAGGCCGGCATCGCCATGAACAAGGTCGCCTCCATGGCCATCGCAGGTGAAGAGGTTACCGACGGCATGGACCTCGGCGTCGAGGGCTACAACGCCATCAAGCTCGACGGCAAGGTGCTCTACGGCCAGGCCTGGGTCGATGTCACCACGGACAACATGAGCGAATACGACTTCTGATCGTAGCGTGTTGACATGACCGGAAACGAGAGACGCATGGAGCCCGCCTGCGGTCCTGCCATCAGGACCGGCAGTCGTCTGCGCGCCTCTCGATCCAACCGCCGCCGGGCCCTATCCGCCCGGCGGCTTTGCCTGAACAACAGAGATTTCCCATGAACGACGAAGCGAGAGGAAGCACGCCCATCCTGCAGATGCGGGACATCCGCAAGGCCTACGGGCCGGTGCGCGTGCTGGAGGACGTCAATCTCGAACTGAGCACCGGCGAGGTGCGCTGTCTGGCCGGCGAGAACGGCTCAGGCAAATCGACACTGATCAAGATCCTGTCAGGCGTGGTGAGCGCAGACGCAGGCCAGGTTTCGCTGAACGGCCGCCAGTTGGACAACGACCCGATGGGCGCCATCACCGCCGGCCTGTCGGTCATCTATCAGGACTTTTCGCTGTTCCCCAATCTGAGCGTCTGGGAAAATATCGGCTTTCTCACATCGGTCACTTCCGCGGACGTGCTGCACAAACGCAGCGCGCGCCGCAGACTGGCCATCGACACGCTGAAGCGCATGCAGGTGGAGATCGACCCCGACGCTCCGGTTGAACTTCTCCCCGTCGCATCCAAACAGCTCGTCGCCATTGCCCGGGCGCTCGCCAACAGGGCGCGCATCATCGTCATGGATGAGCCGACCACCGCGCTGACGCGCAGCGAGGTCGCCCATCTTCTCGAGATCGTCAGCGCACTGAAGAAGGAAGGCGTTTCATTCCTGTTCGTCAGCCACAAGATCGAAGAGGTCTTCGCCGTCTGCGACACAGTCACCGTGCTGCGCGATGGCTCCGTGGTGGTAGAAGGCCCCATCGGCGAGTTCGATACCGAGCGCCTCGTCGAGGCCATGACCGGCCGTTCCGTGGACAGCCAGCGACTGCCGCGTGAGGAAAGCCAGGTCCAGCGCCCGTTCCTCGCCGCCAGCGGCCTCGGTCGACGCGGCAATTTTGTCGATGTGGATCTGGAGCTGCGCCCGGGCGAGATCGTCTCCGTGGTCGGCCTTCTCGGCTCCGGCCGAACCGAACTCGCCCAGACCCTGTTCGGCTACATGAAGCCGGATGCCGGGCGCATCGAGATCGATGGCGAGACCGTCACCTTCAAAAGCCAGCACGACGCCATCGAGCGGGGCATCGCCTATGTGCCGGAAGACCGGCTGACGGAAGGTCTCTTCCTCAACCAGCCGATCCGCGACAACATCACCGTCTCCAGCCTTGAGAAGTCGACCCATTTCGGCATCGTCAGCGCCGCAAGCCTGTTGCAGCGGGCACGCGACGCGGTGAAGAACCTACGGATCAAGACGCCTGACGTCACGCCCGCAGTGGCAACACTTTCGGGCGGCAACCAGCAGCGCGTCGTGCTGGCGCGCTGGATGGAGATCGATCCCCGGCTTCTCATCCTCAACGGCCCGACGGTCGGCGTCGATGTGGGGTCCAAACGCGAGATCCACGAACTGCTCGTTTCACTGAGCCGCAACGGCACGGCGGTCATGGTCGTTACTGACGACATTCCCGAGGCGCTCGCGCTCTCCGACCGCATTCTGGTGATGGTGCGCGGGCGCATCACCGCAGGTTTTGACGCTGCAACGGTGGACGAAGACACACTCTACAACGAAGTCATCAGGGAGGACCGGACATGAACGCGCTTGCCCGCATCTTTGCAACCCCGCAGGGCATCGTGTTCCTCGTCGCGGTGCTTTTCGCAGTCGTTCTAGGCCTCATCAACCCGGCCTTTTTCACAACCGCCACGCTGATCGATCTTGCTCGCAACGGTCTGGTGACCGGCATTTTTGCGCTTGGTGTGATGATGGTTCTCGCCTCCGGCGGTATCGATGTCTCGCACACCGCCATCGGCGCCTTTGCCATGTATGCGACCATGAAGATCGTGCTGGGCATCGATCTCGACCTGCCGATCATCGCCTATTTCGTCATCGCCGCCGCCATTGGCGCGGGGCTGGGGCTCATCAACGGCCTGCTCATCGGCGGGCTGGGCCTCAACACGCTGATCGTTACGCTCGGCACGCTCTCCTTCTTCCGCGGTGCGCTGCTCACCTTCCTTGGCACCACCTACATCACCTCGGTGCCGCGCGAAGTGATCAACTTCTCCCGCACCATCCTCATCCGCATCGAGAACGCGGTTGGTCAGATGGTGTCGCTTCCCGCCTCCTTCCTCGTGCTCGTGGCGGTCACCATCGCGCTCGCCATCATCATGAACTTCACTCTGTTCGGGCGGAAGGTCTACGCAATCGGCGGCTCGGAAGAAGCAGCCCAGCGCATTGGCATCCGCATCAAGCGGGTCAAAGTGCTGATCTATGTGATCGCCGGCGCGATTGCCGGTCTTGCCGGCATGACCCATGTGACGCTCTCGCGCATGGCCAATCCGTTCGATCTCGTCGGCATGGAGCTTAACGTCATTGCCGCCGTGGTTCTGGGCGGGGCGCGCATCACCGGCGGGCACGGAACCGTGCTCGGCACGCTTCTCGGCGTGTTCGTGATCACCATGATCAACACCACGCTGCTGATGGCCGGCGTTCCGTCCTACTGGCAGAAATTCGTCATCGGCTGTCTGATCATCGTGGGCACCGGCCTGCCGATCGTCTTCGACCGTCTCGCAAAACACCGCCAGCGCATGGCGCGCCCGCTGGAAGCCTGAACGCCGGCTTGAACGCAACCCCTGGGAGGACAAGGTATGAAAAAGATCCTGAACAACCCCGCGGACTATGTCGATGAAATGCTCGAAGGCATGGTCGCAGCCCATCCCGAAACCTATGCGCAGCCGGTGCGCCGCGTGATTGCGCGGGCAGCGGGCACAAAAAAGGGCAAGGTCGGCATCGTGACGGGCGGCGGCTCCGGCCATCTCCCGATCTTCACCGGCTATGTGGGCACCGGCCTGCTCGATGCCTGCGCCATTGGCGACGTGTTCGCCAGCCCCTCCGCCGAGCAGATGGCGGAAGCCATCCGGCTGGCCGATGGCGGCGCGGGCGTGTTGCGCCTCTATGGCAATTACGGCGGCGATGTCATGAATTTCGACATGGCCGGCGAAATGGCCGAGATGGAACACGACATCCGCACCACCACCGTGCTTCTGACCGATGATGTGGTTTCGGCCCCGAAGGAAGAGGCCGAGAAGCGGCGCGGCGTGGCCGGCATGGTCTATGCCTTCAAGATCGCGGGCGCTGCCGCCGAGCGTGGCGACGATCTGGATGAAGTCACCCGCATCGCCCAGAAAACCGCCGATGCCTGCCGTTCCATCGGCATGGCGCTGACGCCCTGCACCATCCCGCAGGCAGGCAAGCCGACCTTCGAGATCGGCGAGACGGAAATGGAAATGGGCATGGGCATCCATGGTGAGCCCGGCATCTGGCGCGACGCGATCAAGCCAGCCGACGAGATTGCAGAAGAAATGCTGGAGCGCCTCATGGCCGACCAGCCTCTGGCAAAGGGCGACCGCATTTCCATTCTCGTGAACTCGCTTGGCGCAACACCCGCCGAAGAGCTCTACATTCTCTATCGCCATGCAAGAAAGAAGCTTGATGCGCTCGGTGTCGAGATTGTGATGCCGCTGGTTGGCCGCTACGCGACCTCCATGGAGATGACGGGCGCGACCATCACGGTCATCAAGCTGGACGAAGAGCTTGAAAGCCTGCTCAAGGCCCCGGCAGAATGCGCCTTCTGGCGCGTATAGGGAGAGGACGATGATTTCGAGCAAAACACTGTCCGCAGCCCTCGCGCGCATCGCGTCTCACACCGAAGCAGCGAGTGAAGAGCTTTGCAGCGCCGATGGTGCGCTTGGAGATGGAGATCTTGGGATCACTGTCTCCAAGGGATTTGCGGAAGCCGCCGCCACCGACCTGCCCGAGGATATCGGTATGGCTCTGCTTGCGATCGCCAAGGCATTCCAGCGTGCATCTTCTTCCTCCTACGGGACACTGCTCGCGACCGGCTTCATGGCGGCGGCAAAAATGGAGAAGGGCAAGACAAAAATCGATCCTGCAGGCATTCCCGGCCTCGTCGCTGCCGCCCGCGATGCCATGATGGCGCGGGGCAAGGGACATCTCGGCGACAAAACGGTGCTCGACAGTCTTGACGCTGTAGCCAATGCCCTGGATCACGCTCCCCTTGAAGAGATGATCAATGTGGCGATTGCCGCTGCGGCGGAAACAGCGGAGCAATATAGAGGCAAACCCAACAAGCTCGGGCGGGCTCGAATGTTCGGTGAGCGAAGCATCGGCCTGCTCGATCCCGGTCAACTGGCGTTTCTGCGCATCGTCGAGGCTTTGCGCGCATAACTCTAAAAACGCAAATTCCCTTCCAGCAGTTGGTGTGCGGGTGCCCCTTCACGCCACGGGCTCTGATCAGGGGGCTCCGATCAGGCGGATTGAGAAACCTGCCCGTCGCGCGGCCGCCTTCACGCATACTGTAGTGGAGATCGAGAGGCCGCCGCTCCAGTATACCCTATGCGCTGTTGCGATCGTTGGCATGATCCCCCGCCGGGCTTCAATGGCGGAAACGGTCCGGCCCAACCACGGTCTATGAAGTAACCCTGTCGCCTTCACCATCAAAGAGATGAAGATGCCCGGGCGGAAATGAGACCTTTACCGCCGGCCCCGCGTTCAAATGCGTGCGGTCGACAGTGAACACCTTGAACGGCAATCCATGATGCGTGAGATGCAGGATCGTGCCGAAACCGGTCGGCTCGATCAGTTCCACGCCGGCATCCACACCTGTTCCGTCTGCATCGGAAAGTTCCACGTGCTCGGGACGAATTCCCACCGTAACCGGCTCATCGGCCGCAAGCGTATATTTCTGCGGGAGTGCGATCAGCGTGCCATCCCCCAGGCGCACCGACGCCCCGTTCTCGCCCGGAACATAATGCGCAGAAAGAAAATTCATCCCCGGCGAACCGATGAACCCGGCCACGAAGAGGTTTGCAGGCCGGTCATAAAGGTCGAGCGGGCTGCCCACCTGCTGCACCACCCCGCCATGCATGGCGACGATGCGGTCGGCCAGTGTCATGGCCTCGATCTGGTCGTGGGTGACATAGATGGACGTTGCGCCAAGGTCGCCATGCAGTTTCTTGATCTCCGCGCGCATCTGTTCGCGCAGTCGCGCATCGAGATTGGACAGGGGCTCGTCGAACAGAAACGCCTTGGGCTGGCGAACGATCGCCCGCCCCATGGCGACACGCTGACGCTGACCGCCCGAAAGTGCTTTGGGGCGCCGCTCCAGCAGCGGGTCGAGCCCCAGTTTCGACGCCGCTGCCGACACGGCAGACTGGATGCGCTCGCGCGGCGTTTTGCGTAGCCGGAGGCTATAGCTCATGTTTTCCGCCACGCTCATATGCGGATAGAGCGCATAGGACTGGAACACCATAGCAATGTCGCGATCCTTGGGCGCCAGGTCGTTGACCCGCTTGCCCGCGATCGCGATATCGCCGCCGGTTACCTCCTCCAGCCCGGCAATCATGCGCAGCAGCGTGGATTTTCCGCATCCCGAAGGTCCGACAAGAACGATGAATTCACCATCCCTGATGTTCAGGTCGACGCCATGCAGAACCTGCACGGCGCCATAGGATTTGCGGATATCCTGAATGTCGATGGAAGCCATGACGTTTCCTTTTCAACCTTTGACCGCGCCGGCGGTGAGCCCCTGCACCAGATACCGCTGAATGAGGAAGAAGAAGACGCAGGCCGGTATGAGCGCCAGCACGCCCGCGGCCATCATCTGCCCGAAATCGACCGAGAACTTCGATACGAACGAAAGAAGCCCGACAGGGAACGTCGCCGCATCATTGCCGGAGATCAGCATCAGCGCGAACAGAAGCTCGCTCCAGGCGGCGGTGAAGACGAAGCCGATGGTCGCGGCGATGCCCGGCAGTGTCAGCGGCAGGATGATCTGCCGGAATGCCGTAAACTGTGTTGCCCCGTCGATCTTGGCAGCCTCCTCCAGATCTTTCGGGATCCCGTCGAAGAAGGACTGCATGAGAAAGGTGGCAAAGGGCACGTTGAAGGCCGAATAGACGATCACCAGTCCGGTCAGACTGTTGGTCAGACCCAGCGGCGAGAGCATCTTGAAGATCGGCGCCACGAGCATCACCAGCGGAAACATCTGTGTGAGCAGCATCAGGGCGACGATCCAGTATTTTGCCCTGAAGGCGAAGCGCGAGAGCGCATAGCCGGAAAGCGAGGCGAGGACCGTCACCACGATCGCGGTGGAGCCGGCCACGATCAGGCTGTTGCGGAAAAAGATCGGGAAATCGCTGTGCGCGACGACGAAGCGAAAATGATCGAAGCTGACCCTGGAGGGCCACATGCGCACGCCCTCCGAATAGAGAAGGTCGTTGGGCGTCAGCGACACCTTCAGGAGCCAGAACAGCGGAAAGAGCGCAAAGACGATATAGGCCAGAATGGCGAGCCGGTGCGCGACGGTGAGAACCATGGATTTTGCCGTCATGCCGTCAGTCCCTGTTCAACATGGTCTGCCGCAGCAGCACGATCAGCATCGAATAGACGAGCAGCAACACCAGAAGCACCATCGAGATCGCCGATGCATAGCCGAAGTCGAGCCGCTTGAAGGCCTGTGTGAAAATGTAGCTCGCCACGATCTGCGTGCGGTCGGCCGGTCCGCCATTGGTCATGACAATGATCAGATCGGCGAAATTGGATATCCAGACCGTCCTCAGAAGCACGGTGATGGCAATCGTCGGCGCGAGGAAAGGCAGCGTGATCGAGCGGAAACGCTGGAAAGGCCCCGCCCCGTCAATGGCCGCGGCTTCATAAAGGTCGCGCGGAATTGCCTGAAGCGCCGCAAGCAGCGTAATCGCAAAAAACGGAATGCCCCACCACACATTGGCGACAATGGGGCCCCACATGGCCAGTTGCGGATCGGAAAGAATGTTGCCTGGCTCATCCAGAAGCCCGAGCGCAAAGAGCCAGTGCGGCAGCGGCCCGATCACGGGATTGAAGAGCCAGGCCCAGTTGAGACCGGTCAGGAAGGTGGGCACCGCCCAGGGCAGAAACACCAGCGCCTGCGCGATGCCCCGGCCGCGAAACGGCTTGTCCAGAAGCAGCGCCAGGATCAGGCCGAAAAAGAACTGCAGAAAGACCGACGCGCCGGTCCACCACAGCGTGTTGCGCAGGGCACGGTAGAACGCCTGATCCTGCGAAAGCGCGCGAAAATGGTCGAGGCCGATGAAGCCGCCTGAAAACGGGTTGAGAATCTGTACGTCGCGAAACGCATAGGATAGGCCCAGCGCCAGCGGCACCAGCATCACAGTGGCAATCAGAACAAGCGACGGGGCGCTGTAGAGATAGGGCTCGCAGGCACCCGCCAGCCGCTGCAGGAGTGGGCGCTTTGGCTGAACTCTCATATCCGTCGAACTGGTGTGGGTCATCGGCAGGTTCCGGCTGAACGGGTCGCTGTCACACCCTCGCGCCGGGGCGCGAGGGTGCCGGTGAAGACGACCGGGCATGGGGAGAATTCATCCCCGGCCGCAGGTCCACCGCGGGAGCTACTGCTTGGCGAGAAACTTCTGCTGCGCCTTGGTCAGATAGTCCGCCCACTGGTCGGCGAGCTCTTCCGGCGTGATATCGCCGAGCAACGCTTCCTGAGTGGTCTTGATCGCCAGCGAATCCTTGAAGAAGGCGAACTCTTCAAGATAGGTCGGCATGGAGATCGGAATCGCATCCGGGTCTTCCAGCTGTTCAAACCAGCCCTTGAACTGCGCACTCGCATAGAAGGGATCCTTCTCCGCCGAAGTATGCACGGGAAGCGCGCCGGTGCGCTTGTTCCACTCATTGTTGCCTTCCGGCCCTTCCAGCGCGGAGATGAGCTTCCAGGCGAGATCCTTGTTCTCACTCGCCGCCATCATCGACCAGCCGGCATAACCGATGGTCGGGAAGGTCTTGCCAGACGGTCCCTTCGGCATGGTCGTCACACCGAAATCGTCCGCACTCATGCGCTCCGAGATCGCGATGAGCGCATCCGGATCCTGGTCCAGAAAAGCGCAGGTGCCGGAATAGAAGCCGGCGACGATCTCGTTAAAGCCCCAGTTGACGCTGTCCTTGGGCGCAAGGCCGTCCTTGTAGATGTCGATCAGCCAGGTGAACCCGTCGACCCAGCCTTCGCTGTTGGCGGTGGATGTGCCGTCCTCGTTGAAGAAGACATCCGAGCCGGACATGATCGCCCCGAACATCATCCAGCCGTTCAGACCACCTGAACCGCCGCGCAGGCAATACCCATATTTACCCGGCAGTTCGGAGATCTTTTCCGAAGCGGTGCGGAACTCGGCCATGGTTTTCGGCGGTTCGGCAACACCCGCTTCTTCGAGCAGCTTCTTGTTGTAGAACATGGCCCGCAGATAAAAGCCGTAGGGCAGCATATAGGCCGTGTCGTCGATATCGCGGCCGAGTTCGAGCGCCCGCGAAGACAGGCTCTCCGTGTGCTCCCAGTTTTCCAGATAGGGCTCGAGGCTCTCCAGCATGCCGTTGTTGGCGTAAAGCGAGAGCCAGGTGTCGGGCATCTCCATCACGTCGGGGATTTCCCCGGCGGACACCATGGTGGCGAACTTCTGGAACGCCTCGCCCCATGGCAGCGATATGATCTCGACCTTCGTGCCCGGATTGGCCTCTTCGAACTTGCCGACAATGGATTTCAGCGTCTCGGTGCGCGCCGGGCTGGTAATGACCTCCACCAGCTTCAGCGTCGTGTCGGCCAGGGCTGTTCCCGTCATCAATGTGGCGAAACTTGCCGCCAGCAGTAACTTTTTCATCGGATTCCCCTTTTCTTGTTTCATTGCTCTCTCCCATTGGGCACGCCGCCGATGCCTCCACATTCGACCGATGCCCCACTCTGCTTCATGATCCGGAAGCCGCGTTGATCGCTCCTTCCAGATCGCGCCAAAGAGCCTCGGTTCCCTCAAGGCCCACATGCAGCCGCACCGATCGCGGATCGATGCCGAACGCTCTTGCCGAATTGGGCTGTGCCTTCTGCTGAAGGACGATCTCCGCCGGCACCACGAGGCTCTCATGCCCACCCCAACTCACGCCGAGCTTGAAGAGCCGAAGCCCGTCGGCGAAAGCACGGATGTCGATCCCTTCGTGGAAGATGAAGGAAAACAGCCCCGATGTTCCCTTCAGACCCGGCGGCAGCGCATTGGCCAGCCCCGGGTGGCACACGGTCTTCACGACCGGGTTTGCCGCAAGCCGCCGCGCGATCTCCAGCCCTGCTTCCTCGTGCGCCCGCATGCGCGTCGGGAGCGTGCGCATGCCGCGGATGAGCAGCCACGCATCGAATGGCGAAAGCTTTCCACCCAGATAGGCATAGGTTTCACCGCGAATGCGCTCGATCATCGCTCTGGAGCCGGCAACCACACCCGCCACCACATCGCTGTGACCGCCCAGATATTTGGAGGCGGAGTGGACCACGAGGTCCACGCCCAGAGTAAGCGGCCGCTGGAAAACGGGGCTCGACCAGCTGTTGTCGATCACGCTCACCACGCCCTGCGCCCTGGCGAGCGCCGCGAGCGCTTTTACATCATGCGTTTCCATGATCCAGCTCGTCGGGCTTTCCATATAGAAAAGGCGCGCGCCCGGCAGGGCCTTCGCCACCGCCGCCTCGTCACGACCGTCCACATAAGTCACCTCGACGCGCATGCGTTCAAGCAGCGTGCCGAACAGCCGAAACGTATCGGGATAGAGATGGCGCACGGCAACGATACGATCGCCTGGCTTCACGAAGCTCAAAACCGTGGAGGATATGGCCGCCATGCCGCTTGCAAACCCGATGGCGTCCTCGCCACCCTCGAGCTTCGCCAGCATCTCCTCGAACATGCGAACGGTCGGATTGAGCCCACGGGTATAAACAGGCCGCACCTTCTCGCCGCGATAGGTCTGGAGCATCTCGTCATAGCTGGAGAAGGTGAAGAGCGAGGTTTGCACGATGGGAGGCACGACGGCATCGAAGGCATTCGCCTCGTCATGCGCGACGATCAGCGAAGCCATGTCATCGGGGTGCAAACTGGCGCTCATCTGGACATTTCCCTGATATCTTCCTCGACCACTTCGAGGATGCGTAGTGTTTTCTCGCGCGCCATGGCGGTGTCCTGGTCGACAATCGCGTCGAACAGCTCGCGGTGGAATGGAAACGAGCGCCGGGCGAAATCCTCGCGGTCGAACGGGTGATCCCAGAAACGCTCGAAGGCCTCGCGCATCTGTTCGAGAAGCTGGCGGAAGAGCGGATTATGGGTCGCATCGTAGATGGCAAGGTGAAACGCCAGATCCTCTGGCCCGGACGTGCCCTTTGCCAGATGCACGCGCTCCATCTCGTCGAGTTTTTCCTCGATATTGGCGAGATCGGCTGCGGTGCGCCGGCGTGCGGCCACCACGCTGGCCTCGGCCTCAATGCCGCGCCGCACTTCAAGCGTCTGCAACAGGGCGTCGCGCTGGCGCGCGGTGTTCAGAGAAAGCGACATGTGAACGGTGCCGGCCGCCACCGGCTTCAGGAGATAGCTCCCGCTTCCCCGCCGGGTCTCGATCACACCCAGCGCCTCGAAGCGTCTTATGACCTCGCGGATCGTCGACCGCCCGACCCCCAGCGCAGACATGAGCTCCCGCTCTGCCGGCAGACGGTCGCCGACTTTCAGCTCGGCCTGCTCGATATAGGCGGCAACAGCATCTGTGACCTGGCGAACCCGGTCCTGCGCCGGTAATGCGGTTATGATCGAGGTGTCTCTGATGCCTGCCATATCACCATCCAAATTGGTCTGACATCATAGCAATAAGATCACGATTGTAAATCTGTTCTCGTCCACTCCCTTCACGGGTTCGTCGGAGCCACGCACAAACCGCGCACACGATGACGGAGGCGCCGGACAAGATCACAGCGGGAGTCCGGCCGCTGACAAATTCGTAGCCAATTGAAAGATCGGGGACATTTCAAACGGCAATGGCTAAAGAGCCCGCGACGAGCAACCACTCAGGTTGCACTAGCCCCGCCCCCTGCCCCCGGCAAGCGGGTCTTCAACAGCGTGTGTCGGATGTCGTGCGTCTCTTTGCCTGCGTAGCCTACTCTGCGCGCCTGCCTGTTCAGCAGGCATCAGCCATCCAGAACCGGCACCTGCCCCTGTGCAAGCTTCAATCGAGTCCACAAATTCATGTTGATCACGATTGCGGCAATCTCGGCGATCTGCTTCTCATCGAAATGAGCTGTCAGCGCTTCGTGCAGCGGTGCGAAGCCCGGCAGATCGTAGGCGGTCAACCCTTCGCAGTAGGCGAGCGCTGCCTTTTCAGGCTCATCGAACATTGTGCTTTCTCGCCAACTCGGCAAGTGAGCGACCTTTGCCGCCGGTACACCCTGATCATGCGCAGCCTGCGTGTGCAGGATGAGGCAGTATGAGCACTCATTCATCTGCGCCACCCGCAGCCGCAAGAGCTGGGCGAGCTTTTTCTCGATGTTCAAATCCGCCGTGTATCCCACAGACCGGGCCATCTGCTGAGCGATGCCATGAAACTCTATCAAATCGGGATCGAACCGGGTGTTCTCGAAACGAATACCTTCCATTTGCTTCTCCTCCGGATTGCAGCTTCAACCTGTGTCGGATGCGCCTCTCCAAAAAATGTCGCCACGGACAAAGATCGCGTTGCCGAAGTGCTCCCTCACTTCGGCCCCAAACATCAGGCCTCAGTCTTCAACAGCCGGTCTGCCACGAGTTGCGCCACCTGCCTGAACGGCAGAACGCCTGCACTCCCGCTCCACGGCATTCTGTCTCCGGCGAGAAGCAGCGGAACGCGTTCGCGCGTGTGGTCCGTGCCTGTCCAGGTCGGATCGTTGCCGTGATCGGCGGTCAGCATGAGCAGATCGCCGGGGCGCAGTTTGGGCAGGAACGCGGCAAGGCGGCGATCAAACCACTCCAGCGCCCGCGCATATCCCGCCACATCACGGCGATGACCGTAATGGCTGTCGAATTCGACGAAATTGGCAAAGACGAGATCGCCATCGGCGGCACTTTCGACGGTCTCCAGAAGCCGGTCGAACAGCGCATCGTCGCTCGGTCCCTTCAGCACACGGGAAATGCCCTTGCCGGCGAAGATGTCGCCGATCTTGCCCACGGCATGGACGGTGCGGCCGGCGGCGACAAGCCGGTCGCAGATTGTTTCTCCGGGCGGTGCGATGGCGAAATCGCGCCGGTTGGCGGTGCGGGTAAAGCCGCTTTCCGCATCCCCCACGAAAGGCCGGGCGATGATGCGCCCGACATTCATGGGATGGAAGATTTCGGCCGCTGCCTCACAGAGTTGCAGAAGCCGTTCGAGACCAAATGTCTCCTCATGCGCGGCAATCTGCACCACGCTGTCCGCAGAAGTGTAGACGATCGGCGCGCCGGTCTCCATGTGCTCCGCGCCAAAGCGCTCAAGCACGTCCGAACCCGAGCCATGCGCATTGAAGAGCGTGCGTTCCAGCCCGCTGGCCTCACGAAGGCGCGCCATCGCTTCCTCAGGAAACGCCGGAACCTCATGGGGGAAATAATGCCAGTCTCTCGAGAGCGGGAGGCCGGCCAGCTCCCAGTGTCCGGTCTGGGTGTCCTTGCCCGCACTTTCTTCCTGAAGGGCGGCCCAGGAAGCGCCGGCCTCGGGCGCGGCAAGCCCCGGAGCGGACTGGCCGCAGGCCAGTTCGAGCGCGGCCCCAAGACCGAGCGCAGAAAGACTGGGCAGATGAAGCGGACCGGAGCGTCCCTCTTCCGCTCTGCCGGTGGCGCAGGCTTCGGCGATGTGCAGAACCGTGTTGGAACCGGCATCGCCGAACCGCTCAGCATCCGGCGCGCCGCCTATGCCCACCGAATCCAGAACGCACAGGAAGACACGACCGTTCGCAGACATCCGTCACCCTTCCATGCAGCGCACCGCCATGCGGCGCCGCAGCGCTTCGAATATTTCGTTAGAGCTCCAGAGGAGCGGCACCATGGCGAGCACTGTGGCCGTGTCGGCGCTCTCCTGTCCAGTGGAAAGGAGACAACTCGCGCTCTCAATGGCGCTCGTCAGCGCGTTCAACACGGCAGCCGTCATGGCACGTGTGTCGGTCACCGCCGCGCTGGCAGGAGTTGCGCGCCCTGCCCGGCACCGTCGCCTTCATTGCTGATCGATAGCAGGTCGCATGGGTTTGCGCGGCTCAACCGGGCACCTCAGGACATCATGGCTTTCGTGCGCGCGTTTGAAGGACGGCACATCGCCGGAATGGAGCAATGCGCAGTGCCCTTTGGACAGTGGCTCTCAGACTGGCGGAGGCAGGATTATGACCCTATGGCGTCCGCCAGCCTCGAAAGACCGTGTGGCCAGATCAGCAGTGGCCGATCATCCACTTCTTGCGCGGAGAAGGCGGGCCCTTCTTGCCGATATTGCACAGCGAGCAGCCGCAGCCGGCCAGATGTTCCTTCTTGACCACGCGCGGCTCGCTGCCACTTTTTTCCGAGCGGGCAAGCGCGCGCCGGAGCGTGCCATTCATGAGGCTGAGGCTTGGCGCGGCCACATCGCGGCTGCTCGGCGTCTGGCAGCTCGGGCAGGCGCACGCATTGCCTGCATCAGCCATGGACGTCCACTCGTCGAAAGGTCCGCAATCTTCGCAAACATAATTGTAAAGCGGCATATTGGTCTCCGAAAATTCTGTCTCGCATGGTGCGGCGGCCTGACGCCGCCGCACGAAAAAGCTCAGAGCATTCCCTGAAGCAGCAGGAACCCCGGCAGCCAGCCGGTGATGATGCCCGTGAGGAGCGTGACGACCGCAGTGGCCTGCAGGATCGGACGCTTGAGGGCAAGCAGCAGGAAGTACATGAACCAGAGCACCGCCCAGATGGCCCAGTTGAGGCCGAGCCAGGTGTCGGTGAAGGTCTGTGCACCGGCCAGCCCTTCAATCGCGATGGGCACGACGGTGATCGCCACGAACAGGCTGAACCAGCCGAGCCCGCGGCCATCGACCGCGACCACGCGGTTGTAGGCGACCCAGAGATAGGTGGTGGTGAACAGCAGTGTCAGCGCCGCAGACTTGATCGACGCCGCATCGGCCCCGGCACCGAACGCCGACGCCAGCGCGACACAAAGCGTGACGAAGCCGGACACCACATTGATGACGACAATCTCCTTGTCGTCGATCTTTCCCATCAGCCACAGCCCGTTGAGAAACAGGACCGCGCCGACGTAAAGCAAGGCAAATCCGAGCAGCATGGCAGCTCTCCCTCCCGAAAGGCGGGTTCAGCCGGGCCCCAACCCGGCTGTCCCACTCGTTTCTCTTGCAAACGGCCTTTGCGGCCTTCAGCTCGTTCGCGCGACATCCACGCCGGAGACCTGTTTGGTCGGTCCGGTCGAGTTTGGATTGATGTCGAAATCGAAGATCGCCGTCGGAATGGCCAGCGTGGCGCACACATTCGGTATGTCCACAATGCCGGCTATTCGGCCCTCCACCGGCGCTGTGCCGAGGATACTGTAGGCCTGCTCGCCCGTGTAACCGAACTTCTTCAGATACTCGATCGCGTTGAGACAGGCCCGGCGATAGGCCACATGCGCGTCCAGATAATACTGTTCGCCCGTGTGCTCATCCACCGAGATGCCCTCGAAGATCAGGTAATCGTCGAAATGCGGATCGATCGGGCTCGGCTTGAAGATCGGGTTGACGACACCGTATTTCGCCATGCCGCCCTTGATCACATCGACGCTGATGTCGATCCAGCCGGCCATTTCGATGGCGCCGCAGAAGGTGATTTCGCCATCGCCCTGCGAGAAGTGGATGTCGCCCATGGAGAGACCGCCACCCTTCACATAAACAGGGAAATAGACCTTCGAGCCGCGCGACAGGTTCTTGATGTCGCAATTGCCGCCATGTTCGCGCGGCGGCACGGTGCGCCATGCTTCTTCCGCCGCCTTGCGCGCTGCATCACCCGACATCTGGCCCATGAGCGCCGTGTCGGAATAAGGCAGTGCTGCCAGCGGCGGCACCCGGTTCGGATCGGTCGAAACCAGCTCTTCCTCACGGCGGTTTGCTTCGGCCAGAAGCGCATGATCGGGCAGACAGCCGATCAGGCCCGGATGGATGATACCCGGATAGCGCACGCCCGGAATGTGGCGCGAGGTCGTGTAGATGCCCTGGAAATCCCAGCACGACTTGGTTGCGTTCGGATAGTGCTCCGTCAGGAAGCCGCCGCCATTTTCCTTGGCGAACAGGCCGTTAAAGCCCCATTCGGATTCAGGCATTGCGCCGATATCGAGAATGTCGACGACCAGCAGATCTCCTGGCTCTGCGCCCTCGAAACCGAACGGACCGCTCAGATAGTGAACGCGGGTCAGGTCGACATCGCGCACGTCGTTGGCGCTGTCATTGTTGCCGATCTGACCACCGGTCCAGTCGTAGCACTCGACGCGGAACACTTCACCGCGCTTGAAGGTCTCAACCATCGGAATGTCGGGATGCCAGCGATTGTGCGTCTTGATCGCCTGATCCTCGGGTGCCTTGTTGAGATCGACTGAAAACACTGTTTTAGGCATAGGTCTCCTCCTCTTGAACGGCCAGTCGGAGGTTTTGCATTTTGAGCCCCCCGTCATTTTTGCGCCCGGCAACAAGATGCGGCCGGACGAAACCGTGCCGGAGAAGATTAGGTCTGGACTGTAAGCCGATTGGCTCTGGAGAACGCCGGGTTTGTAATTTTTTGTAACCGGCCGGGGACATTCCAGAGAATTCGTTTGCGCTTGAACATCCGGAAATAAGCACGGAATTTCAGTTGCTTGCCATCGGCGCATCCAGAGCCGCCAGCGCCGTGCCCGCCCCGGTTACCTTTGGCCGGATACAAAAGGCGCATTTTCCAAAAGGCCGGAGCAAACTCCCTTCTCGACCGATGCAACCGTTTGCGACTATCGTATGAGCCATGGGGATCACGGACGAAAAACATCGCGTACTTGTTGTCGATGATGATCAGCGTCTTCGGCGCTTTCTTCAGCGTTTCCTCACGAGCGAAGGCTATGCCGTGACGGGTGCCGAGGATGGCCGCTCCATGCGCCGCGCAATGGCGGATGAGGACTTCGATCTCGTCATTCTCGATCTGACCTTCCCGGTCGGCGAGGACGGTGTCTCGCTGGCGCGTGGTCTGCGCGCCCAGCACGACCTGCCGCTGATCATGCTTTCAGGCAAGAGCAACACAATCGACAAGGTGGTCTGCCTGGAGCTTGGGGCAGACGATTACGTGACCAAGCCGTTCGAGCCGCGCGAACTTCTGGCCCGCATCCGCACCGTCATGCGCCGCTTTGCCAAGCGCATCAGCATGCCGGAACCGCAGGAGAAAAGCCGCTCGCCGGTCATGTGTTTTGCCGGCTGGCAACTTGATCCTGCGCGGCATCAGCTTTCCTCGCCCCGTGGAGAATCCGTGCGTCTGACAAGCCAGGAATTCCAGCTTCTGGCGGCGCTGGTGGAGCGGCGCGGGCGCGTTCTCTCGCGCGAGCAGATCCTCGACATCGTCGCCAACCGCAACTGGAACCCCTATGACCGCAGCATCGATGTGATGATCGGCAAGATCCGCCGCAAGCTGCGGGACAATGCCCGCGACACGCAGTTTATAAAGACCATTCGCGGTGTCGGTTACATGTTCGCGCCTCAGTCCGAGGAATAGTGCGCCGGCAAATAGAGATTGACGCTGGTGCCCTTGCCCGGCGTGCTGAGAATGCCGAGGCGGCCACCGGCCTGCCGCACGAAACCATCCACCATAGACAGGCCAAGACCGCTGCCCTGCCCCGGCGGCTTGGTGGTGAACATGGGCTGGAGCGCGCGGCGGCGCACCGCCACCGGCATGCCATGACCTGTATCGCGCACCGACAGAAGCACATAGCGCCCCGGTAACAGCCCCGAAGCGACGCGCGCATCCTCCGGGCGGACGATCACATTCGACGCATCAAAATGCAGGCTGCCGCCGCCCGGCATCGCATCGCGCGCATTGAGCGCCAGATTGACGAGGCTCGGCTCCAGCTGGCCGGCGGGAATGAGCACGCCGTTCAACCCGTCTGCGACATTGAGCGTGACGGATACCGTGTCCCCCAGCGTGCGCCCCAGAACACGCATCAGGGGCGGAAGCGCCTCGCCAAGCTGCACCACGGCAATGTCTTTTGCGCGCTGGCGGCCAAAGCGCAGCAGGCGGTCGGTGAGTTCGGAACCGGACCTGGTGGCCTCGAGCGCATCGGTGACCAGCTCGGCCAGTTCCGGCTGATCGGCCAGCCGCTCTTCAAGCCAGCGCAGATTGCTCAGGAGGACGGCGAGGATGTTGTTGAAGTCATGCGCAATGCCGCTGGTGAGCTGGCCCATCGCCTCCATGCGCTGCTTCTGCCCGAGCCGCTCGGCGGCCAGCCGCTTTTCTTCCAGAAGCCGGATGCGCTCGAAGCAGCGGGCCAGCGTGGCAAGCAGATCTTCGCTGTGGAACGGCTTGCAGAGATAGTCATAGGCGCCGGCCTGCAGCGCCTCCACCGCCGTGTCGATGGAAGCGTAGGCGGTGACCATCACGCACACCACATCCGGTTCGCGCTGGCGGATCTGGCGCACCAGATCGACGCCATTGCCGGTGCCGAGCCGCACATCGACCAGGGCGACCGCAATCCGCGCTTCTTCGAGGAAGGCGAGCGCCGTCTGCGGATCATGGGCGACCACGATCCTGTAGCCTTCGAGTTTCAGGAGGCCCGACAGGCTTGCGGCGAAATCCTCGTCATCATCGACGATCAGGACGCAATGGTCTTCCGCCGGCGTGGTCTCGCGCAACGGATGTTCGCCGATGACTTCTGCGGGGAGGTCGAGTTCACGATCGGTCATGCTTTACGCACTCCCGCACATGGCAGAACGAGCGACACGGTGGTACCGACACCCTTCTGGCTTTCGATGAGCACATCGCCGCCATGCTGCTCCATGATGCGCTTGACGAGCGGCATGCCGAGCCCGACGCCGAACGCCTTGGTGCTGAAGAGCGGCTCGAACACGCGCTCCGCCACATCTTGAGACATGCCGCCGCCATTGTCGGACACCGACAGGTAGACCCGGTCGCGCAGGCGCTGCGTGGAGATGATGATCTGACCGCTTTGCTTCCCGCGCTCCTCGCAGGCCTGCGCCGCGTTCTGCAGAACATTGGAGAAGGCCTGCCGCAGACGCTCGGCATCGGCAAGGACATCACACCCGGCATCAAGCTTGAGCGTGATGAGATGCGCGATCTCCTGATCCTCTTCGCTCAATTGCTGCTTGACCCAGCGGTCGATGGCGACGGGCGACATGACGGGCGCGTGCTTGCGCGAGAAGTCCAGAAGATCCTCGATGATGCGCACGCAGCGCCAGGCATTGCGTTGCAGGCGCTGCAATTCGCCGGTGACGGGCTCGTCCGCGTTCTTGAGCGAGCGGCGCAGAATGTCGGCCGAGGTGACCATCGTGCCCAGCGGATTGCGCAGCTCATGGCTGACCGTGGCGGTGATCTGACCGATTGCCGCCAGACGTTCATTGGAGGCGAGTTCCTGCTGCGCCTGACGAAGCTTTTCAAGCGAGGTGACGAGATCGCGTTCCGCCAGTTCCCGGCTTTCATGCGAGAGAACGATCCACCACGCGCCGATGGCGAGCAGCGGCAAAAGCGCCAGAAATACCCGCAGGAGAAGCGCGCCGCTTTCCACATGCGGCTGGAGCGCGGTGGGCTCTATCAACCGGTAGGTGAGCAGGAACACGGCCGCCGTCATGACCGCCAGCGAGAAGAGAACGCCGCTCACCTTGAGCAGGCGCTGCGTCATGCGTGGCGCGATCTTGCTGCGCAGGGCGCGGCCCAGATAATGCGGCGCTTCCAGATTTGCGCCGGGAGCCTTGCAGGCATCGTGGCAGTGGGAATCGAGACTGCAGCAGAGCGAGCAGATCGGCCGCCGGTAGAAGGTGCAATGCACCATGTCCGGCCTTTCATATTCCAGCTCGCAGATTTCGCAGCGCACCACCGGCTTGTCGGGCTCGGCAAGCGGCACACGCGGGCGGGCAAGATAATAGCGACCGCGTGTCGCCACGCCGATCAGCACTGCGCTTGAAAGCGCGGTGAAGAAGGCGATGGGGGCGGCATAGGCTTCCGCCAGATCGCCGAAACTGCCCATGAAGCAGATGATGGCGAACAGCGAGGCAAACGCCATCGACCCGCAGCCGACCGGATTGAAATCGTAGAGATAGGCGCGCTTGAACTCGGTGAAGGGCGGGCTGACGCCCATCGGCTTCAAGATTGCGAGATCGGCAAAGATGGAGCCGATCCAGGCGGCGGCGATGACCGAATAGACCGCCAGCACCAGCTCCAGCGTCTGGAAAATGCCGAGCAGCATCAAAAGCAGCGAGATCAGGATGTTGAAGATTAGCCAGACCACGCGGCCGGGGTGATAATGCGTGACACGCGAGAAGAAGTTGGACCAGGCGAGCGAGCCGGCATAGGCGTTCGTCACATTGATCTTGACCTGCGAAATGAGAACGAAGATCGCCGCCAGCGCCAGCACGGTGCGCGGGTCGTCGCTCACATATTCATAGGCCTTGATGTACATGTGGATCGGCTCAAGCGCCGTCGACGGCGAGAGGCCAGCCGAGACCGCAAGCACGGCCAGAAGGCTGCCGCACAGGATCTTGAAACCGCCGACCACGATCCAGCCCGGGCCGGCGGAGATGACCGCCGCCCACCAGCGCCAGCGGTTTTCGCGGGTCTTGTCGGGCAGAAAGCGCAGGTAATCCACCTGCTCGCCGATCTGTATCGAAAGCGCGCACAGAACGCCGATGGCCGAGCCGAAGGCGAGCACATCGAAACCGCCATCCGCCGTTTCGCTGCCGGCAAAGGCCATCCACTGATCGAGCGTTTCGGGATGGCCGACCGCGATGTAGATGAAGGGCGCGAGCAGCATGGCAATCCAGATGGGCTGGGTGACCATCTGCAACTTGCTGATCATCGTCACGCCCATGAAGGTGATGGGAATGATAACGAGCGATGAGATGATGTAGCCCAGCACAAGAGGCACATCCGCAAACAGTTTTAGCGCCTGCGCCATGATCGCGCCTTCGAGCGCGAAGAAGATGAATGTGAAGGTCGCATAGATCAGCGACGTGATGGTGGAGCCGATATAGCCGAACCCCGCCCCGCGCGTGAGCAGATCCATGTCAATGTTGTAGCGGCTCGAATAATAGGCGATGGGCAGGTTCGTCACGAAGACGAACAGGCAGGTGATGAGAACGGCGGGAAACGCATTGGCGAACCCGTAGCTGAGCGTGATCGCCCCGCCGATCGCCTCCAGAGCCAGAAACGAGATGCCGCCAAGCGCGGTGTTGGCGATGACGAACGGAGACCAGCGCCGGAACGACCGCGCCGCATAGCGCAACGAATAGTCCTCCAGCGTCTCATTGGCGATCCATGAATGATAGGACCGTAAGGCAGGCGATTGCGGTGTTTCCACTAACCCGCACTCCGCCCTGTACACCGCCGGTCAGGCGAAGCCTGTGCTTTACGCATCTTGTTGAGGTTCTCCCGTTCTCCCCTTCTGGATGATCACACAAAGCCGGCTTCGAGACCAGTCCACGGACCTGCCGACGATCCAGTGGCTGCACATTCCCGTCAATAGGTGACCGTCACGACCACCGTATCCACATAGGTTCCCGGCGATGGGGTGTGTTGCGGGGGCACACGTCCGTAGACTGTAAAACTCTGGCCGCTTCCACTGCCGCTGCCGGACACCGTCGTGCCTACCGTGCTCCCCCAGGGCTGGCTGCGGGCGGCATCCCTGTAGAGGCCGTAGATCACGGTTTCCGCTCCCTTCGACATTTCCCGCTGTGTTGGCGGAGCAGCGGCATTGCCGCCATCCAGAGAGATCGTGTAGGCACTGCCAGGCGTGCATGTAACGTCGACTCCGCCCGTCGCATCGATGTTTGTGGCCAGCACGCCCTGTGCACCGAAGTCGACATCCTGCGTGTTAACCTGGCAATTTGCCGGCACCGTCGCTGACACGGTAAAGCCTGGCCGCTCGACATTGCCAAGGGACGTGCTGCAGTCGCTGGAAGCGGTGTATCGGTAACGAACCTCGACGTCGCTTCCGGAGAAGGACGACAGGTAGGATCCGGGCGGCGCGCTTGCCTGGCCGCCAAACAATCGTCCGTAGATCATGACGGTTCCGCTGCCCTGCCCCAGAACACCGAGTGTCAGCGGATAGGCCGGCGGACCTGGCGCAAATGGCCATGAATTTGATCCCCAGACCACACTGCGTCCGGAATCGACGTAGAGCTGGTAGTCGAGCTGGTTTCCGCCAGAAGCCAGTTGCCGTGCTGAAGCCGTTGCACCGCCACTGCCGCTGCCAATTCCCGGGCATATGAGTATGCGCGCCAACGGCAGGCCGCTACAGTTGATGCTCATTGAGGTGGAACTGTCGGCTGGTGCGCCGGACAGCGTATCGATCTGACCGAAACTCATGCCGGATATGCCAAAGCTGCAGCTTTGTGCTTTTACCTGGCCACTGGCCAGGCAGGCGAGCATTGCCGCAGCGAGCATCGGTTTGCTGAGGAAATCTATCTGCATGTGACACCCTGGATTGTCACCTGACTGCCCGGGTCGGGCTCGTAGGGAAATTCTGCGGAACATGACGTACCGTCCTGTCGTAGAACCGTGAGGGCATTCCGGGCTCGAAGCCCGGTCAGATAGGCCTGACCGTCATACCCCACGACGAATTCGTCCCCACCGCGAAGCCTGCCGGACAGGCCCACCGGGAGGGGAATGCCATCCGCATCGACCAGCTCCACAAGGGCTGCGTTCGGGCTGTCCGAGACACCAAAATCCAGCACAACACCACTGCCATATGCCGGCACCACAATTTCTCTGGTGGCTGGCACACTGGCGTCCACCGGGAGATTTTCCGGGTCGATCGACACGGTGTTGCGCTCATAGGAATTCAGGCGGGGAACAAGGATTCTGCCCTGGCGATTGGTCCTGCCCACCGGCCTGTTCTGGTGCTTCACGACGACATCACTAGCTCCGACATCAACAACCGCAAACGCATCGTCAATACGGTTCGTGGCGAACACGCCTCCGCCGGCCACCACGATGGCTCCATCGACCTGCGCTGTCGCCCTGACCTTGTCGTCGTGCTGCTGGATCGCCGCCTCGAACCGTGCAAAGGACGCGCGATAGCTGGCGGATGCCCTGCGGTCCGGCGTTTCTCCTTCAGAGGTGCGGAGCCGCCAGCCGAAACTGCCATTCTCCAGCTTTTCGGATTTGGCGAGTTCGACAAATCCGTTCACGCCAGCGGGCCTGCTTTCGACGCCGGTGGTCACATTTACATCGCCGCCGAGAGGGAAGGACACACCGGCGAAGATACCGAAACTGTCGTCGTCTTCCAGATCCGTGAAGGCACTGGCATAGAGGTTGCCCCTCTCGAATATTCGCTGGCTGTATGACAGGCCGAGGATCTGGCTTCTGTCCCCGTCGGCATCCTTCAGATGCGTATAGGAAAGATTGAGACTGGACAGGTCCAGTGGCATAGGCACACCGATGGCGACCTGATCGACAGCCCGGGGCACGCCCGCGCTGAACACCGGAAGCCCACTTCCGGCCGAGGTCCGGTCTGCGGTGATCGATGCCACATCCTGATAGGACTCGAACGCGCGCTGGATGCGCCCGTAAAAGCTCCAGTCGTTGTGGCGCAGTTCGAGCGTTGCGTTGACCAGCCCGCCTGTCTGGCCGCCGATGCGGCTTCCCGCGAGCGCAACGGAGGCAGCGCCGTAGGTTCCAAGTGGGAATGCCACTCCTGCGCCTGCATTCACGAGGTCTTCTCCAAGCTCGACATGCCCCTCAAGCGTCAACCAGTTGGTGAGCCCGTAGCGAACGCTGGCGATGCCATAGACGCGTTCGTCATAGTCGCTGGATCTGAGGCCGAAGTTGCGCCGCGGGAACCCCGCTTCAACCGAGAAGTCGAGCAGGCCTTCACGCAGGAGCATACTGGAGGTGTAGAAGGGAAGGGTCGTCACCGTCTCCCGGCCAAACCGGTCGCGGAGAACGACGCGCGCTTCGCCGGAACCCGTGAAGACCGGCAGGTTGACCACCCTGAATGGCCCGGACGACACGTCTCCAGAATAGGTTCTGGCGTTCTGCGTATAGACTTCGAGCGTCGAAGGCACGGCGGCAGTCCCGGAGAATGACGGCAGGGGCAGACTGACCAGATCGGGCCGCAGTGAAAAATTGCGTCGCATCTGGAGACCACCGAGATAGACCGGCCGGGTCCAGGACAGTCCTCCGGAAATGAAATCCCCTGCCTTGAAGGTGAGCAAGCGCTCCGGGTCGGAATACGCCCAGGTGGTGTTCAATCGGGTGAAGCCGTTGAAAGCACCGTCGGAATACTCAGCAATGAATGACTGGTTCAGCGTTCCGAACCGGCTGAACAAGCGGCCATCGAAGCTGCCTGAAACGCCCCGAAACAACGCGCCATCGCCTTCGAACAGCGCGTTCGAACCTGCAAACAGCGCGTAGTTCAGCACCGCGCCAGTGTCGGACCGGGGCTTGAGCCTTTCCTGATCTGTCGTAACCGAAAGATCGATCACCCTGGGAGCCCGCCCCGCATCGCCGGTCGACACGTAAAGTCGCTGTGCAGCTTCGTCGAGGCGATAGGTGAGGCCCGGCAGCCTGTCGAGGCTGATGAGGCCGGTGCGATCCCGCGCCGTGGTGCGTGGCCTGATGCCCAGCTCAGCCAGCTCTTCCTGCGACGAAGCCAGTTCTCCATCGGATCGATGCACAAAGGCACCGATCAAATCGGTCGGCTCCTCATTGATGAAGACCTCAAGATAGAGTTCCCGGTCGGCCATTCTGGTTGCCCCCGTTTCCAGAGCCGGCGCATCGGTTGCCTGAGTTTCCGCGATTGCGGGTGATGCGACCAGAGCAAGGAGAGCGAGAACAGTCAGTCGGCTAGCGAACCGGGACCGTTGCCTCGACAGGTCCAAGATGGCTCTGTGCCCTCAGCGCCGCCGGCCCGCCCCCAACGCTACCGGCACTTCCAATCGGCCATTGCATCGTTGCCCCGCCCAGGACATAGCCGACTAACCCGTCGCGTCTTCCTATGCGCCTCGCGCCCTGGCTGATCCTGACGTCCGAAAGCCGGAGCCTGCCAGCTCCATTGTTCCGGGCGACAAGCATCAGTGTCGCTCCACTCCGGCTGACACTCCAGGCAACCTGAGGCGCGCCCGCATCCTCACTTCTGAAGAAGACCGGGATCGAATGTCGGACCACCAGGCTCACCGTTCCGGCCCTCTGGCGGGCCCGGTCCGGCAGTTCATCGACCACCACGCGATAGCTCTCCTCTCCCTGCACGGGACGCCTGGCCACCCGCACAATGCGGAGAACATAGTCGGCTCCAGCAGGCAATTGGGTCGCGGGAGGGCTTGCAACGACGTCCCTGGTCGGCTGGAGTCGGTCGATACCGCCTTCCTGGGTCCATCTGTAGACGCGCACCTGAACGTTGATGGGTCGATTTGCTTCGTTTCGAAGATTGAGAACTGCGGCGCTGTCGGGTGCGATCATGTCAACGGTCGTCGGCGCAACCCGTAGCGAGGCCGCACTCGAAGGCGATAGACCACACAGCGCGAAAAGTGCGATCGCACCGAGGCCTGTAAGCAGGGTTCGCATGGCGTTTTCCCTCCTGACCCTAGATCAGTACGTAACAGTAACGGTGACGCTATCAGTATATGTGCCGACGCCCGGCGTTGCCTGCGCGGGCACCCTGCCATACACCGTAATTGCCTGAACATTGCCGTTTCCGGTGCCGGCAACCGTATCGGTACCGACCGTTTCCCCCCAGTTCTGCGTTCGTCCGGAATCCCGGTAAAGCGCATAGCTGATCGTGGCGGAGGCCGGTCCGGTCATCAGTCGGTTGGTGACGGTCGCGCCACTGCCGGCTCCCGCCCCGAGCCCTACATTGTAAGGGGTGCCGTCAGTGCATTGAACCGAGATCGTGCTGGTCTGGTCAATATTGGAAGCAATAATGCCTTCAGTGCCAAAGTCGAGATCCGTAGCCGACGTCACGAGACACTCGGCAATGATCTGTATCTGGACATTCATCGAGCCAGTGGCAGTGGCTGCGAAAGCAGGCTTCAGCGTTACTAAGAATACACCCAGGGCGGTCATAGCGAATAGGAAATGAGTCCGCATGCTGTCCCCTCATGGTTCAGCTAATTCCCGAATCAGGAATTCATTCAGCCACCCACCCGCATAGAAAGGCTGCACAACAATTGTAATGATTCGATTAAATCGGCAAACTATTTTATTCTTATAGTACGAATGGATCGGTCGTATTTTTGATTCTTTAGTATTTTTATCTGAGCATATGTTCAAATTTATATAAATATTTATTGCAGCAAAGGATTCCGCATTGCTGCAACGATCCGCACGATCTCGGACTGGCGGCGGACTTCCATTTTACTCATGGCATTATGAATCTGGTTTCGCACCGTGTGGACACTGGTACCGCGAATTTCGCTGATTTCTTTTGCCAGCAAACCAGAGGAAATATGCAGAACCACCTGTGCCTCATGCGGGGTCAGACCAAACCGGTTTCGCAGCCTTTCACCAATATCGGGAACGTCATGTTCCTGCGAAATCGTCAGCAGGAAGCAGGGTTCCTCTCTGCCGAAAAGCATACCGGAAGACCGTGTGCCGAGATCATCGCTTCCCAGAGGCGCGATCCGGCATATGAACGGCGTGGGTAGATCGTTGAGCAAGCGCAACGTCTGCGGTGTCGTCAGAATCCGGCTCGCCAGTATTTGACCGAGACGCTGGTCCCAGGTCGGGTCCGCAAACAGCAGCCTTTGTCTGAAATCGCTTCGGACAAGCTCCCCGGAATCCAGCATGTTTTCCGCCTGCCGATTGGCGAACACGATCCTGCGATCCCTCGACACCACCAGACAGCCTGTTCTGGCAGGGTTTTGAACGTTCACCATCGCCTTCTTTTCGAGTTCTGCACCAGCCAGCGCTCTTGCCACCTCGAAGGCCTGGCGCAAATGCGGCGTCAGATAGGTGACAATCCGCTGCCAGGGTCTTTCAAGTTGATCGGAATCCCGAGAGCGAATGCTTCCACTGAAGGCGAAAAGGCGCTTCTCCTGCTTGAACAGAAGCACCGAGCAGCCGCCGATGATGTCCTCCTGTGGCCGCACCCAATCGTCATAGAATTCCGTATTGCGCAGACCGAAGTCGTTCCAGACTTCTCCATAAGGCACAACCCGGCCCGGGCCTTCTTCCATCAGCCGGGCTGCCAGAAAGTCCTTCTGGGAATAGTAGGCCGCATATGAGAGCTGATACGCGGGATCATATCCAAACTGCCTGGCGCCCAGTTCAATGCGGGCATCAGCATCATAACCAAAAAGGCAGGTCCTCACGCCGCCACCGACCAAATCGGAACACGCCTGCAGAAAGGCGTCCCATTTTTCGTCGTCAAGCGCTGCCCCATAGGCCAGCGTGGTCAGTATAGCGAGCCGATCTTCCAAGTTCCCCCTCCGCTCAGGCAAGCCGATATGCGCGGTCACCCCCAGTGTATCCGAAACGCCAAGCGCGCTCGTAGTGAATGTGCATCATGAGGCATGTTTTCCTCACATGTAAACAGTGCGGAAAAGCGTCGGGGGGACGCTTGCCGGGGTTGGTCGTGCCTGAAACAGGCAGCCCGCTTCGGCTTTCGCGTCCCCGCTAATCGAGAGGACACGATTTCATGACCATGTTTTCCGCCCCGGCGAAAAACGCTTGCAGATCCGTTTCAACCGGATCGACCCTCGGCAGAACCATGCATGCGGCGATGCTGTCCGCCAGCGCCATAGCAATCGGCTCGGTCTGCGCTCTGCCAGATGCGGCGTTGGCGCAAACCAACACGTCCTGGGTGGGCGGGGTGTCCTCGGACTGGTTTTTGGCTGACAACTGGGGTGGCAGCGTGCCGGTTGCCGGAGACACCGCCCATATCTCCACGCCGCCCGGCAGCAACGTGCCGATCCTTCAGGGGGCGACGCCCGGCTATGCGCACGAGGTGTATGTCGGGTCCAACGGCGTCCAGCCTTCCAGCGGATATCTGCGCATCGAGAATGGCGGCGTCCTCAACAGCACGCACGGCCTGCTCGGTCACAAGGCAGGCAGCACCACCGGCAAAGGCACAGTGCAGGTCTCAGGACCAGGGTCTGAGTGGAACAACGCCGGAAACATGATCGTGGGAGACACCTACGACGGCACGTTGCGCCTGCGAAATGGCGCCAAGGTTACAAGCCAGCAGGGCTTCATCGGCAATGCAGCGCTCGTCAACGGATTTGCGGACCTACGTGGCAACAACACCAAATGGATCAACACAAACGATCTGTCGGTTGGCGAAAAGGGCATTGGCGTTCTCTTCATCGTCGACGGCGCGACCGTTGAGAACAGCGATGGCTATGTGGGCTCGGCCGCCGGCGCGCAGGGGCGCGTCTCCGTCGGCGGCACCAATGCGAAATGGATCAATGCCCAGACGCTGACAATCGCCTATGAAGGTGTTGGAAGCCTCGCCATCAACAGCGGCGGCGCGGTGAGCAACACGGATGGCTATGTCGGTTCGGAAACGGGATCGGATGGTTCTGTCTATATATCCGATACCGGATCGACATGGACCAGTTCGCAGAATCTGTATCTGGGCGACGAGGGCAAAGGCCGCCTTACCGTCGAGAGTGAGGGTGTCGTCTCTGCCGCCTCGATCTATCTTGGCGACATGCCGGGGTCGGAAGGGCAGGCCACCATCAGTGGCGCCGGTTCCCAATTGAACGCAACCTATGAGCTGGATGTCGGCAGCGGCGGCAAAGGCACGCTGACACTCACCGACAATGGGACGGCGTCCGCAGGCACGGAAGTCTATGTCCAACGCAGCGACGGCTCCAGCGGAACGCTGAACATCGGCGCGGCTTCCGGCGACGCGGCTGCGACAGCCGGCAATCTCTCAACGCCAAAACTCTATCTGAACGAGCCCGGCGCGAGGCTGGTCTTCAACCACACCAATACCGGTTATCTGTTCAACCCCGATATGTTCGGGACGGGCCAGTTCCTTCAGGAATCCGGAGAGACCATCTATACGGGCGATGGCGCGGCCTTCACGGGGAGCGGTACGGTTTCCGGCGGGCGGTTTCTGGTCAATGGAACGCTCGGCGGCGTAATCACCGTCGATGGTGGCGTTCTGGGCGGGTCGGGAACCCTCGAAACCGCGACGATCAATGCCGGCGGCACGCTGGCGCCCGGCAATTCGATTGGCACGTTGAACGCGGCGAGCGCCAATTTCCACGCCGGCTCCGTGTTCGAAGTGGAATTGAACGATGGCGGCAACACCGCCGGAACGAACAATGATCACCTGAACGTTTCCGGCGCCGTCGCAATCGACGCGGGCACGATCCATGTCAAACCGGAGAACGGAACCGATGACGGATCGACCTATACACCCGGTCTGACCTACACGATTATCTCGGCAGGCAGTGTGGCCGGCCAGTTTACTGCCGTCACCGACGATTATCCCCTGCTGGACTTCACCGACAGCTACAGCGGAACCAATGTCTTCCTCACCTCTTCACAGAGCACCGGCTGCCCGGCCGGCATGACATTCAACCAGACGTCAACATGTGGCGGCGTACTCTCGATCGGATCAGGCGGCCTGCATGCCGCAGTGCTCAATCTGGGGAGCGCGGAACTGCCGGGCGCGCTGGATCAGCTCTCAGGCGAGATTTACGCTTCCACCACATCCGCGCTCCTTGAAGACAGCCGCTTTCCGCGAGAGGCCGCAAATGATCGGCTGCGTAGGGACTATGCAGCCGCCGGCACCCTGTCCACCCCGATCCTTGCCTATGGCGAGGATGCCCGCGAGATGAACGAAGTCGACCAATGGCCCAGCCTGTGGGCACATGCCTTTGGCGCCGACGCAAAATGGAAAAGTGACGGAAACGCTGCAAAGACAGATCGCACCATTGGTGGCCTGCTCGTGGGCGCGGATGCCTTCATCACCGAAGGCGTGCAGCTCGGTCTGCTTGCAGGCTATAGCCGTTCGGCCATTGATGTGAACGATCGTGTGTCGTCAGGTGATGCTGACAGCTGGCATCTCGGCGTTTACGGCGGCAAGCAGTGGGGCGATTTCAGCCTGCGCGGCGGTGCGGCATTCGCCTGGCACGCGCTCGACACGAGCCGCGCGGTCGCATTTACCGGGTTCAATGATGCGCTCGCCGGGGAATACAATGCTTCGACCATGCAGTTCTTCGGCGAGGCGGGCTATCGGCTTGAGGCCAATACGATGCGGTTTGAACCCTATGCCGGCGTTGCGCATGTGAGGCTCAAAACCGGAGACTTCTCCGAGACCGGTGGTGGAGCGGCCCTGACGGTTGCTGGAACGACAATAGGCACGACATTCACCAACCTCGGTCTTCGCGCCGGGACCGAGCTCGCCCTTGGCGGAAAAGCCTCCGTTGAACTGACGGGCGGCATCGGCTGGCAGCACGCCTTCGGAGACACGGATCCGGCAACACAGATGCAGTTTGCCGGTGGCGATGTGTTCACAATAGCCGGGGTGCCCGTGGCCCGGGACATGCTGGCGCTCGACCTTGAGGCACGGGTCGCGCTCACGCCGGCGGCAAGGCTCGGACTTTCCTATTCTGGAAGGATCGCATCCGATGCCGGCGACCATGGGCTGAAGGCAACACTCGGCGTCACGTTTTAAATGTCTTGCCAGCACGGGCGCCATGCCTGCCTCGCGCCGGGTTTTTTGCCCGGTGCGTCGACAGAAAGCCGTTTTCCGTCTTTCCTGGAACTGCGCTAAACACGCACCTGTTTCGGCGTAACGCCATATGCCCTTCGAAAGGCCGTCGTGAAGCTCGAAATGTTGTTGTAGCCAGCCAGATGCGCTGCGTGCGAGATCGGAATGCCATCGTCGGCGAGTGCCGTGCGTGCGGCCTCGAGACGCTTCTGCCTTATGAAGTCGAAGACCGTCATCCCGAAATGCGTCTTGAAATGCCGCTGCAGGGTGGACGCGCTGCAGCCAACCTCGCGGGCTATCAGGCCTATCGTCAGTTCCCGGTCCAGATTGCCAATGACAAAATCACGTGCGCGATCGCAATAGCGCAGGCTCATGAGTGTCGGCGCGGGAAGATGTTCCTTCCTGTCAGCCAGCATGGTGAGCAATGACTGCCACATCAAGTCGAGCCCCTGCGCTCTCAGATAAAGGGAACTCAACTCTCCCTCCAGTGCGGGCGGCGGATGCATGATCTTCTGCGCCGATTGCACGATGTGTTGACCGGGCTCAAACGAAAAGTGGGCGAGGTGCTGCGAAAAAAAGCTCTGCAACACCGATTTCTGCGCCTCACCCTGCGTGTCGAAGAGACGCTGCAACCAGGGTAATGGCGCCGAAATCATGACCTTGCGCAGCGGGGTCCGGCTGTCGTTGAAGAAACGTAATCGACTATCCTTGGCCACGTTCAGCATGAACACAACCGGAGAGCTCGCCTCTTCCGTGCCTGCGTCGATCTCGAAATGCCTTTCATCGACCACGAAGTGCTGAGCGCCCTGCAAGAGCACCATCAGCATGAATTTCGGCCAGATGTGCAGCTCACGCGTATCGGACGTGCAGTTCGGCACTCCCTCAATGGCACCGACAAAAAGTTCCTGTGATGTGTACTGCATTCAATGACCCTGACACCGATCCGGCGCAGCTGCACCAGGACCGGCACAATGCCGTTTGAGCCTAAGAAATTGCGGTTCCCGACAAACTCTTTCGGCTCGACTCCTTCTCGCAGCCAAACATATACATGACCGATCTTCTCAAGATTAAGCCGTGCTGGTGCGAGAAGCAAGCCCGCCGCCATAAACAGGCAACGGGCACCCGGCACGGGGCTTGGGAAGTCCGCATGCAAGGGGGCGACTACGATGGGGCATGGACGCAGCACGGTTGCATCAGCCTGCACGGTCTCAGCGCCTCATCCGGTTCCAGCCCTGTGCATCATCAGACTTATGGCCGCCAAGCCGGGGCCAAGCGCTTGCCGGCCGGGGATTAACAGGGAAAGAAAATGACGTTCACGCGGATACTGCCGCTCACCGGCGTTTCGTTGCTTGCGCTTTCATCGGCATTGCAGGCGCAGGAAAACAGCCCGACCACAACCGTCCTCGATACAATCACCGTCATCAGCGACGGCAAGGAGAACATTGAGGCGACGGGCGGAACCGTCGTCACGCAGGAAGACCTGGAGATCCTGCAACCGAGCAACGTTTCCGAGCTTTTCACGCGTGAATCCTCCATCAGCGTCTCGGGCGGTGGCGGCCCTTCCAAGCGCATTCACGTCCTCGGGATGGAACAATCGCACCTGGCTGTCAGTGTCGACGGCGTGCCGCAGACCGCGACAAGCTGGCATCACACGGGCTCCAACGTCGTCGATCCCGTGTTCCTCAAGCGCGTCGAGGTAGAAGCCGGCGCCGCCGCCGCCGATTCCGGCTTTGGCGCGGCAGCGGGTGCGATCCGCTACGAGACCGTCGGCGCACTCGATCTGCTTGAAGACGGAAAGAACCTGGGTGCGCGGCTCGGCCTCTCTTATGGCACGAACGGCCGCGGCTTATCGGGCAGTGCCGCCGGTTATGGCCGGCATGAAGGGTTCGACTGGTTCCTCATGACCCATGGTGCAACCGGCAAGAACTATGAGAATGGCGACGGGCTGGAAATCCTCGGCACCGAGCCCGCGGCCCGCAACATTCTCGCCAAGCTCGGCTATGAAGCAGAAGGTCATCGCATCGAGCTTGGTTATGAGCGCAGCCGCGACAAGGCCGACCGCCTGATCAAGATGAACATGGGGCTCGCCGGCGATACGGTGCATCCGCTCGAGGTCGCGCGGGATGCCGTGAACCTGAAATACACCACCACCGCCCCCACCGACATGTGGGACCCGGAGGTGACGCTCTATTACAGCGAGAACGATTACTGGCGTCCGAACTACCAGAACCGCACCAACGGCAACATGGCCCTGGACGAAGATCTGTTCGGCGGCAAGGTGCAGAACCGTTTCACCTTCGACTACGGCAACATCACGACCGGTGTCGACTTCGGGCGGCATGGTTATTTCACCGACAATTACGGCAACAACAATCGCCGCTACCGCGACTTCTCGACCTTTCAGCTCGGCGCTTTCGCGCAGGGGCGCTTCGAGTTCGACAACGGCCTCAACCTGTCGACCGGCGTGCGCTATGACGGGCATCGCTTCACCGACTGGAACGACAACAAGTTCTCCGACAGCGGCGCCAGCGTGAACGCAACGGTCTCCTATAAGTTCAACGATCATTTCGAGGTGTTTGCAGGCGCCTCGCGCACCTGGCTTGGCTATGTGATCGGCGACTATGGCTATGTGCATGCCCGAGACGACAGTTTCACCACGGACCCCGGTTTCAGCGCCGGCACGGCGCAGAACCTGAAAGTGGGTGCGAATTTCGGCGGCGAGAACTGGAACGCCGGCGTGACCTTCTTCGATACGCGCATTGACGGCCTTCCCGTTTATGAATGGGGAACGGGCAGCACGCTGCACAATTCTCCAGACGAGGCCCGCTCACGCGGTGTGACGCTGAATGCGGGTTACCGTTGGGAGAATACGAAGATCGGTGCCACGTTCACCAAGGCCAAGGTGACAGTGGGCGGTGTGTCGGCACTGCCCAACAGCGGAACGTTCATGCCGATTGGCGACATGGCCACGCTCTACATCGATCATGAAATCCCCGACTACAATCTGAAGCTCGGCGCATCGCTGGCGTGGGCGGGCAAGATTT
Source organism: Nitratireductor aquibiodomus (assembly GCF_900105565.1). NCBI lineage: Bacteria > Pseudomonadati > Pseudomonadota > Alphaproteobacteria > Hyphomicrobiales > Phyllobacteriaceae > Nitratireductor > Nitratireductor aquibiodomus. The sequence continues at coordinate 3,034,901 of NZ_FNSL01000001.1, read as the reverse complement.
CCGATGCGTATGCCACGACAGAAGGTTTTTACGACCAGCCAGCCTACACGGTGGTCAACACATATGCCGAGTGGACACCTCCGTCCTATGAAAACATGACCATCCGCGTCGGCGTCGAGAACCTGTTCGATGAAACCTACTTTGAGCGCACCGGCTTTGCCGCAAGCTCGAACCGCGGTGGCATTGATCCAGTTTACGCGCCAGGCCGCACCTTCACCTTCCACACCGCGGTGAAGTTCTAGTCTCTCCGAAACCGGTAATGCGACGATCATCTGAAAGGCCGACCGTACGCCACGGTCGGCCTTTTCAATTTAACGTCAGTCTCGCCGTCTGGACACAGTGATGTAACAATCCTGTCGCAAGCATTCGCTACGACTACCGGCAGATGCCGCCACAGGCGGCTCGATCCAGCCAAACAGCCAGAGGACTGCCGTCATGAACAAGCAGGATATCGTTCGCCTGTCGTGGGACGAATTCGACGAAATGCGCGACCCGCGCCCTGACAACAACGCCTTTGACGCCGTTGTGGAGCGCGCCATTTCGCGTCGCGGGTTCCTGGGCGGTGTGCTGGCCTTCGGCTCTGCTGCAGCCGTTATGGGAACGGGCGTTCTTTCTTCCACGTCGTCTGCAAAGGCGCAGGGCGCGACGTTCAATTTCGAGCCAATCGGGATTGCCACCGACCATGAAATTCACGTCCCTGCGGGTTATGGCTGGAAGCCACTGGTGCGCTGGGGCGACCCGCTCTTCAAGGATGCGGAAGGCGCCTACTCACCCGAAACGGGCGTGCCGGTCGAAATGTCGGACAGGGTGTTCGGTGAGAACACGGACGGCATGGAGACCTTTGTCGACGGCGACAGGACGATCCTTGCCATCAATTCCGAATATGTGAACCCGAAGATCAACCTGCCGGCAGAAGCAGAAGGCATGCCCCGCAATGCCGACGAGGTGAAACTGCTCAAGAACATGCAGGGCGTGACGGTGCTGGAAATCGCCGACAGCGGCGATGGCTATGCCGTGGTGCTCGACAGCCCCTATAACCGCCGTATCACGCATGAGACGCCGATGACCATGGACGGCCCTGCCGCGGGCTCCGATCTGGTCAAGACCAACGCCGATCCGGAAGGCCTCGCACCTAAAGGCACCATGAACAATTGCGGCTCCGGCAAGACGCTCTGGGGCACCTATCTGACCTGTGAGGAGAACTTCAACGGCTATTTCGGCACGACCGCCAGACGTGAAACCACGGAAGGCCAGGTTCCCGATCACGAAGCCACGGAAGGCGAAGTGCGCTACGGCATCGGCGGCGAAGGCCGCTACGCCTATGAGAAGTTCGACGAGCGTTTCGACCTGTCCAGGGAACCCAACGAGCCGAACCGTCACGGCTGGGTGACGGAGATCAACCCGCTTGATCCGGAATCGACACCCGTCAAGCACACCGCGCTCGGGCGTTTCAAGCACGAAAACGCCGAGATGGTGCAGGCTGCCGACGGGCGCGTCGTGGTCTATATGGGCGACGATGAGCGCGGCGAGTTCATCTATCGTTACGTATCCAATGGCACCTGGGCCGAAGGCCAGCCTACGGATGGGCTGCTTTCGGACGGCACGCTCTATGCTGCCAGGTTCAATGACGACATGACCGGCGAATGGCTGGCCCTGACGCCGGAGACCACCGGCATGCCGATCGAGGAAATCCTCGTCTTCTCACGCATGGCAGGATCGAAAGTCGGCGCGACCACAATGGACCGTCCGGAATGGGTGGCCGCCAACCCCCTGCGGGTCGAGGCCTATTGCGCCCTGACCAACAACAAGAACCGCGGCGTCAAGGCCAATGCCGGTGGCGATGAACAGCCCGTCGGGGGCCCCAACCCGCGCGAGACCAACAATTTCGGCCAGATCGTTCGCTGGCGGCCGGAAGGCGAGGACCATGGCGCCGACACGTTCACCTGGGACCTTTACGTCATGGCCGGCAATCCGAAGGCGTACAACAATGTCTATGCCGGGTCGGACAATGTGAACGAAGGCAATATGTTCAACTCGCCCGACGGCATGGCTTTCTCTTCCGACGGTATGCTGTGGATCCAGACCGATGGCGACGACAGCAATGAAGGCGAGTTCGAGGGGCAGGGCAACAACCAGATGCTGGTGGGCAATCCCGAGACCGGCGAAATCGCCCGCTTCCTCACTGCACCGAACGGCGCCGAAGTGACCGGCCTGACCTGGTCGGCGGACAGGAAGGTCGCGTTCGTCGGCATCCAGCATCCGGGCGGCAACTGGCCGGACGGCAACGGAAAGCCCCGCTCGGCGGTGATCTCCGTCTGGCGCGAAGATGGTGAAGCCATCGGCTGAGAACCGCCAACACAAATGAATGATGAACGAGGCAGGGAGCACTGCTCCCTGCCTCTTTTTTTGACGTGACAAAGCGTGGTGCGTTTGCATGTCTGCACGCATGAAGCATACGCTTGTGGCCAGACTGTTATGGACGGCTTGACGTCGCCCCATTTCCATCCCACCTGTTTGCCGCTCAATTCTACAAATCACCAATCGGACTGCCAAACGTGCAATCGCTCAAGAGCCTGATCGAATCCCGCCGCTTCGAAGCGGTCATTACCGTTCTCATTATCGTCAATGCGGTTACGCTCGGTCTCGAGACCTCCGAGCGGGCCATGATCGCTTTCGGCCCACTGCTCCAGACGCTGGATCAGGCAATTCTTGGCGTGTTCGTCGCCGAGCTTCTGGCCCGTTTGGCGGTTTATCGGCAGAACTTCTTCCGCGATCCCTGGCGCGTTTTCGATCTCGTGGTGGTGGGCATTGCCCTCGTGCCCGCAACGGCTGGGCTCTCGGTGCTGCGGGCCCTGCGCATCCTGCGCGTTCTGCGACTGGTCAGCATGGTGCCGTCACTGCGCCGGGTGGTCGGAGGCCTCATTGCGGCCCTGCCGGGCATGGGCTCCATCATGCTGCTTCTGGGTCTCGTCTATTACGTGTTCGCCGTCATGGCCACCAAACTGTTCGGCGCTTCTTTTCCGGACTGGTTCGGCACGATTGGCCTCTCCGCCTACTCGCTGTTCCAGATCATGACCCTGGAGAGCTGGTCGATGGGCATTGTCCGTCCGGTGATGGAGGTCTATCCCCTCGCCTGGATGTTCTTCATCCCCTTCATTGTCTCGACCACTTTCACGGTGCTCAACCTGTTCATCGGTATTATCGTCTCGGCCATGCAGGCGGAGCATGATGAAGAGGCTTCGGCAGAACGCACGGCCCTGCAGGCCGAGCAGGAAATCATCCTCAATGAAATCCGCGCCCTGCGCAAAGAGGTGCAGGCACTGACTGTCGAGAAGGCGCGCGAAAAGCGCTGACCCCTGCGGTCAGCGCATGCGAAAGTGCTTGGAGAGCTTCAGCGACTGGCCCTGATAGTTGGACTTCAGGTCCGCGCCGTAGAGCGCACGGGGGCGTGAGAGCATCCGCTCGTAGACGAGACGGCCGACGATCTGGCCGTGTTCGAGAATGAACGGAACCTCGTGGCTGCGCACTTCCAGAACCGCACGGCTGCCGGTTCCGCCAGCGGACGAATGCCCGAAGCCGGGATCGAAAAAGCCCGCATAGTGCACGCGGAACTCGCCCACCAGCGGATCGAATGGCGTCATCTCGGCAGCGTGGTGCGGCGGCACATGCACCGCTTCCTGCGACACGAGAATATAGAACTCGTCAGGATCGAGGATCAGACCGCCCGCACCGTCGCCGGTCAGCGGCTCCCAGAAGTCCGCGATATCGTGCTGATCGCGCTGGTCCACGTCGATGAGCGCCGTGTGATGTTTTGCGCGATACCCGATCAACCCGTTTTCGCCGCCGCTCAGATCGACCGAAAGCGCGATACCGCCGCCGGTGATGTTGGGGTCGTCCGAAGCGACAAGCGTCTCGCGCGCATGCAGGTCCGCCAGCGCGCTTTCATCGAGCAGCGCCTTGCCGGTGCGGAACCTTATCTGCGAAAGGCGTGATCCGGTGCGCACGACGATCGGGAAGGTGCGCGGGCTCACCTCCATGTAGAGCGGACCGGAATAGCCGGCTGGGATCTTGTCGAACTCCTGCCCGTGGTCGGTCATCACGCGGGTAAAGATATCGAGCCGGCCGGTCGAACTCTTGGGGTTGGCAGAGGCGGAGATGCCATCTGGCAGATCGAGCCCTTCCAGCAGCGGCACGATGTAAACGCACCCGGTCTCCAGCACGGCGCCCTCGCCGAGCTGGATTTCGTGCAGCTTGAGTCTCTCGAGCTTTTCGGAAACGCGGTGGTTCGGCCCCGGCAGGAAGCTGGCGCGCACGCGATAGGCAATGGTGCCAAGCCTCAGATCGAGACTGGCCGGCTGAATCTGGTCGCCATCCAGCGGGTGGGCCGAGGCGAGCGCCCCATTGTCGAACAGTGCCGCAATGTCCTTGTCCGGCAGAATTCCCGCTTTTGCCAACGCCCCTCTCCTTGCACAGGGTTTGATTGAACGAGGTTTAGCGCCGCTTGTCGTTGACGCAAGGCGCCTGAAGGTCTAATGGACCTTTATCCCGTGGTGATTTGGCCGGTCGGCTTGCAGCCACGTTAAAGAAGTCGCTAAAAGGCCGCGCTCGATCACCGGACCGGCATGCGGCTTTTCGCGGCCGGTTTTTTTGTTGGGTGTAGAAGCGATGACAGAGAATTCCGAGAACGACTGGAAAGCACAGACGGCGCTTGTTCATGGCGGGGTCACCCGCTCGCATTTTGGCGAAACCTCCGAAGCGATCTATCTGACGCAGGGTTTTGTCTATGACAGTGCGGAAGCGGCGGAAGCCCGCTTCAAGGGCGAAGAACCGGGCTTCGTCTATTCCCGCTATGCCAATCCGACCGTCGACATGTTCGAGCGCCGCATGTGCGCGCTGGAGGGCGCCGAAGAGGCGCGCGCCATGTCTTCCGGAATGGCCGCTGTCACCGCCGCGCTGCTTTGCTCGCTCAGGGCGGGCGATCATGTGGTGGCGGGCCGCGCGCTTTTCGGATCGTGCCGCTGGGTGGTTGAAACGCTGATGCCCCGCTACGGGATCGAGACAACGCTTGTCGACGGCGCGAAGCTTGAAAACTGGAAGGCCGCCGTGCGGCCGAACACGAAGCTCTTCTTCCTTGAAAGCCCCACCAACCCGACTCTGGAAGTGGCCGACATCGCCGGCGTAGCGGCCCTTGCCAACGAAGTTGGCGGGCGTCTCGTGGTCGACAACGTCTTCGCCACCCCCCTTCTGCAAAAACCGCTTGAGCTCGGCGCGCATGTGGTCGTCTATTCCGCGACCAAGCACATTGACGGTCAGGGCCGATGTCTGGGCGGTGTCGTCCTTTCGGACAGGGAGTGGATCGACGAGCAACTGCAGGACTTTTTCCGCCATACGGGGCCAAGCCTCTCGCCCTTCAATGCGTGGACTCTGCTCAAGGGGCTGGAAACGCTGCCGCTGCGCGTGCGCCAGCAGACCGAGAGCGCCGGCCGTATCGCCGATCTGCTCGCCGACCACCCCAAAGTCGCCCGCGTCATCTACCCGGGACGCGAGGATCACCCCCAGGCAGATATCATCGCCCGGCAGATGAAGGGCGGTTCGACCCTGATCTGCGCTGAACTGAAGGGTGGCAAGAAAGGCGCGTTCGCTTTTGAGAATGCTTTGAAAATCTTCCAGATTTCAAACAATCTGGGTGACGCCAAGAGCCTGATTACCCATCCTGCCACGACGACGCACAAGAACCTGTCTGACGAGGCGCGCGCCGAACTGGGCATCGGCGACGGCACGCTGCGCCTTTCGTTGGGTCTCGAGGACGGCGACGATCTTCTTGCCGACATAGAACGGGCGCTGGACGTGATCTGAAGCGGGTTCAGCCGAATCGTCTGCCCGCCAGAACAATGCGTGACACGGTGGTGTAGGCGGTCAGTACGGCAAACCCGTAGGCAAGAACCGGGAACCATGACGGTAAGAGACACATGGCCACGAATACGGCCAGTGTCTCGCTCGCTTCGGCCAGCCCGGTGGTGAAAAACAGCGATTTCTCACCGCGCGCATCGCTCTTGAGCCTGTGCTTTTCCGCCATGATCGCATAGGCGAGGAAGCTTGCCCCGTTCACGTAGAACGCCAGCAACAGGACCGCGCCGGCGATTGCGTTGGCGCCGGGATCGGCAATGATGAAGCCGAGCGGCACGGCACCGTAAAAGGCGAAATCCAGAACGATATCGAGATACCCCCCGAAATCGGTCTTGCCGTGAATTCGGGCGATGGCTCCGTCCAGCCCATCGCATAAGCGGCTGGCCAGGATGAGGGCGAACCCGGCCCAGTAAGCCTGAAATGCAATGGCGGCAGCGGCGGCAAACCCCAGGACAAGCCCCGCATAGGTGACAGCGTTGGCGCGGACCCCCGCTGCCGCAAGCTGCGCGGCCATGGCCGATAATCCGGGATCGATCTTTCGGTGTGCCCAACCGTCAAGCATGTTTCACCAGCACGTTGTCCTCAATGCCCCATGCTTATCGCCATTCGACCTCTCATGCCGCTCACAATGGTGTCATGGGAGATCATTGAACCTCATACATGAACCGCCATCTCATCTCTGCTATGCTCTTGATCTTTCACGGGAAGGGCCCATCCTTCCTGCGTTGAGTGCGCGCAAGGCGAGTTTGAACCATGTACAGAGCCGTTACCCAGTCGATCGAAGTGAGCGCCGAACCCAGCTACCTGTCCGCGCAGTCGGACCCCGAAAACGGGCATTTCGTCTGGGCCTACCGGATCACGATCACGAACCATTCGCCCGAGACCGTGCAGCTCGTCGCGCGCTACTGGCATATCACCGACGAAACGGGACGGGTGCAGGAAGTGCGCGGAGAGGGTGTCGTGGGAGAACAGCCGGTGCTGCAGCCGGGCGACAGTTACACCTACACATCCGGCTGCCCGCTAACCGCCCCCTCGGGCATCATGGTCGGGCGCTATACGATGCGCGGGCCGCGCGGTGCGTTTTTTGACGTGGACATCCCGGCATTCTCGCTCGATCTGCCGGGTGCCGCCACGCGGATCAACTGAAATCGCCGGGATCGAACACGTATTCGGTCGAACAGAATTCGCAGGTGACGCGAATGACGCCATCCTCGATGCTGTCGGCCACCTCTTCCGGCGTGAACCCGTCCAGAACGGACCTGATCTTGTCGCGCGAGCACGAACAGTCGTCGCGCACGTCCGATCCCTCATAAACGCGCACGCCATGCTCATGAAAGAGACGGTAAAGCAGGCGCTCGGCGCCGACCGTGGGGTCAACCAGCTCGGTCATCTCCGCGGTGGCGAGCAGCATACGCGCTTCCTGCCAGGCGTCGTCTTCTGGATGGGTCGAGCCGTCGTGGTCCTCGTCGCCGTCGCCACCGGGAAGGTCGACGCCGCGCATGCGCTCTGGAGACCCCGGCAGAAACTGCAGAAGTAACCCGCCTGCACGCCAGTGTTCCTGCCCGCTCTCGCCCCCCGGAAGCACCATCTTGGCAACGCCGAGACGCACCTCGGTCGGGATCTGCTCGGATTGACGGAAATAGGTGCGTGCCACTTCTTCGAGTGTGGTGCCGTCGAGCTGCACGATGCCCTGATAGCGCTGCATGTCGGAGCCCTGATCAACCGTCAAAGCCAGAACGCCGGCGCCAAGCAGATCCTCGGGAGCGTCCCTGCCGGCGGCGATCGCTTCTTCAAGGCGCGCCTCGTCAAAGCGCGCATAGGCCCGCATGGAACTCGGCGTGGAGAAATCCGCCACCAGCATGTCGACCGGCCCGTCGGAGCGGGTCTGGACGATGAACTTGCCCTCGAATTTGAGCGAGCTTCCCAGAAGCACCGTCAGAACGATGACTTCGGCAAGCAGCCGCGCCACCGGTTCGGGATATGTGTGACGGGCAAGGATCTGGTCGAGCATGGGTCCAAGCTGGACCGCGCGACCGCGCACATCCAGCGGATCCACGTCGAACGGAACGACGTGATCGTCGCCGGCAAAGCCGAATTCGCCCAACTGCCTCGTTTCACTCGTCACCGGTTGAGACACCATGCAAGTACCGCTTTCTGCGCATGCAGACGGTTTTCCGCCTCGTCGAACACCACCGAGTGCGGCCCGTCGATAACCTCGTCCGTCACTTCCTCGCCGCGATGCGCGGGCAGGCAATGCATGAACAGCGCATCGGATTTCGCGTGCTTCATCAGCGCCTCATTCACCTGGAAGGGCTTGAACACGTTGTCGCCACGCGCGCGATGCTCCTGTCCCATCGACACCCAGGTGTCGGTCACGACGCAGTCGGCATCGGCCACCGCTTCCTCGGCGGTTTTCGTGAAAGTCACCCGGCCGCCATTGGCGCGCGCCCAGTCGACATATTTCTCCATCGGCTCGCTGCCTGGAGGGACGGCAATGTTAAGCCGAAACTCCATGCGGGCCGAGGCTTCGATCAGCGAGTGCAGCACATTGTTGCCGTCACCCGTCCAGGCAAACAGCCTGTCCCTGACGGGACCGCGATGCTCCTCGAAAGTCAGGATATCGGCCATGATCTGGCAGGGGTGCGTGTCGTCGGTCAGGCCGTTGATCACCGGAACGGTGGCGTTTTCCGCCAGCTCGACAAGACGCTCATGGGCTGTCGTGCGGATCATGATCGCGTCTACATAGCGCGACAGCACCTTTGCCGTATCGGCAATGGTCTCGGAACGGCCGAGCTGCATTTCCGCGCCCGTGAGCATGATCGTCTCGCCGCCAAGCTGGCGCATGCCGACATCAAAGGAAACGCGGGTACGGGTCGACGGCTTGTCGAAGATCATAGCCAGCGCCTTGCCCTCGAACGGCTTTTCACGCTCACCGGCTTTCAGGCGTTCCTTGCGCGCCCGCGCATCGTCGAGCATGAAGCGCAGGTCCTGCGGATCAACGGTCGAAAGATCAATGAAATGGCGCAGACCGCTGGCCATGCCCGTCTCCCTGGTTTTCTCAAGCATCGGCTTTTTCGGTCGCCCTGACCGCAGCGGCGGCGTCGTGAATGCGCTTCACTGCCTCGCGGATCTCATCCTCGGTGATGATCAGGGGCGGAAGAAGGCGCAGCACATTGTCGCCGGCCGGCACCACAAGCATCTTCTGGTCGCGCAGCGCTTCCAGCAGGCGCAGGTTCTGCACCCTGCACTTGATGCCCAGCATAAGGCCCTCGCCGCGGACACCTTCAACAATATCCGGGAACTCGTCCGCAACGGCAGCCAGGCTCTGTTTGAACAGCAGACCCTTCTTGCTGATGCTTTCCATGAAGCCGTCTTCCAGCACGACATCCAGCACGGCATTGCCCACGGCCATCGCAAGCGGGTTGCCGCCAAAGGTCGTACCATGGGTGCCCGGGGTCATGCCCTTGGCCGCTTCCGCCGTTGCCAGACAGGCGCCCAGCGGAAAGCCGCCGCCAATGCCCTTCGCCACAGCCATCAGATCCGGTGTGATCTCGGCCCATTCATGCGCAAACAGCTTGCCCGTGCGCCCGACGCCGCTCTGAACTTCATCGAGAATGAGCAGCAGACCATGCCTGTCGCACAATTCCCGCAGTCGCCGCAGCGATGCGTTGGGGATCGGGCGAACGCCGCCCTCGCCCTGGATCGGCTCAACCAGGATGGCCGCGGTCTCCGGGCCTATGGTCTTCAGAAGCGCTTCCGTATCATCGAACGGCACCTGGTCGAAACCCTCGACCTTCGGGCCAAAGCCCTCAAGATACTTGGCCTGTCCGCCGGCGGCGATCGTTGCCAGCGTACGACCGTGGAACGCACCCTCAAACGTGATGACGCGGTAACGTTCCGGGTGCCCGTTGACGTGGTGATAGCGCCGTGCGGTCTTGATGGCACACTCCAGCGCCTCGGCGCCGGAATTGGTGAAGAACACTTTGTCGGCAAAGCTGTTTTCGGCCAGCCGCTCGCCGAGCCGGGCCTGGCCGGGAATCTCATAGACGTTGGAGACATGCCACAGTTTGCCGGCCTGCTCCGTCAGCGCGGCAACAAGATGCGGATGGGCATGGCCCAGCGAATTGACCGCGATGCCGGCGGCGAAATCCAGATAGCGATCGCCGTCGGCAGTCTCTATCCAGCACCCTTCGCCCCGCTCAAACGCGAGAGGTTGACGAGCATAAGTTCCATAAAGCGCAGATTCACGCATCCACACGGTCTCCGCTGAGCCTGAGATTGGTTTTCGCCCCGCACAGCGACGGGTACGAAAGAATGAAATCAAAATGCCGCCCAAGGGGCGGCACTCGTGAGATTTATCGGTTGTTTCCGCTTGCCTGTCAACGCACGCAGGCACGACAGCTCAGTGACAGCAAAAAACAGCAAATTGGGGAAAACCCCAAAAACCGAATCAGCTTACGGTAAGGACTCTTGTCACGGAGTCTGCCGATAAGGTAGTTTCAGCCCAAGCAAAAAGACTACATTTTGTGCGGCGGACCACACCTACCATGATTATATGGTGCTCCCTCGGCTTTGGCTGAGCGGGAATGGATTCGGATTCCGCACGCTGGACAGGAGCGTGTCCCGATGAACTGGACTGACGAAAGAGTCGAAACCTTAAAGAAACTGTGGGCGGAAGGCCTGAGCGCGAGCCAGATCGCGGCTCAGCTTGGCGGCGTCAGCCGCAACGCCGTTATAGGCAAGGTCCACCGCCTCAAGCTGTCCAGCCGTGGCCGCGCGACGAGCCCGCGCACCCGCCAGAAAAAGGCGGCGCCATCGACCCAGGGCACGACCACGACGCGCCGCCCGCGCAACACCCGGCCGACCACGGTCAGTGTCGGCGCGACGGCCCTTCAGGCACAGTTCGATGAAGAACCGGTGGCGCGGACCTATCTTCGCCCGACCGCGGACGTGGTGGTTCCCATCTCGCGCAAGCTTGAACTTGTGCAGCTCACGGAAACCACCTGCAAGTGGCCGAATGGCGATCCTCTCTCGGAAGATTTCAGCTTCTGCGGTAATGAAGCCGGTGAAAACGGCCCTTACTGCACCTATCACTCCCGCCTTGCCTACCAGCCGGCATCGGAGCGGCGCAGGAGCCGCTGATACAGCTAAAACTCTCCTCTGGACTACCCGGCTGACGCATCGTCGCAGCCGGGTTTTTCTTTGCCCGAAGCGATCAGGCTCTTCCCGAAAGGGTGGAGCACCACCATTGCCACACGGCCTCCTGCACCGAACTTTTCCTCCCGCGCGGGCGCACAAGGCGGAATTGTCCGTAAGAGATGACCGGGCCATCCAGCCGCTGCAGAACGCCTGTGGCGAGCTCCCGCCCGAGCAGGCTGAGGTTTGCAAGGAGGGCGCCCTGGCCGCCCATCGCCGCCTGCACGGCGTGCGCCTCGTCCGAAAACCACACGATGCGACCAGAGTTTAGGCGCCCGAGACCAGCCGACCGCCACCAGCGCTCCCAATCGGGTGCTTCAGGGTGCGGTGAAGCCCATTCAAACGCCAGAAGAGGCGTTTCCTGCAGCGACTGCGGATCAAGCGACGGAGCCGCTACAGGCGCAAACCGACCGGGTGCAAGATCGAAGCTTTCGAGGTTCGGATCACTATCTCGCTGGAACCGAACGGCAAGATCGGCATCTCCGCCCGACAGGTCGACCACATCATCGGAGGCGAGGATACGACAGCCCAGCTCCGGAAACGCCGCGCGAAACGCACGCACCTGCGGTCCAATCCAGAAGGTCGAGACGGCCATGGTGGCCGCGACAACAAGAGAGCTCTGCGAGGCATCGCGCCGCACCGTTTCCAGCGCCTCGCCAATGCGCCCGAAGGCCTCATCCAGCACCGGATAAAGACGCGCGCCCTCCCGGGTCAGTGATATGCGCCGGACATGGCGTTCGAAGAGGGCAATACCCAGTTGCTCTTCCAGCTTTCTGATCTGATGGCTGACCGCCGTTGGCGTCACATTGAGTGAATCGGCTGCTTTCTTGAAACTCGCAAGCCGTGCCACTTCCACAAAAGTGCGCAGCGCCGGCAACGGCATCCAGGTCAAGACATGCCTCCTCTATAGATGAATAGAACTCATTTATATGATGAGATATCGCCTTTTGTCACAAGTCAATGGGAGGTTCATATCTGCTGCATAACCTGAATGGAGAACAGCTATGCAACTCAAGCAAATTGTCACCGAACCCGATCCCTATGCCCCTTACCTGCTCTCTCAGGGGATTCAGGCGGGCAATCTCGTCTTTGTCTCGGGACAGGCCGGTTACGGCGATGACGGCAAGATCGTCGAAGGCGACTTTCTCGCGCAGGGCCGGCGCGCTTTCAAGAACCTGGAACGAGCGCTCAAGAGCGGTGGGCTGAGGCTCAGCGACATCGCCAAAGTGACCATCTTCGTGACCGACATGCAGAAATTCGACGATGTCGTCACCCTGCGCCGGGAGTTCTTCTCTGCACCCTATCCCGCAGACAGCATTGTCGAGATCAAGGCGCTCTACACGCCCCAGGCGATGATCGAGATTGAGGCGATCGCTGTCGCCAATGCATGACGCAACGCTCCAGCCTGCGCGCGGAGCGTGGGCCGGAGCGCAGCAGCACCGGGTTTTAAAGAAGCGCCTACGCGTCCGGCTCCGCAACCACGCTGTGGCTCTGGTCTTCCTTCGGACGCTCCAGCGGCAACTGACGTCCGGTTACGATGTGATGCACCGTCTCGGCAATGTTGGTCGCGTGATCGCCGATGCGCTCGATGTTCTTGGCGCAGAACAGTAGATGCGTACAGGCCGTGATGTTGCGCGGATCTTCCATCATATAAGTCAGGAGTTCCCGGAACAGTGACGTGTACATCGCGTCGATTTCCTCGTCCCGGTCGCGCACGAATCCGATCCGCTCCACCGAACGGGATGCATAGACGTCCAGCACTTCCTTGAGCTGGGTGAGAGCCAGGCCAGCCAGCGCTTCCAGTCCGCGAAAGAGACGGACGGGCTGCTTGCCTTCGGTGACGGCAACGACACGCTTGGCAATGTTCTTGCCGAGGTCGCCGATGCGCTCCAGGTCCGAGGAGATGCGGATCGCGCCGACGATTTCCCGAAGGTCATCAGCCACCGGCTGGCGCTTGCCGATGATGATGACGGCCCGTTCGCCGATCTCGCGCTCCTTGGCGTCAAGAAAGGCATCGTCTTCCACCACCTTGCGGGCAAGCCCGGAATCGGATTGCACAAGTGCTGCAACGGCCTCCGCGACCATGCGCTCAGCATATCCCCCCATCGCCGCGATCTGGTCAGAAAGGTAATTCAACTCATCGTCGAAGGACCGCATGGTGTGCTGGTTCTGCATGGTTTCATTCCTCCTCGGCCGATCCGGCGTCGCTACGTCCCGCACTTTCTAAGTTATTGTGATGGCGGGAAAATGAAAGTCTGAGTGTTGGGGCTGGGCCTGGTTTCAGGCGCTTTCGGCGCCGGTACCAGATGGTGGGACAGGCGGGAAGTGAACCACAAACGTCGCCCCCTCGCCCGGTGCCGATTTGACCGACAATCGCGCATCGTGCCGTGTCAGTATGTGCTTGACGATGGACAATCCGAGACCCGTGCCCTTCTGCGTGCGACTGGTCTCGACGTCGACCCTGTAAAAGCGCTCAGTGATACGGGGAATATGTTCTTCGGGAATGCCGGGACCGAAATCCTGCACCCTGACCCGCACCTCGTCCATGGGGCTTGCCTGATCCGCCGAGACCAGTATCCGTTCGCCCGAACTGCCATATTTGCAGGCATTTTCGAGCAGGTTTTCGAACACCTGAACCAGTTCATCGGAATGCCCGGCCACAAGCAGCGGCGCATCGCCAAGTTCCGAAACGATCTCGACCCCGTTTTCCCGGGCGATATGACGCATCGGTTCAATCACCCCCTTGACCAGCGCCACCACATCAAGCTGGGCGTTCGGCTTCTGATAGGGCTTCATCTCCAGCCGCGAAAGCGAAAGCAGATCATCGATCAGGCGCGCCATGCGCTGCGTCTGATTCTGCATGATCTGCAGAAAATTTTCCCGCGCCTTTGCATCGTCACGCGCGGGGCCGCGCAGCGTCTCGATGAAGCCCGCGACGGAGGCAAGCGGCGTGCGCAGCTCATGGCTCGCATTGGCGATGAAGTCCGCCCGCATCCGATCGATCCGGCGCGCCTCGCTCTGGTCCTTGAACATCAGCACGTAGAGACCGGTGTCGTTTCCGATGCGGCTCGCCACCACACGGTAGGCACGCTCCACCGGGACACGCTCCGAATAGTTGATCGCCGTCGATTCCTCCACGCCGGAAATGACGCGGCTGACCAGCTCGTGCATTTCGGGAGCGCGAAACTTCAGACGTAGCGAAACGCTCTTGGTCATCGGCCCAAAAGCAAGGTCGGCAGCCTCATTGGAATAAAGAACACTGCCAGCGCCATCGAAAATATAAAGCGGATCAAGCACGGCCGCCGCCAGATAAACTGCCGGCAGCGAGTCGATGTCGCCCCGTACGACACGGGGGCCCTCGCTCTGCTCGGTGGCGCTTTTTCGGTGCGCCAAAGCCTGAAGCGCCTGCGTCAGCGGCGCAGTGCCCTTTGCTATGTGCCGCAGCATCCCTCTCCGCGGCGTTTTCCGCTCTTCATCACTCATACCACCAACCAACTTCATCCCCGTGGTCGCCAGAGAACTCCTGATCGAGCTCATTTCATGAAGACCAGTTGCCGCTTCTTCTTCGCTGCTGGACCTTGTATCAAGCTGCAAATAGCATGGACACTCCCACGGTTCAGGATCGATTTTATGAATAAGCCTCTGGATAACCCCGCACTTGAAAAGATCGAGCCCTTCAAGCTGACACTATCAGGCAAGAAGCGGGTGTTCGATATTGATGACCCGGATCTGCCCGACTGGATCAAGGACAAGGAGCTGACGGCCGGCGGCTATCCCTACGAGGAAAAACTCGACAGGGACGATTACGAGGAGCAGCTGGAGGCGCTGCAGGTTGAGCTCGTCAAGCTCCAGTCCTGGATGCAGACGAGCGGTGCGCGCGTCATGGCGCTCTTCGAGGGCCGCGATGCCGCCGGCAAGGGCGGCACAATCTCGCGCATCCGTGCCTATCTCAATCCACGCAATGCGCGAAATGTCGCCCTGCCCAAACCAAGCGAGACCGAGCGCGGCCAATGGTATTTTCAACGCTATGTCGCGCATTTTCCAACCAGCGGGGAATTGGTCACCTTCGACCGCTCCTGGTACAATCGGGGCGGCGTGGAACCCGTGATGGGCTTCTGCACACCCGCCCAGCACGAGCAATTCCTGGATGAAACACCCGATTTCGAACGCGCGATCGTCAATGACGGGATTCATTTCTTCAAGTTCTGGCTAAACATCGGTCAGGAAACGCAGCTCGGACGGTTTCATGACCGCCGGCACAGCCGCCTGAAATACTGGAAGTTCTCACCAATGGATGTGGCCGGCATCAAGAAGTGGGACGATTATACTCATGCCCGCGACCTCATGCTCGAGCGGACACACAGCGCCCATGCACCGTGGACAGTGGTGCGCGCCAACGACAAGCGGCGCGCAAGGCTCGCCGTTATTCGGCGCGTGCTCCTGTCGATTCCCTATGATGGCCGCGATCTCGGGGCCATCGGCCAGGACGATCAGCTGGTGATCGGCTCAGGTCCCGGTTTTTTGAAGTGAGACGCGCACCCGGTTGCGGCGTCTGTGCGGCGTCTTCTCCCAGTGATGGGGGTTCCAGTAAAGCTGCCAGACGCAGCGCCAGGCGGCAATGGACATGAGGCACCAGTAAGCCGGCATCCAGAGGATGCATTTCCAGAAGCCGGGCTTCTCGGTCTTGTGGAGTGCGGACCAGCCCAACAGCAGAAAGGCGACGTGCCCGAGCACGACATTCAAAACATCAACCAGAAGCAGAATGCTCTCGGTCGGTCGAAACTCACCGCCTAGATACCAATGGATGCCGATTCCCAGCGCGGTCGCCCAGAAGACACTGTAGGCGAGCGCTGAAAAGACCATGCCCGCAAACAGGACCTGCATGACGATGAAGGACAGAAGCCCGATTTCACGGGCGGTCGCGGCCGGATCCCGCATGTGAACCAGCCAGGTCTGCACCCATCCCTTGAACCAGCGCGTGCGCTGCGGCACCCAGGTGCGAATGTCGGTTGGGGCATCTTCCTGTGTTGGATTAAAGATCACGTCCGCCCGGTACCCATAGCGATGCAGTCGCGCGCCCAGATCAGCATCTTCGGTCACATTGTAGGGATCCCAGCCTCCCACCATCTCGAGCGCAGACCGGCGAAAATGATTGGACGTGCCGCCCAGAGGCAACAGCAGACCGCGTCGCGCAAGCCAGGGCAGAACCGCACGAAAGAGCGCGGCATATTCCAGCGCAAACATCGCCGAAATCCAGCTTTCCCGCCGATTGGAGATGGTCAGGGGAGCCTGCACACAGGCCAGGCGCTCATCCGCCCCGCGAAATGCATGCCAGGCCTCGACCAGTTGAAACGGGTGCGGCCTGTCTTCAGCATCGTAGAGCGCGACGAACGCGCCCGACGTCATTGGAAGTGCATAGGACAGTGCCTTCGGCTTTGTGCGCGGCACACCCGGCGGCACCTCAATCACCTCGATGTACGGGCGTAACTCCTGAGCTCTGAGGGCGGCGAGCGTTTCCTCGTCATCCTGCTCGCAGACGAGTTTGATCTCCAGTTTGGCGCGGGGCCAGACGATCCTGCCAAGCGCGACGAGGAGATCCGGCACAATCTCCGCCTCCTTGTAGAGTGCGATCAACACCGAGTAGACAGGCATCTCTGCAGGCCGGACCGTCGTCATCCGCGGCTCCGCCGAGACCCGCCCGCCCAACCGGACCATGACTCTGAGCAAAACGCAGGCGAGGAATGCCAGCGAAAACAGCACATGCAGTGCGAGCAGGGTCGCCGAAGGCGCAAATAGCGCGGCAAAGGCAAGCGACACGGTTACCGCGCCCAGCACCGCCCCCTGCCAGGCATTGGCGACAATGCGCGCCGACATCTCGGGTGCGATTGTGAACAGCTTCTCCGTGGCAATGCGCATGAGCGCCTTCTGCGAGCGGACGGAGATCGCGTCACGCAGAACTGTCGGCTGCACCACGCGTATGCGTGTCGAGGCCCGCGGGTATCGCGCTACGAACGCGCGCAAAGCGGGGATGTTCAGTCTGTCTGGCGCGATCAGGACGATCGACTGGCCACGCTCATCGACGATCAGGCTTACCCGCGCACCGCCGCGCCGTGCCAGCGCTGCCAGCCCCTGCCGCTCACGCATGACCAGGGCGTCTGGATCCGGGCGGGCAGCAAAGGCGAGTCCCATATGCTTTGCAAGAGCAAGAAACAGTGCCCGTTCCGACACCAGGCCGGAAGACAGAAGCTCCGTCTGGAAACAGACCCCTGCGAGCCTTGCCCGCGCATCCACGCGGCGGGCCTCCTCTTCGTCAATCGACAGGGATCTCAGGATCGGCAGCCAGTCTCCCATCGGCGAAGGACAAAGGGCAACCGGCAATCCGTCGGATTCATTTAGCTTGTCGGGATTGCTTCCCGATTCCCACTTCCCAACGAGATGATCCATGGTCGATCATCCCAGTTAATTTAACAACCAAAACCCCAATCCTGCTTTATTGACAAAAGAAAACTCTCTGGAAGAAATTTTTGAAAAATTCCAGAACCCATAAAACCACAGCGTGCGCCTAAACTGGAATTTACATTTCATGATTCCCCATCCCCCCGCAATATTTCAACTATAGCATCACACTATCCCACCTTTCGCAACTTCCATGCGAATCAAGACTGAAACTACCCTCTTCTTGAGGCACCACTTCACTCAAAGACACCGCATCGAATGGCTTCAGCAACGGCGTGAACGCGATTTGACGCTCCCAGCTTTGTCTTTGCATTGAGGAGATGTTTCTCTGCCGTATGCTCGGATATGCCGAGAATCTGCGAAACCTCCCATTCTGATTTTCCCAATGCCGCCCATTGCAGGCATTCCTTCTCCCGCGGTGTAAGGCGCGGTTCCCCACCCTGCCGATAAAGTGTGTGACCAGGGCCGAGTTTCCGCTTCGCCTGTTCCAGATGGACGCTCACCTCCTTTTCCGACAAGGCAAGTGTCTCGGCGATTTCCGGTACAGAGCGCCCGCGCGCGGAGAGTTGCAAACACTCTTTTTCAAGAGCTTCAAGTTGATCAAACCTGTCATCCCCGCGCAGGCTCAGCGCATGGCCAATTGCGTATGAAGAGACAAACGACACAACATCAAGATCGCTTGGGGAGAGTTCGACCTGCTCGCCGGCGAACGACATGACGATCTGGAGCCCCTCAAGCGTTGTGAACGACATGGCTATTCCGTCCACGAGCCTGAATTCCCGTGCTTCGCTCAGCAATTTTGAGGTTTTGCAGGAGCCCTTTTGCGCTTTCAGAATATCGCGCCACAGAATGGCACTTCCGCTCTGGCGGGCATGGTTTACGATGGGGTCATGAAAGATGTAGTTGCACGAAACATATCGGTCGATCCACTCCGCCGGCCAACTACTGAGAACCAGATGCCCGACCTGATCGCCCGGTGTACTGCCCTTTGCGGGAAGTGTGCCTGCGCAGACGGCATGAAGACCGTAATTCCCGGTGAACGAGACCAGTGTATTACAGATCGCCAAAGGGCTTCGGGCCTTTTGAATCTGCTGAATAATGGCCCGCGTCTTTCCAAAATCGAACATATGTATTCATCCCCGCCGACATTCTATGCCGCCACGCAAAATCTACGCGCTTATCCGCCACTATACATCCATCGGACAAAAGATGATAACAATGATATTAAATAACCTACAAAACCCTGTTCAAAAGAAAATTAATATTTATTTGCCGGCTATATGGAAATAGCCATGAATTTCCGCTCTTTTCACATAGTGGCCGCTCTTTTCTTCTTACTACCTGCGCATCTCGCCATCGCGCAGCAACCGGCTCCTCCCGGCTTTTCCGAGCCCAAGCAGCGGCAAGCGAAACCGGACCTTTCCGCACTGCCGAGGCTACGCTTCCTGACCACCGTCGATTTCTTTCCATTCAGCTATCTGGACGCCGACAACCGGCTGAGTGGCGTTCATATCGACCTGGCCCGGCAGATCTGCGACGAACTCGACATGATGGAGCGGTGCCAGGTGCAGGCGCTACCCTGGGACGAACTCGACACAGCCATCGAAAGCAAGCAGGGCGAGGCAATCATCGCGGGCCTGGCGATCACCGCCGAGAACCGGGAGCGTTATCTGTTTTCACGCCCCTATATGCGTTTTCCCGCACGCCTCGTAACGCGCAGGCAGGCGACACTATCGGAACCGCTTCACGATTCCACTGCCGGCAAACGCATCGGCGTCATTGGTGCGTCCGCGCATGAGGTGCTGTTGCGCGACCTCTTTCCGAATGCCCAGAGCGTCGTCTACGGTAGGCGTGACTGGCTCTATGAAGATTTGAAATCCGGCAGGCTCGACGGCATCTTCGGCGACGGCGTGAAGCTGAGCTTCTGGCTCGCCGGCCAGGCCTCCGACGATTGCTGCGCCTTTTCCGGCGGCCCCTATCTCGCGCCGGAGTATCTGGGGCAGGGACTGGCAATCGCAGTGCCCAATGACATGCCGCAGCTCGCCGAGGCCATCGATTTCGCTCTTCAGAGCATCGACGTCAGTGGCCGCTTCACCGACATTTATCTGCGCTATTTTCCGGTCGATTTCTACTGATCCCGCCGCAATGTGCGAAACGGCAGGGCAAGCATCCATAAAAGCCGCGCCGTGAATGACCCGCGGTAGGCGGACAGCCCGATATTCATATCTTCATGCCCGAGTTTCGGTTGGGCAATATAGGTGCCGAACAGACGGTCCCAGAATGAAAAATTGAAACCGTAGTTGGAATCCGTCTCCCGCCTGATGGTGGAGTGATGGACGCGATGCATGTCCGGGGTGACCACAAAAAACCGAAGCACGCGATCAAGGCCAAGCGGAATTTTCACATTCGAATGGTTGAACATGGACGTTCCGTTGAGGACGATCTCGAACAGGAGCACGGACAGAACAGGTGCGCCCAGAGCGACGACGACTGCCGCCTTCCAGACCATCGAAAGGAGGATTTCGAACGGATGGAACCGCAGCCCCGTCGTCACGTCGAAGCCGTTGTCGGCGTGGTGCATGCGGTGGATGCGCCAGAGAAGCGGGATTTTGTGGCTTGCCACATGTTCGAGCCAGACCGCGAAATCGAGCACGACAAACGAGATCAGCCCCGCAAGAAGCGGATCGATGCGCAGCGCATTGAAAAAGCCCCAATCCGATGCTTCCGCCCAAAGGGCGGCCCCCACGGCAGCGGCCGGAAAGACCACCCTGAGCATCACCGATGAAATGAGAACCATGGAAAGGTTGGCGAACCACCGGCGCGATTTCAGTGCGCCGGTCATTTCCGGTCGTTCCAGGCGCGGCGACCAGAGCTCGTAGAGCGCCATGCCCGCAAATATGCCGATGAATGCGAAGAGACGGATGGCCGCTTCGGAGAGCAGAAACGAGGTCATGCCGTCATTATTCCGCTACCCCGTTCAAACGCCAGTCACATGCGCTTGACCGAACAACCGGTCAGGCAAGAGTACGCTTACGGGCCTGAACCGTCCGCTCGATTGCGGCAGCCACGAGCGGTTCCAGATGCAGCCGGCTGCGCACGATGTGCAGCATGCGTTTTTCTTCCGGCTCCACATGCATGTCGGCTGCAGCGACCTCGACTGCCAGCGCATAGGCCGTGTCGTGCAATTTCGCCGGCACGGTGTCGCGCACGGCATTCAGGATGCGTTCAAGCCCGCTGTCTTCCTGGAGGATCTGCTGGCACTGACGCGCCACTTCGATGATGCGGTTGTCGTCGAACTCGCGAAACACCGGCCAGGAACGGATCGTGTCGCCTATAATAGCGAGCTCCGCGTCGGTCATATCCCGGTCGGCGGCCGACATGACGACCATCAGGTAGATCAGGGCTTCGTGGGCGGTCGGCTCAGCCATTACGTTCTCCGCTGGTAAAATACTGGAGCCCGAAAGTAGGTAGCCGGGCGTCATGCCGCAATGAAAAATCGTCGCTTCGATTGACGCACCGGCTGAGCCGCCTTACAGGCTTGGCCCTTGATCGAAACATAATTCTGGAAAGCGACATGACGACGGCAAGCCGAGACGCGCTTGAATTGACGCCCGATGTGATGGAGGCCGCAGCCGAGAGCAAGGCCTGGCCCTTCGAAGAGGCGCGCAAGATCGTCAAACGCTACGAAGGCGGTTTCCCCGACACCGTGCTCTTCGAGACGGGCTACGGCCCCTCGGGCCTGCCGCATATCGGCACGTTCGGCGAGGTGGCCCGCACCTCCATGGTAAGGCACGCTTTTCGCGTGCTCACCGAGGACAGGATCAAGACGAAGATCCTGTGCTTCTCCGACGATATGGACGGCCTGCGCAAGGTGCCGGACAATGTGCCCAACAAGGAGATGCTGCGCACGCATCTGGGCAAGCCGCTGACGAAAGTGCCGGACCCGTTCTCCAACGAGTACCCGTCCTTCGGGGCGGCCAACAATGCACGGCTTCGGGCGTTCCTCGACCGGTTCGGCTTCGACTACGAGTTCGCTTCCTCGACCGAATACTATGCCGCCGGCCGCTTCGACGAGATGCTGCTGACCATGCTCGAGCGCTATGACGCGGTGATGGACATCATGCTGCCGTCGCTGCGCGAAGAGCGCGCGCAGACCTATTCGCCCTTCCTGCCCATCCACCCGAAAACGGGCGTGGTGATGCAGGTTCCGCTGGAAGAGCGCAAGGTGGATGCCGGCAGCATTGTCTGGCGCGATCCCGAGAGCGGCGAATTGTTCGAGACGCCCGTGACCGGCGGACACTGCAAGCTGCAGTGGAAGCCCGACTGGGCCATGCGCTGGGCGGCCCTTGGCGTCGACTATGAAATGTCCGGCAAGGACCTGATCGACAGCGTCAAGCTGGCGGCGCAGATCTGCGCAGCACTCGGCAAGGAGCCGCCGGAAGGGTTCAACTACGAACTGTTCCTGGATGAGAACGGCCAGAAGATCTCCAAGTCCAAGGGCAACGGCCTGACCATCGACGAGTGGCTGGCCTATGCGCCGACCGAGAGCCTTTCGCTCTATATGTTCCAGAAGCCGAAGGCGGCCAAGAAGCTCTATTTCGACGTGATCCCGCGTGCGGTGGACGAGTATTACACCTTCCTGTCGGCCTATGATCGTCAGGACTGGAAGAACCGTCTCGGCAATCCCGTCTGGCACATCCATGACGGCACGCCGCCAGCTATCGAATTGCCGGTGCCGTTTGCGCTTCTGCTCAATCTGGTCAGCGCCTCCAACGCACAGAACACGGATGTTCTGTGGGGCTTCATTTCGCGTTATGCGCCCGGCGTCACGCCGCAGACGCATCCCGAACTCGACCGCCTCACCGGCTATGCGCTGCGTTACTTCGAGGATTTCGTGAAGCCGTCCAAGGCCTTCCGCGCACCCGACGAGATCGAGCGCGAAGCACTTGCCGGCATCAACAAGGCTCTTGGCGCGCTGCCGGCGGATGCCGATGGCGAAGCGATCCAGAACGCCATTCTGGATGTGGCACGCGGCATCGAGCGCTATCAGGACCACAAGCGCAAGAGCCCCAATGGCGGACCGGGCGTTTCGGTTGCCTTCTTCCAGATGCTCTACCAGGTGCTTCTGGGCCAGGAACGCGGCCCCCGCTTCGGCTCGTTCGCCGCCCTTTACGGCATCGCCGAAACACGCGGCTTAATCACCGCCGCGCTGAACGGCGAACTCTGAGGCAAAAGAACTCAGGCTTTCGTTAGAGCGGAGCACCGTTGCACGGAAACGATGCTCCACTCTAACTGTCTGTCTTTCCGCATTTGTGCTGACGTCAGGTGATTCCACCTGACTGCAAAATGCTCTGGAGCGGTTCACCGTTTCACGGAAACGCTGCTCCGTTCTATCTGTCTGACTTCCTGAATTTGTGCTGACGTCAGGTGATTCCACCTGACTGCAAAATGCTCTACGAACCGGACGGCCCGCCACTGAATATGCCTTTGCCGGCATTGCGGGCCGCCCGGGACTTTTCGGCGTAGGGACCTCCAGTCTCGGCAAGCGCCCAGCCATTCTCCACCAGCCACGTGCCGACGTCATAGCCCGCAAGCGAACAGCGCATCGGCCTGTCGCTTTCTTCCTCCGCAGCGGCGTCCTCACCCGCTCCTTCAACGTGACACTCCACGGCGCGCCCGCGCAGCCAGTAGCGAAACGCGGTGCGCGCGCGCTTGCCGCAGGGCCACACGCCACCGTCACTGGCATCGCAGACCTGATCCGGCGCAATGATGCGGATACCGTCAACGGTTATGGTGCGGCCTTCGGATTCGAACATACCGGCGGCAATTGCCATCGGCCGGTAGTAGAGCGTGTCCAGGGGCCTGGGCTCAGGAGCTGGTGCCCCAAGCTCGCTGAGCGGCGTGCGCGGATCGGCACGTTTCAATCCCGTGGCGTCAATGGGTGGCGGCGCGACGAGTTCCGGTGCGATGACGCGGGGTTGCCGCCTCTCCTGTGCCTCCATGGGGCTGAAGCCGGACGATGCGAGGATCGCTGCACAGGCCAGAAACAGGGACCGACAACGATATCGCCCCGCCATCACTGGCTCGCCCAGATGATGCGCGCCATCCACTCCATCTGCGTTTTTTCCAGCAAACGATTGGGATGTTCGGGATTGAGGGAAAGCAGCTCCACCTGCCGGCTCGTCTGCCGCAGAAGAACCTTTGCCATGACTTCGCCACCCGCCGTCTTGACCACCACACGGTCTCCGCGCCGCAGGCGCGCGGTAGGGTCCACGATCAGCGTGTCGCCGTCACGGTAGAGCGGCATCATGGATTCGCCCTGAACCTGCAGCGCATAGGCCCCTTCATGTGCCGGTCCAGGCAGGTCGACGTGCTCCCATCCTTCTCCGAGCGGAAAACCCGCATCGTCAAAGAACCCGCCGGCGCCTGCCTGGGCAAAACCGATCAGCGGAACGCTGGATGAAGGCTGCTCATAGGGTTCAGCCGGCTTGCCGTCATTCTGCAGGAGCGCCACAAACTCCCAGAGCGTGGTGCCGGTTGCATCCATGATCTTTGAAAGGGATTCTGTCGAGGGCCAGCGCGGGCGGCCATCCGCCGAAAGCCGTTTGGATTTGTTGAAGGCAGTCGAATCCAGGCCTGCCTTCCGGGCCAGACCGGAGGCGGAAAGCGAGTGACGCACAGCCAGTGCGTCTATGGCTGCCCAAACCTTGTCGTGCGAGAGCACGCGACTCATCCTTCCGGAATCTCGAAACAGGAAAAAATACCTGTCTTCCTGTTTTACCGCTGGTTATGGAGCTTGTCCATAAACCGATACTTGCCGCCGGTCGCTTCAATCCGCCGATTGAGCCCGATGCGCACCGTGAGCCTCGCTGTGGTGATCAGCGGGGCGCGCGCTTGGCAAGGATGCGCTGCAGGGTGCGCCGATGCATGTTCAGCCGGCGCGCCGTTTCCGAAACGTTGCGGTCGCACATCTCGTAGACCCGCTGGATATGCTCCCAGCGCACGCGGTCGGCGGACATGGGATTTTCCGGGGGTGCAACCTTCTCCCCGGACTGCCGGGTGAGTGCCGCGTAGATGTCGTCGGCATCGGCGGGCTTTGCCAGGTAATCGACCGCGCCGAGCTTCACCGCGGTCACCGCGGTGGCGATGTTGCCGTAGCCGGTCAGAATAATCGTACGGGAATCCTTGCGCTTTTCGCGGATCGTGGCCACCACGTCGAGGCCGTTGCCGTCGGCAAGGCGCATATCAACCACGGCAAAAGCCGGCGGGGTCGCCCTGGCCCGCGCCACGGCTTCTTCCACGCTCTCGGCCGTTTCCACCGTGAAGCCACGGCTTTCCATCGCCCGCGCCAGACGCGTCAGAAACGGCTTGTCATCGTCAACGATGAGAAGGGAGCGGTCTTCACCCAGGACTGCTGCCGGGTCTTCCTCGGTGTTGCTTGTCATATCCAGCACGTTCAGCACGTTACTCTTCCTAGAATCTTTCTAACCTAAATCTGTCAGCTTTCCAATTTAGGACTCTTTTCGCCTGATTCCAGATTGTCGTCAGGCACCACGAAAATCGAGCGCTGCCAGATAACCTCTGCATAGGCGCCCTTGCCCTTCTCGGCGAGATTGCCGAAGCGGATCTGAGCGCCGGAACGCTCAAGCAGCGTCTTGGCAATAAAAAGCCCCAGCCCAAGCCCGCCGCCACTGCTGCCACCGGAAGAGCGCTTCGACATATAGGGCTCCCCGATCCGATCAAGGATCTCGGCCGGAAAGCCGTTTCCGTCATCGACAACCAGGAGCCCGACCGTATCCGCATCCCAGTGCCAGCGGATCGTCACGCTCTCTTTGGCGAAGTCGACCGCGTTCTCGACCAGATTTCCGAGCCCGTAGATCACGCCCGGGTTGCGTCTCCCCACCGGCTCCGGACCCTCTGTCGTGCCCGGCTCCAGGCGGATATCGATGCCGAAATCACGGTGTGGTGCTGCCGTTTCCTCGATCAGCGACGTGAAGGGCTGACGCGCCATATGCGCCTCGCCCTCCGATGACAAGCTGGTCAGCTGGCGCAGGATTTCCCGGCAGCGCTCGCTCTGCGTTCGCAGCAGCGTCACATCCTCGCTGAAGCGCTCGTCCTTGCCGAGCGCGCGCTCCATCTCACGCGCCACCAGTGCGATGGTGGCGAGCGGCGTTCCAAGCTCGTGCGCGGCGGCGGCCGCGAGACCGTCAAGCGCCGAGATGTGCTGCTCGCGCTGCAGCACCAGTTCGGTGGCGGCGAGAGCGTTGGCCAGAAGCCGCGCCTCCTTCGCCACCCGGTAGGCGTAGACCCCGGTAAACGCGATGCTCGACACCACGGCGATCCACACGCCGATGATGTAGATCAGCGGCATCACCAGTTCCGTGCCCGGGAACCAGGGAAGCGGGCGGTGGAACACGGCGAGCGCCGTTGTCAGCGCCACCACCAGAAAGCCCAGAAGCGCAGTCCAGCGCAGCGGCAGCGATGTGGCCGAAATCACCACGGGCACCGTCATCAAAAGCGAGAACGGGTTGGTGAGGCCGCCCGTCATGTAGAGCAGGCCGGCAAGCTGAAACGCATCGAATGTGAGAATGCCGAGAGAGGCAAGCGGCGCGAGGCGGTGCGCCGCCGAATAGCGGATGGCCAGATGCACATTGAGCCATGCGGAGGCGGCGATCAGCGCGAAACACAGGCCCACAGGCAGTGGGAAATCGAGTCCGAAAGCGACGACGATCACCGCTGCGCTCTGGCCGATGATCGCCAGCCAGCGCAACTTGATCAGCGTGTTGAGCCGCAGGCCGTGGTTCGGATCGTGTGCCCTGATATCCTCAAGCATTGCGGGGTTATGAGGGAAGTCCGCCCGCACTCCAAGAACTATTTTTTGCGCGGTTTGGCGCGATGTGTCGCGGCTGCGTTCGCCGGATCTTCCGGCCAGACATGCTTGGGGTAGCGCCCACGCATGTCTGCGCGCACATCCGCCCATGATCCGGCCCAAAAGCCCGGCAGGTCCCGCGTGGTCTGGATTGGCCGGTGCGCCGGCGACAGAAGCTCCAGCTTGAGCGGAATGCCATCGGCGACCGTCGGGTGTTCGGTCAGGCCGAAAAGCTCCTGCACGCGGATCGCCAGAACCGGCCCCTCCGCCTCATAGCGAATGGGCACATGGCTGCCCGAAGGCGCATCGTAGTGACTGGGCGCCATCTTACCGATGCGCCTTTGAAATTCGTGCGGCACCAGCGCGGTCAACCCCTCGCGCAGGATGTGCGGCGCCAGTCTGGAAAGCGACGCCTCGCCGGTGAGAAAGGGCAGAAGCCAGTCATCGAGCCCTTCGAGAAGCGCCTCGTCAGACATGTCCGGCCATGGATCGCCCTTCGCCGCGTGGAGCCAGGCAAGCTTGCCCCGGAGCGCCTTCGCCTCCCTGTCCCATGGCAGAAGCGACAGCCCGTGCGCCCGCACGGCGTCGATCACCCCGCGGTCGGCGGCGGCACCCGATGGCGGCGGCAGAACTTGCTCGGCCAGCACCAGAGCGCCCAGCCGGCGCACCCGCCGCTGCCTGAGCGTGCCCGCGCCCCGGTCAAAGCGCGTCTCCGTGACCTCCTCGATCAGATGCCCGAGCGCGGCCACGATCTCTTCCTCGTCAATCGCCGCCGCCGAGGCGATGCGCGCGTTCTGCGCGCGCCCCTGAAGATCGGCGACCACCAGAAAGGCGCTGCCGGCAAGCCGCTCCTCCGGGGCCAGCACGCCGCCACGACCATTCACCATGACGAAATGCCCATGCGCGCCCCGCGCCTTCGCAACGCGGTCGGGCCAGGCATGGATGAGCAGAGCGCCCGCATGCGGCGCATCGCCAGCGCGTTCACCACCGGCAGATTTGGCAAGCCGCGCGGCCAGCCGGCGCGCCTGTTCCGCCCGCGCGCCCCGCTCCCTGCGGAAGCGCTGCAACCGGTCGTCCAGATCGGCGGACCGGCCACCCAGCCCACGCTCCGAAAGGAGAACGGCAAGTTCGGCTGCGGCGAGCGCGTGACCGTCTTCCGCCGCACGCGCCACCATATGCGCCAGCCGCACTGGCAGGGCGAGCCTGCGCATCGCCTCGCCCGCCGCCGTCAGCCGGCCCGCCTCGTCCAGCGCCTCAAGCCGCTGCAAGAGGCTGCGCGCCTCGGCAACCGCCGGAGCCGGCGGCGCGTCGAGAAAGGAAAGAGAAGCCGGGTCGCTCACGCCGAAGGCAGCGCAGTCGAGCAACAGGCCCGACAGATCCGCCTCCAGAATTTCCGGCGGCGTGAAGGCGGCCAGCGCCGCCGTCTGTTCCGCCCGCCAGAGCCGCAGCGCGATGCCCGGCGCGGTGCGCCCCGCGCGGCCCGCCCGCTGATCGGCGGAAGCGCGCGAAACGCGAACCGTTTCAAGCCGCGTCAAACCCGTCGAGGGCTCGAATTTCGGCAGCCGCGACAGGCCGCTGTCGATCACCACGCGCACACCGTCAATGGTGACCGAGGTTTCCGCAATGGCCGTCGCCAGAACCACCTTGCGCCGCCCCGCATCCGCCGGGCGGATGGCCGCATCCTGCGCCCGTCCGTCGAGACCGCCATAAAGCGGCGTGATGTCCACATCGGCGGGCAGCCGTTCGGCAAGACGCTCCGCCGTTCGCTCGATCTCGCGCTGACCGGGCAGGAAGGCGAGCACGCTGCCCTCCTCCTCCGCCAGAACCGTGCGCACCGCACGCGCCATCGTGTCCTCGATGGCCTCGCCGGCGGGCCGTTCCCCATGGCGCAGCTCGACGGGAAAGCTGCGCCCCTCGCTCTCGATCACCGGCGTATCGCCAAGAAGCGCCGCCACACGCGCGCCATCGAGCGTAGCCGACATCACCAGAAGCCGCAGGTCCAGCCGCAATGCGGCCTGCGCATCGAGCGCCAGCGCCAGCGCGAAATCGCCATCGAGCGAGCGTTCGTGAAACTCGTCAAACAGCACCGCCGCGATGCCGGAAAGCTCCGGATCATCGACGATCATGCGCGCGAGAACACCTTCTGTCACCACGAGAATGCGGGTTCTGTCGGAGACCTTCCGCTCCATGCGCATGGCGTAGCCGACCGTCTCGCCCGGCTCCTCGCCAAGGATCGCCGCCATGCGCCGGGCCGCGGCGCGCGCGGCCAGCCGGCGCGGCTCCAGAAGAACGATGCGCCCCTGCGAGGCCCACTCGGCCTCCAAAAGCGCCAGCGGCGCGAGCGTTGTCTTGCCCGCTCCCGGCGGCGCGACCAGCACGGCCTTTCCCTGCGTCTCCAGCGCCGCGCTCAGCGCCGGCAGCACTTCCGTTACCGGCAGGTCGGGAAGTTTTGGCATTCCCGTCATTCGCCAATCCGCACGATGTCGCCGCTGGCGGCTTCGGCGTCGGCCGCGTCATGCGTCACGAGAAGCACCGGCAATCCGTTTTCGCGCGCCTTGGAGAAAACCAGTTCGCGGGTCTGCGCGCGCAGTTCCGCATCGAGCTTGGAAAAGGGCTCGTCCAGAAGCAGGGCGCGTGGTGAGGAGGCCAGCACGCGCGCCAGCGCCACCCGCGCCTTCTGCCCGCCGGAAAGCGTTGCCGGATCGCGCGCCTCAAGCCCCGCAAGGCCCACGCCCTCAAGCGCCTGTGCGACACGCTCCGCCCGCGCCGCGCGGCCACGCACCGCCTCCGGCAGCGCGAACATCAGATTGCCGCCCACGCTCATATGCGGAAACAGAAGCGGATCCTGAAAAAGCACGCCCACATGCCGGTCTTCGGGCTTCAGCGCCGTCACCTCGGTTCCATCGACGAAAACCCTGCCGCGCGCCGAAAACACCGGATCGAGAAACCCGCCAATATAGGCGAGCAGCGTGGATTTTCCCGCGCCCGACGGCCCCATGACCGTCAGCACCCCGCCGGGTGCAACCCGTTTTGTCAGCGAAACGATCTCGCGCTCTTCCAGCGCAATCGTCACCCCGTCGATGAAAAGCCCGGCGTCCATCAAGTCCCGTTTCCATTCAAACATGCATGTCGCGATAACGGCGGAATATCAGCGCCGGTACGATGGTGGCAACGGCAAAGCCCGCCGCCGGCAAGACCATTTGGATGAAGGCATAGATGCCGATCACGCGGCGATTGCCACCGGAAGCGAGCGCCACCGCCTCCGTGGTGATTGTCGTCAGCCGCCCCGCACCAATCAGCAGCGTGGGCAGATAGAGCCCCACCGACACCGAGAAGCCGATGGCCGCAACGGCGAGAAGCGGCCGCGCCAGCATGGGCAGGCGGATATGGAAGAAGCGCTGCACCGGTCCCTTGCCGAGCCCCGCCGCGATCTGATCGTACCGCCGGTCGAAGGCGCGCCAGGGATCTTTGAGGCTGAGCCAGGCATAGGGCAACACGAAGACGAGATGGGTGAACACCAGCGCCGCCAGCGTGGCCTCCACATCCGTCAAGATGAACAGGAGCTGGAGCCCGAACAGGAACGCCACCTGCGGCACCAGCAACGGCAGATAGAGAAGTGCAAGCGTGCCCCGCGCCGGGCTCCCGGTCTCATCCTCCCGCACGAAACACAATATGGCGATTGCCACCGCAATCAGCGTGGAAACGAACGCCACGAAGAGCGTGGTCGTCAACGGCTCCACCAGATTGGGCATAACCCGCATCCAGTTGCGCAGATCGAAGCGCGCGGGCAGAAGGTCGGGATATTGCCAGAGGCCCGCCACCGACCAAAGACCGAGCGCCATCAGGCCAGTAAAGATAGCACCGGCAGAAGCCAGCATGACGGCAAGCGCCCCCCAGCGCAGGACATGGTCGCGCCGAAGACGTTTTCCCGCGCAAGCCATCCGGTCGCGCAGGCGTGCGCCCAGTTTTTCGAAGCCGATCCAGATCAGGATCGCAGCCGCCGTGACGCCCAGTTGCAACATTGCGCCGGCCGATGCCAGAAAGCGCCTGGAAAGGTCGGGATCGTTCATCCAGTTGACCAGCCGCACGGCCAGCGGCGCCGGCGTGGTCGGGCCAAGAATGGCGGCCACATCGACCACCGATGTGGCAAAGGCGATGACCGCGAAAACCGGCAGTCGGATCTGCGGGTAGATCGACGGCCAGAGGCCGAACACGAAACCGGAGATGCGTCCATAGCCCATCGATGCGATGAGCGCCCGCGTGCGCGCCGGCTTCACCTGCGGCAGTGCGGCCAGCGTGACGAGAAGCAGGAACGGAATTTCCTTCACGATCAGCCCCGCCATCATCGACAGGCCGAGCGGATCGTGCACGATCAGCAGATCGGGCGGGCGCTCCCAACCGGTCAGCTCCGGCGAGATCAACCGCGCGATCATGCCTGAGGGCGCTATAAGGAAAGCGAGTGCGAAGGCGCTGGCCGCGTGCGGCAGGGAAAGCAACGGCGAAATCAGATGCTGGATGCGCGCGAAAAGCCGTGTGCCGCCCCATGCGGCGGTGAACAGCATCACCGCTGTCAGGGAAATGGCGGCGGTGACGAGCCCGGTCACAAGGCTCATCAGCGCCGACATGAGGATCGCCGGTTCGGCAAACAGCATGGCGAAGGGCGCAAGCCCGAACTCCATACCGCCCAGCGCCGGCAGATAGCCGAAGGCCGGCAACACCGTGCCGGCCAGCCCGAACGCGACCGGGGCGGTCAGAAGCCCGATGGCGAGCATGGGACCGAGGCGCGTCAGCATCAGGCTGGTCCCATGCCTTGGCTAATTGCCAACCCCATAGCGCCGCTTCCACTCGGTTTCGATGCGCTCCATCCAGCTTGGGTGCGGCTCGTCCAGCGCGGGGCCGAGTTCGTCGGGCCGCAGCGTTGCGACGCCGAGATCGATGGCATCGAAGCGGGCGCGATCTTCCTCGTTCAGCTTGTCGAGCGCCAGAACGGTGGGATCGCCCCAGATGGCGGGATCCTGCTTGCGGGCCTGCGCCTCCGGCGACATCAGGAAATTGGCAGCCACCAGCGCGCCCGCCTTTGCCGAGGCGTTGTAGGGAATGGTGAGGAAGTGGGTGTTGGCCAGCGTTCCGCCGGGAAAAGTGAAGGACCGCACCGTGCCCGGCAATTCGCCATTGGCGATGGCGCTTGAGGCCTCAGCCGGATTGAACGCGAAGATGATGTCGAGCTCGGAATCGGCGAGAAGCTGCTTCATCGCCGGGTAGTTTTGAGGATAGGCACGGCCGGAGCGCCACATGACCGGGTTCAACGCGTCGAGAAAATCGAACAGCGGCTTCGTCACGTCGTCAAAGCGCGCCTCTTCCACGGGTTCGAGCAGCAGGGAGGGATCGGCGATCGTCTCGGCCAGAACCTGTTTCAGGAAGGACGAGCCGATGAAATCCGGTGGCTGCGGATAGGAGAAGCGGCCGGGGTTTTCCTGCGCCCACTTCAAAAGTCCGTCGGCATCCTGCGGCAGATCTTCCACACTGGTGCGCGCGGTGTCGTAGAAGAAGACGAGTTTCGCCATGCCCCATGGGCTCTCAAGCCCTTCCACCGGCACAGTGAAGTCGGTGCGGATCGTCGGCTTGTTCTCGACATCCACAAAGGTCCAGTTCGGCAGTTTTTCGGCCCAGCCCGGCGAGAGGATCAGGGCCTGCTCTTTCATGGCGGCGAAATTCTCGCCATTGATCCAGATGAGATCGACCGTTCCATTTCCGTCGCGGCCAGCGGCCTTCTCCGCCACCACCGTGGCCACGGCGCTTGCCGTATCCTCAAGCTTTACGTGCTTGAGCGTGACGCCGAAGCGTTCTTTCAGTTCATCGCCTGCCCATCCGATGTAGTCGTTGATGTTCTGCGAGCCGCCCCAGGCGTTGAAATAGACCGTTTCGCCACGCGCATCCTCCAGAACCGCATCCCAGTTCGCGGGATCGGGCTTTGCGGTGTCGGCGGCGGCCGCAACCGCGCCAATCGCCAGAAATGCCGTCGAAAAAAGCAGTGCGCGCAAGAGAAACCCCATTGTTGCCCGTGGTTGAAACACGCGGCGATAGAGCACGTTAAGGCGGTGCAAATCAACGCAAACCACCTCGCGCTACGGTCACTTCACGGTGAGCTTCAGGTGAAAGGCTATTGGGCTTCGGAACCAGGAATATGCAGTTCGATCCTGTCGGCGGCAAAGCGGGTCTCGGAGTAGTGCACCGGCTTCCCTCGCGTATCCACATTGATGGCGATGGTCACGAGAACGATTGCGCCGGGCGAAAGCCGCAGGTCTTTCAGGTCGCCCGCTTCCGCGTGTCTGGCCGTTACGACGGTGCTGTGGCGCAGATAGTCGGCAAGGCCGAGTTCCCGAAACGAAGCCGTGATCGAGCGTGTCTGTGCGAAGGCCTCGGCCATGCCCGCAAAGCGCTCAGCATCGAACCAGCTTCGCGCGCGCGACACGGGCCTGCCATCGGCATGCGAAAGCGTCTCAAGCCGGATCACCGGCGCACCGGGGGAAAGGTGCAGTGCCTTTGCCACGTCCGCTGCTGCATTCTCCGTGGCGTGGTCGAGCAGATCGGCGGCCAGCCCGCGCGACTGCCCGGCCAGCCCTTCGGAAAAGCGCGTGCGGCTGCGAATGGGGTAGGCCAGCCGCTTGCGCCCTTCCACGAAGGTGCCGCGCCCCTGCTCGGCCCGCAGCACGCCCTCTTGCACGAGTGCGGCGATCGCCGTGCGCACCGTATGCCGGTTGACGCCGAAACGCTCCGCAAGCGCCGTTTCGGGCGGCATGCGGCCATCGCCGCCAAGTGCCGCTTCGCCAATCTCACGCCGCATGCGGTCGGCAATCTGCCGCCAGAGCGCAACGCCGCTGCGCCGCTCGATCACCGCTTTCTTCACCTGCACCACTTTTCTGCTTCCCCTGCCGGCCTTGTCATCAACGCGTCATGGACACCCGCTAGGCAAAACCCATAATATGTTTGGTTGTCTAGAACAATAGACAAATTAACGAACGAGGAAGGAGACATCATGGTCTCACGACAGGAAAGACAGGCGGTCACCGAACGGCGACGCGAGGCGATGGCGGTGCTCGCCATGGCCAATGGAAGCGACCTGATGCGGCTCTGGAACGAAGCCGGGCTGCCCGACGAGGCTGAAACGCTGCGCGGACCTGAAACCGGCCTCGTGACCGTTCGCGGCCGGATGGGCGGCGGCGGCGCGCCGTTCAACTTCGGCGAAGTCACCGTCACGCGCGCCACGGTCAAGCTGCCCGGCGGCGAGGTTGGCCATGCCTATGCGCTCGGCCGCGAGAAGATGAAGGTGCGGGTTGCCGCCCTCATCGACGCGCTGCGCCAGAAACCCGACCTTGAAGCCCGCATCGAGGAAAAGATCCTCGCGCCGCTGCGCGCCCGCCGCATCGAAGCGGACGCGACCCGTCGCGCCGAAACGGCGGCGACCAAGGTCGATTTCTTCACCATGGTTCGCGGAGAGGACTGATGACGCTAGATTCCATCGCCATCGAGGGCGGTTTCCAGAACCCGGTTTTCGACGCCCAGACGATCTTTCGCGCGGTGATGCAGGCCATGGCCGAACCCGGCACGATCCACAAGGGCGTAGCGCTTGCAAGACCGCCCGCACCGCTGACGCCGGAGGCTGCCGCCGTTGCGCTGGCCCTTTGCGATCAGGACACGCCCATCTGGCTCGATCCGATTCTGGCGGACGACGATGCCGTGTGCGCCTGGCTCGCCTTCCACACCGGCGCGCCCATCGCCAACACGCCAGCCGATGCGCATTTCGTCTTTTCCGCCGATCCGGAACACCTGATCGGGCTGGAGAATTTTGCTCAAGGCTCACAGGAATATCCCGACCGCTCGGCCACGCTCGTTCTTCAGGTGAGCGACCTTTCAGGCGGCGAGGAACTGGTGCTCCAGGGCCCCGGCATCGAGAGCGAAGCGCGCCTTGCGCCGCATCCGCTGCCGCGCCATTTCGCCCGACAGTGGGCGCAAAACCACGCCCGTTTCCCACGCGGGATCGACCTGATCCTGGTCAGCCGCGAGGGCCTCGCGGCCCTGCCCCGTTCCACCCGCATCACCAGTCAGGAGGCCTGAGCCATGTATGTAGCCGTCAAGGGCGGCGAAGCCGCCATCCAGAACGCGCATCGGCTTCTGGCCGACCGTCGCCGCGGCGACCGCAATGTGCCCGCCATCACGCTCGAACAGATCTCCAGCCAGCTTTCGCTCGCCGTCGACCGCGTCATGTCCGAAGGCTCGCTTTACGACACGGGTCTTGCGTCCCTTGCGGT
Source organism: Nitratireductor aquibiodomus (assembly GCF_900105565.1). Lineage (NCBI taxonomy): Bacteria > Pseudomonadati > Pseudomonadota > Alphaproteobacteria > Hyphomicrobiales > Phyllobacteriaceae > Nitratireductor > Nitratireductor aquibiodomus. Next base: position 3,000,164 of record NZ_FNSL01000001.1, on the reverse strand, counting down.
CAAGCAGGCGCGCGGCGACATGATCGAGGCGATCTTCCTCCTGCGCGCCTACCGCACCACCCTGCCCCGCTTCGGCTATACGCGCCCCGTCGACACGGCGGCCATGCTGGTCGAGCGGCGCGTCTCCGCCACCTACAAGGATCTGCCCGGTGGGCAGCTTCTCGGCCCCACCTTCGACTACACGCACCGCCTGCTCGATCCGGAACTGGCCGAGGATGCCGAACCGGCTGCGCCCGAAGCGCGCAGCGAGTCGGAAGAACCCATGCCGCGCGTGTCCGACATTCTGGCCAATCAGGGCCTGATCGAGAAAGACGGTTCGCTGCCGGAAGACCGCGAGCCCGGCGACATCACTCGCGAGCCGCCGGAGTTTCCCATGGAGCGCGATCAGCGCCTTCAGGCGCTCTCGCGCGGCGACGAGGGCTTCCTTCTGGCGCTCGGCTATTCCACCCAGCGCGGTTATGGCCGCAACCACCCCTTTGTCGGCGAGATCCGCATTGGCGAGGTGGAGGTGGAAATCGACGTGCCGGAGCTCGACTTCCCGCTCACGCTCGGCCGCATCCGCGTCACCGAGTGCCAGATGGTCAACCAGTTCAAGGGTTCAAAAAAGGTACCGCCGCAGTTCACGCGCGGCTACGGGCTGGTGTTCGGCCAGTCGGAGCGCAAGGCCATGGCGATGTCGCTGTGCGACCGGGCGCTGCGCGCGGACGAACTGGATGAGGATATCACCGCGCCCGCGCAGGACGAGGAGTTCGTCATTTCCCATTGCGACAACGTGCAGGCGACCGGCTTCGTCGAGCACCTGAAGCTGCCGCACTATGTCGACTTTCAGGCCGAGCTCGGTCTGGTTCGCCAGATGCGCCGCGAATATGAGGAGCGCCGCGAGGGCGCAGACACCGAGCACCGGGAGGCTGCTGAATGAACGCCCACACCGACAACATCGCCCAGTACAATTTCGCCTATCTGGACGAGCAGACGAAGCGCATGATCCGCCGCGCGATCCTCAAGGCCATCGCCATTCCCGGCTATCAGGTGCCCTTCGCCAGCCGCGAAATGCCGATGCCCTATGGCTGGGGCACTGGCGGCGTGCAGGTCACCGCATCAGTGATCGGAACCGACGATGTGCTCAAGGTCATCGACCAGGGTGCGGACGACACGACCAATGCCGTCTCCATCCGCGCCTTCTTCCAGAAGGTCGCCAATGTGGATGTCACCACCCACACCGCCGACGCCACCATCATCCAGACGCGCCACCGCATACCGGAGGAACCGCTGAAGGCCGGTCAGGTGCTCGTCTATCAGGTGCCGATCCCGGAACCGCTGCGCTTTCTCGAACCGCGCGAGACCGAAACCCGCAAGATGCACGCGCTTGAGGAATACGGCCTCATGCATGTGAAGCTCTACGAGGACATCGCCCAGCACGGCCACATCGCCACCACCTTCGCCTATCCGGTCAAGGTCGAGGGGCGCTATGTGATGGACCCGTCGCCGACGCCAAAATTCGACAATCCGAAAATGCACATGTCGAAGGCGCTCCAGCTTTTCGGCGCAGGCCGCGAAAAGCGTATCTACGCCGTGCCGCCCTACACGCGGGTCGAAAGCCTCGATTTCGAGGATCACCCCTTCGAGATCCAGACCTTCGATGAGCCCTGCGCGCTGTGCGGCGGCACGAATGTCTATCTCGACGAAGTGGTTCTCGATGATCGCGGCGGGCGCATGTTCGTCTGCTCCGACACCGACAATTGCGAGGCGCGCCGCGCTAGTGGCCATCGCGGGCATCTGTCCGGCGAAGAGGCTGCGACCATCTGATGCGCAAACTTTTGAAAATTCGCGGAGAAATCCAATGACCGACGAACCGCTGCTTCGCGTTCGCTCCATCTCGAAATTCTACGGCAACCGCATCGGCTGCAACGATATCTCCTTCGACCTGTGGCCGGGCGAGGTTCTGGCTGTGGTGGGCGAGTCCGGCTCGGGCAAGACCACCTTGCTCAACTGCCTCTCGACCCGCCTCCTGCCGACCTCCGGCACCGTGTCCTACCGCATGCGCTACGGGGCCTTCCACGACCTCTACCGCATGAGCGAGGCCGAGCGACGCTTCCTGATGCGCACCGACTGGGGCTTCGTGCACCAGAACCCCTCCGACGGGCTGCGCATGACGGTCTCCGCCGGCGCCAATGTCGGCGAGCGGTTGATGGCCGTGGGCCAGCGCCACTATGGCGACATCCGCGCCAGCGCAACCGACTGGCTTGGCCGCGTGGAAATCTCAGAGGATCGCATCGACGACCAGCCACGCGCCTTTTCCGGCGGCATGCGCCAGCGCCTCCAGATTGCCCGCAACCTCGTCACCGGCCCGCGCCTCGTCTTCATGGATGAGCCGACCGGCGGTCTCGACGTGTCGGTGCAGGCCCGCCTGCTCGATCTGCTACGCGGGCTCGTTCACGAACTGGGCCTCTCCGCCATCGTCGTCACCCACGACCTTGCGGTCGCCCGCCTTCTCTCCCACCGCATGATCGTCATGAAGGACGGTCACGTGGTCGAAAGCGGCCTCACCGACCGGGTGCTCGACGATCCGCAGGCGCCCTACACCCAGCTTCTCGTTTCCTCCATCCTGCAGGTGTAACCATGGCAACGCCACTCGTCGTCTCCGAAGTCTGCAAGAGCTTCACCATGCATCTCCAGGGCGGCATTCGCCTACCCGTGGTGGCCGATGTCTCCTTCTCGCTCTCCGCCGGCGAATGCGCCGTGCTTGGCGGCCCCTCGGGCGCCGGCAAGAGTTCCATCCTCAAGATGATCTATGGCAGCTACGCCATCGACAGCGGTCAGGTGATCGTCACCCATGACGGCAATCTGGTGAACCTCGCCACCGCTGATCCGCGCACCGTCATCGCCATCCGCCGCGACACGATCGGCTATGTCAGCCAGTTCCTGCGCGCCGTGCCGCGCGTTTCCGCACGCGATGTGGTGGCCGAGCCGCTCATCGCTCGCGGTGAGGCTCTGGAAACCGCGCGCGGCAGGGCCGAGAAGCTGCTTGCCCGCCTCAACCTGCCGGAGCGTCTGTGGGACCTGCCGCCCGCCACCTTCTCCGGCGGCGAGCAGCAGCGCGTGAACATCGCCCGCGGCTTCATCACCGATCATCCGGTCCTGCTTCTCGATGAACCGACCGCCTCGCTCGACAAGGCAAACCGCGAGATCGTTGTTTCCATGATCGACGAGAAGAAGACGGCGGGCGTCGCCCTTCTGGGCATCTTCCACGATCAGGATGTGCGCGACGTGGTGGCCGACCGCATCATCGACGTCACCGACTTCGCACCGGGCAGGAAAGCGGCATGAAACAGCTCTCCGAAAAGGCGTCGGTTCACCCTTCCGCCGAAATCGTCGCATCCACACTCGGCCGCTACACGGAAATCGGCGAGCGGTCGCGTGTGCATGAAGCGGTGGTCGGCGACTACTCCTACATGACGCAGGATTGCAGCGTCTGGTGCGCCGAGATCGGCAAGTTTTCCAACATCGCCGCCGCCGTGCGCATCAACGCCACGAACCACCCGACCTGGCGCCCGACCCTGCACCATTTCACCTACCGCTCTGGCGACTATTGGCCGGATGCGGAGCATGACAGCGATTTCTTCGGCTGGCGGCGGGAAAACATGGTGCGGATCGGCCATGACACATGGCTCGGACACGGCTCCACCATCCTGCCCGGCATCACAATCGGCGATGGCGCGGTGATCGGGGCCGGGGCGGTGGTGTCGAAAGACGTCGCGCCCTACACGATTGTCGGCGGCGTTCCCGCCCGGCCGATCCGCGAACGCTTCGACCGCAAAACCTCCGAGCGCTATCAGGCGCTTGCGTGGTGGGACTGGAACCATGACAGGCTGCGCACCGCACTGAACGATTTCCGCTCGCTGAACGCAGAGGAATTCCTGGAAAAGTACGAGGGTTAGGGCCCGCGCCATCGCGTCGCAGCTTTCCCTGAATATAGTTGTCAGGTTTTTATTGACAGAACCGCAGCCGTGCGGTTTCTATAATCCTGCATCCGCGCGATGCGTCCATGATGTCTGGGCCTTTAACCCTTTCGATCGCAGGACGTCTGTCGTCGCCCGCCATCCTGTATGCCGTCGAACCTGCCGGCACACATGGAGATGGTCCGGGCTCTTCCTCCGACAAACTCCCGCCTTGAAGGTTCTGGTTCTGCACCTGGGCCCGACCTTGCAAAGCCACGGAGTTTCCGACGTCGCCATGCTCGTCTGTCAGTGCAACATGATCACCCAGAAAGAGGTCGAGGATACGATCATCTCGATGCTGGATGCTGATCCATGGCAGCTTATCGTGCCAGCCAAGGTCTATCATACGATGTCCAAGCGCGGACGGTGTTGCGGCTGCTTCCCAAATGTGGTGGAAACGATCATCCGAGTCACGGAAGAGTACCACCAGCGTCACGATCAAAGCGAGGGAGCTGAAGTCGTGACATATCTAGACCAGGTTCGCGCCCTGCGCGAACGCTACGGGAGCAGGTTCAATGAAAGGCGACAAAAAGGTTATCGAGCGGCTTAACGAAGCGCTCACCCACGAACTCGGTGCGGTCAACCAGTACTGGCTGCACTATCGCCTTCTTGAGGATTGGGGCTACACCAAGCTTGCCAAGAAGGAACGCGAGGAATCCATCGAGGAGATGCACCACGCCGACAAGCTGGTCGAGCGCATCATCTTCCTCGAAGGCCACCCCAACCTGCAGGTCGTCGGACCGCTTCGCATTGGCCAGAACATCAAGGAAGTCCTCGAGGCAGATCTCGCCGGCGAGCATGACGCCCGCAAGCTCTACAAGGAGTCGCGCGACGACTGCCACGCCGCAGGCGATTACGTCTCCATGAAGCTGTTCGAAGAGCTTCTCGCAGACGAGGAGGGCCACATCGACTATCTCGAAACCCAGCTCGAACTGCTTGAGAATATCGGCGTCGAAAAATACGGCCAGCTCAACGCCGGTTCAGCCGACGAGGCCGAGTAACTTGGTCCTGGGTTGGCCGGTTCAAGCTCTGCTCCGGCCAACCCATTTCGCATTTTGAGCATCGGACCGAAAACACGCTCAGCCGCCTAGAGCATTTTGCAGTCAGGTGGAATCACCTGACGCCAGCACAAATGCAGGAAATCAAACAGATAGAGCGGAGCGGCGTTTCCATGAAACGGTGAAACGCTCTAATGGGCCCGAGGCCGCTCTTTCCGGCGGGAGATGATGGCGGGATCGGCGGGCCGGGTCTCGTTGCCAACCCGTTCTGCGACCACGATCAGACCTTCTATCGGTTCTCCACGGTCCATCCGGATCGTCGCCTTCTCGAGCAGCACGGGGTCGAACCCGGCTTCGGTAAGGACCGCACGCAGGTGTGGTTCGGAATGGGCGTAGCGGCGCGAGGCACGCAGCACCATTGCTTCAGGCCCCGTGTGATGCTCGACCGAGAAGACAAACAGCGTGCCCGGCGCGAGCGATGCACCGGCCACGGCAAACAGCCTTTCAAGTGCCCCCAGATACATGAACACATCCGCCGCCGTCACGAGATCTGCTGCGCGCGGAAAATCGGCGAGTGCTGACAGATCCGCACGTGCCAGCCGGTCGTAGATCTGCTTGCCCTCTGCCCGCCTAAGCATTTCCGCGGAAATGTCGATCCCCTCAAGAAAACTCACACGGGCCCTCAACCGCTCGCCCATCAGACCGGTGCCGCAACCGAGATCAACGGCATGGGCGAAGCTTTCTCGGCCGACACGCAGAAGTGCCTCGTCCAGCAATTGCGGCACGCGATAGCTGAGCCTGTCCACCAGCGTGGTATCAAATGTATCCGCGTACTGATCGAACAGCGTTTCGACGAAGGCGGAAGGCACGGCCCCGAGCCCATCCAGTGCGCCGTGCAGCTCCAGCTTCAGCGCTGCCCCAAGCCGGTCTTTGCCGTCGAGCCTCAGAACCGTGCGCCAGGCTTCCACGGCAGCAGCGATTTCGCCGGCTTCAGCAAGCATCTCCCCATGGCGATAGTGTCCGGCCGCCCACCCGGGCACGAGCTGCAGCGCGTCGCCCAGAAGCGTGGTGGCAGCTTTGTAATCGCCATTTTCGAAAAGCATTTCGGCATAGTCGGCCCGACGGTCGGCCAGGAGGTTGCCCGAGGTAAAGGTGAGCGGGTTCATGCGGTGCGTGTGTTCCGGGAGGGCCCTTGCGCGGGCGGTGAGCGCTTATGCTCCCGGAAATCTCTCCTGACAAGCCTGTCTTTCTCTGCCGGAAAAATATCCTATCTTCTCAGACCATGAAGCCGCAGAACCTCCTCCAGCCCCGTCCGGCGGGGCTTTATTGCCCGCCCGGCGATTTCTACATCGACCCCGTGCGCCCGGTGGAGCGGGCAATGATCACGCATGGCCATGCGGACCACGCCCGCGCCGGACATGGACATGTCCTGGCGACGAGGGAGACGCTCGATATCATGGAACTGCGCTACGGTGCGGGCTTTGCGGAAAGCCGGCAGCCCATTGGCTATGGCGAGCCGCTTCAGCAGGAAGGCGTGACCGTCTCGTTTCACCCGGCGGGCCATGTGCTCGGTTCCGCACAGATCGCGGTCGAGAAGAATGGCCTGCGCATTGTCGCTTCAGGCGATTACAAGCGCCATCCCGATGCAACCTGCGCACCGTTCGAGCCTGTGCGCTGCGACGTCTTCATCACCGAGGCGACCTTCGGCCTGCCGGTTTTCGTCCATCCCGACCCCATGAGCGAAATACGCCGTCTGACCGCCTCGCTGACGCAGTTTCCCGAGCGCGCGCACATCCTCGGCGCCTATTCGCTCGGCAAGGCCCAGCGCGTCATCAGCCTCCTGCGGGCAGCCGGCCATGATGCGCCCATCCTCATTCACGGTGCGCTGGAAAAGCTCTGCTGTTACTATCAGGAACAGGGCATCGATCTTGGCGAACTTGAACCCGCAACGGTCGAGGAGGGCATCGAGGACCGCGCCGCGGGCCGGGTTGTCGTCGCGCCCCCATCTGTGTTCGGTGAACGCTGGACGCGGCGTTTCGCCGACCCGCTCAACGTCTTCGCCTCCGGCTGGATGCGCATCCGCCAGCGCGCGAAGCAGCGCGGTGTCGAGCTGCCTTTGATCCTTTCCGACCATGCCGACTGGAACGAGCTGACCGCCACCATCCGCGAAACGGAAGCGAACGAGGTCTGGGTGACGCATGGACGTGAGGAGGCCATCGTGCGCTGGTGTGAACTGAACGGTATCATGGCCCGCCCGCTCAATCTCGTCGGCTATGAAGACGAGGCCGAGTGATGCAGCGCTTTGCAGATCTGCTCGACCGCCTTGTCCTGACCCCGTCGCGCAACGGGAAGATCCGCCTTCTCACGGATCATTTTCGCGCCGTGCCCGATCCCGACCGTGGCTACGCTCTGGCCGCGCTGACCGGCGGGCTCGACTTTCCCGCCGTCAAGCCCGCCATGCTACGCACCCTGATCGGCGAGCGCATGGACGAAGTGCTTTTCGCTTACTCCTATGACTATGTCGGCGATCTCGCCGAGACCATCTCGCTTGTCTGGCCATCCGCGGCTGAGGGCGAGACCCGGCCGCCCCCGCTCTCGGAGATCGTTGAAACGCTCTCCAGGCTTGGACGAGCCGAGGCACCCTCCGTCATCGCGGGCCTGCTCGACCGGCTCGATCCTTCCGCCCGTTTCGCGCTCATCAAGCTTGCGACCGGCGGTTTGCGAATCGGCGTTTCCGCTCGGCTTGCAAAGCAGGCGCTGGCCATTTTCGGCGACCGCGATGTGGGCGAGATCGAAGAGCTCTGGCACGGGCTCGAACCACCCTATGAAGCGCTCTTCGCCTGGCTTGAAGGCACAAGGGAGAAACCCGTCAGCACGGTCAAGGCGCTCTTCAGTCCCGTCATGCTTGCCCATCCGGTCAGCGACGGCGATCTCGAAAAACTCAATCCGGCTGACTATGCCGCCGAATGGAAATGGGACGGCATCCGCGTTCAGGCGATCTGCGAAGACGGCGTGAAACGGCTTTATTCGCGCACGGGCGACGATGTTTCTGGCGCATTTCCCGATCTTTTGGCGGAATTCGATGCTGAAATCTCCCTGGATGGAGAGCTTCTGGTCGGAAATCCAAGATTCAGGACCGGAACATTCTCGGATCTGCAGCAGCGCCTGAACCGCAAAACGGTTTCAAAAAAGATGCTGGCCGAATACCCGGTCTTCCTGCGCTGCTACGACCTTCTGCGGGTCGAAGGCGAGGATCTGCGTTCCCTTGCCTTCACCGATCGCCGGGCAGCACTGCAGAAGATGCTTCCGGCATTGTCGCAGGACCGTTTCGACCTCTCGCCCATGGTCGCATTTTCAAACTGGCAGGAGCTTGAGGAAAAGCGCCGCGCGCCGCCCCACCCGGTCATCGAAGGCGTTATGCTGAAACGGCGCGATTCCACCTATGTGCCGGGTCGCCCGAAGGGGCCGTGGTTCAAATGGAAGCGCGATCCGTTTACCGTCGATGCCGTGCTGATGTATGCCCAACGCGGCCACGGCAAACGGTCAAGCTATTACTCCGACTATACGTTCGGCGTGTGGAAGGGGCCGGAAGAGGCGCCCGAACTGGTGCCTGTCGGCAAGGCTTACTTCGGTTTCACCGACGAGGAACTGAAGCAGATAGACAAATACGTGCGCGACAACACCATCGAACGGTTCGGCCCCGTCCGCTCGGTGCGCGCTGAACGCGGTCACGGCCTCGTTCTGGAAATCGCTTTTGAAGGGTTGAACCGCTCGACCCGCCACAAATCGGGCGTCGCCATGCGCTTCCCGCGCATCTCCCGCCTGCGCTGGGACAAGCCGGCAGCCGAGGCGGACCGGCTTGAAACGCTGACGGCCATGCTCGTTGATTAAAGCCAGGACTACCGCGTGGCTCTGGCAGCACGGATGGAGAAAACATCAAGCGCATGCCCTTCGCCCGTTGCATCGGGAATGATCGTGATCGTGCCGCCGCCACTGGGCGACTGATTGGGCAGCTCGACTTCGAAGAGGTAGTCAGCGCGGGTTGGCCCCACCACGTAGCGGGTGCGCCCGCAACCGCCGAGTGCTCCGAAATTGCAGGACAGCGAGAGCTGCGTTTCTTCGCCATCCTGCGCCCGGGCCTCAATGCTGAAAATGGCGTTCTGTCCGGCAAGTGTCTCCAGAACGCCCTGCCCGACATCGAAGGAGATGCCGGCGCTGCCGGCGGTGCTTGCGCGCAGGAAAACCTGATCGTCATTGCGCATCACGTCGATATTGCCACCGTCCGGTGCCGAAACACTGGTCGGGTCGGCCGGGTCGAAAACCGTGATCCACTGGCCGGTCGCCCGGCTTCCGCGTGATCCGGACAAGGACGCATCGTCGCCGCCTGAATAGCTGTCCTCCTCAAGAGCCAGTGGAGGGTTGCGCACACTGGTGTCGCGCTCATCGCCGGACATCAGGATCCCACTGGACATGGTCCACCAGAGCCCCATGCCGGCGAAAGCCACCAGGGTCGCCACCAGAAAAAGCATGGCGTAGGGACGGCGCTGTCGAGGCAGGGCTGCTCGGATGCGACGCTTTGCGTCCTCCTGCGAGGGCTCATCGGGGGTGAAGCCGCGGTCACGGGGGTCAATCCGTGGTGCGAAATCGCCATTGTCGTCCTTCGGGCGCGGCGCACGGCGCGGCTCCGGCGATACCTGCGGTGATGGGTTTTTTCGTTGGTCAGGTTCGGGCCGCGAAACCGGAGGAACCTCCGCCTTCTGCGTCGGCGAAGACGAAGAAGCCGCGGCGGGCACAAACTCCGTCTCGATCTCCGTTATGGTATCCTTCAGATTCTCGCGTCTGGCGAGCTTCGCGTCTTCTGAAAGATCGTCACGCGCTTCGAGCGTGCGTTCCAGCGCGGCAAAGGCAGAACGATAAACCTTTTCACGAAAGGGCCGTTTGCTCGCGTCGCCCTTTTCGAACGCCTTTCTTATCGCATTTTCTATCGCGTCCAAGGCTGGCTGCCCTCTTTGCCTGTCACTGCCCCATGGTTAACCTTTGGTGAGTATGCAATCAACGGTCATAACAAGGTGTGAACAATCGGCTCCTCCCGCCCAGGCACGTGGAATCCGGTTCAATGTCCATCCCAATCATGCCCCAAGGAGTTCAGAATGCGGGATTTCGCGCTCGAGGTTCACTTTTCCCGCTGGGAGTTCAACGCCCGGCATCACATGACCGCCTCCGACATGGAGAGCATGACGCTTGGCGAACTGACGCAGATGGCCGGGCCTTCCGCGCGTGAAAATCTCGATGCGCTGTGGCTCGGCTACACGGAAACATGGGGCGCGCCGGACCTGCGCGAGGCCATTGCCGCCACATATGACGGTCTTTCCGCGCGTGACATCCTCTGCTTCGCCGGTGCCGAGGAAGGCATTTATGCGGCCATGCGGGTGATGCTTTCACCCGGGGATCACGCCATCGTTTCCGTTCCAAACTACCAGGCTGCGGAGACCGTGCCGCTGGGGCTGTGCGCGGTGACCGGCGTTCCGCTTCTGGAAAACGACAACTGGCGGCTCGATCTCGATGCGGTGCGTGCCGCGATCCGTCCCAACACGAAGCTCATCTCGGTCAACCTGCCCAACAATCCGACCGGCGCCCTGATGCCGCAGGAGGATTTCGCAGCCCTCGTGGCGCTTTGCCGCGAGCACGATCTCTACCTTTTCAGTGATGAGGTCTACCGCCTGCTCGAACGCGACGAGGCCGGGCGCCTGCCGCAGGCAGCGGAAGCCTATGAGAAGGGCGTTTCCCTCAACGTGATGTCCAAGGCCTATGGCCTGCCGGGCCTGCGTATCGGCTGGATCGCCAGCCGCGACAGCGCGCTGTTGCAGAAGCTGGAGCGCTACAAGCACTATCTCTCCATCTGCAATTCCGCCCCAAGCGAACGGCTGGCGGTGATGGCGCTTTCGGTGAGCGACCGGATCCTCGCGCGCAACCGCGCGCTTATCGCAGAGAATCTGGAGAAGATGGATACTTTCTTCGCAGAGTATCCGGACCTGTTCGACTGGCGGCACCCGGATGGCGGCTGCGTTGCCTATCCACGCTACAACGGGCGGGACGGTGTCGAGCGTTTCTGTCATGATCTCGTGGAGCAGGCGGGCGTTCTGCTGTTGCCCGCCTCGGTCTACCGTTCAGAGCTGATGGAGACCCCCGCGGGACGCTTCCGCGTTGGCTTCGGACGCAGGGGTATTGAAGCCGGGCTTGCGGCGATGAAGGATTTCATCGCGCGTCGGCACAACGACATCGCGCCCGCCTGAGAAAGCATCGGCACAAAATGTGCGACCGGAGGTTTTCAATACGGGGTGAGATGCTGTAGAAGCTTTGACGTTTACGAATACGTCAATTAAGGGGACTGCTCATGGCGCTTCCGGCCGTTTTTGACACATTGCGTTTGCCCGTGGTCGGCGCGCCTCTGTTCATCATCTCGCATCCGCCGCTGGTGGTGGCGCAGTGCAAGGCTGGCGTGGTGGGCTCGTTTCCCGCGCTCAACGCCCGCCCCAAGGAACAGCTCGACGAGTGGCTTTCGCAGATCACCGAAGAGCTGGCCGCGCATGACGCACAGAACCCGGATCGCCCCTCCGCCCCCTTTGCGGTCAACCAGATCGTTCACCGTTCCAACGACCGGCTGGAGCACGATCTGAGGGTCTGCGTGGACCACAAGGTGCCGATTGTGATCACCTCGCTCGGCGCGGTCGAGGAAGTGAACCAGGCCGTCCATTCCTATGGCGGTATCGTGTTGCACGACATCATTCACGACCGCCATGCACGCAAGGCGATCGAAAAGGGCGCTGACGGACTGATTGCCGTGGCAACCGGTGCCGGCGGTCATGCGGGCACGCTCTCGCCCTTCGCGCTGGTGCAGGAAATCCGGCAGTGGTTCGACGGACCGCTGCTTCTCTCGGGCGCCATTGCCAATGGCGGTGCGGTGCTCGCCGCCGAAGCGATGGGCGCGGATCTTGCCTATATCGGCTCGCCGTTCATCGCCACGCACGAAGCGCGTGCGCCGGGCGACTACAAGGAAATGATCGTCTCTTCGCGCGCAGCCGATATCGTCTACTCCAACCTCTTTACCGGCGTGCACGGCAATTATCTGAAGGGCTCCATCGTGAAAGCCGGCATGGACCCTGACAATCTGCCGGAAGCCGATCCCTCCAAGATGAATTTCGCCAGCGCCGACGCAAAGGCCTGGCGCGACATCTGGGGCAGCGGACAGGGTGTCGGTGCGGTGAGCGAGATCACCGGCGCAGGCGCGCTCGTGGACCGGCTTGCAGACGAGTATGCCGCGGCAAAGAATCGGCTCTGCGGCCCTCGCTAACCCTTTCGCGCATCACCCCGGCAGGCCGTCCAGCCGGGTTACCTCATCCAGCCCGTCATCCCAGTTCGCCCGGCTGGAAAGACAGATATGCGCATTGGGGCGCACGTCAACGGGCGTATCGAGGCTGCCAGCAGGAACGACAATCATCGCGCCACCGGCCTCCGCCCTCGGCAGGGCTGAACCACAGGTTCGGCAGAAGCTCCTCCTGTGCCGCGCATCGGGCACGCGATAACTCTCGATACAGTCTTCGCCTGAAAGCCAGGTGATCTCGGCCTCGCTCGAAAACAGATTTGCCGCATGGGCGGAGCCCGACCCTTTCCTGCATCGTGAACAGTGACACAGATAAAAGCGCTCGAATGTGCCTGAGATCTCAAATCTCACCGTGCCACACAGACACTTGCCGGAATGCTTCGTACTCATGGTTTGTTTCCCTCCAGACAGCGCCCCTTAGCGGCAGGACCCCTTAACACATCCGGCAGAGAACCGCATTCGATGCGTACCACCCCGTGTCTGTAGGAGCTGTGTACTGTCAAAAAACCGTCATCCAGGCGACATCCAGGTTTCATCCACACCCATTAGGCGAAAGAGCAACAAGGGCGGAAAGCCCGCGGGAGAGCCGCAACAAGGCGCTTAACGGGATCAGCAAATGCTTGAAATTCGACAGGTCACCCGACGCTTCGGACAGAACACGGCCGTGCGCGACGTGGAACTGGAAATCGAACAGGGCCAGATGGTCGGCATCATTGGCCGCTCCGGTGCCGGCAAATCGACGCTTCTGCGCATGATCAACCGGCTGATCGATCCGTCCGAAGGCTCGATCTCATTTCAGGGCAAAGAGGTATCGGCTCTTAAAGGCGCGGAGCTGCGCCGTTGGCAGCGCGATTGCGCCATGATCTTCCAGCAGTTCAATCTGGTGCCGCGCCTCGACGTGCTGACCAACGTCCTGCTCGGGCGCCTCAACCATCGTTCCACCGTTCTCAACCTGATGAACATGTTCACCCGCGAGGAGCGCATCCGCGCCATCGCCGCACTGGAGCGCCTCGACATCGCCCAGACGGCGCTGCAGCGCGCTGGCACCCTTTCCGGCGGTCAGCAGCAGCGCGTTGCGATTGCCCGTGCTCTCATGCAGGAACCGAAGGTGATCCTCGCCGACGAGCCGATCGCCTCGCTCGATCCGCTCAACGCCAAGGTGGTTATGGACTCGCTGGCCGACATCAACGCCCGCGAAGGCATCACCGTCATCACCAACCTGCACACGCTCGACACGGCGCGCGCCTATTGCAACCGCATTATCGGCATGGCCAAGGGCGCGGTGGTTTTCGACGGCCCGCCTGAGGCGCTGACCAGCGAAGCGGTGCGCACCATTTATGGCGGCGAGGAAGGCGCGGAGCTTTCCGAAGCCATTACCTCCACCAGCATCAATGTTCCGGCTCCGCAGCCGGCAAGGAAATCGATCGGTCAGGCGCAACCGGCGCTCGCCGCCGTCTGACCTACGGGATCGCCTGGCCCGCGTAACGGGCCGCTCTGCCTGAAAACCCGCCGGCGGGAAAAGCCGGCACCCAAATGGAGAGACGTCATGTTCAAGAAAGCTCTTATGGGCGCCGTAGCGCTCACCGCAATGATGGTCGGGGGCGCACAGGCCGAAGACCTGAAGGAATTCCGCATCGGCATTCTCGGCGGCGAAAACGAAGCCGACCGCCTGCGCAACTTCTCCTGCATGGTCGACAAGCTTCCTGAGGTTCTGGGCGTCGAGAAGGTCGCTCTGTTCCCGGCTGCCGACTATGACGGCGTGATCCAGGGCCTGCTCGGCGGCACGCTCGACTATGCCGAGCTCGGCGCTTCGGGCTATGCAAAGGTCTATCTGGAAGACCCGAAGGCCGTTGAGCCGATCCTCACAACGGTGCAGACCGACGGTTCGACCGGCTATCACTCGGTCATGGTGGCCCGCAAGGATTCCGGCATCAAGTCGCTGGAAGACATGAAGGGCAAGAAGCTCGGCTTCGCCGACCCGGATTCCACCTCCGGCTACCTCGTACCCGCCGTCACGCTCCCCAAGGCCATCAACGCTTCTGTTGAAGAGTTCTTTGGCGAGACCGGCTTCGGCGGCGGCCACGAGAATCTGGTTCTCGAAGTGGTGAAGGGCACGTTCGACGCCGGCACGACCTGGGCTTCCGGTGTTGGCGAGTTCTCCGACGGCTACACCTCCGGCAACCTGCACAAGATGGTCGAGAAGGGTATTCTCGACATGGACGATCTGGTTGAGCTCTGGAAGTCCCCGCTGATCCCGAACGGTCCGGTCGTGGTTCGCACCTCCATGGACGCCGACATGAAGAACAAGTTCAAGACCTTCATGATGGAAATGCCGGAAGCCGATCCGGAGTGCTTCGCGGCCATCCAGGGCGGCGACTACAAGGGCTACACCGAAGTGACGCCGGCATTCTACGAGCCGATCATCGACGCCCGTCGCTCCAAGATCGGTTCCTGATCCCTTTCCCGCAATCTGACACGCCGCCGGCCCGTGCCGGCGGCGTTGTCGCACAGGCGTGCCAGACATGACAGCAACGACCCATTCCCCGCTTCTTTCCGAAGCCGGCCAGGCCGTGGAGCGCCACTGGCGCGAACTGGCCGGACGCCGCCGGCTCTACACCATTGGCGGCATCGTGTTCATGGTTCTCGCCATGAGCGGTTCGCTCTGGTTTGCCAATGAATCGAACGCCGGCAAGTTCTTCGACCGACTGCCCTATCTGTTCGATTTCGTGGGTCAGATGCTGCCGCGCGATGGCTGGGAAATCTGGCGCGCCCTTTTCGACCTGCCCTCGCCCTATGACGATGGCAGCCTGAAATACAATTATCCCGATGGACGGATCTATCTCACCGAGACGTTCTATCTGCCCGAGTATTTCTACAAGATGCTGGAAACCATCAACATTGCGCTGGTTTCCACGCTGATCGGGTTCGGCTTTGGCTTCGTCCTTTGCTTTCTGGCAGCATCGAACCTGACGACGCGGCGCTGGCTACGGTTCTTCGTGCGCCGTTTCATGGAGCTGCTGCGCGCCTTCCCCGAAATCGTCATCGCCGGCTTCTTTCTGGCCGTGCTGTCCATCGGGGCCGTGCCCGCGATCATCGCAGTCTCGATCCATACGATCGGCGCGCTTGGCAAAATGTTCTTCGAGGTGGTCGAGAACGCCGACATGAAGGCCGAGGAAGGCCTGCGTGCCGCTGGTGCAAACTGGACGGAGCGTGTCTGGTTCGCCATCGTTCCGCAGGTCATGCCCAACTTCCTGAGCTACGCGCTCCTGCGTTTCGAGATCAATGTGCGCGCCTCCACCATCATCGGCGCGGTCGGTGGTGGCGGTATCGGCGAGGCGCTGCGCCTGTCGATCAGCCGCACGCATGAGGCCAAGACGCTCGCCATCATCCTTCTCCTGTTCTGCACCATCGTCGCGGTAGACCAGCTTTCGGCCTGGCTGCGCGGTCGCCTCGTCGGCAGGCAGGCATTCGAATTCGGCCGGGGAGGCTGACCATGACCGAGACCGAAGCCAGCGCCATCGTCGCGCGTCACACGGATGTTTTTCAGCGCCCGCTGCTTGAGCGCTTTCGCGCCGCGCTCATCATCGCTGCCGTCGCGCTCTACATGGTCTTCGCCTGGTGGCTCTTTGCCGTGGGGCAGGTGATCTCCGGCGGCAATTGGGACATTGCGGGCAGCTATCTGGCAGACTGGGTTTCCTACGAGGTGCGCCCGGACATCGAGTATGACGGCGATGCGCTGGATGTTTCCTTCCCCCGTTTCTCGCCACTGGGCGACGATCCGAAACCGGACTGGGTGGTGACGGAGACGGCGACCGTCGAACGCCGCAGCGCAGCGACCAGCGCAGCCGCGGGCGCCGGCAGCGGCCAAACCAGCGGCGCCGGCTTCCTCGGGTCGCTGGACACGAAGCCTGCTGCGAAAGACGACGGTGGGTTTCTTGGTGCCATGTCGTCTCCTTCGGCGCCATCAGAAAATCCGTCCGTAAACACCGCACCGGCGGAACCGGTGGTGACCCGTGAAGAAGCCATTGTGGGCGCCGATGTTTCCTTCGGTGGCGGCACGCATATCCGCGTTCAGCCCGGCTTCGTGACCGTCACGCACAAGGGCGAGACGCTGGAACTCGACATCAAGGAGCAGATCGCGGTCAATGCGCGCGGGCCCCTGCCCGACTGGGCAAGCCAGCGCGCACCCGGCTCCAAAGTGATCGCGCGCTTCGGCTTTGCCGGCCGTGCGGAGATCGAAGACGATGAGGTCAAGATACGTCGCCGCTTCCTCGGTTGGGAGAACTTCTTCTTCGATACGCGATCTCCCTATTGGGGCATGTCGGCCAGCGAGGTTCTGGGCACGATCTTCTTTGACGATCGCATAGAGGAAGGCCGCTCCAATCTGGCCATTGCCTGGGACAACATCGTCAACAATGCCGACTGGCAACATGGCGATGTGTGGCTGAAGCTGCTGCAGACCATCGTCATGGCGTTTGCCGGCACGGTGTTCGCCTCACTTCTGGCCTTCCCGCTCGCCTTTGCGGCCGCGCGCAACATCATGCCCAACCGTTTCATCAACCATCTCTTGAAGCGCTCGTTCGACTTCCTGCGCTCGGTGGACATGCTGATCTGGGCGCTGTTCTTCACCCGGGCGTTCGGGCCGGGGCCGCTGGCCGGCATTTCGGCGATCTTCTTCACCGACACCGGCACGTTCGGCAAGCTCTATTCCGAAGCGCTCGAAAACATCGACGACAAGCAGCGCGAGGGCGTGCGCTCTGTCGGTGCGGCCCCATCCTCAGTCCAGCGCTACGGCGTCGTGCCGCAGGTTCTGCCGGTGTTTTTGAGCCAGTCGCTGTATTTCTGGGAGTCCAACACGCGCTCGGCCACCATCATCGGTGCAGTGGGTGCAGGCGGCATCGGCCTCAAGCTCTGGGAGGCCATGCGCACCAATCAGGACTGGGAAAACGTGGCTTACATGGTGCTCCTCATCCTGATGGTCGTTTTCGTCTTCGACAATATTTCCAACATGCTGCGCCAGCGCCTCATTGGCAGGCAATGAGGTGGATGATGACGCAGCGGAAATTGGCTGATAGCTTCTGTGGTCCTTTCGAGGGATTCGTTAACCTGTCACACAAATCGCCTATTGCACCGCAATCGGCGAGGAAAAGCTCATGCGCTACGCAATCTACTTCACACCTGAACAAGACGACCCGCTGACGCGGGCAGCCGCCCGCTGGCTGGGTCGCGACGCCTTTACCGGAATGCCGCTGACCCCGGTGGAGGCCGGGCCGTTCTCGGCTGCGGAGATTTCGTTTCACACGGCTGCGGCACGCCGCTACGGGTTTCATGCGACGCTGAAAGCCCCGTTCCGGCTTGCCGAAGGCCAGAGCGAGCAGGCGCTGATCCAGGCGCTGACAAAGTTCTGCGCGCAGATGGAACCGGTGACGATCCCGCGCGCGGTGGTGCGCAGGCTGGACGGCTTTTTTGCGCTCGTGCCAGAAGAACGGTCTGAACGGCTGGATGCGCTGGCGGGCAGCATCGTGGAGAATTTCGAACCCTTCCGCGCGCCGCTGACGGCCAATGAGCTTGAACGGCGCAACCCGGAGAACCTCACGCCCGGACAGCTCAAGAATCTGTACAAATGGGGCTATCCCTATGTGTTCGAGGAATTCCGCTTTCACATGACCCTGACCGGACGCGTGCCACAGGCCGAGGCGCCCCGCATGGAACGCGCCATTGATGCCTTCTTCGGGCCGCTTTTGTCGGAACCACTGGAGATTGGCTCGCTGGCCCTGTTCATCGAGTCGGAGCCGGGCGCGCCGTTCCAGGTGAAATCCTTCCAGACGCTCGGCTGGAACAAGACAAGAAAGACTGCCTGATAATGACGAACGAACTGGTCCTCAAAAATGCCCGCATCGTGCTGCCCGATGAGGTGATCGAAGGCAGCATCTCGATCCGTGACGGGCGCATCGTCGATATTGCCACAGGCAATGCCTCTGTCGGTGAGGATATGGATGGCGATTACGTCCTGCCGGGCCTTGTCGAACTGCACACGGACCATCTGGAGCGCCACTACGCGCCACGCCCGAAAGTGCGCTGGAACCCAATCGCCTCAGTGCTCGCGCATGATGCACAGATTGCGGCATCCGGCATTACCACCGTGTTCGACGCGCTGCGCATCGGCCTCGATGAAGACAGCAACCTCGGCGCGCCGGAAATGCGCGAGCTTGGCCACGCCATCGAAAACAGCGTGGAAGCCGGCCGCCTGCGTGCCGACCACTTCCTGCATCTGCGGTGTGAGGTATCCGCGCCCGATTGTCTGGAGGGTTTCGAACTTTTCAGAAACGACAGCCGCGTGAAGCTCGCTTCACTGATGGACCACTCGCCGGGCCAGCGCCAGTTCACCAGCATCGAGACCTACAAGGTCTACTACATGAACAAGACCGGCATGACGGAAGAGGATTTCCGCCAGTTCTGCGACAAGCGCATCACCCAGTCGCAGACCTATTCGAGCAGGCATCGCAACGCGATTGCCGAAATCTGCCGGGACAACGGCATCATTCTGGCGAGCCATGACGACGCCACGATGGAGCATGTGGACGAAGCCGCGACGCAGGGCGTGCGCGTCGCCGAGTTCCCCACCACGCAGGAGGCCGCCACAGCCTCCCGCGAGGCCGGCATGCAGGTTTTGATGGGCGCGCCCAACGTGGTGCGTGGCGGATCGCATTCCGGCAATGTCTCCGCCCGCAGTCTGGCGGAAGGCAAGACGCTCGACATTTTATCCTCGGACTATATCCCGTTCAGCCTCGTTCAGGCCGCTTTTGCTCTCGGCGAGACGGTGGAACACATCTCGCTGCCGCAGGCTGTCGCCATGGTTTCGAAGAACCCGGCAGAAGCCGTCGGTCTCGATGACCGCGGCATTCTCGAACAGGGCCGTCGCGGCGACATGATCCGCGTGCGGGTGGACGAGCATGTGCCAATCGTGCGCTCGGTCTGGCGCGAGGGAGCGCGGGTGGCATGAGGTCCTCGGCCACGCTGGAACGCGTCATCGACGAGCAGGATTTCCCGATCCGACACGGCGTTTTCATCGCCGTGGCCGGCCCTTCGGGCGCCGGCAAGGATTCGGTGATGGACTATGCGCGTCAGCGGCTCGGGCCCCAGGACAGCGACGTCACCTTCGTGCGCCGTGTCATCACCCGCGAGATGGACGGCGCCGGCGAGGCGCATGACTGCCTCTCCCGCGCCAGTTTTGACGAGGCGGAAAGCAAAGGCGCATTCGCCGTAAGCTGGGAAGCGAACGGGCTAAAATACGGCCTGCCCGCCAGCGTGGACGGCATTGTGCGTGAAGGCCATGTGGCCGTTGCCAACGTTTCCCGCGCCGTCATCCCGCTCCTGCGTGAACGCTATGGCAATGTCATCGCCGTGATCGTGACCGCATCCCGCGAGGTCCTTGCCGAGCGCCTTTCAAGCCGTGGCCGCGAGACCCGCGAGGAAGTGCTGGCGCGTCTCGAACGGGCGCACGCGAAGGAGCTCGCCGTGGAAGACGCAACAATCATCGACAATTCCGGCACGCTGGAAGAGGCGGGTGAAAAGTTTCAGGACATTCTGCGCCGTGCCACCGCCTGGAGCGCGGTGAGCGACAGCGTCTGATCCTCGCCCCTGTTTCAGATATCCTGGCTGATGCCGACAGCCCCTCTTGGCGCTTTCTCTGTTCTGGTTTAGTTCTAACCTATCTTGGAACACCGGACGCACCCCATTGACGGCATTGCCGCGCCTTTCCTTCCAGCGCCCTTCAGCGAATGGTTCGCCACGCGTGGGTGGCAGCCGCGCGCGCATCAGCTTGAGCTTCTCGCCCGCACACAGGCCCGTCGCTCGGCGCTGCTGATCGCACCGACGGGTGCCGGCAAGACGCTCGCCGGTTTTTTGCCAACGCTCACCGATCTGGCGGACCGGCCAAAACCCCGCCCCGGCGAAGCGCGCCGTGGCGTTCACACGCTTTACATTTCTCCGCTCAAGGCGCTCGCCGTCGACATTCAGCGCAATCTGAACATGCCGGTGGCCGAGATGGAGCTGCCGGCGACCATGGAAACGCGCACCGGCGATACGCCCACTCACAAGCGCCAGCGGCAGAAGCACGCTCCGCCCGACATTCTGCTGACGACCCCCGAACAGCTTGCGCTTCTGATCGCCTCGCCCGATGCGGAGCACTTCTTCTCGGACCTCAGATTCGTGGTGTTCGACGAATTGCATTCGCTGGTGATCTCCAAGCGGGGGCACCTGCTTTCGCTCGGCCTTGCGCGGCTGCGCCGCCTGCGACCGGAGTTGCAGACCATCGGGCTTTCGGCGACGGTCGCAGAGCCCGAAGCGCTGCGCCGCTGGCTGGTGCCGCAGGACAGGCCCGGCGCCATGGCCGATATCGTGACCGTGTCGGGTGGCGCGAAACCACACATCACCATTCTGGAAACCGAGGAGCGTGTGCCCTGGGCAGGGCACTCCGCGCTTTATGCCATCCCCAAAGTCTATGAGGCGATCAAGGCGCATCGGACCACGCTGCTCTTCGTCAACACGCGCAGCCAGGCCGAGCTCCTGTTCCGCGAGTTGTGGCGCGCCAATGAAGACAGTCTGCCGATTGCGCTGCACCACGGCTCGCTCGATGTCGGGCAAAGGCGCAAGGTGGAAAAGGCGATGGAGACCAACAGCCTCCGGGCCATCGTCGCCACGTCAACGCTGGATCTCGGCATCGACTGGGGCGATGTGGACCTGGTCGTGCATGTGGGCGCACCAAAGGGGGCAAGCCGGCTGGCGCAGCGCATAGGCCGCTCCAACCACCGCATGGATGAACCGAGCCGCGCCATTCTCGTGCCGGCAAACCGCTTCGAGGTGATGGAGTGCCGTGCAGCGCTTGAAGCGAACTATCTGGGCGCACAGGACACGCCGCCACTGGTGGAAGGCGCGCTCGACGTGCTGGCGCAGCATGTGCTGGGCTCGGCCTGCGCCGCTCCCTTCGATGCCGACGTGCTCTATGGCGAGGTGGCGGGGGCAGCCCCTTATGCCGCGCTCGACCGGGAGACATTCGACCGCATTGTCGAGTTTGTCGCCACCGGAGGCTATGCGCTGAAGAGCTATGAGCGCTATGCCCGCATCCGCAAGACGAAAGACGGGCTCTGGCGCATCGCCAATCCGCGCATCGCCCAGCAGTACCGGCTGAATGTCGGCACCATCGTCGAGTCCCCCATGCTCAACATCCGCATGGTCAGGCGCGGACGCGGCAGCGCCTCGCGCGGCGGACCGGTTCTGGGCAAGGTGGAGGAGTATTTCCTCGAAACCCTCACACAGGGCGACACCTTCCTGTTCTCCGGCCGCGTGCTCCGCTTCGAGGGTATCCGCGAGAATGAGTGCCTCGTTTCGGCGGGCGGCGGCGAGGACGCCAAAGTGCCCTATTATGCCGGGGGCAAGTTTCCGCTCTCCACCTATCTGGCGGCGGAGGTGCGCGCCATGTTGGCCGACCCGAAGCGCTGGAAAACATTGCCGCCACAGGTCGCCGAATGGCTTTCCATCCAGCGTGACAAATCGGTGCTGCCGCAACGCGAAGACCTTCTGATCGAGACGTTTCCGCGCGGCAACCGCTTCTACATGGTGCTCTATCCATTCGAGGGACGGCTCGCACACCAGACGCTCGGCATGCTCCTGACCCGCCGGCTCGAGCGTGACGGCGCACATCCGCTCGGCTTTGTCGCCAATGACTATGCCATCGCCGTCTGGGGCCTCAACGATATGAGCGCCATGCTGAAAAGCGGCAAGCTCAGTCTGCCCGCGCTCATGGACGAGGACATGCTGGGCGATGACCTCGAAGCGTGGATCGCCGATAGCTGGCTTTTAAAGCGCACCTTCCGCAATTGTGCGCTGATTTCCGGCCTTGTCGAAAAGCGCCACCCCGGACAAGAGAAAACCGGCCGGCAGGTGACCGTTTCCGCCGACCTCATTTACGACGTTTTGCGGGCCCATGAGCCCGACCACATTCTCATGCAGGCCACATGGGCGGACGCCGCTCAGGGGCTGCTCGATGTCAGGAGACTGGGCGAAATGCTGTCGCGCATTCGGGGACGAATCGTGCATAAATCTCTCAGCCGCATTTCGCCGCTGGCCGTGCCCATCATGCTGGAGATCGGCAAGGAGGCGGTGGCCGGGGATGCAAACGAGGCGCTGCTTGGCGAAGCCTCACGGCTTTCCGGGGAGGAATTGATGCAGGAGGCACTTGAGGCATGAACAGCCTTGCACCCGCAACCGACGCCAGCACCGCGCTGACCATCCGGATCGCCGGACACGAAGCCGTGTGCGACTGGCGCGGGGTGCTGTTCTTCCCGGCAATGAGCCTCATGGTCGTTTCCGACCTGCATCTGGAAAAAGGCGCAGCCTTCGCCAGGCGTGGACGTATGCTGCCGCCCTACGACACAGCCGCGACGCTGACGCGGCTCGAAAGCGTTGTCGCCGATTACAGCCCCGAGATGATCATCAGCCTCGGCGACAGTTTTCATGACGAAAACGGAGCCGCCGAAATGCCGGCAGCCTTCCGTGATCACCTTGTACGGATCATCGGCAGGCGCGACTGGCACTGGATTGCCGGCAATCATGACCCTGCACCGCCGCCGGACCTTCCCGGCCGCTGCGCGCAGGAAATCGCCGTTGAAGGCCTCACCTTTCGCCACGAGCCTGCGCGCGGCGCCGGTCCCGGCGAGATCGCCGGGCACCTGCACCCGGGGGCACGCATCGTGCGGCGCGGGCGCAGCGTGCGACGAGCCTGTTTCGTCTCCGACGGGGAGCGGCTGATCATGCCCGCCTTCGGCAGCCTGACCGGCACCCTCAATGTGCTTGACCGCGCTTTCACCGGTCTGTTTGCGCGTGAAAGGCTCGCGGCCTACATGCTTGGACGGCAGGGCATCTACGCCATTGCCGGTAGCATGTTGCGTTAGAGCGGTGCACCGTTTCACGGAAACGTCGCTCCGCTCCGTCTTGTTATCATTGCGCAATTTCCAACGGAAAACCGGTACCCACTTTTCCTGGAATTGCGCCAGGATCAGTCCTTGCGGAAAATCAGCCGCCCGAGCCAGCCTGTCACGATGGCGATCAGCACCGCGAGAATGCCGTACAGCATGCTGTTCTGATGGGCAAACTGATAGAGGCGCTGCTCAAGCCCCGCCTTGCGGATGGTGAGCTGCGCCGAAGTCTCGCGCAGAAACATGCCGTTTCGGAACAGAAAGGCGCGGGCCCTGTGCGTGCCAACCGCAACGTTGGGTGCGAGCCGCAGCGACGCCCGGAAAAGGCTTTGCGACAGAAAGCGCACCGCGCCCGCCCGCGTCGAGTAAAGCCCCTCGGCCTCCTTGCGATCCCGCAGCGCACGGGTGAATTCCTCGATCGTTTTCGGATCGCCATCGGCGTCGAGTGGCTGCAGGTGCAGGTTGTCCGCTCCGAGCGCGAGCCGCCGGTAGCCATCCGGCGCGGTGATGTCCTGGGGCGCGCGCGTCAGCGCCATGGAGTAGGACGCCGGCACATCGCGGAAGATGAGGGACTCCGTGTTGATCCACATGCCCGCGACACGGGTTTTCTTGCGCACCGTTACGGCACGCGGTGGCCCTTCCAGAACCACGATCACGTCGTAGCGCCCCTGCCGGGAGACCAGTGGATCGGCGTTGTCGAGCGCGCCGAAAATGGTGAGTACCGCGCCGCTGAAATCCGAGGTGATTGAAACCTCGTCCGTGGACAGACCGATCTGGATGTTCTCCGGGATGTGGTCCTGCGCCCGTGCGGCCAGCACGGGCACCAGAAGGGCAAGCGTGGACAAGATCACAAAACGCATCGCTCAAACCCCTCCCATGGAGAGGGAATAGACGCTCTCGGGCCGAACGAAGAGGTCAAATCCAAGACGAAGCGCCACCGCCAGAACGAGCAGCGCCAGAAGCGCGCGCAACTGCTCGCCGCGAAGCTTCTGCCCCACCCTCGCGCCATATTGCGCACCGGCAACGCCACCGACCATAAGGAGAAAAGCGAGCACCACATCGACGGTCTGGTTGGCTGTCGAATGAATGATCGTCGTGAAAGCCGCCACGAAAATGATCTGGAACAGCGACGTGCCAATCACGACATTGGTCGGCACTTTCAGAAGGTAGATCAGCGCCGGCACCATGATGAAGCCGCCACCGACACCCATGATCGACGCCAGGAAACCGATAAACGCACCCAAAGCCAGTACCGGTATCACGCTGACAAAGAGTTTTGAGGCGCGAAAGCGCATTTTCAGCGGCAGACGATGAATCCAGTTGTGCTGACCGGGCTTGCGCAGCGTCACCGTCTGGCCGCCGCGCGAACGCCTGATGGCGCGCACGCTTTCCATCAGCATCAGACCGCCGACCACGCCGAGGAACGCCACGTAGAGCAGCGAGACGATCAGGTCGAGCTGTCCCAGTCGCCGCAGATAGGCGAAGACGGAGACACCCAGCGACGCGCCGACAATGCCGCCGGCCAGCAACACCGTGCCCAGCTTGAGATCGAGCGACTTGCGCTTGAAATGCGCCAGCGCGCCAGAGAAAGATGAAGCGATCACCTGGTTGGCGCCGGTGGCAACCGCGATGGCGGGCGGGATGTTGTAGAAGATCAGGAGCGGCGTGATGAGAAACCCGCCGCCGACGCCGAACATGCCGGAGAGAAAGCCGACCGCGCCGCCCATGGCCAGCAGCACGAAGACATTGACGGACATTTCGGCGATTGGGAGATAGATACCCACCCGCGGCACCCGAATAATTGTTTCCCCGACGACGGCGCCGGGCGAGATGTGGAAGCGTTATGCGTGCTTCCGTTCTGCGCTCTGGCGATCACGAAGTCAAACCGAGTTGTCACCAAATCGGGAAAAGTTTGAACGACTTGCCCGGCGAAGGTGAAGTGCGTCCGTTCGGACACACTTTGGGTCCTGACCCTAAAAGCCGGCTGTCCATCAGATGCGAAGCTGCCCTACTGAGCAGCGGCCGCTGCCTTGTTCTTTTCCAGAAGTGCACGCACCAGAGCCTCGTCGACCTCTCCGGTCGGCGTCATGCCGTTGGCCTTCTGGAAAGCGCTGATCGCCGTCTTGGTCTTGCCGCCCATGATGCCGTCCGGCTTGCCCGCATCAAACCCCTGCTGGTTCAGGATAAGCTGAATGTTGGTGACCGCCTTCTTCATGTCGACGCTTGCAGTCAGTTCACGGCTCTCACGCCAGGATTCAGGCACATCAACCATGTTGACGGCGGGGTCAATGGATTTGGCTTTCCACAAAGCGGTCTTGTTTTTCGCCTGTTCCAGTTTCTCCGGTGACAGAGCAGCCGCGATCTCGTCGCGTTTGCTGGCAGCGTCCCTGTCACCGCCATTGGCGACGATGGCAAACCACTTATAGGCTTCGGTCAGGTCCTGCGGCACCCCCATGCCCTTGGCCGAAAGGATGCCAAGGTTGAACTGGCTGTCCTTGACGCCATGCTCCGCCGCTTCAAGGAACCAGCGTGCGGCAGAGCTGTTGTCTGCCGGCCCGTCGGCACCCATGGCGTAGAGAACACCCAGATTGTGCATGGCACCCGCATTGCCCTGCTGTGCCGCAAGCTGGAACCACATCTTCGCCTTTGCCGCGTCACGCTCGACGCCGGTACCCTTCTGATAGAGATCACCGACCCGGTATTGAGCGGGCGCGAAGCCGGCTTCGGCGGCCTTCGTGTACCATTCGACGGCCTTCGCCATGTCCGCCGTCGTCCCGCGTCCATCCGCATAGCGGCTGGCAATCTCGAAATACGCCTTCGGATCTCCTGCCGCGGCCGCTTCACGAAGCGGCACCGGCCCGGCATCCATCGGGATTTCATCCAGCGAAACCGTTTGAACGGCTTCCACAGGCGGTGCTTCGGGAAGGTTGGCCGTCTCGGTCGTTGAAAGCGGCTCCTCAAACTTGCCCTGCGCAGGTGCATCCATCTGCGGCATGGAGGCCAGTGTATCGACCGTCTCGTCGACTGCCTCGCTGGGGGACGCTTCGTCCAGCGGCTGCTCATCCACGACACGCACCCGGCGATCTTCCGCCGCAGTGCTGGTGCCGGCCACAACGGCCGCTGGCTCCGGCATCGAGCTATCGCTTGCGACTGGCATCGGGATGGATGTCGAGTTCGACAGGTATGTCTTTCCGACCTGATACCCACCGGCGGCGACAATGCCGGCTCCGAGCATCACCATAAGCGGTTTCCTGCTGCGCTTGAGGAGGCGCCCGAGGCCGAAGCGACCGGTTTCTTCGGTGGCGTCGGCCCGACGTTTCTTCAGAATCTCCGCCTCGGCGGCAGCAGCCTGCGCCGCCCGTCTTGCCGCGGCAATGAAATCCGATTTCGCAGCGTCATCCGTCTCCGCGCGGACCGGTGCCTTCTTCTCATCACGCACACGGCGCAGGATTGCATTGAGATCGGGAGCGCCGGAGCCTGGTTCGAGTGGCTCATTGATGCGTTCAGCATCCAGCTCTACCGCCTCAAGGCTTCCATCGGCCTCCAGCTCGGCTTCCTCGAAGACGTCCTCCTCGACCTCGGCCTCGGCCTGCTGCTTTTCGCCGCGCGTGCTCCATGCCCGTGACAAACCGCCCAGAAGCGAGGTGCGTCCCGGCTTCACCGGCTCCTTTTGCCCGTCCTCATCCAGAGCCGCACGGGCCGCAGCAGCCGCAGCCTCGGCCGGCGAGCGGTTTGGTGCCGGCTCATAATCGCGCGTCACCGTTTCCACGGCCTCATCGCCAGCGGGCGAAATCGAGGGAGCGGCTGCAACGGCGATTTTCGTCGCATCGCTACCCGCGCCGGCTTTCGACGTGGTTTCCACTGCGCCGATGCGGTCGACGATCTTGAGGAGCGTG
This sequence comes from Nitratireductor aquibiodomus, assembly GCF_900105565.1. Lineage (NCBI taxonomy): Bacteria > Pseudomonadati > Pseudomonadota > Alphaproteobacteria > Hyphomicrobiales > Phyllobacteriaceae > Nitratireductor > Nitratireductor aquibiodomus. Next base: position 2,972,915 of record NZ_FNSL01000001.1, on the reverse strand, counting down.
TCGTGAATGGCTTCAAACGTCTTGGTGTTGCGTTCGTCCGACTTGCGCGTAAGTTCCTCAAGAGCCCGCAATTCTGCCCGCAGCTCACGATCGAATGCCTCCGCCTGAGGAGCGTTTCCGAGTGCGCCGATCGCCTGCTCCGCAGCGTGCCGCGCTGCTTCGACAACAGCGGCACGGTTCTCGTGAATGGAGCGCTCGATGTTCTCCAGACGCGGGCCCAGATCCTCGAATTCCGGCAGGTCGGCACCCGGGCGCGAAAGGTGTTCAGAAAGGCTGCGCACCTGCGCTTCGAGATTCCGGATCACCTCGGGATCGACGGAAGAGGCCTGTGAAGAAGAGGCCTGCAAACGTCCCGAGATGTCGTCGAGCCGTGCCTCGAGCGCACGAAGCGCTTCACCATCGCGGGCTTCACCAGCGCCAACGTCGAGGCGCGCGGCCAGCTCGTTGAAGCGTGCGTCGATCGTCGCCATGATGCCCGCTTCGTCGTGAGCCGGATTGCCGCGCTCATCGATCCGCGCGGAAATCTCCTGCAGACGGCGTTCCAGCTCGTCAACCAGCGTCCGGCCCTGCTCGGCGACGTCACCCTGCCGCTCCTCAATGAGCTGGGAAAGATGCGCGAACCGATCTTCAATACCGCGCAGCATGTGCTCCGCAATCTGCGGCTGCGGGGCGGTATCGAGCTTTTCGGCGATGCCGGCGATCTGGCCGGCAAGGCGTTCCACAGTCTGTTCCGGCATGTCGATACGGTGGGCGATTTCGTCGACACGCTGCGACAGCGAATAGAGCTGTTCGCTGAGCTGGCCGACCGCCTCGCCGCCCGAACGTTCAGAAAGCAGTTCAGACACCTGACTGGCGAGAGAGGAAATCCGCGCCTCGATACGCTCGAAGGGCTGTGGATCGAAACTCGCGGCCTGCGCCTTCGGAGCGGAGGCCGCGATTGCCCTGCTGATCTCGTCAAGACGTTCATCCAGGGCAGCATAAACTTCGGGATTGCTCTGCTGCTTGCGCTCCAGCAACTGGTCGAGTGCGCCCGCAAGCGTGCGTACCCGGTCCTCAAGCGACTGGATCGAGAGGGATTCCGGCAGGTTGTTGACCGCGTGGGCGATCTCTTCGATGCGCTGATGCAGCATCTCGATCGCCGGGTCGCTCCTGCGAATATCATTGGAAACACGAGTCTCGAACGCGCTCCAGCGATCGTCGAGCGCGTCCCAGCGCTGATCGACGGCGCGCAGCGTCTCTTCGCGCGCGAGATTGGAAATCGATGATTTCAACTCCTCCATTTCCAGGCGCAGCATCTTGACGTTCTTGTCATCGCTGCGCTCGGCAAGCTGTGCGATGGCATTGGAGAGGCGTTCAAATTCAACCACAAGCTCGCTGCTCAACGCACTGTTGGGTACCGAGGCCATAATGCCCGCCAGTTCACGGCGCAGCGTGGTGAATTCATCGTTGAGGCCGGAGCGCATTGCATCACGAAGCTCCGAGCGCAGGGTCTTCAGCTCGCTGGCGATACTGCCAATCGATGAGACTTCGCGCTCCTGCCTGTGGCTGCGCTCAAGCTCGTGCGCGGCGCGCTCGAAATAGGCCTGCGGCGCGACCTTGTGCCGGTGCGGCGCAGGGCGCTCCCCAGGCCGGGCGTAGGTCTGGGACACCGTTTCGGACAGTTCCTGGATGCGACGAGCGACCTCGTTTTCCTCCGCCTGCTGATCGAAACGACCGGTGGCACGTCCAAGCCGATGCTCCATTTCTTCCAGCGTGCGGTTGATCTCATCAAGAGACGCGTTGGCCCTTGGCCGCCGACGACGACCGGCATTTATGTTTTCCAGATAGGAACGCTTGTTGTTCATCGGAACGCCCGCCTCTCCACCGGTTGCCGGTTGGCCATCGATAGTTCTTGCCGCGCGGGCCCTTCAGCTTTGGTACGCCGGTAAGGCAGAAGACAAACACTTCAGAGACACCCACGGTCAGGCCGCCATGCCCAGGCTTCGAACGCGAACGGGCATGGTCTGCTGACGGGTCCACAATTCCCCGATCATGGTAAACACGGAGTTAACATTTCTTACCGGCGATTAAGCATACGCGCGAAAATCCGGCAAAAAGGTTGTTGGCAAGCCGTTCACAATTTGGCCAAAGGCCCTTGTAATGCCGTATTCTGCGACGCATAAGCCCGCCTTCTAAACGTGTCTGAGCGGTGCGTCCTTCGCCCGTCGGCGAAGTTTGGCCGTCAGGCATGTCACCATTCCGGTTTCCCCGCCGGAGTGTTCATTCGATACGGAACAGTGATCATGACGAACATTGCAATGGCTGTCGAAAAGACCGCCGAGGGAAATGATTCTCCCGAGACCTCCGAAGAATTCACCCGCATTGGCGAGATGGCGCGCGAATTCGGCGTCACCCTTCGCGCCCTGCGCTTTTACGAAGACAAAGGCCTGCTGACGCCGGAGCGCGTGGGCACGACACGCCTCTATTCGCGCAACGACAAGCTCCGCCTCCAGCAGATTTTGCTTGGCCGTAAGATCGGCTTCTCGCTGAGCGACATAAAGGAAGTGCTTGACCTTCACGACCCAAAGGCGGATCGCACGGAGGGCAATGTCGAGCAGTTGCAACTCGTCCTGACGAAATCCGAACGCCAGATGGTGCGGCTTCAGAAACAGCATCGCTCCATCGAGGATGCGATTTCCGAGCTGAAGAAGCTGATCGCGGACGTCGGCGCCCGGCTGAATACCGCCTCGGCTCTGGGCACCGCCGGCTGATTTCGTCCGACACATCCGGACTGAAGACCGGCGGAACACCGCCAGCGGTTTTTCTCTACCCGGCATTTGCGCACACGACCAATCTGGACGGGAGGCAGATGCCGGGGACAAACCGCCCGGACGCCCTGTCATCATCTGAATTTCTGCAGATGTCAGGCCATTCCACCTGACTGCAGATTGCTCCGGCGCGCTCTCCGCTGCGGGGCCGCAGCTTCAGTTTCATTCCAGAACTCACCGTGCCGGCACTGGTCGGCACGGGGCTTTGTGACGCCGCGCGTCGTTTTTGACGTTTACGCAAACGTCAAAATTTGCTAGAGCGCTTCCGATGCTGCGCGAAAGCTCTGTTCGCGCCTTTGTTCCGAGAGCTGGAGGAGTCTCATGCCGACCTACAGTGCGCCCGTGCGCGATACGCTGTTCGTGCTCAACGATGTTCTTGGCTACGGCAATTACGACAATCTGCCGGGCTTTGCCGACGCCTCGCCGGACATCGTCGAAGCGATCCTGAGCGAAGGCGCGAAGCTGGCCGAAAACGTCATGCAGCCGCTCAATCGCACAGGCGACATCGAAGGCTGCACCCGCCATGAGGATGGTTCCGTCACGACGCCGAAGGGCTTTGGTGATGCCTACCGTCAATATTGCGAAGGCGGCTGGCTGGGCCTTTCCGTGCCTGCAGAATACGGCGGCCAGGGCCTCCCCTACACGGTGCACTCGGCCGTCAGCGAATATCTGGTTTCCGCCAATATGGCGCTGATGATGTATCCGGGCCTCACACAGGGCGCCATCGCAGCGATCCTTACACATGGGACCGAGGAGCAGAAGCAGAAGTGGCTGCCGAAGATGGTGGAAGGCACCTGGACCGGCACCATGAATCTGACCGAGCCCCATTGCGGCACCGACCTGGGCCTTCTGACTTCCAAAGCCGTGCCAAACGGCGACGGAAGCTACAAAATTTCCGGCCAGAAGATCTTCATTTCCGCGGGCGAGCACGATCTCTCGGAAAACATCATCCATCTGGTTCTGGCCCGCATCGAGGGCGCGCCCGCCGGCGTGAAGGGCATCTCGCTCTTCATCGTGCCGAAGGTGATGATCGACGATGCCGGCACGCCCGGTGCGCGCAATGCGGTTTCCTGCGGAGCCATCGAGGAAAAGATGGGCATTCACGGCAATGCCACCTGCGTCATGAATTATGACGACGCCACCGGCTATCTGCTTGGCGAGGAGCATGGCGGCCTCAAAGCCATGTTCACGATGATGAACGAGGCGCGCCTCGGCGTCGGCCTGCAGGGCCACGCCGTCGGCGAGGCTGCCTATCAGGGCGCGGTGGAATATGCCCGCGAACGTCTACAGGGCCGCTCGCTCACAGGGCCGAAAGCGCCGGAAAAGAAGGCCGATCCGATCATCGTCCACCCGGATGTGCGCCGCAATCTGATGACGATGCGCGCCTTCAACGAGGCCGGACGTGCGCTGATCCTGTGGACCGCGCTCAAATCCGACATCGCGCATCTCTCCGAAGACGAGATGGACCGCGAAGCGGCATCCGATCTCTTGGCGCTGATGACGCCCGTGATCAAGGGTGTTCTCACCGACAAGGGGTTCGAGCACGCCGTCATGGCGCAGCAGCTGTTCGGCGGTCACGGCTATATCGAGGAACATGGCATGAGCCAGTTCGTGCGTGACGCCCGCATCGCCATGATCTACGAGGGCGCGAACGGCATTCAGGCGCTGGATCTGGTGGGCCGCAAACTGCCGGCCAAAGGTGGCCGCGCCGCACAGGCCTTCTTCAAAGAAGTCGGCGATTTCTGTGAGGCCCATCGTGGAGACGAGGCGATGGCCCCCTTCACGAAGGCACTCAAGAAAGGCCTTAACGACCTGCAGGCCGCTTCGCTCTGGCTGATGCAGAACGCGGTCCAGAAGCCTGACAATGCGGGTGCGGCCTCCCATGACTACATGCATCTGATGGGCCTTGTGGCGCTCGGCTACATGTGGGGCCGAATGGTCAAGAAAGCGCAGGAGCAGATTGCCGCCGGTGCCAATGGCGACGCCTCGTTCCTTGAGGCCAAGATCGCCACCGGCCGGTATTTCATGGAGCGCGTCATGCCCGAAACGGCGGCGCACCTCGCCCGTATCTCCACCGGCGCCGACGCGATGATGGCCCTGCCGGAAGAGGCGTTTTGACTGGTATGAAAGCCGTGCTCGTTCTAGCGTGCCTACGCTAGTGCGCAGCGTTGTCAGCGAGGAGGCGTAGAGTGGCAGACCCACAGTCCGTACTTGGCCTTTCTCGGCCCGACTGGGCCGGTGAAGACGTCGCCATGCTCTATGACATGGCGAGCCGCTTCCTGACGGAAGAGATTGCGCCTCACTATGAAGCGTTCGAGAAGGCGGAGATCTTCGACCGCGCGAGCTGGGAGAAGGCCGGCGCTGCGGGCCTTCTCTGCGCCTCGATGCCGGAGGATCATGGCGGTGCGGGCGGCACCTACGCCCATGAAAGCGCGATCATCGAAGCGATCAGCCATGTGGGCGTCGATGGTTTCGGCATTGCGCTCCACAACGCCATCGTCGCGCCATACATCCTCCATTACGGCTCGGAAGAGCAGAAGCAGCGCTGGCTGCCGAAGCTCGCGAGCGGCGAGCTGATCGGAGCGATCGCCATGACCGAACCCGGTGCCGGGTCCGATCTTCAGGGTGTGAAAACGCGGGCGGAGAAGGATGGAAACCATTACCGCCTCAACGGCTCCAAGACCTTCATCACCAACGGGCAGTTAGCCAATCTCGTAATAGTGGTGGCCAAGACGGACCCTAGCCAGGGCGCGAAGGGCACATCCCTGATCGTGGTCGAAACCGACGAGGCCGAAGGGTTTGAGCGCGGTCGCAACCTCGACAAGATCGGCCTCAAGTCCAACGACACTTCGGAACTCTTCTTCAACGATGTGCGTGTGCCAACCGCCAATCTTCTCGGTCATGAGGAAGGTCAGGGCTTTGTGCAGCTCATGCAACAACTCCCGCAGGAGCGGCTTCTGATCGGCGCTCAGGCGATAGCCATGATCGAGCGCGCTCTGGCCGTCACCATCGACTATGTGAAAGAGCGCAAGGCCTTCGGCCAGAAGGTGATCGACTTTCAGAACACCCAGTTCAAACTGGCGGAACTGAAAACCGAGGCAACGGTCGGCCGCGTTTTCTACAATGATTGCGTGGCACGTCACCTCGCCGGCAATCTCGATACCGCCACCGCCTCCATGGTCAAATACTGGCTCACCGACCTGCAGTGCAAGGTGGTCGACGAATGCCTGCAGCTCCACGGCGGCTATGGCTATATGAACGAATATCCCATCGCGCGCATGTATCGCGACGCCCGCGTGCAGCGCATCTATGGCGGCACCAACGAGATCATGAAGCTGGTGATCGCCAGAACCCTTTGAACCAATCGCACGACCCCGCGTTGGGTCGGTAAAGCAGGGAGACCGATATGGCTGACGCTTATGTATATGATGCCGTGCGCACGCCGCGCGGACGCGGCAAGAAGGACGGTTCGCTGCACGAGGTGCCCGCCGTGCGCCTTGGCGCGAAAGTTCTGGAAGCCGTGCGCGACCGCAACGGCCTCGACACCGCAAAGGTGGACGACATCATTTTCGGCTGCGTCGATCCGGTCGGTGAAGCCGGCTCCGTGATCCCGCGCTCGGCCGCCTTCGAGGCGCGCTACGCGAACGCGGCTCCGGGCATGCAGATCTCGCGCTTCTGCGCATCGGGCCTCGACGCCATCAATCTGGGCGCGGCCAAGATCGCCGGCGGCTCCGACGAAATCGTCATTGCCGGCGGCGTGGAGAGCATGTCGCGCGTCGGCATGGGCATGTCCGGCGGCGCATGGTTCATGGACCCTTCGGTCGGCATCCCCTCCTATTTCATGCCGCAGGGCGTGTCCGCCGACCTGATCGCCACGAAATACGGCTTTTCACGCGACGATGTGGATGCCTATGCCGTGGAGAGCCAGAAGCGCGCCAAGAACTCCTGGGACAAGGGCTATTTCAAGAAGTCGGTGATCCCCGTGGAAGACCAGAACGGCCTGACTATTCTCGATCATGACGAGCACATGCGCCCCGGCACCGACATGCAGGCGCTTGGCCAGTTGAATCCATCCTTCGTGATGCCCGGCGAAATGGGCGGTTTCGACGCCGTGGCCGTGCAGCGCTATCCGGAGCTTGAAAGCATCAACCATGTGCACCATGCCGGCAATTCGTCGGGCATCGTCGATGGTGCCGCTGCCGTGCTGCTCGGCTCACGCAAGGCCGGCAAGTCCATGGGGCTCGCGCCGCGCGCGAAAATCCGCGCCTTCACCAATATCGGCTCCGAGCCAGCGATCATGCTGACCGGGCCGGTGGACGTGACGGAAAAGCTTCTGAAGAAAGCCAGGATGAAGCTTTCGGACATCGACCTGTTCGAACTGAACGAGGCTTTCGCCTCCGTGGTGCTGCGTTACATGCAGGCCTTCGAGATCGACCACGACCGGATCAATGTGAATGGCGGCGCAATCGCGATGGGCCACCCGCTGGGTGCGACCGGCGCGATGATTTTCGGCACGGTTCTCGACGAACTGGAGCGCCGCGACCTGAACACGGCACTCGTGACGTTGTGCATCGGCGCGGGCATGGGCACCGCAACCATCATCGAACGCGTTTGAGCTGTCGGGGAGAGATCAGACCATGACCGACTACAAGAATTTCACCGTTGACGTGGACGCAGACGGCATCGCGCTCGTCACCTGGGACATGCCGGACCGCTCCATGAACGTCTTCACCGAAGAGGTGATGAACGAGCTGGACGCGATCATCGATCACGTTGCAGGCAGTGACGGGATCAAGGGCGCTGTCATCACCTCCGGCAAGGAGACCTTTTCGGGCGGCGCGGATTTGACCATGCTGCAAAAGATGCTCGGCCAGTTCGAGAAGGAGAAGGCCAAGGACCCCAAGAAGGCGGTCAAGCTTCTGTTCGACAATGCCGGGCGCATGGGCTGGCTCTGGCGCAAGCTTGAAACCTCCGGCAAGCCGTGGGTCTCGGCTATCAACGGCACCTGCATGGGCGGCGCGTTCGAGCTTTCGCTCGCCTGCCATGGCCGTGTCGCAGCCGACAGCCCGGCAGTGAAGATGGCGCTTCCCGAAGTGAAAGTGGGCATTTTCCCCGGCGCAGGCGGCACCCAGCGCGTGCCGCGTCTGGCCAAGCCGCAGGAAGCCCTGCAGATGCTGACCACCGGCCAGACGCTGACGCCGCAGAAGGCGAAGGCCATGGGGCTGATCCACGAGATCGCAGCACCCAAGAAGCTGGTCGAGACAGCAAAGAAGATGATCCTCGACGGCCTCAGCCCGGTTCAGCCATGGGACGAGAAGGGCTTTAAACTGCCGGGCGGTCCGGTCTATTCGGCAGCGGGCGCGAACCTCTGGCCGCCGGCAATCGCCATCCTGCGCCGCGAGACCTACAACAATTACCCGGCAGCAAGCGCGATCCTGAAATGCGTCTATGAGGGCATGCTGGTGCCCTTCGACACCGCGCTCACCATCGAGCAGCGCTATTTCACCGAGATCATGCAGACGACCGAAGCGAAGATGATGATCCGCTCGCTCTTCGTCTCGCTACAGGAGCTCAACAAGGGCGCGCGCCGTCCGGACGATGTGCCGGCAAAGAAATTTAAAAAGATCGGCGTGCTCGGTGCCGGCTTCATGGGCGCCGGCATCGCCTTCGTGACGGCGAAAGCCGGCATTCCGGTCGTTCTGATCGACCGCGACACGGCATCCGCCGAGAAGGGCAAGGCGCATTCCGCCGACCTGATGGACAAGGCCATCAAGAAGGGCCGCGCCACCGCCGAAGACAAGGAAAAGCTCCTTTCGCTCATCACGCCGAGCGACGATTATGCCGAGCTTGAAGGCTGCGATCTGGTGATCGAGGCCGTGTTCGAGGATTCCGAGATCAAGAAAACGGCGACCGAGAAGGCCGAGGCCGTTCTGAAACCGTCCGCCGTCTTCGCCTCCAACACCTCGACCATTCCGATCTCGGGTTTGGCGAAGAACTCGAAACGACCAAAGAACTTCATCGGCATCCACTTCTTCTCGCCCGTCGACAAGATGATGCTGGTCGAGATCATCATGGGCAAGAAGACCGGCGACAAGGCGCTTGCCATGGCGATGGACTATGTGCGCGCCATCAAGAAGACGCCTATCGTGGTCAATGACACGCGTGGCTTCTACGTCAATCGCTGCGTCCTGCGCTACATGCAGGAGGCATTCTCCATGGTCATCGAAGGCGTACCCGCCCCGATGGTGGAGAACGCGGCGAAGATGGCCGGCATGCCGGTCGGCCCGCTCGCCCTCACCGATGAGACGGCTGTCGATCTTGCACAGAAGATCATGAAGCAGACCGTGCGCGATCTCGGCCCCAAGGCCGTCGACCCGCGCCACATGGAGCTGATCGACACGCTGGTCGACAAGCATGGCCGTCTTGGCCGCAAAAACGGCAAGGGCTTCTATGACTATCCGGCCAAGCCCGCGAAGAAACATCTGTGGGCCTGCCTGAAGGATCTCTATCCGCAGAAGAGCCCGGACAAGATCGATGTCGAGGAACTGCAGGAGCGCTTCCTTGCGACAATCGCGCTGGAAGCGGCCCGCATCATGGAGGAAGGCATTGTGGTCGATCCGCGCGAAGCGGATGTCGGCTCCATTCTCGCCTTCGGCTTCGCGCCCTACACGGGCGGCGCCCTCTCCTATATCGACGGGATGGGAGCGGACGCCTTCGTCGCCATGACCAAGCGCCTGCAGAAGAAGTACGGCAAGCAGTTCAAGGCGCCGAAACTCCTTCTGGACATGGCCGAGAGCGGCGAGACCTTCTACCAACGCTTTGCGCCTGAAAAGGCGGCGGAGAAGAAGGCCGCCTGAGGCTTTTGCTGCGAAAGCGAAAAAACTCCGTTCCGGATGCAGTAATGCGTCCGGAACGTTGAACAGGGCACAATTTCGAAACGTTGCTTTGCCGGGCAAACGCCGGCCGCAGCACCAACCTCTCAGGATAGAAAACCATGTATGTCTGGATGCGTCTTCTTCGCGTGGCCGCCACACGCAAGAGCCGGGGCGTCTACCGGCTGGGCGATGAGAGCACGCTCTCGTTCCGCTGCCTGCCGACCGACATCGACATGAACATCCACCTCAACAACGCCCGCTACATGATGCTGGCGGATATGGGGCGGATCGACATTTTTCTGCGCAGCGGTCTGGTGGCGGCAGCCCGCAAACGCGGCTGGGCGCCGCTGCTTGGCGGACTTCAGACGGCCTATGTGCGCGAGGTTCGCCTGTGGCAGCGTTTCGACGTGGTCTCCACCATCGAGACGTGGGACGGTACACAGATCATTGGTCGGCATCGTTTCGTCCTCCAGGACGGTCGTATCGCCGCCATGATCCTCACCACCGGAGGTGTTTACGATTATCGCGGAAAGCGCTTCGTTCCGATGGACGAGTTGATGAGCGCGCTCGGCGTCGATACGGCACCGCGCGCTCCAAATGACGAGGAAAAGGCTTTCATGGCCTCGCATCAGGGCCTGCGCGCTCGCGCAAAAGTGTTGGTCTGACGTCTATCGGTGCGGCGCCTGGCTCGCTAGGGTCAGGACCCATTAATATGGCCGCAATGGCGTTCGATAGACCAAGAGATGCGAGGAAAAGCCCGCAGAGCGGGGCCTTTCCCCGGTCAAGGGGTTTGACGCGGCAGGTCGCTGGTCTATCGAGCGTCCTTCGGATCGGCCTGATTTGCACGGCCTACTTTGTCGCAAGACCTTGAAAGACGTGAAGTCTTCCTGCGGTCCTGCTTCGCGTATCCGCACAAATCAGGCCGACCATTGCGACCATATTAATAGGTCCTGACCCTAGTTTCAGCCTCGGAAAATGTACCGGAGACACTCATGCCAGCCACCGTCGACTACTATTTCACATCCGCTTCGCCCTTCACCTATCTGGGTCATCAGCCACTGCGGACGGTTCTGTCCAAACATGGCGCGACCGTGCGGGTGAAGCCGGTCAACCTGATGGGTGTGTGGGAGATTTCCGGTGCGGTCCCGCCGGCAAAGCGCCCTCCGGTGCGCCAGCGGCTGCGGCTGGTGGAACTGCAGCGCATCGCGGACTTCCGCGGCATGCCCATCAACAAGACGCCAAGGCACTGGCCGGTCGACCCGGCTCTTTCAGACCATGTGATTGCTGCCCTGGTCGCCGGGGGGCACGACCCCATGAGCTATATGGAGCGTGTTTTCGCCGCCGTGTGGGCGAACGAGGAGAACATCGCCGATCCCGACACGCTGGCGAAATATCTGGAACTGGAGAAGTTCGACGCCGCATCCATTCTCGAAGCCGCCCAAAGCGAAGCGATTGCCGCAATCCGCGCGCAGAATACGAAAGACTCGGTCGAGGCCGATGCTGTCGGCGTGCCCACCTATGTGCTGAACGGCGAGGCCTTCTTCGGGCAGGACCGTGTCGAATATCTCGACCATGCACTGGCGACGGGCCGCGCACCCATCACGCCCTGAGCCTCAGCCCGCCTCACCTTCGGCAAGCGGAACCTCGATGCCGGCAAGCTCCGCGGCGGTGACACGCGCCGCACCCGCCCGCGCAAAGCGCAGCATCATCGCCTTGCGAGTGGCGGCGGCGAGCCGGTGTTCGTCGGGCTCGCGCAGGATCTCGGCCCCATAGCCGTCAGACAGGATAAAGCCGCACTCCTCGGGGAAAATCTCTGCCGGCACTTCCGGGTGGGTCGCAAAGAAGAAGCGATCGGAGTGCTGGCGGTAATCCGGCCATTTCCGATCCACTCGAAAATCCTCAACCGACGACTTGATCTCGATGATCCAGATATCGCCTTTCCGCGTCAGCGCCACGAGATCGGCGCGACGACCGGTGGCAAGCGTCAACTCCGGCAACACAACGGCCCCCATGCTCATCAGCAGGCGTTGCACGCCGCGTCGGATGACCATGGCGCGATCCGACTGGCGCCCATCGGCCAGAGGGTTGACGGGAATCGGAGAGATGATCGGCATTGCGGAATTATGCCATCCTCATAGCCCCGTTTGAAGCCTTACCGTGCTCCGGCGATGTCATTGAGGATTGGGCAATCCGGACGTTCATCGCCCCGGCAGGCAAGGATCAGCTTGTTGAGAACTGCGCGCATGGATTGCAGTTCAGCGATCTTGTCGTCGATTGCCGCCACATGGGACACGGCTATATCGCGCACGTCCTGGCTTGCCCGCTCTTTATCCCGATAGAGAGCCATGAGTTGCCGGCATTCGTCGATGGAGAAGCCAAGCCCCCGCGCGCGCTTCAGAAATGTCAGAAAATGGAGGTCCTGATCGCTGTAGGCGCGATAGCCGTTGCCCGCACGCTGCGGTGCTATCAAGCCAATTTCCTCATAATAGCGAATCGTCTTAGCCGGTAATCCCGAACGGCGGGCGGCCTGTCCAACATTCATGATGCGACTCCTGCGCTTTCATCAATGCAGAAACTGGGGATTGTGTTGCCTGTTTGCAATAATGTGAGTCAATAAGGGGCTTCCGCTACGTCAGCGCGGCCTAAGCCTTGGCAATTTGTTAACCAAGAATTTAACAATGATGATCAGATTACGACGCGCTTCAGGCATAATTAAGGTATCCGGGCTGGGGGAACACATGAAATTCAAATCCATCGCCGTCGCTGCGGCACTGGGGCTTGCAACGGCACTTGCCGGCTGTACGACGGGCGGTCCTTTCAAGGTTTTCACGTCCGACTACGGCACGGTGAAAGACGCTGGCTACCAGCTTCCCCGCATTCCGATCAATGAAGTTCCCCGCCAGTATCACCGTCAGATTGTTTCCTACGAAACCAAGGAAAAGCCTGGCACCATCATTGTCGACACCAATGCCAAGTTTCTCTACCTCGTGATGGATGGCGGCAAAGCCATGCGCTATGGCATCGGCGTTGGTCGTGAGGGCTTTGAATGGGCGGGCACGGCGCGCATCGCCATGAAGCGCGAGTGGCCGACCTGGACGCCGCCGTCTGCGATGATCGGCCGTCAGCCGGAGCTGGCGAAATGGCGCCGCGGCATGCCGCCCGGCCTGTCCAATCCGCTCGGCGCACGCGCGCTCTATCTGTTCAACCGCGGTGGCGACACCGGCTATCGCCTGCACGGCACGCCGGAATGGCGCTCCATCGGCAAGGCAATGTCGTCGGGATGCATCAGATTGATGAATCAGGACATCATTGACCTTTACAACCGTACCGAAGTTGGTGCTAAAGTAATCGTTAAGCGGTAGAAACCGTCTCAGCGACCGGGGTCAGTCGATCCGACCCTGAAAAAAACCGGGCTCTGGAGCCCGGTTTTTTCTTGTCTTGATCCTGACGCGGGAGCGATCAGAGCACCTGTTCGACTTCCCGAACTTCCGGAACGAAATGATGGAGCAGGTTCTGGATGCCGTGCTTCAACGTGGCCGTGGAAGACGGGCAGCCCGCGCAGGCACCTTTCATATGCAGAAAGACGGTGCCCTTCTCGTAGCCGCGAAAAGTGATGTCGCCGCCATCCTGGGCAACCGCCGGGCGTACACGCGTATCGAGCAGCTCCTTGATGGTCGAAACAATTTCCTCATCCGCCTCGTCGTAGAACTCGCCTTCGTCGGAAACCGGAAGGCCGCCGAGCCCTGCCTTGGCCATGACCGGCTGGCCCGACATGAAGTGCTCCATGATGGTGCCAAGAATGGCCGGCTTCAGATGCTGCCAGTCCGGACCGTCCTCTTTGGTGACGGTAATGAAGTCATAACCGAAGAAGACTCCAGTCACGCCGGAGACCGAAAACAGCCGCTCGGCCAGCGGCGATGTCTCTGCCGCCGACTCCGCCTCGCGGAAATCGGCCGTTCCTTCTTCCAGAACCACCCGGCCAGGCAGGAATTTCAGCGTCGCGGGATTGGGGGTCGCTTCAGTCTGAATGAACATGGTGGTTTTCCGATCTGGCGTTTCTTGGAATGATTCTAAAATAGGTGGAATCGCTCCGGTGTTCAAGCGCACATATGGGGAGCGTCGCGCCCCTATGCCAGGCTTTCGATTTCCTCGTCGCTCAGATTCTGCGGCACGACGGTGACGGGGATGGGAAAAGCGGCCGTCTTACCGGCAATGGACGAGACCAGCGGCCCCGGCCCTTCCTTGGAACTGCCCGCTGCCAGAACGAGGATGGCGATGTCCTGGTCCTCTTCGATCAGCTTGTGAATCTCGTCGGCGGACTTGCCTTCGCGCACCACGAGTTCCGGCTCGATGCCGATTGTCTCGCGCACCTTGGTGGCATGCGTGTCGAGTGCTGCATTGGCCGTTGCCGTCGCTTCCTCACGCATGATCTGCTCGACCCCCAGCCAGTGCTGGAAGTCGCCGGGTTCGATCACGAAAAGAAGCACCAGAACGCCATTTGTCGACTGGGCGCGCCGCGCCGCGTAGGCAACGGCCCGCTCGCATTCGGGCGTGTCATCAATGATGGCAAGGAACTTGCGGCGGTGTCCCGCCTCGCGGATCAGTCGCTTGGAGACCATTCACACGTCCTGTTTCGCCGGCGAGTGACCCGCCATTTCCGCGCAATCTGCCATCGCGAACGGCTTTCGGCAAGACGGGGTGTTCAAAGGGCTCACCCGTCGATGAGCCCGATGATCTCGCGCACCATCTTCATGGTCGCTTCCGCCTTCTCGCGCGCCCGGCCGGCGCCTTCACGCAGAACACCGTCAATATAAGCCGGATCCGCAAGAATGCGGCGCATCTCGCCGGCGATCGGCGAGAGTTTCTCGACCGCAAGCTCCGCCAGCGCCGGCTTGAACTCGGAGAATTGCCGCCCACCGAACTCCGCAAGCACATCCGCCTTGGTGGCACCGGAAAGCGCGGCATAGATGCCAACAAGGTTCTGCGCCTCGGGCCGCTCGGCCAGGCCGTCCACTTCTGAAGGCAGAGCCTCGGGGTCGGTCTTTGCCTTCTTGATCTTTTTGGCGATGGCGTCAGCGTCGTCCGTAAGATTGATGCGCGACAGGTCGGACGGGTCCGATTTGGACATCTTCTTGGAGCCGTCACGCAGGCTCATCACACGGGTGATCGCGCCTTCGATGAGCGGTTCGGTCAACGGGAAGAAGCCGTTCACCTTTTCTTCGCCCACCTCCATCTCCACGCCATAGCCAAGCTCGGCAATGCGCCCGGAGAAGTCATTGTTGAATTTCTGCGCAATGTCGCGCGTCAGCTCGAGGTGCTGCTTCTGATCGTCCCCTACCGGAACGTGGGTGGCGCGGTAGACGAGAATGTCAGCCGCCATCAGGCTCGGATAGGCGAGCAGACCGAGGGACGCGTTCTCACGGTCCTTGCCGGCCTTGTCCTTGAACTGCGTCATGCGGTTCATCCAGCCGATGCGCGCGACGCAGTTGAATATCCATGCGAGTTCTGCGTGCTGCAGCACCTGACTCTGGTTGAAGACGATGTTCTTCTTCGGGTCGATGCCGCTCGCCAGGAAGGCGGCGGTGATCGAACGCGTCTGGTCGGCCAGATCGTCATGCGCCATGGTCGCGGTCAGCGAGTGCAGATCGACGACACAATAGATGCACTCATGGCTGTCCTGCAGCGCGACAAACTTCTGCAGCGCGCCCAGATAATTGCCGAGGTGAAGATTGCCCGTCGGCTGAACGCCGGAGAAGACGAGCTCCCTGAATTCGCTCATGGATCGTTCCTGAATGCCTTTTGAAGCGCGAAAACCGCGCGCCATGGCTTATGAACGACGCGAAACCGGCAATCAAGCCCCACGCACCGATTGCGTTTCCGCTCCGCCGGCGGGCAAGGGCCGACCGCGCGGTGCGAGCCCCGCCAGAATGCCGCTCCGGCCGGGCAGCCACTCAACCGCGATGGCGAACAGGAACGAGCCGGCAAACGTCGCAGTCAGAACCAACGCATATTCGGTCCAGACGCCAAGTCCGAGCGGCAGAACATAATAGAGCGCGGCCAGAACCACGGTCTGATGCACGATGTAAAGTGGAAAGACCTTGCGGTTGAGCCATGAGACAGTAACACTCGGTGCGTTCAGATGCTTCGCCGTAAACCCGCACAGCGCCAGGATCATCGTCCATGCCAGCGCCATCAGGAGCGTCTTGAAGAGCGGCGTCATGGTTTCATAGTCGCCGATGAAAGCACCGCCGGTTCCTGTCCAGGAAAAGAGGTAGAGCGCCGCCGTCAGCGCTGCTGCCAACCCGGCGCTTTGCCAGCGTAAACCCACGACATTCCCAATCAGCGCTTGATGGTATCTGGCGAAAAGAAAGCCAAGCCCGAACCAGCTCGCCCATACCGCAAACCAGGCGCCGTCATTGTAGAGCGCATTGGTCTGGCGCGGGAAAACGGGCGACAGCACAAGATTGAGCACGAGCGGCAGTAGGAAGAGCAGGTAGACCGATCCGGAGCCTGCCACCCGTTGAAACCAGTCGGTCACCGGCTTCATGAAGGGCTGATCGATCAGCCGGAAAACCGGATAGCAGACGATGGTCATCACCAGCAGATAGGCAACGAACCACATATGCGCCCAGGTAAAATTCCCGTCGGGATATTTGCCTTCGGTGAAATAGCGCGTGAGCCAGAACGTCAGGAAGGAGCCCTGATAACCCTCCTCATACATGCGTTCATACCAGACCTGCGGAACGATGATGACGCACATGGCGAAAATCAGCGGCGGGAAGAGGCGCGTGAACCGGCCGGTCAGAAAGCTGAGATCGTGGCACCGCCGATAGACGAACCAGGTTCCCATGCCTGACACGAAGAAAAGCAGGGCAAGCCGCCAGGCGCGTGGGTGTTTCATGATCAGCGACAGGGTGGTGCTGCCCTCCGGCGCCTCGATCAGCCATTTCATGTCCGGGAAGAAGGCGACCGAAGCGTGATAGGCGATCAGCAGCATGAACGCGGAGACACGCAGAAAATCGATATAGTAGAGCCGTTGCTGCATGCCTCTCCCCCGGAACAATGAGGCGATGCTAGATGCACCGCCTTCGCATTCCGTTAATGGGAGACGTTCTTGCGGTCCCGCCGCCGGGCACGGGCAAGCTCCTTCCGGTCGATCCCACCGGTTGCAAGCGCCACGCCGAAATAGGCAACCGCCGCGAGCACGACGATGGCGACAACGGTGAGAATGCGTACGATCAGAAGGTCGTGCCCGACAAACTGCGGTAGACCTGTCAGCATTCCCCAGACGACCACGCCCATCACTGCGCTGGCGAGCAGCATGAAAGCGATGCGCCGCAGGGTTAGCGACGAAGGTCGGAAATCGCCACGCCGCCAAAGGGTGACCGCCAGAAGAAGCACATTCACCCAGGCTGAAAGCGAGGTTGCCGCGGCGATCGCCACATGGCCGTAGACGGGGAAGAAGAGCAGGCTCGCTGCAATGTTCACCACCACAGTGATCAGCGAGAACCACATCGGCGTTTTCATGTCTTCGCGCGCGAAGAAGGCCGGCTGGAACACTTTCGTCAGCACATAGGCCGGCAAACCGCTGGCGAAGGCGGCGAGCGCGGCAGCTGTCATTGCCGTATCGAGTGCCGTAAACTGACCGCGCTCATAAAGGATGGCGACGATGGGGGCCGGCATGACCATGAGCCCTACGGCGGCCGGCAGTGTGAGCCCCAGCGCGAACTCCATGGAGCGGTTCTGCAGGTGCTGCGCATCGGCGTGATCGCCAGCCTTCAGGGCGCGGGAAAGCTCCGGCAGAAGCACCACGCCCACGGCAATGCCGATGACGCCGAGCGGCAGCTGGTTGATGCGGTCGGCGAAGTTCAGGAGGCCGATGGCGTTGTCCTGAGTGGAGGCGATGATCTGCCCGACCAGCAGGTTGATCTGCATGATGCCGCCGGTCAGAAGCGCCGGCGCCATGAGCACAAGCAGGCGTTTTACACCAGGCGTGAGGCGCGGACGCCGCACCCGCATGGAGTAGCCCGCGTGACGCGCACCCTGTATCAGAAAGAACAGCTGTGCCAGACCCGAGGCGAACACGCCCCAGGCAAGCCAGATGCCCGTCTGGCGCGGGTCGAACTGCCAGAAAAGCGCGACGAGCAGAACCCCGATCAAAATCACATTGAGAAGCGTCGGCACCAATGCCGCCAGGAAATAGTGGCGCATCGCATTCAGAATGCCGGAGAACATGGCGACCAGCGACATGCAGAACAGATAGGGGAACATGATCCGCGTCATGATCACCGTCAGGTCGAACTTCTCCGGCGAAGCGGCAAAGCCCGGTGCGATGATGGTCGAGACCAGAAACGGCATTGCGAGCATGGCGGCGGACGAAAGCGCCAGAAGCACCGTCATCAGAACGGCCAACACATCCTCGCCAAAGCGCCGTGCGGCCTCAACACCACCGCCCTCCATCTCCTTGGCGAAGAGCGGAATGAAGGCGGTGTTGAACGCCCCTTCGGCGAAGAGCCGGCGGAAGAGGTTGGGAAAGCGGAACGCAGCATAGAAGGCGTCCGTAACCGGCCCAACGCCAATGGCGGCCGCAATCAGCGCTTCGCGCGCAAAGCCGAGGATGCGGCTTGCCATGGTCGCGCTGCCGACACTGGCGAATTTTCCGATGAGACTCATGGGTAGGAAGACCTGAAAATAGGTGCGGGATGGGGGCCGCAATCCAAAGAATTGCAATGCTGAGATGCGCTGGCATGGATCCTCGGGTCAAGCCCGAGGATGACGAGCTTCTTCAGTAGTGCCTGCGCCGCTGCATATACGAGTGATCGGCCAACCAACCCCGTCGTCATCCTCGGGCTTGACCCGAGGATCCATGCCGGAACGATTCTCCCTCCGCTACCCCGCAAAACATCATCCACCGCCACCATGCTCATTCGGCAGCCGTCCGCGATTTGCCTCTCACCGATCGCTCCACGCCGCTTTCCAGCGTTTTCAAAAGCGCCTTGCGGATCGCATCCAGTCTGTCGGTGCTGACGATCTTCTGGCCGGTGAGATCGGTCACGTAGAATGTGTCGATCACTTTCTCGCCAAACGTCGTGATGTGTGCCGAGGCAATGTCGAGCGAGAGGTCGGACAGCGTTTCGGTTACTTCCGAAAGCAGCCCCGGACGATCGAGCCCCCTCACCTCGACAACGGAAAAACGGTTCGACAGCGTGTTGCCGATCTCAACGCGCGGCTCGACGCGGAAGGCGCGGGTGCCGCGGCGCGGTTTTGCGCGCTTCTCGATCATGTCGGGCAGATAGGATTTGCCCGAGAGGACATCCTCGATGAGCCTGCGCACGCTTTCGGCCCGTCGGCGCTCATCGGCATCGAAATCGAACTCGCGGTTGATCAGGATCGTATCCAGCGCGCGACCATGGGTGGTGGTGAAAATCTGCGCGTCGACAATGTTCGCGCCGGCTGCCGAGCAGGCACCGGCGATGATCGACAGGAGGCGCGGGTGGTCCGGCGCGAACACCGTGATCTCGGTCACCGCCTCGAATGTGTGCGGCTTCACCATCGTTGCAAGAGGCCGTTCCTGCCTGTCGGCATCGCGGATGAAATCCGCATGGCGTATCTGGTCATCCAGATCGACGGCCAGCAGATAGGCCGAGTAGTGCAGATCGAGATAGTCCTCGATGTCCTTTTCGGGCCAGCCGTGCTCTTCAAGCGCGCCTGCCAGCCGCTGGCGCGCCTCGTCCGCACGGGTGGAGCGCGGCGCTTCGGAGAAGCCACCGGTCAGAAGCACTTCGGTCTCATAATAGAGCGTGCGCAGAAGCTGGCCCTTCCAGCCATTCCACACGCCGGGCCCGACGCCGCGAATGTCGCAGACGGTCAGCACCAGAAGCAGCTTTAGCCGCTCCACGGACTGCACCATGTCGGCGAAGTCCTGGATCGTCTTGCGGTCGTTCAGATCACGCGTCTGGGCAACCATGGACATGTCGAGATGATGCTCGACCAGCCAGGCGATCATCTCCGTTTCCTTGGGATCGAACCCCATATGCGGACACAGCCTGCGGGCGATCCGCGCACCCGCCGTCTCGTGGTCTTCCGGCCGCCCCTTGGCGATGTCATGCAGAAGAACCGTGGTGTAGAGCACTTCGCGCCACGGCTTTAGAGACGGCATCAGCGAATGGGAAAGCGGATGCAGCTTCTCGCCGTCGCCATGTTCGATCTCGGACAGGACGCCGATGCAGCGGATGAGATGCTCGTCGACCGTATAGTGGTGGTACATGTTGAACTGCATCATCGCCACGATCTTGTTGAAATCGGGGATGAGCTTGCCCAGAACGCCGGCCTCGTTCATGCGGCGCATGTTGAGCGCAGGATCGCGGTCGGACGTCAGCACATCCATAAAGAGGCGGTTGGCCTCTTTATCACGGCGCAGATTTCGGTCGATCAGCTTGAGCGAACGGGTGAGCAGCTTCAGCGCCTCGGGGTGATATTCGAGACCGTGCCGATCGGCGAACCAGAACAGCCGCAACAGGTTCACCCGGTCGCGCTCGAACACACCTTCGTCCGCCACGTTGATGCGGTGATTGTCGACGATGAAATCGCTGGTGCCTGCAAGTTTTCTGCGGCGGCGCGAGAAATTCATGAAAAAGCGGTTGAAGCCGGGCACGTGCTTGCCCTGTTCTTCCTCAAGCGCTGCACAGAAGATGCGTGTCAGGTCGCCCACGCCCTTGGCGGTGAGGAAGTAGTGCTTCATGAAGCGCTCGACCGCCGACAGGCCAGGATGGCTCGTATAGCCAAGCCGCTCTGCGATATCGCGCTGAATATCGAAATGCAGCCGCTCTTCCGCCTTTCCGGTGAGAAAGTGCATGTGGCAGCGCACCGCCCAGAGAAAATCTTCCGCCTTGCGAAACTGGAGATATTCCTTGCGGGTAAAGACGCCCTGCCCCACCAGGTCTTCCGCGCGGCGCACGCGGTAAAAATATTTGCCGATCCAGAACAGCGTGTGCAGGTCACGCAGGCCGCCCTTGCCGTCCTTCACATTGGGCTCGACCAGATAGCGGCTCTCGCCCGCCTTGGCATGACGCAGGTCGCGCTCGGCAAGCTTGGCCTGGCTGTATTCGGCCCCCGTATCCTTGACCACTTCCTCGTCGAAACGCTCGACCATCTCTTCGTAAAGAGGTTTTTCACCGCAGATGAAGCGCGCTTCCAGAACGGCAGTGCGGATCGTCATGTCGGTGCGCGCCTGGCGGATACACTCGTCGATGTTGCGGGTGGCATGGCCGACCTTCAGCCCCATGTCCCACAGCATGTAGAGCACATATTCGACGATCTGTTCGCCCCAGGGTGTCTGCTTGTAGGGAAGCAGAAACAGGAGATCGATGTCGGATCCGGGCGCCAGCGTGCCGCGCCCATAGCCGCCGACGGCGACAATCGCCAGGCGTTCTGCCGACGACGGGTTCTGTGTCGGGTAGATGTGCGTTGCCGCAAAATGCTGCACCTCAGTGATAATCACATCCATCAGATGCGAGAGGCGGGCCGCGCAGGCCGTGCCGCCGCCATCGTTCATCAGCATGGTTTCGGCGGCTTTCCGGCCTTCCGCAATGCGCGCCTTCAGCGCTTTCATCACGCTTGTGCGCAGTTCTGAGCCGCTCGACTTTTCGGCATAACCTGCGAGCTCGGCGCGCAGGTCTGCGCCGTCTATGATCTGGTCGAGCTTGAGTGGAACCTTGGCCATGAGCTTTCCGAATTGGCGGCGCTGTATAGCGTGTTTTCGCGCGCGGCGAAACGGCTGTCAAAAGTTACGGTTGCGGCTTTTGCCCCCTGCCGTTATGTCGCACCGGTTTCGCACACCAAGCATCCAGGTTTCAAATGGAGCTTCCCGCCCCGCTGCGCCAGGCAGTCGACGCACTTCTGGTAGGCACGCCGCTTTCCGAGATACAGGACGCCGCCAGGCGCCTGTCGAAGCGCTATCGCGCCGAAACCCGCGACGGCAGCTTGCATGTGGGCGATGCGCTGGCGGCAAAAGCCTATCTGGCAACCCGCCTTCCCGCCACCTATGCCGCCATACGCCAGTGTCTTTCGGAAACAGCAGCACGGCGTGAGGATTTTGCGCCATCACGCATGCTCGATGTGGGCGCCGGCCCGGGCACCGCGCTCTGGGCTGCTCGCGCGGAATGGCCGGAGCTCGATACCGCAACGCTGGTCGAAACGAGCGCTACCATGCGCGAGACCGGCGCGAGGCTTGCTGAAGCTCTTCCCGTGGAAGCCAGGTGGCATGCGGCAAGCGTCGAAGACGGTCTCACCGATATCGCGCCGGCCGACCTCGTGACGCTCTGCTATGTTCTGGACGAACTTGCTCCGGCGGTACGCGAAACGCTGATCGACCGCCTCTGGGCGCTGACCGCCGACACGCTGGTGATCGTGGAGCCAGGAACGCCCGCCGGATGGCAGCGCATTCTTGCCGCACGCGACCGGCTCATCGCCCTTGGCGGCCACATTCTCGCCCCCTGCCCGCACCACGCGCCCTGCCCGGTGACAGCGCCCGACTGGTGTCATTTCTCCCGCCGCGTCGCCCGCTCGCGCCTGCACCGCACGGCCAAGGGCGGCGAGGTGCCGTGGGAGGATGAAAAATTCAGCTATCTGGCGGTGTCTCGCCACAAGCCCGACGAGCGCCCCGCCCGCGTGCTCGCCCCACCGAAAACGGCAAGCGGCATGGTGCGCCTGAAACTATGCACCAGCGACGGCGCGCTGGACGAGCGCCTCGTCACCCGCCGCGAAGGCCGCACCTTCAAGGCCGCCCGCAAGGCCGACTGGGGCGATGTGCTTTAGGCTGGTAGCGCAGCCTATTTCTCAGCTGCGAGCTGCTTCAGCCGATAGAGCGCCTCCAGCGCTTCACGCGGTGTCATGTCATCAGGGTTGATCGCCAGCAGTTCCTCGCCAATCCGATCCGGCGTCTTCGACGCTTTCGCTTCCTGTTTCGCCGCCACCGAGAAGAGCGGCAGATCGTCGATCAGTTTCGACGCCTTGCCGGAGGTCTCGCCCTCTTCGAGCTGCTGGAGCACCTCGCGCGCGCGCTCCACCACCGCATGCGGCAGACCGGCGAGCCGTGCCACCTGCACACCGTAGGAACGATCAGCCGCGCCGCGTCCTACCTCGTGCAGGAACACCACGTCGCCCTCGAATTCCTTCACCCGCATGGTGACATTGGAGAGCCGTCCGAGCTTTTCCGAAAGCGCGGTCATCTCGTGGAAATGGGTGGCGAATAGCGCCCGGCAACGGTTCTCTTCATGCAGATATTCAACCGCCGCCCAGGCGATCGACAGGCCGTCGAACGTCGCCGTGCCCCGACCAATCTCGTCGAGAATCACCAGCGCGCGCGGCCCCGCCTGATTGAGGATCGCCGCTGTCTCCACCATCTCGACCATGAAGGTCGAACGGCCACGCGCCAGATCGTCGGATGCGCCAACGCGGCTGAACAGGCGATCCACCACGCCGATGCGGGCGACAGATGCAGGAACGAAGGAGCCCATCTGCGCCATCACCGCGATCAGCGCGTTCTGGCGCAGGAAGGTCGATTTACCGCCCATATTCGGGCCGGTCAGAAGCCAGATCGCTCCCGCATCCCCCTTGCCCGTCGGCGAGAGGTCGCAGTCATTGGCGACGAAAGGCTCGGCCAGTTGCCTGCGCAACGCCTGCTCCACCACGGGATGCCGCCCGCCTTCGATTTGAAAGTCGAGACTGTCATCCACCTGCGGGCGGCAGTAGTTTTCCGCTTCCGCCAGTTCGGCAAGTGCGGTCGAAACATCGAGCACCGCTAGCGCATCGGCAGCAGCGCGGATGCGGTCGGCGGCGGACACGGCTTCCGACAGCAGTTGATCGAAGACACCAAGCTCGATCTGCAACGCCCGGTCGGCGGCGTTGGCGATCTTCGTTTCAAGTTCCGCCAGCTCCGTCGTGGTGAAGCGCATGGCGTTGGCCATGGTCTGGCGGTGGATGAAGCGCGCCTTGGCCTCGTCCGTGCCATTCATCACGCCGGCATTGTTGGCGGTCACCTCGATATAGTAACCAAGCACATTGTTGTGCCGGATCTTGAGCGATTTGACGCCCGTCTCCTCGGCAAGCTGGCGCTCCATCCCGGCGATAACCCGGCGCGACTGGTCGCGCAGCGCGCGCATTTCATCGAGCTCGTCATTGTAGCCAGCGCAGATGAAACCGCCGTCGCGCTTCAAGAGCGGAAGCTCATCGGAAAGCGCTCGCGACAGATGGGCAGCAAACTCCATGGGCAGGCCGGCAATACCCGACAGCGCCCCGGCGATCTCCGCAGGCGCGTCCTTGCCCTGAAGCAGCTCCGCCACGCCATGCGCGGCCTCGAAGCCGGAGGCGAGTGCGCCGAGATCGCGCGGGCCGCCACGGTTGAGCGCCAGCCGCGAGAGCGCGCGGGCGATGTCCGGCACACCCTTCAAAAGCCGGCGCACATCGTCGCGCAGGCCCGGCTCGCCAAGGAAGAACGACACCGCATCGAGCCGCGCGCCAATCGCTTCCGGATCGGTCAGCGGCGACATGAGCCGCTCGAAGAGAAGCCGGCTGCCAGCACCCGTCACCGTGCGGTCGATGGCTTTGGCAAGACTGCCATCGCGGCTGCCCGAAAGCGTGCGGCCAAGCTCCAGATTGGCGCGGGTGGCGGGGTCGATGAAGAGGCTCGCGCCTTCATCGTCGCGCTCCGGCCGGCCAAGCGGCGGACGCTCTGCCTTTTGGGTCTTCTCCACATAGGCGACAGCACCGGAAATGGCCGAAAGCTCGGCGCGGGAATAGCGGCCAAAGCCTTCCAGCGTTGCCACGCCATAAAAGCGCGTCAGGCGCATTTCGGCAGAGGCGGAATCGAACAGGTTCGCCGGTTGAGGGTTCGCCACCCGGCCCAGAACATCAAAGGCAGGCCGGAAGGCCTCATCATAATAGACGGCCTCGGGCACGATCAGTTCGCGCGGGTCGATGCGAAGCACATCGGCCAGAAGCCGGTCGGGCCGCGTCGGCGCGACCCGAAACGCGCCGGTGGAAATGTCGATCCAGGCGAGCGCAAGGCTCTCATCCCCGCCCTTCACCCGGCCAAGCGCCATCAAATAATTGGCCTCGGATGGATCGAGCAGCTTTTCCTCGGTGATGGTGCCCGGCGTGACCAGCCGGATTACATCGCGCCGCACCACGGATTTGGAGCCGCGCTTCTTCGCCTCGGCAGGGTCTTCCATCTGCTCGCAGACGGCCACGCGGTAGCCAAGGCCGATCAGCTTCTGCAGATAATCGTCCGCCGCATGCACCGGCACGCCGCACATGGGAATGTCGTCGCCCTGGTGCTTGCCGCGCTTGGTGAGCGTGATGCCCAGCGCCCGGCTGGCAATCTCTGCATCCTCGAAGAACAGCTCGTAGAAATCGCCCATGCGGTAAAACAGGAGCGAATCGGGATTGGCCGTCTTGATCTCGATATATTGCGCCATCATGGGCGTTGCCCCGGCGGCGGCCTGCATTGCCTTGTGGCGCATGGGCGTTTCGTCGTTCAAGGAAGGGCTCCCGGCCTTTGCATTGGCTTTGTACTGGCTTCAAATCAACAGCTTCAATCTGCTTGGCCATTTACTGGGCAAAAGTGTAGCCTTATGCACCCGTCACTGGCAAAACTCCACAGAAAGCATAAGCCAGAGCCCGTCTCCCGGAGGAAACAAGCCGACATGCCCAACGATAAAAAGTCCGAACGTCAGGGACCGTCCGTCAGCCCGCAGGAAGCGCTGGACTTCCACTCATCCGGCAGACCCGGCAAGCTGGAAATCACCCCCACCAAGCCGATGGCGACGCAGCGCGACCTCTCACTCGCCTATTCTCCGGGCGTTGCAGTTCCCGTTCAGGCCATTGCCGAAGACCCGAGCCGCGCCTTCGACTACACGACGCGCGGCAACATGGTGGCCGTCATTTCCAACGGCACGGCGATCCTTGGCCTTGGCAATCTGGGCGCGCTTGCCTCCAAGCCGGTGATGGAGGGCAAATCCGTGCTCTTCAAGCGCTTCGCCGATGTCGATTCCATCGACCTTGAGGTCGACACGGAAGACGCCGACGCCTTCATTAATTGCGTCAAGCTGCTCGGCCCCTCCTTCGGCGGCATCAATCTGGAAGACATCAAGGCGCCTGAATGCTTCATCATCGAAAGCCAGTTGCGCGAGCTGATGGACATCCCCGTCTTTCACGACGACCAGCACGGCACGGCGATCATCGCGCTCGCCGGCCTCATCAACGCGCTGCACCTCACCGACCGCGACATCAAGACGACCAAGCTTGTCTGCAATGGCGCGGGGGCTGCCGGCATTGCCTGTATCGAGCTTGCCAAATCGCTTGGCCTCGCGCCGGAAAACGTCTTCCTCTGCGATACGAAGGGCGTGGTCTACAAGGGCCGCGAGGAAGGCATGAACCAGTGGAAATCCGCCCACGCGGTGGAAACCGACAAGCGCACGCTGGCCGAGGCGCTGGAAGGGGCGGATGTGTTTTTCGGCCTTTCGGCCAAGGGCGCGCTGACGCCGGCCATGGTGCAATCCATGGCGAAAAACCCGATCATCTTCGCCATGGCCAATCCCGACCCGGAGATCACGCCGGAGGAAGTGGCCGAAATCCGCACCGACGCCATCATGGCGACGGGTCGCTCGGACTATCCCAACCAGGTGAACAACGTCCTCGGCTTCCCCTACATCTTCCGTGGCGCGCTCGATGTGCGCGCGACCACCATCAACGACGCGATGAAGGTGGCCGCCGCCGAGGCGCTGGCCGAGCTTGCCCGCAAGGACGTGCCGGACGATGTGGCCGCCGCCTATCAGGGCAACCGCCCCAAATACGGCCCCAACTACATCATCCCCGTGCCGTTCGATCCGCGCCTCATCTCGGCCGTGCCGGTGGCTGTTGCAAAGGCGGCGATGGATTCGGGCGTTGCCCGCCGCCCCATCCTCGACATGCAGAAATATGAAAACGAGCTTTCGGCCCGCCGCGACCCGCTCGCCTCGACGCTGCAGCGCATCTACGACCGGGTGCGCCGCCAGCCCAAGCGCGTGGTCTTCGCCGAGGGCGAGGAAGAGCAGGTGATGCGGGCTGCCGCCTCCTATGTGAACCAGAAGCTTGGCACCGCCATCCTGCTCGGCCGGGAAGAGCAGATCCGCGAGACGGCGCGGCAGGCGGGCGTCGATCTTTCCAAATCCGGCATCGAGATCATCAATGCGCGGCTTTCGCGCCGCAACAGCATCTATGCCGATTACCTCTATGAGCGCCTGCAGCGGAAGGGCTATCTCTTCCGCGATGCGCAGCGCCTGATCAACAACGACCGCAACCATTTCGCCGCAACCATGGTGGCGCTGGGCGATGCGGATGCGATGGTGAGCGGCGTGACGCGCAACTATTCCACCGTGCTCGACGATGTGCGCCGCGTGATCGACGCGCGCCCCGGCCACCGGGTGATCGGCGTCACGCTGGCGCTCTGCCGCGGGCGCACCGTGCTGGTGGCCGATACGGCGGTGCACGACATGCCCAATTCCGAGGAGCTGGCCGACATTGCCGAGGAGGCCGCCGGACAGGCCCGCCGCATGGGCTATGAGCCGCGCGTGGCGATGCTCGCCTATTCCACCTTCGGCCACCCGCCGGGCGAACGTTCCGAGCGTGTGCAGGAGGCGGTGAAGATCCTCGACAAGCGCCGGGTCGATTTCGAGTATGATGGCGAGATGGCCGCCGATGTGGCGCTGAACCCGAGCCTGATGCAGCAATATCCCTTCTGCCGCCTGTCGGGCCCCGCCAACGTGCTCGTCATGCCCGCCTTCCACTCCGCCTCCATCTCCACCAAGATGCTGCAGGAACTGGGCGGCTCAACCGTCATCGGCCCGCTTCTGGTGGGGCTGAACAAGTCGGTTCAGGTGGTTTCGCTCAACGCGAAGGATTCCGATATCGTGAACATGGCGGCGATTGCGGCTTATAATGCGGCGGTTTGAGGGGGGATGAAGAAGGGGCTTTGTCGCACTGCCGCATCTCATCCTAAGACGGCTTAGGATGAGACCGGAGATTCAGTCGGCAGTTGCCCCCTCTTCTTCCTCAGCTATCCGACCGCCCTCACCGCAGATTCCATCTTCCGTGGCAGAGACTTCTCTTATCCTCGGTGCAGAAGGTTGCCATGCCTTGATGCGTTGGCCCGCGCGTTCGTAGAACTCCGGAACCAGTTTTTCTATATCGACTATAAAGTTCTTCCTCTGCCCAAACCGCCCCGCTAGGTTACGAACGAGACAAACTTCCAAAGTATGCAATTGAGCATTCGTCCTATCCTGAGAAATTATATCCGGATTTTCACGCAAAGTCGCTAAAGCGTGCTGAGTATAAACTCCCGGACCGGTCCAGTGCAGACGAACGAATAAGTCCTCAGGCGCTTCATTATTCAGCTGACGCAACAGCCAGTTCAACCTTGCCGTAGATTTGACCTTGTCAGCTGGAGCGCGCACCTTCATTGAAGCTGTAACTGTTTTCGTTTTCAGGTCGACGCAGAAATCCAAGGCTCCAGCAGCATCTCTTATATCCCAAGAGGTGAGTATGACGCTGTTCTTACTCAATTCCTCAAGATCTGATTTGAGCCGCGCTTGGCTATCATTCCGGTGGACACGTGGAAGACGTGTAGCGACTTGAACCCCGATCTTTCGTGACAGTATCAATGAGAGATCTCGCGCTTCTTGATACCAAGCATCGATGACCTCTTTGGCAAGTGGCGAGCGATGTGAAATCGCACTTCCATTTGCGACCGACTGCACCAATTCAGTCCAAGCGGCCGGCATACTGTCGAAGCCTTTCACACCAGCGCTATCGTGCGTTAGAAAACGAGCCAGTTCTACGAGAACACCTTCCTGGTCCTCATCTGCGACCTCGTCGTTCTGAAGCAAGAGATCAACCTGTGTGAGAATATGCATCCAAGACCAGTGATAGAGTGCCACCTTAGACACGGCGCGCCTTGAGACTGGCACTGGATGCTCGTTAGGAGCAGGAGTAAATTGATTTGAAATTGTGATGACAGCATCAACATCATTGGCGCGAGCTAACTCCAGATATCGCTCCAGCTGATTTGGGTTGAGCTCCGCATTTCCGACCTTTGCTTCGACCAAGGCCTTCCATTCACGACGTCCGACTTTGAGAACGATCAACCCATCCGGCCTATCGCCTTTGGTCTTCTCATCCTTCTTGAAACACACTTCAGTGTAGCAAATGACCCGAGCCCGCGAACCCGCGCGCTGCCCGACGGTGGAGAGCATCGCACGCCCGAACTCTTGGACATGCGCCAAACATGCCAGCACAACCGAAGTCGTCCTTCCTTCTTTAGAAGTATCTGAAAGAACGGGGAATAATCGTGCCTTCTCGCCCTTTGTGAGATATTCTGGAATGGAATTCATAAATTCTCCCCCTAGGTCACCCATCGCAATACTGCTGTGAGGGAGTAAAAATCGCAAGCGCCTTAGCGAAACGCGCTTCTTGATATTTTAAGGGGCAGCCCAAGAATGCGAAGACTGCCTCAACGCTCGGCAAGGCAGCCTTTGCAAAAGTAAAGCGCGAATAATATTTCTAAAAATATTATTATCCGGCAAAAAGCCAATCCGAAACTCAAGCCGCAAAGCGCTGCGCTTCCGCCCCATAGTAATTAATATACCGGTCCGAGATTGCCTCCACCGGCAGCACGACGAACACATCCGTGGTGCCGAAATCATGGTCGATCACGCAGCCATCGCCAAAGCGCGCGCCGAGGCGCAGATAGCCTTTGACGAGGGGCGGCATGGCGGCAAGCGCCGAGCGGGTCTGGATCGCCTCCTTCGGCATCAGGTCGAGCGGGGCATAGCGGCTGGCGACGGCGCGCACATGCCACTCGGCCTCCACCTGGCAAAAATGCCCGAGGAAGGAGAGCGCTTCCGCATGGGCGGCCGGCACCACGCCGGGGAAGGAGGCGCAGCCCATCATCACGTCGATGCGCTTCTTGCGGCAATAAGCCCAGATGCCCTGCCACAGAAGCTCGATCGTGCGCTTGGTGCGGTAGGGCGGCAGAACGCAGGAGCGTCCAAGCTCCAGAAAGCGGCGGCCCTGGTGGCGGGCCATCAGCGTTTCGATGGCGAATTCGTCTGCGGAATAGAATTTTCCGGCCCGGCGCGCGCCTTCCGGCGTCAGAAGCCGGTAGGTGCCGACAATGCGGTCCACATCCTCGCCCGGAAGCGCGGTGTCGAACACCAGAAGATGATCGCACACGGCATCGAACGCATCCGCATCGCGGTCGGCATTCAGCGCGCCGAGCGGCGCTTTCGCGCCCATCTCATTGTAGAAAATCCGGTAGCGAATGCTCTGGGCCGCGGCAATCTCCTCCTCGCTGCGCGCAAGGCGCACTTCGAGCGAGCCGATGCGGCCCAGAAGCGCATCCTCGGCATCGCCGGCGAGCGGCGGCCTTGCGGCCTGGTCATCGAGAGGGGCCCGGTTCAGCGTGATGCCCTGCATTGCTGATTCTCCTCCGCTTGGCGTTGACGCTGAAATAGTGATCGCTTGCGACAGAACTATGACACTACCGTCACACGGGGGTAGGCGGCAAGCAGGTCTTGGGGCGCGGGCACCGCCCCTGCTCCACCGGCAGCACCTTCTGCGAAACCCGGCCTCGCTTCTCAATGGGTCCCGGGTCAGGCCCGGGATGACGCGGTGGTGCGGGGAGAAGGAGGCCGTCACAGCGGGGGCCGGACCGGTATGTCCCACCCTGTTCTCAGGCCGTAACCTGCAATTCCAGCGCGGCCAGAAGTTCGTCCGGGTCGAGCGGCTTGGTGACAAAGCCATTGGCGCCATGGGCGAGCACGCCGCTGCGCGTCTCTTCCTGCCCGTCGGCGGTGAGAACGAGGATGGGCAGTGGTGCCAGCCCTGTTTCCTCCTCGTGACGGCGGATGGCGTTGATGGCGTCGAGCCCGTCCATCACCGGCATGTGCAGGTCCATCAGCACCGCGTCGAAGCGCGTGCCCGGCGCGCTCACCGCCTCCACCGCCTCGCGCCCGTTGGAGACGAGCGTCACCCGGTGCCCGGCTCGCGACAGTGCCGCGCGCGCCAGCATGGCGTTGATCTCGTTGTCCTCGGCGACAAGGATGTTGAGCCCGCCCGCACGCCGGCCCATGGTCCCGGCATCATGTGTGCGATCATGCGTTTCCGCAGCCGGCCAGGTGGCCTCGCTCTTGCTGCCCAAAAGCTGGCGCAGCAGTGTCCTGCCCCGCACGGGCCGCGCGAGAAACGCGCCATAGCCGCTGGCGCGAAACGCGGGAAGCCGCCCGCGCTCGGATGGCGTGATCAGCGTGAGCGCGCGGTCTCCGCCAACGCCCAGCGCGTGCAGACGGGTGATCAGCGCGCCATCGTCGCTTTCAAGCGAGGCGTCGACCAGCACCGTGTTGAACGGCCGGCCGCTCTCTTCGGCAAGTCGTGCCGCATCCTCCGCAGTGGCGGCGATCGCCGCGCGTCCGCCATGCACACGCACGGTCATGGCGATGGTTTCGGCCTCCTGCGCGAAGGGCGAGAGAATGACGGCGTTGACCTCTTCGAGCACGGGCTCGACACGGCCCGCCTCTTCCGCCTCCGCACCCAGCGGCAGGAGCACGGCAAATTCCGAGCCCTCGCCCGGCGTGCTCGCCACGCTGATTGCGCCATTCATCGCGTCGACAATGCGCTTGGTGATGGCAAGGCCGAGCCCCGCGCCGCCATGGCGGCGGGTGGAGCTGCCGTCCACCTGTTCGAAATCCTTGAAAATGCGGTTGATGTCGTCCTTTTCGAGCCCGGGGCCGGAATCGGAAACGGCAATCCGCAGCGCCGGCGCGCCATTCTTCTCCGCCCGCGAGACCGCGACCGTCACCCCGCCCTCATCGGTGAATTTGAGAGCATTGCCGAGCAGGTTGATCAGCACCTGGCGCAGCCGGCCCGGATCCGCCGTGATGGTTTCGGGCACATCCGGCGCGATGTAGCAGCCAAGGCCGATGTTCTTTGCAAAGGCGCGGGCAGCCAGAAGCTCGACGACGTTTTCCACGAGCTCGTTCACCGGAAGCGCCTGAGGCTCCAGTTCCAGCCGCCCCGCCTCGATCTTGGAATAGTCGAGCAGGTCCTCGATCAGCGCCACAAGCGCGCTTGCCGAGGTGGAAACCGCGCCCACATAGGTGCGCTGCTCGGGCGTCAGTTCCGTGTCTGCCAGAAGCGTCGCCATGCCCATAATGCCGTTCATCGGCGTGCGGATCTCATGGCTCACCGTGGCAAGGAAGCTCGATTTCGCGCGACTTGCCTGTTCGGCGCGTTCGCGCGCGTTGATCAGCGCCGTCTCGGCCCGCTTGCGGGCGGTGATGTCGCGCGCAATGGCCCGATGCGACACCGAATCCGCGCTGTCATCGCGCACCGAGTGCTCGATCCATGAATACCAGCGCACCCCGCCACGCGTGTGGATCGCCACATCGGTGGAGCTCAGGCATTCACCATCGGTGAAGGCGGCATCCGGCACGAGGCCGATATCGATGCCAAGCTGGCTCAGCGTGCGGCCCACCAGGGTGGAAGGGTCGCGACCCAGAAGATCGGCAAACACGCGGTTCACATAGACGATGCGGCCGCTCCGGTCGCGGTGGACGATCAGGTCACCCAGCGCATCCACCAGCCCGTGAAAGCGCTCCTCGCTTTCGCGCAGCTCCCACATGCGGTCGGCCAGTTCTTCGAGCTCGCCGCGATTGACCGCTTCGGATTCAGCCAGAACCGATGCCATGCGTCGATCCACCATGGACGCGCGAAATGCGAGCGCCAGCGCAACGCCGCCCAGCGCCAGAAGCGCCATGCTGACAAGCGGCGAGGCACCGGTCAGATGACTCAGCCCCGCAATCAGCAGAATCGCCAGGCCGATGGCCAATTCGCCATGATGCGTCGGCACGGGAAGCCGCACCGGCGCCAACGCCGGTGGCCTGATGCGGATCCTCTTGCGCGGCTGCCGCTCTGGAGAAAGCGTCCTTGCCGGCTTCGGGTCGCCTTTGTTTTTCCCCGCCATTGTCATGGCGAGAACAATAGGCGGCGGGCATTACGGAAGCTTTTGGCTGGCCGTTCGAATTTTAGCGAATGGCTTAACCGGGCATCTCCACCACTATGCGTCCGCGCACCCGGCCCTCGATGATGTCCGTTGCAGCCGAAATCACGTCGCTGAACGGCACGACGCTTGCGATCGCGCCAAGCTTTTTGTGGTCGAGCTCTTTGGCTATGCGCTGCCAGGCCTCCATGCGCAGCTCCTTCGGCGCCATGACGGAATCAACGCCCAGCAGCGAGACGCCGCGCAGGATGAACGGCGCGACACTCGCCGGCAGGTCCATGCCCTGCGCCAGCCCGCAGGCCGCCACCGCGCCACCATAGGAGGTCATGGAAAGCACATTGGCGAGCGTGTGGCTGCCCACCGCGTCCACGCCGCCGGCCCAGCGCTCCTTGCCGAGCGGACGGGCGGGACCGGAAAGCTCTTCCCGGTCGATAATTTCGGCGCCGCCCAGCTCCTTCAGGTAATCGGCTTCGGATGCGCGTCCGGTGGAGGCGATCACGTGATGCCCCTGCCCGGCCAGGAGAGCGATGGCGACAGAGCCGACGCCGCCGGCCGCCCCCGTCACCACCACCGGCCCGCGTTCCGGCGTGATGCCGTGACGCTCCAGCGCCATCACGCACAGCATGGCCGTGTAGCCGGCGGTGCCCACGGCCATCGCATCCTTCGGGGTCATGCCATCGGGCAGCGGCACCAGCCAGTCGCCATTCACCCGCGCGCGCCCGGCATAGGCGCCATAATGCGTCTCGCCCACGCCCCAGCCATTGAGAATAACCTTATCGCCCTCTTTCCAGCCGTCATGGGTGGATTTCGTCACCGTGCCGGCGAAATCGATGCCCGGCACGAGCGGAAAGCGCCGCACCACAGGGGCCTTGCCGGTAATGGCGAGCCCGTCCTTGTAGTTGACCGTGGTTGCCTCCACGGCGACTGTAACGTCGCCCTCCATCAGGTCGTCTTCGGAAAGCTCCGTCCATTCGACCGACTGCTTCTTGTCCTCGTCGCGCGAAATCAGAACCGCTTGAAACGTGTCCGCCATCACTCACTCCGGCTGGTTACGGTCATCAATGATCGCAGACTTTGCTGCGCGGCGGGCGCGAGGTCAATCCGCGTGCGTCTGGCCACCCGTGCGGCCGCGCCGCCAGTCAAGAAACTCGTCGAGGATGACAAGCCCCGCACCGATGGTGATGAACACATCGGCCAGATTGAAGATCGCAAACGACCAGACCGGCGTGTGGAAATAGATGTAGTCGGTGACGAAACCGTTGGTGAGCCGGTCGATGAGATTGCCGAACGCCCCACCCAGAATGAGCGCGAAGCCGAGGCGCGCCCATTTTTGGGCAGATCCCGTGCGCAGTGCGAGATACCCGATGAACAGGATCACGCCTGCCATCACGAGGCTGAGTGCCATGTCGCTCATGCCGGAAAACATGGAGAAGGCAATGCCGGTGTTGCGTGAATGCAGAAGCGAGAGGAACGGCAGAAGCTCGATCCGCTCATGCAGTGGCATCATCGTCTCGACCAGTTCCTTCACCACCTGATCTGCGACCGTGAAGAGCACGATCAGCAGCGCGTAGAACCCGATGGCGCGTGCGCTCATGCGTCGGCCCTTTCTT
Organism: Nitratireductor aquibiodomus; assembly: GCF_900105565.1. NCBI lineage: Bacteria > Pseudomonadati > Pseudomonadota > Alphaproteobacteria > Hyphomicrobiales > Phyllobacteriaceae > Nitratireductor > Nitratireductor aquibiodomus. The sequence continues at coordinate 2,938,531 of NZ_FNSL01000001.1, read as the reverse complement.
CAAGCGGCAGCGCCTCGCGCCGGATTTCATAAAGCATCACGCCCGTTGCCACGGCGAGATTGAGCGAATCCGCCCGCCCCGCCTGCGGGATACGCACGAGCGTGTCGCAGCTTTCGGCAAGCTGATCCGGCAGGCCCTGCTGCTCATTGCCCATCAGGAGCAGGACCGGCCCCTTCTTGTAATCGACGGTGCGATAATCGACCGAGCCCTTCAGATGCGTGCCCACAACCCGACCGGCAAAACCTTTCCGCCAGGCGAGAAACGCCTCTTCGCCGGTGCGCACGATGGGCACGGCGAATATGGAGCCCATCGTGGCCCGGACCGTCTCGAAGGAAAACGGGTCGGTGCAGTCGCCAACCAGGATGACGCCCTTTGCGCCCACAGCGTCCACGGTGCGCAGAACGGTGCCCAGATTGCCGGGATCGCGCACCCGGTCGAGCGCCACCCAGACGTCGCCATCGGCGGGCTTTACGGTTTCAAGCTTAACCGTCTTCTGCTCGAAGACGCCGACAACCATCTGCGGATTGTCGCGCTTGGTGATGGTCGAGAGCACCTTTTCGCTGACGATGAGAACAAGACCGCCGGATGCCACGGTGCGCGCGGCCAGCCGCTCCACCGCCTCATTGCCGCGCCCCGCCTTGGCATAGAGAAGCGTGCGGATCGTCCAGCCGGCATCGAACGCGTCGATCACCAGCTTCTGTCCCTCGGCAATGAAGGCGTGTTCGCGGTCGCGATACTTCTTCTGCGCCAGCGCGCGAATATCCTTGATGATGGGATTGGTGAGGCTGGTGACTTCCTTCACCTGACCGGGCCTGCGCCGCTCGTTTTCATGTCCGCTCATGATGCCACCCAGCGCGAAAAGAGCGAGGTGGACAGCGCGCGGCCTGCCGACTTCTCGCGAATGATCAGTTCTCCCGATTCCACCCGGCCACCATCGCCGGCGAATGTGTCGCGCATCAGGGCGTGGATGGCGAAGAAGGACGCGCGGATGGAATAGGCCGTCAGCACCACCGCCAGCGGCTTGGGTGTCAGGATCGAGCGGCAGAGATCGGCCAGATAAGGCAGATCCTCGAACAGCTGCCACACTTCGCCCTTGGGCCCGCGCCCATAGGCGGGCGGATCGAACAGAACGATGTCATAGGCATTGCCGCGTCGCGCCTCGCGCTCTGCAAATTTAACCGCATCTTCGCAGATCCAGCGGATCGGCCTGTCGCCAAGACCGGCCATTTCCTGGTTCTCACGTGCCCAGCCGATCGCCTTCTTGGAAGCGTCCACATGGGTCACTTCAGCCCCCGCACGGGCCGCAACCAGCGAGGCAAGCCCCGTATAGCCAAACAGGTTCAGCACTTTCACCGGGCGGCGCGCCTCGCGCACCAATGTTTCCATGTGCGACCAGTGCGTCGCCTGCTCAGGAAACACCCCAACATGGCGAAACGAGGTGAAACGGCCGAGATAGTCGATCCCGTCATGGCGCATCGGCCATGTTTCGCCAAGCGGCTCCCTGGGGAAACGCCAGCGGCCCATGCCTTCTTCGTCGGTATCGCCGGTAAAGATGGCATCCGCCCTGTTCCATTCCGACGGGCCAAGCGCAGGTTGCCAGATCGCCTGCCCCTCAGGCCGCACGATGCGGTAGGGGCCGTACTGTTCGAGCTTCTGCCCTCCGCCGGAATCGAGCAGGGCATAGTCTTCATTGGGCAGCACTTCGAGAATGACGGGCAGGCGCTCATCCGGCAGGGTACCGCCGCGCCGCGGCGGCGCGGGGCGCGCGCTCGGCTCGGGCTGGCGCTGCAGCTTTTCACGCGGAGCTGTCTGTTTCTTCAGGCTGCGCCGGTCATCGTTCCGGCGTTTGGCGCGCGCAGGCTTCAATCGGGTCTCCGACACTGGGCAACTATGCCCGCGCTTCTGCCACAGCCGCGCCCCGCAGGCAACAAAGCGTCAGCGAAGCTCGCGCCTGCCCGGCAGGTTTCAGGAAGGGGAATGTTTGATCTGCGGCGCATTGCTGGCGGCAGCCGCCGGGGCCTGACGCAGCTTGTCGACCTCTTTCCTGCGTTCCCGCGCGTCGCGGCGGTAGCGCCCCTGGCGGAACCAGGTGGCGAGGCTGCCCACCACCATGCCGAGTGCCACGGAGGCAAAAAGATAGGCGAACAGAGGCCAGTGAACGGTGAGAGCAGGATTGCCTGGGTTGAACGGGTCGATCGTGAAGGGAACTAGGGCGCGGTTGGCTACGGCCAGCGCAACGATGATCACTGCCAACGGCACGAGAACAAGTACGAGAATGATGCGGTTGGCCATTTCAACCCACTGTTAATCTGGAAGATGCTTCAGGGAAGACTTACCGGTCCTTCTCCGCGTTCAGGCGTTCGCGCAGTTCCTTGCCGGTCTTGAAGAAGGGAACCCACTTTTCTTCTACCTCAACGGACTCGCCGGTGCGTGGATTGCGCCCCGTGCGGGCCGGGCGGTTTTTCACCGAAAACGCACCGAAACCTCTTAATTCCACGCGGTTTCCTTCCGCGAGCGCGTCGGAAATTTCCTCGAAGATCGCGTTGACGATGTTTTCCACGTCACGGAGATAGAGATGCGGATTGCGATTGGCAATCGTCTGCACGAGCTCTGATTTGATCATGGGTTCTTTTCCGCCGCTGAGTTGCCCTGTTTGTCGCCGGTTGTCTCTGACACAAAGATGATTTTGTTTGCTTTTTTAGTCAGTCAACCTTTTCATTTCAGGTTGCCAGACCGATAGCAGACCGTCAAGGAAGATGCGGTCGGCGCCAAGCTCACGCAGGATGTCGGCACCGCCTTGCGGCACGCCCAGAAAACGCGAGGCAATCTCGGGCAGGAAAAGGCTGCTCGCCGTTTCGCGCTTCTTCCATTCGACCACGTCGAGATTGTCGCTGAGCCCCTTGGAGACCAGCCATTCCTTTGCTTCACGCTCACCGCCGAGCCCGTCCACCAGCTTGTTGTCAAGCGCCTGGCGACCGGTGAAGACCGATCCGTCGGCGAGTTTCAGGACCTCGTCGCGCGAAAGCGGACGGCGTTCAGTCACGAGATCGACGAACCAGTCATAGCTGTCGAGGATCATGGCGCGGATCATGGCGCGCGCCTCGTCGCTGGTCGGCTTGAACGGCGAAGGCTCTGCCTTGAGCGGTGAGGATTTGATCTCTTCCAGCTTCACGCCGAGCTTGTCCATCAGCCCGCTGACGTCGGGATACTGGAACAGGACGCCGATGGAGCCAACGATGGAGGACTGCCGCGCGACGATGTGATCGGTGGCGCTGGCGATCATGTAACCGGCCGAGGCCGCAAGCGTGCCCACCTGAGCCGTCACCGGCTTTTCACTGGCCAGACGACGCACCTCTTCGTAGATCGCCTCGCCCCCGGCTGTGGTGCCCCCGGGCGAATCGATCGTCAGGATCACGCCCTTTACCGATGGGGCTTCACGAATACGCTCAAGCCGCTCGAGCAGTTCGTCATCTTCGAAGATCGTGCCGGAAATCTTGACCTGCGCGATATGGTTCGCGGAAACATCCACCGCGCTTCCCATGATCTGCCGTGTCGCGAACGCGATCGCCAGCACGATGACGGCAAAGGCCACGACCCGCCAGAACGTCAGCTTGCGCCGCAATCGCCGACGGTCGATGAGTTCATCCGCTCGAATGGACATGACAGCCTCGCTTTCACCGGAAAATTCGGTCCAAACCAAGCGCCTTTTAGTGCAAAGGCCAGTTCGGAGCCACCGCCTTTGTGCAAGATTCTGCAACAAGCTCGCATCCTGGACACAAAAGCTGGAAAAATTGCGCTTAAATCATTGTCGTTAATCCAAAAATAGCCATATTGGGGTGAAAGTGAGAAGCGAGGGGCAAATTCAGGACTTGGAGTTTTCCGGCCACGCAGTATTGGCTAGAGCATCGGACCGAAGAGTAGAATCCGGTTTTTGGATTATTCCTGTGCTCCCTCAATTGTTTAGATCGTCCTTTGCGCATCTGGATGGACGCACGGAGATCTAGAGAGGGGTCGGCGACGGTGTTCCGCCGACATACGGATGGTACGTTCCCAATCGGAACGATGCTGGCTGTATCCGGGAAGGGCCATGCCCAGGCGGCCGAGTAACCGACTTGAGTAACCGGCTGCGGAACACGCGGAAAAATATGATGAGCAATCCTGTCAACAGCGGCGCCGGTACGGCGAAGAGCGGGCGCGGCCAGGCAATCCGCAGCAGCGAACGAGGTGTGGAAGCCTTTGAGCAGGCATCACGCCATTCGCAGCGCGTGCGACTTCTCAAACGCGTTCTCCCCGCGGCGGCGCTTGTCATCACCGTCGTGTTTGCCGGATATTCCTACATCTTCTCGGGCACGCGCGGCGCCATAGATCTGGCGAGCGCGTCGATCGAAGGCGGTTCGCTGGTCATGTCCAGCCCGGAGCTGAATGGCTTCACCAATGACGATCGCCCTTACAAGATGACTGCCGAGCGCGCGCGTCAGAAGCTGGGCGGCGAAGATGTCATCGAGCTTGAGGGTATTCGCGCCCATGTGCCGGTCGACGCCGACAATTTCGCGACGATCCAGGCAAGCGACGGCATCTACGATCGCGGCAACAACCGTCTGGACATCACCAGCAAGATTTCGCTACGCACCACTTCCGGCATTGTTGCGACCCTCGATTCCGCCGAAATCGACATCGAAAAAAGCAGCCTCGCCTCCTCCAAGCCCGTGGAAATCGAGCTTGACGGAACGAAGATTGCAGCCGATTCCTTCGCGGCGGAAGATGGCGGCAAAGTGTTTGTATTCGATAAACGCGTTCGCGTTACAATCGACCCGTCGCGGCTTCGCGACACAGCGTCTGCAACGGGAAACTGAACGACGGTCACCGGCGCGATGGCCAGGCAACGGAGAGGAACACAATGCGCATCGGAAGCTTTTCAAGGCTCGCCTCTGGCGTGCTCCTTCTGGCGGGATTGTCTTCTGCCGCTTTTGCGCAGGATTCCCAGAGCCGCCTGACGGGCCTCCAGCTTTCCGGCGACAAGCCCATCCAGATCGAGAGCGAACGCCTTGAGGTGCGCGAGAGCGAGAATGTCGCGGTCTTCTCCGGCAATGTCTCCGTCGTGCAAGGGCCGACACTTCTCAAGGCCGGGCGCATGAAGGTCTACTATCTGAAGGATGGCGGCTCGGCAGCCACAGGGAGCGCGAATATCGACCGGCTCGAGGTGGACGGCAATGTCTACGTGAAATCTGAGAACCAGGTTGCCACCGGCGACAGCGCCACGTTCGACATGGCGACCGAGGTGCTCGTTCTGTCCGGCAAGGAGGTTGTCCTCTCGGAGGGCGAGAACGTCATCGTCGGCTGCCGCCTCACCGTGCAGATGAAGAATGGTCAGGCAAAGCTCGATGGCTGCAAAGGCGGCAGCTCGGGCGGCCGCGTGAAGATGCTCCTCACCCCCGGCTCCCAGAACAGGCAGTAATCCGCGTTGATTTCCAAGTTGCGTAAGAAGCGGGCGGCGAAAGAGCCCGCCGCAGAGAATCCGGCGAGCGGCAAGCTGCCCAATTACAAGGGCACGCTGATCGCGCGCGGTCTCACCAAGGCTTACAAGGGCCGCCAGGTCGTCAGCGGGGTTTCCATCGGTGTGCGCGCGGGCGAGGCCGTGGGCCTGCTCGGTCCCAACGGCGCCGGCAAGACCACCTGCTTCTACATGGTCACGGGGCTTGTTCCCGTTGATCAGGGCACGATCCACATCGACGGGCACGACGTGACCGGAATGCCCATGTATCGCCGCGCGCGGCTCGGCATCGGCTACCTGCCGCAGGAGGCCTCCATCTTCCGCGGCCTGACCGTCGAGCAGAACATCCGCGCCATCCTCGAAGTGGTCGAGCCAAGCCGCAAGGAACGCGACAAAAACCTCGATGCGCTGCTCGAGGAATTCAACATCGGCCATCTGCGCAAATCGCCCTCTGTCGCGCTTTCGGGTGGCGAACGGCGAAGGCTGGAAATCGCCCGCGCGCTCGCCAGCCGACCCAACTTCATGCTGCTCGACGAGCCGTTCGCCGGCATCGACCCCATCGCCGTGACCGATATTCAGCAGCTCGTGCGCCATCTCACCGCGCGCGGCATCGGCGTTCTGATCACCGATCACAATGTGCGCGAGACACTGGGACTGATTGACCGGGCCTATATCATTCATGCCGGCCAGGTGCTCACGCACGGACGGCCCAACGACATTGTCGGCAATGCCGATGTGCGCCGTCTTTATCTCGGCGAAGGTTTCACCCTTTAGCCATCTGCCTCTTTCAGCTTGACAAGCAAAAGTCGGGCCAATTGAATCCGGTTTTCTCCCGGCACCCCTGCCGGGCGCAATCGGGGCTCATGTGATGGTGCTTGCGCCAAAACTCCATCTGCGTCAGACGCAATCGCTCGTCATGACGCCGCAACTGCTGCAGTCGATCAAGCTGCTGCAGATGACGCATCTGGAGCTTGAGCACTTCCTCGACGCCGAGATCGAGCGCAATCCGTTGCTGGAACGCGGCGAAGACAATGCCGAGGAACGCGCCGAAACCTGGCAAAACGATCCAGAACCACGCGAGAACACCGCAGAATCCATATCGGACAGGCTCGATTCCTCGCTGGAAAACCTGTTTCCCGACGATCCGGGCACGCAGGAGCGCATCAGCTCCGATCTTTCGGCACAGTGGAAATCGGCCGGCGGCAACGGGCTCCAGAGCGGCAGCGGGACGGCCTTCGACCTGGAAAGCACCACGGCCGCCACCCCTACCCTGCGCGACCACGTCAACGGCCAGATAGCCCTGGCCTTCACCGATCCGGCGCAGTTGCTGATCGCCCATGAACTCGCCGATGGTCTGGACGAGGCGGGCTATCTCAGCCTTGACACCGAAGAACTTGCGCAGCGCATCGGCGCGGCCCGCGAGTCCGTCAATGCCGCGCTCTCCACCTGCCAGACCTTCGATCCGCCCGGCATCTTTGCGCGCGATCTGGCCGAGTGCCTCGCCCTGCAGCTGATCGCACAGGATCGCTACGATCCGGCGATGAAGGCGATGGTGGAGAACCTGGAGCTTCTGGCCAAACGCGACTTCCGTACCCTTGGCCGCCTGTGCGGCGTCGATGCGGAAGACCTCGCAGACATGCTGTCTGAAATTCGCGCGCTCGACCCCAAGCCCGGCATGGCATTCTCGGGCGGCACCGCAGACCCGGTCGTGCCCGACATCGTCGTCAGGGCGGCAAGCGATGGAAGCTGGGCGGTGGAACTCAATCCCGAGACCCTGCCCCGCGTTCTCGTCAACGAGCCATACTACGCGCAGGTTTCCAGCCAGGCCCGCGAAGGCGAGCGCCAGTTCCTGAGCGAATGCCTGCAAAGCGCCAACTGGCTCGCCCGCAGCCTCGACCAGCGGGCAAAGACGATCCTCAAGGTTGCATCCGAGATCGTTCGCCAGCAGGACGCATTTCTGGTTCATGGTGTCAGCCATCTGCGGCCGCTCAATCTGCGCACTGTGGCAGAAGCCATCGGGATGCATGAATCGACCGTGAGCCGCGTAACCGTCAACAAATACATGATGACCCCGCGCGGGACCTTCGAGCTTCGATACTTCTTCACATCAGCGCTTGGCTCCGCGTCCGGCGGCGACGCGCATTCATCGGAATCCGTGCGCGATCGCATTCGCGCCCTCATCGATGCCGAGAAACCATCGGCCGTGCTTTCCGACGACACCCTTGTGGATATGCTGCGCGAAGAGGGCATCGACATCGCCCGCCGCACCGTGGCCAAGTACCGGGAAGCGCTCAATATTCCCTCTTCGGTGCAGCGCCGCCGCGAGAAAAAGATGCTCGCCGCGGCGGGCACGCGCGCCTGATTGCGCGCGGGGTTGAATTGACAAGGGCGGCGGAAGCCACTAGAAGCCCGCCCGCATGGACTACCAGGCCTTGAGAGCCTTCGACTTTTTGTCCGCAGTGCCAGCAACCGAAGAAGGGATACGCGGCCGACTACATCACAATCCGCCGCGGCACCTTGTACATGCAAGCCACACGTATAAACTCGATTCGTTCGGTGTCTGATCAGGAAAGGTCTGTTTTCAGATGAGCTTACGTATTTCCGGAAAGCATATGGACATCGGCGAGGCGTTTCGCTCGCGTATTGAGGAGCGGATCGGCGAAGCCGTCGACAAGTATTTCGATGGTGGGTTTGCCGGTCGCGTGACGGTTGAAAAGTCGGGTTCTCGTTTTGCCGCCGATTGTATGATCCATCTCGACACGGGCATGGTGTTGCAGGGCACCGGCCAGGCGCAGGAGCCGCAATCCGCTTTCGATGCTGCCGCCGAGCGCATCGAAAAGCGTTTGCGCCGCTACAAGCGCCGGCTGAAATCCCACAACAACGGCCAGAATGTCGATCCGATGGACATTGCGTATCGCGTCATGGCGCCGGTGGCCGAAGATGAAGAAGAGGTCCCGGAAGATTACGCGCCCACCGTGGTCGCCGAATCGAAGATGGCTCTGCAGACCATGTCTGTCGCCTCCGCCGTCATCGAGCTCGACACCAAGGACAATCCCGTCTTCGTGTTCCGCAATGCCGGAAACAACGAAGTGAACATTGTCTACCGCCGCGCCGATGGAAACATCGGCTGGATTGATCCGTCGGCAGTGGCAAGCGCATAGGTTCCGTGCCAGCCTCAGCGCCGGTCATGCAACATGACCGGCGAACAGACAAAGCAGAGGATGCATAGACATGGATCTGAGCGATCTGATCGACCAGAAGGCCGTGATCCCCGCCCTGAAGGCCAATTCGAAGAAACAGCTCCTGCAGCTTCTGGCCGAAAAGGCCGCCGCAGTGACCGGCCTGCCGGAACGCGAAGTCTTCGATACCATTCTGCAGAGAGAACGCCTGGGCTCCACCGGCGTCGGCAATGGTGTCGCCATTCCGCACGGCAAACTGCCCGGCATCGACCGCATCACCGGTGTGTTCGCACGCCTGGAGACCCCGGTCGATTTCGAGGCCATCGACGACCAGCCCGTCGATCTCGTTTTCCTGCTTCTTGCGCCTGAAGGGGCCGGTGCCGATCACCTCAAGGCACTGTCGCGCATCGCACGCGTTTTGCGCGATGCCGACAATACGGCCAAGATACGCGGCACCAAGGACGCGGCCGCCATTCACAGCTTCCTGTCGCAGACACCGGCTTCCAACGCCGCCTGAACGCTCAGCGCTTTTGGCGGCAGGATCATCGGTCCTCTTCGTAGACGGCCTTCTCACATGGAGAGGGCCGTTTCCTTTTCGACGACCTGTATCTGGTGAAACGGATTGGCCGGATCGTTGCCGCGGCGGATATGCATACGCCGTTCGGCCAGATCCATCGCAATCGTGCAGACCGTGCCCTTGCGGCCAAGGAACCCTTCGCTGTCCCTGTAGGGTGCCAGGATTGCGTGCTCGGAGTGCTCCTGATCGGAAAGGACCGATTTGAGCCGTACAAGGTCCGTCGGCGAGCCGGGAGCCGTCAGGAAGCGGATGCGGTCTAGCCGTGCCGTCGAATTTTCCAGCAATTCGGCATCCACAGGCGCATCGCAGGTCAGGTAGTGGTTGGTGTGGGTCGTGGCAGTGCCCCCTGCCTCCATACGCCGCGCGGCATCACCCTCATATTCGATGTTGATACCGCGCCCGTCCGCACCTGCGACCAGTAGGTTCAACGACCGGCCGGTGCCGGCACGCTCAAGCGTTTCTTCCACCTCTGCCCAGGACCCCGCGTCCAGAAGGGCGCGCAGGAGCACGTGCGAGGGCAGGCCATTTGTCGGTTTCGGCGTGGGCAGAAAATTGAGACACACGCAAAAACCCGCATCGTTGAGCCCGACCTTGGCCAGAATGCCGGGCTCTGTCATGGTCAGGAAACGCCTGCCCCGCTCATCCTCGGAACGGATCAGAACGACCAGTTCCTCAAGCTTTTCGGACCAGTCCCAGTTTTGACCCGTAAAAGGCGTTCCGGTGTATTGCACCACCGTGCATTCAGAGGCCGAAAGGGCCGCAAGCAGCTCGCTGCGCGCATTGAGCGCGTAGACCCATAACGGATCGACCTCGGCGCCCTCGGCGATCCCTTCGATTTCAGCCGCGTAGTGGGGATCGAACGCGCCGATGACGCCGCGAAAATGAGCAGCCACCGAAAGCAGTTCTTCGTCGGGCCGCGCGAAATACGCCCTGTAAAGGGAAAGCGTACGGTCAATCCGCTCGCCAAAGGCAGCGCCTATCTGCCGGCCCCGTTCCTCCGGTCTGCCCCAAACATCGATCAGTGGAAATCTGGTTTTACTGACCGGCATGGCCTCCCCTCCAATCCTGGTGCGCGAAAGGCGCGGCTGCCATTGCCTGGAAGATTGGCTCTGCTGTCAAGACCCGGAAGCGTTCCGGAGCCAGATATGCATCAGGGCGCGCAGTCACCCGCACACCCCGACACTCTTGTTCAATGCCCCTGCCTCAGTGGAGGCTGACGGTTTCCAGATCGTTCTGCATCGCGCCTGCGAGCGCTGCGTCGCGCGCATCGGCCAGCAGGATCGGCTGTCCATCGGCCCCAAAAAGCGCCCATAACCGTGTGCCTGGCTTCAGGTCGGGCATGCCGGGAAACTTGCCCTGCAGATCTTCGGCGTCCATTTCGCGCATGTAAGCCACTGCGCCTTCGCCGATATGGGCAAGCTGCTGCTGGGTAATCGCGAATTTGTGCTCATGTTCGGTCATGCAAGCCTCCTTATCGCAGGCGTTTCCCTATGAAACCAACCCGCTGAAGAGCCCAAGGTTCCGAAACGGGTCAGCCCGTCCGGTTTCCTCCCGAATAAGACCAGTATGTCAGTCTTTCACGGAAATGTTTATTTTTTGTACCAGCCGTTCCGGTTCGGGGCGGTCGAGATCGATGGAAAGAAGGCCGTTTTTCAGTTCGGCATTCAGAACCCGCATCCCTTCCGCCAGCACGAACATGCGCTGGAACTGGCGCGCGGCGATGCCGCGGTGCAGATACTCACGCTCGCCTTCATCCGCCTGCCGGCCACGAATAATGAGCTGGTTCTCTTCCGTCGTGACATCCAGATCATCAGCGCTGAAACCTGCCACGGCCAGCGTAATGCGCAGCGTCACGCCCTGTTCGTTCTCCGCGCGGATGCGTTCGATATTGTAAGGCGGGTAGCCATCGCCCGATTTCGCAATGCGTTCGAGCGTTTTTTCCATACTGTCGAACCCAAGTAGAAGCGGATTCGAAAAAGGAGTCATACGCGTCATTTAAACAGTCCTCAAAGAGCGACGTGGATAGAGAAAAACCCGGTTGGCATTTTCCTCTTCTCAACTGATATGGTCGCTCAAAACCCGCGTTTCAAGCATTCTGGAGCAACTGCATGGCGGCAGCGCGCAAGATTATTATCGACACGGATCCCGGCCAGGACGATGCGCTGGCCATATTACTGGCGCTGGGCAGTCCGGAGCTGGATGTGCTTGGCATCACCGCCGTTGCCGGCAACGTTCCGCTGACCTTAACCGAGAAGAATGCACGCAAAATCTGCGAACTGGCCGGCAAACCCGAAACGAAGGTCTTTGCGGGCGCAATCTGCCCGCTGGTCCGCGATCTGGTCACCGCTGAACATGTTCACGGCCGCACCGGGCTCGATGGCCCGGACCTGCCCGAACCTGAAATGCCCCTGCAGGAACAGCATGCGGTCGATTTCATCATTGAGACCCTGATGGCGCATGAAGAGGGCGAAATCACCCTGTGCCCCCTCGGCCCACTCACCAACATCGCACTCGCGCTCAACCGTGAGCCGCGCATCGCCTCCCGCATCCGCGAAATCGTGCTGATGGGGGGCGGTTTCTTCGAGGGCGGCAACGTCACGCCCACGGCCGAATTCAACATCTATGTCGATCCGCATGCTGCCGATGTGGTGCTGCGCTCCGGCGCTCCCGTGGTCATGATGCCGCTCGATGTCACGCACAGGGCGCTCACCACACGCAGCCGCATCGCAGCCATTCGCGATCTGGGAACGAAAGTCGGGAACGCCTGTGCCGAGCTGCTGGAATTCTTCGAGCGTTTCGACGAGGAAAAATACGGCACCGACGGCGGCCCGTTGCACGATCCCTGCGTCATCGCCTATCTGCTCCAGCCCGACCTCTTCAGGGGCCGCAGATGCAATGCGGCGGTGGAGACAGGCTCCGAGCTCACCATGGGCATGACGGTGATCGACTGGTGGCAGGTGACCGAACGGCCGAAGAACGCTCTCGTAATGCGCGACATCGACGCTGACGGCTTCTTTAAGCTTCTGACGGAACGGCTCGCGCGGTTGTAAGCCGCGCCGCCGATGAAGGCCACACTCACGCGCGCGCCGCGTCGACATCCCTGCGAAGCGGGATGGCCGGCTGCGCGCCCGGCTTCAGGCAGGCGAGCGCTCCGGCAACCGTTGCCTGCCGCAGTGCGGTCTCCAGGTCGAGCCCCTCGGACAGTCCAGCAGCCAGGTAGCCGCAGAAAGTGTCACCCGCGCCGACAGTATCGACGGGGGTGATCTTCATCGAAGGACAGGTGACAAAGTCATCAGGCGTCGCAGCCCACGCGCCTTCACCGCCCAGCGTCACGATGACGGTGCGGCCTGTTTTCGCGGCGAATGCCTTCATGCGGGCTCGGCGATCCTCGCCGTCAAGCCCGAGCGCATCGGCGTAGAGATCGAACTCGGTCTCGTTGGCGACAACATAATCGGCCCCTGCGAGGAGGTCCCTCGCCTCTGGCCGATAGGGCGCCGTGTTGAGAATGGAAATCGCTTCGGCCTTACGCGCAGCCTCGATGGAGGCGGCCACCGTTTCGATGGGGATTTCGAGTTGCAGGAGCACGTGGTTTCCGGCCGCGAGCGCTGCCTGCGCCACATGCCCCGGCAGAACGTCGGCATTCGCGCCCGGCACCACCGCAATGGTGTTCTCGCCCTCGCGGTCAACAAGGATATGCGCCGTGCCCGTGGCGCTTTCGGCCTGATGTACGGCGGAGAGATCGACGCCCGCCGCTTTCAGAAGCTCCAGCGCCTCGCCGGCAAACGGATCATTGCCCACGGCCCCGACAATGCGGGTGCTGGCACCGGCACGCCTGGCGGCCAGCGCCTGGTTTGCCCCCTTGCCGCCCGGTGCGGTGACGAACGTGTCGCCCGGCACCGTCTCGCCCGGCTTGGGCAAGCGGTGAACGGTAGCGATCAGATCGAGATTGATGGAACCGATGATAACGATCAAAGCACACTCCCACGCAGATTTGCGCGGGAACGTAGAGCATCGGGCCGAAAAGTGGAATCCGGTTTTCGGTTATTCCGATGCTCCATCAATAATCTGGCAACAAACTCGTTCATTCCACAGTCAGGCGGGACAATCTGTAGGTTTCCGGGAAGAGAGCCGCATCAATCGGCCTGAGAGAGTTGCCCTGCCTCCCAGCCAAGGATGGCGCGCTTGCGGGTCAGACCCCAGTGATAGCCCGTCAGGGCACCGGATTTGCCGACCGCGCGATGGCACGGCACCACGAAGGAAACCGGGTTCGCTCCCACCGCTGCACCAACGGCGCGCGACGCCGTGGGTTTGCCGATCCGCTCGGCGATATCGGAATAGGCGCAGGCCCGGCCCATCGGGATCTTCAAAAGCGCATCCCAGACCCGCACCTGGAAGTCTGTCCCGATCAGCACCACACGCAGCGGCTCTTCCGCGCGCCAGCGCGACGGATCGAACACCCGCGCCGCATAGGGTGCGGTGGCCGCCATGTCTTCCTCGTAATCGGCGTTCGGCCAGCGTGACGCCATATCCTCGAATGCCGCGCGCTCATCGCCCGGATCGCAGAAGGCAAGTCCCGCCAGACCGCGCTCCGTCACCATGACAAGCGCCTGACCGAAGGGCGAGAGATGAAACCCGTAGCGCATGGTGAGGCCCGCGCCCCGCGCCTTGTACTCGCCCGGCGAGACCGCCTCATGCGTCACGAACAGGTCGTGCAGGCGCCCCGGCCCGGACATGCCGAGCTCCAGTGCCGCATCGAGCAGCGGCATGCCCGAATCGAGCAGTCTGCGGGCATGATCGAGTGTCACTGCCTGCAAAAACGCCTTGGGCGAAAGTCCCGCCCAGCGCGTAAACAGTTTTTGCAGGCCGTTCGGCGTATCGCCCACTTCACCGGCGATTTCCTCCAGCGAGGGCTGGTCCCGATAGTCTAGGCTGATTTTCTCGATCACCCGGCGCACGACCTCGTAGTCGCTGCCTTCCGGCGTCACATCGCGCTGCAACAGGGCTGTCTGCACGTTCATGGTGTTAACTCCCGGCACTCGCCTTCGCGCTGGTGCCACATGACATTTTTCCTGAGCATGACCATGCCGCGTTTCGGGCCAGTCAACCACCCGTTTCCTGCCAAGTTCACCGGCCTCTGGCGGTGGCGAGCGCCTCTCCGAAAGCGGCGGCGAAACTCTCCCGGTCGTCCGGGTTCAGGAAACTGCCGAGCGCCACGCGCTTGCCGCGCATCTCCACGGCCATGCCGGTGATGCCGATCTCATCGTGCCGATCGATACGAAACCGCGTCCAGAACGGGTTGAAATGGTGCTCTTCGGCCCTGCCCGAGGGCGGCACCTTGCGAATGTCGAGACTGGTGCGCGACAGCCGCACTTCCTCGCGCACACGGGCGGCGCGATAGTTCAGCCGAAAGGCCACGTAGATCGCCAGAATGTCGAGCCCGAAGAAACCGAACACAGGCCAGGCGCCGAGCTTCAGGAAGACCGCGCCGATGGTCAGCCAGACGAGCAGCAGAACCGCCATGAGAATTGTAAAGCCGCGCATGCTCAGCGAGCGGTACGGCGTCAGCAACGCCTGAAAGACGGGAGCGTCTGCACTGTTTGTTTCGGCCATGATCCCGATTATAGAAGGCCCATGGAAAAGCCCAAGAAGAAAATTGCCGCGCCCCGCAAACCCGCCCGCTCCCGCAAACGCAAAACCGTTTATTCGCCCGAGGAGATCCACGAGATTTTCCGTCGCTTCTCGGTTCAGCGGCCAGAGCCGAAAGGCGAGCTTGAACATGTGAATGCCTTCACGCTTCTTGTTGCGGTGGTGCTATCGGCGCAAGCGACAGATGCGGGCGTGAACAAGGCGACGCGCGATCTATTCAAGGTTGCCGATACGCCGGAGAAGATGCTGGCACTCGGCGAGCAGAAGGTCGGCGAACACATTCGCACCATCGGGCTCTGGCGCAACAAGGCGAAGAACGTCATCGCGCTCAGCGAGGCGCTGATCCGCGATCACGGATCGCAGGTGCCCGACAGCCGCGAGGCCCTCGTCACCCTGCCGGGCGTAGGCCGCAAGACGGCCAATGTGGTGCTCAACATGTCGTTCGGTCAGCCCACCATGGCCGTCGACACGCATATCCTGCGCATCGGCAATCGCATTGGGCTTGCTCCCGGCAAGACGCCGGAACAGGTGGAAGATACGCTGGTGAAGATTATCCCGGCCGAATTCATGCGCCACGCCCATCACTGGCTGATCCTGCACGGGCGCTATGTCTGCAAGGCACGCAAACCCGATTGCCCGGCCTGCGTCATCGCCGACATCTGTAAATCGGCAGAAAAGACAAGCGAGATGCCTGCTCCGCTTATGGAGCTGGCGCCGCAGGCCTGATCGCTCGCTTCGACTACCCGCGCAGCTCTGCACTTTGCCCAGCGCGAGCTGCATCTTCCTGCGAGATCATCTTGTGCAGATGCACCATCATGGCTGCGGCGAAAAGCGGGGTCAGCAGATTGAGGATCGGTACGGCGAGAAAGCCCGCAATCACTAGGCCGGCCAGAAAGATCGTGCCCGCATGGCGGCGGCGCAACGCCTTGGCCTCCGGCTCGCTGCGAAAACGCATGGCGGCAAACTCGAAGAACTCACGCCCAAGCAAATAGCCATTCACCAGAAAGAAGGCGAGAATGTTGATGCCGGGCACCAGAAGCAGGAAAAGCGCGACGACGTTGCCCAGAATGACGACACCGAAAAACTTGATCGACGTGGCGATCGCAGCACCCAGCGGCAGCGCCTTTCCGGGCGGATCCTGCGCGTAATCTTCCTTTTCGACCACTTCAGCCACATCGTCGAGAAACAGACCGGCGATCACGGCCGTTACCGGCGCGATGAGAAGCGCAAGGCCGGCAGCGAGCCCAAGCCCTGCGGCAATCGCCGCAACGAAACTCAGCCAGCCAAGCCATGACGGCAGATCGGGAAAGAACGCGTCGAACCAGGGCAGCGCGAAATATTCGAACAGCTCTTTCGCGCCGAACCACACGCCAAGAAGCACCAGCAGCGTCAGACCCAGCGTCTTGAAAAACACGCCACGGAATTCGCTGGAAAAGAGACGGCTTATGGCGGCGCGCGCCGCGTCGAAGATCATGCGCTTTGAGGCCCTTTCAGGTTTGTCTGCGGTTTCGAGATAGGGTCGGTTTCGCGTCGGTGCAAGGCGCAGGCCCCGCACCAATGACTTGCAAATCGCGCCCAAACCGCTAAACCGCCCGGAGCTTCAAGCCAAAACGCTTCCCTTGCATATCTGGAGATCTGAATTTGAGCGAATATGACGTGCTGTGCATCGGCAACGCCATTGTCGACATTATCGCCCGCTGCGACGAAGCGTTTCTGGAAGAAAACGACATCATCCGTGGAGCGATGAACCTGATCGACGTCGATCGCGCCACGCTGCTTTACGACCGCATGGGGCAGGCCATCGAGGCCTCCGGCGGCAGCGCCGGAAACACGGCAGCCGGCATCGCCAGCCTTGGCGGCAAATCCGCCTTCTTCGGCAAGGTCTCCAACGACACACTCGGCGAAATCTACGCGCACGACATCCACGCGCAAGGCGTCGCCTTCGATACGAAGCCGCTCGAAGGCCACCCGCCGACAGCGCGGTCTATGATCTTTGTCACACCTGATGGCGAGCGTTCCATGAACACCTATCTCGGTGCCTGCGTGGAACTCGGCCCCGAAGACGTCGAAGAAGACAAGGCCAGTGGCTCCAAAGTAACCTATTTCGAGGGCTACCTGTGGGACCCGCCACGCGCCAAGGAGGCGATCCGGATGACCGCCGACGCAGCCCATGCTGCGGGCCGCGAGGTGGCCATGTCGCTGTCCGATCCGTTCTGTGTCGACCGTTATCGTGACGAATTCCTGGAGTTGATGCGCTCGGGCCGGGTCAACATCGTCTTCGCCAACGAGCACGAACTGCTCTCGCTTTATCAGACCGCATCGTTCGACAGCGCTCTGGAAGCAATGCGCAAGGACACTCGCCTGGCTGTCGTCACCCGCTCCGAGAAGGGCTCGATCATCATCACGGATGACGAGACGATCCCCGTCGAAGCCATCCAGATCGACGAACTGGTGGACACCACGGGTGCCGGCGATCTCTACGCTGCAGGCTTCCTTTACGGCTACACGAACGGGCACAGCCTGCGCGACTGCGGCCGTCTCGGCTCCTTCGCTGCCGGTCTCGTGATCCAGCAGATCGGCCCACGCCCGCAAAAGGATCTGCGCTACGAGGCGCAGCAGGCCGGTCTACTCTAGTTCCTCGGGCGGGCGGCCGGGCCGCGACCGGTAGCGCGGGATTGTCCAGCCAAATCCGAGAGCTCCGCCGCGCACCAGAAATGCCGCTGTGACAGCGATCAGGGCTGCGACCGCCCCCTCAGCTCCGGCAAGGTCGGCGACGGTGAACACACCCGCGCCGACAAGAGCGGCCGTGACATAGACCTCGGGTCTCAGGAGCACCGAGGGTTCGCCGGCCAGAACATCGCGCAGGACACCACCGAACGTGGCCGTCAGCATGCCGGTGACCAGCGCAACGATGGCCGATCCGGAAGCCTCCAGTCCCTTGGCAGCCCCCAGCACCGAGTAGGCCGCTAGGCCGGCCGCATCCAGCCACAGGAGCAGCCGGTATCGATACTCCACCAGCGGCGCAGCGAAAAAGACCAGCACCGCAATCACGGCGCAGACGATGATGTAAATGTGATTTTCGACCCAGAAGACCGGCACACCAAGCACAAGGTCACGCAGTGTGCCGCCGCCGGTGCCCGTTACCCCGGCGAGAAAGACAAAGCCGATGAGGTCGAGTTCCTTGCGCGAGGCGGCAAGCGCCCCAGTCGCCGCGAACACAGCCACGCCAGCATAATCGAGAAGCTGAATCAGATCCATCTGGCCCTCCACACTCTGGATAGCCGAAGGGCCGATGAATAGGAAGTAAGCAGCGACCTGACTGTCGCTGCTATGCCTTCAGAACCGGGGCAGCGGTTTTGATGTCAGGCGTCGCGCTCGGCCTGCGGATTGGGCGGACCGGGTTCGGCGGCAACATTCTCGCCGTTCTGTACAGCACCCGCCTTGGGGCCGCCCTTGGCAACACCCACCATGGCCGGGCGCAGAACACGCTCGCCAATCACATATCCCTGCTGCACCACCTGAACGACGGTGTTTTCAGGGGTTGCCGGATCCGGCACTTCGAACATCGCCTGGTGAAAATGCGGATCGAAGCGCTCGCCCTTGGGGTCGATCTGCTTCACGCCATGGCGCTCCAGCGTAGAGAGCATGGAGCGCTCGGTCATCTCGACGCCTTCCATCAGCGAGGAAAGGCCGCTGTCAGCGGTAGCGCGAGCCTCCGCCGGCACCGCCTCGAGCGCGCGGCGCAGATTGTCCGAAACCGTCAGCATGTCGCGGGCAAATCCGGCGATCGAATAGCTGCGCGCTTCGGTAACATCGCGCGCCGTGCGCTTGCGCAGGTTCTCCATCTCGGCGGCGAGGCGAAGGGCGCGTTCCTTCAGCTCCTCGTTTTCCTTGGCCAGCCTTACCAGGACGTCTTCTTCCGAAACCGCCTCTTCGCCGGCGTTCTCCTCGAACGCCTTCACGTTCGGGTCCTCTGCCGCTTCGGTTCTGGCCTGTTCGTTGTCCTTAGCCTGATTGGTCATGTCAGTCCGTCTATGGTTTTAGAATTGTTCGAATATTGCGCCCGATATCGAGGTTCGCGCCGGCAAAATCAAGGGGGTGGCCTGATGCTTGGTCCGGTGATTTCTCCCCGCCAGTCTCAATCAGCGCAGCAGACGCCCGACGATCTGCGCCGTATAGTCCACCATCGGCACGATGCGGGCGTAATTCAGCCTGGTGGGTCCGATAACGCCGAGCGCACCGATCACACGTGATTCCTGGTCGCGATAAGGCGCCACAACGAGCGACGAGCCGGAGAGCGAGAAAAGACGATTCTCCGAGCCGATGAAGATGCGCACACCGGACCCCTCTTCCGCCATGTCGAGAAGCTGGATCAGACCTTCCTTGGTTTCCAGATCTTCGAACAGGCGCCGCAGGAGTTCCAGATCGGCTTCGGCCGTCAGGTTTTCAAGCAGATTGGCCCGCCCCCGCACAATCAGCCGCGCCGGCTGGCCGCTTTCGGCGCCCGCCCAGACGGCAAGCCCCTGCTCCACAAGCTCCTGCGACAGCGTGTCGAGCGCGGCGCGCGTTTCCTCCTGCAGACGCGAGAGCTCGGCCCGCGTTTCGGCCAGTGTGCGGCCACGAATATGCGCATTGAGGAAGTTCGAGGCCTCGTGCAGTTGGGATATGGTGACCCCCTCGGGAAGGTCGATCACGCGGTTTTCCACGTCCCCGTTCTGCGAAACGAGAACTGCCAGCCCCTTGCGTGGCTCCAGCTGCACGAATTCGATGTGCTTGAGCGCGGCTTCGGACTTGGTTGCAAGAACAACCCCCGCCCCGCGCGAAAGCCCGGAGAGAAGCTGGCTTGCCTCGGTCAGCATATGATCCAGCGAATGCCCGCTGCTCGATGCCTTGACCTGCGTTTCGATGATGCGGCGCTCATCATCGGAAAGATCGCCGATCTCCATGAACGCATCGACGAAAAAGCGCAGCCCCTGCTGCGTGGGCATGCGACCGGCAGAAACATGCGGGGCATAGATGAGCCCCAAATGCTCGAGATCGCTCATTACATTGCGGATGGTGGCCGGGGAAAGCTGCGTCGACAGAATGCGCGAAAGATTGCGCGAGCCGAGCGGATCGCCATCTCTCAGATAGGTTTCGACGATAACCCGAAAAATCTCGCGGGACCGACTATCCAGCGATTGCAGCGCATGTTCCTGAAATTCTCTGTCCAAGACCGGTTTCGTCATTCACGACCTCTGATCAGCTGAATATAAGCGCGGCCAGTATGAAAACAACAGTCTTCTTGGTTAGTATCTGGCCGGTTTTCCGCCGGTTTCCGGAATTCCTTTGCGTTCGTGAATGCGTAAAGTTACAAGCCGCCGATACTTGATAACTCTGGAGAGAACCGCCCATGCGCCCTTCCAAACGCGAACCCGATGAAATGCGTGCCGTCAGCTTCGAGCGCGGCTTTTCCAAGCACGCTGAGGGGTCGTGTCTGGTGCGCTTCGGCGACACCCATGTGCTGTGCACGGCGAGCCTTGAAGAGCGTGTGCCGCCATGGCTGCGCAATTCCGGTCAGGGCTGGGTGACGGCGGAATACGGCATGCTGCCGCGCTCCACCGGCGATCGCATGCGCCGCGAGGCCTCTTCCGGCAAGCAGGGCGGCCGCACGCTCGAAATCCAGCGCCTCATCGGTCGCTCGCTCCGCTCGGTCGTGGACCTGCAGGCCCTTGGCGAAAAGCAGATCACCGTCGACTGCGACGTGATCCAGGCCGACGGCGGCACCCGCACGGCGGCCATAACGGGTGGTTTCATCGCCCTTTCGGACTGCCTTTCCTGGATGGAAGCGCGCCAGATGGTCAGCCGCGACAAGGTTTTGAAAGATCATGTCGCCGCCATCTCCTGCGGCATCTATAACGGCACGCCCGTTCTCGATCTCGACTATGCCGAAGACTCGGCTGCCGAGACTGACGCCAATTTCGTGATGACCGGCAAGGGCGGCATCGTTGAGATTCAGGGCACGGCCGAGGGCGAACCTTTCTCCGAAGACGAGTTCGCAGCCTTGATGGGGCTTGCCCGCAAGGGTATCACCAAGCTGGTGGACATGCAGAAGATGGCCATCTCCTGAACTGGCGCAAAGCGAACCATGCAACCCTCGGCAATCCTTGAAGCCGCGCTCTACGTAAGCGATCTTGCCGAAGCCGAACGCTTCTACGGCGAAACGCTTGGGCTTGAGAGGATCGCCAGGATCGAGGGCAGGCATGTGTTCTTTCGCTGCGGGCAGACCGTTCTTCTGCTGTTCGATCCGGCGGCAACCGCCGAATCGCCCGCAGCCGACGCCCGGCTTCCCGTGCCGCCGCATGGCGCCCGCGGACAGGGCCACCTCTGTTTTGCCGCAACTGCCGAAGAGATTGTCCGCTGGAAGGCGCATCTCGAAGCGGGCGGCATCGCCATCGAGGCGGATTTCGAGTGGCCCGGCGGCGGCCGCTCGATCTATTTCCGCGATCCCTCCGGCAATTCGCTCGAATTCGCCGAACCGCGCATCTGGGGACTGACTTGAGACCGATCGACAACAAGACCTTCGTGCTCGCCAGCCATAACAAGGGCAAGCTACGCGAGTTTTCAGACCTTTTGGCCCCGTTCGGCTACACGGTGCGCTCGGCTGCCGAGCTTGGCCTGCCGGAGCCGGAAGAAACCGGCACGACATTTGAGGAAAACGCCCGCATCAAGGCACTGGCCGCAGCCGCGGCCACCGGCCTGCCGGCGCTTTCCGACGATTCCGGCCTCTGCGTGGATGCGCTGGACGGCGCGCCCGGCGTCTACACCGCCGACTGGGCGACCAAGGACGACGGCAGCCGCGACTTCATGATGGCCATGGAGAAGACGGAAAAGCTGCTCTCCGAAACCGGCGCAGACACGCCGGAAAAGCGCACCGGTCGCTTTGTGGCAACGCTATGCCTCTGCTTTCCCGATGGCGAGACGGAGTATTATCGTGGTGAAGCCGAAGGGCATCTGGTCTGGCCGCCGCGCGGTACGGACGGATTCGGCTACGATCCGGTGTTTCAGCCACTCGGTCATGACGTCACTTTCGGTGAGATGAGCGCGGAACAGAAGCATGGCTGGAAGCCCGGCGACGAGCATGCCCTCTCCCACCGCGCCCGCGCCTTCCAGAAACTCGCCCGCGCCAGGCTGGGCGCCGCGTGATCATCCCACTCGATACGGCTCCGGGTTTCGGCGTCTATCTGCACTGGCCGTTCTGCGCGGCCAAATGCCCATATTGCGACTTCAACAGCCATGTACGCCACCAGCCGGTGGATCAGGCCCGCTTTGCCGCAGCCTTTCAGCGCGAGCTTGCCACCATGCGTGCGCGAACCGGCCCGCGCACCGTCACCAGCATTTTTCTCGGCGGGGGGACGCCCTCGCTGATGGAACCCGGAACCGTCGGTGCGCTGCTCGATGTCGTTGCGGCCAACTGGAGCGTTCCGGACGGTATCGAGGTGACGCTGGAGGCCAATCCAAGCTCCGTCGAGGCAGACCGTTTTCGCGGTTACCGCGCGGCCGGCGTCAACCGTGTTTCGCTCGGCGTTCAGGCGCTCAACGATCGGGATCTGAAATTTCTCGGACGGCTGCACAATGTCGATGAAGCGCTGAAGGCGATCGGGCTTGCCCGCGAGATTTTTCCACGCCTCTCCTTCGACCTGATCTATGCCCGCCCGCATCAGAGCGAGGAGGCCTGGGCCAGCGAGCTCGAACAGGCCATCGGCCACGCGGCTGATCATCTCTCGCTCTATCAGCTCACCATCGAGGAAGGTACGCGCTTCCAGCTTCTCCATGAGGCCGGCAAGCTCGCCATGCCGGACGGGGATCATGCCGCACGACTTTACGAGATCACGCAGGAGGTGACGGCGGCGTGCGGGTTGCCGGCCTATGAGATTTCCAACCACGCTCGCCCGGGCGCGGAGAGCCGACACAATCTCGTCTACTGGCGCTATGGCGAATATGTCGGTGCCGGCCCCGGCGCCCATGGGCGGTTCATCGAGGATGGCCGCCGCCATGTGACGTTCACCGAAAAGATGCCGGAGACATGGCTCGAACGCGTCGAGACCGAGGGCCATGGCGTGATAGGCGGCGAAGTACTGACCCATGATGAGGAAGCCGATGAATTCCTGCTGATGGGGCTGCGGCTTGTCGAGGGCATAGACCTGCCACGCTATGAAGCGCTTTCGGGCCGGGCGCTGTCCAATGCGCGTATTGCGGTGCTGCAGGAGGAAGGCCTTGTCGAGCCCGTTGGCAACACCCGGCTGCGCGCGACGCCGAAGGGCATGATCGTGCTGGATGCGGTTGTCGCCGATCTGGCCCGATAACGCCTAACTGCCTCCCCCAAACCGAGACGGCGCCGCGTCAATGATCTCGGCCTTGCCTTCCCGAACCTCATAGATGGCGTATCCGCGCTCGGTCGTGCCGTCGCCCAGGAAGCGGAAAAGGCCGGTATAGCCATTGAAACCGACCGGCGTTTCAAGCGCGTGACGCTGGATCCCGCCGCCGCCCTTTGCGATGTTGGCCACCAGAACAACCGAGTCATAGGCAAGCGCGGATGTGAGCGACGGCTCGGCACCGAACCGCGCCTGATAGCGCTGCTTGTAGGCGTTGACGCGGCTCTGGTCCGTATCGGCAAACCAGCCCCCCTGAAGCGCCGGATCGGCCAGATTGGCGCTCGTCCATTGCCCGGTCCCCAGAAGCTTCTTGCCGGAAATGTCGATCCCGGTTTCGGTCATGGTGGATGCGATGGTGGCCGGGCTCGTGCCGCCATCGGGAATGAACACGGCATCCGCCGCGCGCACCGCATCGGCAACGCCCTGCACCGCTTCATAGACTGACATGTTGTCATAGGCGTAGCGGGCGACCGCCGTCACCTCACCCCCCATGGAAAGCATGGTGCGGCGCGCTTCGGCCTCTGCGATGTCGCCGGCAGCCCCCTCGGGCAGGATCGCCACCACGCTGCGCACGCCCTGACCCGCGGCATAGGAAAGCGTGCGCTGGACCACGCCCTGCGGAAGGAACGAATTGAGATAGACCCCCGGCGATGCCGCCCCACGGTCGGAGGAAAACGCGATCATCGGGGTCTGCGACATGCCGAGCGGCGGCGCGGCGGCGCGCACATTGGCCGAAAAGAGCGGTCCCAGCACGGCAGCGGCACCTTCGGCGGAGGCCTGACCGGCAGCGATTGCAGCGCCTTCGGTGGTCCCGCCCGTGTCCTTCACCACCAGTTCAAGCGCGTTCAGGCCGACGTCGTCCATGGCAAGCAGTGCGGCGTTCTTCAGCTCGGCAGCGATGCGGCTGGCATTGCCTTCGCCGGTTAGTGGCAAAAGCAGCGCAACACGCGTCTCACCGGTGCCAATCACCTCACCCGAGGCGGGCAGACGCGGCGCATTGTCCACAACCGGCTGCGTGGCAATGCCCTGACCGCCCGGCTGCGGCATGCCGTAGGGCACATCGCCCCCCACGCAGCCACCGAGTACCAGAAGACCGGCCAGCGCCAGCGAGCGGAACCCGGTTCTGCGACCGGGCGATGTCCAGACTTTCATACGTCGCATCCGTCCCAAATTCAGCGCGCGACTTTGCAACCCACATGCCTCCATGTCAAAGAGATGAGCGAATAAGGATCAAAGAGTTATGGATAACCCGCGCGGGGAGAAAAGTTTCGTCGTTGGCAGCGCCCGCATCGGCGCGGCACCGCTGGAGCCGGCGCTTTATCTCGTGGCAACGCCCATCGGCAATCTGGGCGACATCACGCTGCGCGCGCTCGAAGTGCTTGCCGGGGCGGATATCGTCGCCTGCGAGGACACCCGCGTTTCGCGCGTGCTCCTTGCGCGCTATGGCATCGGCCAGAATCTCACCGCCTATCACGAGCACAATGCGGAAAAGGCCGGGCCGCGCCTTCTGGCCGCACTCGAAGCGGGACAGAGCGTTGCGCTCATCTCCGACGCCGGCACGCCCCTCGTCTCCGATCCCGGCTATCGTCTCGTGGATCAGGTGATCGAAAAGGGTCTGCGCGTCGTGCCCATTCCGGGGCCCTCGGCGGTGCTGGCAGCACTCTCGGCCTCCGGTCTGCCGACGGATGCCTTTCTGTTTGCGGGCTTTCTGCCCGTGAAGGACGGCCAGCGCCGCGCGCGGCTCGAAACATTTCGCCAAACGCCGGCGACACTGGTGTTTTTTGAATCCCCGCGCCGCCTTGATGACAGTCTGGCCGCCATGGCGGAGGTGCTTGGCGGGGCGCGCCAGGCCTGCGTGGCACGCGAGCTGACCAAGACGTTCGAGGAACTGCGGCGTGGCGCGCTTTCGGATCTGGCCGCGCATTACGCCGACTCCGGTGCGCCCAAGGGCGAGGTGGTGGTGTGCGTGGCGCCGCCCCTGGATGAAGAGGAAACGAGCGCGGAAGATGTGGACCGGCTGCTCATGGCGCTCTCCAAGGAGATGTCCGCCTCGAAGGCGGCGGGTGAAGCCGCCCGCATGACCGGCGGGCGCAAATCCGAGCTCTATCAGCGGCTTCTTCACCTGAAAGCCAAGAGCGATGCGGAGTGAGGCGCGGCAGAAAGCCTATCGGCTCGGCCATCGCGGCGAGTGGCTGGCGGCCATGGCGCTGCGGCTGAAGGGTTATCGCATTCTGGCTCGTCGTTACCGCACGAAGCTTGGCGAGATCGACCTGATCGCCCGGCGTGGCGATCTGGTGGCGATTGTCGAGGTGAAGGCACGCCCGACCGTGGAGGCGGCGATGGATGCGGTGGCCTACCATGCACAGACCCGCATCGAGCGCGCGGCGGACCTCTGGCTTGCGCGCCAACCCGACCACGCGCGCCTCTCGCTGCGCTTCGACCTCGTCGCCGTGCTTCCCCGCCGCTGGCCGGTGCATGTGGAGAATCTGTTCCAGGGGCGTGGGTGAAGACCGGGCCGTGCTCTTGCGCGCGCTGCCAATGGGACCCGGGTCAGGCCCGGGATGACGGGAGTGGGGTGAGCGCTTCATCGTCGTCATCCCGGCCGAGCGGAGCGAGAGCCGGGACCCATTGAGAGGCGTGGCCGGGTGCGGCTGGTGGTGCCGGGGTGAGGACCGGGCCGTGCTCTTACGCATTCTGCCAATGGGTCCCGGGTCAAGCCCGGGATGACGATCTCCTTCTCCCCGCGGGCGGGGAGAAGGTCCCGGCAGGGGGATGAGGGGCGGGCGGCGCCTTGCGATCTTCTCCACCTCTGTCGGTATCCCGGCCACTGATGGCGCTCGCCCCTCATCCTCACCTTCTTCCCGCTCGCGGGGAGAAGGGGGCGTTTGACGTTGGCGGGCATTCTGCAGAGGGGGGTGTGGCGCGGACATTTCAAGACAGGCTCCTTCGTTGCCGCGCGGGGTTCCGCCGGGGTTTGCATCGTTCGGGAAACGGGGCGCGTTTTTCGTGCCTCTCTGTTGTGAAATAAGTGGCGCGAAAAGCGCGCCCCGCCGGCCGCTGTCCCGACTGCCGACCGGTCACTCGGGCAAACTTTGCCCTAGCGGCTTTTCCGCAACCGGTCTGAAACCGGCCGCCGGCCTTTCGCGGGCCCTCACAGGCCTCGGGTTACCGAACCCGAGGGGGAGGCTGCCGTCGCTCCTCCTGATCCCCGGCTCCGGACCCGGTTCCCGACAGGGGCGATGGATGGAGTGTAGCGGAGGTTTTGGGGGTGGGGGAGAAAAGAGCGAATAGGGAATAGCGAATAGCGAGTAGGGTACGCGCTTCAACTCCCTCGTCATCCTATGGCCAGGCCATGGGAGCCATGCCGTTGCGGGTATGATGGGGGGGCGGGTGAGAAAAATTGCGTTTCGCCTTGCAGGGCGGCGGTTTATCCCCGGTGTTGCGGCATGGGTCCTCGGGTCGGGCCCGAGGACGACGAAGCAGTGGTGGTGCTCAGGCGGCGCGGCGGGCGGCGTAGGTGCCGTCGGGCAGCGCGGTGACGTGGCCATAGGCGGCCAGCGTGCGCAGATGCTGCTCCACCCTGCCCTCGATGCGCTTGCCGCCGCGCTTGAACTGGCGGGCGATCTCGGCTGCCGCCATGGGGCGGGCCTCGACGGCAAGAATGCGCTCCACCGCGAGCGGCTGCTCGTAGGCATCGGTGGGGAAGGAGGGCCTGTCCCTGTCGATGGCGACCACCGGCGCATCGAGCGCCAGCTCGCCGCTTTTTGCGGCAGCGCCCTTTGCGAAACGGGGGATCTGATATTCTGGCCGCAGCCAGCGAACATGCCCTGCCGCCTCCTCCTTCGCCCGCTCGGCATTGAGCGCGACCAGCCGTTCGAGGATGTCCTCGTCGGAGAGATCGTGCGGCCAGCCATAGGCCTCGGCGGTGAGCCGGTCGATGGTTTCGTGCAGCTCTTTGAGGATCAGCACGAGGCCGCGTGTCTTCACATCCTCGTCCTTCTCCGAAAGCGCCTCGCCGGATTTGAGCTTTTCCAGAACGTTGTAAAGCCCGGTCATGGTGAGATCGGGATGCTCGGCCAGAACCTTTTTGCGCGTGGCATCGAGTTCTTCTCCGGCAGCGCGGAGCTTTTCGCGCAGGGCATCGGAGGGATCGGGGAATGGGAAGGGGTCGAACGTTCGCGTCTTGGTGTAAACGGAGTCGTTGCCTTGTCCGAGCCAGCCGCCAGTTCGAAGCGACCAGCAAATATGTATTCTAGAAGAAACTACCGCCAAAATATCAGCATCTCGGCCAGCAATTATAACAGATTTATCATCCAAAATATAATGGCAATCAAAGAACTGGAAAACTCTATGTCGTGAGGTGTCTACCGTTGCAATCATTCTGTCAATGGAATTTATCGCTGGACGCAGATCTCTGCGCGGCTCGCCAAATATCCACCATCTATTTCTGTAGCTATCTCTTTTGTTTTTCTCTCTTTCCGGCTTAACATGCTCCAGTATATGCTGATAAACTTTTGGATATTTCTCTCTAACTTCTGATGATTCAAGACCCAAAAGGTCGATTGCGAATAAATCTCTCGATCTGTGCGCAATGTCTCTACCGTTCCGATAAGGACGTAGGTGATTTGCCAAATCGTCGCTTTGCCCCAAGCCTAAAAGTGTTGCCTCAGAGCGTGAAACGAGAAAACCTTTCCCATGCAGTTTCACGCCATCATGTGCGATACCGGCATTCGCCAAGAGAGTTGTGATGTTGGTTACATCCACCCCCACGCTCAGATCCGAATTGATCTTCCCCACACGGTTTTCAAACACGATCCTCGGCTCGTCCGTGTCCAGCGCCGCCTCGCGCACCACATCGCGCAGAAGACCTTCATGGCTGCCGGGAGCGCCCACGGTCATGGCGATGCGCACCGCCGCGCTGTCGCGGGTGGCCTTGGTCCAGGGGTGGTCGGGCACGGCATAGATGAGGCTTATGGGCTTCTTGGCATTGAGGTGGCGCTCCATGACACGGCGCTGGAACACCTGGCTGATGGAATTGGTGGTGACGAAGCCGAACCGGCGCAGCGGGGTTTTCTTTCGTGTCAGAAGCTCGGCGGCACGGTCCCACCAATACATGACGAAATCCGCGCTCTCATTCATGTGTTTGTGCGCGGCCCACAGCGCCTCGGCATAGAGAGAGCCCATGCGCGAGCGAATTGTCCCGCCGCCGACAAAGGGCGGGTTGCCGACGATGAACTCCGCCTCCGGCCAGTCGGGCCGGCGTGGATTGGGGCAGGTTTCCACGCGCTCGCCATCCTTTTCCACGATTGTCGGCACGGGATGGCCATCCCATGTCAGCACCGCGTCATAGCCCTCGCGCCGGCCGAAATTGATGTTCTTGAACGCCTTGAGGATCGGCTCGGCGGGGTGGCCGTCGCGGTTTTTATAATGCTGTTGCAGATAGCCGATCCACACGACGAGCTCGGCGATGGCCGCGGCGCGCGGGTTGATCTCCAGACCCAGAAACTGGTGCGGATCGACGGTTTCGCCCTCCAGCCCCAGCGCCTCGGTCTCGCCAAGGCGGGCCAGTGTTTCCAGCACCTCGCCTTCGAGCTTTTTCATCAGCTCCAGACTGACATAGAGGAAATTGCCCGTGCCGCAGGCGGGGTCGAGCACGCGGGTTTCGCAAAGCTGGTGGTGGAATGCCTTGACCAGCTTGACGGCATCCTTTTCCTTGCCGCTCTCCTTGGCGGTTTCGGCGCGGGTGAGCACCTTGCGCCAGTCATCACGCAGGGGCTCCATGACGGTGACTTCCACCAAACGCTGCACATAGGTGCGCGGGGTGTAATGCGCGCCGAGCTTGCGCCGCTCGGTGGGCTCCAGCGCCTGTTCGAGCAGCGTGCCGAAAATGGCGGGGTCGACCTCGGTCCATTTTGCTTTTGCCGCCTGCCAGAGCTCGCCGATCTCTTCCCGCCCCAGCGGGAAGGCGCGGGCATTCTTGAACAGATTGCCGTTGAAATGGCGCAGATGGGTGCGGAAGGCGGAGAAGAAACGGTCGTCGCGCTTTGGCGCGTCCATCTTCTTCCAGAGGTCCTCGACCAGCGGGACGAAGGCATCGGGCGATTTGGTGCAGTCTTCCAGAAGGCCGGTGAAGGAGGCCTCCGGCAGGAGCGCCACATCCTCGGCGAACATGGTGAAAATGCAGCGCATGAGAAAATGCGCCACCTCTTCGGGCGGGTGCTTCTTCTCCAGCGCCTTGCTGACGGCGGCGAGCCTTTCGGCGATCTCGCGGGTGACGCGGGCGGATTCGCGCGTGGGGTCGAGCGCTTCGGGATCGGTCCAGATCTTGCGCAGGCGCTCGCGGATCGCCTCGTCGCGCAGATCCTCCATATAGATGCGGAAGCCACGGCGGTCGGGAAACTGGTCGTAGGCGCGGCCGGTGCCGGTGAAATCGGCAAAGATCTCGATGGCGTGGCCGACATCGCACACAAGAATGAAGGGCGGCGCGGGATGGCTGGCATCGAGGCGGAAGACATAATCCTCGGCCTGACGGCGCGCCTCCAGCATCATGCGGTCCCAGCCGCGGGCGACGGTGCGTTTGCCGCGCGGGGCGGGCTCTTCGGCAAAGAGTGCCGGCTGCTCGGCGCCGCGCCCCTGTTTCATGCGCGACTGCTTGGCCTCCAGAATGAAGGCGCCTTTCTTATAAAGGTCGATGCGCTTTGGGGCGGTGGTGCCTTCGCTCCTGCGCGGCTTGACGGCGCGCTCGAACACATAGTCGTTGAGCGCGGTTTCAGAGCCGGCGACATCGGGATGGGGCAGGCCCAGCACATCGCACAATTCGGTGATGAACATGGCGTAATTGGCGCGCTCTGCCCCGCCCTCGCGCGCGGTCCAGCGCTCTATGAATGCCTCGACGTCCATGCTTCCCCCGGTCGCTACGGGTTGCACTTTATGCAACCGCCGATGAAAGGCAAGGCGGTGATGGGGGAGGAAGGGAGCGAGTAGCGAATAGCGAGTAGCGAATAGGGGACGCGCTTCTACTCCCTCGTCGTCCTATGCCTTGATCATAGGATGACGAGGGTGTGTGGGTGTGGGAGAAAGCGGCTCTGGTGGTGATCCTTATCCTGATGCGGTTTCAGCGCCGCGACACGCGCATCGGCAGGCCGCCCTGGGGCTGGGTGGTGAGCTTTTGAACCGGCCAGGGCTTCGTTTCGGGCAGCGTGTCGAAGCGGAAGCGGGAGAGGAGGATGGCGAGCGCTATGACGGCCTCCTGCATGGCGAAAGTGGCGCCGATGCACACGCGCGGGCCGGCGCCGAAGGGCAGATATTGATAGCGGTCGAGCTTTTCGCGGTTCCCAGGATGGAAACGCGACGGCATGAAGGCATCCGGCTCCGCCCATAACAGCCGGTGGCGATGGACCGTCCACGGCATGACGAGCACCTGCGCGCCCTTGACGATG
Organism: Nitratireductor aquibiodomus; assembly: GCF_900105565.1. Classification (NCBI taxonomy): domain Bacteria; kingdom Pseudomonadati; phylum Pseudomonadota; class Alphaproteobacteria; order Hyphomicrobiales; family Phyllobacteriaceae; genus Nitratireductor; species Nitratireductor aquibiodomus. Next base: position 2,907,785 of record NZ_FNSL01000001.1, on the reverse strand, counting down.
GTGAAATCGCGGTAGCGATCCTCGGCCAGCGCCTCGCGGTTGATGGAGGGCGCGGGCGGATAAAGCCGCATCGCCTCCTCGAAGGCGGCGCGGGTGAAGGGCATGGCATCGAGCCAGCGAACGGGATCGGGTTCGCGGGCGAGCACCGCGTCGATCTCGGCCTCGATCTTTTCACGCTCCCACGGGGCCGAGGCGAGGCAGTAGATCGCCCAGCCGAGTGCGCGCGCCGTGGTTTCGTGGCCGGCACCGATGAAGGTGATGATGTTGTCCTCGATCTCCGCGCGGGTGAGGCCTTCCGGTCCCTCGGCGCGCAGGAGAAGGGTGAGGAAATCTTCCGGCACGTCGTGGCCGGACGCCATCTTCTCGCGGCGCATTGCCATCGTCTCGGCGACGATGTCGCGGAAGAATTTCAGCGAATTGCGGCCCAGAAGACGCGTGATGCGCGGGAGCCAGTCGGGCGCGCCCAGAAGATCGAGCGGGTCGACGCGGCCCATGGTCTCAAACAGACGATCCACCTGATAGGCGAAACTGCCGGGCTCGCCGGCGATCTCGCCGGAAAAAAGCGTCTCGGCGAGAATGTCGAAGGTGAGAAGGGTCATGTCGCGCGAGACGTCGACGGGCTCGTCTGCGTTTTCGTATCGCGCGACGAAGGCCTGGGTGCGCTCAAGCATCGGTCTGGCGAAGCCGGCGATGTGGCGCGGGGTGAAGACCGGCGCCATGGCCTTGCGCGAGCGGCGCCAGACCGCGCCTTCGGCCGTCAGGAGCCCGTCGCGCAGGATGGGGCGCAGGATCTTCTGGCGCACGCGGGCCATCCTGTAGTTTTTCGCGTTGTCAACGAGGACATGGCGGATGAGGCCCGGATCATTGGCGATGACGAGCGGGCCGCCGATCGTGTTGTCGATGGAAATCCACGGTTCGTTGTAGGAGGGCTCGCCCCACAGTTCGAGCGGGTTGCGATAGACAATGCGCATCATCTCGAAGGTGGAGGGCGGGCTGGTGCGCGGGCGCGGCGCAGGCGGCACGAAAGGCGCGGGCTGGCTTTCCATAGAGGTTTCCTTTCCCCCCTCAATCTAAGGGTGGCTGCACCCGCATTCAAACCCGATGGCGGCGAAAACAAATGCGGGAACCACATCACGTCTCGCGCATTATCGAGCCACCTAGGCCGATGACTTCAACCGGAGTGCACTCCATTCAGATGCGGAAGGAACCGTCATGAATTGGAATCAGATCGAAGGCAATTGGGAACAGTTCAAGGGTAAGGTCCAGCAGAACTGGGGCAAGCTCACCAATGACGATCTGGATGTCGTTCGCGGCAACCGGAAGGAACTCGCCGGCAAGCTACAGGAACGCTACGGCAAAGCCCAGGAAGAGGCCGAGCGCGAGATCGACGACTGGCTTTCCCGTCACTGATCGAACCATGGCATGAGAATGCAAAGCCCCGCCGGAAAGAAAGGCGGGGCTTTTTTTTGCGCGGCTGGCCCGCGATCAGTGGTTTTCGTGGCTTTCGCCCGAGCCGCCAACGGCGACGATGTTGTAGGGCATGCCCTCGACCGCATGGACAACGCTCTTGAGCGGGTGCAGTGGCCTCGATATCGGCATGGTCGCCATGGTGCAGTGAACGGCGCCCGGAACAGGCACTGTCTGAACCGGGCGCCCGCCTGACCCTGGGGGCTTGTGTGCCAGGCGATCCATCTGGCTTTGCCAGCCGCAGGCAGGGATGGCTCACCGTTTCGCGGAAACGCTGACGCGGTGGGGGCCCCCAATCCCCAGCAATCGCGGAAAGAAGCCTGCCCCCGCTTTTTCCTTACTTCGCCAGGCAACCCCTTAAGGAAGCCGCCATGCCGCGCATCAGGTCGAAATAGAGATCCGGGCCATCGGCGATCTCGGCACCGAGCGGATCGAGAACACCGGATCTGGCATTGGTCCCCTCGGTGACGACTTCCACGAGACGTGGCTCGAACTGGGGTTCGGCGAAAACGCAGGCAGCGTCTAGTTCGCTCACCTTTGTGCGGATTTCATCCACCCGCTGTGCGCCCGGGATGACTTCCGGGCTGACGGTGATGGACCCGGCTGCGGAAAGGCCGAAGTGCTTTTCGAAATACTGATAGGCATCGTGGAAGACGATGAAGGGACGCTCTTTCACCGGCTCCAGCCCGGTTGCGATTTCCGCTTCCAGCGCCTCAATGCGCTCGTTGAGCCTTGCAGCATTGGCTGCATAGGTCGAGGCATTCCCGGCGTCGGCTTCGCTCAGGGCCTCGGCGACGGCATTGACGATGCTTTTCGCATTTTCCGGGTCGAGCCAGATATGCGCGTCCGGGCCATGATCGTGGTGATCGTGTCCCTCATGTGCATGGTCCTCGTGGGCGTGATCCTTCTCACCCTCCTCATGATCGTGCCCATCGTCATGAGCATGTTTTTCCTCGTGATCATGGCCTACTTCATGGTCATGGCCAGCTTGGTGCGCCTCGTGATCATCTTCATCGCCGTGGGAATGCGCTTCGAACGCCCCGCCCTCGCGCATGTCGATAAGAGTGATGCCCTCACTCTCGGAGAGGCTCACCAGCTTTGCCTCGCCCGCCAGCGTCTCAAGAGGCTTCGCCAGAAAGACCTCCATACTGGGGCCGACCCAGAACACGACATCGGCACCAGCCAGCATGCGCGCCTGGGAGGGACGCATGGAATAGGTGTGCGGCGAGCCGGCGCCCTGCAGGATGAGCTGCGGCTCGCCGACACCTTCCATCACCCCGGCCACCAGGGAGTGTACCGGCTTGATGGAAGCCACGACCTCCAAATCAGCTGCGGAAGCGCCGGTTGTCCCGGCTGAAGCAAGCAGCGTGAGGACGGATGCTGCGGCAGCGAGGGAAAGGCGAAACGATTTCATGACTGGCTCCTGTCAGGCGTCGAACGAACAGTCGGACATGTAGCCACAACGCCGGCTCCCCACTTGGCCCGTGCCGACACAAATGTTTTGGCCCGTGCCGGCACAAATGTTATGATATTACACATCCTTGCGTTACGCTATAACGTGTGCCATATCCGCTGACAAGTCGGAAATATTCACATGCTGGAAAAATCAAAATCATTGGCACAGACCTCCAGTGACACGCTGGTGGAGATGCACAATGCCGGGATCAGCCGTGGCGGGCGCTGGCTGGTGCGCGGGGTCGATCTTTCGGTGCGGCGGGGCGAGATCGTGACGCTGATCGGGCCCAACGGCTCTGGCAAGAGCACAACGGCCAGGACGGCCATCGGCATCCTCCAACCGAGCGAAGGTCATGTGCACCGGGCGAGCACGCTGAGAGTGGGCTATGTGCCGCAGAAAGTGGCGCTCGACTGGACGCTTCCGCTCAGCGTGGAGCGGCTGATGACGCTGACGGCACCGGCAGGCAGGCAGGAGATCCGTACCGCTCTTGAGGCTGCGGGCGTGGGACATCTGGCGGAGCGGCAGGTGGCTGCCCTTTCCGGTGGCGAATTCCAGCGCGCGCTGCTGGCGCGGGCCATGCTGCGCAAGCCGGACCTCCTGGTGCTCGACGAGCCGGTTCAGGGCGTGGATTTCACGGGCGAGGTGGCGCTCTACGAGCTGATCCGCGACATAAGGGACCGGACGGGCTGCGGCATACTGATGATCTCGCACGATCTGCACATCGTGATGGCCGACACCGACACGGTGATCTGCCTGAACGGCCATGTGTGCTGCCGCGGCGAGCCGCAGAGCGTGATGGACAGCCCGGAATACCGAAAGCTCTTTGGGACGCGTGCCGCAGAGTCGCTGGCGCTTTATCGCCACCATCATGACCACACGCATCTGGCCGACGGCCGTGTGCGCCATGCCGATGGAACGATCACCGAGCACTGCCACAAGGATGACGGTCACCACGACCACCATGCGGAAGCCGAAGCGCCGGTAAAGGGGAGTAGTGATGCTCGATGATTTCTTTATCCGCGCGCTTGTCGCCGGTATCGGCCTTGCCCTGGTGACGGGGCCGCTCGGCTGTTTCGTCGTGTGGCGGCGTATGGCCTATTTCGGCGACACGATGGCGCATTCCGCACTTCTGGGCGTGGCGCTCTCGCTGGTGATGGAGATCAACCTCATGGTGGGCGTGTTCCTGGTGGCGGCGCTTGCCTCGCTGGCGCTTATCTTTCTGGAACGGCGGCGGGCGCTTTCCACCGATGCGCTGCTCGGCATCCTGTCGCATTCCACCCTTGCGCTCGGCCTTGTCATGGTCGCCTTCATGACCTGGGTGCGGGTGGACCTGATGGGCTTTCTGTTTGGCGACATTCTCGCGGTGTCGAAGGCCGATATTGCGGTGATCTATGCCGGGGGAGCGGCGGTGACTGCCCTGCTCGTCTGGCTGTGGCGGCCGCTTCTGGCAGCCACGGTCAACCCCGATATCGCGCAGGCAGAGGGGTTGAAGCCCGAACGCTCGCGCCTCGTCTTCATGCTGTTGATGGCGGCGGTGATTGCCATTGCCATGAAGCTTGTGGGCATCCTGCTCATCACCGCACTGCTGATCATCCCGGCGGCCACGGCGCGCCGCTTTGCCAGCGGGCCGGAGGTCATGGCCGTGCTCGCTGCACTGATCGGTGCATTTTCGGTTGTCGGCGGGCTGACGGCGTCGCTGCAATTCGATACACCTTCTGGACCGTCCATCGTGGTGGCGGCGCTTGTGCTCTTCCTTCTGAGCCTGACGCCCTCACCCATGGCGAAAGGTGAAGCGCCCTCCACGGAGACAAAACCATGAGTGCCGATCTTACACGCAACCAGGCGCTGGTAATGAAAACGCTTTCCGGTGCCGAAGCTCCGCTCAGCGCCTACACGATCCTCGACCGGCTGCGCGGTGACGGGCTGCGCGCACCGCTGCAGGTCTATCGCGCGCTCGAAAAACTGACGGAGCTGGGGCTGGTGCACCGGCTGGAGAGCCTCAACGCCTTCGTCGCCTGCGCGCACCCCAACTGCCATGAACAGGAGCTGATCGCCTTCGCCATCTGCGAGGACTGCGGCAAGGTGGAAGAGTTTTCCGACGACGTGGTGAAGGACCGGCTGGACGGCTGGACCCGCTCGCACGGTTTCAGGCCGGCCAAGACGACAATCGAGATTCGTGGCAATTGCGGCGGGTGTGCGGGCAAGGCCTGATCCCTACCCGCCGGCTCACGCCTTCAAACACTTCCTGATTGCAATTTTGATACCCCTTGACGCATGCCTCTAATCGTAACTACATAAGTTACATGAAACGAGACAGCCGCCTTTCCTCCGTCCTGCACGCGCTGCTTCACATGCACGAAGCGGACGGGCCGATGACATCCGAGACGCTGGCCAAGTGCCTTGGCACCAATCCCGTGGTCGTGCGGCGCACGATGGGGCTGTTGCGCAAGGCGGGAATCGTGACGTCGGATCGCGGGCCGGCCGGCGGGTGGCGCATCGCGGTAGACCTCAGAACCGTCACACTCCGGCAGTTGCATGCTGCCCTCGGCGAGCCCGCATTCTTTGCCATCGGAAACCGCAATGAGACGCCCGAATGCCTGGTGGAGCAGGCGGTCAATGCAGCGCTCGACGACACATTCATCAAGGCAGAAGCGCTGCTTCTGGAACGTTTTTCACAAATCACGCTTGCCAACCTCGCCGCCGACTTCTCCCGCCGGTACGCCGAGCGCCGCAGGCAGGGGGCCTAGCACATGGAACAGGATGTCATCATCATCGGCGGCAGCTATGCCGGCATGGCCGCGGCGCTGCAGCTTGCAAGAGCGCGGCGCCGGGTGCTGGTAGTTGATGCGGGCGAAAGACGAAACCGCGCGGCCAGACACTCCCACGGATTTCTGAGCCGCGACGGCGACGATCCAGCACAGATCGCGCTGGAGGCCCGGCGTCAATTGCATGCATATCCAACCGTGAGCGTGATCGCCGCCCGGGCCACTGCCGTTTCCGGCGAGCGCGACCGGTTTTTCGTCGAATGCGCGGATGGCGCGCACCATCCCGGCCGCCGGGTGATCTTTGCCACCGGCGTGCGCGACCATCTGCCGGCCATCGAGGGCATGGCAGAGCGTTGGGGCCGCCACATTTTCCATTGCCCGTACTGCCATGGCTATGAGCTGAATCAGGGGCGCATTGGCGTGATCGGCAGCGGCGCAATGTCGATCCATCAGGCCGAGCTTCTGACCGAGTGGGGTGAGGTCACCTTCCTGCCCAACGACGCGCTGGCGCTCGATCCGGACACAAGGGAGAGGCTCATCCAGCGTGGTGCAAACATCGAAACGACCGGCATCACGCGCATCGTCAATGACGCGGATGTGGAACTTGCGGACGGGCGGGTTCTCACTTTTTCAGGGCTCTTTGTGGCGCCGCGGGTGGAGCCGGCCAGCAACCTTCCAGTAGCGCTTGGCTGTGCACTTGAGGAGACGCCAATGGGGACGCAGGTCGAAACGGATGCGTCCAAGGAAACCAGCGTGTCGGGCGCCTTTGCCTGCGGCGATGTCGCGCTGGTGCCGCATTCCGTTTCGCTTGCCGTGGCGGACGGGGCGATGGCCGGCGCGCAGGTTCATCGCTCGCTGGTCTGGCCCGGATAGGACGCGACATGCCTCCTTCACAGATGACAGCTACGACTTCGGCAGACGGGTATGAGGACCGGGTGATGCGGCAGGTTCCGGGCCTTGCCGACATGCATCGTATGGCCGGTATTCTTCTGGCAGAGCATGTTCCGCAGAAGGGCCGCGTTCTTGTGCTGGGTGCGGGCGGCGGAGTTGAGCTTCGGGCCTTCGCGCTCGCCCATCCCGGCTGGCGCTTCGAGGGAGTGGACCCTTCTGCCGATATGCTGGCGCTGGCCTGTGCCACGCTTGGCGACCTGCAAAACCGGGTTACCTTCCGCCAGGGCTATATCGAGGACGCACCCGAGAAGCGTTTCGATGGCGCTTCCTCCTTCCTCACCCTGCATTTTCTGCCGCGCGAGGCCCGGCTCGACACGCTGCGGGCGCTGCATTCCCGGCTTCAGCCCGGAGCGCCGCTTGTCGTGGCACATCACAGCTTTGCCATCGAAACGCCAGCCGGCGAACGCTGGCTCAGGCGCAATGCGGCCTTTCACGCAGCATCGGGTGAGGTATCGGGCAAGGTGATGGCCCAGATCGCGGCGATGCGGCAGAACCTGCCCGCATTGGCACCGGAGGAAGACGAAGCCCTGCTGGCGGAAGCCGGTTTCGGCGATATCGAGCTATTCTATGCGGGCTTCAGCTTCAGGGGCTGGGTGTGCCGCGCGCTCCCCGCTATCTGACCGGGGACTGAAGCTCCCAGACGCAGTACAGATCGTTCAGCGCCCGGGCCGACTGGCATTCAACCGCGGGCAGGCCGGACCTGCGCACAACATCTGCGTATTTGGCATCGCTGTTACGGGTCTTGACGAGGATCCAGTGGATCATCTCCCATTTGATGCTGTCCTGCGCGCCTTCCAGATGCCCGGCGCGGTCAGCCCGGTTGACCAGCGTGCGCTTCAGATAGCGCCCGATGCGCAGCCACGGGCTGGATGTGATGAGGATGATGCCGGTGGCGCGAGCCAGCCGCTGCGGCATGAGGCGGGAGTAGTTTCCTTCCATCACCCAGCTTTCCTCCTCAATCGCCGCATCGTGCAAAGCCCTGAACTCGGCCTCCGGCCGCGTCTGCCAGTCGGTGCCCGGCAGATGCTGTAGCTGATCGAGATGGACTGCCGGAAGACCAAGCTTTTCGGACAGGGCGAGAGCCAGCGTTGATTTACCCGCGTTGGACGGGCCGAGAATGACAATGCGCTCGCCGAGCGATGCAAGGGGCAACATGAGAACACCGGTGGGTTGCAAGGGGCGGTTGCAATGCGCTTTGCGGGTGGTTCTGTCAAGCGTTGCCTGCTGGTTGCGTTTCCTTGAAGGCCGCTTCGCGCCCTACTCGCCCTTCTCCACGTGATTGTTCCTGAGTTTCGTTACCGCATTTCCATGGGCGTCGAAGCCCTCATAGCGGGCAAAGCGCAGCGTGTGGGGGGCGAATTCGGCATAACCCTGCGCGGTCACATGGCCAATGGACGAGGTTTTCATGAAATCGTGCACGCCGAGCGGGGAATGCGCGCGCGCCATGCCCGAAGTGGGTAGAACGGCGTTCGGCCCCATGGCATAATTGGCCATGGAGCCTGCTGCATGTTCGCCGAGCAGGATCTCCGATGCGTTGCGGACCCGCGACAGATATTCGAAGGGCGTCTTTGACAGGATCTGAAGATGTTCGGGCGCGTAATCGTTGACGAAGGCGAACGCCTCTTCCGGCGTGTCCGCCAGAACGATGCCGCCGCTTGTGCCGCCCAGCACATCGGAAGAATAGCGCACACGCTCGGCATTCATCTCGGCCCAGTATTTCGGAAGCGCATCGCGCACCTTTTCCGCAATCTCGCGCGACCAGGTGACCAGAAAATTGGAGCTGTCGCTGCCGTGTTCGGCTTCGACCAAGAGATCGAGCGCCGCGATTTCGGGATCAGCTGTCTCATCGGCCAGGACGATACTCTCGGTGGGGCCGGCGGGGAGACGCGAAGCGATCTGGCCCTGAAGCAGGCGCTTGGCGGCGGCGATCCACGGGCTGCCCGGTCCCTCGAACTTGGCGCAACGTGGAATGGTTTCCGTGCCGTAGGCAGCGGCGGCGACGGCCTGACCGCCACCGGCCTTGTAGACATGCTTCACGCCGGCAATGCGCGCGGCAACCAGCGTCGCCGCATCCACCCTGCCGTCGGGCCCGGGCGGGGTGAGCACGATGGGCATGGGCACTCCGGCAACCACGGCCGGGATCGCCGTCATGAGGGTCATCGAAGGGAACGTGCCCTTGCCGCGCGGCGAATAGAGCGCAACGCTGTCGATCGGCGTGGCGCGCTCGCCGACCAGAACGCCGGGGCGGATTTCCTTCATCCACATTTCTTCAGGCCGCTGCGCCTCGTGGAAACGGCGAATGTTGTCGGCGCAGAATTCCAGCGTCTCGATCATCTCCGGATCGAGCGTCTTGAAGGCAGCATCGAAATCTTCTTCCGTCGCGGCGATCGCGTCCGGCTCGACCTGCGCCTTGTCGAACAGGCGCGCAAAACGGGAAAGCGCCACATCGCCCTCCTTGCGCACCGCCTCGATGATGGGGGCGACATTTTCGAGGAAATGGGTGAGGTCGTCTTCCGTTCGCGTCAAGAGCGTCTTGCGCTCATCTGCGGACAGTTTTGACAATTCGTGCCAGGCGACGCGGTTCGACATTTTCACCCACCAGTTCAAAGGATGCGTTTGGGCGCCACGTATAAATGATTTTCGCGTGAGGCAAAGCCCCAGAGCGCAAAGCTGATCAGCGCAGCATGTCGCCATAGATGCCAGGGGTGGAGCCGGGGATCTCGATTGCGCCGCACTGGCTCTTGTAGAATTCGATGGGCCCGGCTCCGCCAATCACCGCATAGACATAGCCTGCATCGCGCATCGCCTGCAGCGTTGCCATGAGCAGCGCCGCCCCGACGCCGCGCCCGCGCGCGGCCTCGTCAACGCCGGTCGGGCCGAAGAAGCCCTTCGCCGTGGCGTCGTAGCAGGCAAAGCCCAGAAGCTTTCCGTTTTCCACCGCGACCAGAACATTGGCCGGCTGTGCCGCCATGGCCACGGCGCATTCGCTGGCCCAGTTGCGGCTGAAATGCTTCTCGGCGAAATCGCACACGACATGCATTTCCGGCCCGATGGCGCGGCGAATGACAATGCCCTCGGCCACGGGTTTGGCTGGCGGGAGCTTGTAGAGGGGCACGAGCATATCAGTCATGGTCTGCATCCGAATAGGCAACGAAATGGTCCGGCGCAACCTCACGATAACCCGAGATGGGACGCGCCGCACTTGCCCGCACGGCCTCCGCCTGCCGGGTGAAGGCGAGCCCGTCGCCATCGGCATCGTCGAAACGCTTCGCCGGATCGGGCACGGCAGAAATGAGAAGACGCGAATAGGGATGGCGCGGATTGCGGATGACCGCATCGGACGGGCCGCGCTCCATCACCTGCCCGGCATACATCACCGCCGTTTCCTCTGCGATGTAGTGCGCAGTCGCGATGTCATGCGTGATGTAGAGGAAGGCGATGTTGCGCTCTTCCTTCAGGCGCCGCATCAGATCGAGCACCGATTTTCGGATCGACACATCGAGCATGGAGGTGGGTTCGTCGGCAACGATCAGCTCCGCGCCGACGGCAAGCGCACGGGCAAAGCTGACACGCTGGCGCTGACCACCGGAAAGCTGGTGCGGGAACTTCTCCAGCGTGGTGTCGGGATCAAGCTCCACATCGGCCAGCGTCTGCCTGAGCCGCGCTTCGAGATCCGCCGTCCCGCCATGCAGCCGCAGCGGGCGTTCGAGGTGGTGGCGGATCGTGTGGGTGGGGTTGAGCGAGGAGAACGGATCCTGAAACACCATCTGCACCGCGCGCAGATAGGCGCGGTCGCCGCTGCGGGTGCGGTTTTCAAAAATGTTCTCGCCGCGAAACCGGACCGTGCCGGCGCTCGGTTCGAAATGCCGGATAACGGCGCGTCCGCAAGTGCTTTTGCCCGACCCGCTTTCGCCCACCAGCGCCAGCGCCTTGCCGGGCTCGATGGAGAAGGTGACATTGCGCAGCGCATCAACACGGCGCACAGCACCCAGAACCGGGCGCACATGGAAGGTCTTGGAAACGCCTTCAAGCGACAGAAGCGGGGCGGTCATGCGGCGGCCCCCTCAATGCGCGGCATGGCTGCCCAGAGCCTGCGCGTGTATTCGTGCTGCGGATCGGCAACGAGGCTCTGCGCCTCGCCCTTTTCCACGATGCGCCCTTCCAGCATGATCGCGATGCGGTCGGCAAACTGCGCCATCAGCGCCAGATCATGCGTGATGAACAGCACCGAGAAGCCGAGCGTTTTGCGCAGCGCCACGATCTCCTGCAAAATCTCGCGCTGCACCACCACATCAAGCGCGGTGGTGGGCTCATCCATGACGACCAGGCGCGGCTTGAGCGTGAGTGCCATGGCAAGCACCACGCGCTGGCGCATGCCACCGGAAAGCTGGTGCGGATAGGCATCCAGCCGGTCTTGGGGGATGCCGACCATGGCGAGCATCTCGCCGGCCCTGTTGCGGGCGGCATCCCGCCCCATCTTTTCGTGGCGGGCGAGCATGTCGCGGAACTGCTCGAAAACCGTAAGCACCGGGTTGAGCGAATTCATCGCGCTCTGGAACACCATCGATGCCCCGCTCCAGCGCCACGCCTCAAGCCGGCGGCGCGAGAAGGCAAGCACGTCCTCGCCCTCAAACAGGATCCTGCCGGCGCTGATGAAAGCCGGGGGCCGGTGAAGCCGCATGAGAGAGAAGGCGATGGTGCTCTTGCCGCACCCGCTTTCACCGGCAAGGCCCAGGATTTCGTTCTGCCCGATGTCGAGCGAGACATTGCGCACGGCGCGGAATGTGCCATTCGGCGTCAGATAGTCGACGCACAGATTCTGGACGGACAGGAGCGGATTATCAGTCTCCATGCTCATGCCTCCTTCCCGGCAAGACGCTCACGGTCGAGCTTTCGTTGCAGTTTCATGGCCTTGCCGATGGCGCCCAGCGTGCGCAGCCGCGGATTGGAAATCTCGTCGACACCGAAATTGAGCAGCGACAGGCCAACGCCGATGATGACGATGGCGACGCAGGGCGCGGCCATCTCCCACCATGCACCCACGGTGATCGCCGAGGCGTTCTTGGCGTTGTAGAGCATCGTGCCCCACGAGACGGAGAGCGGATCGCCGAGCCCGAGGAACTCCAGCGTGGCCTGGGTGATGATGGTGAAGATCACGCTGCCGATGAAGTTGAAGCCGATGATCGACAGGAGGTTCGGCAGCATCTCCACCAGGATCATGCGCCATGCCGGCTCGCCGATGAGCTGGGAGGCCTGAATGAACTCGCGGTTCTTCAGGGTCATGGCCTGCGCGCGTGTTACCCGCGCCCCCCACGCCCATGATGTGAGGCCGATGATGATGGCAATGGAGAGCGGGCCCACCTGCCCGAGAAATGCCGCCAGAACCAGCAGCAGCGGCAATTGCGGCAGGACCAGAACGACATTGGTGGCGAAGTTGAGCGTCTCGTCCGTCGCGCCGCCGTAATAGGCGGCGGTGAGGCCCACCACGGTGCCGATGAGCGTGACAATGAACCCGGCGAGAATGCCGACCATGAGCGAGGTGCGCGTGCCCCAGACAAGCTGGGTGTAGACATCGCGCCCCATGCGGGTGGTGCCCATCACATATTCCGCGCCTGGCGGCTGATGCGGACGGCTGACGCGTTTGTTGGGATCGTGAGAAGTGATAAGCGGCGCGGCCAGCGCCACCACCACGTAGAACACGACGATGAATACGCCGAAGGCTGCCTTGCGGTTGCGCAGAAAGATTTTCAGCAGATCCAGCATCACGCTCTCCTTAAGCGCGGGTCGAGCGCCACATAGGCGATGTCGACGGCAAAGTTTGCGCTCAGCATAGCGAGCGTCATGATGAGGAGTTGCCCTTGGATGAGCGGGAAATCGCGGGCGATCACGCCCATGTAGAGCAGGTTGCCCAGCCCCGGATAGTTGAACACCACCTCGGTGATGAGCGAGCCGCCGAACACCGAGCCAAGGCTGATTGCAAAGGCGGTGATGGAGGGCAGGAAGGCGTTGCGCGCCGCATAATTGTAGCGCACGCGGGCATCCGAAAGCCCCTTCGCCTCCGCCAGATGCACGTAATCCTCGCCAAGCTGGCCGATCATGTTGTTGCGCATGGTGATGAGGTAGCCACCCACAAGAACGATGCTGAGCGAGAGCACCGGCATCAGCGCATGAAAGAACATTGATGAGAGGAACGGGCCGCTAAGCGAAGGCTCAAGTGCAGGATCGAATGCATAGCCGGCGGGAAGCCAGTTGAGCGTGACGGCAAAGACGAACAGTGCCGTGATCGCCACGACCACCGGGGGTATCGACTGCAACGCCAGCGCCAGCGGGGACACAACGCCGTCGAACCGGCCGCCACGACGCCACGCGGCGCGAATGCCAAGCAGGGTGCCCAGCGCATAGGCCACAAGCGTGGCCGTGCCGGTGAGGAACAGCGTCCACGGCAGAGCGCGGGCGAGCAGGTCATAAACGGGTGTCGGATAATACTTGACGGAGACACCGAAATCCCAGGTGAAGATCGAGCCCAGATATTTGAGATACTGCAGATAAAGGGGTTCGTTGATGAAGCCGAAAGTCTCCATCAGCGCCTCGCGCGCCTCCGGCGGCAGGGTGCCCTGCGCCTGGGCCAGCATCACGTCGGCTGGATTGCCCGGCATGAGCCGGGGGATCAGAAAATTGAATGTGGCTGCCACGAGAAAGGCAACGAGATAAAACGCCAGCCTGCGCAGAATGAAGCGCATGGTCTCCCCTTTCTTTGCGTCGTTTTCACCGACGCCTTCTTTTGCTTTGAGGCCCCGATTGGGAGCCATTCACCAGAAACACTGCTTCGAAACCCTCCTTCCCGCGGACGGGAAGGAGGTGGGAAGATGCAGCCGGATCGACGATGTTCTCAATCTTCGACCGGACGCAGGGAGAGCAGGTGGAGGAGACGCTCCGGCGTCTCATCGTGGACGACAGGCTTGGCCTGGGGGTTCTCGGCGCTGAAGAAGCCCGTGAAGCGCTTGGTGTTGTACTGGTACCAGAGCGGGTTGTTGAAAACGGCGATGAAGGGCATGTCTCGGCCGATCTCCATCTGGATATCGTCCATGATCGCGCGCTGTTTTTCGGCATCCACTGTCTGGAAGAAGGACTCCAGCAGACCGTCCAGTGTCTCGTTGTAGTAACGGGTCGCACCGAAGCGGGTCTTGCCCTGATTCTGCGAATGCAGGCCCAGATCATACTGGTAATGCGGGGTCACGCCGGTGAAATAGGCATTCATGGCCATATCGTAATCGCCATTGATCAGGCTTTCCGACCAGACCGCATGTTCGGGCGTGGCGACCTGCGCCTCAATGCCGATGGAGGTCAGGCCTTCCACCGCAAGCTGCACCGTGTTGATCCAGTCAGTCCAGCCATTGGGCACGATGATGCTGAAAGAAATATCCTTGCCGCTCGGCGTTTCCAGATTGCCATCGCCATCGGCATCCTTGTATCCCGCTTCCTCCAGCAACGCCTTGGCGCCGTCGACATCGTAATTGGTGAACTTGCCGAATTCGGCATCCACTTTCGGGTTGTTCCATGAGTGATAGGCCTGACCGAGACCGGAGGGATACTGGTTGATGGTCGGGTAGCCGTAGCCGGCAATGTCGACCATGGCTTCACGATCGAAAGACATGGAAACCGCGCGACGGAAATTCACGTCGCTGAACGCTTCGCGGTTGCCTTCGTTCTTCGATTCCATGTTCACGTTGAAAGCGACGAGCGAACCGGCGGGGAACCAGTATTTGTGGTGTTCGGGATCCTTGCCGACAAAGGTCTTTTCGATGTCGGGCAGGAAGGAGCCCATCCAGTCGAGCTCGCCACGGGCGGCGGCTGCCAGCGCCTGATCGTTTGTGGCGATCTGCGGGAAGCGCATGCAGTCGACCTTGAGGGTCTCCGCATCCCAATATTTGTCATTGCGGCACTGGATGTATTCCTGTGGCGTGAAGCGACGGATTTCCGTCAGCGGGCCGGTGCCAACGGGGTTTGGATTGGTGAAGGTGACCGGATCTTCGACACTGCCCCAGACATGCTCGGGAACGACCGCAAGACGGACGATGGAATAGATCGCACCGGAATTCGCATCGTTCAGGGTGAAGCGGACCGTCCGGTCATCCACGGCTTCCGCGGATTCGACCAGCTTGCCATGACCGTAATTGTCGAGCGGCTTGTGGGCCTTCACGAGGTTCAGGCTGAAAACCACATCCTCTGCGGTGAAAGGCTCACCGTCCGACCAGGTTACGCCCTCGCGCAGGGTCACGGTAACAGACTTCAGATCCTCGGAATATTCGTAGCCCGTCGCCAGCCGGTAGTTCGGCTCACCGCCTTTCAGCGTGTTGAAGATGATCAGCGGCTCATAGATGAAATCGTTGACCGAAGGCAGTCGCGTGGACTGGTTGTAGGGGTTGAAGTTTTCGATCCACGCCGTGCGCTGGATCGGCAGGGCCGTGAGAACAGACTCGGCTGCGGCCGATTGCATCTGAAGAATACCGGCGGCAAGGACGAGCCCCGCCGTGAACGCGTGTTTCATGCTTTCCTCCCTCAAGAGCCGAGCGGACCGTCCGCCCTGTTCCACTGCTTTGCCGAAGGCTCCACCCTGGCGCGTCACGCGCCGGCAAGAACAGCCGGCTCATTCTGCTGGACAAGACCAATCCAATGCCACCTGCTATTTCGTAAATTTCGTCAGTTTCGTTGCATTCGCGTGAGGGCGGGGCACGCGGTCTTGGCGGAACCCTCGCGTTTCGCTAGCGTGTTCTTGGAACGGCGCAGCTTTGCCGTCTCGGGAGGATTGCATGAATTGGCGCAGGGTTTTGCCGGCCGGCTTTCAGGCCCGGCTTTTATTGGTCTTGTTCGCGGTATCGATTGTGCCGCTGGCGATCAGCGCTGCCGCCTTCTACTCCCTCGTCAACGCGAATATTGCACGCGAAACCTTCGAGAAGATTGCCTTTGCACGCGATGCCAAGACCAGTGAACTGACACAGTACGTGTCTTTCGCCAAGCGGCAGGCCGAAAGCCTCGCCCAGACCAATATAGCGCGCTACTCGATTGGCGACTTTTACGGTTTCAGCTACGCCATGAGCCAGATGGCGCCTGATGAGGAGCAGGCCGCGGAAGAGCTGCGCAGCCTGTTCGAGGTCGGGCCGAACGAGCCAGCGCGGGCCGAAGCGCCCAGCCATGACAGGCTGCTGCGCGAAGCCCTCGCCTACGCCAATGCACACAGCCAGTTTCACGAGGAGTATCTGACCTTCGTGGAGAGCTCCGAGTTCGACAATGTCTATCTCGTCAATGCGCGCGGGCGGGTCGTCTATTCCGTCTTTAAGGACGATTATCTGGGAACTCTCCTGACCAACGGCGATTCAACGCTTTCCAGGGCGCTGATGGAACTGCGCCCCGCGGCCGACGACCGGCATATCGTGTTTTACGATTTTGCGCGCGATCCGCGCACCGGCGAGTTCGCCGCCTATTTCGCCGTTCGCGTGAACCTTTATCAACGCGCCAATGGTGCGGCCATTCTGCGCCTGCCCGCCAGCAAGCTTGCCTCCCTTCTGGGTGGGCATGAAGGCGTCAACGGAACGCTCAGCCTCATCTCGTCGCGCGGCGCCGTCATCGCCTCTTCGGCTCCTGCCCTCAAGACCGGCATGAGCGCCAGCATGCCGGAGGCGATGGAAGCAAAAAGCGGTGTGACGATGCTCGAAACGGGACTGCTCGGCGCACCCGCCCTTTCGGCATGGACGCATCTTCTCCTGCCCGACGCCACCTGGCTCTTCGCGGTTGATGCGGATGCCGCATCGGCCTTCGCGGCAAGCACCAGACTGCGCAATCTCATCCTGGCGCTGGCCGCACTCGCGCTGCCGCTGATCCTGCTTCTGTCCTACTATCTCGCCCGCTCGCAGACCCGCCCGCTGAAATCCGTCACCGATGCGGCAGAGGCCGTGGCCGATGGCGCACTGGACATGAGCCTGCCGAAATTTGACCAGCCGACGGAGTTCGCGCGGCTCTCCCATTCCGTCGCCCGCATGCGCGATGCGCTGCGCGATCAGCTTCAGCTCATCAGCCAGAAGAACCGCGAATTGAAAGTGCATATCCGCGAGATCGGCGAGAAGAATGCGGAGCTGGAACAGGCCGACCGCATGAAAGACCAGTTCCTCGCCAACACCTCGCATGAGCTGAGAACACCGCTCAACGGCATTATCGGCATCTCCGAAACACTGGCCGCAGGTGCGGCCGGCGACATCGCCCCGACGCAGCGCAACCAGCTTCAGCTCATCACCTTCTCGGCGCGCCGCCTGTCGCGCCTCGTCGACGATCTGCTCGACCTCTACCGCATCCGGCAGGGACGCATGCGGCTCGACATTCAGGGCGTCGATGTGGCCACCAGCGTCCGCCAGGTTCTGCTTCTCTCCGAGCCGCTGCTTTCCGGCGAGCCGGTGAGCCTCAGAGTGGACATTCCCGATGTGACGCCGCCGGTGATCGCCGATCCGGTGCGCTTTGAGCAGATTCTTTACAATCTCATCGGCAACGCCATCAAATATGTCGATGACGGGCATATCCACGTGACCGCATGGCATGAGGGCGAAGGCGACAGCGCGACCGTCTCCGTCGCCGTGGAAGACACCGGACGCGGCATCTCGCCCGAAAATCTGGAACGCATCTTCCAGCCGCTCGAACAGGCCGAATCCGACGATGTCACGCAGAAGAAGAGCGGAACCGGCCTCGGCCTCGCCATCGCGCGCAATCTTGCGGCCCTGCTGGGTGGCACGCTGACCGCGACCAGCGAACCGGGCAAAGGTTCGCGCTTCGTGCTGCAGCTTCCCGCCGCCAGCGCCGATGCGGCCGAACAGGCGCGCGGCAAATATCCCGGCGGCCTGCACCAGACCATCAACGCGCTCGATGCATTCGAGGCCCCCGCCTCCCAGCGCGACGACGCCAATGCGCCGACCATCGTGGTGGTGGATGACGAGCCGATCAATCTGCAGGTGCTGCGCAACGTGCTCCTGCCGCAGGGCTATCGCGTCATCTGCGCCGACAATGGCCGCGACGGGATCGAGGCGGTGCTCGAGCACAAGCCGGACCTTCTCATTCTCGACGTGATGATGGATGATCTCTCGGGCCTCGAAGTGGCGCGCACGCTGCGCCGCCAGTTCTCGCTGATCGACCTGCCCATCATCATGGTCACGGCGCGCAGCCGCACGCGCGACATGATCGCCGGCTTCGAGGCAGGGGCGAACGACTACGTGGTGAAGCCCTTCGTCAAGGACGAGCTTCTGACGCGCATCTCCACCCTGATCGACGCCTCGCGCGCCCGCAGCCGTGCGGAGGAAAACCAGGAACTGCGCGACGAGGTGGACCGCCGCATCCAGGTCGAAGACGCACTGCGCCTTTCGCAGCGCCGCATGGCGCGTCTGCTCGACGCGCTGGAAGCCGGCCTCGTCTGCGTCAACGACAAGACGATCATCACCTATGCCAACCGGGCTGCGGAGACGATCTTCGGCCGCCCGCTCGACCGCGCCACGCCCCTGTCTCTTCTGCTGCCGTCGGACATGGCCGCGCTGCTCGACAGCCAGTGCCGGGTGGATGGCGAAAGCAGTGCCACGCTGCATCTGGGCGGACGCGAATTCACCATCAACGCATTCGAGCTGGAGCCCGAGGCGGGCGCGGGCATGGCGCTCGTTCTGAGCGACGCCTCGCTGGAGGCCGAGAACCTGCTTGTTTCGGTGCGCGGAGCCATCGACAGCGCACTGCCGGTGATGGCCGGCGAAGCGCAGGTCGAGCCGGGCCCGGCATCCGATGAAGCCTATCGCGCCCTCATCGTGCAGGTGATGACGGGCAGCCTCAACCTGTGGCGCGACGTGACCGGCAAGGAGCGGATCGAGTTTGCAGAGGAGAGCGGCATCTGGCGTGTCAGTCTCGACAAGACGTCGCTGCAGACCCGCACGCTCGACAAATATCTGCTGATCGAGACGCTGCCGCTCAACCCGCGCTGGCGCGATGTGGTGCGCTCGGCCGAGTTCACCCTTGCCCGCGCGGCGGCTGCCGACCGGCAGGCCGAAGCGCAGAAACTCGCCGCCGATCTCGCGCGCCTGCGGGAGCATCTACGGATCGCCAACGCACCCCGGCAGCGGCAGGACCAACCCACCGCCGCCGACCACTGAAATCCATCAATCCAAGCATTCTTTTTCTTTCGGGAGGAACACTGATGCCGAACAGCCATGCCTGCCGCCTGCTGACCAATTGGGACGCGGAGCGCCGCGTGATCGAGCTGAAGCTCGAAATGACCGAAGGCGCCCCCATCAGCGGCGCACAGCTCGCCACCACCTCGCTCTTCCGCATTCATCCCGACTGCGAGATCGAGGGGGCAACGCTTGCCGACCAGCTCTCGAACTATCACGTGTTCCTCCAGCCGAAGGGCGCAGTGCTTGCGCCGGGCGAAAGCTGGGTTATTCGAGCAGACCGGCTGAGCCACGTGCTGCGCCATTACACCTATGGCCCCAAGAGCGCGCATCTCATTCTGAAAGACGGAACCACCTGCCCGGTGGACGTGGAACCGATGACGCTGAATGGCGTTCCCGGCGAGCCGAATTGGGAGAAACTCGAGCAGACCGCTCTGCCGGAAGGAGCGGCCCCCATCTCCGTCATTCCCGCACCGCTGGATGTGCAGGTGGATGGCCGGCGCGACACGGCGCAGCCCTTGGTGCCCGCAGCGGAAGCATCGCTTACCGCGCAGAAGGCATTTTCGGCGGTGCGCGCGCTTGCCGGCAGGCTGTTTGCCGATGAGGAGCCCCTTTTCGGTCATGGCGCCGGCCATGTGGTTGCAACGGCGGAGGATCCAGGTCTCCCCGACGGCGGTTACGAAATCGCCTTCGACGCGGAAGGCATCGCGCTCACCGCTGGCGATGAACACGGCTTTCGCCACGGTTTCATCACGCTGGGCCAGATGCTGCGCGGCGCGCGGCTGCGGCCTGACGAATTTACCCTTCCGGAAACCGGGATTGTGCGCGACAGACCGCGGTTCGGCTGGCGGGGCGCCCATCTCGATGTTGCCCGCCAGTTCTATGTCATGCAGGATCTCGTCGATTTTCTCGACTGCCTTGCCTGGAACAAGCTCAACCATTTCCACATGCACCTGAACGATGACGAGGCCTGGCGTCTGGAAATTCCCGGCTGGCCGGCGCTGACGGCGCGAACCGCTTTTCGCGGTGGCGACGAGCTTCTCCCGCCTCTTCTGGGCACGCCTTCCGAGCGTTCGGGCGGATTCTACACCGGCGACGACATTCGCGCGCTGGTGGCCCATGCTGCGGGGCTTGGCATCGAGATTATTCCGGAAATCGACATCCCCGGACATTGCTATTGTGTGCTGCGCGCGCTGCCCCAGCTTTGCGATCCGGGTGAGAACCGCATCTATTACCGCTCGGTGCAGTACTTCCCGAACAACGCGCTCAACCCGGCCGTCGATGCGACCTGGAATTTCCTTGGCGATGTGTTCGATACGCTGGTGGAGCTGTTTCCCGCACGGTACATCCATGCCGGCGCAGACGAAGTTGCCGAGGGTGCCTGGCTGGAATCGCCGCTCGCCCGCACGCTGGGCGAAAAACTGTTCGGCAAGGTCGAGACCTTCTCGCTGCAATCCTACTTCCTCAAGCGCGTGCAGGAGATGCTTCGCGAGCGCGGTCGCGATATCGCCGTGTGGGAAGAGGGCGCGCTTGGCGGCGGGCTCGAAGTGGACGGCGCGCTGCTTGTCGCGTGGAAGGAATCGAAGAGCGGACGCGCTCTGGCCGAACAGGGCTATCGGGTGGTGCTGGCCCCTGCCGAGCACTACTATCTCGACATTGCCCGTTCGACGGAATGGTGGGAACCCGGCGCGAGCTGGGCCGGAACCGTGACGCTGCGCGACACCTATGACTATGAGCCGGGCGGCGACTGGCCGGATGAACTCAAAGGCCAGCTCGCCGGTGTGCAGACATGCCTCTGGTCGGAGAATCTGGCGACGCCCGGCCTCTTCGCACATCTGGTCTATCCGCGCATCTCCGCCATGGCAGAGACGGCGTGGTCGGCAAGCGAGCGCAAGGACTTTGACCGGTTTCGGGCAATTCAGGACCTGATGCCCGTTTCACACCGGACCGTGGCGTGAAGGATTATCCGTCCTTCAACTGGCGGCTGGCAAGGTAGGCTGCCTTTGCCGGCACCGAGAGCCAGGCCTTTGCCAGCGCCACGCGCTCTTGCGTGTAGTGATGCTCGACATCGAGCATGTTGACTGTGCCGACCAGCGTATCGCCCAGCACCACCGGCAGGTTGATGACCGAACCGCAGCCGAGCTTGCCGATCAGCGTGGCGTCGGGGAACACGGTGTCGATGTCGGCCAGCGTGTTGGCGACGAAGCATTCGCGCTTCTTGTGCACCGTCTCGAACCAGCGGTCATAATGGATCGGCTTGGTGCCGGAGACGGGATATTCTTCCGGATGCGAGGTGTAGGAACGGCTTGCCGTTTCCGTCTTCATGTCTGCCGTCATGAAGGTGAACAGCTTCGTGCCGACCACGGCACGCGTCAGCTCCAGCAGCGCATCGAAGGGGGCATCCGGGGTCGTGGCGCGTGAAAGCGCTCGGTCGAATTCGGCCAGCGGGCCGGTGTAGTCGGTCATTTTCAGTCTCTGTTATGCGGGTTGGAGCGTGCCGCCGCTGGCGGCGTAGAGTTCGCGCGAATAGGGATCGGAAAGCCGACCCGTCTTCAACGCATCGACCTTGGCGATCTCGACCACGCGGCCATGACGCATGACCGCCATCCGGTCGCAGAGGAAGGAGACCACGGGCAGATTGTGGGTCACCATCAAATATGTGAGTCCCTGCTCGCGGCGAAGCTTCTTCAGGAGGTTGAGGATTTCCGCCTGCACCGAGACGTCGAGCGCCGAAGTGGGCTCATCGAGCAGCATCACGCGCGGCTCCAGCATCAGCGCACGGGCAATCGC
Organism: Nitratireductor aquibiodomus; assembly: GCF_900105565.1. NCBI lineage: Bacteria > Pseudomonadati > Pseudomonadota > Alphaproteobacteria > Hyphomicrobiales > Phyllobacteriaceae > Nitratireductor > Nitratireductor aquibiodomus. Next base: position 2,886,168 of record NZ_FNSL01000001.1, on the reverse strand, counting down.
CACGCGCTGGCGCTGGCCGCCTGAAAGCTGGTGCGGGAAGCGGAAGCGGAAACGCTGGTCGAGACCGACCGCGTCGAGCATGTCCTTCACGCGCGTGTCGCGCCCGCCGATGCCATGCACGGCAAGCGGCTCGGCAAGGCAATCGTCCACCGTCTTGCGCGGATGCAGCGATCCATACGGATCCTGAAACACCATCTGGCAGGTTTTTGCGAACTCCCGGTCCGGCGCATGGCCGCGCGGCTTTCCGAGCACAGAGATTTTGCCGGTCCAGTCGGGCGCAAGACCGCTGATCGCACGCAGGATGGTCGACTTGCCGGAGCCCGACTCGCCCACCAGCGCGAAGCTCTCACCCTCGGACACGGAGAAATTGACATCGAACACCACCGGCGTCTTGCCGTAGCTGATCGACAGGTTTTCGAGATGAATTGCGGCGTTCTTCATGTGCCCGCTCCCGTGGTCCAGGTGCTGCGGTCGAGCACCGGCAGTTCGTCGCGGTTCTCGTCCATGCGCGGCATGGCCGCAAGAAGCCCCCTCGTATAGGGGTGCGTCGCCTTGTTAAGGTCGCTGGCCTTGCACGATTCAACGATCTCGCCGCTGTTCATCACGAGGATGCGGTCGCAATAGCGCGAGACAAGGTTCAGGTCGTGGCTGATGAGGATCAGCCCCATGCCCTTGCCGGTGACCAGATCGTCGATGATGTCGAGCACCTGCGCCTGCACCGAAACGTCGAGCGCGGACGTCGGCTCGTCGGCGATCAGAAGGTCGGGCTCGGGGATGAGCATCATGGCGATCATGACGCGCTGGCCCATGCCGCCCGAAACCTCGTGCGGATAGAGGTTTGCCACCCGCTCCGGCTCGTTGATGCGCACGGCTTCCAGCATGGCAAGCACCCGCGCCTTCAGCTCGCTGCGCGGCAGCTTTTTGTGGGTGAGCAGCGCCTCGCCGATCTGAGCGCCGATGGTCATCACCGGGTTGAGCGAGAATTTCGGGTCCTGCATCACCATGGAAATGCGCGCGCCGCGAAGCTCGCGCATCTGCCGTTCGCTTTGCGCCAAAAGGTCGATGCCATCGAAGGTCATCCGGTCCGCCGTCACGCGGCCCGGCTTGCGGATGAGCCGCAGGATGGACCGGCCCGTCATCGACTTGCCGGAACCGGATTCGCCGACGATGCCCAGACGCTCACGGCCAAGCGAGAAGGAAATGCCCTTCACCACGTCGACCGGTCCCCTAGACGTCGGGAAGGTGACGGTCAGGTTTTCGATTTCAAGCAGCGGTGCGCTCATTGCTTTTCTCCCTGCTTGGGATCGAGCACGTCACGCAGACCATCGCCCAGGAAGCAGAAGCCGAGGCTGACGAGAATGATCGCAAAGCCCGGCATGGTGGCGACCCACCACTGATCGAGGATGAAGTTGCGCCCGCGCGAGATCATCGCGCCCCATTCGGGAAGCGGCGGCTGCGCGCCGAGACCGAGGAAGCCGAGGCCGGCGGCAGTGAGGATGATGCCCGCCATGTCGAGCGTCACGCGCACGATGGTCGAGGACGCGCAGAGCGGCAGAACGTGACGCAGGATGACCCGCGTCGCCGAAGCGCCCTGCAGCCTGACCGCCGAGATGAATTCCGAATCCCGGAAGGTGATCGTCTCGGCGCGAGCGATGCGCGCATAAACCGGCCATGCGGTGATGGCGATGGCGATGATGGCGTTTTCGATGCCCGGCCCGAGTGCTGCCACGAAGGCAAGCGCCAGAATGAGCTTCGGCATGGAGAGGAAGATGTCGGTCACGCCCATCAGGACGCGGTCGACCCAGCCGCCGAAATAGCCGGACACCGCACCGACCACGAGGCCGATGGGGGCGGCGATGACGGCCACCATGGTGACGATCAGAAGCGTGATGCGCGCACCATAGACAACGCGCGAATAGATATCGCGGCCAAGCTCATCCGTGCCCATCCAGTGTTCGGCGGAGGGCGGCATGAGGCGGTTTGCGAGATCCTGCCCAACGGGGGAGTAGGGCGCAATCAGCGGGGCGAAGATCGCCATGACGACCAGCACCAGCACGATCAGCGCGCCGACAACGGCGAGCGGATTGCGTAACAGCGCGGTCCAGACGCGCCATGCGCGGCCAAGATTGGCCTGAAGGCGCGAGGCGGGGGAATCGTCGAGAAGCCAGTCAATCATCGGCGTGCCCTCGGGTCGAGGATGCGGTAAAGCACATCGGAAATCTTGTTGATCATGATGAAGACAGCGCCAATCACCAGCGTCGCACCGAGAACGGCGTTCATGTCGGCGGTCAGAAGCGCGGTCGTGAGGTAGTTGCCGATGCCCGGCCACGAGAACACGGTCTCGATCATCACCGAACCTTCCAGCAGCGCCGCATAGGACAGGCCGATCACGGTGATGAGCTGGATGCGGATCGGATAGAACGCATGCCGCCAGATGACACGGCGCTCGGACACGCCCTTCACGCGCGCGGTCGTCACATATTCCTGCCCGAGCTGGTCGAGCATGAAGGAGCGCGTCATGCGGGCGATATAGGCCAGCGAGAAGAAGCCGAGGATCGACGCCGGCAGCATCAGATGGTCGAGCGCGTTCCAGAAGATATCCCACTCGCCGGCGATCACGCTGTCGACCAGATAGAGCCCGGTCACGGGATCGAGCAGGCCGTCATAGAAGATATCGACGCGGCCCGGACCGGCAACCCAGCCAAGCCCCGCATAGAAGACGGCGAGACCGACAAGGCCGAGCCAGAAGGCAGGCACCGAGTAGCCGAGCAGGCCGAGCACGCGGATCACCTGGTCGATCCAGCTGCCCTGATGCGTGGCGGCTACCACGCCCATGGGCACGCCCAAGACGACACCGATGATGATGCCGATGGTGGCCATTTCCAGCGTCGCGGGGAAGACGCGCGCCAGATCGTCGACCACCGGACGCCCGGTGGAGATCGACATGCCGAGATCGCCTGTCAGAACGTCGCCCACATAGGCGAAGAACTGCACGATGAGCGGTCGGTCGAGCCCCATGGCCTGACGCGCCGCCTCATAGACTTCCTGTGTCGCCCGGTCGCCAACAACCGAGAGCACGGGATCGATCGGCACGACACGACCGATGAAGAAGGTGATGGCCAGAAGGCCGAGAAAAGTTCCGGCGACGACGATGGCGAAGCGCAGAACGCTCGCGGCGCTCTCGATCGCTCTGCCGGCCAGCATGCTGATGCGGGCGTTTGCCGCCCCGGTGGATGGTTCAAATGCCATGGCTTTTTCGCTCTCTGGCCGCGGTTTCTTTGAATGGATGCCCCAAACGCGCCCCCTCTCCCCTGGCTGACCTGCAAGCCGGCGCGCGCACCACCAGGAAGCCAACATTCTGTTTTCATGCAGTTTTGCGGCGCAAAAAACCGTCTCGCGCCCTGCAAAACCTTCAAAAAAGTGCTTGGATCATACAAAAAAATCTGGTTACATCAAAAAAATTTTTGTGGGGGAAAAATCTTTGAGCACGCAGCCGGCCCGCGCCACACCCGATGTCGACACCAGAATCGGTGTGCTGATACGCGCCCGCCGAAAGCAGCTCGGCCTGACCCTGCAACAGCTCGGCAAGGCTTCAGGCCTCTCCGTCGGTTATCTGAGCCAGGTGGAGCGCGACAACGCCACGCCGACGCTCGGTTCGCTCGCCGGTATTGCCCGCGCGCTGGGTGTCGGGCTCGATTATTTCGTCGCTCAGCCCCGTGCCGAGGATGGGCTGACCCGTGCCGAAAGCCGCCAGCAGTTTTCAATTGCCGGCTCCTCGATCATCTATGAGCGGCTTGGGACGGAGTTTCCCGGCAGCCAGCTTTCTTCTTTCGTGCTGACGGTGCCGCCCGGCTATTCCTCGGAGACAGTGAGCCATGAGGGCGAAGAGCTGATCTACATTCTCGAAGGCACCATCACCCAGTATCTCGACGGCGAGGAAATGGTGATGAAGGCCGGCGACAGCCTGCATTATCGCGGCAACACCCCGCATGCGTGGAAGAACACCACCGATACACCGGCCCGCCTTTTGTGGACCGGCACGCTGACCGTGTTCGGCGCCAATGGCCAGGCCAACAATCGCATCGAACTGGTTTCGCCGGACAAGAGCCCCGGCAAACCCACAAGAAAAACCAAGAGCAATTCCTGATCCAAAAAGGAGGAGAACATGATGAAGCTCTTCAAGACGGCGCTCCTTGCCGCCGCCCTCACCATGCCGCTGTCGCAACAGGCATTCGCTGCAACGCCGGACAATGTGCTGGTCGTCGCGCAGAATATCGACGACATCGTCGCCATCGATCCCGCACAGGCCTATGAATTCTCGTCGGGCGAGCTGGTCACCAACATCTATGACCGCCTCGTGCAGTATGACGCCGAAGACCCGACGGTGCTCGCTCCCGGCCTTGCAGCCGAGTGGGATGCCGATGCGGAAGCAAAGACCATCACCTTCACCATGCGCGACGGCGCGACCTTCCACTCGGGCAACCCGGTGCGCGCGGAAGACGTGGCGTTTTCCTTTGCCCGCGTCATCAAGCTGAATCTGACCCCGGCCTTCATCCTCGCCCAGCTCGGCTGGACGGCGGAGAATGTGGACCAGATGGTCACCGTCGACGGCAACAAGGTTGTCGTGAAATATGAGGGCGACTTCTCGCCTGCCTTCGTGCTCAACGTGCTGGCCGCCCGCCCGGCTTCCATCGTCGATGAAAAGACGGTGATGGAGCATGAAGAAAACGGCGACATGGGCAACAAATGGCTCAACGCCAATTCCGCCGGTTCCGGCCCGTTCAAGCTGACGGCCTACCGCCCCGGCGAGTTGGTGCGCATGGGCGCCAATGCCGACTACTTCAAGGGTGCGCCGAAGGTCGAGAACGTCATCATCCGCCATGTGGCGGAAGCCGCGACCCAGCAGCTTCTGCTCCAGTCAGGCGACGTGGACATGGCCCGCAATCTGACGCCGGACCAGATCAACGGCATCAGTGCCGACAACATCAAGGTCGAGACCTATCCGCAGGCGGCCGTGCATTTCGTCTCCTTCAACCAGAAGACCGAAGCGCTGCAGCCGGAGGCCGTCTGGGAGGCCGCGCGATACCTCGTCAACTATGAGGGCATGACCGACAGTTTCCTCAAGGGACAGATGGAAATCCATCAGGCTTTCTGGCCGAAGGGCTTCCCCGGTTCCTATGACGAGACGCCCTACACCTATGACCCGGAGAAGGCCAAGCAGATCCTTGCCGATGCCGGTGTGGAAACGCCGATCAAGGTCACGCTCGACGTCATCAACTCGACGCCGTTCACCGACATGGCGCAGTCGCTGCAGGCAAGCTTTGCGGAAGCCGGCATCAATTTCGACATCATCCCCGGCACGGGCTCGCAGGTCATCACCAAGTACCGTGAGCGCAGCCACGAGGCGATGCTGCTCTACTGGGGCCCGGATTTCATGGATCCGCACTCCAACGCGAAGGCCTTCGCCTATAACCGCGACAATTCCGACGACAACTACCAGGCCACCACCACGTGGCGGAACGCCTGGGCCGTGCCGACGGAGATGAACGACAAGACCGCTGCCGCTCTGGCCGAATCCGACGCTGACAAGCGCAACGCGATGTATGTCGAGCTGCAGAAGGAGGTGCAGGCCAAGTCGCCAATCGTCATCATGTTCCAGGCCGCCTATCAGGTCGCCATGGACAAGAAGGTGAATGGCTACGTCAACGGCGCCACCTCCGACTTCGTCTACTACCGGCTCGTCACGAAAGACTGACAAACGCCACACCATTCGAGGCCGCCCCGCCAGTCGTGGCGGCCTCTCTTCTTTTCAAAGCGCCTCTCTCATTTCTGGAGTTTTCCGATGTCCACCACCTCCAACCGGCGGCTTGAGGCCCTGCGCGAGCGCATGCGCGAAACCGGGACCGATCTCGTCGCCATCGGCCCGTCGAGCCACATGATTTATGTGGCGGGCCTCGATCCGCATGGTGATGAACGCCCCGTCATGCTGCTGGTCTCGAAGGATCATGCCGGCTTCCTGATGCCCGCGCTCAATGTCGACAGTTCGCGCCAGAAGACCGACCTGCCCTTCTTCCCCTGGCGCGACGATGACGGCCCGGACGCAGCCCTTGCAGAACTCCTCAGGGCATCGAACCTGCCGGCGGCTCCCAGCGTCGTGATCGACGAGACGATGCGCGCCGATTTCGCACTGCTTCTGCTCGACGCGCTGCCCGGCGCAAAGCGCCGCTTCACCGACGACACGGTGGGCCATCTGCGCGCCCGCAAGGACGAGGACGAGTACAGGCGCCTGAAGGCGAGCGCGGTGCTCAACGACACGGCGGCCATGGCCGGTTTCGATGCGCTGAAGCCGGGTGTCACCGAGCTGGAAGTGGCCGCGGCAGTGCGCGATGTCTACAAGGCAGCCGGGGCCGTGCCGGTGTTCACCAGCGTGTGCTTTGCCGGCAATGGCGCATTCCCGCATCACCACACCGGCGACACGAAGCTGAAGGAAGGCGATGCGGTGCTGATCGACACCGGCGGGCGGCTGGACGGCTACCCCTCCGACATGACGCGCGTCGGCTATTTCGGAAAGCCCGATGCGGAGTTTGAGAAGGTTTACGCCATCGTCGAACAGGCGGTTGCCGCAGCTCTGGCCGCCGCGAAGCCCGGCGTCACCGCAAAGGCCATCGACAAGGCCGCGCGCGACGTGATCACCGAGGCCGGTTATGGCGACTTTTTCCCCCACCGCACCGGACACGGGCTCGGCATCGACATTCACGAGCCGCCCTACATGACCGCCACCTCCGAGACGGTTCTGGACGAAGGCATGGTGTTTTCCATCGAGCCGGGCATCTACCTGCCCGGCAAATTCGGCCTGCGGCTGGAAGAGATCGTCATCATGCGCGCCGATGGTGCGGAGATCCTCTCCGACCTGCCGCGCACCGCGCAGCTGCGCGGATAAAGGCTCACAAAACCGGGCGGCGGTCGGGAAACCGATCGCCGCTTTTCTTTGGGCTGAAGGTCTGATACGCCTCCAGCCGCCGGAGAATTCCGGCACCGGTCGCAGCCTACCCGGTCATTAAAACAAGGAACCCGATCATGAAAACGCTCGTCGTCTGCTCAGGCGGACTCGATTCCGTTTCCCTTGCCCACAAGGTGGCGCGGGAACAAAACCTCATTGGCCTGATCTCCTTCGATTACGGCCAGAGACATCGCAAGGAGCTGGAATTCGCGGCAAAGGCAGCCGCCCGGCTCGGCGTCCCTCACGACCTTCTCGATATCTCCGCCATCGGCCGGCATCTCTCCGGCTCCGCCCTCACCGACGCCATCGACGTGCCGGACGGGCACTATGCCGAGGAGACCATGCGCGTGACGGTGGTGCCCAACCGCAACGCCATCATGCTCACGATAGCCTTCGGCATTGCCGCAGCGCGCGGGGCCGATGCTGTGGCCGCCGCCGTCCATGGCGGCGATCACTTCATCTATCCCGATTGCCGGCCGGGCTTCATCGATGCGTTTCAGGCCATGCAGGATGCTGCGCTCGAAGGCATGGGCGCGGTCAGCCTCTACACGCCCTTCGTGAACGGCACCAAGGGCGATATCGTGCGCGAGGGCGCGCGCGTCGATACGCCCTTTGCCGAAACCTGGTCCTGCTACAGGGGCGGCGAAAACCATTGCGGGCGCTGCGGCACCTGCGTGGAGCGGCGCGAGGCCTTCCACGAGGCCGGTGTCGCCGACCCCACCATCTATGACGATCCGGACTTCTGGCTTGCCGCCACCGCACGAAGGGCCACCCCACGACAGACCAACGGGGAGGCAGAGCATGTATAGGGTCAGCAAGGAGTTTCATTTTTCCGCCTCGCACCGCCTGACGAACCTGCCCGACGACCACCCCTGCGCGCGGCTGCACGGGCACAATTACATCGTGGTGGTGGAACTGGCCGGGGAGCGGCTCGACAATCACGGCTTCGTCCGCGACTATCGCGAGCTGAAGCCCCTGAAAGACCATATTGACGACACGCTCGACCACCGGCATCTGAACGAGGTGTTCGGCCATGACGGCGTCACTGCCGAGTTTCTCGCCAAGGCGCTTTTCGACTGGTGCCGGACGCGCTGGAGCGAGGTGTCGGCGGTGCGCGTGAGCGAGACGCCCAAGACCTGGGCGGAATACCGCCCATGAGCACGCTGCGCATCGCCGAGATTTTCGGCCCCACGATCCAGGGCGAAGGCGCGCTGATCGGCATGCCGACCGTGTTCGTGCGGGCCGGCGGCTGCGACTATCGCTGCCGCTGGTGCGACAGCCTGCACGCCGTCGACAACACCTATCGCCACGACTGGCTGCCCATGCAGAGCCGCGACGTGTTTGAGCGCATAAAGGACCTCTCCGTCGGCGCGCCCGTGATGGTCTCGCTGTCGGGCGGCAACCCGGCGATCCAGCCCTTCGAAGAGCTGATCGATACGGGCCGCGCCGAGGGCTACCGCTTCGCGCTCGAAACGCAGGGCTCCATCGCCCGCGACTGGTTTGCAAAGCTCGACATGCTGGTTCTGAGCCCCAAGCCGCCCTCCTCCGGCGAGACGGTGGACTGGGAGCGTTTCGAAGTCTGCATCGCTGCCGCCGGATCTGCATCCACGGTGATGAAGATCGTCATCTTCGACGAGGCCGATTATCGCTGGGCGCGGCATGTGGCGAACCGCTACCCCGCCCTGCCCCTCTACCTGCAGCCGGGCAACCACACCCCGCCGCCACCCGAAGCCGAGGATGCCGCCATCGACATGGAAGGCATTCTGGAGCGCATGCGCTGGCTGGTGGACCGCACGGTGGCCGACCGCTGGTTCTCCCCCCACATCCTCCCGCAGCTCCATGTGCTCCTGTGGGGCAATCGGCGCGGCGTTTGACAAGGAAGCGACCGCAATGACCGACAAGACCATCTATGACGACCTGACCCTTCTGGGCGGCAGGACCGAACTGCCCGCGTCCCCCGAAGAAGCCGTGCTCGAACGCGTGCCCAACCCGCAGGAGGATGTGCGCTACGCGGTGCGCTTCACCGCGCCGGAATTCACGTCGCTCTGCCCGCTCACGGGCCAGCCCGACTTCGCCCATCTGGTGATCGACTATGTGCCGGCCGGCTGGCTGGTGGAGAGCAAGTCGCTAAAGCTCTATCTCGGCGCGTTTCGCAATCACGGCGCGTTTCACGAAGACTGCACCGTCTCCATAGGCCGCCGCCTGTGCGACCTTCTGGACCCCCACTGGCTGCGCATCGGCGGCTACTGGTATCCGCGCGGCGGCATGCCCATCGACGTGTTCTACCAGACCGGCGAGCCGCCAAAGGGCGTGTGGATCCCCGATCAGGGCGTGCCGCCCTATCGCGGGCGGGGCTGAGATGTTCGCACTGCTTCGCCCCTTCAGCCCCTGAAAGCCCCGGGGCGTGGCATGAGCATGCCTGGAGACATTCATCGTCTCGCAAGCGTGATGATCTCGGGGGCGTGCGGTCCGACCGGATTGCGCCGGAAATCGCCATACTGTTCGCTGATACGGAAGCCTGTTTGTTTCAGCAGGTCGCACAGCGCGTGATGTTCCATGAAACGCAGGGTGCTGCAGCTTGTCGCCGGCAGTCCCGGATGATCCCCTTCGAATGTCTCGACGAAGGTCACGCACCGCCCGTCGAACGGCACCGTAACACGGGTTGTGACCTGTAAGGTTCTGCCATCCGGCTCAATCAGCCGGTCCGGCCCTTCCTGCGCCCACTGTTCCCAGACGCGGGCATCCGGATTGCGTGTTTCGAAGGCAAAACAGCCGCCGGGAACCAGTGCCTCCCGGACGGAATGCAGGAGTGTGGCAAGCTCTTCATCTTCAACGATTGCCTGAAACGCGTGACCCGTCATCACAATCAGTTCAAACTGCTCCCTGAAACCGCAGTCAGCCAGCACGCCGGACAACCATTCAACGCCATCGTATTGTCTCGCGATCCTGAGCATGCTCTCGGCCGGATCAAGACCGCAAAGGCGCCCTGCATGTCCTCCCGCATGTGCCTCGCGCAACAAGGAACCCGTACCACACCCCACATCGAGTACAGACTGCGCCTCATGGATCATCGGCAGATAGAAGTCGAAGTCGCCGCGCAGATGGCGCGGCTGAAGTCGATCATAAAGCGATGCCAGATACGGGTTTGCGTATAATGCATCGATCCCGGCAGTGCCCCCCGGCGCTGTGCCGGAGGCTCCACCGCCGCCATCCCGCGCGGGGCTGAGGCGCGGTTGCGGTTGCGTGTTCAAGACACGCGCTCTCCGCGCGGGCTCTCAAGGGCAAGGACCACCTCTACCTCCTCGTCAAACATGCCACCCGTGGGCACGAAGCCGAGCTTCTCGTAGAATTTCTGCGGGCCGCCCGCGCCGAGCCCGAAGCTCGTGTAGAGCTCCCTTATGCCGCGCGCGCGCAGACGGTCCGCGACCCCGGCGATCGCCCGCCTTCCAAACCCTCGGCCCTGAAACGGCCGGGCGATCATGAAACGCCAGAGATATGGCCCGGGACAATCGATGCCGTCGTCCCAGTCCGATCCCTCGTGCAGCATCACGAAACCCACAAGGCATTCATCCGCATAGATTGCGCGGAACCAGGCCGATTCCGAGCAGAACCCCTCGGCAAGCGAAGTTCCATTGTCGGCAACGAATTCGCGCTGCTGATCCGAAAGCGTCTCGCTCAGTTCGCACACCTCCGACACATTCGCCGAGGTGACGCGGCGGAAGGTGATCTCGGCAGTATTTTCCAGTGCTTCTTCCATCATGTTCGTTCCGTTGACCATCCGGCTGCGCGATCTTCGCAGCCATTTCCTGAACGCGCCGGCAGGCAGGTCAATGCCTGCCGGCGGTCCAATGCCTCTCTGCAAGGGGCCGGAGAGCGCGCGGCTCCCCGGCCCTTGACGTTACACGTCGAGCCGCATCACCATTTCGCCGTCAATGGTTTCGCCGGTTGGCCGAAAGCCCGCCCGTTCGTAGAGCCTGATGGCAGCCTCGTTTTCGGGCTTCACCCCCAGCATGATGAACGGGCAGTCCGGCAGCGCGGACAGCCTGCGGACGATGAGCGAAAGCGCTGCCGCCCCGTAACCGTGCCCCTGGAAGCGGGCATCGATCATCAGACGGTAAAGCCAGCGATTGCCATCGTCTTCGTCGAGGGCGTGCATGGCGAACCCGACGGGCTGGCCTCCCGCGCGGATAACGAGGGGGACGCAGGCGTCGTTCTCGTCCGCTTCCTCAAGCGAATCCGCGTTTGACGCCACAAACCGGGTCTGCTCATCGGCAACGCGGAGCGCGCAGAGATCTGCACGGTCCTCCGGGCTGACGACATGCACGGTGACGGATGACGCAGGCGCCATCCGATGCGATGATTTCTTTTCCATATTTTCCTGCAACGGTGCACACGGGCACCGAAAATGAGCTTCGTTGCAGAGCGCAGATCGAGGGCAGGTCCACCCTTGATACGCTCCCGCGATGCTCGCTGCCGCAGGGTTTTTTAAAGGATTGCGATCCCCGGAACAGCGAGCGCAGATTCACCGATAAAGCCAAACATTGCGCGCCTCCCTGATCGTGGTTCACCGTTTCGCCACTACACGCATGGCGCGCGCACCGCAAGCGGTTTCGAAGCCGTCGATCGTCGATTGGGGGGGCGCGGGATTGTCTGCGTGAAAACACCAGTGCATTGCCCGGCGCAGCGCGGCATTATGGGCCTGTGGCGCGTGAAAATCTGCCTTCCGTTGAGAGGGAAGCGAATGCCCGGAGTGGGCGGAAAGCCGACCTTCGCTGCGATCTGGACGAACGGCAGCGATGCGCAGGCCTCACTCGATAGGGTTGACCAGAAAAGCCTATTCTGTAATCGTTGCGACGAAGGTTCAGCTCTCTAATTTGCACTGGTGAATCCCCGGTGGCTCGCTGAGAAGTTCGTCCAAAATCGCGGTGGTTCGACGGATATTTGTTCGTTGAACACTGTTCAAGGTAGAGAACGAGGGTTGGGCCTTCCAAATCATTTCAATCCCGCAAGCGCCCATCTCCTGATTAGATCTGCGCACTCCGTGCAGGATGTAGCAGGAGCGCTGATGATGCGCCCAGATGGACTGTTTCATGTTCTCAAGAACACAGAGACAGGCAAGTATTACAAAACATTTGAGATTCCCAAAAAACGCGGTGACACAAGGTCAATAGACAAACCACTTGGTGGTTTAGCGATGGCGCAGGAGCGTTTCGCGGCCGTCTTGTTGGAGGTCTACAATCCAAAACCTTTCGTTCATGGGTATGTCCGCGGGCGATCATTCCTCTCGAACGCTCAATACCATCAGAAACAAAGATGGATACTGAACATTGATATCGAAGATTTCTTTGGGTCTATCGGATTCGCGCGGGTTCGCGGCCTCTTCATGTCAACGCTATTCGGATACAACGACCGCGTTGCAACGATTCTGGCTCGTATTTGCACCTACCAAAACCGTCTCCCGCAGGGAGCAAAAACCTCACCGACTCTCGCCAACTTGATTGCGCACAACCTAGACAAAGAACTCATCTCGTTGGCCGCGAAGGAGAACCTACGCTTCTCACGGTATGCCGATGACATCACGTTTTCCTCCAGTTCTAAGAAGATACGAACGTCCCTCATCAAAGAATGGGAACCAGAATACGGTGAACGTGAAGTCGAACTGGGCAAGCGCCTTGAGGAAGCATTTCGAGCTTCGTCTTTCAATATTAACAGGGATAAGACCCGGATTCAGCTTTTCGGTGAGCGGCAAGTCGTGACCGGCCTTATCGTGAATCAATCTCCAAATGTCTGGCGCAAAGACGTCAAGCGACTGCGAATGAAGCTCTACTCAGCCAAAAAGTATGGCTTGGATCAAGCGGCAGAGCTCTGGATTGGTCCTAGGGCTAAGCCCGAGGCCTTCTGGGCCCACGTTGAAGGTTGGCTCGGCTATATCAAGCAGGTTCGTGGTGAAGGAGATGCGGTGCTTTCCAAGCTTTGCAAACAAGCCATTGAGGCAAACCCAAACTCGTCAGATTGGATCCAGGAACACGCTTACATGATGCACGAATTCGACCTATTTCTGTCTCATGCTTCCGAAGACAAGCCGAGGGTCAGAAAACTCTACGAAAAACTCGTCGGCCTCGATGTAAAAGTCTTCTTTGACGAGAGTAGTATTACATGGGGCGACTCGATTGTTGACCAGATCAACATCGGCTTGATGAAATCCAATTTCTTCGTTCCTTTCCTTTCGAGCACTTTTGCGGCCAAAGGGTGGACGAACAAGGAGTTGAACTCAGCGATTTCCATCAACATCAACCGCAAGGGACGAATACTCCCAATCTGCGATCATGACTTCCATGTCGGCCAGAACTACCCGCTACTTGCTGACATCTTGTATGAGAGCTGGCCTGGTCCCGATGCAGATGAGGAAGCCAAGCTGAACGAGATTGCGGACAAGCTTCTTGCGGCCGCAGAGAGGGCGAAGCACCCGCAATGACCCGTTCGACGCTGCTTGAAGTGAATGACCGCTCTCCGCGCGATCATCAGTTTGCCCCATCGGATGCAATTGCAGAAAGGATGTCTCTTCCGGGCCGGGAGCGGCGAAGGTTGGTTTTCAACTAGGCGTTATTCCGCTGCACCGCCGCATGTCCGGTTGGGGCCCTTAGCGGTCATTCGAGCACGCAGTAGGGCGACTGTCCTCGCGGGGGTGGCGAAAGGTATGGCCCTTTACATATGAATCTTGCTTGACACTTCGTCAAGCTGACGCGACTTTCTGGTTTCGAGGGCAGAATTTAGCGCAGGAAAGTTGGCGTGGCAGAAGATAAGAAAACAATTTTCATTGGAACAATTAGCTATTTGCTGTCGCATCGCAACTACCGAGATTTCATTAGCGGCGGTCTGAACGTCAACCAACTGCCGGTGCTATCTGACGCAATTTCAAAAATTCAAGCCGATCTTGAGAAGATTGACCCCATTAATCTTCATCATCGAGGTGGATCTATTGCGCACTCCGAATCGGCCCCAAAAGACCTAATGCGACTTGCCACTGTCGAGCCCTTTCAATTTTCTATCCAAGACTTCTTTATTCAATCCGTTTCATTCGAAAGCGGATCAGTATATGCTAAGGTTCAAATCGGCGCTTTTTTGATATTCACAGCATACCAAGGCTTGGCAGATTACAAAGATGTAAAAGAGGGATTTGCTGAGCTAAGGAAAGATATAATTGAAATAGTAAATATCGCTTTTGAAGTGGACGGCGCTGGTCCGGTTGAAGGCGAACGACCGGAAGATGATGCAGAGATACGCTATTACTTTGTTCAACCGCGGCGCATTGAGGAAGAGGCACTCCGGCGACGGCTCCCACCCGAAAACGACGTGTAACGATTAGGGCTGCCTATTGTAATATAGGTTTGTAGCGGGTTCCTATAGCTTTGCTGCCGTTTGTGATCAGCGCAGATAAAGTCCGCTTCCAGCCGCGCGAGTCGATCCTGCTGAGATACACATCGTCCCCATGCTGCAACGGCGAACGACCGTTCCGTCCGCATAGCTGCCAGCTGATCATCAGAGTTTTCTTGGCTGCATCGAATGTCAGCTATCGAGCCCCGTACTCCGAGATGCGAACGGCAGCTAAGGGCCGGAAGCGCCACCACAATTTGAGCCGATGAATGTCTGGCTTGGGGCCAAATCAGCAGAAAATGGCGGAGAGAGAGGGATTCGAACCCTCGATACGGTTTCCCGTATACACGCGTTCCAGGCGTGCGCCTTCAACCACTCGGCCACCTCTCCACGGCGCGGCGTTGTGAGCCTCGCGAGGGTCATCTAGTCGATCTGATCGAGAATGCCAAGACCAGTCTGTGACAGTTTTGCAATTTGCCGCACTTTCCCGCGTGCCTTCCTCACATACGCTCAACTTTCCGTAGGGTGATTGCCAAGCGCAGCCGCCGGGCCTATGTCTCGCACCGAACGTTTCGTCGTCTGAAGACCGAAACCGGCACCGGCACGGATGTGAGGCCCGAATGTTTCGTCTGTTCTTGCGGATACTGGCTGTTTTAGCCCTCGCAGTCGCTGTCGTCATGGCGGTGATCGATGCGACACGCTCCATCGCGGCTTCGACACTGACCTTCACGCCGCTCGGCGAAAGCTGGTATGCCGTTTCACCCGATACGCTCAATCTCGCACAGGCGACGATCCAGCGCTACACGCTGCCCGCCATCTGGGACCCCGTCATCATCCAGATCCTGACCCTGCCGGGCTGGCTGGTCTTTCTTGTGCTGGCCCTCGTCTTCTACATCGCCGGATACCGGCGCCAGCGAACTGTTCTTGTCTGAATGCAGGAAAGAGGCAGGCCTGCCGCTGGTTGAAACAGGAACTGCAAGACTATCCCAAGTCGTTTTTCCGGACGGTCAAAATTCCGCGTGAATTTTCATTTCAGCCATGCAAGAGTGGCCGCAAGGGGAGAGCGAAAGACTTTCCCCATGCCGTTCCCGATGGTCCACGGCCGTTGCGGGACGCTCGCAGGAGCGCTTGAGCGGATCTGCCATTCGAGGCTGCCCGCTCATGTGGCGTAACCAGAAACGCAAGACAACCGACAGGGTGTGGATCACATGAAGCGTATTGTTCTCGGCCTTCTGGCCGCAACCGCACTTTCCGCAAGCGCATTTGCGGATGAGATCGCTCCGGCTCTCATCTACGATCTGGGTGGCAAGTTCGACAAATCGTTCAACGAGGCGGCCTATAACGGCGCCGAGCGGTTCAAGGAAGAAACCGGGATCGAATATGTGGAGTTCGAAATCTCCAACGACGCCCAGCGCGAGCAGGCCCTGCGCCGCTTCGCCGAGAACGGCCGCAACCCGATCGTCATGGCCGGGTTCACCTGGGTCGATTACCTGAAGAAGGTCGCGCCGGAATATCCCGATACCGATTTCACCATCATCGACGATGCGGTCGACGCGCCCAACGTGCGCTCCGTGACCTTCAAGGAGCAGGAAGGCTCCTATCTCGTCGGCATGCTGGCCGCACTCGCCTCGGAAACCGGCACGGTCGGCTTCGTCGGCGGCATGCAGGTTCCGCTCATCGGCAAGTTCGAGTGCGGCTATGTGGGCGGCGCAAAGGCTGCCCGCTCTGACGCCAAGGTGATCCGCAATTACACGGGCGACACGCCTTCCGCATGGAACGACCCTACCAAGGGCGGTGAGATCACCCGCACGCAGATCGACCAGGGTGCGGACGTGATCTATCACGCTGCGGGCGGCACGGGCGTTGGCGTGCTCCAGGCGGCAGCGGATGCCGGCAAGCTCGGCATCGGCGTCGATTCCAACCAGAACGGCCTGCATCCGGGCAAGGTTCTGACCTCGATGGTCAAGCAGGTGGACGTTGCCGTCTACAATGCCTTCATGGACGCCAAGAACGATGCGTTCAGCTACGGCCTTCAGGACCTCGGCCTGGCCGAGGACGGTGTCGGCTATGCGATGGACGACAACAACAAGGACCTCGTCACCGCCGAGATGAAGACCGCGGTTGAAGAAGCCAAGCAGAAGATCATCGATGGCGAGATCGAAGTGCACAACTTCCTCAGCGACAACGCCTGCCCCTACTGAGGCAGCGCAGCGTTTAACTGGACCAATCCGAAGGGCCGCCCGTGCGGCCCTTTTTCCTTTCCTCATCCGGGCCCGAATGTGTTAGGCCGCTTCAACATCTTCTCCGAACAGTCTTCAGGAGCTTTCCATGTCCGATATCGCCCCGGTTCTCGATCAGCTCGATCGTTCCATCGATCAGAGTCTGGAGCGGCTTTTCCACCTTCTGAAGATCAAATCGATCTCCACCGACCCGGCCTTTGCCGGTGACTGCCGCAAGGCTGCCGAATGGCTGGTGGAAGACCTGAAGACAATCGGCTTCGAGGCCAGCGTGCGTGACACGGCAGGCCATCCGATGGTGGTGGCGCATCATGACGGCGAAGGGCCGCACGTGCTTTTTTACGGGCACTACGACGTGCAGCCGGTCGACCCGCTGAACCTGTGGGAGAACGACCCGTTCGACCCGTCTGTCAAGGAGATCGAGCCCGGCCGCAAGGCGATCATCGGGCGCGGGTCTTCCGACGACAAGGGCCAGCTGATGACGTTTGTGGAAGCCTGCCGCGCCTATAAGGCGGTGCATGGCAAGCTGCCCTGCAGGATCACCATTCTGTTCGAGGGCGAGGAAGAATCCGGCTCGCCTTCGCTGCGTCCCTTCCTGGAAGAAAACCGCGCAGAGCTTTCGGCCGACTATGCGCTGGTGTGCGACACCGCCATGTGGGACCCGGAGACGCCCGCCGTCTGTGTCGGCCTGCGCGGGCTTGTCGGAGAGGAAATCACCATCAAGGCGGCGGACCGCGACCTGCATTCGGGCTTTTTCGGCGGAGCGGCGGCCAATCCGATCACGGTTCTGGCCCGCATTCTGGGCGACCTGCATGACGAGAACGGCCGTATCACCGTGCCCGGCTTCTACGAGGGCGTTGAGGAAACACCGGCGGACATCCTGAAAAGCTGGGAAGGGCTGGGCGAGACAACCGAAAACTTCCTCGGTCCAATCGGCCTTTCGAAGCTTTTTGGCGAGAAAGACCGCTCGGCGCTGGAGCTCGTCTGGGCGCGTCCCACGGCGGAAGTGAACGGCATCACCGGCGGCTATACCGGCGAAGGTTTCAAGACCGTCATTCCGGCTGAGGCTTCGGCGAAGGTGTCTTTCCGGCTGGTGCACAGGCAGGACCCGGACAAGATCCGCACCGCCTTCCGCAAATTCGTCGAAGAGCGGCTGCCGTCCGACTGCCGCGTGGAATTCCATCCGCATGGCGGCTCGCCGGCCTTCCAGCTCGATTACGACATGCCGCTGGTGACGAAGGCGCAGGGTGCGCTGAGCGATGAATGGCCAAAGCCCGCAGTGGCGATCGCCATGGGCGGTTCCATTCCGATTGCAGGCGAGTTCCGCCGTATGCTCGATATGGAAACGCTTCTGGTCGGCTTCGGCCTCCAGGATGACCGGATCCATTCGCCGAATGAGAAATACGATTTGAATTCGTTCCATCGCGGCCAGCGCTCCTGGGTCCGCATTCTCGATGCCCTCAGCGGGCAGTAAGCCTGGAAGACACGCCATGACGATCCGATTTCACAAGAACGACCTGCCCGATCTCAGCAACTACGATGTCGATGCCGTTGCCATCGACACGGAGACGCTGGGACTGAAGCCACACCGCGACCGGCTGTGCGTGGTGCAGCTTTCGCCCGGCGATGGCACGGCCGATGTGGTGCAGATCGATGCCGGGCAGAAGAAGGCGCCGAACCTCGTCGCTCTTCTGAAGAACCGCAAGATCACCAAGCTGTTCCACTATGCGCGCTTCGATCTGGCGGTGCTCTATCACAGCTTCGGCGTGATGCCGGAGCCGGTGTTCTGCTCCAAGATTGCCTCGCGCCTCACCCGCACCTACACGGATCGCCACGGGCTGAAAGATCTGTGCAACGAACTGCTTGGCGTGTCGCTTTCGAAGGCGCAGCAGTCTTCCGACTGGGCAGCCGAGGAGCTTTCGCCCGAGCAGCTCGAATATGCGGCGTCCGACGTGCTCTACCTGCATCAGTTGCGCGAAAAGCTGATCGTGCGGCTTGAGCGCGAGAAGCGCACGCGCGAGGCCGAAGCCTGCTTCCGCTTCCTGCCGACACGGGCGAAACTGGACCTGATGGGCTGGGAAGAGGCGGATATTTTCGCCCATAGCTGAGGGTCTCCCGCCGATTTTGTTTAATTTGACTTAACTGCGCCTTAAACCGCTGCCTCTTACTGTGCCCGCATGAAATGTGCGGGTGCAGGGTTGCGGGGTTTGTGAGCGTATGGCGCGCAGGACGAAAAACCGAAGGATCGAGCCGACTTTCGATGCGCCGGCGGCGCGCCGGAGCAGCGACGATCTGAAACTCGGTGACAGCGACCGCGTCGTACCTTCGCGCCAGCGGCGCAAGCCCTCGCCCTCCAGAGGCAAGAGCGCCAAGGGAGCGAAACGCACCCGCCGTGCGAGCCCGCGACGCAGGAGTGGGCGCGGGAGCGGAGGTGGTTTCTTCGGTTTCCTGCGCACCGCCATCTACTGGTCGCTCGTTCTGGCGCTGTGGGGCGGCATCGCCGCTGTCGGCATCACCGCCTATTACGGTGCCAAAATGCCTTCGGCGACCACCTGGGAAATCCCCGACCGCCCACCCAATGTGAAGATTGTCTCGGCTGACGGAGACATGATCGCCAATCGCGGCATGACCGGCGGCGAGGCGGTGGGCCTGCATGAGATGTCGCCGCATATTCCCCAGGCGGTGATCGCCATCGAGGACCGCCGCTTCTACTCGCATTTTGGTGTCGACCCGATCGGCCTTGCCCGCGCCATGTCGGAAAACCTGATTGCCGGGCGGCTGACGCAGGGCGGCTCGACCCTGACGCAGCAGCTTGCCAAGAACCTCTTTCTCAAACCCGACCGCACCATCGAGCGCAAGGTGCAGGAAGTGCTGCTGGCGCTGTGGCTGGAGCAGAAACATTCCAAGGACCAGATCCTGGAGATGTATCTGAACCGTGTCTATTTCGGCTCGGGCGCCTATGGGGTGGAGGCGGCCTCGCGGCGCTATTTCAACAAGTCCGCGCGCGATGTCACGCTTTCGGAAGCCGCTCTTCTCGCGGGTCTTTTGAAGGCGCCTTCGCGGCTCTCGCCGGCGCGCGACCCGCAAGCAGCCGAAACGCGGGCGCAGGTGGTGCTGACCGCCATGCGCGACCAGGGCATGATCGGCGACGGCGAGATGACCACCGCAATGAGCAGGCCCGCCACCCGCGCTGCCGCCTACTGGACCGGCTCGGAGCACTATTTCGCCGACCGCGTGATGGAAGAACTGCCGGGTCTCATCGGTGACGTGAAGGGCGACATCATCGTGGAAGCCACGGTCGATCTGAGTCTCCAGAAACAGGCCGAGAAGACCATCCGCAGCCTGATCGACGAGAAGGGCGGGAAGCTGGCCGTCAGCCAGGGGGCGCTCGTCTCCATCGACACGAGCGGCGCGGTGCGGGCCATGGTGGGCGGCTATGACTATGCCAACAGCCAGTTCGACCGCGCCTCCGAGGCGCGCCGGCAGCCCGGTTCGGCCTTCAAGCCTTTCGTCTACATGGCCGCGCTCGAACAGGGGCGGCGGCCCGACAGCGTGCGCAACGACGCGCCGATCAAGATCGGCAACTGGACGCCGGAAAATTACAAGGGCAAGTATTATGGCCCGGTCACGCTCTCCGAAGCGCTGGCGCGCTCGCTGAATTCGGTCGCCGCGCAGCTTGCCATGGAGGCGGGCCCCAAATCGATCGTCGAGCTCGCCCACCGGATGGGCATCGAATCCGACCTGAAGGCCAACGCCTCCATCGCGCTCGGCACGTCCGAGGTCACGCCGCTGGAACTGACGGCGGCCTATCTGCCCTTTGCCACCGGCGGCTACAGACCCGAGGTCTATTTCGTCCAGCGGATCACCACGCCTTCAGGCAAGGTGCTTTACCAGCATGACAGGCCGCGCATGACCCGGGTGGCCAGCCCCGAGATCATCGGCATGATGAATGCGATGATGCAGGGAACGGTGGACTATGGCAGCGCGCGCGCGGCAAATATCGGCCGCCCGGCAGCGGGCAAGACGGGAACCACGCAGCAATCGCGCGATGCCTGGTTCGTTGGCTATACGGCCAATCTGGTGACGGGCGTCTGGTTCGGCAACGACGCCTCCAAGGCGACGAAGGCGACCGGCAGCTCCCTGCCCGTACCGGCCTGGAAAGCCTTCATGGAGGAAGCCGAGAAGGGCCACCCCGTGAAACGGTTGCCTGGGTCGTGGAGCCCCGGCGCACCGGGCATTGTTGCTCATGAGCCCGCAGCCCGTCCTGTGCCTCAGGCTGCGGTTGGCAGCGGAGCGCAGGCACGTCCCACACCGCAGGCGGCCATTCCAGCCGGCGGCGATCCGGGGCATACGGCCTCGGTCCGCCGCCCCGTACCGCCGGCCGATGTGGGCGGCGGCACACAGAAGAAGCAGACCTCCATCCTCGACATCATTCTCGGAAATTAGAGCCCACCGGTCCGCTTTTGCCTATCGCATTCCCATGCGCTCTCGCTTACATAGGAGCGGAACAGGGAGCAGGGCATGGCCGACGAACGCAAGACACTGGTTTTGACCGGCGCGAGCCGGGGCATTGGTCACGCGACGGTGAAGCGTTTTTCGCGGGAAGGCTGGCGGGTGATCACCTGCTCAAGGCAAGCCTTTGCGGAGGATTGCCCGTGGCCTGCCGGACCGGAAGACCACATCAAGCTCGATCTCTCGGACCAGGAAGACGTGGGCATCGCCATCGCCGAGATCCGCCATCGGCTGGAGGCCAATGGCGGGCGGCTCGACGCGCTGGTGAACAACGCCGCCATCTCGCCCAAGCTTGAGGGCGGCAAGCGCATGAACTCCATCGAAACGCCGATGCATGTCTGGCGTGATGTTTTTCAGGTCAACTTCTTCGCGCCCATCATGCTGGCGCGCGGGCTCTTCAAGGAACTCGGCAACGCCAGGGGTTCCATCGTCAATGTCACGTCCATTGTCGGCAGCCGGGTGCATCCGTTTGCGGGAACCGCCTATGCGACCTCGAAGGCCGCGCTGGTGGCGCTCACACGCGAAATGGCCGGAGACTTCGGCCCGCACGGCATCCGCGTCAACGCCATCGCGCCGGGCGAGATCGAGACCTCCATCCTTTCCCCCGGCACGGAAAAGATCGTCGAGACCATTCCGCTGCGCCGGCTGGGGCAGACATCGGAAGTGGCCGATACGATCTATTTCCTGTGTTCGGATCAGTCGTCCTATGTGTCGGGGTCCGAGATCCACATCAATGGCGGGCAGCACGTCTGAGGCACCGTCTGGCGCCGGCGCCGATACCCGCTCATACCTACTGCATCAGCACTTTCTCAATGTCGCCTACCGTGTGATTGGTGAGTGTCTTGGCGACCTCGCCGATCACCCTGTCTTCCACTTCCTTGTGCATTTCCTTGCGCAATTCGCCCAAAACCAGCGGCGGGGCGACGAGGACGAGTTTGCTGAATTTGCCCTTGTGGGCAAGCTTGTAGAGGCGCTCGGCAACATCAACGGCAAAACGCTCCTTTTCGATGCGGTGCCAGTCCGTCTCATCCACGGCGCTGCGGTGGGCGCCATGACCATCATTGAGGCGTCCCGGCCTGTCCGTGCCCTGCTCGCGGCTTGGCGGATTTTCCTCGTGGATCGTACGCACCACCTGAAGATTGGGGTAGGTCGCATCGCCTTCATTGCGAAGGAACAGTGCCTTCTCGCCATCGGCAACGACAACCCATGCATCGTGTACAAGCCGAAACTCAGCCATATCGATCTCCATTCTTTCCATGGTTTTGAGGAAACGCAGCCTGCCGCTTCCCGTTCCACACGACGGATATGGTATCCAGGAAAGAACGGGGAAGGATTTCCTGCCGAAAAGCGGTGCGGCGAAAAAGCAATCTTGTCGCATACGCGCGACGGCGAGTGTGTTTCTTCTCAACAAACCATGCAAACCGCCATTATTCCGGGCATCTTTCACGAAGGCTCGCGAACCATGGCGACAGACACTCAGAAGCTTGCCGCTTTCCCCGTGTTCATGCGGGTGGAGAACCGTTCGGTTGTCATTGTCGGCAATGGCGACGAGGCGCTTGCCAAGGCGCGGCTTCTCAGCCAGTCGAGCGCGACGCTCACGCTTGTTACCGATGCGCCTGAAAAGACGCTTGCCGACTGGGCCGAGACCAATGACGCCCGTTTGATCAGGGCGCCCTACGCGCCGCGCTATATCGAGAACGCAGCGCTGGTCTTTGCCGCGACCGATGACGAGGCGCAGGATCGCGCCATCGTGGCGGATGCGCGGGCGCGCTCCATTCCCGTCAACGCAGTGGACCGGCCCGAACTTTGCGATTTCTACACGCCGGCTCTCGTGAACCGGGCTCCGCTTGCGGTTGCCATTGGAACCGAGGGGGCCGGCCCCGTGCTGGCGCAGATGGTGCGGGCGCGAGTCGACCAGATGCTCTCCCCGTCGCTGGGCGCGCTCGCCCATCTCGCTACCCAATACCGCGATGCCGTGGACCGGCTCGTGCCGCGCGGGCTCGCCCGTCGACGCTTCTGGAAAGCCTTTTTCACAGGCGATACGGCGCGTGCGGTCGAGCGCGGCGATGTGGCCGCCGCCCGCCGCAGCGCCTCCAGCCTTCTTGCCGCCGGTGAGGACATTCCCGGCCACATCGCACTGGTGGGCGCAGGCCCAGGCGCAGAAGACCTTCTGACGCTGCGCGCGCAGCGCCTTCTGATGGAGGCAGATGTCATCGTCTACGATGCACTGGTGCCGGAGGCCGTGGTGGCCATGGGCCGCCGGGACGCCGAGCGTATCTCCGTCGGCAAGCGCAAGGGCTGCCACACCAAGAGCCAGGAAGAGATCAACGACCTGCTCGTGGCGCTTGGCCGTGACGGCAAACGCGTGGTGCGGCTGAAATCCGGCGACCCGCTGATCTTCGGGCGCGCGGGCGAGGAAATGGCGGCACTCCGGGAAGCGAGCGTTTCCTATGAAGTTGTGCCGGGCGTGACAGCCGCCTTCGCCGCCGCCGCCGATTTCGAACTGCCGCTGACGCTTCGCGGCATCGCGTCCTCCATCGTGTTCACCACCGGGCACGACCTGAAGGGCCGCACCCTGCCGGACTGGGCGAGCCTCGCCGTCTCCGGAGCGACCATCGCCGTCTATATGGGGCGCTCGGTGGCTGCCGATGTGGCCGGACGCCTCGTCGAGGCCGGGCTTTCGCCCGACACAGCCGTGGCCGTGATCGAGAATGCCAGCCGCGACGACAGGCGGCTTCTGCACGGAACGCTGAGCGACCTGCCCTCGCTTGCCGAACGCAGCGAGCTGACCGGTCCCGTGATGACGCTGATCGGCGACGCCGTGGCCGGCGCGAATTTCGAGCGCTCCAAAGCGCTCGCAACCTACAAGCACCAGTTGGAGCGCGCGTGATGAAGATTGTAGCCGCCAATCGCCTGACCGATGGCGAAACCGTGTGGCTTGGCGCCGGAGACCGCTGGGTCGAAACGATCGACGCCGCCCATGTGGCGCAGGACACGGAAGACGAAGCGCGCATCGCCGCTGCGGGCAGTGCCGCGCTTGCCGCCAACATCGTGATCGACGTCACGCTTGTTGACGTGGAGATCGCCGAGGGCCGCATCCTCCCCAAACGCCTGCGCGAGCGCATTCGCGCCGGCGGGCCCTCCATTCACCCAGAAATCGGCAAGCAGGCGCGCAAAGCCGCGCAGCACGCCGCCTAAGCCAGGTCACGTTTCATGTATCGTTACGACGAATTCGACCAAGCCTTCGTGAAAGCCCGCGTTGCGGAGTTCAGCGATCAAGTGAAACGCCGCCTTGCAGGCGAGCTCACGGAAGACCAGTTCAAGCCGCTCAGGCTGATGAACGGTGTCTATCTGCAGCTACACGCCTATATGTTGCGGATCGCCATTCCCTATGGCTCCCTCTCGCCGAGGCAGATGCGCAAGCTCGCCCATATCGCGCGCACCTATGACAAGGGCTATGGCCATTTCACCACGCGCCAGAACCTGCAGTTTCACTGGCCGAAGCTGGTCGACATCCCGCGTGTGCTCGAAGAGCTTGCGGAAGTGGAGATGCACGCCATCCAGACCTCTGGAAACTGCATCCGCAATGTGACGGCGGATCACTTTGCAGGCGCGGCGGCGGACGAGGTGGCGGACCCCCGCCCCTATGCGGAAATCCTGCGGCAATGGTCGTCGCTGCATCCGGAGTTTTCCTATCTGCCGCGCAAGTTCAAGATTGCCGTGACGGGTGCTGCGCGCGATCGCGCGGCCATCGAAGTGCATGATATCGGCCTGCATCTGAAGAAGAACGACAGGGGCGAGCTGGGTTTTGCCGTGTTTGTCGGCGGCGGCCTTGGCCGCACGCCCATGGTCGCCAAGAAAATCCGCGATTTCCTGCCCGAGCGCGACCTGCTCTCCTATGTGACGGCGATCCTGCGCGTCTACAATTTGAATGGACGGCGCGACAACAAATACAAGGCGCGCATCAAAATCCTGGTGCACGAGACCGGCACGGAAGAGCTGAAGGCGCAGGTGGAAAAGGAGTTCCTCGCGCTGAAGGAAAGCGAGCTGAAGCTGCCTGCCGCCGACATCCGCGCCATCGAAACCTATTTCGCGCCGCCGACGCTGAGAGCCCGCCCGGAGGGCGACGCAGCCGTGAGCAGGGCAGTGAAGGCCGATCCGGGTTTTGCCGACTGGCTGCGCCGCAACGCGCACACGCATCGCAACGCCGACTATGCTTCCGTGACCGTGTCGCTGAAAGGCATCGGCGAGGTGCCAGGCGATGCGACCGATGCGCAGATGGATGCGATTGCCGACCTTGCAGAGCAGTTTGGCAATGATGAGATCCGCGTCAGCCATGAGCAGAACCTGATCCTGCCGCATGTGGCGCGGGCCGACCTGCCGGCGGTGCATGCAGCCCTTGTCGAGATCGGGCTGGCAACCTCCAATGCCGGGCTGATCACCGACATCATCGCCTGCCCCGGTCTCGACTATTGCGCGCTCGCCAATGCCCGCTCCATTCCCGTGGCGCAGGAGATTTCCGAGCGTTTTGCCACGCAGGCCCGGCAGGACGAAATCGGCGATCTGCAGATCAAGATTTCCGGCTGTATCAATGCCTGCGGGCATCACCATGTGGGCCATATCGGCATCCTCGGTGTCGAGAAGAAGGGCACGGAGCTCTATCAGGTAACGCTTGGCGGTTCGGCGCGCGAGGGTTCGACCATCGGCGAAATCATCGGGCGCGGCTTTGCGCCGGAAGAAATCACCGATGCGGTGGAGACCATTGTCGACACTTATCTGGCGCAGCGCGAGAATCGCGAAGAAAGCTTTCTCGATGCCTATCGCAGGCTCGGCCCCGCACCGTTCAAGGAGGCGCTATATGGCCACGAAGCCAAGGCAGCTTGATCGAGACTTTGCAGCCAGTGGCGATGCGACCGAACTCGCGGATGCGCTGAACCTGCGTTACGGGCATCTACCGGCGGAGGAGATCATCGCCGTGGCGATCGATCTCTTCGATGACGCCGGCGGCATTGCGGCGACGTCCTCGTTCGGGGCGGATTCGGCGGCCCTTCTGCATTTGATCGCCGAAGCGGAGCCCGGCCTGCCGATCACCTTTCTCGACACCGGCCAGCACTTTGGCGAGACGCTGCAATATCGCGATCAGCTCGCGGAAGATCTGGGTCTTACCAATATCGTGATCGTGAAGCCGCTGGACGATGCGCTCAATGCCGACGATCCCGACGGCATTCTGCACCAGAGCGACACGGACCGGTGCTGCGCGATCCGCAAAGTGGAGCCCATGGCACGCGCCGTCGCGCCTTACCGCGCGTGGTTTACCGGTCGCAAGCGCGGACAGGCTTCAACGCGGGCGGAAATGCCTGTGTTTGAGGCCGTCGGCCCGCGCATCCGCGTCAATCCGCTGGCGCGCTGGACGACCGAGGATCAGGCCGACTACATGCGCCGGCACGATCTGCGGCAGAACCCGCTGGTGGCATTCGGCTATCTGTCGATCGGCTGCTTTCCCTGCACCAGCCCGGTCAAGCCCGGCGAAGACGCGCGCTCCGGCCGCTGGGCCGGACAGGCGAAGACAGAATGCGGCATTCATCTGTCCGGCCTTGAAGCTGCGCTCCCTTCGGCTTCGGGATAGGAGTTTTTCATGAGCAATTCAGACATCCACCTCTGGTCGCCGGAGGGTTTCCGGGAAAATCACTGGCAGAAGGCCGGGGATGCCGCCGCGCTCAACGACGGCGGACGTGTGATCCTGCCGCTGGCGGTGTTTCTCGAACTCGACGAGGAGGTGCGCGAAGATGCTGCGGAACGCATTGGCGTCGAGCTTCAGCCACGGGACGCACTCGACGCGCTGTTGCCGCATCTCAGCCATCTGCCACTGGTGGCGCTCGCCTTCCCCGCTTTCAACGACGGGCGCAGCTATTCCAAGGCGGAACTCCTACGCACCCGCCACGAATATCGCGGCGAAATCCGCGCGACGGGCGATGTGCTGATCGATCAGGTGGCGCATATGTTCCGGGTCGGGTTTTCGACGCTTGAAATCGTCAACCCCCATACGATCAGCCAGCTTGAGGGCGGGAAAGAAGCGGGCATTCCGCTCTACTATCAGCCGGCAGCGAAAGCGGCGGCCGCGCCGGGCTCCTATGCCTGGCGGCGTGTTTCGGCCTGATTTTCCGGGTTTCTTTGACAAAAAGGCGGGATTCCGGCGCTTTTCTGCGTCATTTCATCTCGAAATCCGCCGGTTTCGACCTATATCTCTGCCAAGGGGTGCATTCCGCACAACTTCTGTTATGGTGCGCCCCATCTTGAGTCGCCCCTTTGCCGGGCGCTTTTGCATCTCTGCGCCGGCTGATGCCAGGCCCTTGCACCGATGTGGAATAAGATTGACCGAGAGCTGCCCTTCGCGCTTTCCAGCGCCTTGGCCATGCTCAACCACTGAAACGCCAACTGAAGAAGGAAGTCCATTGCAGGTTATCGTTCGCGACAACAATGTCGATCAGGCCCTTAAAGTGCTCAAGAAGAAAATGCAGCGCGAGGGTGTTTTCCGGGAAATGAAGTCCCGCCGTTCTTATGAAAAGCCGTCGGAGAAGCGCGCACGCCAGCGTGCCGAAGCTGTCCGCCGCGCCCGCAAGCTGGCCCGCAAGCAGGCCCAGCGCGAAGGCCTTCTGCCGAAGAAGCGCCGTGCAGCCTGAGGGCTGACGATCAGGCCTTGCCTGACTTTACCGGATTTTGAAGCAGGGACGGCGCGGCTCAGGCCCCGTCCCTGTTTTGATTCACGGGTTCGGTATGGAAACGGATCAGCCGGCGCGGCGCTCGGCCTCGTCGAGTTTGCCCAGAAGGTCATGAAACTCTTCCGGCATATCGGTATCCAGTGAAAAATGCGGCATCTGGTTCAGAAACCGCGTATTTTCAGGCTGGCCAAGACGCTTTCTGACACTGCGCGCAGTGTCAGCGCGATTTTCGTCGCTCTGGCGCTCCTGTCGTTTTTCGTGTTGCGTCATGTCCTTGCTCAATCGTTTCAAATCGCACTCGGTGGGTTAAACCGCCAAATGGGGATTTGTTCCGAGAATTAAGGAACTTCAGCCACGATCCAAGAACAAGGTAAACTTTTCCTAAAATCCTAAATATCCACCCAGGTATCGGAAATCCTGTACCCTTCTGGCCATGGGTCGGAAGGATCCAGCATCAGTTGGTGCGTTCCAGTGACCCAACCCCGTCCCACGATTTCCGGTGTAATAGCCGGCTTATCTCCGACGCGGGTTTCAGCGATGATACGGCAATCGAAGCGCGAGCCGAGAACCGACACGCCTGTAAAGCGGTCGCCCGGTTTCATGTGTCCGCGCGCGTGCAGAACGGCCATCCTTGCCGAACAGCCGGTGCCGGTGGGCGAGCGATCAAGCTTTGCGGGGCGGATGACGACCGTGTTGCGCCCGACAAGACCATCCGCTGTTTCCTCAACCGGCAGCGCAAGCTGGCAGAAGGAGATGTGGTCCCATTCCGGGTTTTCGGGATGTGTGAAGCCAAGCTGCTCATTGGCGGCCCGAGTGATCTTCGCGCCGGTTTCGGCCAGATCGCGGGCTTCGTCCGGGGTGACGGAAAAACCAAGTGCCGCTGCATCGGCGATCACGAAACTGTCGCCGCCATAGGCCGTATCGACCGTGAGCGTGCCCAGCCCCGCGACCTCAAGAGGCGCGCCGAGGCGGTCGGCGAAGGAGGGAACATTGGTGACACGAATACGCTCGGCCTTGCCGTTGCGACATTCGGCGACCACGTGAACCAGACCGCCCGGTGCTTCCAGAACGAGCTTCGTCTCGGGCTCGGTCATGGGCACGATGCCCGTATCTAGAAGCACGGTGGCGACGCAGATCGAGTTTGAGCCCGACATGGGCGGCGTGTCTTCCGGCTCCATGATGATGAAGCCCATATCGGCTGCCGGGTTTTTGGGCGGGACCAGAAGATTGACATGGCGGAAGACGCCGCCGCGCGGCTCATTGAGCACAAAGTTGCGCAGCTTGCCGTCGCTGGCGATGAAATTGCGCTGCTCCCACAGCGTATCGCCCGGCGGCGGCAGGACACCACCGACAATGACGTCGCCCACCTCGCCCTCGGCATGGCAGGAGACGATGTGGACGATCTGGCTCGAGCGCATGTTTCAGACGCCTTTGTCGAACGACAGGACCGGAGCACCGAGCGCTTTGAAATCGGGCTCGATGCCGAGACCCGGTGCCGATGGCGCTTTCATGCCGCCATCGACACGCTTCGGCGCATTGGCGGCAATGGTCTTCGTTCCATAGGAATTGAAGTCCGTTGCCGAGAAGACGAAATCGGACGGTGTGGACTGCGCCAGATGCGCGATCGCAGCAGTGACGATGTCGCCGCCCCATGTGTCTTCGATGGTCATGGGGATGCCGTGTGCGAGACACACATCGCGCATGGTGCGCGCCTTCGACAGACCGCCGACCTTGGAGATTTTCAGGTTGATGACATCGAATGCGTCGTCGGCCAGACCGCGCACGAGCATATCCAGGCCGGTGATGTTTTCATCCATCACGAAAGGTTTTGCCGTGCGGCGGCGGATCGACAGGCACTCGTCATAAGTGGGGCATGGCTGCTCGATATAGACATCGAGATCGGCCACCGCATCGACCACGCGCGCTGCCTCGTGGCGGGTCCAGCCTGTGTTGGCGTCGGCCACGAGAATGTCCGTGTCGTCGAGGATTTCGCGACATGCGCGGATGCGGGCGATGTCATCATCCGCATTGCCGCCGACCTTGAGCTGGAACTTGGTGTAGCCCTCGGCCTTGTAGCCGGCGATCTTCTTCGCCATCTGATCCGGGTCTTCCTGGGAGATGGCGCGGTATAAGCGCACCTCATCCTGCGCGCTGCCGCCGAGAAGCGTGACCAGCGGCAGGCCGCTCGCCTTGCCGAGAACATCCCAACAGGCGATGTCGAGCGGCGCTTTCACATAGGGATGCCCGTTGAGCGCGGCATCCATGGCGCGGTTAACGAGACCGAGATTGGTGGGATCGAGGCCGATCAGCTTTGGTGCGATCTCCTCAAGCCCGGCCCGCACGCCGCGCGCATAAGACGGCAGATAGGCAGAACCCAGCGGGCAGCATTCGGCATAGCCGGTGATGCCCTCATCCGTCTCGATGGCGACGACGGTGGAATCGAAGACCTCGACGAAGTTTCCGTTCGACCATGAATAGCGCCCTTCCTTCAGCGGCAGGTCGACCTGATAGGCGCGGATAGCTGTGATTTTCATGGTCTCTCCTCAAACGACAACAAAGCCGTGGGCATAGGGATCGCGGTCGTCGATCATGATCGTGTTGTAGCCCGTGACGCGCGCCCAGCCGGCGACCGAGGGCACGATGGCGGGCTTGCCTGCAACCTGCGTTTCGGCCTCCACGCGGCCCTCGAACATGGAGCCGATGATGCTTTCGTGGACGAAATCGTCGCCGGGTTTCAGGAGCCCTTTCGCATGCCAATGCGCCATGCGCGCCGAGGTGCCCGTGCCGCAGGGCGAGCGGTCTATCGCCTTGTCGCCATAAAACACCGCATTGCGTGCGTGCGCTTCGGGCCGGGAGGGTTTGCCAGTCCACAGAATGTGGCTCAGGCCCTTGATGTCGGGCTTTTCGGGATGGACGAAATCGTATTTCGCGTTGAGGGCCGCGCGCAGTTTAGGGCTCCAGCCGATGAGTTCGCCCGCCGTATGGTTCGCCATATCCTCGAAGGCAGGCTGCGGCTCGACGATGGCGTAGAAATTGCCGCCATAGGCGACATCGACCGTGATTTCGCCAAGCCCTTCGACCTCTGCGCTCAGCCCGGTCGCATGCACGAAGGCCGGCACATTGGTGAGGCGCACCTTTTCGACAAAACGATCGTTCTGCTCGTACTCCACAACGACAAGGCCCGCCGGCGTGTCGAGGCGGACCACGCCGGGCTCGCGCGGACGGATGAGGCCGTTTTCGATGCCGATGGTGATGGTGCCGATCGTGCCATGCCCGCACATGGGCAGGCAGCCCGACGTTTCGATGAAGAGAATGCCGATGTCGCAATCCTCCCGCGTGGGCGGATAGAGGATGGAGCCGGACATCATGTCGTGGCCGCGCGGCTCGAACATCAGGCCGGTGCGGATCCAGTCATATTCGGCGAGGAAATGCGCGCGACGCTCCAGCATGGTGGAGCCCTGGAGCTGCGGACCGCCGCCGGCCACCACACGCACGGGGTTTCCGCAGGTGTGGCCGTCGATACAGGTGAAGGTGCTGACCGCCATAATGCTTTCCTGTCAAAACCGGCCGGGCCGGAAGGGCGATATGTCGATGGGTGGGTTTCGCTCAAGGATCAGATCAGTGACGAGCCGCGCGGTGGCGGCCGACTGCGTGAGCCCCAGATGGCCGTGGCCGAAGGCATAGAGAATGCGCGGGCTGGAGGAGGCCCGCCCGATGACCGGAAGCGAATCCGGCATGGAGGGGCGCGAGCCCATCCACTCCGTTCCGCCTTCGCGCTTCAGCCCCGGCAGGAAACCGGCGGCCTTGTCCAGCATGTGCCGCGCGCGCTTGTAATTGACCGGGGCATCGAACCCGGCAAGCTCGGACGCGCCGCCGACGCGGATGCCGGTGGCAAGCGGCGTGACCACGAAGCCATGCGCGGGAAAGATGACCTGCCGTTTCAGATCGAAACTGCCGGGCGGCAGCGTGGTGTTGTAGCCGCGTTCGGGTGTGACCGGCACCCTCTCGCCCAGCGTCGCGGTGAGCCTGTTCGACCACGGCCCGGCGGCGAGAACGGCATGGTCTGCCTTGAGGGTTTGACCACCCTCAAGAGTGACCATGACGCCTTCGGTGCTATCGGCCAGATGAGAGACCGCTCCCGCGACAAGCTGGACGCCCCGCGCCCGGGCGGCTTCCAGCAGGGCAAGCGCATAGTCGCGCGGGTCGCTGACCGTTTTCCACTGCGGCAGGAACACGCCCTTCACCAATCCTGGCGAGAGGCCCGGCTGCAATTCTGCAAGGCGCGCGCCTTCCACGTGCTCGATCTCGACGCCGGCCTTCTCGCAACGCTCCCAGCTTTTCAGCGTGGCGCGCCATGCGGTCTCGCTCTCATAAAGCTCCAGAGCGCCATCATGGCGTACCAGATGGTCGAGCCCGGCTTCCCGCGTGAGGGTTGCGGTTTCGGCTTCGGAGAGCCGGTTCAGGGCTGCCTGCGCTGCCGTACTGGCCTCGATGCGGTCTGGCATGGAGGCGCGGAAGAAGCGCAGAAGCCACGGCAGAACCTTTGGGAACTCCGCCGGCGGAATGGAGAGCGGCCCCAGCGGATCGAACAGCCATTTGGGCGCCTTGAAGAGAATGCCGGGTGACGCCAGCGGAAGGATGGAAGGAAAGGCGAAAGCACCGGCATTGCCCCGGCTCGCGGCATTGGCCGGCGCATCGCGCTCGATGAGCACGACCTGCCGACCAGCCTCTGCAAGGCGGAACGCAGTGGCGATGCCGATGATGCCGCCGCCTATGATGGCGACATCGGCGTTTCCTTGCGAACGGGCTTTGCCCATCCTCCGCTCCTTCCGATCAGGGCTGCGTGTAGGCCGTCTTCACCGTCGTGTAGAATTCGACGGCGTAACGCCCCTGTTCGCGCGAGCCGAAGCTCGAGCCCTTCGTGCCGCCGAAAGGCACGTTGTAGTCAACACCGGCGGTCGGCAGGTTGACCATGACCATGCCGGCCTCCGACTTCTGCTTGAAGTCGCTCGCATATTTGAGCGAAGTGGTGCAGATGCCCGAGGAGAGGCCGAAGCTCGTGTCGTTGGCGACGTGCAATGCCTCTTCGTAATCCTTGACGCGGATGACGCTGGCGACAGGGCCGAAGACCTCCTCGCGGTTGATGCGCATGTCATTGCTGGTTTCGGTGAAGAGTGCAGGCGCCATATAGAAGCCGGGCTTCTCCAGCGTCAGGCGCTCGCCGCCGATGGCGAGCTTTCCGCCCTCCTGGCCGGCGATCTCGACATAGGACAGATCCTGCTCGAGCTGCTTTTCGTCAACCACCGGGCCCATCTGTGTCTTCGGGTCGAGCGCATCGCCGACGACGAGGGTCTTGAGCTTTTCGGTGAGTGCGGAGACGAAACGGTCGTGAATGCCTTTGGACACGACGAGACGGCTGGACGCGGTGCAGCGCTGGCCGGTGGAAAAGAATGCGCCGTTGAGTGCGGCACCGACTGCCACGTCGAGATCGGCATCGTCCAGAACCACAAGCGGGTTCTTGCCACCCATTTCAAGCTGCACCTTTTTCAGATGCTCGCCACAGGCTGCGGCAATGCCGCGGCCCGTGGGTACGGAGCCGGTGAAGGAGATTGCGCGGACCTTCGGGTTTTCGATCATGCGCGGGCCGAGCTCGGAACCGCGGCCCGCAACCATGTTGAACACACCTTCAGGCAGACCGGAGCGCGAGAGGATTTCTGCCAGCGCCCAGGCCGAGCCCGGCACGAGCTCGGCCGGCTTCAGCACGACCGCATTGCCATAGGCAAGTGCGGGGGCAATCTTCCAAGCCGGGATGGCAATGGGGAAGTTCCACGGGGTGATCATGCCGATAACGCCCATCGGCTCGCGGCGCATGTCCACCTCGACGCCGGGACGGATGGAATCGAGGCGCTCGCCCGGCAGGCGCACGGCCTCTCCTGCGAAGAACTTGAACACCTGACCGGCACGCACCACCTCGCCGATGCCTTCTGCCAGCGTCTTGCCTTCCTCGCGCGAAAGCAGACGACCAAGCTCGTCTTTACGGGCGATGATCTCATTGCCGACGGCATCGAGAATGTCATAGCGCTGCTGCGGGGTAGACCGCGCCCAGCCCGGCGCTGCGTCATGCGCCGCATCGATGGCGCGATCGAGATCGGCCCCGCCGGAGCGCGCTGCCAGACCAACGACATCGCGCGTGTCGGACGGGTTGATGTTTTCAACCTGGCTATCGCCTTCGATCCATTCGCCGGCAATGTAGTTCTTGAAATGGTTGGTGCGTGTCTCGCTGAGCGCCATTGGTGGAATACCCCCGAATTCAATCAGTTTCTGTTTGTTGGCCAGTTTCAGTTCGGCCGGCAGCCTAGCGCAGACGCCGCATGCCAGTCATGCGATGCTTCGTTATGCCAGCCTGCCATTTGCACATGATGCGCTGATCGACGCTGGAAAACGCCCTGCTCCCACAAGCGGCTCACCAAACATTGCGGAAGAGTCTTTAACTCAGATTGGATCCAATATACAATCGTAAAATGAAGCATCATTCGATGCTGCGGGAGTTCGGGCACACAGCGCAGGCATGTCAGCGGGGCCGCAGGCGGGATTCAGGAAATGAAGCTGGAAACCATTGATGTAAGACAGACAGCCTCGGCGACCGACCTGGTGTTCGAAGCCCTGCGCAAGGCCATCATCGAGGGCGAACTGGCGGAAGGCGAACACCTGCGGCAGGACCGTATCGCGCAGATGTTCAACACCAGCCGCATCCCCGTGCGCGAAGCACTGCAGCGGCTGGAACAGGACGGGCTCGTGACCACCCAGCGCTACCGGGGCACGGTTGTGGCAGCTCTTTCCGCTGTGGAGATCGAGGAGATTTTCGAGTTTCGCGCCCTGCTGGAAAGCGAAGTTATCCGGCTTGCGGTGCCGGCGCTCACGCGGAAACAACTGGATGCCGCCCGCACGAACCTCGAGGCTTTTGCCACAGCCTCAGACCCGGGCGGCTGGGGCGAGGCGAACCGAAAATTCCACTATGGCCTCTATGAAGCGGCTGACCGCCCCTACCATCTGCAGATCATCCGCTCGTCACTCGACCGGGTCGACCGCTATCTGCGGGCGCAGCTCACCCTGACGGACGGCAAAAAGCGCGCCCACCGGGAACATCTCAGCATCCTTGATGCCTGCGAAAGAGGCGACGCGGATGAAGCGGCCAGCCTCACCCGCGCCCATATTCTGGATGCCGGCCGCTCGCTGCTCGCCATTCTGGAGAAGCGACGCGGCCAGAGCGTTTAGCACACTCTCTCAGCACTCTCCGGGGCGAACGACCCGGAAGCCGGCTGCGCGCGCCGTGCATGCATTGCCGAACGTGCGGCGCTGACCACCCCTGCGCGCACAGACAGGGCGGTATTCACGGGTGCAGATCTGCGGACGCTCGGGCCGGCTGGACTGAGGCCGACAGGTTCCCGGTCGCACGATCCTGAAGCCCTGCGCGCGTGCCGAACAGGCATTGCCGAACGTGCGTTGCTCGCCGCCGCGTCGCGCGCAGACGGGGTTGTATTCCATCGTGCACATCTGTGGGCGGTCCGGCCGCGGCGGACGCGGACGGTTCGGCCCTTCCTCCACGACAACGGTGCAACTGGCCAGAATGATCGCCCCACCGGCAAGCGCGGCGAAACGGGACATGAGTTTTGCAATGATCACCGGTCTTTCCCTCTCTCGACTGCAGGCATGGAGGTTCCGCGCCTTGCCCCGAAAGCAGATTAGCCGATTTTCGGGCGGCTTCCAGCCTATACCGTGACGATCACGCGACTGCCTGACCCTAGCGCAGACGCCGGATCGTATCGCCGGCGGGAAAGCAGGTCGGCGCGATGCCGTTCTTCTGCTGCCACTCGCCGATGGAGCGCCGGGTCTTGAACCCGACGAGGCCGTCAGCGCCGCCGACATCATAGCCAAGCTTTTCAAGCCCGCGCTGCATGGCCGCGACATCGCCACGATCGAAGCCGCCGACACGCTCCCATGAGCCGGAAAATTCGCTGTTGCCATACATGATGCGGTCGCCCGCGTGGCCAACGAACAGCGCGTAGAGATCGCTCTCGTTATAGTCCTTGAGGCGGTAGAAATTCGGTGTGACGATGAATGCCGGACCGAAGCGGCCTGCGGGCATCATCAGATAGCCCTCACCGCGCAGCTCATGCTCGGGAAACGCCTTGCCGCCGACCCGGCGAATGCCGAGCGCCTGCCAGTCTGCGATGCGTTTTCCACGATCAGGGCCTTCAAGCGCGCAGGACACGGATTGCGGAACGCTGACTTCAAAACCCCAGTCGCGCCCGCGCACCCAGCCATGCTGCGCCAGGTAATTGGCTATGGAAGCCAGCGTGTCGGCCTCGGATTTCCAGATGTCGGCGGTGCCGTTGCCGTCGCCATCGACGGCGTATTTCAGATAGGAACTGGGCATGAACTGCGGCTGTCCCATCGCGCCGGCCCAGGAAGAGCGCATGGCGCGCGGCGAAACACCCCGGCGCTCCACCATCTCGAGTGCCGACAGAACCTCCTCGCGGAACATCTCCCTGCGGGTTGCAAGGAATGCCTTGGTGCCAAGCACCTCAAAGGCGTCATAGGGGATTTTTGCGCGTCCGAAGCCCGATTCACGCCCCCAGATGGCAAGCACGATGCCGCGCGAGACGCCATAGCGCTTTTCGATTGCAGAAAGGACGCCCGAAAGCTGGCCGGCGCGGGAGCGGCCGCCTGAAACGACACCACCGATGTGCTGGAAATAGGCGGACGGGGCGCGGAATTCGGCCTGGTGCTGCCTGTCACTGCGCGGTTTGCTCTCTCCCGGCATAACGAGATCTGGCAGCTTCAGATTGGGCGAGACGCTGGCGAAGGCGGCGTTGAACGTAGCGGAGGAAATGCCGCGCCGCTGCGCCTCCGGCCAGAGGTCTTGTGCGAGCCAGTCGCGGAACTGCGCCTCGATGGACTGCGCCGACGCGGCACCCGCCACAAGCGAAAAGCAAAGGGCTGCAATGAGGCGGATCGAGTTGCGAAGGCTCAAGTTGCGAAGACTCAAGGCGTTTCTCCCGCTGTTCAAAAGCTCGTGCGCGACTTCAACGCTGCCGAAAGCGTTCCCTCATCCAGATAGTCGAGTTCACCGCCCACCGGCACGCCGTGGGCAAGGCGCGTGACCTTCACGTCCATGCCGGCCACCTGATCGGTGATGTAGTGGGCCGTGGTCTGCCCCTCCACCGTGGCGTTGACGGCGAGGATCAGCTCCGACACGCCGCCTTCGGCCACCCGCCCCACCAGTCCCTTGATATTGAGATCGTCGGGTCCGATCCCATCAAGCGGCGAGAGCGTGCCGCCGAGAACGTGGTAGCGCGCACTCATTGCGCCGGCACGCTCCAGCGCCCAGAGATCGGACACATCCTCCACCACGATGATGGTGGTGCCATCGCGGCGCGGATCGGTGCACAGCGTGCAGGGATCGCTGGTGTCGACATTGCCGCAGGTCGAACAGACCCGCACCTTGTCAACGGCCTCGGCCATGGCCGCCGTGAGCGGGGCGAAGAGCTGGTCTTTCTTCTTGATCAGATGAAGTGCAGCCCGCCGGGCCGAGCGCGGCCCGAGCCCCGGCACACGCGCCAGGAGCTGGATGAGACGTTCGATTTCCGGTCCGGCAATGGATTTGGACATGGCTGTTCCGCCCACGCATGGCCAGTGCAGGACTGGCCTTACCCTTATTCTATTAGAAAGGCAGCTTCATGCCGGACGGGATCGGCAGGCCGGCGGTCATTTCCTGGGTCTTTTCCTGAATGGCCGCCTCGAGCTTTGATTTTGCATCGTTGTGCGCGGCGAGGATCAGGTCTTCGAGGATTTCCACATCGTCTTCCTTGAAGAGCGAGGGATCGATCTTCAGGGCCTTCATCTCGGATTTGCCGCTCAGCGTCACCTTGACCGTGCCGCCGCCGGCCTGGCCCTCGATCTCCATCTCGGCCATTTCTTCCTGCATGGCCTGAAACTTGGCCTGCATTTCCTTTGCCTTGCCCATAAGGCCCATCAGATCGCGCATTGTGGTCTCCAATTCACTCAGAAATCGTCGTCGTCATCATCGTCCGGATCGACCGGATCAATTGCGTCGGCTGTCTCTTCGACCGCATCAGGGTCGGTTGCATCCGGAATGCGGATGTCGATGATCTTCGCGCCGGGGAAACGGTCGAGAATGGCCGCGACCGCCGGGTCGGCCTTCGCGTCGGCGATCGCACTCTCGCGGCGGCCCTCCTCCTGCTCGGCGAGCGTCGGCCCGCCAGCCTCGCTCGACAGCGAGACGATCCAGCGACGGCCGGTCCATTCCTTCAGCCGATTGGTGAGATCACCCATCACCGTCTTGGGCGCATCCTCGGTCAGGCTGATGTCGAGGCGACCCGGCTCAATCGAGACAAGGCGGACACACCGCTTGAGAAGAACCTTGAAGGCCATGTCGCGCTTCGCATCGGCGAGTCTGGCGATGTCCTCAAGCGATTTGAGCGGAACCGTATCGGGCACCGCCTCTTCGGCAACCACCGGCGGCTGCATCGCCACGGGCGCTGCTTCGGGCTGAACGAGACGCATGGTCTGACCGCCACCGGAGACCGGCGCATGCTGGGTCGCAACGGCGGATGCCATTGCGCCACCGCCGCCATTGCCGGACGGTGAAACCCCGCCGGGCGCCGGAGGCTGGCCCTGCCCGTTGCCCGCGCCTACCGGCATGTCGTCGAGCCGCTTCAATGCCTCATCGAGTGTCGGAAGGCTGGCGGCATGGGCGATGCGGATCAGCACCATCTCGCCGGCGGCCATGGGCCGACCGGAAGACTGTACCTCCTGAATGCCCTTGAGGAGCATCTGCCATGTCCGCGAGAGGACGCGCACAGACAGTGTTTTGGAGAATTCGAGACCGCGCGTGCGCTCGTCTTCGGAAAGTGCCGCGTCTTCGGCAGCTTCCGGCACGAAACGCAGACGGGTGACCAGATGATTGAACTCGGCAAGATCGTTCAGAACCGTTGCCGGGTCGGCGCCGACGTCGTATTGCGCGCGGAACTCGGCCAGCGCAGCAGCCACATCGCCCTTCATCAGGTCTTCGAACAGGCCGATGATGCGGCTGCGGTCCGCCAGCCCCAGCATGTCGCGCACGGTTTGCGCCGTGACCTTGCCGGAGGAATGGGCAATCGCCTGATCGAAGATCGACTGGGCGTCGCGCATCGAGCCTTCGGACGCGCGCGCGATCATCGCCAATGCTTCATCTTCCGCCTCCACACCCTCGAGCCCGCCGATGCGGGCGAGATCGGCCTTGATCATGGCCGCATCGATGCGGCGCAGATCGAAGCGCTGACAGCGCGACAGGATGGTGATGGGAACCTTACGGATTTCCGTGGTGGCGAAGATGAACTTCACATGCGGCGGCGGCTCCTCAAGCGTCTTCAACAGACCGTTGAAGGCCTGATTGGAGAGCATGTGAACCTCATCGATGATGAACACCTTGTAGCGCGCGGAAACCGGCGCGTAACGCGCCTGGTCGATGATGTCGCGTATGTCGTCGATGCCGGTATGGGAAGCGGCGTCCATCTCAACCACGTCCACGTGACGGCCTTCGAGGATGGCGCGGCAATGCTCTCCTTCCGAGGTCAATTCGACCGTCGGTCTGTCTAAGGAATCGGTCTTGTAATTGAGTGCGCGCGCCAGAATGCGGGCTGTTGTCGTCTTGCCGACACCACGTACGCCGGTCAGCATCCATGCCTGCGCGATACGCCCGGCGATGAACGCGTTGGTGAGGGTGCGCACCATCGGCTCCTGGCCGATCAGTCCCGTGAAATCACTGGGGCGGTATTTGCGGGCAAGAACCCGGTAGGCGCCGCCGGCCCTGTCGCTTGCTTTGGTGCCGGCCTCGGTCATTGCCCTCTTGTGCTCCGTGTTTTGTCCTGACGCCGGCAGTGTCCCCTTGGACATGGTTCTGCGTCAATGGACAATGTGGACGGCAAGGCTGGAATCCGGTGAATGCGGCCAGAAAGACGAGAAGAAGGTGGGAGGCTGGCACGGCGACCCGTGCCTGGCTCGTTAGGGCTGCTTCCTTCCGGACCTGACCCGGTTGGCGAGTGGCTCGTCCACCACCAACCTCCCGGCCCCCATATCGGAAATTGTGAAGCCAAATGCAAGAGAAGAGATGTGCTTTCCTGTCAACGATCAACCATTCGCTTGCAGGCGTGCCCGGCACATTCTAGCCTCGATGAACATCATGAGGATGACCGATGCTGCCAGATGCAAAACAGGGTTTCGAGCTTGACCGACGGCTGGAGGCGGAAAGCCTGCATGTGATGTGGCTCGGGCTTTGCGAACTGCGGCTTTGCGATGACAGGCGCTGGCCCTGGCTGATCCTCGTGCCACAGCGCCCGGGCTCGGAGGAAATCCACGACCTGACGCCTCTCGATCAGGCGATGGTCAGTTTCGAGACGAATCTGGTCGCGCAGATGCTGAAAGATATGACAGGCTGCACCAAGATCAACACTGCCGCGCTCGGAAATGTGGTTCGCCAGCTGCACATCCACGTGATTGCGCGGAGTGAGGGTGATCCGGGCTGGCCAGGCCCCGTCTGGGGATATGGTGTCCGCGAACCCTATCGCCGAGAAGACCTGCACCAGCTCGCCGAGACGATTCGCGGCAAGTTATGAGCCCACCTTGAAAACCGACAGATCATCTTTCATGACCTTTCCATTCTTCGACACCGTCCGCGACGAGGCGAGCCAGCGCGTCGCCTTTTCGGGAAACCGCATCGACAGGCAGGCCGAAGCCCGCACTGACGATGCCGCCGAACAGGCGCTGAAGGCCCGGGATGCGCGCCTGTTGCTGTTTGCGCAGGGGCGGCTCTTTCTGCGTGTCGAAGGTGACAGGGCTTTCGACCCCTACTTCACCCGGGACGAAACCCCGGCCTTTGCGCCCGATCTGAAACAGGCGGTGCTGCTTGGCCATGAGAACGGTGCCCCCGTGCTGGCCGTGCCGTCAGCGGCGGATATCGAGGCACTGCCCGCACCGGTCAAGGCCATCGACTATCGCTCGATCTATATGCAGGGGCTTCTGGAGCCGACCGCGCTCGGCGCGCTGGCACAGGGGGCGGCGCTTCTTGCCTGGCACGAGAGCCACCGTTTCTGCGGGCGCTGCGGCAATGAAACAGAGATGCGGGATGGTGGCTACAAGCGGCATTGTCCGACCTGCGGGCGCGATCATTTTCCGCGCACCGATCCGGTGGTGATCATGCTCGCTGTCCGTGGCGAGCAGTGCCTGCTGGGCCGCAGCCCTCATTTCGCCCCCGGCATGGTTTCCTGCCTTGCCGGTTTTGTGGAGCCCGGCGAGACAATCGAGGCTGCAGTGCGCCGCGAAACGCAGGAAGAGGCGGGGATTGCCGTCGGCGCAGTCGCCTATCATGCGAGCCAGCCCTGGCCGTTTCCCTATTCGCTCATGATCGGCTGCTATGGTCAGGCCGAGAGCGAGGCGATCACCATGGATGAAAACGAGCTGGAGGATTGTCGCTGGTTTTCCCGCGACGAGGTGCGCCTGATGCTGGAAGACAGAAATCCGGACGGCCATCGCGTACCGCCTCGGGGCGCGATAGCCAACAGGCTCATCCGCGACTGGGTGTTTGGATCGGATCCACGCCAGATGGACGGCGGTTAATCTTCGTCCTCGGTCTGCGTCGCGCGGAAGGGGTGGGCCTCATAGACACCGAGAATGCGCACTTCACGCGAGAAGAAGCTCAGTTCCTCAAGCGCAAGCGCTACATTGCGGTCGTCGGGATGCCCTTCAACATCGGCATAAAACAGGGTGGAGAAGAATTTGCCGCCGAGCTGGTAGCTTTCCAGCTTGGTCATGTTGACGCCGTTGGTGGCGAAGCCGCCCATCGCCTTGTAGAGCGCGGCGGGAACGTTGCGCACCCGGAAGATGAAGGTGGTCATCATCAACTGATCCGGCGCGGTCCGCGCGGCCAGCTTCTCATCCTTCGAAAGCACAACGAAGCGGGTAACATTGTTGTCGGTGTCCTCGACATTCTCCATGGCGATGTCGAGGCCGTAGAGCTCTGAGGCAAGCCGGGGCGCCAGCGCGGCGTTGGAACGCTCGCCCATTTCGGCAACGAGGCGGGCGGCACCCGCGGTATCGCCGGCGACCGTGCCCTTCCAGCGGTTCTTGCGGATGATGTTGCGGCACTGGCCGAGCGCATGAATGTGGCTGTAGACCGTCCTGATTTCCCCGGTCTTCACGCCCGGCAGCACCATGAGCTGAAAGTGGATCGGCAGGAAGTACTCACCGACAATGTGCAGC
Organism: Nitratireductor aquibiodomus; assembly: GCF_900105565.1. NCBI lineage: Bacteria > Pseudomonadati > Pseudomonadota > Alphaproteobacteria > Hyphomicrobiales > Phyllobacteriaceae > Nitratireductor > Nitratireductor aquibiodomus. Next base: position 2,844,007 of record NZ_FNSL01000001.1, on the reverse strand, counting down.
TTCGAACGCGGGAGAAGGTGGTGGATGTCGGCCACGCGCCCGGCGATGGTGTTCTCAATGGGGATCATTGCCAGGTCCGCGGCGCCGGTCTCGACCGCAGTAAAACAGTCTTCAAAGGTCGGACACGGAAGCGGCTCCATGTCGGGAAACATGTTGCGGCAGGCCGTATCGGAATTTGCACCGGGTTCGCCCTGAAAGGCGATCTTGTTTGTCTTGGCTGCCATGATCATGTGTCCGTTTTCAATGCTAGTATCTGCCTGGCTTTCTCCAGGTCTTCTGGCGTATCGACGCCAAGCGGAACCGAAGCGACGATCTGCGCATCAATGCGCATACCGGCCTCCAGCGCCCGCAACTGCTCAAGCCGCTCGCGCTGCTCGAGCACCGATGGCGCAAGGGAGACAAAACGCTCCAGCGCCGCGCGACGATAAGCGTAGATGCCGACATGGTGGTAGAGCGGCCCTTCGCCCCATGGGGCGGTGGCGCGGGTGAAATAGAGTGCGCGCAGACGCGACGGTTCGTCATCGCGCGGCGCCCCCACGATCTTCACCACGTTCGGATTGATCTTCTCCGCCTCGTCCACGATCTCGACGCCGAGCGTGGCGATGTCGACCCGGGGATCGTCCAGCGGGCCGGCAACGGCGCGGATGTCCTCAGGGGCGATGGTGGGCAGATCGCCCTGTAGATTGATAATGCTCTCATAGCGACCATCCGGATCGATGCTGCCCAGAGCCTCGAAGATGCGATCGGAACCGGATTGATGGTCGGCGCGGGTCATGATGGCTGTGAAACCGGCTTTCTCGACGGCGTCGGCCACCTCTTTCGAATCGGTTGCGACCGCAACCTGCCCGGCGCCGCTCTCCGAGGCCCGAAGTGCCACCTGAACGATCATCGGCAGGCCGGCAATGTCCGCCATCGGTTTGCCGGGCAAACGTGTCGAAGCCATGCGCGCGGGAATGACGATGAGGCTGGACATCGGGGCGGGAACTCTCTTGAATCGCTAAAGTGGCAAAAAGTCTCACTGGGAAGTGCCTTATATGTGTTGCATGCGCGGAGCAAAAGACCTAGTTTCCGCGCGATTTTACCGGCAACGGCCGAACGCGGGGGACAACGGCGCTGAAGTTTCGTTCTTCTCGCCGCCGCGAGCGTCCGGAATAGGGAGCCTCAGGGCGTATGAACTCGTTCGAACTCAACAAAATCCTCGGCGCGCTGCTTGGCGCCGTTTTCGTCATCTTCTCGGTCAGCATTCTTTCGGACGCGATCTTCTCCTCGCCTCCGCCGGCCACACCGGGCTATGCGATCGAGGTGGCTGAGGACGATGGGGCCGGTGCGTCCGACGAACCGGCAGAGCCAGAGTCCATTGCGCCGCTGCTGGCTTCCGCCGATGCAGGCAAGGGCGAGAACATCTTCAAGCGCTGCCAGGCCTGCCATACTGTCGATGACGGCGGCGCCAACAAGGTCGGCCCCAATCTCTGGGAGATCGTCGATCGCCCAATCGCCAGCCATGAGGGCTTCGGTTATTCAGCCGCCATGCAGGAATTCGCACAGGGCGGCAGCGTCACGTGGACCTATGAAAACCTGGATCATTTCCTGGCCAATCCGAAGGGGTTCATTTCCGGGACCGCTATGGCATTCGCCGGCCTCAAAAAGATCGAGGACCGCGCCGACCTGATCGCCTATCTGCGCCAGCACGCTTCAAGCCCGGTGCCTCTGCCTGAACCCGAGGCCGAAGGTGGTGACGACGCGGCTGCAGCGCCTGCCGAGACCGAAGGAGCCTCACCGGCCGCTGAAGGCGAGGCGACGCCCGCTGAAGAAACGACCGCACCAGCCGAAGCGCCCAGCAACGAAAGCTCTGCGCCTGCTGAGGAAGCCCCGGCTGAAGAGGCTCCTGCCGAGGACGGCGACAGCGCCGCATCCGGCAACTAACGAAAATTTAATTTTGGCAAACTTGAAAAAGCCGGTTTCGACCGGCTTTTTTGTTACCTGAAAGAAGCTTTCAGGGAGACCGTATCCCTTGCCATGCGTGGGGGATGGTCTACCTTTCGGCTGGGAACCAAAAACAATATGAGGAGAATGCCATGCGGGTGATCGGTGCGAGAGCAACATGGGCGGCCTGTCTCGCCACGGCTCTTATGTTCGCCAGCCATCCCGCCAGCGCCGAAGACGAATGGCTTACCAACTCGTCCCTCATCCAGCCCGAAAGCGAACAGGGGCCTTTCGAGCGCTACGACTATGTGAACCCCGACGCCCCCAAGGGCGGGACGCTGAATTCGGTGGCACTTGGCACCTATGACAGTTTCAACCCGTTCATCGTGCGCGGCACGCAGGCGGCGGGGCTCAACTATTTCGGCGGCTTCCTCTGGGACACGCTGATGCAGCAGTCGCTGACAGAGCCGAGCACAAGCTATCCGCTGATCGCCGAGGCCTTCAAGCATCCAGAAGACAATTCTTCCGCCACCTATCGCATCAACCCGAAAGCGCGCTGGCACGATGGTGCGCCGATCACGGCGGAAGACGTGGTCTGGTCTATCAACATGCTCAAGAAGCACAGCCCCCAGCACACGCGCTATTTCTCCAGCGTGGTGGAGGCGGTGGCCCTTTCCGAGCGTGAGGTGGAGTTCCGCTTCGACCAGAAGGGCAACAAGGAACTGCCACACATCATGGGCGACCTGCCGGTTCTGCCCAAACACTGGTGGGAAGGCACGGACGCCGACGGCAAGAAGCGCAACTTCACCCAGCCCACGCTCGAGCCGCCGCTGGGCAGCGGACCTTACAGGATCGAGAGCTTTACGCCCGGTTCCGAGATCGTGTGGAAGCGGGTGGAGGATTACTGGGCAGCCGATCTGCCGGTGAATGTCGGGCGCTACAATGTAGACCGGCGCAAATACACCTACATCCAGGATGAGAACGCTGCCTGGCTCGCCTTCACCAAGGGCGGCCTGCAGGACATCCGCGTGGAGACCCGCTCGCGCCGCTGGGCGACGGAATACACGTTCCCGGCCGTGAAAGACGGCGATGTCATCAAGAAAGAGTTTCCAACCGGCGGCGCCGAGCCCATGCAGGGCTTCGTGCTGAACACCCGCCGACCCAAGTTTCAGGACCGCCGCATCCGCGAGGCGCTGACCCTCGCCTTCAACTTCGAAGACATGAACCGGACGCTGTTTTTCGACAGCTATACCCGCACGGACAGCTATTTCGAAGGGACCGAGCTGGCCGCCACCGGCCTGCCGGAGGGGCGTGAACTGGAGATACTCGAAGAATTCAGGGACAAGCTTCCGCCGGAACTTTTCACCGAGGAATTCAGGCTGCCGGTCTACGACAATCCGCAGGCGGAACGAACCTATCTGCGCGAAGCCATCAAGCTCTTTTCCGAAGCGGGTTGGAGCATCAAGAGCGGCAAGATGACGAACAATGGCACGGGCCAGCAGTTTACCATCGAGTTTCTCGGTAACAGCCCCACTGACGAGATAACGACGGGGCCTTACATGGCGGCGCTGCGCAAGATCGGCATCGACGTATCGCTGCGCATCATCGATCCCTCGCAATATGTAAACCGCATCCGAAACTTCGATTTCGACGCGGTGGCGAGCATCTTCGTCAACTCGCTTTCTCCGGGCAATGAGCAGCGCGAATACTGGGGTTCCAAGGCCGCCGACACGCCCGGCACCCGCAATCTTGCCGGCGTGAAGGATTCGATCGTCGACGCGCTGGTCGAGAAGATCATCTATGTGAAGGACCGCGAGGAACTGATCGCGGCCAGCCGGGCGCTCGACCGCGTGCTTCTGTGGAACTACTACTGGGTGCCGCAATGGCACGCGCCCTATGTCCGCATTGCCTACTGGAACAAGTTCGGCATGCCGGAGAAACAGCCCGAATATGCCGGCGTCGACCTTGATTCCTGGTGGATCGATCCGGAGCGTGAGAAGGCTCTCGCCGCCAAATACCGGAGCCAGAATTGAGCGGGCGCGCCACGGTACCGCATGGGCTCCCGCGTCGGGACTTCCTGTCGCTCGCCGGTGCGGCCATCGCCACGCCTCTTTTGCCGCGCGACGTGTTCGCCAATGTGGAGACGGGCACGCCGCTGCATGGTCTTTCGGCGTTCGGCGATCTGAAATATGCGCCGGGCTTCAGCCGTTTCGACTATGCCAGCCCGGAGGCGCCGAAGGGCGGCACCTTCAACTTCCAGCCCGGTTACTGGTACTACAACCAGAACGTCCTGACCTTCAACACGCTGAATGCCTTCGTGCGCACCGGGGATGCGCCGCCGCGCATGGAGATATGTTACGATTCGCTGATGGTGCGGGCCTATGACGAGCCTGACGCAATCTACGGGCTTCTGGCCGAGAGCGTGACACTTTCCGACGACCGCAACGGGTTCACCTTCAAACTTCGGCCGGAGGCGCGTTTTCATGATGGCTCGCCTGTCACCGCCGCCGACGTGGCCTTCACTTACAATCTGCTGAAGGAGAAGGGGCATCCTCAATTGCAGTTGCCTCTTACCGAGATGACCGAGGCCTCGGTGGAAGGGCCCGACCTGGTCCATCTGCGGTTTTCCGGGCGGCAATCGCGGCGCAACATTCTGACCGTGGCCGGGTACCCGATTTTCTCAAAGGCCTTTGTCGAGGAGAACGGCTTCGACAGTTCCCGTCTCGTCCCGGTGCTCGGCTCCGGCCCTTACAAGGTGGGACGGTTCTCGGCCGGGCGCTATGTGGAGTATGAGCGGGTTGAAGACTACTGGGCGCGCGATCTTGGCCCAGCAAAGGGGTTCAACCATTTCGACACGATCCGCCTCGACTTCTACCGCGACCGCAATGCCGGGTTCGAGGCTTTCAAGAAGGGCGATGTCTACTGGCGCGAGGAGTTCACGTCTCGGGTCTGGGCTACCGGATACGATTTTCCGGCCATCCGCGACGGACGCGTGGTGCAGGTGGAAATCCCCGGCGAGAAGCGCCCGCAGCTCTATGGCCTGGTGCTGAACCAGCGGCGCGAGCAATTCAAGGATGTGCGGGTGCGCGAGGCCATCAGCCTGTGCTTCGACTTCGAATGGACGAACCGCAATCTCTTTTACGACGCCTATGCGCGATCGCACTCCTTCTTCGAGCGCTCGCCTTACATGGCCGAGGGGGAACCCTCACCCGAGGAGCAGGCGCTGCTCGACCGCTTTCGCGGCGAGGCGCCGGAGGCAGCGTTTGGCGAGGCGGTGAAGCAGCCGGTTTCCGATGGTTCCGGCCGCGACCGCAACAATCTGAGACGGGCGCGCCAGCTTCTGACAGAGGCCGGCTGGACCCCGCGTGACGGTGTTCTCCACAATGAGAAGGGCACGCGCTTCACGCTGGAATATCTGGTGCGGGATGAACTCTTCCTGCGGCAGGATGCGAGCTTCGGCGAGAACCTGCGGGCCATCGGCATCGACGCTTCCACCCGCGTGGTCGATGCCTCACAGTATCAAAGCCGGCAGAACGCGTTCGATTTCGACATGATCTCCATGGCGATCGGCCTGACGGCCACTCCGGACGCGAACGGGCTCGAACAGATATTCCATTCGCGCACGGCGGGTGTGGAAGGTTCCTACAACTTCGCCGGCACGGCCGATCCGGTTGTCGATGCGCTGGTCGAGATTGCCGGAGAGGCAAAAAGCCGCGACGAACTGACCGTCACGCTAAAGGTGCTGGACAGGGTCTTGCGTGCGAGGCGCGACTGGATTCCAAATTGGCATCTGACGAATCACCGTGTGGCCCACTGGGACATGTTCGGGTACAGCGACAACAAGCCGGATTACTTCTTCCCGGTGGAATCGCTCTGGTGGTTCGAGGCAGAAAAGGCAAAAGCGATTGGCAAGGCGTAAGCGCGGCGTGGCAGATTTTATCTCAGTTCCAAACATGAATAGAGCGGCTGACTGATGGGCGCCTATATCCTGCGTCGTCTGCTGCTCATGATCCCGACCCTGTTCGGCATCATGGCCATCTCCTTCATCGTCGTGCAGTTTGCACCGGGCGGCCCCGTGGAACAGGTGATCGCACAGATCACCGGCCAGGCCGGCGGCGCGGATGCGCGCATCTCCGGCGGTGGCGGCGATTTCGGCAATCAGGGTTTTGACGGTGGGACTGTCGAAGGCAGCGGCGTGACCTCGAAATATCGCGGCGCGCAGGGTCTCGATCCCGAGTTCATCGCTTCGCTTGAAAAGCAGTTCGGTTTCGACAAGCCGCCGCTCGAACGCTTCGCCCTGATGATCTGGAACTATGCGCGGTTCGACTTCGGCGAGAGCTATTTCCGCGACATTTCGGTGATCGACCTGATCCTTGAGAAAATGCCGGTCTCGATTTCGCTCGGCCTCTGGATCACGCTGATCTCCTACGGAATTTCCATTCCGCTCGGCATCCGCAAAGCCGTGAAGGACGGCTCGGCGTTCGATGTGTGGACCAGCGGTGTGGTGATCGTTGCCTATGCCATTCCGGGCTTTCTGTTCGCCATCCTCCTGATGGTTCTTTTCGCCGGCGGTTCCTTTTTCGACTGGTTTCCGCTGCGCGGCCTGACCTCCGACAACTGGGAGAGCCTTTCCTGGCCGGCGCGCATTCTCGATTATTTCTGGCACCTTGCCCTGCCGCTGACGGCCATGGTGCTCTCGGCCTTCGCCACGACGACGCTTCTGACGAAGAACTCATTTCTCGATGAAATCCGCAAGCAGTATGTGGTGACCGCACGCGCCAAGGGGCTTTCGGACCGGCAGGTGCTCTACGGCCACGTCTTCCGCAATGCGATGCTGATCATCATCGCCGGCTTTCCAGGCGCGTTCATCTCGGCGTTCTTCACCGGGTCGCTGCTGATCGAGAGTATTTTCTCGCTCGACGGGCTCGGCCTGCTCGGCTTCCGTTCGGTGATCGACCGCGATTACCCGGTGGTGTTCGCCAATCTCTACATCTTCTCGCTGATGGGTCTGTTTATCAGCCTCATCTCGGATGTGACCTACACGCTGATAGACCCCCGCATCGACTTCGAGCGGAGGGATGTGTGATGTCCGATATTCAGGTGCAAAGCGAAGTGGCGGCGGCGCGGCGCCCCGGCAGACGGCCTTGGCTTTCGCCGATCAACAGGCGCCGCTGGCAGAATTTCTGCGCCAACCGGCGGGGCTACTGGTCTCTCTGGATATTCCTGATCCTGTTCGTGCTGTCGCTGTTTGCCGAATTCCTCGCCAACGACAAACCGATCCTCGCCTATTACAAGGGAGAGGTTCTGTTCCCGGTTCTGGTGGATTATCCGGAAGAGAAATTCGGGGGCTTCCTTGCTGTAACCGACTACCGCGATCCGATCATCTCCGAGGAGATCGAGGCCAATGGGTGGGTGGTGTGGCCGCCCATCCGCTATTCCTACCGCACGGTGAACAACGAAATACCGGAGGCGGCGCCAGCCAAACCTTCATGGATGTACACCAAAGAGGAGCGCTGCGGGCGCTATCTGCAGGGGGTGGACGACCCGGCCTGCACGCCCGGCAACTGGAACTGGCTCGGCACGGATGATCAGGCACGCGACGTGCTCTCGCGCGTAATCTACGGGTTCCGCATCTCGGTTCTGTTCGGCCTGATCCTGACCGGCGCCTCGGCGCTGATTGGCGTCAGCGCCGGCGCGGTACAGGGCTATTTCGGCGGCTGGACCGATCTTCTCTTCCAGCGCTTCATCGAGATATGGTCCTCCATTCCGGTGCTCTATCTGATCCTGATCATCGCCGCCGTTCTGCCGCCTGGCTTCTTCATCCTGCTCGGCATCATGCTGCTTTTCTCGTGGGTGGCCTTCGTGGGCGTCGTGCGCGCCGAATTCCTGCGCGCCCGCAATTTCGAATATGTGAGTGCGGCACGGGCGCTTGGCGTTTCCAACCGGACGATCATCTTCCGCCACCTTCTGCCCAATGCGATGGTGGCCACCCTCACCTTCCTGCCCTTCATCCTGAACGGCTCGATCACGACGCTGACCTCGCTCGACTTTCTGGGCTTCGGCCTGCCGCCGGGCTCGCCATCGCTGGGTGAATTGCTGCGGCAGGGCCAGCGCAACCTCAACGCCCCCTGGCTCGGCATTGCCGGCTTCCTGAGCCTTTCGATCATGCTGTCGCTGCTGATCTTCATCGGCGAAGCCGTGCGCGATGCCTTCGACCCGCGGAAGACGTTCAAATGAACGAAAATCCCCTCCTTTCGATCCGCGATCTCTCCGTCTCCTTCAAACAGGGGGCTGAGGAGACGCTTGCGGTCGACCGCATCTCATTCGACATCGCGCGCGGCGAAACGGTCGCGCTGGTGGGCGAGTCTGGCTCGGGGAAGTCGGTTTCGGCGCTGTCCGTGCTGCGGCTTCTGCCCTATCCGGCGGCGAGCCACCCCTCAGGCCAGATTTTCTACAATGGCGTCGACATTCTCTCAGCCGACGATGCGACCCAGCGCAAGGTGCGTGGCAACGAGATCTCCATGATCTTTCAGGAGCCGATGACCTCGCTCAACCCGCTGCACACCATCGAGCGCCAAGTGGGTGAGGTGTTGAAACTGCATCGCGGAATGAGTGACAAGGCAGCGCGGGAGCGGACTCTTGAATTGCTGGAGCAGGTCGGTATCCGTGACCCGGAAAAACGACTCGATTCCTTTCCGCACCAGCTTTCCGGCGGCCAGCGCCAGCGCGTAATGATCGCCATGGCGCTCGCCAACGAGCCCGACCTCCTGATCGCCGATGAACCGACCACCGCGCTCGACGTGACGGTGCAGGCGCAAATCCTGGAACTTCTGGCCGATCTGCGGCGCAAGAAATCCATGTCGATGCTGTTCATCACCCACGATCTCGGCATTGTGCGTAAGGTGGCGGACCGGGTCTGCGTGATGACCGACGGCAAGATCGTGGAAAGCGGGCCAACGGAGGAGATATTCACCAACCCTCAGCACGCCTATACGCGCCATCTGATCGAAGCCGAGCCAAAGGGACGGCCGCCCAGGGCGGACGCCGATGCCGAAACGGTGATGAAGGGCGACGAGATCAAGGTCTGGTTCCCGGTGAAAAAGGGGCTGCTGCGCCGCACGGTCGACTACATCAAGGGTGTCGACGGGGTGGACGTGACCGTCCGCGCGGGCCAGACGCTCGGCGTGGTGGGTGAATCGGGCTCCGGCAAAACGACTCTCGGCCTGGCCCTTGCACGCATGATCGGCTCGGAGGGGCATATCCACTTTTCTGGCGACGAGATCGATCATCTCTCGTTTCGACAGATGCGCCCCTACAGGCACGACTTGCAGGTGGTGTTTCAGGATCCCTACGGTTCGCTCAGCCCGCGCATGTCTGTTGCCGAAATCATCGAGGAAGGCCTGCGCATTCACGAGCCCGGCCTTTCAGCCAATGAGCGCGACGCGATGGTGGTCGATGTCCTGAAGGAGGTTGACCTCGACCCCGACAGCCGGTTTCGCTATCCGCATGAATTTTCCGGCGGGCAGCGTCAGCGTATCGCCATTGCCCGTGCCATGGTGCTGAAGCCGCGTTTCGTGATGCTGGACGAGCCCACCTCGGCGCTCGACATGAGCGTGCAGGCGCAGGTGGTGGACCTTCTGCGCGATTTGCAGAAGCGGCATAACCTGGCCTATCTCTTTATCAGCCATGACCTGAAAGTGGTGCGCGCGCTTGCCAATGAGGTGATCGTCATGCGCGCCGGCAAGGTGGTGGAGGCCGGTCCGGCGGAGCAGATTTTCGATGCACCGCAGACCGACTACACACGCGCGCTGATCGCAGCCGCGTTCAACATCGAAGCCACGCCTGGAGGCGTGGTCAGCGAATAAAAATCGAGGGGCAAACCATGAGCACACCGGAACGCGGTCGCGTCCTTCTTTCCGTCACCGGCTTCAACCCGCAGCGCTGGTATGACCTTCTCTCCAAAGAGCGGGATGTCGTGCTGGAGCCCGACGGGGCGGAAGACCCTTCGATCGATTATGCCGTTGTCTGGAAGCACCAGAAGGGCGCACTCGCCAAGCTGCCGAACCTGAAGGTCATCTTCTCCATCGGTGCGGGCGTGGATCACATCTTTGCCGACGACCAGGTGCCCGATGTGCCCATCGTGCGCGTGGTGGCGGAAAACCTCACGCAGTATATGTGCGAGTATGTGACGTGGCGGGTGCTCGACCATCACCGGCAGGGCGCCGTCTACCGGGAACAGCAGGTCAGGAAAGTCTGGCACGAGCCGCGGCAGCCGCCCGCCAACGAAGTTTCGGTAGGCATTATGGGGCTCGGACAGCTCGGCACCCGCGCCGCACAGGCCCTGCGTGCGGTCGGTTTTTCGGTGAATGGCTGGAGCCGCACGCCCAAGGATATCGATGGCGTCAAGGGCTTTCACGGCGAGGACGGGCTGACGCCCTTCCTCAACGCCACCGACATTCTGGTGGTGCTTCTGCCGCTGACGCCCGCGACCCACGGCATTGTGAACCACTCGCTGCTGTCGCGCCTGCGGCAGGATGGACCGCTGGGCGGTCCCTGCCTCATCAATGCGGGGCGCGGCGGGCTGCAGCGCGAGACCGACATCCTCAAGGCACTTGAGGAAGGTGTGCTGAAGGAAGCAAGCCTCGACGTGTTCGAACGCGAGCCGCTGGCGCCGGAAAGTCCGCTCTGGTCGCATCCCCGCGTTTTCGTGACACCGCATGCGGCTGCCACCTCCGACCCCGCACATCTGGTGCCGCCCATGCTGCAACAGATGGCTGCGTTCGAGCGTGGTGAGGCACTGGAAAACCTCGTTGATCGAAGCGCGGGGTACTAGGGCCGGCGATAATGCGTCGGGCGACCATAGAGCCGCTCAATCCGCTCGATGGCATCTTTCAGCGGTTCACGCGCCACCGTCATCGTGTTGCCGTTGGCGTGAAGCATCATCTCGTGATCCAGCATGATCGCCACATGGCCTTTCCAGAAAACGAGGTCGCCACGGCTGAGTCCGGTTTGATCGGGCTCAATCACGGTGCCGATGCTCGCGGCCTGCATGTCGGTATCACGCAGGACGGTTCTTCCGGCCATGCGCATGGAAAGCTGCACCAGACCGGAACAGTCAATACCGAAGCCGCTTGCCCCACCCCACAGATAGGGTGTGTGCAGAAAAGTTTCTGCGACCGTGACATAGTCCTCATGATGCATGTCTAACGGCTGCAAGTGCCCGGCGATCATCGCGCCGCCCGAGGCAAGAAGCGCATATTGCGTGCCGCGATTTTCGACCATTTCCGTGATGCAGACCGCCGCACCGATGCTGTGCGCCCCGATTGCAGGAGCCTTCAGCTCCGGCTCCGGATAGATGAAGCTGCGCTGCGCACGAACGCGATGCGTGGGGGCGACATCCTGCTCGGTAAGGCCCGCGGCATTCACATAGCCCACATACCCATCATGCTCCGCCTGCACCCAGGCCCAGCCTTCGCGCCGTTCGAACACGCGCACCGCATCACCATGGAGGAACTGGGTGTCGATGCCGGCGTCGAGACGCGGGGCGCTGTGCACGTCGACGACGGGCGCGCCAATGCGGGCGGGCGTGCCGGCGGTGAAACGTTCCGCCTTCACCCTGCCCTCAAGACGGGCATCGGCAAGGTCTGCCCGGTGGGCGTGAAGGCGGCGGTCGAGTGTCGTCATAAGGGGAGCTCCGCGGATTTTGCCACCACCACATCGCCAAACCGCTCTACGAACAGGGCACCCTCGACGGTGCGCTTGATCAGGACATTGCGGCGGTCGTTCGGGTCGCGGTGGCGGGACACGAGTTTCAGCGCGCCCATCGTGTCGAGGGCGCGGGTGATGACGGGTTTGGAGACATCGAGTTTCTCGGCGAGCCCGCGCACGGTGTGCGGCGGCGGGTCCAGATAGATCGTCAGAAGGATCGCAAGCTGGCGTTCGGTAAGATCCGGTGCCTTGCCGCGCACCTCGGCAAGGCTGACCTGCTGCCACAGACGCAGCGCCTGGCTTGGCCTTAGCTGGACGGACATGTCAGGACCTGCCTTCACGGAGGAAACTGGAAACCGTTTCGGTTCCGTTTCATTCATGCCGCGAAAGGCAGGCCGGTGCAAGTGTCCACTGACGCTTTGTCAGGACGCACTCCCGTAGCGATCCACCAGAACGCGTTCGATCGCGCGGATGCCCTGCGCCTCGCCGCCGACCGGAGCGTGCGGCTTGTCTGCCGGGTTCCAGCCATAGATGTCGAAATGCGCCCAGCTCTTCGCCTTCTCCACAAAACGGCCAAGGAAGAGACCGGCAATCGGCGAACCGGCGAAGCCATCGAGCGAAACATTGTTGATGTCGGCGATCTTGGAATCGAGACGTGAGAGATAAGGCTTCCAGAGCGGCATGCGCCAGAGCGGGTCGGCGACCGCCTCAGAGGCCCGAGCCAGGGCTCCCGCCAGCGCTTCATCATCGGTGTAGAACGGCGGCACATCGGGCCCGAGCGCGACACGGGCAGCACCGGTTAGCGTCGCCATGTCGATCAGGAGCTCCGGCTCTTCCTCGTCCGCGAGTGCCATCGCATCGGCAAGCACCAGCCGGCCCTCGGCATCGGTGTTGCCAATCTCGACTGTGAGCCCCTTGCGGCTGTTCAACACATCGCCGGGACGGAAGGCATTGCCGGCGACGGCGTTCTCCACGGCAGGAATGAGCACACGCAGGCGAATGTCGAGCTTTGCCGCCATGAGCATCGAGGCAAGTCCAAGGACATTGGCCGCGCCGCCCATGTCCTTTTTCATGAGCAGCATGCCGGCGGCGGGTTTGAGATCGAGGCCGCCCGTATCAAAACAGACCCCCTTGCCGACAAGCGTGACCTTTGGCGCTGCTTCCCGCCCCCAGCGCAGATCGAGAAGGCGCGGCGCGGCCTCGGCAGCGCGGCCAACCGCGTGGATCATCGGCAGGTTTTCCGTGAGGAGGTCCTCACCCGCCGTCACCGCCAGCGTTGCGCCATGCTCCGAGGCGAGTGCGCGGGTAGCGGCTTCAAGCGCATCGGGCCCCATATCGCCGGCAGGCGTGTTGATGAGCTCGCGTGCAAGGACGCTGCCATTGGCCAGCCGCTCGACGCGGCCTGCATCCACCCCTTCGGGAACGGCGAAGCGAAGCGCGTTGCGTGGTTTCTTGCCATAGCGCGTGAAGGCATAGGAGCCGAGCATCAGGCCCAGGGTGGCGAGTTCGGCACCTTTCGGCGGAGCGGCAAAGTGCCAGTCGCCTTCCGGCAGATGACGGGCCAGCGCTCCGGCGGCAAGCGGATTGGCGGCATCCGGTTCGCCAAGTCCGAAGAACGCGCCGACCACCGCGCCGTTCTTGCCCGGTATCGTCAAAACCCTGCCCGAGGCGCCCGAAAAGCCGTTTGCCCGTGCCCAGGCGATGGCGTCCTTGGGTGCATCGCAGGCGTCCAGGTTATCGGCCTCGACCGTATAAACCGGCAGCGATGAAACCTCTTTCGAGCTCAGGAGCGTGACGGGCATTTGTTGTCTCCACGTTCAGGTTTTGCGGCGCGTTTTAACGCTCCGTTAGGGTTAACAGAATATTTCTCTCTGTTGAGAGTTGGCCGGAAAACGGCCGAAGCCAATCGGAGGGCGCGCGCAGATGTTTACCGAACAGCGCACGAATGCAACCGCAAACAGGATAACCATGACGGCCCTGGCGCTGATTATGGCAGTGTCAGTGGCCGGCTGCGCCAGAGACCGTATGACCACCGGTTCGATCAGCCGCAGCACGCCCAAGGCCGCTTCCAACGTTGCGACCATGAGCGAACCGCAACTACGGAGCGCTGCTGACTCCCTCGGTCGCGCTTACACACAGAACACCAAGGACAAGGCAACGGCACTGCGGTACGCCTCCGTGCTCCAGATGACCGGGCGCGTCGACCAGTCTCTGGCAGTGATGCGCAAGCTTGCCATCGATCATCCCAAGGACCGCGAAGTGCTGGCCGCCTATGGCAAGGCACTGGCGGCAGCCGGAGAGCTTCAGCCTGCGCTTGATGCAGTGCGCCGGGCGCAGACGCCCGAATATCCCGACTGGCGCCTGCAATCGGCCGAAGGCGCGATCCTGGATCAGCTCGGCCAGAAGGACGCGGCCCGGACGCTCTATCGCCAGGCGCTCAATTTAAAGCCCGGTGAGCCTTCCGTCCTTTCGAACATGGGAATGTCATATCTGCTCGAAGGCGATCTGAAATCGGCAGAGCATTATATGCGGCAGGCAGTGCAGGCTTCCGGCGCCGACAGCCGTGTGCGGCAGAACCTGGCGCTGGTCGTCGGGCTTCAGGGACGTTTTGGCGAAGCTGAACAGCTCGCCCGGCAAGAGCTTTCGCCTGAACAGGCCGAAGCCAATGTCGCATATCTGCGGTCCATGCTCGCACAGCAGAATGCGTGGAGCCAGATCTCCGACGACAACCAGAAGAAGCGCCAGTAACGGCGCTTCATTTCCAAGGTACAAGTTTTGGAAAGGCCGCTTCGAGCGGCCTTTTCTATGATTTCAGAACAGGCCCTGCTGTTTGATCTGGATGCCGGCCGGCCCGAGAATGACGGCGAACAGGACAGGGATGAAAAAGAGGATCATCGGCACGGTGAGTTTGGGTGGCAGTGCGGCCGCCTTTTTCTCCGCCTCGTTCATGCGCATTTCACGGCTCTCGTCCGCAAGAACCCTGAGCGCATGGCTGACGGGCGTGCCATAGCGTTCGGCCTGAATCAGCGCCTGCGTGACGCTCTTCACCGTCTCCAGCCCGGTGCGCGCGGCGAAATTCTCATAAGCCTGACGCCGTTCCTGCAGGAAGGAGAGTTCGGCATTCGTCAGCACCAGCTCCTCGGCCAGCGCGACCGACTGGGCGCCGATCTCGTCCGCCACACGGCGGAATGCAGCTTCGATCGACATGCCCGATTCAACGCAGATCAGCATCAGATCGAGCGCGTCCGGCCATGCAAGCTGGATCGATTTCTTGCGCTTTGCCGCAAGGTTGCTGACATACAGCACCGGTGCATAGAAGCCCGCATAGGCGGCGATGATGCAGACGAAGGCCTTCACAAACAAAGGCTGCTCGGGCAGCCCGCCGAGCATGAAAATGTAGACGCCCGCCAGAAGCAGCGTCACAAATGGAAGAACGAGCCGGAAAAACAGAAACTTTGTCAGCGGGTTCTGGCCGCGGAAGCCGGCTGTGCGCAGTTTGGCCACCGCTGCATCATCGGCCAGCGCGCGGCGCAGGTCGAGCCGATCGACGATGGCGCGCATGCCTTCAGACTGATGTTCGCGCAGGCCCCGACGGCGCTTGTCAGCCTCGGCGGCCAGACGCGCGCGCTGCCGCGCCCGCAGTTCCTCACGCTCCAGCGCAACGCTTTTCATACGGGATTTCAGCGGATGGCCGCCAAACGCCGGCAAAAGCGTGAACACCGTTGCAAAAACCGCCACCGCAACCAGAATTGCAATCAGGAAACTGGGCTCGATGATACTTCCGACGGCATCTGAAGGCATTGTCTAAACCTCGAAATTGATCATGTTCCGCATTACGAGAATGCCGATCGTCATCCACAGTGCGGAGAAGCCCAGGATCAGATGCCCCGCGCTCGTCGTGAAAAGCGGCATGATGTAGGTCGGGCTGGTGAGATAGACGAGGAACGCGACGACAAATGGCAGGGCACCGATGATAACGGCCGATGCCTTGGCTTCCATCGAAAGCGCCTGAACCTTCGCCTTCATCTTCTTGCGGTTACGCAGAACCCGCGACAGATTTGACAGCGCCTCAGAGAGATTGCCGCCCGCCTGCGACTGGATCTGGATAACAATGCCGAAGAAGTTCGCTTCGGGGCAGGGCATCGTCTCACCCATCCGCAGGCAGGCCTCCGGCGTCGAAACGCCCATCTGCTGGGCTTCAACAATGCGCCGAAACTCCGTTCGCACAGGCTCCTGCGCCTCGCTCGCAATCAGGCGGATGCCATCATTGATCGGCAGGCCCGATTTCACCGCACGCACGATAACATCGAGCGAATTGGGAAACTCGTTCAGGAATGCCTTAACCCGGCCACGGCGCTTCCAGGCAACGAACCAGCGCGGCAGGCCCAGCGCTCCGACAATCAGCGCGCCCGGGAGAACAAGGAGCGGAGCGCCCAGGATGAAAATCACCAGAGTAAACACCAGCGCACAGATCGCAGAAATGATGTGAAACCGCTCCGGAGTCACGTTCATTCCGGCCTGTTTGAGCTGCATCTTGAGCGGCGGCTTGCGGACCTTGCTGTCGCGCTTCTTCTGCCGTTCTTCCAGATCCTTCAGGGAATCCTGGATGGATTTGCGCCGTTTCGCCGTTTCGGCCACGCGGTCGCGCGACGCCTTGATCGATATCTGGTCGGTCTGCGCCCGCTTGACGGTATCCAGCCGGCGGCCGACCTTCTTTTCTGCCGCCATGTTGTTGAACATCAGCGCATAGGCCACCGCGCCAGCGCTACAGCCGGCCAGAAGCACGAATGCAATCAGAGTGATGTCCATTCCAAACATGGTTTTACCCGCTCAAACTGGAACAGGAAGCCGCTGACATTTTAGTCAGACTTCCTTTCCATCGCTTCCAGCGCATTCGCCAGACGCTGCTCTTCACCATAGTAACGGGCGCGGTCCCAGAAATGCGGCCGCGCGATGCCCGTCGATACGTGCTCGCCAATGATCTTGCCGTTCGCGTCCTCGCCCTTCATGTCGTAGAGCATGAGGTCCTGCGTGATGATCACGTCACCCTCCATGCCGATCACCTCGGTCACATGGGTAATGCGGCGCGAACCGTCGCGCAGGCGCGTCGCCTGGATGATGACATCCACCGAACCGACAATGATCTCCCGCACCGTTTTCTGCGGCAGCGTGAAACCGCCCATGGCGACCATGGATTCGATTCGGTTCAGACACTCACGTGGATTGTTGGAGTGGATCGTTCCCATCGAACCGTCATGGCCCGTGTTCATCGCCTGAAGGAGATCGAACACTTCGGGGCCGCGAACCTCGCCGACGATGATCCGTTCGGGGCGCATGCGCAGACAGTTGCGCACCAGGTCGCGCATGGTGACTTCACCCTCGCCTTCAAGATTGGGCGGGCGGGTTTCCAACCGTACCACATGCGGCTGCTGAAGCTGCAGTTCGGCGGAGTCCTCGCAAGTGATGATGCGCTCATCGAGATCGATGAAGCTCGTCAGACAGTTGAGCAGCGTCGTCTTGCCCGAACCGGTGCCGCCCGAGATCAGGACATTGCAGCGCACCCGGCCGATGATCTTCAGAAGCTCGGCGCCTTCCGGCGAGATAGCGCCAAAGCGGACCAGCTGGTCGAGGGTGAGCTTGTCCTTCTTGAACTTACGAATGGTGAGCGACGCGCCATCGATGGCGAGCGGCGGCGCGATGACGTTCACACGGGAGCCGTCGGGCAGGCGCGCATCACAGATCGGGCTCGATTCATCGACGCGGCGGCCCACCTGGCTGACGATGCGCTGGCAGATGTTGAGGAGCTGCTGGTTGTCGCGGAAGCGCACGCCGGTCTGTTCGACTTTGCCGTTCACCTCGATGTAAACATGCTCGGCACCATTGACCATGATGTCGGCGATGTCGTCACGCGCCAGGAGCGGTTCCAGCGGGCCGTAGCCGAGCACGTCGTTACAGATGTCTTCGAGCAGTTCTTCCTGCTCGGAGATGGACATCGCAAAATTCTTGATCGCGATGATATCGTTGACAATGTCGCGGATTTCCTCGCGCGCACTATCGGGGTCGAGATTGGCGAGCTGCGAGAGATCGATGGTCTCGATCAGCGCCGAAAAGACCTGGCTCTTGGTGTCATAGTAGGACTCGCTGCGTGCCCGGGCCGGCTGCGGCGACCGCGCCGGCGGCGGGGGTGGCGGTGCGGACGGCGTGGGCCTGGGTGCCTCAGCCCGGGGCCGCGGGGCAGGATCCTGCGTGGCAGGCGCGGCATTTTGCGGACTCGGAGATGCGGGCCGTTCCGGCGTCAATACGTCGGTGCCGCCCGAAAAGGACTTCGGGGTTTCGGTGTGCGGCGCTGTGGGATGCGGGACGCCTGTCCCTCTCTTTCCGAACATCTGACGCTACCAATCCGTATCAGCTCTTGCGTTTCAACCTGTCCAGGATGCCGGACAAACCGCTCTTCTTTTTTGGCTTCACATCACGCCGGCCTGTCAGCACATGGGCGAGATCGTTGATCGTCTCGACGATCGGGTTGCTGGCGTCCATTTCGCCCAGCATGCGACCATTGTTGGCCGCATTGCCGAACAATTGCGGCTCAAACGGAATCGTCGCTGCCGGGATCACGCCGAGCGGCTCTGCAAAGTCTTCCAGCGAAATCTCGGGCCGCTTCGGAATGCCTGCCTGATTGAGCAGAAGAACCGGCGGCTTGTCGTTGGGCCGCAACTTCTTCAGCGTGTCGATCAGGTTCTTCGTGTTGCGAAGGTTGGCAAGGTCCGGTGTGGCTGTGATGACGATCTCGTCGGCCTGCGCGAGGGTGGTCTTGGTCCAGCCGTTCCAGGCATGCGGAACGTCGAGAACCAGCACCGGCGCGGTGCGCTGTGTCGTATCGATGATCTGCGCAAAGGCTTCCGGATCGAAATCATACACGCGATCGAGCGTGGAAGGCGCCGCCAGAAGGGAAAGCCGCTCCGCGCACTGCGCCAGAAGGCGGTCGAGATAGACCTCGTCGATGCGCTCGGGCGAAAACACCGCCTCGGCGATGCCCTGCGCGGGATCCTGATCGAAATTGATATTGGCCGTGCCGAAAGGCAAATCCAGATCGGCGACAACGACTTCATTCTCGAACAGGTTCGAGATCGCCCAGGCCACATTATGGGCCACGGTGGACGAACCGACCCCGCCCTTGGCGCCAACAAATGCAATGGAATGCCCAAGTGGCTCGGCTTCGGGATCGACAAAGATGTTGGCGATCACGCTGACAATGTCAGCCATGGAGATCGGTGCAACCACATATTCAGAAATGCCGGCGCGGATCAGCTCGCGGTAGAGCCAGACATCGTTGTAGTGCCCGATGATGATGACTTTCGTCGAGGGATCGCAGACCCCCGCCAGTTCCTCAAGCGAGGCCAGTAATTCTCTCGGTTCACTGGACGATTCAACGATGACGAGGTTCGGCGTGGCCGCGGTCTGATAAAACTCGACCGCTGTCGCCACACCGCCCATATGCACCTTGAGATGGGTTTTCGCCATGCGGCGATCTTCGCCCGCCCGTTCGATCGGGTTGGCGACGCTGTCCGTCTCGCAGAACGCCTGAATCGATATCCTCGGGATCGGGCGCAGCTTCTGCAGCGCCGGTGACGCGCCGTCTTCGGGGGCGAGATCCTCGTGATCCGTTTCGTAGGCCAGATTGCTCATGTCATGCCCCTCGCCTAGTACGCGATCTCTCTGGCGGCCCGGAAGTCTTCGGACACCTTGCCTGGTTTATAAATGCTCTCGGCGCCGCGATACTTGTCGATCACGCCCATGCGGTTCTCGGCATCGATCTCACCCTGCTTGCGCGGGCCGAGGAAATCATTCGGATTGGCGACCTGGGCGGCGAGATTGTTCTGATAGGAACAACCGAAGTTCGCGTAGTGCTTGTTGTCGGTCGTATCGAGCATATCTGCCGGCCAGCGGCCGCACTGATTGGTGGATGCCTTGACCACCGGATAGGAGACACGGATCGGCGGTGCAGTGTCGGGCGCCAGAGCCTGATAGGACACCACGGAGATGTTTTCCGGCGGAACCCCCTGGTTCTGAAGCAGATGCGTGATCTGGGAGGCGACGTTGGACGCGCCGAGTTCATTGACCGATCCCGAGGGCACGAGCACGGAAACCGTGCTGCCGGAACGCCGGTCATAGCCGCTCATGAAACCAGCGAGTGTGCTCATCTGGTCGCGGGACATCTTCCGGGCGGAGGCGGCAATCGGCAGGTCGATCTCCTGCGCCTTTTCGGAAATGACGATCGGGTGATTGGTGCGGTAGTCGTCCGGTATCGAGCCGACGATGACCGAATCCCGCTTTGCCGCACATCCGGCCATCAGCATGGCCGTGCAGATGACGAGTGCCGTGCCGGTGAGCCTGGCCCGCTGTGTGTTCCGTGTTGTGTTCTTCATCATGACCACCCCCGGCATGACCTTCCCCCAGCTCATTTGTAGATGTAGCCGACAACGCCGTGGTAGCGGCCATTGGGCAGGTTGGTTTTCATGGTTCCGTAGACCCGATTGACCCGGCCAAGGAACATTCCCGCGCCATCGCTGGCGGGTGTGAAATTGTCATCCGGCTTCGCCAGCGCGGTGCGCGCCGTCGGCTTGGACAGGAACGGTGTCACGATGATCACCAGCTCCGTTTCGTTGCGAACGAAGTCACGGCTGCGGAACAGCGCGCCGAGCACGGGAACCTTTGAGAGCCCCGGAACCCCGTTGAACGCCTGCCGCACGTCATCCTGCACGAGGCCGGCGATCATCATCGACCCGCCGGACGGCAACTCGACCGTGGTGTCGGCCAGGCGCTTGCGGATCGAAATCGCATTCATGCTCGAAGCGTTGCGGTAGCGCTGGCCGCGCCCCATGCCCGCGAAGAAGGTCTCCGACCCCTGCATCGTCGGTTCGGAAACCTGTGTACGGATCTTCAGGCTGATGCGACCCGCCGAAAGAACGGTCGGGAGGAACTCCAGGCCAATGCCGTAGTCGATCTTCTCGACTTCGTATTTCAGTGCGTTTGTATCGGGGTCGACTTCCTGAGACGTGACGATGTTGAACTCGCCACCAACGCGGAACGTGGCCTTCTCGCCGGAAACGGCCGTGAGGGCCGGCTCGGCGAGCGTTTTCATGACGCCGGCCTGTTCCATGGCATTGATGTAGGCGTCGATCAGCGATCCGCCGACCGAGAACTGAGTGGGCGAAAGCGGTTTGCCGAGCCCGAAGGCATTGTCGACCACGGCACCCCAGGAGATGCCGTCGGCGCTACCCGAACCGATCATGTTCACGCCAAGCTGCTTCATGACGGAGCGGCTAACTTCGGCAACCGTCACCTTCAGTGTGACCTGATCCTCGCCGATGATCTGGATCATGTTGACGATCCGGCTTGTCTGGCGCTTCTGGTCGGGGTTGTTGATCGCCACGCCGCCACCATCGGTGGGCGCTGCCGCGCTCTGGGAATACTGGCCGGTCGTGGCTTCACCACCGGTGACGAATATCTGCGCGAGCTGCGCGGCACGGGCGGCGTCGAGCGGCGTTTCAACGGTGCCGGTGAGAACAACGTTGTCGTTGATCAGTTCAACATCGATATCGGAATTCGGGATGAAGCGCTTGAGATAGTCTTCGAGACCCGCAACATCGCGCTCCACTGCGAGGTCGAGGCTGGCAATCTGCTCGCCATTGGCGCCAAACACGAAGATGTTGGTCTCGCCCACCTGTTTGCCGAACAGATAAATGCGCCGTGCGGTGCGTGTCACGGCGTCGGCGACCGACGGATTGGCGACCAGAATGTCGTAGGCGTCGCTCGGCAGGTCGAGCACGAGCGATTTGTTGAGGCCAAGCTTTACGCGCTGGCTCACATTGGATCCGCCTCGCGCCTTGACGACGTTCTGTTCGGCGAATGCCGGGCCAGCCGGTAAGGCGACCTGGACGGCCAGCATTGTTGCGCATCCCAACAAGAGACGCGCGGTCAGCTTCAGATTGCTGCGCATTTCCCGCCCTGACTGTTTCACGGCCCTCGCCCCATTCGCGCGCTTCATCATTTCCGGGTCCCCACTTCGGTGACTTCACCGGACTTGATCAGACGGACGCTGTTGCCCCTGCCTCTGCCCGAGACGAGATAGGATCCGTCGTTCTCCGATGTTTCGTTCGTGTCAGTGATCGCCCGCAAAGACAGCGTGAGGCGATCGGCCATCTGCTGCGCAACGGTGATGATCTCTGCCTGCTCCGGCGTCAGTTCCAGCGTTGCCGTCTCACCCACCTTGACGCGGCGGCCTTCCTCGTCCTCCTGAATGGTCTGGTCGATCGCCAGGACCTTGATGTTCTTCAGGATGGTCTCGGTGATGAAGCCGTTTGCCGTACCGCTGTCCTGCGCCCGGCGGGTCATGATGACGTCGACATAATCATTGGGAAGGATGAAACCGCCTGCCGAGGTGTCGGCCGCAATCTGCGTGGCGACGGCGCGCTTGCCGGAGGGCAGAATGGCCGACATGAAGCTCATGCCCTCGCCAATGAGCTTGGAGCGCCTGAGCGGTTCGCCGGTATAGAGCGCGACACGCGCAATGGAGCTGCGCAGCTCTTCCAGCGCCTCGGGGCTCTCGTTCCGGGTGATCATGTTTGCGTTGATGTTGTCCGTCGGCCAGGCCTGCCAGCTAACGGCGCTGCCGAGCTCGGTGCCCATGGGCACGTCCTGGCCAATGACCAGAACATCGACCAGATCAATGGCCGGCTCCTCCGGTCCCGCGCTCGCTATCGGCTGCTGCGGAGCCGGCGCCGTCAGATTCTTGGCCACATAACCGGCGCCAAGGGCAGCCAGCACGGCCACTCCTAAGATGACGATCCGGGATTTGCTCATGACTCCGCCCCTCGTACTCGGACTTCCCTTGCGTGAAGCGGAGAATGGAGGGCCAATCGTCAAATTATGGTTAACGCGAAGCTTACAGAAATGATTAATTTAAAGTTGAGCGATTATTCTAGGCCGGAAAGCAGGAACGCCCCGATGAAACATCGGGGCGCAACGGTCAGGCTCTTATGGGCGCTGGAAGCGCTGCTCGCAGGCTGAACTGTACGATGCTAAAGCCCTGCAAGGCGGGCAAGCGCCCACTGCATGAGCGGCGTTTCGGGATAAGCGGCAAGCCCGGAGAGGCCCAGCGCGATGCCATAGGGCACCCCCGTATTGTGATCGGCGAGGTTACGCAGGAATACGTTGTTTCCCGAGATGTAGCCAAGGAACGAATTCCGGAAACTGATGATCAGAAGCGTCAGTGCGCCTCCGAGGATCGCCGCGCCCAGAAGGTACTGGATCAGCGCAGGGCTGAAGCCGAACCACACTGCGGTCGCTGCAAGAAGCTTCGCATCGCCGCCGCCCATCCCGCCAACGGCGAACAGCACAAAGGTTACCGACAGAATGAGAAAGCCTGCTGCGACGTGCATTCCGATCTGCTGCCAGTCCATACCGATCATCGGTGCGGCGACGGCAAACGCGACAAGCAGCAGCAGAGACACACGATTTGCGATGGTCATGGAAAGAAGGTCGGAGACCGCTGCAAAGGCCATGCAGAACGGAAAAACAACAAGTATGACTGCTTCGAGCATGATGCGGCACCCCTTTTCTCTTCCGTTATGCAGGCCGTCGCTTAAAACTTGATAAACCGGCAGAAAGCAGCTTCTGGAAAAGCAAAGGCCGCCCTTCGGAGAAGAAGGACGGCCTTTATGGTCATTGCGCGTGGTTATCGCAGAAGCGGATTACGGGTTGCCGCCACCGCCGCCACCGCCGCCGAGCGCACCGCCGACCGTGGTGAAGGTCGTGCCGATGTTGGTGCCGATGGCACGGGCGCCGCCGATGATCGCAACTGCAATCAGAGCAGCCAGAAGGCCGTATTCGATCGCCGTGGCGCCGGACTCGTCTTTCATGAAACGTGCAAACAGATTTGCCATTTGGGAAAACTCCTCTTCCGCGTTTTTGTTCAGCAAGACCGTCAACGTTTTTTGTTGTGTTGATCGGATGGCCTGACCATACGAGGGAGCTCTTTCAACCTGCTTAAGAAACACCCTTACCAAAACCTTGCCGCCTCAAAGCGCGAGCATTGGTTAACAGCACTCTAAAACGGGGATGCCCGAGCGGACGGACGGAAGACACTTTATATATAGCCCACAAATGCTGCCGCTGCTGCGCCAGACATCCGTGCGCTTAACCCTTGGTTCACCAATGATGTTCATAGTCTCTTCAGCTTGACGTGGGGAGCAGGGTAATGCGCGCCGTATTTTCCAAGACTGGAACTGCCTTGAAGACAGCCTGCCTGATCGCAGGTCTGGTTGCATTGCCGGGCACCGCCCCGGCGAACGAGGCAGCAATTGAGGTGGTGATGAACCAGGCGAAGATCGTCAAGCTTGCACGCGAGGCGGACACGATCGTTATCGGTAACCCCGAGATCGCCGACGCCGCCGTACAGGATGCGACGACCATCGTTCTCACCGGCAAGGGTTTCGGCGTGACCAATCTCGTCGTTCTCGACCTGGATGGTCAACCGATTGTCGATGAACAGGTCGTCGTCAGCCGGCAGTCTGCAAGCTCGGTCCGCATCTATCGCAGGGCCAATGTGCAGACGCTTTCCTGCACGCCCTACTGCGAAAGCTCCTACAAGACGGACGCGGAGCGGACCTCCGAAGCCGAGATCAGCGCCAACCAGTAAACGGCATCGCGCTCCGGGCTCAACGAGCGCCGTGCGCAGCACCGTTCAGGGTTTACAAAACGCAAACCAGAACGATGCAATTTGAGCTGCCGTCAAAACCGGAATGCAACCGGGGCTGGTTATAGTCCTCCCTGACAAACGCACATTTCAGGGGCTGGCTATGGGCCATCAAACAAAAGGCAAAGCGTGTCGCGCGCCATTTCGGCGCCGTCTGCTCGGCCGTTTCATCAAGAATGAGGAAGGCGTGGCGGCCATCGAGGTCGCCTTTCTCGGCCTCCCGTTCTTCTTTCTGATCTTTGTGATTCTGGAAGCCTGCATCGGCTTTGCAGCACAACAGCTTCTGGCCAACGCGACGGATGACGTCGCGCGGCTGTTCCGTACCGGACAGGTTCGCAGCAGTGAGCTGAACGAAACGAAACTTCGGGACCTTCTGTGTGGCCGAATGTCCATACTGATGTCCGAGACCTGCCCCGGGCTGGAAGTGGATCTTCGGCAGTTCGACACGTTCGAGGACGCCGCCAGGTCAAACCTCGGCTTCAATGACGACGGAAGCATCGACACCAAGACCGAACTCGGGCCGGCACTCACGAAGAACATGCTGCGCGTTTACTACCGCTGGCCGGTGGTAACGAACATGCTGGCGGATCGGCTTCCGGACGGCAAGCTTCTGCTTTTCTCGACGAATACCTGGCAGAACGAACCATTCTAACTGTTGGCAACGGGTCGTGGGGGACCAGGCAATGACGTTCAACGACAATGCGAAACCCGCAAAGACGGGCATCTTATCAACCCTGGGCGATTTCGCCCGCAACAGGCGTGGCGTGGCAGCCATCGAGTTTGCGATCATCGCGCCCATCCTGTTCGCGATGTATTTCCTGACACTGGAATTCGGCCAGGCGATCGATGTGAACAAGAAGGTCAGCCGCGCGGCGAACATGGCGGGCGACCTGATCGCCCAGCAGCCTTCGATCACGGCCGGTGAAATCGACGCCATCATGAAGATCGGCGGCGCCATCATGAAGCCCTACAATCGCTCCACACCGACCCTGACGCTGACGGCGATCCAGGTGACCGATGAAAGGAATCCGAAGGTCCAGGTGGTCTGGTCGCGTGAACTAAAGAACGGAACCGCCTCAGCCGGTCTTAAAGAAGGCAGCACCACGACCCTTCCCCCCGAACTGGAGATCAAGGGAGCCTTTTATATCCGTGCAACTGTCTCGCTTGGCTATAAGCCCATCCTCACATGGTCGAAGGATGGCGCAAAATCTGCCGGCCTGACGGCGATGGCGGGTCTCGACAATCTTCAGATGAGCGAACGCTTCCACCTGCGCCCGCGCATGAGCAGCACCATCCCCTGCGACGATTGCTGACAGGACACAGCGCCGCACGATTGCAAAGACTCCGCTGCCCTTCTATGTCTTTGACGGCAGGGCAGCGACAGTGAGCGGATATGGCGTGCGTATTCCTTTTCGGTCTGGCTTTCTTCGGCGTCGAACACGCTGCCGAAACCGGATCGCTAAACGGTCCCGGTGCGGGCGCGCGCGGGCAGATGCCCGAGGCATGCGCCGCGGCCGGAATGGCATTCAGGCTCCCCGCATATCGGGGTTTGCCGCCCGGCAGCCACGGTCAATCCATTCCGAGTGAGCTTTCCAGACATGCCTGAACTGCCGGAGGTCGAAACCGTCCGTCGTGGACTCCAGCCGATCATGGAAGGGGCGCATATCGATTCCGTCGAATTGCGGCGCCCGGATCTGCGGTTTCCTTTTCCCAGGGGGTTCGCCGAGCGGCTCCGGGGGCAAGAAATCATCGCGCTCGGGCGGCGGGCGAAGTATCTGCTGATCCATCTTGAGACCTCAGACGTGGTGCTCTGCCACCTCGGCATGTCGGGCTCATTCCGCATCGACCAGGACGACGAGGAGCAACAGGCACCTGGCGCGTTCCACCATCCGCGATCCAAGGCGGAGAAACACGACCACGCTGTGTTTCACCTGACTTCGGGCGACGGGCGGACCCTTCGAGTGGTCTATAACGACCCGCGCCGGTTCGGCTTCATGCTTCTGCACGATGAAGGCCCGCTGGACAGCCACCCCCTGCTGGCGACGCTTGGCATCGAGCCGACCGGAAACGCACTGGACGGAGCACTGCTTGCCGAGCGCCTGCGCGGGAAGCGCACACCGCTGAAAGCCGCATTGCTCGACCAGAGGGTGATCGCGGGTCTCGGCAACATCTATGTCTGCGAAGCATTGTGGCGCGCACGGCTTTCGCCGAAGCGCAGCGCCGATACAATCGTCGCCAGACGCGGAACCTCGGAGCGATGCGAGCGTCTGGCGACGTCGATCCGCGCCGTCATCGCAGAAGCAATCGCAGCCGGCGGCTCATCCCTGCGGGACTATGTAAAGGCGGATGGATCGCTTGGCTACTTCCAGCACGCCTTCAAGGTTTATGGCCGCGAGGGACACGCATGCGCTCATGACGAATGCAACGGCACCGTTCGCCGCATCGTGCAGGGCGGGCGGTCGACCTTTTATTGTCCGAACTGCCAGCGCTAGGGTCAGAACCTTACCCTGGCAATTCACATATAACGGAGAGGAAACCAGACCATGGCTTATGAGACGATCCTGGTGGAGACGCGGGAGCGCGTCGGGCTGATCACTCTGAACCGCCCCAAGGCGCTCAACGCACTGAACTCCCAGGTGCTCGAGGAAGTGGTAGGGGCGCTGGAGGCGTTCGACGAGAACCCACGGATCGGCGCCATCGTCATCACCGGATCGGAGAAGGCGTTCGCCGCCGGAGCCGACATCAAGGAGATGGCATCCAAGTCCTATGTGGACGCCTATATGGAAGACCTCTTCGCGGGCTGGGACGGGCTGACCCGCGTGCGCAAGCCGATCATCGCTGCCGTGGCAGGCTATGCGCTGGGCGGCGGCTGCGAACTGGCCATGATGTGCGATTTCATCATCGCCGCCGAGAATGCGAAATTCGGCCAGCCCGAGATCACGCTAGGCGTCATGCCGGGCATGGGCGGCTCGCAGCGACTGACCCGTTTCGTCGGCAAGTCAAAAGCCATGGACATGTGCCTGACGGGCCGCTTCATGGATGCCGGGGAAGCCGAACGCTCCGGCCTGGTATCGCGCGTCGTGCCACCCGGTGAGCTTATCGAGGAAGCCCTGAAGGCGGCCGATACCATCGCCGGCTTCTCCCTGCCGGCGGTGATGATGACCAAGGAGGCGGTCAACCGCTCCTACGAAACCACCCTTGCCGAAGGCCTGCGTTTCGAGCGCCGTGTGTTTCATGCAATGTTCGCTCTGGACGATCAGAAGGAGGGCATGGCCGCATTTACCGAGAAGCGGTCTGCCAACTTCAAAAATCGCTGATCGCGAGAGGTGCGATCAGGAGGGATAGGCGCCAATAGGCGTTGACGTTGCCCGAAAGCTCCACTATAAGCCGCCACGACTGTGGTGGCCCTGCGGCTGCCCTTTTTGTTTTGCGCCCGCGTGACACTGATCGCGGCAGGATTTGTAGAGACATAGAGAGGACACATGGCCAACACGACTTCGGCCAAGAAGGCGGTGCGCAAGATTGCTCGCCGTACTGCGGTTAACAAGAACCGTCGCTCGCGTGTGCGCAGCTTCGTTCGCAAGGTCGAAGAAGCACTGGCCACCGGCGACAAGGCAGCAGCGGAAAGCGCATTCAAGGCTGCTCAGCCAGAGCTGATGCGCGCTGCGGGCAAGGGTGTCCTGCATCGCAACACGGCGTCGCGGAAGGTCTCTCGCCTTGCGCAGCGCGTGAAGGCGCTCGGCGCCTGACGCTTTTTAGCAGACTTAGAGATGAACCCGGCTTTCCAGCCGGGTTTTTCTTTGCCTCTCAAAAGGCTGGCCTGCGACAACCCTGTGTTGTCACAGGCCAGCCTTTTGCGTTTGTGACCCTAAGTGTTTGAGAATCGTATTATTTTCGTCACATAAGCATCCCGTTAAATTTCGGCCAAACCGATATTCGCCTTTTATTTCATAGGGTTGTGAAAGTTTATCCACAGGTTACCCATGTCACGCTCAGCGGAAATTCAACGCTGAAATGTCAAGCTCTTTTTTAAGATTTTTTTTCGCAGCGCGCGTGAAGCGCGCGCATTTAGAAAAGGCTTTTGAATCCAAAAGGCTTATCCATCTGCCCCTTGGGCGATGCCGATTTTTGCGCTCCGCACAAGACCAGATTCGAGAAAAAAGCGGCAGCCCCGCCCTTGCCCTTTCCACAAGGATTTCGGTAATGTCAGGCCATCGAGAGGGCAGAAAAAAGCCCGATGACTTAAGCCCAAATCGGCACCCATTGCGACGCGGTTTTTTCTTCCGCGTGGGGTTTTTGCGCGCTCTCGAAACAAGCCTCGCCAGCTCGTTTGTCGGGGACCCAATGGAGACGCATTCGCGTCGAGACCAGACGAGCACGAGCTGCATGACCGCCGGCACAGAAAATCAACCGGTGATTGCATAAATCTGTTTCAACGGCGGCCATGCCGCTGTAGAGAGCCAAGGAGAGTTTTGGGGTCAGAGACCAGGCGGACCTACGATCATCATAAAAAGAACGGACCGGGCAGGGGCAGACAGCCTTGTGGCAAGGACCCGGCCGTTAAAAACACCACTCAAAACGACAGGGACACGAGGAATGCAAAGCGGCGCGGAAAGGGAAACGACGGGGGGATTTTCTTTTCAGGAGCAGATGTCTCAGCAGGAGGGCAAGGAGACAACAGAAGCAGGTAAGAGCGACAGCAAGGCGGGACCGTCCGAGGCGATTTTCGAGCGCGTAAAAACGCAGCTCCGTGCACGCCTGGGAAGCGAAGTTTATTCCAGCTGGTTCGGTCGCATGAAGCTGATGGAAGCCTCGAAGGGCTGCGTGCGGATCTCTGTGCCCACGGCTTTTCTGCGCTCCTGGATCAATGGTCACTATCTCGACCTCATCACCGAATTGTGGAAGCAGGAAGCACCCGACACTCTCAAGGTGGAGATTGTGGTGCGGACTGCCACGCGCAATGTGCGGGCAACGCAGGAAAACAAGCCGGCAGCCGCGCGCAAGGCTGCGAGCCGTCCGCAGACGGCCCTTGCCTCCGGCACGCTGGCCGGAGCACCGTCCGCACGCGCCAATCCGGCGAAATTGCCCGAGGCCGACGGGCGTTCGAACATTCTGGGCTCGCCGCTCGACAGCCGGTACACATTCGATTCCCTGATCGAGGGCGCCTCCAACCGCGTCGCCTGTGCCGCTGCGCGCACCGTGGCCGAATCGGACTCCAATGCGATCCGCTTCAACCCGCTCTTTCTTCATGCCTCAGTGGGGCTCGGAAAGACGCATATGCTGCAGGCGATTGCAGCCGAGTCGCTGCGCCGCAAGCCGCAGGCCCGTGTCGTCTATCTGACGGCGGAGTATTTCATGTGGCGTTTCGCCACCGCGATCCGCGACAACAATGCCCTGACCCTGAAAGAGCAGTTGCGCGACATCGACCTCCTGATCATTGACGACATGCAGTTTCTGCAGGGCAAATCCATCCAGAACGAGTTCTGCCACCTGCTCAACATGCTGCTCGACAGTGCGCGCCAGGTGGTGGTGGCGGCCGACCGCCCGCCCTCAGAGCTGGAATCGCTCGAGCCGCGCGTAAAGTCGCGCCTCAATGGCGGCGTCTCTCTCGAGATCGGCGCTCCGGATTTCGCCATGCGGCTCTCGATCCTGAAGCAGCGTCTGGCGAGTGCGCAGGCCGAAGACGGTTCGCTCGACATCCCAGAAGAAATTCTGGTGCATGTGGCGCGCTCGGTCACCGGCAGCGGCCGCGAACTGGAGGGCGCTTTCAACCAGCTTCTGTTCCGCCACTCCTTCGAGCCGCAGATCACCATCGACAGGATCGACGAAATCCTCGGCCATGTCTGCCGCGCCGGCGAACCGAAACGCGTGCGCATCGAGGACATCCAGCGCATTGTCGCGCGGCACTACAACGTGTCCAAGACGGAGCTGCTTTCGAACCGCCGCACACGCACCATCGTCAAGCCGCGCCAGGTGGCCATGTATCTTTCCAAGGTCATGACGCCGCGCTCCCTGCCGGAAATCGGCCGTCGTTTCGGCGGACGCGATCACACGACGGTGCTGCACGCGGTCCGCAAGATCGAGGGCCTGACCGACGGCGACAGGCAGCTCGCGCAGGAGATTGAGCTTCTGAAGCGCCTGATCAGCGATCAGGCCTGAGGCTGGCGGGGCCGCCGGAGCCCGTGACGGCAAGACGGCACCCGAAGCGATTTTGACAGACCGGCGGCGCGCCCGCCGGTCTTTTCTTATCTTCCGCGCTCCTGCTTCCCTGCGGGCAGTGCGTTTTCCCCAAAAACCGGAAGGAACCGGGGCGTAACGCCGTGAAAGGCTTGCGTTTCTTGTCGATTTCCTGTCATTTTGACGGAAATCGAAGCCTGTTCACGGCTGTCCTGAACATGCGCCATGTTTGCAGGGCTATTCTTCATTCAAGTGAGATTGATTGGTCATGCGTGTTATTCTCGAACGCTCCACCCTCCTGAAGTCACTGAACCATGTTCACCGCGTGGTGGAACGCCGCAACACCATTCCGATTCTCTCCAACGTGCTTCTCAGCGCGGATGGCGCAAGCCTGCAAATGAAGGCGACCGACCTCGACCTGGAAGTGAGCGAGGCTGCGGGCGCGACCATCGAGCAGGCCGGCGCAACGACCGTTCCGGCGCATCTGCTCTACGACATCGTGCGCAAGCTGCCCGACGGTGCGGAGGTGATGCTGAAGACCGATGAGGACGGCAACGCCATGTCCGTGGTGGCCGGGCGCTCGAGCTTCCGTCTCCAGTGCCTGCCGCAGTCCGATTTTCCCGAGCTCTCGGCCGGCAATTTCTCCCATATCTTCCGGCTCGATTCGGCCGATCTGAAAGGGCTGATCGAGAAGACCCAGTTCGCCATCTCCACCGAGGAGACACGTTACTATCTGAACGGTATCTTCCTGCACACGATCGAGGCCGATGGCGGGCTGAAGCTGCGCTCGGTGGCGACCGACGGCCACCGTCTCGCACGCGCCGAGATGGAAGCGCCGGCGGGCTCTGAAGGCATGCCCGGCATCATCATCCCGCGCAAGACGGTCGGTGAACTACAGAAACTGGTCGACGATCCGGATGTGGCTGTTACGGTCGAGCTCTCGGACACAAAGATCCGCTTCACCATCGGCAGCGTCATTCTCACCTCGAAACTGATCGACGGGACTTTCCCCGACTATCAGCGCGTCATTCCGACCGGCAATGACAAGAAACTGGTGATCGACCGTCAGACCTTCGCCTCGGCCGTCGACCGCGTGTCGACGATCTCCTCGGAACGCGGACGGGCGGTGAAGCTCAGCATTGCCGAAGGACAGGTGACACTGACGGTGAACAACCCGGACTCGGGCTCGGCAACCGAAGAGCTTGCCGCCGACTACGAGGCAGACCCGATCGAGATCGGCTTCAACGCCCGCTACCTTCTGGACGTGGCGGCGCAGCTCTCGGGCAGTGAAGCGCGCTTCCTCCTGGCTGATGCAGGCTCACCCACGCTCGTGCAGGACGAAGGCGACGAAAGCACGCTCTACGTTCTGATGCCGATGCGCGTCTAGAGCGCGCCGGCATTGGCTCCCCCTTGGTCGACCAGACATCCGGCAGGCAGGCCGTAGCCCAGGTTCACGCTACCAGGCTGAGCCTCACCGACTTTCGAAATTATCATGCCCTGGCGCTTGATCTTTCGCCGGGGGCGGTGGTTTTGACCGGCGAGAACGGCGCAGGCAAGACGAACCTGCTCGAGGCCGTTTCCTTTCTCTCGCCGGGTCGCGGATTGCGCCGCGCCACGCTTGATGATGTCGCGCGCGAAGGTGCCGGAACGGGCTTTGCCATCCATGCGAAGCTCGAAGGCCCGTTCGGCGAATGCGAGATCGGAACCGGCACTGCCGGCCTGCAGCCGGGAGCGGAAACGGGTGGACGTCGCCTGCGCATCAACGGCGAGAACGCACGGACAGCCGACGCCATGCTCGAGTGGGTGCGCGTCCTGTGGCTGACACCGGCCATGGATGCGCTCTTCACCGGTTCTGCCAGCGACCGCAGGCGCTTCCTCGACCGGCTCGTTCTCGCCATCGACCCGGCGCACGGCCGACGCGCCCTCGACTATGAGAAGGCGATGCGCGCGCGCAACCGGCTGCTTGCGGAAGACTCGCGCGATGGCGGCTGGTTCGACGCCATAGAAACGCAGATGGCCGGAACCGGCGTGGCGATTGCCGCCGCGCGTGCCGAGATGGTGCGCCTGCTCGCCGCGATGAACGAGCGTCTGCCCGAAGATGGTCCGTTTCCCACCGCCGGGATTGCGCTGGAGGGCACCATCGACCAAGCGATCGGACAGCACGCCGCCGTCGACGTGGAGGAGAAATTCCGCGCCGTTCTGTGCGACCAGCGGCCGCGTGACCGCGCCGCGGGGCGAACGCTGGAAGGTCCGCATCGCAGCGATCTTCTCGTGCGCCACGTGCCCAAGGACATGCCGGCGGCCCGCTGCTCCACCGGTGAGCAGAAGGCGCTTCTGGTGGGCCTGATCCTCGCGCATGCCCGGTTGACGGGCGAGCTTTCGGGAACCGCGCCGATCCTGCTTCTGGACGAGATTTCCGCGCATTTCGACCCGGATCGGCGGGCAGCGCTCTTTTCGATCCTTGAAGAGCTGAATTGTCAGGCCTTCATGACCGGTACGGAGGCGAGCCTGTTCTCGGCCATCGAAGGCCGCGCGCAGTTTTTATCCGTATCTGCCGGCGCGATCCACGAACAACGCTGACACGCTTCCTCCCGCTGGATAAGATCGCCCCATGGCCGAGACAACGACGTTCCCCGCCGCACTTTCCGACACCGAGCTGGAGCGCTATGCCCGCCATATCGTTCTGCCGGAAATCGGTGGAGCCGGGCAGCAAAAACTGAAGAAGGCGCGTGTTCTGGTGATCGGCGCCGGGGGGCTCGGCGCGCCGGTGCTTTGTTACCTTGCGGCCGCCGGCATCGGCACGCTGGGCGTGATTGACGACGACACGGTTTCGCTCTCCAACCTGCAGAGACAGGTTATCCATGACACGGACAGTGTCGGCATGGAGAAGGTCGAGAGCGCCAGGGCAAGCATTGCCCGCATCAACCCGCATGTGACGGTCGAGACGCATCCTATCCGGCTTGATGCGGAGAACGCTGCCGGGATCATCGCCACCTACGACATGGTGGTGGACGGATCGGACAATTTCGACACCCGCTACCTGCTGGCCGACACCTGTGAGGCGGTGGAACGGCCGCTCGTGACGGCAGCTGTCGGGCGCTTCGACGGATCGCTCACCGTGCTCAAACCGTTCGAACGCGATGCCGATGGCAATCTCATGCCGGGCTATCGTGACCTCTTTCCCGAGCCGCCGCCGGCGGGGCTTGTGCCCAGCTGCGCGGAAGCCGGCATTGTCGGCGCTCTGACCGGCGTGATGGGCACGCTGGAGGCCATGGAGGTCGTGAAGCTGGTGACGGGTATCGGTGAACCGCTCACCGGTCGCCTGCTGCTTTACGATGCGCTGGCGGCCCGTTTTGAAACCGTTAAATACCGGCGGCGCACCGGCTGAGGGCGTTTTTCCTGCGGGTGGGAACGGGCTTTGCTCGCTCCGTGACCTGTTGCATTGACGGTGTGCGTGGTTCGACAAGCTCACCATGAGGGGTAGTTGTGTCTGGCAGAAAACCGTTCTTCAGAGGCGCTGATGGCGCGCCTTGGCAGCGACATTGTCCCTCCATGCAGCCCATTGCCATCCCTCATGGTGAGCTTGCCGAACCACGCACAACGCCACTGCCAAGAGATCGCATGCGCAAAGCGATCAGACGTTCCTGGGCAGGACGCGGTCCGGCGGACGGTGGCCGTCGAAGAGGGTGCGGATGTTGATGATCACCTTCTCGCCCATGTCGATGCGGCCCTCGATGGTGGCCGACCCCATATGTGGCAGAATGACGATCTTGTTTTTCTGAGCGAGTTTCAGGAGTTTTGGATTGACGGAGGGCTCGTGCTCGAACACGTCGAGCCCCGCACCCGCAAGCTTGCCTTCCTCGATGAGGCGGATCAGCGCATCCTCATCCACCACATCACCGCGAGCTGTGTTCACGACATAGGCGCGGGGTTGCATGAGCTCGAGCCGCCGCGCAGACAGTAGATGGAAAGTGGCCGGCGTCGACGGGCAATTTACGGAGATGATGTCCATGCGGGCGAGCATCTGGTCGAGGCTGTCCCAGTAGGTTGCCTCCAGTTCGTCCTCGATGGCCGGCAAAACACGCTGGCGGTTGTGATAGTGGATCGACAGGCCAAAGGCCTTGGCGCGGCGCGCGACGGCCGTGCCCACGCGGCCCATGCCGACAATGCCGAGGCGCTTGCCCCAGATGCGGTGCCCCAGCATCCATGTGGGCGACCATCCGCCCCACTCGCCACCGCTGCGCAAAAGTTCCGCACCTTCCGTCAGGCGGCGCGGCACTGCGAGCATGAGCGCCATGGTCATGTCGGCGGTGTCTTCGTTGAGCACGTTGGGCGTGTTGGTAACAGTGATGCCTTTCCTGGCCGCTGCTGCGACGTCGATATTGTCGACGCCATTGCCGAAATTGGCGATGAGCTTCAGACGCTCGCCGGCCTGGGCAATGAGCGCGGCATCGATTCGATCCGTGATCGTGGGAACAAGAACGTCAGCTTCCTTGACCGCAGCCACGAGCTCGGGCTGCGTCATGCGCTTGTCGTCGAGATTGAGGCGCGCGTCGAACAGCTCGCGCATGCGCGTTTCGACCTGGTCCGGCAGCTTGCGGGTGATGACGACGAGAGGCTTCTTCCTGACGGTCATACGGTCTCCAAAATAACGCCCTGTTGATACCTCTTTAACCAAGATGCACGACACTGCAATGCCGAGCCGGGTTGTCTTCTGTCTATCAAGCAGGGGGCGCCAAGACAAAGAAAAAGGGTGGAAGCGCTCGTTCCGCCAGAACAAGGGTTACCGGGAGTTTGTAATGCCGGCCAACGCGCCATTCCGTTCAATGTTTGCAGCCCTCGCCGTGGCCGTTCTGGTTGCGACACCCATGACGACGCAGGCGCAGGCAAACACCGAACAGAACGTAAAGGTCGGGCCAAGCGGTCTCCCCCTGCCACGTTTCGTCAGTCTCAAATCAAGCCGCGTGAACATGCGCATCGGCCCTGGGCTCAACTACGCAGTGAACTGGATGTATCTGAAATCCGGTCTGCCGATGGAGATCATCCAGGAATATGACAACTGGCGGCGCGTGCGCGATGCCGAGGGAGCGGAAGGCTGGATCAATCAGGCGCTTCTTTCGGGACGCCGTACCGGTATCGCCGCACCATGGTTCAAGGGTAAGGAAGCCGATATCGACCTCAGGGCCGACCCGCGCGACGATGCGCGGCTCGTCGCTCGCGTCGAACCCGGCGCCATCGGCTCGATCAAGGCATGCAATGGCGACTGGTGCGAAATGGACTTCGCCGGCCATTCGGGCTGGGTGAACCAGTCACTGATCTGGGGAGCCTATCCGGGAGAGAGCGTAAAAGACTGACGGTGAAGCGCGCTTCAGTGGCGCTTGCGGCGCAGCCTGACAACGATATCGACATTGGCGATTTCCGTTCCTTCCGGCGGCTCCGGAAGGTTTCGGACCTCGACGCCACCTGAGGGGATGTCGAAAACCTTCTCATCTTCTTCGAAGAAGAAATGATGGTGATCCGACACATTGGTGTCGAAATAGGTGCGGGCACCCTCCACCTGGACAATGCGCAGCATGCCGGCATCCGTGAACTGATGCAGCGTGTTGTAGACAGTGGCCAGCGAAACGGAGAAGCCTGCATTCTGAGCTTCTTCATGCAGCGCTTCAGCAGAAACGTGACGATCACCGGCGGCGAACAGGAGATCTGCGAGCGCGACACGCTGGCGCGTGGGGCGCAGGCCCGCACTCCTCAAACGCTCTTCGAGCGAAATGTTCTGGCCTTCATTCGAGATCGACAATGAAACCGCCCGTCCTTCCTGTTATCCGAACCTTCGACCCATCCCGAGGCTCTCGCTGCAGTTATTCCTTCCTGACATATATTCGCTCCATTCAAGACGATCAATAGCGGCAGTTTTCCGGGGGCAGCCACACGCGGCATGGCAAATTCCCACAACGGCGGTTTCCAGCGAGAAACAAGCTGTGATAGGGAGTTCGGACAACGAAAAGAACGGTTCCGGCGCGACCGGGACCACCGACGGGATGGCTATTGATGGCGCAAACGAAAAACAGCTACGATTACGAAGACCTTCTGGCCTGCGCGCAGGGCGACCTTTTCGGTCCCGGCAATGCGCAATTGCCGGCTCCGCCCATGCTGATGTTCGATCGCATCACCGACATTCAGGAGGAAGGCGGGGAGTTCGGCAAGGGCTATGTCCGTGCCGAATTCGACATCAAGCCTGACCACTGGTTCTTCCCGTGCCATTTTCCCGGCAACCCGATCATGCCGGGCTGCCTTGGCCTCGATGCGCTCTGGCAGCTCACCGGTTTCTATCTCGGCTGGCTCGGCCTGCCGGGCAAGGGCATGGCCCTTTCGACCGGCGAAGTGAAATTCAAGGGCATGGTTACGCCGGAGACAAAGCTCGTCGAATACGGCGTCGACTTCAAGCGTGTCATGAAGGGCCGCCTGGTTCTCGGCACCGCCGATGGATGGCTGAAGGCCGACGGCGAGCAGATTTACACCGCCACGGATCTTCGTGTCGGGCTGGCCAAGCAGGAAGCCTGAGTTTCAACCATTGACTGGCGGCCGTGTGCAGCGGCCCAAGGAGAGTATCATGAGACGCGTCGTCGTTACCGGCCTCGGCATCGTTTCCTCGATTGGCAACAACGCAGACGAGGTAACCGCCTCGCTGCGCGATGCGAAATCGGGCATTTCGTTCTCGGAAGATTTTGCCGAGCACGGCTTCCGTTGCCAGGTATGGGGCGCACCGACGCTCGACCCGGCCGAGGTCGTCGACCGCCGCGCCATGCGCTTCCTCTCGAAGGGCGGTGCGTGGAACCATGTGGCCATGGAGCAGGCGATTGCCGACTCCGGCCTCGAGGAAGGTGACATCACCAACGAGCGCACCGGCATCATCATGGGTTCGGGCGGTCCGTCCACCCGCACCATCTTTGAAGCCGCGCAGACGACCATCGAAAAGGGCTCGCCCAAGCGCATCGGGCCGTTCGCAGTGCCCAAGGCCATGTCTTCCACGGCTTCGGCGACGCTTGCCACCTGGTTCAAAATCCATGGTGTGAACTACTCGATCTCGTCGGCCTGCTCGACCTCCGCGCACTGTATCGGCAATGCGGCTGAATTGATCCAGTGGGGCAAGCAGGACATCATGTTCGCCGGCGGCCATGAGGATCTCGACTGGACCATGTCAAACCTCTTCGACGCCATGGGCGCGATGTCTTCCAAGCACAACGACACGCCGGCCACCGCTTCGCGCGCCTATGACGCGACACGTGACGGCTTCGTCATCGCCGGCGGCGCTGGCGTTCTGGTTCTGGAAGAGCTGGAGCACGCCAAGGCGCGCGGCGCGAAGATCTATGCCGAGCTGACCGGCTATGGCGCAACCTCCGACGGTTTCGACATGGTTGCGCCTTCGGGTGAAGGCGCGGTGCGCTGCATGAAGCAGGCGCTCTCCACTGTGACCGGCGATGTCGACTACGTCAACACGCATGGCACTGCGACGCCGGTGGGCGATTCCCGCGAGATCGACGCCATCCGTCAGGTGTTCGGCGATAAGATGCCGCACATCGCGTCGACCAAGTCGCTGACGGGCCACTCGCTCGGTGGCGCGGGTGCGCAGGAATCGATCTACTCGATCCTGATGATGCAGGCCGGCTTTATCGGCGAGAGCGCGCACATCACCGAACTCGACCCCGAATTCGAGGGTGCGCCGATCGTGCGCAAACGCATCGACAACGCCAAGATCGATACAGTCCTGTCGAACTCGTTCGGGTTCGGCGGCACCAACGCCACGCTTGTTTTTCAGCGTTACGCAGGTTGAGATAAGGGTCCATGGACGGTTTGATGAAAGGGAAGCGCGGCCTCATCATGGGGGTCGCCAACGATCACTCGATTGCCTGGGGCATCGCCAGGAAGCTGGCCGAGCAGGGCGCGGAGCTGGCGTTCACCTATCAGGGCGATGCGTTTGGCCGGCGCGTGAAGCCGCTGGCCGAAAAGGTGAACTCGAACCTGCTCTTCCCCTGCGATGTGGAAGACAGCGCCTCCATCAACGCCGTGTTCGACGGGCTGAAAGAGGAATGGGGCTCGCTGGACTTCATCGTCCATGCGATCGGCTTTTCCGACCGCAACGAGCTGAAGGGCCTTTACGCCAACACCACGCGCGAGAATTTCGTGCGCACCATGGTGATCTCCTGCTACTCCTTCACGGAAGTCGCCCGCAAGGCGGCGGAGATGATGGACAATGGCGGGCAGATGCTGACGCTGACCTATGCCGGCTCCACACGCGTGATGCCCAATTACAACGTGATGGGCGTGGCCAAGGCCGGCCTTGAGGCGAGCGTGCGGTATCTGGCAAGCGATTACGGCCCGCGCAACATCCGCGTCAACGCGATCTCCGCCGGTCCCGTGCGCACGCTGGCCGGCGCCGGCATCTCGGACGCGCGCTATATGTTCTCCTACCAGCAGCGCAACGCGCCGCTCAGGCGGACCGTGGTGATCGACGAGATCGGCGGCTCGGCGCTCTATCTGCTTTCCGATCTTTCGTCCGGCGTGACGGGCGAAATCCACTATGTGGATTCCGGCTACAACACCGTTTCCATGCCCACCATGGAAGAGCTGAAGCGCATCAGCGCCGCCACCGGCGACGACTGAACCGGATCAGATCGGCCCGCTACTTGCGGGCCCACAAAACCTTGAACACCGTATCGCGGCGCAGCTCACCCTGTGCCGCGAAATGCTTTTGGAGGCTCTCTTCATAGGGTAGCTGCCTGTTGGCGACGAGGAAAAGCCGCCCGCGCGGCTTGAGCGCCTTTGCCGCCGCCGCGATCATCGCGTGGCCCATATCGGGCTCCGCAGCCCGGCTGCGATGGAATGGCGGGTTCATCAGGATCACGTCATAGCGCTCGTTCACCGGCTCTCCCAGAAGGTCCTGCCAGAAGAAGCGCGCCGGCATCTGCGGCGCTCTTGCCGCCATGTTGCGCCGGGCCGCCTCCAGCGAGGCGTGATGCGCCTCGTAAAGATCGATACTCTTCACGCCCGGTGCACGCTCGGAAGCTGCTACAGAAAGATAGCCCCAGCCGGCCGCGAAATCGGCAACTGCGCCTGACAGATTGTCCGGCAGGCACTCCACGAGAAGCGCCGAGCCCGGATCGATGCCGTCATCGGAGAAGCCACCGGCTGCAGTGATATAGCCGTCTGCCACACTTTCCGGTGCATCCAGCGCAGCCAAAACCGTTTCGATCGCATCCGGGCGACGCAGCCAGAAAACGACGCCGTGATGCTTGGAGGCATGATCTTCGAGGTCGAGAAGCTCGACCATGCGCCTGCGCACACTGCCACCGCCGTCCTTTTTGGCGCAGGCTGCTGCAATCCGGGCACCGGGCCGGGTTCGTTTCAACGCCTCAACGAGACGCTGCTCGTTCTCACGCCGGTGTCGGCCAAGCAGGACGAGCGCAAGGTCATAGCCCTCGCCTTCCGGTTCGGGGGTGACGGACAAGCCCGCCCGCTGGAGCGCAAGATAATCAGGCCGATAACCCTGCACGGCAGCCATGTCTCCGGCGAAGTCGGCTGGAAGATGAAGCGCTCCCGGTGCGCCAAGGAAAAGCACACGCTCCCCCCCGCCCGGCGGATCGATCAGCCCGCGCTCGAATGGAAACAGAAGGGTGGCAAGCGGCGTGTCGTTCATCTTGGGTTCCGGATGCGAAAACGGGCGCGGCCATGAAGGCGCGCGCCCGCTTGTCAGTCAGAAGGGAAGCGGGATCAGCCTTCGGCGTCCTCGGCCTCTTCCTTCTTCTTCTTTTCCTGCACGATCTCCTTGCCCGTCTCCTGGTCGACGACCTTCATGGAGAGGCGCACCTTGCCGCGCTCATCGAAGCCCATCAGCTTCACGAACACCTTGTCGCCTTCCTTGACGACGTCGGTGGTCTTGCCAACGCGCTCCTGCGCGAGCTGCGAGATGTGCACCAGACCGTCGCGCGGACCGAAGAAGTTCACGAATGCGCCGAAGTCGGCGGTCTTGACGACCGTGCCTTCGTAGATCTCGCCCACTTCCGGCTCTGCCGTGATGGAGTGGATCCACTTCTTCGCTGCCTCGATTTCCTTGGCGTTGGAAGAAGCGATTTTCACCGTGCCGTCGTCCTCGATGTTGATCTTAGCGCCGGTCTTCTCGACGATCTCGCGGATCACCTTGCCGCCGGAACCGATCACGTCGCGGATCTTGTCGGTCGGGATCTGCATGACCTCGATGCGCGGAGCGAACTCGCCCAGCTCACCACGGCTCTCGGAAAGGGCCTTGGCCATCTCGCCGAGAATGTGCAGACGGCCGTCCTTTGCCTGGTCGAGGGCAATCTGCATGATCTCCTCGGTGATGCCGTCGATCTTGATGTCCATCTGGAGCGAGGTGATGCCCTCATCCGTGCCGGCGACCTTGAAGTCCATGTCGCCGAGGTGATCTTCGTCACCCAGGATGTCGGAGAGAACGGCGAAGCGCTCGTCTTCCTTGATCAGGCCCATGGCGATGCCTGCAACCGGCTTTGCCAGCGGTACGCCGGCGTCCATGAGGGCCAGAGAGGTGCCGCAAACGGTCGCCATGGAGGACGAACCGTTGGACTCGGTGACTTCGGAGACAACGCGCAGCGTGTAGGGGAACTGGTCGGCGCCCGGCAGCATCGGGTGGATGGCGCGCCATGCGAGCTTGCCATGGCCGATTTCACGACGGCCGGGCGAACCCATGCGGCCCGTCTCGCCCACGGAGTAGGGCGGGAAGTTGTAGTGCAGAAGGAAGGCCTCCTTGTAGGTACCGGTGAGCGAGTCAATGAACTGCTCGTCCTCGCCGGTGCCCAGCGTGGCGACCACGAGAGCCTGCGTCTCACCACGGGTGAAGAGCGCGGAACCGTGCGTGCGGGGCAGAAGGCCTGCCTCGGCCACGATCGGGCGGACCGTCTTGAGGTCGCGTCCGTCGATGCGACCGCCGGTGTCGAGGATGTTCCAGCGAACGATCTTGCCCTGCAGGCTCTTGAAGACCGTGTTGACCTGCTCGGCCGACCACTTGGTCTCTTCTTCGCCTTCCGGCAGGAGCGTCTCTTTCACCTTCGCCTTGGCGGCGTCAACGGCGTCGTAACGCTTCTGCTTGTCGGTGATCTTGTAAGCTTCGCGCAGATCGTTCTCGACGATCTTGAGCATCTCGCCTTCGAGCTCGGAGAGGTCCGGCGGCGTGAAGTCGCGGGGTTCCTTGGCCGCAACTTCAGCGAGCTTGATGATCGCGTCGATGACCGGCTGGAAGCCCTTGTGGCCGAACATGACGGCGCCGAGCATGACGTCCTCGGGGAGCTGCTGGGCTTCCGATTCAACCATCAGGACGGCATCGCCTGTACCGGCGACGACGAGGTCGAGCTTTGTCTCTTCCATCTCGTCGACATGCGGGTTGAGGATGTACTCACCGCCGACATAGCCAACGCGTGCGGCACCGATGGGGCCCATGAAGGGAACACCGGAGAGGGTGAGCGCGGCGGAAACGGCAACCATGGCGACGATGTCCGGATCGTTCTCCAGATCGTGCTGCAGCACGGTGGCGATGACCTGGGTGTCGTTCTTGTAGCCATCGACGAAGAGCGGGCGGATCGGACGGTCGATCAGACGGGAGACCAGCGTCTCCTTCTCGCTCGGACGGCCTTCGCGCTTGAAGTAGCCGCCCGGGATTTTGCCGGCGGCAAAGGTCTTTTCCTGGTAGTTGACGGTCAGCGGGAAGAAGTCGAAGCCCGCCTTCGGCTCTTTCGCGGAAACGACGGTTGCGAGAACAACGGTCTCGCCATAGGTGGCGAGCACTGCGCCGTCTGCCTGA
This sequence comes from Nitratireductor aquibiodomus, assembly GCF_900105565.1. Classification (NCBI taxonomy): domain Bacteria; kingdom Pseudomonadati; phylum Pseudomonadota; class Alphaproteobacteria; order Hyphomicrobiales; family Phyllobacteriaceae; genus Nitratireductor; species Nitratireductor aquibiodomus. Next base: position 2,801,594 of record NZ_FNSL01000001.1, on the reverse strand, counting down.
CGGGCAATCTTGCCGGTTTCAAGGGTAAGCGGACGCCCACCCCATTCGATCTCAACTTTGTGGTCTTTAAACATATCTTGTCCTTTTGTGCCGAAGGGCGCGCCAGCATCTGGCGGCGTTTTCCCTTCGGGCTCGCTTCGTTTCTCGGACGAGCCACGGGCAAGACAACGGGAGGCTCGTTTCCCGGCCGTCGCGGCCGCAAGCATCCTGCAATCCTGCCCCATGACCTGTCCATTGGGGCCCCGGCTATCCGGCTTTTCAGACGCGGGACGGCGGCAAGACCGCTGTCGCAATCACTCCTGGCCGGAGCCGTCGGGCACACAGATATACCGCATACCCAAATAAGACCGGCGGACACCCGTTGGTATCCGCCGGCCAAATCAGCTTAGCGCCGCAGTCCGAGCTTCTCGATCAGCGTCTTGTAGCGGCCTTCGTCCTTCTTTTTCAGATAGTCCAGAAGACGGCGACGCTGGGAGACGAGCTTCAGGAGACCACGACGGGAGTGGTTGTCCTTCTTGTGGTCCTTGAAGTGCTCGGTGAGGTTCTTGATCCGCTCGGTCAGAATAGCGACCTGGACTTCCGGAGAACCGGTATCGCCCTGGGCGGTGGCAAATTCTTTCAGCAAATCCTGTTTACGCTCTGCAGTAACCGACATCGGTTTCCTTTCTCAAATTTAGGGAAAAGGGACGCCCTCAGCCGGGATGTCGTCCAGCCGGGGCCATGTAACAATGCGCATTCAAGGCGCAATGATGGCTGGCATATATGCGAAATCGCATAGGATTACCAGCCCAAACATTGACAGTGCCATTGTCCTCAATCGACTTCATCTGTCGGGGAAGGATTTTTCAGCGAGTCCGGCACCAGCCTGTCGACCGGAATCCTGAACACGCATTCCAGCCCGTCACGATGAAAAACACGCGATATCTCGGCATCAAGCGTGCCGCCGACCATCCGCTCGATGATCTCCGTTCCGAACCCGCGGCGGCGCACATTGCGGCGCCGCCCTTTCGAAACATGCTCCCGCCAGGTCAAGGTGAGAATGTCATCCTTGACCTTCCAGGAAATCTCGAGCCTGCCGGTGCTGGTGGAAAACGCGCCGTACTTGGAAGCATTGGTTGCAAGTTCATGGACCGCGAGGCCAACCGTCTGCGCAGGCTGGTTGGCGAGCCGGAATTTCGGACCGGTCATTTTAAGGCGTTCGGCGCTATCGGGCCGGAAAGGGTCGACCTGTGCCGCCAGCAATTCACGCAGCTCCACACCGGCAGCGCCACCCGCAATCAAAAGGTCGGTCGAGCGCGCCAGCCCGTGCAGGCGTTTCTGGAAAGCATCCTGAAATCCGGCGAATGTGCGGGAACTACGCGCGGTCTGCTTGGCCATGGAGGACACCACGGTCAACTGGTTCTTGGAACGGTGCGCAACCTCACGCATGAGAAGGCGGATTTCGTTTTCCGCCTGCTCCCGATCAAGCGCAGCCTCTGCCAAGGCCGAGGATACTGTGGCCACTTCCGCAATCGGATACTCAATCGCATGAACGGGTTCGCCGGCGCCGAGCCGCCGCGCATCGCGCGCCAGCCGGCGCACGGGGCCAGCGATCTGTCGCCCAAGCAACCAGGCCGCGAACGCCCCGATGGCGATGACGAGCAGTCCTCCGGCCAGCAGCATACGCAACGAATGGCGCATCGGCTCTTCTATGGTTTTGGTCGAAGCCCACACCACCGCCTTCCACCCGCTGACGCCGGATTCACCGATGATTGCCGTGTAGGTGCCTCCCTCACGCCCTTCCGCCGGTTCGGCTTCATGTTGAATGCCCGTTCCGTCCAAATTCAGAAAAAACATCTTTCCGACATCGGAGGACATGAAAGACGAGGCCACCACGATGTTGTTCTTGTCGACCACCGAGGCATTCCAGCCACCGCGAAGCATCTGCTGAGACAGCACATCCACAAGCGTGTCCGCGTTTCGTGTCATCACCAGGATGCGTGGGGGGCCGTTCTCGGGGAAGTACGGCTTCACAACCTTGAAGCTCCACTTGCCGTGCAGTTTTCCAAAGAACACACCCGAGGTGATGGTTACCCCTCCCTTCAACGCCGCCCGGGCCGTCTCCGGTTCATTTAGGGGCGTCAGGGGTTCACCAAAGGGCACGCCGGTATTGATCAGCAGCCTGTAGTTTTCATCCAGCACGCGCAGATACGAGCCGCTGCCGGCAAGAGCCAGCCTCGCACGGTCGTAAAAGTCCTTCAGGTCGCCACTGGCAAGGGAGGGGGTTGTCGAAAGCACGCGCAGCGTGGTCGACATGCCGCTCAGTTCGCGGTCGACGGCCTCGGCGATCGAGCCGGCCATAGCCTCGGCGAGCGTGCTTACGACCTCGCGCTGCGCCTCGTTGTTGCGCTGAAGCAGAACGACCGAAACGCCGATGGCGGGGATGATGGTCACCGCGATCAGCAGAAACAGAAAAAAGCCGATGGGTTTCGGGCCTGATGCGAAAGCCCTTATGCGCTCTGACCACGTTTCCGAAGGCGCACTGTCTTTCGCCTGCATTCAATGCCCGTCCCAATGATCGTTTCGGTACATAATGCACGAAACGCCCAAGGGTTGCCTCGTTGATCACATGAAATCAACCGGCAACGTATTTTACATGGCGAAAACACGCTTGGGCTTGAACATGCCCGCCTCAACCGCGCCAAGCGCCACCAGGCGGCCACGCGCGCTGGCCCAGGCCTCCGGCGCCTCGACCGGGGCGTCACGGCCGCGCACGATCACCGGGTTGCCCAGTCGAATCCGCGCCGCCGCATCGTCGGTAACGGCGACTTCCGGCAGACCCTCGAGAGCCGTGGCGATATCGAGAAGATATTCGTCGAGCGTAGCGAAGTCGCCGGCCTCGCGGTCCCCTTCCGTCGCCGCCTCCTCAAGCGCCGGCAGCTCCACGAGCTGATCGGGAAGGAAAGGATAGACCTCGGTGCGGCGCAGCTCTGCAATGTGGCCGTAGCACCCCAGGTCGCGGCCCAGGTCGCGGGCGATGCTGCGCACATAGGTGCCCTTGCCGCACTCGATCTCGAACACCGCATTATCGGGCGTGAAGGACACCAGATCGAGCCGGCCCACCTCAATCTCACGCGCCGCGATCTCGACCGTCTCGCCCTCGCGGGCAAGGTCATAAGCGCGCTCACCGTCAATCTTGACGGCGGAAAACTGCGGCGGGGTCTGCATAATGATGCCCGTGTAGTTCGGCAGCAGGGCGCGGACGGCTTCCTCGGTCGGGCGCTCGTCGGAGCTTTCCGTGACCGGCCCTTCCAGGTCGTCGGTGGCCCGCTCCTCACCCCAGGCGACCTTGAAGCGGTAGACCTTGGCGCCATCCATGACGAAGGGCACCGTCTTCGTCGCATCACCAAGCGCGATCGGCAGCATGCCGGATGCGAGCGGGTCGAGTGTGCCGGCATGACCGGCCTTCTCCGCGTTGAAAAGCCATTTGATCTTGGAAACGGCGCTGGTGGATCCCATGCCCGCCGGCTTGTCGAGGATCAGCCAGCCGTTGATACGGCGTCCCTTCCGCTTACCGCGCCGCGCCATCAAAGATCATCCTCATTCGCGTCGTCGTCCTTCAGGTCGCGGGCCACTTCCGGCGACTTCAAGAGGCGATCGATCTTGTTGAAATTCTCGAAACTGTCGTCCACGCGGAACCGCAGTTCCGGCATGTATTTCATCTGCCGCAACGCCGGTGTGATGCGTCCGCGGAGGAAGCGCGCATGGCGGTTCAGAGCTGCCGCGACCGCATCCTTGTCGGCCGCGCCGAGCGGCGAGACATAGGCGGTGGCGATTTTCAGGTCCGGTGACATACGCACTTCAGACACGGAAACCACGGTGTTTGCGAGCGCATCGTCGCTTACATCGCCGCGCTGGAGAGCCTGCGCGATTGCGTGACGCACCTGCTCGCCGACGCGAAGCTGGCGTTGAGAGGGAGCGGAAGACGGCATGGAGCACCTTCTTGCGGGGAAAGCCCTATTGTATCCGCATCGCGGATATCGGCAAATTATGAAAGCGGAAGCGTCTGACGCCGGAAAGCGAGATGGGGCATCAAGTGCCCCATCCTGGCTGTTCCAAACGTACGCGCATTAGAGCATCGGACCGAAAAGATGAAACCGGTTTTCGGGTCATTCCGATGCTCCATCAAAAACCTAGATCGTCCTTTGTGCGTCCGAATGGACGCACGGCGATCTAGAGCGTGCGCGTGACCATCTCGACGCGATAGGCCTCGATGACATCGCCGGGGCGAATGTCCTCGTAGTTCTCGAACGCCATGCCGCATTCCTGACCGGCAGGCACTTCGGAGACTTCGTCCTTGAAGCGCTTGAGCGTCTTCAGCTTGCCTTCGTGGATCACCACGCTGTCGCGGATGAGGCGCACGCCGGCACCACGCTCCACCTTGCCTTCGGTGACCCGGCAGCCGGCGACCTTGCCGACCTTGGACACGTTGAAGACCTCGAGGATCTCGGCATTGCCGAGGAAGGTCTCGCGGCGCTCCGGAGAAAGGAGGCCCGACATGGCCGCTTTGATGTCATCCACGAGATCGTAGATGATGTTGTAGTAGCGGATCTCGATCCCGGCAGCTTCAGCCGCATCGCGCGCCTGCTTGTTGGCGCGGACGTTGAAGCCGATGATCGCAGCCTCGGAAGTCTCGGCGAGCGACACGTCGCTCTCCGTGATCGCGCCGGCACCCGAATGGACGATGCGTGCGCGGACTTCGTCGGTGCCCAGCTTGTCGAGCGCACCGGCAATGGCCTCGATCGAGCCCTGTACGTCGCCCTTGACGATGAGCGGGAACTCTTTCAGGCCCGTGTCCTGAAGCTGCGACATCATCTGCTCGAGCGAGCCGCGCTGCCCCGCCTGGCGGGCAACGGACTTCTCGCGGGCCAGACGCTGGCGATACTCGGAAATCTCGCGGGCGCGTGCCTCGCTCTCGACAACCGCGATGCGGTCGCCGGCCAGCGGGGTTCCCTGCAGGCCGAGGATCTCGACCGGCATGGAGGGCGGAGCTTCTTTCAGCTGCTCGCCACGATCGTTGACGAGCGCGCGGACACGGCCCCACTCGTTACCGGCCACGATGATGTCGCCGGTGTGAAGCGTACCTGCCTGGACCAGGACCGTGGCAACCGAGCCGCGACCACGGTCGAGCTTGGCCTCGATGACCACGCCTTCGGCGGAGCGATCCGGGTTGGCCTTGAGCTCAAGAACCTCGGACTGGAGGAGAACCGCTTCCAGCAGCCTGTCGAGATTGGTGCCCTTGACGGCAGAAACCTCGACGTCGAGCACCTCGCCGCCCATGGACTCCACGAAGACCTCGTGCTGGAGGAGCTCCGTGCGCACCTTGTTGGCGTCGGCTTCCGGCTTGTCAATCTTGTTGATCGCAACAATGATCGGCACGCCCGCAGCCTTGGCGTGGTTGATGGACTCGATCGTCTGCGGCATCACGCTGTCGTCAGCCGCCACCACGAGAATGGCAATGTCGGTCGCTTCCGCACCGCGCGCGCGCATGGCCGTAAAGGCGGCGTGGCCGGGCGTATCGATGAAGGTGATCGTCTGACCACCCTGCTCAACCTGATAGGCGCCGATATGCTGGGTGATGCCGCCGGCCTCGCCGGACACCACATTCGCATGGCGGATTGCATCGAGCAGCGAGGTCTTACCGTGATCGACGTGGCCCATGATCGTAACGACGGGCGGACGCGGCTTCAGATCCTCGGCCTTGTCTTCAACATTGAAGAGGCCTTCTTCGACGTCGGACTCGGCAACGCGCTTCACGGTATGACCGAACTCTTCAGCCACCAGTTCGGCGGTATCCGCATCGATCACGTCGCCGGGCTTCAACATCTGGCCCTGCTTCATGAAGAACTTGATAACATCCACGGCGCGCTCGGCCATACGCTGGGCGAGCTCCTGAATGGTGATCGTCTCGGGAAGAACCACCTCGCGGGAAATCTTCTCACGCGGCTCCTGATGCTGGGCGCGCTTGAATTTTTCCTGGCGGCGGCGCATCGAAGAGAGCGAACGCCCGCGCGTCTCGCCATCGTCCGACAGCGCGCGATTGAGCGTCAGCTTGCCACGGCGGCGCTGGTCGTCGCCACGCGGCTTCGCCGCCGGGCGCGGCACTTCCGGTTTCGGCGCGGCGCGCTTGACCGGAGCGCCCTTGCTCTTCGAGCGGGCCTCGTCGTCAGAATCCACCTCGGGCTCGGGTTTCGCCTCGGCAGGCGGCGGCGCGCGGCGGCGCGCTTCTTCCTCAGCCTCGCGCCGGGCCTCGGCTTCCGCCTTCAGGCGAGCTTCTTCCTCAGCCTGGCGGCGTGCGGATTCCTCACGCTCGCGCTCGCGGCGTGCGTCTTCTTCCGCGCGGCGCTTGGCCTCCTCGGCGGCACGCTGGCGCTCTTCGGCCTCGCGCACCTTCGAATCCTGCAGGGCGCGACGGCGCGCCTCGATCTCATCCTTGGAGAGTTCATTGAGAACCACGCCGGAGCGGTTGCCGCCAGGAGCCGGGCGCGGACGTTCGCGCTGACGCTGCGGCGCAGGCTGGGGTGCCGCCGGCTTCGGTTTGGCCGCTGCGGGTGCCGGCGCAGGCGCGGGCGTTGTCTCGGGACGCTCGTCTGGCCGAGAGAACTTGCGCTTCTTCGTCTCGACAACGACAGACTTCGAGCGTCCATGCGAGAAGTTCTGGCGCACCGTGCCCTGCTCAACAGAGGGCCGCTTCAGCGTCAGCGTCTTCTTCTTTTCGACGCTCAGCGTCTTGTCGTCACCGGTTTTCGTATCCGTCATTCCACATCCTCTGCGGTGCCCATTGCAACCGCTGCCGGTTTGTCCGCGCATTCGCCTCGAAAAGTCTCGAGCGCACTAACGCGTTTCAGCGCCGCCTTGCCCGCGTCCCGCCCGAACACGGCAGCATGTATCACATTTGTAGCCCCCAATGCCAAACTCATTTCTTCTTCGGAAAAGAGTTTGTAAGCCGGGATAGCCGGTCCGCCCAGATGGGCCACTGCGTGACGAGCGGCCGTGATCTTGCGCACTCCGTCCTGCGAGGCTTCACGAGCATGCAGCACGCCATAGGCCTTGCCGCTGCGCACCGACGCCTCGACCTTCGCAGCACCCAATGCCACGGCTCCGGCCTTCCGCGCAAGCCCAAGAGCGCCCAGAGCGGCTTTTGAAAGCAATTCATCGACCAGCGCGCCCAGATTTTCGGGCGGGGTGACCGACGTTTTCAGAGCGCGGGCGAAAAGGTTTCTCTGGGCCGCCCTGTCAACATGCACCCGGTCAGCCGTGACCCAGCATCCGCGCCCGGGGAGCTTGCGCTTCAGATCGGGAACGACCATGCCGTCCGGCCCCGCGACGAACCGGATCAGGTCCTCCGCGGGCCGCGCCTTGCGCGAGACAATGCATGTGCGATCGTTCATATCGTCCACAACAACTCCAGAGCATCCTGCTGCCGCGTGCCATCACGCGGCTCCGCAGGAATGCGGCGAAACAAGGTCGGCGAAGCGCACCACAGGCGTCACGAGGACAGCCATGCGCTCCACAAGACCCATATCAGGCTTCAGCGCCTTCGGCGGCCTCAGGCGCCTGCGCACCCTCGGCAGCTTCCGCACCTTCCTCACCCTCATCTGCCTCGGCTTCAGCCTCGGCAGCGAGGTCTTCCTCGGTGATCCAGCCCATCCTGAGACGCGCGGCCACAACCATCTGCTCGGCTTCGGCGCGCGACACGTCGAACTTGGAGAAGACACCCGGCTCGAACGTCGTCTCGCCGTCCTTGCGCTCTTTCCAGCCGACCAGATCGTCGACGGCATAGCCGGCGAAATCCTCTATGGTCTTCACATCATCCTCACCGACCGCCACCATCATCGCGGTGGTAATGCCCGGAATCTCGCGCAGTTCGTCCTGAACGCCGAGTTCCTGACGCTTTGCATCGAATTCGGCCTCGATCCGCTCGAGATATTCGCGTGCGCGCATCTGGATCTCTTCGGCGGTTTCCTCGTCGAAGCCGTCGATGGATGCGATTTCGCCCGATTCCACATAGGCGACTTCCTCGACGCTGGTGAAACCCTCGGAGGCGAGCACCTGGCCGACCATCTCGTCAACGTTGAGCGCTTCCATGAACAGGGCGGAGCGTTCGGTGAACTCCTTCTGGCGGCGGCTCGACTCTTCTTCCTCGGTCAGGATGTCGATGTCCCAGCCCGTAAGCTGCGAGGCAAGGCGGACGTTCTGACCGCGGCGGCCGATGGCCAGTGAAAGCTGGTCGTCCGGCACCACAACCTCGATGCGCTCCGCATCTTCATCGAGCACCACCTTGGCAACTTCGGCCGGCTGCAATGCGTTGACGATGAAGGAAGCCGCGTTCTCGTTCCACGGAATGATGTCGATCTTCTCGCCCTGAAGCTCGCCGACAACCGCCTGAACGCGGCTGCCGCGCATACCGACACAGGCGCCGACCGGATCGATCGAGGAATCGTGGCTGATGACCGCGATCTTTGCGCGCGAGCCCGGATCGCGGGCCACCGAACGGATCTCGATGATGCCGTCGTAGATTTCCGGCACTTCCATGGTGAAGAGTTTCGCCATGAACTGCGGATGCGTGCGCGACAGGAAGATCTGCGGGCCGCGCTGCTCGCGCCGCACATCATAGACATAGGCGCGGACACGATCACCATACTTGAAGATTTCGCGGGGGATCAGTTCGTCGCGGCGGATGATCGCTTCGCCACGGCCGAGATCGACAATGACATTGCCGTATTCGACGCGCTTGACCGTGCCGTTGACAATCTCGCCGATGCGATCCTTGTACTCGTCATACTGACGGTCGCGCTCGGCCTCGCGCACCTTCTGCACGATGACCTGCTTGGCCGACTGGGCGGCGATGCGGCCGAAATCCATGGGCGGAAGCTGCTCGGCAAGGAAGTCGCCGGGCTGGGCGTCCGGATTGCGCGTGCGCGCATCCTTGACGGAGATTTCACGCGCCGGCTCCTCGACATTGTCGACGACTTCCATCAGGCGCTGCAGCTTCATCTCACCCGTCTGCGGGTTGATGTCGGCGCGAATATTGGTCTCCTGACCATAACGCGAACGCGCGGCCTTCTGAATTGCGTCGGCCATGGCGGCGATGACGATCTGCTTGTCGATGGACTTCTCGCGGGCCACCGCGTCGGCGATCTGGAGAAGCTCCAGCCTGTTCGCACTGACTGCCATGTCACTCTCCTTCGGCGTGGGATCCGGGGGGTTCGTCCCCGGCCGGCTCAGTTGCGTTTTGTTTGGCGGACCGCTGGGCGGCCCTTTCCGATGCGGAAGGGCGGCGATTACGCTTGCGTTCGCGGCGCTCTTCCTTGTCCTGCTTCAGGGCGTCGCGCACCAGCTCGTCCGTCAGGACCAGCCGTGCTTCGGCGATTGCCTCGAAGGGAATTCCAAAGAGGACATCCTCGTCCCCTTCTTCCTCGGCCGTTTCCGGCTCGATCGTCACGGTTTCTCCGTCGCTCTCGACGACAAAACCGCGGAAGCGTTTGCGCCCATCAAGCAACACGGCCGTTTCGATCTTGACCAGATGCCCCTCGGCGGCAGCGAAATCCGTGGTGCGCACCAGCGGTCGGTCGATGCCCGGCGAGGAAATTTCAAGCTGATAGGCCGTGTCGATCGGGTCTTCGACGTCGAGCACAGGCGAAAGCGCGCGACTGACTTCCTCGCAGTCTTCAACGGTCATGCTGCCGTCGGGCCGTTCAGCCATGATCTGCAGGGTGGCGCCTTCCTGCGCAGTCATGCGCACGCGAACCAGGCGATATCCGATCGCACCCAGAACAGGAATGATGATCGCAGCGACACGCGCCTCGATGCCGCTTTCGCGGATCAGGCGATCATCGCCATTCCTGTCTTCTGAAACTGCCGTCATCCAACCTCCGGACGGCCGCATCTAACAAAAAAGAGCGGGACCGGTGGGACCCACTCTCCGTCATAGCGACCAAGAATTTGAGCTGGATATAGCCGAGATGGCAGTTCTTTTCAAGAGCGGTGCATCAAAAGCCTGCAGTGATCCAGACCCAGAAAATTATCATGATGCACCGCACAAACGCATGGCTGCCCTGCCAGATCATCGCTTCTCGACGGTCCGGGGTCGCCTTAAGTTATGCTGCATCGCACAATGAAAGGAAAAACCATGTCTGCACGTAAATTCGTGACGGAAATCGGTGAGTTTTTTGGGGTGATCGAGAGTGCCGTGGCGGTTTCCGCCGCAGTGCGCAATCGCCGTCGCGCACAGGATGCGGATCTTCGCCGCCTCGGCATCGATCCTGAGCAGTTTTATGGAATGCGCGGCAGGTAAGACCGCCGCTTAGACCCGCAGGAAGGTCAGATAGGCGGGTGTCCGCCCCTCGCGGATCGCCTTTGCTTCATACCTTGTGCCCGGCCACCCGGCATAGGGCGTGTGCCAGTCGTCGGCGCTTTCCGCCTCCCAGCGAAATGCGGGATGTGCCTCACAGTGCAGGAGCGTCCAGTCGATATAGGTATCGATGTCCGACGCGAAGCGGAAACGCCCCCCCGGTTTTAGCACGCGGGAAAAGCGGTCGAGATTCGCCCGGTTCACGAACCGGCGTTTCCAGTGCTTTTTCTTGGGCCAGGGGTCCGGATAGAGCAGGTCTACCTCGGCGATCGACGCTTCTGGCAGCCAGTCCAGCAGTGCGGTCGCATCATCATTGTAGACCCGCAGGTTCGCCGGTGCGCCGCCCTGTTCATCGACAGCGGAGGCGAGCTTCGCCATACCGTTGACGAACGGTTCCACGCCGATGAAACCCGTGTGCGGATAGCGTGCCAGTTCGCTAAGCAGATGCTCGCCGCCACCGAAGCCGATCTCAAGTCTGATCCGCTCCACGGGTGATGGGAACAGCGCCGCCACATCGTGTGACGCCACATCTAGCTTTATCAGCGCCCTGTCGAGAAGCGCGGCAAGCGCCGCGTCCTGCCTGGGACGCAGACGCTTTCCATGACGACGGCCGAAGAAGGCTTCGGTAGCCCGTTTGCGCCGTTCTTCAGCCATCAGGTCTTTCCGCTACTGGCAAAGCCGCTCAGGCAGCTTTTGCGACTGCCTGTTTGAGAGTTTTCACCAGATCAGTCCGCTCCCAGGAGAACGAGCCGTCGCGGCTGGCCTTGCGACCAAAGTGACCGTAGGCGGCTGTCTTGGCATAGATCGGACGATTGAGGTCCAGATGACGGCGGATGCCGCTGGGCGACAGGTCCATCACCTCGCGGATAGCGATCTCGACCTCTTCCTCCGAAACGCGGCCCGTGCCGTGCAGGTTCACGTAGACCGACAACGGCTGCGCAACGCCAATGGCGTAAGAAAGCTGGATCGTGCAGCGCTCGGCGAGATTGGCCGCGACCACGTTCTTGGCGAGGTAGCGCGCGGCGTAGGCCGCAGACCGGTCGACCTTGGTCGTATCCTTGCCCGAGAAAGCACCGCCGCCGTGAGGGGCCGCGCCGCCATAAGTATCGACGATGATCTTGCGGCCGGTGAGACCTGCATCGCCATCGGGACCGCCAATGACGAATTTCCCGGTCGGGTTGATGTACCAGTTGCAGTTTGCTGCAACCGTAATGCCGCCGGAAGACAGCGCCTCGTGAATATAGGGCTCGACGACCTGCCGCACCTTCCCGCTGTCCCACGACGTGTCCAGATGCTGGGTCGACAGGACGATCTCGGTTACCTCGGACGGCTTTCCGTCAACGTAACGCACGGTGACCTGCGCCTTGGCGTCGGGGCCGAGCTTTGCGGCATCGCCTTCACCGGATTTACGGGCGTCGGCGAGAAGCTGCAGGATCTTGTGAGAATAATAGATCGGTGCGGGCATGAGGTCAGGCGTCTCACGGCAGGCATAGCCAAACATAATGCCCTGGTCGCCGGCACCTTCTTCACCCTGTCGGTCGGCTGCATTGTCGACGCCCTGGCCGATATCCGGCGACTGACCGTGCAGGAGAACGTCGATCTTCGCGGTCTTCCAGTGAAAACCGTCCTGTTCGTAGCCAATGGCACGGATGGCGCGGCGCGCAGCCGAGCGGAAGCGTGACGGGTTGATGAGCGGGTTGCCCTTCGAATCCGTGGCCACCTCACCGGTTTTCTTGTCCCGCTTGAGCAGCGTCTCGGGAACGCGCACTTCACCGGCGATCACGACGCGATTGGTCGTGGCCAGCGTTTCACACGCCACACGGACCTTCCACGGGTCCATGCCGGATTTCTTGGCTTCCCGATAGACCAGATCGACAATCTCATCGGAGATGCGATCACAGACCTTGTCCGGATGGCCTTCGGAAACGGATTCACTTGTAAAGAGATAGTTCTTGCGCGCCACGGGTATCCCCTCTGAGAAGAAGCCGATCGATCTGTCGGCAACAGGCGTTCCCCTGTTAGCCAAGCTGAACCTCTCAGGTCAAGCACAACGGTTGCGGCGCAAAACAAAACGGGGAATGGATTTTCCATTCCCCGCTATTCGACTGCGCCCTGAGAGCGCTTTCATCGCTGAACGAAGAGAATAATCCTCAATCCTGATTCTCGGTGGCCAGCACCTTGACCAGGTCGATGATCCGACGGCGCACCTTCGGATCGGAAATCTTTGCAAAGGCCCTGTTCAGTTGAACGCCTTCGCTGCTGTTGAGAAAATCGACGACAAAGTCCGCCCCGTCCTCCGCCATGCCCCTACCGGCTTCATTTTCCTCGCCCGGCGCGCCTTCAAAAAAGAACGACACCGGAGCGCTGAGAACCGAAGCGATTGCCTGCAGCCGGCTGGCGCCGACGCGATTCGTACCCTTCTCGTATTTCTGGATTTGCTGGAAAGTTATACCCAGGCTTTCGCCAAGCTTTTCCTGGCTCATGCCAAGCATGTTTCTTCTTAGCCTGATCCGACCTCCGACATGAATATCGATCGGATTCGGTTTTTTCTTATTCTTGTTCATATATTCCCTCGCCATCCGGCACGGGGTTGCCATTGACCGAACTACGTCCTCGACCTCCCAGAGCCCCAAGCCTGTCAAATCGAATTCCGATGTAGTCGGCTTACACACTATGCGTAGCCGAAAGGGGCGATGTCAATTCGCCCTCAGGCGCCGAGTAATACTTGAACCAAGAAGCACGGCCCCAAAACCAAACGCAATAAACGTTCCATTGGTTCCAGGATTCTCAAAATAAAATTTCCGTGCGCTGTGAACAGGCAATCGAACATCAAGATTGCCCACCGCATTGAGGTCGAAAGCGTCCAGAATGCGCCCCGAAGAGTCGATGACGGCGGAGATGCCCGAGTTTGCCGCACGCAGGAGGGGGAGGCCATTCTCCACGGCACGCAGCCGCGCCTGACGAAAGTGCTGATACGGTCCGGGGGACACACCGAACCATGCATCATTCGTGACGTTGAGAAGGAAATCCGAGCGGTCAGCAGCCCCGAAAACCAGCCGAGGGAAAATGATCTCATAGCACACGAACGGCAGGGCTTGCAGGCCAGGCGCCACTTCGATGGGGCGTCGTCCACTGCCTGCCGTGAACGGACCGGCAGACTGCACGATCTCTTCTATCCCAAAACTATTCAACAGGTTAGCGAATGGTACGTATTCACCGAAAGGGACCAGGTGAACCTTGTCCACGGCATCGACAATCGTGCCGTCCTGCGCAATTGCAACGACTGAATTGTAGTAGCGCGTCGCCCCGAGACCGTCGCCGGCTTCGGCCCGAACGGCGCCTGCCAGCAGCGTCTGACCTTCACCCAGCGCCTCGCCAAGCTCGACAAGGGCTTCCGGGCGGTCTGTGAACAAAAAGGGGACAGACGTCTCGGGCCAGACGATCAGCTCGGGCCTGTCTGCACCGTCGACGGGCGGTCGACGGGTAAGATCCAGCAGAATGTTGAAGATGCGCGTCTGCTCCGAAGCATCCCATTTCTCGGTCTGCTTGATCGACGGTTGGACGATGCGGACCGGCAGAAAGCGCTCCGGCGCGGCTTCAATCGAAAGACTTAGGTAACCATAAACAAACTGCGTTGTGACCAAACCAATCGCAATAATACTACCGACAATAAGATGCCGGCGTGTACCCAACAATGCCGGCATTGAAAACACCAGAACCGCCAGGAAATTCATACCCGTTAGGCCAAATATCTTAGCCGACTGCATGCTAAGTAAAGTGGGCATGGCGGCATAGCCGATTGCATTCCAGGGAAATCCCGTAAAGATTATGCTTCTAATCAATTCAGCAATGCCGAAAGCAAACGCAAGAGAAACGATCCTCAGCACACCGCCCGACCAAAGAAGACGCGCGAGAAGCGCCGCAGCGCCGTAGAATACGGCCAGGAATGCGGGCAGTCCGACAACCGCAAGAGGCACAGCCCAAGCAAAATTGTCAGCATCGATCAGCAATGCATTGCCGATCCACCACAACCCAAGCAGAAAATACCCGAAACCGAACCACCAGCCTGTCTTGAAGGCTGGTATGGCGCGTGCCCGAAGGCCGCGCCCTTCCCCCACCGCTCCGTCAAGAAGCCAGACGAGGATTGGAAATGCCACAAAACAGGCCGCAAAAAAGTCGAATGGAGGCTGCGCCAGCGCAGCCAGGCTACCCGCGAAAAAAGCAACGAGCGCCCGCCGCCACCCACTCAGCAATATAACCCGTCCGGCAAGGCTTTCCATTCACCCATCCGCAAAGCCCGAATCACACAACAAGCAGTATCAGCAGTTTGCCGAGCTTTGAAACCATCTCGCGGATTTGGGATGGGGGCGCTACAAATTGTCGCCGATGCGCGCCGACCTTCTGCGGCGTTCCGATGCCCGGTTGTGCACGATGCGCACGCGCTTCACACGGCGCGGATCGGCATCCAGCACCTGAAATTCGAAGCCCGGTATGGCCTGCACCACTTCGCCCCGCGCGGGAACACGCCCCAGGACGTTGAAGATCACGCCGCCAATCGTATCGACATCCTCGGAATGCTCTTCGGCGTGAAAATCCTCACCGATCACCTCGGCCACGTCCTCGATTTCCGCCTTGGCGTCCACCACGAAAGCATCCTCGCCGATCTGCTCTATGAGCGGCGCGTCGTCGTCGTGTTCGTCCTCAATGTCACCGACAACCATCTCGACGATGTCTTCCAGCGACACCAGCCCGTCCGTGCCGCCATACTCGTCGATGACGAGGGCCATCTGGGTGCGGGAGGCCTGCATTCGCGCCATCAGGTCCGATGCCAGCATGGATGGAGGCACGAACAGGATTGAGCGTGGAAGGTTGAGATCGCCGATTGTGCGGTCGAGTTCGACCTTGCCGAGATCGAAAGCGGGCGCTTCCGGCACTTTGCGTGCCCGGCCCTTCTTCGCCTTTGCCGTTTTGGTGATATGGCTCACAATGTCGCGGATGTGCACCATGCCGCGCGGATCATCCAGCGTTTCCCCGTAAACAGGCATACGCGAGTGACCGCATCTCTCGAAGGCATTCAGAAGATCGCCCAGCGTGGTGTTCAGGTCTACCGCCTCGATATCGGCGCGCGGGACCATCACATCCTCGACGCGCAGCTCGCGCAGCCGGAGAATGTTTTTCAGCATGGCCCGCTCGCCGGGGGAGAAGGCCGCCGTGTCGTGCGTGTGTTCGTCCAGCGCGTCCGCGAGATCGTCGCGCAGCGAGGAACCGTTTCGAATGCCAAGCGCTGCCATCATTCTCTCCCAGAGGGACAGGCGGCTGCCGGAGCTTCGTTGGGGAGGTCTACTAGACCCCTCTTCCCCCTCCTCGGAGGAGTTCGTCTCGCTTGCGGGCACATCTCCCGCCGCGATTATCGTGTTCTCTGTCATGGCCGTTTGTTCAATTGAGCCCTTCAGTTAGGCATACGGATCGCGAATGGCAAGTGTTTGCAGCGTTTTGCGCTCCAATTCTTCCATCTCTTCCGCCTCCTCCTCGGTTTCATGGTCATATCCCATGATATGCAAAAATCCGTGAACGATCAGATGCGTCAGATGATGATCGAATTGCTTGCCCTCTTCTGCCGCTTCCCGCGCAACCGTCTCATAGGCAACGATAACATCACCGAGAGGCTGCATCTCACCTCCCGGAGCGAGCATATCGGGTGCCGGGAAGGAAAGCACATTGGTGGGCTTGTCCTTGCCGCGCCATTCGCGATTCAGCACCTGGATTTCTGCATCGCCCGTAAAAAGCAGGCTGACTGCACCACCCTCGTCCGGCTCAAGCCCAATCACGGATGCGGCAGCGCCGATAGCGCGGTTGGCCAGAGCCTGAAGCGCGGCTTCAGACGCCCAGTCGCCCGCCTCGACGGCGACTTCGATCAGGATCTCCGGCATTTCACCGGCAGGGGGAGTATCGTCCATCAGCCTGCGCGGGTCAGCCCCGCGCCTTTTTGTCATAGGCCCGGACAATCGCAGCCACCAGCGGATGACGCACCACGTCCTTCTCGTCGAAGCGGACGGTGACGATGCCGGGCACATCGCCCAGAACCTCAAGCGCTTCGACCAGGCCCGACTTGGTATTGGGTGGCAAGTCGATCTGGCTCGGGTCACCGGTGACGATCATGCGCGCATTCTCGCCAAGCCGCGTCAAAAACATTTTCATCTGCATGGGCGTGGTGTTCTGCGCCTCATCGAGAATCACCACCGAATTGGCCAGCGTGCGGCCGCGCATGAAAGCGAGCGGCGCAATCTCGATCACGTCGGCTGCCAGAGCGCGCTCGACCTTCTCCGCCGGGATCATGTCGTAGAGTGCGTCATAGAGCGGGCGCAGATAGGGATCGACCTTCTCGCGCATGTCACCCGGCAGAAAGCCCAGCCGCTCGCCGGCCTCGACCGCCGGCCGCGACAAAATGATGCGGTCCACCGCGCCGCGCTCCAGAAGCATGGCTGCGTAGGCCACCGCGAGGAAGGTCTTGCCCGTGCCGGCGGGACCGATGCCAAACACCAGCTCCGAGCGCTCAAGCGCCCGCATATAGGCGTCCTGATTGGCCGAGCGCGCATGCACGGTGCGCTTGCGCGTGGAAATCTGCGCGGCGGCGAGCTTTCCCTTGCTTTCCATGGTCGGAAAGGTCAATTGCTCATCGGCGGCGATGGCCAGCCGCACCGCACCGTCTACATCCGATGGCGCAAGCTCCGTGCCCTTCTGCAGAAGGTCGTAGAGGTAATCCAGCGCCCTGCGCGCCTGTGCGGCGGCCACGCTCTCTCCCTTTACGGTAAGCTGGTTGCCTTTGGAGCGGATGTCGACACCGAGCCGCTGCTCGATCTGGGCCAGGTTCTCGTCGAAAGGCCCGTAGAGGGCACTGGCCAGCTTGTTGTCATCGAAGGTCAGCACGATGTGTGCCATGTCCGACGCCCCTGAGGGCAGGTTCTTCAACTCAGTGCTGGCGGTCAAGCGCCTCTCCTTTACGACACCGGCTCGGCAAACAGGCTGTTTGGACCTGATTCCGCGATTCGAACACGGATAATGTCGCCGATTTCGCCAGCTTTTTCATCAACAATCACAGGCTGGAGCCACGGCGAACGGCCAACACGCTGGCCCGGCTGGCGACCGGGCTTTTCGAGCAGAACGTCCATCTCACTGCCGACAAGGCTTTTCACGAAGCCGCGCTGCTGTTCCATAAGGAGCGCCTGAAGTGCCTGAAGCCGCTCGTTCTTGACCGCCTCCGGCACCTGATCGCCAAGATCCGCACCCGGCGTTCCCGGCCGCGGCGAATATTTGAACGAAAAGGCCTGCGCATAGGTCACGTCGCGCACGAGCTGCATCGTGTCCTCAAAATCCTGATCCGTCTCGCCGGGGAAGCCGACGATGAAATCGCCCGACATGGCGATGTCTGGTCGCGCCTCGCGTATGCGGTCGATCAGCCGACGGTAATCGTCGCCCGTATGCTTGCGGTTCATCGCCTTGAGGATGCGGTCAGAACCGGACTGCACCGGCAGGTGCAGATAGGGCATCAGCTTCGGCAGGTCGCGATGGGCCGCGATCAGCGCATCATCCATGTCCCGTGGATGGCTGGTCGTGTAACGCAGCCGGTCAAGACCGGGAATTTCGGCCAGCCGGAACAGGAGTTCGCCAAGGCCCCATTCGCGTCCGTCCGCGCCTTCACCATGCCAGGCGTTGACGTTCTGGCCGAGCAGCGTCACCTCGCGCACACCGCCTTCGGCCAGGCGCTCCGCCTCGGCGACGATCTGCGCCACGGGCCGCGACACCTCGGAACCGCGCGTATAGGGCACGACGCAGAAGGTGCAGAACTTGTCGCAGCCTTCCTGCACGGTCAGAAACGCCGTCACGCCGCGATTGCGCACCACACGCTTCTGCGGCTGCGGCAGATGCTCGAACTTGTCCTCGATGGCGTAATCGGTCTCGACGATTTTTTCGCCGCCGCGCGCGCGCTGCACCACCTTGGGCAGGCGATGATAGGTCTGCGGTCCGATCACCAGATCGACGGCAGG
This sequence comes from Nitratireductor aquibiodomus, assembly GCF_900105565.1. Lineage (NCBI taxonomy): Bacteria > Pseudomonadati > Pseudomonadota > Alphaproteobacteria > Hyphomicrobiales > Phyllobacteriaceae > Nitratireductor > Nitratireductor aquibiodomus. Next base: position 2,783,156 of record NZ_FNSL01000001.1, on the reverse strand, counting down.
CGCACGGCGCAGGATTTCCTGCCCCTCGGCCTGTGCAACGCAACCGGCAACGCCGATCACCGTTTCACGACCGGCCTGGCTGCGCTCTTCCTTGAGTACGCGCAGACGACCAAGCTCCGAATACACCTTTTCCGCCGCCTTTTCGCGGATGTGGCAGGTGTTGAGGAGAACGAGGTCGGCCTCTTCGATCTGGTCCGTCGGCGCATAGCCATCTGCCGCCAGCGCATCGGACATGCGCTGCGAATCGTAGACATTCATCTGGCAGCCATAGGTTTTGACGAAAACCTTCTTGCCGGCGGGGCGCATCACGGATGCGCCGTCGGTGTTTTCGGAGCTGCCGGTTTCCGGCGGGATATTCTGTTCCATGCCGGTTTCCTAACGTTTTTGCGTGTCAAAAAACAGACGATTCTTCGCAGTGTGATGAATCCGTCAAATTTCGGTGCCGCGTAAGCCTGCTGTGAGCATGGCGCGCACCTGCGCCTCGGCTTCCCGCGTGACGGTCTTGCGGTCGCCTTTTGCCAGAAACGGGATCGGATCGCCATAGCGCACAACGATGTCGACAGGCCGCGCCTGAAGAACCGTTACGAGATTGGGCAGAAGGTCGGTATCGCCGATCCACGACAGCGCGGCGCGCTCGCGCCGATCGAGCCGGAGACCGCCCTTGCTGAGATACGTGATCGCCACGGGCTGCACCGTGACGCTTTCGGCCCGATCGCTCGCCAGCGCAAGCTGTGCCGCGCTGAACAGCGTGCTCTTGAATGGCAGAAGCCGGTTTCCATCGCCTGTCGTGCCTTCGGCGAAAAGCACCATCGGATCGCCATCGGCCAGCCGCTCGGCGATCTCGCGCGCCTGTTCCGGCGAAGTGCGGCGGCGTTCGCGTTCAACGAAAACGGACCGCTGCTGCCGGGCGAATGTGCCGAGGATCGGCCAACCCCGCATTTCCGACTTGGCGATGAAATGAACACCGTCGAGCGAACCGAGAACCAGAATGTCGAGCCATGAAACGTGATTGGCGACGATCATCTGCGGGCGCTGTGTCGAGGGGCGTCCTTCCATGCGCACCCGCACGCCGAGCACGCCAAGCGTGAGCCGATGCCAGAGCCGCGGCACGATGCGGTCGCTCAAAAGCCGCGTGCGCAACGCCAGCTCCTGCACCAGCATGAGCGGCAGTGTGTAAAACGCGACAATCAGTATTGCGATGACGAAACGTAACGTGCTGGACATCAGCCCTGGATCAGCCTTGAGGCCCGTTGCGAGGAGTGGACGCTTACAGCATTTTTTGCTGGCGGGAAACAGCTTCAGCGCAGGTCGCGGCGCATGACAATGGCGCTGGTACGCCTGCCGCTGGCGTCGCGGTAGTAATCCGGCCGACCACCGACCTGCCGGAATCCGAGCCTTCGGTAGAGCGCAATGGCAGCGGCGTTGGTCTCGTCCACTTCCAGGAACAGGGCGTCAGCACGGTCGCTGTGCATCCTGAAAAGCACCGCATCCATCAACTGGCGGCCAAGACCGTGGCGTCGCTGGCTTCGCGCCACCAGAATGGTGAGGATTTCGCCTTCATCCGCGGCCTGTCGCGCAAGCACGAACCCGGCAAGCTGCGGCGGCTTTCTGCCGATTTCAGAAACGGCGAAACCAAACACCCCATCCTGGGTGAGCAAAGCTTCAAACTCCGCATCGCTCCATGGGCGGGCAAAATCCTCTGCATGCAGATCAGCCAGAACGAGACTGTCTGCCACCTCCAGCGGTCGCACCACGAACTCGCGTTTTTTCGGAAAGAGGGCCATCAGCCTTCCTTTCGCGGGAGCGCGAAATTCTGCTGCGGGGCAGCGTCGGGTGCCCGCAGATAGAGCGGCTTCGGCGGCTCGCTACCCGCCCCCTTTGCAGCGGCAAGCCGGGCGAAGGTCAAAATGTCGGCCGTGGCGCCGGCTGGCTGGATGTCGAGCGCGCCGGAGCCCGCAGCGGCCACAAGCTCTGCGGCAACGCCATAGACGACTGCATTCTCGGCAAAGGCCCATTCCGCCAGCCGCTCCGCTGACTGGCTCTGAGGTTCGAGGAGAATGCGCCCTTCACTGTCGAAGCCCGCGGCGAAGAGATTTGGCGCGCGCTGCCCGAGCGCCACGAGAATGGTGCGCCCGGGAAAGGCCTCACGCGCCTCCGCGCCAAGTGCTTCCAACGTGGAAACGCCAATCGCCGGTACATTGAGCGCAAGCGCCAGACCGCGTGCGGCGGACACGCCGACCCGCACGCCGGTGAACGATCCCGGCCCCACCGAAACGGCCACGGCGCCGAGCGCGTCATAGCCGAGACCGGCAGTCTTCAGCGCACCTTCGGTGACCGACATGACATGCTCGGCATGTCCCTTGCCCAGATCGAGCACGTGCCGACTGAGCTCTTCATCCGTATCGGTTTCAAGAACGCAGGCGGCGCAGAGCGCCGCCGCGGTATCGATTGCAAGAATCTTCATTCAGGCACAGTCCGGCGACCTGTTGTTGTTCCGCCGGCGAATCCGATGCGCCATCAGCGGGTCATGATGCTCTACTTGCACTGTCTTGCGCCTTCAGTTCAAGGCGGCGTGCATGCAGAACCGGTTCAGTGTACCCATTAGGCTGTTCCCGCCCCTTGAACACGAGGTCACAGGCCGCCTGAAAGGCAATGGATTTGTCGAAATCCGGCGCCATCGGGCGATAGAGCGGATCGCCGGCGTTCTGCCGGTCCACCACCGCCGCCATGCGCTTCATCGTTTCCATCACCTGCTCTTTGCTTGCAACGCCATGATGCAGCCAGTTTGCCATGTGCTGAGCGGAAATGCGCAGTGTCGCGCGGTCTTCCATGAGCCCGACATCGTTGATGTCCGGCACCTTGGAGCAGCCGACGCCCTGATCGATCCAGCGCACCACATAGCCCAGAATGCCCTGCGCGTTGTTGTCGAGCTCCTTCTGTATTTCTTCCGGCGTCCAGTTGGGCCGCGTGGCGACCGGCACCGAGAGAATATCGGAGAGGGCTGCGCGCTTGCGGTTCTTCAGCTCGGCCTGCACCGCATGCACATCAACCGTGTGGTAATGCGTCGCGTGGAGCGTCGCTGCCGTTGGTGAGGGCACCCAGGCGGTGTTGGCACCGGCCTTGGGATGGCCGATCTTCTGCTCCAGCATTGCCTCCATCAGATCCGGCATGGCCCACATGCCCTTGCCGATCTGGGCGTGACCGGAAAGACCACACTCAAGGCCGATATCGACATTCCAGTTCTCATAGGCCGCAATCCAGGCTGCCTGTTTCATGTCGCCCTTGCGGATCATCGGGCCGGCTTCCATGGAGGTGTGTATCTCGTCGCCCGTGCGGTCGAGGAAGCCGGTGTTGATGAAGACCACCCGCTCGCGCGCGGCGCGGATGCACTCCTTCAGATTGATGGTGGTGCGGCGCTCTTCATCCATGATGCCCATCTTCATGGTGTTGGGCGCCATGCCGAGGGCTTTTTCGACGCGGTCGAACAGCTCCACCGCGAAGGCCACTTCTTCGGGCCCGTGCATCTTCGGTTTCACCACATACATGGAGCCCGCACGGCTGTTCATGCGGCGGCCATTCGGCCCGACATCGTGCAGCGCGATGGCGGCGGTGAAGAGCGCGTCCATGATGCCTTCCGGCACTTCATTGCCATCGGCGTCGAGAATGGCCGGATTGGTCATCAGGTGACCGACATTGCGCACCAGCATCAGCGAACGGCCGGGCAGCGAGAGCGTGCCGCCATCGGGCGCGGTGTATTCGCGGTCGGGGTTCAGGCGGCGGGTGAAGGTCTTGTCGCCCTTCGTCACCTGCTCTTCGAGGTCGCCCTTCATCAGGCCGAGCCAGTTGCGATAGACGACGACCTTGTCTTCCGCATCCACGGCGGCAACGGAATCCTCGCAATCCTGGATCGTGGTCAGCGCCGATTCCAGCACCACATCGGCAATGCCCGCCTTGTCGGTCTTGCCGATTGGGTGCGTGCGGTCGATCACGACTTCCGCATGCATGCCATTGGTGGCGAGTAGAACGGAGGACGGTTCCTCCGCCGCACCCCGATAGCCGACGAATTTCGAAGCATCCTTCAGGCGCGCTTCACCGCCCTCGGTCTTCGCCACGAGCTGACCGTCGATCACCGAAAGTGCGGTAATTTCCGTCCAGGAGGCATCATCAAGCGGCGCGCTGTCATCGAGGAAAGCACGCGCCCAGGCGATGACCTTTTCGCCGCGCTTCGGATTGTAGCCCTTGCCCTTTTCCGCGCCGTCCTCCTCGGAAATCGCGTCGGTGCCATAGAGAGCATCGTAGAGCGAACCCCAGCGCGCATTGGCCGCGTTGAGCGCATAGCGCGCATTCATCACCGGCACGACAAGCTGGGGACCGGCGACGCTGGCGATTTCCGGATCGACATTTTGTGTTGAGACCGAGAAGGCGTCGCCTTCCGGCAACAAATAGCCGATCTCGCGCAGGAAGGCCTGATAGGCTTCCTGATCCGCAGGTGCGCCGTTTTCTTTGTACCATGCGTCGATCTTTTCCTGCAGTGCATCGCGTTTTGCGAGCAAGGCGCGGTTTTTGGGCGCCAGATCGCGGACGATCTCCGATAGCGCCTTCCAGAACTGGTCTGGCTCCACGCCCGTACCGGGGAGCGCCTCTTTTACGGCGAAATCGCGCAGCTCTTCCGCAACCTTCAACCCATGAAGCTCAACGCGATTTTCCATTTGGCAGACACTCCTCTTCCCGATGTCAGAAATGATGCACTGCTTTCACCACGCCAGCGGCACGGGGTCAATTCGCCGGACGGAGAAGAAGTTTCAATCTCAATCGTGGTTGAGCGTCATACGCGGGCGTCCCGACGCCTGCGCCACGACCCGCGCTTCCAGAAAGCGGCGGCTGCCGTCGACATCGACAGCGCGAATGTCGCGCGTCACGTGGAGCTCGGCCTGATCGGCGCCGGCCTGGCGCGCCCTGTCGTGCAGGTCGCGCATCAACACGCTTTCGGCAAAGGCCAATGCCTCTTCTTCATCCGGAAAATCACGCAGTTCTTCTGCGACCTGCACCCGGTAGACGCCCTCTTGCGGCTGGCCGATATGGGCTTCGCTGCGCACACCCACCCGGCCGACAACGGCACCAATGGCGTTGGCGACATCCGCATCCTCTGGCAACACGCAATCTCCTCGAAGCAATGCGCCGAGCCCGGCATAGTGCAGGGGCGCAGATGCGCCCAGGCCGATGACCGGACGATCGAGCGAAACCCGCAGTCGCGTGACGCTCTGCTCCCCATCGAGCGCCCGGCGCATAAGCTCGTGCCCGGCGAGCGCCGCCCCGTCGAGCCCGTCCTCACACAATGCCGTTTCGAGAACGGCTTCGGCAGAGCGTCGGGCAAGACGCGCCATAACACGTTCGCAGAACGCTTCCGCATCCGTCGCTAGCTGTTGGCCGGCGCCGTCGCGGCGTCTGGCGAAAAGCGCAGCGCCAAGACGCGCGGCCTCCGCATCCCATCCCGTCTGCCGGCCAAGCACATGTGCGGCATCGGAAGGCGTAAAGCCAATCAGCGAAACGAGCCCGCGCGCGACGAGACGATCGAGCGGCGCAAGCTGCGCGCTGGACAGGATGAGCGCGTCAAGCGCCACCGGCTCCGGCCCCAGCCGCGCATAGAGCGCGGCCTCGCTCTTCGAGAGGCCGGTTGCGTGACGCGCCGGCATACCGCTCAGACACGCAAAACGCCCGTTGAGCCGGGATGGCACCGGCCTCGTCTCCTGCTTTTGCAGCGCCTCGACGATCCGGCCGCCATGAAGATGTGCGGCAAGGGACAGGGGCACGAGCCGGCGTGGCCCGAGCACAATGCGGCCGCTCAGTCCGCCCTCTTCAATCGTGACTTCAGAATCTCCGCCGAGCCCGAACGTGCGCATTGCCAACGCCTCGACCATGGTGCGGTGACCGCCCACACTCGCTCCCTGCGGATCGATACGCGGTTGACCGTTTTCCAGAACGGCGATGTCTGTGGTCGTGCCGCCGATATCGGAAACGATGGCGCGGTCTAGCCCTGTCAGGTACCGCGCGCCAACCAGACTGGCAGCCGGGCCGGACAGGATGGTCTCGATGGGCCTGCGGCGGGCAAACTCAGCCGAAACGAGCGCGCCATCGCCGCGGACCACCATGAGCGGAGCGCGGATGCCACGCGTTTCAAGAAATCGATCTGAGGCAAGCACGAGGCGATCTATCAACGCGATGAGCCGCGCATTGAGCAGGGTTGTCAGCGCCCGGCGCGGACCGCCGAGTTGGGCCGAAAGCTCATGGCTCATGGTGACCGGAAGGTCAGTGCGGGCGCGGATGAAATCCCTGACCGCGATCTCGTGAGCGGGGTTGCGCACCGCAAAATAGGCGCAGACGGCGAAAGCCGTCACGTCCTGCGCCAGCGCCGCGATCTCCGCTTCAAGCCGCTCCATCTCCAGCGGCGTTTCATTGCCGTGCACATCATGCCCGCCGGGGAGAAACAGGACCGGATCGGAGCGCAATGCGTTGCGCAGTCCCGCCTGTGTGAGATCGGTTTCCGAAAACCCGATCATGACCAGCGCGACGCGGCCGCCCTGACCTTCCACCAGCGCGTTGGTGGCAAGTGTCGTCGACATGGAGACGAGGCCAATGCGGCGCGCAGGCGCGGACGCCTTCGCCAGGACGGCATCGACGGCACCGGCAATGCCTTCTGCCAGATCATGCCGTGTTGTCAGCGCCTTGGCCTTGGCGACAACGCCCGAACGCTCGCAGAACAGGACAGCATCCGTGTAGGTACCGCCGGTATCTATGCCCAGCAGAAGCGGATCATCCGGTATCCCCGTTTCGTTCATTGCAAGCCCCCGACGCGCGACAAAGCCACACGCACCATAGCCGCATCCGACTGATTAAGCTGTACCTTTGCGCCGCGCACTGTTTCCACACCGACAGAATTTGCTTTACACTGCAACCATGGCGTTCGTGGACCTTCTGATCGAGATTTCGGGTTGGGTGCAGGCCAAACTCGTCAATCTCGCCAATCCCTGGACCTTGTACCAGCTCGCAATCATTGCGGTGTTGCTCTTTGTCGCAAAGCTGGCATCGCGCGGACTGGAAAGCCGGCTCGAAGCGCGCGCACGGCGCATCAAGGGCCATCAGGGTCTTCTGCGCGTCGTCGTGGCGCTGATGCGGCGCACGGACTGGATCCTCTTCGTCCTCATGCTTTTCGCGGTGCTGACGGTGTTGCGCGCGCTCACGTGGCCGAGCCGGACCCTGCTGCTTTCGCTCGCCCTCTCGCTCTCGCTCGCCTGGCTTTTTACCTCGGTGGTGTCGCGCATCATCCGGAATCGGCTGCTTGCCAGAACCATCGGCTGGATCGCGTGGACCTATGCGGCCATCGTCATTCTCGGCATTGACGACGAAGCCGCAGCGTTTCTCGACACGCTGGCCCTGCCGCTGGGGGCAACACGATTAAGCGCACTGGTGCTGCTGAAAGCCGCGGTGCTGCTCACCGGCACGGTCTGGCTTGCCGTCGTGCTTGGCAATTATTTCGAAGAGCGCGTCCAGCGCTCCGACGAACTCACGCCGTCGATCCGCGTGCTGCTCGGCAAGGTGGTGAAGATCGGGCTTGTCATCGCCGCAGGCGCGATCGCACTGTCCTCCGTTGGCGTCGACCTGACGGCGCTGACGGTGTTTTCCGGCGCTGTCGGCGTGGGGCTGGGCTTCGGCCTGCAGAAGGTCGTTTCCAACTTCATCTCGGGCATCATCATCCTGCTCGACAAATCCATCAAGCCGGGCGACACGATTACGCTCGGCGATACATTCGGCTGGATCCGCGAGCTCAGGGCGCGGTTCGTGTCCGTCATCACCCGCGACGGGCGCGAATATCTCATCCCCAACGAGGATTTCATCACCCAGCAGGTGATCAACTGGTCGTTCAGCGATGAGATGGTGCGTCTTGATGTGCCGTTTGGCGTTTCCTACGAGGCCGACCCGCATCAGGTTTCGGCCCTTGCCATCGAAGCGGCCATGAGCGTCGGCCGTGTGGACGCGGACCGGAGGCCAGTCTGCTGGCTGACGGGGTTCGGTGAATCCTCGCTCGATTTCGTGCTGCGCTTCTGGATTCGCGATCCGCAGCAGGGGCTCACCAATGTGCGCGGCAAAGTGTTGCTCGCGCTTTGGGACACGCTGAAGGAAAGCGGGATCGAGATCCCCTATCCACACCGCGAAGTGATCATGAAACGGCCGGCAAGCGGGCAGATCGCCGACTGAAGCTCGAAAGCAAAACGCCGGCACAAGGCCGGCGTCTGGCGGTTCATTGCGTTTCGGCTTCTTTTTTCTTCGCCGCGTCGTCCATCAGCTCGTACCACATCGCGTTGAGAACGGCGAAAGCCGCAGCGAGGGGAAGTCCGAGCAACCATGCGAAATACCACATGTCGTGATCTCCTTTTGTCTCACAGCAACGCTCAATAAGCGTGGCCCTTGCCCTTCTCGATTTCGTTTGCGTCGACCTTGCCCCACAGAACCCGATAGACCCAGCTCGTATAGGCGACGATCAGCGGCACGAAGAACGCCGTCACAACCAGCATGATGAACAGGGTCAGGTGGCTTGAAGATGCATCCCACACCGTCAGGCTCGCGCCGGGTGCGATGGAAGATGGCAGGATGAAGGGGAACATCGACAGGCCGACGGTCGAGATGATGCCGATGATCGACACCGCGCTGGCAAGCAGCGTCGGCACCTCACGCCGGGCACGGAACAGAACGAGCGCTAGGGCTGCACCGGCAAAACCGAGGCCCGGTGCGATCATCATCCATGGATGCGCCGCGTAATTGTCGAACCAGGCGCCGCCAGCCTGCTCCACGGTCTTGGCAAGCGGGTTGGACGGGCCGTCGGTGACGATGGCGCTTGTGATGCGGAACCCATCAATGCCGGCCCAAAGCCAGAGTCCACCGAGCGCAAAGATCACGATGGTGGCCATGGCGGCGACGCTGCCAAAGGCGCGGCTGCGCGCCGCAACCGCGCCCTCCGTCTTCACCATCAGCCAGGATGCGCCATGCATGATGAGCATCGCCACCGAGAGAAGACCGCACAGGAGTGCAAACGGGTTAAGCAGCTCGAACAATGTCGTGCCTTCGTAGAAAATCCGCAGGTCATTTTCGAGCCGAAACGGCACCCCCTGCAGGACATTGCCCACCGCAACGCCGAAGATCAGCGCCGGCACGAAACCGCCAATGAACAGCGCCCAGTCCCAGCTCGTGCGCCAGGCGGTGTTCTCGCGCTTCGACCGGTATTTGAACGCCACGGGACGCAGGATGAGCGCGAAGACCACGGCGAACATGGCAAGATAGAAGCCCGAGAAGGACACCGCATAAAGCGGAGGCCAGGCCGCAAAGATGGCGCCGCCACCAACGATCAGCCAGACCTGATTGCCTTCCCAGACGGGGCCGACGGCGTTGATCACGACGCGGCGCTCCGTGTCGGTCTTTGCCACGAAGGGCAGGAGCGTTCCGGTACCGAGATCGAAGCCGTCGGTGACCGCGAAACCGATCAGCAGCACGCCGAGCAGTCCCCACCAGATAACACGCAGCGTTTCATAGTCGATAAGAGTGTGCAGGATCATTGTTCTTACTCCGCCGGAACGAAAGCACGCGGACCGAACTCGGCCTCGGGCTCTTCGTCTGGTTCAGGCCCCTTGCGAATGGCGCGCAGCATCAGCGTCATTTCGACGATGAAGAGCACGGTGTAGATCAGCGAGAAGCCGACGATCGTCATCAGCACCGTGGAAGCGCCGAGGTTCGACACCGCCACAGCCGTGGGCAGAACGCCTTCGATAATCCATGGCTGGCGCCCGAACTCTGCGACGATCCAGCCGCATTCCGCAGCGATCCACGGAAGCGGAATGGCAAAGACCGCGATGCGCAGGAGGAAGGGATAGCGGTCCAGCCTGTGTCGCGCCGACAGGTAGAAGAACACCCCCATGAGCAGGATGAAGAAGAAGCCCAGTCCAACCATGATGCGGAAAGTCCAGAACAGCGTCGGCACGTTTGGAACCGTGTCGTTTGCCGCCTGCGTGATCTGCGCGTCCGTGGCTTCGCGCGGATCGTCGAGATAGGGCTTCAGAAGCAGTGCGTATCCGAGGTCCGCACCGCTTTCCTCGAACGCCGTCCTGACATCATCGGGAATGGCATCCGTGCTGCCGGCGGCGCGGATTTTCTGCAATGCGTCATAGGCGACAATGCCTTTTCTGATGCGCTCTTCCGCACGCTCGACCAGTTCCTCGATGCCAGGAATCTGCGTGTCGAGCGAGCGGGTGCTGATGATGCCCATGACCCACGGGATGTGAACCGCATAATGCGTTTCTCGCGCTTCCTGATCCGGGAACCCGAAAGCGGTGAAGGAAGCCGGTGCCGGTTCAGTTTCCCACATGGCCTCAATGGCGGCGAGCTTCATCTTCTGGTGCTCGGTGGCGAGATAACCGCTTTCATCGCCCAGCACCACGACCGAGAGCGCCGAGGCCAAGCCGAAAGAGGCGGCGACCGTCATGGAGCGCCTGGCGAGTTCCAGATGCCTGCCCTTGAGCACGTACCAGGCAGAGACGCCGAGGACGAATACAGAGGCCGTGACATAACCGGCCGACACGGTGTGAACGAACTTCGCCTGTGCCACCGGGTTCATGAGCACGGCGTAAAAGTCCGTTACCTCCATGCGCATGGTCTGGGGGTTGAAGGCGGAGCCTACGGGATTCTGCATCCAGCCATTGGCGATGAGAATCCAGAGGGCGGAAAAATTGGAGCCAATGGCGACCGCCCAGGCAGAGGCAAGGTGTCCGAGTTTGGAGAGCTTGTCCCAGCCAAAGAAGAACAGGCCGACAAAGGTCGCCTCCAGGAAGAAGGCCATGAGGCCCTCAATCGCCAGAGGTGCGCCAAAGATGTCGCCCACATAGTGGCTGTAGTAACTCCAGTTCATGCCGAACTGGAACTCCATGACGATGCCTGTGGCGACGCCGAGCACGAAATTAATGCCGAACAGCGTGCCCCAGAATTTCGTCATCTGCCGCCAGATGGTGCGGCCCGTCATCACATAGACCGTCTCCATGATGGCGACCAGCACCGACAGTCCGAGCGTCAGCGGGACGAACAGAAAGTGGTAGAGCGCGGTGATCGCGAATTGCAACCGCGAGAGATCGACGATGTTCAGTTCCATTGTACCATCCGGCTGTCCGGCTCCTTTGGTCGTCGGGGGGAAGCGCTCATTCCGGTCTCAGACCGTCGAGCAGAAAACTGTATTCAGCGGTGCCGCGACGCGCCTCGGCGAGGAGGCGGCCCTGCCCCATGCGCAGGATGCGGTCTGCGCCTTCGGCCTCACGGCGGATGTGTGTTGACACCACGAGCGTTCTGCCGGCCGCAAATCGTCCAACCCGCGTGATCACGTCGTTTGCGGTTTCACGGTCCAGCCCCTCGGTGGGCTCGTCGAGCAACCAGACCGGCGTGTCCCGCAGCAACAGCCGGGCCAGCGCAAGCCTCCGGGCCTGCCCGGTGGAAAGGCCCGTACCGCCCTCGCCCAGCATGGTGTCGAGCCCATCCGGCAAGCGTTGCAGCAAACGTGACAGGCCTGCCGCTTCCAGCGCGGCATGCATCTCGTCGTCGCTGGCCCCTGGGTTGGCCAGCGCGAGATTGCCACGCAGCGTGTCGCTGAACAGCTCCGTGCGCTGTGTAAACAGGATTGAGGGAAGGCTGGCGACCGCGCCATCGACGAGCGTCATCTCGCCGGCGAGAGCCGCCAGCAGCGATGACTTGCCGGCCCCGCTAGCACCAATCACCGCGATGCGTTCACCCTGTTCGATCTGCAGCGAAACACCGGCAAGAGCCGGATAGGCTGCACCCGGGTGCGCCGCGGTAGCATGCGTCAGATATGCCGCCGTCTGCGCGGCGTCCGCTTCATTGTTTGCCGGCGTATTATCTTGTGCTCTCAGCCGTGGGCCGACGCGGCGGACGGCTGTCAGTGTGCGACCAAGCTCGACAGCACCACGCCGCAGGGCAGCAAACGGTTCTGTTGCGGTCAGGCCGATGAGCAGTGCCAGTGCTGCGACGGGTGCGCTGATGTGCCCGGCTCTCGCGAGTTCCGCGCCGGCGACCAGAATAGCGGCGATCAGCACCGCGCCAGCGATGCCGAGCGTGATGCTGACGTCCGTTTCCGTCCTGTTCATCGCATCGTCGGCCTCGGCCAGGCGCCGGTCGGCCTTGGCAATTGCCTCACGCTGGGCCGTGATCCGCCCGGCCATGGCGAGCTCGCTTTGCCCGCGCACAAGGTCAATGCTGCGGGCACGCAGAACCTCAAGCGCGTGCGCGCGGCGGCGTGCCGGCTTTTGGGCGCGGCGCGCAGCGAGCGCCGGGACACCGAGCCCGACCGCCAGCAGGAACAGGGTAGAAGCGACGCCAAGCCGGATGTCGATGAACCCAAGCGCCAGCCCGGTGACAACGGCCGCACCGGCTGCCGAGAACAGTGGCACGAGCACGCGCAGGTAAAGCGAGTCCAGCGCGTCGATGTCGTTTGTTAGCCGGAAAAGTAAACGGGCAGGCCGCGCTGCCATGGCGCGCGCCGCACCTGCGACCGCCCAGCCGCGAAACAGCCTCTCGCGCAGCTCGGCCAGCACTTCCAGTGTTGCATCATGGGTGGCGATGCGTTCGCCATAGCGCGATGCCGTGCGAGCGAGCGCCAGAAAGCGAATGCCGGCGGATGGAGCAAACACGTCAAAGGCGAGGGCTGTCGCTAGCGAAAGCCCGGCAATGGCCGTGGCAGTGATGAACCAGCCCGAGAGCCCAAGAAGCGCGATGCCGCACAAAACGGTCGCGAGCGAGAGGAGTGCGCCGGCCAGAAGCCTGTTGCGGTTGCCGGACCAGAAGAGCGAAGCGACAGCGCGAAGATTGCGATTGCCGGTCATGACCTGGCTCCTGCCGTTTCGGGTGCGTTCAGTGTGATGACGCGATCCATGCGGGCGGCAAGCACGGGATCATGCGTGGCAACGACCAGCGTCTTGCCACGGCTGACGCGCAAAAGGCTTTCGGTGATCTCGCGCGCAGTTTCACGGTCGAGATGAGCGGTCGGTTCATCGGCGAGAACCAAACCGGCCTGCGGCGTCGCGCTAGCGCGCGCCAGCGCCAGCCGGAGTGCTTCGCCACCGGAGAGGCCAAAGCCGCCTTCGCCGATCATCGCCGGCCCGCGCCGAGCCGCAAGTTCCGACAGGCTTACCGCCTCGAGCGCCGCCGAAACGCGCGCCGGATCCACATCTGCGCGGCCCATTGTTACATTGCTCCTGATCGTGCCGGGGAAGATGTGCGGGTCCTGCCCGATCCAGGCGATGGAGGCTCGTAGATCTGCGGCATTTGCGCCATCCACGAGCGGTCCGCCGATGCGAATTGTCCCGCTCTCCGGCACAACCAGTCCCGCAATGAGCGCAAGCAGTGTGGATTTCCCCTCGCCGCTCGGCGCAACGAGCGCGATGCGCTCGCCGGGCTCCACCTCAAGATCGAAATCGTGGAAGACCGGGGCAGCACCTTCCGCGTGGTGGAAGACAAGCTTTTCGACGGACAGCGACAGCGCCCCGCCAGTCCCGATCCGACCGCCCTTCGCGGAAGACGCGACGAGGGTCTTTCGCCCCGACGCGGCCAGCTTCTTCAACGCGTCGAAAGCAGCCTCGCCCGATGCCCGGTCATGCCAGACAGCGGAGAGATCGCGCAGCGGCTCGAAGAAGGACGGCGCCAGAAGCAGAATGAACAGCCCCTCCGCCAGAGAGAGCCTGCCGCCCCATGCGCCGAAATTCAGTTCACCAAGCAGATGAAAGCCCACATAGACGGCGACCATGGCGACGCCGAGTGCGGCAAAAAGTTCCAGCACGGCGGAGGAAAGAAACGCAATGCGCAGCACGGCCATTGTGCGGCGTCGAAGGTCTTCGGCACTGGCACGCAGCTGCGTTGCCGTGCGATCCACGGCGTCGAAACTACGGATCGTTGTCAGTCCACGCAGCCTGTCCATGAGGAAGGCATTCATGCTGCCCATCTCGGCGAGTTGCTCTTCGCTTGCCTGCTTGGCCCGCCAACCGACCAGTGCCATGAAGATCGGGATCAGCGGTGCCGCGATGAGCAGCACCAGCGCCGCCGCCCACGAAAACACCAGCACGCAGGCAAGGATCGCCAAGGGTACGATCATCGCCCTGGACCGCGCCGGACGGAAGCGGGCGACATAGGGGACGACGGCCTCAGCCTGCTCGGCAAGCGTGCTCGCGGCGAACCCCGATGAGGGCCGCGTAACATCGAGCGGCGAGGTTTCGGCAAGGGCCGCGACCGCCTCGTTGCGCAGCACGCTCAAATGGCTCCGCGCCCGACGAAACGCCAGCCGAGTGCCCGCGCCATCCATCACCGCACGCGCAACACCGAGAACAAGAATGCCGAGGGCCGGAAGCCATGCCGCGGAAGCGTCGCTACCGGCGGCAATGCTGCCGACCGCCAGCGCCAGTAGACCCGCTTGGGGAAGCCAGAGCAGCGATGCCGTCGTTTGCAGTAGCACCGCGACCCTGCTGACCCCGTCGCGCGCAGACAGCGTGTCCGCAACCTCGTCTGGCTGCGCCTGCGGCACTGCCGCTGTGGTGCGCCCAGCGGCCCGGGGGCGGCGTCTTCCTATGCCAGCGTCGAGCGTTGTCATGGCGTCTTCGGCTCCGTGCGCCTGCGGCCGAGCGATACAATGCGATCCTTGGCGTCGAGCAGTCTTGTCACCTTTGCGCCGAGGTTCAGCAGGGTCGCCAGTTGCTCCGTTTCCAGATGCTTCACATCGTCATACCACTTCGTCAATTGCTCGATGAGGGTCTGCATCTCGGCGAGGCGGGCCTGTGCATGGCGCTCTTCCTCGCTGCCCGGTGTCTGCATCAGAAGCTCGCGGAGGACAGAAAGCGTGGGATCGACCTCGCGCTTCTTGCGCTCTTCTGCCAGCGTCCGCAGGATCTGCCAGACATCGTCCGGTGTCGTGAAGTAATCCCTCCTGTCATCGGGAATATGTTTCAGGATGACGAGATTCCAAGCCTGAAGCTCGCGCAGGCTCATGGAAACATTGGAACGCGAGATGGACAGCGCCTCGACAATGTCATCCGCGCAGAGCGGCTTGGAAGACGCATAAAGCAGCGCATAAATTTGCCCCACCGTGCGGTTGATGCCCCAACGGCTGCCCATTTCTCCAAAGTGCAACACGAAAGACTGCAGGAGTGGCGGGAGGTTCATGATGAGCGGTCCTGACACTGGAGCGCTTTTGCGTTTCACCGAACCGCAAAAGCGCTCTAACCTATTGTTTTTGCGCAACTCCGGACGGAAACTCGGCTTCCACTTTTCCTGGAATTGCTCTAATTTCAGAAATTACTGAAATTTATGTACGTCCATGCATCACGGAAGGCAAGTCTGTGGCCGGTGGTGCGCCGTTATGCAGCAGGCCTGCGATACGCAGCGCGGTGCACGCCCCGCAAGCAGAGCCTACGGCAGGCGCCATGACACCTGAATGTCGGCTTGCTTCGTCAGCGTAGCGCCTGGCCCGGCACCCTGAAGCGCGCGACGAGCCGCATGCCAAGCACGCCCATCACGAAAAACATCCAGACAGGGTCCGTCCGACGAAAGAAGAAGCTCTCGAGAAATGCGTTGAACACGCAGAATGTGACCACCATCATGAAGAAATCGGCCAGAAAGACATTTTCCCGATAGAGCGGCGTGCGCATGTAGTCGCGCAGCGGCACCAGCAGAAAGGTGGCGATGGCGACGGCAAGCGCCGGAAGCCCCATGCCGAGTGCGATGTCGATATATCCATTGTGGCCGTGCACAATGCCGCGAATGTCCCACGGACGGTCGAAGGGCTGGTCGGAGGTGAACACGAGCTCCGTCAGCCAGAAATTGTCGAAGCCATATCCGAGAAACGGTCTCTGGGCGATCATGTCTCCGGCAAAGTCCCAGACCGGTGTGCGCCCCGTATAGGTCAGATCGGGCGCAAGCGTCGCTGCCAGTTCCTTCACCGGCCCGATAAAGACGATGCCGAGGGTGGCAACGGCCAGCGCACTGACGGCGGCAATCACCAGCACCGGGACCAGAAACCGCAGACCGAAAATGCCAGGCAACGCGATCAGCATGCCGGCGAGCGGTACCGTGGCGGTGGTTGTCTTGGAGCCCGTATGGAAGACGAAGATCATCGCCAGAATGGCCATCGTTGCACCGGACCAGCGCCATCCCCGCCGCCACAGATAAAGGCCGGCGAAGGCCAGTCCGGCCATCACAGGTCCGGCGATGTTCTTGTGCGTGAAGACGCCGCGCCAGAGGCCGGCATGCTGGGACTCCACATCAAAAGCCTGGTGAACCGCGACATCGCGCATGGCAACCACGCCGAAATAGGACAGTCCGAGGATCACAAAGCCGGCACAGACCAGCACCCGCGAAAACGCGTCCGCATCGCGTGGCAGGGTCAGGATCGCGGCCACGGTGACGATGCCGATGACCGAGAAGGCCACCGTGCGCATCGTGTCGCTCGGTACCGGCGTGTTGAGTGTGGCGACTGCCACAAACCCCAGGAGAAGAATCCACCATGGGCTGAGCAGCGAGACGAGGACGCGCCGGTCAACCAGCATCAGGAGAGAAGCCACGGCAATCGCCCCAAGCGCACCGAAGCCGAGCTGGTTGACGATGTCGCCGCCGCTGCCGGTCACCTGTGGTCCGGCAGGCTGAAAGGGGCGGAAGGAAATCATCAGAACCGTGAACAGCGCCGCCGCAATGGCGGTGGAGGGCTGTCCGGTAGCAGCCATGCGGGCAACGAATGACGGCCCCGACCAGCGCTGTTGGGCAAGGCTGTTCATCGCATCACGCACACCCGGCCAGGCGGCAGCGCCTGCGCGCTACGTCCGTGAAATCCGGGAAAGTCCGCATTGCTCACCATTGGGGCCGAAACCTGTTGCTCTCAGTTTATAAAGCGCCCCCTCGCTTAAGACCGCGTTAATTATAACGGTGGACCGATGCCTGTTCTGCGGTCTCCGCTGCGCGCGCCGGCTGGCCAATGGGCGGCGCGGCCGATGGCATCACCCAGACGGTTCCTGTCTCAGGATGCCGGGCGATCGTTGCATCGATACGGTAGACACGCCGGAGCAGCTCTGGCGTCAGAACCGTTTCGGGGGTTCCCACAGCCACCAGACGGCCATGATCAAGCACACAAAGCCGGTCGCAGAACATGGCAGCGAGATTGAGGTCGTGAAGTGCGGCCACCACCGTGATTTCAAGGCCGCGCATGAAGCGCAGGAGCTGAAGCTGATGGTGGATGTCGAGGTGGTTCGTCGGCTCATCAAGCACCAGAAGACGCGGCTGCTGCACCAGCGCGCGCGCAACGAGAACGCGCTGCCGTTCCCCACCGGAAAGGGTGCGAAAAGCGCGACCCTGAAGCGGCTCCAGCCCAAGAAGCGCGATTGCGGCCGCAATCAGCGTGTGATCGTGTGACGTGTCAGGCTCGAGAAGCTTCTTGTGCGCCGAGCGGCCCATGGCGACCACATCACGCACCGTCAGGGGAAACTCCGCCGGCATATCCTGAAGCACCGCACCCACATTGCGCGCCACCCATTCAGTGGGCTGCCGCCACGCATCTTCACCGTTCACAAGCACCGTGCCCGATGCCGGCCGGTTTATGCGGTAGACGGTTCGCAACAGGCTCGATTTGCCTGCGCCGTTCGGCCCAAGAAGGCCGACCATCTCACCTTCTGAAACGCTGATCGACACATTGTCGACCAGCGTCTTTGCGCCGGTGCGCACGGTGACCGAGCGCAGATCGAGCGTACCGGGCCGAACACTCATCGCGCACCCCCAAATGCGCGCGCGTCGCGCCGCAGAAGCCAGATGAAGAACGGGCCGCCCACGAGCGCCGTGACGATGCCGACGGGCAGCTCTAGCGGCGCGATCACTGTGCGGGCGACAAGATCGGCGCCAATGGTGAAGCTCGCACCGAGAAGCGCCACCGCCGGCAGTGCGCGACGATGATCCGCTCCGACGAGAAACCGCACGATGTGCGGCATGATGAGACCGACAAATCCGATCACGCCGCTCACCGCCACGGTGATGCCGGTGAGCGCGGCTGCCAGCACAAACATGCTCTGACGGAAACGCTGGACGTTGAGCCCGAGCGCCACCGCGCTCTCGTCTCCCGCCATCAGGAGGTTCAGACGACGGGCCTGAACCAGCATCACGCCAAGCCCAAGCGCAAGGGCGACGAGCGGAATGGGAATGAGCTTCCACTGCGCGGTGCCGAAGCCGCCCAGTGTCCAGAACAGGACCCGTGAGGCGAGCTGCGGATCGGGTGATGTGAGCACAATCAGGCTTGTGAGCGCGCTCAGGATCGCGCTCATCGCCACACCGGCAAGCACAAGTCGCGTCGGTGTCATGTGCCCGCCCGTCCGCGCAACCCAGAACACTGCGAAGAGTGTTACCAGTCCGCCGAGAAAGGCCGAGATGTGCAACGTGAACACGCCGAGACCAAGAAGCCCCCAGCGCATCACCACCACGGCGCCCGTTGCCGCACCGGAGGAAACGCCGAGGATGCTCGGGCCGGCCAATGGATTGCGGACGATGGACTGGATCGTCATGCCGGTTACCCCCAGGCTCGCGCCCACAAGGGCGGCGAGCACGACACGCGGCATGCGCGTCTGGACGACAATGGTCTCATAGACCGCGCGCCAGTCAGGCTCGACCAGCCCGTCGCCGGCCACCAGATTGGCGAGAATGGCGACCGCCGTTCCACCGGGTATGTGCACCGAGCCGAACATCAGTCCCGCAATGGCCATACCCAGGAGCAGCCCCACCATCAGGAGAATGACCAGCGCATAGCCTGGCGACCCGCCGCTTGCCGCGCGGGCGAAAGCAACACGGCGAAGAGCCGCGCCTCGCGCAGGCGGTGCTGACTGGAGCACGGCAAGCAGCGCTTCATGGCTGTCTGGGTCGTCCCTCTTCGGGGCGGGAGCATGCATCCCGTGAGTCCCGCTCGCCTGCTATTCGCCCATCCGCTCGGGATGGAAAGCACGGGCCAGTTTCTCCACCGCATCGATGGAGCTCGGCCCCGGCTGGCCCCAGACGGAATCGATCGTGACAAATCTTTCACCGACAATGCCCGGCACGTCCCCGATGGTCGGGTTCGCCTTCAATATCTCGATCCGCCCCTGGCCCAGCTCACCGGCAGGGTCACCGACCACCTGGCCGCCGGCGGTGCCGGAGTAATAGACGACGACGTATTCAGGCATACGCTCGGCGATCTGCTCCCAGGACACCTGACCATAGCGGTTTGCAACATCGCCAAAGATGTTCTCGCCGCCGGCCCGCGACACCACATGCGACAGCATGGTGTTGCCAAGAACGGCGCGTGGGGCGGCCTCTCCGCCGTTGAAGATGAACACCGGTATGGCGTCCGCGCCTTTGAGATCCTCTTCCACTGCAGCGAGCCGTTTTTCAATGTCAGCGATCAGTGCTTCGCCGCGCTCGCGCACGCCAAAGATGGCAGATACGGAGCGGATTTCAGCGTAGAGTTCATCGAAACCGAATTTGCCGAGATTGCAGCCTTCGGTGTTGAGCCGCGTCTTCATGCCCAGATCATGCAACTGGTCGCGCGTGTGGCGGCTTTCGCTGAAGCCGTCAGGATAACCGGCATAGACAAAATCGGCCTCCACCTCGATAAGCTGCTCGGTCGTGGCGACAAGCGGCGAAAGCACGGGAACCTCGTTATACGCCTCTTCATATTGCGGGCTGATCTTGAGGTTCGCCATATAGGAGGTGCCCGCCATGCGGTCTTCCAGCCCAAGCGCCAGCATCATCTCCGTTGCGTTGTTGCTGAGCGTAACGGCCCTTGCCGGCGGTGCGTCATAGGTGGTGGTGACACCGCAGTTCTCATCCGTATAGGGAAAGCCCGCTCCATCTGCGAAAGCAGGCATCGAAGCCGCCAATAGACCCGCGACCGCAAAAGCGCGGAGACCGCCATAACGCATCATGAATTCACTCCTTGCAAAGCCGGCTCATTCCCGGCGTTTTCGAATGGGGATGGAGAAGAGGCCTGCCTGTCGAGAGCCGGGAGCACCTCGGCAGCGAAGAGCTCCATGCCCCTGAGAGCCACATCGTTGGCGATCAAGCCATTGGCGCTGAACAGGCAGCGTATGCTGCTGGAACCCGTGCGTGCCGAAAGCGCGTGCAATTGCGCATGGCATTCCTCGGGTGTCCCCGCGATGGTGAAATCAGCCATCATCAAAGCGCGGCTGCGCGGCTCTGGCGGTGTCATCCCGCGTGCCAGCGCGCGTTCGGCACGGCGCGTGTTCAGTCTATCGAGAAGCGTGTCGACCCGCTCATCAGCTTCAGCCCGGGTCGGAGCAATCACCACATAACGAGAGAGCGACGAGGCCGTGAGCGATGCCCGCGACGCGCCATGCCGTTCAAGTGCGGCGTGAAACACGGGCAATTGCCGCGCCTCGTTCGGTTCGAGACTGAGCAGCAGCGGAAACCCGTTTCGCGCGGCGATGTCGACGGTTTCTTCTGAGACGCCGGCCACGTAGACGGGCGGATGCGGTTTCTGAACCGGAGGCGGTCCGACGGCGACATTGGCGAATTTCCAGGGTCCGGCATCGGCAGAGCAGTGCGGCTTTGTCCACGCTTCGATCATGATCCTGAGCGCTTCGCAGAAGCGGCGGTGCGCATCGTCACGCGAAATCTCCAGCGCGGTGAAAGTCGCGGGCTCCGTGCCACGTCCGATGCCCAAATCGACCCTGCCGCCGCTCTGAAAATCAAGCTGCGCGATCTGCTCGGCCAGCATGAGCGGGTGATAGAGCGGCAGGACGAGGATCGACGTGCCGAAGCGCAGCCGCTCCGTACGCGCCAGGATCTCCGCGCCGAGCAACAGCGTCGACGGATAGGGCAGCGCTTCCCGGGCGAAGTGAAACTCGTTGAACCAGATGCCGCCAAAGCCAAGCGCATCAGCGCGTTCGACGAGGTACATGAGTGCAGCGTGATCGCCCAATGCCCCCTCCCGCGCGAATCCAGCCAGATCAACGCGCATTCGGGCCACCTGCAGCAACCGACGGAAAAAGGCGGAAACGACTCATTTGAAATGATATAACATATCGAAGACGATCGAGCCCGTTAAATCGTCTTGTCGCCGGCAAAGCCGCGCCTGCATGCATTCTGATCCTCCTGCCGGCGCACCTCGTCCGGCGTTCATGGTCAATGCATGAGGCAGGTCTCCTGGCTCGCGGCTCGGACGTTCGCTCCGCCTTCCCGGCTCTGGCCAGTGGCATTGGAAGAACTTGCCGCTTACAGTTGCGAGGGCAGCCCCGGAATTGATCCCGCCAGGAGATCGCACCGGGTTCCCTTTTCATCCGCAGGATGCGGAACCGCATGCGGGAGCGACCCTAGCGGCGAAGCGGTCGCCGCGCAACACACCGCAGCCCGGTTCCATGACAAAATCATCGGCTGGGCCGGGCGAGCCTGAACGCCCTGCCAGTCCTGTGGCCGCGTTCGCTCCGAAGTCCGCCATCCATAGGCGAAAATCCAGGCCTTCCGCTGCATCGCCCTGGCATATCCCGGCGGAAAGCAACCGATGGTGGAACTAAAGCATCGGACCGAAAAGTGGAATCCGGTTTTCGGATTATTCCGATGCTCCATCAAGAATTTAGATCGTCCTTTGTGCGTGCGGATGAACGCACGGCGATCTAGTGTTTGATTTATAAATGAATGTATGCTTCATATATAAACATTGAGCACGCCGGTTGGATGGCTGCTCACCTCGGGGGGTGCAGTCGGGTGGACACGTCTCGTTTAATGGGCAGCTCTGATCGAGCGACAATCTGCGGGCAGAATGCCGGACTTCCGTGCGCCCTGACCTGCTTTCAGCCTGCAACCACAGGCTCTGCGTCGAGGCGGTCGGTGCTTTGACCGGGCGACTTCAGACGCTTTGGAGCGCCATCACGAGCATCGCCGGCTCAAACCATGCCGGGCGCACCATGCCGGTGACGACAGTAAACTGCCCGCCATCGTGGCCTCACAGGAGGTGTGGGGCTTTGTGATGATATTCAACACATGCCGATCATCAGTTTTACCGCCGTGTCCAGCAAGGAGGGCTGCCGGCGTATTCGTACATGCCGATCATCTGCATGAGCATTTCGTCGATCTTCGCATCGCCGAAAACGGAGCTGTCATGGCTCCGTAAACGCCCTGGTTCTCCCCCGCAATGAGGGGAGGGAGGACGGGAGTGCTCCGCTTCCTTCAAACGGAGACAGCGGGGCAATAACAGGTGCCTGATGCAGCTACACCGGGAGAAGCTGCTCATTTCTTTTGGGAGGAACCATGTTGAAACTATCCAGACTTCGCGCGCTCTCCATCGGAGCCGCTGTGGCCATCGCCGCCAGTGCAACAGCCACCCTCGCCCAGGACGTCCTGAAGTTCGGTCACGTCTACGAGGCTTCCACGCCCTACCATGCTGCGGCGCTTCGCGCGGCCGAGCTTCTCGAAGAAGCAACCGGGGGCCGCTACAAAATGGAGGTCTTCCCCGCATCGCAACTCGGGAAGGAAGCAGCCCTCAACGAAGCGCTTTCACTTGGAACGGTGGATGTGATCTACACGGGCGTTGCCTTTCTCGGGCAATCCTACGGCCCCATAAGCATTTCCGACTACCCCTTCACCATGCGTTCCTATGAACACTGGAAGGCCTATGTGAACTCCGACCTCTTCGATGAGATGAGTGAGGCGTATAACAAGGTTTCCGGCAATACGGTCGCGGCCATGACCTATTACGGTGCGCGCCATGTGACCGCCAACAAGCCGATCCTATCGCCGAAGGATATGGAGGGTCTGAAAATTCGGACGCCCAACGCTCCGGCCTATCAGATGTTCCCACGCGCCACGGGCGCAAACCCCACCCCGATGGCCTTCGCCGAGGTGTATCTCGCCTTGCAGCAGGGTGTGGTCGACGCGCAGGAGAATCCACTCCCGACGATCCAGTTCAAGAAGTTCTACGAGGTCCAGTCGAACATCAATCTGACCGGGCACATCACAAACTCGCTGGCGACGGTCGTATCGCCTGTGACGATGAACAAGATGGGTGAGGACGGCGCCGCTCTACTGGAGGCGCTCGCCACCGTGGCAACGCAGACATCGGATGAGATCGTCGCCTCGGAGGGAGAGCTGGCTGACTGGTTCCGCGACCAGGGAGTGACCGTGAACGAAGTGGATCGCAAACCATTCATGGAAGCCGTCGCGCCGCATCTGACGGGCGAGGATGTGCCGTGGGATGCCGCGATCTTCGAACGCCTTCAAGCCATTCAGGAATGACATCGGCCTGTGGGTCCGGCATTTGCCGGGCCCATTTGCGCAACGGGAGGACGCGCTGATGGCGCAGAACACCATGGTGCCGGAAATCGACTTCGACGCGATTTCCGCAGAGGACGAAGCGCATTTCGCAGGCTTTAAGATAAGCCTGGCGGACTACGCGCTTCTCGCAATCTTTCTTGCTTTATTTCTTGTTGTTTTTGTTCAGTTTTTCACGCGATACGTCCTCAACGACTCCATAAGCTGGACCGAGGAGGCCGCGCGCTATCTGCTGGTCATACTGGCGTTTGCGGGGGCGGTTCGCTGCCAGATCACCGGAAGCCATATCGTGCTGGAATTCGTCGACAAATATTACGGGCGCAAACTCGGCCTCGTGCATGTATTTTCGCTGCTGTGCACCGTGGCGCTGTTCACGATTCTTCTCTGGTCCGCCTGGGAGCTGATCCAGCGGACATCGTTCCAGCGAATGGTGTCGCTTCCTTTCCCGAAATACTACCTCCACGCAGCCGTGATGGCTCTGGCCGGCCTCAACGCAGTTGTGGCGGCCATGCAGCTCATGCTGCGCGTGAAACAGATGATACGGAGCTGACGGCAGATGGGCCTGACTATTCTCTTCGTTTCCCTGTTCTTCCTGATGCTGCTCAGAGTTCCCATCGCGTTTTCTCTGGCGCTCTCATCCTTCGCGTACATCCTCTATTCGGGTCTTCCACCCGTGGTGTTGATGCACAACATGGTCAACGGAATGGACAGTTTTCCCCTGCTGGCCATACCCTTTTTCATATTCGCCGGCGCATTGATGAATTCCGCCGGGATCACCGCCCGCATATTCGGCTTCGCGCGTGCCATTGTCGGGTGGATGCATGGCGGTCTGGGACATGTGAACATCGGCGCAAGCATCATCTTTGCAGGCATGTCCGGTGCCGCCGTGGCCGATGCCGGCGGGCTGGGCGCGATCGAGATCAAGGCGATGCGCGAGGCCGGCTATGACGACGACTTCAGCGTCGGTGTCACGGCGG
This sequence comes from Nitratireductor aquibiodomus, assembly GCF_900105565.1. NCBI lineage: Bacteria > Pseudomonadati > Pseudomonadota > Alphaproteobacteria > Hyphomicrobiales > Phyllobacteriaceae > Nitratireductor > Nitratireductor aquibiodomus. The sequence goes on along the minus strand of NZ_FNSL01000001.1, from coordinate 2,758,800 downwards.
CATCGTCGACCATCGGGCCGATCATCCCGCCATCCCTGCCACTGGTGATTTTCGGCGTCATGGCGTCCGTTTCCATCGGGCAGCTTTTCGTCGCCGGCATTGTTCCGGGCCTGCTGATGGCAGTGTCCCTTTCCGCCATGGTCTGGTGGAAATCACGCAGGAGGAATTATCCGCGCGACGTGGCTTTCCGACTGGACACGATTGCGAGCCGGTTCAAGGCAGCGTTCCTCCCGCTCATGACGCCCGTCATCATTGTCGGTGGCATCGTATCGGGCGCGTTCACGCCCACCGAAGCGGCGATCGCCGCCGCCGCCTATGCGCTTTTTCTAGGCGTTATCGTCTATCGTACGCTGACACCCAGGAAGCTCGCCGTCATCTCTCTCGAAACCATCGAGACGACAGCGGCAATCATGATGATTGTCGGGGCGGCGTCGGTGTTTGCGTGGATCCTCACCGCAAATCAGGTGGCGACGCATTTCGCCGAGTTTGTGCTGTCTTTTACGGAGAGCAAGGCGATGGTTCTGCTCCTGATAATGGTCGTGGTCCTGATCGTCGGCCTGTTCATGGAGACGATCGCAGCGATTTCCATTCTGGTTCCGGTTCTCATGCCGGTTGCCGCGCAGTTTGGTATCGATCCCGTTCACCTCGGCATTATCGTGATCCTAAACCTCATGCTGGGCCTGCTTACGCCGCCCGTCGGGATGGTTCTGTTCGTCCTGTCACGCGTTTCCCGGGTGCCGTTCGAGCAATGCGTCAGGGCCACGCTGCCTTTCCTGGTGCCGCTCCTTGCCGTGCTGCTTTTGCTGACGTTTATCCCGCAGCTTGTGCTTTGGCTTCCGCGGCTTCTCTATGGAGGCTGAGGCGGTGAGATCGCTCGCTCACATTTCATTGGAAACACCTTAAGACGGTGCCCACGAAACCGACCGAAGCTCAATTCAAGGAAATCGATCTTGTGCAGACTATTTAAAGCGCCACTCTTCTCCAGAGGTGGTTTTTTACAACCGCTTGATCCAAAACGGCCCCCAATCCCGGGAGCGAGTTGAGGAGCATCCGACCACCCCTCACATTGTCTTCCCAAGGGTTCTCGAGGATTGGCCGATAATCCGGCTCCTTCGCATAATCGGGAAAGCACTCCAGAACCATGAAATTGGGGATGCATGCGGATAGCTGCGCTGAGATCGCCGTGGCGAGCGTGCTTCCGTAATTGTGCGGGGCAACCCGTGCGTTGTGAATCTCCGCCAGTGCAGCAATTTTCTTTCCCTCCATCAGCCCGCCCGTATTGCAGATGTCAGGCTGGACAATGGAGATCGCTTCCGTTTCCAGCAGCGAATGAAAGCCAAAGCGCGTATAGACACGCTCGCCCGCCGCGAGAGGAACTGACGTCGTGCGGCCCACCCTCGCCAATGCACCGGGGAGAGCAGGATCCACCGGCTCCTCCACGAAGCATAGATTGAAAGGTTCCAGACGTTTTAGAAGCGGCAGAAGCTGATCGCTGGAAAGCCCACCCCCAAAATCGAGCATGATCGCAACGTCATCGCCGACGGCGGCCCGCAACTTCTCGACACGCTCGATGACAAGCGCGCTCTCGCCCTCGCGCAGGCTGCGGCGTGCGGGATGCCGGATCACCGTGACAGGATCGGCCATGCCGAGCGGATAGAGCTTCAACCCGCGATAGCCACGTTCCACCGTGCGCAGACCCGCCTCCGCAAACTCGCTGCCGCTGTTACAGCCGAGCCACCAGCCATTGGCATAGACCTCGAGCTCGGTTTCGATCGGCCCGCCGAGCAGTGAATAGACCGGAGCGCCGAGCGCTTTGCCCTTGATATCCCAGAGCGCATGATCGATGGCGCTGAGACCGGCCATGGAGATTGCGCCGCCCCCCTTGGTCCAGAAGCCCTGATCGTAAATGTCGTTCCAGATCAGTTCGACGGGCGAAGGGTCGCGACCGATCACGAGGCGTTCCAGCATCGCTGCCAGCATTTCGGCTGCCGCTGTCGTGCCGAGGCCGTAGGCAATGCCGGCTTCGCCCAGTCCGGTTATGCCTTCGTCCGTTTCCAGCTCCAGAATGACGGCCCGGCGGAAGCCCGTTGGTACGACATAGATATTGGCGGCGGTGATTTTCATGACACTTCCAGACAGGTTGCTCGCACCCGACTGTCGGATGTGGCGGCCGGCATCACAATGGAATTGTGGTCAGAGGCCTGTGCCCGGGTGGAATAGGCTTCTGCGGGGATATCATCCGAGCATGCTGGCAAGTGCGCGCTCTTCCTGCTCCATCTCCGCGATCAGCCAGTCGCGCACAAGCTCGACCACCGGGCGGATCGCTCGCTGGCTGGATGAAACGAGGTGATAGCTGCGGTCGGTGAGAATGACCTTGTCGCTGGCGCTGACAAGCATGCCGTCGATGACAAGACGCGAAACCACCGAAGTCCAGCCGAGCGCCAGCCCCTGACCGCTGAGCGCGGCCTGAAGCACGACCGAATAATCGGAAAAGGAAAGCTGGTTCCATGTCGCTGGTACTCTTCGGCCCGCTTCCGATGCGAACTCCGGCCAGCCGAACCAATGGTCTGGCAGGTTGATCAGAGTGTGCGGCGATGCCGGCTCATCAAAGGATCCGCGCTCACGTACATAACCCGGTGCTCCGATGGCCAGAACCCGTTCGGGTGCAAACCAGCCACCGAGCTTGCGCGCATCGTCCCCCACAGCAACGCGCAGTCCCAGATCGCAATTGTGGAGCGGGCCGCCCACACTTCCCGGCAAAAGCTGAAACTGGAGATCGGTGTTGGGGAATTCTTCCCGGAAACTGCTGTAGCGCGGCATCAGCCAATGGGTGGCCATGCCCGAGGAGATCGACAGCATCACCACTTCGCGGGTGTCGTCGCGCCCCTCAATCTCATCCAGCACGTCTTCGATGGAGTGAAAGGCGCGGGTGGTGACGCGGCTGAGTTTTTTGCCGGCTTCCGTCAACGCGAGGTTTGGCCCGGACCGTATGAAAAGCTTTTCGCCGATGTGTTTCTCCAGCGATGCAACCGCGTGACTGACCGCCGGCTGCGTGATGTTCAATTCGTCCGCAGCCTTGGAGAAATTTGAATGCCGGGCGGCGACTTCAAAAACGAACAACGTGCTGGGTGAGGGAAGGTGACGACGCAATACCATGAGTCAAGTTTATACTGAGGATGAATCTTTTCAACCTGTTTGAACGTTACCTTCCGTGGCAACGTGATGCTCAACTGATCGCAAGAGCGACAAAAAACAATAAGCGGAACGCTATGCTTGCGCACGATGGGACCGTGGCCGGGCTTTTTCCGAGAACAGAATAGAAGGTCCGGCAATGGGTTTGGACACGCAACGGCTGCGGGCGGAGACGCCGGGCTGCAGAGCTGAACTGGTTCATTTCAACAATGCGGGCGCCAGCCTCATGCCGCAGCCGGTCATTGAGGCGGTGGAGCATCACTGGGCCGAGGAGATCATGTCGGGGGGCTATGAAGCTGCCGAAAGGCACGCCGGGCAATTGCAGGCAACCTACGGTGCCGTGGCACGGCTTGTCGGTGGTGCTTCCGACGAGGTTTCCTTTTTCGACAATGCCACCCGCGCCTGGCAGGCTGCCTTCTTTGCCATGGACTGGCAGTCGGGCGATCAGCTGATCACAGGCCAATCGGAATACAACTCCAACATGATCGCCTTTCGCCATGCCGAAAAGCGACTGGGGATCGAGGTTGTACTGGCGCCAGACACCCCCGACGGAATTGTCGATGTGGCGGCACTCGAAGGGCTGATCACCGCGCGTACGCGCTTGATCGCCATCTCGCACATGCCCACCAATGACGGTCTGATCAACCCCGCACGGGAAATAGGGCAGTTGGCCCGCAGGCACGGTGTTCCGTTTTTGCTGGATGCCTGCCAGTCTGTGGGGCAGATGCCGATTGACGTGAAGGCGCTGGGCTGCACGATGCTTTCGGCAACAGGGCGAAAATATCTCAGGGGTCCGCGCGGGACTGGATTCTTATGGGTCGACGGCAATGCGCTCGATGCGCTTCGGCCCCATGCGCTCGACATCCAGTCGGCGCAATGGACGGATGTGGATCGTTTCCAGATGGCAGCAGGCTCCCGGCGCTTTGAACTCTGGGAACGCAATGTCGCGACCCAGCTGGGCCTCGGCGCCGCATGCCAGTATGCGCTGGAGATCGGCCTTGAGAACATCTGGGACCATGTTCGGGGCCTTGCGGCCGGGATGCGCGGAATGCTGGCGGAACTGCCAGGCATGACCGTTCAGGACCGTGGTGTGGAGAAGAGCGGAATCGTGACGTTTTTTCACGAATCCGTGCCGGCCGAGGTTCTGGTGGCAGCATTGCGCGACGAGTTTGGCATCAACACCTCGGTTTCCAACACCCAGTTGACCCGCAGGGCGCTGCGCGCCCGGGGCGTGACGTCACTGGTGAGAGCCTCGGTACATGCCTACAACACGCCGGAAGAGATAGAGCGGCTTGGAGCATCGCTGATGGCTCTGGCCGACGGGAAACGGAATTACAGGGAATTGAACGCAGGTCAGCCGGTTTGATCCGACCTGCTTCGGGGAACGACAAAACAGAGAAAAAGAGGAGAACGGCCATGACTTTCAAGCCGACAAGACGAACAGTGCTTACCGGGATGGGGATTGCCGGTGTTGCCGGTCTGTGCGCACCCGGACTGATCCGCCCCGCCCGTGCGGCGAGCGGCGAACTTAACATCTGGGCCTATGACGGCTTCATCACCGATGCGTTTCGCAAGCGGTTCGAGGACGAGACCGGCATTCGCCTGAACATCCGCACCGTCACCGATCAGGGTGAGCAGTTCAACCTGATGGCTGCGGAGGACGGCAAGTTCAGCGCCGATATCGTGACCTGCGCCGGGCATCGCTTCTACCAGTTCATCGATGCAGGCTTCCTTGCGCCCATCGACCGCGCAAAGCTCGGCAACTGGAACCGCATCGAAGACGAATATGCGAGCGCATCATGGGTCTCGCGCTCGGGCGAGCAGTGGGGTGTGCCGCTCGTGGTGGTCTCCACCGGTCTTCTCTATAACACCGAGGAGATCGAAGCGCCGGAAAGCTGGGACGTGATGTTCAACGAGGCCAATGCCGGGCGCACGGCCTATCAGATCCAGGATTTCTTCCAGATCGCCATGAACTATCTGGGGTATGACGGTTCGGCCGCTTCCTACATGAACACGCCGGATGTGGCGCAGCGTGCGGTCGACGCGACCCGGGATTTCCTGATCGAGCACAAGCATATGGTGCGGCGTTACTATGAAGCGGCGACCGAGATCCAGCAGATGATGGTGACGGGCGACGTGGCGCTGGCGCAGGCTGGTTCCGGCCCTTCCTCGCAGCTGATCATTGACGGTTTCCCGGCAGCCTACACGATCCCCAGGGAAGGCGGGCTGGCCTATGCCTATGGCTTCAACATCACCAAGGATGCGGCCAACATGGAGAACGCGTACACCTTCCTGAACGCACTTCTGGCAGATGCGGAAAATGGTGCGGAGATCGTGCGCTCCACGGGCCTTTCCTCCACCATCAAGGGCACCGAAGCGCTGTTGACGGATCAGGAGAAAGAGGCGCTGGCGCTGAGCGCCGAGGAGCGCAGCCGCCTTTCCTGGGTGGATGTGGAAACGGCGCCCTTCATCTTCGATCTGATCGACAAGGCAGCAGAAGAGATCCGCGCCGCCTGATCAGCGCCAAAGAACAGCCGGCTGCCTTTCTGGCGGCCGGCATCGAAGACGAAAACGAGTATCCATGACCCGCCTGCTCATTCATTTGCGACGGTATTCCGTCTATCGCGGCTTGACCGATCTCTATGCCCGTTCGCCGATGGCGCGGGTTTTGATCGTGTGCATTGTGCCGCTTCTGTGGATTATCGGCACGACGGTCGCGCCGCTGGCGCAGATGGTGCTGGTGAGCTTTTATGAAAGCTTCCCCGTGCGCGAGGGGGAGGCCGCACGCTGGACGTTGGCAAACTATGCAAGCTTCTTCGAGCGCCCGCTATACCTCACGGCGTTTATGCGCTCCTTCGTGTTTGCAACCGTGGTCACCTTGCTGACGCTGCTCGTTGTCTTTCCGATTGCCTATTACATCGCCAAGGTGGCACCGCGCGGCAGGCGCACAAGGCTGCTGCTTCTGGTGATCGCCCCCTTCTGGGTCAGCGAGATCATCCGCAGCTTTGCGTGGATCGTGATGCTGGCCAATCGCGGGGCGGTGAACTCGTTCTTCTCCTTCATCGGCATGCCTGGCACGCCGGTTGAGCTGCTGTACAACAATTTTTCACTGACCATCGGCGTCATCTACCTGACCTCGCTTTACATGCTCCTGCCGCTCTATGCGGCGCTTGAAAAGATCGATGACAATGTGCTCGAGGCGGCAGCCAATCTGGGCGCACCCGCCTGGCGGCGCTTTCTGCGCATCGTTCTGCCGCTGTCGCGCGACGGCGTGGTGGCCGGGTGCTCGCTGGTGTTCCTGCTGGTGATCGGCCTTTACGCCATGCCGCAGCTTCTGGGTGGACCGGGCAACACGCTGTTTGCCACCACGATCGGCCAGATCTTCGCCAAGGCCGGGGCTTCATGGCCGCAGGGCAGTGCCTTCAGCATCATCCTGACAGGGGCCGCGCTCGCCTATGTCGGCCTCTTCGTGGCGATCTTTCAGCGGCGCGGCCGCGGGAGGGCATGAGAATGAAAATGCGCAATCTTGCCCTGCCCGGTCTGTTCTGGCTGTTCGTCGCCTATCTCTTCCTGCCGCTGCTCGTGATGGCGGCGATGGGGTTCCGCGATTCCAACTTCGTTGCCTTTCCGATCCATAGCTGGACGACGAAATGGTACAGCGAAGTGCTGCTCGACCGCGATGTCATGGAGGCGTTGTGGCTTTCAGCCCGGGTCGCCGTTTTCTCCACGGTGATCTCGGTTGCGGTCGGCCTGCCGATTGCCTTCGCCGTTGCCCGCACGTCCGGTGTCATGCGTGGGCTGTTGATCGCGCTCATTCTTTTGCCGGCATTCCTGCCGGTGGTCGTCTCGGCGATCTCGCTGCGCATCTTTATTGGCCGCATCGGTCTTGAAACGGGAACGGCAGCGATAGCCTTCGGCCATGCGGTCGGCTCCGTGCCCTTCGTCGTGATCATGGTCCTGACCCGTCTGAACACGATGGGCCGCAACATGGCGGATGCGGCACGCAATCTTGGTGCGGATGATGTCATCATTCTCGTGCGCATCGTGCTGCCCTACCTTTCGCCGGCGCTTTTGGGCGCCTTCATGTTCTGCCTCTTGTTGTCGTTCGAGGATTTCGTGCGCTCGTTCTTCCTCGGCGGGTTCGAGCAGACCTTCCCGGTTCTCCTGTTTGCGAGGCTGCGCTTTGGCTTCGATCCGGGCCTTGCCGCCATCTCGACGCTCGTCCTCATCGCCACGACCGGCTTTGGCCTTTATGCCGAACGCTTTGTGCGCAAGCGCAGCCTGCGCAGCGAAACCTCCCTGACTTCCGGTGCCAAGAATGACTGATCCCGTACCCGCCATCGAACTGAAGAACATCTGCAAGGCCTATGGGGCGCTGCGGGTCATCGACGACGTTTCGCTCACCATCGACCGGGGCGTGTTCATCACCCTTCTGGGGCCATCCGGCTGCGGAAAGTCCACGTTGCTGCGCTCGATTGTCGGCCTGGCAGAGCCGGACAGTGGCACCATTCTGGTTGACGGAAAGGACATCACCAACGCGGCTGCACACAACCGCCCGGTGAAGATGGTGTTTCAGGACTACGCGCTCTTTCCCCACATGACCGTTGCCCAGAATATCGGTTTCGGCTGCGAGATGCAGGGCATGGAGAAGAGCGCCATCGCGCGCCGTTCTACCGAGCTTCTGGAACTGATCCGCCTGCCCGACATCGCCAATCGCTACCCCGACGCGCTGTCGGGCGGCCAGCGGCAGCGTGTGGCGCTCGCCCGTGCGCTGGCACCCGATCCGGCAGCGCTGTTGCTCGACGAGCCGCTCGGCGCGCTTGATCTGAAACTGCGGCAGGACATGCAGCGTGAGCTGAAGGCCATCCAGCGACGCACGGGCAAGACCTTCGTTTTCGTGACCCATGACCAGCAGGAAGCCATGTCCATGTCGGATTTGGTGGCGGTGATGAACAAGGGCAAGATCGAACAGCTCGACACTCCGGAGAACATCTATGCCAATCCGGCAACGCTGTTCATCGCCGATTTCGTCGGCGCCACCAACCTGTTTGAAGCGAAGGTCGAAGCGAAGGACGGGGATCACCTGACACTTTCCGTCGGCGATGCGCGCTGGCGCGTGCCGGTTGCCCGCGTGACTTCGCACAGAAAGCCGGATGCGGGCGAAGCGGTCTCGGTGGTGATCCGCCCGGAGGCGTTCGATATCGGAAGAAGCCGTCGCAAGGACGACATCGAGCTATCGGGTCGCCTGACCGACCAGACCTATCTCGGCGACCGCGTGCATCTCAATGTCGAGACGGCGGACGGAAGATCATTGCTGGTCGATGCAAGGCCGCCGGTCTCCATCGGAGAAGGCGCGGAAATCAAACTGCATTGCCGAGCAGACAATCTCGCGATCATCGCCGGTCGATGAGCGCGCAACAAACAGACTGTGAAATGGAGACGTCCTGATGGAAATGATCGATGCCAAACGCGTGCATGAACTGCTGGATTATGAAGGCCTGTTCGCTGCACTTGAAGCTGCGCACAAGGGCGGCATGCCCAAACAGTCCGACCGCCTGATCTATCAGGAGCCGAACCCGCAGGGCCAGCCGGACATCTTCATCATCCTGCCGGCATGGGAACCGCAGGAAGGCATTCTGGCAAAGCTGGTGACCTCTTTCCCCAACAACAAGACGCGGCACAATCTTCCGACCGTGAACTCGATCTATGTTTTCATCAACGCCGACACGGGTGTCGCCGAGGCTGTGATTGACGGCGAGGCGGTGATCTTCCGCAAAACCTCGTCGGATTCGGCCTTCGGCTCGAAGCTTCTGTCGCGTGAGGATGCCGAAAACTTCCTGATGATCGGCGCTGGCGGGCTGGCACCCTATCTCGTCAAGGCGCATCTTGCCGCCCGGCCCAACCTCAAGCGTGTCATGCTGTGGAACCGCACGGCGGCCAATGCCGAAGCGCTGGCAAAGACGCTCGCCGCAGAAGGGATCGAAGCGGAGGTGGTCTTCGACCTCGACAAGGCCGTGAGCGAAGCCGACATCATCTCAAGCGCCACCATGGCCAACGAACCGCATCTGAAGGGCAAGCTCCTGAAGCCCGGTGCCCATGTGGATCTCGTCGGCTCCTTCACGCCTGAAATGCGCGAGGCCGACGACGATGTTCTCAAGCGCGCTTCCATCTTCGTCGATCATCGCCAGACCACCACGCGTTCCGGCGAATTCCTCGGGCCGTATGAGCGCGGCATCATCACGCCGGACGATGTGCGCGGCGATCTCTTCGAGCTTTGCCAGGGCAAGGTGAAGGGGCGCCAGTCGGCCGACGAAATCACCATGATGAAAAATGGCGGCGGCAGCCATATCGATTACTACGTCGCCAAATATCTCATGGACCGGCACCACGGCCGGCCCTTCTCGACACGCTGCTCGAGCTGATCCTGTGGCGGCGGCCAATGCGCCGCCGCCGCATTCTGACTGATGATCGTGAGGTGAAGACAAGGGGAGTGTCATGGAACTGCCGCGACGTTTGATCCCTTCCGTTTCCGGCCTGATCGCCTTCGAGGCGACGGCCAGACATCTGAGCTTTTCACAGGCCGCCAAAGATCTCTCGCTTTCGCAAGGGGCCGTTTCCAAACGGGTGCGCCAGCTGGAACAGATGCTTGGTGTGGCACTTCTCGCCCGCAACAATCATCAGGTTCACCTGACGGAGATGGGACGGCGTTATCTCCCCCAGGTGCGAACGCTTCTCGGGCAACTGGAGAGTTCGACCCGGGCGCTGATGCAGGGCGCAGATGGCAAGGCCGTCATCACCATCGCGGCGCCGGTCGGGCTGGCGGCCTGCTGGCTTGTGTCGCGTCTTGGCGCTTTCCAGAACCGCAATCCCGGCCTCAGCATCAATCTCGTGACCTCGAAAACGCTGCTGGAAGCGGATGACGAAGCGGTGGACTGCGCCATCGTGCAGGGCATGCCGCAATGGGGTGGCGCGGCATGCGCGCCGCTTTTCGAGGAGGAGCTGCTGCCCGTGGCGAGCCCGCATTTCATGCGCACGAGGCGGCCCAACTCTCCCGAGGTTCTGCACGAGTGCACGCTCCTTCACCTGACGGACCAGCCGGACCTCTGGGCCGAGTGGTTCGAACGGGCCGGATGTGCCCGGCCGGGCCTTCCCCGTGGCCCTCAGTTCGATCAGTTCCCATTGCTGATCATGGCTGCGGTGCATGGGCAGGGCGCGGCGATGGTTCCCCGCTTCATGGTCGAGCGTGAGCTTGAGACCGGAGAGCTGGCGGTGCTGTTCGATGTGCCGCTGCGTGGCAGAAAAGCCTATCATTTTATCACGCCTGCGCGGTCGGCCAGCGACCGGAACGTGCTCGCCCTGCGCGGCTGGATCATGGATTGCGTGGTGAGGGATGCAGGCTGCAGCGAAGCAGCCTGAGAGCCCCCACCGGCCTTGCCTGCCCGCCTTGCCTGAACGGCACTGCCCTATTCCAAAAAGCGATTTGAGCCCGTTCAACCTCAAGGGCAGACTTTCTTTGGGAAGCGCGGCAATCTGGATACCTGTCCAGTGAAGACAGGGGTGGATGATCAGCCGGGCGACAACCAGAGGAGAACACACATGCCCGGTAAACTGAGGAAAATGCTTTATGCCAGCGCCCTTGCCGTCACCGCCTTTGCGGTGGGAGGGACAGGCGCGTCCGCAAAAGACGACATCAGCTTTCTGGTGGTCGATTACGATGCGCCCGGAATGGGCGACTGGTGGCAGCTTCTGGTGTCGACCTATGAAGAAAAGACCGGCAACAAGGTGGTGCCGCGCAACACGCCGGCAAGCGAGTATTACGAGCAATTGCTCATTCAGGCCGCCAGCGGCACCGGTGCGGACATCCTGACCGTCAATCCGAACAACATCGGCGAGCTTCTTGCCGCCGGCCAGCTCATGCCATTGACGGATTTTCTCGAAAACTCCGGCGTGAAGGACCAGATCGTCGATGGCGGTTTCGATGCGTTGACAGTGGATGGCGAAATCTATGCGCTGCCGATCACCGGTCGTACGCTCGAACTGATTTACAACGCCTGCTATCTGAAGGAAGCCGGGTTCGACCGCCCGCCCCAGACCCCGCAGGAGTTTCTCGACTACGCGAAGAAGCTGACGGTGAAGGACGATTCGGGGCGCGTCACGCGGTATGGCGCGAACATGGTCAATGCCAACGAAGACCCCACCTATGAGATGCTTCTCATGTGGAGCATCGCCAATGGCGGCTCGTTTGCCGATGCGGATGGCAATTTCACGCTTGATTCTGAACCTGTGATCGCGGGCCTCAAGCAGATGAAGGCACTCTATGATGCGGGCGTCGTTCCAAAGGGAATGACGGAGACAGACCAGCGCTCGCTGTTTGCCACCGGTGGGACCGCCATGACCATTGACGGGCAATGGCAGTTTCCCTTTATCGAGAAGAACAACTCCGACAATTTCGACTGCTACAAATCGGCGCTTCACCCTTGGGACGGGCCCGGGACCGGTGGCGTGAACATGGCGCTGGCGGTCAACGCAGCAACCAAAAATCCGGACGCCGCCAAAGCCTTCATCCAAACAGCGGCCAGCGCGGAGATGCAGTCCACCTTCTCCGATCACAGTCCATACATTCCCTATGGGGTGAACGCGCTGACCGATGCGCAGAAAGAGGCGCGCCCCTATCTGGAGCCCTGGATCAAAAGCAGCGGAAACGCGCATCCGGTGGCCATTCCCGGCCATGCCGACCAGTTCAACGAGATATGGCCGATTGTTGTCGACGCCGTGCTGCTGACCCTGCGTGACGACAGGCCTGCCGAAGAGAGCCTCGCCGAAGCACAGGCCAAACTGGAAGACTGCTGCGCCAAATAGGTGCGGCATCAGAAATCCGGGCGACATCAAGCATGAGTGGCTTCAACAACAAGAAGGGAAAGGGCGGGCGACTGGCCGGAGACGGCAGCAGCCTCTCCAATTTCCTCACAGAAGGAAGGGGCTTCCTTCTCATCATGCTGTTGCCCGCCCTGCTGGTTCTGGGGTTTGTGATCGGTCTGCCGATGCTGAAGGCACTCATACTCAGCTTCGACACGATCAACTTCCGCAGGCCGGCAGCGGCGGGCACTTTTGGCTGGCACAATTATGAGAAACTGGTCTTCGATGCGCAGGTCTGGAACGCGGTCTGGCGCTCCGCGCTCTATATGGGCGGTACGGTCATCGGCTCCATCGTCCTTGCCCTTTCGGCGGCGCTTCTGACACGGCGCATTGTCCGGTTCCGAGCGCTTGCGCGGCTTACCTTCCTGATACCCTGGACGGTGCCAGCCGTGGTCACCGCGCTGGTCTGGGGAGTGATGTATGAAGGCAATTTCGGCGTCATCAACCGCCTTCTCGACCCCCTGCCCTTTCTCGACCGAACCGACTGGCTTATCGACCGCGATACCGCCCTTCCCGCGCTGATCCTGGCGCAGGTGTGGAACGAATTCCCGGTCGCCTACATCTTCTTTCTGGCCGGGCTGCACTCCATTCCCGACGAACTCTACGAGGCTGCCAGGATCGACCGGGCCAGCGCCTTCAACCAGTTCCGCTACATCACCCTGCCGCAGCTCAGCTCCGTCACGGCCGTGATCGTCGTGCTCCTCATGATCATGGGCTTCAAATCCTTTCCCATCATCTTCATCCTCACCGGAGGCGGACCAGCCGGCGCGACCGAGACCATGACCGTGCTTACCTACAACACCGCCTTTCGCAAACTGGATTTCTCCTATGCGGCGACGCTCGGCATTCTCGCCGTTCTCATTTCGCTCGCCATGGTGCTTGTCTATCTGCGCGTGATGAAGCGTGCGGAACGCGGTGCGGGCGGAGCCGTCTGACCATGGCGCAACCTATAGGAAGCTCGACCGCATCGAACATCCTGCATACCGCCGCATTGGTGCTGCTGGGAATGGTGGTCCTTTTCCCGGTCTACTGGATGGTTGTGATCGCACTGACACCAACCGGCTTCAGCCGCAGCCTCGCCGGTATTGTCCCCGAGCAGATCACGTTCGAGAATTTCACCACGCTGTTTACCGAGCGCCCGATGCTGCGCTGGATCGGAAACAGCATTTTCGTCGCGGCGGCTTCTTCCTTCCTGTCGCTCGCTTTTGGCGCCTCCTGCGGCTACGCCCTCAGCCGCATAAAATTCCGCGGTTCAGGGCTCGTCCTCATCCTGGTTCTGGCCACGCAGATGATGCCAGCCACCAGCATCGTCGTGCCGCTTTACATATTGTTCCGCGACTTCGGCCTGCTCGACACCATGCAGGGCATGGTGCTTGGACACATCTCGCTCGTGGCACCGCTGGCGATCTGGATGAGCAAAGGATTCTTCGACAGCATCCCCGCAGACCTCGAAGGCGCGGCCCGCATTGATGGCTGTTCGCGCCTTTCTGCCTACTGGCATGTAACACTGCCGCTGGCACTGCCCGGCCTTGCCGCGATCTTCATCTACGGTTTCGTAACGAGCTGGCACGACTTTCTGTTCGCCAAGACCCTCATCAACTCGCAATCGCTCTGGACTGCAGCCACAGGCATCTCGTCCTTCCGCGGCGAATATTTCACCCTGCATGAACTGCAGATGGCGGCGGCCCTTGTCTTCGCACTTCCAGTGATCGTCGTTTTTCTCATCATGCAAAGGCGCATCGTCTCAGGTGCGCTTGCCGGCAGCGTGCGCTGAGCGCAAACAGGAATCGAAACACCCCATGGCAACCGTTTCATTCTCCAAAGTCGTCAAGAAATACGGGCTGGCAGAAGTCATCCACGGAGCAGACATAAACATCGAAGACGGCGAGTTCATTGTTTTTGTCGGCCCCTCCGGCTGTGGAAAGTCGACGCTCTTACGCATGCTGGCTGGACTGGAGAGCATTAGCGGCGGCGAGATCCGGATTGGAGACCGGGCGGTAAATCACCTTCCTCCGAAAGACCGTGATGTGGCCATGGTGTTCCAGAACTATGCGCTCTACCCGCATATGAGCGTGGCCGACAACATCGGCTTTCCACTTAAAATGACCGGCATTGCGCCAGCGAAACGCGCGCCGAAAGTGGCGGAAGTGGCGGGCCTGCTCGGGCTTGACGGCATGCTGGATCGCTACCCGCGCCAGCTTTCCGGTGGGCAGCGCCAGCGCGTCGCCATGGGCCGCGCTATCATACGCGAACCTTCCGTCTTCCTTTTCGATGAGCCACTCTCCAATCTGGACGCGGCACTGCGCGTACAGATGCGCCGAGAGATCAAACTCCTGCACCAACGCCTGGGTTCCACCATGATCTTCGTCACCCATGATCAGGTGGAGGCAATGACCATGGCCGATAGGATCGTGGTCTTGCGTGGCGGTCGCGTCGAGCAGATCGGCACACCGGATGAAATCTATCGAAAGCCGGAGAACACATTCGTGGCAAGCTTCATCGGCGCACCTCCCATGAATGTGATCGAAGGCACAGTCGCTCAACTGCAGAGAGGCCCCGTTTTCGTGCCGAAGGTCGAGCCCAAACTCGCAATTGATCTACCTGCAAGCACAAAAGCGCAACCGAATGCAGCCTTTCTGGGCATTCGACCAGAAGACTGCGTTCTGCAGCGCCGGACCGATCCATCCCAGCTGAACGGGTGTATCAAGTTCATCGAGCGAAGCGGGCCCGAAACTCAACTGACCATCGCAGTGGGTGCAACTGGCGGGCTTTCCATCACCACCCTCAGCTGGGACGGGAAAAGATATGCGATTGGTGACCCAGCGAATGTCGTTTTTCCCCCGGAGCGGCTGTGTCTCTTTGACCAGGAGGGCATGCTGTTACGTTAGTCATGAATTGCACCAACTGCCAGTTTCCGCCACGTGCTGGTTACGCAGTCACAACAAGACCCTGCACGTTGGTTGACTACTCGGGTTCTCCGTTTGCGCTATCGCACTGAGCGCGGTGCATCCTGTGTTCGTTTCTATACTCAACATCCAGAAAATGCGTCCGGTCATAAGCGGAGGCTGTTTGATGCTCCACTGTCTCGGGGAGGAGCTTTTTCAATGGAGCCTTCCGGCCTGGAGCTTGGCCCCGCCTGAGCGGCACAATTCAACTTCTGGGGCATAACTGGTCTTTGGACAGGTCGCGCCGGCGCGCCCTCGAACGGACCGTCCACAACAGCACATCGGAAAACCGCCGGCATCGCTCCCCGGTCCGCGCCTGCGCTCCGATCCAACCGCTTCATCCGGAGGAAGGAACTTAGCTCTGGGTAGGCGAGTGCGGCGGAAAGGACGGTACGCAAGAATTATAGAATCCGAGACGGCGCCAGGGTGTATGTGTTCGACTGCATCGAGCGCTTTACAACCCGAAGCGCCAGCATTCGACATTGGGCTAGCTCAGCCCGAGAGACCAGAAGGCGCCAAGTCACTCGACGCTCCTCGATAGACCGGCTTATCCCATCGCTCGAAGAAGGGTCGTGGAAGGCGGTTCTCCATAGATTGACCGATAAAAGCCCGCAAAGCGTCCCAGATGAAAGAAACCATTCTGCATCGCGATTTTAGTCACGGTTGCACCTGACTCCGCACGCAAAAGGCTTTCCCTTGCAAACGCCAGATAGCGACGCTGCAGATACTGCAGGGCCGTCATGCCGGTCCGGTTACGGATAATTGCTTCTGCCGTACGCAACGCCAACCCAGCGCCTTCACACAAATCCTGCAAGCCGATTGGGTCTTCGCGCCGTTCGTCGATCAGGCGCTCAATGCGCGCCATGCATGCAGTCTGCCTCTGGTGGGCGAGATGATCTCTCTTTACCTCACCACCAACAAGCGCTTCCAAAAGCGCGATTACGACACTTTCCCTCAGGCGCTTTATCAGCGTCTGCTCCAGCTGACTCAAGCGGGCATGAGAATACCCCTGCAAAATCCCGTTGGCGCGCAGATACGCGTGGCGGAGTGCGGCCATATGCTCTGTTCCAGAGGGACGAAATGATGCCGGATTTAGGAATATTTCGGGGAACTCCCGCCCAAAAACTGCCTCCGCGATTCGGCGCACGGCTTCCTGCCGCACCACGATACTGCCAATCTCCGTCGCCCCGTTCGTTCGCACAGATGGCGTTTGTCCGGGTATTCTTGAGACAATGCGATCCTCGGAGAAACTGCGACCGTCGAACAGGATGTCCCGACCGTTTCTCACTGGAAACAGGAAAGTCGCGGACGGATTGTTACCGCCTGTAAACTCCGATCTCAATGCGACTGGATGAGAAAGCGAAACACCGCGAACGGCAACGCCATCGGTCAAACTGCTGACACGAAGCGTTGCCTCGAAGCCACCATGCTCAACGGGAACCAGCCCGAAGCGCCCACCGGGTATGGTCTGAGCGAAGCTCTCCGGGTCATCGAAAGACCTGACGCATGAGTTGGCAAGTTGATAAGGGTCGTGTTCATGCCCGGCGGATTTCCTGTCCTGCAGCCCGCTTTCCTTCCCCACACGGCTCGTATCGTGGCTTGTCGCTCTGTGAAGCACCACGCCCTCCCCTGGCACCAGCGATCTCTGCAACTTTATTGTATCAGGAACAGAATTCAAAATCGCTTCAGACAACGCTGGAACTCAGGTGCTGAAACGGAATTCAGTGCGATAGGATTTTGGCCGGACTGGTCAGCCTCCCGCTGCCAGCGCAGCATCTTCTCCAGGCACCACGCAAATGTACCGGGCCTCGTTCTGGCGAAAGACGGAGCCCGGTTCAGATTCATCAGAAGGGTGCGTCGCTCTTCTTAAAGGAACCCGTAACATCACCCGCAAGAGAGATATCGTCGGGATCCAGAGTCATCACCGGAGCGCCTTCGGAAAGATCGAATTTGGCCAGTTCCGTCCAGATCACATTCGGGCTGGTGGTCAGCTCGAAGAAGTAACGGCCCTCACTCAGATTGATGGCCGTCCGGTATTCGGTGTTGTAGATGCCAAAACCGCCATAAGGAGCGCCAAAGGGCACCGAGACATTGCGGGCGATCGCCAGGACGCCGGCAATGGCCTGCTGCTCGTTTTCAGGCTTGGGGAGCATGGAGGTATAATAGGCTGCCCGCTGGAAACGATCTTTCGCGCGGACATTGCCCGGAAGCGGCGTATCGCTGCTTGGGTTGCTGAAATCCATTTCTGCAAGCATCGCCAACTGTTCGTCATAGGCCGGATCATTGGTCACGATCCGGTAGTCCTTGCCGTGATGAACGGTCGCCTTTCCATCCAGATATTCGATCACGGCGGAATCACCGGTTGCGTCCTCCATCACCAGATGAAGCGTGCCTTTGTGACCGTTCACTTCAGCCATGACCAGCTGAACCTTCTCAAGCTCGGTCAGGGCTTCTGAAACCGTTGCCGCATTGTCCAGCACATACTGGCCCCACAGGGCAACCTGCAGGCCAGGTTTGCTGGGATCACGCTCTGGCAACTCTGTCGCGCTCAGATAAAGGAGGTGGACGGCGAGCCCCTTCTCATTGAAGCCGTCGACGGTGCCAACACCATAAACGGTGGTAACGATGGAGCCGTATCTGGATGTCCACCTAGCCGGGTTGTCGGAGATCAGGTGCTCATCGCCAACCATGCCGCCATCACGCTCCATGCCGCGAGGCATGACAGTGAGAACGGGCTCGGTGGATTCCGGCCAGTCCATCGTGCGGCTGACGAAAATTCCCAGCCCGTTGTCATTCGAAAGAATACGGGAACAGGCCTGGGCTGTCTGCAGCGGCGCCGATGCAATGGCGGTCGCGGCAAGAAGCAGGCTGACAGTGCGTCGAAGTTCCAGTTTCATGTTTCACTCCATGGGGTTCAGGATGTGTGAGAAGATTGCTGCGCTCGGGATTTGAGCCGCAGCTACTGTTTCCGCGCGCTGTAGATCGTCTTGCCTTCCTTGATGGTTTCGAGAACCGTCACTTCGCGCAGGGTGCCTGGATCGACCTTTAGGGGGTTGCGATCCAAAACAACGAAATCGGCAAGTTTTTCGGCCTTGAGGCTTCCCTTTCGGTTCTCCTGGTATCCCTGATAAGCGGCCCAGATGGTGAGCGCACGCAGCCCGTCATAGGCACTGACGCGCTGGTCGGGGCCGATGACATCGCCGGTGCGGCTGGTTCGATTGACCGCTGCGGACAGGACCGCCATGGCACTGGGAAGCGCCACCGGCGCATCATGGTGCTGGGAGAAGATCATGCCGCGCTTGAGCGCCGACTGGGCCGGCGAAATGCGATAAGCGCGTTCCTTGCCAAGCGTCACCTCGCGGTGCAGATCACCCCAGTAATAGGTGTGCATGGCGAAGAAGGACGGGAAAATGGCCAGTTCCTTCATGGCATCAAGTTGGTCCTCGCGCACGGTCTGTGCATGGATCATGACCGTCCGGCGATCATCCATGCCACGCTCTTGCGTCACCGCGCGTACGGCATTGATCAGCTGATCACTGGTCTGATCCCCATTGGTGTGGACCAGCAGCTGCCAGTTGTTCTTGTAGGCCGTGTCGACGATCTTCTGTACCTCGTCCACCTCTTCAATCGCCGGATAGCCATTATAGTCCTCAGGCTGGCCGGGGAGCGGTTCCTTGTAGGGTTCGCTGAGCCATGCCGTGAAATTCTGAATGGCGCCGTCGAGGCTGAGCTTCGCGCCGGCAATGCGGAAGCCATTGTTATAGATGTGGGATGTGCCGACGGCCTTCAGATAATCAAGGTCTCCGCGAATATCGGGATAGACATCGATGTCGAGGATGAGTTCGTCACTGTTGGCCAGACTGCGCCAGGTTTCCGCCACCGGCTTGGTTGCCCGTCCCTCCTGACCGGTGGTGAAGCCGTGGGCCGCATAGGCCTCCATGCCGGCCTTCGCGATGGTCAGATTGGCCGTCTCGTCGAGCTCGGCCAGAACAGCAAAGAGCGGCGTGAACAGTGCCATCTCCTCCAGCACGCCATTGGGCTGCTGGCTGCCTTCTATCCGCTGGATCACACCACCTGCAGGGTTCGGCGTTTCAGCCGTGTAGCCGGCCATTTCCAGCGCCTTGTCGTTCATCACGCCAAGATGCGTCGACTGATGCAGAAGAATGACGGGAATGTCCTCGGAGATCTTGTTAAGATCGGCAGCGGTCGGATGACGTTTTTCAGCCAGCTGCGCGTCATCATAGCCGAAGCCGACAATCCAGCCGACCTTGTCGATGGCCGCCTGGTTCTCGCTTACCCATTTATTCATGATCTCGATGATCGAGGCAATGTCATGCGCCTCGCCATCGGGGGGCGGCAAGAGATTGGCGGCGAGCGCCTGGAACCCAGTGTTCCAGATATGCCCATGGGCATCAAAGAAACCGGGCAACAGCGTCTTCCCCTCAAGGTCGATCTCCCGCGTCTCCTCCCCGATCAGAGCTTCGACGCCGGACTGGGGGCCTACATAGGCGATCTTGCCGTTCCGCACCGCGACAGCTTCGGCATATTCGGGAGCATCACCCTCCATGGTGATGATGTCGCCACCCGTATAAACGATGTCGGCGGGCTTGTCCGTCTCGTCCGCCCAGGCCACCATACCCGGCCCGAAGGCCGATGCCATGGTGATTGTGAGGGCTGCAACCAGTCCCTTGCGTCTGTTGATTATCATTTCAATACTCCTGGCATGCTGTCTGGGCTGTAGGCTTGGTCACTTTTTCGCTTTGGTAACTTTCAGGAGTGGGGACCCTTTGCCCAGAAGCTCCAGGGTGGCCACGGTTGCGACCTCTGTGCCGACCGGAATGGCCCGCAGATCAACGATGAAGTTTGGATTGTGCGCGGAGTAAGGGAACCCCTTGCCCGCTTCCATCGAAGCGCGGAACACCTCCGGATCTGCAACACCGACGATCAGATAGTTGAAGGCAACGTCTTCATTGGGGCCTTTGAGAAGGTGCACATCCTCCGAGCCCGTTGCAGCGGGAAGCTGGCTGACAACGCCTTCCTTGCCAACGAGCTTGGCGAGAGCCTCCGCGTGGCGTTCGGCCATTTCGTCATCGTTCACGAGCGGGGTGGAATAACCCTTCATCGTGTATTCCGGCAGCATGTCCTCGGGCATGCCATAAGTACGGGCGATGCCATCGCTGATGGATTTGATGCCGGCGATCATCCGCTCGCGCACCTTGGCGTCGTACCAGCGCAGATTGACCTTCACCAGCGCACTGGCCGGAATGACGTTGTTGTCGACACCGGCCTGGATCGAACCGACGGTGAGAACGGCGGTCTGCTGCGGCTCGATCGTGCGGGCCACAATCGCCTGATACTGGGTCACAGCATAGGCAGCCATGATAACCGGGTCCTTGGTCATCTGCGGCATTGACCCATGCCCGCCAACTCCCTTGAACAGGACGTCGATCTGATCGGTTCCAGCCATCTTCGGGCCACCGGAGCTGACCACCATGCCAACCGGGCCAGGGGCCGTGTGCAGGCCGATGAGGTAGTCCGGCGTGGGCAGGCCGTGATCGGTCCAGAGCCCGTCATCCACCATTGCCTGCGCTCCGAGGATAAGCTCCTCTGCCGGTTGGGCGATGAGGATCAGCGTGCCGCTCCAGCTGTCTTTCTTCTCGGCCATGATCTTGGCCATGCCGAGCATCCAGGTGACGTGGGCATCGTGCCCGCACATGTGGGCAACGGGAGAGACCGTTCCATCCTCGCGTTCCACGCGGACTTTACTGGCATAAGGGAGACCCGTTGCCTCCTCGACGGCGTTGGCATCCATGTCTGCACGATAGGCCAGAACCGGGCCATCGCCGTTTTTCATGATACCCACCACGCCGGTACCGCCAATGCCGGTCTTGACCTCAAAGCCAAGCCCCTCGAGTTCCTTGGCTATGATGTCGGCCGTGCGGGTTTCCATAAAGCCGAGTTCGGGGTGCTGGTGGATATCCTTGAAAATGGTCTCGAGCCGGGACGCATCCTCCTTCACGGACGCTCTTACCTGCTCAACCATTTCAGCCGAAATATGGCTTTGTTGCTGGGCGTTGGCGTGCCCTGTGCCCACAAACGATGAGCCCACAAGCAACATGGTCGCCGCAATGCCTGTCCGGTTCCAGATACCCATGTCATTCCTCCTGCAGCCCCGCCTCTTCGACGGCGTTTCACATGATGTGTTTCCGTTACCGCCAATAGACCAAGCCAATCAGGCGGCGATGTTCATCGATACAGCTTCAAGGCGACATCTCCGCGAGCCGTAAAATGGCCTTTCCTTCTTCATCCAGCAGCACGAGTTTTCGAAAGGTCTGATGGATCTCGAAGCGCCGCGCCCTCTCCAGTGCTTTCAGAAACGCCTGCTCCTGATTCATCGCCGCCGGCGAGCAAGCCATATTTGTCGAAGCCAACAGGGTGAAACGGATCGAGGCCCCCTCGACCTTCACATTGCCCCGGAAGCGATTGCAGCCCCCCGATCCGCTCACTGCGCCATCTTCTGACAAGGTCAGCGTGCTCCGCAGGCGATCCATCACGCCACCGCCGTCGATATCCTCGACTAGCCATTCGCCGAACAGAGACACGCTCTGAGCAACGCGTTGCACAAGAAGTTCAGTCTGATTGGGCCCCTCGCCAAAAACGGCGTGATTTTGGGTGGTCGTAAAGAGCAACCGGTCGCCTGCAGAAATCGTCGCACGCAACGCATAGCGATGCCCTTCCTTTACCTCCCGCGGATCGAAACCCAGCCGATACTCGATCGGACTGCCGACAGCCCCCGTGATCTTCTGCATGGCGATAATATCGGCGGGGGCATCAGCACGCGAAACGTCCAGCAACTGAACCTCCACGAGAGCCTCGGGTGGAAGCGCCATGCGTTCGCGATAAACAACCGTTCCATGAATCTCGCCCCCACGGCCGGACGCTCGTGCGAGATTAGCGGGAAGGAACAGCCCGGTCAGAGTCAGGGCAAGAAGCGCTGTCCGGCGATCAATCCTCAGGGCAGGTGCAAACTCAGCTTGCTGGCCCATCGCGCCCCTAAGCTTAACACCCAAACCCATTTCAGCTCCCGGCGATAATCAGACAAAGACCGGTAGAAAGCTACCCACGACGCCAGCAAGAGACTATCCAGATGGCGCTGGTTTTCTGAATTCATTCAAGTTTGCTAAAGATTTCCCTCTTGCGTCTGTCGCAAGTTTATCCAAGCTCAAGCTTGGGTTTTGTCTATGCGGGATGCTTGAAATCTCCGGTGGTTACGCGAACTTTCGAAAATCCGTTGTTCAATGAGGTTACTCGGATCGGGCCATAGAAATGGCTTCCTTGTCGATCCGCTTTTCAAACGTGTCCTGCGCCTCCGCCTCGATCTTCTTTTTGACCACACCATCGAGAGACGAATCGCGGGTGAGATAGACTGTCTGACTGGGGAAGGCAAAACCGGAACCGCCCCTGGCAATGATCTCCTGGAGCTCGAGAAGCAGTTCCTCCTGCACTTCGAGAAACTGCCCGAAGTCGGCCGTCAGAACGGTTGCACGCACCTCCAATTCAATCGAAGATGCCCCGAAACCGATCAGCCTGATGCGAGGCATGCCCGTTCCCGTTTCCACCATAGGATGGGCCGCGATCGACTTACGCATCTCCTCCAGGATCCACAAAAGCTGAAGGCGGGAGGTCTCGTAGCGCAAGCCAACCACGTGACGAAACAGGCATTTGTTGCGCAGCGAAAAATTCACAATGTGCATTTTGGCCAGGTCGGAATTTGGAACTGTGGCCAACGTTCCGTCCAGTCCGCGGATTCGCGACGAGCGAGGTCCTATCGCTTCGACCGTGCCGCTGCTGGCGCCGTACTGAATGTAATCGCCTATCCGAAAGGGGCGGTCCGCAAAGAGCGATACCCCGCCAAACAGGTTCTCCACCGTGGACTGCGCGGCAAGAGCAAGGGCAACGCCGCCCACACCCACACCGGCGATCAAACCAAGGGCAGGAATCCCGATCTTGTCGGCGCCATAGACCAGAACGGCACCAGCCGCAGCAAGGCCACCCACACGCGCCATCAGGCGCAGGAGATTGGCATCGTAACTCTGGTCCGGGATGGCTGGCAGCGCGATGACCAATTCGACCACCAGGTGGCAGACAATCAATACCAGCCACGCCAGAGCGAAATAGAGGAGCACGTTGGTGACCACGATCTCCATCGTTGCGAAGAACCCGGCCAGCCCTGTCTGGTAGCCCGCAAAATAGTGGGCACCCCATACCAATGCGCAGAGCAGCGACGGCACTGTCATTGATCGCACCAGGCCACCGATTGAGCGGTGTCCCGTCTCGGAGCCGCGCGTCAGGATACCCCAGCCAATGATGATAACCCCGATGCCGATCCAGACCGCTGCAGTAAGAAGTGCTTTCCAAAGCTGAGTGCCCAGAAAGGGCTTCATCAGAACATCCGGCAAAGCATTGATGAAACTGTAGGGGAAAAAGGGGCCGGTAAAGGAGCGCACTTCATCGGTCCAGTTGTCGTAAGCCGAGTGATGCAGTGGCGGTAATGCGATGATGCGCTCATGGAATTCCGGCAAGCGCTCAACCGTCGCGGCGGAGAACAGGAACTCCCCAGCGCGTGCGCCTTCTTCCTGCCTGATGATTTCCATTTCCGTACCCGGGATGGTCCAGCCCTCCGGCGCTTCCTCGGTATCGTCGGGAATCTGGTCCGGGGCGATCGCAGGCAAACGCATGAGGATGTCGACCAACTGCGCCACGCGCAGGCTGGCCACTTCGGCACGCTGTGCTTCAGGAATTGCGCTCATATCGAGAGCGCGCGCAGCCCGTGTAAAGCTGTCGAAGAGCTGACTGGCGCCGAGTGCGGTCTTGCGCGCCCTGTAATCCAGATAGGTCCGCTCTACCTCTCCAGCGATCTCCACGAAAGACCGATAGGTCGCCCTTGGCGACGAGGTATCGAGCGGAGCCAACGGAGAAACCGTCTGCTCCTGAGCGGTCGCTGACAAAGCGATGACGAGACTGATGAAAACGAGAACGAAGCGCAATGGATGTTCCTCCAGATTGACGCTGGATCGACCCGCCGGACCACGCGCGCCCTGGGGCGGCAGACCGCCATTTCAGCTTGCCATTCGCCTGCTTGGCGAAGGTGCCCCTGGCGGGCGTTAAGAGCGGTTTAACAATTGAATTGCATGGATCCCGGCCGTCTCATGGCAACACGGAGCGCGACACCTGCCGGACATGCCAGGCCAGGAGCGCCATTGAAAAACCAACGGAAACGAGTTTGACCCCCAGAAGAAGTCCGAGCAGCCAGACCGCGACTTGCGGCAGGCTCCACCACAGGATCAGTGAAAGGACAATTCCCAGCAATCCGCTTGCGAGTGCCCAATGCCAGTTCGGAAACGGCCGAATGGTGAGCGCAAAAATCAGCTTTGCAATTCCTTCGATCATGAAGAACACGATCAGAAGCAATGTGATTGCCACAAGTCCCTGGCCGCTGTCCCTGAGGAACAGGAGGCCGATCAGGGCCGCCAGAGCGACAGAGATGAGCTGAAGCCAGAAATGCGGCACCTTGCTGGCGCCAATCAGACTGACGGCC
Source organism: Nitratireductor aquibiodomus (assembly GCF_900105565.1). Lineage (NCBI taxonomy): Bacteria > Pseudomonadati > Pseudomonadota > Alphaproteobacteria > Hyphomicrobiales > Phyllobacteriaceae > Nitratireductor > Nitratireductor aquibiodomus. The sequence goes on along the minus strand of NZ_FNSL01000001.1, from coordinate 2,734,149 downwards.
TGCGCCAACCCGCTGATGATGAGCAACCAGCCCAGAAGGCTGATGACCGCGACGGATGAAATCGCCGGATAGACGATCGCAAGCACGCCAGCGGCCATCAGCACGGCTCCCTGGAGGAAGTACCAGATCCAGTAGCGGCGCACCGTGTCTCTGACTGCGTCGTGAAAGACTTCAGATGCTTCTTCAAGCGACAGCGACATATGCGTTCCTTCCGCGATGCGCGATCTCAGGCGGTATAACGATTGTTACACATGGAGAGCCCCATCGACCTCGTCTCAGAACCGAGCTGTAATGCTCGCCATGGTCAGATGACCGTCAAAGCGGTTTTCGACACCAAATTCCCAGTAATGGCGTAGCGCGAAACTATATGGACGCCCATTGATCGCCGTGCTGTAGGACAGAGCCGGCCCAATGCCGAAATCCTGTCCCTTGAAGGCACCCAGCGAGGCGCCGCTTCCCGTGTCGTCGCTGACCTGCTTGTAGGCGAAACCTGCCACACCGAGCGTCAAGCCATTGTCAAACACCTTGCCGATGGCGGCGTCCAGGTTGAGGCCCACACCGTTGCGGTAATCCGAGGCTGAGTTTTTGAACTCGCCCGTCACGCCAAAGCTGGCCGAAAGCTCTATTCCCGGATCCTTCCAGATCTTGGTGAACCCCCAGGAGACGTTCACACCGAGATGATTCTTGCCTGCATTGGGCGCGAAGCCCGTGTCGTAGCGCCCGGTCGGCAGCCAAAGCGTGGTCGACAGCGTATGGGAGAAGCCATTCTCGTTGCTCCAGCCGAGCTGGCCTTTGAGGGAAATATCGCCCATGCCCCAGCCGCTGGTTTCGACGTTTTGACCAAGCGCGTTGGAGCCGGCCCTGAGGCGTGTATAGCTCGCATAGGGTACGGAAACCGTCAGTCCCAGGCGGGCATTTAAAATTTCCTGCTCGGGCACCCAGGTCAGATTGGCTATGAACGGCGAGGCCGTCTTGCGGGCGTTCAGATCGATGGTTCCGCCATCCACGGAGGCGGCTGCATACCCGTCGTAATGCATGAACGCCTGCGTGACATAGAGTCCGGGCGGTGGTGTCACCCCGGCCCCAAAAGCGCTTGTCCCGGGAACGTAAAGCCCCGAGCCGCTTTCTCCGGCCAAAGCAGGTGTACTTGCGAGGAGCGCTACAAAAAGCGCGCCCGATGAAGTGAGTTTCCGCGTGTTCATCAAAACGGTAGCCCCTCGTTTTAATTGCTGCGGCGTACCGTTCTTGAGCATTTGATACAGCCTTATCTCCTAAGGAAGGCTGCGTTCGCCCCGAGTCGGCACACAGTCGCCTTGGCGGATAAAGATATCCCCTAGCCGTGTCGTACAGGTGGCACTTTGTCGACCTGACGACTATCCATATCGCGCACCCTTTCGGCGAATTTCGCTTGGCATCGGGAACGTTTCAGTCGACCGCGCGGCCTGCGGCACCAGCGGGGCCATAGCGCAAAAGGAAGGCAACAAACACCACGAGAGTGGCTGCCATGACTGTGAAAAGCGCCATCACTCCATAACTGTGGAGGAGCGGCACCATAAACAGCGGCACCAGCGTGGCTCCAAAACCACGCACGCCCCACGACCAGGCGGTGGCGCGGGCGCGCTTGGCAGCCGGAACGGTCTCGGCCGCGTAAACGACAAGCACTGGCAGAAAAATGGCGATAGACAAATTGACCAGAAAGCCAGTAGCCATAAGCCATGTCGCCTCTTGCGCAAGGCCGAACAGCACCCCGAGCAGCCCCATGGCAAGACCGGTGCAAGCCAGCACGGTCCGTCGCTCGACATGATCGACAACCAATCCAGCCAGCATGGCTCCCACCACCGGACCAATGCTGGAAACGCCGACATAGAGAAGGGACTCACTGAGGCTCACCCCCTTTTTGATCAAAACAGCACCGGAAAGAAGTGGAAAACCGATGGTCGACCAGGGGGTCAAGAAATAAAGAAACAAGAGAAAACGTATTCTGGAATCCAGAAATCCCGCCCCGCCCGCCTGGGCAGGGCCCAGCGGGTTGCTGTCTACCTTCGCTGCATCGCCTCCCCCGTTTGGCCGAACGCCGTCTTTATCCTGGACGCGGCTTGCGAGCCAAGCCCCGGTTTCGGGGAGACGGACAAACATGGCAGCGCCCAGAATTGCGAGGACTCCACAAAGAACGAATGCCCACCGCCAGCCTTCGAGGCCGAGCGGGGCGACAGGTGTCAGCGACCGAACCATGAAGGTCAGCACAAGCGGGCCTGTGGCACCGAGCGCGACCGTGATCATCATCATCGCCCCCCTGCGGGCCGGCGGCAGGATATCGGTCAAATAGGCAGCCATGAGCGGAGGATAGGCGCCCAGCGCCAACCCCGAGAGTGCCCGCACCACTGTTAGAAAAGCAATATTCGGAGAAGCCGCGGCGAGTACGGAAGTGAAAGCAATCCAGATCATGAGAACAACAATGGTGGGGCGTCGCCCAAACCGGTCCCCTGCCCACCCGGCAATAAATGCTCCGGCTATGGCGCCCAGATAGACGGCGGAAAGTAATCGCGACAGCTCGTGCGCAGCGACGGTATGAGGAGGCGCGGAGAAAATCGCCGACAGGATGTTGCCCAATGCAAATTCTGCGAGGTCGAACCATAGCCCCAGAGCACAGACCCCCACGCTTGCAAGATGTATGGGCTGAAGCTTCTGGGGTTCAAGTTTGCTTGAGTCCGTCACATCCGCTCGCTATCAGATATGATCTTCCATTTATGAATTGCTCATAGGCCATACCTACCCTCGATACAATCGGACTCAGCATCATCGATCAAGTTGCGATGCAACAGCTGGCAGATTTGGCCAGCCCCGCCTGGAGTAGCTCCTCGTTCAAAATGAGCGCTCCTCCCTCGATATTCATGACTGACCTGCTCCCCTGAATGTACCCATTCATAGGCTAGCGCAGTTCACGTTGTGGTCCATTCGTGACCGGGTTGCAAACTCGTTCGGGGTGAGCCCGTCGAGGCTCGTGTGGGGTCGGTTCAGGTTGCAGTCGATCCTCCAGTCTTCGATGATCTCCCGAGCGTGGCGGTAGCTGCGGAACAGATGCTCGTTGAGGCACTCGTCCCTCAGCCTGCCGTTGAAGCTCTCCACAAAGCGTTTTGCATGGGTTGCCCGGCGCGATGTAATGCCATTCGACGCCGCGGTCCTGTTGCCAGGAGAGGATTGCATTCGAGGTGAGTTCGGTCCCCTTGTCCGATACCACCATGCAGGGATATCCGCGCCGTTCGGCGATCGCATCCAGTTCGCGGGCCACACGTTCACCCGAGAGTGAGCTATCGACGACGGTCGTCAGACATTCCCGGCTGAAGTCATCGATGACGTACAGAATGCGGAAGCGACGTCCGTCAACCAGCGTGTCCGACACGAAGTCGAAGCTCCAACGCTGGTTCGGATCCTGCGGGATCTTCATTGGCGCTCGAGTTCCCAAGGCCCGCTTGCGGCCGCCGCGCTTGCGAACGGTGAGCCGCTCCTCGCGATAGAGGCGGTAGAACTTCTTCCGGTTCACCTCGACACCTTCGCGCTTCAGCAGGATGTGCAGGCGTCGGTAACCGAAGCGCCAGCGTTGTGACGCCAGTTCCTTCAGTCGCCTGCGCAGCTCAGCATCGTTCGGCCGTGTCGATCGGTAGCGGTGAACACGTGGGTCAATGCCCACGAGCCCATAGGCGCGGCGTTGCGAGTAGCCCTTCTTTTCGATAGCCCAGCTTGCGGCGTTTCTCCTCGAGCCGGGCGTCAGAAGTTTTTTTTCCAAGCATCTCGCGCAGCGTGGCGACATCCATCATCTGCTCCGCCAGGAGCTTCTTCAGCTTCGCGTTCTCCTCCTCCAGAGCCCTCAGGCGTTTGGCCTCCGACACTTCCATGCCGCCGTAATTCGAGCGCCACTTATAGAAGATCGCATCGCTGATGCCGTATTTGCGGCACAGATCGGCGGTCGACATGCCCGCCTGATGCTCTTTCAAAATGCCCATTATCTGCTCGTCGGAATACCTGGATCGTCTCATTGCCTGACTCCTTATTCGGGATGCAGGCTAGCCTCAAAGCGAGGAAAATTCAGGGGAGCAGGTCAGGCGACCTGGCGGGTATTCTCAGCCTGGCCTCGGGCAAAAAAAGCCCGCTCATCCAGAGGATGAACGGGTGCTTTTATCGCTGGTTGCGGAGGCCTGCAATCATCATTACTTGCGACCGCCCTGTCCTATTCTCCTCATGCTGCTCCAGATGAACACCGCGCTCCTTGACGAGATGTTTCGCGCAGCCGCATAGGAAGCATACGAAATGAGAGTCGTGCGACGAAGGATTTTGGGTGGCGGCAGGGAATGGATCACTTCTCTGACTTAGGATCGCAAGAGCGCGCCGGTAGCTGCACAATCGCCATGAAGAAGTTTGGCACTATGCCGGCTACAGTTAAAGGTACCTCCAGAGCATCGCTTCCTCAGCTTCATGGGCCCAAACATGCCGCACTATCAAACCGCGCCGAGCCGGCGAATTTTATGCTGCACCATGGCCTGACTACGAGCTAGGCAAGGATTGATCGTTACAGGAAGCTCAGGATGTCGGCCTCGTTAGGTATCGTTGGCTGGAGAAAAAAGGAGTACCTGCCTAAGTACAATCAGCGTATTGCGCGGCTCTCTGCGCAGGAACAGGGCCCCTATTCACTCTCCCGATAAAGGGCCCAGATCACCCGCGCGGTCTTTGAACCTGCATTGAGATAGCGATGCGGGCGGTCGCTGGCGAAGCGGAAGCTGTCGCCTTCACCGAGAATGTAGCGCTTGCCGTCCACATAGAGCTCGATACCGCCCTCCAGCACGACACCGGCTTCCTCGCCCTGATGAACAAAAGGCTCATCGCTTGACGAGCCATCAGGCTCTATCGTCATCATGTAAAGGTCGAGCCGTGGCTGACGGGCAAAGGGTGTCAGAAGCTCCTTGTGGATGCCCGTCCTGTTCAGATCGATATGACGCCGTTCATGCACACGGGCCACGATCCGGTCACTCACCGCATCTTCAAGCGCCGGCTCGAAGAGGTCAGAGATCGCCACATCCAGCCCATCTGCAAGTTTGGCGAGAACGCGAACTGAGGCGGAGGATATGCCACGCTCGATCTGGCTGATCAGGGCGATGGACAAACCGGCGTCCGAAGCCAGTTCCTTGATGGACATGCTGCGCGCCTGGCGCAAATGGCGAATGCGCTCGCCGACAATATGATCGGTTGAGCGCGCGTCCCCGTTATTCTTGGCTTGTACTGGCGTCGAGCTATCCGTCGGCATCCATCGGTCCTTGCTGAATCATGATTTTCACAACTGCATATTCATGAAAAAAAGATTTGTAAATTCACCATTATGCCAATAGCGTCTTTAAATTATATAAAGGGGGAGAAGACAAATGTACAAGACCCTTGCTGCTTTTGCGATGGCTTTGGGCTGCTCCATCGCAATTCCGAATACAACCACTGCGCAAACCCTGACCATTGCGCAGGATTTCGATCCAAGTGATCTGTATGGCACGCGCTCGACCAACAATGCGATGTTTCCCATTCTGGAATCGCTCTATCTGGACGATCCGGCAACCGGAAAGATAAGGCCTCTTCTGGCTCTTGAGCACGAAATGGTTTCCGACACGGAACTGCTTATCAAGTTGCGGAAGGGCGTCAGTTTCTCCAATGGAGAACCCATGAATGCCGAGGCCGTCGCGCACAGCATCAAGCTCTTTGCCGACCCCAAAACGGTGCCCGCCTATGGGATCTATGCCAGCACCGTCGATACGGCCGAAGCTGTCGACGAGCACACGGTTCGCGTGACGCTGACAAAGCCGAGCCCCATTGTCGACCTTCTGCTTGCACAGATCCTCGTCGTGCCACCCAAATACTGGGAAGAAGTTGGCCCCAAGGGGTTTGGCCAAAAGCCCATCGGCACCGGCCAGTTCCTTCTCACCGAATGGTCGAAAGACGACCGCATCGTCATGGATCTCAATCCCGACTATTGGGGCGAACCACCAAAGGGCTTTGACAAGCTTGTCTGGAAAACGGTGCCCGAGGCCAATGCACGCGCCGCGGGACTGAAGACCGGTGAGTATGATCTCGCCATTGCGATTCCGGTCATCGATGCCATCGAGATTGAAAATCTCGATGGCGTAGACATTTACTCCGGCGATGTCTCCCGCGTTTTCCAACTGACCCTTTCCTCTCTGCCCCAGCATGAGGGACCGGTACAGGACAAGCGCGTGCGCCAGGCCCTGAACTACGCCATCGACAAGCAGGCAATCATCGATGCGCTCTATTACGGGAAGGCAAAGCTGCTGAATGGCCAGGTCATCCTGCCCTCACAACCCGGCTACGATCCGGAAATGCGCGACTATCCACATGATCCAGAAAAAGCCAAGGCTCTCCTGGCGGAAGCTGGATATCCCGATGGCATCGAGATCGAGTTCCGCTGCCCTTCAAATCGCTATCCGCAAGGGCAGGAAACCTGCGAGGCGATCTCCGGCATGCTGTCCAAGGTTGGCATCAAGACCAACATCACCCTTCTGGAATCGGGTGAATTCATCCGCCAGCTGGTGAACCGCGAATATGCGCCCATGGGCATATTGGGGCTGGGTGTGCCGGACGATCCAAGCTTCGGCCTGGCTGTCTATCGCTCCGACTGGCGCTATTCCTACTATCAGAACCCCGAGCTCGACGCTCTGATCGACGCCAGCGCCTCCACCGTCGATCCGAAAGAACGCGCCGAGATCATCCGCAAGGCGAGCAAGCTGATCTATGATGAAGCGGTGATCGTGTATCTGTTCGGCGGACGCGAGTTCTATGGCCATAGCGAGCGGCTGAAGAACTTCGCCACAAACACCGCCCAGCGCTATTTCTTTTATGATGTGGTGCTGGAGCCCAAATAGGCTTTGGCGCGAACAGCGACCTTGAGACAGCAAAAAACCCGGCGGCCCGAAACCGCCGGGTCAGTTTTTTCGACCGCGTTCTAACCGTGTTCACCCGGTTTCAGCGGCCCCTTGCGGTCGACCTGAAGCCGTCCACCGATAGACCAGTCTTCCCGCTCGATATCCTCAAACACGATGGTGACCCAGTCACGCTCGCCACCCAGCGTGTTGACGATGGCATCGGTCACGGCATCCGCGACGGCGCGCTTCTTGTCGGTCGAACGGCCCTTGTCGAGTGTTATGCGAATGAACGGCATGTGTTCTCCTTGCTTTGAAAATCGAATGATTCAGACGGGATCGGGCGGCGGCACCGGGCCATGCCGGTCAAGTTGAAGACGGCCACCAATGGCCCAGTCTTCCTGAGCGTAATCATCGAACACGACTGTCACCCAATCGCGCTCGCCCCCAAGCACGGACACGACCGCATCGGTGATGCCCGCAGCCACCTGACGCTTCTTGTCGGCCTGACGGCCCTTGTGAAACTTTACGGAGATGAAGGGGCGGCTACCCTCCACCGCCTCGCTGCCATGCTGCAAGGCTCCGCCCAATGACCAGCGACGGCGCGCATAGGTCTCAAAGACAATCGTCACCCATTGCGGTTGCGAGCCCAATGTCGCCATCACCGCATCTGTGACAGCCTTGGCCAATTCGCCGAAGGTCTCTTCACTGCGGTCATCATCGATCTTGAATGTAATGAAGGGCATTTGCGTAACATCTCCTGATGGCTGAGGCCGGGGATTGTCAAAGAATCTCTTCCAGCCGCGAACACCGCACGAAATGGCCGGGCTCGAACTCCCGCAGTTCCGGCGTGCTCTCCGAGCAGGCCGGCGTGGCGAAGGGGCAGCGCGTGCTGAAATGGCAGCCGGGCGGTGGATTGACCGGGCTCGGTACGCTGCCTTCAAGGATGATCTCCTCCGTCTCCACTGTGGGATCGGGGACAGGCAGCGCGGAAAGCAGCGCACGCGTATAGGGATGGAAGGTCTTTTCATAAAGCGCCTTCGCCGACGCGATCTCGACGATCCGTCCCAAATACATGACCGCCACCCGGTCACACATATGCTCAACCACGCTCAGATCATGAGAAATGAAGAGATAGGAAAGCTGGAACTCTTCCTGTAGATCACGCAGAAGATTGATGATCTGCGACTGAATCGAGACGTCCAACGCCGAGACAGGCTCATCGCAGACGACGAGCTTAGGCCTCAGCGCCAGCGCCCGGGCAATACCCAGCCTTTGTCGCTGTCCTCCGGAAAACTCATGCGGATAGCGGTCGAAATGATCCGCGCCAAGCCCCACCAGTTCAAGCAGTTCCAGGACTTTTTGCCGACGCTCCGCGCGGTTGCCTTCACCATGCAGCATCAGCGGCTCCATCAGCATGTTGCCGACGGTCAGACGCGGATTGAGCGAAGAAAACGGGTTCTGGAAGATGATCTGGATCTGCCGGCGATACGGTTTGAGTTCGCGGTCGCCCATTGGCGCGATATCCACGCCCTCAAAACAGATTTCACCGGCAGTGGGTTTATCGAGACGCACGATGTTGCGGCCGAGGGTCGATTTTCCGCAGCCAGACTCGCCAACGAGTCCCAGCGCCTCACCGGGCGCGATGGACAGATCCACACCATCGACAGCCTTCACTGACTTTTGGCTTTGCACGAAAAACCCATCATCGACAGGGAAGTGTCGTTTCAGATTCCGAACTTCGAGAAGCGGTTCTGCGTTTTGCATTTCAGTCATGGGCAGGCGGCCTCTTATGGAGCCAGCAGCGGACACGGCGGCTGCCGTCATCGGGTCCGTCCTCAGGCGAGGCAAGCGGAGGTTCCCATTTGCGGCAGGGCTCATGCACATCAGGACACCTGTCGGAAAAACGGCATCCACGCGGCAGTGAAAGAAGGTTGGGAACAACCCCCTTGATCGTATGCAGCCGGCGTTGGCGGCCCGCCGCCTTGTCGACCCGCGGGATCGAGCGCAGCAGGCCGGCCGTATAGGGGTGCAACGGCTTTGCGAACAGGTCACGCACCGGCGCTTCCTCGACAATTACACCGGCATACATGACGAGGACACGCTGAGTCATTTTGGCGATGACGCCAAGGTCATGGGTGATGAACAGGATCGAGGTTCCGATCTCCTCCTTGAGGCGGTTCATCAGTTTGAGGATTTGCGCCTGGATGGTCACATCGAGCGCGGTGGTCGGTTCGTCCGCAAGCATGATCTGCGGGCGGCACGCCAGCGCCATGGCGATCATTACCCGCTGCCGCATGCCACCCGACAATTGATGCGGATAGGAATCATAGCGCATTTCCGGAAGCGGAATGCCCACCAGATCCAGCATCTGGATGGCCCGCTTTCGCGCCGCTTCCTTGCTCACCGTCTCGTGGGTGCGGATGGCTTCGGAAATCTGAAAGCCGACCGTGAACACCGGGTTGAGCGATGTCATCGGTTCCTGAAAGATCATCGAGACCTGGTTGCCACGCACCTTCATGCGCTGGCGTTCGCTCATCGAAGCAACATCGCCAACGCCTTCAATGGCGATAGAACCCTGCGCGATGCGCCCGATCGGCTTGGGCAAAAGCCCCATGATCGAAAGCGCGGTCATGCTCTTTCCGCAGCCCGATTCCCCGACAATGCCGAGCGTTTCGCCCCGCTTCAGATTGAAGGAAATATCGTCAACGGCAGCCAGCACGCCTTTCTCGACACGCAGCTCCACCCGCAGGTCTTTGACGCGCAGAATATCGTCCTGCACCGGGTCAGGCTGTTCCGCGACTGTATTTGGGTCCGCAACGATCATTCGCCCCACACCTCTTCATAGACGCGCAGGAGATTGTCGCGCATGATCTTGTCGACGGCATCGTCCTTGTAGCCGCGCTTGCCAAGCGCAGCGCGCAGATTGCCCGCCTCAGCCATGGTCTCAAAGCCGGGCGTTGCCCTGTTCTCATAGGTGTACCAGTCGCCGAGAATTCCGGTGACTTCCGGCCAGACCGGCTTCGGGCCATAGAGGGAGAGCCATTTCTCCTCGGTCTTGGTACCTTCGGAAAGATCGCTGCCGAAAGCAACATGATCGATGCCGACAAGGTTCACATAGTGATCCACATGGTCGCAGAAATCCTCCAGCGTCGGTCGTTTCTCGATGCCCAGAAGTGGCGGCCAGAGCGTCACCCCGACGGTACCACCCGTCTCCGCCGCCTTGCGGGCAAGGTCGTCAGGAATGTTGCGCGGGCTCTCGCACAGCGCACGGGCATTGGAATGGCTGAAGATCACCGGCCTTTTGGATGCAGCCAGCACATCGCGCGCCGTGACATAGCCGCAATGGGACAGATCAATCTGCAGCCGCAGCGCGTTCATCAGCTCAACCCATTGATGCCCGGTTTGCGAAAGCCGCCCCTCCCGGTCGGCGAGCGCGCCATGGCCAAAACGGTTCTCCTCATTATAGACGGGCTGCATGATGCGCATGCCCAGCCGCTTCATGATGTGGAGCAGGTTCACATCATGATCGAGAAAGGTGGAATCCTGCGTACCGATGATGATACCCAGCACATTGTCTTTCGCCGCCTCGCGCATCTCCTTCACCGATGTGACGATGCGGGCGCGATCCGCATTCTTTTCGACAACCGCACACAAGCTGGCGAGGGTCGACATACAGGTCGCAAGGTCGGTGTTGGGCGTCGTGGCGGTCAGATTGACTGCGCGCACGCCGCCGGCGAGGGTTTTCTCGAACTGCTCGCGCGTCAGCGTTGCGCAATAGAGCCCGTCAACGATGGTCCCCGCTTCAAACGCTTGTTTGTTCGTGTCGTTCATCGTGATTTGCCCCTCATTCATGTGTCAATTGCGGGTCGAGCGCATCGCGCAGCTCATCGCCCAGAATATTGAAGGCGAGGATGATCGCGCCGATGGCGAGCCCCGGGAAAAGCGATACCCACCAGGAAATCGAAATGTAGTTCTTGCCATCGCTGATCATGCCACCCCATGTCGGCGTTGGCGGTTGCACGCCGAGACCCAGGAAGCTCAACGTGGCTTCCAGAAGGATCATGCGGGCGAGCTCGAAACTCGCATAGACGATGATCGCCGAAAGGATATTGGGCAGGATGTGGTGGGTCATGATGCGCAACTGCCCGGCGCCGATGGCGCGGGCCGCCTCCACATATTCGAGCCCCCGCACCGAAAGCACCGCACCACGCACGATGCGAGCAAAGCGCGGCCAACCCGAGAGGCCCATGATGATGATCAGATTGGTCAGGGAGGGGCCGACCACGGCAACCACCGCGATCACAAGCAGGATGACGGGAAAGGCAAGCTGCATATCGATCAGCCGCTGGATGACGGAATCGGTTCGCCCGCCGTAAAACCCCGCTGCAAGCCCGGCGGCCACGCCCACCAGCATGGAAACGGCCACCGCCAGCACGCTGACCACCAGCGTAATGCGTGCGCCGAAGATGATGCGCGAGAGCGTATCGCGGCCCAGATGATCGGTGCCGAGCAGATAGCCCGACACCCCGCCCTCGACGAAAGAAGGCGGTTTCAACCGCAACAGCAAGTCCTGCTCGAAAGGATCGTGCGGCGCGACAAGCCCCGGCAGAACCGCGCATAGTAGCGAGAGGATCAGAAAGGCCACGCTCACAATCACGACATTCTTGCCGAACAGCCGACGCAGAACGAGGCGGAACTGACTGTCCGAAGTCTTTTTGGTCACGGGGACGCTTTGGGTTTCGGCTGTCGCCATGATCACTGCCTCACCGGTAGCTGATGCGCGGATCGAGAACCGCGTAGAGAAGGTCGACGATCAGATTGACCACCACGAAGATCAGCGCAAACAGAAGCACGATCGCTTGAACCACGGGAAAGTCGCGCGCATAGATCGCCTGAATGGCCAGTCGCCCGACGCCCGGCCAGGAGAACACGGTCTCCGTGACCACCACGCCGCCCATCAAGAAACCCACTTGAAGGCCGATCACCGTCAGGACGGGAATGAAGGCGTTGCGCAGCCCGTGCAGCCACACCACCTTCATCTCACCAAGCCCCTTGGCACGGGCGGTTCGGATATAATCCTGCCCCAGAACATCGAGCATGCAGGACCGCGTCACGCGTGCCACCAGCGCAACAAGCTGGAAGGACAGCGTCGTCGCTGGCAGCACCAGATGCCACCAGGTGCCCCGACCACCCGTGGGCAGCCAGCGCAGCCAGACAGCGAAAATAATGATGGACAGGATTCCAAGATAAAAGGACGGCATGGCCTGCCCGACCAGAGTGGTGCCACGCACCGAAAGATCGATGGGCGTATTGCGCCGATAGGCGGCAATCACGCCGGCGGGAACACCGATCAGAATGGTCAGCGCCATGGCCGCCACGGCCAGTTCGGTGGTCGCCGCCATGCGGTCCATCACCAGCGTCAGGGCCGGTTCGTGAAAGCGCAGGGAATCGCCAAAATTGCCCTGCAATGCCTGCGTGCAGAACGAGACGAACTGAACCCAGATCGGCTGATCGAGCCCATGCCGCTTGCGGAACGCCTCCCGCGCTTCCTCAGTCACGTCAGGCGGCAGGATCAGATCGGTGGGATCGCCGCTCAAATGCGTCAGAAGAAAAGAGATGACCAGAATACCGAACAGGACCGGTATGGTCAGGATCACTCTTCTGGCGAGATACTTCAGCATGAAACCTTGCTCCGGGTCTCGTGTTCAGGACCTGGTCAGAACCTGCAACAAGGGCGGCAGCCGGGATGCCGCCACCCTTGTGGCATCACTCCCCGTAGGTCACCCCGTAGAAGAACATGCGCCCGTCGCCCCGCGGCAGGAAGTTCTTCAGCTTTGCGGCCGTGCCGTAGAGATCGAGCCCCTGATAGAGGAAGATGATCGGCGCTTCCTCATGCATCAGGGCCATCATGTCCTGATAGATCTTGCGTCGCTTCTCCAGATCCATCTCCTTGGCGCCTGCCTCGGCGAGCGCGTCGAGTTCTTCATTGGCGATGGTCGTGTAACGCCATGTAGAGACATATTGCGAAGCCTGGAATGCCGGATCGTCCTGCGGCGCAAGGCCGACGAAATACATCGGAGCCAGTTCCTTGTTCCGCAGCTGGCGAAGAAACTCACCGGGCTCCAGCGCGATCATCTCGGTCTTGACCCCGACCTTGCCAAGCATGCCGGCAACGGCTTCGGAAACCTCACGATCCTGCGCATAGCGGCCCGAGGGGAATTTGAAGGTGATATCGAAACCATCGGGATAGCCGGCCTCCGCCAAGAGCGCCTTGGCCTTTTCGGGATCGTAGGGGTAATCCTTGATCTCGGGATTGAAGCCAAGCTGCGGCTCGCGGAGAACCTGGCCGTTCAGAGCCTTGGCTTTTCCGAAGAACAGCGCATCGATGATGGCCTGCTGATCCACTGCATAATTCAGCGCCTGCCGGACGCGCTTGTCCTGGAGCGGGCTTTCATGCTGGGGCAGCGACGACAGGCCTATCTGATAGATGCGGTAGCTTGCCACCGGCACGAGCGTTACGCCCTCCTGCCCTTCCAGAGACGGGATGGCCGCAACCGGCAGGTCCTTCACAATATCATATTCACCCGTCGTAAGACCGGCGACACGCGCGGTATCATCCGGCACCGGACGCCAAACAAGGCCGTCAATGCCCTTCGGCAGGTCGCCCCAGTAATCCTCATTCAGATCCATCACCAGCTTGTCGTCGCGCACCCACTCGGAGAATTTGAACGGGCCGGTACCGACCGGCTTTTGGCCAAAGGCCTCCAGGCCCACCTCATTCCAGTGCTTGGGCGGCACCACATAGATCTGGCTGAGCGCAAGCGCGAGCGGCGGATACGGATTCTTGAGCGCGATCCGTACCGTCAGATCATCGACCTTCTCAGCCCCCTGAAAAGCCTGCGCCACCTGCGCATAGGCCGGGGTAAGTTCCTTGTCGATAAAGACCTCGATGGAATGCACCACGGCATCGGCGTTCATGGGTTCGCCATTGGTGAACATCACGCCTTCGCGCAGCTTGAGAAGAACCGATTTCGGCGTCTCCAGTTCAAAACCGGTTGCCAGCAGAGGCTCGATCTTGCCACTGCGCGGATCCTGCCAGAACAGCGATTCCACCATCGCCGAACCGGCGTTGAGATTGTCAGACGCCGTCGTGCCATTCGGCCAGAGCGTCTGCGGGTCGAAATTCTGGGCAATGGTCAAGGTTTCCGCCGCACCCGGCCCAGCAAGGACTGTTGCCAGCGCGACCGCAGCGAATGAGCGCTTGATATGTGAAAACATGCTTTCCTCCCCTGTCGCGCAGGCCCGGCAGGGCAGCGCGGTTGTACCAGCGGCGCTTTCATTTTTACCCCAGTAGGAGCGTGTGCGCATCACCAGACAATGAACGATTATCACTCTGTCATGGCAATAATGAATTTACAAGAACAAATTTCACATATATGTTTTCCAAACCGCAACAAATTCACAACCGGTCATCGTGTCCCGATCCCCACCCCCTGGAAATACGACCATTGCCCTTTCGGGCAAGACTGTCACGGACCAAAGCGTCGGCGCCCAGATCAGGCACCTTCGGCAGGTTCGCGGTCTTTCCTTGCGCCAGCTGGCAGCGAAAGTGGGGCTTTCCGTCGGGCATCTCAGCCAGATAGAGCGCGGCGTTTCCTCGGCATCGGTCCGCACGCTTGCAGTGACCGCAGACGCGTTGAAAGTCGGTGTATCGGACTTCTTTTCCGGCGACCGAACCGACAATGAGAACATCGTCACGCGTGTTGGAAAGCGCGACCGCGTCCAGTTCGGCACAGATGGTCTCACCAAGGATCTTCTGACCGCCAATGGCCAGAAGCGCGGGCTTGACCTTTTTCTGATCCGCATGGGGCCCGATGACACCAGCGGCGACAAACCCTACAGCCATTGCGGCCTGGAAGCCGGTTACGTGCTGAAAGGCGGCTTTGAATTGGAGGTGGAGGATCGCGTTCATATCCTCGGTGAAGGCGATGCCTGCGCCTTTGAGAGCACGCGTCCCCACCGTTTCCGGAATGCTGGGCAGCGCGAAACTGTAGTCCTGTGGGCCAATTTTCGCCACCAGTCTGCGCAGGACGAGAAACGTTTCAACACCCTGAAACGCCGTGATGAAATCAACAAGGAGAGGGAGAATTTGCCATGAGCAACAGCTGGGCAATCGATGGATTGAACTGTGCCGGTTTCAACCGGGAGCAGATGGAAAAGACCTTGAAGGGCGGCGTTCACGCCATCAACTACACCACCACACGCCCCTATGCCACGCTGACGGACAGCCTTCTGCAGATCGAGCATGTGCGCGACACAGTGGCCGAAATGAGCGATGTGGCTCTCATTGCCACCAGCACCGACGACATACGCAAGGCCGCCGAAACCAATCGCGTCGCCATCATCATCGGCACGCAGGATTCAACGATGATCGAGGCGGATGTCAAACTGCTCGCTACGCTCAAGCAGCTCGGTGTGCGCATTCTTCAGCCCAATTACAACAAGCCCAACCGTTTCGGTTGCGGTGCGCCGCAGGAGGGGCCTGAAGACACCGGCATGACGGAAGCCGGCCGGGAATGGCTGGAAGAAATGCACCGCCTCAAATTGGTGATCGACCTGTCCCATTGCGGCCATCGCACCACCAGCGAGTTCATCGCGGCCAGCAAGGGGCGTCCGCTGGTCATCAGCCACGCCAATTCCTATGTCGTATGCCCCAGCCTGCGCAACAAGACCGACGAGCACATTCGCGGTGTTGCAGAGACAGGCGGCCTGACCGGTGCCGTGATGTGGTCTCCCGCCGTGCGCCATGATGAACGCCCGACCATGGATGACTATCTCAACCACCTCGATCATCTCATCAATGTCGGCGGCATCGACCACGCGGCATTTGCCAGCGATGTGGTGGAATCGCCGCGGCCGTCCCCGGAAAAGTGGGATAAATCCTACGGCCCCAATGGCATGGACCAGAAGATCACCGGCGTTCTTGGCGATTGGTATGTCTATGAAACCCGCCTCAACGCGGATTTTCAGTCCATGACGGACACACCGGCGATCTGGGACGCCATGCGCAAGCGCGGTTACAGCGAGGATCAGGTGGAAAAGGTCATGCGTGGCAACTGGCTGCGAGTCTTGAAAGACATCTGGGGCAGTTGAAGACGTCCCGACCGCGCCGCCCCAATCGGCGCGATCGGGCGCTTGCACCGGCAGACCCTGCCGGTGCGGTTACGCCCAATGTCAGGCCTGCGCTTTTGCCGCATGGGCCCTGTCCTGTGCCTTGAGTTCCAGCCGCCGTGCATGCAGCACCGGCTCGGTATAACCATTGGGTTGCTCACGGCCCTTGAAGACGAGGTCGCAGGCAGCCTGGAAGGCGATGGATGTGCCGAAGTCGGGAGCCATGGGACGGTAGAGCGGATCGCCGGCATTCTACCGGTCCACAACTGCGGACCGGTAGAGGCATTGCGCCATGCAACGGTGAACAACGCCAAGATCGTGCGCATGGAAGGAAAGATCGGTCAGATTGCGGTTGGATCCCATGCGGACCTTCTGGTGCTCGAAGCCAATCCGCTGGAAGATCTGGCCCGCTTCGCCCAGTATGAGAACAAGCTGACCGCTGTTATCCAGGCTGACCGCGCCGTACGCGACGAAACAGCTTTGCTGCCGGTAAACTGAGTTCCAGAAACTTGGAAGAGACCGAAGGCCGCAGTAGTCTCTGCGGCCTTCGGTCTCTGAGAAAATTACAAAGGCGTTGGAAAGGAGAGTTGCTACTCCCACCAGAAAGCGCAGCGCAGGTCACCGGTGGTGAGAAGATCAAGCAGCATCACTCCATGGGATACCACGAAGAGGTTACGATTAGAGGCGCTCTATATGGAAACAGTGCGATTTCAGGAACGCTTTCACGCGCTCGCATAACAAAACCACGAGAGATTAGCGTGGCGCGATGGCTGCGCGCGAATTGATCTTTCAGCAATCACGTCTGCAGGAAAGCGGTTATCATGGCGACGTTGCCCCAGGCGACATTCATATCAAAATCTCCTGAATGAGAATGTGCATTTCAGGTCAATACACGTTTCAACCGCCGCATTCGACCCATCATCGGGCCGGACTTTGCTTTCAACGGATATCGCCTCAATGTGAATGTACAACCTATCTAGAACTCATACTGAGGGACGTTAAAACGCGGGACGCAAACTTACTCCATCACTCCGCCCGCACGCGCACATCGATCACCACCTGCCGCCGCTCTTCACGAACAACCGCAACTGCTTTGGAGAGGGCAGCAGGTAGTTCCCCTGCCTCCTCCACCACGCAGGTCCAGGCACGTGAACCAGCGGCAATGGCGCAGTAGTCGGGCACCGGTGATAAATCGGAAAGGGGAACATCATTGGCGCGCGAGGCATATCCCTCAGGATAGACCTCCAGTGTCGAGAGCCTCACAGCATCCCAGGCACTATTGTTGAGTATGACCGTTATCAGGGGCAAACCGTGGGCTTCCGCGACCTGATGGCACGCAACGGGATTGGCAAACATATACGATCCGTCGCCGACAACGCACACAACCAACCGTTCACGATCAGCAAGTTGCGCGCCCAGTGCAGCGGGCAGCGCCCAACCCAGACCGCCAGCTGGCGTGTTGCCGAAAAACCGGTTGCCGGCCTTGAGCGTGTAGAACGGGGAAGGCGCTCCCCGTTCGTTGAAGACGATGCCGTCATTGCCAAGAATCTCGGAAACGCAGTGCGCAACCCATGCTTTGCTGGCCACGCCACGGCTTCCCGCTTCGGTCGTTTTTGCCACCTTCGCGCGGTAGGCGCTATGTCCGGCGGCAATGGTATTGCGCCGCGCAGTCGTGGCTGGCGGATGCGCCTCCAGCGCGGCATCGAGCGCGGCAAGGGTGCGCGCGGTATTGCCGGCAATCGCAAGTGAAGCGCGGTAAGAGCGCACGGGCATGCGTGCGAACAGCGGATCAGGACCGACATGGATGACCTTGGCCGTTTCGGCAGGCTGCGCAGCGCTTTCGATCCAGGCGACCGGCGCATCCACGACGAGCACAACATCAGCGGCCGGCAAGAGCTCGGCCAGATTGGGCCCCACGAGCATCGGATGATCGCTCGGCATGACGTTGCGTGTCGCGAACACTTCGCTGACGGCGATGCCGTGCCGCTCGGCCAGGGCGCCCAGAAGAGCCGCCACCCTGCCCGCCGGGTCGCCGCGCTGGCAGACAATAAGCGGGTTCTTCGCCCCCGCAAGCCATGCAGTTGCCTGTTCGATGGCCTGCGGATCGGGAGCAGTCGGGCTCGCTGCCACTTGAAGGGGCGTCCCCTCCTCACGCGATTTCGGCGCGGGCTCACACAGCGGCTCGCGCGGAAGGCTGAGATAAACCGCGCCAACCGGCTCTGACATGGCGATAGCATAGCCCCGCGACACCAGGTTGGCCGCGTTCTCGGCGTAGCGCAGTTCGTAATCCCACTTCACCAACTCGCGCACCATGCCGCTTTGGTCGAACTGTTCCTGTCCGTATTGGATCGGCGTGCGACGCGCGCCCGGCCGATCATGCTCGGTCAGGGGTGTGCGGCCGGACATCATGATCACCGGCACGTCGTCGGCATGAGCATTGATCAGTCCCATGACGGCGTTTGCCAACCCGACATTGACATGCACCATGGCCGCCTGCGGCCGGCCGGTGACCAGATAGTAGCCGTGTGCCATGGCCACCAGCGCCGCCTCATGGGGAACGATGACCGGCTTTGGCGCGCGTTTTCCTTCTTCGCCGCGCCGGGCGTAGCTCTCGATTATCGGCGCGAAATCGCTGCCCGCATTGGCGAAAAGGTAGTCGACGCCGTTGGCTTTGAGGCTGAACAGCACCGCATCGGCGCCGCTTGGGTTGTCGCGTGCATTGGTCATGAAGGCAGTCTTTGCTTTGGCGGAAACCTGGTGGTGAACCGGCGAAATCGCGGTCACGCTAGTTTCCCATCATTGTTTGCGGAATGTAGAGCGCAATTGAGGGAAACAGGATCAGCAGAACCGTACAGACCGCCATGGCGATCCAGAACGGAATGATCCCGCGGAAGACGGTCGACAGCGGCACGTTGTCGGCAATGCTGGCGACGACAAACACATTGAGCCCGACCGGCGGCGAGATCAGCCCCATTTCCAGAACGATCACTGCAATGACGCCGAACCAGATCGGATCGAAGCCCGCGGCAATGATGGCTGGGAAGACGATGGGCAAGGTGATGACCAGTAGCGAGAGGCCCTCAAGAAAGGTCCCAAGGATAATGTATGCCGCCAGGATCAGGAACAGCACTCCATAGGGCCCGACATCAAGGGCTGTCAGCCCCTGGCTGATGAAATGCGGCAGGTCACTGAGCGCAAGAAAGGGCGCGAAGATATTGGCGCCCACCAAAATCAGGAAGACCATCGACGTGGTGCGGACCGTCTGCATCAGAACATTCTTCCACTGCGTCAGGCTCAGCCGCCCACGGAAGAACGAGACAAAGAGCGTCAGTATCGCGCCGATCCCTGCAGCCTCTGCGGGCGTAAAGAAACCGAGATAGATACCACCGATGGTGACGACGATAATACCACCAATCAAAGACGCACGCAGACCGGCTCGAAGGCTCTCCTTCAAAGTGAATGGTTCACCGGCGGGCCCGTCGGCAGGACGGATCAACGTGACAATATAGATCGCCACAACGAACAGCGTGGTGAGGAGGAGACCCGGCAGGATCCCGGCCATGAACAGGCGGCCTATCGATTGTTCTGTAAGCGTGGCATAGATGATGAAGCCGGTTGAAGGCGGGATGAGGATGCCGAGCGTGCCGCCGGCGGCCACCGATCCAGTGGCCAGCGCATCCGAATAGGCAAAGCGCTTCATCTGCGGCAGGGCAACACGGCCCATGGTCACCGCCGAGGCGATGGACGAGCCGCTCAGCGCCGAGAAACCGGCACAGCCGATGACCGTCGCTGAGGCAAGACCGCCACGCAGCCGGCCAATCCAGGCAAAGGCCGCATCGTAAAGGTCACGGCTAAGGCCGGACGCACTAGCGATGTTGCCCATAAGCACGAACAGAGGGATGACGACCAGTTCATACTGGGTCACGGTGGCGAAAGCCTCCGACGAGGCCATGTAAAACGCGGTGTTGACACCGCTCAGCGCAGTGATGCCGACAAAACCCACCATACCGATTGCCAGCGCCACCGGCACACGAAGGATCAGGAGCACCGCCAGGCCGACAATGCCCAGCAGACCATACATCTCATTCGGCATCATCGTTCCCCGGTTTGAATTGTTTGACAATATCGAACACGACCACCAGGGCATACAGACCAAGGCCGAGCGACAGGGCGAAATAGAATGGCGCGTGCGGCAGCGACAGGAGCATCGTCCGCTCGCCAAAATCGCTGGCTTCCGTACCGCCGACGAAACTGCGCCAGGAAAGAATGGCAAGGATCGTCAGACTGATCAGGTCCGCCAGCAGGAGCTGGCCCCGCCGCAACCAGGGCGGCAAGACGTGCTGCAGAGCATCGATGGCGATGTGAACACCCTGCGTCGCCCCGCTGGCAAAGCCGCTGGCAGCGATCACTGCCAGCGTCATCACCATGATATCGCGCGCGCCGAATATTGGCACCCCGAAGGTACGCCCCACCACATCGCAGAAGACCAGCCCGGCCAGGAACAGGATTGCTATCCCGCCCAGAAGACCGAACCCGTCGGCCAGACGGTCGGCGACCGTTGGCCTGGTTTCCTTCGCACGCATCATCGTCTTTGTATCCTAGTTCTTTCCACCAAGAGCCGATGCAATGTCGGCGGCGTTCTCCACACCCCGTCCGTTGGCATCAGCGACAAGCTTGTCTGCAACCGGTTTCGTCGCCTCGACAAACTCCGCCTGAGCCTCGGCATTCAGTGTGACAATGTCTTTGCCGGCACTCTTCAGGATATCCATGCCCCGCTCAGCCTCCTTTGCGTAAGAGGCTGCGGAATCGAGGCTGAGTTGCCGACCGCTCACGCCGTCAAGCAGTGCTTTCTGCGCATCGGTGAGGCCATTCCAGGCACTCTGGTTCATCACCAGGAAGAAGGCGGAGGACGGGGTCGGCAATCCGAGCGTCACATGGTTCACCACCTCGTCGAGGCGGAAGGACGGGACGCCGCTCGGATCGATGAACAGGCCATCGATCACTCCGGTATCCATGGCAGTGTAGATCTCACTTGCCGGCAAAGGAACGGGCGTCCCGCCCCATGCTTCAATGATCGATGCCGACACCTGATCAGCCGTACGGATCTTGAGGCCCTTCACATCGGCAAGCGATTTGACCGGTGTGTTGCGGGTCATCAGCACCGCCGGTTCACTGCCCCAGAGCGCGAGCAGCTTGGCGCGCTCATAGTCCGGCGCGATATCTTCGATATTGTCCCAGATAGCGTCGGTCGCCTCGGCTGCGGTCTCGAACAGACCCGGCGACACGGTGAGCATGGTGCGCGGGAAATTCTCGGTTGTATAGCCGGGCAATCCAAACGCGATGTCCGTCACACCCGTCAGCGCGGTTTTCCATTGCGCGACCGGGCTCTTGCTCAACTCGCCCGACGGAAAAATGCGGAACGTCAGGTCACCGGCAGCCTCGCTGGCGAGGTTCTGCGTCCATGGTTCCAGAACCCGGGCCTGCATGTGATGCATCGGGCTCATGAAGTGCGACACCTTTAGTTCGGTGGCGCTGGCGGTCCCTGCCGTGGCACCGAGTGCCAGACCGAGTAATCCTGCAAGTCCTGCTGCTGCACGTCTCATATTTTCCTCCCTGTTTTATGTTGGGCGCCCCATGCGCCACCGGCAGGCTCCCCCCCTGCCGGGCATGCTGATTCCGTCTACCGTGTTGCCGACGCACTGCTGCGGAACCCCTCCACGATCGCCTCTCCGTTTACGCCAGCTTCTTCTGCCGATTTCAGCATCAACTGCATCACGATGTCCGACTTGGCGTTGAAGTCCTCAAGCACCTCCGGTTTGACCTCGATGATCGTCTTGCCAGCCGCACGCACCATATCGAGCCCGCGCGAAGCCTCCGTAGCGTAGGAGCTTGCCGCCGCCATACTGAGATCGCGTCCTGTCAGCGCATTGAGCGCGGCTTGCTGGTCGGCAGTCAGCCCGTCAAAACTGCGGCGGTTCATGACCAGGAAATACGCCGATGTGCTGGATGGCAGACCGACTGTGAAATAATTGGCGACCTCTTGCAGCTTGAACGATTCGATTGTGCTGGCATCGCTCATGATCCCGTCAATGACGCCGGTATCGATGGCCGTATACATCTCGCTGGCCGGCAACGGCACCGGGGTTGCGCCAAGCGTCTGCACGATGGCCGCGCCCACTTGGTCAGCAGTGCGGATCTTCAGCCCCTTCATGTCGTTCAGAGTGCGGATCGGCACATCCTTGGTCATGATGATCGCCGGCTCGGCAGCCCACATGGCGAGCAGCCTGGCGCGCTCATAGTCAGGAGCCAATGCATCAATATTCTCCCACATCGCTGTTGTGGCTTCCGCCGATGAGTGAAACAGACCCGGCGCGACGGCGAACATGGTGCGCGGGAACGTCTCGCTGGTATAGCCTTGCAGGCCGAACGTGATATCTGCGACACCCGTCAGTGCCGTCCTCCACTGGGCCGCGCCGCTCTTGCTTAGTTCGCCCGAAGGAAAGATGCGGATCGTCACTTCACCGCCAGTCTCCAAAGCGAGCTTGTCTGCCAGGGGTTGCATCATGCGCTTGTGCATATGGTGCATGGGCGACATAAAATGGGCGAGCCGCAATTCCCTAGCCGACGCGGCTGCGACCAGCCCGAAACTGAGGGTACCCGCAAGGGCGAAATGGATGAGCGAAGAAAGGCGTTTGTTCATTTCTATCTCCTGACGGCAGCTCACTACCGTTAGTGTTCGCCCCAGTAGAGGCGCGAGGGATTGGTGACAAGCAGCTTGCGTTGCAATTCCGGGGTCGTGGCGATCGCGGGGATGAGGTCCACCAACAAACCGTCATCGGGAATGTGGCTCTTCATGTTCGGATGGGGCCAATCGGTTCCCCACAGCACCCGGTCGGAATAGGTATCGACCAAACGGCGGGCAAAAGGGATGACATCACGATAGGGCACGCCCTCAACCGTCAAACGCTCAGGGCAACCGACCTTAACCCAGAATTTCTCGTCCTCAAGCAGTTCGACAAATGTGCTGAACGCAGTAGCATCGGCGCCCAGACCGACATCTGGCCGACCCATATGATCGATGACCACCGTCGTCGGGAGACCGCGCAGGAAAGGCGCAAGATCGGCAAGGTCCGGCATCTCGAAATAGACGACCACATGCCAGCCGAGTTCGGCCACTCGTTCGGCGATACGCTGGAAGTGTTCGCGGGGCGTTGCATCCACGAGCCGCTTCAGAAAATTGAACCGCACGGCACGCACACCAGCACGATCCATCCTGTGCAATTCCTCATCGGTGATGGTCGGGTCAACCACCGCGACCCCGCGCGCCGTCTCTGGCTCCGCCTCCAGCGCATCGATCATCGCTGTGTTGTCCTTGCCGTGACAACTCGCCTGCACGATGACATTGCGCGCAAACCCCAGATGCCGGCGCAGGGAAAACAGCATCTCCTTGGACGCATCGGTGGGCGTGTATTTTCGCTCCGGCGCATAAGGAAAGCGCGTCGCTGGGCCGAAGACATGGCAATGGGCGTCGACCGCACCTGCGGGTGGCACGTAGAACGGCTTCGAGGGGTTGGGATGAAAGGTCGGCGGTTCGGCCGTCATGGTCGTCATTTCCGTTGTCATTGGGCGAAGACCTCGCCATCGAAGATCTTGCGTGCCGTCCTGAGCATGCCAGCCCCGGTTACAGCGCCTTCGGCGTCAACCGACAAAATTGCCGGTGTAGCACCCGAGGGATGTTCGATCTGAAGCACCTTGTCAAAGCCCTCCGGCACGTTGGCGATCGCCGCTGCCGGCGTGCCTGGCAGAATACATGCCGTTGCAACGCTCACCGCACCGAAGACGCCTATGGAGGCATGGCAGCGATGCGGAATGAACGTCCGCGTTGCGATCGCCCCGCCATCACGGGGCGGCGCGACCATGGTCATTTTCGGCACCGATTTTTCTGTCACATCGCCAAGATTCATCATCGGGCCTGCAATGAGGCGAATGGCCTCAAGCCGCGCCTTGAGCGCGGTATTGGCATCAAGTTCTTCACGTGTTTCGTAACCGGCAACACCCATATCGCTTGCAGCGAGAACCACGACGGGCATTCCGTTATCGATGCAGGTCACAATGACACCATCAATGGTGTCGAACGCACGCCCGGTTGGCAACAAAGCGCCACAAGTGGAGCCCGCGACATCAAGGAACTCAAGTGGTACTGCGGCGGCCGTACCGGGAACGCCGTCAATGCGCGCATCACCCCGGTAGGTTACCTGCCCTCCGGGCGTGGCAACGCGCGCGACCGCCAAAGTCTGCGTGTTCTCCATATAGATGCGGATGCGGGTCTCGCCGTCCGATGGTGGAACCAGCCCCCGTTCAATCGCGAACGGGCCAACGGCCGCAAGCATATTTCCGCATCCCTGCGCATCGGTCACCAGGGCCTGGTCGACAAAAACCTGCAGGAACAGATAGTCGACATCTGCATCATCACGCTTCGAAGGCGAAACGATCGCGACCTTCGAGGTCAGCGGATCGCCTCCACCAAGTCCGTCGATCTGACGCGGGTCCGGAGACCCCATCACACCCAACAGAAACGCGTCTCGCGCCGCCGTATCCGCTGGCAGATCGGCAGCGAGGAAGACCCCGCCCCGCGAAGTCCCGCCACGCATCCACATACAGGGCACGCCGTTAGACATATTTCAGCCCCTTCTGATCGAGGCGCGGGCGCATTGCATAGAGATCGAGCCCTAGTTCGCCGGCAGCCAGTCGGGCGCGCTTGGCTTCTTCATTAGCCTCGCGCTCGCGGGCCTTGGCGAGCACGTCAGCCGCTTCCGCATGCCGCACCACGCAAACTCCGTCATCATCAGCGACAATGACATCGCCCGGATGAACAAGCTCGCCGGCACAGACGACCGGAACATTGACCGACCCGAGCGTCTCCTTGACGGTCCCTTGAGCGCAGATCGCCTTGGACCAGACGGGGAAACCCATCTGTGTCAGGTCGCGCACATCGCGCACACCAGCGTCGATGATCAGTCCCACGCCACCGCGCGCCTGCATTGATGTGGCCAGAAGGTCGCCGAAGTAACCGGCATCGGACGGCGATGTAGTTGCGAGAACCAGAATGTCACCCGCCTGCACCTGTTCGATGGCGACATGCACCATCCAGTTATCGCAGGGCGGCGCCAGAATTGTAACGGCGGAAGCGGCCAGCCGCGCGCCAGGGTAGATTGGCCGCATATAGGAGGCCAGAAGCCCCTTGCGCCCCTGCGCTTCATGCACCGTGGACACACCGCATTTGCCGAGGCCCTCGATGATTTTTCGATCCACTCGTTCGATGTTCTGTACGACAACGTTCATCCGGAAAGCCCCCTATAGCTCGTCAACCGTGCGGGGATAGACCGACTGGAAACCCTCTGCATATTTGGCCGCACGGCCGCCCGACTGACCTCCCGAATTGCGACGGAAATGATTGCCGCGATTCTCGGCGGCATTGGTGTAGAAGTGCCAGAGATGCTCCTGACCTTCCATGCATTCGATCGCCTTCTTCTTCTGCTCCCACACCTCGGTGATGTCGAGAAACGTGTCAGGCTTCCAGCCCATCTGTTCGGTCTGATGCGGCTCGAACAGATAGAGCTGTGGCGCGCCCAGCACCTTCTCACCCGGATTATGCCCCCAGGCCTGAGCGATCATCCGGCATTCCATCGCAATCTTGGTCGCGAGTGAATGGTCCAGATTATAGGGATCATAATGCGAATGGCTCAGCATGAAGCGGGGCTGCACGGCGCGGATGACATCGACCAGACGGAACTTTGCATCCCGGTCGACCTCGAGCGGGTAGTCTCCGAGATCGAAGAATTGGATATCGTGAACGCCGATGGCCTGCGCAGCGTTCTCCGCCTCGCGTCGACGCTCCGCCTTGACCTTGTCGAGAGTCATGCCTTCCGACTTCCAAAGCTTCGCGGACTCGCCACGCTCGCCATAGGACAGGCAGACGACTGTCACCTCGTAGCCAAGCTTTGCATGCAGCGCAATTGCGCCTCCTGCCCTCCAGACAAAATCGGCGGAATGGGCGCTGATAACGAGAGCAGTCTTGTCGTGAACCATTGGGCGAACGCTACCTTGCTGTTGTGGTCTTTCAAGTTAGGAGGCTAGCGCCATTCACGTGGCAACCGCCAATTTGAATGTCGCCCCGGGCGTGGCCAACTATTCATTTTGCGCAATTATCATTTCAAGCTATTGCAAGGTTCGCAGCGTGCTGCGGACTCATCGACGGAGAGCAGAATTGGACCTTTACGCGGATATCCCCAACCTCAAGCACCTGCAGGCGCTGGAAGCGATCGGCGCGACCCACAGCATTACACGCGCCTGCGAGCAACTGAATCTCTCGCAACCGGCACTGACTCAAGGGATCGCCAAGATCGAAACGCAGCTTGGCGTGAAGCTGTTCAACCGGCGGCGCGGCATGGTCATGACGGAGCCAGGCGAGGTCTACCTGAAACGCATGTGCCGCGGCACGCACTACCTGCGACGAGCTGGTGACTATGCAGCACGCTTCGCCAGCAAAGCACCGCCGCACCTCCACCGCCGCTTCACGCTCAGCCAGTTGCGGGCATTGATTGCCGTGGTCGAGCACGAAAGCTTTCGCCTGGGGGCACAGCAACTTGCGGTACAACAATCGACCGTGCATCGTTCTTGTCGGGAACTTGAGGCGCAGCTCACCTGCCAGCTGTTCGAGCGTACCAGCGCGGGCATCAAACCGACCCGTCAGGCTGTCGAGTTTTCACGACTGGCAAAACTGGCTCTCGGGGAGTTTGCGCAAGCGCAGATCGATATTCAGGGTTGGAAAGGCAGCTTCGCAGGACGGTTCGCCATCGGCTGCCTTCCATTGGCAAAAACCAGTCTTCTGCCCGGTGCGCTGATGCAGCTGACCGAAGAGTACCCGATGCTCGACATCATTGTGGTGGACGCCCCTTATCTGGATCTCTCCAAGGCGCTAAGGCACGGCGATATCGACATCATTATCGGCGCGCTCCGGCGCGCTCGCTTGCCGCCTGAACTCGTACAGGAAGAGCTGTTTGTCGATCCCTTGATCATCGTGGGGCGGAGCGGACATCCGCTTCTTTCCGGCGAGCCCGTAACACCGCAACGCCTTGCAGAATATCCGTGGGTCGCACCCCGCGCCGGAGCCCCTGCCCGCGATTATTTCGACAATTTCTACGCCGCACTGCAACGCCCCGACGGGGACGCACATCCAATTGAAACAGGTTCCCTTACCGTCTTGCGGGGCCTCTTGATGAACAGCGACCGGCTAACCATCATTTCTGCTGGCCAGGTGGACTATGAAATCAAGCTCGGTCTTCTCTCCGAGATCGTCTATCCGCTCAAAAACAGCGAACGCTCCATCGGTGTCACCATGCGCGAAGGATGGCTGCCGGCTGTGCCGCAACAAAGATTGCTGGAGCATTTGAAGGCGTTGGTCGCCAAAATCTGATCAGTTTTCAGTCAGCTTTCTGCGAGCACTGTCTGATCTCCCCGATGAAGGTGATAGGCACCACCAAGGCCCTCGGCACAGTCTCGCAACGCTGGCAGATACTGCTCATGAAGCTGCCCTTGTGTGACTGCTCCTTTGAGAATGATCAGCACCAGCGCTCCGACAGGCCGCCCCTCTGAGAGGACCGCAATACCAACCGCCCGTGTGCCCTCCATCGGTGCGTTGTAGTCATGTATTGAGAAGCCCTGCTTGCCAACCTCGGCAACGTCCCGCAGCGTTTCATCAACACGCTTCCGGATATCGTCTTTCTCGGCCATTGTCGCACAGTGGCGTTTGACGATTGAAATCCGTTCGCTCTCCGGCAGCGCTGACAGATACGCAAGTCCGGCAGCCGAATCGAGGATTGGAAATCGACGCTGCTCGAAGCGGCGCAGGTGGATGGGGGCAGCGTCGCGGTTGGAGGCGACAGTCACCATTGCCTCCGGTTCGGCCATCAACAGATCGGATGGCCAGCCTACTTGCAGTCCAAAAGCGTTCAGCCTCTGCCGCGCCTCGGTAAGAAATGGATTCTCGACCATCATCGCGCTCGCCAATCGGCGCACCTGCGGCAGGGGCTCATAGGCACCGGAATCGCTGTTCTGGCGCACATAGCCTGCAGATTTGAGCGTCGCAAGGAGACGGATCACCGTTGCCTTCGGCAATCCCGTGAGCGTTACGAGCCGGGTAATTGTCGCGGGAGGATTTTCATTCACAGCGATAAGGATTTCGAGCCCACGCAACAGCGATCTTACGCCTGTCGGTGCGGCCTCTTCATCGGTTTCGCTCATAACAACTCCATGACTGCAGGATCGTGCCCAGATGAGGGGGACAGTTTTCCAAAACGGCGGTTCTGTCAATTCGCCGCGATCCCATACCACCATGTCAAAAAGCAACCCTACAAAGGTTCGCTATGCAGACCATAGTTCATTTTCTTGACAAGGCAGTTCCCTTCCCCTCTTATTGAAGCCCCTGCCATGGCCTGTCCGGGCAGATCATTGCGCTTGGCATGCTGGGCGCACCGACTGCAAACAAGAATCACCACACTGGTATTTCGAACAATGAAGAAAACGCGCATCGCGATTATCGGTGGAGGCCCAGCCGGGCTGCTGCTTTCCCATATCCTCGAACTGAAGGGCATCGACAGCATTGTCCTGGAACGGCAGAGCAAGGACTACGTGCTGAAACGCATCCGCGCAGGCGTGCTGGAGTATGGCACCATCAAGCTGCTGCGTGACGTTGACCTCGGCGACCGCATGGACCGGGAGGGCCATCTCCACGATGGCACACATATTGTTTGGCAAGAGCGCGACCCGTTCTTCATCGATACCGTGAAGTACACGGGCAAGCCGATGATGGCTTATGGTCAAACCGCCATCACTGAAGATCTGTATGCGGCGCGTGAGAAAGCCGGCGCCGAGATCATCGACGAAGCTGCCGACGTGAAACTGCACGATCTGACCGACGACAAACCCTTTGTGACCTACGTCAAGGACGGCAGGCAGGAACGGATCGACTGTGACTTCATAGCCGCCTGCGACGGTTTCCACGGCGTCGGGCGGCAGTCGATTCCCACGGATATTCTGAGAACCTACGAGCAGGTCTATCCGTTTGGTTGGCTCGGCATCATGTCCGAGACCCCGCCCCTGCCGGACATCATATACGCCCAGCACGACAATGGCTTCGCGCTGGCCTCCCAGCGCAACCCCATGCTCAGCCGCTACTACATCCAGTGTGATGTGAACGCCGACCTGAACGACTGGCCGGACGATCGATTCTGGGAAGAACTGAAGGTGCGTTTTCCTGACGAATTGTCCCGACAGATTGTCACTGGCCCA
Source organism: Nitratireductor aquibiodomus (assembly GCF_900105565.1). Taxonomy (NCBI): domain Bacteria; kingdom Pseudomonadati; phylum Pseudomonadota; class Alphaproteobacteria; order Hyphomicrobiales; family Phyllobacteriaceae; genus Nitratireductor; species Nitratireductor aquibiodomus. Next base: position 2,704,714 of record NZ_FNSL01000001.1, on the reverse strand, counting down.
TCCATCGAGAAATCCATCGCCCCGCTGCGCAGTTTCGTCGCCGAACCGATGCGGTATGGACGCATGTTTCTGGCAGGCGATGCCGCTCACATCGTGCCACCAACCGGCGCGAAGGGCCTGAATCTGGCCGTTTCGGATGTCTACTATCTGGCCCGCGCATTCGAAACACATTACGCCAAAGGCAACAGTGCCTATCTCGATGATTACTCGGCAACCGCACTACGACGCGTCTGGTCAGCGGAGCGCTTGTCCTGGTGGTTGACCAAGCTCCTGCATGTCTTCCCGCAGGAAACTCCGTTCGAAAAGAAGGTTCGCATCAACGACTACGATCATCTCTGTGCGTCGGAACGCGCCCAGGCGGCTCTCGCCGAACAATATATCGGACTGCCGTTTGAAGATTGATCTCACAGCTCCCATGCCGTTCACTGCTAATAAAAGCAATCTCATTGTGAAACAACAGCTTTTTGAGATCATGCGTCAAGGCTTGTGCAGAAAATGAATAATAGCGCGCGCAATTCCAATTTCAGTTGCCGCATCCCCGATGCTAGTGCGGAACGACAGTATCCGCTTCTGTGCGAACAAGGAGGCATTCATGTCATCATCCAATGAAGAAAACGGCAGCACACCGTCGATCACCGAACGCATCGAGGAGGACAAGCGGCTGGCCCGCTCACTCGAAGGCACCTACCTGTTTGATGGCCTGCGCAGCCAGAAGAACTATCCCCTCAACAAGATGTGCATGTCCCTGACAAAGCCTGAGAACCGCGAGGCCTTCGCCGCCGATGAGGCGGCTTATTGCGATCGGTTTGGCCTCAGCGAGGAATCGAAGAAGCTGGTTCTGGAGCGCGACTGGATCGGCATGATCCGCTCAGGCGGCAACATCTATTACGTGTTCAAGCTTGCATCGATCAATCATGTCTCGATGCAGCATGTTGGCGCCCAGCAGAACAGCATGACGCTTGAGGAATTCCGCGCCAAACTCAACGCCCACCGGGATCAGTAGGAGGTTTCCATGGCTGAAATCATCGCCGCCGTCACGACAAGCCACGTCCCCTCCATCGGTATCGCCATGGACACCGGGATAACCCAGGATCCATATTGGAAGCCGCTATTCGACGGCTATCTTCCGGCCAAGGAATTCGTCAAGAAACTCAAGCCTGATGTCACCATCGTGGTCTACAATGATCACGGCCTTGAAGTGTTTCTCGACCGGGTGCCAACCTTCGGCATCGGTGCTGCAGCACAGTATCTGTCAGGCGATGAAGGCTGGGGCCCTCGCCCGATCCCGCCATTCCAGGGTGACCCGGACCTGAGCTGGCACCTGATCGAGCATCTGGTTGCCCAGGAGTTCGATATGACCATGTTTCAGGAAATGAGTGTGGACCACGGTTTCACCGTTCCCATGAGCGTGTTCTTCGGCGGCCCGGCCGGCGAGGTGGAGGAATGGCCCACGCGTGTGATCCCCATCACCGTCAACACCATCCAGTTTCCTCTGCCAATGGCGGCCCGTTGTTTCAAGCTCGGGCAGGCAATCAGAAAAGCGGTCGACGCCTATCCGAAGGACACGCGTGTGTTGATCGTGGGCACGGGCGGCATGTCGCACCAGCTTCAAGGAGAGCGTTCCGGCTTCATGCAGCCGAATTTCGACCGCATGTTCCTCGACAAGATGGTCACCGATCCGATGGCTCTCACAAAAATCCCCAACGGCGTCTTCATGAAGGAAGCCGGCCATGAGGGTGCCGAGCTCATCATGTGGCTTGTTGCACGGGGTGCCATGAATCTGGAAGTGGAGGAAGTTTACCAGCACTACCATGTGTCTGCCTCGCTGACTGCGGCGGGCCTTGCCTGCTATCGCAACAAGTAGAGCCCAGAAGCGGGGAATAACATGGTGCGGATCGCTATCATTGGCGAGGGCGCGATTGCCGACACACATATGCAGTCACTATCGCGCATCGTCGGAGTGGAGGTCGCGGCTCTGATCTATGGCGAGGAGAAGACGGGGGCTGCCTTCGCTGCCAAATGGAACATTGCCGCGACCTCATCGCATCTCGACACTGTGCTGGAACACGACGGGATAGACGCGGTCATCGTGGCCAGCCCGTCGGCGCTACATCCCGAGCATACGATCAAGGCTCTGGAAACCGGGAAACACGTTCTCACCGAGATCCCCATCGGCCTTGATCTTCCCACATGCGAAGCATTGGCGGCCACCGCCGGCGCGCGGCCCCGGCAGCTGGCGATGGCAGCCCACACCCGACGCTTTTCACCCGCCCACAAACATCTGAAGGCACGGATCGAAGACGGCTCCTTTACGCTCCAGCATCTCGTGGCGGAAACATTCTTCTTCCGGCGCACCAATCTCAACATGCATGGTGAGCCGCGCAGTTGGGTCGACAATCTGCTGTGGCATCATGCCTGCCACACAATCGACCTGTTCCTCTGGCTGTCGGGAGATCCCAAGCCGCAAGCCTTCGGCCAGGCAGGGCCGCCGCATCCGGAGCTCAAAATTCCGATGGATATGAGCATCGCGCTCAAAGCCGCCAACGGAGCATTGCTGTCGCTTGCGCTGTCGTTCAACAATCGCGGTCCATTCGGCGGTTTCTATCGCTATATCGGCGACAGCGGCACGTTCCATGTATTCCGCGATGCACTGGAAGATCATGAACATCAGCCGATACCTCTGACCGGCGCTGCTTTCCTCGATCAGGACCAGGCCTTTATCGATGCCATAAACGGCGTCCAGCCGGCCCGGTCGACCATCCATGAGGTCATGCCGGCCATGCGTGTCATTCATCGCATCAACGCTCTTCTTCAAAACTGAGAAACGAAAGCGGACCTGCCATGCAAACCATAGCCTTTATCGGTTTCGGCGAAGCGGCAACCGCCTTCACCGAAGGATGGGGAGCAAGTCGCAATCAAGGCGTCAGGGCATTCGACATTAAGACCGACGATCCGATGGAATCTGTGGCACATGCCAAGCGCACGGATTACCTGCGCGCCGGCATTTCGGGTTGCGCCACCATGAAAGAAGCACTGAAAGGTGCAACTGTCATCTTCAGCACGGTAACCGCCGATCAGGCGGGAAAAGCCGCACGCGAGGCGGCCAAACACCTTGGCGCAGGCGCCCTTTATTGCGACATGAACTCCTGTGCGCCCTCCTCCAAGCGGGAAGCGGCAAAAGCAATTGAGGCCCGCGGAGGACGCTATGTTGACGTCGCGGTGATGTCGCCCGTTCTACCCCTGCGCCATCACGCGCCACTTCTGGTGAGTGGCCCGCATGCAGCCGAAGCACTGACTGTCCTGCAGGCAATGGACATGCGCCCGGCGCTGGCCGAAGGCCCTGTCGGAACCGCGTCGGCGATCAAGATGATCCGCAGCATCATGGTCAAGGGCATTGAGGCGCTGGTTCTCGAATGCGTCTTGTCGGCGACCCGCGAGGGTGTTGACAAAATCGTCCTGTCCTCCCTTGAAGAGACCTTTCCGGGCTTTGGATGGCCAGAACGCGTAGCCTATATGCTGGAGCGCGCCATGGTGCACGGCACCCGCCGCGCCGCCGAGATGGAGGAAGCGGCCAAGACGGCCGCCGATCTCGGTCTTTCTGGCCGCATGGCGCAGGCCACGGCCGAATGGGAGGGGATCATCGGAGCCCTGCAGCTCGGTGACCTGAGCGACGACGAAAAGGCAGATTACCGGCTCCTCGCGCAAAAGATCCTCACGCGCCTCGACTGATTTCCAGCTTTTAAGGGGCATACTGGCCCGGCTGAAACAAGCCGGGCCACTCCCGCACCTACAGATCGAGAACGATGCGCCCATCGGCGGTTGCTGCGCGCGAGCAACACAGGATCAAGCGCGTCTGGCGCTGTTCCTTGCTCAGCACGAAATCGCGATGCTCCACCTCGCCCGACAAATAGCCGGTCGAGCAAACACCACACAGGCCATCCGAGCATTTGACATCGACGCTATAGCCAGCCTCTTTCAGAGCCTCGGTCGCCCTTTGCTCGGCGGGCACCTCGATCACCGTTCCCGAACTGGCGAGTTCGAGCGTGAAGGGATGGTTCTCATACTCCATGCCGTCCGGCACGGAGAAATACTCCCGGTGCAGTGCGTCCTCCGCCCAGCCCTTGGCGAGCGCCGTATCGAAGATCGCGTCCATGAAGGGCGATGGGCCACAGGTATAAAGGTGATCACCGGGGCGGTAGTCGCCGAGCACGTCGGCGATGTCGAGCCGGTTCTCGTCGCTGAAATGGAAGCGCACGCGGTCGATCCACGGCACCTGTTCCAATTCTTCGATGAAGGCAGACTGAGCGCGTGTGCGCGCCTTGTAATAAAGAATGAAATCAGCTCCGGCCCGGTGCAGTTCGTGCCCGATGGCGATCAGCGGGGTGACACCGATACCGCCGGCGAGCAACAGATGCCGCTTGCCCTCGGCAATGACCGGGAAATGGTTGCGCGGCTGCGAGATGACCACCGGCGCGCCGGGCTTCAGCATCTGGTGAATCTTCTTCGACCCGCCGCGCCCCTCATCCTCGCGGAGAATACCGACCAGATAAGTGTCCAGTTTCTGGGGATCACCGGCCAGTGAAAACTGTCGGATGAACTGCGGCGTCACTGTGATATCGACATGGGCACCAGCAGTGAAGGCCGGCATCGGCGCGCCATCGCGCGTCTCGATCTCGAACAGGTCGATCTTGCCATCCGCCGAGCTTCTACGTCGGCTTTTGACCTGCGCGACAATGACGGGCGCGGGACCGGCAAGCTTCTTCAGGCCAGGCGTCAGCCCTTTGGTTTCACCGCGCTTCACTCGCGCCTGATAGTCCTGAGGATCAAGCAGGCCTTTGTAAGCGGCAATGCCTGCCTCGCGGTCGACCGGGTTGGGCATCGGCAGCGGCGGCGGGGCCAGCGGCGCGGGGTATGCGGCCAGCGTCTGGTCTTCATATTTCAGGTCGATATGGCGGTTGAGGTCGCGGCGGTTGGTCTCAGCTGCCTTTAGCACCTTGCCCGTGCCGTCATTCGCGATGTCCCACCACCATTTCTTGACCGGGTTGATCTTGCCGCGCCCCACCGCATCATCGAGGCGGGCGATCAGCTTTGCAGCAGAAGGAAAATTCATCGCCGCCCAGCGGAATGGCGCCTCGCGGACCAGACCCTCTAGGTTCCACGGGCAGGTCTTCATGCAGCGGCCGCACATCGATCCGCCGAGATTGGTGACACGATAGCGGGTGCATTTCTCCACATCCGCCTTCCAAATCTCATAGCCGTTGAACATTACCTTCGGACCGGAGGAGATAGCGCCGGAGGGGCACTCGCGGGCGCATTTGTTGCATGAGCCGCAGAATTTCTGCAGGCCGAAATCGATCGGCTGGTCCACTTCCATCGGGAAGTCAGTCGTCAGGATGCCGGTCTTGAGCCGCGGCCCGAGAAACGGGTTGAGGATGGTTTCACCGATGCGGCTCACCTCGCCCAGCCCCGCCAGAAGTACCAGCGGCGTCTGGATGACGTCGCTGTCAGCAGCCGAGTGCGCCGTTGCGGAGAAGCCGAGATAGCGCAGATGCTGAGCCACCACCCCGCAGACAAGGCCAGCGCGCATATAGGTGCGCATCGACTGGGCGCTGGAGATCCAGTCATCGCCGCTGGCGCCGTCCATGGTCTCATAGCCCTGATCGATCATCACCGAGACAGCCAGCTTATGCTGAACCTTCATTTCGCTGCCGTCCTGGCGGTGCGAATACCAGACCCAGTCGGGCGCACGCGAAATGCCGCAAATGTCCGCCCCGAGAAAGTGCATGGTCGCCTTGATCAGTTCGGCATTGCGCTTCGGGTCCTCATAACCCTTGGCCCGCTGCTGTGCTTCTTGTCCGCGTTGCAGAAGCGAATAGGTGTTGAGCGCCAGACGCAACGCCGCCGCCAACGGGGCCTTGGCGACCGAGTGTCCGTCTTTCGAAGCTTCCATCGGGCCTTTGCCCAGATCACCAAAGGCAGCGCGCAGAAAGAACTCGCTGCTTTTGGGCACACGCGGAATGCGCTCCTCGTCGATATAGGTGGTGGTCTTTTCGACCCGTTTCAGCTTCTCCACCGGGTACCGACTGTCCTTGAAGTTGCGCTTGGCGAAATCGGTCCGGTTGCGGGCATTTTTCGGGCTGCCGTAACCGATCCACCAGGCCGCACCTTTGGCGCGCAAGCGGTCGGCGAGCCCTTGTTCACGGATCGGCGCGTCGTGCTCCATCTCCAGCGTCGTCGTCACGGCGGCCAGACCGAAGCGCGGGCCGATGAACGGATTGGTTATTTCGCCATTGTCTCCAACATGGGCAAGGCCGGCCGAAACGGCCAGTCTGTTGAGATCAAAATTGGTTGTCGTGGCCGTGTGGCTGCGGGCTTCGTAGCCGAGTACACGCAGATAATTGGCCATCACCGCCGCGGTTTCGGCGCTGCGCAATGCGGCGCGCCACTCCTGCAGGTCGGTGATCCAGTCTGCGCCCGGCTCATCGATCCCCGGATCGCGTGGATACTCGGCCAGGAAAACAACCGCATGGGAATGATGATCTATCGACCTGTCGGCCAGCTCCAATGCCCGGCCCATCTGGCGTATCACCGCGCCAGGATTGAAGCGCAGACGCAGCTTTTCCTCCGAATGGGCGTAGGAAGTGCTGCGTAGCAACGGGTGCTCGATACGCTCGCTTAGGCGGTGCGCGTCATCGAGTCTGCAGATGCCGACCAGCGCGCTGTCGAGAAAATAGCCTGCCGCCTTCATATGCTGGGCGCGCTCTCGCGGACTGTCAGGAATTTCGGCACGCGAGGGGTTGTGGTCGCCGTCGCGCACGGCGTCGAGCGCGCACATATAGTCACTGACGGTCTTGCCCAGATGCAACGGGTCGTTGTCAAAGCTTTCGCGCAGCGTGCCGTTGCCCTTCACCCGCGACAGGTCCGGCGCCTCCCGCATGCGGCCCAGTTTTTCCGAGGGATATGGACCAAGATGAACCGGGCGTTGAGAGTGAGAAAAAAGGCGCATTAAAGTCTCCTCCGTCGATGCGCTGTGCTCCTTTGGTTTTCTGCCGCGCATCTGATTTAATAATGGACCATGGTCCATATAGAAAATTGTTCGAGCGAAACCCCATCCGGCCAGTCTCAGGCTGGCTGCAGCGTACGCGTCTTCAGCCGCCGTTCAACCAGCCTGCCGGCGCTGAGATCGAGTGGTAACCCTGGAATTCGAGCACACCCTCATAGCCGAGGTTGCGACCAATTCCCGACTGCTTGAACCCGCCAAAGGGGCCACGGCTGTCCTGCGCCGTAGGGCCATGCCCGTTAATATAGGTATAGCCGGCCTCCAACCGTCGGGCGATGGTCAGCGCGCGCTCCCGATCCTCTGTCCAGACAGAGGAACAGAGGCCAAAATCGCTGTCATTTGCGAGCCGCACGGCTTCCGCTTCATCGTCGAAGGGGATGATCGGCAGGACCGGGCCGAACTGCTCATCGCGCACGACGCTGAGGCTGGGTTCCGGTCCAAAGACCAGCGTCGGTTTCTGGAAATAGCCGTTCGCGTAGAGTTCCATATCAGGCACTTTGCCAAATTCCTTGACGTCAGCGCCCGAACCGCGCGCCTCAGCAATCATGCTTTGGACAATGCCGAGTTGCTTGCGGTTATTGAGTGGCCCCATCGTGGTGTCCGGCAGCAGACCATCGCCCACCACCTGCCGTGCGCAGACAGCAGAGAGGCCATCGACGAGCTCATCATAGCGCGAGCGATGCACATAGAGCCGTTTCAGCGCCATACAGATCTGGCCGGTCGACATGAAGGCGCCCAGATACATGCGCATGAACGCGGCCGCATCGAGGGTGGCATCGGAAAGGACAATGCCCGCGTCATTGCCGCCCAGCTCAAGTGTCACCGGGGTCAGGTGCTCAGCCGCCGTTCGCATGACATGTTTGCCAACCGCGATGGAACCCGTGAAGTTAACACGCCGAACGAGTTCATGCCCCACCAGAGCATCGCCGATCTCGCTCGAGTTTCCCGTCACCACATTGAGCACGCCGGGTGGCAGGAGTTCTGCCATCTTGTGCAATGTCAGCGTGGGTGCCAAGGCGGAATTCTGTGACGGTTTGACGACCACTGTGTTTCCGGCAATGAGCGCCTGTGGCAGCTTGGCACCCAGGATTGAGAGCGGCCAGTTCCAGGGCACGATCAAGGCGGCGACGCCGCGAGGCTGACGCGTGATGATCGTATCAAAAGGAGGTTCGGGAAGTGTCTCATCCTTCTGCAACCTGTCCGCATATGAGGCCGCAAGCAGGAAACGGTCACCGAGACGCGTCATCTCCAGCCGGGTTTCCTTCAGGATCTTGCCATGCTCGCGGCAAAAGAGATTTGAGCGGAAGGAAACATCCTCCTCATCGGCAACGAGAAGTTCGGCTATTTTTCCCAGCAGTTCTGCACGCTCTGAATAAGATCGTTCGGCCCAGGACGGAAATGCTCTGTGAGCAGCACGGACTGCAGCATCCACATCGGATACCGAACCTCTCGCGGCATGGCCAACACACTCATCAGGACGCGCTGGATTGTGGACCGCATAGGTTCGGTCATCTTGTGCGGACCGAGCCACACCATCGATGAATATCCGTGTTTCAACATCCGTCTCGTATCGCATTCCCGTTCCTCCCAGCATCAAGACCACACACCCGCCATCGCGGCCTCCGTGCGTTCATCATAGCCATACACGATTTTTGGACCAGGGTCCATAAAATCAGAAAGCAAACTCTGAAGCCTGTTTCAGACCGAGAAAGTGCTCGATCGGGATTGACGAGTCAGGAGTACCGGCCTTAGTTTAACGGACCATGGTTCAACAGACGGACTTCCATAACAATGAGACCTGCGAACATCATTGCTGAACAAAACCACCCGCTGGCGATCCCGCTGCGGGCTGCTCCCGGTACTCTTCTGGCTCCGTCTCCCCGACTGGGAAACTCAACTCGAACCGTAGTGCGTTCGTTGACAGTCATGCAGAAGGAAGCACTCATATCCGAAGCGAACAGCGACCGGACCTGGCGGCTTTTGTCAGATGAAGGGGCGTATTTGAACGGCCATGACGAAGCACCTCCCCCCCTCGCCTATCTGTCTGCGGGAATGGTGGCGTCCTATCTGAATGAAATCCATGCGCTGGCAGATATTCGACAGATAGAAATTGATGACATCGAGATCATACAAGACAATTTCTATTCGATGAACGGCTCATTCGCCAAAGGCACAATGACGGCATCTGCGCACGACATTGAACTGAAAGCCAAAATCAAATCCAGGTATGATTCCGACACACTTCGATCGCTGATCCTCGATTCGATAGCATCTTCACCGCTAAACGGATTGATGAGGGGCGCGAAGGAAAGCCTTTTCCGGCTTTGCCACAATGGTTCCGAGATCGGTATATCCAATGGCAAGGAGATAGCAGCTCCTTTGCTGCCTGCCTTCGATGAGGAGAAATTCGACATTATGGAGGGTGACTGGGATGCCGTGATTGAACACACGAGGCAGCCCTCCCCCATCATGGAGGACACCACCACATTTGCCGGCGGCGCGTTGACGGAAACGCAAAATCGAATGCTTCACCTGCGGGTGCATGCGAAGCGCCAGCCGGACGGCATCGTAAAAATCCGCCAGCACGTTTACAATCCGCACGGTTCTGCTTTTCACTTCACTTCGGATGAAGCTGGCAGAGCCCCATCGGCTGCAGCATTGATCAGTGCGGGTATCGGATTCTGCTTTATGACGCAGTTCGGTCGTTACGCAGCGATGATCAAGAAACCTCTCAAGAGCTACCAGATCATCCAGGATTTCCACTTTTCAAGAGGAGGTGCCACAGGCAAAACCGGCAAGGCCGGCGAAGCCGCACCACTCGAAACTCATGTTCACATTCAAAGTGATGAGTCAGACTCATTTGCGAAGACGATGCTCGAAGTCGCGGAGCAGACCTGCTTCCTCCACGCATTCTGCCGCACCCCTTTGAAAGCCAAGCTGAAGATTTCTTCGTTAGGCTCAGGACTCATTGATTAGAGCCAGAAGATCACGGTTGCAGCGAGAGCGATGGCGGAGAGTGCTCTGATCCCCGCAAATTGGATCGCTTATGGTTAGATTTCTCCGCTTAGGTTTCCCCGGCTGGAATGGAGCGGAGAGCGATGAAGTGACGTTCTCCCCTGGGATGTTCCCGATTTTGGGTTAGCCTGTTCCTCAATGAAGGAGACAGGCAATGAAGCGATCCAGGTTTTCGGAAGAACAGATCATCGGCATTCTGAAGGAGCATCAGGCTGGCATGACGGCCAGTGAGCTGTGCCGCAAACACGGGATATCCGACGCTACCTTTTACACCTGGCGCAAGAAGTATGGCGGCATGGAGCTGTCGGAGGCCAAGCAGCTGAAGGTGCTGGAGGAGGAGAATGCGCGCTTGAAGAAGCTTCTGGCGGAGTCGATGATGGATGTGTCGACGCTGCGTGAGATGCGGGCAATGGGAGCGGGCGAACGCCATGCGTTCGAGTGAGCCTGCGGACGCTTCTGACGCCCGGTTCGAGGAGGAATGCCGTGAACTGGGCCATTGAAGAGAGAGGATATTCCCAACGCCGCGGCTGCGATCTGGTGGGCATCGCGACGCGCGTCCACCGCTATCGCTCATCGCGGTCGGACGATGCCGGCCAGCGGCTGCGCGAGCTGGCGGCGGAGCGCCGGCGCTTCGGCTACCGCCGCCTGCACCTGCTCTTGAGGCGGGAGGGCATGACTGTGAACTGGAAGAGCCTCTATCGCCTCTACAAGGAGGAGCGGCTGACCGTGCGCAAACGCGGCGGCCGCAAGCGAGCCTTGGGGACACGGGGACCGACGGCGATCCCGCAGGACGCCAACCAGCGCTGGAGCCTCGACTTCGTCTCCGACACCCTGATTGATGGCAGGCGCTTTCGCATCCTGTGCGTCATCGACGACTTCAGCCGGGAACGCCTGGCAACGGTCAATGCCATGCTCAAATGGCAGCAGGACAGGAGAGTGTCGAATGGCACTACATCGCGCCGGGCAAACCCATGCAAACGGCTTTGTGGAGAGCTTCAACGGCAGACTGAGGGACGAGTGCCTCAACGAGCACCTGTTCCGCAGCTACCGGCATGCCCGCGAGATCATCGAAGAATGGAGGATCGACTACAACCTGAACCGACCCCACACGAGCCTCGACGGGCTCACCCCGAACGAGTTTGCAACCCGGTCACGAATGGACCACAACGTGAACAGCGCTAGCCTATGAATGGGTACATTCAGGGGAGCAGGTCAGCAGGTCAAAGGTCAGCGGGTATTTTCAGCCTGGCCTCGGGCAAAAAAAAGCCCGCTCATCCAGAGGATGAACGGGTGCTTTTATCGCTGGTTGCGGGGGCAGGATTTGAACCTGCGACCTTCAGGTTATGAGCCTGACGAGCTACCGGGCTGCTCCACCCCGCGTCAAGATTTTTGCGTTTTCCTGCCTGTTTTCATGACAAAAGGCCGCTTGTTGCGGCCTTTGTCGTTTTTGGCTTTGTTCTGAGAAGATTTTCATGCGTTTTGCAGACCTGGCAGCGACCTACTCTCCCGTGTCTTAAGACAAAGTACCATCGGCGCTGGGGCGTTTCACGGCCGTGTTCGGAAAGGGAACGGGTGCAGCCGCCCCGCCATAACCACCAGGTCGGCGAAACGCATGTAATCGAGAAGCTGGTTTTTTTTGATGCCGACACGGGCGAAGCCCGCAAGGCCAAGCGGCCGTCGCGCATTTTTGCGCGTGCCGTCCGCAGGATAGCGGCTTTTGCCGCGCTCATCCGCAAGGACAATTGCGATGAGCATAAGCAATGAGAATGATTCAAGCCGATCGAGTTATTAGTACCGGTAAGCTCCATGCGTTGCCGCACTTCCACACCCGGCCTATCAACGTGGTGGTCTCCCACGACTCTCAGGGAATACTCGTTTTCAGGTCGGTTTCCCGCTTAGATGCCTTCAGCGGTTATCCGTTCCGTATATAGCTACCCTGCTATGCGGCTGGCGCCACAACAGGTCCACCAGAGATACGTCCATCCCGGTCCTCTCGTACTAGGGACAGATCCTGTCAATATTCCTACACCCACGGCAGATAGGGACCGAACTGTCTCACGACGTTCTGAACCCAACTCACGTACCGCTTTAAATGGCGAACAGCCATACCCTTGGGACCTGCTCCAGCCCCAGGATGCGATGAGTCGACATCGAGGTGCCAAACAACCCCGTCGATATGGACTCTTGGGGGTCATCAGCCTGTTATCCCCGGCGTACCTTTTATCCGTTGAGCGATGGCCCTTCCACGCGGGACCACCGGATCACTATGACCGACTTTCGTCTCTGCTCGACTTGTCAGTCTTGCAGTCAGGCAGGCTTATGCCATTGCACTCAGCGAACGATTTCCGACCGTTCTGAGCCCACCATCGCGCGCCTCCGTTACTCTTTAGGAGGCGACCGCCCCAGTCAAACTACCCACCATACACTGTCCCGGATCCGGATAACGGACCGCGGTTAGACATCCATGTAGATAAGGGTGGTATTTCAAGGATGGCTCCACGCGAGCTGGCGCCCACGCTTCAAAGCCTACCACCTATCCTACACATGCCGACACGAATGCCAGTGTAAAGCTATAGTAAAGGTGCACGGGGTCTTTCCGTCTAACCGCAGGAACCCCGCATCTTCACGGGGAATTCAATTTCACTGAGTCTCTGCTGGAGACAGCGGGGAAGTCGTTACGCCATTCGTGCAGGTCGGAACTTACCCGACAAGGAATTTCGCTACCTTAGGACCGTTATAGTTACGGCCGCCGTTTACCGGGGCTTCAATTCAGAGCTTGCACTCCTCCTCTTAACCTTCCGGCACCGGGCAGGCGTCAGACCCTATACGTCGTCTTGCGACTTCGCAGAGCCCTGTGTTTTTGATAAACAGTCGCTACCCCCTGGTCTGTGCCACCCCCCTCCGGTTGCCCGAAGAAGGGTCACGCTTATCCCGAAGTTACGCGTGCATTTTGCCGAGTTCCTTCAGCAGAGTTCTCTCAAGCGCCTTGGTATACTCTACCAGTCCACCTGTGTCGGTTTCGGGTACGGTCTATATGGAGGAGCTATTTCCTGGGACCACATGGCTGCCTCTCCAATCCAGTAAGGAAAGACAACGTCCGCAATCCGTCACTACCTCCAGGCCCACGAATATTAACGTGGTTCCCATCGACTACGCCTTTCGGCCTCGCCTTAGGGGCCGGCTAACCCTGCTCAGATTAACTTTAAGCAGGAACCCTTGGACTTTCGGCGAGGGGGTCTCTCACCCCCTTTATCGTTACTCATGTCAGCATTCGCACTTCCGATACCTCCAGGAGCCCTCACGGGTCTCCCTTCATCAGCCTACGGAACGCTCCGCTACCGCTTGCAAAGCAAGCCCAAAGCTTCGGTGTATGGCTTTAGCCCCGGTACATTTTCGGCGCAAAACCCCTTAATTAGACCAGTGAGCTGTTACGCTTTCTTTAAATGATGGCTGCTTCTAAGCCAACATCCTGGTTGTTTTGGGAGTCTCACATCCTTTCCCACTTAGCCATAACTTGGGGACCTTAGCTGTTGGTCAGGGTTGTTTCCCTCTCCACGACGGACGTTAGCACCCGCCGTGTGTCTGCCGACTAGTACTCCTCGGTATTCGGAGTTTGGTTAGGTTTGGTAATCCGGTGAGGACCCCTAGCCCATCCAGTGCTCTACCCCCGAGGGTATTCGGTCGACGCTCTACCTAAATAGATTTCGCGGAGAACCAGCTATTTCCGAGTTTGATTGGCCTTTCACCCCTAGCCACAAGTCATCCCGATCTATTGCAACAGATATGGGTTCGGTCCTCCAGTAAGTGTTACCTTACCTTCAACCTGCTCATGGCTAGATCACTCGGTTTCGGGTCTAATGCAACGTACTGAACGCCCTGTTAAGACTCGCTTTCGCTGCGCCTACACCTACCGGCTTAAGCTTGCACGTTACATTAAGTCGCTGACCCATTATACAAAAGGTACGTGGTCACACTTGCGTGCTCCCACTGTTTGTAGGCAACCGGTTTCAGGTACTCTTTCACTCCCCTCGTCGGGGTGCTTTTCACCTTTCCCTCACGGTACTAGTTCGCTATCGGTCATGCACGAGTACTTAGGCTTGGAGGGTGGTCCCCCCATGTTCAGACAGGATTTCACGTGTCCCGCCCTACTCGAGGACTATCGTTCACATTACGCATACGGGACTGTCACCCGCTCCGGTCCAACTTTCCAGAAGGTTCTGCTTGTTAAACGATAGCCACTGGCCTGGTCCGCGTTCGCTCGCCACTACTAGCGGAGTCTCGGTTGATGTCCTTTCCTACGGGTACTTAGATGTTTCAGTTCCCCGCGTTCGCTTCTTATCCCTATGTATTCAGAATAAGATACCTTGTAACGATACTTGGAAACCAAGAACGCTTCGCGTTCAGCGAATAGTGAGTGGCGAATAGCGAATAGACTTTCTATTCGCTAACCACTATTCGCTATTCGCTTGCGCGCAGCGCACTTGATTTCCCAAGTATCTAAGGTGGGTTTCCCCATTCGGATATCTACGGATCAAAGGGTATTCGCACCTCCCCGTAGCTTTTCGCAGCGTATCACGTCCTTCATCGCCTGTGCATGCCAAGGCATCCACCAATTGCCCTTAAGACACTTGATCATTCT
>NZ_FNSL01000001.1:1770000-2685000 GCF_900105565.1 Nitratireductor aquibiodomus | reverse complement strand
TTCAGCGTCAGCTCGCGATAGAAGGCGAGATCGATCAGGATGGCATAGAGCACGGTCACCGCCGCCGCTTCTGTGGGCGAGAAGAGGCCGCTGAAAATGCCGCCAACGATGACGAAGGGCGTGGCGAGCGCCGGGAACGACTTCACGAACAGCACGCCGACATTGCCCACACCGTGCCATGCGTCACGCGGATAGTTGCGCTGCCTGGCCAGCACATAGACCATCACCATCAGCGAGGCCGCGCAGAGGACACCCGGCACGATGCCGCCCAGAAACAGCCGCCCGATGGAGGTGTTCGACACCACGCCATAGAGCACCATGGTGATGGAAGGCGGCACCAGCGGGCCGATCATCGACGAGGCGGCAGTGACGGCGCCAGAGAAATCGTCGTCATAGCCGGCCTCGCGCATGGATTCGATTTCCATCTTGCCGAGCCCGCCCGCATCGGCAAGCGCCGAGCCGGACATCCCGGAGAAGAAGAGTGAGGCGAGCACGTTCACATGGCCGAGCCCGCCCGTGATGTGCCCCACCAGCGCGCGCGCAAAACCGAAGAGGTGACGGGTGATGCCGGCCGAGTTGAGGATGGCCGCCGCCAGGATGAAGAGCGGAACCGCCAGCAGCGGAAAGCTGTTCAGCCCATCCACCATACGCTGCATGGCAAAGGAAATGCCCATGCCCGAATAATAGAAATAGCCCATCGAGACGAAGATCATGGCCACGCCGATGGGCACGCCCACCAGCACCATGACGAGCCAGGCAGCACCGATCGTTGCAAGGATCATTGGTGAACCTCCCCGGCATCCCCGCCGCGCACCAGCATGGCAAGCCGCCGCGCAATGCGATGCAGAATGAGGACCGAGGCCACCAGCCCCGACGCGTAGAGAACCGCATCGCTCATGGGCAGTGTCACCGCCTCATTGTTCCAGGTGCGCAAAACGGTCTTGTAGGAGATCCAGACGAGGTGGGCGACGATCGCCAGATAGACCACGTCAATCAGGATAAAGAGCAGGCGGCGCCAGGAGAGCGGCAGGGCGTCCGCGATAAAGCCCATGCGCAGCTGGCCGTTCTGGCGCTCCACCTCGGCGATACCGATGAAGGCCATCCACACCCAGAGCCAGCGCGCCGCCTCCTCCGTCCAGACCGGCCCGGTGAAAAGCGGTGTGCGGCCAAAGATCTGGATCAGGAGCACGCCAAACAGAACAATGAAGAGAATGGAAGCGACACAGCCTTCGAGGCTGTATCTGCGCAGAAACGACATGCGATGACCCCAGCTATCGAGGGAAGGGTGGCGGGGCTGGCGCCCCGCCCCATGTTTCAGTCGCCGATCACTTCGGCAATCGACCCTTCGCCGAACTCGGCTTCGAGCTCGTCATAATAGGGCTTCATGGCGGCGCGGAATGGTTCGAGATCCGGCTCGGTAATGGTCAGGCCGCGCTCCTTGAAGGTTTCCAGCAACTCCTTTTCGGCCTTGAAGGTCAGTTCGTCGGAGACGTCGCCACCGGCTTCGACAGCCGTCTGCACCCATTCCTTCTCCTGATCGGACAGGCCATCCCAGACCGATTTGGAGATCTGCACCGCCGAAGACGCCACAAAGTGATTGGTGAGCGCGATGTGGCTCTGCACCTCGTAGAACTTCATCGCCTCGATGGTCGGAAGCGGGTTTTCTTCGGCATCCACCTGATTGGTCTGAAGTGCGAGATAGACCTCCTGAAACGCCACCGGCGCCGGCGTCGCGCCCACATTCTCGGCATAGGCGATGAGGAACGGCACGTTCGGCGTGCGCATGCGCAGGCCCTTCATGTCGTCCATGGATTCGATCGCCTTGTTCGAGGTGGTCTGACGTGTGCCGTAGTACCAGGTGTCGAGCAGCTCGATGCCCTGAGCTTCAAACTTCTCGTCCATCTTCTGGCCCCACGGCCCGGCGACGATCTTTTGCAGATGATCGAAATCGCGCACGACATAAGGCGCGCCGATCAGCTTCAGCTCGGGGATCACATAGCTCATGTCCGGATAGCCGGTCATGACCATGTCGAGCTCGCCGGCCTGCACCTGCGCCACCATGGCCTTGAAGTCGCCCAGCTGCGAAGACGGGAAGATTTTCACCGTCATTTCGCCGCCCGAAATCTCGGCAAGTTTTTCCTGAAACGCCTGCGCGCCGCGGTAGACATTCGACACCTCGTTGTCCTGCATGCCGAAGGTCAGTTCTTTCGCCGGCAGTGCAGCGGAGCTGAGGGCGAGCGCTGCCGCGCCGAGCATCAGTTTCGAAATCAGTTTCATGCAATCCTCCCTTGGAATGTTGAACAGGCTTCCCGGCCTGCCAAGTCAGTCAGTTTTGTCTTCTTCTTTCTGGAAGTAGTCGGAGACCTTCCGCGGGCTTTTCAGCCGCGCGCGATAGGAGCGCGCCAGGTGTCGGTCCATGACATCCGTCGCGGTGATCATGTCGCCATCGATGATGGCCTGATAGATCGCCCGATGCTCCTCATAGGCGACCGTGTCGTGCTTGGCCGGGTCATCCGTCGGCGGCCGCTGCGCAAGCATGGCGCTGACGAACATGTCGTGCAGGCTGAGAATCACCGGATTACCCACCACCGAGACCAGGACACGGTGAAAAGCGCTGTCCGTTCGGGCGAAATCGCTCGTGCCGATTGCCTCGAAATTCTCCTCTAGCGCCGCCCGCAGCTTTGCGATCTGCACATTGTCGGCGCGTTTGGTGGCTTCGCGGGCTGCACCGGCCTCGATGAACTGGCGCATCTGCTCCAGATGTGCGCCGCTTTCCGCATCGCCAAAAATGTCGCGGATGTGATCGCCGGCCAGTTGCAGCACGGTTTGCAGGGAAGGGCGCGCCACACGTGGACGACGGCCCGCACCTGCCTCAGCATAACCGCGCACCTGCATCTGCTGCAGTGCTGCACGCACCGTGGGGCGCGAAGCGGAGAAGCGCTCACAGAGCTCCCGTTCGGTCGGCAAAAACGTCCCGGTTTCCAGAAGGCCCTCGCGCGCTTCCTCGATCAACGCTTCGGCGATCTCGTCGGAGACGCGCCGCGTTTCGACCATGTCTTCCGGTTGGGCAGCGGACACGTTTCTCAACTCCCATATAGCCCTGCCTCCCTCACTGAACGGCAGGCCTGCTTGTCCAAACTCATTTTTTGGTATTACCAAACATAATTCTTGTCAAACAAAAATCCCCTTCTATGCTGATGCAGCCTGCCAAAGGGACGATTCCACGGCAGACAGGACAAGAACGCCGCTTCCAGAATGCAAGGAACAGCCGCATGACCAATTCGTTGGCGGGCATGTATGCCGCCCTCCTCACCGGCCTCAGCGATACGGGCGATTTCGATCCCGGACGCCAGAAGGCGATCGATGCCTATGTGCTGGGGCAGGGGCTCGACGGGCTATATGTGGGCGGCAGCAGCGGCGAATCGGGTCTTCTGGGCGTTGATGAACTTCTGGCGCAGCAGGCGATCGTCGCCGAAGATGCGCAAGGCTCCGCCGCAACGCTGATCGCCCATGTGGGCGTTCCCAATCTGCGGGATTCGGTCCGGCTCGCACAGAATGCGCAGAAGCTTGGCTATCATGGCCTTTCGGCCCTGCCGCCCCACGCCTACCCTTTTTCGGATCGCGAGATTTTCGCCTATTACG
This sequence comes from Nitratireductor aquibiodomus, assembly GCF_900105565.1. Taxonomy (NCBI): domain Bacteria; kingdom Pseudomonadati; phylum Pseudomonadota; class Alphaproteobacteria; order Hyphomicrobiales; family Phyllobacteriaceae; genus Nitratireductor; species Nitratireductor aquibiodomus. The sequence continues at coordinate 2,681,358 of NZ_FNSL01000001.1, read as the reverse complement.
AAGCGCTGTCAGCCGCCACCGACCTGCCGCTCATTGTCTATGAGGTTCCGGTCCGCACGGGGCGTCCTTTCAGCCTAGACCTACTGGGCCGCATTCTCGCACTGCCCGGTGTCGGCGGTATCAAGTTTACGTCTATGGACCTCTTCAAGTTTGCCACGCTGCGGCGGCGGTTTCCCGAAAAGACATTCTTTTTCGGTTTCGACGAAGTCTATCTCTCAGGCGCGGTCATGGGCGCGCATGGCGGCATCGGCACCACCTACAATCTGCTCGGCAAGCTTTACGCCGCGCTCAACGAGGCGGTGAAGAACGGTTCGCTGGAGCGCGCCCAGGAACTGCAGACGATCTCGCAGCGCTTCGTGGAAACCCTGATGGAAACCGGCGTGCTGCCGGGCATGAAGGCAGCACTCCGCCAACGCGGGGTCGACTGCGGGCCGACGCGCCTTCCACTGGCCCCGCTGGTTGACGATTGCGATGCGCGCATGAGTGCCATTCTGGCAGATCCGGAAATCGCCGCCTGGGTGGGGTGATTTTCGCTCTCTCCGCGCCTTGCTGATTCCGGTCTGTCGGCTAGAACAATCGGCACTGTTTTCGGAGAGGCGGGAGTATCATGATCGTGACAATCGAAATCACCGATACACCGGATGAGGCGGCGCTCGCACGGGTGGAAACCGAACTTGCCACATTCAACGACGCCGATGTCGGCCCTTCGGAAAAGGCCACACTTGCCATCCTCGTGCGCGATGAACGCGGTGCGGTGGTCGCCGGCATCTCCGGCTACACCGCATGGGGCTGGCTTTACGTTCAGAAACTGTGGGTGGATGAAAGTCTGCGCGGGCAGGGCATGGCCGGGCGCATGCTGACTGCGGCGGAAGAAGAGGCAGAGCGACGCGGCTGCCACGGAGCCTACATCGACACGTTCAATCCCGGCGCGGAAAAGGCCTATACGCGCCAGGGCTATAAAGAGTTCGGCCGGATGGATGACTTTCCGAAAGGCCGCAGCCGCATCTTTCTGCAGAAACGGCTTGGCCCAGCGGCCAGCGATTAACGGGCGATCTTTCCGCCGCGCAGCGGCTCGGGCGCACCCGTTGTCGTGGGGAAGCTGATCGGCAGATCGCGCAGCACGCGCACCGCCAGAAAAGCGAAGCACTCGGCCTCGATGGCGTCACCACGCCAGCCAACCGTTTCGGCGGGGGCTGCGTCCACCCCGGCGCGTTCGCCCAGCATCTTCATGATGGTCTGGTTGTGCCGGCCACCGCCGCACACAAGAAGCCGCTTGGGCCGAAGCGGAAGAAGATCGAGCGCCTTGCCGACCGCCGATGCAGTGAAGGCCGTCAGCGTCGCAGCGCCCGTGCTGGCGTCGAGACCATCGGCCATGGACGCGCCGAAGTCGAACCGGTCGAGCGATTTCGGATAGGGCGCGGTGAGATAGGGATGCTTCAAAAGCTCCGCCAGCCGCGCCTCATCCACCGTGCCGGAAGCGGCAAGCGCGCCGTCGCGGTCCATGTCGCCAAGCCCATGCGCCTTGACGAAATCGTTGATCGGCGCATTGGCCGGGCCTGTGTCGAAAGCGATCATCCGGTCCGCGCCGTCCCACCAGGTCACATTGGCCACGCCGCCCAGATTGAGCACCGCCGTCTCGCCGCTCGTATCCACATCGCGCAAAAGAGCCGCGTGATAGGCTGCCGAAAGCGGCGCGCCCTGCCCGCCGGCGTGCATGTCCGCCGAGCGGAAATCATAGACCACCGGACAGCCCAGAATGGAATGCATCAGCGCGCCATCGCCGAGCTGCCGCGTCTCGCCGAGACGCCCTTCCTGCGGCGCACGGTGCAGAACCGTCTGCCCGTGGAAACCGACCGCGCCGATATCGGCCATGGTCAGACCATGGCTTTCCACCAGCGCACGCACGGCTTCCGATTGCGCACGCGTCAGAACCTCTTCGGCCTCGACGAAGATCGCCGGTTCATCGCCCTCGAAATTCCAGGCCCGCGCCTGTTGCAGCGTTTCTTCCAGAAGGTCGCGCGTCGATTGCGGATAGGGTGCCAGCGTGTAGGCGCCGAACGCATCGATGCGCTCGCCATCCGTTTTCAGAAGTGCCACGTCGATGTTTCCATCGAGCACGGTGCCGGTCATCAGGCCAACGGCCCATATCGGTTCGAATCCCTCAGCCATGTGCGCTCCTATCCTGCGTTCATGCAATCGCCGACCGCCTGTCGCAACTCGGCGATGCCGCTGTCGAAATGCCGGGTCGGATGTATGCGATTGGTGAGAAGAGTCCACGCAAGGCCATTGTCGAAATCGACCCACAGCCCTGTTCCCGTGAAACCCGTATGGCCGATGGTGCCGGCGGTGGCCAGCGCCCCGCCGGGCCAGTTTTCATATGGCCGTTCCCAGCCATGGGTGCGCTTTTCGGAAAGCGGCGTGCGCATCAGCGCCACCGTCTCATCCCCCTTCGCATCGCCCGCAAAGAGCCCTGCCGCGAAATCGAGCACCGAATCGGCCGTGCCGAACAGCCCGGCATGTCCCGCACCCTCAAGCGCTGAACAATTGTCGTCATGCACCTCGCCGCAAAGCACCCGGTGCCGCCATGTGCAATCCTCGGTCGCCGCCGTCTTTTCCGGATCGGCGGCAAAGGCGAAGCCCGGCCCCGGATCGAATGTCCGCAGCCTTTTGCCTTCAAGCCGCTCCAGCGCGAAACCGAGCAGAATGAAATTGATGTCGGAATAAACAGGCGGACCTTTTTCCCAGCGCCGCTGGAGAATGAAGGCGCGCAAAAGGTCCGCATCACGGCCATAGGTGTAAATCGGCTCCACCGCCGGAAACGGCGTCTGGTGGCCGAGGCACTGGCGAAACGTCACCTGCCGTTCCCATGCGCCCGGATCATACTGGCGCAGATCCGGCAGAAGCGTGGTGAGCGGCGCATCGAGATCGATCACGCCCTCTTTCGCCAGTTCCAGAATGCGCGTGGTGGTGAAGATCACCTTGGTCAGCGACGCGAGGTCGAACCAGGTGTCGGTGCGCATTTCACGCTCATGCGGCACCCGCTGCGCATAACCGGTGGCGCGCACCATGCGCCCGCCATCCCGGTCGATCACGCCGAGCACCCCGCCGGGAATGCGCCCAGCCTCCACCGAGGCGTTCAGCAGGGCAAAGGCGGACTCGAAGCGCGGCGCAAAGGCAGGCGTGTCCGTCATGCTCATGCCTCCGCCCGCGCCATGTGGTCGGGACCAAAACTCTGCCAGTTGGCCGGCTCCGGCTCGAAGCCCAGTGGCCGCACCAGCGACGGCACCTGCCGCGTGTCCACCTCAAAGGTCTCCTTGCGCCGGTCGACGCTCGGCACCGCCGAGATCAGCCGTTTCGTATAGGCGTGTTTCGGGTCGGAAAGGACCGACGCCGCATCGCCGATCTCGACGATCTGCCCCGCATAGACCACCGCGATGCGGTGCGCGATGCGCTCCACCACGGCCATGTCGTGCGAGACGAAGAGATAGGCAAGGCCGAACTCGCGCTGCAGGTCCACCAGAAGTTCCAGGACCTTGGCCTGCACCGAAACGTCGAGCGCCGAGACGGCCTCGTCCAGCACCACGACGGACGGGTTCAGCATCAGCGCGCGGGCGATGCACAGGCGCTGCCGCTGGCCACCGGAAAACTCGTGCGGATAGCGCTCCAGCGCATTCTCCGGCAGGCCCACCCGGTCGAGCAGCATGCGCATGCGCGCCTGCGTTTCACCGTCCAGCCCGCCGCCGGCGGCAATCACCGGCTCGGCCAGAATGCTGTCCATCCGAAGCCGCGGATTGAGCGAGGCATAGGGGTTCTGGAACACCATCTGCACCGGCTTGCCGCTCTGCCGCGCCGCGCCGTTCGTGTTCGCGGAAAACGTGCCGCGCGTCGGCTCGACCAGCCCCAGAATGGCGCGTGCCGTGGTCGATTTGCCCGAGCCGCTTTCGCCCACAATGCCCAGCGTCTCGCCCGGCATCAGGTCGAAATCGACCCCGTCCACCGCATGCACCGCACCGGTCTGCCGGCGCAGGAGGCCGCCGGTCACCGGAAAGCGAACCGTCAGCCCCTCCACTTCAAGCGCCGGCGCAGCGCTGGGCTCGTCGGCCCGGCGATAGTCGGTGCGCGTGGCACGCCCGGCCTCGAAATGCGGCACGGCGCTCAGAAGATGCTTCGTATAGGGATGCTGCGGCGCATCGAGCACCGCGTCGAGCGGCCCCTGCTCCACCGCCTCGCCGTTCTGCATCACCATCACCTTGTCGGCGATGCCGGCCACCAGGCCGATGTCATGGGTGATGAAGATCATGCCCATGCCGGTCTCGCGCTTCAGCTCGGCGAGAAGCGCCATGATTTGCGCCTGCACCGTCACGTCGAGCGCCGTGGTGGGCTCATCCGCGATCAGAAGACGCGGATTGCACGAAAGGGCAGTGGCAATCATCACACGCTGAAGCATGCCGCCGGAAAGCTGGTGCGGACAATATTTCAGGCGGCGCGCCGCATCGGGAATGCGCACGCGGTCGAGCGCATCCTTCGCCGCTTCCCGCGCCTGCTTCCCGGTCAGGCCACGATGAAGGCGGAACGATTCCTCGATCTGCTCGCCAATGGTCAGAACCGGATTGAGGGAGGTCATCGGCTCCTGAAAAATCATGCCGATCTCGCCGCCGCGGATCTTCGTCAGCTCCTGCTCGCCGGCTGCTGCCAGATCGAGCATGCTGCCGTCCTGCCGTGTGAATTGGATGGAGCCATCGAGAATGCGCCCACCGCCGAAATCCACCAGCCGGTTGATCGAAAGCGCGGTGACGGATTTGCCCGAGCCGCTTTCGCCGACTATGGCCAGCGTCTCGCCGGCTGCGAGATCGAAGCTCACGCCATGGACGATTTCATTGTCTTCAGGCTTGCGGCCAAAACCGACGCGCAGGTTTGAAACGGACAGAAGCGATGTCATGCGGCCGACCTCCGCGTCTTGGGATCGAGAATGTCGCGCAGCGCATCCCCCAGAAGGTTGAAGCCGAGAATGCCGATCATGATCGCAATGCCCGGGAAGATGAGAAGCCAGGGCGCCATCTCCATCAGATTGCGGCTGTCGGCGAGCATCAGGCCGAGCGACGAGGCCGGCGGCTGCGTGCCGAGACCGAGAAAGCTCAGCCCCGCCTCCGTCAGAAGGCCCCATGCGAGCGCCAGCGTCACCTGCACCGTCAGCGGCGCGACGAGGTTCAGCATCAGATGGCGCGTCAGAATGTAATTGCGGCTCGAACCGAAAGTGCGCGCGGCGTCCACGAAGTCGCGCGTCTTCAGAGAGAGCGCCGGCCCGCGAACCACGCGGGTGAAGATCGGTGTGTAAACGATGGCGATGGCCATCACGCTGGTCCAGGTGCCCGGCCCCACGATTGCGATGATGAGCAGTGCCAGAAGGATCGCCGGGAAAGCCAGAAGCACATCCATGAAACGCATGATCGTGCCATCCCACCAGCCGCCGAACCATGCGGCCGCAAGACCAAGCACGATGCCCGCCACGGCGGCCAGCGCCACCGAGGCGAAAGCGACGATGAAGGACTGGCTGATGCCCAGCATCAACCGGCTCGCCACATCGCGGCCAAACAGATCCGTGCCCATCCAGTAGGTCGCGTCGGGCGCATGCAGGCGGTCGACGCGGAACTGCATCAGCGGGTCATGCGGCGTGATGCCGAGAAGCCCGAGAATGGCGATGATGATGTAAAGGCCAACGATGGCGCCGCCGATGCGGCCGCTCGAATGGCTGAAAATGGCGCGCAGCAACTGCATCACTTGGCCCCCAGCCGAATGCGCGGGTCGAGCATCGCATAGGCGAGATCGACGAGAAGATTCACGATCATGAAGTTGAGCGCGATGAACAGGACCGAGCCCTGCACCAGCGCGTAGTCACGCTGCAAAATGGCGTCGAGCACCATGCGCCCGAGGCCCGGCAGCGCAAAAATCTGCTCCACGATCACAGCGCCGCCCAGGAGATAGCCGAACTCGACGCCGCTCAGCGTCACCACCGGGATCAGCGCGTTGGGCAGCGCGTGTCGCCAGATCACCTTGCGCGCCGGCACACCCTTGGCGCGCGCGGTGCGGATGTAATCGTCGCTCAGAATGTCGAGCATGGCCGAGCGCGAAATGCGCGTCACGGCAGCGGCGAAGGCAAAGCCCAGCGTTAGCGCCGGCAGGATCATCTGCCCCAGATTGCGCAGCGGATTTTCGAGGAAGGGCGTGAACTCGCCCATGGCCGGCAGCACCCCGAAGCCTACCGACAACACATAGATCGCCAGAAGCGCGAACACGAAATTCGGCGTCGACTGGCCGATCATCGCGAAGATGCGCACGGCGAGATCGGAAGGCTTTTCATTGCGCGTGGCGGCAAATATGCCCGCCGGAAGACCTATGGCGAGCGCGATGACCATGGAGAGAAGCGCCAGTTCCAGCGTCAGCGGAAAGCGTTCGAGGATCACGTCGAGCACCGGCTTGCCGAAGGTCACGGACACGCCGAGATCACCCTGAACCGCACCCGCAAGCCAGCGCCAGTACTGGGTGAACCAGCCCTGATCGATGCCGAAGTAGGCTTCGAGCGCTGCGCGCTGGTCGGGCGTCAGGAGCCCGGCCTCTGTTCCCAGCATGGCGGTGATGGCGTCGCCCGGCACTAGCCGGATCGAGACGAAGACGAGGATGGACACCCCGAGCATGACCAATGGAAAAGTCATCAGCCTTCGGGCCAGGTAATTCATGAAGCTTTCACTCCGTGTCCTTCCAGATGCAATTTTCTTGTGTGGTTGTTGAGGGTCGCGCCCTTCATGCCGCCCCCGTGGTTCGCCCCTCGACAAGCTCAGGAGGCTCACCATGAGGGCTAGCGCCGACACCCCTCATGGTGAGCTTGTCGAACCACGAACCACGAACCACGAGGGCGCTGGGAGCAAACGGGGCCACACGTGAACGTGCGGCCCCATCACAATCACTCGCCCACACTCACCTCGGTCAGGCCGAACAGCGTGCCGGTCGGGGAAGGAACGAAGCCTTTCACGTTCTTCTGCTGCGCGGTGTAGGTGTAGCCCGTGTAGAGCCAGATCCACGGCGAAACCTCGGCAAGATGCGTCTCAAATTTCGAGAATATCTCCTTGCGCTTGTCGAAGTCGGTCTCCACGCGGCCTTCCTGCATCAGGCTGTCGAGCGTGTCGTCGATATAATTGGCGACATGCTGGAGATTGCCGTCCTTGGTCCAGTAGCGGTTGTACATGGAATAGGGATCGGCGCGGCCGCCGTTCAGCGCCACCGCCATGTCGAAATCGCCCTTCAGCCAGGTGTCCACATAAACGTTGAGCTCCATCATCTTGATGTCGAGCTTGATGCCTATCTCGGCGAGCTGCGACTGGATCACCTGTGCTTCGGCTGCCGCTGTGGGCGGCTCGCCCGTGGCGGCGATCACCGTTGCGGAGAAGCCATCTTCATAGCCGGCCTCGGCCATGAGCTGTTTGGCCTTTTCCACGTCGCGCTCATAGCAGAACAGCGCGCCCGGATCCGAACGGTAGGCCGGCATGGTCAGCGGGCCTGTCACCGCCCCCTCGCCCAGAAGCGCGGTGTCGAGCACGTCCTGACGGTCGATGGCGCAGGAAATCGCCTGACGCACGGCCTGCTCCGTCATCGGCTCGCGCGACGGGTTCAATTGCAGGACATGATAGGCCAGAACCGGCGTGCGGCTCAGTTCAAGGCTTGCCTCGTTCGGCACCAGCGTGGCCACGAGCGGATCGTTGATGAGCGCGAAATCCACTTGCTTGGTGCGCAGCGCCGCCAGAATGGCGGTCTCGTCCGGCAGAACGGAAATGTTGATGCCGTCGACCTTCACCTCGCCGCCGGCCCAGTCCGGATTGGCGCTCAGAACCTCTTTCTGGTTCGGCTCCCAGCTATCCAGCTTAAACGGGCCCGAGCCGATCGCCTTCGTGCCGATCGTGCCGGCCTCGATTTCGCTCGCCGGAACGACTGCCGCGTTGATGCTCGTCATCGCCGTCAACATCGGAACGTCCGGCTGCGACAGGTTGAAGACAACGGTGGTCTCATCCGGCGTGTCGATGCTCTCGATGGAGGTGAAGTTGGCGCGTGCGGCTGCACCCGTGGCCTCATCCAGAACGCGCTCGAATGATGCCTTCACATCCGCTGGCGTCACCTTTTCGCCGTTCTGGAATTTTGCGTCAGCATCGAGCTTGAAAGTCAGCGTCTTGCCATCCTCGGAGAACTCCCAGGATTCGGCAATGGCCGGAATGATCTCCAGATCGGCATTGAGACGCACCAGCGGCTCATAAACCAGCTCCAGAAGGCGCAGCGAGGAAAACGCCGTCTGCTTGTGCGGGTCCAGGCCGGTCGCATCCTGCGACCATGCCATGCGCAGCGTTTCTGCCGATGCCGGTACCACCGCAGTGGCCGCGCCGAGCGCGGCTGCGAATGCCACCGAAGTGGCGAACTTCTTCATCAAAGACTGTCCCATGATCTTCTCCCTCCGAGAGCGTTTGATGCCTGCAACCGCCCAATGAACGGTCGCATGAATGGCTGCTTCACCTGTTTGCAGCTTGCTGCTGCCTTTCGTTTATTGCCTTGCGCAGAAACCCGCCAGCCCTTGCAAGGGCGGCGCGCGCTTCCGCTACATCCATATCCGTCAGCGCGATGAAGATGGCGAGCTTTACGTCGTGGCCGCTCCGTTTAAGCAGCGTCTCGGCCTCATCGGCAGAACACCCCGTCGCTTCCATGACGATGCGCGAGGCGCGAGCCATGAGCTTCTGGTTGCTGATGTTAACGTCCACCATCAGGTTCTGATAGATCTTGCCCATGCGGATCATGCTCGCCGTGGAGAGCATGTTGAGGATGAGCTTCTGTGCCGTGCCCGATTTCATCCGCGTCGAGCCCGTCAGGATTTCCGGTCCCACCACGGGCGCGATGGCGATGTCGGCAATTGCACCGATGGCCGAATCCGGGTTGCATGAAAGCGAGACGGTGGTTGCGCCAATCTCTTTGGCGTAAGTCAGCCCGCCGATCACATAGGGCGTGCGGCCGCTCACAGCGATGCCAACCACGACATCCTTCGCCGTCAGACCGCGCTCTTCCAGCGCCTGCCGGCCCTGTGCCGGGTCATCCTCGGCCCCTTCCACGGCATGCCGCAGCGCGTGGTCGCCGCCGGCAATGACACCGGTGACCATATCTTCTGGAACGCTGAAGGTGGGCGGACATTCCGAAGCGTCGAGCACGCCGAGCCGTCCGCTCGTGCCCGCGCCCATATAGATGAGCCTTCCGCCATTCTGAAACGCCTCGACAATGCGGTCGACCGCCTCGGCGATCTGCGGGATCACCTTTTCGACGGCCAGCGGCACATCCCTGTCGGCGGCGTTGATGAGTTTCAGAATTTCGGTTGTCGGCTGCAGATCGATCTGCATCGTGTCCGGGTTGCGACCCTCCGACACAAGCTTTTCAAGCTCCGACATCAGCGTCTGCGCGTTCATGAACTCTCCCGAAATCATCTGCCTGGTGCTGGCAAAACCCGCGCTTCGCCGGCTCAACACCTTACCAGAGTGTTAAAATTGATAATTCCAAGAGTCAATTACGATTGAGAATAATATATTCCTTCTCGCCCGTAGCAGTAGCCGGGGCGGGGCCTGCCCGCCCGGTGATCTGCCGGCCTTCCGGAGTGTGACGAGAGAAGCGGCGACCTGCGCCTTAGCGTCCGCGAAGCTCCATGATGCGCTTCACGATGCCGCCGGTTGCTGCATCACGACTGTCCGCACTGGCCTTGCCTTCCACCACGGGCAGAAGCTCGGTCGCCAGCTCTTTGCCCAACTCCACGCCCCATTGATCGAAGGCATTGATGCCGAAAAGCTGTGCTTCCACGAAAACACGATGCTCGTAGAGCGCGATCAGCCGGCCCAGCGCGAACGGGTCGAGCCTGCGATAAAGAATGGTGAGCGAGGGCCGGTTGCCGGTGAACACGCGATGCGGCGCCAGGCGCTTTGCCTCTGCTTCGGGCACGCCCTTCTCCAGAAGCTGGGCCTCTGCTTCCGCAAGCGTGCGCCCTTTCATCAGCGCTTCCGCCTGCGCCAGACAATTGGCGACAAGCAGATCGTGATGATGCCCGAGCCCCGGCTCATGCCCTTCCGCCGCCAGCATGAACTCGACGGGGATGATGTCGGTGCCCTGATGCAGAAGCTGGAAGAAGGCGTGTTGCCCGTTCGTGCCCGGCTCGCCCCATACCAGCGGACCCGTGGGGGTGATTGCCGGAGAACCGTCAAGCTGCGCGCCCTTGCCGTTCGATTCCATGTCGAGCTGCTGCAGATAGGCGGGCAACCGCTCCAGCCTCTGATCGTAGGGAATGATGGCCCGGGCCGGATAGTCGCACACGACGCGATGCCAATAGCCAATCAGGCCGAGCATCACCGGCAAATTCTCTCTCAGCGGCGCAGATTTGAAGTGCCGGTCCATGGCCTCCGCGCCCGCGAGCAGCCGGCGGAAATCGTCAGCACCGATGGCGATCATGATCGGCAGGCCAATCGCCGACCAGAGCGAATAGCGCCCGCCGACCCAGTCCCAGAAACCGAACACGCGTTTCTCGTCGATGCCGAATTCCGCGACCTTGTCGAGCGCTGTGGAAACGGCTGCAAAATGGTCGCCCGTCGCGGACTGGCCAAGCTTCGCCGCGATCCATTTCTGCGCTGTGCGCGCATTGGTCATCGTCTCGATGGTCGTAAAGGTCTTCGAGGCGATGATGAAGAGCGTCGTCTCGGGGTCGAGCCCGGCCAGCGTATCGGCAATATGCGCGCCATCCACATTGGAAACATAATGAAGGCGCGGCCCGTCACGATAGGGCGAGAGCGCCCGTGTAACCATGACCGGTCCGAGATCGGAACCGCCAATGCCGATGTTCACCACATCGGTGAAGGCCTTGCCGGTCGCGCCGCGAATCGTGCCACGACGCACGCCATCGGCGAAAGCATCCATCGCCTCCAGCACCTCACGCACGCCAGGCATGACATCGTAGCCGTCATTCTCGATGGAACCGCCCGAGAGCGCCCGCAGAGCGGTGTGCAGCACAGCCCGGTCTTCCGTCGTGTTGATGTGACTGCCGGAGAACATCTTGTCGCGTGCTGCTTCCAGCCCCGCCGCTTCCGAAAGCTTCAAAAGCAGGTCGACAGCCTTCTGGTCCACCGCAGCGCGCGAAAAATCGAGCGTCAGGTCGTCAAGGGAAAGCGAGAAACGGGCAAACCGCCCGGGGTCTGAAGCGAAGGCCGCGCGCATGTCCATGGGGGCCGTTTTCGCGCGATGCTCCCGAAGGGCAGCCAGTGCAGTCTTAAATGCCGTGTCCAAAGGGAGCCTCCTGCAAAAAGAAACGTCGTTCTTTTAGCAAACAAAACGAGGCGGAACAGGGGTTTGCTGGCATTCATCAATTTCTTTGTTGGAACAATCAATTGTACCAGGGTTGACATGCATTGACCCAGAGTTAGGCTCCCCCGCCGGAGAGGAAAGCCATATGCCAGCCAGAAATGATACCGCCCTGTGGACGGGCCTGTTCAAGATTTCCCCCGAATCGGGACAGACCCTTCAGGCACAGATCCGTCAGGCCATCGTGTCTGCGATCCTTGATCGCCAGATCGCCCCGTCCATGCCGCTTCCATCCTGCCGTATTCTCGCGGAAAAACTCGGCGTTGCGCGCGGCACGGTGGTGCTCGCCTTCCAGCAGCTTGTCGATCAGGGGTTTCTGATCGCCCGTGAGCGCCGCGGCCACTTCGTCAATCCGGAAGTGCTGGCCGCGCCTCCGCGCCCACCCCGCAAGCAGGGCGGCAAGGATGGCGTCAACTGGCAGAAGCGGTTTCAGGTTCTGGCCAGCGAAATGCCGGAACCGCGCAAGAACGAAGACTGGATGAAGGCCTCCTACCCCTTCGTCTACGGCCAGTTCGACCCCTCGCTCTTCCCCACCGCCGAGTGGCGGGAGTGCAACCGCATGGCGCTTGCCGTTCTGGAAATCCGCAACTGGGCGGCGGACATGGTCGACCGTGACGACCCGCTGCTTGTCGAGCAGATCCAGGCCCGGCTCCTGCCCCGGCGCGGCATCTTCGCCAATCCCGATGAGATCCTCGTCACGCTCGGCTCGCAGCATGCGCTCTACATGCTGGCCACGCTCCTCATGAGCCGCGGCAAGAAAGTCGCGGTGGAGAATCCCGGCTATCCCGATGCGCGTTCCATCTTCCAGCTTGCCGGCGCGGAGATTGCCCCCGTTCCCGTCGACCGGCAGGGCATCGACGTGGCCCAGATCCCGCAGGATGCAGATTTCGTCTTTGCCACGCCCAGCCATCACTGCCCGACCATGGTGCCGCTCAGCCAGGCGCGGCGCGAGGCGCTGCTGGAGGCAGCAGAGCGCCATGACTGGATCGTCATCGAAGACGACTATGACAGCCAGCTCGCCGACGAGCGCCCGCAGGCCGCTCTCAAGGGGCTCGACCGCAATGGCCGTGTCGTGCATCTGGGTTCGATGTCCAAGACGCTCGCGCCCGGCCTGCGCATGGGCTACATCGTGGCGCCTGCAGACCTGATCGCCGAACTTCGCGCGCTGCGCCGTTTCATGCTGCGGCATCCGCCGGCCAACAACCAGCGCGCCGTTGCGCTGTTCCTGTCGCTCGGCCACCACGACACCCTCGTTCGCCGCATCTCGTCGGCCTTCGAGGAGCGGCGCGAAAAGCTCTATCAGGCAGTCGGCGACATTCTGCCGGACTGGAACGCGGCCGACATTCGCGGCGGCACCTCGCTCTGGCTCGAAGGCCCGCCCGGTCTCGATTCGGCCGTGCTTGCCAAATCCGCCGCCCGCCGCAGTGTCCTAATCGAGCCGGGCGCGCGCTTCTTCCTCGGACGAACCCAGCCGACGCCGTTCATGCGGCTTGGCATCTCGTCCATCGCGGCGCAGCAGATCGAGCCGGGCATCCGCGAGTTGGCGGCGGCGGCATCCGAGTATCGGCGTGTAGCCGCATAAAAGCAGGCAGCGTCAAAGAGCAGCCATCCCCATTCCCGCCACGGCACAAAGCGCCACCACCACCCATGGTGGCGCTTTCCACATGGTGAGCATGATGAAGCCGACGGCCGCCACGGCAAAGTCAGCCGGCGCAAGAATGGCGGTCGTCCAAAGCGGATCATAAAGGGCTGCCCCCAGAATGCCGACCACGGCGGCATTTGTGCCCATCATCAGCGCCCGCGCGGTGTCGAATTGCCGGAACCGGTCCCAGAAGGGCGCGACGCCCAGCAACAGAAGAAACCCCGGCAGGAAAACCGCGAACAGTGCAATCGCAGCGCCGGCAAGCCCGTTCGGCGTAGGCCCCAGAACCGCACCCAGATAGGCCGCAAAGGTGAAGAGCGGGCCGGGAACGGCCTGTGCCGCGCCATAGCCTGCCAGAAACGCGTCGCGCGTCGCCCAGCCGGGCTCAACGACACCCGCTTCAAGGAGCGGCAGCACCACATGCCCGCCGCCAAATACCAGCGCGCCGGCACGGTAGAACGTGTCGAACACGGAAAGCCCCTGCGCCATGGGCGCAACAAGCGGCAGGCCGAGGAGCAGAATTGCAAAGAGCATTAGGCAGGTGGCACCGGCGCGTTTCGACAGGCCGAACGCGACGACTGCCCCATCGCCGCCTGCCTTTCCGCGACAGAGCAGCCAGCCAAGCAGCGCACCGATCGCGATGGCACCGATCTGCGCAAACGCGCTTGCTGAGACCGTAACGAGCACAAGCGCGGCAAGGGCAATGCCCGCTCGCTCGCGATCCGGGCATAGCGAGCGCGCCATGCCCCAGACCGCCTGCGCCACCACCGCCACGGCCACGATCTTCAGCCCGTGCAACAGTCCGTGACCGAGCGGATTGTCGAGTGCGGAAGCAAACAACGCAAAAGCGAAGAGCAGAAACGCGGATGGCAGTGTGAACGCAGTCCATGCCGCCGCCGCACCCAGCGGCCCCGCGCGCATATAGCCCAGCGCGAAACCCACCTGACTGCTTGCCGGCCCCGGCAGGAACTGGCAGAGCGCCACCAGATCGGCATAGGCCTGTTCATCGAGCCATTTCCGCCGCAGCACGAGCGCATCGCGGAAATAACCAAGATGCGCGATCGGGCCACCGAAGGAGGTCAGGCCGAGCCTGAGGAACGCGCCGAAAACCTCCGCAGCCGTCCCCACCCTTCCGCCTTCGTGCGTTTCGCTCCCCTTCATTGCACGCCTCACCCTTCAGCCGATTCGCTGTCGAATAAATGCGCCACATGTCAGGCACAAGACAACAGCGGCCGTCGCCACACGGATGGACAAGACGTATCCTGTGAGTTAGCCAGATCGGAAACACCGTCTCAGGAGGAACGCGCCATGGCCATGGTCATCGAAGGTGAGGAACGCATCGAAGCGCCGGTGGACACCGTCTGGCAGGCTCTGAACGATACCGAGGTTCTGAAGGACTGCATTCCCGGCTGTCAGGAACTGACCAAGACGTCGGACACCGAGTTTGAAGCCGTTGTCACGCTTAAGATCGGCCCCATCAAGGCGAAATTCAACGGCGCGGTGGAGCTCACCAATCTCAACCCGCCCCACTCCTACACGATCACGGGCGAAGGGAAGGGCGGCGTGGCCGGCTTTGCCAAGGGCGGGGCAGATGTTTCGCTGAAGGAAGACGGTCCCGACGCCACGATCTTAAGCTACAGCGCAAAGGCGGATGTGGGCGGCAAGATGGCCCAGCTCGGCAGCCGTCTCATTCAGTCGACCTCCAAGAAACTTGCCGGCCAGTTCTTCTCCGATTTCAACGCCCGCGTTACCGGTGGCGATGCCGAGGAAGCCGCAGCCTCCTGACCTACCCCTTGAAGACCGGCTTGCGCTTCTCGAGAAACGCCGAAACCCCCTCGCGGTAGTCGTCCGAGCGGCCGGCTTCGCGCTGCAATTCGCGTTCCAGCTCAAGCTGCGCATCGAGCGAGCTTCCCGGAGCGGCGTGGATCGCCTTCTTGATCAGGCCGTAGGCGTGGGTCGGTCCGCTGGCCAGTTTCTCCACCAGCGCCTCCGCCTCGCTCATCAGGGCGTCGTCCTCGACGGCGCGCCAGATCAGACCCCAGTTTGCAGCATCCTCCGCCGAAAGTGGCTCGCCCGTTAGCGCCAGCGCCTTGGCGCGCGGCTCCCCCAGAATGCGCGTCAGGAACCAGGTTCCACCGGAATCCGGCACGAGAGCGATCTTCGCAAAGGCCTGAATGAACTTCGCCGATTTTGCGGCCAAAACGATGTCGCAGGCGAGTGCAATGTTGGCACCCGCACCTGCGGCCACGCCATTCACCGCGCAGACAATGGGCTTGTTCATGCCCCGCAGCTTGCGCACCAGCGGATTATAGAAATTCTCGATCGTATAGCCGAGGTCCGGCTTGTCCTCGAGCTTGGCGGGATCGCGGTCACCCAGATCCTGCCCGGCGCAGAAGCCGCGCCCTGCCCCGGTCAGAAGCACGGCGCGACATGTATCGTCGGCTGAGCACGCTTCCAGCGCTTCGCGCAATGCCGTGTGCTGCTCCTCGTTGAAGGAGTTCAGCTTCTCCGGCCGATTGAGCGTGATGCGATGCCATCCATCATGGCGTTCGTGAAGCACAGTCTGCGAAGTCGCGGCGCTCATGGAAATCCCCTTTGATTGAATGCAGCGCTTTTTACACGCACCGAGCGATCAATCAATTGCAGCAATAGTTTTATTCAAAAACGATGGCTGGCGCTTCATCCGCAGCGCTCTGCATGGCTGCCGCAAGATGCGTGTGGACCCTTCCAGCGATCTCCCTGTAGACCCCGGCCTGAACGCCATCGGGGTTCGATGCCACGACCGGGGTTCCCGCGTCGGAGGTTTCGCGCACATCCATCGTCAGGGGCACCTCGCCCAAGAACGGCACCCCCAGCCTTTCCGCCTCCGCCTTCGCGCCGCCATGGCCGAAAATGTCATAGCGCTTGCCCGTGTCGGGGGCCACGAAATAGCTCATGTTCTCGACGATGCCGAGCAGCGGGACATCTACCCGCCTGAACATGTTAAGCCCCTTGCGCGCATCGATCAGCGCCAGATCCTGCGGCGTGGACACGATCACCGCACCAGCCAGCGGCACCTGCTGCGCCATGGTGAGCTGCGCGTCGCCCGTGCCGGGCGGCATGTCGACCACCAGCACGTCGAGTTCGCCCCAGGCGACGTCACGCAGCATCTGGCGAAGGGCCGAGACGACCATCGGCCCGCGCCAGATCATCGGCGTGTCTTCCTCCACGAGGAAGCCCATGGACATGACCTTCACGCCAAACGCCTCCATCGGCTTCAGCGTCTTGCCATCGGCGGTTTCCGGCTTTCCTTTGAGCCCGAGCAGACGCGGCATGGAGGGGCCGTAAATGTCCGCATCGAGAATGCCGACCTTCAGCCCAAGCGCCTTCAGTCCCAGTGCCAGATTGACCGCCGTTGTCGACTTGCCGACGCCGCCCTTGCCGCTCGCCACGGCGATAATCGCCTTGATGCCCGGCACATCCTGCTTGGCCGGTTGCTGGCCGGCCTGTGCGGCAGGTCCGCCCGGCGCGGAGCGTTGAGATGTCGGGCGTGGCGGAGCAGGATTCGGGCGCGGCGGCGGTGTCGCGCCCATGCCGCCGCCGGCCTTTTCCGCCGTCAGCGCGACCATCGCGCCCTTGACGCCCGGCAGCGATTTGACGGCGGTCTCCGCCGCCTGGCGCAGCGGCTCCAGTTCCTGCGCGCGTCTGGCCGGAACGGTAATCGAGAAGAAAACCTTGCCGTCTGCGATGAAAATCTCGGAAACCAGCCCCAGCGAAACGACGTCGCCTTCCAGGTCCGGGCCCTTCACGGACCGCAAGCGGTCGATGACGGTCTGTCTGTCGAGAGTCATATGCACGTGCCTTTGCGTTTTCTCTCAGATAATGCAGATGGGCGCGCGGGCCAAGAGAGGCAAATTGGCCAATTTCCGTCGGCACGTCTTGCGCATTGCCGGGCGCGCATCGCCGATGTAGCGTCTCGCCATGATCGACAAGCTGGAATTTTTCATCGCGCTTGCCAGGGAGCAGCATTTCGGGCGGGCCGCCGCCGAGCTCGGCATCACGCAGCCCACCCTGTCTGCCGCCATCAAGCAGCTTGAGGATCAGCTTGGCGTCATGCTCGTGCAGCGCGGATCGCGCTTTCAGGGTCTGACACCGGAAGGCCAGCGCGTTCTCGAATGGGCGCGTCGCATTGTCGGCGACACGCGCACCATGCGCGCCGAGATGAAGGCCGCGCGGCGTGGCCTCGCCGGCCATGTGCGCATCGCCGCCATCCCGACCGCACTTGCCATGCTGCCCGAGCTCACCACCCCGTTCCGCGACAAGCACCCCGAAGTCACTTTCTCCATCATCTCACGCACCTCGCTGGAGGTGCTGTCGCTTCTTGAGAACTTCGAGATCGACATCGGCATCACCTATCTCGACAACGAACCGCTCGGCCATGTCGCGTCCGTGCCGCTCTATTCCGAGCGCTACCAGCTCATCACCGCCGCCACGAACCGGCTTGCAGACCGCGATACGGTGACATGGAAGGAGGTGGCCGAACTCCCGCTCTGCCTTCTCACGCCCGACATGCAGAACCGGCGCATCATCAACAAACATCTGGAGGAGGTGGGGGCAACGGCGCACCCCACGCTTGAATCCAATTCGATGATCGTGCTCTTCTCCCATATCCGCACCGGCAAATGGGCCTCCATAATGCCGCTCAACCTTGCGGAAGTTCTGGGCTTTGCCGAGCCGATCCGGGCCATCCCCATTGTTGAACCGGACGCGAGCCATCTCGTCGGTCTGGTGGCCGTCAAGCGCGAGCCGCACACGCCGCTTGTCTCTGCACTGCTCTACGAGGCAAGGCTTCTTGCCGAACGATACGAGTCACAGCGATAGATATTTTCTATCAAGTGACGAATATGCTATATTGATCCTGCACAAAGGATTTGTTCCCCTTCAGAACGAGCATCGTTAGGGAGGGCGCTGCAAGATGCAGCAAGCACGTACCGAAATTGCGGCCGCCGTCGAGCCGATCATTGATCGGTGGAAAGGCGAAGAGGGCCCGTTACTCCCCATTCTCAATGGGATTCAGCGGGAACTCGGCCATGTGCCGCGTGAAAGCCTGCCCATCATCGCCGAGGCCCTCAACCTGACACGCGCCGAAGTCTATGGTGTTGTCTCGTTCTACCACGACTACCGCGAGAAACCGGCAGGCCGTCATGTCCTGAAGCTTTGCCGGGCCGAAGCCTGCCAGTCCATGGGCGGCGATGCGGTGGCCGAGAAGCTGCAGAAGCTGCTCGGCATCAGGTTTCATGAGACCTCCGCCGATGGCGCGGTAACGCTGGAGCCCGTCTATTGCCTCGGTCTGTGCGCCTGTGCGCCCTCCGCCATGCTCGACGGCGAGGTCATTGGCCGGCTGGATGAGGCGCGGGTCGAGGAAATCGCAGCAGAGGTGCGCGCATGACCATCAACATCTACATTCCGCGCGATGCCGGTGCGCTGGCACTGGGCGCCGAAAAGGTCGCTGCCGCCGCGCGTGAGGAAATCGAAAAACGCGGTCTCGACGCGAAGATCGTCCGCAATGGCTCGCGCGGCATGTTCTGGCTTGAGCCCATGGTCGAAGTGGAAACCGCCGAGGGCCGCGTGGCCTACGGTCCGGTGAAGCCCGGCGACGTCGCGGGGCTGTTCGATGCCGACCTGATCGAAGGCGGTGCGCACGACCTCGCCCTCGGCAGGCCCGAGGAAATCCCTTTCCTTGCAAAGCAGACCCGGCTGACCTTCGTCCGCTGCGGCATCATCGATCCCGTCTCGCTTGAGGACTATGAGGCGCATGGCGGCCTGCGTGGCCTGCGCAACGCGCTGGAAAAAACGCCGCTCGGCATCGTCGAGGAAGTCACCGAATCCGGTCTTCGCGGCCGTGGCGGCGCGGGTTTCCCGACCGGCATCAAGTGGAAGACGGTGCACGACACCGACGGC
The DNA here is from genome assembly GCF_900105565.1 of Nitratireductor aquibiodomus. Taxonomy (NCBI): domain Bacteria; kingdom Pseudomonadati; phylum Pseudomonadota; class Alphaproteobacteria; order Hyphomicrobiales; family Phyllobacteriaceae; genus Nitratireductor; species Nitratireductor aquibiodomus. Next base: position 2,662,358 of record NZ_FNSL01000001.1, on the reverse strand, counting down.
CCGCAGAAATACATCGTCTGCAACGCCGACGAAGGCGATTCAGGCACCTTCTCCGACCGCATGATCATGGAGGGCGATCCCTTCGTGCTCATCGAAGGCATGGTGATTGCCGGGATCGCGACGGGCGCGACGAAGGGCTATGTCTATCTCCGCTCCGAGTATCCCAATGTTCACCGCATCCTGAACGAGGCGATCGACGCCGCCCGCGCAGCCGGCATGCTCGGCAAAAACGTGCTCGGCTCGAATTACGCATTCGACATGGAAGTGCGCGTGGGCGCCGGTGCTTATGTCTGCGGTGAGGAAACGGCGCTGCTCGACAGTCTGGAAGGCAAGCGCGGCCAGGTGCGCGCCAAGCCGCCACTGCCGGCCCATGAAGGCCTGTTCGGCAAGCCGACCGTCATCAACAATGTGATCTCGCTCGCCTCCGTGCCGATAATTCTCGACAAGGGCGGAGCCTATTACCGCGATTTCGGCATGGGCCGTTCGCGCGGCACCATTCCGATCCAGATCACCGGCAATGTGAAGCATGGCGGATTGTTCGAGGCAGCCTTCGGCATGACGCTCGGCGAGCTGGTAGACGATATCGGCGGCGGCACCGCCACGGGCCGTCCTGTGCGCGCCGTGCAGGTGGGCGGTCCGCTCGGCGCTTACTGGCCGCGCGACCTGTTCGACACGCCCTTCGACTACGAGGCGTTCGCCGCGAAGGATGGTCTGATCGGCCACGCTGGCATCGTGGTCTTTGACGACACGGTTGACCTTCTGAAGCAGGCGCGCTTCGCCATGGAGTTCTGCGCCGTGGAAAGCTGCGGCAAGTGCACACCCTGCCGCATCGGCTCGACGCGCGGCGTCGAAGTGCTCGACCGGCTGAAGCAGGGCATCGCGCCTGAGGAGCAGATCGAGACCGTGACCGATCTCTGCAACACGATGAAATTCGGATCGCTGTGCGCACTGGGTGGCTTCACGCCCTACCCCGTCATGAGCGCGCTGACCCATTTCCCGGAAGATTTCCGCCCCGCGCCCGTGCGCGAAGCGGCGGAGTAGGAGGACACCATGTGTGGAACCGACAAGCGTTTCGTAGAAGAAATCGACTACGGCACCCCCGCTGTCCGCTCTGAGAAGACCGTGACCCTGACCATCGACGGCCAGTCAGTCACCGTTCCGGAAGGCACGTCGATCATGCGCGCCGCGCGCGAGGCCGGCATCGCCGTGCCGAAGCTCTGCGCCAACGACATGGTGAAAAGCTTCGGCTCCTGCCGCCTCTGCCTGGTTGAGATCGAAGGCAAGGGCGGCACGCCGGCTTCCTGCACCACGCCGGCCATGGACGGCATTTCCGTCAACACGCAGACCGACCGCCTCAACACCATCCGCCGCGGCGTGATGGAACTCTACATGTCCGACCATCCGGAAGACTGCGCGGCCTGCGCCGCTGGCGATTGCGAGATGGCAGATATGGCCGAGACCGTGGGCCTGAAGCAGAACCGCTATGGCGATGACGGGGCAAACCACCTCGAACCCTCGCCCATTGGCGAGCACGGAGTGAACTTCAAGGAACTGGATGTCTCCAATCCCTATTTTGCCTATGATCCGTCCAAGTGCATCGTCTGTTCCTTATGCGTTCGCGCCTGTGAGGAGCAGCAGGGCACCTTCGCCCTGACGGTGGAAGGGCGCGGTTTCGAAAGCCGCATCACCGCCGGCATGGACGAGCCCTTCCTGCAGTCGGAATGCGTGTCCTGCGGCGCCTGCGTGCAGGCCTGCCCCACCGGCGCGCTTCAGGAAAAATCCATCATCGAGATGGGCATGCCCGATCATTCCGCCGTCACCACCTGCGCCTATTGCGGCGTCGGCTGTTCGTTCAAGGCCGAGATGAAGGGCGAGGAAGTCGTCCGCATGGTGCCCTACAAGGATGGCAAGGCCAATCGCGGCCATTCCTGCGTGAAGGGCCGCTTCGCCTATGGCTATGCCAACCACAAGGACCGCATCCTCAATCCGATGATCCGCGAAAAGATCACCGACCCGTGGCGCGAAGTGTCCTGGGAAGAGGTTTACGCCCATATCGGCAGCGAGATCGGCCGCATCCAGCAGAAATATGGCCGGAGCTCGGTGGGCGGCATCACCTCGTCGCGCTGCACCAATGAAGAGACCTATCTCGTTCAGAAACTGGTGCGGCAGGCGTTTGGCAACAACAATGTCGACACCTGCGCCCGCGTCTGCCACTCCCCCACAGGCTATGGCCTGAAGACCACGTTCGGCACTTCCGCCGGCACGCAGGACTTCGATTCTGTCGAGCACACCGATGTCGTTCTGGTCATCGGTGCCAACCCGACGGACGCCCATCCCGTCTTCGGCTCGCGCCTCAAGAAGCGCCTGCGCGAAGGTGCGAAGCTGATCGTCCTCGACCCGCGCCGCATCGAGCTGGTGCGCACGCCCCATGTGGAGGCGAGCTATCACCTGCCGCTGAAACCCGGCACCAATGTAGCCGTGCTGACCGCCCTTGCCCATGTGATCGTTTCCGAAGGCCTGTTCGACGAAGCCTTCATCCGCGAGCGCTGCGACTGGGACGAGTTCCAGGACTGGGCGAGTTTCGTGCTCCAGCCGGAAAACAGCCCCGAGGCCATTGAGAAGATGTCCGGCGTTTCCGCCGATCTGATCCGCGGCGCGGCGCGTCTTTACGCCACCGGGGGAAACAGCGCGATCTATTACGGTCTCGGCGTCACCGAGCACAGCCAGGGCTCGACCACCGTCATGGCCATCGCCAATCTTGCCATGGCAACCGGCAATATCGGCCGGCCGGGCGTGGGTGTGAACCCGCTGCGCGGCCAGAACAATGTGCAGGGCTCCTGCGACATGGGCTCGTTCCCGCACGAGATGCCGGGCTACCGCCACATCTCCGACGATGCGACCCGTGCGATCTATGAGAGCCTGTGGGGCGTGAAGCTCGACAATGAGCCGGGCCTGCGCATTCCCAACATGCTCGACGCCGCCGTCGATGGCTCCTTCAAGGCGCTTTACGTGCAGGGCGAGGACATTCTCCAGTCCGATCCCAACACGCACCATGTGGCGGCCGGCCTGGAAGCGATGGAATGCGTCATCGTTCACGATCTCTTCCTGAACGAGACCGCCAACTACGCTCATGTGTTCCTGCCGGGCTCGACCTTCCTTGAGAAGGACGGCACCTTCACCAATGCCGAACGCCGCATCAACCGCGTACGCAAGGTGATGGAGCCCAAGAACGGCTATGCCGACTGGGAGGTCACGCAGGACATGGCCCGTGCGCTGGGCCAGGACTGGAACTACACGCATCCTTCCGAGATCATGGCCGAGATCGCGGCCACCACGCCCAGCTTTGCCGGCGTGACCTATGAGCTTCTGGAAATGGAAGGCTCGGTGCAATGGCCGTGCAACGAAAAGGCCCCCACCGGCACGCCCGTTATGCATATCGACGGCTTCGTGCGCGGCAAGGGCAAGTTCGTGCGCACCGCCTATGTGGCCACCGACGAAAAAGCCGGCCCGCGCTTCCCGCTGCTGCTCACCACGGGCCGCATCCTCTCGCAATACAATGTCGGCGCACAGACCCGCCGCACGGAGAATGTCGTCTGGCACGATGAGGATCTGCTTGAGATCCATCCCTTCGACGCAGAGACCCGCGGCATCCGCGAGGGCGACTGGGTGAAGCTCAAGAGCCGCTCCGGCGAAACGAGCCTGCGCGCCACCATCACCGAGCGCGTTGCACCGGGCGTCGTCTACACCACTTTCCACCACCCGGCCACGCAGGCCAATGTGGTGACGACCGAATATTCCGACTGGGCCACCAATTGCCCCGAATACAAGGTCACGGCGGTGCAGGTTTCGCCCTCCAACGGCCCGACCGAGTGGCAGGAAGACTACGAAGAGCACGCCCGCCAGAGCCGCCGCATCGTGCATGTGGAGGCGGCGGAGTAGTGTGATGTTTGCTGGCGGTGCCCTGATCTCCAACCCGTCATCCCGGAAAGCCGCAGGCTTATCCGGGACCCATTGGAAGAGAATGGCGAGCAAAGCCCGGTTCTCACCCGGGCATTCACCCTACTGCCTTTTGCGGACACCGGCCGCGCCTCTCAATGGGTCCCGGCTCTCGCTTTGCTCGGCCGGGATGACGACGGTGTAGAGCGATGACCCAACCTCCCGCCACAGCCCGCGTTTCAAGAACGGCCCGCCGCACCGGCGGGACGAAGGTCACCCCGCGCTCCGTGCCCGAGGAAACGCCTATCGCGCTTTCCTATGGCGGCACCACCCATGCGGTGATGATGGCAACGCCAGCCGATCTGGAAGATTTCGCTCTCGGCTTCAGTGTCACCGAGGGCATTGTTTCCAGTGCCGGGGAGATCGAAACGATCACCGTTCAGGAACTCGGCCCCGGTATCGACCTGCAGATACGCCTGCGCGATGCGGCCAACACGCGCTTCGAGGCGCGGCGCAGGCGGCTTGCCGGTCCAGTCGGTTGCGGGCTTTGCGGCATCGAAAGCATTGAAGAGGCGATGCGCTCCGTGCCGGAGACAGCGTCGGAGCAGCGTTTTACGGCTGCCGAGATTACCGGTGCCGTCGGCGAACTTTATGAATTTCAGGAACTCCACAGGGCCACGGGTGCTGTCCATGCGGCCGGTTTCTACATCTCCGGCAAGGGTGTGGTAGCAGCGCGCGAGGATGTGGGCCGTCACAACGCGCTCGACAAGCTGTCAGGCGCGCTGGTGAAGGCTGGCATTGATCGCGGCAAAGGCGCGGTGATCGTCACCTCGCGCGTTTCGGTCGAGATGGTGCAGAAAACTGCCGCCATCGGCGCGCCGCTCATTGCCGCCGTATCAGCCCCGACAGCGCTGGCCATCCGCACGGCGGAAACCGCCGGCATGACCCTCGTCGCCCTCGTGCGCGGCGAGGAGTTCGACATTTTCACCCACCCCGAACGCGTGACCATTGGAGCGGCCAGACATGTCGCATGACGAAAAGTTCAAATCCGGCGACGAGCATCTCGTCTACATGGCCAACCAGATCGCCACATTCTTCACCTCGCAGCCCGAAGCGGAGCGTGCCGCCGGTGTTGCCGATCACATCAACAAGTTCTGGGAGCCGCGCATGCGCGGCCGCCTTTTCGAAATCATCGAGATGGGTGGTGACGGGCTTTCCCCGCTCGTTCTGCAGGCATCCGAAACGATCAACCGCCCCAGGGCCGCCTGAAGCTTCCGCCTGGTGTCAGCCGGCCGGCTGTTTCTCTACCGCCCAATGCAACTGGAACATGGGATCAAACACGGTGATCGTACCGTCTGAGCTGTAGACGGATTTGGGGAACTCCACCGGCTCATCACGGCGCACCAGCGTAATCGTGTCTTCATTGGCAGGCAGACCGTAATAGGCAGGGCCGTTAAGGGAGGCGAAGGCCTCCAGTCTGTCCAGCGCGTCCTCTTCCTCGAACACATGCGCCAGGCACGACATCGTGTTGATGGACGTGAAAATGCCGGCACAGCCGCAGGCCGATTCCTTGGCCGGGTCGAGGTGCGGTGCCGAATCGGTGCCGAGGAAAAAGCGGCTGTCGCCCGATGTCGCCGCCTTGCGCAGCGCCAGCCTGTGCTCCTCGCGTTTGGCGACCGGCAGGCAGTAGTAGTGCGGGCGAATGCCGCCGGCCAGAATGGCGTTGCGGTTGATGATCAGATGATGCGTGGTGAGTGAGGCGGCGAGGTTCTTCTTCGCACTCTGAACATAGTCGACCCCGTTCTTCGTGGTCACATGCTCCATGATCACCTTCAGCTCAGGCAGGCGCTCACGCAGCGGATTGAGAACCTGCTCGATGAAGACGGCCTCGCGGTCAAAAATGTCGATGGAGGCGTCCGTCACCTCGCCATGCACGCACAGCGGCAGGCCAATCTCGGCCATGCGCTCCAGCACCGGCTGCACCTTCATGAGATCGCGCACGCCGCTCTGGGAATTGGTGGTCGCACCCGCCGGATAGAGCTTTACCGCCGTGATGTGCCCGTCGCGGTGGCCGGCGGCGACGTCATCCGCATCCGTCTGCTCGGTCAGGTAAAGCGTCATCAGTGGCGTGAAATCATGCCCCTCGGGCTTTGCCGCCATGATGCGGTCGCGGTAGGCGAGCGCGTCTTTCACCGTCACCACCGGCGGCACCAGATTGGGCATGATGATCGCGCGGGCGAAATCGGCGGAAGAATGCGGCAGAACCGCCTCCAGAACCGCGCCGTCGCGCAGATGCAGATGCCAGTCGTCGGGGCGGCGGATGGTCAGGGTTTTCACGGAACGTCTACTCCGGACAGGAAAATTCGGTGCGCACGGTCTGCGCTTCCCTTTCCTTCGCCCATGCCGCCATGGATTTCAAGGGTGTGTCAAAGAGACGGACACCGGGCCGCGCCGGGGAGGAGGCCGGCGCGGCACTGCCTCACGCCACCTGATAATCAGGTGCGGAGCGCAGATAGCGTGCATAAGCACCGGCATCCGGAGGCGAGAGATTTTCCGCCAGCGGGTTGCGGCGTTTCACCCGTGCGCCCATGTCGTCGATCAACTCGTCGAAATGCTTGAAGTGATAGGGCGCCACGCACAGGCCGCCATAGATTTTCGCGGCCGGTCGCTCGTTGCGTCGCCAGTGGAGCATCATGTCCATGTTGGCGCGCATTTCCTCCGGGGTAGGTTGTTTCGCCAGTTTTCCGTCCGCGTAGCGCACCAGCCATTCGGCGGCGAGGTCGGCACACAAAACGGTGCAGAACGACGAGTTGAAACCGACAAAGCCGAGATCGGGAATGTCCGGATTGGCAATCAGGCGATAGAGCCGGTACTGCCCGTCCGGCTCCACCAGTTTTTCGCGGTATTCCGCCGGCAGGTAGGGGACACCGAGTTTCCAGCCAACGGCGAGGATCGCCATGTCGGATTTGATCAGCTCGCCGCCGGTCAACCTGATCGCGCCGGGTTCATAGCTCGCGAAGGTACCCTGCACGGCCTTGATGCGCCCGTCTGCCACCATCTCGAAGAAGCCTGGCGTGGCGATGGGAACCGAGCAGTTCACGCCTCCCTCGATGGGATCTTTGGGCTTCAACCCGGTCTTGTTGAGTTTGAGCTGTACGGTCAGAAGCGCTTCCAGCGCGCGCCAGTGAGCCCAGATGAAGGGCCGGGCAACGGCATGATTGAAGCGGGCGAAGCCGCTCCGGCTCCAGCCCGGAAACATCTTTTCCTGCGCGCGGATATAGAGGATGCGCTTGAAGTTGATCAGCCCGCCAACAAAGTAGGGAATGCGCCAGACCGATTCCAGATAGACGATGGTGACGGAGCGAGCACCCGATTTCACCGCGCTCACGGCAATGTCGGTCGCCGATTTCGAGAAACCGAGGACCGTGACGTTCCTGCCCTTCACCATGGCCGGATCGGTGTATTCGGAAGAGTGGATTACCGTGCCGCCTTCTGCCTCGAACTCCTCCTGGCCCGGATGGGTGAGAATGTTCTTCTCACTGAACTGGCCGGTGCAGACGGCGACAAAATCGAAGGTTTCGCTGGTTTTCTCGCCATTCGCCGTTTCGAGATCGAGTTCCCAGCCGGGTTTGCCATCGTCGCGCCGGCGCATGGCCGAGACTGCGGTGTCAAATCGGATCAGCGGGCGCAGACCGTGGTCGTCTGCATAATCCGACAGGTAGGAGAAGACCTGCGGGCCCTTCGGCCATTCGGGAAAATCCTTCGGCATCGCCTTGTCGGTGTAGCGGTAGAGATCCTTGGGGCTCTGCGTCTGCACATCCGGATAGGAGCGTGACGGCTCCCAGACGCCGCCCAGTTCGTGACTGCGTTCAAGAACGGTCACCCGGTGGCCACGCTTCTTGAAGGAGCGGGCGGCGGCAAGACCGCTGACGCCGGCGCCGATCACGCAGACATGCTTTCGTATTGTCATCGTAAGGTTCCTCCCGTCCGGCAAATTCTGGACGCGCGCCTCCCCGCGCCGCGTGTTGCCACGTCGCCAAAGGTCCCTTGCCAGCCTTGATTGTTATCGGGTCTGTGGGCCGGCTCCCTTGAGGACCCGGCCAAAGCGCGATGCTTTAGTCGTTTGCTTCCGGTGGCAGGAAATCCACTTCGTGAAGGGCCGAAACCTTCACCACCTCTTCCGGGTCGGTCATGTTGTGCAGCGTCTCGAACAGCGCTTCGAGCTTGCGCGCCGGCGAAACCCAGAAGAGCGCGCGGGCCGGCTTGTCAGACTTGTTGAAATAGCCATGCGGAACGCCGCGCGGCATGCGTACCAGATCGCCCGCCTTCGCCTTCATCCACTTGCCATCGAGCTTCAGATCCAGCTCGCCTTCCTGCACCAGAATGAACTCTTCCTGCGTGGGATGAACATGAACCGGCACGAACTGGCCCGGGTCGCTGTTGGTTTCAAAGGCGAAGGTGGAATCGCAGGTGGCCTTGGGAAAATAGACCTGACCGAGAATGTTCCATTCCTTGCCGGCATAGCCCTCACCGTTTGCGGTGACGCCTTTTTCGAGTTCCTTTTCCATGATTTTCCTCCCTTGATCACGGAGTTTCATGGTGCCCGGAAGCGACCCGGAAAAATATCCGGAAACTGAACCAAATATCCGAAAAACGAAAAAAACCGGCCGGTTTTGGCGAGAAACCAGGACAAATCTTGGAGAAAGCAAAACACCTGCTAAACTCCGGGAATGGTGATCGCCCGGGAGGAGTGGGGCGACCGCCCGTTGTCCAGCCACGCCCTTTTTCAAACGGACGATCTGGACTGTGCACGGGAGAAGGTTGCCCGGAAGTTCTGCAACCACCGGCTGGAAGTGGTCGGTGGCGGGCGGTTTCGCGCGGTGCAAAACCACCAGCCGGGCCTCCTCGTTTCCCTCAACTATATCAGCTACGGTGCCGATGTTCTGATCGACCCCGGCGCGCTCGAAACCTTCTATCTCATACAGGTTCCCATTTCCGGCTGCGCGACGATCAAACACAACCGGAAGGAATTCCTGAGCGATGGCGACAGGGCGGCGCTGCTCAATGCCGACCGCGAAACCTCCATGCGCTGGTGGGCCGGATGCGAGCAGGTTCTGGTGCAGATCCCCAAAGCCTCGTTCATGGGTTTCGCCGAGCAACTCTGCGAGCGCCCGCTGCCGGGACCTGTGGTGTTCGATCCGGTGATCGATTTCACCCGGCCGGAGCTTGCTTCATGGCGCAATCTGGTCAATGCGATGTTCCGCGCCGCCAACAAGCCCGAAAAGCAGGGTCTGAACCTTTGCGCTGCGTTCCACGAGCAGCGCATTCTCGAGGCGCTTCTGAGACTCCAGCCGCACAATCTCTCCGCTTTCTTTGACACAAGGCAGGAGGCGGCGCCGCGGCAGGTGAAGCGCGCCGACGCGTTCATCAGGGAGAATGCGCACCGCCCGATCACCCTGACCGACATCGCGGCGGCATCGGGGGTCGGTGCGCGGGCGCTGCAGCTTGCCTACAAGCGCACGCACGGTCTTTCGCCGATGCACGCGCTGACGCTTGAGCGTCTGCGCCGCGTGCGGTTCGATCTGGAAAATGCTCAAGGCGAGATTTCGATAACGGAAACAGCGTTGCGCTGGGGGTTCAGCCATCTCGGGCGCTTTGCCGCCGACTACCGCAAGACCTTCGGTGAGCGCCCCAGCGAAACCGCCCGCAAAGCCACCTACTGATCTTCTATTTTGCCGTCGGCATCTTCAGCGCGGACACCGACGCTTCGCTGTTGTGGACATAGTCGTTCGCATCCGGCTGGCGCTGCAGGATGAGGATGAACAGGAAGTCCATCAAAGTGAGCTGCGCATCGCGCGACGTGATGGCGGAGGAGCGCACCCGTTCCTCGTCGGCCACCGTGTGCAGGCGAATGTCGGCAACGCGCATCAGCGGATTCTGCTGCAAGCCGGTAACGGAGATGACAGTCGCACCCCGCGTCTTTGCAAGCTCGGCAATGCGCACCGTCTCGATGCTGGTGCCGGAATAGGAGAGTGCAAAGAGCACATCCTCTTCGCCCAGAGAGGAGACATTGGCCATTTGCACATGGCTGTCGCTGTCATGCAGCGCGTTGCGACCGAGCTTTTGCAGCTTGTAGGAAAAGTCGCGCGCCACCAGTGACGATGCGCCGACCCCTGCAATGTGGATGCGGCGCGCGGCATCCAATGACTCAAGCGCTCGCGCTATCTCCGGCTCGTGATTGGCGGCGATGGTCTGCTGCATGGAGAGAAGTTTGCTCGAGATGAGCTTCTGCGAAATGGTGGCGTGGCTGTCGCCGATCTCGATGGTGGAGTGGATCATGCCCGGCGGCACCTGCCATTCCTGCGCCCTGGCCTTGCTAACGGCGAGCTTGAGATCTTGATAGCCCGAGAAGCCAAGCTTCTGGCTGAACTTCACCACGCTTGACTGACTACGGCCCGTCTCCTCGGCCAGGGCCGCTGAGGAAAGCCTGAGCACACGATCTGGATAGTCTACGATGAACTGGCCAATCTGCCTGTCCGCCGGTGCCATGGTCTCAAGCTGCGCGTCGATGATTTTCAGGACAGACATGACTTCCTTTCGCGGAACGGGATAGCGAAACTAAATGAGTTTCGCCGGCAGGGGAATCCCGAAGGAATTACCAAATGGAATAATATATTCCCATAAGGGCTTGATCAAAGGAATTCACCAATAGAGACTGGCGCTTCGCCCATAGGTGTTTCCGGAACCGCAATCATGGACAGACTGAGAATAACAGGCGGGAAACCGCTTCAGGGCGCCGTCACCATTGCCGGGGCAAAGAATGCCGCACTGCCCCAGATTGCCGCTGCGCTTTTGAGCCCGCATCCGCTTGAACTGTCGAACCTGCCGCTGGTCTCCGATGTGGAGAACATGCTCCAGGTCGCCGAGCTTTACGGCGCGTCGGTGACCCGCAACGCCCACACGGCGGTGATCGACGCCAGCGCGATGGTTTCATGCGAAGTCTCCTATGAAACGGTGCGGCGGATGCGGGCAACGGTCCTCTTTCTCGGACCATTGCTTGCGCGGTTCGGCGAGGCGCGGGTCTCATTGCCCGGCGGATGCGCGATTGGAGCACGGCCGGTAGACATGCACCTGAAAGCGCTCGAAATGCTGGGTGCAGACATCGGTATCGAAGGCGGTCTGATCGTCGCCCGCGCATCCGATGGACTCAAAGGCACACGGGTGATCCTGAGTTCGCCTTCGGTGGGCGCGACGGAGACGGCCATGATGGCGGCCACTGCCGCACGCGGCGAAACCGAAATCCTGAACGCGGCGCGCGAACCGGAAGTGGCGGACCTCGCCGCCTGTCTCAACGCCATGGGCGCGAAGATCGAGGGAGCGGGAACCCATCGCATCATCATCGAGGGTGGCACCGCCTGGAAGGCTGCTGCGCATCACGTCATCCCCGACCGCATCGAGGCCGGCACCTATGCGGTGGCTGCGGCCATCACCGGTGGCGCGCTGGAACTGGTGAACGCGCGCATGGAAAACCTCGCCGCCGTGATCCAGGCGCTGGAGGTGATGGGTGTGAATGTGTGGCCGAGCGACCGGGGCCTGGTGGTTTCGAGAAGCGGCACCCTGCGCACGACCGACCTCACCACAGAACCCTATCCGGGCTTTCCGACAGACCTTCAGGCGCAGTTCATGGCGCTCGCCTGCTGCGCCGACGGAACATCGCTCATCCGCGAGACGATTTTCGAGAACCGGTTCATGCATGTGCCGGAACTGGCGCGACTCGGCGCCGACATCACCCTACAGGGCACGACTGCCGTGGTCCGGGGTGGCAAGCCGCTCAAGGGCGCGCAGGTGATGGCAACGGATCTGCGCGCCTCGGTCTGCCTTGTGCTTGCAGCCCTTGCCGCGGAAGGCGAAACCATCATCAATCGCGTCTACCACATCGATCGCGGCTATGAGCAGCTCAACCGAAAACTGGCGCAATGCGGCGCGACAATCGAGCGGTTGCAGACATGAGCGACGGGGAGAGCCATTTTTATCTCGGCGTCGATGGTGGTGGCACGGGCTGCCGGGCCCGCATCGAGGATGCAGCAGGTGCCGTGCTCGGTCAGGGCCTTTCCGGCCCGGCCACCACGAGGCTCGGCGTTGAGGCCGCATGGGCCTCGGTCCGGCGCGCAGTGGAGGCTGCAATCGAGGAAGCGGGCTTCAGCGAGGCAGAGATCGCCCGCATTCATGCCGGGATCGGCCTTGCCGGCATGCGCCGAAAGGGGGCCATCGAAGCGTTTCAGGCGCTATCGCACCCCTTCGCCAGCATCGTTTTTGCCAGCGACAGCGACACGGCGTGCCTTGGCGCGCATTCGGGTCTCGATGGCGCCATCGCCATTGCCGGCACCGGCTCGGTTGGGCTTGGTCTGGTGGAAGGCAGGCATTTGCGCATCGGCGGTTACGGCTTTCCCATTTCCGATGAGGGAAGCGGCGCGGATATCGGCCTCAATGCCGTGCGTGCCGCACTGCAGGGCCATGACGGACGCATTCCGCAAAGCGCGCTTCTGACCGAAGTGATGCGCCGCTTCGACGATGACCCGGCAGAGGTGGTGGCCTGGATGGACCGGGCAAGTGCCACGGACTATGCCACCTTCGCGCCCATGGTGCTGCGCCATGCCGACCAGGGCGATGGCGCCGCGCGGCGCATCGTGCAGGGCGCGGCAGCTGAGATCGACATGCTGGTGCGCACGCTGTTCGATCAGGGCGCACCGCGCGTGACACTGCTTGGCGGGCTTTCAGGCCCTCTCGAGCCCTGGCTCTCACCCGATGTGCGCCGGCGCCTGAAGCCCGCCGACGGCGATGCCGTGGACGGCGCGATCATCCTTGCGCGACGGGCGGCGGAGGGGCGGACAGCGCTTTAAATGAACGGGACAACCGCGTTGCATCAACGCTGTGCGTGGTTCGACAAGCTCACCATGAGGAATGGAATGGCTGGCACGACGGGTTGTGCAATCAAAGCCCTCCCTCATGGTGAGCTTGTCGAACCACGCACAACGCCAGAGCCACGAAAATGAAGGCCCGCGCAACCTTAAGGGTCAATTCAAACCGGGCGCGGGCCTTTCCGTTTCAACGCAGTTCCTTGCGCAGGATCTTGCCGACATTGGATTTAGGCAGTTCGTCGCGGAACTCGACATATTTCGGGCGCTTGTAGCCGGTGAGGTTCTCCTTGCAGAACTTCTTGAGGTCCTCTTCCGTCAGGTTCGCGTCCTTGCGGACCACGAAGAGCTTCGGCACCTCGCCTGAATGCTCGTCCTCGACGCCGACAATCGCTGCTTCCAGAACACCCGGGTGATTGGCGATCACGTCTTCCACCTCGTTGGGGAAGACCTTGAAGCCCGACACAACGATCATGTCCTTCTTGCGGTCGACGATGGTGACCTGGCCATCCTCGGCCATGGTGCCCATGTCGCCGGAACGGAAGAACCCGTCCTCGGTCATGACCTTGGCGGTTTCGTCCGGCCGGTTCCAGTAGCCCGCCATCACCTGCGGGCCACGAATGCAGATCTCGCCGACCTTGCCAAAGGGCAGGTTCTTGCCCTTGTCGTCACGGATGACGACGTCGGTGGACGAAATCGGATAGCCGATCGTGCCGGTGAACTCCTTCGCCGCAAAGCTGTTCACCGTGGCCACGGGCGAGGTTTCCGAGAGACCATAGCCCTGCGAGATCACGCAGCCAGTGAGCTTCTGCCAGCGCTCGGCGACCGCGCGCTGCACCGCCATGCCGCCGCCGAAGGTGACAAGCAGGCTCTTGAAGGGAAGTTTGCAGAAATCCTCATTGTTCAGGAGCGCGTTGAACAGCGTGTTGAGCCCCGGGAAAATGTGGAAGTCGTATTTCTGCAGCTCCTTCACGAAGGCGGGAATGTCGCGCGGATTGGGTATCAGCACATTGTTGCCACCGAGCTTCATGCCCATCAGCGCGTTCACCGTGAGCGCGTAGATGTGATAGAGCGGCAAGGCGCAGATCAGCACCGGCGCACCGGGCTTCGGCTTGCCGATATAGGCGCTGCGGAACCAGAGTTCATTCTGGATAACATTGGCCAGCACATTGCTGTGGGTGAGCGTCGCCCCCTTGGAAACGCCGGTCGTGCCGCCCGTATATTGCAGGAAGGCATTGTCCGAAAGCGCGATCTCTACCGGCCTGAGCCCATGGGACGCGCCCTTTTTGACCGCCTCCCTGAAGGAAACATGGCCCGGCAGCGACCAGGCGGGCACCATTTTCTTGACCCGGCGCACCACGAAATTGACGATATGGCCCTTGAGCCCCAGAAGCTCGCCCATCGAGGCAACAACCACGTGCTTCACCGAAGTCTTCGAGGCGACGGCCTCGAGCGTGTGGGCGAAGTTTTCCAGAATGACGATGGCTTCCGCACCCGCATCGTTGAGCTGATGTTCCAGCTCTCGCGGCGTGTAGAGCGGATTGACGTTGACCACCACGTAGCCGGCCCGCAGAACCGCCATCATGGCGACGGGATATTGCAGGACATTGGGCATCATCAGCGCAACGCGCGCGCCGCGCTCAAGCCCGAGCGACTGCAGATAGCCCGCGAAGTGCTGCGACATCTCCTCAAGGTCGCGGTAGCTGAGCGATTTGCCCATGCAGGTGAAAGCGGGGCGGTCTCCATAGGTCTTGCAGGCATCCACGAGCAATTCGCCAAGCGAATTGTTGGGGAAGTCGCCCATCTCGGCGGGAATGCCCTCGGGATAATGCTCCACCCATGGCCGGGGGATCCCGGCCTTGCGGGACGCCGGGGCTTTTTTCGGCGCAGCCCTGCCGGCAGAAGTCGCCGACTTCTTCGCCGCACCGGCTGCGGATTTCCCCGCCGGCTTCTTCGCCGCGGTCGATGCCGCTTTCTTGGCCGCCGTCTTGCCGCCCGTTCCGCCCTTTGCGGTGCGCGCGGTTTTCTCTTCACCCTTGGCGGGCGTCTTTGCGCTTTTTGCCAACTGCTCCTCCCAGAAAGAAAAACCAGCTATAACGTTTACGTTCACGTAATACCAAACGCAACACAAACCGTCATACGACGATTAGGCAAGCGCGCGGCATCATGATGATCTCCCCTCAAAAGGCGAGTGTATGGCGACAGTACGGGGTTTCACAAGTGCGATTGCGCCTCCCCGCCAGCGTGGTGGATTTGAAGATTGCCCCGCTCTCGGGGCGAGGCCGTTTTGCAGGCTTCAAATCCAAAAACCACACAGGAAACATGAATTTGCCTGTGCCCGGGTCGAACCCGAGATGCGCGCGGTGCCTCGGGATGGAGGGAGCGGCTTTCGAATTGCGGATACTGGTGCGATGACACCATAAGGCGTGCTCTGCATCACTGGCCGTAGCCTGCGTGTCCTTCCAGGAAGGTCAGTTCCTCCGGGCTGCTCTCCCGGCCCAGAACACGGTTGCGGTGCGGAAAGCGCCCAAAGCGGGCCACGATATCCCGATGCTCTATCGCGTATTTCAGTGCCTCTTCCTGGCCGAGCGACTTGAACAGCATGACGGCGCACTCCTGATCGGCAAGCACTTCAGAATGCATGAACGGCATATAGAGAAACTGGCGCTCGCGCTCGCTCATTCCCTCATCGAGGCCTTTGTCGACGGCATGGCTGGCAACCCGCATGGCGAGCTCATCCGAGGCGAAAGCGCCCGGCCGGCGGCGATAAATGTTGCGCGGGAACTGATCGAGCACGATAACAGCGGCGAGAGCTGCCCCGGGATCGGTGAAAACGCTTTCCGGCAGATCGCGCATCAACCGCTCATGAAGGGGGGAAAACCGCTCGCGGATCAGAGTGTCCGTCTCCTCGCTCACCGCAAACCATTCCCTGGGCGTCAGCGTCTCGAACCAGAAATCCAGAACCTCCTGCTGCCAGTTATCGCTCATGCGTTCTTCTCCTCGAAACGTCGACACTGTTGCGGATATGGTTTCTCTCATAGCCATACTACAAGAGCGCGAATGGAGTTTTGTTGCATCCGTTAACTCGGATTCGACAAATAATTGCATTTAAGGCGGTAAAGTGTTCGAGGGAGTTCCCTCCCTATTCGAACTTTGCTTATATGCCAGCTTCCAGGGCCTCGGGAGTGGGCCCATGTGAGAATCAGGGAGACCTCAATGAAAAGCAAACTGACCTTCGCGGCTGCGCTGTTGGCCGCCACGGTGCTGAGCGGCGCGGCCGGCGCAAAGACGCTTGTCTATTGCTCGGAAGGAAGCCCGGAAGGCTTCGACCCGGCGCTCTATACCGCGGGCACCACATTCGACGCATCGTCGAAGCCGGTCTACAACCGCCTTGTCCAGTTCGAGCCGGGCACAACCAAGACCATTCCGGGCCTGGCAGAGAGCTGGGAGATTTCGGACGACGGTCTCGAGGTCACCTTCAAGCTGCGTGAGGGTGTGAAGTTCCACACCACGGACTTCTTCACGCCGAGCCGCGACTTCAACGCCGATGACGTGCTGTTCTCGTTCAACCGTCAGCTTCAGGAAGACCATCCTTACCACGCCTATGTGGAAGGTGCTTCGTGGGAGTATTTCAACGGCATGTCCATGCCGGACCTCGTGAAGTCCATCGAAAAGGTCGATGACTACACGGTGAAGTTCGTGCTGACCCGTCCGGAAGCGCCGTTCATCGCCAATCTGGCCATGGACTTTGCCTCCATCTTCTCGAAGGAGTACGCCGACAAGCTTGCCGAGGGCGGCAACCTCTCGGACCTGAACCAGAAGCCGGTCGGCACCGGCCCCTTCCAGTTCGTGGCTTACCAGCCTGACGCCGTGATCCGCTACAAGGCGCATCCGGACTACTGGAACGGCAAACAGCCGATCGACGATCTGGTGTTCGCCATCACCACCGAGGCCTCGGTGCGCCAGCAGAAGCTGATCGCCGGCGAGTGCCACATCACGCCTTATCCGAACCCGGCCGACATCGAGAGCCTGAAGGCGAACGAAGCGCTGAAGGTTGACGAGCAGGAAGGCCTGAATGTCGGCTACCTTGCCTACAACACCAAGGTTGCGCCCTTCGACAATGCGAAGGTCCGCAAGGCGCTGAACATGGCGATCAACAAGGAAGCCATTCTCGACGCCGTGTTCCAGGGCGCCGGTCAGGCCGCCAAGAACCCGATCCCGCCGACAATGTGGTCGTATAACGACGCGGTCGAGGACGATCCGTACGATCCGGAAGCATCCAAGAAGATGCTTGAGGAAGCAGGCGTGAGCGACCTTTCCATGAAGGTCTGGGCAATGCCGGTGCAGCGTCCTTACAACCCGAATGCGCGTCGCATGGCCGAGCTGATCCAGGAGGATTTCTCCAAGGTCGGCGTGACGGTCGAGATCGTTTCCTACGAATGGGGCGAGTATCTTGAGCGCTCCAAGGCGGAAGACCGCGACGGCGCCGTGCTGCTTGGCTGGACCGGCGACAATGGCGATCCGGACAACTTCCTCGCCGTGCTTCTTGGCTGTGACGGTGTTGGCGGCTCCAACCGCGCCGTATGGTGCAACGAGGAGTTCGAGGGTCTGATCCAGAAGGCCAAGACGCTCTCTTCGCAGGAAGAGCGCGCCAAGCTCTATGAAGAGGCCCAGGTGGTCTTCAAGCGCGAGGCTCCGTGGGCAACCATCGCTCACTCGGTCGTCCACATGCCGATGCGCAAGGAAGTGACCGGCTACAAGATGGACCCGCTTGGCGGTCACGCCTTTGAAGGCGTAGACATCGCCGAATAGGCCCCTCACCGAGAACAGGAACCGGCGGCAGCGCGAGCTGTCGCCGGTCGTGTATTAGATGCTCCGTTTCTTTCTCTCCAGGCTGGCGCTGTTGATCCCCACATTCATCGGGGTGTCCATCGTCGCCTTTTCGTTCATTCGCCTTCTGCCCGGCGATCCGATCATGCTTCTGGCCGGCGAGCGCGGCATGAGCGAGGAGCGCTATCAGCAGCTCCAGGCGCTCTATGGCTTCGACCAGCCGCTGTTCGTACAGTATTTCAACTACATGACGGACCTGCTGCAGGGCGATTTCGGCACATCCATCGTCACCAAGAGGCCGGTGCTTCAGGAATTCCTGACACTGTTCCCGGCGACGATCGAGCTCTCGCTCTGCGCGATCATCGTGGCGGTTGCCATTGGTGTGCCGCTCGGCGTGATCGCCGCCGTCAGGCGCGGTTCCTGGCTCGACCAGACCGTGATGGGCGCGGCCCTTGTCGGCTATTCCATGCCGATCTTCTGGTGGGGTCTACTCCTGATCATTCTGTTCTCCGGCATTCTTGGCTGGACGCCGGTGTCAGGCCGCATCTCGCTGCTTTATTTCTTCCCGCCGGTCACCGGCTTCATGCTGATCGACAGCCTTCTGTCGGGTCAGGCGGGTGCATTCAAATCCGCGCTTTCACATCTCATCCTGCCGACCATCGTTCTGGCCACGATCCCGCTTGCGGTGATCGCCCGCCAGACGCGCTCGGCCATGCTTGAGGTGCTGGGCGAAGATTATGTGCGCACAGCGCGCTCCAAGGGCCTGCCGCCGCGCCGGGTGATTGGCCTCCATGCGCTGCGCAACGCGCTCATCCCCGTGGTGACCACGATCGGTCTCCAGGTGGGCGTGCTGCTGGCCGGCGCGATCCTCACCGAGACGATCTTCTCCTGGCCGGGCATCGGCAAGTGGATGGTCGACAGCGTGTTCAAGCGCGATTATGCGGTGGTGCAGGGCGGTCTTCTGCTCATTGCCGCCATCATCATGATCGTGAACCTGATCGTGGACGTTCTCTACGGTCTGATCAATCCGAGAATCAGGCACTGACCATGAGCTCGACAAACACAAAAGATCCGAATGCCGCCGTCGGTCTCGAAGGCGGCACGGTCATCGCGGTCACGCGGCGCGCCCGCCTTGCGGAGTTCTGGTACTATTTCAGCCAGAACCGCGGCGCCGTGATCGGCCTTTATGTCTTCCTGGCAATCGTCGTCATTGCGCTTCTCGCGCCTGTGATCGCCCCGCACAGCCCAAGCCTGCAAAATCGCGGCTTCTTCCTTCTGCCTCCGGTCTGGCAGGAAGGCGGCAACTGGTCGTTCATCCTCGGCACCGATGCCGTCGGGCGCGACGTGCTCTCACGTCTCATCTACGGCGCGCGCTTCTCGCTCTTCATCGGCGTGGTGGTGGTATCAGTCGCCGTCTCCGTGGGCATTCTGGTCGGCCTCATCGCCGGTTACTTCCGCGGCGCGGTGGACACGATCATCATGCGTGTGATGGACATCATCCTCGCCTTTCCGTCGCTGCTTCTGGCGCTGGTTCTGGTTGCCATTCTGGGGCCGGGCCTCGTCAACGCGATGATCGCCATCGCACTCGTGCAGCAGCCACACTATGTGCGCCTGACGCGCGCGGCGGTGATGTCGGAGAAGGGACGCGATTATGTGACGGCGGCACGCGTTGCCGGCGCGGGCAACATTCGGCTGATGTTCAAGACCATCCTGCCGAACTGCACCGCACCGTTGATCGTGCAGGCGGCGCTCTCCTTCTCGACCGCGATCCTCGATGCCGCCGCGCTGGGCTTCCTCGGCATGGGTGCACAACCGCCCACACCCGAATGGGGCACGATGCTGGCCGAAGCGCGCGAGTTCATCCTGCGTGCGTGGTGGGTCGTCACCTTCCCCGGTCTTGCCATCCTGATCACCGTTCTCGCCATCAACCTGATGGGCGACGGTCTTCGCGATGCGCTCGATCCCAAGCTGAAGAGGTCGTGACATGAGTGATGCTCTTCTCGACATCCGCAATCTGAGCGTCGAATTCGAGACGGCGGGCGGCACCCTGCGCGCGGTGGACGGCGTTTCGCTGTCCGTCGAGGCGCGCGAGGTGCTCGCCATTGTCGGCGAATCGGGCTCCGGAAAATCCGTTTCCATGCTGGCGGTGATGGGGCTTCTGCCCTGGACCGCAAAGGTCACGGCGGACGCCATGACCTTCCAGGGCCGCGACATCCTCAACCTGTCGCCATCCGAACGGCGCAAGATCGTCGGCAAGGACATTGCCATGATCTTCCAGGAGCCGATCGCCAGCCTCAACCCGTGCTTCACGGTCGGCTTCCAGATCGACGAAACACTGAAGATGCACACCGATCTTTCGGCCCGCCAGCGGCGTGACCGGACGGTGGAACTCTTCGAGGCAGTGGGCCTGCCCAATGCGGCGGACCGGGTGAATGCCTACCCGCATCAGATGTCGGGTGGCCAATGCCAGCGTGTGATGATCGCCATGGCGATTGCCTGCAATCCCAAGCTCCTGATCGCCGATGAGCCGACCACCGCGCTCGACGTGACGATCCAGAAGCAGATTCTCGATCTTCTGGTGTCTATCCAGGCCGAGAAAAACATGGGCATGATCATGATCACCCATGACATGGGCGTGGTGGCGGAAACAGCTGATCGCGTGATCGTGCAGTACAAGGGCAGGAAGATGGAGGAGGCCGATGTGCTCTCCCTCTTTGAAAAGCCCCAGCACCCCTATACCAAGGCGCTGCTTTCGGCCCTGCCGGAGAATGCGACGGGCGACCGCCTGCCGACCGTCTCCGACTTCGCGTTCGATGAAGCGCCGCAGACGGGAGCACGCCCATGAGCGAGATCGTCCTGGAAACACGCGGCATCACGCGCGACTATCACATCGGCGGCGGATTTTTCGGCAAAGGCCGCACCATCAATGCGCTGAAAGGGATCGACCTCAAGGTCGAGAAAGGCAAAACGCTGGCCATCGTCGGCGAATCGGGTTGCGGGAAATCCACCCTCGCCCGCATCATGACGATGATCGACGCACCCACCTCCGGCGAGCTGCTGATCGACGGCAAGCCGGTGGAGATAAGCAACAAGGGTGTGGATTCGGAAATGCGCCGCAAGGTGCAGATCGTTTTCCAGAACCCCTATGGCTCGCTGAACCCGCGCCAGAAGATCGGCGATGTGCTGATGGAACCGCTCATCATCAACGAGAAGGTTCCCGTGAAGGAGCGGCGCGAACGCGCCATGGAAATGCTCCTGAAGGTCGGTTTGCAGGCCGAGCACTTCAACCGTTATCCGCATATGTTCTCCGGCGGCCAACGCCAGCGCATCGCCATCGCGCGCGCGCTGATGCTGAGACCGCGCCTGCTGGTGCTGGACGAGCCGGTCTCCGCGCTCGACCTTTCGGTGCAGGCGCAGGTTCTGAACCTTCTGGCGGATCTGCAGGAAGAGTTCGGCCTCACCTATGTCTTCATCAGCCACGACCTTTCGGTGGTGCGCTATATCGCCGACGAAGTGATGGTGATGTATTTCGGCGAAGCCGTGGAATACGGAACCCGCGATGCGGTGTTTACCGACCCGCAGCACGAATACACGCAATCGCTCTTTGCAGCGACGCCACGCGCCGATGTGGAAAGCATCAGGAAGCGGCTGGCGGAGAAGGCAGCGTAAGCCTGACACCTGGCAGTGTGAACGCGCCGCGCTGAAAGCCACGCGACAGCGTCATCCCGGAAGCCCGAAGGGCTATCCGGGACCCATTGGAAGACTGTCATGGAGCGCAGCCCGGATGCGCTTCGGGCGCGTGTTGGGCCATTGGCTCCTTCTGTGGAGATCGGCCGTGCCTCTCAATGGGTCCCGGCTCGCGCTACGCCTGGCCGGGATGACGAAGGCGGATAGATGCACCAACCCGTCATTCCGGAAGCCGCAGGCTGTCCGGGACCCATTGGAAGATTGTCATGAAGCGCGGCCCGGTTCTGCTTCAGGCGCATGTTGGGCCACCTGCTCCTGTTGTGGAGAGGGGCCGCGCCCCTCAATGGGTCCCGGCTCTCGCTGCGCTCGGCCGGGATGACGAGTGTGTAGCCTCCCAACCCCGCGTTCATTCACCCCTCTTTCGGCAGCGCGTAGCCTGTCTCTTCCGCCCAGCGCACATGCTCGGCGGCCTTTTCCAGAAGCCATGCGCGCATGGCCACTGCCGAAGGGCTGACCGGGCCCCGCGACACCGAGGACAGATAATAGCTGTTGCGACCGGCAACGGAGGGACCGCAGGGACGCACCAGCCGGCCGTCACGCAACATCGCCGCCGCCGTGACATCGTCGCCAAGCGCCACGCCAAGCCCCCGTGCCGCCGCTTCCAGACAAAGCTGCGTGCGGTGAAAGATGAGATGGCCCGATGCGGCACTGAGGTTGGTGCCCTGCCGCCGCAGAAGCTCGTCCCATGTATTCACACCGCGGTCGTAGATCAGCTTGTTGGCGATCAGCCCGTGGGTGCGCACATGCTCCGCCCGTTCAGGCGCGCAGACGGGAAAGATCGTGAAATCCAGAAACGGCTCGCGCGTGAACCCCGGCACATCAAGCCGGCCCCAGGTGAGGGCAAGGTCCGTGTCGGGTGCGATGGTGCGCGGCGGCTCGGGGTAGGAGCGCAGCTCAAGCTCGATGCCAAGGTCCTCCAGCACCGCGTCGGTCAGTAGCGGCATGAGCCAGAGTGCGGCCAGGTCGGAATCTGACTCCAGAACCACGCGCCCCTTTGCGTTGCGTGTTGCGCGCGTGCCCGTGTCGAGCGAGATCAGCATCAGCGCATCGGCGACAATCTCTGCGTAACGCGCGCCACCCGGTGTGAGTGCCACCTGCCGGTGTCGGCGCTCGAACAATGGCATGCCGAGCTCGGCCTCGAGATTCTTGATGTAGCGGCTGACCGAGGCATGAGTGACGCCGAGCTCTGCAGCGGCGCGCGAAAAGCTCTGATGCCGGGCTGCCGCGTCGAATGCCCTGACGGCGTTGAGATTGGGCAGGCGATGTCTCATCGCTTTAGCGTAACATAAACGCACACAACGGGAAGAATAATTTCTATTGTGTAAAGCGGCCGTAGACCCCAAATAGGAACTGTAGCGATGGGTTGACCGGTCAAACCCGGCGGCACATCGCAGCAGACTCTCTACATTGCCAACCCTCTCAAGGAGGTTCTGATGTCGCACTACACGGTGGGCGTTGGTTCCAGCCCTGAATTGCAGCGCTATGCGCGGCAGGCGAACAAGGCCCGTTCCACGGTTCTGAAGCACGCCCTGACCGCAATTGGTACGCGGATCGGGCACATCTGGCGCAAGCCGACAGGCACGCCGCCAATTGGTGGAGCGGACCCGGTTTGAGACCGCCTGGACTGAGCGCCTATACGCTTTTGGAACACGACAGATAAGGGCCGGACCCGACAGCGGATCCGGCCCTTATTGCATCTGTACTTTCGCTTCGATCACACCACCATGACAGGACAATTGGCAAGGCTGGTGACCTTGTGGGACACACTGCCCAGGAGATAGCCTTCCAGATCGCCAAGACCGCGACTGCCGAGTACGATCAGGTCCACCTCCCGCTCTTTGCCAAACTTCACGATGGTGCGCGCCGGCTGGCCGCTTTTCACGAAGGCGCGCGGGCTTTCGGCGCCCATTTCCACTGCCGCCTTCTTGGCGGCATCGGCGATCTCCTTGGCGTGCTCGCGCATGGCGTCGTCGAGGTTCTGCGGGTCATCGGGCCGCACCATGGACATCGACGCCTCCAGAAGGCTGTGATGTCGGAACACGGTCAGTGTCATCAGCTCGGCGCCGGTGGTCTTCTGCATCTCGACCCCCATCTTCAGTGCCTTGAGCGAATTCTCCGAGCCGTCGACCGGGACGAGTATCCTTTTGAACATCGGCTCTCTCCTAATCGAATGCCAGGCTGGGCAGGAACAGCGCAATCTGCGGGAAGAAGATCAGTGCTGCCGACACCCCGAGCAGGATGAGGGTGAAGGGCGGAATGCCCCGTATCACATCCATGTAGGGCCGTTTGAAGATGGCTATGGCCGTGAAGATGTCACACCCGAATGGTGGCGTGGCGGAACCGATGGCCACCTGCAGCGTGATGATCGTGCCGACCAGAACCTTGTCGAGGCCAACCGAATCGACAACCGGCGCAAAGATCGGCACCAGAACGAGGATCACCACGATCGGATCGACGAACATGCAGCCGACAAAAAAGGCGATCGAGATGACGGCGAGCACCATTTTCGGGCCCATCTCGTCAATGCCGATGGCGCCGAGAATTTCCTGCGGGATCTGCGCGAAGGAAATAACCCATGAAAAGGCCGTGCCGGCGGCAACAAGGATGAACACCACGGCAGTAATGAGCCCGGTGGACTTGGAGATCTTGTAGATGTCGGGAATGGAGAGCGAGCGGAAGATCACCAGCTCAAGGAATAGCGCATAGGCCACGCAGATGGCCGCCGCCTCCGTAGGGCTGACGATGCCGCCATAGATGCCGCCGACGATGATGACCGGGAAGAAAAGCGGCCAGATGGCTGCGCGCACGGCGGCGACGCGCTCGCGCCATGGCGCTTTCGGCTCGGTCGGCACGCCTTTTACGGTCGCATAGATGATGCAATAGGCGGAGAACAGGACCAGAAGCAGAAGTCCCGGCCCGATGCCGGCGATGAAGAGCTCGGCGATCGACGTCTTGGAGACGACGCCATAGATAATCATACCGATTGAAGGCGGTATGAGAAACGCGATGTCACTCGCGTTGATGATAAGCGCCAGAACGAAGGAATCGTTGTAGCCGGCCTTGAGCATGCGCGGGCGCAGCGGCGAGCCGACCGCGACCACCGTGGCCTGTGTCGAGCCGGAGACCGCGCCGAAAAGGGTGCAGGCCGTAGCGGCGGAAACCGCGAGACCGCCCTTGATGTGGCCGATGAACTTCATGACCATGTCGATCAGCCGGTCGGCGGACTGACCACGCGTCATGATGTCGGCGGCGAGGATGAACATGGGAACGGCGATCAGCGAAGCCGGGCGAATGCCCGCCAGCATCTGCTGAACCATGAAGTCCATGCGGTCGAAACCGCCGAAAAGACCGTAAAAGCCGTAGGCCGCGCCCAGAATGAGCGGAATCATCATCGGGAAGCCGAACAGCAGCAGCACGATCATGATGGTGGAAATTTTGAGTGTCATGGTCGTGGCCCCGCTCAGATCTCGATTTCATCTTCCTCATATCCCTCCAGCACATGGGTGGAGAGATAGATGTCTTTCTGGACGACGTTCTTCAGCGCGGTGAGCGCATACTGCACACCGGTGATGAAGAACCCGACGGGGACCCAGAGGTAGATCCAGTAGACGGGGATCTGCATGGCCGAAAGAACACGGCCGGACTTGGCCACCTTGGCGATGTAGCCGATAGCGAAATAGCAGAGCGCGAACATGGTGAGCGCGGTGATCACCGTGATGACAATCATCAGCACCTTGCGCGTCTTTGCCGGCAAGGCGTCGTAGAGCGCCGACATGCGGATGTGACGACCGTGCCGGGCGGCATAGCCAATGCCGGCAAAGGTGATCAGGATGATGAGGATGCGGTTGAGCTCCTCGGAAAAGAAGATCGTGCTGCCGATGGCGCGGCTAACGACATTGGCGATGGTGTTGACCGCCATGAGCATGACGCCGAGCGCAAGCATGACCGATTCTATGCGGCTGATGGCATTGTCGAACATGCCGATCACGCCGGGCAGTGTGGATTCGTAGTGTTCGCTGTGCGGTTCAGATTTCTGGTCTTCACTGCCCATCTTCATTCCCCTCAATGAGATGACGGAACCCCGCGACCGGAAAGGCCGCAGGGTCCAGCTTGTTATTGCTCAAGGCAGCGAATTATTGCGTCGCCGCCTTCAGGTCTTCCTTCATCTGGTCAAGGATCTTCTTGCCGCTGTCGCCCGTCATC
Organism: Nitratireductor aquibiodomus; assembly: GCF_900105565.1. NCBI lineage: Bacteria > Pseudomonadati > Pseudomonadota > Alphaproteobacteria > Hyphomicrobiales > Phyllobacteriaceae > Nitratireductor > Nitratireductor aquibiodomus. The sequence continues at coordinate 2,636,727 of NZ_FNSL01000001.1, read as the reverse complement.
TCGATGAACTTGGCTTCCACCTGGGCGGCCGCTTCCTTGAAGGGAGCGCGCTGCTCTTCGGTGAGATCGCTGATCGTCATCTCGGGCTTGGCTTCCTTGATCTTGGCGAGCGACTCTTCGCTCAGGCCCTTCTGGTATTCGAGAATATGCTCGAATGCCGCATCGGCAGCGTCCTGAACGACCTTCTTGTCCTCGTCGCTGAGGCCATCATAGAAGTCTTTGTTGGCCATCACTGCGGTGGTGAAGTTGTTGTGGCCGGTGAGCGTGATCGCGCCGGTCACCTCATACATCTTCGTGGACTCGACCCAGAAAAGCGGGTTTTCCTGTCCCTGAATGATGTTGGTCTGGAGACCGCCATAGACCTCGCCCCAGGGAAGCGGCGTTGGCGTTGCGCCGAATGCCTTGTAGCTTTCCACCAGAAGCGGGTTGGTCATGACGCGGAACTTCACCTCGTTGAGGTCTTCAGGCTTCTCCACGGGGTCTTTGGTGTTCATCACCACCTCGCCCTCGGGGAACATCTTGAGAAGTTCGAGGCCCTGCTCTGCGTAGAGCTCCGGGAACATCTCGTTGATGGCCTTGGAGTTGCGGAAGAACTCACCCAGATCTTCCGACTTGGCCGGAAGCAGGTAGGGAACGAAGAAGACCTGTGCCTCCGGGATAAGCGCGCCGGTGAAACCGGGCGACTGGTCGACGAACTGCAGGATGCCGGCCTGCGCCTGCTCCATGATGTCGGCGGATTCACCCAGCGTGCCGAAGGGGAAGAGCTGAATCTCGTGGTCCGAGTTGGCCTCGACCTCTTCCTTGAATTTCTGGGCGTAAATGCCTTGAACGTCCGTCATCGCTTCTTCGAAGGCGTATTTCCAGGTCTCCGCCTGAGCTGCGACGGCACCGGCCAGCACGATCGCGGTGCTGGCGAGACCTGCCATTAAGCGGGATTTGATGGAACGCATTCTGTTCTCCTCTGGTCTTTTAACAAACTGGTCAGGCAAAAAAATACTCACGCCCGCACCGACGCTGAGGCACGGGCAGACGTTTTTGAATGAGCGTCGTCAGCTGGCCGGGAACCAGCCAGGCACGGTCGCGATGCCGCGTAGACGTGCTTTTGCCGGGAACTTGCGACGCCGCTTCTTGCTGCGCCCGAGAAGCAGGGGGAACGAAGTGGCACTCGCCAGATCCGGAGCGATGACCGCCCGGTGTCGGCACAACGCACGCAAGCGACCACACCGCGCCGGTGTGGCCCCAACGTTCAAGCCGATCATTTGGAGTGCGTTCAAACGCCCCTCCTTGCTCCCTGTCGTCGTTCGACCCGGCCAGCGTGAAACAGACGCGCGGCAGAGTCAATCGATTGTTAAATCGATTGTTTCCATGGTCAAAACGAGCCGCGATCAACAAAGTTCCACCCAGGGCGAAACTTATTGTTTTCAGCTGCAAGGAAACGTGGGGAAAGAACCGCCGGATTGCCCGCAACGGCCTGGGCAACCCGGCTTGAATACTAGAGCGGCTCACCGTTTCACCGAAACGCCGCTCCGCTCTATCTGTCTGTTTTTCCGCGTGTATGAGGACGTCAGGTGATTCTATCTGACTGCAAAAAATGCTCTAGACGCGGGCAGCCGCCTGCCGGTTCAGGACTTCCCGAAGATTGAAGGCTGCTTCCATCAGATCCTTCGTGTATTCGCTCTGTGGATTGTCGAAGACCTCGCTGGTCGGCCCTTCTTCCACGACCTTCCCGGACCGCATCACGATCGCATAGTCGGAGAGCGCCTTCACCACGGCCAGATCGTGGCTGATGAAGATGAAGGACAGGTTGTGGCTCTCCTGGATGCGCCTGAGCAGGGTGATGATCTGCTTCTGCACCGACCGGTCGAGCGCCGATGTCGGCTCATCCAGAACGATCACGGTGGGTTTCAGAATCACCGCGCGGGCGATGGCGATGCGCTGACGCTGACCACCCGAGAATTCATGCGGGAAGCGGTTGCGCATGGATGGATCGAGTCCAACCTCCTCCAGCGCCTGAATGGCGCGCCTGTCGCGCTCTCGTCCGGACAAGCTCGGCTCATGCACCAGAAGCCCCTCGGTGATGATCTCACCCACGGTCATGCGGGGGCTAAGCGAGCCATAGGGGTCCTGAAACACCATCTGCAGATTGCGCCGAAACGGCCGCATGGCCGCGCGGTCAAACCCCTGAATGGACGTGCCCTGATAAACCACTCGCCCCTCGGACGGCAGAAGCTGCAGGAGCGCGCGACCGAGCGTGGACTTGCCCGACCCCGATTCACCGACGATGCCGATGGTCTGGCCGGCGCGCAGCGTCAGCCCGACATTCTGCACCGCCTTCACCTCGTAGCCCGGACCGGACAGGAAGCCGCCCTTGATGGTGAAGGTCACACACATATCCCTGGCATCGAGCAGGATTGGCTGGTCATCGCCCACCGGCGGCTTGTGGCCCTCCGGTTCGGCGGCCAGCAGCATTTTCGTGTAATCCTTCTGCGGCCGCTGGAAAATGTCTTCTGTCCCGCCGGTCTCCACCACGAGCCCTTTCTGCATCACATAGACGCGGTCGGCAAAGGCCTCGACGATGCCGAGATCATGGGTGATGAAGAGGATGGCCATTCCGAGCTTCTTCTGCAGCTCGGCCAGCAGGCCGAGAATCTCGGCCTGGATGGTCACATCCAGCGCCGTTGTCGGCTCGTCGGCGATCAGAAGGTCCGGATCATTGGCGAGCGCCATGGCGATCATCACGCGCTGGCGCTGACCGCCCGAAAGCTCGTGCGGATAGGATTTCATTCGCCGCTCGGGATCGGGAATGTGGACGAGTTTAAGCAGCTCCAGCGCGCGCTGGCGCGCCGCCCCGGCCGAAAGCCCGCCATGCACCCGGATCGGCTCGCAGATTTGCCGCTCGATCGTGTAGAGCGGATCGAGCGAGGTCATCGGCTCCTGGAAGATCATGGTGATCTTGGCGCCGCGGATCCTGTTGAGCTTCGCGCGCGGCAGGCCGATGAGTTCCTGCCCGCGATAGGTGACGGAACCGGAGACGGAGCCGTTGGCGGCCAGAAGCCCCATCGACGCCATCATGATCTGGCTCTTGCCCGATCCAGATTCGCCCACGACGGCGACCGTTTCGCCGGCGTTCACATGCATATCCACGCCCCGCACCGCCTCGACTGCGCCATCGGGCGTGTCGAAGGTGACGCGGATGTCGCGGATATCGAAGATGCGTTCCTCGTTCTGCTTCATCATGTCACCGGTCCTTCGGATCGAGCGCATCGCGCAAGCCATCGCCCAGGAAGTTGAGCGCGAACAGGAGCGCTGTGAGCGCCAGCGACGGATAAAGCAGCATGTAGGCCGCACCGCGCATGTTGCGCGCGCCCTCGGAGATCAGCACGCCCAGGCTGGTGAGCGGCTCCTGCACGCCAAGGCCGAGGAAGGAGAGGAAGCTCTCCAGAAGAATGACCTTGGGCACCAGCAGCGTCATGTAGATGATCACCGGTCCGAGCGTGTTGGGGATGATGTGGCGCTTCAGGATGCCACGAGAGCCTACGCCCAGCGCCTCGGCCGCCTGCACGAACTCACGCCGTCTCAGCGCGATGGTCTGCCCACGCACAATGCGCGCCATGTCCAGCCACTCGACCGCGCCGACGGCAATGAACATCAGGACAACGTTTCGTCCGAAGAACACCACGAGAAGAATGGCGAAGAAGGTGAAGGGCAGCGAGTACAATATGTCGACGATGCGCATCATGATGTTGTCGACGCGCCCGCCCAGGAAGCCGGCTGTGGCTCCGTAGATCACGCCGATCAACAGCGCCACGCCGGTGGCGAGTGCGCCGATCATCAACGAGATGCGGATCGAGATCAGCACGCGTGCGAACAGGTCGCGCCCGTTCGCATCCGTTCCGAATATGAAGCGCAGACGCTGAACGTCCGCCTCCATGACGATTGACCTGTTGTCGCCCGCCTGCTCGACCACGCGGGCGTTCGAAAACAGATCCGAGCGGTCGAGATAGCGCGTCACGCGCGGATCGATCTCGCGGCTGGATGTTGCTTCGATGCGCAGCGTGTTGCCATCAAGCTCGATGGAGCTGGTTTCAAGCCGCGCCCGTGACAGGGCGGATTCGGCCAGTGGCACGATCTCAGCCTGACGCGGATAGGGCTCGAGGCTGGCCGGCACCTTCACGAAGTCCGAATAGACGCGCGCATAGGGATGCGGCGCCAGCATCGGACCGAAAATGCCCGCAAACACGAACAGGATGAGGATGAAAAGGCTGGCCATGGCGGCGCGGTTTCTGCGCAGCCGCATGAAAGCCGTTTCCCAGAGCGAGCGGCTCCTGGTGGTCGGCAGCTCGCCCTCGGGCGGCAGTTGGCCGGTGGCGATGTCAGTCATAACGCACTCTCGGATCCAGCGCCGCATAGAGGAGGTCGACGATCAGATTGAAGACCACCACGAAGACGGCGATGATGATGACGGTGCCCATGACCAGCGTGTAATCGCGGTTCAGGGCGCCCTGAACGAAGTAACGGCCGATGCCCGGCAGGCCGAAGATGGTTTCCACCACCACGGAACCCGTCAGAAGCGCGGCTGCGGCAGGCCCCAGATAGGAAATCACCGGCAGACAGGCCGCCCGCAGCGCATGAACGACCACGATCATGCGCGTCGGCAGGCCATAGGCACGCGCGGTGCGCACATGGTCGGAGCGAAGCGCCTCGATCATAGAGCCGCGTATCAGGCGGGCGATGATTGCCACCTGCGGCAGGGCGAGCGTGATGACGGGCAGCACCATGGATTCAGGACTGTTCCAGCCGCCGGCCGGCAACAGGCTGAACCACACGCCAAAAAAGAGCGACAGAAGCGGGGCGACCACGAAGTTCGGCACGGTGATGCCGAATGTGGCAACCGCGATGACCGAATAGTCGATCCATGAATTCTGGCGCAGCGCGGCGATACTGCCGAGCACGCAGCCGATCAGCAGCGCGACGAGCAGGGCCATGCCACCGAGCTGGATGGACACGGGCAGGCCATTGCCGAGCAGTTGCTGAACGGAGAAATCGCGATAGATGAAACTCGGCCCCAGATCGCCACGGGCGAGATTGCCGAGATAATAGAAATACTGTTCCCAGACAGGCTTATCGAGGTGGAAAACACGGTTCAGGTTTTCCAGGACCTTCGCTTCCAGCGTGCGCTCGCGGTCGAAGGGGCCGCCCGGCGCCACCCGCATCAGGAAGAAGGCGAAAGTGACGATCAGGAACAGGGTCGGAATCGCGCCGAGAAGACGGCGCACGGCATAACCGAGCATCGCTACCAACTCTCATGCTGGTTCGATGCCGCCCGGCCCTCTGAAGGACCGGGCGGGGATATCGAACGCTGTTGTTATTCGCTGATGCTCATGAAGCGCGTCCCATGGACGTTCTGGATGTTGTCTTCCCAGCCATTGAGCTTGGGCGACACCAGAGACAGGGACGAGTAGAAGAGAAGCGGGATGTAAGGCATGTCAGCCATGAACATCGCTTCGGCTTCACGCAGGATGTCGGCCCGCTTGACCAGATCGGTCTCGGCAGCGGCCTTGTCCATCAGTGCGTCATAGTCCGGGTTCTCATACTGGGCGTAGTTGAAACCGGTGTTGTCGCTCTCGACCAGGAACAGGAAGTTCTGCGGGTCGGAGTAGTCGCCGATCCAGCCGGCGCGCGCCACGTCGAAATCCTTCTGGTCGCGCAGGTTCGCATAGTGAGCGGACAGGTCGCGGACATTGAATTCGACATTGACGCCAAGCGGCTTCCACATGTCGGCAATCGCGGTCGCCGTGTTCTTGTGGTTCTCGGAGTTGTTGTAGGCAAGCTCGACCGTGACCGGATTGTCCGGCCCATAGCCTGCTTCCTCCATGAGTTCGATGGCCTTGTCTTCGCGGTCGAGCAGGGACATCTCGGCCCAGTCTGCCTGCGAACCGCCGCCCTCATAGTTGCCGATGCCGGGCGGAACCAGCGAGTAAGCGGGCAGCATCGCGCCGGCCCAGATCTCGTCGCCCAGGAACTCGCGGTCGATGACCATGGCAAGCGCCTGACGCACCTTCGGATCCGACATCACTTCGCGCTTCATGTTGAGCGAGTAATAGTAGGTGCCGAGATAGGGCGAAATGCGGACCTGATCGCCCAGACGCTCCTTCATGGACTTGATCTGCTCGGTCGGCAGATCGGAGCAGCTCATAACCTCTCCCGCTTCGAAGCGGCGCACGCAGGTGGCGCGATCCTCGAACGGAATGTATTCAATGCGGTCGATCTGAACGCTGTCGGCATCATGGAAGTTCTCGTTCTTCTCCATGACGATCTTGTCGCCCGGCGTGAAGGAAACGAGCTTATAGGCGCCGTTGGTGACGATGTTCTCGGGCTGCACGAAATCCGTGCCATGTGCCTCGACAGCCTTCGGGTTCACCGGCAGGCCGGTCTGGTGCGTGAGAAGCTCGAGGAAGAACGGGGTCGGCTGCTCGAGCGTGATTTCGAGCGTGCGGTCGTCGACCGCCTTCACACCCATCTGATCGGGTTCCATCTCACCCTTGTTGATCGCCTCTGCGTTCTTGATCGGGTAGAGAATGTTTGCGTATTTCGCGCCCGTGTCCGGCGTCATGATGCGGCGCAGTGAGAAGACGAAATCCTCGGCCACGACCGGGTCGCCATTCGACCATTTAGCGTCTTCGCGCAGGTTGAAGGTGTAGACCGTACCGTCGTCGGAAACGCTCCATTCCTCGGCCACGCCTGGAATGATCTTGGCGCCGGCATCATAGACAACCAGGCCTTCGTAGAGATCGCGCATCAGGTGGGCTTCAGCCACCAGCGACGTCTTGTGCTGGTCCAGCGTTTCCGGATCGCCATCATTGCCGCGCACATATGTAACGGCAGAGGCTGCCATCACCGACGACACCAGAATTGTGCCCGCGAGCAGCGGCCGTACCAGGGATTTCAACATTTCCCGCACTCCCATTTTCTTGCTTGCTTGTCATCCAACCAAAGGATGAGAGAGGCGGCATTTGGCAACGAAATGCCGTATACGTCAAACGCTTTTGGGTGCATTTCCCAAAGGTTGCAAGAAATGCGCAACAATCCCCGCTGGTATGCACTATCCTTAGAAACAAAATTACCTAAAAGCCGAGGCAATCCACCCGAAGCATCAGGGCACCCCGACGGTCGGCCACACAACGGTGTGTATGCATAGAGTGCATCGCACGCCGCGTCCCTGCGGCAGGCTTGCGGGTGCAGAGGGACGCCAGCCGGGCCTCGTGGCGCATGCGTGCTGCGTTGACGGATGCGGTGGCGCAAATCATTATCAAGCATAACAATCGCAAGCCTGCGTGGGACCTCTTGGAAAACTCGGACACACCGCAAATCGTACGGGAGAGCACGCCGCCCAGGGAGGCGGCCAATCTGTGTCCGGCGCACTTTGAGACGCTGTTCAGCCACTGCCGTCCCGAGCGCTACAGGGCAGGCGACTATCTCTTCATGCATGAAGACCCGGCAGACCGGATCTACGGTGTCGTGTCGGGCACGGTGGAGATTTCCACCTATTCCATCAGCGGCCGCAAGCTCGTCGCCAATATCGAGCTTTCGCGCAGCCTCATCGGCGAGATCGGCGCGCTCGACGGCGGCGCACGGACGGCAAGCGCCATCTGCCTGACCGATTGCGAACTGGTGTCGCTGAGCCGAACGCAGCTGATGCGAAAGCTCGCAGAAGATGCCTCGTTGGCATTGACGATGATCGAACTCCTGTGCGCACGCCTGCGCTGGGTCAGCAATGAACGCAATGACCAGGCGCTGCTGAAGGTGGAGGCGCGGCTTGCCAAACGCCTTCTCCTGCTCGGCGACAGGCTCGCCGACGATGGCGGCTGGATCAGGATTTCCCAGTCCGAGCTCGCCGCCTTTCTCGGCGCGACGCGCGAATCCGTGAACAAGATGCTCAATGCCTGGCGCAACGAGGACCTGATTGCCATCAGGCGCGGCGCCATCAGGCTGGTCTCGCGGGCGGGCCTTCAGGAGATCGTCCATCTGGACGACGAGTGATCACAATCTGGACAGGAGATAACGCAGGCTCGACCGGCTCGGCATGAAGAAATAGCCGCCGCCGCGCGTGGTCACGAAGCCTGGCAGATCACGCAGAACCAGCCGCCCCTCATCCATCGGGATGGAAAAACGCCCCTTGCCTTCATTGGCGCCAATGGTCGGATCCTTCTCGTCCGTCAGCCCCTGAAAGAAGGATGACGACACCCAGCTCTGCTGCATGAACTCGTATTGCCGCTCGATATCGGCATTGAGACACATGAAGAGCAGCCCCGCTTCCTGACCGTTTTTATAGGTGCGGCCGCAACGCAGGATGCGGTGGCGGTTGTTGATCCTGAGCTGGGTTTCGGAATCGTCCCCGAGCGAGTCTCTGGGGTTAGAGCGGCGCACATGCGAGCCAAGCGGGCAATGGAGCCCCTGCGGATCTTCGGCGGCGAAGGTGAAGTCGTTGTCGGGTTCACGGTCCGGGCGGCCATTGGGATTGCGTACCAGCGAGGTGCCGTCCTGCCAGCGCCCGACCATCTTGGCCGCGATCCACTTCGAATCGACCGCGGCGTTGCCCGTCTCGGTGCGCAGCGCCTCCGCCGCGTGCCGGCAATAGGTGTTGAAGGTCGAAACATGCTGCTCGAGCTGGCGGATCACCATAAAACTGCCATTGCGCCCGAAATCGCGCATGGTCGCCTTCCTGCCGAAGAGCGGCGCTGCATCTCCGGTCTCCAGCGCCGGGAGTATGCCCTCGCTGTCTTCGGCCTCGGCGACGGTTGGAGAGGGTGGATAGAACCCATTCTCATCCGGATAGCCAAGCACGAACTCGCCGGGTTCAATGAGGTGCATGGACGATGTGCTCCCGTTTGCACGCGGCGTGCCGCGCACGATGGGCTGGGATATGCCATCGGCGAACCCGAAATGCTCGACAGCGTGCCTGCCCTCTCTCCTGATCTCGAGCGGTAGCTGCGCAACGCGCTGCACGCCGGCTTTGTCCGTTGCATGCAGCAGGGACTGGATGTCCGTATCGAGCGTTTCATAACTGCCCGCATAGCAGACGACAGCCACATCGACCGGCTTCTCCTGCGAGCCCCAGGCCCAGCGCTCCGGCGCGCTCTTGCCGATATCGTCGAGAACGCGGCTGCGCGCCTCAGTCGCCATGCCCTGCCGAAAGGCGGCCGGAAATCCGTCCAGGCGGTCATCGCCCCGGCGTTCCCCAAGGCCCAGCCGTCTCAGCCCTTCCGGCCCAAGAAGGGTGATCATGGCCCGCTCGGGCGGAAGCTGATTGCCGAAACTGGTGCGTTCCAGCAAAAATGCCAACCACTCCCGCCGCGCAGCGCGCGGCAGGTCCGCCGGGATATGGAAGGCGAGCATTTCCGCTTTCGCGAGCGGGCCAAGGGGTCCGAAGAAGATCGACTGGATCTCTTCGGTTTCAAGTGTATCGCGCGGGCGCGGTTGCGAACCGAAGAGCCGCAGCCAGTCGCGCGCTTCGCTTTCGGTTTCCGCTTTCGCTATCCCACTGCGAATCAGCGAATTGATGCGGATGCGGCTGGTGGTGAGGCCGGGATAGGCCGCATACCAGAAGAGCGTCGGCACCTGCTGTGCCCGCGCCCAGCGCTTGAAACGGTCGCCATCAGTCGCCCCCTCACGGAACAGCATGCGCGTTTTCGGAAAGCCTGCCGTATTGCTCCAGACCCCGGTCAGGCCGGCATGGGCCTTGGTGATGAAATCCTCCAGATAACTCTCCCAGCTGCCGCCGTAATTGCTCAGGAAGACAAGCTGTTTCGTTGCCGGCAGCAGCACCCAGCGGGCGAAGTGGATCGTGTTGATGTCGGCGAGGTATCCGGGCCGGAACACCTGCCGCGCCATGATCGAGATCAGGTAGAAGGAGAGCCGGAGCGAAAGACGCCTCAACCAGCCTCCCTTCAGTGTGGATACGGCCGTAAGGTGATTTTGCGCCAGGTGGTTCTCGCGCTTTGCGATCTCTTCCAGAAGCGCCAGGTCCGCGTTCCGGTCGATCGGAACATCGCGTTTTTCCAGGTGCCGCAGATAGAGGATCAGAAGCCCGCCGATGAAGGCAAGCAGCATGGTGACACCGATCAGGGTGAGTACGATGGAGGTGCCGACGATCAGCAGATTGCGAAAGAAGCCGGGTGCATAGCCGAACACCAGCGAATAGGTGATGGCGAGGCAAATGAGGAGCGTGACGGTGACCGTCACCAGAACCTTCGGCGCGCGCAATGTGCGCTTCACCGCGCTGGCAACACTGCCTGCCGGTTTCTCCAGAAGCGTTTCGGCGGGCTCGAATGCCCAGTCGAAGCGGCCTTCGCCCATGAGCTTCTGCCTTACCCGATCAAGAATTGCACCGGCCTCGGCACCGTCAGGCACCGCTGCGATTTCCGCACGCGCGGCCTCCTCCAGTTCCGCCTCTGCCCGGATGCGCTGCACCGAATGACCGGGCGTGCCCGAGAACACGAGCCCGGCATCGCTGCCGAAGGTCGGAGAGATATCCAGCGCGCTCTCACGGATGAGCACACCGGCAGGCCGGTGCCCGGTCGTTCCGCATGCCATGGCAAGGAGATCGCGCAACACGGGTTCGGTGGCGTTCACAAAGGCATCCACGACATCGCCCTTCGTGCCGTCGCCCGACAGTTCAATGACCAGATGGCCGGCGCTCTTCGCCGCCTCATCGCCCTGCCCGTCGATCACGGCGATGCTGGCGAAGTGAATCACGCCGCTTTCGTCCAGCGCACTCTTCATTGCCTCGCCCGCCGGATTGCCGAGCGCGTCGACCTTCTCGCGCAAGGCAGCCATCGGGGTATCCCTGGCGCAGGGGATCACCGCCGTCACCATGGCGTGTTCGACCGTCCTTGAAAGCGGGGCCGGATCAAAACAGACCATGAGGCTTTCGGGGTAGGCTCCGAGCCGCTTCAGGCGCCCCTCTTTCCCGCCGGCACGCTGCAGCCCGGGCTTTGAGAAGAGCGCGCGAAAGCACTCGGCAATCTGAATCCGGGCTATCGCCGCACCGATGCACTGGTGAATGCCGTAACCGAAGACCATGTAGTCCCGCGCGGGCCTGTCCATGTCAAAGCGCTCCGGTTCGCGCACCGCCGCAGGATCGAACATGGCCGAGAGTGTCGCCGGCATGACTGTTGTGCCCGCCTTTATTTTCCGTTCCCGCCGCGTCCCTTTGGCAATCACCGCATCGCGCGCCGTGTAGCGGAACGGGCCGACCCAGATGGGCTTGAAGCGCATCGCCTCAAGGATGGCGCGTTCGAGACGCGCATTGTCGCCTGCTGCGATCGCCTCTTCCACCGCCCGCCGCGCCTCGGGCCTGGAAAGCACGACATCAAGGCAATTGCCGCTCGCCAGAAGATTGGTGGGCGTGAAGCCGGCAATCATGCCCAACATGATGGCATGGATATCGCCGAGGCTGACCTGCGGGTCTTCCGCGTCGAGCATCCCGACGAGGCGGCCAAGCGGTGTGGAGCCGCCCACCGCCCCCTCGCGCACCGCCGCGATGGACCGGTCGATTGCACGCCGTACACGGTCTGCTGCAACCACCGCCAGCTCCCGCGTCGCCGGGTCCGCGCCGGGATCGGCGAAGAACAGCCCGCTCAGGGCATTGGCCCAGTCGGAGAACGCGTCCTCATCATCGATCAGAATACCGAAATAATCGCGGCAGATGCGCACCGGCACAACGCGCAAAAGCGCATCCACCGCATCGAAACGGGGCGCGGCACGGCGCGTGATAAGCTCGGCGTGCCGTGCCGCGAGCGGGCGCACCACGCTTTCTACCTCGTCCACGGGGAAAGCGGACAACACCGTCGACTTCATACGCCGGTAGTCCGGCCCGTCCTGCATGCCGAGAATGAAGTTCGTTCCACCGGCGATTTCCGCCATTTCCAGGCCGTAGGGCGTCTGGAACACGTCCTGGCGCTCCAGTACCTCGCGCACGTCCTCGCTGCGCGTGACGAGAACGAAACCGCCGAGTTTGAGTACGGGATGAAACCGCCGCAACAGACCGAGCGCCCAGCGCGGGTTCTCCAGGAGGTAGCTGGTGAGTTTCGCGCGCCACCCCTTCGCGCGAACCCGCTCGATATCGAACGGCGGCATGTCAGCCACCGGCTCCTGGGTGCGCTGCGCCTCGCGCACACCGTCGAAATACTTTGTCGTCGCCATTGCGTTCCCCTCGAACGGCAAAGGCCTACGCGTGAATGCGCGGAACGTGTGTGAAGCAGTTCACGCAGGGCCGAATTCGATCGCACCTCCGTCCTGATCGGCGAGGTTGAAACTATCAATGAGAAACGCTGTCGCGGATTTCTCCGCGAATGGGATCCATGCAACGCGTTCAAGCGAGAAATCGGGATGATAGGCGTGGAAGAGCGCCTTCTCCCGACGCGCCTCTTCCATGCGATCACTGCGCGCCAGTGCCCCGATCTTGAGAAAACGCGCGTAGAAATAGCGCGGTGACAGGTCGAGCGACGCCTCCGCCGCTGCGATGGCGTCGTCCCAGCGCCGGTCGAAGCAGCAGGCGGCGGCGAGTTCCCCGAGATTGTGGAATCCGTAAATGTCAAACGGGCTCAGCCGCCGTGCCGTCCTGAACATCGGAATGGCGGTTACCGCATCTCCGAGCAAGAGATGCGCGCTGCCCATCGCCGAATGGGCGAAGGCGAAGCTGGGGTTGATCTGTAGCGCCTCGTGCAGGTGCTCGATAGCCGCCTTCGGCTGCCCCCGCATGATCGCCACGGCACCAAGGTGCGCGTGGGGCCGGGCATCCTGGCTATCCATCAGCAGCGATTTGCGCGAGAAGTCCGTCACCCTGTCGAGATCGTCACCGGCGCCCGCCTGCAGCCAGCCGCGCCAGAAATACCACCACGCCAGTTCATTGAGCACCGCACTGGCGTTGGGCGCTTTCCGGCGCGCTTCCTCGAGGCAGTCAAGCGCCAGCATGGTGTCCTCGCGCGTGCGACGCTGCATGTGCCAGCGGGCACGCCGCACGAGCTGCCATGTCTCGAGGCTTTCCCACGGCACCTGAAAGGTGCGCGCCTGCTCGACACGCTCCACCTCTTTTTCCAGCATGGAAACGATCTGACCGCCGATCTCATCATTGACCAGTGATACTTCGTCGAGCGGGCGGCGAAAGCCACGCGACCATACCAGCCGTTCATTGGCAGCGTCGGTCAGCGTGATGACGAGATCGAAATAACCGCTTCCGCGTGCAAGCCTGCCATCGACAAGATAGCGCGCGCCAAGCGCGCTGCCGGTCATGCGCGGGCCGAGCGCCTTGTCACGGAACTGGAAGCTCGATTCCCGCGCGATCACCGGCAGCCAGCGCGTGCTGCACAGACCCTGGATTATGTCTTCGGCGACACCATCGGCGACATAGTCGAATTCCTGCGCGCCCGCCTCGTTCTGGAACGGGAGTACGGCAACTGCCGGAGGGGCTGCGGGATCGGCAGCGCGTCGCGGGACTGCTTCCGCGCGCTCACCATCACCCCGGTTTGCCACAAAAACGCGGACCGGAAGCGCGATGTTCTTGAGTTGCCGCTCTCCGAGGTCGGTGAAGCTGGCCGCAACCTTGTCCCTGACATGGTTCCAGGTCGTTTCCGAGATCGCCAGCCCGTCCGTGGGAGCAAGCTCCTGGATACGTGCGGCGATGTTGACGTCATCCCCATAAAGGCTCGCACCGCGCACGATCACGTTGCCGGTGTTGATGCCGACCCGGAACGGCATGCGGCGGTCACCGGGCACACGACCATTCAGATCGACGATGCGCTGCTGAAAGTCGAAGGCAGCGCGCAACGCATCGATGGGCGTGCCGAACTCCGCCATGATGCTGTCCCCGGCAGCACCGAATGTGCGCCCGCCTGCAGCGTCGCAGCTTTCGGCGATGATCGACCGCCGCTCTTCGAACGCGGCCACCGCGAATTCGTCATCGATCCCCATCAGCCGGGAAAATCCGACTGCATCGATTGAAGCGATGGTCGTGACCTGTCGGGTGTATTGCCCCTCGGACATTGTTTTTCAGTTGGTGCCCCTCAATGCCCCCAGCGTATCCCCGCACACCGGATCGGGCAACCATGAAGAGCATGAAGCGGTTTGCCGGCATATTTGCGGTTACTTATGCGGCTGCAGATCGCCCGGAACATGGAGTGTAGCCAATTTCACAGAAGTCACATGCTGTCATGATTAGTCTGGTGCCCGTTAGCAGAGCAATCTCGACGAAAAACAGCGGGTATCGACATGACGGCCTTATCAGCTTGTACCGCATCCTCCCACGGACCGGGTGTGCCGCCAGAAGGGGCCCGCCGCAGCTCGATCGGCAGAACCTCCAGCCGCCTCCAGGCGCAGAAGGGCTCGGTGGTTCTCGTCGACAACCGCATCCTGGCACGTGAGTGCCTGCGCAGCAGCCTGGCAGCGCACCCTGCCCCCTGGGATGTGGTCGCCTGCAGCACGATCGAAGAATGGCAGAATGAAGCGGACCGGCATCCTCCACTGGCCGCTGTGCTCCTCCATGTGGGATCCGCCAACATCACGGATTCCCACATGGAGGAGCTGATCAGACAGATCATCAGGATTTCCGCATCGGCACCGCTGATCATCCTAGCAGACCGGGATGACGTGGTGCAGATCGTCAATGCACTCGATTATGGCGTGCGGGGCTATATACCTTCGTCGGTGAGTGTCGAGGTTTGTGTCGAAGCCATAAACCTCGCGCTTGCCGGCGGGGTATTCGTCCCCGCCAGTACCGTCTTTGCGATGCGCGAGGTCATCAATAGCGATCCGACGCACGACCAGCGCCTTACCGAAATGTTCACCCCGCGCCAGATTCAGGTGGCTGAGGCCATCTGGCAGGGCAAGCCCAACAAGATCATCGCCTACGAGCTGAACATGTGCGAGAGCACGGTCAAGGTGCACATCCGGAACATCATGCAGAAGCTCAAGGCGACCAATCGGACGGAGGCCGCCTATAAGGTGTCGGCCCTGTTTACAAACAGCAGTGTCGACCTTCTGTAACCCTCGTACCCCGGCGTTCGGCGGGCGCTGTGCACATGGCCGCCCCGGAGACGGCCATGCACGATCCGGCGCTGAACCGGCTATTTCACGCCAGTCTCAAGGAAGACCGCCGGCGCTTCGTCCGAGATCCCGTCAAAGGAATAGACCGTGTAGCGCGCATTCGGGTCGTATCCCATGCCGAGCGAGCCTGACGGCATGCCGGGAACGGCGATACCCTTGATGTCGGGCTGCTCCTCAAGGAGCTTTTCGACAGCCTCGATCGGCACATGCCCTTCCAGGACATATTTGCGCTCACCGTCAACCACCGCAGTGTGGCAGGCTTCGAGATCACCCGGCACGCTGGCCTGTTTCTTGATGTTCGACAGATCTTCAAGGTCGATCGTTTTGACCGGGTATCCGGCCTCGTTCATGGCCTCGACCCACAGCTCGCAGCAGCCGCACCATGGCGTCTTGAAAACCGTGATCGCCGTATCGGCCGGAGCAGCATGGGCAAGGCCCGGGGCCAGGAAAAATGCCAGCGCTGCGCCGGCTGCTACTCTGTTTGCGTGATTTTTCATCGTCTTTCACTTTCGATTCTGCGCTCGCCGCCTTTGCGCGTGACACGCTGCAAGGCAGGCAAGAATGTTGTTCGAAACGGATCCGGAACAGATCAGGAGACGATGGGTGGGCGAAACAATCCGAAGGCCAGGGGCGGGTGGGGCGCGTAACCCGCCGGCTCGGTCAGGGGAGCAGGTGTCGGATGAACGAGCACTGCGTGGATCGGCGGAAGATAATGACAGTCCATCACACAGCCAGAAGACGCGTAGGCACTGCCATCATCCGAACCTGAACAACAGCGCATCTGTCTCATGTCCGCTGACTGCGCCATCGCTGTGGGCGAACCATCGCCCACAGCCGCCTGCATCGCGGGAACCGATCCCGCGAGGATGAAGACAGCCAGCAGCAAAAGGGTCAAAGCCGTGCGCATGGCCCTACTTTTAGCCTGCGGCGAGGAGAAAATCCATGAAAAGCGCAGACTGCCAGTGCGGCTATCTGCGCCTCCACCCAAGCCGCGCCTCGATCCTGCGTGCGCTCTTCTGGACAAGATCTTTCAGGTCGGGTTCGTCCTGATCGACCTTGTGATCGGGAACCACGATCGAGATCGTCGCCCGGCAGGCCCCTTCTCCATCGATGATGGGTGCTGCGATGCATGCGACGGAGAAATCCGATTCTCCGGCCTGGATCGAAAGCCCCTCTTCATAGGCCCGGCGTGCGGCCTGCGAGAGGGCGGCCACATCGGTTTCGGCATTTCCGGTGGGTGACGGGCGGATCGCCGCCGAGAGCACCGCCTGACGCTCATCCTCCGGCAGATGACCGATCAGAAGACGGCCCGATGCGGACCAGTTGAGCGGTGTGCGGGAGCCGACGCGCGATGAAACCTGAAAATGGTCGGGACCATCGACCATGGCAAGAACCACCATCTGATCGCCGTCACGACCGCAGATCTGCACTGTCTCTCTGGACGCAAGCGCCAGATCCAACATCTCCTGATTGGCTGCGGAGAGCAGGTCCAGCCGGCGGGCGTAGGTCAGGCCGTAGTGATAGAAGCGCGGTCCGAACCACAGGGCGCCATTGTCCTGCCGGTCGAGGATCTCCTTGCCGACCATGTCTTCGACCAGGCCGTAAATGGTCGATGCCGGCGCGCCGACGGCGCGCGCGATCTCATAGGCAGTGGCCGGCCGGTCGGACTGCTGGAGAAAATCCAGAATCTGCAGGATGCGGTCGAGTGCGCTCGTTCGCGTGCGCTTTTCGCGCGGTCCGTCCGTGGTGGGCTGCATGTTCACCGTATCGCCTGTCCCGTTGGTCAACCGGCCGTCTATAGCACCTGCTTTCAGTCCGGCCAATTCAGCAGCCCGGCCTCCAGCCGCATGGCACGCTCGGCAAAAGAACTCACCAGCGGCGCCGGCGCGGCTGCGGCATGGTCGAGCTCTTCGGCGACGCGGCGGGCAACAACGGCCTCCTCGTCCGGATGCAGGTTGCAGGGATCGAGGAAGAGATAGTTGTGCTCGGCCTCATGATCGCGGACGATGATCGGCGGATCGCCAGCCGCCAGCCGGTCTGCCAGATCCCACGCCGTAATGCGTGCGATGTTCGGGTCGATGTCGATCCGCAGGCGATCGAGCGGGTTGCCGGTCGGGTCCGGCGTGATGCGCGCAGCGATGCCGGGCCGTCCCTGAAGCGTCTTTGCCCAAACATCAAGCGCCTTCCGCTCGCGCGCCCGAATGCCGGCATGGTCGCGGTTCTCCCAGGCTTCGAGCGCGGCGATCACGCCTGCTATCCCCTCCTTGCCGACCTTCATGCCACGGCCGATGCCGAGGTTCTGCAGATAGGCGGCGCGGACAAGCGCCCTGCTGCCTGCAATGATGCCGGACGTCGGGCCGCCAAGGAACTTGTGCCCCGAATAGAGCACCACATCGGCGCCAGCGGCCAGAAAGCCCGTCAGATCATATTCCGAAGCGGCATCGACGATCACCGGAACGCCTTTTGCGTGTGCCGTGGCGATGAAGTTGGCCAGTGGGATCTGTCCGTATTCGACAACGTGATGCGACGCCACATAGACGGCAGCCGCCGTGTTCTCGGTGATGGCACCGGCAAGCTGATAGGCATAGGCGCTCGTCGCCTGCCCTACCGGCACGACCTTAGCGCCGGAAAGCCGGATCGCCTGATCGATGGGTGCTCCATAGCTCACCAGATGCCCGGCCTGCACCACCACCTCGTTGCGGAGGCCGCTGGTGTCCGGCAAGCGCTCGATGGCCGCAAGATCTCTTCCGGTCATGGCGGCGGCAACCGCGAGCGTGATGCCCGCCGAACAGGACGCAGTGACACATCCGGCTTCAGAACCGGTCAGCCGGGCGATGGTCCTGCTCGCCGTGCGCTGCAGGTCGGACATTTCCGTCCACTGACCAAGCACGGAGGCGACCGTTTCGATGGCCTGCGGCACGACGATGGAAGCGCCGAGCGAGGTCATCGTGCCGGACACGTTGATGACCGGGCGCAGGCCGAGCCTGGCGCGAATGTCGTCATTGGGCAGCATTTTCATTGTCCTCTATCGCAATAACGGCTTCGATCTCGACGGTGATCCTGCCCGGCAGAGACCCGAATCCGACAGCGGAACGCGCATGAACGCCGCGCTCGCCGAAAACATCGATGAGCAGGTCCGAACACCCGTTTATCACGGCCGGGTGCTCTGCGAACTCGGGATCGGCATTGACCATGCCAAGGAGCTTCACCACGCGCCTGACGCGCGAAAGGTCTCCGAGCGCCGCCTGCATCACGGCGATCAGGTTGATGCCCGTCAGGCGCGCGTGTCGATAGGCCTCTTCCGCCGAGACGTCCGCGCCGACCTTGCCGGTGTGCTGGCTGCCATCTGGCTCTGTTGGCCCCTGGCCGGAGAGAAACAGCAGGCTCCCCTCCTGCACATGTGTCACGAAATTGGCCACCGGCGGCGGAGGCGGCGGCAGAACGATCCCCAGTGCCTCGAGACGATCGTTGGGCGTCGTTTCCGGGCGTTTGGCAAGCTCGGAAAAACTCATGCGGGAACTCCAAGGGTTCGAGTGTCTTGTTGCCGGGTCAGAGTGACTGGCGGGCGCGACGAGAAATGCAGAACAGGGTATGGTTGCCTTCAGCCACCGCGTTTTCCCGGACACTCCGATGCAGGCGGCTGCATCTCATGCAGGACAAGGCTTCAGGCCTGACATTCGTTCTCTCCTGAATATTTCATTATTATGAAATATAATTCTCTATAAAAGAAGGATAAGCGATGCGCGCGCAGTGTCAAGCAGGCGCGTGTTTCCACGCGCCTGCCAACAGGACAATTGTTTTCGGAACGGGCCGAACAGCCCGGAACGGATGTCAGAAGCCGACGATTCGTTCAGGCAACCAGGTTGCCAGGGCAGGGAACGCCACCACCAGCAGGAGCGTCAGGACCTGCAGCAGAATGA
The DNA here is from genome assembly GCF_900105565.1 of Nitratireductor aquibiodomus. NCBI lineage: Bacteria > Pseudomonadati > Pseudomonadota > Alphaproteobacteria > Hyphomicrobiales > Phyllobacteriaceae > Nitratireductor > Nitratireductor aquibiodomus. The sequence continues at coordinate 2,617,705 of NZ_FNSL01000001.1, read as the reverse complement.
ATGGCAGAACACCGCGGCACATCTCCCCGTAGGTCATGTTCGGGGGAGCAATCGACTTCAGATAGAAGATCGACGAGGCCATGGGCGGCGTAAGATAGCCTGTCTGGATGACAATGAGCACCAGCGTTGCGAACCACACCGGATCGATGCCGGCAGCGCGGATGAACGGTGTGAACAGCGGCACGCAGATGAGCACATTGGCCGTCCAGTCGAGCACGAAGCCGAGGACGAAGACCACCGCCAGGAAGAACACGATCATGCCCGTGGGGCCGAGCCCGGCGCCGTCGATCACCTCGCGGATAAGCCGCGCCCCGCCATTGGCGGCGAAGGCGCCCATGAACATGGTGCCGGCGGCGACGATCAAGAGGATCATCGCGGAAATCCGCACGGTGATCGCCAGCGATTCCCGCAGCATTGCTATTGAAAAGCGCTGGTTGACGATGCAGAGGGCGAGCGCACCGGCGGCACCCACGGCGGCTGCTTCCGTCGGCGAGGCGATGCCGGCCAGGATCGAGCCGAGGACAGCGACGATCAGGAGCACGACCGGCAGAAGGACCGTGGCCGTCAGCCGCAGTTTTTCGGCAAGTTCCACGGGCTCCTCGACCGGATCGTCCTCATCGGGTTTCGCCGGATAGAGCAGACCGTGGATGAAAATATAGGCCAGAAACAGCACAACCATCAGCAGGCCGGGCAGCATCATTCCGGCGAGCAACTTGCCCACCGACATCTGCGCAAGCGAGGCATACATGACGGCAATGACGGACGGCGGGATCATCGTGCCCAGTGACCCGCCGGCGCAGATCGTGCCGGCAATCAGCGTGTTGCCATAGCGCGCCTTCTGCATCGCAGGAATGGCCATCATGCCGATCATCACCTCGACGGCGCCGACCACACCGGCGGCGGCTGCGAAGATCGCGCCCATCGCGATGGTTGCCAGCGCGAGCCCACCGGGCAGGCGCGAGAGCCAGAGATTCATCACCCGGAACAGGCGCTCGGCAATGCCCGAGCGCTCGAGCAGCGCCCCCATCAGGATGAACATCGGGATTGCCGAGAGAATGAAATTGGTCGAGGCCGAGTAGAACGAGCCATAGAGCTGGTTGAACGCGACGGAGCCAAAGGCCGCCAGCCCTGCGCCAACCGCGACGATGGTGAGCGAAAACGCGATCGGCAATCCCAGAAGGATCAGCGCGAACAGCGCCGGAAACATCAATCCTGCGATGAGCATGTCAGGTCTCGATCTTGAAGCTGTCGTCGTCGCGCGGGTCGGTGAGAGCCCGCAGCCCTTCGGCGAAAAGCTGGAGAGCCAGCGCGGAAAGCCCGATCGCCAGCGCGCTGTAGAAGGGCCACATCAATGGCGCCCACGGGCTGACATGCTCTACCTCGCCCGTCATCCAGGCGCGCCACGCGCGCTGGCCGGCGATGGATGCAAGCCACACGAAAACCGGGAAAAGGACGACAAGAAAGGCCAGGCCATCGATCGCGCCACGCACCCGTTTGGGCATCCGCGACGAGAGGAAGTCAATGCGCACATGAGCGTCTTCACGCAGGGCCTGCGCCGCGCCCAGAACGAAGAGCACACCGGTGCTCATATAGGCGATGTCGAAGGCCCAGAGTGTGGGCGCGCCGAAGACATAGCGCGCCACCACTTCGTAGAGCATGGAGGCGATCAGGATCAGCACCATCGCCTGCGCGACGATGTTCAGACTTGCCGAAATTCGATCCGCGACCGCGAGGAGAGCACGTTTCAAGATCGCCTCCCGCCGGCTTACTTTTCGTTGCGGATCAGGTAGCCGCTCTGTTCGGCCCAGCGATCCTCATAGGCGAGGTAGCCTTCAAGGATTTCGGCCATGCGGGGCTTGCCCTCGGCCTTCTGGGCTTCGGCGGTTTTCTTGATCCAGTCGCGGCCCGCATCGGACAGCTCTTTCTGGAACGCCGCATCGAGCTCGATCACCTCGGCCTTGCTGGCGCGAAGCGTCTCCATCGCCTTCATGTCCTGATCGTAGAAGTGGACTAGAGACTGAAGCGTGGTCAGCTCGGCGGCTGCTTCGATCTTCGCCCTGAGCGCCTCGTCAAGCGCATCCCAGGTTTCCTGCTTGACCACAACTTCCCAGAGGAAGGTGGGCTGATGGACGCCCGGCACGACGATATAGGGGGCAGCCTCGTGGAAACCCTCCGGCAGATTGCCCGATGGCGGGCCCCATTCGATAGCGTCCACGCCCTTGCGCTCCAACAGGGTGTAGATTTCACCCGGGGGCACAACGGTCGGCACCGCGTCGAAATAGTCGCGCATCACCTCGGCCCAGGGGCCGGACGTGCGGTATTTCAGGCCCTTGAGATCGGCCGCGCTTTTGATCGGCTTGTTGGCATGCGCCATGATCTCGGAGGAGCCGATGCCCACGACGAGCGACTTCAGGCCTTCTTCCGCACGGATTTCGGCGAGCTTTTCCTTGCCGCCTTCTTCAAAAATCCACGTCGAATAGGCTTCGGGACCCATGCCGCCGGGGAAACCGGCAAAAATCGCGTTCACCGGATCCTGATTGACCAGATAGCTCGGAGTCGAGTGACCTGCTTCGACAATGCCGTCCTTGACGCCGTCATAGACCTGCAGCGCTGGCACCAGAATGCCTGCACCAAAGGGCTGGATTTCGACAGCTCCGTCGGTCAGGAGACCCACATTGTCGGCAAAACGCTCGAGAAAATTCACGTAGAAAGGCGACCCCTCGGGGACCGACGTCGGTACGCGCCAGGTCACTTCCTGCGCCTGCGCGCCAAACGTCGCAAACGCCACGGCCCCGGCCAGGGCCAATCGCTTAAGGCTGAGAAACATCTCAACTCCTCCATTGTTATTTTTTAAGACCCGGTGAACCCGTCCGGGATGCACTCAAAATTTATACATCTCCAATTCTCCATGTCGACAAAAAAAATAATTAAATTTTTTAAGCGGCTTTGCGCCATTCCCAACGATCGGGCCGCCCTGCCAGAAACAAGAAAGGCGCGGCACACATCGCCGTGTGCCGCGCCTCACCATTGTTGCAATTACAGTCCCGTAGGGTCAGCCCAGCGCATCCTCCGGCAGAAGAGCCGCAGGCATGTTCTGGTAGCAAACCGGGCGCAGGAAGCGCCTGATGGACAGCGTCCCGACGCTGGTGGCGCCGAAATTGGTGCTGGCCGGATAGGGGCCGCCATGGACCATGGAGTCCACCACCTCGACCCCGGTCGGGAATCCGTTGACGAGCAGCCGTCCCGCCTTGCGCTCAAGAACGGGGCGAAGCGCCTGGGCCGCAGCGACGTCGCCTTCGCCGAGGTGCAGCGTCACGGTCAGCTGCCCTTCCAGAGCGCGGGCGATGGCCTCGATCTCTTCGGCAGAACCGGCACGCACCAGCAGGCCGAGCGGACCAAAGACCTCATGATGCAATTGTGGATTTTCAAGGAACTCCGCTGCCGTGGTCTCAAAGAGTGCCGGCGAAGCCTTGCGCCCCTCCGCTCCGGCCACCATCACCGGGCGCGCCGCAGCGCTTTGCGCAACCTGATCACGTCCCGCATTGAACGCCTTTGCGATGCCGTCGGTCAGCATCACCTGTGCATCCACCTGCTTCAGCCCGTCTGCCGCAGCGTCCACGAAACGGTCGGCTGCCTTGCCATCCATCACAATCGCAATGCCGGGGTTGGTGCAGAACTGTCCCGCGCCCATGGTCAGGGATGCAGCCCAGCCGCGCCCGATCTCCTCGCCCCGCGCTTCAAGAGCGTGCGGAAGAACAAACATCGGATTGACCGATCCCAGCTCTCCGAAAAAGGGGATGGGCTCCGGTCGTGCCGCACACAGGTCGAACAACGCACGGCCGCCCGCCAGGCTGCCCGTGAAGCCAACGGCCTTGATCAGCGGGTGCTGCACCAGCGCCTGGCCGACGCTGCGGTCGCCACCCTGGATGAGCGAGAACACGCCAGCCGGCATGTCGCATTTCTCGATGGCCGCCCTGATCGCCTCCGCGGCGATCTCACCGGTTCCCGGATGCGCCTCATGCCCTTTCACCACGACCGGGCAGCCAGCCGCCAGCGCGGCGGCGGTATCGCCACCCGCCGTCGAAAATGCGAGCGGGAAATTGGATGCGCCGAAAACGGCAACCGGGCCAATGGGACGCTGCACCATCACCAGTTCAGGCCTCGGCGCGGGCTGGCGATCCGGCAGAGCCTCGTCGTGGCGGCGGTCGAGATAATCCCCCTTGCGAATGTGGGCTGCGAAGAGGCGAAGCTGGCCGGACGTGCGGCCACGCTCTCCTTCGAGACGCGCGGCGGGGAGCCCGGTTTCCTGCGTGCCGATCTCGGTGATATCGGCGCCACGGGCTTCAATCTCATCGGCAATGGCCTCAAGAAACGCGGCCCGCTCCTGACGCGGGCGACGCGAATAGGCCTCGAAAGCAGCTTCAGCCGCCTGAACCGCACGATTCACGAGGTCAGGGGTGCCAAATGCAAAGCGATGCGCCGGACCATGCGCCGGGGACGATTCGAATGTGTCGTCGCCAGCGGTCCACTCGCCGGCTATCAGGTGCTTTCCGTGTGGGGTGAAGGGCATCGGTCCCCTCCTTCAATTTTGAGTTTCGGATCATCTGGCGCAGGCAGGAAGCGCTGGGTTATGACTCCAGCATCTTGCATAGGCTGCCATCTGCATACAAAATGTATGCAAGATTGCAACCCGGCAACCGGAGGAAAGGATATTTTATGACCGAGACCACGCTGGCCATCGGCGACCTCGAGCACATTGTCGAGGCGATCATGCGCAAGGGAGGCTTGTCGCCGCTCCATGCAGGCGCGCTCACACGGGCAATCGTGGCGGGAGAGCGCGACGCCTGCAAATCCCACGGTGTCTACCGTGTCGAGGGCTGCCTGCGCACCATCAAGGCCGGCAAGGTCGTGCCGGATGCCGAGCCTGAACTGACCAGCGATGACAGCGCCATCGTGCGCGTTGCGGCGAAGGGCGGCTTTGCCAATGCCGCGTTCGAACTGGGTGCCCCCGTGCTGGCCGAAAAGGCCCGGCAGTTCGGGCTCGCGGCCCTGGTGATCAACGACTGTACGCATTTTTCGGCTCTCTGGCCCGAGATCGAGGCGCTGACCGCGCATGGGCTTGCCGCCATGGCCATGTGCCCGAGCTATGCCAGCGTTGCCCCTTCCGGCGGCAGCGGCCCGCTTCTGGGCACCAACCCGTTCGCCTTTGGGTGGCCACGGCCCGGGAGGACCCCCTATGTGTTCGACTTCGCCACCAGCGTTGCGGCGCGCGGCGAGATCGAGCTTTATCGCCGTGCCGGCAAGCCCCTGCCGGAAGGCTGGGCGATCGACACGGACGGAAAACCCACGACGGACCCGGAAGCCGCGCTCAATGGTGCTATGCTGCCCTTTGGCGGGCACAAGGGATCGGCCATCTCGACCATGATCGAGCTGCTTGCCGGGGTGATGATCGGCGATCTGACGAGCCCGGAAGCGCTGGAAGCGCTCGGCACCACCGCTCTGGCACCGGCCCATGGCGAACTGATCCTGGCCTTTGACCCGGCCCGTTTTGCACAGGGACGGGCGGGCGACCCGATGGCGCGCGCCGAGACCCTGTTTGAAGCGATGGTCGGCCAGGGAGCACGCCTCCCCTCGCAGCGCCGGTTTGCCGCTCGGGAGAAGGCGCTTGCCGAAGGCATCCGCCTCACTGCCGAAGAAATGGCGCTGCTCGAGCGTCTGCGCGAGAAGGGCCTCGACGCCGTTTAAACACAGGAGCCCTCCCGGACCGGGAGGGCTCTTCCACAGGGTCAGGCTGCGTATTTGGAGACCGCGCCCGGCAGCTTGCTCCAATTCGCGTACCAGTCGCGGAACAATTTGTACTGCGCCTCGGCATAGCCACGCTGGCTCTCCGAGAGTTCATCCGTCTCATTGAAGTGCAGGCGGTATTCCTCGTCTCCGTTCAGCACCATCAGGTATTTGTAGTAGAGAACGAGATCCGCACCCTCATCGAAGGAGGAGAGCACTGCAAGCGCTGCATCGAGCTCGGAAGCGCGCTGACGCGCATCCGCATCGCCGGCCGCAGCGGCCTGGCTCAGCGCGACGAGATGCAGGACTTCGCGGGGAAGCACATTGCCGATGCCGGTGATGGCACCATCGGCGCCGCAGTTGACAAAGCCGTGATAGACCGTGGTGTCGACACCGATCATCAGCTTGATGTCGGGGTCGCCGCTGGTGATGTTCTCCGCCGCATAGCGCAGATCGGCTGCGCCGCCGAATTCCTTGAAGCCAACCAGGTTGGGATGCTCGGCACGCAGGGCGAAGAAGAGGTCCGCCCGGGTGGCAAACCCGTAATAGGGGCTGTTGTAGATCACCGCCGGCAGATCGGGCGCAGCCGAAAGAATGGCCTTGAAGTGGTTCCGCTGCGCGGCCGGCGAGCTGCCGCGCGACAGGACGCGCGGGATGACCATGAGACCCTCGGCACCGACCTCGGCCGCATGCGCCGCATGGGCCACGGCGCTTGCCGTGTTCACCGCTCCCGTGCCCACGATGACCGGCACGCCAGCCTCAACCAGCCGGTCAACGCCTTCCATGCGCTGCGCGTCGGTCAACAGCGGCCAGTCGCCCATGGATCCGCAATAGACCACGGCGCGCATACCGGTATCGATCAATTCCTTGCCCTTGCGCACCAGCGCGTCGAAGTCGGGGCTGCGATCCGCCTTGCAGGGGGTCATCAGAGCGGGAATGCATCCCGAGAAAATATGGTTGGTCATGCCGATCTCCTTCAAATGCCTGATCTCATGCGCCGCAATGCATCCGCAGCCGGCCGCTCACAGTTTGGATCGCCTGCAAAATATCACTTGTATTTTTTTTGTCGACACAAATTTTCGCGCAGTGGCACTTCGATGAATCGGGATGGGCGGAGCGTTTTTTCCGGGGTTCTGATGCTAAAGCGCGATCTTCTGGCGATGGTCGCGGGCAATCATGTTGCGAATCTGCTCGACGATCTGGTCGGCGTGCTCATTGGCCAGCGCATCGGCCTTTTCCACATCCCGCGCCTCGATGGCCGCTATCATGTCCTCATGCTCGACAACGTAGCGTTTTGGCAATTGATCGTTGAACGAGGAATAATAAAGCCGAAGGAGCCGGCGCCCCTCATCGAGGAGGCGCAAAAACAGGCTTTCATAATAGGGGTTGCGGGCCGCTGCGGCGATGGCCGCGTGGAACTCGCGATTGGTGGCGATCATCGCCAGCGCGTCCTGTTCCGCGACAGCTTTGGCAAACTCGGCCTGGCGGGCGCGTATGGTGACGAGATCGTCCGCCTGATGATTGAGGGCGGCGAGCCGCGTCGTCACACGATACATCAGCGTCAGCGCATCGAAGAATGTGTGCAGGTTCAGAAAGTCGATATTGGCGACCACGGTGGAGCGGTTGGGCAGGGTCGTGACCAGCCCCTCACCGGCCAGACGCACCAGCGCCTCACGAATGGGCGTGCGCGACATGGAAAGACGCTGAGCAAGCTGGATTTCGTCGATCGGTGTGCCCGGCGCCAGCGCGAGGTCCAGTATTTCGTCACGCAGCACATTGTAGACGAACTGAACGCCGGAACCGCGCTTGCGTTCGGCGGGTTTGCGCGTGGCGGCTTCGGACATGTCTGATCCTCATGTGTACAAGAAAAATACTGTTAGGAATGAAAGGGCGCGATCGTCAAGTGCGCACGAAGCCTGTCCGCTGAACTTGACTGGACAGGGCCGGGCCGGGGCCAAACCGCTCGAAAGATGCTCGGCGGGCGTCAGTCCGCGCCGACGACCGACCATCCGACCGGTTCGCCCCTTTGCTCAATCGGCTTTTGCGAAATGCGCCATCTGGTCCGCATGGGCTTTTTTAAAAGCGGGCCGGTCCGTGATTCGCTTTACATAGGCTTCCGTTGCCGGGCGCTCCCCGAAAGACCGGACCCTGGTGATGCGCAGGGCATCAGCCATAAGCAGATCGGCGACCGTGAAGCGGTCGGCTGCCAGCCATTCCCGTTCAGCGAGTACGTTTTCCATATGACCAAGGCGACTTTCCAACCAGCCGGTCAGATAATTCTGCTCTGCGCCCCTCACTTCCAGAAACCACCAGGGGACGGAAACCATTTCGACCGAATTGAGCGCGGCAACCAGCCATTGTAGGGTTTGCGCTTCTCCAGCAGGGTCGCGCGGCATCAGCTTTTCGCTTTTCCGGGCCAGATGCAGCAGGCATGCGCCGCTCTCGAACAGTTCGAGATCACCGTCGCTCAGAAACGGGGTCTGACCGAAGGGCTGTTGCGCGAAATGCTCCGGTCCGCGATCTTTGAATGGGACGGTGCGAACGGTGTAGGCCAATCCGGCCTCCTCGCATGCCCATCTCAGCCTTATGTCGCGCACAAAACCGCGGGGACCTTCCGGAACCCAGTCATACGTCCAGACAATCAGATCACTCATGACATCCAATCCAGTTCAACCGGCGCTCCCCAAGCGGCATGATGCCGCCGGCACGATTGCCTGATTTTCCCTGCGGATCAAGGTGCGTTGACGGGCGCGCCCAAGAAGCGGTCAATCTGTCGGAATTTCAGAGGAAAACTGGTGGAGCCAAGGGGAGTCGAACCCCTGACCTCTTGAATGCCATTCAAGCGCTCTCCCAACTGAGCTATGGCCCCACACTCCGGCGATATGGCCGGTCGCCGTCTCCGGCGAAGAGGTCCGGAAGGCCCGCCGGGCCAACCGTGTGGGCGGCTTCTAAACCCGCCCGGCGGGAAGATCAAGCCCCGATTTGCACCCCGCGCCACTTTTGACACGGGGCCGAAGCCATTCTTCCCGCGTGCGCTGAAAAATCAGCTCTCGTCGTCGTCGTCGCCGACGCCGATGAAGTCCTTCACATCATCGTCATCGTCGTCTTCGTCGTCATCGAGGAACGTGTCGTCCTCATCGTCGCCGAGGTCGACATCATCGTCATCATCATCATCGCCGTCGAGATCCGGGATCTCTGCCTTGTCGCTGGACGATGCCTCATCGTCGGCATCTTCGAGCGAGACGACCTCCGGTGCATCTTCCTCACCGTCCAGCTCTTTTTCCTCCACTTCGTCTTCTTCATCCATGGAGGTGTCGCCGCCGGCCTCGAAGAAGCTGCGCGGATAGGTCTGGCCCGTATAGGGCGAAACGATCGGGTCCTTGTTCAGGTCGTAGAATTTGCGGCCCGTCTCCGGGCAGATGCGTTTTGTTCCGAGTTCCGGTTTAGCCACCTTGCTGCCTCATCGTCTTGCGGTCGGCCCAGCCTGCGACGGCTCCATCGCGGCCGGCACCGGAAGCGCTTCCTGCCTTACTGAAAATTTCGGTCCCCATAACGGCAAGTCGCGCACCTGTCAAAGCCTAATACGCACCCTGGAAAGGCCTCTCCTCCCAAGGTCCGCTCTCTTTACAACCCCGACAGGGGCCATCCGTCAACCGGGGGATGACCGACTATCCTCATCATGCTAGAGCGAGCAGGCAAAATCCTCGAATAATCTGCCGCCCGGCAGAACGCCTATCATCAGGGACCAGACAATGCATACGACCGAGCCGCGCCCCATGAGCGCCAGAAAATCAGACGCCCTTTCGGGCCGGGCCCGCGTGCCCGGCGACAAGTCGATTTCGCACCGGGCGCTGATGTTTGGCGGGCTGGCGGCCGGCGAGACACGCATTACCGGCCTTCTGGAGGGCGAAGACGTGCTGCGCACAGGCGAAGCCATGAAGGCCATGGGCGCGACCATCGAGAAGCACGGCGATGAATGGATCGCCACCGGCACCGGCAACGGCGCCCTGCTCGAACCCAAAGAGCCGCTCGATTTCGGCAATGCCGGCACCGGCGTACGGCTGACCATGGGTCTTGTCGGCTCCTACGACATGACGACGCGCTTCATCGGCGATGCGTCTCTTTCCAAGCGCCCCATGGGCCGGGTGCTCGATCCCTTGAAAGAAATGGGCCTGCAGGTGGTTTCCGCCGAGCCGGGCGATCGCCTGCCCATTACGCTGCGCGGGCCGAAACACGCAGCGCCCATCTCCTACCGGGTGCCGATGCCGTCCGCGCAGGTGAAGTCGGCAGTGCTGCTCGCCGCGCTCAACACGGCCGGTGTGACCACGGTGATCGAACCCGTTGCCACGCGCGACCACACCGAAAAGATGCTGGCTGGCTTCGGTGCTACACTTGAGGTGGAGACCGACGCCGACGGTGCGCGCCACATCCGCATCGAGGGCCAGCCGAAACTCATCGGCCAGACCATTGCCGTTCCCGGCGACCCGTCTTCGGCTGCCTTCCCGCTCGTGGCCGCGCTCATCGTGCCGGGCTCGGAGGTGGTGATCGAAAACATGCTCATGAACCCGACGCGCACCGGGCTCGTCACCACGCTCATGGAGATGGGTGCGGACATCGAGATTCTCGACCGCCGCAATGAGGGCGGCGAGGATGTGGCGGATCTGCGCGTGCGCGGTTCCGAACTCAAGGGCGTGACCGTGCCGGAAGACCGCGCACCCTCCATGATCGATGAATATCCCGTGCTTGCCGTGGCGGCCTCCTTTGCCGAGGGCGACACGCTGATGCAGGGGCTGGAAGAGCTGCGCGTCAAGGAATCCGACCGGCTTTCGGCTGTCGCCGACGGGCTCAAGGCGAATGGTGTCGATTGCGAAGAGGGCGAGGCCTCGCTCAGGGTCACGGGCCGCCCTGGCGGCAAGGGGCTTGGCGGCGGCACGGTCCAGACGCATCTCGACCACCGCATTGCCATGAGCTTCCTCGTCATGGGCCTTGCGACCGAGAAACCCGTCACCATCGACGACCAGGCGATGATCGCCACCAGCTTTCCCGATTTTACCGCGCTCATGACGCGGCTGGGTGCAAAGCTGGCCTGACATTCGCATCGGATATGGGAGAGAGAAAAATGACTGCGCAGAAGGTTGCCATGATCATTGGCGGCGGGAGCGGCATGGGTGCTGCAGCCGCGCGCAAACTGGCTGAAATCGGCTATGGGGTGGCCGTCATGTCGTCCTCAGGCAAGGGCGAGGCGCTGGGCAAGGAGCTCGGCGGGCTGGGCTTCACCGGCTCCAACCTTTCCCCGGACGATCTCAAGCGCTTCACCGACGCGACGATGGAGCGTTTCGGCCGCATCGACGCGCTGGTGAATGGCGCCGGCCATGGGCCGAAAGGCGATGTGCTCGACATCTCCGACGAGGACTGGCACCGCGGCATGGATTTCTACCTGCTCAACGCGGTGCGGGCGACGCGACTCGTTACCCCCGTCATGCAGGCGCAGAAGTCGGGTTCCATCGTCAATATCTCCACCTATGCCACCTTCGAGCCGGAAGCGGCCTTTCCCACATCAGGCGTGTTCCGCGCCGGACTTGCCGCCTTCACCAAGCTCTTCTGCGACAAATACGCAGCCGAGGGCCTGCGCATGAACAATGTGCTGCCGGGCTTCATCGATTCGCTGCCGGAAAAGGAAGACCGCCGCTCGCGCATCCCCATGGGCCGCTATGGCACGGTGGAAGAGGTTGCCGAGCTCATCGCCTTCCTTGCTGGCGAGAAATCCAGCTACATCACCGGGCAGAACATCCGCATCGATGGCGGCATCACGCGTTCGGTATGACGGGCATGAGCGGCAAACTCACCATCGCCATCGACGGGCCAGCCGCCTCCGGCAAGGGCACGCTCGCCCGGCGGCTGGCGGCGCATTACGGCCTGCGCCACCTCGACACCGGGCTCACCTATCGCGGTGTCGCCAGGGCGCTGATCGAAGCCGGCCAGCCGCTCGACGATGAGGCGATTGCCGAAAGGGCCGCCCGCGCGCTCGATCTCGGTGCACTCGACCGGGCCGTGCTTTCCGAACACGGCATCGGCGAGGCGGCCTCGAAAGTGGCGGTCATGCCCAACGTGCGCAGGGCGCTGGTGGACAAGCAGCGCGCCTTTGCGAGCGCCCCGCCCGGTGCCGTGCTGGACGGGCGCGACATCGGCACGGTGGTGTGCCCCGATGCCGATGTGAAGCTCTATGTAATTGCAAGCGCCGAGGTGCGCGCCACCCGCCGCTGGCGCGAGATCGAGGCTGGTGGCGGCAGCGCCGCCTACACGGAAATCCTCGCCGATATCGAGCGTCGCGACGCCCGCGACATGGGCCGGGCGGACAGTCCGTTGAGGCCGGCAGACGATGCGCACTTGCTCGATACGAGTGAAATGGATATAGAAACGGCGTTCCTGGCGGCCTGCAGACTGGTGGATGCCACGCGGATCTCCGGGAACGAAGACTGAAAGAACCGTCTGCCACGCATTCTTTGCGCCGGATCTGCCGCTTCGCGCGGCGCCAGAGCGATCCGCTCGGATGCATGACCGACAAACGCAACACGAACCACCGGCGCTTTGCCCCGACTGAAACCGCAGGGGCTTTTCAGGAGCATCAATGTCAGAACTCAATCCGTCTCGCGATGATTTCGCGAGCCTTCTCGCAGAATCCTTCACCGAACGCGACGCCGCCGAAGGCTCCGTCGTAAAGGGCCTCGTCACCGCCATCGAAAAAGACATGGCGATCGTCGATGTCGGCCTCAAGGTCGAGGGCCGTGTGCCGCTCAAGGAATTCGGCGCGAAGGGCAAGGAATCCGATCTCAAGGTCGGCGACGAAGTCGAAGTCTATGTCGAGCGTATCGAAAACGCGCTTGGCGAAGCCATGCTGAGCCGCGAGAAAGCACGCCGCGAGGAAAGCTGGGTCAAGCTGGAAGCGAAGTTCAACGCCGGCGAGCGCGTCGAGGGCTTCATCTTCAACCAGGTCAAGGGCGGCTTCACCGTCGATCTGGACGGCGCCGTGGCCTTCCTGCCGCGTTCGCAGGTCGACATCCGTCCGATCCGCGACGTCACCCCGCTCATGCACACCCCGCAGCCCTTTGAAATCCTCAAGATGGACAAGCGCCGCGGCAACATCGTCGTGTCCCGCCGCACGGTTCTCGAAGAGAGCCGCGCCGAGCAGCGCTCCGAGATCGTCCAGAACCTCGAAGAGGGTCAGGTGGTCGAAGGCGTGGTCAAGAACATCACCGATTACGGTGCGTTCGTGGACCTGGGCGGCATCGACGGCCTGCTGCACGTGACCGACATGGCATGGCGCCGTGTCAACCATCCGACCGAGATCCTCAACATCGGTCAGACGGTCAAGGTGCAGATCATCCGCATCAACCAGGAAACCCACCGCATCTCGCTGGGCATGAAGCAGCTCGAGGCCGATCCGTGGGACGGCATCGGCGGCAAGTACCCGCTTGGCAAGAAGGTTCTGGGCCGCGTCACCAACATCACCGACTACGGTGCGTTCGTGGAGCTGGAGCCGGGCATCGAAGGCCTGATCCACGTTTCGGAAATGTCCTGGACGAAGAAGAACGTTCATCCGGGCAAGATCCTCTCCACCACGCAGGAAGTCGAAGTGGTGGTGCTGGAAGTGGATCCGGTGAAGCGCCGCATCTCGCTGGGCCTCAAGCAGACGCTCGAGAATCCGTGGGAGGCATTCGCCCGCAATCACACCGTCGGCTCCATTGTCGAAGGCGAGGTCAAGAACAAGACCGAGTTCGGCCTGTTCATCGGTCTCGATGGCGATGTGGACGGCATGGTTCACCTCTCCGACCTCGACTGGAACCGTCCGGGCGAGCAGGTGATCGAGGAGTACAACCGTGGTGACATGGTGAAGGCTCAGGTTCTCGACGTGGACGTGGACAAGGAGCGCATCTCGCTCGGCATCAAGCAGCTTGGCCATGACGCGATCGGCGAAGCGGCCGCTTCCGGCGAACTGCGCAAGGGTGCTGTTGTGACCTGTGAAGTGACGGGCGTGAAAGACGGCGGCCTCGAGGTCCAGCTTGTCGATCACGACGTCGAAAGCTTCATCAAGCGCTCCGACCTGTCGCGCGACCGTGCCGAGCAGCGCCCCGAGCGCTTCTCTGTCGGCCAGAAGGTGGACGCCCGCGTCACCGTCTTCGACAAGAAGACCCGCCGCATCAGCGTCTCGATCAAGGCTCTGGAGATCGCGGAAGAGAAGGAAGCCGTGGCACAGTTCGGTTCCACCGACTCCGGCGCCTCCCTCGGCGACATCCTCGGCGCAGCCCTGAAGAACAAGGGCGGCGACGAATAAGCCTCAGGGCTTTATCGGGTGAAAATGAAAGACCCCGCCGGAGCGATCCGGCGGGGTTTTTTGATGCACCAAACAAAATCATATTTTTATATAAAATAAGTTTTTATTTCGACTAATCAATAAAAATCATTGACAGGCTAGAAATTAACAATAAATACTATCTTTTACTTTATTGTTTAAAGAATTTTGACTTATGATTATTTCGTTGGAATTTTTTGATGCCTCTCTTACGTCGGATTTTAGCTTTGGCGGCGGTGGCGGCTCAGGCAATGAAGCAGGCTCGGGCAACGAAAGACCCGGTTCCGGCAATCCTGCAGGAGGCTATATAGGTGCCGCTATCGGCGGCCTGGTGGGTACCACGCTGGGCGCCAGCATCGGGCCTGCCGGCGCGATTGGTCTCGGCGCTGCGGCGGCATCGATAGGTCAGGATGTCGGCGGCAGTATCGGCTCTGATCCCATGGGTGGATACGGCCCAGGTTCCGGCGTCTCTATAGGCGGACCGCAGCCTTAGCAGGGCTACTCAGCGCACATCCGACTGCTTATTTTAGCCGTCACGATGAAAAATGCATATCTTTTACAAAACGCCCGAATATTCCCCATGGCATACAAGATAATACTTATCGTAATATCCATTATATCGGCGCTATACATATCGGATAATTACCACATTAGCGGCGGGTTCAGATACATCTTCATCGGCCTGGTCGCGCTGATATCCTCATTGATTGTGAGGATTGGACAGTGAATTAACGCCAGATATCAGCGCAGAATCGCGTTGCCTGAAGTGCTGCACCGGGCTGGCGACCCCGAGGAAGGCACCGCCGCCCGGAAACAGGCGGCGCCCTCCCTCACCAATGCGGCGGCTTGGTCACGGGCACATCGCCCGCCGTCTGCTCCTCCAGCTCCATGAAACGCTCCGAGAGCCGATCAAGCTTCTTCTTCAGCGCTTCCGTCTCGCGCCACTGGCGCGTGAGCTCGGCGGAAAGCTCTTCGATGGTCTTTTCCTGCTCGGCGGCCAGGATTTCCAGCTTCGTGATGCGGTCTTCGCTCATGGCGCGCTTCTTTCTGCGGTTTCGGTGCATTCTCGCCTGCGGAAATTGACAAGCAAGGCCTGATTTGTCGAGAGTGCTTGAGGTGCCTTTCGCCCGGGCCTACCGCACAGGTTGGCAGGCGGCAGGCAGGCATGGTAGAAATTTGACCAAACGATAAAAACGGGGAAGCGGGCCGCCGATGGCTGAAACGGCAATCGAGCTCAAGGGCATCAGCAAGAGCTTTGGCGCGGTTCATGCAAACCGCAACATCGATCTGAAAATCGAAGCCGGGACAATCCACGGCATCATCGGCGAAAACGGGGCCGGAAAATCGACCCTGATGTCGATCCTCTATGGCTTCTACCAGGCCGATCGCGGGCGGATCGACGTGGGCGGCAAAAAGGCCGCGATCAACACGCCGAGCGACGCCATCGCGCTGGGCATCGGCATGGTGCATCAGCACTTCATGCTGGTGCAGAATTTCTCCGTTCTGGAAAACGTGATCCTGGGGGCGGAAGGCGAGGCGCTGCTCAACACCTCCATCGCCAGGGCGCGCTCGGAGCTGGAGCGGCTGGAGCGCGACTATGGGCTGGAAGTGGACCCCGACGCCATCATCGAGGATCTGCCCGTGGGCCTGCAGCAGCGGGTGGAAATCCTCAAAGCGCTCTATCGCGGTGCCGATATCCTCATCCTCGACGAGCCGACCGGCGTTTTGACGCCGGCAGAGGCGGACCACCTTTTCCGCATTCTCGAACAGCTCAAGGAAGAGGGAAAAACCATCATCCTCATCACCCACAAGCTGCGCGAGATCATGGCGATCACCGACAATGTCTCGGTCATGCGGCAGGGCACGATGGTGGCAACCCGCAACACCGCCGAGACAAGCGTGGAGGAGCTGGCCGAGCTGATGGTGGGCAGGCGGGTGCTACTTCAGGTGGAAAAGGGCGAGGCAAGCCCCGGCGAGGTGCTGCTTTCGGTGCGCAATCTCACCGTGAAGGATTCGCGCGGCGTCACCATGGTCGACAATGTGTCGCTCGACGTGCGCGCGGGCGAGATCGTCGGCATTGCCGGCGTGGCGGGCAATGGGCAATCCCAGCTTCTCGATGCCATCACCGGTGTGCGCAGGGCCGTTTCCGGCACGGTGACGCTGGATGGCGAGCCGGTGGACCTGACCGGCGCGGCAGACCCCGCAGACCTGCGCGCGCGCGGCATGGCCCATGTGCCCGAAGACCGGCATCATGTGGGGCTCGTTCTGCCCTTTGAGGAGAACGAGAACGCCATGCTCGGCTATCACCGGCAGGCGAAATACCTCAACGGCCCCTTCCTCAACATCGAGGCGATCCGCGCCGATGCGCGCGAGAAGATCGAGAAATACGACATTCGCCCGCCCGACTGCCGGCTGAAGACGGCGAACTTCTCCGGCGGCAATCAGCAGAAGATCGTGCTGGCGCGTGAGATGGAGCAGGATCCAAAGGTGCTGATCGTCGGCCAGCCGACGCGCGGCGTGGATGTGGGCGCCATCGAGTTCATTCACAAACGGCTGATCGACATGCGCGATCAGGGCAAGGCGGTGCTTCTGGTCTCGGTTGAGCTCGATGAAATCCGCTCGCTCTCCGACCGCATCCTGGTCATGTTCGCCGGCCGCGTGGTGGGCGAACGCGGGCCCGAAGCCAGCGAAAGCGAGCTTGGCCTGCTCATGGCCGGCGTCGAGGAGAAGGAGGCGGCGGAATGAGTGCGCCTTATGCGAAACTGCCCGCTTGGGCCGATTACGGGCTGATCCCGCTCATCAATCTTGCCGTCGCCTTTCTGGTGGCCGGGCTGGTGGTGATGCTGGTGGGAGAAAACCCCTTCCGCGCCGCCGCCATTCTGGTGGAAGGGGCGCTGGGCCGCGGGCAGAACATCGCCTACACGCTCTACTACGCAACGAGCTTCATCTTCACCGGGCTCGCCGTGGCCGTCGCCTTCCATTGCAGCCTGTTCAACATTGGCGGCGAGGGGCAGGCCTATGTGGGCGGGCTGGGCGTAGCGGTGGTCTGCCTCGCGTTCGACAGCATTCTGCCCTGGTGGGCGGTGTTTCCGCTGGCCATTGTGGGCGCGGCGCTGTTCGGCGCGGCGTGGGCCTTCATCCCGGCCTATTTCCAGGCAAAGCGCGGATCGCACATCGTCATCACGACGATCATGTTCAATTTCATTGCCGCCAGCCTGATGGTCTATCTGCTGGTCAATGTACTCAAGCCCGCCGGCGCGCAGGCCCCGCAGACCCGCAATTTTCTTGAAGGCGGGCAATTGCCCAAGCTCAACTGGGTGCTGGAGGCGATGGGCTTTTCCATCCGCTCCGCTCCGTTCAACCTCTCCTTCCTGCTGGCGCTTCTGGCGGCGTTTCTCGTCTGGGTGCTGATCTGGCGCACGCGGCTCGGCTATGAGATCCGCATGCGCGGTTTCAGCCCCAAGGCCGCGCGCTATGCCGGCGTCAGCGAAACGAAGATCATCATCATCACCATGCTCATCTCCGGCGCACTTGCCGGCATGATGGCGCTCAACCCGGTGATGGGGGATCAGAACCGTTTGCAGATCGACTTCGTCACCGGGGCCGGCTTCGTCGGCATCGCCGTGGCGCTGATGGGGCGCTCGCATCCGGCGGGCATCGTGCCGGCGGCCATCCTGTTCGGCATGCTCTATCAGGGCGGTGCCGAGCTTGCCTTCGAGATGCCCAACATCTCGCGCGACATGATCGTCATCATTCAGGGTCTCGTCATCCTGTTCGCCGGCGCACTGGAGCACATGTTCCGGCCTTCGATACAGGCGCTTTTCGCCAGCCTAAGCCCGCGCTCTGCAGGCATCGAGGCGCAGCAGGGAGAGGGTGGCTGATATGGATTTCTTTCATTCCCTGATCCTCGTTCTAGATTCGACGGTACGGTTATCCATACCGCTGCTTCTGGCGGCACTCGCCGGGCTCTATTCGGAGCGGTCGGGCGTGTTCGACATCGGCCTCGAAGGCAAGATGCTGGCCGGCGCATTTGCTGCCGGCGCGGCGGCGGCCGTCACCGGCTCCGCCTGGGCAGGCCTTGGCGCGGCGATGCTGATCTCGGTCTTCCTGGCGCTCGTGCATGGCTTCGCCTCCATCACCCATCGCGGCAACCAGATCGTCTCCGGCGTCGCCATCAATTTCATTGCCGCAGGTTCCACGATCATTCTCGGGCAGGCATGGTTCCGGCAGGGCGGGCGCACCCCCTCGCTGCCGGGCGATGCCCGGTTTGGCGCGATCGAGCTGCCCTTTGCCGAGGCGGTGCGCGATGTGCCCATTCTGGGCGAGATCTATTCCGAGCTCATCTCCGGCCATTCGCTTCTCACCTATGCTGCCTTCCTGCTCGTGCCCTTCACGTGGTGGGTGCTATTCCGCACCCGTTTCGGCCTCAGGCTGCGGGCGGTGGGTGAAAACCCGGCAGCGGTCGACACGGCGGGCATCTCCGTCTCATGGCTGCGCTATCGCGCAGTCATCTGCACCGGCATCCTCACCGGCATGGCCGGAACCTATCTGTCGCTGGCGCAGAATGCCGGCTTTGTGAAGGACATGACGGCAGGCCGGGGCTTCATCGCGCTGGCAGCCCTCATCTTCGCCAAATGGAAGCCCGTGCCGGTGATGTTTGCCTGCCTTCTGTTCGGCTTTCTCGATGCGTTCGCAATCCGCATTCAGGGCACGCCCCTGCCGCTTGTCGGCCAGGTGCCGGTGCAATTCATGCAGGCCCTGCCCTATATCCTCACCGTGGTGCTTCTGGCCGGCTTTATCGGCAAGGCGGTGCCGCCGCGCGCCGGTGGCGTGCCCTATGTGAAGGAGCGTTGATGAGCGCCAGAGACCTCTTTTCCGCCGCCAGTGCGGCCATGAAAAACGCCTACGCCCCTTATTCGCGCTTTCCCGTGGGGGCCGCGGTCAGGACCGAGGCGGGCACCATCCATGCCGGCTGCAACATCGAGAACGCCTCCTATCCCGAAGGCTGGTGTGCGGAGACCACCGCGCTCGGCCATCTCGTCATGGCGGGTGGCGGCCGCGTAACCGAGATCGCCGTGGTGGCGGAGAAGATGCCGAAGATCATGCCCTGCGGTGGCTGCCGGCAGCGGCTGGCGGAATTCGCCACGGAAGATGCGGTGCTGCATCTGTGCGACACCAACGGCGTTTTGGAAACGGTGCCTTTTTCTGCGGTCTTTCCGCGCGGATTCAGCTTCGAGGATGGCAAATGAAACAGGCGGTCGATCGTCTGACGGAGCGGCTCAACGGGCTTGCCCCGCAGCTTGCGCTGGTGCTGGGCTCCGGGCTCGGCGGGCTTGTCAACGATGTGGACGATGCCGTGCGTATCTCCTATTCCGAGTTACCGGGCTTTCCGCAGAGCGGGGTCACCGGCCATGCGGGCGAGATCGTCGCCGGCCGGCTTTCCGGTACGCCGGTTTTGATGCTGGCGGGCCGCGCCCATTATTACGAGCACGGCGATCCCGCCGCCATGCGCCCGGCACTCGAAACCTTATGGGGCATAGGCATCACGCAGCTTATCCTCACCAATGCCGCCGGCTCTCTGCGTGAGGACATGCCGCCCGGTTCAGTCATGCTGATCGAGGATCACATCAATTTTTCGGGCGCTAACCCGTTGATCGGTGAAGGCAGCGACCGCCGGTTCGTAGGCATGAGCGAGGCCTATGACGCGGGCTTGCGCACAAGCCTTCAGAAAGCCGCACAGAAGACGGGCACGCAATTGCACAAGGGCGTCTATATGTGGTTCTCCGGCCCCACCTTCGAAACCCCGGCGGAAATCCGCATGGCGCGCACGCTGGGTGCCGATGCGGTCGGCATGTCGACGGTTCCCGAGGTCATTCTCTCGCGCTATCTCGGCCTTCGCGTCGCGGCCTGCTCTGTCATCACCAATCTCGGTGCCGGCATGAATGCGGGCGAGCTTTCGCATCAGGAAACGAAGGACATGGCGCCCATTGGCGGGCAGCGGCTCGCCACCATCCTCGGCCAGTTGTGCGCCGATGGCCTCCCAGCCGGCTGAGGGCGCGATGCTGCCGCAGGAGATCATCCGCAGAAAGCGCGACGGCAAGGCACTGACAGGCGAGGAAATCGCCGAGTTCGCCGACGGGCTGGCCGATGGCACATGGAGCGAAGGGCAGATCGCCGCTCTTGCCATGGCCATTTTCCTCAACGGTATGGATGCCTCGGAAGGTGCTGCCCTCACGCTCGCCATGCGCGATTCGGGCGCCGTGCTTGACTGGTCGGACCTGCCCGGCCCAGTGACCGACAAGCATTCCACCGGTGGCGTGGGCGATAATGTCTCCCTCATGCTCGCCCCCATCGTGGCGGCCTGCGGAGCCTTCGTGCCGATGATCTCCGGGCGCGGCCTAGGCCACACCGGCGGCACGCTCGACAAAATGGATGCCATCCCCGGTTACACGAGCCAGCCGGGCCAGCAGCGCTTTGCCGAGACCGTGCGCCAGGTGGGTTGCGCGATCATCGGCCAGACAGCGGATCTGGCGCCGGCCGACAAACGCTTCTATGCCGTGCGCGACGTCACGGGCACCGTGGAATCGATCCCGCTCATCACCGCGTCGATCCTGTCGAAGAAGCTTGCCGCTGGCCTTTCCTCGCTGGTGCTCGATGTCAAATCAGGCAACGGTGCCTTCATGGACGATGCCCGGGCGGCACGCAAACTCGCCGAAAATCTGGTGCGCGTCGCTGGCGAAGCCGGCCTTTCGACCACCGCGCTCGTCACCGACATGAACCAGCCGCTCGCCCCGGCTGCCGGCAACGCGGTTGAAGTTCTCAATGCCGTCGACTTCCTGACCGGCAGGAGACGTGGCCGGCGGCTGGAGGATGTCACACTCGCACTCGCCAGCGAAATGCTCCTTGCCTCCGGGATTGCCGCAACCACGCGCGAGGCATTCGACCGAGCCCATGATGCGCTCGAGAGTGGCCGCGCTGCCGAGCGGTTCGGCCAGATGGTGTCTGCCCTCGGCGGACCGGCGGATTTCGTTGACAGCCCACAGAAGCACCTGCCCGGTGCGAAAATCATCCTGCCTGTTCCCGCCGAAAGGGACGGATTTGTCGGGGCGATCGATTCCCGCGCGGTCGGCATTGGCGTCATCGAGCTTGGCGGCGGGCGGCGCACGCCCGAAGACACGATCGACCATTCGGTCGGCCTGACCGACCTTCTTCCCGTCGGTGCGGAATTGCGGCGTGGCGAGCCGATCTGCATGGTGCATGCATCATCGGAAGACGCCGCACAGCGCGCAGTACGTTCCGTGCGCAATGCCTATGATATTGCTGAGACCAAGCCGCGCGCGCGCAAGACAATCCTGCGCCGCGTGACAGCCGAGGCCTGACAGCGCCTTCGGCTCCGCTTTGGATGTATCGCTATTGCTCGAGCACCAGAGCCCGATTTTCCACCTCAAAGCGCGAGAGGCGACCGAGAAAGCTCATGCCGATCAGCACCTTGTCCAGCGCCCGGTCGTCCAGCACAACGGCGTCGATGTTCTCGACATAGATGCGGCCTATCTGGAGGCTTTCTATCGCGGCGGCTGCAGCGCGAACCTTTCCGTTGGCCGTATTCACCTCATATTTGAAATCGGACGGGCTCAGCTGGACACCGATCCGTCGGGCCGTTTCCCGATTGATCGCCACATAGGTCGCGCCCGTATCGATCATCGCGCTCATCTCGCGGCCATTCAGCTTGAAACGCCCCACGAAGTGACCGGTGTTGTCAGCCGCAATGCTGACCTTCTTGCCGAGGAGAACGGAGGTCTCACCGCGCATCATTGAAGGGCTGGAAGACGGATGCGCGGCTGCGACCTCTTCTGGAGCGTCGTCCCCGCTTTCGGTCAGCGCCGCCTGCAGGAGGCCCCGGTAGAAATCCGGATTGCTCTGATAGAGGGCGGGAACGCCCGCTGCCGCGCCAACCACGACCCCCAGCATGATCATCTTGCGAAACATAGGTTCCTTCCAGCCTGCTTCCGGAAGAACCATAAGAAGAGCCGCCGATCATTCGCTTAACGGAAGCGACAACCGTCCCGGTTGGTTAAGTGCGGGTTACTTGGTGCCGTACATGCGGTCGCCGGCATCGCCGAGGCCAGGCACGATATAGCCCTTCTCATTCAGGCATTCGTCTATCGAGGCCGTAAAGATCGGAACGTCCGGATGAGATTTCCGGAAATTGTCAACACCCTCCGGGGCGGCCAGCAGGCACAGGAAGCGCAGATTGGTGGCGCCACGCTCCTTGAGCTTGTCGACCGCGGCGATGGCGGAGTTGGCAGTCGCCAGCATCGGATCGACGACAATCACCAGCCGGTCGCCAAGATCGCTCGGTGCCTTGAAGAAATATTCAACCGCTTCCAGCGTCTCGTGATCGCGATACATGCCCACATGTGCCACGCGCGCCGCCGGCACCAGGTCCAGCATGCCATCGAGCAGTCCGTTGCCGGCGCGCAGCACCGACGCGAAGACGAGTTTCTTGCCCTCAAGCGTCGGCGAATCGATGGGTTGAAGGGGTGTTTCTATTCGCTTGGTGGTCAGCTCCAGATCGCGCGTGACCTCATAGCAGAGCAAGAGCGAAATCTCGCGCAGAAGACGCCGGAAGCCAGCCGTCGATGTTTCCTTGTCGCGCATGATGGTGAGCTTGTGCTGGACAAGCGGATGGTCGACGACTGTCACGCCCTGCATATGATGTTCCCCGGATGCTGGTTTCTTGTTGCCGATACTAGAGCATCGGACCGAAAAGTGGAATCCGGTTTTCGGATTATTCCGACGCTCCATCAATAGTTTAGATCGTCCTTTGTGCGTCCAAATGGACGCACGGCAATCTAGCCGCCCCACGTGTTTCCGCATACCGCAAGCCTCATTGAGCCACAGTTTTGTCGTCAAGAATGCCGAGCAGGCGTGTGCGGGTGGTTTCATCGACGAAGGCAGCCTCTATGGCCGTGCGCGTCAGGCTACGCAAGGTCGCATCGTCAAGGCCGAAATGCTCCCGCGCCACGTGATATTCATGGCCAAGCGAGGTGTGAAAATGCGGCGGATCATCCGAATTGAGCGTGACGCGACACCCCGCCTCGAGCAATTCTGGTAGAGGGTGACTGGCATAATCGGAAAAGACTTTCAGCACGATGTTGGAGACCGGACACACTTCCAGCACCACCCCTTCCTCCGCCAGCCGGCGCACCAGATCCGGGTTTTCGATGGCGCGCACGCCATGGCCGATGCGCGCGGGACGAATGTGGTTCAGCGCTGCCTCCACACTCTCCCAGCCACCGAACTCCCCCGCATGGACGGTCAGTCCGAGCCCCGCCTCGCGGGCGGTCTCGAAGGCGTTTTCGTAGTCACGCACATTGCCGAAACGCTCATCGCCGGCCATGCCGAAACCGGTCACCAGCCTATGCCCGCAGGCGGCGGCAAATCGGGCCGCATCCTCGACCGCACCCGCTCCGAAATGGCGCACGCCCGTTATAATGATCCGTCCCTCGATGCCCGTTGCCGCCCGCGCGCGCTCGATCCCCTCGCCCAGGGCATTTGTGTAGGCCATGCGCGAAAGCCCGGCGCGTTCGGCATGATCGGGCGAGGTGAATATCTCCGAGTAAACGGCTCCCTCGCGTGAAAGGCCCGTCAGGTAATCCTCGGCCAGAAGCGCGTAATCTTCTTCGCTTCGGAAGAGGTTTGCCGCCGCGTCATAGGCTGCCAGAAAACTCGTGAAGTCGTACCAGTGATAGGCCCCGTCGCGCAGGAAATCCGATGTATCGACACCGTATTTGCGCGCCTGGCACAGAACGAGGTCGGGCGAGGCCGCGCCCTCGATATGACAGTGAAGCTCGGCTTTGGGGACCATGTGGACTCCGTTTTAACCAGTCCGCCGGCGCGGCTGTTCATCGCGCTTTTGACAATAGCGCCAGAAGCGGCAATGAGCTATGGTCCCGGCGATTTCGAAAGGGTGACAATGTCAGATCAGCGGACCACCGCCCATGGCGGCATGGAGACGGCCTACGGTTTTCGTCAGGTAGACGAAAACGAGAAGCAGGGTCTGGTCAACACTGTGTTCCACCGCGTTGCAAAACGCTACGACGTGATGAACGACCTGATGTCGGCAGGTCTGCACCGGGCCTGGAAGGATGCCATGATTTCATGGCTCGCCCCTTCAAAACAGCCGGGCTATCGCGCGCTGGATGTGGCTGGCGGTACGGGCGACATCGCCTTCCGCATCGTCGAGGCATCCCGCCGCAGCGCCGAGGTGACGGTTCTCGACATCAATGGCTCGATGCTGGAAGTCGGCCGCGAACGCGCCGAGAAGAAGGGCATTGCCGAAAACCTGACCTTTGTCGAGGCCAACGCTGAGGAACTGCCCTTCGAGGACAACAGTTTTGACGCCTATACGATTGCCTTTGGCATTCGCAATGTTCCGCATATCGACCGGGCGCTGGATGAGGCCTTCCGCGTTCTGAAACCCGGCGGACGCTTTCTCTGCCTCGAGTTTTCCGAAGTCGAGATGCCCCTCCTCGACAAGGTCTATGAGAACTGGTCCTTCCACGCCATTCCGCGCATCGGGCAGGCAGTGACGGGCGATGGCGAACCCTATCGCTACCTGATCGAATCCATCCGCAAGTTCCCCAACCAGCAGAACTTTGCCGCCATGATCACCGATGCAGGCTTTTCGCGCGTGACCTGGCGCAACTACACGGGCGGCATCGCCGCCCTGCACTCCGGCTGGAAGATTTGACGGCATATTCATGAGCACGGTCGGCGCATATCTGAGGCTTGCACGCGCGGGCTGGATTCTCGTTCGCGAAGGTGTGGTTGCAGCCATGCCCGGCGATCAGCTGGAAGGCATGCCGCGCTTTGGCTGGCGTGTTGCAAAGCTGATGTCACGGCGACGCTCGGCGCGGCGCGACCGACCTGAACGCCTTGCGCAGGCCGTGAACCGACTCGGCCCCTCCTATGTGAAGCTCGGCCAGTTCCTGGCGACGCGGCCCGATGTCGTCGGTCACGACATGGCCCGCGACCTCTCGCGCCTGCAGGATCGGATGGACACGTTTCCGGAAGCCCAGGCAAGGACAGCCATTGAGAGTTCGCTCGGTCTGCCCGTCGAAAAGCTCTTCGTCGAGTTCGACGGGCCGGTTGCTGCCGCGTCGATTGCGCAGGTGCATGAGGCCCGCGTCGATGCGGGCGAAGCCGAGCCGCGAAAGGTGGCCGTCAAGGTCATTCGGCCTGGCGTCAGGCGCCGCTTCCAGAACGATCTGGAAAGCTATTTTCTGGCCGCGCATCTGCAGGAGCGGTTCATGCCGTCCACGCGCCGTCTCAAGCCCGTGAAGGTGGCGGAGACGCTCGCGCAGGTGACAAAGATCGAGATGGATCTGCGACTGGAAGCCGCCGCCATTTCAGAGATACAGGAAAACACGAAGGACGATCCAGGCTTCCGCGTGCCTGCTGTCGACTGGCAGCGCACCGGCCGCGACGTGATGACGCTCGAATGGGTCAACGGCACGAAGATGTCGAACATCGACGCGCTGCGTGAGGCCGGCCACGACCTCGATGCGCTCGCCCGGACGCTGATCCAGTCCTTCCTGCGCCATACATTGCGCGACGGCTTCTTTCACGCCGACATGCATCCCGGCAACCTGTTTGTCGAGGATGACGGCACGATCGTTGCCGTCGATTTCGGCATCACCGGACGGATTGGACGCAAGGAGCGGCATTTCCTGGCCGAAATCCTCTACGGTTTCATTACCCGTGATTTCCGCCGGGTGGCGGAGGTGCATTTCGAGGCGGGCTATGTGCCGGCACATCACGATGTCGCCGCGTTCGCCCAGGCGCTGCGGGCCATCGGCGAGCCGATCCACGGCCAGTCGGCCGAGACCATCTCCATGGCGCGGCTTCTGACGCTTCTCTTCGAAGTCACCGAGCTCTTCGACATGCAGACCCGGCCCGAGCTTCTGCTGCTGCAGAAAACCATGGTCGTGGTCGAGGGCGTCGCACGCACGCTCGATCCGCACTTCAACATGTGGAAGACGGCCGAGCCCGTCGTGTCCGACTGGATTGCCGCCAATCTCGGACCACGCGGCATGCTGAACGATGCCCGCGAGGGTGTGGGAGCGCTCGTCGCGCTCGTTCGCCAGGCCCCGGACCTGGCCGCCCGTACCGAGCGCCTCTCCCGCGAGATCGACACGATGGCCCAGAAGGGGCTGCGTTTTGATGCCGAGACGGCCGAGGCGATCGGCAGGGCGGAAGCGCGCCATTCGCGCGGCGGACGCCTGGCGCTATGGGTGATCGCGATCGCCCTTGCCGCAATCGCCTGGCAGATGTCCTGATCAAATCCAACCGGAATCCGTTTTCGAGGCAGCACGTCACAGCCTCGCGCCAACCACCGCGAATGCAATGACAGCAGTGCTAGCAAACAAGCCTTAAGATACGGATTCACTTCACTTATTCCGCGCAGAAGAAGTGTGAATAATGCAATGCCGGCACTGACAGTCATGCAGTCAATACGCTACAGCATTTCGCAATCAGGTTTGGGCGCATCGCCAGCGCGCCCGTGGTTGAAACGGTCTCGTGCAGCAATGCTGTCACGGTGTTCAGGCAGGCAGCCCAGCGTAATGGAGTATCGATGGCGACACTGACCATTCGAAATGTGGACGAGAAGGTTCGGCGCGCCCTGAAGAAACGCGCCGCTGAAAATGACGTCTCGATGGAAGAAGAAGTGCGCCGTATCCTCGCGCGCAGCGTCCAGCCGCACACAAAAGCCCCCACGCATCAAAACAGTCGCCGTGCCGAGCTCATCGAAGCGATCTCGGTCAGACCCATTGGCGCATTCGACCTGAAGGCCATCACCGACGAGATCTGGAATGGCCGTACACTGTGAAACGAAATTCGTCGTCGACACATCGGCGCTTATCGCCGTTCTGAACGGTGATGCGGATGCGGACATGTTTCGGCAGGCTTTCGTGCAGGCCGAGCAGATCCTTATCAGCAGCACCACCACCTTCGAGGCGCACTGCGTTGCAAGGCACATTGCGATGATCGAGGGAACCGCGCGCCTCAACACGCTGCTCAAGGCTCTCGACGTGGAAACGGTCGACTTCGACGACCGGCAGTTGAGCATCGCACGCAAGGCGTACGCGATCTACGGTGCAGGCACCGGCCACCGGGCCGCGCTCAACATCGGTGACTGCTTCGCTTACGCGCTTGCCCGCAGCGCTAACCTGCCGCTTCTTTTCAAGGGCGACGATTTCGTTCATACCGATATCGAGCCAGCCATGAAGCCGTCGTAAGAGAGCCTGCATCGATGACAACCCCGCAGCAGACCCTTCGCAAAACGCGCATCCTGCTTTTGATCGGCGGGGGCATCGCAGCCTATAAATGCCTCGACCTGATCCGCCGCCTGCGCGAGCGCGGGGCAAGCGTGCGCTGTGTGATGACAAGGGCCGCACAGGAGTTCATCACGCCGCTTTCCGTGGGCGCACTCTCGGCGGACCATGTCTTCACCGATCTGTTCGACCGCCAGGACGAACACGATGTCGGCCATATCCGTCTTTCGCGCGAGGCCGATCTTCTCGTCGTCGCGCCCGCGACCGCCGACCTGATGGCCAAACTCGCCACCGGTCAAGCCAATGATCTCGCCTCGACGGTGCTGCTTGCCACCGACAAGCCCGTTCTCATGGCACCGGCCATGAACCCCCACATGTGGGAGCACCCGGCCACACAGCGCAATGCCAGGACGCTCCGGGAAGACGGGGTGCATTTCGTTGGCCCAAACCGGGGTGAGATGGCCGAGAGCGGCGAGGCCGGTGAAGGCCGAATGGCCGAACCGCTGGAGATCGTAGCAGCCATAGAGACCCTGCTCGACACCGGCGAAAAGCCGCTTGCGGGGCGCAAGGTGATCGTCACGTCCGGTCCGACCCATGAGGTAATCGACCCGGTTCGCTATATTGCCAATCGTTCTTCGGGCAAACAGGGACACGCAATCGCTGCGGCACTTGCCCACCTCGGGGCATCAGTTCACCTCGTTTCGGGGCCCGTCTCCATTCCGGACCCGCAGGGTGTCACCACCACCCATGTGGAAACGGCACGCCAGATGCGCGAAGCGGTGGAAGCCGCACTTCCGGCAGATGCCGGTGTCTTCGTCGCTGCTGTCGCCGACTGGCGTCCGGCTGTCGAGACTGCCGAAAAGATCAAGAAGAAACAGGGCGAAGGCGCGCCGATGCTGGAGCTCACCGAGAACCCGGACATTCTCGCCGGTGTCGGCCACCATGAGAAGCGCCCTGCACTCGTCATCGGGTTCGCTGCCGAAACGCAGGACCTGTTCAAGAATGCACGCGCGAAGCTGAACAAGAAGGGTGCCGACATCATCGTCGCCAATGACGTCTCGCATGACAGCGGCGTCGGCCCCGGTGGTGTGATGGGCGGCGACCGCAACAGCGTGGTGATCGTCAGCCAGGACGGACACGATGAATGGCCGGAGATGGGCAAGGACGACGTTGCCGAACGTCTGGCACAGTTGATAGCCGACCGGCTCGGACCAAAAGAATGACCCCGCAGACTCCGGTTCTCGAAACGGAGCGCCTCGTGCTGCGTGCGCACTCCATCGCAGATTTCGATGCCTTCGCCCGCCTCTGGTCTCTGCCGGAGGCCACGCGCTTCACCTCAGGCAAGCCGCTCACCGGCGAAGATGCCTGGCGCCGTCTCGCCATGCATCGCGGCATGTGGGACCTGATGGGTTTCGGCTATTTTGCCGTGACGGAGAAGGCGACTGGCGCATTTCTGGGTGACGCAGGCGTTCAGGAAGCGCGGCGCGTCATCACCCCATCGCTGGAAGGCACACTCGAAGCCGGGTGGGTTTTCCTCCCGGAAGTCCACGGCAGGGGCTATGCGAGAGAAGCCATGGAAGCCGTGTTTTCCTGGTGCTCCGCGGCACACGGCAACCGGGACATCACCTGCATCATTGATGAGGAGAATTCGCCCTCGCGCAAACTCGCGGAGCGCCTTGGCTTCTCCGAAAAGGCGCGCACCCAATACAAGGATCGCCCGACCATCGTCTTCTGGCGCGACTGACCGCATTGCAAAGACTGGGGTCTGAGGCTAACGCATGTCTCCCGAAAGTGGGCACCGGTTTCGGAACAAAGACATGCGTCAAATCAAGAACCTAAAGCGCTCAGAGCGAATCTGAAAGATCGCGACGCGCTTTAGCAGACCAGATGCCGGGCATCCCCGGCTCACCCGTCTTTTGGCTCGCTGCGAAAATAGACCACCATCCTGAGATGCCTGTGCTCATCGACGGTCAGCACCTCATGCTGAAAACGCAACCGTTCACCCGTTTGCGCGACAATCGTGCCGATGCCCCGGCTGTAGCCGGTCATGTCCGGCTGCTCCATCCAGCGGCGAAAATCGGGGGAAAGCTTCTTCAAGTCGTCGATCAGCGTGCGGATCGCCGGATCGTCCGGCGTACCCGTCAGATCGCAGCGGAACTGAGCGACGAGGCTCTGCGCATCTTCCCCCCAGTCGGGAAGACGGCGGCGCATATCGGGATCGGCGAAGATCATGCGCAAGAGGTTTCGGTCGGCCGGATTGCGACCGCCAAGATCGAGAAGATCGTCGGCCGCGGCATTCCAGGCAACCACGTCCCAACGCAGATTGAACACATAGGCCGGGCGGTTTGAAAGATCGTCCAGCAATTGCTGAATGCGCGCGCTGATGGAGGTGGGCTGGTAGGCCTGTGAAGGCGGCGGCCGCTGCTGCGCCAGGAGAAACAGATGGCAGCATTCGGCATCGTCCAGCCGCAACGCCTTCGAGACGTTGAGCAGGAAGGATTCAGAAACCTGAATATCGCGCCCCTGCTCGAACCAGGTGTACCATGTGAGCCCGACACCCGCGAGCAGGGCCACCTCCTCACGTCTCAGTCCCGGCGTGCGACGGCCGCCCGTTGTCGGAAGGCCGACATCGGCAGGCGTGAGCTTTGCCCTGTGATGCCGCAGAAACTCGGAGAGCTCGCTGCGCGTGCGGGCAAGGGATCGGTGGGGCAGCCTATTGCTCATGGTAACAGGATAATTTCCAATATTGTAACAGTTTCATTTTGCACGGAAAGTCCGCCTCCCGCAAGGAGGCATCATGACCACTTACAACGAAACCGCTGTTTTAGAAGACCATCCAATACCGGCATCCGCACACGCGCTGCCCTCGCAAGCAGGCCCCCGCGAATGGCTGGGGCTTGCCCTTCTTTCATTGCCGACCATCCTGCTTGGGCTCGATCTGACCCTACTGCATCTGGCCCTGCCGGCACTGGCAGCCGACCTGAGGCCGACGAGCACGGAGGCGCTCTGGATCATGGATGCCTATGGCTTCATGATCGCGGGCTTTCTCATCACCATGGGCACACTGGGCGACCGCATCGGCCGGCGCAGACTGCTCATGATCGGGGCGGCGGCGTTCGGCGTCACCTCCATCATCGCCGCATTCTCAACCAATGCCCTCATGCTGATGGTCGCGCGCGCGGCTCTGGGAGTGGCAGGCGCAACGCTTATGCCTTCCACGCTGGCCCTCATCAGCAATCTGTTTGCCGATCCCCGTCAGCGCGCATTGGCAATCGGTGTCTGGGCGACAACATTCGCACTTGGAATGGCTGCGGGGCCGATCGTGGGCGGGGTGCTTCTGGAGCATTTCTGGTGGGGCGCGGGCTTTCTCGTCGCCGTGCCCATCGTCTTGCTTCTCCTGTTGCTCGCGCCGGTTCTGCTGCCGGAATACCGCGCCCGGAAAAGCGACAGGATCGACCTCCTCAGCGCCGCGCTTTCACTCGCCGCCATGTTGCCGGTGATCTATGGCATCAAGGAGATTGCCAAGGACGGGTTCGGCCTCTCCACCATCGCCACGATTGTCGCGGGCATTCTCTTCGGCCTGCTTTTCGCATGGCGGCAGCGGCGCCTTGCCGATCCGCTTCTCGATCTCGACCTCTTCGCAAGCAGGGCCTTTTCGGTCGCCCTTGTGGTGTTGCTGTTCGGGCTTGTCGCGGTTGGAGGAACCATGCTTCTGGTCACGCAATATCTGCAATTGGTGGCTGGTTTCTCACCGCTGGTCGCCGGACTGTGGATGGGGCCTCCCGCGCTGGCGATGGTGGCCGCGGGCATCGGCACGCCGCTGCTTGCCCGCCATGTCAGGCCGGGCTTCGTCGTGGCGGGAGCGCTCGCCCTGTCGGTCGTCGGCTATCTCATGCTCACATGGCTCAAGAACGATGCGAGCGGGCTTGTCATGGTCGTCGCCGGCTTCTCGCTCGCCTATCTGGGGCTTGGCACGATCGCGGCCCTTGGCACGGACCTCGTGGTCGGGTCGGCGCCGGCGGAAAAGGCAGGTTCCGCTTCCGCCATGTCCGAAACCGTACAGGAGTTGGGCGCTTCGCTGGGCATCGCCCTGCTCGGCAGCATCACGACGGCGGTCTATCGCCAGACGATGCAGGGCCGATTGCCAGACGGCCTTTCACCGGAGGTAGAGGCATCGGTTGGCGACAGTCTCTGGGCGGCATCCGCGATGGCGCAAAGACTGCCGGCCGGGCTTTTGGAGGATGCGCAATCCTCCTTCATCACCGGCTTCAACACCGCGGCCGCCTTCAGCGCAGCGACCGTTGCCGTTCTGGCCGTGCTCGCCGGCGTGGCGCTGCGAAAAATCCCGACACTTCACGCCGCGCCACAAGAGTAGAAACAGGCGCATCGAGCGCTTGGCTCGATGCGCTTCCACTCCTCACCCAACCGATTGTCTCCAATATGTGAACAGCGCGTCTTCGCTGTTGCGGATGCGATGACCGCACGCACAGCCTATGTTTGCGGCAAGCAACAGATGGAGAGACAATCATGTCCATTCGTCCCGTAAAACAGATTTCACATGCGCAGCCCACCATGGAGGGCGCCGGCGTCCGGCTCGACCGTGCATTCGGGTTCGGCGATCCGAAACTCGCCGACCCCTTCCTGCTTCTGGACGATTTCCGCAACGACCGGCCGGAAGACTATCAGGCGGGTTTTCCATGGCACCCGCATCGCGGCATCGAAACGATCACCTATGTTCTGGCAGGCAGCGTCGACCATGCCGACAGTCTCGGCAATACGGGCTCGCTGGGCGCGGGCGACGTTCAGTGGATGACGGCTGGAAGCGGCATCCTCCATCAGGAGATGCCGCAAGGCGACAAGCTTGGCCGCATGCACGGCTTCCAGCTCTGGGCCAACCTGCCCTCAAGCGAGAAGATGACGACGCCGCGCTACCAGGATGTGAAGGCCGGCGAGATTCCCGAGGTGATCGACGATGACGGAACGCGCGTGCGTGTCGTGGTCGGCGAGTTCTGGGGCAAGCGTGGTCCCGTCGACGGCATTGCCGCCGATCCGCAATATCTCGATGTCTGGGTGCCGCCCGGAAAGCGCAAGGTTCTGCCGGTCGACACCTATCGCAGCGCCTTCGCCTATATTTTCGAGGGTTCAGGCACGTTCCGCGATGCCTCGCGGCCGTTTGGCGTGCTGGTCGAGAAAGAGGTGGCAGGCGAAGAACTGCATCTGCGTGACATGAGCGGCGACCGCACGCTTGTCGTTTTCGACACGGGCGACGAGGTGGTGGTGCAGGCCGGCGAACGGGGCATCCGCTTTCTGCTCGTTTCGGGCAAACCGATCCAGGAGCCTGTCGCCTGGCACGGCCCCATCGTGATGAACACGCGGCAGGAACTGATGCAGGCGTTCAACGAACTGAATGCCGGCACGTTCATCCGCGAAAGCGCGAAGTTCTGACGTCAGACTGCATGGAGGGCGGACGCCTTGTGTCCGCCCTTTCTTCTCAAGATGCCTCGAACATCTGAACGAGGTTGCCGCACGTATCCTCAAACACGGCGATGGTCGGCATCCCTTCCATCCGGGTCGGCTCTGCGCGAAACACCACGCCGCGCGCTCTCAGCCGATCATACTCTGCCTGCACGTCCTCGCTGGCAAACATCGTGCAGGGAATCCCGGCATCATAGAGCGCCTTCTGGTAGGTGCGCGCGAAGTCGTATCCCATGGGTTCCAGCAGCAGCTCGGTGCCGTTCTCGGCTCCCGGTGTCACGACCGTCAGCCAGCGGGCACCGCCGACCGGAAAGTCCTGCTTCTTCCGGAAGCCGAGCACGTCCGTGTAAAATGCCTCGGCCTTGTCCTGATCATCCACAAGGATGCTCGTCAGTGCGATCTGGAGCATGGTATCTTCACCAGGCGCCTGACTTGCTGTCGACAAGATGGATGATCTGCGCGGGGCTCGATATCCAGAACCCGTCGAAATTCTCGCCCAGCGGTTCGATGTCGTCGCAGCGCGCGATGCCCGCCGCTTCGAGCCGCGCGGCGGCAGCCTTCGTGTCATCGGTCACGATTTCCAGCCAGAGTTCCGACTGGCTCATGCCCGGCGTCTTGTCGATCCAGAGCTGGTTGGCTCCGAAGCGGAAGCCGACAGCGGGCAGAAGCTCCTCGATCTGCTCCATGCCGAGTACGTCCCGGTAGAAGCGCACCGTCTCGTCATATTGATGCGGCGGCACCTTCATGGCGATGTTGCGCCCGCCGGAAAGTTTCGGCTTGGTGGCGGGACCGGCATCGTGCTGCGAGCGGGATTCATTCTGCGTTGCGGAAATGTTCATCTCATTCTCCTTGGCGCCGATAGCGGCGTGGGTCTCATTGCCTGTCGAAACGTCCGGTGTAGGTGGCTTCCAGCGCCGTAATCTGCGACCAGAATGGAGGCGCCTTTTCGCCCGAAAGCACCGCTTCCAGAACCGCGAGATGCGCGTGCCAGCCACCGGAGACATTGATCATCTCGCCACGGTCGGCGAGGCGCTTGTGGGTCACCACCAGCCGCACCCTGTCGCCCTCCCGAAAGAGTTCGAACTCAACCTGACTGTCTTCGCCCTCGCCCGGCCAGGTCATGGCCAGAAGACGCGGCGGGTCCCACGCAAGGATGCGGCCTTCGGAAAGAAAACCGTTCTCGTTCATCTCCCTGTAGCGCGCGGGCGGCTCCTCGTCGGTGAACTCCGAATGCCTGAACACGAGCTGCGCCGTGCCCCCGGCACGGGGCTCCATCTCGCCGCCTGCCAGCCACTGCCTGCGCCTGTCCGCCTCGGTCAGATAAGCCCATACGCGCTCCACCGGACCTGGCAGGAGCCTTTCGAAACGCACTTCATCGGGCGCCGTGGCGACGCCAAAATCACTTTCGTCGATCTGTCTCATCGTGTTCCTCTCAACGGTCGCGATGGCTGATATGACGCTGTGTCAGTCCTGCCCGGCAGCGTTCTGCCGGTCCTCGGCCTCCAGAATGGCCTGCAACGTGTCGAGCCGGTCGGTCCAGAAGCGCTCATAGTAGCGGAACCACGCCTGCGCCTCGGCAAGACGCGCCGCCTCCAGCCGGCAATAATGGGTGCGGCCGTCCACACGCCGGCTGACCAGACCCGCCGTCTCCAGAACCTTGACGTGTTTGGAAGCGCCGGCGAGCGACATGTCGAAGGGCTGCGCCAGTTGCGACACGCTGCGCTCTCCGCCCGAAAGACGGTGGAGCATGGCGCGCCGGGTCGGGTCCGACAGGGCGTGAAAAACGGCATCGAGATGGGGCGACTGATGTTCAACCATATGGTTTATATATCAGTCGAAGAACAGATAGTCAACCAAATGGTTTACTTTTTAGTCCGTTGGCTTTCGGATCAGTCTTTGGCGGTGCAGGAAACCGGCTTCGCGTCCTCGCCCTTCATCAGGTCGTAGAGGTCGGCAGCATCGCCCTTGGTCCACCAGATATAGGGCCCGCCCGCATATTTCGCGCCGGCAGCGGCCAGCACATTGCTCATCACCACCGGGCTGCCGTCGATCATGACGACCGCAAGCGACGCATCGCCGGCATTGTAATAGGTGGCTTCAATCTCACCGTCCGGGCACGCATAGGTGACCGCGCTGGTGTCCACGCTCTCCACATCGGGCAGCTCGATCTCGACCGTTGCGGCGAAAGCCGGGGACGCGGCCAGGAAAAGGGAGGTGAGCGCAAGAACGGAACGGCGCATGGCGGGACTCCTGAAAACAGTTTCGTACCGAACCAAAAGACCGTGACAGCGTGTCGATTTGAAGACAAGGGAGGCGGTGCAGGAAAAAGAAAGCCCCGGACGCGGGCAGCGACCGGGGCTCATGATTCAGGGTCTGACGATGGTCAGCCGGAGGGCTGCTTGGTCTTGCGCAGATAAGGCAGGATCGTCTCGAACGAACCGAAACGCTTCACCGCATCCTCGTTGGAAACGGCGGGCGTGATGATGACATCCTCACCCTGCTGCCAGTTGGCCGGCGTCGCGACCTGGTGCTTTGCGGTCAACTGGATGGAATCGATCGCGCGCAGGATTTCCGCAAAATTACGGCCCGTGGTCATGGGGTAGGTGAGCACGAGCTTGATCTTCTTGTCGGGCCCGACGACATAGACCGAACGCACGGTGGCGTTGTCGGCGGCGGTGCGGCCATCGGAGCTGTCACCCGCTTCGGCCGGCAGCATGTCGTAGAGCTTTGCGACTTTCAGATCCTTGTCGCCGATCATCGGATAATCGACGGCATGACCCGTGGCCGACTTGATGTCGTCCTTCCAGCGCACATGGTCTTCGACCGGATCGACCGAAATACCGATGATCTTGGTGTTGCGCTTCTTGAACTCGCCCTCAAGCCCCGCCATCGTGCCGAGCTCGGTCGTGCAAACGGGCGTGAAATCCTTGGGATGGCTGAAAAGAACGGCCCAGCCATCGCCGATCCAGTCATGGAAGTTGATCGTTCCGTGGGTCGTCTCGGCGCTGAAATCCGGCGCGGTGTCGTTGATGCGAAGGCTCATCGTTCTCTCCTCCTGGGTGAGATGAAACGCGATTGGTGTTCCTGACGCTGCAGGATAGCAACCCGCACACGCACAGATGAACCTCATCTAGGCGCTATTTGAACCATTCGCTTGGAATTAAATTCCTTAGAATCTACCTATGGAGAAAAATTCATCCCTGCCGGTAAATGATCGGCGAATCCGTTCGCTCAGGCAGCCTTGCGCGTCTGGTAATCCTTCACCGTGGCGAAGCGCACGGCCTTCCAGCGGTCGGCCTCGTAATTCAGGCCGAACTCGTGCGGTGCCAGGAAAACCGGATCATCGTCGAGATCACGTGCGATGTCGCCGCGATGGCTGGCGATGAAGCGGTCCACTTCACCGGGTTCGTCGGACGAAATCCAGCGGCACACACTGAAACGCGCCATCTCGAAATCCACGGGAAGCGAATATTCGATCTTCAGCCGCTCCTTGAGCACATCGAGCTGCAGCGCGCCAACCACACCGACAATGGCGGGTGAGCCATCTTCGGGCGTGAAGAGCTGCACGACCCCCTCTTCGGCCATCTGCTGCAGGGCTTCCTTCAGCTTCTTGGCCTTCATGGCGTCGCCAAGCCGGACACGGCGCAGGATTTCCGGCGCGAAGTTGGGCACGCCCCGAAACAGAAGCTCTTCGCCCTCGGTCAGCGTGTCGCCGATGCGCAGCGTGCCGTGGTTGGGAATGCCCACCACATCGCCGGCAAAGGCCTCGTCGGCGGTAATGCGGCTCTTGGCGAAGAAGAACTGTGGTGCCGACAGGCTGATCGGCTTGCCGGTGCGCACCAGCTTGGCTTTCATGCCACGCTGGAGCTTGCCGGAGCACACACGCACAAAGGCGATGCGATCGCGGTGATTGGGGTCCATATTGGCCTGGATCTTGAAAACGAAGGAGGTCATCTTTTCCTCCGTCGCTTCCACCCTGCGCGAATCCGCATCCTGAGCGCGCGGCGCGGGACCGAAGCTGCCCAGCGCTTCGATCAGGTCGCGCACGCCGAAATTGCGCAGTGCCGAGCCGAAATAGACCGGCGTCAGATGCCCCTCGCGGAAGGCCTGCATGTCGAAGGGACGGCAGGCTTCCTTGCCGAGCAGCATCTCCTCGACCAGCATCTCCCGCTCATGTTCGGGCAGAAGCCCGGCAACGGCATCGGAGTCCGGCCCGTTGACAGCGATGGGTTCCACATCGTCATCCGAGCGGCGCATCGTGTTGTTAGCGAGATTGTAGGTGCCGACAAAGCTCTTGCCCCGGCCGATGGGCCAAGTGACGGGCGCCGTGTCCAGCGCCAGCTTCTGTTCGATCTCGTCGAGAATCTCGAACGGATCGCGGCTTTCCCGGTCCAGCTTGTTGACAAAGGTGACGATCGGGATGTCGCGCATGCGGCATACTTCGAACAGCTTCAGCGTGCGCGGTTCGATGCCCTTGGCCGCGTCAATGACCATGATCGCGCTGTCGACAGCGGTCAGCGTGCGATAGGTGTCGTCGGCGAAGTCCTCGTGGCCCGGCGTGTCGAGCAGGTTGAAGACGTGGTCGCCATATTCGAACGTCATCACCGAGGTGACGACAGAGATGCCGCGCTCGCGCTCGATGTTCATCCAGTCCGAACGGGTCTGGACGCGATTCTTCTTCGCCTTCACTTCGCCGGCAAGCTGGATCGCGCCACCGAAGAGCAGCAGCTTCTCGGTCAGCGTGGTCTTACCGGCGTCCGGGTGCGAAATGATTGCGAAGGTGCGGCGGCGGGCCACCGCATCGGCGATTTTGTCGGTCATCTTGATCTGGTTTTCCTGAAGCCGGGCGCTTGTAACAAGCGGCACGGCGCGTGTCGAACGGAAAGTGCCCCGGCAAAGCCCCACATAGCGGTGAAGATATGTATTCGCGGGCCATGCGGCGGTTGAAATCGCCGGCAAAACGGGCCAGACGGAAGGGGTGGTGATCGTCGCCCCGGATTGCAGCGCACAGGATCAGAGATCATGTCCAACACCGTTTCTTCCATGCCCGTCATCGGTCCCACCGTCGGCATTGTCCGCCTGCCCCATGGCGCGGGCCTGCCGCTGCCGGCTTATGAAACGGCCGCCGCCGCCGGCATGGACCTGCGCGCCGCCGTGCCGGAAGACCGCCGCATCGTGCTTCTGCCGGGCAAGCGAGTGGTGGTTCCGACCGGCTTCATCCTCGAACTGCCCGAAGGGTTTGAAGGGCAGGTGCGGCCGCGCTCCGGCCTTGCGCTCAAACATGGCATCACCTGCCTCAACGCACCCGGCACCATCGACGCGGACTATCGTGGCGAGGTTCAGGTTCTGCTTATCAACCATGGTGAAGACGACTTCGCCATCACGCGTGGCCTCAGGATAGCCCAGCTTGTGATTGCCCCGGTGGTGCAGGTCCGGCTGGAAGAGCGCAGCCATGCCAGCGACACGGCACGCGGCGGCGGCGGGTTCGGCTCGACCGGGATCGCCTGACGCCCGGCTCCTCTCCGCTTGCCCCCTATACTTTGGTATAAGACGCGCAGGCTCTTTGCGAAGCCGAAGGGGGTTGCGCGCGGTTTTTTGTCCGATTATCGGCTTTCACAGGCCGTTCGCCCCCTTGCCAGTCGCTTTCCTGTTGGCAAGCGCGCGCGGTTGTCTACAGTCATGGGCAGCGCAGGCGGTGATGCCTGCGGAGCAGCTACATTGCGGAGGAGACATGATGTTACATGCAAGCAGGAAGTATCTCGCAGCCGGTGCTGTGGCGTTGTCGCTGGGCCTTGCACCCGCCGGCGCCGTGGCGCAGGACTTCATCAACGTGCTGACCGGCGGCACTTCGGGCGTCTACTATCCGCTCGGCTCGCAGCTTTCCAAGATCTATGGCGAGAACATCGAAGGCGTGCGCACCCAGGTGCAGTCGACCAAGGCATCGGTCGAGAACCTCAACCTGCTTCAGCAGGGCCGTGGCGAAATCGCGTTTGCACTTGGTGATTCCGTCAAGTCGGCCTGGGAAGGCGATGCCGAAGCCGGCTTCGACCAGAAGCTCGACAAGTTGCGCGCCATCGCCGCGATCTATCCCAACTACATCCAGATCGTCGCTTCGCAGGAATCCGGCATCAAGGAATTCGGCGACCTGAAGGGCAAGGGCCTTTCCGTCGGCGCGCCGAAATCCGGCACCGAGCTCAACGCCCAGCGCATCTTCGGCGCCATGGACATGAGCTATGACGATCTCGGCAAGACCGAGTACCTTCCGTTCGGCGAATCCGTCGAGCTGATCAAGAACCGCCAGCTTGATGCGACCCTCCAGTCGGCCGGCCTTGGCGTTGCTTCGATCAAGGACCTCGCGCTTTCGCTTCCGGTGACCATCGTGTCGGTGCCCAACAGCGTGGCCGGGACGCTCGGTGCGCCGTTCATCGCCGCCACCATCCCCGCCGGCACCTATGAGGGCCAGAGCGAGGACGTGCCGACGCTGGCCATCACCAACATTCTCGTCACCCATTCGGATGTCTCCGACGAGGTTGCCTACGAGATGACCAAGCAGCTCTTCGAGAATCTCGACGACATGGTGGCCGCACACGCCGCTGCCAAGGCGATCTCTGCCGAGAATGGCCCCAAGGGCCTGCCGCTGCCGCTGCACCCCGGCGCAGAGCGCTATTACAAGGAAAAGGGCCTGCTCTAGGCCAGTCCTGCGAGGCCCCGTCCATCGGACGGGGCCTTCCTGTCACATCCCGGGGCGGGGCGTGACAGGAAGGCCCGAAATGCCGAGCCCTCGCGCGTGCCATGCACCCGAGCGGACAATCGGCAAGGCCCTGACGCGTAGCATGGGAAGCGGAGCGCCCGATGACCAACACCGAAACTGGCCAGGCCGCGAGCCCGGCCGAGGCTGAATTGCATGACCATTCGCATGGTGAGTTCGGGACCGATCGCATCGGCCGGCTGCTCTTCTGGATCGCGGTGGTGTTCTCGCTGTACCAGATTGCCACCGCCGCGCATGTGATCAGCCTGCCAAGCCAGGTCGTCCGCGCCTTCCACGTCGGTTTCCTGACGCTGCTGGTTTTCCCGCTGGTGGCGCAGGCGCGTGACAGCGCTCCCATGATCAAGGCGCTTGCCTGGACACTGGCGCTCGCCGGCGTTGCCGTCGCGCTCTATCAATACATCGAGTACAAGCCGTTGCTCCTGCGCGCAGGCGATCCCTTACCGCTCGACATCGTGTTCGGCGTGATCGCGCTCGTCACCGTCTTTGCCGCCGCCTATGTGCTGATGGGGCCGGCCCTGCCGATCATCTCCGGCGCGTTTCTCGCCTACTGCCTGTTCGGCCAATATCTGCCATCGCCGCTGAACCATCGCGGCTATGATTTCAGCCAGGTCATCGACCACATGGCCTATGGCACTGAAGGCATCTACGGCATTCCGATCTACGTTTCGGCCACCTACATCTTCCTGTTCATCCTGTTCGGCTCGTTCCTCGAACGCGCCGGCATGATCAAGCTCTTCACCGACGTGTCGCTCGGCCTTGTCGGCCATGCGCGCGGCGGTGCGGCCAAGGTGTCGGTCATCTCCTCCGGCCTGATGGGTACGATCTCCGGTTCGGGCGTCGCCAATGTGGTGACCACCGGACAGTTCACCATCCCGCTAATGAAGCGCTTCGGCTATCGCGCAGCCTTTGCAGGCGGTGTGGAATCGACTGCTTCCATGGGCGGGCAGATCATGCCGCCCGTGATGGGCGCGGTGGCCTTCATCATGGCCGAGACGCTGGGCATCGAATATTACGAGGTGGTCAAGGCGGCGATCATTCCCGCCGTGCTCTACTTCGCCTCCGCCTTCTGGATGGTGCATCTGGAAGCCGGCAAATACGGTCTGCACGGCCTGCCGCGCTCCGAGCTCCCTTCCGCACGCAATGCGCTGCGCAAGGGCTGGTATCTCATCCTGCCGCTGGCCGTGCTGGTCTACCTTCTCTTCTCCGGCTACACGCCGCTCTTTGCCGGCACGATCGGCCTGTCGCTGACAGTACTGCTGATCCTTGGCGGCTCGGTCGCGCTCGGCCTTCCCGGGCAGGTGCTGAGGGTGATCTTCTGGGTCGGCCTCGGCCTCGTTGCGGCAAGCTTCTTCAGCTACGGCATCACGGCAATCCTGATCGCCGCGCTGGTGCTGATCGTCGCCAACCTCTTCGTCGATGGCGGCCGCAGGACGCTGGTGGTCTGCAGGGATTCGCTCGCCGAGGGAGCCAAGACCGCGCTTCCCGTGGGCGTGGCCTGCGCCGTGGTCGGCATCATTATCGGAACCATGACCCTGACCGGCGTTGCCAACACGTTTGGTCAGTTTATCGTGTCGGTCGGCGAGACGAGCCTGTTCCTTTCGCTCGTGCTGACCATGATCACCTGCATCGTGCTGGGCATGGGCATTCCGACCATTCCCAACTACATCATCACATCCTCGATTGCCGGACCGGCACTCCTGGCGCTTGGTGTGCCGCTGATCGTCAGCCACATGTTCGTGTTCTATTTCGGCATTCTGGCGGATCTGACGCCGCCCGTTGCGCTTGCATGCTTCGCAGCCGGTCCCATCGCCAAGGAGAACGGCCTCAAGATCTCCATGGAAGCGATCAAGGTGGCTGCCGCCGGCTTCGTGATCCCCTTCATGGCGGTCTACACGCCGGCGCTGATGCTGCAGGATGGCGGGCCGCTGGCGGAGGCCTGGGGCTATTATCCGGCGGTCGTCTATATCGTATTCAAGGCGCTACTCGCCATTGCGCTCTGGGGCGCGGCGGTGATCGGCTTCCTGCGCTCGAAGCTTGCCGTCTGGGAGCGCATTCTTGCAGCCGCAGCGGCCTTTACGCTGATTGCCGCGCTTCCCATTACCGATGAACTCGGCTTCGCGCTTGCCGCCCTCTTCCTCGGCCAACACTGGTATCGCACACGCACGGCGCACGCCTCGGAAGAAACGAAGGCCGACGCATGAGCATATGCGTTCTGGCGGGCGGAAAAGCGCTGACCCTAGGGGCAGCGCTCTTCACCCTGTCATGGACGCATTCGGTCGAGAAAATCCGCTGGGAGGAAGACTGGCGGGCAACACCTGCCGGGCTGGAGATCGTCGAGGCGCGCGTTCAGGGGTCAGGAGCGGGCATGGAGCCGCCGCCTGACGCGCACTTTGAAGATGGCTGGTGGCGCTATCGCCCTTCCCTGCCAGCGCAGAGCGAACTTGCCCTTGCGGCTTCGGGCGCAACAGACTCCGGCTGGAAATTGTGCGCATCAGAAAAATGCCACGAGCTGGGCGCGTCAGCCGGAAAGCCGGTGATCGTCAGATATTGTGAGTGAGCGTTGCCGTCAGGCAGCCGTGGGAGTGCCGCCACCACGCTTCTGGCAGGCAGGGCCGGGGCCACGCATGTAATGACGCTCGGGGTGATAGCGCGGGGCGAAGAAATCGCGAAGAACGGCAACGAGGCGAATGATAAGAGCCATGGGTCATGTCCAACCGGTGGCGGCTCCTCCAAAACCGCCTGTGTGAAGTATCGGGCCAAAAGTACACACACGAAGTGAACGCTCCGTGAATGCCGGTCGGATTTCGCCGGAATTTGCGCCGCTTTGATGGCGCAAATCGGGTCTTGTTGCGGAAGAGCGCGCAGTGTGGCCGCCGCGCCACAGTTTTATGCAGCGCGGCGGTGCTTCAGCTTTAGTTTTCGCCGAGATAGGCGACGATGATGTCGAGCGCGGCCTGAAGGTCGTTGCGGTCGATCATTTCGGTCACGGTGTGGATGTAGCGGGTGCCCACCACGATGCCCACGGCGCGCGCGCCGGCGGCCGCCTGCTGGGCTGCCGCGCCATCCTGCCCGCCACGGGCCAGAATAGTGCGCTGGTAGGGGATCGCCTTCTTTTTGGCGAGCTGCTCGACCTCGCGCACCAGCGCCTGATCAGCGATGAAGGAAGAGTCCTTCACATGAAGACCGAAGCCTTCTCCCTGCTTCGTCACCGCCTCGTGCTCGCCGATGCCCGGCGTGTCGCAGGCAAGCGTCGTGTCGATGCCGAGGCCGATATCGGGCTTCACCGCATAGGCGGCCGTGCGCGCACCGCGCAGCCCCACCTCTTCCTGAGCGGTGAACGCAACATGGATCTCGCAATCATGCTTCGTGCCGGCTTCCTCCAGCGCACGGATCGCCTCAATACCGAGCCAGCAGGCGACGCGATTGTCGAGCGCCTTGGAGACCAATTTTTCTCCCATTTCCAGGAACGGCTCGTCCATGACCACGAAGTCGCCAACCTGCACCAGATCGCGCGCTTTCTCTCCAAGCCCCATATCGACGATGAACTCGCCGGGTTCGGGCACTTTCTTGCGCTCTTCCGCACTCTGAATGTGAATGGGCTTGCCGGCGGGGTTCATCACGCCCTTGTAATCGCCGCTCTCGGTGCAGACGAGCACGCGGCGGGAGAACAGGTTGCGCGGGTCGAAGCCGCCCACCGGGTCGAGATGGAGGAAACCCTTCTCCGTCACATGGGTGACGAGAAAGGCAATCTCGTCCATGTGGCACAGAAGCATGATTTTGAGCGGGTCGCCCTTGACCTTCCTCCGCGGCTTGCGCACGCACAGGAGCGACCCCATCGGGTCGGTCCGCACTTCGTCGAACAGTCCATCGATCTCTTTTTCGATCAGGGCGCGGACGCGCGTTTCGTGGCCCGGCGCACCCGGCGTTTCGCAGAGCCTGCGCAGCAGTTCGGTGTTCATCATTGTCCCCGGCAGAGCTTTGTTGGAATCATCGGTGAAGCGCGACCATGGCGCAAAGCAGCGCGGAAAGAAATGGCCACGCCCCCGCTTCAGACTGGCTCACGCGCCGGTCCGGCCTTCGTCTGCCCGCAGCATCTTCTCGAACGCGGCGCGCCCGGGCGGCGTAAAGCGGATGACACGACTGTTCTTTTCCCGCCGTGCCCATTTCAGCGCAATGAACCGGTCGAGCATGCCAGCGCCCAGGCTGCCCGCCAGATGCGAGCG
Source organism: Nitratireductor aquibiodomus (assembly GCF_900105565.1). Lineage (NCBI taxonomy): Bacteria > Pseudomonadati > Pseudomonadota > Alphaproteobacteria > Hyphomicrobiales > Phyllobacteriaceae > Nitratireductor > Nitratireductor aquibiodomus. The sequence goes on along the minus strand of NZ_FNSL01000001.1, from coordinate 2,573,767 downwards.
CCGCACGCTCCAGTCAAGGCAGGAGCGGCATACCGGGCGGCGCTTCCCGCGCATCGCCTCAATGTCGAGACCGAAATCGCTGAAGAATCCGGCCCCTTTGTCCGTGAGGTTCACGTCGTCTCCATCGATGGCGATCAACCCGCGCCCGGCAAAGGCGTCGAACATGGCGACACCTGCCTCGCCCGCCAGATGGTCGTAGCAGATTCTGGCTTCGCGCATGGCCGTATCGCGCGGGCCGGGCAACACCTTTCGCGGCCCCAGCGCCGCCGCCACGCCCATGATGGATTCAAGCATGGCGGCCACCTGATGATCCGCCAGTGCGTAGTAGCGGTGGCGGCCCTGCCGCGTCATGCGCAGCAACCCGCCATCTGACAGCCTGGCGAGATGCGCACTCGCCGTCGGCAAAGTGACACCGGCCTCCATCGCCAGCTCACTGGCCGTGAGGGCCGTGCCTCCCATCAACGCCGCCAGCATATTGGCGCGCGCCGGGTCACCGACGAGGCTTGCGATCTGGGCGAGGTCCGTTCCTGCTTTCATAGTTCGATGCTAACCAAAGTATGAATGTTCGACAAGCGCTATTCTCGGACCATCGAACAGGGAGAGAAGCGATGCGGGCATATGAGAGATCGATCATCCCCCCCGTGGAACAGGCCAAAAACCGCCGAACGTGGATCCTGTCGTGGTTCTACCGGCTCGCGCTTGCTTCGGAGCGATACCGCCAGCGGCGAGACCTCGCCGATCTCACGGACGAGCAACTCCGCGATGTCGGCCTCACCCGCCGTGACGTGGAACGCGAATGCGCAAAGCCCTTCTGGGACGTCTGACACAGAAAACAGGAAAACGCTTCCATGCTCATCGAAGCATGCCAGCAGAAAGGGATCATACCCGTGACCATCACATGCTTCATCCGTTACGAGATCGACCCGTTCAAACGGGATGCCTTTGAGGAGTATTCCCGCAACTGGGGGCAGGCGATCCCACGCGCCGGTGTCGACCTCATCGGCTATTTCGCGCCATATGAGGGGTCGGCGACGACCGCCTATGGCGTCTATGATGTCGACAGTCTCGCTGCCTATGAGGCTTATCGGACACGGCTTGCGGCGAGCCCCGAAGGTCGCGCGAATTACGAGTTCGCAAAACGCGAGCGCTTTATTCTCAAGGAGGATCGCATGTTCCTGAAACGCGCTTCCACGCCCCATGCCGAATGGGTGCGGCCATGATCGCAGTCATCTTCGAAGTTCAACCTGCAGAGGGCAGGCGCGATGCCTATCTTGGCATCGCCGCCGACCTGCGCCCGCTGCTCGACGGGGTCGACGGCTTCATTTCCATCGAACGCTTCCAGAGCCTCAACGACGAAAGCCGGATTCTCTCACTGTCGTTCTGGCGCGACGAGGAAGCGGTCAGGGCCTGGCGCAACACGGAGGAACACAGGCAGGCCCAGCGCGCGGGTCGCGGCGGAATATTTGCCGGCTATCGTCTGCGCATCGCCCATGTCCTGCGCGATTATGGCATGACCGAGCGCGCGGAAGCCCCGGAAGACAGCCGCGCGCTGCACGACGCATGAGCGGCGTCAGGCATTGCCGATGAGCATGCCCGTGGCAAACACAAGAGCACCGCCAAGCACCACCTGGAAGGTGGCGCGGCTCCACGGGGTCTCCATGTAGCGGTTCTGGATCCAGGCGATCGCCCACAGCTCGATGAAAACGATGATGAAAGCGATGATGGTCGCCGTCCAGAAATGTGGGATCAGATAGGGGAGCGCGTGGCCAAGGCCGCCCACGGTCGTCATGATGCCCGTGGCAAGGCCGCGCTTGATCGGCGAGCCGCGCCCCGAGATCACACCATCATCGGAGGCCACTTCCGTGAAACCCATGGAGATGCCGGCACCGATGGACGCGGCAAGACCGACGAGGAAGGTCTGCCATGTGTCGCCCGTGGCAAATGCGGCAGCGAAGATGGGCGCAAGCGTCGAGACCGAGCCGTCCATCAGGCCGGCAAGGCCAGGCTGCACATAGGTGAGTATGAACTGCTTGCGCTCGGTCTGCTCTTCCTCGGCGCGTTCGTCTTCGCCCAAATGCTTCTCGGAAAGCCGGTGCGCCAGAGATTCATGTGTCTTTTCGGCGATGGCCAGATCGCCAAGAAGTTTGCGAATGCCGGCGTCCCCGGTTCGTTTGGCCGCTTCCACGTAGAAGCGATGCGCCTGCTCTTCCATCTGCTCGGCCTGCGCACGCACATTGTCCAGCCCAAGCGGGCGCACCAGCCAGTCGGGCTTGCGGTCGTAATAGCCGCGCACATGCTCGCGGCGGATCAGGGGAATGCGCTCGCCGAAGCGCTCCCTGTGCGCCTCGATCAGCGCCGCACGGTGTCCGTCCTCTTCCTCTGCCATTTCATCGAACACGGCCGCCGAATGCGGGTATTCGTCGCGCAGCCCTTCCGCATAGGCGCGATAGATGCGGGCGTCGTCCTCTTCCGAAGAGATGGCAAGAGCGAGAATCTCCTGTTCATCGAGTGAGGAGAAAGGGCGGCGGTGGGAGCCGAAGAAGCGTGAAAACATGACAGAGGCAATCCATTGTTTAGAATAATTCTAAGATAGAGATCAGCTCCATCGTCGTCAATATATTAGAATGGTTCTAAAATATGAATTCCGCCGGCGCTCTCAATCCAGCGTCCGGCGGAACCGCATCAGCGCGAACCCGGCATAGACGATGATGAACAGGACGAGGATTCCCGTCTCGAAGGCGACTGTCGGCAGGTCCGCCCCCTTCAACATGACGGCGCGGATGACGCGCAGGAAATGGGTGAGCGGAAAGATCTCTCCCAGCCATTGCGCCCAGTTGGGCATGCCGCGAAACGGAAACATGAAGCCGGAGAGCAGGATCGACGGCAGGAAGAAGAAGAAGGTGAGCTGCAGGGCCTGCATCTGCGTGCGGGCGACGGTTGAGATCGTGTAACCGAGCAGAACGAGTGCCAGAACGAAGATCAACACCGCCGTCAGAAGCAGCCACAGGCTGCCGATGAAGGGAACGCCGAACAGCAGTTTCGCCGCGCCGAGAATGACCGCCACCTGCACCGCACCGACCACCAGATAGGGCAGCACTTTTCCGAGCATGATCTCAAGCGGGCTCGCCGGCATGGCGAGCAGGTTTTCCATCGTGCCGCGTTCGCGTTCGCGGGTGAGCGCGATGGATGTCATCATCACCATGGTCATCTGCAGGATGACGCCAAGCAGCCCCGGCACGATGTTGTATTGCGAGATGCCCTCGGGATTGTAGCGGCGGTGGACGATCACTTCGAGCCGGTCAGCCGGTTTTGCCTCCGAAGCCGGCACGCCGCGCTCGCGCAAGAGCGCCTCCGAAGCAACCGTTCCGAGCGTGGAGATCGCTCCTGATGCGACCGACGGGTCGGTCGCATCCGCCTCGATCAGGATCTGCGGCCGCTGCCCCCGGTCGACACGGCGGGCGAAATCCGACGGGATGGTGACCACAAAGACCACCTTGCCACTCGCCATAAGCTTCTCGGCCTCCGCCGCGCTCTCCACCACGTGATCGAAACGGTAATAGTCCGTGTTCTCCAGCGCCGAGACCATCGCCCGGCTGTAGTGGTCCTGGCTGAGCGAGACGAGTGCCGCCGGCAGAGCCTTCGGGTCGGAGTTGATCGCATAGCCGAACAGGACGAGCTGCATCAGCGGCACGCCCAGCATCATGCCGAAGGTGATGCGGTCGCGCCGCATCTGGATGAACTCCTTGATCAGCAGGGCAATGAGCCGACTAAATGAAAAGAAGCCGTTCATTGCATGTTGTCCGTGGAATTGGCCATGAACTGGATGAAGACATCCTCAAGGCTCGTTTCGCCGCGTGATACGCGCACACCCTCGCGCCCGTCGAGATCCTGCAGCGCCGCCTTGAGCGCTTCTTCGTCCGATCCCACCACATGAAGGCTTGCGCCGAAGGGTGCCACCTGCTCCACGCCAGGCCGCTCCCGCAACTCGGCGGCCAGCTTCTCCAGCTTCGGCCCGTCAACGAGATAGGTGACAAGCCCGGCGTCGCGCACCACATCGGCCACGGACCCCGTGGCCAGCATGGTGCCGTAGGAGATGTAGGAGATGCGGTGGCAGCGCTCGGCTTCATCCATGTAGTGGGTGGAGACGAGAACCGTCAGCCCGTCGGCGGCAAGGCGGTGAATCTCGTCCCAGAAATCGCGCCGCGCCTTGGGATCGACACCCGCCGTCGGCTCATCGAGCAGGAGAAGTTTCGGCTGATGCATGATGCAGGCCGCCAGCGCCAGCCGCTGCTTCCAGCCGCCCGAAAGCGTGCCGGCGAGCTGGTTGCGGCGCGAGGCAAGGCCGAGATCCTCAAGTGTGCGGTCCACATGCGCACCCACCGGCTTCAGATCGTAGAGCCGGGCGACGAAGGCGAGGTTCTCCGCGATGGTCAGGTCTTCATAGAAGGAGAAACGCTGGGTCATGTAGCCGACTTCGCGCTTGATCTTCAGCCCCTCGGTTCGCAGGTTGAAGCCCAGAACCGTGCCATCGCCCTCATCCGGCGTCAAAAGCCCGCACATGATGCGGATCGTCGTCGTCTTGCCAGACCCGTTCGGGCCGAGAAAGCCGACAATCTCCCCCCTGGCCACCTGCATCGTCACATCGTTGACGACCGTCTTGTCGCCGAAACGCTTTACCAGACCGTGGACGTCAATCGCGTTCATGGCGCGTCGGCTTTCAGGCGCACATCCACGATCTGCCCCGGCTGCAGTCTGCGCGCGTCACCCTCCGGCCGCGCCTCGACCAGATAGACAAGCTTCTGGCGCGTCTCGAGCGAATAAATCACCGGCGGGGTGAATTCCGGATCCGGCGAAATGTAGGAGATGCGTGCCGTCAGCCCCGGCGCACAACCGTCGCAGTTCACGGCCAGAAGCGCATCGGGTTCAAGGCCGGAGAATGCTGCTTCCGGCACATAGACCTTGAGCTTCACCCCGCCGTCGGGCAGCAGCGAGACGACCGGAGCCGAAGGCCCGGCCACATCGCCCGCATTGCGGATCACATCGTCGATGCGACCGGCGGAGGGCGCGGTGATGGCACGTTCGGAAAGGCGCCAGCGCGCCTGTTCCAGCGCGGCTTCCATCTGGTCGCGGCGCCTGGCGGCAGCCCTGATTGCTTCGGCGCGGGCTGGCAATCGTGCAACAGCCAGATTGGCCTCGGCCTGGCCGACCCGCGTGTCCGCCAGCTCCTTTGCAGTGCGCGCCTTGTCGAGCTCGGCCTGCGTGGCGATGCCCCGGCGAGAGAGGCCTTCCGTCCGCGCGAGCACGCGGCCGGCTTCCGCCGCCTCGGCCTTTGCCGATGCAAGGGCAGCCTCCAGAACGGCGATTTCTTCGGGTCGCTTCGGCTCCTTTAGATCGGCAAGCTGCGCTTCCGCTTCCGCCAGCCCCGCCTCGGCCTGCCGCACGGCAATGCGCGCATCCGTATCATCCATCACGGCAACCGTGGCGCCCTTCTCCACAAAGGCACCGCGTCGCACCGGAACGACGCTCAACTGCCCCACTTCCGTGGGTGCAAGCAGCACATAATCGCCTTCCACATAGCCCACGGCCAGCGGCTCGGCTGAACCGCAACCGGAAATCAGCCCGGCGAGAACCGGTATGGCGCAGAGCATGCTCATGATGTTTCCTTTCCACGCGTCCGCGCGGCGAGTATGGCGTCGAGATTGCCACCGGCTATGGCCGTGATGGCTGCTGCTTCGCGTGCGCCGATTTCACTCCATCCCATGCGCCGCTGCACCGCTTCGCTGGCGATGCGGAAATAGACGAGCTGGCCGATCAGCGTGAACACAGTCAGCCGTGTCTCGTCGCTCTCCGCCGGTTCCCCGGTCGCTGCCTCCCAGACCGCGCAGAGGCGCTTGTGAACCGGGGCGAATATGCCTTCATAAATGCGGTCGAGTGCGACCGTGGGGTGGGAGAGTTCCCGCAGCACGAATTTGACGATGAGCCCGGCTTCGGGCCGCGCGGCGATGAAGCCGGTCATCGTGTCGAGAACCTGCATCAAGACGGCGCGGGCCTCGGAAGGCGTCAGAGTTGCGCCGTGATCCGGCTTGAGGTCGAGGGCACTGCCGGCAATCCTGCCGATCAGTTCGACGATGTAATCGGCACAAGCCGCGCGCAGGCCTTCCTTGCCGCCGAAATGATAGGAGATCGACCCAATGTTCGCACCAGCCGCGCGCGCGATCTCGCGCGTTGTCGTGCCATCGAATCCTTTTTCGCCGAAAAGCTTCAGCCCCGCCCGGATGAGCGAAAGCCGCGTGTGATCCGCCGATGAAAGCCGCGTTTCGGCATTCTGCGTATTGCCATTGTCATGCATCATATCTCTGATTTAATCAAACGTTTGAATTAAGTCAAGCCGATCTCTGTTTGCCTCTAGCCGCATCAGGCCGTTTGCCCGACGCGATAAAACCTCTAAGTTCCACCTGCCATTGATCGAAGAATCGCGGACGGGAGCGAATGAGCGAACAACCCAGCACCCTGCTCGACCGGTTCGGCCGCTTTCTGGCGCGGCGGCTGCAAAGCGAATCCTCAGGGTATCAACCCTACACGCCGTCCGACCCCGAAACGCTGCATCGCACCCTGCAGCCCGGCGATATTCTGCTGATTGAAGGCAATCAGCGCATTTCGGCAGCGATCAAATATCTGACCCAGTCCACCTGGAGCCATGCCGCGCTCTATGTGGGCGATGCGCTGCCGGAGCCCGAAGACGGCTCCGAACGCCCCCGTCTCGTCGAGGTCATCCTGGGCGATGGCTGCATTGCCGTGCCGCTTTCCAAGTACAAGACCTACAACACGCGCATCTGCCGGGCGAACGGCCTTACACCGGACGATCGGAACCTGATCGTCGGCTTCATGATCGAAAAACTCGGCCTGCGCTATGACATGCGCAACATCTTCGACCTGCTGCGCTATTTCCTGCCGACACCGCCCGTTCCCGTACGCTGGCGCCGGCGCATGATCGCCATCGGCTCGGGCGATCCGACGCGCGCCATCTGCTCCTCGCTCATCGCCCAGGCGTTTCAGAAAGTCGGCTACCCGATCCTGCCCGAAATCACCAAGGCCAAGGGGCACGCCTCGGCCGAATCCACCTATTCGCGGCAGGAAATCCTCCACATCCGCCACCACAGCCTTTTCACCCCGCGCGATTTCGATCTCTCGCCCTATTTCGCCATCGTCAAGCCAACCCTCACCTTCGGCTTTGACTACAAGACGCTGAACTGGGGCAAACCGAAAAGCGGCGATGCGGCTGTGGAAGACAGGGGATCACGCTGATGGACGTTCACGTGGCGCTGGTCCTTCTTTTCATTGCTTTCACCGCCTACTCACTGGTCTCTCGAAAGCTTGAAGCCTCGGTTCTCTCCGGCCCCATGCTCTTCACCGCGCTGGGCTATGGGTTTCATCTCACGGATGCAACGCTGACCTCACCGCTCGACAATTCGGTCGTCGAGTTCCTCGCAACGGCGACGCTGGCGATCATCCTCTACCGCGACGCTGCCAACATCCGAGTTTCAAGCGTGATGGCCAAGCGCGCGACCGCCCTCCTCTCCGCACGGCTCCTCTTCATCGGCATTCCGCTCACCATCCTTGCCGGCACTGCCGCGGGGATGTTTCTCTTTCCCACGCTTGGCCTCTTCGGCGCGCTTGTGCTCGCCATCGTCCTGACCCCGACCGACGCGGCACTGGCGCAGCCGGTTTTCGGCAATGACGGGCTGCCCGAAGTCGAGCGCGAGGCCCTGGACGTGGAAAGCGGGCTCAATGACGGGCTGTGCCTGCCCCTGCTCCTCATTGCACTGGCACTCGCCGCCGACACCGGTGGCGGTGAAGGCATGGCCGGGCACGCGGCCTTCTTTCTGAAACAGGTGGTTTTCGGACCGCTCGCCGGGCTCGCCGCTGGCTATCTCGGCGCCGTCGCCGCAGACTTTGCTTTTACACGCGCCTTTTCCAACCCAGCCGGGCGCACGCCCATCATGGTCGGGCTTGCCGGGCTCGCCTATCTCGGCGCAGAACTGGCGGGCGGCAACGGATTTCTTGCCGCCTTTGCAGCGGGGCTGGCCTTTGGCTGGCGGCTGCCTGCCGAAACGGTGGAGAACGCGAGCAATTTTGCCATGACCGAGGGATCGATCCTCACCAATCTCACCTTTCTCCTGTTCGGCGCGGCCATGCTGCCGCAGGCGCTGGAAGCGCCCGCCCTGTCGGCGCTTTTCTATGCAGTGCTCAGCCTCACCGTCATTCGCATCGTTCCCGTTTTCATCGCCATGCTGGGAACCGGAACAGGCACACGGGCACGGCTTTTTGTCGGCTGGTTCGGCCCGCGCGGCCTTGCCTCCGTGCTCTACCTCATTCTCGTGGTCGACCAGTCCGGTTTCGACGTGGCGGAGGCAATCACCAACATCGCCGTCTTCACGATCCTTCTGTCCGTCATCCTGCACGGCGCCACCGCACCGTTCGCCAAACGGGCATTCTTCCCCGCGCAATCCTGACGCCGCTCACCACCTGCTCCAGAAGATGTGACCGACGCCTGTCTCGCCGCGATGCCGCTCAGGCCCTATACTCCGGGCTTGGTTTGCCGTCGGGGTGCGGTCTGCGTCCTGGCATATCCGGGAGGTCTGAAATGGCGGATTTTCATGTCATGGCCGGAACCGACAAGACCCTGTCCTTGCCGGCTGTTCGCAAGATCAGCACGTCGGATGTCATCGATGCGCTGGGGCGCGGGCTCGATGATTTCTGGCAGAAACCTTCGCACTACGCGTTCCTGTGCCTCATCTACCCGCTTGTCGGGGTGGTGTTGATCTACTGGGCTTCGGATGCAAACGCGCTTCCGCTGCTCTTCCCCCTGGCCTCCGGCTTTGCGCTGCTCGGGCCATTTGCAGCCATCGGCCTTTACGAAATCAGTCGAAGACGCGAAGCCGGGCTCGATACCAGCTGGCGGCACGCGCTGGCAGTGCTCAAGTCACCCGCGATACCATCCATTATCGCCGTTGGGGCAATGCTGTTCGCCATCTTCGTGACGTGGCTGCTGGTTGCTCAGGGGCTTTATGTGCGCCTGCTCGGTCCAGAACCGCCGGCATCGATCTCGCTGTTCCTTGAGAGCCTGTTCACCACCGACGCCGGCTTCATGCTGCTCGCGCTCGGCAATGCGATTGGCTTCATTTTTGCCCTCGTGGTGCTGATTACCACGGCCATCGCCTTCCCCATGCTGCTTGACCGCGACTGCGGCGCCGTTGCCGCAATTGTCACGTCGGTGCGCGCCGCCAGCATCAATCCGCTACCCATCGCGCTCTGGGGCGTGCTGGTAGCCGGTGCGCTCCTCATCGGGTCACTGCCGCTCTTTGCCGGTCTTGCTGTGGTCATGCCAATTCTCGGCCACGCCACATGGCACCTCTACCGCAAGCTGGTCGCCGATTGAAACCCGCCAAGACAGGGCGTAGTCACGCCCTGTCTGCGGCTTCAGGTCCATAGAGATTCTGCGCCATCTTGCCCAACGCCCCGAAAAGAACCCGGCGCTCATCGTCAGCCAGGCCAGAAAGCGCCTCTTCATAGACGGAAGCGCTGATTTCCTGGATGCCGCCACAGGCGTCTCTTGCTTTTCTGGTCGCATAGATCATGCGCACGCGCCGATCCGTTCTGGCAAGGCGGCGTTCGACCCAGCCATTCTCGGCCAGCCGGTCGACCATCCGTGAAACGCTGATCGGTTCCACTTCCAGAAGCTCGGCCAGCCGCACCTGCGGAACGCCATCTTCCTTCAATAGCCGGAAAAGCAGCCGCCACTGGGCAGATGAAAGTCCGAATTCATTGTCCTGTTCCAGGAAGCGCTTGCGCATGAGGCGCGCAACGTCATGGATCAGGAAACCCAGCTTGTTTTGGTCAGGATCGCACATGTGCGGGATATATGGTCGGCCGATCGCATCCGCAATGTTGCTGTTTTTTCCTCCTGACACGGCGCGCAGCTCCTTCCCTGCAGCAATCTGCTTGTCGAAGAACGGGCCGCCTGCTAAGGCCAGCGGCATGACGAACACGCCACTTTCCCATATTCGCAACTTTTCCATCGTCGCGCATATCGACCATGGCAAGTCGACGCTCGCCGACCGGCTGATCCAGATGACCGGCTCGCTGGAAGACCGCGAGATGAAGGATCAGATCCTCGACTCGATGGACATCGAGCGCGAGCGCGGCATCACCATCAAGGCGCAGACCGTGCGGCTGGAGTACGACGCGCGCAACGGCGAGCACTATGTGCTGAACCTGATCGACACGCCCGGCCACGTAGACTTTGCCTATGAGGTTTCTCGCTCGCTCTCGGCCTGCGAGGGCTCGCTTCTGGTGGTCGATGCCAGTCAGGGTGTAGAAGCCCAGACGCTCGCCAATGTCTACCAGGCAATCGACAACGATCATGAAATCGTGACCGTCTTGAACAAGGTGGACCTGCCGGCTGCCGACACAGACCGCGTCAAGGAGCAGATCGAGGAGGTGATCGGCCTCGACGCTTCCGATGCAATCCCGATATCGGCCAAGACCGGCGTGGGCATCGACGAGGTGCTCGAAGCCATCGTCACACGCCTGCCGGCGCCAAAGGACGGCGACCGGGAAGCGCCGCTCAAGGCACTCCTCGTCGACAGCTGGTACGATGCCTATCTGGGCGTGATCGTGCTGGTCCGCATCATCGACGGCAAGCTCAGGAAGGGTCAGACCATCCGCATGATGGGCACGGACGCCAAGTACCCGGTTGACCGGGTCGGCGTCATGACCCCGAAGATGGTCATGGTTGAAGAGCTCGGTCCCGGTGAGATCGGCTTCATTACCGCCTCCATCAAGGAAGTGGCCGACACCCGCGTCGGCGACACAATCACCGAAGACAAGCGCCAGACGGCCAAGCCCCTGCCGGGCTTCAAGCCGGCGCAGCCGGTCGTCTTCTGCGGCCTCTTCCCGGTCGATGCAGCGGACTTTGAGGATCTGCGCGCCGCGATGGGCAAATTGCGTCTCAACGATGCCTCGTTTTCATTCGAGATGGAGACCTCGGCGGCCCTCGGCTTCGGCTTCCGCTGCGGCTTCCTCGGCCTTCTGCATCTGGAGATCATCCAGGAGCGGCTGGAGCGCGAGTTCAATCTCGACCTCATCGCCACCGCGCCCTCGGTGGTCTACCGCATGAACCTGACCTCGGGCGATCAGGTCGAGCTGCACAATCCGGCCGACATGCCGGACGTGGTGAAGATCGCCTCCATCGAGGAGCCTTGGATCAAGGCCACGATCCTCACGCCCGACGATTATCTCGGCCCGATCCTCAAGCTCTGTCAGGAGCGACGCGGCATCCAGACGGATCTTTCCTATGTCGGCAAACGCGCCATGGTCACCTATGAGCTGCCGCTCAACGAGGTGGTGTTCGATTTCTACGACCGGCTGAAGTCCATCACCAAGGGCTATGCCAGCTTCGACTATCAGCTCACCGGCTACCGCGAAGGCGATCTCGTCAAGATGTCGATCCTCGTCAATGAGGAGCCGGTGGATGCGCTCTCCATGCTGGTGCACCGGCAGGCCGCTGAGAAGCGCGGGCGCGTCATGTGCGAGAAGCTTAAGGAGCTGATCCCCCGCCACATGTTCAAGATCCCGATCCAGGCGGCCATAGGCGGCAAGGTGATTGCCCGCGAAACCATTTCGGCCATGCGCAAGGATGTGACGGCGAAGTGTTACGGCGGCGACGTGACCCGCAAGCGCAAGCTGCTCGAGAAGCAGAAAGAGGGCAAGAAGCGCATGCGCCAGTTCGGCAAGGTCGAAATTCCGCAGGAAGCCTTCATCCAGGCCCTGAAGATGAGCGACTGACACGCATGGAATGCGAATCGGGTGAGCTTGCTGCCACGGCAGACAAACCCACCCTCGATGCCGCTGATACGGGCTGCCCCGCCACCCGGGCCCGGCGACATCGTCTCTTGTCCAGCTCAGCGGTAGTGCTGACTCTGGCTACTGGTGCAGCGCGTGCGCTCTGGCGGGTGTTGGTCAAGGATCGGCGGTTCAGCGCGCTTTCAGCTTGAAACCGCCGCCACTACATTCGACGATCTGTTTGCCGGCCATCTGATAGGCTGAGTCCCATGAGACCTTCACCGACTTCGGACAGCTGCGATACGTCTTGTTGACGAGGTTCACGCTTCCCTGCGGCGTGTTGGCGGTGATCTTCACCAGCTTCAGACCCTTCGTGCTGCTGATGGTGCAGACCACATGGTTGGGCACCGAGCAGTTCATCGAGGGGCCCGCCATCTGCGGGGCGAGCGCGAACTGGCCGGCCACGCCGGCGGTCGGTATGGCCGTCGCCGAAAGCATCACGAGCGAGGCTGCGGCCATGGCGATCCGGTTTGTCTTGAAAAAGTAGGGCATTGTCATCTCCAGTACGGGTTTCAGGATGGGGCAATCGCGCCCCGGCATCCGTCAGTCGCCGCGGTCTGGAGAAAGGTTCATAAAAAAAATCAGGTCGACGCTGGGCTCTCAATCTGGATTGAGATGATAACCCGGACCGATGGTGAGCGGTTTGTCCGGCACCACCCGGTCGCTGATCTGGCTCGTGAAATCCATCTCGGTCTGCCAGAGCAGGGAAGTCTTCTGCCGGTCGTAGACGCGGATTGAGACATGATAGGGCTTCCTGGCCTCGACCCCGCGAACGGGTGGCGTGCGCAGCGCGTAGCGTTCGGTCATCGTGCTCACCCGCTCCGATACCACGAGCGGCGCGCCGCCGGACGGATCGTCGAATGTCGCTTCGATGATCGAGCCGCTGGCCAGCGGCCGCACCACCTGGGCGGTAAAACCGTAGAAGACCTCCGCCTCGCGATAGTTGAACATGAAGCCACCACCGAGGATCTTGATATAAGGCTCCTGCGAGGGGTCGTTGCGGGTGAACCAGCCGATGGTGAAAAGCACGGCGCAGAGCGCCAGCGCGGCAAGGATTATGCTTCGCAAAGAGAGGGATTTCACGCCCGTTTCTCCCTTATACGGGCAGCATGCCGGCGCGCTTTTGCCGTGCCGCCACAATGATCCATGCTGCACCAGCGGCGCGATGCATTCTTTGTTTCGTCAAAGAAGAGCCACCCGCAGCCGTCCGGTCCCGGACATGCCTTCAACCGCCCAAGATCGTCGCCGGTGAGCATCGCTTCGGCACAAAGCGCGACGGCATGGAGCGGCGCATCGAGGTCGAGGCGGCTCTCGTCCCAGTTCCAGACAAAGCCGGCCGGTTCCCGTGCAAGACGCTGTTGCTGCCGGGCCTTGCCTGAAAGCCGGCTCAGCTCTGCCAGCCCGCCCTCCGGCGGATCGCAGCCCTCGATCACGCTCCGGAAAAGAGCGAAGAGCGTTTCACGGAACCGGATCGCCCTGACATGGGCTGCCTCTGCCCCGCGCCCGTCCGCCTCCGCCAGCGTACGCAGACGCTCGAGCGACGGCGCATCAAAGAGGTCTACCTGCACGGACCAGCCCAGCAGAGCAGCATAATCGGACAGGTAATCCTTCGTTACCGGCCGCGAGCGGCTGTTGACCGTGTTGACGAAGTCCAGGCAGGCCCGACCACCGAAGAAGAACGGAACCGGCCATGCGACAGTTCGGGCATCATGCATCGCACGCTCCTTCAATCTAACCAGCTAAAATAGTTTTGCCGGTTGGTCAATAAAGGCGCAACGACGGGAAAGCCGGCGCACCCGGGTGTCGCCGGTTCCGCAACCCCTTGGGTGTGCCCCTTCGCTCAGACCAGCGTCCGGCGCCGTTCGATTTCGGCATCTGATGGGGGTTTTACCGCGAAGGTTCCGGTCTTCACCTCGCCCGCGCGGGTGTATCGGTTGACCAGCGTGCCGGCCTCGGTGGTTCTGGAGCCCGTTAGCCGAAACGTGCCTGGAGCCACTTCTGTGCCGGTCCTGAACAGCCGCTTTCCCTTGCCCAGCACCACCGGAAATGTGGTGATGCTCATCTCGTCGACCAGGTCGTGCGCAAACAGGGTCTGCAGGAAATCCGTGGACCCCTGTGTGAGCAAAACCGGACCATCCTCGCTCTTGAGCGCCTTTACCGCAGCCACCGCATCCGCGCCGAGACTCCGGCTGTTCTGCCAGTCGAGCCTCAGGTCGGGATTGCGGGTGGCGACATATTTTGTGACGCGGTCGAAAATACTCCCGATCGGGTCGCCTTCGTCCTGATAGGGCCAGTAGGCGGCAAAAATGTCGTAGGTCTTGCGCCCGAGCAGCAGGTCGAAGGGCTGCGAGAACATCTCGCCGATGGCCTCACCCAGCCCTTCGTCGGCGAGCGGTTCGACCCACCCTCCAAAAGGGAAGCCGCCCGTCGGATCTTCCTCGGGTCCGCCCGGCGCCTGCATGACACCATCGAGACTGACCATCGCACTCACGATGACTTTTCGCATGTCTTCTCTCCCGTTCCGGGCCGGACAATTCCGGCTTCACCTCAAGGACGCGGATCGGGCATGCAACCCGACAAGGCATTGGAATTCCCCTGCCGGAAACGAAAGACGGCGCCGGTTTCCCGGCGCCGCTCGATAATTTTCTCTATGGAAAACAGTCAGATGTCGAGGTTTGCCACCGACAGCGCATTGTCCTGAATGAATTCGCGGCGTGGCTCCACCTCGTCGCCCATAAGGCGTGAGAAGAGCGAATCCGCATCCGTCGCGTCCGTCACTTTCACCTGAAGCAGCGAGCGCGCATCGGGATCGAGCGTCGTCTCCCAGAGCTGTTCGGCATTCATCTCGCCAAGGCCTTTGTAGCGCTGCATGGTAAGGCCCTTGCGGCCGGTCGCGAAGACCTGGTCGAGCAGCGCCATCGGCCCGGAAATGACTTCGGACTTGTCCTTGCGGCGCAGTACGGGCGATTTGGTGTAAATCTCCTGAAGGCGGGCGGTGTAGCGGTCGATCGCGCGGGCATCGGCAGAAGCGACCAGTGCCGAGTCGAGCACCACCACCTCGCGCACGCCGCGCACCGTGCGTTCAAAAAGATAGCCGCCCGCGCCCTCGTTCGAGGGGTTCACGCGCCCTTCCCAGCCACGCTCCGTATCCTCGGCGATCATGTCGAGCCGCTCCGCCACGTGCTTCACAGCTTCGGCCGCCCGGCCCGGATCAGCCAGCACCGCCGCGTTGAGCGCGCCGGCAACCGCCGCCTGCTCCACCACCGAACGGTCGTAGCGGGTGTGCAGGCCGTTGATCAGCGAACGCACGCCGCGCGCATCGTCGATTACCTGTTTCAGGTCCTGTCCGCCGCGAACTTCGCCGTTGGAAAGTTCCAGCGTTGCTTCTTCAAGGCCGGAATCGATCAGAAATTCCTCGAACGCCGCCTCATCCTTGATGTACTGGACCGACTTGCCGCGCGTCACCTTGTAGAGCGGCGGCTGGGCGATATAGAGATGCCCGCGTTCGATCAGTTCCGGCATCTGCCGGAAGAAGAAGGTGAGAAGCAGCGTGCGAATGTGGGCGCCGTCGACGTCGGCGTCCGTCATGATGATGATCTTGTGGTAGCGCAGCTTCTCGGCGTTGAATTCGTCCTTGCCGATGCCCGTACCGAGTGCCGTGATCAGGGTGCCGATCATGTCGGAGGACAACATGCGGTCGAAGCGCGCACGCTCCACGTTCAGGATCTTGCCGCGCAGCGGCAGGATCGCCTGGTTCTTGCGCGAACGGCCGGATTTGGCCGAGCCGCCAGCGGAGTCACCCTCGACGATGAAGATTTCGGATTTCGCCGGATCACGCTCCTGACAGTCGGCCAGCTTGCCCGGCAGCGAGGTAATATCCAGCACGCCCTTGCGGCGTGTCAGTTCGCGTGCCTTGCGGGCAGCCTCGCGTGCGGCGGCGGCTTCCACCACCTTGCCGATCAGCGTCTTGGCTTCCGTCGGATGTTCCTCGAACCAGGTGCCGAGCGCCTCGTTGACGAGGCTTTCCACCACCGGGCGCACCTCAGAGGAGACCAGCTTGTCCTTGGTCTGGGAGGAGAATTTCGGGTCCGGCACCTTCACCGAGAGAACCGCTGTCAGGCCCTCGCGGCAATCGTCACCGGTGAGCGAAACCTTTTCCTTTTTGGTCAGGCCTGACTTTTCTGCATAACCCGTAACCTGCCGCGTCAGCGCACCGCGGAAACCGGCCATATGCGTACCGCCGTCGCGCTGTGGGATGTTGTTTGTGAAGGCCAGCACATTCTCGTGGTAGGAATCGTTCCACCACATGGCCACTTCCACCGTGATGCCATCCTTTTCGCCGCCAATGGAAATTGGCGCGTCGATCAGCGGTTTCTTGGCGCGATCCAGATATTTCACGAACTCGACAATGCCGCCATCGAACAGGAATTCCTGCTTTCTCTCGTCGGCATGGCGTTTGTCGGTCAGAAGAATGCGCACGCCCGAATTCAGGAAAGCGAGCTCACGCAGGCGGTGCTCCAGAGTGCCGTAGTCGAAATCCGTCATGGTGAAGGTGTCGGGTGAAGGCAGGAAGCTCACTTCCGTTCCCGTCTCGTCACCGGCCTCGCCCGTCACGGCAAGGGGCTCATCCGCCACACCATGGGTAAAGCTCATCTCATGGATCTTGCCCTTGCGGCGGATCTTGAGTTTGAGCCAGATCGACAGCGCGTTCACCACCGACACACCAACGCCATGCAGGCCGCCGGAAACCTTGTAGGAGTTCTGGTCGAACTTACCGCCGGCATGAAGCTGCGTCATAATGACCTCGGCCGCAGACACGCCCTCTTCGGCGTGCATGTCGGTCGGGATGCCGCGGCCATTGTCGGTCACGGTGCAGGAGCCATCGGGGTTGAGCGTCACCGTCACAAGCGTCGCGTGGCCGGCCAGCGCCTCATCGATCGCGTTGTCGACCACCTCGTAGACCATGTGATGCAGGCCGGACCCGTCATCCGTATCGCCGATATACATGCCGGGGCGCTTGCGGACAGCGTCCAATCCCTTCAAAACCTTGATGGATTCTGCGCCGTATTCAGCCGGTTCGCCTGGGAGAGTTTCGGGCGTGTCGCTCATCAAATTCTTTCACTCAGGAGCCCTGGGGGAACCCCCTTTAGGGCATGGGAAATCCACGCCGCGAATCATCCGGCGCCTATCCCCCAAGATATAGGCGTTTCAGGGCTTTTTTCCAAGTTTTGCGGCGATTTCCGCCTGGGGAGGAAAACAACGCCCGAGCACCCTTTGCCTTTGGCGCGAAACCGATTATGTAGCCCTTGAGAAATCGGAGACCGAGGCAAATGGCCACCATCAGCCAGAAACCTAAGCTCATCACCATTTTTGGCGGCAACGGCTTTGTCGGCCGCCATCTGGTGCAGGCCCTCACCAAGCGCGGCCACCGGGTGCGCGTTGCGTGCCGCAATCCCAATACAGCGATACATCTGCAGCCGCTCGGCAATGTCGGCCAGGTGCAGGCGGTGCAGGCGAACCTGCGCAACCGCGCCTCTGTCGACCGGGCCGTGGAAGGGGCTGACCATGTGATCAATCTGGTCGGTATCCTCTATGAATCCGGCCGCCAGTCCTTTGATGCGATTCAACATTTCGGCGCCCGCGCCGTGGCGGAAGCCGCCCGCGCCGCCGGCGCGAAGCTGACCCACGGCTCGGCGATCGGCGCCGATCCGGAGTCCGACTCCGACTATGCCCGCACCAAGGCTCTCGGCGAACAGGCAGTGCTGGAAACCGTCAAGGATGCTGTGATCATCCGCCCCTCCATCGTGTTCGGCCCGGAAGACGACTTTTTCAACCGCTTTGCCAACATGGCGCGCTTCTCGCCCTTCCTGCCGCTTATCGGCGGCGGCGAGACAAAGTTCCAGCCAGTCTATGTGGGCGATGTGGCCGAGGCCTATGCCCGTTCGGTCGATGGCGATCTCGAAGGCGGCCAGATCTATGAGCTGGGCGGGCCGGAAGTGCTCTCCTTCCGCGAATGCCTCGAGGAGATGCTCGAAGCGACCTACCGCAAGCGCTGGTTCGTTTCCCTGCCCTGGTTCGTTGCGCGCATTCAGGCCCGCATTCTGCAGCTTCTTCCAAAGCCGATGCTCACCCTCGATCAGGTGAAGCTTCTGAAGACCGACAATGTCGTCTCCGAAGAGGCGAATGCGGCCGGGCGCACGCTCGACGGTCTTGGCATCCAGAAACACTCGCTGGCGGCCATTCTGCCCACTTATCTGTGGCGCTACCGCCCGGCAGGCCAGTTCACCCGCAAACAGTTCCTTTAAGGCGGGTCCTTGGGCAGCTTCGAGACGCTTCTGCCGGAAACGCTGGGCGCGATCCCGGCGCTTCTTCTCGTCATCGCCAGCTTTTTCACCTCGGCACTGACCGCTGCCTTCGGCGTGGGTGGCGGGGTGGCCATGCTGGCGCTGCTCGGCCTTTTCATTCCGGTCGCAGCCCTCATCCCGGTCCATGGCGCCGTCCAGCTCGGCTCCAACACCGGCCGCGCCTGGCATCAGCGCCCGCACATCCGCTTCTCGATCGCTACGCCGTTCATCGTCGGCAGCCTGATCGGCGCCGCTATCGGTGCCTATGTCGTGGTGCAGCTTCCCGACGCGCTGTTGAAGCTCGTTCTGGGCGTCTTCGTCATCGCCGTCACCTGGACGAAAATTCCCGGAGCGGCGCGGCTCAGCCATGCAGGCCTCGCTGCCGGCAGCGCGGTTCTCGCGCTTGCCACCATGTTTGTCGGCGCCACCGGACCGCTGCTCTCGGCCTTCTTCGCGCAGCTCATTCCCGACGACCGCAAGGCGCTCATCGCCACCCATGCCGCCGGCATGACCGTTCAGCACGCCCTCAAGGTGATCGCATTCGCGCTTGCCGGCTTCGCCTTCTGGCGCTGGCTTCCCTTCATCGCGCTGATGATCGCTTCGGGTTATCTGGGAACCATTTACGGCAGCAGGCTTCTGGAAAAACTGCCGGAAGAGGCGTTTCGGCGCTGGTTTAGAATCGGCCTCACGCTGCTCGCACTCGATCTCATCCGCCGTGGCGTGATGGGGATGGTGTAGAGCCGCAGCTTCCCGCGCTCAAACACCGAGAGCGCGACACCGCACACCTTTAGGCCTGATCCGAAATACGACGGGAGTGGAGGCGGGTATCCGGTTCCGCCTCAGCGAAGCCCCTCCGTTATCACCACAAGCGCCAGTTGCCCTGGATCGGGAAGGCCTACGGATTTTTCGGCAAAGATGCGCGCGCGTCCAGCCTGATTGGGCCTTTGCGTGAACTTCTCGACTGTATCCCTGGCGGCCGTCACGGCGATTTCCATCAAGGCGCCGGACCGTTCGGCCTCAAGGGCGTGAACCTGGGCGTCGAGCCCGTCCAGAACGGTTTTCTCGCCCAGGGATGACTTGCCCCGGGCCAGCATGGCATCGCGTGCCTGAGCGAGGAGCCCGGCAATTTCATCGGGCCCGAACTCCGTTCTGTCCTTCAGGGCCTTCGCTGCCGCCATCAACCCGGTGGCCACCAGCGTACCGAAGGAGGAGGAAGACACCTGCTGAAAGGTCCTGGCCATCTCGAAGAAGGCCCGGCCAACGTCGTCGCTCAGGTCGAGCTTTGCGCAGGCCGAAAAGCCCTCGGCAACGGTGATTCCAAGGTCTCCGTCGCCCAGTTGCGCATCGGCCTGGCACAGAAACTCGCGATTTTCGCCCGCATGCTCGGCTATGCGGGCGAGTGCCGCCTTCAGCTCGTTGGAGGTGATCTTCATTTCAGACTCTCCAGAAAGCGCAGTTGGCGGGTGCCGCAAGCAGGTCTTCCAGTTCATCGTCGAGCCTGAGAATGCTCAGTGACGCGCCTGTCATCTCCATCGAGGTCGCATAGCGCCCGACCAGGGGCATGACGACATCCACACCGATCTCCGAGAGACGCACGGCGAGGCGGCGGTAGAGAATGTACAGTTCCTCATGGGGCGTCGCGCCCAGAGAATTGACCAGCACGGAGACGCGGTCCCCCTTGCCGAGCGGACGGTCTGCCTGCAAAGTGTCGAACATCTCATCAAGGATGTCGTCTGCGGGCTTGATCGGACCGCGCCAGGTGCCGGGCTCTCCGTGGATGCCCATGCCCATCTCCATCTCGTCATCGCCGATGACGGAGCTCGCCTTTCCAAGCTGCGGGATGATGCAGGGCGTCATCGCCATACCCATCGACACGACGTTGCCGGAAGCCTTTCTGGCGAGCCGCGCAACCTCGTCGAGATCCGCCATGCGTTCGGCGGCTGCGCCAGCGATCTTGAAGGCATAGATCATGCCGGCAACGCCCCTGCGCTTCTCCATTTCTCCGCGCGGGGCGGAGGCGACATCGTCGCTGACCGCGTGGGAGGCCGTGCGGATGTCATCCTCGAAGGAGACCATCTCTGCCGCCATGTCGAAATTCATGACATCGCCGCCGTAATTACCGTAGAGACAGAGGACCCCGGCCCCGGCATCTACCGCGCGGATCGTTTCCGCCATCTGATCGGCTGACGGGCTGGCAAAGACGTTGCCGATGGCACAGCCATCCAGCAATCCCGTGCCGACATAGCCGGTAAAGACCGGCAGATGCCCCGAACCTCCGCCGGTCACGATACCCACCTTGCCTTTGGTCTTTTCGCCAGCGCGGGTAATGATCCGGTGCGCCGGTTTGGCATAGATTTCGGGATGCGCCGCCACGAGCCCATCGAGCATTTCATCGACGTAGTTCTGCGGATCGTTCAGGATCTTCTTCATGACATTCCTCAATAGGTCAGGCTGGGAGAAACGGCTTTGGCACCCGGCGAAAGTTCGGCCAGCATTTCCTGGTGAGCCTGGCGCGCGGCACTGAACAGAAGGCCCACATCGCTCGGCCCGACAATGAACCGGTAACCGGCTTCGCGCAGTTCGGCATAGCTGCGGCCGCCGCCGGTGATCGTGCCAAGACGCAGATTGGCTTCACGCGCGGTCTGTTCAATCTGCTGCTTCAGCTTCTTAAGTTCGGGGTGTTCAAGCTGCTCCAGAAGGCCAATGGAGCCCGACAGATCGTTGGGGCCCACAAATGCCATGTCGATCCCATCAACGGCGGCGATGTCCTTCAGATGTGCCACAGCATCAACATGCTCGCACTGCACCATCACCAGCAGGTCTTCATGAGCCTTCTGCGCGTAATCGGCCTTACGCCCGTAAAGCGAACCGCGCACGATGGGAGCCGCATAACCACGCGCACCTCTCGGCGGATAAAGGCAGGACCGGGCAATGGCCTTGGCCTGCGCAACCGAATTGACCATCGGCACAATGATCGACTGTGCCCCGCGATCCAGTGCACGCTTCAGCGTGGTGTCGGAGGAATCCGGCACACGCAGCACGGCCTGACCGCCCGCCGCCTGCACGACACGTATCAGGCTGAGACCGTCTTCCAGCGGCGCGGCACCATGCTCGCAGTCTATGACCACAACATCCCAGCCCGCATTGACGACGATGTCGCAGGCTTCCGGTGATCCGGTGTTAATCCAGGTGGCGGCGATGGTTTCGCCGGCCATGAGGCGTTGCTTCAGAAGGTTGGTCATGCGTCGTTTTCCATGGTTCGCTGAGTTTTTTCCGGGTGGATGATCGCCCGGAATGCTCGGTAGAGGCACAGGCCCCAGATCAGGATCGCCGCGACGCCGAGGACCAGCGATATATCGCGCGAGAAGAAGGGCAGAAACTCGCCCTGGGATTTGATCATCGATGTCATGAAGTTCCGCTCAAGCACCTTGCCCAGCACGACGCCAAGAATTGCCGGCGCAAGGGGGATGCCGCCCAGCGTCATGGCAAAGCCGACGATGCCGAGCGTGATGATGATCCAAATCGAGAAAGCGGAGTTCATCACCGCGAAACCGCCGATCAGGGACAGGCCTAGAATTAGCGGCATGAGCAGGCTTTTTGACATGCGCATGAGCTGGCTGGCGAGCAGGATGGCCAAAGCACCAGTGAAAACCATCGCAATGTTTGCCAGCAGGAACGCACCGAAAAGCGTGTAGACGAGATCGCCACTGCGCTCGAATATGTCGGGTCCGGGGTTCAGCCCCTTCATCATCAGAACGCCGATGGCGATGGCCGTTACGCTGTCGCCCGGAATGCCGAAGATGAGCGCCGGCGTCCATGCGCCGCTGACAGCGGCATTGTTGGAAGCACCGCCATCGACGATCCCCTCATAATGCCCCTTGCCGTATTTCTCCGGCGTTTTGGAGAAGCGGCGCGAGACCGCGTAGGCGATCCACGCCGCGACATCGGAACCCGCGCCCGGCAAAACGCCGATGAAAACGCCCAGCGGCCCGGACCGGATCACGCTGACCCAGCGCTGGCGCACCACTTTCAACGCATCGCCGATGGCCTGCCGGAGCGGCTCCATCTTTGGCGATTTTGCATCTGCACGCGGGGCTTTGGGCTCAAGCGCCGCGCGGAACAGCTCTGTCAGCGCGAAAAAGCCGATCATTGCCGAGATGAAATTGACGCCGTCATAAAGATCGTAGAGGCCGAATGTGTAGCGCGGCATGCCGACCGCGACATCAATGCCGACGCAGGCGATGGCAAGACCTATGAACAGGCTGGCGAAGGTTTTGGCTGGCGGCGCGTCCGAAACGAAAACGGCGCAGCTCAGGCCCAGGGCCGCGAGCCAGAACATTTCGTAGCTCGAGAAATTGGTTGCGAAACCGGCCAGCATCGGCGCAGCGAGGCTGAGAGCGATGACGCCGATCACCCCGCCGGCCGCGCCAGAAAACAGCGAGACAAAAAGAACGGTGCGCGGCCTGCCCGAATGGGCGATGGTGGAGCTGTCGGCGACATAGGCTGCAGAGGCCGGCGTTCCGGGAATGCGCAGCAATGCGCCGCTTATGTCGCCAGCGAAAATTCCAGTCGACGTGGTTGCCACGATTGCGGCGATGGCCGGCACAGGGTCCATGAAAAAGGTGAACGGCACAAGCAGCGCCACCGCCATGGTTGCCGAGAGGCCCGGTAGGGCACCGACAAGAGCACCGTAAAGTGTGCAGAGCACGATCGTCAGCAAAAGTGCCGGGTCTGCGAGCTGGGAAAAGATTGCTGCAAAGTCCATGGATCAAACTCCCACCCTTTCGCCTTACCAGGCGACTGGCAGGAGAAGGCCCCAGGGCAGCGCGACCTTCATGATCGAATAGAAGATGAAGTGGAACACGGCCGTCGCCAGCACTGAAAGCAGAAGTGCTGAAGGCAGCGAACCGCCGAAAAACAGGGTCGCGGCGAAAAGCAGAGCGACGGTGGAAATGTGGAATCCGGCCGGGTCCAGCGCCAGAGTGTAAAGAACGATCATGGCAACAAGCAGCGCCACGCGGGCAACGCCCCGGCCGTCGATCCGCATAACCTCCGTGAGGCTGCGCCTTTCACGCCCGAGAAGTATGAGCAGGCCAGACAGGGCCATTCCGGAAGAAACGATCTTTGGGAAGAAGCCGGCTCCGAATGCAGTGCCCGCGGGGGGATCAAACCCCCACGCGCCTGCAAACATGGCCGCGCCGGCGGCGATCAGGACAAGGCCCGTCACCGCATCGCGGGTGAACTGCATGTTACTGACCCTTGGCCATCCCGATTGCCTTGACGGTGTTGCCAAGGCCCTCGTCATACTGGGTCATGAGATCGAGCAGCTCCTTGCTGCCGCCCCAGACAACCGGTGCGCCGAGGCTGCTGCGAAACTCGGCCCATTCCTTCGTTTCCACGATCTCTTTGAGAGCTGCCTCATAGCTGCATGCAATGTCTTCCGGCATGTTGGCCGGCGCCGAGATGGTGGTGTAGGCTGACAGGGTCCAGCCGCTCGGCAGTTCCCTGGCAGTGAGCGGCACGTCGGGATACGCTTCGCTCGGCTTGTCGCTCATATAGGCAAGCGCCTTGATCTCACCGGCATCGATAAGCGTCTTTCCTTCCAGAAGCGAAGGCGTGACCATGTCGACACCACCGGCCAGAAGCTCCTGCAATGCGCTCGCCGACCCCTCGGAGGGGACCCAGCGGATGGTCTCGGCTTCAAGCCCTTCGGCATTGAGCATGCCGGCAAGCGCCAGATGCCAGATACCGCCGAGCGCCGTTCCCGATGCCGTCAGCTCACCCGGGTTTTCGCGTGCGTGATCCAGCAGCTCCTTGAGGGAACCGAACGGGCTGTCCTTGGAAACAAGCACGCTGGCCGATGGCTGGTTGATGAGCGCTATCGGCGTGATGTCCCTGTAGGTCAGGTCCGTCAAACCAAACCAGTGCATCGTGTTCATCTCGACCGTTGCAGCACCGATCGTGTAGCCATCCGGCTTTGCGCGGGAGATGGCCGAATGCCCCACCACGCCATTGCCGCCGGTGCGGTTGACGACATTGAAAGGAACGTCAAACTTCTGCTGAAGCATCGTTGCGAGCTGACGCGTGTTGGTGTCCGTGGTACCGCCCGCTCCCCACGGGACGATGACGCTTACTGGCCGCTCCGGCTTCCAGTCGCAGGACGCGTAAGCGGCAGAAGCCCATGCCGTCGCAGCAAGTGCGACAGCAGACACAATTGTCCTTTTCATGATTTCTCTCTCCCAAGATTTGCGGGCCTAAACCCTCTCCTTCAAAGAGAAGCATGACATAGGGATTGAAGCTAGGTCAATCGTTTTATTAAAACGATTGACCTAGCTGGAGAAACGATTGACGCGCGCCCCGGATCGGGCGACAAGCTGACAGGCAGGGGAACCAACAACAAAGACACTCAGATGATAGCACGCGTAACGCTAAAAGACATCGCGACGGCGACGGGGCTCTCCGTCTCAAGCGTCTCGCTTGCGCTGCGCGGCGACAAGCGATTTCCCAAGGAGACGCTCGACCGGGTGCGGGCGGCCGCAGACCGCCTTGGTTATATATACAACCAGGGCGCAGCCGATCTGCGCATGTCGCGCAACAATACGATCGCTGTCTGCCTCGGAGAGCTTTCGAACCCGATTTTCAACGACATGCTGATTTCCGCGGAACGTGAGATTCATCGCCGCGGCAGAAGGCTTCTTCTGGGCATCACGCGTGAATCACGCGAGCGGCAGGCCGATTTTTTGCGCCAGGCATTGCAGATCGGTTGCGAGGCTCTGCTTCTCTGCCCCGCCTACGGGACAACGCGCTCCGATCTGGACGAAATTCTTGTGAGAAACGGCCAGCCGCTCCTGCCAACGGTGCTGTTCTTCCGTTCAATCGAGGGCTTTGCCGCCCCGCAGGTGGTGAGCGACGAGTTTCATGCCGGACAATTGTCGGCCCGTGCGGCGATGGATGCGGGGCATCGGCGCATGTACTGGATCGGTGGCGGACAGGAAACAAGCGCTTCCCGACTGCGCGAGGCAG
The DNA here is from genome assembly GCF_900105565.1 of Nitratireductor aquibiodomus. Taxonomy (NCBI): domain Bacteria; kingdom Pseudomonadati; phylum Pseudomonadota; class Alphaproteobacteria; order Hyphomicrobiales; family Phyllobacteriaceae; genus Nitratireductor; species Nitratireductor aquibiodomus. The sequence goes on along the minus strand of NZ_FNSL01000001.1, from coordinate 2,548,496 downwards.
GCGCAGTGTCCGAGTTCCGCCGCGCTGGGCTCGAACCCGTGCGCATCCTTCATGGCCCCACCTCGCGCGCTTTCGGGTTCGAGGCAGCAACACGCATTCTGTCTGAGGACAGGGCCGACGACATCGCCCTGCTCTGCTTCAGCGACCTGATCGCGCTCGGGGTCATCTCTGCCTGCCACAAGATGGGCCGGCGTCCGGGCGCAGACGTCTCGGTGATCGGTTGCGATGACATGAACGAGGTGCAGTTTGCGGTTCCGCCGCTGACCACGATCCGCACCGACATTGAGCACATCATAGAACGCGCAATGCAGGCTGCGGTCGAACGTGACGAGGCCGGCCTCATCACGTTCGAGCCAAAGCTGGTTTTGCGAGAGAGCCTGCGCGTAGCCGTGCGAACCTGACTGCGACGAAGAAGGGCAGGGTATAGCCCGCCTTAAGTCAGCAACGGCCAATGCTGCTACCCTGATTTGAGGCCAGCAGCTTCTACCAAAACACTCCCACAAATGTCTGAATTCCTTCCCCGGGGATCAGACGCTGAAGCAAATTGCAGTTCTGGTACTCTGGCGTCTGATGCGATTGCCATCAGACCACCATGCATGGGGCGGTCTGTTCGAGGGGGCGACCGGGTCGTGCGCCGGTTTTCTGCCCATCGACCCAGACCTCGCGCCCGTTGACGAAGACCCGGTCGATGCCCACCGCCGGGCGGATCGGCGTCTCGAAGGTTGCACCTTCGGCGATGGTGTCGGGATCGAATATGACGAGATCCGCAAAGCCGCCGACGGTGATCCGTCCCCGACCGCCTAGCCCGAAGCGATCGGCCGGCATGGAGGTCATGCGGCGCACGGCCTCTTCCAGCGAGAACAACGAAAGGTCACGGGCATAGTGACCAAGCACGCGCGGGAACGTGCCCCAGACACGGGGATGAGGATGCTTGCCGCTCGGGATGCCGTCCGAACAGATGATCGTGTGCTCGTAGGACAAGATGCGCTGAACATCGTCTTCGCTCATGATGAAGAAGATGCCGGTCGCGGGCAGAAGCTTCTGGAGCGCGGTGTCAATGTCGGTGCCCCATTCCTCGGCGATGTCGGAGAGGTCTCGGCCCGCCATCTGCGGATAGGGAATGCTTTCCGCAACGATCACACGGGTCGCCTGCCTGTGCCTGCCGGAATCGAGGATGGTCGACGACGCAATCCACGGCGTGGTGTCGAGGCCCACATCCTGCTCCTGCATCGCATCATCGATCATCTTCAGCGTGGTGACCGACATGCCGTGGTTGGCAAGCCCGGCGCATTTGTGATGGGAGACATGCACGCCGCAGCAGGATTCACGCCCCACGGTGAAGGTCTCTTCAAGCCCCTGAACCACGCGGTCGCCCTCGTCACGCATATGGGTGACATAGAGCTTGCCATGGGCCTGGGTGATCTTCGCCACCTCGATCAGCTCCTCGGTCGTAGAGGCGCGGGCGGGCGGGTAGAATGGTCCGGTGGAAAGGCCGATTGCACCTTCGCCGAGCGCACGGTCGAGCTTGCGGCACATTTCTTTCAGCTGTGCTGCATCGGCGGCCTTGTTCAGGTCGGGCAGTTCGTTCACGCGAAGCGTGGAATGTCCGATCAGACAGGCTGCATTGACTGCTGCCGGTTCCGCCAGAAGCCGGTCGCGATAGGCGGCGTAAGTTTCAAACCGCAGCGCTTCATCTTCAATGATCATGCGCAGAGGGGCCGGGATCTCGCCCTTCGGCACCAGTGGTGCGATGGAGAAACCGCAATTGCCGTTGATAACGGAGGTGACGCCCTGCGACGTCATGAACTCCATGTCGGGCTGGGTGAGCATCGCAGCATCATGGTGCACATGCGGATCGATGAAGCCGGGTGCGACGACGCGGCCAATTGCTTCGATCTCGCGTCCGGCCGTCCAGTGCTTCAGGTCGCCGGTGGCGACAATGCGGTCATCGGAGACGGCCACATCACCCTTGCGACGGGGGGCACCTGTACCGTCGATGATGTCTGCGCCGCGGATGATGAGATCAGCGTGCATGGGAAGGCTCCTGTATTGTTGCGTCGAAGGTCAGGTGGCGTCGCTGTCCGCTGGCGGCACGCCGTTATCGCCGCACCAGCGGGCGGCGAGATGAACGAGAATGAAGACGATCATGATCGGAACGGCCACGGCGACCCAGAAGGTGCTGAAGGGCAGCGCGTCGGCCATAGTGCGGCTGTGGCGCAGCAGGAAACCGCGCGCCGGATTCATGTTGGGGCCATAGAACACGTACCACAGGATCGGCAGTAGGTAGATCAGAACCACGGCCGATCTCATCAGTGCGGCGGCGAACCCGAGAAGGGCCCTCCGTGAGCCTTCACCGGTGAAGAGCGCCGGATCGAACCGGTGCTTGAACGATATCGTGGCCCCCATGAGGCCGGCCCAGATCATTGCGTATCGGGCCAGTTCCTCGGTATAGGCCGGCGGCTGGTTGAACACGTAGCGCGCCAGGACCTGCAGTATGACGGCCCCCACGAGGATCACCAGTGCCACGCCGGCCATCACTGTGGCCAGACGATTGAGCCCGTTGCTGATGTGGATGACGGATCTGGCGATGTGTTTCATGGGGGTGGCCATTGCTTAGTCTGCGACGGAGTCGCGGGCTTTAATCCAGATGCTCAATTGGTCGTCGGGCAGAGACGTTGCCCAGGTGGCACGCGCCAGCTCGGCCATCTTTTCGCGTTCGCCTTCGGCCAGCTCGGTGATGGTCACGCCTGCGGCTTCATGCTTCGCGCGCACTTCGCTGGCCCAGTTGTTGACCCAGTCACGGTTGGCTTTCTTGCCGGCTGCGAGGGCTGCATCGATCTGGCCTTTTTCCTCATCGCCCAGAGAAGCGTACCAGTCTTCCGAGATCAGAACGATGCGCGAGGACGGCGTGATATCGGCGGGCGTGAAGTGCTTCAGAAACTCGGTGTGGCCGGTTCGGATGGCCGAGTTCGGCGGGTTGAAATAGCCATCGGCGACGCCGGTCTGGATGGCGTTCGCCACTTCCGACCAGGAGACGATCGTGCCGGTCGCGCCCAGCGCCTCCTGCAGTGCGATCTGCTCGCTGTTGAGCGCGCGGAAGCGCAGATCGGACATGTCCTCGACCCTGGAGATCGGCTTCTTGGAATTGTGAATGCCGATATCCATGCCGATGTAATTGACGTCCACGAAACGCACGCCGTTGTCGAGAAGCGGGCCGTTCATCTGCTCAAGCATGTCCGTTTCAGAAAGCACGGCGTCGATCTGTTCGCGGTTCTCGAAGAAGAACGGGAGCTGTACGCCCTTCATCAGTGGCGACATGCCGAACCCGGTGGAAAGGGCGGCGAGATTGACCTCCAGAAGTCCCTGGGCAACTTGGTCGAAACGCTCTTTTTCCGAGCCCAGCGTGCCGGACGGGAAGATGGAGACCTCGAATTCGGTTCCCTTGAGCGCATCGGCAAAGCCGTGGGCGAAGGCTGCTTCCGGGTTGGTCGCCGTATCGTCGGCGCCGTTCATCGCGATCTTGATGTCAGCGGCCTGTGCAGCGGCGGTCATGAGCGCAAGCGCCGAAATGGCGAGGGCTTTGGGTAAAAACTTCATTTTTCTCCTCCGTTTTATTTCGTTTTTCGTCAGGCGAGCCCCAAAAGGCGTGGAATGGTCAGAGAAATCTCCGGGAAATAGGTGAGCACCAGCAGCAGTGCGACTTCGGCCAGAAAGAAGGGCAGGGTGGCGCGTATCAGCCGCCAGTAGTTCATGCGCACCGTGGTGGCGAGGATCAGCAGAACCCCTCCGAGCGGCGGCGAAAGAAGGCCGGTGGTGATGTTGAAGCAGATCACGATGCCCAGATGCACGGGGTCGACGCCCATGGCGATTGCGACAGGTGCGAAGATCGGGGCGAACAGCGCCACGGCGGCCTTCACATCCATCGCCATGCCGGCCACCAGAAAGATCAGGTTGATCAGCATCAGATACTGCAGCGGGCTCAGGTTCCAGTCTTCCACCGTCGCCTTGATGGCCTGTGGCCATTGCAGAAGCGCGGCGATGTAAGAAAAGGTCGAGATCGCGCACAGGATGATGAACAGCCCGCCGAGCATCACCGCCGTGCGGTGCAGGCTTGCGCCCACCTGGTTCCAGGTGAGATTGCCATGGGTAAAACCGACCACCAGAGCCGCAATCACGGCCACTGCAGCCGCTTCAGCCGGCGTCATGAAGCCGAACAGCGTGCCGCCGAGAATGATCACCGGCAGGGTCATGGCGGGCAGGGCCCTCAGAAGCGAGGGGAAGAACGCAGGCACGTCTTCGCCCGGGCCGCCGGGATGGTTGTCGCGGTGGGCGTAATAGGCGTTGATCGCCATCAGAACGCCGGCCAGAAGCAGTCCGGGCAGAATGCCTGCGGCGAAGAGCGCGGTGACGTTCGTTTCCATCAGCGCGCCATAGAAAATCAGGATGGACGAGGGCGGGATGATCGGGCCGATGATCGAGGATGCGCCCGTGATCGCAGCTGCGTAGTCGAGCGAATAACCGCGTCGGCGCATTTCTGGCACCAGCGAATTGCCGAGTGCGGCGGCGTCGGAGACAGCCGATCCCGATACGCCGGCAAAGAACACCGAGGTCATCACGTTGACATGGCCCAGGCCACCCTTGAGGCGTCCGAGGAAAGACATGCAGAAATCGATCAGCGCGGTTGCCAGACCACCACGGTTCATCAGGTCGCCCGCGAAGATGAACAGCGGCATGGCAAGAAAGGCGAACACATCGAGCTGGCTGAAAAGCCGCTGGGGCAGCACCGCCATATACATCTGACGGTCTGCGGCAATGAAGGTCAGGATCGCGGAAGCGCCAATGACATAAGCAATGGCGGCGCCGGCCATGAGGCCGAAAACGGTGAATGCGATGATAAGCGGCGCCTGCATTGCTCTTGGGTTCCCCTCCCCGATGGCTCACACAAATCTGGCGAAAGCGCTTGCAATAGAAAATAGAAAAGATTTCACTATTCCATAGTATATATCTATGGGATGGCGGAAAGACGGGGAGGTTACGCGGCCGTGAAACCACTGACTTTGCAGCGCTTGCAGGTTTTCTGCGCGGTCTACGAGCGGCAGTCGATCACGGCAGCGGCGCGGCAGATGAACCTGTCGCAACCCACAGTCAGCCGCCATCTGCGTGACCTCGAAGCGGCCATCGGCCTGACACTTTTCGTGCTCGACAAGGGGCGTGTGATCCCGACCGTCGAGGCGGACGCCATCTACAATGAGAGCCGTTTTCTCTATGACGGGATCAGCCGGCTGGAGCGACGCATCGACTCGCTGCGAAAGGGCGTCGGCACACGTCTTCTGGTAATGTCGGTCGGGCTTTTCGCGCCCTATTTCGTGCCCACCGCACTCCGCAGGGTGCTGGATGCGATGCCGGGCCTGCGCGTTGCCGTGGATGTGGGCACCGCACAGCAGCAGGTTCAGGCGATACGTGCGGGCATGGTCGATGTCGGGCTCGTCATCGGCAGATTTCAGGCTGACGATATATCCACGGAGCCGCTGGGGCGTGGCCGTCTGGTGGTGCTCAGCCCAAAGGACGGCCCACTGACGCGGCTGGACCGTGTCAGGCTTGAGGATCTCAGCTCCGTGCCGATGCTGGGGCTGACCCCGCGTGGCCCCATCGGACGTGTGCTGAACGAGGCGCTTCTGGAGCGCGGGCTGCCTTTCGACAACACGGTGACGGGCAACACACTGGTCTCGGTACCCCATCTCGTTCTGGCGATGCAGCGTTCCGCCGTAGTCGACGAGTTCACCGCCGCCTTTCACGGTCTCGACGGACTGGTGACACTGCCGCTGGAGCCCGACCTGCCGCTCGATATCCAGTCGATCTCCATGGGGGCGACGGCAAGCAAGGTCGCCAGCCAGCTCTTCCTGAAGGAAATGCGGGGAATGCTCGCCGACTGGCAGGCAGGCAAGATGCAGTTCTAGAGTTAAGACTCTTAGCTCCAGCCAAAGGTGTTGGTTCGGGAATTTTGAGATCGGCGCCGGAGACGGGATTGCCTTCGCTGACAGCCGCTTTCAGAAGCCGCTTGTCCCAGGGGATCTGTAAACCTCAACCCCAGACCAGTGGCGTTGACAGAATGGACCGGCCCAGACCGGCATCTCGCTTTCCACCTTTGCGCCGGTTGGGATATCTGGCAGATCAGCATCGTGTGGTCGGTCGAATATCCAGGACGGATGCCGTGATGTCTGCACGACTTCACCAAAATGGAATTCTATTCCAATTTGGAATCAAATGTTGTATAAGCTGCTCTAGACTAGGGAGGAATGGTTGACCGTTGCCGCTGTAGACCGCTGTCTAACGATACTGGAGGCCCTTGCGGGCGAGCGTGAACCGATCGAATTGACGGACCTCGCCAATCGGCTGGACATGCCGGCAAGTGCAGTTCACCGCACGCTGACGACACTCGTCTCGCATGGGTGGGTGCTGCAGCACAGTGGAACCCAACGCTATGCGCTTTCGCTTCGCATGAGCACACTCGCCTTTCGCAATCTCGATGTCCGCGCGGTGCCCGATGTGGTTCAGTCCGTTCTGGACAAGCTGGCGCGCGAGACACGTGAGTACTGCCGGCTGGCAATCGTCGAGGGCGAGGATCTCGTCTGGGTCGCCCGCGCGCAGGGTGCCGTCACGGGCCTTCGCTACGATCCCGAGATGGGGCAGGAGATCGTTCTGCATGCCACAGCCAACGGCAAGGCCTGGCTCTCCACACTTCCCGAATCCGAGGCGTTGCGCATTGTATGCGCCCGCGGCTTCGGCGCGCGGCGGCCTCTGGGCCCCAACAGCGCGACCAATGTCGATGAGTTCCGTGCTCGGCTCGTCGAAACGCGCGAGCGCGGATACGGAACTTCCGTCGAGGAGGCCGAGGCAGGAACGGGCGCTGTGGCGGTGCCCTTCTTCAACGGGGTTGGGCCGGAAGCGCCTGTCGCCGGTACGATAAGCGTTGCCGGCCCCCTCGTGCGGATCACGCCCGATCGATACGATGAGCTGGCGACCGCCCTGAAGAGGGCCGCCGCCGAAGTTGCCGAAATCTGGTCTCTGCGAAGCCGTCAGCGCGGTTACAAGCCTGTCATGGCGGCACCGCGCCCGCATGCGCCGGCGGAAGTTTGAGACACAAGATGATGCGGCGCATTTCGATATTGCAGCGTTCTCTGGAGCCGGTCCTCTGGTTCGCCGGCCTGCTGCTCATCTGGGAGGTGCTGGTCCGGGCGCTGCATGTGCCGGTTTACGTGTTGCCGGCACCGTCGCAATTCCTGTCGCGCCTTTTCGAGGATTATCAGAGGCTCGGCTATCACGCGCTGGTGACGACACGGCTGATCATCTACGGCTTCGTCGCGGGAGCAATTCCCGGTGTCGTACTCGGTTATCTGATTGCGAAATTCCGGCTCGCGGAGCAGGTGCTCTATCCGCTCGTCGTGTTCATTCAGGGCCTGCCGAAGATCACGCTCGCACCGCTCATGCTGGTCTGGTTCGGGTTCGCGGATTTCCCGAAGATAATGCTTACCGCGCTGATCACCTTCTTTCCGATTCTGGTCGACAGCGTCACCGGATTCAAGTCCATCGATCCCCGGCAGTATTACCTCAGCCGCTCGGTCGGTGCGTCATGGTGGCAGACATTCCGGCTCTTCGAGCTGCCGTCCGCCGCGCCCAGCATCTTTTCCGGGTTCAAAATCACTGTCGTTATCGCGGTCACGGTGGTGATCGTCGTCGAGTGGATGAATTCGCAGAACGGGCTCGGGTATCTGGTCCTCAGGGGGATGGACGATTCCGACACGTCGCTGATCTTCGCCGTACTCGTGGTCGGCTCGATGATCGGCGTTTTGCTCAGTTGGGGGATGGAACTGGCCGAAAGGATATTGCTGCCCTGGCGGCGGCGCTGACCGGTTCGTGATCAAGGAACAGGTATCAGGATAAACAAAGGGAGGAAGGAATGCAGTTCAAATTGAGGCATGTGGCGGCAGGGGCAATGCTTGCACTGCTAGCAGGAAGCATTCCCGCGCTGACGCAGGACAAGCTCCAGATGCAGATGAACTGGACGGCCGATTCCGCGCATCTCGGATTCGCGGTGGCCCAGGCCAGGGGCATCTACAAGGACCATGATCTGGAAGTCACCCTGACGGAGGGGCGCGGATCGGCCGTAGCCGCACAGCTCGTGGCGACCGGGCAGACGGAGCTCGGCTATGCCGACACCGGCGCAACGCTCAATGTTGCTGCGCAGGGCGCGCCGATCAGGATCATCGCAACCATCTGGAAATCCGGCCAGTTCGGCATTCAGTATCTGGCCGATTCCGGCATCAGGGAACCGAAGGATCTTGTCGGCAAGAAACTGGCGGTCTCTCCGGGATCGGCCATGCTGCCGCTCATTCCGGTTTTCCTGCGTGCCAACGGCATCGAAGAATCTCAGGTGGAGATCGTCTCGGCAGCGGAAAGCGCCTTTATCGGCCTTCTGACATCCAAGCAGGTCGATGCGGTGTCGCAAACGCCGGAAAACATCGTCGTGCCGCTGGCTGCGCAGGGCATCGAGGCCGGCAATATGTACTTCTACAACAACGGCGTTCCCATCGCGAGCCTCGCCCTGGTGGCGCGTGAGGACAAGCTCGAGGCCAGTCCGGATGTCTACAAGCGCTTTGTCGAAGCGACGGCACTGGGCTGGCAGGAAGCCATGAAGGACCCCGAAGCCGCAGTCGACGCCCTGCTCGAGATTTTCCCGGAGACGGCGCATTCGAAGGAGAACCTCCTTCAGTCGGCAAAGTTCAGCTTTGCATCGGTCTGTCCCGGCGGTCCCGGTGACGCCATTGGCGTGACGGACGCTGAAACCTGGGAAAAGATGTACAGCGTCATGACGTCGGCGATGAACCTTCCCGATACCAAGCCGGTGACGGATTACTACACGCTCGACTATCTGCCGGGCACGCCGGTGACCTGCCCCTGAGGCTGGTTGGTCGCAGGATCCTGTCCGGGCGCACAGGGCGTCCGGGCATCAATCTCACGCGGAAAGTTTCGTAGGCATGTCGCAAACAGCTTCTGCCATCACGCCAGCACAAACGGGAACGCGTGCGCGTCTCATGGCGGCATTCGGCGGTTCGTATTTTTCTTCCATCCTGATCGGGACGGTGGCGGTGCTGTTGCTGCTTGGATTGTGGGAGGCCGCGCTTCGCTTCTTTGAAGTGCCCATATGGCTTGCGCCCAAACCGTCGGATTTCCTGGCACGGCTTTACACCGACAGGGCATTGATCGCCGGTCACGCGTTCTGGACCTCCCTCACAATCGTGGAAGGTTTCGCCCTTGGCGTGCTGGTGGCAATCCCGCTGGCGCTGGCAATCGTTTCAGTCGGCGCCCTGGAGCGGGGACTCTATCCGGTTATCGTGTTTCTCAACATCATGCCAAAGACGGTGATCGGCCCCATCCTGATCATCTGGTTCGGCATAGGCCCGCTGGTTGCCGCGCTGATCGTTTTCCTGATGAGCTTCTTTCCGGTTCTGGTCGATTCCATGTCGGGCTTCCGACTGGTTGACCGGAGGCTCTTCTACATTTCGCGGTCCATGGGAGCGAACCCGTGGCAGACCTTCTGGAAGGTCCGGCTGCCGGCCGCAATGCCGCATATTTTCTCTGGCATGAGGATCGGCGTGGTGAAGGCGGTCGAGGGCGTCATCATCGCCGAATTCATCGCCTCAAACAAAGGGCTGGGCTTCATGATCGTGCGCGCCTCGGCGTTTATGGACATGACACTGATGTTCTCCGGGCTTGTGGCTGCGGCGATCGTCGCGCTGATCTTCAACGGTGCGATGAGCATTATCGGGCAATGGCTGATGCCGTGGTCCAGACACTGAACCCGCACAAGGCGACAATGAAGGACATGACGAAGGCAGACATGAAAACCCGAACTCCTTCCGGTCTGGCGCATCCAGCCGGCAACGCAGGCGCTGCGGGCGCCTCGATCAATGCGCGCGGGCTGACAAAGGTCTTCGGCAGTGGAGACACGGCATTCCACGCGCTGGGGCCCATCGATCTGGATATCAAGCCGGGAGAGTTCGTTTCCATCATCGGTCCGTCAGGGTGCGGGAAGAGCACGACCATGCTCCTGGTGACAGGACTGGAGCCGCCGAGCGCTGGCTCGGTGGAGATTGACGGGAAGCCGCTCACCGCTCCGATTTCGGAGATCGGCATCGTCTTTCAGGATCACCTGCTCCTGGATTTTCGCACCGCCATCAACAATGTCATGCTGCAGCAGGAAATCCGGGGGCTAGACAGGGCCACGCTCAGGGGGCGTGCCGACGCTCTCTTCGAGCGGCTCGGCCTTTCGGGGGCGGAAAACCGCTATCCGTGGCAGCTCTCCGGCGGCATGCGCCAGCGCGTTTCGATTGCGCGCGCTCTGGTTCACGATCCCTCAATGCTGTTGATGGACGAGCCATTTGGCGCGCTCGACGCGATCACACGAACGCAGATCCGGCACGATCTGGAAATGCTCTGGCTTGAAACGCGCAAGACGGTGCTGTTCATCACCCATTCCATCGAGGAGGCGGTCGGCCTGTCGGATCGTGTTCTGGTGATGTCGAAGAGCCCTGGCACGATTGTCGAGGAGATCGTCATCGACCTGCCGCGCCCGCGCCCGGCCCATCTGGGCGAGTATCCCGAGTTCTCGAAATATGCCGAAAGAATCTATCGGATATTCGAGAAACTTGGCGTCTACAAATTCTAGAGTCATGGTTGAAACGTCGCAATTGCCTGAATTCGTGTTCAATGAAGCGACCGTTCGCGAGAGGTGGGGTCTTGAACCCTTCCTTGAAGGATGCGCCGCGCGTGGTCTGTCACGCGCGTCCCTGTGGGGCGATGAGATCGACAAGGTCGGCCTTGAAGAAGCCCGCCGGATACTGGCCCGCACAGGCATTTCCACATTCGGCTTCAATCGGGCGGGACCGCTTCTGGGTGCGGGAGCTGCGGCGCGAACGGAATGTCTCGACCGCGCGCGGCGCGCGGTGGACATGGCTGCCGAACTTGCAGCGGACCACGTTCTGGTTTTTTCCGGTGGGCTCATGGAGGGCAGCCGCGATCTCTCCGGCGCGCGGGCACAAACCGAAGACGCACTCGGCGAGCTTCTCGACCACGCGCGCGCGGTCGGAATGACGCTGGCTTTGGAGCCGTTGCATCCCATGGTCGCTGGCGACCGCGCGGTGATCCTGAGCCTCAGTCACGCCAACACTCTCTGCGAGCGGCTGGGCGGGGGATAGGCATCGTGGCCGACGCCTATCACATTTGGTGGGACGAACGCCTGGAGACAGAACTCGCCGGCGCCGGCGCAGCCGGAAGGATACTGGGCTTCCATGTCAGCGACTGGCTGGTGCCGACACGGCATGTCCTGCGTGATCGCGGCATGATGGGCGACGGTATCATCGACCTGGCCGGAATGTGGCGTCAGGTGCAGGCTGCCGGCTATGCCGGCCCTGTCGAGATAGAGATATTCTCGGATCGATGGTGGGCGGAAGACCCCGATCTTGTCCTCGACACGGCGCTCGCGCGGTGCCGGAGCATCTTTTCGGGAGGATGACCGGATCATGAGCGACAGTATTCCAAATCTGGGAGGCGCCTCGCGCATCTATGCGGTGTTCGGCGACCCGGTGACTCAGGTCCAGACACCCACCCTCATCAATCCGATGTTCGCGGCAAAGGGGATCGATCTCTATGCCGTTCCGTTCCATGTGACCGGCGAAACCCTGGAGGCCGCCTGGCGCGTTTTTGCGGCGATGGACAATGTCGCAGGCATTGGCGTGACGGTGCCGCACAAGATCGCAGCCGCGCGCCTGTGCGACGAGCTGACCCCCGCCGCCGCCGCTGTCGGCGCGGTGAACTCCATCCAGCGCCGGGGCGACGGCTCCATGCATGGCGCGCTTTTCGACGGGCTGGGCTTCGTGCGCGGACTTGCCGTTAATCGCGACCGTCTCGCCGGCGCGTCGGTTATGCTCGTCGGCGCCGGTGGCGCGGGGCGCGCCATCGCGCACACACTCGCTGGCGAGCAGATCGGCCGGCTGGCGGTGATCGATGTTGATGACGACGCGCTTGAATTCACCGTCGACATGGTCAATCGCGTGATGGGCGCACCGGTCGCGCAGCGGGGTTCCTGCGATCTGGCGGGCATCGACGTCCTGATCAACGCAACGCCGGTCGGTTTGAAATCCGCAGAGGCTTTCCCTGTCGATCTCAATGATCTGGGGCCGGAAATGCTGGTAGCCGATATCGCGGCGCTGGCGCGCGATACGGAATTGTTGACGCTGGCCCGCCAGCGTGGCGCGGCAACAAGCGATGGCCGCGACATGCTTGAGGCCCAGATCGCACTGATCGCCGGCTTTGCGGCCGGACTAGAGGCCGGAACGCCGCTCTGAAGTCAGACCTTCGCCTGTGCCTCGGCCATGTGGGCGGCAATGAGGTCCACCTGCCCGCGGATCATATGAATGCCTGAATGGATTTGTGCACCACGCGCCCGGGCAGCTTCCAGAAACGGCGTCACTTCAGGCTTGGCGATCACCTCCGCAATCAGCATCGTCCCGTCGACAAGGTCTGTATCGAAGGGCAGAGGATCGCTGGCTGAAAGACCGAGCGACGTTGCGTTGATGACGATCTGGCCGGGCTCGGGCCGGGGGTCCCCGGCGCGCGCGAAGGAGCGGCCCATTTTTCGATTCACGGCCTCTGCCAACTCCTCGGCTTTGGCATGGGTACGGTTGGCGATGGTCAGCGATGCGGCCCCTTCCTCAGCGAGCGCGAAGGCTATTGCTATCGCGGCCCCGCCGGCGCCGAGCATGAGGCAGTGGCTTCCAGAGGGCGTGTGGCCCTGCCCTTTCAGACCGCGAACGAACCCCTTGCCGTCGAACTGATACCCCCTGAAGGAACCATCGGCCTCCCGCCGCACGAGATTGACGGCCCCGACTCGCTCGGCGAGTGGTTCAAGACTGTCGCAAAGCGTCATTGCCGCCTGCTTGTGCGGCAGGGTGATGCCGAAGCCAATCAGGTTTCCAAGTGCCTTGAGCCCCTTCCAGGCCGTGTCGAGCTCATGAACGCTTATGTGCAGCGGTACGCACACGATGTTGACTTTGCGGGCCGCGAAGATCGGGTTGATCGTCGTCGGTGTCATCACCTGCGCGATGGGGTCGCCGATGACACCCATGATCTTCGTCGATCCATCGACTGTGATGCCCGGGGCTACCATGAGAGATCCTCCCGCTTCAGCCACACAAGGCTGCCGTCTTCAACGCCGACCAGCAGGCCGAGCTCGCCGCTGCCGTCCCAGTCGACGGCTTCGGGCGAAGCGACGTGCATGGCCATCTGGATCGTTTCACCGCGAAACCTGAACGCTTTCGGGAAGGCGAAGACCGGTTCGGTATTGGAGCCGATGTTCTCGAGCAGGAAGATACCGGCCTGGCCGGTCGTGTTGCGCGGCTGGCCGGTGGGGCCGGGCGGCACGGAGGCGCGCGCATGCGTACCGATAACGAGATCGATCCGGCCATCGCCGGTCCAGTCCACGGCGCAGAGTTTCACCCGTCCGCGACCACCGCCGACATCCTGCGTGAAACGCATTTTTGAGCCGTCTTCCCACCGCAGATGCCGCTTATCGGCAAGCTCGGTGTCTGACGCACGGCGGAAGTCCGACAACAGGCCGTCTTCGTCCAGCGCGAGATAATGAAGCTGGCCGTTGCCCAGCCAGTCGATCACGGCAGGACGCACACGCCAGACCGTCTTCAGCGGCCTGCCCTGCCATGTCAGCGGGCGCGGCGCTTCAAAACGGGGCGGTACCGTTCCCCCGTCATTACGGTAGAAATTGTGGTGGCCGTTGACGTCGCTGACGAGAAGGTCGGGATAGCCGTCGCCGTCCCAGTCGGCGATCGCAGGACAGGAATAGCCAAACATTTTTTCAGATGGCCCCTGAATGGAGCCCGTTAGCCCGGCGGCAATGCGCACCGGCTTTCCGCCCGCCTCGATCATGACTTCCCGTGCGAGCGCCGGGGCCTCCCGGGGGCCAAGATTCTCGTAGAACAGAAGCTCACCCGTGCTGTTGCCGACCACGAGGTCGGGCAGGCCATTGCCGGAAAAATCGTGCGCGGCGGGCGAGGGCAGGACGCCGGCATGTATCGAAGGTTCAACGCCTTCCACGCGTCCGATCTTCTCAAAGGCCGGCTGCCCATCGGGACCGGTGCCGGTGTTGCGGAGGAACGTCACATAGCCGTCCTCAGCGCCAACCAGAATATCAAGCCGCCCGTCGCCGTCCCAGTCGACGGCGCAGGGCAGGTGAATGCACTGATCCAGAAGCACGGGGGCGCCGGCGGCATCGCCAACCAGCCTCGGCTGCTCGAAGGCGAAAGGCCCGGTCTGGCGCGCGAAGTGCAGGATGTTCCAGAACTCGCCGCAAACCACGGCGTCGCGCCCGCCGCCGGAAAAATCTCCAAAGGCCGGCGCGCATTGCCCATAGACCTCCAGTGGGGTTTCGCCCGCAAGAACCGGTCTTCCGCGGCCGAGCTCCGGTGCGCTCAGTGTTCCCGTGTTCTTGAAAGCATAGAGGAAACCGCGCAGCGGCCCGCCAAGCCACCGGCCCGCTGCATCATAGGCGCGATAGCCGACATCGTTCCATTCCAGGCCGTTCGGCCAGTAATCGTCCCATGAATCGGTGCCGACAACGAGCTCGGGAACGCCGTCGCCATCGATGTCGTGGAAGCGGGCCATATGGAAATATTCGTTGCCCTTGACCCAGTCTGCCTCAAGGTCGAGCGCCACCGGATCGCCGAAGCGCGGTTCGCGAGCGGTGCCAATGTTGGGGAACAGGTAAATCTGCCGACGCATCCGCGACACGGAGAGGAGGTGGAAGCGGTCGCCATCGCGTACGGCGGTGACGTACCCACGGACACCCTCGACAATCCGTTCGCGGCCCAACAACGGTGTGCCGTCCGATTTCGTGCCGATCTGCGGATAGAGAAAGACGCGGCCCTCATAGCATGTGTCCCAGCTGGACAGAAGCAGATCGCGACCGCCGTCGCCATCCCAGTCAACCACATCGACACAGGTGATGATGCGCCCTGCGACCGGGGCCGAACCGACATCGGGGTGATAGGCGATTCTCTGATCCACATAGGACGGGCCGGTCCAGACCGACGCGTCATCCTCCCACCTGGTCACGCTCAAAATGCCTCTCCTCCGTTTTTGGAATCCTATTCCAATTTCATTTCGTATCATAGTGCGCGGCAAATGAAACCTGCTGATGGATACGAAACGAAGATCGCGATCAATGGCCGCGTGCCGGTGGTGCCTGCGCCAGTCACGCTGGCCGGCCGCATCAACGACGGTGGGCTCTCACGACTGCCAGACTGGCATTCGAAAGTGACGATGTGGAGATATTGCTAGCCGCGCGCCAGTCGGGCGAGCCGCGCCTCGACCCGTCCTTCACCGCCTTCTGGCAGAGCGAAGGCCGCATGGACGTTCATGAGGTCTCTTCAGCGCGGCGGGGTGCCGTTTTCGGCGAGAACCGCGCCGATCAGATAGAGCGAACCGCAGATCAGGATGCGGGGCGGGGGTTCGGTGCCGTCGCGGCCCGCATCCAGCGTGTCCCGCAGAAGCTTCAGCGCATTGACCACCGAATGAACCGGCTCGGCCGAAAGCCCCGCCTCCATGGCGCGCGCCGCCAGTTCGGCGTTGGGCACACCGGCATCGCTCGCATCCACCGGAACCGTATAGACATGGCGGGCCATGCCCTCAAAGGCACGGAAGTAACCGGTCTGGTCCTTGGTGTTGATCATGCCGGCGATCAGGAAAAGCGGGCGCGGCGAGCGGTCTTCCTCCGAAGCCAGTGCCTCGGCAATCGCCTCGCCGGCACCGGGATTGTGGCCGCCATCGATCCAGATCTCCGCCCCTTCGGGCCCGAGTTCCGAAAGCGCGCCCTTTGGCAGGCGCTGCAAACGGCCGGGCCAGACAACGCGCTCCATCGCCGCCTCGGCCGAACGCAGGCCAACGGGAAAGCCCGCCGCCTTGACGGTGGCGATGGCCGCCGCCGCATTGGCGATCTGATGCCGGCCCGCAAGCTGAGGCAGTGACATGTCGAACAGGCCATCATTGTCCTGATAGATCATGCGGCCGTTTTCCTCGAACGCCAGGAAATCCTCGCCATAAACGGTGAGCGGGCAGGCCAGTCTTTCCGCGGTGTCGACAAGCACCTCGCGCGCCGCATCGAAGGGCTGCTGGCCAACGACGACCGGACAGCCCCGCTTGATGATGCCTGCCTTCTCGACGGCAATCAGCTCCACCCGATCGCCTAGATAGGCTTCGTGGTCGAGCGAGATCGGCATGATCAGGCTGGCGGCAGGTCGGGGTATGACATTGGTGGCGTCGAAGCGGCCGCCAAGCCCGACCTCGACAATCGCGGCATCCGCCGGATGCTCGGAGAAGAGCACAAACATCACCGCCGTCAATATCTCGAAGACGGTGATCTTTTCGCCTGCATTCGCTTCGGCCACCCGCGCCACGGCATCGGCCAGAACGGCATCCTCGACCAGTTTTCCGCCGCCTTCCGCACCCAGCCGGTAGCGCTCGTGCCAGTTGACCAGATGCGGCGAAGTGTGGACGTAGACTATGCGGCCCGACGCCTCCAGCACGGCGCGCGCGAAGGCCGTGGCCGAGCCCTTGCCGTTCGTGCCCGCCACATGGATGACCGGCGGCATGTTCAGATGCGGATTGCCCAGCCGCTCGAGCAGGCGCGTGATGCGCTCAAGCGAAAGGTCGAATCCCTTGGGATGGAGCGACAGAAGACGCTCGATTTCCCGCTCGGCGGAGAGAGTGGTCATCAGAATCCTGCCCGAAGGGTGGGGTTTTCAGCCGGCAAACTTTTAACCGCTCATGCCTTCGGCTGTTCGGCTGGCGCTTCCGCAGCCTCGACGGGCACCGGCCCCATTTCGGCGTCGTCCGATGCTTCGTCTTCCACCATATCGGGCGCGGCGTCTGCCTTTTCCTTCAAGAGGATTTTCAGCAGACGGGCGATGGTTTCCTTCATCTCCAGCCGTGAAACGACCATGTCGACCATGCCGTGGTCGCGCAGGTATTCGGCGCGCTGGAAACCCTCCGGCAGCTTTTCGCGAATGGTCTGCTCGATCACGCGCGGGCCGGCAAAGCCGATCAGCGCACCCGGCTCTGCAATATGCACATCGCCCAGCATGGCGTAGGAGGCCGTCACGCCGCCGGTCGTGGGGTTGGTGAGCACGACGATGTAGGGAAGCCCCGCCTCTTTCAGCCGGTCGAGCGCGACCGTGGTGCGCGGCAGCTGCATCAGCGAGAGGATGCCTTCCTGCATGCGCGCACCGCCCGAGGCCGCATAGAGCACCAGCGGGAGCCTGCGCTCCACCGCCGTCTCGAAAGCGCGAACGATGGCCTCGCCGGCGGCCATGCCGAGCGAGCCGCCCATGAAGGCGAAATCCTGAACCGTGGCAAGCAGCTCCAGCCCCTGAACACGGCCAACGCCGCTCAGTACGGCATCTTCCATACTGGTCTTGGCCTTCGCATCGCGCAGGCGCTCGGTATACCGGCGCTCGTCGCGGAATTTCAGCGGGTCGGTGACGACCTTCGGGCTTTCCAGCGCCTCATATTCGCCACCGTCGAAGAAGCTTTTCAGCCGCTCGCGGGCGGAAATCTTCATGTGATGACCGGAGGAGGGAATGACCCAGAGATTGTCTTCCAGATCCTTGTGAAAGACCATCTCGCCGGTCTCGGGATCCTTGATCCAGAGGTTCTCCGGCATATCCCGGCGGCCGAGCATCGAGTTGATCTTCGGCCTCACATAGCTGGTGATCCAGTTCATTCCATATGCCTTTTTTCTTACCGCATACCGAGGATGCGCCAATTATCGGGCAGCAGCAAGGCGCGCTTCCCGCACGCCGTCCGCCAGCCCCTTCACAAGAGTTGCGACGGCCTCTGCGGGGTCTTCGATCCGCTTGCCGTTCGCGTCATAGCACTGCGCGATGGCCGCAACGATGGCGCTGCCAACGACAACGCCGTCCGCCGCCTCGCCAATCGCCCTGGCCTGACGCGCCGTCTTCACGCCGAAGCCCACGCAGATCGGCAGATCCGTGTGTTCCTTGATGCGCGAAACCGCCGCCGAAACATTGTTCGTGTCAGGCAGGGCCGAGCCCGTCACACCCGTCATCGAGACGTAATAGACGAAGCCCGACGTGTTCTCCAGCACCTTCGGCAGCCGCTCTTCGTCGGTCGTCGGTGTTGCAAGGCGAATGAAATTCAGCCCGGCCTTGATGGCTGGAACACAAAGCTCCTGATCCATCTCCGGCGGCAGGTCGACGATGATCAGCCCGTCAATGCCGGCCTCCTTCGCGTCGGAGAGGAAGCGCTCAACCCCATATATGTAGATCGGGTTGTAATAGCCCATCATCACGATGGGCGTGTCGTCGTCGTCTTTGCGGAAGTCCCGTGCCATCTGGAGCGTCTTCGCCAGCGTCTGCCCGCCCTTCAGCGCGCGCAGGCCGGCGGCCTGGATGGCCGGGCCATCGGCCATGGGGTCGGAGAAGGGCATGCCCAGTTCGATCACGTCGCTGCCCGCCGCAGGCAGCGCCTTCATGATCGAGAGCGCGGTCTCATAGTCCGGATCCCCGCCCATGAAATAGGTCACGAGCGCGGGGCGGTTTTCTTCCTTCAGCCGCGCGAAGCGGCGGTCAATGCGGGTGGTCATGATGGTTCCGGGTCCTCGTACGTCCAGCGCGGCGCCCCCACGCCGTCTTGCAGTCCTTGCGGTTGCAGCGGCCTCTACGCTCGATCACGAACGCGGCAATGCAATGCGACCAGCTTATCCCTCAGCGTGTTCGCGGATTTCAATGGTGACGGCAAAGGCATAGAAGCCATCGCGCTCGATCCGGCTTTTCGCCTCTTCAGGGTCGAAGGCGATGCGCGGCGCGCCGTCATCGGCCACATGGGTCAGGAAAGCAAGGTTTTGACTCTCCCTTATCCCCTTCGGATTTTCCCTATCGTCGTCCTGGCGAATGGCCACGTAGTGGTGCAGGTTTTGCTTGGAGCGATAGATTTCGAACATGCTTACATCTCCATGCCGAGCATCTTTCCAACGGTATGCACGTCCTTGTCTCCGCGCCCGGAGAAATTGACGATCATGATCTGGTCCTTGCCCATGGTGGGTGCAAGCTTGATCGCATGGGCAATCGCATGGGCCGATTCCAGCGCCGGGATAATGCCCTCAAGACGCGTCGTCATCTGGAACGCCTCGATCGCCTCATCGTCCAGAATGGGCGAATAGATCACACGGCCCGTATCCTTCAGCCAGCTGTGCTCCGGCCCAACGCCAGGATAATCGAGCCCCGCAGAGACCGAATGCCCGTCGAGGATCTGCCCGTCGTCATTCTGCAGAAGATAAGTGCGGTTGCCATGCAGCACACCGGGGCGGCCCGCCGTCATGGAGGCGCAGTGCTCGTCACCCTCCAGCCCGTGTCCGCCGGCCTCGACGCCGTGGATTTCCACCTGGCGGTCATCAAGGAAGGGGTGGAACAGGCCGATGGCGTTCGAGCCGCCGCCCACTGCCGCCACGATGGCGTCGGGCAGCCGGCCTTCGAGCTCCTGGATCTGCTCGCGCGCTTCTGTGCCGATCACCGATTGCAGGTCGCGCACCAGTTCGGGATAGGGATGCGGGCCTGCTGCGGTGCCGATCAGGTAATAGGTGTCCTCGACATTGGTCACCCAGTCACGCAGCGCCTCGTTCATGGCGTCTTTCAGCGTGCCATGGCCGGACGAGACCGGCTTCACCTCGGCGCCCAGAAGGTTCATGCGGAAGACATTCGGCTTCTGTCGCTCCACGTCTGTCGCGCCCATATAGACCACGCAGGGCAGGCCGAAGCGGGCGGCCACGGTGGCAGAGGCCACGCCATGCTGGCCGGCCCCGGTCTCGGCGATGATGCGGGTCTTGCCCATGCGCTTTGCAAGCAGGATCTGGCCGAGGCAATTGTTGATCTTGTGCGAGCCGGTGTGGTTCAAATCCTCACGCTTGAAGTAGATCTTCGCGCCGCCCAGATGCTCGGTCAGGCGTTCGGCGAAATAGAGCGGCGAGGGGCGGCCCGTATAGTGGCGGCCCAGATGCTCGAGCTCGGCGCGAAACGCCGGATCGTCCTTCGCCTCGTTCCAGTGCTTTTCCAGATCGAGGATCAGCGGCATCAGCGTCTCGGCCACAAACCGGCCGCCGAAGATCCCATACATGCCCTCATCATCAGGGCCGATCCGGAAGGAATTGGGTTCTGCCGGTTTGTTCAAGGCGTTCTCCTCATGCCGGAGCCGTGTCGGTTTCAAGCGCCAGCCGGACGGCGGCGAAAAACGCGCGTATCAGTTCCGGATCTTTCTCGCCGGGCGCGCTTTCAACGCCAGACGAAATGTCTATTCCGCGCGGCGACACGGCTTTCAGAGCCGCACCGATATTGGCCGCATTCAGGCCACCGGAAAGCATGTAATCGACAGTATCGTCAAGGCCCGCCAGAAGCTGCCAGTCGAAGGACACACCATTGCCCCCGGGAAGCTCCGATCCCCTGGGCGGCTTGGCGTCGAACAGGAAACGGTCGGCGACGCCGCGATAGGCCGCGATCCGCTCCAGATCGGCCGCCTCGCGGATGGCAAACGCCTTCATCACCGGCAGGCCGTAGCGCGCTTTCACCCCGGCGACACGCTCCGGGCTTTCGCCGCCATGAAGCTGCAGAATATCGGGCCGGACCGTCTTCACGATGGCATCCAGTCCCGCATCATCGGCATTCACCGTGACGGCAACAGCCTGTGCGCGGCCAAGGGCTGCTTTTCGCAGGCTTGCAGCCGTATCGGCCTCCACATGGCGAGGGCTTTTCTCGAAGAAAATAAAGCCGATATGGCTCGCACCGCCATCGAGTGCTGCCGCCATGGCATCTTCGGTCTTCAGCCCGCAGATTTTCACGTCGAGTGTCATAACAGGGAAGTGGCACGAAATGGCGGCGGAGTCGAGGCTGGAGGCGGTCGCGCCAGGCGCCCTCGCCCTTCGACAGGCTCAGGATGAGGGCTGTTGAGATGCTGGCGTGTTTCTTCAGTCGCTTCGTGCGGCTACGCCGAAGTAGCCCTCATCCTGAGCCTGTCGAAGGGCGAGGGCGCTTGGCGCGATCATCTCAACAGCAATCAGGCGAACCTGACGTCAGAAAAACGCCCGGTGCAGCCTGCACGTCACTCGAAACCGATGGCCTGCAGGGCGGTGCCGTTGCGCTTCAGCCAGTCCCTGCAGCGATCGGTTTCAGGGCAGAGCTCGCGACAGAGCTTCCAGAAGCGGGCGCCGTGGTTCATCTCTTTCAGATGCGCGACCTCATGGGCGACCAGATAGTCGATCACCAGCGGCGGGGCCATCATGATGCGCCAGGAAAAGGAGAGCGCACCGTCGGAGGTGCATGACCCCCAGCGGCTCTTCGTGTCGCGAAAACGGATCGCGCGGGCACGTTTGCCGATTGATGCGGTATGCTTTGCCACCAGCGCCTCGATGTCGCGCTTGGCCTCGCGCTTCAGGAGATCGGCGACCCGGCGCGGCAGGCGTTCCCCATCACCCGGTACAATGAGCACAGGCCCCCCCTCCTGCACGACAAGCCGCGCGGCACCCCGACCCGCAGGATCGTGCACGATGAGATGCGGCACACCACGCACAGGGATCTTGATGCCCGGCCGGACCAGAGGACGCTCAGGAAGTTTTTTCAGCTTTTCCTCAAGCCAGCCGGTGTGGCGGTCAAGAAACTCTTCAACCTCGCGGGAGCGGGAGAGGCCTGGCGGCACGGTAACGCGAAGCCCACGCCCACCCGGCTCGATGCGCAGGGTGAGACGCCTTGCTCTGGCATTTTCGACAATGCGCAGCGGCAGTTCGCGCCCGGCAACGCGGTGCATGCGCTCGGCCGGAGGAGCCGCCACTTTCAGCCCGATCATCTTGTTGAGGAAACCAAGCGCCATTGGAGAAGGATAAGCGATTCGTGGAGAAAAACGCGCAAAGAAAACGGCACCTCAATGAGATGCCGTTTCAACCGTTTACCTGCCATCCAACAGATCAGTCTTCGTCGGTCACATCCGGGACGGACTTGCCGCGGCCCGATTTGCGACCCTTGTTGCGTTCGTTCATAAAGCGATCGAACTCTTCCTGATCCTTGGCTCGGCGCAGCTCGCGCATATAATCGTCGAACTCGTCGCGCATCTCGTCAAGCTTGCGGCGTTCCTCGGCGAGGCGCTCCAGCTCTTTCGTGCGCCAGTCGTCAAAGGCAACGTTGCCTGTAAACGCATGGCGTTTTGATGCACGCCGGCAGCCGGCAAAGACTTCATCGGTTTTTCGGTTCACGTCCTTCTTGAACTCCCCGAGCCGGTCACCCCACAGAATGTAGGCGAGCATGGCGAGGCCGAGCGGCCAGAACACCATGAAACCCACCACCATCAGAGCAATCGTCGCAGGCGTCCAGGCGGGACGGATAAGCGCAGAATTTGTCATGTTCACCCGTTCCTTTCCTTGAGCATGCAACCCCCGGGAAGCTGCATGATTTCGAGATGGGTGCTGTTTTCCCAGATTCAAGGAATTGATAAACGAGAATCGCGCAAATCATTGTTTTTTCGATATTTATTTGCGCAGTTCCGCGACATCCCGGCAACCGGGCTAAACGACACGGTCCACCAAACCTTCCAGTGACCGCAGGATCAGGGCTATGTCCTGCGGTCTGGAAAGCCGGTGGTCGCCGTCGCCAATGAGCGACAGGGTGACGTCGTCTGCCGGCAGATGCTCGGTCAGCCGCATGGCATGGGTGAAGGGGACATCGGGATCGGCCTTGCCCTGAAGGATATGGACGGGGCAGTGGGTATCGAGAATGCCATTGAGCACCAGGTTGCGCTTGCCGTCTTCAAACAGCGCGCGCGTATAGATGTAGGGCTCGTCGGAATATTCGGAAGGTTCTTCCATATAGCCCTTCTCCTCAAGCTCCCGCCGATTTGCGTCAGACAGTTTGGGCTCGACCAGTTCGCTGGTGAAATCGGGAGCGGGAGCCAGAAGCAGAAGGCCGGCGAGACGGTCGCCCTCACCTGCCCAGTGCAGTTCCTGCGCCATGCGGAGCGCGATCCACGCCCCCATGGACGATCCGACGAGGATCTGCGGCCCTTTCGTGAGAGCCCGGAGGACACAAAGGCTCTGCTCCAGCCATAGCGAGATCGTGCCATCCATGAATGCACCGTTGGATTCACCGTGACCGGAGTAATCATGCCGCAGGAAGGCGTGCCCCTTTTCAGCGGCCCAGGCGTCCAGCGCCCCGGCCTTGGTGCCGAGCATGTCGGACTTGTAGCCGCCCAGCCAGACGACGCCCGGTGCGCGGCCCTTCCGACTCCGGTATGCGATCTGCGTCTCGCCGATCGTCAGAAAGCTCGCCCTGCCGTCATTCATCAACTGTCTCCCATGCCGGAACCAACCATCGATCACACGCATTCCCATTCAGGCAAAACGAGAAACGTGATTCTTTTGACCTTATATGCTATTGACACTTCACCTGCCGAGACGACATACGCCTCGGCCTGAAGACAATGCCGTAACCAGTGATTTAACAATTCGAGGAGATCACGACCATTCGCAGACCATTCAAAGCGCCGCCTCAGAAAGTAGAAGGCCCGCGCGCAAACCGCGACATCCGGGTTCCCCAGATTCAGCTCATCGACGACGAAGGCAACAACCGTGGCGTTCTCGACACGGAAGACGCCCTGCGTCTTGCCGAGGAAGCCGGCCTTGACCTGGTCGAGGTGGCATCCAACGCCAAGCCGCCCGTGTGCAAGATCACCGATCTTGGCAAGATGAAGTATCAGAGCCAGAAGAAGGCTGCCGAGGCGCGCAAGAAGCAGAAGACCATCGAGATCAAGGAGATCAAGATGCGTCCGAACATCGACACCCATGATTATGAGGTGAAGATGAAGGCCGTGCGCCGCTTCTTCGAGGCTGGCGACAAGGTCAAGCTGACGCTGCGTTTCCGCGGCCGCGAAATGGCGCATATGGAACTCGGCATGCAGCTCCTCAACCGTGTCAAGGAAGAGGTCGACCCCATCGCAAAGGTGGAAGCCGAGCCGAAGCTCGAAGGCCGTCAGATGATGATGGTTCTCGCGCCGCGCACCACCTGATTGGCACTGCGCCCTTAAAGACGCACACCAACACGACAACAAGCCGGGGCTCGCTCCGGCTTTTTCTTTCGCAAATGCGCCGCATTCTGTCCCTACGCATTGTGCCCCGTGCGCCCAAGAGCATGCACGGCGCTGTGGCAAACCATCATCCGGGGATATGAGAATGTCGATCCATCAAATTGCGCTGGGGCAATTCCAGCGTCTGCGTATCGCGAGCTTCTGGCTCATCGCTGCACTGCTTTGCGGCTTCGTTCTCTTCTTTCACTCGGGCTGGGCGCACTATCAACCACTCGGCATCGATATCGAGGAAATCATCGAAATCACGGGGCTCGGCCTGATCGGGATCGCCATCGCGGGCCGGCTCTGGTGCACACTTTATATTGGCGGGCGCAAGGCTGCGGAACTCGTCGAGGACGGCCCCTATTCCATAACCCGAAACCCGCTCTACCTCTTTTCTACGATAGGCGCGATGGGGGTAGGTGCGCAAACCGGGAGCATGGTGGTTGCAGTGATCTGCGGCGTTCTGGCGGCCTTTATTCTCAGCATCACCACACGCCGGGAAGAACACCACCTGCGCGAAACATTCGGCGAGGCCTATGAGGCCTATCTGGCACGCGTGCCGGGCTTCATCCCGAACCCGAAGCTCTTCCACGATCCAAAGACACTGACCATTCTGCCCGAGCGGCTCTACGGCACGCTGCGGGACGGGCTGATCTTCTTCCTGGCCATGCCGGCCTTCGAGCTGGTGGAGTATGTTCAGGATCTCGGGCTGCTGCCCATACTGTTCCGTCTCTACTGAGCCGGCGCCGCCACGCGGTCAAATCAGGAGTTGCGCAAACCGCCCGCCGCCGCTATAAGGCCGCGTTCCTGGACCGGCCGGCAGGGCATGCCGTGGCGGTCCCTAATGCTGAAATGCGCATGCGCGACACTGTGAGAAGCCGACGCCACCCGGCGCGCTTTTTACGCAGATCGACGCAGGCGAAAGAACGGAGAAGCAAAATGCCCAAGATGAAGACGAAGTCTTCTGTCAAGAAGCGGTTCAAGGTAACCGCCACCGGCAAGGTGAAAGTCGCAGCCGCTGGCAAGCGCCACGGCATGATCAAGCGTTCCAACAAGTTCATCCGCGACGCCCGCGGCACGATGGTTCTTTCCGATCCCGATACGAAGATCGTGAAGAAGTTCATGCCCTACGGCCTGTGATCGCAGGAACCCGGAACAGATTTAAGGAGATCATGTCATGGCACGCGTAAAGAGGGGCGTTACCGCCCACGCCAAGCACAAGAAGGTCATGAAAGCCGCCAAGGGTTTCTACGGCCGTCGCAAGAACACCATTCGCATCGCCAAGCAGGCGGTCGAGAAGTCGCTGCAGTACGCCTACCGCGATCGCAAGGCCCGCAAGCGCAATTTCCGCGCTCTGTGGATCCAGCGCATCAACGCCGGCGCGCGCGAACACGGCCTGACCTATGGCCGCTTCATCGACGGCCTCAACAAGGCCGGCATCGAGATCGACCGCAAGGTTCTGGCCGACATGGCCGTGCATGAGCCGCAGGCCTTCGCCGCTCTGGTGAAGAAGTCCAAGGAAGCGCTCGTGTACCTCAAGGACACCACCCCGAATGCTTTTGAAAGCGCTGTCGCTTAAGGCTAGCGCTTCCCGAAGCAATCAAATTTCGTTCGGGAAACCCGCGCTGGCAGGGCTGGCGCGGGTTTTTCTTTGTGATGATGACCATGAACAACGAAACGACAAGCGAAAAGGACGTGCTTTCGCCGGCGGCGACGGCGGAGCTCCTGCGCCTGCTCATCACCGGTGAGCGTCAGCGCGTTTCGTCAACTGTGCTGGACGGGCATACCGTCTGGATCAAACGCTATGACGTAGAGCGGCAACCGGCGGCCAAATGGCTGCATACGACACTGACGCCGCTGATGCCCGCCGCCTTTCTGCGCGCCTCACCCAGCACCAACAAAGCAACCGCCATTGAGCGCGAAGTGCGCAAGCTTGAAGCGTTCCGCGAGGCAGGGCTGCCGACGGCGAAACTGCTTTTCCGCAACGACCGGGTTCTGGTTCTGTCAAATGTCGCGCCCATCGCGCAGAGCGAGCTCGACATGCTCGCGCGCCATGGCGAGGACGGCGCCCATGACGGGCTTCTGGTGCAGGCAGCGGAGGCGTTGCGCAGGGCACATGGCCTTGGCCTGTGCCATGGCAGGCCGCACCCGCGCGACATGTTCATCACCAGCGACGGCCGCTGGGGCTTTGTCGACTTCGAAGAGGAGCCCGAAGCCGCCATGCCGCTGGCAACGGCGCAGGCGCGCGATGTGTGGCTTCTGTTCCTGCAGATCTGCATGCAGGCGAAGCGGCCCGACACGCCGCAAATGGCATTCGATGCCTATTTCGCCGAGCCGCCGCGGCTGGTGGCGGAAGAACTGCGGCGGATCATCCGATTTTTCGCGCCGCTCATCCCCCTTCTCGGCGCAATCGAGCACTGGGGGCTTGGCAGCGACGGCAAGCGCGTGTTGAAAGCAACACGGTTTTTGAACACGGCTCTCGGCAACGCGGCGGCCACGCCCGCGGAAATGAGCCAGCACGACATCAAACCCAAAAAGGGCTACGAGGCATGAGCGAACTCGAGGAACTGGAAAAGACCATCGCCGGGCAGATTGAGACTGCCGCCGACGAGCAGGAGATCGAGGCAGTGCGCGTCGCCACGCTCGGCAAGAAGGGCTCGGTCTCGCAGATGCTGAAGACGCTCGGCTCCATGTCTCCGGAAGAGCGGCAGGTGATGGGCCCTGCAATCAACGGGCTGAAGGCGCGCGTCACCGAAGCGCTGACTGAACGGCGCGACGCACTGCGCAACGCCGCCATCGACGCACGGCTCCAGCGCGAAAAGGTGGATGTCACCCTGCCGGTGCGGCGGGCACCCGCCGAGCGCGGCCGCATCCACCCGATCAGCCAGGTCATCGACGAGATCACCGCCATCTTCGCAGACATGGGTTTTTCCATCGCCGAAGGACCGGACATCGAGACCGACTATTACAATTTCACGGCGCTGAATTTCCCTGAAGGCCACCCGGCCCGCGAGATGCACGACACCTTCTTCTTCCCGCCGGATGAGAAGGGTGAGCGCAAGCTTCTGCGCACGCACACCTCGCCGGTGCAGATCCACACGATGGAAGCCCAGGAACCGCCGATCCGCATTGTCATACCCGGCAAGACCTACCGGCAGGATTCGGATGCGACCCACTCGCCCATGTTCCATCAGCTCGAAGGGCTGGTGATCGACAAGGCCGCCAATGTCGCCAACATGAAATGGGTGTTGCAGGAGTTCTGCAAGACGTTCTTCGAAGTGCCGCAGCTCAACATGCGCTTCCGTCCGTCCTTCTTCCCCTTCACCGAGCCGAGCCTGGAAGTGGACATCCAGTGCGACCGCTCGCAGCCGGGCGAGGTGCGCTTCGGCGAGGGCAATGACTGGATGGAGATTCTTGGTTGCGGCATGGTGCACCCCAATGTGCTGCGCGCCTGCAATCTCGATCCCGATGTGTATCAGGGCTTTGCCTGGGGCATGGGCATCGACCGCATCGCCACGCTGAAATACGGCATGCCGGACCTGCGCGACTATTTCGACGCCGATGTGCGCTGGATCGAGCACTATGGCTTCCGCCCGCTGGACCTGCCGACACTATTCGGCGGATTGAGCGCCTAAGGAGATAGACCAATGAAATTCACGCTCTCCTGGCTCAAGGAGCACCTTGAGACCGATGCCACGCTCGACGAGATCGTCGAAAAGCTCACCATGATCGGCCTCGAGGTCGAGGAGGTGGACGACAAGGCCTCGCTGAAGCCTTTCGTGATCGCAAAGGTTCTGACCGCCGAGCAGCATCCCGATGCCGACCGGCTGCGCGTGCTTTCCGTCGACACGGGCGACGGAAAGCCGGTGCAGGTGGTGTGCGGTGCGCCCAATGCGCGTGCCGGTCTCGTCGGTGCCTTTGCCGCGCCCGGGACCTATGTGCCTGGCATCGACGTCACGCTCTCGGTCGGCAAGATCCGCGGCGTGGAAAGCCACGGCATGATGTGCTCGGAACGCGAATTGCAGATGTCGGAGGAGCATGACGGCATCATCGACCTGCCCGAAGACGCCCCTGTCGGCACCTCCTTCGCAAGCTGGGCGAAGCTCGACGATCCGGTGATCGAGATCGGCCTGACGCCGAACCGGCCAGACTGTACCGGCGTTCATGGCATTGCGCGCGATCTGGCAGCCGCAGGCCTCGGCACGCTGAAGAATGCACCCATCGCGCCGGTGGCGGGCAAGGGGGCCTGCCCGGTCGAACTCGCCATCGAAGCGCCGGAGCTTTGCCCCGGTTTCGCGCTGCGGCTCGTGCGTGGCGTGAAGAACGGCCCCTCGCCAAAATGGATGCAACAGCGCCTCGCGGCCATCGGCCTGCGTCCCATCAATGCGCTGGTCGACATCACCAATTATGTGACCTTCGACCGGGGACGCCCGCTCCACGTCTTCGACGCCGCCAAGGTGAAAGGCAATCTCACCGTGCGCCGCGCCAGGGATGGCGAGGCGGTGCAGGCGCTCGACGAGCGCGAATACAAGCTGACGCCGGAAATGTGCGTCATTGCCGACGAAAACGGCGTGGAATCCATTGCCGGCATCATGGGTGGCGAGCATTCGGGCTGCGATGAGAACACCACGGATGTGCTGATCGAATCCGCCCTGTGGGACGCGATGAACATCGCCCGTACGGGCCGCGATCTCGGCATCATCACCGATGCGCGCTATCGCTTCGAGCGCGGCGTCGATCCGGAGATGATGGAGCCCGGCCTTGAGCTTGCCACCCAGCTCGTTCTCGACCTGTGCGGCGGTGAGCCGAGCGAAAGCCGCGTCGTCGGCTATCCGGGCTATGAGCCGCGCAGCATCACCTTCCCGGTGAGCGAGGTGAAGCGCCTGACCGGACTTGAGGTTTCAAGCGCCGAGAGCAAAGATATTCTCAACCGCCTCGGCTTCGCCTCCACCGGCGATGGCGATGTGCTGGAAGTGTCCGTGCCGTCCTGGCGTCCGGACATCGACGGCAAGGCCGATCTGGTGGAAGAGGTGATGCGCATTCACGGCGTCAACGAAATCGCCCCGGCGCCCCTGACCTCCCATGGCGCGGTCAACGGCCAGATCCTCACCGTTCTGCAAAACCGCACCCGCAATGCGCGGCGCGCGCTGGCCGTGCGCGGCATGATGGAGGCGGTCACCTGGACCTTCATCGACGAGGCCCAGGCAAAGCTCTTCGGCGGTGGCGATGCGTCGCTGAAGCTCTCCAACCCCATTGCCGCCTCCATGTCGGACATGCGCCCCTCGCTTCTCCCGGGCCTCATCGCAGCCGCCCAGCGCAATGCCGCGCGTGGCTACGCCGATGTGGCGTTGTTCGAGGTGTCGAGCACTTATGAGAACGACAGCTATGCAGGCCAGCGCCGTGTGGCGGGCGGCATTCGCCGCGGCACAGCGGTGATGGACGGTGCGGGACGCCACTGGTCGGGCAACAGCGCCTCCGTCGGCGTGTTCGATGCCAAGGCCGATGCGCTGGCGGCCCTTGAGGCTGCGGGCGCTCCAGTGGACAAGTTGCAGATCGTTGCAGGCGGCCCCGACTGGTATCACCCCGGTCGCTCGGGAACGATCCGTCTTGGACCGAAAATCGTGCTCGCCGCATTCGGCGAAATTCACCCGCGCACGCTGGAAGCGCTGGATGCCGAAGGGCCGATCTGCGGTTTCGAGGTGTTTCTCGACGCGATCCCCGAACCGAAGGCCAAGGCGACACGCACCAAGCCGCGTCTCGACCTTTCGCCCTTCCAGCTCGTGCGGCGCGATTTCGCCTTCGTGGTCGACAAGTCGGTGGAGGCAGCAACCATCGAGCGGGCGGCGGCGGCGGCCGACAAGAAGCTCGTCACCGGTGTGCGGGTGTTCGACATCTTTGAAGGCCCCTCGCTCGGTGAAGACAAGAAGTCCGTTGCCATCGAAGTCTCGATCCAGCCGCGCGACAAGACGCTGACGGATGAGGAACTGGAAGCCATCGCCGGCCGCATCGTCGCCAATGTCGGCAAACAGACCGGTGGCACGCTGCGGGGTTAATATGGTGTTCTGATCTGAAAAAGGCGGCGGGCGGGCCGCCTTTTCTTTTGCCGCCTTGATCGATAGGGTCTGCCCGCACAGGCAGCAGGAGGAAAGTGCATGTTCCGTTGGGGCGTTCTTTCGACGGCCAGGATTGGTCGCGAGCAGGTTATTCCGCAGATTCAGGATTCGGAAAACGGCGTCGTGACAGCGATCGCCAGCCGCGATGCCGCGCGGGCGGAAGCGGTGGCAGCACGTTTTGGCATACCGCATGTGTTTTCTTCCTATGACGCGCTTCTCGCCTCGCCCGATGTGGATGGCGTCTATATTCCGTTGCCGACTTCCGACCATGTTGCCTTTGCCATCAAGGCGGCGGATGCCGGAAAGCACGTTCTGGTGGAAAAGCCGCTGGCGCTCGACGCCAAGGACATTGCCCGCGTCATCGAGGCGCGCGACCGCAACAATGTCGTCGTCTCGGAAGCCTTCATGGTCACCTATCACCCGCAATGGCACAAGGTGCGCGATCTGATCGCCGAAGGCGCGATCGGGCGGTTGCGGCATGTGCAGGGCGTGTTCTGCTACCACAATGTCGATCCCGACAACATGCGCAACAAGCCGGAGCTTGGCGGTGGCGGTCTTCCCGACATCGGCGTCTATCCGACGGTGACCACGCGCTTTGCCACCGGGCTGGAGCCCGAACGCGTGCAGGCCATGGTCGAGCGCGATCCCAACTTCGGCACCGACATCTATTCAAGCGTCAAGGCCGATTTCGGCTCCTTCGAGCTGAGCTTCTATGTGTCGACACAGATGGCACTTCGCCAGAGCATGGTGTTCCACGGCGACAGGGGCTTCATCGAGGTCAATGCGCCGTTCAACACTCCCGATTATGGCGACACGCGGGTGACGCTGTTCAGCGCCGATCACAACAGCGCCAGCGTCCACCGCTTTCCCCGTGCGCGGCAATACCGACTGCAGGCGGAAGCCATCGTGCTGGCCGCGCAGGGGGAAAAAGTGCCGATCTTTACGCTTGAGGATTCGGTGAAGAACCAGAAGCTGATCGATGCCATCTACCGCGCTGCCGGCCATGATGGCTGGGAGGCCGTTTAGGAACCCAGACGCATTCAGGCCTTATCCCCACCCTTTCCGGTGAAGAAGATGTGTCTTCCGATCCGCCCCAGCCTGCGCAGACGCCGCGCCCACCCAGGCCGCACATAGCTGGCGTGATAGTGCGTGGCCGCGCTCACGGCGTGCAGGCCGCCATCCTCCGATCCGGCTTCGACGCGACAGTCTGGCGCGCGGTTCTGCATGGATGTGGCGATTTCCTGCGCAAGACGCCATGGCCGCTTTTCCTTCGGAAGAAGAGCAATACCGGTGCATGTGAAAGAGAACTGGCAGCGGTATGGCCTGTGCGCATTCTGAAACACCACGCCGCAGATGGTGCGGGGGAACGACGGCGAGCGAACACGGTTCACGATTACCATTGCAACTGCCCTCTGCCCGCTCAGAGGCTCGCCCCGCGCTTCGTGATAGACGGCGGCGGAGAGGCAGGTCGTTTCGACCTCCCTTTTGAGCGCCGGCAACACTGCCCGGAAAGCCGAACGCCGCTGCGCATGAGAATCCTTGTCTATCACGTCTGCAACCATGCTGGAGGCGGCCGGGAACAGGGTGGCGGGCTCCCATGCCGGAATCGCCTGAAACAAAGAAGAAACGTACAATCCCCCAGACACGAGACTTTCTGCGAGCATCGACACTCCTGCGGGCACCGAGCCGATGCCACACCCATCTGCCCCCCAGACGAAGAGCACTCACACAACCTTTGCGCGCAAACAAATTGGCTTTGCTTCAAATGTCGATATGCATGGCCGGCGCGCCCGGGGCGGGGCTGGTGGAGACGCGCGTTGCCGAACCGAGGGCCGGTTCGTTCCAAATCGAGGCAAATCCCGCCTTGCGTTGCAAAAATAGCGTTCTTATATACGCCCGGAAGCTGTTCGGCGCGTTTCACTCAGAGATGCGGCCGCAGCAAATTCGTGTGAACAGGGGCTGTCATCTGGAACGCCGGAATGGGTCCTGACAGTCTGCTTTGCGGAGAGAAGACATGGCAAAAGTTATCGGTATCGACCTCGGAACAACCAATTCCTGCGTCGCCGTCATGGACGGCAAGGACGCCAAGGTTATTGAGAACGCGGAAGGTGCACGCACCACGCCGTCCATCGTGGCCTTCACGGATTCGGACGAGCGTCTGGTCGGCCAGCCGGCGAAGCGCCAGGCGGTCACCAACCCGGAAAACACCCTTTTTGCAATCAAGCGCCTGATCGGCCGCCGCTTCTCCGACCCCACGGTCGAGAAGGACAAGAAGCTGGTCCCCTACAAGATCATCAAGGCCGACAATGGCGATGCCTGGGTCGAGGCGCATGGCAAGACCTATTCGCCTTCGCAGATTTCGGCGATGACGCTGCAGAAGATGAAGGAAACGGCTGAATCCTATCTCGGCGAGAAGGTCGAGAAGGCGGTGATCACCGTTCCTGCCTACTTCAACGACGCCCAGCGTCAGGCCACCAAGGATGCCGGCAAGATTGCCGGCCTCGAAGTGCTGCGCATCATCAACGAGCCCACGGCCGCCGCCCTCGCCTACGGTCTCGACAAGAAGGACGGCAAGACCATCGCCGTCTACGACCTTGGCGGCGGCACGTTCGACGTCTCGATCCTGGAGATCGGCGATGGCGTGTTTGAGGTGAAATCCACCAATGGCGACACGTTCCTTGGCGGTGAAGACTTCGACATGCGTCTGGTCGAATATCTCGCGGCCGAGTTCAAGAAAGAGCAGGGCATTGACCTGCAGCAGGACAAGCTGGCTCTCCAGCGCCTGAAAGAGGCTGCCGAGAAGGCCAAGATCGAGCTGTCGTCCGCGTCGCAGACCGAAATCAACCTGCCCTTCATCACCGCCGACCAGTCGGGTCCGAAGCACCTGACCATGAAGCTCACCCGCGCCAAGTTCGAGAGCCTCGTCGAGGATCTGGTCAAGCGCACGGTCGAGCCCTGCAAGGCGGCGCTCAAGGATGCCGGCATGAACGCCGGCGAGATCGACGAAGTGGTTCTGGTCGGCGGCATGACCCGCATGCCGAAGGTTCAGGAAACCGTGAAGAGCTTCTTCGGCAAGGAGCCGCACAAGGGTGTGAACCCGGATGAGGTGGTCGCCATGGGTGCCGCCATTCAGGCCGGCGTTCTGCAGGGCGACGTGAAGGACGTTCTGCTGCTCGACGTGACCCCGCTTTCGCTGGGCATCGAGACGCTGGGCGGCGTGTTCACCCGCCTGATCGACCGCAACACGACGATCCCGACCAAGAAGAGCCAGGTCTTCTCGACCGCCGAGGACAACCAGAATGCGGTGACCATCAACGTGTTCCAGGGCGAACGCGAAATGGCCGCCGACAACAAGAGCCTCGGCCGCTTCGACCTGACCGGCCTTCCGCCCGCGCCGCGCGGCGTGCCGCAGATCGAGGTCACGTTCGACATCGACGCCAACGGCATCGTGAACGTGTCCGCGAAGGACAAGGGCACCGGCAAGGAGCAGGCGATCCGCATTCAGGCTTCCGGCGGTCTCAGCGACGACGAGATCGAGAACATGGTGAAGGATGCCGAATCCAACGCCGAGGCCGACAAGAAGCGCCGCGAGGCGGTTGAAGCCAAGAACCAGGCCGAAGCCCTCATCCACTCGACCGAGAAGTCGCTCGGCGAATATGGCGACAAGGTCTCCGAGGAAGAGAAGAAGGCTATCGAAGATGCTCTCGCCGAGCTGAAGACCGCTGTCGAAGGCGACGACGCCGAGGACATCAAGGCCAAGACCAACACGCTCGCCGAGGCTTCCATGAAGCTCGGTCAGGCCATGTACGAGGCCAGCCAGGCAGAAGCGGCAGAGGCAGACGCTGCTGCCGATGCAAAAGCCTCCGGCGACGATGTCGTGGATGCCGATTTCGAGGAAATCGACGAAGACGACAAGAAGTCGGCCTGAACACCCTGACAGAACGACCAGAAAAGCCCGGGATTTGCGTCCCGGGCTTTTTCACATCTTCTTAAACCTCCTCCCAATAGACTTGCCGGCAAAATAAAAACTGCGGATTGGCCAGGGGAGGCTAATGATCCGGTACCGGCTCTTCGAGATATGGCGCTTTGTCGCGGCGCTGTTGATCATGCTCTACCATTTCGGGCATTTCGCGCCCGGTGACGGGCTTGCCCTGAAAAACGAACTGGCGCCGCTCAGGCCGTTGCTCGACATGTTCTTCATCATATCGGGCTTTCTGATCTTCGCGCGTTATGGAGAGCAGGTCCGCGATGCCCGGAGCTACGGTATCTATCTCTACAAGCGACTGATCCGCCTTTACCCGCTCCATCTCGCCACGCTCTCCTATTTCGTTCTGATCGGCCTTCTCGTCTCCGTGGGCGTCTTGCGTACGGGTGGGGAGCCGCAGCTCTACGACTGGAGCGCGCTGCCTTCGAACCTGTTGCTCATACAGGCCTGGGGGGTGGAAGACAGGCTCTCCTTCAACTTTGTCTCCTGGTCGCTTTCGGCGGAGTGGTTTGCCTATCTCCTGCTGCCCATCATCATCGTTGCCTTTCGCCGTGCCGGACTTGCCGGCCTCTTCGTCCTGCTTGTTGCCTGCTATGCGGTGCTTGAGCTGATGGTGCACACGGGTGTGATGCCGTTCGAAAGCTGGGTCATGGCCGATACCTGGGGCGCGTACCGCACCTTCGCCGATTTTGTTCTGGGCGCCCTGCTCGCGGTTCTCGTGCGCCGCTCTGCCGTGACGGTTTCAGCGCGGTGGCCCGCCTGGGCCGCCATCCTGCTTGCCTGCGCCTCCATGCTGCTGCAGCTGAACATCTATGTGACGCTGCTCCTGCTGGCGGTCGCGGTCTTCATGGCGGGGCTTGTCGAGCGCAACGATCCTGAACGGTACAGCTATCCGGCCTTCCTGCGCCCGGCCGCCGCGGTCTCGTTCGGTGTTTATCTCTGGCATCCGGTTACCGAGAGCCTCTTTTATTCCTACCTGTGGAGCCATCACATTCAGTCGCATTCCATTGCGCTTTTCTTTGGCTATACGGGCTTTGCCATGCTGCTGACGGTGATCGTCGCCATGGCGTCTTTCCGCTTCTTCGAAAACACGCTGTCCGGATACCTGTTGCGGGCCGCTGGTCTTGCACGGCCCAGCCCCGCTCCGGCCAGGCCCGCAGCCGAGACAAACTGAAATCGGCTCCATGCAGCCAGATGGAGCCTCTGTCTCATTCCCATGGCTGGCAATCTCATGAAAACTATGGCATTCGCTGTCGCGAATACCTAAATAACGGGCACTGATCGGGGAACGGTGTTCGCTCCAGATAGACTATGCGGGACTCTCATTGATGAAGGCAGATTTTTACGAGACGCTCAGCGTGTCGAGAAACGCCGACGAGAAGGAACTTAAAAGCGCTTTTCGCAAGCTCGCCATGCGGTACCATCCTGACCGCAATCCGGGCGACGACGAAGCCGAGCAGAAGTTCAAGGAAGTCAACGAAGCCTACGAGACGCTGCGCGATCCTCAGAAGCGGGCAGCCTATGACCAGTTCGGTCACGCCGCTTTCGAGAATGGCGGGATGGGCGGCCGTGGTGGCTTCGGTGGCGGCGGCGGCGGATTCGCCGATATATTCGAAGACATTTTCGGCGACATGATGGGCGGCGGCGGACGACGCCGCGGTGGCCGCCAGCATGGCGCGGATCTGCGCTTCAACATGGAAATCACCCTCGAAGAGGCTTTCACGGGCAAGACGGGGCAGATCCGCGTGCCGACGGCCGTGGCCTGTGACGACTGTGCCGGCACGGGCGCGAAGCCCGGCACCTCTCCGACACAGTGCCAGATGTGCCACGGCTCCGGCCGCGTGCGCGCCGCGCAGGGCTTCTTCTCCATCGAGCGCACCTGTCCGACCTGTCAGGGGCGTGGCGAAACCATTTCCGACCCCTGCCCAAAATGCTCCGGACAGGGACGCGTAGCCGAGGAGCGGTCGCTCTCGGTCAACATTCCCGCCGGCATCGAAGACGGCACACGCATCCGCCTTGCGGGTGAAGGCGAAGCGGGCCTGCGCGGCGGACCGGCCGGCGATCTCTACATCTTCCTTTCGGTCAAGCCGCATGAGTTCTTCCAGCGCGACGGTGCTGACCTCTACTGCAAGGTGCCGATTTCCATGACCACGGCGGCCCTCGGGGGCGCCTTCGAGGTCACCACGCTCGATGGGACCCAGACCCGGGTGAAGGTGCCCGAGGGCACCCAGAACGGACGACAGTTCCGCCTGAGCGGAAAGGGCATGCCGGTTCTCCGGCAACCCAAGGTCGGTGATCTCTACATTCAGGTGGCCGTAGAAACGCCGCAAAACCTCACCAAGAAGCAACGGGAGCTTCTTGAGGAGTTCGAGAACATTTCTTCCAAGGAGAACAGTCCCCAGTCGGCTGGCTTCTTCTCGCGGATGAAGGACTTCTTCGAATCCTTCGGTGAGTAGCCAAACCATGCTAAGAGGAACCACCGGGCCGGTTGCCCGGTTGCTCCTATGCGGCCGGGCATTCTGACAGGGCTGCAGGGAGATCGGGAACGTGACGGAGGACGCCGGGAAGATGAACAAGGGCTTGGATGTGCGCAAGGCCATCGCGGATCGCTTTGGAGAAGAGCTGCGTTTCTTTCGCGGCTGGATCGAGCAGCCCAAGGCCGTCGGCTCCATCATTCCCACAAGCGGTGTAACGGCGAGGCGAATGGCCTCGGTCATCAACACGGGTTCCGGCCTGCCGGTTCTTGAGGTAGGCCCCGGCACGGGCGTCATCACGAAGGCCATTCTGGCCCATGGCGTGAAGCCGGATAACCTCTATGCGGTCGAATACTCTCCGGATTTCGTCAAGCACCTGCGGGAAACCTATCCTGGAGTCAACGTCATTCAGGGCGACGCGTTCAACCTGGACCAGACGCTGACGCAGGCCCTGGGAGACACGGCGCCACAGGTCTTCGACAGCGTCATCTCCGGAGTGCCCTTGCTCAACTTCCCCGTTGAAGCGCGCATCGCCTATCTGGATTCCCTGCTTGATCGCATTCCCGACGGGCGTCCCGTGATACAGCTCACCTACGGACCGAAATCGCCCATCCCGCCTGGGCAGGGCGATTATACGGTCGAGCATTTCGATTTCGTGCTGCGCAACATTCCGCCGACGCAGCTCTGGGTCTACCGCCGCGGCAAGCATTAACGTATGTCTCCCGAAAGTGGGCACCGGTTTCGGGACAAAGACATGCGTCAAATCAAGAACCCAAAGCGCACAGAGCGACTCTGAAAGATCGCGACGCGCTTTAGGAGCGCGGGATTCTCCGTGTGCACGAGGCTTCTTCAGCGGGATCCCAGCATCTTCGTGTTTAGTGTGGAAAGCATGGGCCCCAGGTGCGGAGACTTGACGGGTCCACCGTGGCAAGGCAGCAAAATTGTGGGGGAAGCGATGGCGAGGCGCTGCTCCACCCAGTTTGCGAACAGCTTCGCATCATCTACACCATAGCGCGGAAACGAACCCGACCTCGCAGGCGTATCGCCAAACCCGTCGGAAGACCGGGATTCCGACATGAAAGCATCAGCAACAATCCAGATCGTGTCTGAATTGTTCTGTATCTCCACCCAGACTTCGCCGGTCTTAAGCCCTTGCGGCTCTAGAAGAGTGTGCCCTTTTTGAAGCGCAGTTTCGAGCTTCTGCAGTGGCTCATATGTCAAACCGGTGACCTTTTCCAGGCGCGGCTTTGCGCTTGCTGAGCAAGCGACGGTTGCGTTTCGAAACGCCTCAGCGTGACCCGCCAACCCCTTGTTGTGATAATGATTGGGGGCCAGAAGCACTGAAACGCCACCCAACTGCTCCAGAGCCTCGCGTTGGACCCTCTCCTGTCCGGCGATCGGGCTGTAGAGGCACAGGCCTCCGGTTTGCAAACGCAATGCAAAGCAGTTCAACTTTCCAGCACGGATAATGTGTATATCCTCGAGCCTGGCAAGCTTTGAAATATTGCCAGCCATCACGCCCTCGCCATTTCTGAAAGCATGCCGCACACGAAATCAACGAGCGGCCGACCAGCCGTTTTATCCTGTTGTGCACGGTTCTGGGCATGAATACCCATGACTGCGGTCACAAGCGCTTTGGCAAGATCCCTCGGCTTCCAATTCGATCCGCCCTCCTGAAAAACGGGCTCCCGACTGAGAGCCTCAAGGAAGTGCTCTTCCAGTGCGGTCCAGTAGTTTTGTGTTGCCTCTTCCAGCCGCTCTCGTTTTAGCCGAGCATTTTCAA
The DNA here is from genome assembly GCF_900105565.1 of Nitratireductor aquibiodomus. Lineage (NCBI taxonomy): Bacteria > Pseudomonadati > Pseudomonadota > Alphaproteobacteria > Hyphomicrobiales > Phyllobacteriaceae > Nitratireductor > Nitratireductor aquibiodomus. Next base: position 2,509,898 of record NZ_FNSL01000001.1, on the reverse strand, counting down.
TGCCGGTATTGACCACGAGGCACCCGAACTCGCTGGCAGTGGGGGACCCTGAAGCGACCAGGCCCTGAAAAAATGCGACGATCTCGGGGATGCCCCCGCGTTTCATGTGCACCATCTGGGTAGAGATCGCAGCGTTGCTGTAATAGCGCAAAGCCTCCAGATACAGACCTTCTTTCCCACCAAACTCCGAGCGAATGGCAAACTGGTTGATGCCGGTCAACCGTTCGAGTTCCCGTACGCCGAGTGCCTGAAATCCGTTTTCCCAAAAGGCGCGACAGGCTTTGACGACGGCTTCTTCGCGATCATAGGTCTTTGGACGTGCCATTGTTCAACCCATTTGACATTTTCAATACAGATGCATAGTTATTATTTCAATGCGGCTGTATTGAAAAGGGTTGGATAATGCGCGATGTGATTTTCCCGCGAAATCAGCAGGCCAGTTATGAAGCATTCGGCTATTCGGCTGCGGTGAGAAGCGGAGGTTTTGTTTTTGTATCCGGGCAGGTCGGCGTCAACGATGATGGTGAAGCCATCATGGACCCCGCAATGCAATTTGCTCAGGCTTTTGGAAACTTGAACAGTGTATTGGAGGCCGCCGGGTGCGGGTTTGATGACATCGTGGACATCACGACCTTCCATGTAGACATGTTCACACATTTCAGCGCATTCGAGGCGGCCAAGAAGCAAGCCTTTCCGCGTCCCCCATTCCCCAATTGGACGGCAGTTGGCGTCGTCAACCTTGCGGTCCCCGCTCTTCTCCTTGAAATCAAGGCGATCGCCAAGCTCCCGTAAATGCACCTTAAGGCGAAAGACCACCCGGTCTGCAAAGCCGATAGCGGCGCCACCTCCAGCTTATCCATTGATTGATGCAGGCAATGCTTATACGGCTCTCTGCGAACAGAGGAGCTTTGCCAATGACCCCCAAGATTCTGGTGTTCGCGGGATCGATCCGCACCGGCGCCTTTAGCGGCCAGACTGCCGACGCCGCCATGAAAGAGCTCGCACAGCAGGGCGCCGAGGTGACGCGCATCTCGCTGGCGGACTACCCGCTTCCCATCATGGATCAGGATCTGGAGAAGGACAAAGGCATTCCCGAGAATGCCTACAGGCTCGGCCGGCTGATCGCCGCGCATGACGGTGTGCTGATCGCCAGCCCGGAATACAACGCCTCCATCCCGCCTCTGTTGAAGAACACCATCGACTGGGTAAGCCGCATCTCGAAGGACGGTGGAAAGCCACTGCGCCCATGGGCTGGAAAGTCCATCGGGCTCTGCTCCTCCTCAGACGGCAATTTCGCCGGTATACGCGGGCTCTATCACCTGCGTGCCGTGCTGATGAACTGCAAGGCCGACATCATCACGCAGCAGTGCTCCGTTGCCCGCGCACAGGACGCCTTCGACGAGAATGGCGACTTCAGGGATGACCGCACGCGCGGGATGATGGAAGCCGTGTGCAGCAGCCTGATCGAACACGCCAGATTGACATCGACAAGAGTGGGAGCCTGACCTTATGAGCGAAGCAATGCGGGACCGCCTGATCGTAGGCCTGGATGTGCCGACCCTGACCGAAGCCGACCGGGTCGTCGCGGCACTCGGCGATACCGTTTCATTCTACAAGATCGGCCACCAACTCGCCTTTGCCGGCGGGCTGGGCTTTGCACGCGAGCTGGCCGGCTCGGGGAAGAAGATCTTCCTCGACATGAAACTCCTCGACATAGACAACACCGTGGCCAAGGGCGTGGAAAACATCGCCCGTATGGGCATGACCATGCTGACCATCCATGCCTACCCCAAGGCGATGCGCGCGGCCGTGCAGGCGGCGGAAGGCTCGGGGCTGACCCTGCTTGGCGTGACGGTTCTGACCTCGATGGACGATGCGGACCTCAACGAGGCCGGTTATGCGCTGACGGCGCGTGAGCTGGTGAAGAAGCGCGTCGCGCAGGCGCGCGAAGCAGGCATGGGCGGCATTGTCTGTGCACCGACCGAGGTGAACGAAATGCGCGATGTGGCAGGTCCCGGCATGGCGCTGGTGACCCCCGGCATTCGCCCGGCAGGCAGCGACCATGGCGACCAGAAGCGTGTGATGACGCCCGGCGACGCGATCCGCGCGGGAGGCTCCCACCTGGTGGTGGCCCGCCCGATCGTGGCGGCGCAGGATCCGAAGGCCGCAGCTCAATCCATTCTCGACGAGATGGCCGCAGCCTGACAGAGTGGGCCGGACGTCGTCCACGGAGGAGGAAATCATGCCCAAGGGTTACTGGATTGCCCATGTCGATGTGCGCGATCCCGAGCGCTACAAGGACTATGTGGCTACGGCCAAACCGGCTTTCGAGAAGTTCGGTGCGCGTTTTCTCGCGCGTGGCGGCACCTGGGAAGGACTGGAGGGCACGGGGCGCGGGCGCAATGTGGTGATCGAGTTTCCCTCGCTGCAGGCAGCGCGCGATTGCTACAACTCGCCTGAATATCAGGCCGCAAAGGCGATCCGCACGACCGTGGCGCAGGCCGACATGATCCTTGTCGAGGGTGCGGAATAAGCGGCGCACGAAGAGGACAGAGCCACGATCGATCTGCCTGAGAATTATACGATCCGGCCCTATCGGAGCGCAGACGCTGCGCTGCTGCCGGGGGTGGAGGCGCGCGCCGCACGGCTTTTTGCCGCGTATGGATATGCCGACCTGGCCGCCACCCCGGCAATGGCGTCGAAAGCGTTCGACAGGATCGCCCTTGAGAACCAAACCCTTGTCGCGGAGCACGAAACCGATGGCGCCGTCGGCTTCGCCATTTGCGGCATCATCGGTCCGTTTCTTCATCTGAAGGAGCTTTCCGTCGCGCCGGAGCACGGCAAGCGCGGGCTGGGCACGGCGCTGCTTTCGGCGGTGGTTGGAGAAAGCGTTTCTCGCGGGCTTGACGGTGTGTCCCTCTCCACCTTTCGGGCCGTGCCGTTCAATGCGCCGTTTTATGCGCGTCATGGCTTTGTGGAGCAGCCACTCATTTCAGCGCCAGAAGCGCTGAGAGAGCGTTTTTTCTCCGAGATTCCGCCGGGAATTGAAGCGGGAAGCCGTGTTTTGATGCTGCGTCGCAACAGACCCGGCTAATATGGCACGCCTAATTATCTATTAATATCAGTATGTTGCAAATTCTACACTGCGGCAATTGCCGAGAAACCAGCGGTTCTATTGCAACGCAGCAAAAGTCGTTTACTCTAATTGGTATGCAAACGACCAAGGCTACACCGTTCTACACACACCTCCCCCGGTGGTCTGGCCATAGCGAAGGTCCTCCCAGGAAACCTAGCAATGTATTATCAGCTCTATGAATTCAACCACGCCGCGCTTCAACCGGCGCGGGCTTATGCCGACGCGGTTCGGCTCTTTTACAGCAATCCTTTAAACCCCGTCGCCAAGACCTATTTCGGTCGCACGGTGGCTGCGGCCGCCGAGGTTTTCGAGCGCAGCACACGCCGCTATACCAAGCCCGAATTCGGCCTCACGGAGACCAGCGTCAATGGCGTGAAGGTGGCTGTGCGCGAACAGACCGTCTGGTCGCAACCTTTCTGCGATGTCATACGCTTCAAACGTGACCTGCCTGAAAGCGCGCATCCGGGTCCGAAGATCCTGATGGTCGCACCGATGTCGGGCCATTATGCCACGCTGCTGCGCGGCACGGTGGAGACCATGCTGCCCTATGCGGATGTCTACATTACGGACTGGGCAGACGCACGCATGGTGCCGGTCACCGATGGGTCATTCGATCTCGACGACTATATCGATTACCTGATCGACATCTTCGACCATATGGGGCCCGACACGCATGTGATGGCAGTCTGCCAGCCTTCCGTTCCGGTGCTTGCGGCCATCGCGCTGATGGAAGCGCGCGGTGAGAAAAACGTGCCCGCCAGCATGACGCTGATGGGTGGGCCGATCGACACGCGCAAGAACCCGACGGCCGTCAATGAGCTGGCCGAGCAGAAGGACATATCCTGGTTTCGCGACAATGTGATCATGCCGGTGCCGTGGCCCAATCCCGGCTTCATGCGGCATGTCTATCCGGGCTTTCTTCAGCTCTCCGGCTTCATGAGCATGAACCTCGACCGGCACATCACGGCGCACAAGGACTTCTTCATGCACCTTGTGAAGAATGACGGCGACTCCGCCGAGAAGCACCGCGACTTCTATGACGAGTATCTCGCCGTCATGGACCTGACCGCCGAGTTTTACCTGCAGACCGTGGAGACCGTGTTCATTCGCCACGACCTGCCGCGCGGACGGATGCGGCATCGTGGCGAGCTGGTGGATCCCGCCGCCATTCGCCGTGTGGCACTGTTGACCGTGGAAGGCGAGAACGACGACATTTCCGGCGTCGGCCAGACGAAGGCCGCGCATGATATATGCGTCAACATTCCCGAAGACATGCGCCATCACTACATGCAGCCGACAGTTGGCCATTATGGCGTCTTCAACGGTTCGCGTTTCCGCTCCGAGATCGCGCCACGCATTCTCGACTTCATGCGCAGCCACCCTGCCGGCGGGCTGAAAACCACGACAAAAGCACCCACCGGCGTTTCCCGGAAAAAGGTCCAGAAACGACAAATTCGGGCTAAACGGCCCTGAAATTCCGGAAAACGGGACCGTTTCCCGGAATTTCCTGCCATGTCGAAGACCCCTGCTGAACAGCAACCTCAACCCGCTGTGCATTTCAGCAACAGAGCGGATGAAACCAGCGCCGCGACCCGGCGCTGGTAACCATAGCTGGTAAGATTGCCCGCCCGCCGATTGACAGCGACCCCTCGCGTTTCTTAACGTTTCGTTAACGATAGAAACAAGCGGGGAGCGGCATGATGGCTGCTTTGCGGGGGGTAATCCGCAACGGGGTTTTTGCGGGCCTGATTCTGGCTGGCGCCATGACGGCACCGGCCGGAGCGACGGGCATGATGGCGACCGGCGGATTCACGTCCCAGCCGATCGGGCATTATGAGTTCTGCAAGGCCAATCCCGTTGAATGCTCCATTCGCATGCGCGACCAGGGACCGGAGCACATGACGAAAACGCTCTGGAAGACGGTCAGCGATGTCAACGCGGCGGTGAATCGCGCCGTGAAGCCGATGAACGACATCGACATCTATGGCGCGGAAGAGGTCTGGACCTATCCCTCGACCGGGGTGGGCGACTGCGAGGATTATGTTCTGGAAAAGCGCCGGGCGCTGAAGCGCGCGGGGTTATCGCTTACCAACCTGCTGATCACCGTTGTCCGCAAGCCCAATGGCGAGGGTCATGCCGTCCTGACCGTGCGCACCGACCGGGGTGACTTTGTGCTCGACAACCTGAATGACAGCGTGAAGCTGTGGAGCGCCACGAACTATCGCTACCTGAAACGGCAGGCCAGCAACCACACGGGACGGTGGGTCAGCCTTCGGGAGGGCAACAACCCGGTTGTCGGTGCGGTCAGCGAATAACAGATCACGTCCGCCCCAATCTTCGTCACAATTGGCTTCTAGATCGCTGTGCGTCCCTCCGGACGCACAGCGATCTAAACCATTGATAAATCATCGGAATAGCCCGAAAACCGGATTCCACTTTTCGGTCCGATGCCCTAAACTCTCCGAACCTGCTGAAACGGGAGTTCTGGATGCATGGCTTCATGTCTTTGCCGGGCCGACAGGTTTTGTGCCTTGTGGCGGCGCTTCTGATGGCTGTGGCCTCTCACACCGGCGCTTTTGCGCAGACCCCTCTCATCGCGGCTGCCGAAAGCGGCGACCTCGCCGCGCTACAACGCGCGCTGCAGGCCGGCGCGGCCCTTGAAGAGCGCGACGCGCGGCAAAGAACGGCGCTGATGGCCGCCGTCCAGACAAACCAGACCGACGCCGCACGCCTTCTCATCGAAGCGGGTGCCGACGTCAATGCGCGGGACGGGATAGAGGACAGCCCCTATCTTCTCGCGGGCGCGCGGGGCTATCTGGAAATTCTTCGCCTGACGCTCGAAAACGGGGCCGATCTTGAAAGCACCAACCGGTTCGGTGGCACGGCACTCATTCCCGCTGCCGAGCGCGGCCATGTCGAAACCGTGCAGACGCTGATCGCTGCCGGCGTGGACCCGGATCACATCAACAGGCTTGGCTGGACGGCGCTGCTCGAGGCGGTGATCCTCGGCGACGGAGGGCCGGACCATGTGGCCATCGTCAAACTGCTGGTCGACGCCGGTGCCGACACCGACATCGCCGACCGCGCGGGCGTGACCGCCCTGCAGCATGCAAAGCGCAGCGGCTATGCGGAGATCGTTGAGATATTGCAGGCTGCGGGCGCACATTAGATCGGCGCGCACTGCAACGCGCCACGCTCCATGGCATGGTCTTGACAACTCATAACCGGAGAGCTATCGGTCAAACTCATAGCCCTCTAGTTATGAGTTGTGATGCAGCAGTCCCGCGATGCCCTCTTTCGTACACTGGCGGACCCGACGCGCCGCGCGATCTTTGAACGTCTTTGCCGTGACGGCGACCTGACGGTCGGAGCGCTGACGGCCGGCGCCGGTGTGTCGCAACCCGCCGTCTCAAAACACCTCGGCGTGCTTAAACGCGCGGGGCTCGTACGCGATCATCAGGAGGGCCGGCAGACCCGCTACAGCGCGCAGATCGAAGCGCTGGCCCCCCTCATCGACTGGACAAAAGAGATGAACGGCTTCTGGCAAAGGCGCTTCGACGACCTTGAAGACCTGCTCAACAGGATGGATCAATGACACATGCCGCAACCGAAACGCGCTCCGTGGTGGTCGAGCGTGAGATTCCGCACCCGCCGGAAAAGATCTGGCGCGCGCTCACGCAGCCGCACCTGATCGCGGAATGGCTGATGAAAAACGATTTCGCAGCGCGTGAGGGCCACCGGTTCAGCCTGACCGCCGACTGGGGCGGCGTGGACTGCGTGGTGCAGACGGTGGAGCCGCACAGGGCGCTTTCTTATGCCTGGGACACGAAGGACCTGCGCAGCACCGTCAGCTGGACCCTCACTCCCACAAAGGACGGGACGCTCCTGCGCATGGAGCAGGAAGGGTTTCAGCCGAACCAGAAGCCCTATTTTCAGGGCGCAAGCGTGGGATGGCCGCGCTTTATCTCCGCACTCGAACGGGTGGTCGAGAGGCTCGACTGAGGCGGCCGCGCAAAGCCGAACGAATGCGAACCTGGAATGCATGAGGACGATACATGACCACAGCCGATACCGGAAAATCACCGCCCGAGCTGATCGACGCCAGGATCGCGGAACTGGGCGACTGGCGCGGCGAGTTGCTTTCAAGGCTTCGCGGCATCATCAAACAGGCGCTTCCCGACGTGATCGAGGAGTGGAAATGGCGCGGTGTGCCGGTCTGGTATCAGGACGGTATGCTCTGCACCGGAGAGACCTACAAGAAGGCCGTGAAAATGACCTTTGCCAAGGGTGCTTCGCTTGAAGACCCTTCCGGCCTCTTCAATGCCAGTCTTGAAGGGAACACACGGCGCGCCATCGATTTCCATGAAGGGGAGGCCATCGACGAGGACGCGCTGAAGGCGCTCCTTCGCGCCGCCGCGCGACTGAACGCATCGACACAGAAACGGGAGCGCACCAGATGAAATGGAATCTCTGGCTTCGACAGGCGCATCGCTGGATTTCGATCGCCTTCACGCTTGGCGTGATCATCAACACCATCGCGGCGATGCGCGGCCAGGAACCGCCCGTCTGGGTTTACTTTCTGGCCGGTGGTCCGCTTATCCTGCTGCTGATCACCGGACTTTATCTTTTTGCGCTTCCCTATGTGACGCGCCGCCGCGCGCATGGAAGAGCGAGCGCATAGGAGGCAGCAAATGCCTGCGAAGCCTTCCGGGAAAGCACAGGGCAAGAAGGAACCGCCACGCCTCCTCTCCGGCGGAAACCCGCAGATACCCAAGGGCGATGGGGATGCGCCCGTTCAGGCCTACATCGCGGCGATGCCAGGCTGGAAACGTGAGGCCGGTCGCCTGATCGACCGGTTGATCGTGCGCGAGCTTCCCCAGGTTCGCAAGGCGGTGAAGTGGAACTCACCGCTCTATGGGATCGAGGGCCAGGGCTGGTTTCTCGGGCTGCACTGCTACACGCGCTATATCAAAATGGCGTTCTTTCACGGCGTCGCGCTTGAACCGCTGCCGCCCGTGGCATCCAAAGACGCCAACACGCGCTATTTTCATCTTCATGAGGATGAAGTGCTCGACGAAGCCCGCTTCGCCTCATGGGTGCGGCAGGCATCCGCCCTGCCCGGCTGGGTGCCCTAGATCGCCGTGCGTCCATCCGGACGCACGGCGATCTAAGCTATGAATGGAGCATCGGAATAGCCCGAAAACCAGTTTCCACTTTTCGGTCCGATGCTCTGGAACAGTTCACCGTTTCATGATCCAACCCCGACGCCCTGGCGCGGTGCATTAATTAGCCAGCTTTATTCCTCGTCAGAGCCATCATCTTTCCTGCAGGGCAAGCCGTGCGCCGAGAGCCAGATAGATGGTGCCGACGACGCGCCCCTGCCAGCGTGCGACCGCAGGGTTGCGCCGCAGCCACGCACCGACCGAGCCGGCGCCGATCGCAATCAGCGAGGTGAAGGCCGCGCTCATCACGACAAAGACAAATCCCAGTGTCGCGAGCTGGAGGACGGCCGAGCCTCCCGGCTGAACGAACTGCGGCAGAAAGGCAAGGAAGAACAAAGCCGTCTTCGGGTTGAGCACCTCGGCAAACAGTGCCTGCCGAAAGGCCGGCGCCGCCGTCAGCGGCCGCACGACGGGCAGATCAAACCGATCCGTCTTCTCCAGAAAAGCGCTGATGCCGAGGTAGATCAGATAAGCGACACCGATATACTTGACGATGGTGAAGGCCAGCGCCGAGGTCATGAGGATCGCGGACAGACCGACTGTCGCCATGATCGTGTGAACAAGATCGCCCGCCGCGATGCCGAGCCCCGTGGCGATGCCGATCCGCCGACCGCCGCTGGCGGCACGGGCAAGTGTCATCAGCACTGCAGGACCGGGGATCAGAAACAGTCCCAGGACAACGAGTACGTAGGTCAACAGGGTTCCGGTCTCGACCATTTCATCCTCTCTGTGAAGCGCCATGCGCCCTTGCGGGCACTTGAAAGACGTTCAATCTCTGCACTCTTCCCCATCGATGCGGACGCCAGATGATCCCATCTGACCGCAAAATGCTCCAGAGCCACCAGCGCAACTATGCGGTGCTTTTCAGGTTGCAGCAACCTCGAACCCGGCGCACAAGAGATTCAGGCAATCTCCGCCCTTGCCTGCCCGGCCACGCGATAGGAAATCGCTTCGGCGATATGCGGTCGCGCAACGGCATCGGCACCGTCGAGATCCGCCAGCGTGCGCGCGACCTTGAGCACGCGATGATAGGCGCGGGCAGAGAAGCCAAGTTTCTCGCTCGCCTGACGGATCAGGGCCGTGCAATCGGCATCGAGAGAAACGACGCCTTCGATGAGTGCTGCGGAACAGGATGCATTCGTGGTCCACGCCGGCAGGCCATGCGCCGCGTAGCGTGCCTGCTGCTTTTGCCGGGCAAAGGCGACACGCTTGGCCACGGCAGCGCTCGTTTCAGCCCGCCCTGCCCCGCCGATGAGATCTCCGGCAGAAACCGCCGGAACATCGATGCGAAGATCGATGCGGTCGAGCAGCGGACCTGAAATGCGCGCCTGATAATCCGTCACGCAGCGCGGCCCGCGCCGGCAACGATGGCCGGGCTCCCCCGCCATGCCGCAGCGACACGGGTTCATGGCAGCGACAAGCTGGATGCGCGCCGGGTAGCTGACCCGGTGATTGGCACGGGCGATCACGCATTCGGCGGTCTCGAGTGGCTGGCGCAGGGAATCGAGAACCTGCGGGGAGAACTCCGGCAATTCATCGAGAAACAGAACGCCATGATGGGACAGCGAGGCCTCACCGGGCCGGGCCTTCAACCCGCCGCCCACGATGGCCGCCATGGATGCGGAATGGTGCGGCGCGCGAAAGGGGCGACGGTCCGACAGTTTCCCATCCGCCAGTTCGCCGGCGATGGAGGCGATCATCGAAACCTCCAGAAGCTCGCGCGGCGAGAGCGGCGGCAGGATGGACGGCAGGCGCTGCGCCAGCATGGACTTGCCGGCGCCCGGTGGCCCGACCATCAGAAGATTGTGACCACCGGCAGCCGCCACTTCGAGCGTTCGCTTGGCGGCTTCCTGCCCGCGAATATCGGCAAGGTCCGGCACCGTGGACGGTGGCGGATAGAGCGCCGGCTCCGGCCGGCTCATGACCTGGCTACCCCGGAAATGATTGGCCAGCGCGATGAGGCTGCGCGGGGCGAGAATATCTATATCCGCGCCGGCCCATGCCGCTTCCGCGCCACAGGCGTGAGGACAGATCAGGCCGCGTTCCATGGCGTTTGCGCCAATGGCAGCCGGCAAAACACCATTGACCGCAGCAACCGTGCCATCGAGCGACAGCTCGCCGAGGACGACGTAGCCCGCCAGCGCATCTGAAGGGACAGCGCCGAGCGCCGCCATGAGGCCGAGGGCAATGGGGAGATCATAATGGCTTCCCTCCTTCGGCAGATCGGCGGGGGCGAGATTGACCGTCACCTTCTTCGGCGGCATGGACAGGCCGGAGGCATGAAGTGCGGCCTGCACCCGCTCCCGGCTTTCCGCCACCGCCTTGTCGGCGAGCCCGACGATCTGCATTCCCATCTTGCCGGGGGCAACCATGACCTGCACGTCGACGGGAACGGCCTCCACCCCCTGAAAGGCCACAGTGCGGACATGCGAAACCATGTGTTATCCCCCCAGCCACGCCCGAACCGGCTGTTTCTGGATCGCCATGCGCCCATTCGGGCGCAAAAGGGCGATCCAGGTCTTTGAAAGGGCATCGGAACAACCCGAAAACCGGCGCCCACTTTTCGGTCCGATGCCATAGACGCGGGCATCGGATAGTCCGAAAACCGGTATCCACTTTTCGGTCCGATGCCCCGGCATCCACAAGACGCAGGCAGGCCTGCATCCCGGCAAGACGCATCAGAAATACAGCCAGAACAAGAAATCTCATCGCCCTGCAACTTCATTGAAGCAGGTTCCAGCGATCAGATCAAGAACGTTTCGGGAACAGGGATGCGCATGGGTTGTTTTCAGGTTGCAGGCGGTTGTGCCGGCGGAACAGGGCCATATCAGCCGCCGGCCCGACGCGCCTCAACGGCCTCCCAGAACAGGGCGGCAATGTCGGCTCCGCCGAACCTCTTCACCTCCCGGATGCCCGTTGGCGAGGTCACGTTGATTTCCGTCAGCCAGTCGCCGATGACATCGATGCCGACCAGGGTGAAGCCGCGTTCGCGCAGGGACGGGCCGATGCGCGCGCAGATCTCGCGCTCGCAGTCGGTCAGTTCCGCATGTTCCGCTCGGCCGCCGACATGCATGTTGGAGCGGGAATCATGCTCGGCGGGAACCCGGTTGATGGCACCGACGGGCTCGCCCTCGATGAGGATGATGCGCTTGTCGCCACCCCGCACCTCTTTCAGATAGCGCTGCACGATGAAAGGCTCGCGGAAGGCGCCCATGAACATTTCCAGCAGCGAGGCGAGATTGCGGTCGCCCTCCCTCAAATGGAAGATGCCCGCACCGCCATTGCCGTAGAGCGGCTTGACGATGATGTCGCCATGCTTTTTCCGGAAATCGTCGACCTCGCGCGTGTCGCGCGTGATGAGGGTTTCGGGCATCAGGTCCGCAAACTCGGTGACGAAGATCTTTTCGGGACTGTTTCGCACCCAGGACGGATCGTTGACAACCAGTGTCTTCGGGTGGATGCGGTCGAGGATGTGGGTGGTGGTGATGTAATTCATGTCGAAGGGCGGGTCCTGGCGCAGAAGCACCACGTCCATCTCCGACAGATCGAGCCGCTGCGGCGCGCCCAGCGTGAAGTGATTGCCCTCTTCGTCCCGCACTTCCAGCGTCTCGGCCCAGGCAATGACCTTTCCATCGACCATGGAGAGCCTGTCCGGCGTGTAATGCCAGAGCGCATGGTCCCTCGCCTGCGCTTCCAGAGCGAGCGCAAAGCTCGTGTCGCCGGCAATCGAGACGGTGGAAATGTGGTCCATCTGGACCGCGACTTTAAGGGACATGGAATAAACTCCGGAGGGAAACTGGCAGCTCACTTCCAACATTCGCATCCCATCCGCTTCGACGGCGAGAGCAAAGGCCGGAAACTACGGTGCCACTGGCCGCTTTATATTTCCTGGGTCGGGACCCTGATGGAATTTATGAATTCGACATTCGATCTCAAGGTGGGACCACGCAAATATCGGTGTCAAATTCACTCCAATGGCGGCAGCAGATGACGGCGCGAGCGCGCCCGTGTCAAGCCGGTGGAGCGGTCCGCGCGCGGTGCCGCGCCGGATCGGCGACAATCAGGTGCGCTTTATCCGAATATTGGATACGATTCCTAAACAATTTAGGTCCATGGTTCGGCGCATGTGATCAAAAAATCGCCAGAGCAACGGAGTTTCGATGCAGCCGGCGCCCGCACAAGAACGGACGATAACGGCGGACCAGTCCGACTTTGCCTTCACCGATGCGTTGACGGGCCTTGGAAACATGCGTCGGTTCTTTGACAAGATAAACCGACTGATCGAAGAACGCGCCGACGACCCCGCCCCCTTTGCCATTGGCGTTCTCGACCTTGACGGTTTCAAGCCGATCAACGACCTCTTCGGCCGCGCTGCCGGCGACGAAATCCTGCAACAGGTTGCCATGCGGCTTCGGGCGGCGATGGATGCGCACTCCACCGTGACGCGGATCGGTGCCGACGAGTTTGCGTTTCTGTTTCCTCTCGTCTTCAGCGAGGAGGCGGCGCGCGAGAAAACCAGGCTCCTGATCGAAATCCTTTCCGCCCCCTATGATGTGGGGCAGCGCACGGCCAGGCTTTCGGCTTCGGCCGGCTGCTCGCTCTATTATTCGGAAGAGGAAACGAGCGAGGTTCTGCTCAACAAGGCGGAAACCGCGCTCTACCAGGCCAAGCGCACCGGCCGCGGGGCCGTGGTGGTCTACACACGCGAAATGGAAGAAGCCGCCAAGCGCGTGACCCATATCGAACAGGCGCTGAGACGTGCCGTGGCCGCAGGCGAGGTGGAGCCGCATTTCCAGCCGATCGTGGACCTGAACACACGCCATACGGTGGGTTTCGAGACGCTCGCCCGCTGGACAGACAGGGATCTCGGGCCGGTTTCCCCCGGCATCTTCATTCCCATCGCCGAAGAACGCGGCATTATCGGCCAGCTTTCGCAGCTCGTTCTGCGCAAGGCCACGGAGGCCGCGCGCGACTGGCCCAAGGACCTGTTCCTGTCGTTCAATCTCTCGCCATCGCAGCTCGTCGACCACAATACCGGCCTGCAGATCCTCTCCATTCTGGAACGGACGGGCTTCGACCCGCGCCGGCTGGAGATCGAGATCACCGAAACCGGCCTGATGAACGACCCCGCCTCGGCGCGCCGCATCGTGGAAGATCTGCGCCGTGTCGGCATCCGCGTATCGCTGGATGATTTCGGCACCGGCCAGTCCAGCCTCGGGCGGCTGCGCGAGTTCCATTTCGACAAGCTGAAGATCGACCGAGCCTTCGTGGCGTCGATCCTCGACGACAGGCCGTCGGAACACATCATCCGGGCCATTCTTGCCATGTGCGAAGGGCTGGGCATGGATGTTGTCGCAGAAGGCATCGAGGCCGAAGCACAGGCCGACCGGCTGGTGCAGTTTGGCTGCGCGGGCGGGCAGGGCTATCTCTTCGGCCGCCCCTGCAACGCCGATGCGACGCTTGGCTATCTTCGCCAGAACAACGAGGCGCCGGCGCAGCGCAAAGCCGTCATCTGACCGGGTCGCGCGCAGGGCGTCACTGTGTCTTGAGACAAACCCTGGTATGCCCGGCCCGGATGAAGCCGAGCCTTGCGGCGGCGGCTTTCGACAGATCCAGTATCCTGCCACGCACGAAGGGGCCGCGATCGTTGATCCGCACCACCACGCTGCGGCCATTGTGCTTGTTGGTCACACGCAGCTTCGTGCCGAAGGGAAGGGTGCGATGCGCCGCTGTCATCGCCGCGGGGTTCATTCGCTCGCCGGAAGCGGTCATGGAGGTCAGCGCGTACCATGATGCGCTACCGCACTGCGCGAAGGCCGGCGCAGAAAGCACGGTGACGAACAGGGCGGCTGCGGGCGCGATCTTCGCGCCGCGGGAAAGTCGCTTGTGCATTTTTTCGTCCTGGATTGTCGTTGCCGGGGGCCTAACGGCCAAATGAGGCGAGGACGGGGCACTTTCCCCAACGGCAGATTCTAACGCCCTTAACGTTGGGGTAAGGGGCGGCTGATATCCGGCAGATCATGAAACTGGTTGTCCTCAAAGCTGTCATTGCAACGCTGTTGTCCATCATCGCCTCTCTGGCGATATGCTGGATTGCCATCCATCTGACCGGCGGCTCCATGAACTGGTTTGCGGCGCTGCTGAGCGCGCTCTGCCCGCTGCTCATCGCTTTTCCTGCCAGCATGTACACATTTTACCAGAACCACAGGATCGCGCTGGCGCATCAGGAGCTGGAGGCGACCCATCGCGAGCTCGCCGGCGTCTATCGCAGACTTGCCGCGGCGGCGCGCATCGACGAGATGACAGGGCTGCTCAATCGCAGCACGTTCATCGCGGAACTGAACCAGGCCGGGCAGCGGGGCGCCGGTGGCGTTCTGCTCGTCATTGACGCGGACGACTTCAAAGGGATCAACGACACCCACGGGCATCTGACCGGGGACCGCGCACTGGCAACCATCGCAGATGTCATCCGGGACGTGTTTTGCGGAGGCGGTCTTGCCGGCCGCATCGGCGGCGAGGAATTCGGCGTGTTTCTCGAAGCGGCCACACTTTCAAAAGGCGAAGCGCTTGCCGAACGGCTGCGGCGCGGCGTCGAGCGCATCGAGCTTCACACGGAACGGAACGGGCTCGCCCGGCTCAGCGTGAGCATCGGAATCGCCTTTGTCGAGGAAGCCGCAGACTTTTCCACCCTGATGGCGACCGCCGACGAGCAGCTCTATGTGGCGAAGCGGCGCGGCCGAAACCAGGTTTCCGTACCGGAGATGCAGAGCGCGACCGTGCAGCTGCGCACGGCTTCGTGAAGCGGCCATCCTGATCGACATACAAAAAACGCTGCGGGAGCAAACGCGCAGCGCCGGGAAATGCTCGTATCGAACTGGAAGAATGGTGCCCAGGAGAGGACTCGAACCTCCACGCCTCGCGGCACACGGACCTGAACCGTGCGCGTCTACCAATTCCGCCACCTGGGCAGGTGTGCGATGCCGATGTAAGGGCCAAGCCGGTCCGTGTCAACGCGGATTCTTGCTGTTTGTCAGGAAAATGACAAAAGCCCCGCGCGGGCCTCGCGCAAAAGCGGGCGGGGGCGCATTTGGACGCCCCCGGAAAGGCGTTCAGTCGTCCAGAACCTCTTTCGAGGCTACGGTCGAATCGGCGTTGAGCTTGTAGACGATGGGAACGCCGGTGGCGATTTCCATCTTCACGATCTCCTCGCCCGAAAGGCCGTCGAGCGCCATCACGAGAGAGCGCAGCGAATTGCCGTGCGCGGCCACCAGAACCGTCTCGCCGCGCAGCACATGCGGCAAAATCTCATGCAGGAAGTAGGGCCACACGCGCGCGCCCGTGTCCTTCAGGCTCTCGCCGCCGGGGGGCGGGGTGTCGTAGGAACGGCGCCAGATATGCACCTGCTCCTCGCCCCATTTTTCGCGCGCATCGTCCTTGTTGAGGCCCGATAGGTCGCCATAGTCGCGCTCGTTGAGCGCCTGGTCGCGGATGGTTTCCAGATCCTCCATCCCGAGCTCCTTCAGGATGTGATCATTGGTGACCTGCGCGCGGGAGAGGACCGACGTGTAGGCGATGTCCGGCTTGAAGCCGCGCGCCTTCAGCCGGCGGCCGGCATCCTTTGCCTCTTCGTGCCCCTTTTCGGTGAGGCCCGGATCGCGCCAGCCGGTGAACAGGTTCTTCAGGTTCCATTCGCTCTGGCCGTGGCGAACGAGAATAAGGGTGCCGGACATGGTGCGTTCCTTGTTGCTTCGTGGTGGAAGGTTCAGTTGAGCCCGAGCACATCGAGCATGGAATAGAGGCCGGGCTTGCGACCATGCGCCCAAAGGGCCGCCTTCGCCGCGCCATGGGCGAAGATGCCGCGATCCTCTGCCTGATGCGACAGCGTGATGCGCTCGCCGGAACCGGCGAGAATGACGGAATGCTCGCCAACGACCGAACCGCCGCGCAGCGTGGCAAAGCCTATCGTGCCCTCCTCGCGCGGGCCGGTATGGCCGTCGCGTACGCGCACACTTCGTTCCGCCAGCGCGATCTCACGGCCCTTTGCAGCGGCCTCCCCCAGAAGCAGCGCGGTGCCAGAGGGGGCATCGACCTTGTGACGGTGGTGCATTTCCAGCACCTCGATATCGAAATCGGACGCCTCCAGCGCGCGGGCGGCCTTTTCGACCAGCACGGCAAGCAGGTTCACGCCAAGGCTCATATTGCCCGACTTGACGATGGTGGCGTGATGCGCGGCGGCCCTGATTTTCGCCTCGTGTTCCGGAGCAAGACCGGTGGTGCCGATTACGTGGACGATCTGCGCCTGCGCGGCGTAGCCGGCAAACTCAACGCTGGAGTCCGGCGAGGTGAAGTCCAGCACGCCATCGGCCTTTGCGAAGGCGGCGAGCGGGTCGTCGGTGATGGAGACATTGATCGTGCCGATGCCGGCAAGCTCGCCCGCATCGCGCCCCAGGAAGGAGGAACCAGGCCGTTCCACGGCTGCGGCGACGCGCAGCCCGTCCATCGTGTGCACGGTGCGGATCAGCGTCTGGCCCATGCGACCAGCCGCCCCAACGATGACAAGCCCCATATCGCTCATGTGTTCTGCTCCTGCGGCTCGGCTGTGGTGTTGGCGAGCAGGTTCTCGCCCTTCTGGCTCTGCATGCGGTGGAAACGCGCATAGATGCCGTGCGGTTTGGCAAGAAGGCTCTCATGCGTGCCTTCTTCCACCAGATGGCCTTCTTCAAGCACGACGATGCGGTCGGAATTGACAACGGTGGAAAGCCGGTGCGCGATGACGAGCGTGGTGCGGGTTTCCATAATGCCTTCCAGCGCCTGCTGGACACGCGCCTCAGACTCGTTGTCGAGCGCGGACGTCGCCTCGTCCAGCAGCAGGATCGGCGCGTCGCGCACAATGGCGCGGGCAATGGAAATGCGCTGGCGCTGGCCTCCGGAGAGGTTTGCGCCGTTCTCGCCCACCAGAGTGTCGTAACCCTCTGCCTGCTGGCGGATGAAATCGTCGGCGAAGGCAAGCCTTGCCGCTTCCTCGACCTCGGCATCGGTCGCATCGGGGCGGCCATAGCGGATGTTGTCGCGAATCGTGCCTTCAAAGAGATAGGGCTGCTGCGACACATAGGCGATGGCATTGCGCAGCGAGCTCTTGGTGACGGTGGATATGTCCTGCCCGTCGATTTCGATCCTGCCGCCATCGAGATCGTAAAAGCGCTGGAGAAGCGCGAAGAGCGTGGACTTGCCGGCGCCGGACGGGCCGACAATGGCCGTGGTCTCGCCTGCCCTGGCGACAAAGCTGATGCCGTGCAGCACCGGCAGATCGTCACCATAGGAGAAGGCCACTTTGTCGAAGGTGACAGTGCCCTTTTTTACGGCCAGCGTGCCGGCATCCGCCGCATCGCGCTGCTGGGGCTCGGTGTCGAGAATCTCGTAGATCATGCGGGCATTGACCAGCGCGCGTTCGAGATTGACCTGCACGCGGGCGAGCTTGCGCACCGGATCGTAGGCCAGAAGAAGCGCGGTGATGAAGGCGAAGACGGAACCCGGCGGCTGCGCGCTGACGGAGGCGCGCCACGCCGCATAGCCGATCACGCCGGCAATCGCGAGGCCGGCCAGAAGCTCGGTGATCGGCCCAAGGCGCTCGGAGACACGGGCGATCTTGTTGGAACGGTCCTCTGCATAGGAGATCAGCCCGGACATCTTGCCCGAAAGCTGGTCTTCCATGGTGAAGGCCTTGATGATGGCGATGCCCTGCACCGATTCCTGCATTGCGCCCAGAAGACGCGAGTTCACATCGACCGCCTCGCGGGTGACGCGGCGCAGCCGGCGCATCAGATAGTTGACCGAATAGATGAGCGGCGGGCCGATGACCAGCGCGATGACGGAGAGCAGGGGATCCTGCATCACCATGACGGCGACGAGGCCGATGAGCGTGACGAGATCGCGGGCGATGGAGGCGACCGTCATGTTGAGCAGGTCGCGGATGCCGGTCACGTTCTGACTGATCTGGGCGGCGAGCTGGCCAGAACGGGTGGTCGTAAAATAGTCGATGCCGAGCCGCATCAGATGGTCGAACATGCGCTGCTGATAGCGGGCGACGATATTGTTGCCGATCTTTGCCAGCATGACCGACTGGCCATAGGTGGCGAAGCCGCGAATGGCGAAGGCGGCAACAATGGCGCCGCAAATCCAGCCAACCAGCTCCCAGCGCTGGCGATAGAAGACCTCGTCGATGATGTCGCGCATGATCCACGCGCTGAAGGCGGTGGTGGCGGCAATGGCCAGCATGCAGGCAATCGCGATCAGATAGTGGCCGATATAGTCGCGGCCGTTTTCCGCGAAGATGCGGCGAATGACCGGGAGAACCTCTCCCACATCCGCCTTGTTCTTTCCAAGCTTCAAAACATCCGTTCCTGTTCAGCCGGGCGACCGGGCGTTGAGCAGCCGCGCTTTCCAGCAACAGGCTATGCCCGTTCGACTGCGCTCATGCAACGGTGAATCCGGCTCTGGCCGGCGCTTTTCATGCGGCCTTCCAGCGCCGCCCCTGGGTTTCGATGCCGAAACGGACCGGTGTGCGCGCATAGGCGGCGAGGCCGACAAGGGCAGCTTTTGGATGGGTGATGACATAAACGGGGATGTCTTTCACCAGAGCGCTGTGGGGCGCCTTGTCTTCGAATGCCGCCCGGAAATGGCCATTCTTGAGCGTTGGAACGATCTTCTGCGCAATGCCGCCACTCAGATAGACACCGCCGCGCGCCATGAAAATGAGCGCCATGTCACCAGCCAGCCGCCCCAGATAGGTGACGAAGAGATCGAGTGTTTCGACGGCTACGGGATCGGACCCGTCGAGCCCGGCGCTGCTGATCTCCGCCGGCGTCTCGTGAACGGGTTTGTTGCCGTCGGCTGCGTTGATCGCGCGGTAAAGATTGACCATGCCGCGCCCGCACAGGATCTGCTCGGCGGCGACACGGCCCTCGATCCGCTCCAGATGCGGGAAGATTTCCAGATCGCGCTCGGTGCGCGGGCCCAGATCCACATGCCCGCCTTCGCCCGGCACGGGAAACCAGGTGTGCTGCGCGTGAACAAGCCCGGCCATGCCGAGCCCCGTTCCGGGCCCAAGCACCACGCGGCTGCCCGTGGGCTGCGATGTGCCGGGGCAGACCATCTCCAGATTGTCGTCGTCGAGCGCCACCACAGCCAGCGCCTGCGCCTCGAAATCATTGATGACGACGATGTCGCTAAAGCCCATCGTCTCCATCATCTTCCGGGGGCGCACCACCCAGTCGCAATTCGTGAGGTCGATCTCGTCGCCCTCCACCGGACCAGCCACCGCCAGCACCGCCGATTGCGGGATGATGGAGGTGCGGTCGAGGATGGCGCTCTGGATCGCTTCGTCGATAGTGGCGTAGTCCGCAGTCTGCACCACGGGAAAGGCTTTGGGCTCGGCGTTGGAGTCCACCAGGATGGCGAAGCGCGCATTGGTGCCGCCGATGTCGCCGATCAGGACGGGAAATCGCAGGGCTGTATCGTTCTCATTCTTGAAATGCATGGCACAGACTCTGACGATTTGCCGCTCCAAAGACCAGGTTAAAGCGGATTAAATCGGTTGAAGACGGAAGGCAAGCGCATCGGCGGCAAAAAGTCGATGCGCCCACCACTTCAACGCCGGGCGGTTTTACTGAAATCCGGGCCGGCTGCTCGGCCTCGGCACCTGAGCCGGCGGCATCGCGGACAGGACATTTGCAGGGCTGACCGCCTGATAGCCGAGTGCCGGCAGATCCGCTGCGGCGGCCTGCGGAACACCGCCCTGGCCGGCGACAGTGACGGCGGCTTCCGAAGCGGGATTCGGCGCATTGAGCACGGCGCGGCACGCGGAGGGCAGGGCCGCCATGGTCATCACGTCGCGGGCTTTCGGCTTGGCCGGGCCCTTTGCCGGCTTCCACGGCTCGTCGGTAAACCACCAGGCAAGTGAATCATCGCACCCCTCGCTGCGCGGTGGCGGGCTTTGCGGCTTGCAGCCGGTGGAGCCGGCGGGGCAGCCAATGCGGACATGAAAATGATAGTGATGGCCCCAGAAGGGACGCACCTTGCTCAGCCATGAGCGATCGCCGCGCACCGTGTCGCAGAGCTTTTTCTTGATGCCGGGATGCACCAGAATGCGCTCCACCTCCGGATAGTTCGCCGCACGCCGCAGGACCCCCTCATGAGCCGGGGTCCATTTGCGGTCATCCACGTAGAGCGAATCCTTTTTCAGCATCGAGATGGCGCTGATGCGTTCGCGGTCGGCCACGCTCATGCGCTGCGCCGGCATCGGCGTGAACCAGATGTCGGCGTCAAGGCCGATCTGGTGCGAGGCGTGACCCGTGAGCATGGGGCCGCCACGCGGCTGCGAAATATCTCCGACGAGAAGGCCGCGCCAGCCATCCTGCGCGGCTTCCCGCGACAGGCGCTCGATCAGGGAGATGAGGACCGGGTGCCCCCAGCGACGATTGCGCGAGAGGCGCATGGCCTGCCAGTGCGGCCCGTCGCGCGCGATGGCGACACCGCCGGAAAAACACCCCTTCGAATAGAAGCCATAGGCTGCCGGCCTGGTGGCGGCGGGGAGCTTTTTGGCTCCGAACAGCTCCTTGGCGAGAGGTTCGGCCTGAACGGCGGCAACCGTGGTGGAAAGTCCCAGCAGGGCCATGGCCACCAGTTTCAGAGTCCGTTGGAATCGCATCGCTTCCTCGTTGTGAGCCTACCCCCGCGATTATCGAATCATAGCATAGCTTGCGATTCGCTTACCGCTGTCGTTTACGATTCTTCTGCGCGCCAGCTTTCATCCGCCCACATGGTTTCGAGCGCTGCGCGATAATCCGGATGCCGCATCCGGTAGCCCGTGCTTTTGAGGCGCGCATTCGAGACACGTTTGCATTCGCCGTAAAACGACCGACCCATGGGGGAGAGACCGGCATCTTCGAAGGCAACTTCAGGCGGGGCGGCCTGTCCGGCCAGTGCGGCCGCATATGCCACCACGTCCTGCGGGGGCGAGGGAGCATCATCGGTCACATTGAAAATGCCCGTTTCGAAACAGCGCGCGAGATGGGCCGTCGCGCCCGCGATGTCGTCGACATGAATGCGGTTGAACACCTGGCCCGGCTTGACGATGCGCCGCGCCTTGCCGGCCTCGAGATTGCAGAAGGGGTTGCGGCCCGGACCGTAGATGCCGGACAGACGGATGATGGCTACGGGAAGGCCGAGCTCCTCGCCAAGCTGAAGCCAGTCGTTCTCCGCAACGAGCCTCTGCTTTGAGCGATCCGAGACCGGATCGCAGGGCGCTGTTTCATCCACCCAGGCACCGCCGTGATCGCCGTAAACGCCAACGGTGGAGAGATAGCCGATCCATTTGAGCGCGGGCATGGCGCCGGAAATGATCTCACGGGCGGCGATCAATACGGGATCGCCCGCCGCATCCGGTGCGACGCTGACGATGAGATGCGTGGTGGTGGCCAGCGCTTCCTTCGCATCGGGAGAAACGGTGTCCTGAAACAGAAAGGGCACAATGCCTGCGTGCTTCAGTCTTTCGGCCTTCCCTGCGCTGCGCGTGGTGCCGGCCACCAGGGCGGCTTCGCCGGCGACCTCACGGGCGATGGCCCGGCCCGAATAGCCTGCGCCAAAGATGAAAAATTTATTGGTCATGATCGCCCGTCCCATTCAGTCTGCACCTGTGCGTCCGTTTCCTGCGGGCGCAGCCGGGTTTCGATTGCCCGGAAGGCCTTGTCGTCCAGAAGTCGGGAAAGCGCCCAGACGGCCGCGCCGCGCACGAGCGGCGCATCATCTTCGGCGAGGCGCCTGCACGGGTCAACCAGGCTGGCTTCGCCGGAATTGCCCGCCGCAATCAGCACATTTCGGATGAAACGGTCGCGGCCAATGCGCTTGACCGGTGAGCCGGAAAACAATGCGCGAAAACCGGCATCGTCCAGTTCCAGAAGCGCGGACAGCGGCGGTTCCTTCAGATCCTCGCGCGCCTGAAGCTTCGCCTCGGCGGCGCCTTGAGCAAACTTGTTCCACGGGCAGGCGGCGAGGCAGTCGTCACAGCCATAGATGCGATTTCCCATGGGCACGCGGAACTCACGCGGGATCGGCCCCTTGTTTTCGATGGTGAGGTAGGAGATGCAGCGCCGTGCGTCGATCTGATAGGGGGCCGGAAAGGCCCTGGTCGGGCAGATGTCGAGGCAGGCGCGGCAGGACCCGCAATGGTCGTGCTCGGGCGCATCCGGGGCAAGCTCTGCGGTGGTGAAGACGGAACCGAGAAACAGCCAGGAACCGTATTCGCGGCTCACCAGGTTTGTGTGTTTGCCCTGCCAGCCGAGGCCGGCCTCGCGGGCCAACGGTTTTTCCATCACCGGCGCGGTGTCGACAAAAACTTTCACATCCTCGCCGGTGCGGGCGGCGAGTTTGCCGGCAAGCTGTTTCAGCCGGCCTTTGATGACATCGTGGTAATCGCGGTTGCGCGCATAAACGGAGATTGCCGCCCGGTCCCGACGCTCCAGAATCTCCAGCGGGTTTTCGTCCGGGCCGTAGTTCATGCCCAGCATGATGACAGAGCGCGCCTGCGGCCACAGATCGCGCGGATGGGCGCGGCGGTCCGCCGTTTCCTCCATCCATTGCATGCTGCCGTGCCGGCCTTCCTTCAGAAAATGGCCAAGCTCGACCGCGCGCGAGGGCGCGCGCTCCGCCGAGGCCACGGCCACGGCATCGAAGCCCAGCGCGCGCGCCTCCTTTTCGACGAACGCGCGAAGCCTGTCGGCCTGCGCGCTTTTCATCAGAAATCCAAATCCGCGTAATGGGAAACGGGGGAAAGCCCGCGCACGCGGTCAGCCAGAATGGAGCGGAAAGAGGGGCGCGATTTCATGCGGGTGTACCAGTCGCGCGCTGCCGGATAGTCGCGCCACTCGATCTCGCCCAGATAGTCGAGCACCGAGAGCGTGGCCGCGGCAGCGAGATCCGCATAGGAAAGCCTTTTGCCGGCCATCCAGTCGCGCGTGCCGGCAAGCCAGTTCGTGTATTTCATGTGCTGGCGCACATTGGTTCGCGCGGCGCGGATGGCTGCCGAATCCGGCGAACCGCCACCTTCCGACCCCGCCATCTGCGGCTTCAGGGCCCTCTCACGCACCAGATGCCGGGTAACATCGGCATCGGCCTTGAGAAGATACCATTCGACAAGCCGGCGAATTTCCGCGCGGTCGACGGAATCCTCGGCCATCAGACGTTTGTCGCGTTTCAGCGCGCCACGCGTCTCATCGAGATATTCCGCGATAACGGTTGCACCGACAATGGGATGGTCGCCCTCGGCAAGCAGGACGGGGATCGTGCCCGCCGGATTGAGCGTGAGAAACTCCTCGCGGCGCGCCCAGGGGCGCTCCTCAATCAGGGCGAGTTCCTCGCCATATTCGCCAAAGGAAAGCCGCACGAAACGGCAGGAAGCATAGAGGGGATGGTGAAAGAGCGTCAGCATGCGTCTGCTTCTAGAGGAAGGCTCTGGCCATTTCATGGCCGTGACGGTAATCCTTCGATTACCTGATTCTGCGAGTTCTTCCCTCAGCTATAGGGGGAGACGTATCTGCTGACAAGCAAGCCTTGATTGAGGAGCGAACATGACGGATCAGACCATCGTGGGGGCGCTCCTCCTTGGCATTCTCGAAGGACTAACGGAGTTCATCCCTGTCTCCTCGACCGGGCACATCCTGCTCGCCGGCCATTTCCTCGGTTTTGAATCCACCGGCAAGGCCTTTGAGGTTCTGATTCAGCTGGGCGCCATTCTGGCGATCCTCAGCGTCTATGCCGCACGGCTCTGGCAGATGCTGATCGACCTGCCGCGCGACCCGGCAACGCGGCGCTTCGTGATCGGCATTCTGATCGCTTTTTTGCCGGCTGCGGTGATTGGCGTTCTGGCCTACAAGATCATCAAGACCGTGTTCTTTGAAACACCGCTTCTGATCTGCGTGATGCTCATTCTGGGCGGCTTCGTGCTCTTGTGGGTGGATCGCCGGGCAACGAAACCGCGCTATCACGACATCACGAAGTTCCCGCTCTCCATGTATCTTGGCATCGGTCTGTTCCAGTGCCTTTCAATGATCCCGGGCACCTCGCGCTCCGGTGCGACGATCGTCGGCGGGCTGCTTATGGGAGCGGACAAGCGGTCGGCGGCGGAGTTTTCCTTCTTCCTCGCCATGCCGACCATGACCGGCGCCTTCGCCTATGACCTCTACAAGAATTACGATCTCCTCACGGCAGCGGATGTGAAGATCATCGCCATCGGTTTCATCGCCGCCTTCTTCGCCGCGCTTATGGTCGTGCGCTGGCTGCTGGGATATGTGTCGCGGCGCGGGTATGCGCTGTTTGGCTGGTGGCGGCTGCTCGTGGGCAGCATCGGGCTGATCGCCCTGCTTGTGTGGGGATGAGGACCGAATGCAGTACCGTGGTGCGTGGTTCGACAAGCTCACCATGAGGGATGTAGAGCCTTGCAGAAATGCCTGTCTCCACGGTGTTTCAGCTGGTCTGGTGTTGCAGTCATACACCCTCCCTCATGGTGAGCTTGTCGAACCACGCACCCCATCAATGCCATGGTGGCGCGTCCACACGAACACAGACTCACCCAGCCAACAAAAAACCCGGCGCGAGGCCGGGTTTTTCATGTCTGTGCAGCCGGCGTATTAAGCAACGGCACCGTTGATCCAGGCCGAAAGCGCCGTCTTGGGTGCGGCGCCGACCTTCATGTCGGCCACTTCGCCACCCTTGAACATCATGAGCGTCGGGATCGAGCGAACGCCATACTGCGCGGCGAGTTCCGGGTTCTCGTCAATGTTCACCTTGGCGATCTTGACCTTGCCACCCAGCTCGGCGGCGATCTCGTCCAGCGCGGGCGCGATCATCTTGCACGGGCCACACCACTCGGCCCAGAAGTCGACAACCACGGGCTCGGATGCCTGCAGCACGTCGGACTGGAAATTGTTCTTGTCCGCCTTCACGGTGGCCATGGGAATTCTCCTTATCGGCAAATCGGTCACACCACATGTGGTGGTGGCGCGGGGTCGCGTCAAGCTCTGTTGTGTCACGCCCGCGTGAGTCGTTCAAGCGCGTCTGCCAGACGTTCGGCGGGAACCGGCAGCAGCACTGGCGTTTCCGTGAACAGAAGCGCAGCCTCGATCCTGCGACCGGGATAAAGCGGTTTCAGAAGCTCCGCATAGAGCGCAAGCTGCGCCACATAGGCTGCGGGTGCTTCTTCCAGCGATTTTGGCGCGGGCCGGTTGGTCTTGTAATCGACGATCAGCACGGCATCGTCGGTGACGGCCAAGCGGTCGATCTTGCCGGAGACGGCGTGGCGGCGTTTGCCAAGCGCGAGCTCGCCCATGACGGAAACTTCGGCGCGGGACCCGGGCGCGAAGATGGGCGCGAAGCGCGTGTCCTCAAGGATCGCGCGCACCGAACGCCAGACAGCCTGCCGCTCTTCGCTGCTCCAGGTGCCGCCCACACGATCGAGATAGCGGCCCGTTGCGGCCTCACGCTCTTCCTGCGGGCATTCGGGCAACAATTGCAAAAGCTTGTGAACCGCCAGACCGCGCTGGATGGCAAAGCCCGGCTTGCGCGCCTCGTCGAGAACCGGGGAGAGGGGAGAGGGGACCGGCTCGTAATCAGCTTCGATCAGGGCGCCAGCACGCGACGGCGAGAGCGGGCGCGGCAGGTCGACCGGCATGGGCGGCAGCGTGAGCAGGGCTTCGGGAAGCGCGGTTTCGGAACGGGTTTCTGCGGGCCGCTCCGCTTCGGGCTTTACCGCCGGAGCATCGCTCACACGATAGCGATAGACCGGTGCGCAGATGGCGGGGCTCGTCCGCTCCTCCACCCGATCGGCCCCGGAAAGTGCGGCGCGCACCACGTTGAGCCAAGTGAGACCCTGCGGCTCGCGCTGACCGTGATAGCCGCAGACGATGAGGCGGTCCTCGGCCCGCGTCATGCCCACATAGAGAAGGCGGCGATATTCTTCCTCCGCCTTGATCTTTGCATCGGCTTCAAAGGTGGAGGCCACCGTGTTGAAAACATCCTTGCCGGCGCGCCAGAGGAAACCCTTGCCCTGCCAACCTTCGCCGCGCGGCGCGAAGGGCATCAGCTTGGGCAGATGCTGCGAGACGAAGGGCGCGCTGCCCGGATCGACCAGAAACACCACCGGCGCTTCGAGCCCTTTGGCGGCGTGCACCGTCATGATGCGCAGCTCGTCTCGCGTCTGGTCCATCTCGCGCTTGATTTCCGGCGCCTGCCCTTCAAGCGCCGAAAGCAGCGCTTCGAGCCCGTTCAGCCCCGCGCGCTCGCCGGCCAGCGCAAAGGACAGGAACTCGTCGAGAATGTCGTTTGCCTCATGGCCGAGCCGGGCAACGAAAAGCCGACGCGCGCCCTCCCGCTCGCGGGTGCCCGTGAGAAGGCTGGCATAAAACTCGAAAGCCGGCTTGAACGCCGCTTCGTTCTGCCAGTTCTGCAGGGTCTCGACCATGCCGGCCACGGCCGGATCTTCCAGCGCCTGCGCGCGCATGGCATCGAACAGCGGCACGGCGCGCCCGCGGTTCCAGGCAAGGCGGAAGAGGCGTTCCTCATCCATGCCGAAGAGGGGGCTTTTCAGCACCGCTGCCAGCGAGAGGTCGTCATGCGGCTGGAGCAGGAAGCGGCCAAGCGCGATCAGATCCTGCACGGCGATGTGTGCCGTGAGCCGCAGGCGGTCCGCACCGGCCACATCGATATGACGGTTTTTCAGGCTGCGCGAGAGCGCGTGCACGAAGCGGTCGCGCTTGCGCACGAGCACCAGAACATCGCCCGCCGTGAGGCGTTTGCCCGTGCCTTCGATGATCTCGCCATTGCGGATCCAGTCCTCGACGGTTTGCGCGATGGTTTCAGCCAGCCGCACGGCGGGCGCGGAGGCGTGGTCGATGGCTTCCGTCCAGTCCTCCGGCTCGTCCACCGCGACCGGCGCGATGGGCGACCAGACTTCCACATAGCCGGGCTGGCCCGCGCGAACGGCCAGATGCTCGATCGGCTCGGGGTCATGCGTCAGCCCCTGCGCCACATCGGCTTTCGAGAACACGAGATCGGCGGCGCGCAGCACATCCTCCGTAGAGCGGAAGGAATAGCGCAGGCGCAGCCGCTCGAAACGGCGCTCGACCTCGCGCACCTTTTTTTCAAACGCGCGGCCGCTTTCGCCGAAGGCAGCCGGCTCCGCACCCTGAAACGAATAGATGGACTGCTTTTCGTCGCCCACGGCGAAGATGGTGCGCAGGAGGCCCTCGCGCGCACTTTCGCCGGCAAAGAACTCTTCCGCCAAAAGGCGCACGATCTGCCACTGCTCGGGGCTCGTGTCCTGCGCTTCGTCTATCAGCACATGGTCGATGCCCTTGTCGAGCTTGTACTGCACCCATGGCCCGGCATCGGTACGGTCCAGAAGCCGGATGGTGCGCATGATGAGATCGTTGAAATCGAGAAAGCCGCGCGCGCGTTTCAGACGCTCATAGCGGGCGATCATGCCATCGGCGATGACAAGGGCCGCACGCGTTGCCTCCAGCATGCGGAAGAGCGCCACGCGGTCGGCGGCATTGCTGATTGCCTCCGCCGCCTCGCCATAGCGCTCTACAATGTCGGGCAGGGCAGTGCGCAGCGCCTTTTTGAACGTGGTCTCGCCATAGACGCCGCCATCGGCCTTCAAAAAGCCCTTGCGCAGATGGTCGAGCCGGCGCAGCGGGTCCGCCTCCTCGAAGGCGCGGCTGGCATCGGGCACGATGCTCTTCAGAACCGTTTTGGCGTCGACGGCCTCCGCCTCGGCCACGAAGGCACGAAACGCGCCGGCATCGAAGCCCGGAAGCGGCCAGATGGAGGCGGCAATCGATGCTGCCGTGTCACCGGCTGCGAAATCGAATTCCTCGAAAAGGGCGCTGTAGGGCACCGGGTCGTTGCCGATTTCATCAATGAAGGCGCGCAAGCCATCGCGGCGGGCGATGATCTCGGACAGGAGCTCCTGCAAGCCGCTCTCGCCGCCGCGCTCCAGCACCTCGGCAAAGGCTTCGGCCAGCGCGCCATCCTCGCCGGCGGCACCGGAGAGGAGATCGCGCCGCGCCTCGGCAAGCAGGGCCTCCTCCATCTGCGTGTCGAGCAGCTCGAAATGGCCGGCAATATTTGCCTCCAGCGGGAACTGGTGCAGGATCGCCTCGCAGAAGGCGTGGATCGTCTGGATTTTCAGACCGCCCGGCGTTTCCAGCGCGCGGGCGAAAAGCCGCCGCGCGCGGGCGAGCTTTTCACGGTTGGGCGCCTTGCCTTCCATCTTTGCGATCACATCGGACAGCGCTTCGTCGGGCAGGAGGCTCCAGCCGGCGAGATCGCGGAACACGCGGTTGGCCATGTTGGCGGCGGCAGCGCGCGTGTAGGTGAGGCAGAGGATTTTCGAAGGATCGGCACCCTGCAAGAGAAGCCGGATCACGCGCTGGGCAAGGACGTGGGTCTTGCCGGAGCCGGCATTGGCCGAGACCCAGGCCGATGTGGCGGGGTCGGCTGCAAGCGACTGCGCCTTGACCGTGTCCTCGGGGATCACGGGAAACTTTTTCATTCGTCCCCTCCGCCTTCGCCCGCATCGCCGCCGGCAGACCATTCGAGCACGCGCGCCAGATGGTCGTAATCGCCATCCACATCGCCCTCGCGGAAGGGCAGGACACGCGAGCGATAGCCCGTCTCGGGCTTGTGATAATGGGCGAGAAGTTGACCCAGCCGTTCCCATGCCTCTTCGGCCATGCCGGGCGCGGTCTTGTCGCTGTCCTTCATGCGCAGGATGGATTCAGGCACCACCTCGCCATTGGCCTTGAGCCGCACATAGGCGAGGTCGCCGGGCTCGGCGGGACCGATATCGGCGAAGGCACCGCGCTGAAGCAGCGCCGCTTCCAGCGCAAGCTGTGGCGAGAGAAGCGTGTGCGCCTGCCGGCGCGACGGCGAGGCGCCGGTCTTGTAGTCGAGGATTTCGGCGCTGCCATCGGCGCGGATGTCGATGCGGTCGGCCCGGCCTGAAAGGGTGAGCCCGAGCTTCGCCACCTCGGTGGCCGAGGCGCGAATTTCTGCATGGCGCCTTGCGATGCCCTCGGCGCGACCGCGCTCCCACTCGATGACAGAAGCCGCCGTGCGCTCGAAGCGCGGCCACCAGACCGTTGCCACATCCTGCGGGAGACCGGCTTCGGCAAAAAGCTCGCGGCCAATGGCGATCAGCCTGTCGAGCGCGTCGGGGGCCGTCGGGTCTTCCACCTCCTTGATGAAGCGCTCTAGAACATCGTGGAAGAGATTGCCGCGTTCGGCGGCACCCGGATCGCGGATCAGCGGGTCGAGCGCGACAAGCGCCAGAATGCGTTTGGCATAGACGGCATAGGGGTCGCGCCGCAACGTCTCGATCTCGGTGATGGAGAAGCGCGTGGGACGCGCCTCGACCGGCGGCGCAGGCTCGGGCCGGGGGGCGAAATCTTCGTCCGGCCTGTCGTCCAGAAGGCGTGCCCAGGCGATCAGCTCCCGGCCGCGGGCGCGCATGGTTTCGGCGACATCTTTGCCGGCAAATGCCGTGAGGCGCTGCAGCCAGCGCGAAGCGACAGCCGGCGCATCGCCGGCGCGGGCGGCGCGCGTCAGCACCACATTCTTTGTGCCCATCGCCATCATGAAATCATGCGCGGCCTGGCCGATGCGGCGCTCCGGCGGCTCCAGCGAAAGCTCGGCCTTCATCAGGCGCGACATGAAGCGGTCGGAGGAGGGAATGGCAGGCCAGGTGCCCTCGTTCATGCCGCCCAGAACCATCGTGTCGACATGCAGAAGCCGCGCTTCGAGCGTGCCCCAGATGGCCACGCGCCTGTCGGCGCCCATGGTGGGTTTGACCACCTCGGTGGCGATGAGCGCGGCAAAGACCGCCGGCCATTCGCCCGCATCGAAGGGCAGGGTGGTTTGCGAACCCACCAGACCGCGCAGGAAGGCAGCCATGGCCTGTCCGCGCTCGCCGTCATAGTAATTTGTCAGACTGCCATCTTCGGAACGGCCCAGCGCTTCCAGTACTTCCACCGTTGCGCGCGCCATTTCAGGCATGCCGATGCCAGATTGCCCGCGAAGCGCAGCCAGTGGGCGCAGCGCCTCGACCAGGGCACCGAGCACGGCGCGCGCTTCGGCCAGTGCGGCATCGTTGACACGCGGGAACCAGAAGGGTTTGCGTGTGTCGCGCTCAATCGCTTCCCAGCGTGTTTCAAAGAGCGCATCGAGCGTGGCGATGTCTGGCCGGCCCGTGCCACCGCGCAGCGCCACGAGCTCGATGGTCTCGGCGGCGCGGCGCACGCTGGCGCGTTTCAGCCCGAGCCGCAGCATTGGGTGCTTGAGCAATGCCACCATGGCGATGGGCTCGCCGGGGCGGAACACGGTTTCGAGCAGCAGTCGCGCGAACGTTGCCGGCGGCGTGTCGGTGAGCGGTGTGCCGCCGGAATCATCCGCCTCGATACCGAAGCGACGCAGCTCCACCGCGACACGCCGCGCCAGACCGCGATCGGGTGTGACGAGTGCCGCCGTTGCGTTCTCGTCGGTCAAGGCCAGGCGCAGCGCAACGGCTATCGACAGCGCTTCCTCACGCTCGTTTGCGGTCTCGACCAAAGTCACGCCGGAAAGTGCATCCCCTTCTGTCGCATCGGCTGCAAGCGCCTGATTTTCCAGCCAGGCATCCGTGGTTTCGGCAGGGCGCAGGGTTTCGCTGACCAGTGCACGGCGCAGGGCAAGCGGTGGGGCAGGCTCGCCAAGCTCGACCACCTCTTCGCGCGTGATGCCGATGGCCGAAAGCAGTTTCTTCAGCCCTGCCTGCGGATGGCCGAAGGCGGACGGCTCGTCTGCATCGCCCACCGCCTCCCAGGCCCGTGCGTCGAGCCGCGTGTCGAGGCCCGGTAAAACCACGGCACCGTTTTCCAACCCGGCGATTGTCGCCAGAAGCCGCGCTGTCGCCGGAATGGAGCCGGTGGAGCCGGCGGCGATGACCGGGCCCTTGTGTGCGTGGGCCTTGAGGCGTGCCGCTTCTGCCGCCAGCATGGCATTGCGGTGTGCGGCGGGGTTGGAACGGTCGAGCTCTTCGAGCAGCTTTGGCCAATGGGCGGTGACGATCTGCAGGAATTCGAGCGTCACCTGCCACCAATGCGCCAGCGCATCGGGCGCGAGGCTGGCGAGTTTCGTCCAGTCGGCTTCCTCGGTTTCGATCTCGTCCATCAAACCGGCGAGATCACGCGCGAGCCAGATGGAATCCGACGCCGAAGCCGGCACCACGACGCCTTCCTCGAAGAGAGCGGCCACGTGGCCGGGCAGCCGCGCCTTCCACGCCTGCACCAGCGGTGCCAGCAACAGGATGCGATCCAGCGCCTCTATCGGCGGGGCGTGATCGAGCGCGGAGGCACCTTCCGTATCGAACAGTGCCGCCTCCTCATCGAACTCGCCCAGCGGGCGAATGACGGGGAGGATGGCCGATTGTCCATCGAGCTTTCGCAGAAGGACATCGCGCAGGGCGCGGGCGGCACGGCGGGTTGGCAGATAGATGGTGACATCGGCCAGCGTCAGCGGATCGCCCGTGTGCCGAAAACCCGACACGAGCCTGCCTTCAAACAGGGCTTCGACAAGCGTCTCCAGAAAGCCGACGCCGGGGGGAATAGAAAAGACGCACCGCTTCTCTTTAGCCGGCATCGCTTTTCTCGGCGTGCTTTGCCACCACCGCTTCGGCGGGCGTGATGGCATCCGGCGTGCCGACGGTGATCCACGCGCCATCCATTCTCATGCCGAAAAGCCGGCCTTTGGCTTCGGCAGCATCGAAATAGGCGTTGAGAGACTGCGGCTCGTTGCCGGCACCGGCAAAGATGCGCGGGTGGAGGACGATCGCGCCGGCATAGATGACGCCGCCCTCCACACCGCGATCACGGGTGAGGCGGCCTTGTGCATCCATGCTGTAATCGGTCGAGCCGGAATGGCCCGTGGCCTGTTCGGTGTCTGCAACCATGAGGAGAATATCCATGGTGTCGGCATCCCAGGCAAGGGCCATGCGCTCGAGATTGGACGTGCCAGCCTCGAGCCAGAACGTATCGGCATTGAGAATGAAGAAGGGCGCGTTTCCCAGATGCGGCAGGGCGCGAATGATGCCACCGGCCGAATCCAGAAGCTGTGCGCGCTCATCGGAAATGACGATCTTCGGCGCGGTGCGACCCGCCAGATGCGCTTCCATCTGGTCAGCGAGGTAATGCACATTCACCACGGCCGTCTCGACCCCGACACGCTCCAGCATGTCGAGCGCCCGGTCGATCAGCGTGCGTCCGGCGATCTTCACCAGCGGTTTGGGCATGGTGTCGGTGATAGGCCGCATGCGCTTGCCGAGCCCGGCCGCCAGCACCATCGCCATTGTCGGGACCGTTCCGCTCATGCCTCGTCTCCGCTCAGGAACCCGGCTTCTTCGTAGAACACGCGCAGCTCATCCAGCACAGGATGACGCATTGCGCGGCGGAGATAGGCGCGGATGCGCGGCAGGTGCTTGATGTAGAAAGGCTTATGGTCGCGCTGCTCCAGCCGCACGAAGGTGCCAAGCAGCTTTGAATTGCGTTGCGTGGCGCAGATCGCATAGGCCTCGTCGAACGCTTCGCGATCGAACGGTCCCTGTTCGGCGCGGGCGGCGCAATAGGCTTCCACGACGGCGCGTTCCAGCGCTTCGGACATGGTCACGCGGGCATCGAGCGCAAGCGAGGCGACGTCATAGGCCGCTGGCCCACACACCGCATCCTGTAAATCGATCAGCCCCAGCCGGTCGAACCCTTCGCGCTCGGCCCGCCAGATCAGGTTTGGCGAATGAAAATCGCGCAGGACGAGATTTTTTTCGAAATGCTCAAGGCGCGCGAAGAGCCGGTTCCAGTGCTCCATATAGCCCGCGCGTTCCGCATCGTTTGCGGGGCGCCCGGCCATGAAGGGCATGTACCAGTCGGTCAGGAGACTCACCTCAATGCCGAGCGCCTCGCGATCATAAGGCGGCAGTTCGTGAATGAGCTGATCGTTGACGGGCATCTCTTTTGGCCATGCGTCGCGGTGAAGGGCGGCGAGGAGACGCGCAGCCTCCACATAGCGCTCAGTGACCGGCTCGCCTTCGGGCGAAAGAAACGGTGTCTCGCCGAGATGTTCGGTCAGGAGAAGCCCGGTTTCCAGATCCTGCGCATAGACCTGATAGGCCGCGAAACCGCGCGCGCGAATGGCATTTGCTGTGGCCACGGAAGCGGCGACCGACTGCGCCAGATGCGCGACCTGGCTATAGGGCCGCCCGCAGGCAAGCAGCGGCTCGTCGCGCCGCTCGGGCGCGTTCATCAGGATACGGCGGGCGCCAAGCCGCGTGGTCAGGGTCTCATAGGCACGCAGCGAGGCATCGCCCAGAAGGAAGGCGCGATGGGCGCGCAGTTCTCCAGCGTTGTTGAGGAAATCACGGATGGCGAAGCTGCGCTCCAGCCGAAGCATGGCTTCCTCCGGCCCGGAGATCACCGCAAGCCGGCCTTCACCACTGTCGTGAAGCTCAAGGCGGATCGCACCGGCGAGCCGGTCGCCTGCACGTTCCGGCCACTCCACGAGCGCAACACCCTCTTCGGTCGCCTCGAAAAGTCCAAGCTCTTCCAGCTCGTCGGGCTCACCCAGCCGGTAGAGATCGAAATGATGAACGGGAATACGCGCTTCGTAGCTCTGCACCAGCGTGAAGGTGGGGCTTGGAACATCGAGTTCCGCATCGCCGGCGAGGGCGCGGATGATGGAGCGGGCAAGGGTTGTCTTGCCGGCACCGAGATCGCCCTTCAGGGCCAGAACATCGCCGGGCCGCAACGCCACGGCGATATCCTCGCCGAAAAGCGTGGTTGCGTCTTCATCCGGCAGGAAGCGTTCCAGAACGCGTGCTGTCATACGGTTTGGCTACTCTGCGGCGACCCGCGCCTGTGTCGGCGCGGAGGGGAAACGGCAGGTTACCGTGGTTCCGCGCCCTTCGCCCGTGTCGATGTGAACCGAGCCTCCATGCAGCTCGACGAAACTCTTGACGATGGAGAGGCCAAGCCCCGCACCACGCCTGCGCCCGCCATTAACATGCGGCTCGAAGCGTTTGAAGATCGTTTCGAGCACATCAGGCGCCATGCCGGGTCCGTCATCGTGGACGCAGAATTCGACCGCATCGTCATATTGGCGCGCGGAGAGGCGGATCGTGCCGTTCTCGGGTGCGTAATTGGCTGCGTTGGAGAGCAGGTTGAACAGAACCTGCCGCACACGGTTTTCGTCCGCATGGAAGACGAGCGTGGCATCGTCCATCTGCACATCGAGGCGAATCTGGTGCTCGCGCAGACGTTCCGAGATCAACCCGGCCGCGGTCTCGACCATGTCGCCGACCCGCACCTCGCCGATCTCCAGTTCCATGATGCCGGCATCGACCGTCGCCAGATCGAGAATGTCGTTCACCACGGTGAGAAGCACGGAAGAAGACGACCCGATGTGGTCCACATATTCGCGCTGCTTCTGATTCAGCGGTCCCGTCTCCGGCAGGTTCAGGAGTTCGGTAAAGCCGATGATGTTGGTCAGAGGCGAACGCAGCTCGTAGGAGACGTGCTGGACAAAATCGTTCTTCAGCTTGTCGGCCTTCTGCAGCGCGTCGTTCTTTTCCTTCAGGGCGCGTTCCACGTTCACGCTGTCGGTCATGTCGACAAAGGTGATCATCACCTGGCCGTTGGGCAGCGGGATTGTGGCGTGGCTCAATACCGAGCCATTCGAAAGCTCCACCTGGCCATGCTGGCTGCGCCGCTCGTCATCGAAACCCGTGACGGAGGCAACGAAGCTGCGCCATGGGCTGTCCGTGGGGCTGTCCTTGGCGAGCGGATCGCACACCGCGCGGATATCGGCAATATGCGCTTCGGGCGTGACGAGCTGATCCGGCAGGTTCCAGATGCGCTGGAACGCCGGATTGGACAGGCGCAGGCGTCCATCCGGGCCGAACACCGCAACACCTTCGGTGAGGTTGTCGAGCGTTTCGCCTTGCACCCGCATCGCCGCATTGTAGCGGCTTTCCAGATCGAATTTCTCCGTCAGGTTCTCGAAGACCCAGGTCACGCCGCCCTTGGGCTGCGGATTGGCGATCACGCGGATGGTGCGTCCGTCGGGTAGGTGCCACCAGTGTTCCTGCGGCTTCATGCTGCGATAGGCGGACAGGAGCCCTTCCTTCCAGCGCCGCCACTCGGGCTGTTCGGCCAACGTGCCTTCGCTGCGCAGCCGGTCGAGCAGCAGGGCATTGTCGGGTCTGCTTTCCAGGAACGGGGTGTCGAGATCCCACAGTTTCTGGAACGACTGGTTGAAGAAGCGCAGCTTCTGGTTCTCGTCGAAGATCGCCACCGCCGTGGTGAGCTGGTCGAGCGTGTCGGAGTGGCTCTGGACCGTGCTCTCAAACTCCCGGCGGATCGTTTCCACTTCGCTGACATCCGCCGCGATGCCCGCAGACCCATGCAGGCCTGCATAGTCCGTGACCGCAAAAACCCGCCGCTCGCCCTGAACGACCGCCGAAAGCGATTGCCGGAAAACCTCATTGGCTTCCCGATG
Source organism: Nitratireductor aquibiodomus (assembly GCF_900105565.1). Classification (NCBI taxonomy): domain Bacteria; kingdom Pseudomonadati; phylum Pseudomonadota; class Alphaproteobacteria; order Hyphomicrobiales; family Phyllobacteriaceae; genus Nitratireductor; species Nitratireductor aquibiodomus. Next base: position 2,473,910 of record NZ_FNSL01000001.1, on the reverse strand, counting down.
CCGGTTTGTGATTTCCTCGCGCGCCGACATGGGCAGGAATTCGAGCTGTTCGCGCAGAACCGCATCGCCGGTGGGCGCATCCACCGCGCCCGTGAACGCACGGTTCACCCATGCGAGCTGGCCGGCCCTGTCGCGTAGCCAGAACGGCATGTCGAGCGCGTCGATCAACCCGAGGAGCGTCGCACGTTCCGACAGAAGATTGCCCTGCTCGAGCTGAAGCCGCGCATGCTCTTCACGCACGCCGGCGAGCGAAACGAAGCGCAGAACCGTATGCTGGGCGGATTTTCGTCCCTGTGCCTCAAGCATCGTGCCGGAACGGGTTTCGATGGTCAGATCGAAATTCTCGCCGGTTTCGCGCAGCGTGGCGAGTGCGCGGTCAAGCGCCGAAGCCGAGCGCGGCATCATCCAGCGCCCGAAGGCGAGAAATGCCGAGCGTTCGTCCGGGGCGCCGCAGCCGGGTGGAAGGTCGCCGACAATCGCCGGCCTGTCCGATCCGCCGTCCCAGACAACGGCCCGCTGATCCCTGAGGTTGAGAAGGGCCTCGGAGCGGCCAAGAGCGCCGCTCAGCTCGGCGATGCGCGCGCGCAGTTCGAGATTTTCAGAAGCGATCCGGCCGCGCTGCCGGATCAGCCAGATGGCGGAAAGAAAGGCGGCGCCCATGACACCTGCAAAGACCGCGAGCTGGATGACATCGACAGCCGTGACGGAAATGCCTGGTGCAAGCTGTGCAGTGGTCTGCGCGGCCGCCACGGATGGCACTGCCACGCTCGTCGTCAGCGTCAGAAACCGCACCAGTCCCCGCATGATGCCCGCTTTGCGCTGTCGGCCCCAAGGGCCCGAAGATCCGCCGCTCAGCGGGTCCAGCCCCGGCATGTCCTGTTCCTTCTCCGCCGCATGATCTGGCAAGACCGCCCCTTCCTTTCGCCAGGCTCACAGCCCGGAAGGTCAGCCGCCTCGCGAATCACAGCACTGTACCGCGTGAGCGAATCGCCGTGAAGAAGGACGCGTGACAAAAATAATACCGGGCCAAAAGTCAATGGCCCGGTATCAATATCTTGTGTCTTGGTTAATTCTGCTTAATAGCGGTAGTGTTCCGGCTTGAACGGTCCCTGCGGCGTGACGCCGATATAAGAGGCCTGTTCTTCCGACAGGGTGGTCAGTTGAGCGCCCAGCTTGTCGAGATGCAGGCGCGCGACCTTCTCGTCGAGATGCTTGGGCAGGACATAGACCTCGTTCTTGTACTCCTCACCACGCACGAAAAGCTCGATCTGCGCCAGAACCTGGTTGGTGAAGGAAGCAGACATCACGAAGCTCGGGTGGCCCGTAGCGTTGCCGAGATTGAGGAGACGCCCTTCGGACAGCAGGATCATCCGCTTGTTGTCCGGGAAGGTGATCATGTCCACCTGCGGCTTGATGTTCGTCCATTTGAGATTGCGCAGCGCGGCGACCTGAATCTCATTGTCGAAATGGCCGATATTGCCGACGATCGCCATGTCTTTCATCTTGCGCATGTGATCGAGGGTGATGACATCCTTGTTGCCCGTGGTGGTGATCACGATATCGGCAGCCGGGGCGGCATCGTCCAGCGTAACGACCTCAAACCCGTCCATGGCAGCCTGCAGGGCGCAGATCGGATCGACTTCGGTCACCTTAACGCGGGCACCGGCACCGGCGAGCGACTGGGCCGAGCCCTTGCCTACATCGCCATAGCCGCAGACCACGGCCACCTTGCCGGCCATCATCACGTCGGTGGCGCGGCGGATGCCATCGACCAGCGATTCCTTGCAGCCATATTTGTTGTCGAATTTCGACTTGGTGACGGAATCGTTGACGTTGATTGCCGGGAAGGGGAGAAGGCCCTTCTTCTGAAGCTGGTAAAGACGGTTCACACCGGTGGTGGTCTCTTCCGTCACGCCCTTGATGGCTGCCTTCTGGCGCGCGAAGAAGCCCGGCGTCGCCGCCATGCGCTTCTTGATCTGTGCAAACAGGACTTCCTCTTCCTCGCTGCCCGGATTGGACAGGACATCCTCGCCGGCCTCGGCGCGGGCACCGATGAGGATATACATGGTGGCGTCGCCGCCATCGTCGAGGATCATGTTGGAGGGTTCGCCATCCGTCCACTGGAATATCTGGTCCGTGTAGGTCCAGTACTCTTCAAGCGTCTCACCCTTAACGGCGAAGACCGGCGTGCCGCTCTCGGCGATGGCCGCAGCGGCGTGGTCCTGCGTGGAGAAGATGTTGCAGGAGGCCCAGCGCACATCCGCGCCGAGCGCCTTCAGCGTCTCGATAAGAACGGCGGTCTGGATCGTCATGTGCAGCGAGCCGGAGATGCGCGCGCCCTTGAGCGGCTGCTCGCTGCCAAACTCCTCGCGGCAGGCCATCAGGCCCGGCATTTCCGTTTCGGCGATCTCGATTTCCTTGCGTCCCCAGTCGGCCAGGGAAATGTCGGCGACCACAAAATCCTTGTCAGCGCTCATTGGCGTACTCTCCGATTTTCATGAATTCGGGCGCCACAGGCAGCAGGCCGGGCGCGAAGGCTGGCATCTGACTACCAGATCATGGCGCAGCTCACAATGGATATAAAGAAATCTTTATTCGTGCATGTGAAGCGGCGGGGGTGGCCTCAGCACTCTTCACCGAAGCGATCGGCAATCAGGGTCTGCAACGCATCGAGAAGCGCTTCTGCTTCCGGCCCGCTGGCGCTCACGCAGATCTTGCAGCCGGGGCTGGCGGCAAGCATCATCAGACCCATGATGGAGGTTCCGCCGACGGTGATACCGTCCTTCTCGACCTCGACATCGGCGTCGTGATTTTCCACCGTCTGCACAAACTTGGCAGAGGCGCGCGCATGCAGGCCGCGCTGGTTGACGATGCTGAACTCGCGCTTCAGCTCCTCGGGAGCGGGTGTGCTGGCTGAGACTTCGTTTGCCTGGGCCTCACTCATTTTCCGCTCAGAACCTGACTTGCGACATTGATGTATTTGCGGCCGGCCGCCTGTGCCTCCTCCAGCGCCTGCGCCATGTCGTCATTGGCGCGTGCGGAAGACAGCTTGATCAGCATGGGCAGGTTGACCCCCGCAATGACCTCGACACGGCCCGCATCCATCACCGATATGGCGAGGTTCGACGGCGTGCCACCAAACATGTCGGTGAGAATGATCACGCCAGCGCCGGTGTCGGCCCGGGCCACTGCATCGACGATATCGCGGCGGCGCTGCTCCATATCGTCTTCGGCGCCGATGGAAACCGTTTCCAGGTTTTCCTGATGGCCCACCACATGTTCCACGGCATGGCGGAACTCTTCGGCCAGCTGGCCATGCGTCACCAAGACGAGCCCGATCATCGGCACATCATCCGAAGGCTTGGTTTTTCGCTCGAGCCTGTCACGCTTTCACTCCATCCACTGGCTTCACGGGTCTGTCCGCTTATCCGGTTTTTCTTCAATTAGCGTTCGAACCCTTCTGGTCCACCCTTGCTTTGACGGTTCCGAAGACGCCCCAGTCCCGTCCCGCCCCGCGGCAAGAGCGCTATCTTGTCAAGGCACAGGCCGTTGACAAGCCCAAAACTGCGGCGATTCGCCTAAATAAAGTTCAAACGGGGGTGCGGGCGGGTCCAAAAGGCGGCAATTGAAGGGTTGCAGCGATGGCATGGACCGCCCTTCGTGCCTGTCGTTGCGGCAATACCACGCACGGAATCGCAATGCCCTCGTGTTCGATCTCCGTCCCTTCGGAGAAGCGCGGCGCCTCTTCTTCGTCGACCAGACGTATGGTGAGGTCGATGACGGCGGCGGGCACGTGTTCGAGCTTCGCCGGCCCGAGACCGCGCGCTTCTGCCAATCCCGCGATGGGATTGGGTGTGCGCACGATGAGACGCCCGCTGCGTGCGGAGAGGTATACCTGATCGTCTGACACGAAAGCGGTGAAGACGCCTGCCGCCCGGAAGAAGGCGAGCGCCTCAAACGCGAGCATCGTCTTGCCGGTGCCCGATTCGCCCTCGATCAGAATGCCGGTGCCCGCAACAACAATAGCAGTGGCATGGCGGTTGTGCATGGCGGTCAGGCCTCGGCCGGCAACGAGACGATGAAGCGGGCACCCTTGAGGTCACCGGGCTTCGCTCCGGCAATGTTCTCCGCTGTCAACGTGCCACCATGGGCCTCGATGATCTGGCGGCTGATGGAGAGGCCAAGGCCGGAATTCTGGCCAAACGCCTCGCCGGCCGGACGATCCGTGTAGAAGCGTTCGAAGATGCGATCGATGTTTTCCACGCGGATTCCGGGCCCATTGTCCTCAACCGTGAGGATGACGCGCTTGCCGGCGCGCGCGAGGCGCACATCGATCCGTCCGGTCTTCTCCGGCACGAAGGAGCGGGCGTTCTCGATCAGATTGGTGATCACCTGCCCCAGCCGCAGGTCATGGCCCTGAATGAAGTAGGCCATGTCCGCTTCGTCTTTTCCGCCGGCTGTGAACGTGATCTCAACCGGCTTCTTGGACGAACCGGCCTCGCGGATAGCACCCACCAGATCGCCGACGAACTGCTTCAGCTCCACGCGGCCCGCATCCTCGCGCGAAAGCTCCGCGTCGAGGCGCGATGCATCGGAAATGTCGGTGATCAGGCGGTCTAGGCGCCTGACATCGTGCTGGATGATTTCCAGAAGCCGCTCGCGCGAGCGCTCATCTTTGGCGAGTGGCAGGGTTTCCACGGCGCTGCCGAGGGAGGTCAGCGGATTCTTCAGCTCATGCGCCACATCGGCAGCAAAGCTCTCAATGGCGTCGATGCGTGCATAAAGCGCCTTCGTCATGTCGCGCAGGGCAGCCGACAGATTGCCGATCTCGTCCTGTCGGTGGGAGAAGTCGGGGATCTCCTCACGCGAACGCGCGCCACGGCGAACGCGCACCGCCGCTGCCGAGAGGCGCCGCAACGGATTGGCGATCGTCGAGGCAAGCAGCAGCGAAAGAATGGCCGTCACCAGCGCTGCGACGGCAAACACGCGCAGAATCGCCTTGCGCTCGGCTGCAACGATCTTGTCGATGTCACCGCCCTGAGTCGAAAGGAGAAGCACGCCGAGCACCGCGCGGAAGCGCTGGACGGGCACGGCGACGGAAACGATCTGCTCGCCCTGCTCACTGATGCGCACCACATAATTGGTCGTGCCGGTGAGCGCCTTCATCACTTCCGGATAGGCCACACCGCTGCCTCCCGGCTGCTCCCGGTAGACAGGCAGGTCCCGGCGACGAAAAATTTCCCTCAACCGCCGCCAAACCTGATCGAAAAGGCTCGCATCTTCATCCTCGATGGAGGGCAGTTCATAGCGGAGCACCTGCCCCAGATACTGGGAATCAAGCAGAAGGTTGGCGTCTGGATCATAGATGCGGGCGCGTGTCCGGGTCTGCGGTATGAGCCTTCGCAGGAGGGGAGCCACGCGCTCGGGGTTGATCGGAAAGTCGAGGCTTTCCAGCTGGTCGCCCCGCGGCGGCAGGCTCTGCCCCGCCTGCAGCTCTAGCAGCTTGTCGGGATCCACAAGGATGGAGTCGGTCTCCACCTCGGCGGAGCTGGCAATGGCGCCGGCAATGATCTCGCCCTGTGTCATCAGGCTTTCCACGCGGGCGCTGATCAGCTCTTCGCGGAACTCATTCAGATAAAGAACGCCGACAACCAGAACGCCGAGACCGGCGAGGTTGAGAAAAAGGATACGCCGCGTCAGGCTGGAAAAGACATAATGGCCGAAAAGACGGCGCAGGGGCACGGCAAGCCGACCCAGAAAGGGCTGGCCCGCTGAACGCGCGGCCCTCGCGGACCGCCGCTCCGTCTTTTCCGTTTCTGCACTCATCGCTACTGTCTTGCCGGCACACGCGCCGGGCTACTGCAATTCCGGGACGACCCCAGGGTCCTGACCCAAGAGCGGTTCACCGTTTCATGGAAACGCCGCTCCACTCTATCTGTCTTTCCGCATTTATGCGGACGTCAGGTGACTCCACCTGACTGCAAAATGCTAGATCTCTCGGAAGCGATAGCCGACGCCATACAGCGTTTCGATCATGTCGAATTCGCCGTCAACCGCCTTGAACTTCTTGCGCAGGCGCTTAATGTGACTGTCGATCGTACGGTCGTCCACATAGACCTGCTCGTCATAGGCCGAATCCATCAGCGCATCGCGGCTTTTGACCACGCCCGGACGCTGCGCCAGCGAATGCAGGATCAGGAATTCCGTGACGGTGAGCGTCACCGGCTGCCCCTTCCAGGTGCAGGTGTGGCGCTCCTGATCCATCACAAGCTGCCCGCGCTCCAGCGACTGCGACTGCTTGCCCGGCGTCTTGGCAGCGATCTCGCGATTGCTCGCGCGGCGCAGAACCGCGCGGACACGCTCGACCAGAAGGCGCTGCGAGAAGGGTTTGCGCACAAAATCGTCAGCCCCCATCTTGAGGCCGAAGAGTTCGTCGATCTCATCGTCCTTGGAGGTCAGGAAGATGACCGGCACATCGCTCTTCTGGCGCAGCCGGCGCAAGAGTTCCATGCCATCCATGCGCGGCATCTTGATGTCCAGGATCGCCAGGTTCGGCGGCCGCGCACCCAACCCTTCGAGCGCCGAAACGCCGTCGGTGTAGGTCTCGACCCGATAGCCTTCCGACTCCAGTGCGATGGAAACGGAGGTGAGAATGTTGCGGTCGTCATCGACAAGCGCGATTGTTGCCATATCCAGCGGCTCCCTCATGGGCATGTCGTCCCTATCTGCATCGATCGGCTGCGCAGTTGCAGGACAAATTGGGTACAAAATGTGGCATATAAAGCAGCCTGTGTCACACAGGCGCAGTCTCGTGACACCTCCGGACGCAGCGAAGGTGTGCAAATCTGCGATGAATCCAGGTCGATTTAAACGATTTAAACGATTTTAAAAAATTTAAATCGATTAATGGTTTGAAATCCCTCGCTTATCTGTGTTTTCAGCTGAGATCGCCTGCGGAGACAGGCATCTCAAGGGAAATCTGGTGGTTACGATGAACGAAACCGGCATGCGCAACCCGGCTTGCGGAATCGACAGCAATGGTCTGAAAACGACGGGTGCCGTCTTTTATAATTTTCAGCCGGCTGCGCTCTATGAGGAGGCGGTGCGCCGCGGAGAGGCAAAACTCACCGCCGACGGCGCGCTGGTGGCCGAGACCGGCCAGCACACGGGCCGCTCCGCCAGGGACAAGTTCGTCGTGCGCACCACCGACACCGAGGATGCCGTCTGGTGGGACAACAACAAGCCCATGTCGGCTGAACATTTCGACGCACTCTATGCAGATTTCGTCAAGCAGGCCGCTGACCGCGATCTTTTCGTGCAGGACCTTGTGGGCGGGGCGGATCCCGAAAACAGCCTGCCCGTGCGCGTCGTCACGGAATATGCATGGCATTCGCTGTTCATCCGCAACCTGCTCCTGCGTCCCGAGGTCGAGGCGCTCGCCTCCTTCGTGCCGGAGATGACGATCATCGACCTGCCGTCCTTCCGCGCCGACCCTGAGCGCCATGGCTGCCGCACCGAGACCGTCATCGCCGTGGACCTGACCCGCAAGATCGTTCTGATCGGGGGCACCTCCTATGCGGGCGAGATGAAAAAGTCGGTCTTCACCGCGCTAAACTACATTCTGCCGGCAAAGGGCGTGATGCCGATGCACTGCTCGGCCAATGTCGGACCGGATGGCGATGCCGCCGTCTTCTTCGGCCTGTCGGGCACCGGCAAGACCACGCTTTCTGCCGATCCGTCGCGCACGCTCATCGGCGACGACGAGCATGGCTGGGGCGAGACCGGTCTCTTCAACTTCGAGGGCGGTTGCTACGCCAAGACGATCCGGCTGTCTGAAGAGGCCGAGCCGGAAATCTTTGCCACCACGCGCCGTTTCGGCACGGTGCTGGAGAATGTTGTACTCGATGACCAGCGCCGCCCCGATTTCGACGATGGCAGCCTGACCGAGAACACGCGCTGCGCCTATCCCCTGCACTTCATCCCGAATGCAAGCGAGACCGGCCGCAGCGGCCATCCCAGCAACATCATCATGCTGACGGCCGATGCCTTCGGCGTTCTGCCGCCGATCGCCAGGCTTACGCCGGCGCAGGCCATGTATCACTTCCTGTCGGGCTACACCGCCAAGGTGGCCGGCACCGAAAAGGGCGTGACAGAACCGGAAGCGACCTTCTCCACCTGCTTCGGCGCACCCTTCATGCCGCGCCATCCCTCGGAATACGGAAACCTGCTGCGCGACCTTATCGCCCGTCACGGTGTCGATTGCTGGCTGGTGAACACCGGCTGGACCGGTGGGGCCTATGGTGTCGGCAATCGCATGCCCATCAAGGTGACGCGCGGCCTTCTGAACGCGGCGCTGAGCGGCGGGCTCAACGATGTGGAGTTCCGCACGGACCCGCATTTCGGCTTTGCCGTTCCCGTTGCGGTGCCGGGCATTGATGCAGGCGTGCTTGACCCGCGCTCCACCTGGGCCGACAAGGCCGCCTATGACGCTCAGGCCCGCCGTCTCGTCGGCATGTTCGTCGACAATTTCGAAAAATTCGAAACGCATGTGGATGCCAGCGTCCGCGCAGCAGCGCCACATATGGCGGAAGCGGCCGAGTGACATCAGGCTTGCATCCCTGCCGCTGAATGCGCATTTTCAGGCCCGGTTCACGACCGGGCCTTTTCATGTGAACGGACAGGAGCAATGGCCGAGGGCGACCTCAACATCAGGAATGGCGTTACCGTCTTCGAGGACGAGTTGCAGGAACAGTTCATCCGTTCCTCCGGTCCCGGCGGGCAGAACGTCAACAAGGTGGCGACCGCCGTGCAACTGCGTTTCAATGCGCGGGGGGCACGCGGACTGCCCGAACGTGTGCGCGAAAGAGCGCTTGCCCTGGCAGGCAGCCGCGCCACCAAGGACGGCGATATCGTGATCGAGGCCGGGCGTTTCCGCACTCAGGAGATGAACCGCGCCGACGCCCGAGACCGGCTTGCCGAACTGCTTTCGCGCGCTGCCGAACCGCCACCCAAGCCACGCAGGAAGACAAAGCCGTCCCGCTCCGCGATTGAGCGGCGGCTGAAAGCAAAGGCCGGTCGCTCATCCGTTAAGAAGATGCGCGGCAAGGTCAGCTTCGACTGAGGCGGGCATCGTCAGGGGACGCACCCGCTACGGTAACTTATGCCCAGCAACTGTTTTGCGGTTGAAATCCTGAGGCGTTACACGTCAAATATCCCAATTCTAACTGGAGACCTTACCCATGGGCATTTTCGATTTCGTCAAATCCGTCGGCAAGAAGCTCGGCGTGGTGGACGAGGAACCCCCGGCAGCGGACGAACTGAAGAAGGAGCTCGATTCCCACAAGCTCGGAACCGACAAGGTTGATGTGGTCGTGGAAGGTGACAAGGTCGTTCTCAGGGGCGAAGTCGCTGACCAGTCGGCTTTCGAAAAGGCCGTTGTTGCCGTCGGCAACACGCTCGGCATCTCCAAGGTGGAGGCCGGCGAGCTGAAGGTCGCTGCGGCGGCAGCGAAGGCGCCAGTTTTCTATACCGTGAAAAAGGGTGACAATCTCTGGAAGATCGCCGAGGCCAATTACGGCAAGGGCAAGGGTGCGAAATACACCGTGATCTTCGAAGCCAACAAGCCGATGCTCGACGATCCGGACAAGATTTACCCCGGCCAGGTGCTGCGCATTCCCGATCTCGCCGAGGCGTGATCGCAATTGTCATGATCTGACAGGAGACGGCGGCTTTCGGGTCGCCGTTTTCTTTTTTGCGGGTGTAAGCTTTCTGCGCGAGGCTGTCGGCGTGGTGCGTGGTTCGACAAGCTCACGATGAGGAAGGTGGTATCGGGCAAGCCTGTTCATGAACATGACGGAGGGGTTTGCAGCCAATCCCGCCCCTCATGGTGAGCTTGTCGAACCACGCACTCCATCAATGCAACGGCGCATCATGCGCCGTGTTCGACGCAAGGAGACCCTGTTGCCAACCCTGACCGAAGGCGTGCGCCATCTACCGGGTTATCTCGACCGCGCAGCCCAGGAGGCGCTGGTGGCGGACATTCGCGCCGTGGTGCGCGAGGCACCGCTGTTTGTGCCTGCAATGCCCCGCACCGGCAGGGAGATGAGCGTGCGCATGACCAATTGCGGCGCGCTCGGCTGGGTTACGGACAAGGAGCGCGGCTACCGCTATCAGGCGATGCATCCCGTGACCGGAAAACCCTGGCCGCCCATTCCGGCACGGCTGCTCGCGCTTTGGGACGAGGTGGCGGATTTTCCCGCTCCGCCCGAAGCCTGCCTTGTCAATCACTACACCGAAGCGGCCAAAATGGGCCTTCACCAGGACCGCGACGAAGAAGCCTTCGCAGCACCGGTGGTTTCCGTATCGCTTGGCGACACATGCCTCTTTCGCGTCGGCGGCACAACACGCGGCGACAGAACCGTTTCCGTCAAGCTTCAGTCCGGCGATGTGGTGGTGCTCGGCGGGGCAGGGCGGCTGGCCTTTCACGGTGTTGACCGCATTTATCCGGGCACGTCGACACTGCTTTCAGCGCCCGGACGCATCAATCTCACGCTGCGCCGGGTTACAGCTTCCTGAGCGCGACCTCTTCTGTCAGATGGTTGGCGCCCTTGCGCAGGATCAGATCGGCGCGCGGTCTGGTCGGCAGGATGTTTTCGCGCAGGTTCTTCAGATTGATGTTCTCCCAGAGCTGCTCGGCAATGGCGAGCGCGGCGTTGGGCTTCAGCGCGGCATAGCGGTGGAAAAAGGACTCCGGATTCTGGAACGCCGTTTCGCGCAGCCGCATGAAACGGTCGACATACCATTGATGGATCAGATCTTCCGGTGCGTCGATATAGATGGAGAAATCGAAGAAATCCGACACCACGGGGACGGCTGCCCCATCCTGCGGAAGATCGCGTGTCTGCAGGACATTGATGCCCTCGAAGATCAGAATATCCGGCCGGTCTATGGTTCGGAATTCGCCCGGCAGAACATCGTAGGTCAAGTGCGAGTAAAGCGGCGCCTGGACATTTGGCAGGCCGGCCTTGATGGCCGAAAGAAACCGCAGGACCGCCCCGACATCGTAGCTTTCGGGAAAGCCCTTCCGTTCCATCAGATTTTCGCGGCGCAGGATCTCGTTCGGATAGAGGAAACCATCGGTCGTCACCAGATCGACCTTGGGGCTGGATGGCCAGCGGGTGAGGAGTTCCTGCAAAACGCGCGCCGTGGTCGATTTGCCGACGGCCACCGAACCGGCGATGCCAATGATGAAGGGGGATTTGACCACGTCTTCCGAATCGAAAAACACCTGCCTCTGCCGGAACAGGAGTTGCGTGGCTTCCACGTGGGCCGAGAGCAGGCGCGACATGGAAAGATAGATCCGGCGCACCTCCTCCAGATCGACCGGGTCGTTCAGCGAACGCAGCCGCCGAACCTCGTCCTCGGTCAGCGTGAGCGGCGTATCGGCGTGAAACTTCGCCCATTTCTCGGCGCTGAAAATGCGATAGGGGGAGTACTTCTCCCCTGAGACAAGCTGGTCCATGAAGTTCGCGGCCCCCTTCCTTGCCGCCATGGCTGTCTTTGTGCTCTCGGTCATGCGTCGAATGATGCCATCCCGCGCAGAAACGATCTATCCCTTTCGGGATGCCTTCTCCTCAACGCCCGAACGTGCGGTGCGGCGCTCGAGCTCTTCCATTACCTCATTGAGCGAAACGCCTTCCAGCGCCAGGACCACGAGCCAATGATAAAGAAGATCGGCACTTTCGGAAATCAGCTCCCGCCTGTCACGCGAGACGGCGGCGATCACCGTTTCAACGGCTTCTTCGCCCAGCTTCTGCGCTGCTTTGGGCGTGCCCTTTGCAAACAGTCTGGCGGTCCAGGAGTTTTCATCGCCCGAGCGAGCGCGCTCGGCGATGATGGCTTCCAGACGGGTGAGGTCGAACTGGCTCATGCCTGCTCCGGGGTCTGTGCGGGATCGAGCCGCATGGGAATGCCCGCCGAGGCCATATATGCCTTGGCCTCGCCGATCGTGTAGGTGCCGAAATGAAAGATCGAAGCGGCCAGCACGGCACTGGCATGGCCCTCGCGTACGCCTTCGACGAGGTGATCGAGCGTACCGACGCCGCCGGAAGCGATCACCGGCGCACGCACCGCATCGGCTACAGCGCGGGTCAGCGGAATGTTGTAGCCCGCTTTGGTGCCGTCGCGGTCCATGGAGGTGAGCAGGATCTCGCCGGCACCGAGATCCACCACCTTTCGCGCGAACTCCACCGCATCGATGCCGGTCGGTGTGCGCCCGCCATGGGTGAATATCTCCCAGCGCAGCGGTTCGCCTTCGCCAGAGACCTGCTTGGCGTCTATCGCCACGACAATGCACTGATCGCCGAACTTGTCGGCAGCGCGGGCCACGAGTTCCGGGTCCTTCACGGCCGCCGTGTTGATCGAAACCTTGTCGGCTCCGGCGAGCAGAAGCCTGCGAATGTCCGCAACCTCGCGCACGCCACCGCCCACCGTCAGCGGCATGAAGCACTGCTCGGCGGTGCGCGCCACCACGTCGAAGATCGTTTCGCGGTTGTCGCTGGAGGCGGTGATGTCAAGGAAGCAGAGTTCGTCCGCGCCGGCGGCATCATAGGCCTTGGCCGCTTCCACCGGATCGCCGGCATCGATCAGATCGACGAAATTAACACCTTTGACGACGCGACCGCCCTTCACATCGAGACAGGGGATAACGCGGGCTTTGAGGGTCATTTGTTCACTTTACACACAACTTTAAGTTCCATTAGCCTTGCCAGATGGATTCTCGATCTGCTGACAGCGAATACATATTCTATGCCGATGAGAGTGGCGATCACTCACTGAGATCCATCGATCCAGCCTATCCCGTATTTTCTTTGTCTCTTTGCGGTTTCAAGAAAACCACCTATTGCAGCCGCATCGTTCCCCGGTTTCAGGCCCTGAAATTCCGATATTTCGGGCACGATGCAATCATTCTTCACGAGCACGACATCCGCAAACAGAATGGCGCTTTCCGGATATTGACCGACCGTGTTGTCAGGGAAAGTTTTCTCGACGATCTTTCCGATTGCCTCACCAATGCGCGGTTCAAAATCTTCAGCACCGTGATTTACAAGCCGGACCTGAAGCTGGATCTCTTTCCCGAGAATCCCTACGCCATCTCCCTTCGCATCAGTCTCCAGCATGTGTGCGGTTTTCTGAAACGAAATGGACAATTTGGCAAGCGAACCTACTTCATTTTCGAGAAGCGCGGCACCAAGGAAGACGGAGAACTGGAGCTCGAGTTTCGCCGGATCGTGTCTGGCCAAAACGATCTTTCCCTTCCACTGGACCGATTTGAGATTGTCTTTTGCGACAAGAAGGCCAATTCGACGGGAATGCAGATCGCCGATCTCACAGCGCGCCCGATTGGATTAAGCGTTTTCAGGAAAAATCAGACAAACCGGGCGTTTGAACTGATCCGCGGCAAACTCCATCGAGGTCGACGTTACAGTCGACCGAACCAGGGCATCATCGTGCCATAAAAGCGAAAGGCCTCGGATTACTCCAAGGCCCGACGCCGACCGGGAAACCCCAATCCATTTAACTTCAATATAGGGCATCGCCCAAAAATGTCAAGAAAACAGAAGTGATTCCAACCGGTTATGGAAATCGAAGCAAGTGATTCTTTTTGCTGAGAAAATGACTTCTATCCGTTTTTCTGCAGAATTCTCAACGCCTCCGCCGGATCGATCCGCCCGTCATAAAGCGCGCGGCCGGAGATTGCGCCTTCGAGCTTCGCCGCGTCGGGCATGGTCATGCGCACGATATCGGCTATGGAGGCGAGGCCGCCCGAGGCGATCACGGGGATGGAGACCGCATCGGCAAGCTCGATGGTCGATTCCCAGTTGATGCCGGTCAGAACACCGTCCCGGTCGATATCCGTGTAGATGATGGCGGCGACGCCCGCGCCCTCGAACCGGCGGGCCAGTTCGATGGCTGAAAGATCGGAGGTTTCCGCCCAGCCTTCCACTGCCACCTTGCCGCCGCGCGCATCGATGCCGACGGCGATCCTGCCCGGAAACGCCCTGCAGGCTTCCTTCACCAGATCGGGATCGCGCACCGCCACGGTACCGAGGATCACGCGTGACAGGCCCTTATCGAGCCAGGCCTCGATATGGGCGAGCGTGCGGATGCCGCCACCGAGCTGCACCGGGTTTTTCGTCGCTTTCAGGATCGCCTCGACGGCATCGCCATTGACGCTCGCGCCGGCGAAAGCGCCATTCAGGTCAACCACATGCAGCCATTCGAAGCCCTGCTCTTCAAAGCTGCGGGCCTGCGCGGCGGGGTCGGTGTTGTAGACCGTCGCCTCGTCCATGTCGCCCAGTTTGAGCCGAACGCACTGGCCGTCTTTCAGGTCGATGGCGGGAAAAAGGATCATGTGTCAGACGCCTTCGATGATGCTGAGCCTGGCTTTTGAAACGGGTTGCCGGAATGTGATCGCATGCTGGTATTCCGGCGAGTGGTAGCAGGCGAGCGCCTGCTCATAGGACGCGAACTCGATGACCACCTGACGGTCGCCCGTCGGTTCCTCCGGCGCGACCGACTGCCCGCCCCGCACCAGAAATTTTGCGCCGTACCTCTCGAAGGCCGCAGCGTTGGCTTCGATATATTTCCTGTAGCCCTCGAGGTCGGCGATCTCGACCTGCGCGACCCAGTAACCTTTTTTGTCCGCTCCACTCATCATGGCCTCCAGCGCAGGAAATTGGCGATCAGGGCCAGGCCAAGCGCCTGGCTCTTTTCCGGGTGGAACTGCGTGCCCACCAGATTGTCCCGCGCGACCGTTGCGGTGATCGGCCCGCCATAGTCAGCGGTGGCGAGAATCTCGGCCTCTTTGCGCGCGTCGAGGTGATAGGAATGCACGAAATAGGCGTGCAGACCGTCGGCTCCGGTGGGGATGCCATCGAAGACCGGGTGCGAATGTTTCACGTGAATCGTGTTCCAGCCGATCTGCGGGATCTTCAGTTTCGGGTCGGACGGGGTCATCTCGACCACATCTCCGGCAATCCAGCCGAGCCCTTCTGTGACCGTCTTCTCCAGCCCGCGTTCGCTCATAAGCTGCATACCGACGCAGATGCCGAGAAAGGGCCGCGCCTGATGGATGGCGACATCCGTGATCGCCTCGACCATGCCCGGCACCGCATCGAGCCCCCGCCGGCAGTCGGCA
The DNA here is from genome assembly GCF_900105565.1 of Nitratireductor aquibiodomus. NCBI lineage: Bacteria > Pseudomonadati > Pseudomonadota > Alphaproteobacteria > Hyphomicrobiales > Phyllobacteriaceae > Nitratireductor > Nitratireductor aquibiodomus. The sequence continues at coordinate 2,458,711 of NZ_FNSL01000001.1, read as the reverse complement.
TAGGCACCCACGCCCGGTAGAACGATGCGGTCCGCAGTGCGGACGGCATCGGCATCCGCCGTCACGGCGATCTCGGCCGCGATGCCGTTTTCACGTGCGGCACGCTCGAAGGCCTTGGCGGCCGAGCGCAGATTGCCCGAACCGTAATCGATGATCGCAACCTTCATGGTCAGCGCGCTCCGGGATATGTAAAGAGACCGAGTGCGGGTTCGCTGGCACGGCCCGGGCCTCTCGCCGGTGCCGGCCTTTCGCTCAGGGCAGGGGGCGACGGCTCGTTCCGGGCTTCCGCCTTGTCGGAGAGAAGGCCGGCCATGAACCGGGTTTCGGCCTCGTTGCGGCCTGCTGCATCGACAACACCCCATTCGCGCCAGCCGCGCCTCTCAAGCATGGCAACACGCAGATTGCGTGCCTCCAGCGCGAGGAAGAACGACAGACAGAGCGATGCCACCGTTGCCGTTACGGACCAGCCTTCCAGTGTCCCAAGCGCGCCGATGACGAGCGCAGCAGCAAGGGCAGCCAGCGCTTCCAGCCACATGCGATGCCAGAGAAACCACAGAAACGGCATGATGAAAGCCAGAAACGCAAAGCCGTCGCGTATGAGGACTGCCTGTTCCAGATCACCCTCGGGCGGCTCCATCACCACATAGCTTGCCATCGGCCTATCCCTTCAGGCTGCCCTTGGTGGAGGGCACCGCGTTGCCCTGGCGCGGGTCGGCCTCGCAGGCCGTGCGCAACACACGCGCCACCGCCTTGAAGCAGGTCTCGGCGATGTGGTGGCTGTTGGCGCCGTAATGGTTGGTCACGTGCAGGGTGATGCCGGCATTCTGCGCCAGCGCCTGAAAGAATTCGCGCACCAGCTCGGTGTCGAACGTGCCGATCTTCTGGGTCGGAAAATCCACGTCCCAGACGAGAAAGGGGCGGCCTGAAACATCAATTGCGGCGCGCGTCAGGCATTCGTCCATGGCAAGATCGAGTGAGGCATAGCGCGTGATGCCGCGCCGCTCGCCCAGCGCCTCCGAAATGGCCTTGCCCAGAGCAATACCGCAATCCTCGACCGTGTGGTGATCGTCGATGTGCAGATCGCCATCGGCCTTTACCGTCATGTCGATCAGCGAATGGCGGGAAAGCTGCTCCAGCATATGGTCGAAAAAGCCCACGCCGGTGGCCACCTCAAAGCGGCCTTCGCCGTCGATATCCACTTTGACGACAATGGCCGTCTCGTTGGTCTTGCGGCTGATTTCGGCGGTGCGCGTCTTGCTGGAAGCCATGGTCTTTCCCTTTGCGCTGCGTGAAGGCCAGCCTTCTAGCAGCATGTTCGGGCAGCGCCAAGCACTCTCACCAATCTCGTCTCTCGCGTTTGCATTCCACGTTGTTCAACTTACATATTCGCTCTGACGGTGCCGTGCCTTATCGGGCGGCGCGAAAAGGAGTGTGCGATGAGCGACGAAAAATCCATGCACGCCACGACAATCGTCACTGTGCGCAAAGGCGGCAGGGTGGTGATTGCCGGAGACGGGCAGGTCAGCCTGGGCAATACCGTGATGAAGGGCAATGCACGCAAGGTGCGGCGCATCGGCAAGGGCAATGTGATTGCCGGCTTTGCCGGGGCGACGGCCGATGCCTTCACCCTTCTGGAGCGGCTGGAGGCCAAGCTGGAACAGTATCCCGAGCAGCTGATGCGCGCCTGTGTCGAGCTGGCCAAGGACTGGCGCACCGACCGCTATCTGCGCCGGCTCGAGGCGATGATGCTGGTCGCCGACAAGAACATCACCCTGGCGCTGACGGGCAATGGCGACGTTCTGGAGCCAGAAGGGGGCATCATGGCCATCGGTTCCGGCGGCAATTTTGCACTCGCTGCGGCGCGTGCGCTCGCCGACACCGACAAGGACGCCGAAGAGATCGCCCGCAGGGCGATGGAGATCGCCGCATCCATCTGCATCTACACCAATGACAATGTCGTGGTGGAAACGCTCGATGCCGAGTGAACCGGACCAGATAGATATTATCCCGGTCACGGCCGGGCACTATCCGCTCCTTCTCGACTGGCTCCACCAGCCGCATGTGCGCGAATGGTGGGGCGATCCCGACACGGAGCTGGCCCATATCCGCGACATGGTGGAAGGCCGGGACACGACACGGCCTTTCGTGATCCGTCTCGACGGAAAGCCCATCGGTTACATCCAGTACTGGTTCGTTGCCGACAACAGGAGCCCGGATATCCTTGAAAAGGACCCATGGGTGAGCGAACTGCCGGAAGATGCCGTGGGCGTGGATCTGACCATCGGCGAGGCGGAACTTCTTTCCAGGGGCGTTGGCAGCCGCGCCGTCAGGCTGATGGTCCGACGGCTGCTCGATGCAGGCCACGCCAGCATCATCATCGATCCGGATCGTGAAAACCGCCGCGCCGTGCGCGCCTATGAGAAGGCGGGCTTTCGCCCGATCCCTCATCTTGAAGGCCGCACCGGGAGCGTGCTCATCATGCAATACGACAAGAACAACGAGACGAACACATGACCACATTTTCCCCGCGCGAGATCGTCTCCGAACTCGATCGCTACATCATCGGCCAGAAAGACGCCAAGCGCGCCGTGGCCATTGCGCTGCGTAACCGCTGGCGACGCCAGCAGCTCGAGCCGGAGCTGCGCGAAGAGGTGATGCCGAAAAACATCCTCATGATCGGCCCCACCGGCGTCGGCAAGACCGAGATTTCCAGGCGTCTGGCCAAGCTCGCCGGCGCGCCCTTCGTCAAAGTCGAGGCTACGAAATTCACCGAGGTCGGCTATGTGGGCCGCGATGTGGAGCAGATCATCCGTGATCTGGTCGAGGTGTCGATCGGTCTGACCCGCGAGAAGATGCGCGAGAATGTCAGGGCCCGCGCCCACATGAACGCCGAAGAGCGCGTGCTTGAGGCGCTGGTGGGCAAAACTGCCAGCCCTGCCACCAAAGACAGCTTTCGCCAGAAGCTGCGCAACGGGGAGCTGGACGACAAGGAAATCGAGGTGGAGGTCTCCGATTCAGGAGGCGGCATGCCCGGTTTCGAGCTTCCCGGCATGCCAGGCGCCAATATCGGCGTTCTGAACATCAATGACATGCTGCAGAAGGCCATGGGCGGCCAGCAGACCAAAAAACGCAAGACGACCGTCAAGGAATCCTACGAGTTGTTGATTGCCGACGAATCCGACAAGCTGCTCGACCAGGACGAAGTGACCCACCGGGCGCTGGAATCGGCGCAGAATGACGGCATCGTCTTCCTCGACGAGATCGACAAGATCGCCACCCGCGAGGGCGGCGTGGGGGCCGGCGTCTCGCGCGAAGGCGTGCAGCGCGACCTGCTTCCATTGGTGGAGGGTACCACCGTCGCCACGAAATACGGGCCGGTGAAAACCGACCATATTCTCTTTATCGCCTCAGGTGCGTTCCACGTTTCCAAGCCGTCGGACCTTCTGCCCGAGCTTCAGGGCCGTCTGCCGATCCGCGTTGAACTGCGGGCACTGGAGAAAGACGATTTCCGCCGCATCCTGACGGAAACCGAGGCGAGCCTCATCAAACAGTATGTGGCCCTGATGGAAACGGAGGGCGTGATGCTCGAATTCACCGATGACGCCATCGACCGGCTGGCGGCCATTGCCGTCGATCTCAATGCGACGGTCGAGAACATCGGCGCACGCAGACTGCAGACGGTGATGGAGCGAGTTCTCGACGACATTTCGTTCGATGCGCCGGACCGCTCCGGCAGCGCCTTAAAAATCGATGCAGGCTATGTCGATGAAAATGTCGGCGACCTGGCCAGGAACACGGACCTTTCGCGCTTCATTCTTTAGTCGCGGACTGAATTCATTGCCCTGCCATCCCCGCACCGGCAGGGCAATGAAGCCGGCTTTTCAAGTGTGACATCTCTGCCGCGGTCACGGCGTCATCGCGCTCTGGCCGCGAATGTCTCTCGACTTGGTGCCAGGCTTTGCCTAATTTGCCCGCAATCCAGAAAAAAAGAACGACTCGGGGGCGCAAGCAGCGCGACATGGCATCACGGGCTCGATTGGTTATCGGCATTTGTGTCGGCTTGCTCGGCGCGGGTTCCCTGCCCGTGGCGGCGGCAAAGCTTGTGCCCGAGGGCAACCGCAATGCCGAGCAGCCGCCCATACCCGGTGTTTCGGCCAAGCGCACCAGATCCGCGCAGACCACCTATGACGCCAAATATGGCAAGGTCTATCAGCTTCTGAAAAACGACAGCGGGCTGGTTTCCAAGATCCGTTCCATTTCCGCCAGCTATCAGATCGATCCCGTGCATATGGTGGGGGCCATCGTTGGCGAACATACTTACAATGTGGACGCCTATGACCGGCTGCAAACCTACTATGTGAAAGCGGTCTCCTACCTGAAGAGCGATTTTTCCTTCTCCCATGCCGGTGAGACCGTCGGTCAGTTCATCGAACGGCCGGAATTCGCCGAGTGCGAAAAGGAGAAGGGCAGCTACGATCTGTGGTCTTGCCGTGAAGCGGTGTGGGACAAGGCGTTTCGCGGCAAGAGCGTGGACGGGACGAAATGGCCGAACGACCGCTTCGGTGCCGTGTTCTTCCAGCCCTTCTACGCCGGCCAGACCTTCGGCATCGGTCAGCTCAACCCGCTGACCGCGCTCAAGATGACCGACATGGTGCACAAGGTGTCCGGTTTCAGGCGGATCAGCCATGACAATCCGCAGGAAGTCTACCAGACGATCATGGACCCGGATAAGTCACTCGCCTATGTCGCGGCGACGGTAAAAAAATCGATCAGCGCCTATAAGCGCATTGCGGATTTCGACATTTCCGGAAACCCCGGCATCACCGCAACGCTATACAATCTCGGTAATCCCGAAGCGCGTGCTGCACGGCTTGCAGCCGAAAACCGCATTCTCCGGGCAAAGGGCCAGCGGGTAAAGCTTCCCGAAGAGAACTATTACGGCTGGCTGGTGAACGACAAACTGGATGAGCTGAAGGCGCTGTTCCAGGACTCCTGAGCTAACACCGGCAGGATTTTCTACTTTTTTCCGGTCGCACGGTCGCCGGTAATGGCGCGGAGTTGCTTCAGAAGCAGGGTGACCTCGGCGTTCTTCATAGAAGCGATATGCGCCGCCAGAAGATTGGCGAGTTCGGTTGCCTCGGGTGCGAGCCTGGCCGTGTCCACGACAACGCGCGGATGGGAAAGCTCGGCAATGCGCTGCATCTCATCCGCCTCGTCCCAGATCACATTGAAGTAACCGATGATCTTCTGGATCATCGCCCAGTTGGGCGGGCTCGCACGACCATGTTCCAGCGAAGAAAGATAGGCTGCGCTCACACCGATGGACGCCGCCATCTCCTTCTGGCTGACACCGCGCTCCCTGCGGAGCTGGCGGATTTTCTCACCGAGCGGCGTCACATCCCGCTCCCGTGCCTGCGCTTCAGGCGAATATAGAATGCACCGCCGCCGCCATGCCGGCGGCTGGCCTGATCGATCCCGCTGACAAGCGGCGAAAACGGCGGCGTCGCAAGCCATTGCGGAAGGGCGCGCCGCAACACGCCATCGCTGCCGAAGGAAGCTCCCTTGCCGGTGATCACGAGCACATGACGCACGCCATCGGCATGGGCGCGGCTCAGGAATGAGAGGAGGAGACTGTGCGCCTCGGACTGGGTCAGCCCGTGCAGGTCCACGCGCCCCTCCAGAGCGAGCCGGCCGCGCGCGAGCTTGGTGTGCGTGGGTTTATCTATCCGCCGCGTCGGATGCGCTTTCGCCGGGGGCGCGTTGTTCTGCTGCGAAGCGCCTGCCGGAGCCTTGCTGCCGGTGTCCTGCGCAACGAGGCGGGTCAACTCGGCCATGGTGTCATCGGTCGGTTCCGGCGGGTCCTCGAGCACCTTGCCCTTTAGCGGCTCGGTTGTGCGCGCCACTCGGTTCCACAGGATGCGGTCTTCCATGCTCAGCCGTTTCGGTGTGTGGCTGGTCATCGATCAGCCTCCCAGAAGCCCGCGCGGAACCAGCGCATAGAAATCCGCTTTGTGGCGGATCACGCCGGCGATCTCGCCTGCTGCTGCGCCACTGCCAATGAAGAGATCGGCCCGCGCGGGCCCCGTGATCGCCGAGCCCGTATCCTGTGCGATCATCAGGCGCCGGAAGGGCTGACCATCGACCGCATCGAGTTCGGGCGCGTCGATGAAGAACGGAGTCCCGAATGTGTGCAAAAGCCGGTCGACCGCTATGGAGCGTCCCGCTGCAAGCTGCACCTTGGCGGCGGCTACGGGTCCGAGTTCGGGGGCCCCGGCATCGCTCTCACGAAAAAAGATAAATGAGCGATTTTGCCACAGAATCTCGTCAATCCGGCCCGGATTTTCCGAAAACCAGGCGCGAATGCTCTGCATTGTGACCGTTTCAGGCGCAAGCTCGCCACGGTCGATCAGAACCCTGCCAGCGCCGGTGAAAGGGTGGCCCGATTTGGCGGCATAAGTCACACGCATGGCCGAACCGTCGTCAAGCCGCAGCCGTGCCGCGCCCTGGACGTGGATGAAATAGGCATCCACCCTGTTGTCGAGCCAGACAAGCTCCAGCCCCTGGCCCGCCAGTGCTCCGCGGTCGATAGCGCCGCGGTCGTGATACGCCACGAGGCCGGCATCCGTCTTTCTGGCGAAGGCGAAATAAGGGTCAAGACCGGGAGGTCGATTGTCTTCATCGACATCAACCAGATCGTCGGGGCGCTTATAAAGCGGGACGCAGAATCGCTCCGTCCTGATGCGCGAGGCTTCCACTTCCGGTTCATAATACCCGGTCACGAAGCCGGGCCCGCCATCCTCCGCCCGTATGCGGCAGGGGATGAAATGATTTTCGAAGAAGGCGCGGGCCGCCCGCTCATCGGCATCCGGCATGGCGCGGGCTGCCCTGTGCGCCGGGGCAAATGCGGAAAGGGCGATGCCAAGAGCGCCCGAGCGATAGGGCTTTATCTCAACTCGTTCGGCCGAGCGGGCAAAGGCATGAAAGGCGGACAGGACCGAATCCTGCCGCCAGCCCGGAATTTTATCGAACGAAACCCGCTCGAGGGTTGGCGAAAGCGCCGCAGGCGGCGCGGCCGTGCACGACGCTCCGCCAGACAAGGATCAATCCTCGGCTTCCGTGGCGACGAGCTTCCAGTTGGGATCGCGGGAGCGCGTATCGCGCGCGAAAGTCCAGACATCCTTGACTTCAGCGACGGTTTCCGGATCGCCATCGATCACCTCGCCGGCGCTGTCGCGCGTGGCGGAAATCAGCTCACTGACGATGCGCAGTGTGACATGTGCCTCAGAGCCCTTCATCTCGGCTGCAATGATCGTCATGTCGTCAATGCCGACAAAGGAGGATTCAATCTTTTCGCTGCGCTTTTCACGCTCGTCGATGGCAGCGACGAAACCCTCATAGACCTCGCGGGAGAGCAGGTTCTTCAGCGTGCGGCGGTCGCCATCGGCATAGGCCATCACGATCATCTCGTAGGCCATCTTCGCGCCCTCGACAAAACTCTTGGGAGCGAAGGATGCGTCGGCATCCCGGATGGCGCGCATGCCCTTGTTCAGATCGGTGCCGGGCTTCGCCGCCTTGTCGATGTCGGCATAGGTCTGGTCCGGTTCCGCTGCGCCCTTGCGGCGCGGGAGGGACACCACGTTTTCACCATTGGAGGACTGTTCCTTACGGGACGCATTGCGCCCGGCCGTATAGGGGTCGAACGGCGGACGCTCATTGCCCGTGCGCCGGCCCAGCACGTTGCGCAACTGGAAAAAGATCACCACAGCGGCAATCAGAAAGAAAATTGTGCCGAAATCGAAGAATTCCATAACGTCCAGCCAAACGAGCCACTGTGTTCCACAGCGCCTGCCGGCTCAGGGCAGGCGCAGAGGCGACGGCATCCCGTCCCTACCGGAAATCATATAGAACGCAGGGAGCCATCATTCAAATTATCGGTCAGAATACCTATGTTTTCCCAACTGGCCAGCATGGAACGGCCAGAAACAGCTTAAACACGCAACAAGGCTAACAGGTTCGTGCGCTTTTCCATTGTTCCCTTCCTGCTCCTCGCCATTCCGCTTGCCGAGATCGCCATGTTTGTGGTGGTCGGCAGCCAGATCGGCGTGTTTCCCACACTGGGCCTCGTGCTGGTAACAGCCATCGCCGGCTCCATACTCCTGAGAATCCAGGGGTTCGGGGTTGTGCGCCGCATTCAGGAAACCATGAATGAGGGCGGTGTGCCCGGCCGTGACCTGGTGCATGGCATGATGATCATGGTGGCCGGCGTGCTGCTTCTCACGCCCGGTTTCATCACCGATACGCTCGGTTTTCTCCTCTTCGTGCCAGCCATCCGCGATGCAGGCTGGAAATTTCTTCGCAGCCGGATCGTCATCCTCGGCGGCCCGGCACCAGCCGGAGGCCGGCACGCAAACCCTCATGGGCGCGATACCGGGCCGCAGACCATCGATCTTTCTGCAGACGATTACAGCGAATCCGGCGACGAGAATTCGCCCTGGCGCAAACCGGACCGCGAATAGAGCATCGGACCGAAAAGTGGAATCCGGTTTTCGGTTTATTCCGATGCTCCACTTATAATTTAGATCGTCCTTTGTGCGTCCGGATGGACGCACGGCGATCCAGGGGCTACCCCGCCGCGCCTTGTCATGCGCCGAAGCCCATGCTAGCGAGCAGGCAAATCTTAAAGGGGAGCCGCGCGGCTGCCAAACCACGCTCGAGGAAAAACGCATGGCCAAGAAACCAGAAGAAAAGACCGAAGCTGCAAAGGCCGGCAACGGCGCCCAGCCCTCTCTGAACGTGCTGACCCAGTATGTGAAGGATCTTTCCTTTGAAAGCCCGGGTGCACCGCAGTCGCTGCGCGGCCGTTCCGAAGCACCGGCGATCAACATCAATGTCAACGTCAACGCCAATCCGCTCGGCGATACGGACTACGACGTTGTTTTGACGCTCAATGCCAAGGCTGAGGCCGAGGGCAAGGTTCTTTTCAACGTCGAGCTGGTCTATGGCGGCGTTTTCCGCGTTGCCGGTTTCCCGCAGGAGCACATGCTGCCGGTTCTCTTCATCGAGTGCCCGCGTCTGCTCTTCCCGTTTGCCCGCCAGGTCATTGCCGATACGACGCGCGCCGGCGGCTTCCCTCCGCTGATGATCGATCCAATCGATTTTGCCCGCATGTTCCAGCAGCGCGTTGCCGAGGAACAGGCAAAGGGTCAGGTTCAGGTTTCCTGAACCAGCGATTTTTCAGGATTTTTGGGCGGGGCGGTGCTTTCGGGCGCCGCCCTGTTTCATTTGAGCCGAATCTCTCCTGCCGCGTCCATGTTTTCAGGCGCGAAAAGTATGCCAGAGTGCCTTTTCGCCAAGCTTCTCCACCAGCGCTTCATGCGCTGCGCGCTCGGCTTCGCTGATCCGTGGAGGCAAGGGGGTCGGCCTTGCTGACACGGTCATGGAAGCCCGGTCCGTATCGCCCCTCGCATCGTCACCGCCGGTGGAAATTTCAAGACCGAGAGCCGCCTGTTTTCCGCCGATCAGCTCAATATAGACTTCGGCAAGAAGTTCGGCATCGAGCAGGGCGCCGTGCTTGGTGCGGTGGCTGTTGTCGATCCCGTAGCGGCGGCAGAGCGCATCGAGCGAATTCGGGCCCATCGGGTGTTTGCGCCGGGCGATCGCCAGTGTGTCGACGACCAGACCCGGATCCACCGGCGGCACGCCGAGCCGGTCGAATTCTGCGTTGATGAAGCCAATGTCGAAATTGGCGTTGTGCGCAACGAGCTTTGCGCCATCGATGAATTCGAGGAATTCTTCGAGAATTGCTCCAAACACCGGTTTGTCTGCCAGATCGGCATCGGAAATGCCGTGAACCGCCTGGGCTTCAGGGTGAACGGAGCGCCCCTGCGCATTGATGAAATGGTGCAGCGTGCGGCCGGTGGGAAAGCGGTTGTCCAGCTCGACACAGCCAAGCTCGATCACCCGGTCTTCGTTGGAATCTAGGCCTGTGGTTTCCGTATCAAAAACGATTTCGCGCATTCTTCCGCTCCGAAGGTCGGGTCAAATCCAACATGCTCGCCCGGGATCGGCGACGCAAGGATACCGTCAGGGGGTGTCCGTTTCGGCTGGGGAAAGTTCGTCGATCACGGCTCTCACCGCCTTTCGCGCAGCCTCCATGCCTTTGCCGGTGTCGATGATGAAGTCCGCGCCCCGGCGTTTTTCGGCATCGGGCACCTGACGCGCGAGAATCCCGGCGAACTTCTCCTCCGTCATGCCGGGACGCGACAGGACCCGTTTGCGCTGCTCTTCCACCGGCGCGGTCACGACGACAATGCGATCGACGCGATCTTCCCCGCCGGTCTCAAAAAGAAGCGGGATGTCGAGCACGACAATGGGGGTGCCTTTTTTCCGGTGTTCGGCGACGAACACGTCGGCATCCTGCCGCACCAGCGGATGGACGATTTCCTCCAGTGCCCTGAAAGCTTCGGGTTTCCCCAGCACCGCCTCGGCGAGGCGCGCCCTGTCCACCGTGCCGTCCGTCACCGTTCCGGGAAAGCGCGCCGCAATCAAGGGGGCAGCTGCACCCGAATAGAGGCGATGGACCGCAGCATCGGAATCGTGAACCGGCACACCTGCATCCATGAACATTCTGCCGGTGGTGGACTTTCCCATGCCGATGGAGCCGGTCAGGCCAAGAACAATGGTCATGACGCGTCCCCACCCGCGAGCACATGATCCCGCAGTGCGCCCGTTACCACCGGCCGGACACCGAACCAGCGCTCGAAGCCGGGCACGGCCTGATGCAGCAACATGCCGAGGCCATCAACCGGTGTGAGCCCCCGGGCTTCGGCGGCGGCGAGAAGATCCGTCTTGAGCGGGGCATAGACAATGTCGCTGACAATTGCGTGCCCGGGCAGGGGATCGAGCGAGATTTCCAGCGGCGGCTGGCCGGTCATGCCGAGCGCGCTCGTGTTGACCAGAAGATCGGCATTGCCGAGGAGCGCGGGCAGATCTTCCCAGCCGTGGGCGCTGACGCCGGTGCCGAAACGCACCGCCAATTCCTGCGCGCGCGCAAGCGTACGGTTGACCACGCGTATATTTTTATAGCCGGCTTTTTGAATGGCATGGATGATGGCCCGCGCCGCGCCGCCGGCGCCGAGGACAACCGCCGTTTCACCATTGGTCCAGTTTGGAGCACCCGCGCTCAGATGTGCGGCAAAACCGTAGGCATCCGTGTTTCCGCCAATCAGTTTGCCGGATTCAAACCACAGCGTGTTGACCGCGCCGATCATCTCCGCCGCTTCATCACGCCGGTGAACCGCGGCAAAGGCCGCTTCCTTGTGGGGCAGCGTGACATTGCCGCCGGCATACCCAGTAGTTGGCAAATCACCAAGAAAGGCGTCGAAATCGAGCGGGGCGACGTCCAGCTTTTCATAGCTGCCGTCGATGCCATGCTCGGCAAGCCAGAACCCGTGAATGAGCGGCGAACGGGAATGGGCGATCGGGTGCCCGCAGACGAAAGCGCGAATCTCAGCCATCGATGGCCCCCAGCCTGCGGAGCTCGGCAAGGAGCGGCAGAAGAGGCAGGCCGACAATGGTGAATGTATCACCTTCGATCTTCTCAAAGAGCTGAATGCCTTCGCCCTCGATCTGGTAAGCGCCGACGCTCGCAAGTGCCTTTTCGCCCACATTGGAGAGGTGCCGCCCGATGAAGGCGGGATCGAGATCGCGCATAGAGAGGCGGGCAACGCCCACATGGCTCCAGACCACCTCACCATCACGGGCGATGACCACAGCGCTGTTGAGCTGATGCGTGCGACCGGAAAGTTTCAGGAGGTGGCGGCGCGCACCTTCCATATCGGCCGGCTTGTGGAACACCTCGTCATCCAGCGAAAGCGTCTGGTCGGCACCGATGACGAGCGCACCCTGCTCTCGTTCAGAAACGTCAACGGCCTTGGCTTCCGCCAGAACCTGGGCGAGTGTTTCGGGATCGGCGCCGCTGCCCTCAAGTGTTTTTTCCACGGCGCGCTCGTCAATCTCGGAGCGTTCTACGCGGAAGACAACACCGGCATCGCGCAGCATTTTCTGGCGAAAGGCGCTGCCGGAGGCCAGGACGATGGCGGGCCTGCTGGTCATGTCGTCACCCTCTGTTTTCTCGTGCCTTCGCATACAATGCGAGAATGGCCGCTGCGGTTTCCTCGATGGAGCGGCGGGTTACATCGATTACCGGCCAGCCATGGCGTGTGCAGAGCTGGCGCGCATAGGCGATCTCGCGGGAGATCGTCACACGGTCGGTATAGGGGTTGAAGGCGTTTTCATCCACCGATCCCAGAATCCGGTTCTGGCGGATCTGCGAAATGCGTTCGGCGGAGGCGACCAGTCCGACAATCAGGGGCCTTTTCGCCAGGGCGAGCGCTTCCGGCAGTTTCATGTCGAGCACGATAGGCACGTTTGCGGTCTTCACACCACGATTGGCCAGATAGATGCTGGTCGGCGTCTTGGACGTGCGGGATATGCCGACGAGGATGACATCCGCTTCCTCGACATCGAGCGGAAGCTGACCATCGTCATGCTCCATGGTGAAATTGAGCGCCTCGATGCGGTGAAAATACTGCGCATCCAGCACATGCTGCGCGCCGACCCGACGGCCGGCGGGGGTGCCCAGATAAGACTGGAAGACCATCAGAACGGGTTCGAGCACCGACACGCATGGCAGGCCGAGCGCGGCGCAGCTTTCATCCACCTGACGGGCAAGCTTTTGGTCCACCACCGTATAAAGCACGATGCCGGGCTCGCGCTCCACCTCGTCAAGCACACGAGCGAGCTGCTTCTCATTTCGAATCAGCGGGTAGATGTGCTCGATCGCCCGCGCGTCCTTGTATTGCGCGGCTGCGGCGCGTCCTGCGGCCAGGAGAGTCTCGCCGGTCGCATCAGAAATCATGTGAAGATGGAAGAAGCGCTGCGGCTGTTGCACGGATTTTTGCCCCGCCATGTGGATGCCTGTTGATAACGCGGGCCCGAAAAAATGGCGAGGCCGCACCTTTTGATAACTCCACCCGTTCTTCCACAGACAGGCCCCGTGTGAATTCCAATCGTCCCATGTGGAGAACAATCGACAACCCCCGAACCTTCCTTCACTGTCCACCGGGCGAGGTCAACCGAAATCGCTACAGCCTATTGAATCTGCGCGCTGAATCCGCATTATCCCCGTTCTTCTGAATATGTGCATTTCTGCGAGGCGCGGCAATAAGACCGAGCTCGCGATGCGCAAAACCGTGGACAGATTTGAATCCACATTACAAACAGAGTCTAAGAATCAGAAGAATCTTCAGATCTGTAATTATCTTTTGAATCCTGACTGTGGAGCAGCCTGATGGGGCAGCGAAAAATCCTTGATGTGCTTAGAGGCGAGACGGTGTTTCCGCCTCCCGTCTGGATGATGCGCCAGGCCGGACGATATCTGCCGGAATACCGGGAAGTCCGGAAACAGGCAGGGAGCTTTCTCGATCTTTGCTACAACCCCGATCTGGCAGTGGAAGTGACATTGCAGCCGATCCGTCGTTTCGGATTTGATGCATCGATCCTCTTTTCCGATATTCTTGTTGTGCCGCATGCGCTCGGCCGCGATCTGCGCTTCGAGGAGGGCAGGGGTCCGCTTCTGACGCCAATCGATGCAAGCGGTATCGCAAAACTTGAGACATCGGGTTTTCACGATCACCTGGCGCCGGTCTACGAAACGGTGCGGCGGCTTCGCAGGGAGCTTCCCGATGAAACGACACTGCTCGGATTCTGCGGAGCGCCCTGGACGGTGGCGACCTACATGATTGCCGGGCATGGCACGCCGGACCAGGCACCGGCCCGCATGTTCGCGCTTGAGCAGCCGGAGGCCTTCTCCGCGCTGATCGACTGCCTTGCGGACTGTTCCGCCGATTATCTCATCCGGCAGATCGACGCTGGCGCCGATGCCGTGCAGATTTTCGATTCCTGGGCGGGCGTTCTCGACGAGCTGTCTTTCGAGCGGTGGTGCGTGAAGCCGGTGGCGCGGATGGTGGCGAAGGTGCGGGAAAAGCACCCCGACACACCGATTATCGGCTTTCCGAAGGGTGCAGGCGCGCTTTACGCGGGCTATCGCCGGGAGACGGGCGTGACGGCACTCGGGCTCGACTGGACGGTTCCTCTGGGCACAGCGCGCCGCCTGCAGGCCGAGGGAGCGGTTCAGGGCAATCTGGACCCTCTGAGACTGATCGCCGGCGGAGAGGCGCTCCACGAGGGCGTGGACGCGATTGTGGAGGCACTACGGCATGGGCCGTTCATCTTCAACCTTGGCCACGGCATCACGCCGAAGACGCCGGTTGAGCATGTGGAAGCGATGCTGAAACGGATTCGGGAGGCCGAGTGATGGCTGCGAGCGATACGGGCGGTAAAAAGGCTGCAGGCAGGGCTTTCGCGGCGCTGGCGATCTTTATCGCCCTGACAGCGCTTCTGTTTTTCTACAATCCGTCCGGATTTTATCTCTGGGCCAAGGCCATTCATGTGATCGCGGTGATCGCCTGGATGGCGGGCATGCTCTACCTGCCACGTCTCTTCGTCTATCACGCGGATGCCGCGCCGGGATCGGAGACATCCGAGACCTTCAAGATCATGGAGGGGCGCCTCTTACGGCTGATCATCAACCCGGCGATGATGGTCACCTGGGTGCTCGGCCTGTGGCTTGCCTGGAGCGGCTTCGGCTTCTCCGGCGGATGGCTGCATGCCAAGATCGCGCTGGTGGTGGCCATGTCGGGCGTGCACGGCTATTTCTCCGCCGCCGTGCGCCGGTTTGCCGCCGACCAGAACACCAAGCCGGCGCGTCATTGGCGTATAATGAACGAAGTGCCGACGCTTCTGATGATCGTCATCGTCATCCTTGTTATCGTCAAACCCTTCTGATACGGGTTTCGAAGACCGCCCATGACGTCGCCCATGACATGGAACCGGGAAAGCCGTCTTGCCCTTTGGCAGAGACGGCGGTAAGAGATGGTTCCTTCCTTTTAGTCCGGTTCCACGAATATCTTCCGTTTCGAGTGAAACCGGCCGGCTTCAAATACGCCTACCTCCACCTTTTCCGTTGCCTTTCCAGAGTCCGCACATGCAGGAAATGAAACTCCAAGAGCTGAAAAGCAAATCGCCAACTGATCTCATTGCGTTCGCAGAATCGCTTGAGGTCGAGAACGCCAGCATCATGCGCAAGCAGGAGCTGATGTTCGCGATCTTAAAGAAGCTCTCCACCCAGGATATCGAAATCATCGGTGAGGGTGTCGTCGAAGTGCTGCAGGATGGCTTCGGCTTTCTCCGTTCGGCAACAGCCAACTATCTGCCGGGTCCCGACGATATCTACATCTCTCCCTCGCAGATCCGCCGTTTCTCGCTGAAAACCGGCGATACGGTGGAGGGTCCGATCCGCAGCCCCAAGGAAGGCGAGCGCTACTTCGCCCTTCTGAAGGTCAACACGATCAATTTCGAGGATCCGGAGAAGATCCGCCACAAGATCCATTTCGATAACCTGACTCCGCTCTATCCCGATGAGCGGCTGAACATGGAAATCGAAGATCCGACAAAGAAAGACCTGTCGGCGCGTGTGATCGACCTGGTGGCGCCGCTCGGCAAGGGGCAGCGTGGCCTGATCGTCGCGCCGCCGCGCACGGGTAAGACGGTTCTTCTGCAGAACATCGCCCATTCGATCACGTCCAACCACCCGGAATGTTTCCTGATCGTGCTTCTGATCGACGAGCGTCCGGAAGAAGTGACCGACATGCAGCGCTCGGTGAATGGTGAGGTGATTTCCTCCACCTTCGACGAGCCGGCCTCGCGCCACGTGCAGGTTGCCGAAATGGTGATCGAGAAGGCGAAGCGTCTTGTGGAGCATGGCCGCGACGTGGTTATCCTGCTCGATTCGATCACCCGCCTCGGTCGTGCCTACAACACGGTGGTGCCATCCTCAGGCAAGGTGCTGACGGGTGGTGTCGATGCCAACGCGCTACAGCGCCCGAAGCGCTTCTTCGGTGCAGCGCGAAACATCGAAGAGGGCGGTTCGCTGACGATCATAGCAACCGCGCTGATCGATACAGGCAGCCGCATGGACGAAGTGATCTTCGAAGAGTTCAAGGGAACGGGCAATTCCGAAATCGTGCTCGACCGCAAGGTTGCAGACAAGCGCATCTTCCCGGCGATCGACATCTTGAAGTCCGGTACCCGAAAGGAAGACCTGCTCATTCCGCGTCAGGATCTGCAGAAGATTTTCGTTCTGCGTCGCATTCTGGCGCCGATGGGCACCACGGATGCCATCGAGTTCCTGAACGACAAGCTGAAGCAGACCAAGACCAATTCGGAATTCTTCGATTCGATGAATACCTGATTGTGGCTTCGACGATCTGTCGGCGACATCCAAGTTTTCAAGGCGGCACCCCGGTGCCGCCTTTATCTTTTGTTTACCATGATTTCCGTGTGGTGCCGTCGCGCAGGGCGGCTTCGAGCTCTTCCGGCTTCAGGAACGGTGGCAGGCATGTCTGCCCAATACAGAGATACGCAGCCTGCCGCTGAGGATCGATCGTTACACCGCCCGGTAGTTTCTGTGTACTGCCATTCACCACGACGACATCGAACCGCCCGGGATTCAGGTTTCGATTCGCTACCGGAACAAAGGTCTGCTCCTTCCCCGGCTCGACCATCAGGAGTTTTGCCGCGTTCTGAGCCAGTGCCGCCGCATAGACAATGCCGGCTTGGCCATAAGTCTGTGTGGTTGCGCGGCCGAGCGCTGCCTGCGCGACTTCCGCGACCCGATTGTCCGGATCGTCCCCGGAGAGCACTGAAAGCGTTAACAGAGCTTCGATAACCTGGCTCGTGGCAGACGGTATGGCCTCGTCAACATCACCGCGTATGCGCATGGGGACATCGGACGCGTCACTCGCGGTCAGGTAATGTCCGGTTTCGCTTTTGTCCGAGTACCAGGTGTGCAGTTCGCGCGCCCAGGCATGTGCCTGATCGATTAGGGAAGGCTCGGCAGTTGCCTGATAAAGCGCGCCGGCGGCGGAAATCATGCACGCATAGTCGCTCGAAAGACCGGGGAACACCGCTTTGCCGTTGCGAGAGCTGTGTGGAAGGCGGCCCTCCTTCATCGATTCGCATACGAAACGAAAAGCCCCGCGCGCTGCCTCCAGCCAGTCGGGGCGATCAAGCAGTCGCGCTGCATCGGCAAGCGCTGCAATCGTGAGCCCATTCCAGTCGGTCAAAACCTTGTCATCGCGTCCGGGTTGGTCCCGCTCGCCTCTGATCGAGAGAAGTGTGTCCAGCATGGCGCGCAGCTCTGCTTCCTTCTGGTCGCCGAGATAGCCCGCGTGGCCGCGGCGGTGAAGTATCGGGTTTCCTTCCCAGTTCTCAGGCTGTGCCAGCGAGAAGATTTCGAGAAAGCCATCGGCTCTGCTATCGAGCGCGCTGCGTATCTGTGCTTCCGTCCAGAGATAGGTCTGTCCTTCAATCCCGTCGGTGTCGGCATCGAGGCTGGATGCGAAAGCACCGCCTGCAACCCTCATTTCGCGGAGAAGCCAACCCACCGTCTCTTCGATTCGTATCCGAAACAATGCATTGCGTGTATCGCTGTAGACCCAACACAACATGCGCAGAAGCTGGGCGTTGTCATACAGCATTTTCTCAAAATGCGGGACGAGCCATTTGTCGTCAGTGGAATAGCGTGCAAGGCCGCCACCCACATGATCGTAGATGCCGCCGGCTAGCATCGAAGTCAGACTTTCCACCACCGCGGTCCTGTGCGCCGGGTCATCGCTTAGCCAGAGAATACGCATGAAGGGGACATTCGGAAATTTGGGTGCCCCGCGCAGACCGCCAGACTTGTGATCGATCATTCTATGGATGTTGCCGGCCAGAGTCTGGAGAACCTCCTGCGGCGACCCAGCAGCACCCGGTGCCGGAGCGAGACGGGTTTCCACGTGGGCGCCAAGTGCACCAGCGCTCCTGACAAGTTCGGCGCGTTTGCCCTGCCAGGCCGCATTGACGGCCTCGAGCACCTGAAGAAATCCTGGACGCCCGTATCGCTGCTCTGGCGGAAAGTAGGTTCCGCCCCAGAAGGGCTGCCCGTCGAAGTCCAGAAACATGGTTAGAGGCCAGCCGCCCTGTTCGCCCATCGCGGAGAGCGCGGCCATGTAGATCTGATCGATCTCTGGCCGCTCCTCCCGATCGACCTTGATGTTGACGAAATGCCGGTTCATCGCTGCGGCGATTTCCGGGTTCTCGAAAGACTCGTGCGCCATTACATGGCACCAGTGGCAGGCTGCATAGCCGACCGAGAGGAGAATGGGTCTGTCGCTCTCTCTCGCCTCGCTCAGGGCCGCTGCCGACCACGGCCTCCAGTGAACCGGGTTGTTTCGGTGCTGAAGCAGATAGGGGCTTGTTTCTGCAGCCAGAAGATTTTTTGCAGGCAGCGGCATTGGGGCTCCTTGCACATCGAACCGTTATGGAAAATATCTGGGGTCAGGGCCTGACTCTGGCCCACGGTAGGGCGCTTTGGACGTGAGAGCAAATGAGATGAGAGAAACCATATTCGCACTTTCCAGCGGTGCTTTGCCGTCGGGCGTCGCTGTTGTGCGATTGTCGGGCCCTGGCACCTGCTTCGCGCTCGAAGCTCTGGCAGGAAAACTCCCGGAGCCGCGCCATGCGACGCTGCGAACATTGCGGGACAGCCGGGGCGGCATTCTCGATCGATCTCTTGTCCTCTTCTTTCCAGGCCCAGAGAGCTTTACGGGGGAAGACTGTGGCGAACTCCACCTCCATGGCGGGCGGGCTGTTGTGCAGGCCGTTCTGGAGACGCTTTCAGGCTATCCCGATTTTCGCCTTGCCGAAGCGGGTGAGTTCACACGACGCGCCTTTCTGAATGGAAAGTTCGATCTCACGGAGGCCGAAGCGCTCTCCGACCTCATTTCTGCGGAAACCGAGGCGCAACGCCGTTTTGCTCTCGCAAATGCGGAAAGCCGGCACAGGGCTCTTTATGACGGATGGCGAAAGACACTCATCCACGCGCGGGCAATGATCGAGGCGGAACTCGATTTCTCGGATGAAGAAGACGTACCAGGCTCTGTTGCCGAACGCGTCTGGGAGGAGATTGCCGAGCTACGGAGTTCGCTTGAACGTCACGCCGCCGGTTACCGCACTGCCGAGATCATCCGCGAAGGATTTCGCGTGGTGATCCTAGGGGCGCCGAATGCTGGAAAGTCCAGCCTTCTGAACATGCTGGCCCGCCGGGACATCGCCATCGTCACGGAAGAGCCTGGCACGACACGCGATGTTCTTGAGGCTGCGCTGGATGTAGGCGGTGTCAAGGTGATCATGACAGACACAGCGGGCATTCGTGAGAACCCCGGGAGGGTCGAGGCGCTGGGGATCGACCGTGCGATTGATCGCGCCCGGGAGGCTGATCTCATTCTTCTCCTCGAAGACTGCAATGCACCGGTCAGGGTCCGGCTTCCGGAAGGCATTCCGCATCGACGGATAGGCAACAAGCTCGACCTTGCAGAGAAGACACTCCACCCGGGACACTATGACTTTCTCATCTCAGCCCATACGGGTGAGGGCATTGATCGCCTTCTAAGCGAAGTGCGTGAGCTCGCTGTGCAAGCGACATCAAATGCCGGTGAAACACTTCCTTTCCGCGAGCGGCATGTGCAGCTGATTCTGGATGCTGCGAAGCATGTGGATACTGCGGCGACACAAACCAGCCTCCCGCTGGAAGTTCGGGCGGAGGAGCTGCGGCTTGCAGGCGATGCGCTTGGGCGAATAAGCGGCACGATCGACGTCGAAGATCTTTTGGACACCATCTTTTCGCAGTTTTGTATTGGGAAATGACTCACGTGAAACACCGCAAAGCCAGTTTGAACCGGTGACTCACGTGAAACATTGTCGACTTGGTTGATGAGTGACTCACGTGAAACACAGAATTCGGATCCGGATGCGTACGCAACAATGTTTCACGTGAAACCGACAGAGCCTCGCAAATCCCTTGACTGCTTGTTCAGAAAAAGACATGTCTGACGCTCTCCAATCCCCGCGAAGTATCGGGCTTCCATAGCATCTCTCCACGCTGTGAAGGCATCGATGGAATCGGATTATGAAGAACAGTAGCTACGATGTAATTGTTATCGGCGGTGGCCACGCCGGCGTTGAAGCCGCTTCCGCTTCCGCGCGATCCGGTGCCAGAACGGCGCTGGTCACGCTTCGTTTCGATACCGTTGGTGCGATGTCCTGCAATCCAGCAATCGGCGGGTTGGGCAAGGGACATCTTGTGCGCGAAGTGGATGCGCTGGATGGTGTTATGGGTCGTGCTGCGGATGCGGCGGGTATCCAGTTTCGGCTCCTCAATCGGCGCAAGGGTCCAGCAGTGCGGGGACCGCGCACGCAGGCCGACCGCAAGCTCTATCGCAATGCGGTGCAAAGTGCGATCAGGGCCGTACCCAACCTTGAAGTGATTGAAGGGGAGGCGCTGGAACTGCGCATCAGTGAGGGCCGCATCGCCGGAGTTGTGGTCTCTGGAGAGCGCCATCTGTCCTGCGGCTCCGTTGTGCTGACAACCGGGACCTTTTTGCGCGGCCTCATTCATATTGGGGAGAAGACGATCCCGGCGGGCCGTATGAACGAGCAGGCGGCCGAGCGGCTTTCCATTTCAATGGAAGCGGCGGGTTTTCGTCTCGGGCGACTGAAGACGGGGACGCCACCACGTCTCGACGGACGTACGATTGACTGGGCTTCGCTGGACATGCAGCCAGCGGACGACGACCCGACACCCTTTTCCTTACTGACGGATCAGATTACCAACCGCCAGATCGAATGCGGCATCACACGCACCACCAGCGAAACGCATGCCGTGATCCGCCAGCATCTGCATCGCTCCGCCATGTATTCCGGCGCGATAGATGGAATCGGACCACGCTATTGCCCTTCGATTGAAGACAAAATCGTCAAGTTTGGAGATCGCGAGGGCCATCAGATTTTTCTCGAGCCGGAAGGTCTCGACGATCATACGGTCTATCCGAACGGTATCTCCACATCGCTTCCTGAAGATGCGCAACTCGCGCTTCTGGAGACCATCCCCGGCCTTGAGCGGGCAGTGATGCTGCAGCCAGGCTATGCGATCGAATATGACCATATCGATCCGCGTGATCTTGAGCCGACGCTCGAGACGCGAAAGGTTCGCGGTCTTTTTCTCGCTGGGCAGATTAACGGAACGACTGGATATGAAGAAGCAGCGGCGCAGGGCATTCTGGCTGGAATCAACGCGGCTCGCGCGGCTTCGGGTAGCGAGATGGTGATACTGGGCCGTGCTGACGCCTATATCGGCGTTCTGATTGACGATCTGGTTACGCGGGGTGTGAGCGAGCCGTATCGCATGTTCACATCGCGGGCGGAATATCGGCTTTCGCTGCGTGCCGATAACGCCGATATGAGGCTGACGCCGCTTGCCGTTCGGCTGGGCATCGCATCTGCGGAGCGGGAGAAGCGGTTTAGCGCGATGGAGCGTTCGCTTGAGGCTGCGCGCTCGCTGCTCAAAGACAGGGCTCTGAGCCCGAATGAAGCGGGCCGGCATAATATCAATCTCAACAGGGATGGGGTTCGCCGTTCTGCTTATGAGCTCTTATCCTATCCTGATATGGACATAAGCCGGCTTATTAACATCTGGCCGGAGCTGTCCGAGATTCCGTCCGGTCTGGTTGAAAAGATTGAAACGGAAGCACGCTATGCCGTTTATCTGGAGCGTCAGGGCAATGACGCTGCCATGCTGCGGCGCGAGGAAGCGCGCCTTATTCCTGCTGAGCTGGCGTTTGACGGGATTGCAGGACTCTCAAACGAATTGAAGCAGAAGCTGAAGGACCGGAGGCCACGAAGCATCGCCGATGCCCAAAGGATTGATGGAATGACGCCCGCCGCTTTGGCGTTGATTATCGCAAGTCTGCGCCAGTTCGAGACACAGAAGGGCGCTGCCTGATGGATTCAGCGCGGTTTTCGCGGCTTTTGGAGATTTCAGGGCCGGTTTCACGTGAAACATTTGATCGTCTGGTTGCATTTGAGGGGATTTTTCGGCGCTGGTCACGACGAATCAATTTGGCCGCCCCATCAACGCTGAACGATCTCTGGGAGCGTCATATTCTTGACAGCGCCCAATTGCTGCGTCTCGCACCCGATGCGCTAAAGTGGCTCGACGTGGGATCCGGTGGTGGATTTCCCGGTGCCGTTATGGCCATTCTTCTGGCTGAGAAGTCGGGCGCCGAGGTGCATCTCGTTGAGAGCAATCGGAAAAAGGCGTCGTTTCTGGTGTCTGCTCTGAATGAAGTGGGTGTTGCGCCCCGCGTTCATGCAAGGCGGATCGAAGACACATATGATGCGATTGGTACGCCAGACATCGTTACAGCGCGTGCGCTCGCGCCTTTGCCGCTTCTTATCGAACTTACGGAGCCCTGGCTGACGCAGGGCGCACGGGCGCTCTTTCACAAAGGTCGGGATTACCGCAGGGAAGTGGAAGAAAGCGGTAACACGTGGCGATTCGATCTGGTAGAACATGAAGATAAGGTTGATGCGGCAGCCATCATTCTTGAAGTGAGCCATCCGCTCCGGCGATAGCCGGCTTGCCGCAGAGCCTTCCAGTAGGGTCAGATCGGGGTAGCAGCAGCGATGAACAGCGGCACGCGAATCATCACAGTCGCAAACCAGAAGGGCGGGGTCGGCAAAACGACAACGGCCATCAATCTCGCTACGGCGCTCGCTGCCATTGGCGAGAATGTTCTCGTGGTCGATCTGGATCCGCAGGGTAATGCCAGTACCGGGCTTGGCATCGACCGTCAGCAACGACTTGTTTCGTCCTATGATGTTCTGACGGGCAATGCGGGTGTTATGGAAGCGGCCATGGCAACGGCGGTTCCCGGGCTTTCCATCGTGGCATCTACGCTCGATCTTCTCGGTATCGAAATGGAAATTTCGAGTGCACCGGATCGCGTTCTAAAGTTGCGTAACGCCTTGAATGAAGACGGTATTCCGTATTCATACGTGCTGGTGGACTGCCCACCTTCACTGAACCTTCTGACCTTGAACGCAATGGCAGCGGCGGATTCGATCCTTGTGCCGCTGCAATGCGAATTCTTCGCCCTTGAAGGTCTCAGCCAGCTTCTGGAAACGGTGGAGCAGGTGCGCGGCTCGATCAATCCGCATCTGGGTATTCAGGGCATCGTGCTGACCATGTTCGACCGGCGCAACAATCTGGCCAATCAGGTGGTTGAGGATGTCCGCGCGCATATGGGCGACACGGTCTATGAGACGATTATCCCGCGCAATGTGCGCGTTTCGGAAGCGCCATCCTACGGAAAGCCGGCGATTCTCTACGATCTGAAATGCTCCGGCAGCCAGGCCTATTTGCAGCTTGCGTCGGAGGTGATTCGCCGCGAGCGCCGACTGCGGGCGGCATGAGATGGATGCGAAGATGTTCGCAGGAAGACTGAGTTTTGTGGTTGATGGTGTTGTGACATGAACGAAGATCCCTCACGCAAGCGCCTGGGGCGCGGTCTCGCCGCGTTGATCGGTGAGATGGACAAGCCGGAAACCGAGCAGAAAGAGGCGGTGCGTGCCGATCGTTCTGTTCCAATCGAGTTTATTTCTCCCAATCCGCGCAATCCGCGTCGGCAGTTCGTCGAGAGCGATCTGAGCGATCTGGCGCAGTCCATTCGCGAGCATGGAATCGTGCAGCCCGTGGTCGTGCGCTCGGGCGACGCGCCGGGCCGCTTTGAAATCATCGCCGGTGAACGGCGGTGGCGTGCGGCACAGCGGGCCGGTTTGACGGAAGTGCCGGTGATCCTGCGGGAAGTGGATGACAAGGCCGCGCTGGAACTCGCCATCATCGAGAACGTCCAGCGTGCCGATCTCAACCCGCTTGAAGAAGCGCGGGGCTATCAGCAGCTTATCGATGAGCACAATTACACGCAGGCCGATCTGGGGCAGGTTATCGGCAAGAGCCGAAGCCATGTGGCCAATACATTGCGGCTTCTGAAGCTGCCGGACGCGATTGGCGATCTGATCATTGACGGTTCCCTGTCGGCGGGTCATGCGCGCACACTGGTTACGGCGGAAGATCCCGTTGGTCTCGCGCAGCGCATTGTCGAGGATGGTCTTTCGGTACGCCAGGCAGAAGCTCTGGCCGCTGCGCCACGCGGTGAGGAAAAAGCGCCGCGGCCGCCCAAGAAGGAAAAAGACGCTGATACGCTGGCGCTGCAGAAGCTTCTCAGTGATCGCACTGGCCTCAACGTCGTGATCAATCACAAGGAGCGTGGCGGTGAATTGAAGATCGCCTATCGCTCTCTTGAGCAGCTCGACGAACTGTGCCGGCTTTTGCAGCAGTAGTGCCCGGGATCGGCCTGGCTGCTTTTGCCTGGCCGATCATCATCGACCCTGCTCCCGGCATTCTTTGAATGGCAGGCATGCCGCGTGGGCCTGATGCGTAGGCAATTCAACGTCTTATGTGGTTTCCGACAGCTTAGCGGCGTCCGCGCGCACCCTCGACCGTCAGGGCAAGCAGTGCCTGGCGGGCGATCGAGCCGGCCAGTGCCGGCTTCTGGCGGGTGCGCAGGATCGTCGCCTGCAGGCGCTCCGCGGCATTCTGCAGTGCCGTGCTGCTCCAGCGGCCCAGTGCGTTTTCAACGGTTTTGCGACGCGAGAAGAAGACCGGTGGCCTGGCGCCGGCAACGGCTGCGCTGGCTGACACGCCCTTGTTGTCCATCGCGGTGCGCATGACCTGTAGCGCATGGATCTGACGGAGCGTTGCGGAGAGCACGAGAAAAGGCGGATTTCCAGCGGCAAGAAAGCGCTGAAATGCGCTGTCGAATGCCTGAAAACGGCCGGAAATAATCGCGTCCACCGCCTCGTCGCTGCTCAGGCCCGCGACGTCGCCGATGAGCAGGCGGATGTCCTCCGGTGTTACCTCGCTGGCACCAGCGCAGTAGAGCGTCAGCTTCTCCAGCTCGCCGCGTGTCGCCAGCCGGTCGCCGCCAAGGTTGGCTTTGAGAAGCTGGCGTGCCTCCAGTGAGATTTTCAGGCCTGCGCCGCCGAGCGTTTCATCGATAACCGCATCGATGCCGCGCCCGTCATCCGCGTAGCAGGGCAGGGCCATGGCGCCTGCGCCACGCTCGACCGCCGAACGCAGGGAGGAGCCTTTGCGAAGGTCGCCGCCTTCGATGAGAATTGCGCAGTCCGCAGGGGGCGCTGCGATGAGCGCGGTGACGTCGCTGACAAGCGCCTTCTGGTTGCCTGCGCCCTTCACCCAGATGAGGCGCTGATCGGAAAACATCGGCACGGTCTGTGCCTCGTCGGCAAGACGCCCCGGCTGCTGCTCCACTTCATTGGCCTCAATGCGCACAACGGTGAAGGGGTCGTCCAGCGGCAGGCCTGTGCCGGCAGCAAAGCGCTTGGCGCGCTCACTGACAAGTCCGCGATCAGGCCCGTATATCAGAATGATCCGATAGGCCTGCTCCGGCTTTGCAAGCCAACGGTCGACTTCGTGCGCTTTCTTCTGTGCCATGTCGGCTGGATACCACAGCGAACGGCCAAGGGCACGCGTGAAAAAGGGCGGGTGATGATCAGATAGTCGGTCGCGCGCTGCACTATTTGCCGGGGTTCTTTCATGCAAGGGTGCAGCTGCGGGCGCGGGGCCGCTGGCTGAAGAAGAGCAGCGTCGATATCACCGGCCGTGTTCAATTCATATGCATATGAAACTGTTTACGTGCGATGCGATCGTAGGGTTCCAGATGTGCTGTGGGCGTGTCTTAGCCGGGCAATCAAGACAGGAATGCAAAATGGGAGCGTAATCCAAGATCGCGTGGCCGGGCTACATGTGTGTGATGATATTTGCATATGCATCCTTTTTCCGTTAGACCGTTTCAAGCTGCCTGTGGTGTTTCACCACGGCCTCAAATGTTTCTGGGAGGAGACTTATGAGCCAGTCCATTATCGGTGAATTTGCCAACCAGTTGCTGTTAGGCAAGGTCGAGGTCGTCGATCTGTCTGCGGTGCTGGGGCCCGACACCCCGCTTCTCAAGCTGCCGCCTGAGCTTGCCGTGGATACCCCGAAAATCGAGATTCACAAGATCTCCGCTTATGATGACAACGGGCCCTGGTGGGCCTGGAACTGGCTCAAGCTTGGCGAACATTCCGGCACCCATTTCGATGCGCCGATCCACTGGATCACCGGACGCGACCATCCCGATGGTTCTACCGACACGATCGACCCTGCGAATTTTGTCGCTCCAGTCAATGTGATCGACTGTTCCAGGGAAACGGCAGAGAATCCCGATTTTCTGCTGACGGTCGACCATATCAAGGCCTGGGAGGCCGAGCATGGCGAGATACGGACAGGCGAATGGGTCGTTCTGCGCAGCGACTGGTACAAGCGAAACGGTTCTGAAGAGAGCTTTCTGAACGCCGACGAAACCGGCCCGCATTCGCCGGGGCCAACGCCTGAAGCGATCACCTATCTGCTGGACAAGGGGATCATCGGCTGGGGCAGCGAGACGATCGGCACCGATGCCGGCCAGGCCGGTGGAATGGAGCCGCCATTCCCTGCGCACAACCTTCTGCACAAGGCCAATCGTTACGGTCTCGCCAGTCTCGCCAATCTCGACAAATTGCCGCCGAAGGGAGCAATCCTGATCGCGGCACCGCTGAAAATCGAGCATGGCACGGGCAGCCCCTGCCGCGTTCTGGCGCTTGTGGCCCGGGATTAAGCCGCCAGCACAATGGCGAACCCTCACAGAAGAATCACGGGCAGCGGCTTAAACGCGCTGCCCGCCGCTGAGAAGAGGGTTTTCATCCGCAATTGCCTGACATTTCGTGTGTCATGGAAGGTAGGGTAGCGGTTCAGACAGTCTGCTGGTGAGAGGCTTTGATGGACGAACGCTTGGATAGCAGGAACTCGAGAATTGAGACGCTGGGCCAGATGGGGCTTCAGCAATTCGCGCCTTATCTGATGAACCGCATCATGGGGCGTTACAATGCGACCCTGCGGCAGGATCTGCGCCGGCAGGGGCTGACGGTGCCGCAGGTGCGTGCGCTTGCCGTCCTGGCGGTCGGGGATGGCATGTCGATCAATGAGTTATCCGTCTACACGGTGATTGAGCAGTCGACCATGAGCCGCACGCTTGATGCACTGGAAGCTCAAGGCCTTGTTCGGCGCGAAGCCTGCCAGGACGACAGCCGCACCCGAAACATCTTCCTGACCGATAAGGGACGGGAAGAGTTCAACCGTGCATGGCCAGCCATGCACGAAGCCTTTGCCGAAATGTTCAGGGACATTGACGAAGCGGAATACTCGGCCTTCGTCGCCACGCTTCAGAAGATTCTTGGCAACATCAGAAAGCACGATTTTTAGCGAGCCCGCCTGCAGTGTGGAACTGCGGTGCCAGCGACGGGAGACTGCATCATGGCTGAACGTTCGTTTGTGAAGGAGGTCCAGAAGCTTCGACTCGGGACCGGCGAGACCTTCCACGGCGAAGGGATTCTCGCCATCACCAAGGCGCTTCTGCAATGCGGCGTGGGGTATGTGGGCGGCTATCAGGGCGCCCCCATCAGCCATCTGATGGATGTTCTGGCTGACGCACAGGACATTCTGGGCGAGCTCGGCGTGCATTTTGAAGCCAGCGCTTCCGAAGCGACGGCGACGGCCATGCTCGCGGCCTCCGTGCATTATCCCATTCGTGGCGCCTGCACATTCAAGTCGGCGGTGGGCCTCAATGTCGCTTCGGATGCCCTTGCCAATCTCGCCTCTGGCGGTGTGACCGGGGGTGCGCTCATCATCGTTGGCGAGGATTATGGCGAAGGCTCTTCCATCATGCAGGAGCGCAGCCACCCCTTTGCCATGAAGAGCCAGGTCTGGCTGCTCGATCCGCGTCCCAATCTGCCCTCCATCGTCAAGGCCGTGGAAGATGGGTTCGAGCTTTCGGAAGTTTCCAACACCCCGGTCATGCTGATGGTGCGCATTCGCAGCTGCCATGTGACCGGCAGTTTCGAGACAAAGGACAACAAGCGCCCGGAAATGACCGTTGCGGACGCGCTGGAAAATCCGCGGCGCGACACCAACCGCATCGTTCTGCCGCCTGCCTCCTTCCTGCATGAGAAGGAGAAGGTGGAGAAGCGCATGCCGGCCGCGGTGGATTTTATCCGCTCGCGCAGGATCAACGAGTTCTTCGGGCCCGAGCGGGGCAAGGCCGGCATCATTCTGCAGGGTGGCATGTACAACAGTGTCATCCGGGCGCTGCAGCGCATCGGCCTTGCCGATGTCTATGGCGAGACGGACGTGCCGCTCTATGTGCTCAACGCCGTCTATCCGCTCATCGATGACGAGGTGATCGACTTCTGCGCGGACAAGGATTCCGTTCTGATCGTGGAGGAGGGGCAGCCCAACTATCTTGAGCAGGCCATCGCCTCGATGATGCACAAGAAGGGCATCGACACACGCATTCTTGGCAAGGATGTCCTACCCATGGCGGGTGAATATACCGGCCAGGTCATGCTCGATGGCATCAGCGCCTATCTGCGTGCCAATGCGCCGGAGCTTCTGGCGGCGCAGGTGCTGGCCCCCAATGCGCCGGGCGAAAACACGCTGGCAGCGGATCTCGCCAAGGTGGTTCCGGGCCGGCCGCCGGGGTTTTGCACGGGCTGTCCCGAGCGGCCGATCTTCGCTGCCACCAAGCTGATCGAACAGGAAATGGGACCGCACCACATCTCGTCGGATATCGGCTGTCATCTGTTCTCGATCATGCCGCCCTTCGAGCTTGGGGCGACAACGATGGGCTATGGGCTTGGGCCGGCATCTGCATCTGCATTCAATTCACCGGATGCGAAGCGGCGCTCGATCTCCTTCGTCGGCGATGGCGGCTTCTGGCACAACGGCCTGACCTCCTCGATCGGCAATGCGGTGTTCAACGAGAATGACGGCGTCATTGTCGTGGTCGACAACTTCTATTCGGCGGCGACCGGCGGGCAGGACATTCTTTCTTCCCGTGCCGACAATCCCACAAAGTCGACGAAACATCCGATCACCGATGCGGTGAAGGGGATGGGCGTGAAATGGGTTCGGCATATCGACCGCACCTATGACGTGACCAAGGTACGCGCCGCACTGCGCGAGGCGCTGACGACAAAGGAGAAGGGGCCGAAGGTGATCGTGGCCTCCTCCGAATGCATGCTCAACCGCCAGCGCCGGGAAAAGCCCCTTGTGGCAAAAGCGATCTCGGGTGGCGAGCGGGTGGTGAAGCCGCGTTTCGGCGTCGACGAGGATGTCTGCACCGGTGATCACGCCTGTATGCGGCTTTCAGGCTGTCCGTCGCTTTCGGTCAAGAAACTGGATGATCCGTTGCGGGACGACCCGGTGGCCTCGATCGACCACACCTGCGTGGGCTGCGGGAATTGCGGCGAGGTGGCCGATGCGGCGGTTCTGTGCCCGTCCTTCTACCGCGCGGATGTGGTGCACAATCCTGGCCGGTGGGACCGTTTCGCAAACAGGGTGCGCAACACGGTGACCGGCTTTCTGCAGACACGTCGTGAAAAACGGCGCCTGACATTCGCAGACGCTTGAGGGAACGACCATGGCCGAGCGCATGAACGAAAAAGAAGAGCAGAAGATCATCAAGCTCGCCATTCTTGCCGTGGGCGGGCAGGGCGGCGGTGTTCTCACCAACTGGATCACCGATGTGGCCGAGCGCAACGGCTACCTTGCACAGGCAACATCCGTTGCGGGCGTGGCACAGCGCACCGGGGCGACGATCTACTATGTGGAGATGTGTCAGGATACCGGTCGCCGGCCGGTTTTCTCGCTGGCGCCGGCGCAGGGCGACATCGACATTCTGATTGCCGCCGAGCTCATGGAGGCGGGGCGTGCGGTGATGCGCGGCTTCGTGACACCCGACCGCACGACGCTGATTGCCTCGGCGCACCGCATCGCGGCCGTTTCGGAGAAGATCGAGCCCGGTGACGGGCGCGCGGATTCGCCTACCGTTCACCGGAATGCGCGCGAAGCGGCGAACCGCTATATCTGTTTCGACATGGAAAAGGTGGCTGTCGAAGCCGGCTCTGTGATCTCATCGAGCCTGTTTGGCGCACTCGCGGGCTCGGGCGCGCTGCCATTTCCGCGTGAAAGCTACGAGGAAACCATCGAGGCTTCCGGGCGCGGGGTGAAGGCGAGCCTCGCGGCATTCGGCAGGGCGTTCGAGCTCACGGTTTCCGGTGAGCGCGTGGAAGAGGTGCGTGCCAATGCAGCGCCGGCTTCAAGGCAGATCGCGGTGGAGGGGCCGGAACGACTTGTGGCGCGGTGGAACGCATTGGCCGCCCGCGCGGAGGCCTATCCCGAACCGGTGAGAGCCATGGCGCTCGCCGGGCTGCGCAAGGTGGTCGACTATCAGGACCTCGCCTATGGCGCGGAATATCTCGACCGGCTCGAGAGTGCGCTGGCGCTGGACAGCGCAGAAAAGGGCCATGCCCTGGGAGAAGCAGCGGCCAAGCATGTGGCCAACGCCATGTGCTATGACGACATTCTGCGCGTTGCCGATCTGAAAACGCGAACCGCGCGCGCCGAGCGCATCCGCAAGGAGATGAAGGTCGGCGAGGCCCATGTTCTGCAGGTGACGGAGTTCTTTCACCCCCGCGTGGAAGAATTCTGTGGCACACTGCCGGCGGGGCTTGGCCGTTTCATCGAAAACAGGCCGGGACTTGCCCGCTGGGTCGACCGGCGCATCAATCGCGGAAGGCGGATCCGGACCGACAGCCTGTTCGGCTTTGGCGCGTTGTGGCTGATCGGCACGCTGCGGCCATGGCGCCGATCGCTGCTGCGTCATCAGGTGGAAGAGGCGCATCTGGAACGCTGGTATGCGCTGGCGCTCGACACGGCGCAGCGCGACTATGCGCTGGGGGTGGAAATTCTCAATTGCCGACGGCTCATCAAGGGTTACAGCGACACGCATGTGCGCGCGCACTCCAAGTTCGACCGGGTGCTCTCCGGCCTGACCCTGCTGGAGGGCCGCGATGATGCAGCAGACTGGCTTCGACGGCTGCGTGACGCCGCGCTCAAGGACGAGAAGGGCGAAATGCTCGATGGGGCGCTCAAGACGGTGGCGACGCTGGAAGCAGCCTGAGCACATTTGCGTGGGGGGGCGGGGCCATGCCGGAAACGGCGTGGCCTCTTTCGTTTGCAGGCACTGGAATTTGCAGACACTGGCATTTGCGGGGACTGGTCTTGCCCGCGCCGCCATTCCTGATATTAGTCGCCTCGACTTCCAAGGCTCCGGCGTGCGGAGCCGGCCGGCCATGCCGTACCTCTCATACCGGGAAAGACCATGACGAAACTCAAAGACGTGAAAAAGGTCGTGCTTGCCTATTCGGGCGGCCTCGATACCTCGATCATCCTCAAATGGCTGCAGACGGAGCTCAATGCCGAGGTGGTGACCTTCACTGCCGATCTCGGCCAGGGCGACGAGCTGGAGCCGGCGCGCAAGAAGGCCGAGATGCTCGGCATCAAGGAAATCTACATCGAGGATGTGCGCGAGGAATTCGTGCGCGATTTCGTCTTCCCGATGTTCCGCGCCAATGCCGTTTATGAGGGCGTCTATCTGCTGGGCACGTCGATTGCCCGACCGCTGATCTCCAAGCGTCTGGTGGAAATCGCTGCCGAGACCGGGGCTGACGCCATCGCCCACGGCGCGACCGGCAAGGGCAACGACCAGGTGCGTTTCGAGCTTTCGGCCTATGCGCTTAATCCCGACATCAAGGTGATCGCACCCTGGCGTGACTGGGAGTTCAAGTCCCGCACCGACCTGATCAATTTTGCCGAGGCACACCAGATCCCGGTGCCCAAGGACAAGCAGGGCGAGGCGCCTTTCTCCGTCGATGCGAACCTCCTGCACTCCTCTTCCGAAGGCAAGGTGCTGGAGGACCCGTGGGTGGAGCCGCCGGAATATGTGCATCAACGCAGCGTTTCGCCAATGGATGCGCCCGACGAGCCGACCGAGATCACCATCTCCTTCAAGGCGGGCGATGCCGTTGCCATCAATGGCGAGGCGCTTTCGCCGGCAACGCTGCTCAAGGCGCTGAACGATCTTGGCCGCGACAATGGCATTGGCCGCCTCGACCTCGTGGAAAACCGCTTCGTGGGCATGAAGTCGCGCGGCGTCTACGAGACGCCCGGCGGTACCATTCTGCTTGCGGCGCACCGCGCGATGGAGTCCGTCACGCTCGACCGCGGTGCTGCGCATCTCAAGGATGAGCTGATGCCGCGTTATGCGGAGCTGATCTACAATGGCTTCTGGTTCTCGCCGGAACGCGAGATGCTGCAGGCCGCCATCGACAAGAGCCAGGAAGACGTGGAAGGCGAAGTGCGCCTGAAACTCTACAAGGGCAATGTGATCGTGACCGGCCGCAAGTCCGACAAGTCGCTTTATTCTGATGCACTGGTCACCTTTGAGGACGATCAGGGCGCTTACGACCAGAAGGATGCTGCCGGCTTCATCAAGCTGAATGCCTTGCGCCTGCGTACACTGGCCGCAAGGAAGCGTGGCCGGTGATCGTTCCAGCATTTGGATAATGAAAAAGCCGGCTGTGATGCCGGCTTTTTTGTGCGTTGAGCTGCAGGCGCAGGGTTTGGCGTCTGCCGGCCCTTCGCTATGGCTCCGGGCGTTCGTCGCTCAAAAAGCCAAATCGTTGGCTTTTTGCCCGCTACGCGGGACGCTCCTCACCCATCGATTTCCCTGGCCATGATGGCGATGGCCTGCTGGTAGACGCTCGCCGCGTTCCAGCCCTGAATGGCGCGGAAGTTCGGCTGCCCCGGCTGATAGCCGGCACCGCGCTGCCAGCCATGGGCGCGCAGGAAGTTTGCGGTTGAGGCAAGCGCATCGGCCTGCGAACGGATCATGTCGACCCGGCCGTTGCCGTCGCCATCGACGCCATATTTCAGAGCGTTGCCCGGCAGGAACTGGGTCTGGCCGATCTCGCCATGGGCTGCGCCCCTGGCATTGGGATCAAGCATGCCGCGATCCACCATTGTCAGCGCGCCGTAGAGGTGGCCGGTGAAGAACTCCGAGCGACGACAGTCATAGGCGAGTGTGGCAACAGCCGAGACGATGTTCTGATTGCCGAGGAAGCCGCCAAAGCCCGTCTCCATGCCCCAGATGGCGATCAGCGGACCGGCAGGCACACCGTAGCGCTTCTCGATGTTTGCGAAGAGACGCGCATACTTCTTCTTCATTCCCTTGCCGCGCGAAATGATCGCGTTCGAGCCCCGCTTCTGCATGAACGAATTCAGCGACAGCTTGAAGCTCTTCTGGCCACGGTCGGCGGCAATCGTCTTGCTGGCATAGCTGGTTCTGGCCAGAGCGTTCAATCCGCGCTTACCAATGCCGCGTGATGCCGCTTCCTGGCTGAACTGTGCCTTCCAGGCTTCAAATCCCCCGGCGTTGTTTCCACACTGCGCGGCGGAGGCCTGCCCCGCCATGAGAAGTGAGGCACAAACCGAAGCGGCCAGGACCACCGCTCTTCCCCCGAAAGCCATGTTGCTCTCCTTAAGATAAATGATGGCTAGATAATGTGATGCTGGCAGCGATTACACAACATTTCGGTGGCCGCAAGCGTTGAGTTTCCTAGCATAGCGGTCATTACCGAACCGTTTCGCGGGCCGGAATGCTCCATTTCCGCTTATTTGTCGCGGAACCGATCGCGGTCCGCTCCGTTTGATGCCCCAGTTGAAACCGACTGGAGATGAGTCATGAACAAGGTGTTTCTCAAGGGCGCTGCCGCCGGTATGGCGTTGCTGGCTTTCGCTGGTGTGGCAGGTGCAGAAGTGCTTGCACGGGCGACCGCAGATCTGAACATTCGCTCGGGCCCGGGGCCGCAATATCCGGTTGTCGGGGTGATCAGGGTTGATGAAGAGGCCGCCATTGAAGGTTGCCGAGAAGGCAGCAAATGGTGTGCCGTCAATCATGCCGGCGTGAATGGCTGGGCTTATTCGGACTATCTGACGGCACCTTTCGATGGCGCCGGGGAGTATGTAGTGGTGACCGACCGCCCGGCTGAGGCGCTGCCTCCGGTTTCCTATGAAGCCACGTCGAGTGTCGAAATCGCGCCGGTTCATGGTGAGCTGATCGGCCGCAAGACCGCTCTCGGCACGGTGGAACCCATCGCTCCTCCGC
Source organism: Nitratireductor aquibiodomus (assembly GCF_900105565.1). Taxonomy (NCBI): domain Bacteria; kingdom Pseudomonadati; phylum Pseudomonadota; class Alphaproteobacteria; order Hyphomicrobiales; family Phyllobacteriaceae; genus Nitratireductor; species Nitratireductor aquibiodomus. The sequence goes on along the minus strand of NZ_FNSL01000001.1, from coordinate 2,424,488 downwards.
CCGCGGAGGTAACAACCTATATCCAGACCAACCGGGTGGAACCCGTTTATCTGGAGGGTGAAGCCGTCGTTGGCGCCGTTGTTCCCGAAACTGTCGAGGTCCGCGAGATTCCCGACTACGACTACCGCTATGTCTATGTGAACCAACAGCCGGTTTTGATCGAACCCGAGACACGGCGCATCGTTTATGTTCTGCGATGACACTTAACGCCGGGCTTGAGCTGACGGTACAATGTTCAGCACCGATGATCGAACGCTGTGGCGATGGTCTCGCCGCAGCGTTTTTTGATGATCTCTTGGTAACGGCTTGACAGCAGCGAACAACGAAGGCACTTTTCCTCATATTATTAGCTGGCTAATTATAATGTTGGAAACGGACTACCGGAAATTTTTCAGACAGAGATACTCGCCTGCGCCGAGAGCGCTTGCAGGCCCATGCGCAATATCGCAAAAACAGGACTCTACCGTGATAACACCACAGTCCGGACGAGCGCGCGCTCATCCATTCGCGGCGGTCGCGACTGCCTTCGTGATTTCATCATTTCCCTATACCGCGGGCGCGCGGCATTTGAATGATCAGGCTGTCGGCCCTGAAACGGCTGCGATGCAACAATCGCCGTCGGCCCGGATGCCGCTTCCGCCGAAAGACATAGTGCCGCGCCATCATACTTACCGACAGTCTGAACCTGGCGTGGCGGCCGGGCAGCAGGTCGCATCCAGTTGGGTGATAATCTGGCTGGCAGCGCGTTACTATCCCGGTTTTTGCGAGGATCTGCCAACGCATCTTCTGGAGATGTGCGGCGAGGAAAAGCGAAAGGCGGAGCTGGAGAAACGCCGGCAGCCGACAGACGGAGACTGAGCCACTTTGTGCCGCGCAGGCGCGTTCTTTTGACTGGGCTCAATCTCACGATCTGACGCGCTTTGCGTAGCCGAAGCCATGCTCTCCTTGACTCTAGAGACGATTTCCTGTCTACAGGCGCAGAATTTCCGCGACGAGTGACAACTCCGAGCAGCCGACCAGGGCGCCTTTCAACAGAAAGTGACGATCCTGGAGGTCAACACCCGGCAGCGCGATGCGCCCCCGGGTGCTTTTCGGCTTTGCGCGATGTTTGAAGCTCAGGCGCGGATGCATTACCTCTCGCATGAACACGAATGATGCGAGACATGAGGAACGCGGATGTTTGAATCGCTTCAGGAACGCCTTGGTTCCATCCTGAATGGCCTGACGGGCCGCGGTGCGCTGTCGGAGGCGGATGTCTCTGCGGCCCTGCGCGAGGTGCGCCGTGCGCTGATCGAGGCGGATGTGGCGCTCGATGTGGTGCGTTCCTTCACGGACCGTGTGCGCGAAAAGGCCGTCGGTGCCGAGGTTCTGAAATCCATTAAGCCCGGCCAGATGGTCGTCAAGATCGTCCACGACGAGCTTGTCGAGATGCTGGGCACCGAGGGCGAGACCATCGACCTCAACGCGCCGGCCCCCGTCGTCATCATGATGGTGGGTCTGCAGGGCTCTGGTAAGACCACCACGACCGGCAAGATCGCCAAGCGCCTGACCGAGAAGCAGGGCAAGAAGGTTCTGATGGCGTCGCTCGATACGCGCCGCCCCGCCGCCCAGGAACAGCTCAAGCAGATCGGTGAGCAGACCGGTGTCGCCACGCTGCCGATCATTGCCGGCCAGACGCCGGTCGAGATCGCCAAGCGCGCCACGCAGGCGGCCCGCCTCGGCGGCCATGATGTGGTGATCCTCGATACGGCAGGCCGTACGCATATCGACGAGCCGCTGATGGTCGAGATGTCGGACATCAAGAGCGCGTCGAACCCGCACGAGATTCTGCTCGTGGCCGACTCGCTCACCGGTCAGGACGCCGTCAATCTCGCCAACAACTTCAACGACCGCGTCGGTATTACCGGCCTCGTTCTGACCCGTATGGATGGTGACGGGCGCGGCGGTGCGGCGCTTTCCATGCGTGCCGTTACCGGCAAGCCGATCAAGCTGATCGGTGTTGGCGAAAAGATGGACGCGCTCGAGGAGTTTTATCCCAAGCGCATTGCCGACCGTATTCTGGGCATGGGCGATATCGTTTCGCTGGTCGAGAAGGCCTCCGAGACCATCGACGCGGAAAAGGCCGCGGCGATGGCCAAGAAGATGCAGGCCGGCAAATTCGACCTGAACGATCTCGCCGAGCAGTTGCGCCAGATGCAGAACATGGGTGGCATGGGCGGTATCATGGGCATGATGCCCGGCATGGGCAAGATGAAGGACCAGATGGCTGCCGCCGGTCTCGACGACAAGATGTTCGGTCGTCAGATCGCCATCATCCAGTCGATGACGCCGAAGGAGCGCGCCAACCCGGAGCTGCTCAAGCACAGCCGCAAGAAGCGCATTGCCGCTGGCTCCGGCACGGACTCGGCGCAGATCAACAAGCTCCTGAAGATGCACCGCCAGATGGCCGACATGATGAAGGCCATGGGCGGTAAGGGCCGCAAGGGCGGCATGATGCGCGGCCTCATGGGCGGCATGGCGCAGAAGATGGGCCTTGGTGGCATGCCGGGTGGCCTTGGGGGCGGCATGCCTGATCTGTCCAAGATGGACCCGAAGCAGCTCGAGGCTCTGCAGAAGCAGGCAGAAGCCGCTGGCCTGGGCGGCGGTCTGCCCAAGGGCGGTTTGCCGAAGAGCCTTCCGGGAATGCCGGGTGGCGGCTTGCCGGGGCTTCCTGGCGGTCTGCCCGGCCTGCCGAAGAAGAAGTAAGGGAAGCCGATGAGCGACAACACGGATCAGGCCAGGGCAAAGCTTCTCGAGCTGCGCGCCTCCATCGACAATATCGATGCTGCACTCGTGCACATGCTGGCGGAGCGTTTCCGCTGCACCAAGGCGGTCGGTCATCTCAAGGCCGTTCATGATCTGCCTCCGGCCGATCCTGCGCGCGAGGAGCGCCAGATTGCGCGCCTGCGCCGTCTCGCCGACGATGCAAATCTCGACCCGGATTTCGCCGAGAAGTTTCTCAATTTCATTATCCGCGAAGTGATCCGTCATCACGAGGCGATTGCCGAGGAGCACGGCAACGGCTCCAAGACCGGCGAGAAGGCCTGAGCATGACACCGGTCCTCGAAAGCGAGCGCCTCATTCTGCGCGGCTGGCAGCGGGAAGACTTTCCCGCCTATGCAGCCTTTTGCGCGGATGCGAAACGCACGCTTCATACCGGCGGACAGAAGGACGCCTTCCAGGCATGGACCGCTTTCTCGTCCATGGTTGGCGCATGGGCGCTCAATGGCTACGGCATGTTCGCCGTCGAGCCGAAAGACGCTGATGCAGTGGCCGGTTTCGTTGGTCTCTGGCATCCGCCGGCGATTGATGAGCCGGAGCTTGCCTGGAGCCTCTATGAGGGGTTTGAGGGTAGGGGCTACGCGGTGGAGGCAGCACGCCGCGTGCAGGTCTGGGCAGCCGAAGACCTGAAACTGCCGCCGCTTATGAGCTTCGTCCACCCGGACAATCTGGCCTCACAGGCCGTTGCAAAGAGGCTGGGTGCCGAGCCCATGTCTCCCACTGAACTGCGCGGCGAGCCGCGCCTGAGATTCCGGCACGTGTTGCCGGCTTGAAAGCCATTATCGAAAGGAAGAAACCATGGCACTGAAAATTCGTCTGGCCCGTGCGGGCTCCAAGAAGCGTCCTTACTACCACGTCGTCATCGCCGACGTGCGCAGCCCGCGTGACGGCCGTTTCATCGAGAAGGTCGGCTCCTGGAACCCGATGCTGCCCAAGGATGGCGAGCGCATCGTTCTGAACGAGGAGCGCATCAAGCATTGGCTTTCCAACGGCGCTCTGCCGACCGACCGCGTTCTGCGCTTCCTCGATGAGGCCGGCATTGCCAAGCGCGATGCGCGGAGCAACCCGAACAAGGCGAAGCCCGGCAAGAAGGCTCAGGAGCGCCTCGACGCTGCCAAGCAGGCCGAGGAAGATGCAAAGGCTGCTGCCGCCGAAGCTGAAGCCGCTGCCGCCGAGGCACCGGCCGAAGAGGCTGCTGCAAGCGAATAAGCTTTGCAGGCATGTCTATTGAGAATGGCGGGCCGAAAGGCCCGCCATTTTTGTTTGGGTTGGCCCTACCCGGAATAATTGTAATAAAATAAAAAACTCCTTCATACGTGTGCAAGCAGTTGCGAATCATCATCAGCAGGGGTTTTCAGAAATGGGGATTCGAGAACACCCGCCACCGGGCTGCATCGTCATGGTTGACTACTCTGCAGGTGGCTTCAAGGAACCAGAAATGACGAAGCGGCGACTTGCAGTGATCCTTACTCCCAAGATCAAGGCTCGCCCTCACCTTTGCACAGTCGTTCCGCTGAGCTTGACGGAGCCGGAAAAGATTATGCCTTATCATCAGCAGATCGACATACCCTTCGAACTGCCGAAAAGATGGGGAGCTGCTGAGCGTTGGGTTAAGGGCGATATGGTCAATGCCGTTGGCTTTCACCGAGTGGATTTACTCCGTTTAGGCAAGGATGGTGCCGGAAAGCGCATCTACCAGATGAAATGTCTTCCGGATGATATGTTCAAAACTGTTCGCGCCTGCGCACTGCATGGAATGGGGCTCTCACACTTGACAAAATACCTTTAGAAACCCATCTTCTGGTAGATAGCGGCTCTGCACATGCCATCCGCGTCTAAGACCCTTCCAAGGGCCACTGGTCGAAGCGAGCGAAGGCAAGCTCCTGATCAGTGTCGATTTTCCAAAACTCCGCTTCGGCGGAGTTTTGTGTTTCTAGGGGCCTTCACCCGGAAAGCACTGGCTCGCCCTCGTTCTTATATGCAAGGTCGAAGCCACTCTCTGAATGAGACCACTTGCCCCCAAGGCGCTGCGTCAGATCCAAACCGGGAACACCCATACTGGGCAAAAGAAAAGCGGACCCGAAAGCCCGCCTCTCTCATTCTCAATCGAAGAACCCGCCTGAGATCAGGCAGCTTCCTTCTTCGGCTGGATCAGGCCGCGCGCCACGAGAAGCTCGGCGATCTGAACCGTGTTGAGTGCAGCGCCCTTGCGCAGATTGTCGGCCACGACCCACAGAGCCAGCCCGTTGTCGACCGTCGGGTCTTCACGCAGGCGGCTGATATAGGTGGCGTCTTCGCCGGCGCTCTCGTAAGGCGTCACGTAACCGCCGTCCTCGCGCTTGTCGATGACCTGGCAACCCGGTGCCTCGCGCAGGATCTCGCGTGCCTCGTCAGCCGTGATCGGCTTCTCGAACTCCAGGTTCACCGCTTCCGCATGGCCGATGAACACCGGCACGCGCACACAGGTGGCCGTGAGCTTGATCTTCGGGTCGAGCATCTTCTTGGTCTCGGCGACCATCTTCCACTCTTCCTTCGTAAAGCCGTCTTCCATGAAGACGTCGATATGGGGAATGCAGTTGAAGGCGATGCGCTTGGTGAACTTGTTGGCCGAGATCGGATCGGCGACGAAAACGGCGCGCGTCTGCTCGAACAGCTCGTCCATGCCTTCCTTGCCCGCGCCGGAAACCGACTGGTAGGTGGACACGACCACGCGCTTGATCGTTGCTGCCTCATGCAGCGGCTTCAGCGCGACCACAAGCTGCGCCGTGGAGCAGTTCGGATTGGCGATGATGTTCTTCTTGGTGAAGCCGTCGATCGCGTCGGGGTTCACTTCAGGAACGATCAGCGGAACGTCCTGATCGTAGCGCCAGGCCGACGAATTGTCGATCACGACGCAGCCCTGCTTTCCGATCTTCGGAGAATACTCCTTGGAGATCGAACCGCCGGCCGACATCAGGCAGATGTCGGTGTCGGAAAAGTCGTAGGACTCGAGTGCCTTAACCTTCAGCGTCTTGTCGCCGTAGGAAACCTCGGTGCCGACCGAACGGCGTGAAGCAAGCGGGACGATCTCGTCTGCCGGGAAGCCGCGCTCTTCGAGGATATTGAGCATTTCGCGGCCGACATTCCCCGTGGCGCCGGCGACAGCTATCTTGAAACCCATGTGGTTTTTAACTCCTGTCTCTCTCCGCTTGGCTTAGATTTGAAGGCCTGCAGCCAGCAGGCATCTTCTCCCCGGCTAGGCCCGGGGAGAGAACGAGCAGCCGAGGCGTCAGACCGTTTTGGTCGTCGTTTTGGCTGTCGTTTTGGTAAAGCAGAGACCGACGCTGCCGTTCCCGGCTGCGTTTAAAAAACTTTGTGCAAATGGCGCTTCGTGATGCGCGCGCATGGCAAAGGGGTCTCCGTTTCCGCGCGTTGTTTTACGCTGAATCAGGCGCAAGTCAACGAAATAGCGTGCGCGGCCGGCCATGCCGGCCGCAAACAGAGGTCAGGCGAGCGCCTTGTATTTGGCCACGATGGCATCGCCCATGGCGGTGGTGCCGACCTCGGTCATGCCCTCGGACATCAGGTCTTTCGTGCGAAGGCCGTCGTCCAGAACCGAAGCGATGGCCTTCTCGAGGCGGTCTGCCTCTTCAACCATGTTGAAGGAGTAGCGCAGGCACATGGCAAAGGAAGCGATCATGGCGATCGGGTTTGCGATGCCCTGGCCGGCGATGTCCGGTGCGGAACCATGTACCGGCTCGTAGAGCGCCTTGCGCGAGCCGGTTTTCTCGTCCGGCGCGCCGAGCGAAGCCGAAGGCAGCATGCCGAGCGAGCCGGTGAGCATGGCGGCAACGTCAGACAGCATGTCGCCGAACAGATTGTCGGTGACGATGACGTCGAACTGCTTGGGCCAGCGCACGAGCTGCATGCCGCCGGCATCGGCCAGCATGTGGGTCAGCTCGACGTCGGAATACTTTGCCTTGTGCGTGTTGGCGACGACCTCTTTCCAGAGCACGCCCGACTTCATGACGTTGTGCTTTTCCATGGAGCAGACCCTGTTGCTCCGCGTGCGCGCTAGCTCGAAGGCGACGCCGGAAATGCGCTCGATCTCGTAGGTGTCGTAAACCTGGGTGTCGATGCCGCGCTTCTGGCCATTGCCAAGGTCGATGATCTCCTTGGGCTCGCCGAAATACACGCCGCCGGTCAGCTCGCGCAGGATGAGAATGTCGAGGCCTTCGACGACTTCCGGCTTGAGGGAGGACGTGGCGGCCAGCGCCGGGTAGCAGATGGCCGGACGCAGATTGGCGAACAGCTCCATCTCCTTGCGCAGGCGCAGAAGGCCGGCTTCCGGACGAACCTCGTAGGGAACGCCGTCCCATTTGGGGCCGCCGACTGCGCCGAACAGCACGGCATCCGCCGCCATGGCCTTGTCCATGTCGGCATCGGAGATCGACTGGCCGTGCGCGTCATAGGCGCAGCCGCCGACGAGGCCTTCCTCTGTCTCGAACCCGGCATTGAAGTCGGCGTTCATCATGTCGATGAGTTTCTTGACCTCGGCCATTGCCTCGGGGCCGATGCCGTCGCCGGGGAGAAGAAGGAGTTTGCGCGTTGCCATGGAATGCCTCTCGAACTGGTAATTCGAGGGACTTGCTAATCCGCCGCGCCGGATTGCGCAAGGCTGGCAGGTCAGGAAGCGGTACGCTTGCGCCTGAGCGCGGTCACCTCGATCTCGATCTTCATCTCCGGCTCATTGAGCTCGCAGACGATCATCGTCGCTGCTGGCCGGATATCGCCGAAGGCTTCGCCCAGGATCGGGAAGACCCGGGACACATAAGAGCGGCTGGTTACGTAGTAATGCGCGCGCACTACGTCGGCGAGCTCGAAGCCGCCCTCGTTCAACGCTGCGCGAATGGTGGAAAGGCAGTTGCGTGTCTGCTCTTCCACGCTGTCGGGCATGGCCATGGTTGCATAGTCATAGCCCGTGGTGCCGGAAACGAAGCACCAGTCTCCATCAACCACCGCGCGGCTGTAGCCCGCGGTCTTCTCGAAGGGAGACCCGGTGGAGATGAGGCGGCGCTGGCCGCCTCTGTCATCCCGGCTTACGCCCACGGATGGCTTTCCGTGTACTTGTTCTCGAAGGTTTCGATGGCCGGAGCTTTCTCCATGGTCAGGCCGATGTCGTCGAGGCCATTCAGCAGGCAGTGCCGCTTGAAGGCGTCGATCTCGAACTTAACCACGCCGCCGTCCGGACCGCGGATTTCCTGCTCTTCCAGATCGACGGTCAGCGTCGCGTTGGCGCCGCGCTGCGCGTCGTCCATCAGCATGTCCAGTTCTTCCTGGCTGACCTTGATGGGCAGGATGCCGTTCTTGAAGCAGTTGTTGTAGAAAATGTCGGCAAAGCTGGTGGAGATGACGCAGCGAATGCCGAAATCGAGCAGCGCCCAGGGGGCATGCTCACGGCTCGAGCCGCAGCCGAAATTGTCGCCGGCAACGAGAATGCTGGCATTGCGGTAGGCCGGCTTGTTGAGCACGAAGTCCGGGTTCTCGGAACCGTCCTCGTTGAAACGCATTTCGGCGAAAAGCCCGGCGCCGAGGCCGGTGCGCTTGATCGTCTTGAGATAATCCTTCGGGATGATCATGTCGGTGTCGACATTGACGATCGGCATGGGCGCGGCGACGCCCGTCAGCTTGGTAAACTTGTCCATGAATCCTGGTCCGTTGTCTGCGCGGCCATTTTATCTGCCGCATCTCCATACACAAGCCAACCCCGCAAAGCAAAGCTCTCTTGTTTTTGTCCCTCAAGCGCCGGGCGGGCGCATCCGCGCCCCTGGCTTTCGGCGCACAGGCGCCGGCGGCCGGTCGGCCTTGCCATCTTGCTGCGCAGAATGGAAATCTTTCTTCCGTTCGGATTGTGCAAGGAAGTTTTCCCTTGGCCAATTGTCCTGTCTTGCTTCGAATGCAGTACTGAGCCATGAAACGGACATGCATCATCATCATCCAGCACAGCTTCGCCGTTCGGTTCTTTACGTGCCCGCCAGCAATGAAAAGGCGCTGGTCAAAAGCGCAACGCTTGCCTGCGACGCGGTGATCTACGATCTGGAAGATGCTGTCGGACCGGAAGAAAAACTGGATGCGCGCGAGAGGTTGCGCGACTTTCTGAATGGCGGGGATCGTCCGCGCTGCGAGGTCGTCGTGCGCATCAATGCGCTCTCCAGCATCTGGGGAACGGAAGATTTTCTGGCTGCGCGCGCGGTGAAGCCCGATGCCATTCTCCTGCCCAAGGTGAATGGTCCCCGTGACATTCTCGACGCGGATGCGGCGCTTGATGAAACCGATGCGCCGCGCAGTCTGAAGCTCTGGGCGATGATCGAGACACCGCGCGCCGTGCTCAATCTGGGGCCAATCGCGGAGCTCGGGCGCGATCCGGCTGCCCGCCTCGCCTGTCTCGTTGCCGGCACGAACGACCTTGCCAAGGAAACCGGCGTCGAACTGACGGAAGATCGCCGCTACCTGGCGCCGTTCCTGTTCCAGCTTGTCATGGCGGCGCGGGCCGGAGGTATTTCAGTGCTTGATGGCGTTTCCAATGATTTCCGCGACCTCGACGCATTCGGGAAAGGCTGTCGCGAGGCACGGTCGATGGGTTTCGACGGCAAGACGCTCATCCACCCGGCGCAGATCGCGCCGGCCAATGCGGTTTTTGCACCGTCCTCCGAAGCGATTGCCGAGGCTGAGGCCATCGTTGCCGCTTTCGCAGATCCCGAAAACGCCGGGCGCGGCGTGATTTCGCTCAACGGGCGCATGGTGGAGCGCCTGCACCTGGAGATGGCGCAGACACTGCTCGAGCGCGCCAGCGCAATCAGACTCAAAGAGAGTGGAGAGACGGCCCGATGAGGCTCTATCGTTTTTTGACCGGTCCGGACGATGCAAGCTTCTGTCACAAGGTGACAGTGGCCTTGAATAGGGGCTGGCTGCTCCACGGCTCCCCCAGCTATGCCTATGATGCCGAGGCCAAATCGATGCGATGTGGCCAGGCCGTCTACAAGGAAATCGACGGGCTGGAATACACGCCGGAGATGAAGCTCGGCGACTACTAGTGTAATTAAAGTTGCGCTCCGGTTCGTTTCTTGCTTTCCTCACTCCGGGCAAGGGAGGGGGACGAAATGAACACGATCAATATCGTCAATACAGGAAATCACTCACCGGAAGAGAGTGGCTCCGTTCGGTTGCGTTGCAACTACTCAATCATGGAGGCGACCGGCTATATAATCATCTGGGCGGTTGTCTCTATTGTCACGCTCGGGATCGGCGCATTCTTTGCGATCTACTATTTCTACAAGTCGATCATCAACAAGACCTACCTGATAAACCGGGAAGGGCATGCCATCGCCAGGCTCGAGTGCGAACTCAACCTCGCCGAAATCATCGGGCACGTGATCCTCTGGATCATCCTGACCGTAATCACTTTCGGTATCGGGTTGCTGTTCTACATGTTCCGAACACTGCGCCTGTGCATGAACAAGACGCGGATGGTTCGCCTTTAGATCGTCCTTTTTTCGGTCCGATGATCCAGGATCAGGCAACGGCCTCTTCGATCCGGGCCATATCGTCGTCGGATAAGCCGAAATGATGGCCGACCTCGTGAATGAGCACGTGGTTGACGATATCTCCGAGCGTTTCTTCGTTCTCGGCCCAATAGTCGAGGATCGCCCGGCGGTAAAGCGTGATGCGGTTGGGGCCTTCTCCGGTCGCCGGGTTCCAGCGTTCGGCGATGCCGCGCCCTTCAAACAGGCCGAGCAGGTCGAAAGGCGTCTCCAGAGCGAGATCGTCCATGATCTCCTCCGTGGGAAACTCGGCCACCTGGATGATGATCTCGCCGGTCAGCGTGCGGAAGTCATCGGGAAAATTCGCATAGGATTCGAGCGCCAATAACTCCATCTCCTGAAGCGAAGGCGAAAGCTGGCTTTCCCAGGCCCGTGTCTGATAGATGCGTGCCATTCCTAGTCCTTTGAGGCGCCATATAGCGGTTTATGTGACGGCTTTCGAGTACGAAATGCGCCCCTGCATTCGGCGTCAGACGTCAAAAATCAAAATTTGGCCGAAGTCTCGCGCCCTGATAAAGAGCAAATGGGGCGATGAACAGCCCCGTTGTCTATTGCGAAAGCGAGAGTGGAATGTTTTTGCGAACGGTTCTCGGCGGCGTTCTGGCGTTGCCGTTTCTCATGGCGGGGCAGGCGTTGGCGCTTGGCCCTGCGGCACTTCCATCGACGGGGTTTGCCAAGCAGGATGGCGGAAATGTCATTCTCGCCCAGGCGGGAGACCCGCGTGTCAGCGGCCTGGAAGAGCAGGTGCGCCAGCTCAACGGGCGGGTGGAAGAGTTGAATTTCCAGATTCTGCAGATGCAGGATCAGCTCCGGCGGATGCAGGAAGACAATGAATTCCGCTTCCAGGAACTGGAAAAGAACGGCGGGTCGGGTGCCGCGCCTGCCGGTGGTCTGCCCGATCAGCGAACCGAGCGCATGCCGTCAGACGGCGGCCTCGGGGGCGGACCTGGGGGCGGCCTAGGGGGCGACACGGCGAATGGCATGGAAAGCGGTACACAAAGCGCGTCACGGGACGCGCCGACCGTGGGTGAGCCACCGCGCACGCTTGGAAGTGTCCGCTTCGATGCGAATGGCAACATTGTCGGCGGCGAAGTCGGCGAGCCCATCGACCTCACCCGGTCGGGCGAGATCGGGCCGATCGGGCAGGGTGATCAGATGGCATCGCTCCCCTCGGCCGATGATCCGGAAGAACTTTACAGGAATTCCTACGAATTCATCCTGTCGGGCGATTACAAAACGGCGGAGGCCGGGTTCCGTCAGCACATCGAGCGTTTCCCGGGCGACACCCGCACGCCTGATGCGCATTTCTGGCTTGGGGAATCCCTTCTAGGGCAGGATCGCTACCGCGACGCCGCCGAGATTTTTCTGCGCGCCAGCCGCGAATACCCTTCGGCCGACAAGGCACCCGACATGCTTCTCAAGCTTGGCATATCGCTGGCGGCAATGAACCAGCGCGACGTGGCCTGCGTCACCTATAATGAAATTGGTCAGAAATACCCTGATGTTTCCACGGCGCTGCGTGAGCGCGTGAAGCAGGAACAGGCGCTCGCGGGTTGCTGAACCCGGCGATGCAGCCAGATCCGAGACAGATCTTCGACGGTATCGCATTTTCCCGACAGACCGGGGTGATTGCAGCGGTTTCCGGCGGTGGCGACTCCCTCGCCCTTCTTCTCCTTTTGAAAGAATTCCTTGATTTGCAGGCAGGCGCTCCGGCCCTCACGGCGGTGACGGTGGATCACGCCCTGCGAGCCGAGGCGGCCGAAGAGGCGCGCTTTGTCGCTGCCCTTTGTGCCAGCCGCGGCATAGCTCATTGCACAATGGTCTGGCGCGGCGAAAAGCCGGCGACGGGCATTTCCGCTGCCGCGCGCTCGGCACGGCTGTCGCTACTGGCGCAGGCGGCACGTGAGGCGGGTGTCGGGCTGGTTTTCACCGGCCACACGCGTGACGATCAGGCTGAAACCGTTTCGATGCGCGCCGGGCGCGGCACGGGGCTGGGCACGGGGCTAGGCGGGGCGGGGATTGCCCCCGCTTCGCTCTATGAGGGTGCGATCTGGTTTGTCCGGCCGCTGCTTTCTCACGGCCGCGCCGATCTGCGCAGCTATCTGGCATCGCGGGATGTGTGCTGGATCGACGACCCGACCAATGACGATACGACCTATGAGCGCGTGCGCGTGCGCCGCTCGCTGACTGCCGAAATGGCGGCCAGACGAATTGCGGAAGCCGAGACCGCCGCCGCCCGGCGTGTTGCGCTTGGCGCGCGCGCAGCGCGTCTGATCGATGGGCATGCATGCTGTGTTGCGCCGGGGCTCTATCGCGTTGATCCGGCGTTTGTCGAGGACGCGGACGCCGAGGCTGCGCTCCATGCCCTGCGGGTGCTGACGGCGATGGCTGGTGGCGCTCTGCACCTGCCTTCCGAAGAGCCGTCGGCCCGTGTGCTTGCCGGGCTGCGCGCTGGAGTTTGCGCCACATTGTCGCGGGCGGTGATCGACCGGCGCGCAAGCGGCATCTACCTTCACCGCGAACGGCGCAACCTTCCGACAGGAAACGAAGCGACGCGGAAGGTGCTGTGGGATCGGCGCTACAGGCTTTCCGCGCCGGAAGGCCTGCACATTGCTCCGTTTGGCGCTGCAGCGCGCGATCTTCTGCCGGAGGCGAACCCCACCCTGCCGCAGGATCTTCTTTTTGCAGCGCAATTTGCCGAGCCGGCTCTGTGGCGCGACGATATCTGCATTGGACCCGCGCGTATGGCGCTGCCGGGAAACGGGATCGGCGTGCCAGCCCCCTGGGCGCACCTGCTTCCATCCTTCGATGTTGACGTCGCGCAGGCCCTCATTCGACTGGTTGGCTGCAAAACAGTTCTAAAACTGCCATGAGCGCACCACATTCGGCATGGAAGCTTAACCTAAAGGTGAGCAGGTGTGGTGCCCTGGCTTGGCAAGGAAGCACCGGCTCCCTATGTTAATCCTGACCACGAAAAACGGACGATCGCCGGGCTTCGGCGAGTATGCGGGACTTATATGAATCCGAATTACAGAAACTTTGCGCTCTGGGCGATTATCGCCGTTCTGCTGATTGCGCTCTTCAACCTGTTCCAGGCTCCCCAGCAGCGCGGTGCGACGCGCGATATCGCGTATTCGCAGTTTCTGGAAGAGCTTTCGTCGGGAAGCGTTGAATCGGTGACGATCACGGGCGATCGCATCACCGGCACCTATACGGGCAACCGCACCCCCTTCCAGACATACTCTCCGGGCGATCCTTCGCTGGTGCAGCGTCTTGAAGAGCGCGGCGTGACGATCAACGCCCGGCCTGAAAGCGACGGTTCCAACTCGTTCCTTGGCTATCTTGTCTCTTGGCTGCCCATGATCCTGATCCTTGGCGTGTGGATATTCTTCATGCGCCAGATGCAGTCGGGCTCGGGCCGCGCCATGGGGTTCGGCAAATCGAAGGCCAAGCTCCTGACCGAAGCGCATGGCCGCGTTACATTCCAGGATGTCGCGGGCGTCGATGAAGCCAAGGAAGACCTTGAGGAAATCGTCGAGTTCCTGCGCGATCCGCAGAAATTCCAGCGCCTCGGCGGCAAGATCCCGCGTGGCGTGCTGCTTGTCGGCCCGCCCGGAACGGGCAAGACGCTTCTTGCCCGTTCGGTGGCGGGTGAGGCCAATGTGCCGTTCTTCACCATTTCGGGTTCGGATTTCGTGGAAATGTTCGTCGGTGTCGGCGCGTCCCGCGTGCGTGACATGTTCGAACAGGCCAAGAAGAACGCGCCCTGCATCATCTTCATCGACGAAATCGATGCGGTCGGTCGTCATCGCGGTGCCGGTCTCGGCGGCGGCAATGACGAGCGCGAGCAGACGCTGAACCAGCTTCTCGTCGAGATGGATGGCTTCGAGGCCAATGAAGGCATTATCCTGATCGCAGCCACCAACCGTCCGGACGTGCTCGACCCCGCGCTTCTGCGTCCGGGCCGTTTTGACCGCCAGGTCGTGGTGCCGAATCCGGATGTGGCCGGCCGCGAGAAGATTCTCAAAGTGCATGTGCGCAATGTGCCGATGGCGCCGAATGTCGATCTTAAGATTGTTGCACGCGGCACGCCGGGCTTCTCCGGTGCGGACCTCGCCAACCTCGTCAATGAGGCTGCCCTGATGGCGGCCCGGCGCAACAAGCGCCTCGTCACCATGCAGGAGTTCGAAGACGCCAAGGACAAGGTCATGATGGGTGCCGAGCGACGCTCGCATGCCATGACCCAGGAAGAAAAGGAACTGACCGCCTATCATGAGGCCGGTCACGCCATGGTCGCAATCAACGTGCCGAAGGCCGATCCGCTCCACAAGGCGACCATTATTCCGCGCGGGCGCGCGCTCGGTATGGTCATGCAGCTTCCCGAGGGCGACCGCTACTCGATGAGCTACAAGTGGATGATTTCGCGCCTTGCCATCATGATGGGCGGACGCGTGGCCGAAGAGCTCAAGTTCGGCAAGGAGAACATCACCTCCGGTGCTTCCTCCGACATTGAGCAGGCTACCAAGCTTGCCCGCGCCATGGTCACGCAGTGGGGCTTCTCCGACGAGCTCGGCCAGGTGGCTTATGGCGAGAACCAGGAAGAGGTGTTCCTGGGCCATTCCGTGGCGCGCCAGCAGAACATGTCGCAGGAAACGCAGCAGAAGATCGACAGCGAAGTGCGCCGTCTGATCGATGAAGCCTACGCGACCGCGCGCGATATCCTGACCAAGAAGAAAAAGGGCTGGATCGCCATCGCCGAAGGGCTGCTGGAGTACGAGACGCTTTCGGGCGACGAAATTCAGGCGCTGCTCAAGGGTGAGAAGCCGTCGCGCGATTCCGGCGACGACACGCCCCCGTCCCGCGGTTCAGCCGTGCCGAAGACAGGCACGCGGTCCCAGGGGCAGAAAAAGGGCGGCGATGAGCCCGAGGGTGGCATGGAGCCACAGCCGCAGGGCTAAAGAACGTTCTTTCGGACGAACGTCACTTTTAGATCGTCGTGCGTCCATCTGGACTCACGAAGATCTAAACTATTAATGGAGCATCGGAATAACCCGAAAACCGGATTCCACTTTTCGGTCCGGTGCTCTAGAAAGCCGTGAACATCGTTTCACGGCTTTTTTGTTGCGGTTTGACCAGACCAAAATCGCGCTTTGGTTGAGTTTGCAGGGTTGCCCTGTCTCTTAACTTGCTATTAAGCATAATTCGCAAGCAGACGTTTATTTGAGAAGCGTTACACTGTCTCACAGAATTTGATGCAAACGAGTGCTGCTCCTGTGGCAAAGAGTGAGCGAGGGACGCCGCTTTGACAGAAAAACCAGACAAAGTGCGCCGAACGGGCAGCAAGGGTAAAATGGCAAAAAAATACTTTGGTACGGACGGGATTCGCGGTCGCGCGAACCGCTTCCCGATGACGGGCGAAATTGCGATGAAGGTCGGCATGGCGGCTGGCCTTTCGTTTCAGAATGGCAGTCATCGCCACCGGGTGGTGCTTGGCAAGGACACGCGGCTTTCCGGTTATATGATCGAGAATGCGCTGGTTTCGGGCTTTTGCGCCGCCGGGATGGACGTCTTCCTGCTAGGGCCCATACCGACCCCGGCCGTTGCCATGCTGGTTCGGTCGCTGCGCGCCGATATCGGCGTGATGATCTCGGCCTCGCACAATCCCTATTACGACAACGGCATCAAGCTCTTCGGTCCGGACGGCTACAAGCTCTCCGACAAGATCGAAGGCCGCATCGAGGCGATGCTCGACAAGGAGGTAGAGCTAGCGCTTGCCGATAATGGCGGGCTGGGGCGCGCAAAGCGTGTCGACGGTGTCCATGACCGATACATCGAGTTTGCCAAGCGCACCCTGCCGCGCTCCATGTCTCTTTCAGGGCTGCGCATCGTGGTCGACTGCGCCAATGGCGCCGCCTACAAGGTTGCCCCTGCCGTGCTCTGGGAACTCGGTGCCGAAGTGGTGGCGATCAATGACGAGCCGAACGGCGTCAACATCAATGAGGATTGCGGTTCCACGCATCCGCTCGGCCTTGCCAAGAAGGTTCATGAGGTGCGGGCCGATATCGGCATCGCACTCGATGGCGATGCCGATCGCGTGGTCATCGTCGATGAGAACGGCACGGTGATCGATGGCGACCAGATCATGGCGCTCATCGCCCAGTCCTGGCACAAGGCCGGAAAGCTGCAGGGTGGCGGTGTTGTCGCCACTGTCATGTCCAATCTCGGGCTTGAGCGCTTTATGGGCGACCTAAAGCTTGATCTGCACCGCGTGAAGGTCGGCGATCGCTATGTGGTCGAGCGCATGCGCGCCAACGGGCTGAACGTCGGTGGAGAGCAGTCAGGCCATGTCGTCCTCTCGGATTTCTCCACCACGGGAGACGGGCTGGTGGCGGCGCTGCAGGTGCTGGCCTGCATCAAGCGCGAGAACCGCCCGGCCAGCGAGGTCTGCAAGAAATTCGAGCCGGTTCCGCAACTCTTGAAGAATGTGCGTATCTCCGGCGGGAAGCCACTCGAATCGGCGCCGGTCAAATCGGCCATTGCCGAGGCCGAGGCACGGCTCGGTGGTAAGGGGCGGCTTGTCATCCGCCCGTCCGGCACTGAGCCGCTTATCCGCGTGATGGCCGAGGCTGACGATCCGGCGCTGGTTGAAAGCGTGGTGGATGACGTGATCAACGCAATCGCCGATTCGAAGAACGCAGCCTGACGCGGCAGAACAGAGACAGTGGAAAAGCCGGTGCTCAGCGCCGGCTTTTTTCGTTCCGGCGTTGCGTGCTCGCTGGAAGCTGGCGTTTGCCCTCGATCCGCCTGTGCACAGCAGGACATGTCTTCCTGCACCCGTTCGGTGATCTCCAAGGCCCGGCGCATATGGGGCGGCTTCGTTCCTTGATCATGTAATTCCCGCAAAACGTGCATGCCGAACGTGGTTAAGGCTTAGGGTTAAGGCGTATTTAACTTTTTTCCTCAAATACTCCCGGCGAGTTGCAATTTGCCACTGTGCCCAGGGGGGCGCGGCAACGCCAAGGATGGGAAGATATGTTGAAGTCTATGAAGGTCTTCGGGGCGGCCTTGCTGCTAATCGCTCCGACCGCGGGCTATGCTGCAGATCTGTATGAGCCACCGATCATCGAAGCTCCCGAACCCCTGCCACCCGTGATCCAGCCGGACCCGGCTCCGTCCTTCGGCGGCTGGTATATTCGCGGCGACATCGACTATCACTGGTCGAAGCTGCGAGGCACCGAATACATCACCTATGGAGATGCGCCGGGCGGCCTTCGCGGCGGAACGGCCTCCTTCGATACGACAGACCTCAAGGGCGCCATGTCGCTCGGAGCCGGTATCGGCTACCAGATCAACAAATACCTGCGCGCCGACCTGACGGCGGATTACTGGTTCAAGTCCGACTTCACCGGCTCCACCTCGGGCACGTGCGGCGGTAGCCCCTGTGTGTCTACGGATACGTCGGCTTACAGCGCCTGGCTCCTGATGGCCAACGCCTATGTGGATCTCGGCACCTATTACGGGTTCACGCCCTATGTCGGTGCGGGTATCGGTGGCGCCTACATTATGTGGGACGATCTGACGAACTCGATATCGGGTGGCAGCACCACCGTGCATGAGGGCTCCAGCAACTGGCGTTTTGCCTACTCGCTGATGGCCGGTACCTCTTACTGCCTCACCGAAAACCTCAATCTCGATATGGGCTATCGCTTCACGCGCGTCGCAGGCGGCCGCATGTTCGAATACGCTTCGGGCGTTGCACCGGGCTTCGACGATGGCTTCAATGTGCACGAGGCACGCGCCGGCCTGCGCTACCAGTTCGGGGGCAACTCGAACTGTGCCCAGCCGCAGGTGGTCAGCTACGACCCGCCGCCGTTTGAACCGCCGGTTTACAAGTAAAATCAGCTATTTGGCTTTTGGTACCGCCCGGCTTTGCGCCGGGCGGTTTTTATTTGCGCGGTTGTTCTGAACAAGTGCGGTAACCCTGCGTTAGCCTTAACCTCGGCTTAACCCGAATGGTTAACAATGCTCTCCAACAGCGGCGGGGGCAGCGTTTATCCGTCGCATTTTGCGGAGTTCGGATTATGCGCACCATCACCCGTTTGCTTGCTTCTTCGGTATGCCTGACGCTGATTTCGATCGGCGCGGCAGCCGCCGCTGACTACGATCCACCCATCATCATCGATCAGGCGCCTGACGTGGTGCCGGTGGAGATTGGCAGCGGCTGGTATCTGCGCGGCGATATCGGCTATTCGCTGAAGACCGAAGCGAAGGATCCCTTCACCTACCGGACATTTGACGGTGTCAGCTATGGATCCGCGTCGTTCGACAGCGTTTCCTTATCCGATAACTTCACGTTCGGCATCGGCGCCGGCTATTCCTTCACGGACTGGCTTCGCGCCGATGTGACGCTGGACCGTTTTTCGGCTGATTTCAGCGGCACGACCTCGAGCTCGTCTCCCTGCCCCGGAAGCCCCGGCGGTACCACTTGCCGGTCAGAGGATTCGTCCGAGGTCACCGGATACTCCATGCTTCTCAATGGATATATTGACCTTGGCACCTATGTCGGCTTCACGCCCTATGTCGGTGCAGGCATCGGTTACACCTATCTTCGCTGGGATGATCTCTCCAACAGTTCATACTGCGTGGGCGGAAGTTGCGGTGGCACCGGTCTTGTCGGCACGACAGCCCATGGCGGCGAGTCCGACTGGCGCTTTACCTATGCCTTGATGGCCGGCGTTTCCTACGACTTCTCCAACAACATGAAGGTCGATCTGGGTTATCGCTATCGCAATATCGACGGCGGTCAGATGTTTGGCTGGGATGCTGCCACGGCGGCGGCCGGGGCCACTGGAATTCAGGGCACCGACAGCGGCCTGTCGATGCATGAGATCCGGGTGGGTCTGCGCTACGAACTGTGGTGAGCGTTTTCCTCACCACGAGGCCGAGAACAATTCGCAACCCCGCCGGCACTGGCGGGGTTTTCGTCTACGGATGACTGCCGCTGACGGTCAGATTTGGTGTCGGCCTCAGCCTCAATGAGCCTCATCCCAGTTGCTTGCCGCGCGTGCCTCGACCTGTAGGGGAACGGAGAGGGCGCGTGCGGGAAGTGCCGCGTTCTCCATGACCTCGCAGATGACGGGAATGGCCTTCTCCACCTTGCTTTCCGGCGCTTCAAAGATCAGTTCGTCATGCACCTGAAGCAGCATCTGCACGTCTTCAAGACCGGCATCGGCAAGGGCGCCTTCCATGCGCGCCATCGCGCGGCGGATGATGTCGGCTGCCGAGCCCTGGATCGGCGCGTTGATTGCCGCACGTTCGTTGAAGGCGCGCAGTTGCGGGTTTGACGAGCGGATTTCGGGATAGTGTGCCCGGCGGCCGAACACGGTCTCTACATAACCCTGCTCGCGTGCCTGGGCCTTGGTGGAATCCATATAGTCCTTGATGCCGGGAAAACGCTCGAAATAGCGCTTGATATAGGCGCTGGCCTCTTCGCGCGGAATGCCAAGCTGATTGGCCAGACCAAAGGCCGAGATGCCGTAGATGATGCCGAAATTGATTGCCTTGGCGCGGCGGCGCACCTCTGGCGGCATGCCTTCCACCGGTACATCGAACATTTCCGACGCCGTCATGGCGTGAATATCGAGCCCGTCGGCAAAGGCTTTCTTGAGCTCGGGGATATCCGCCACATGGGCGAGCACACGCAGTTCGATCTGGCTGTAATCGGCCGAAATCAGCTTTGTGCCTTCCGGTGCCACGAAGGCGGTGCGGATCTTGCGGCCCTCGGCGGTGCGGATCGGGATGTTCTGCAGGTTCGGTTCGGACGATGAGAGGCGTCCGGTCGTGGTGGAAGCGAGTGCGTAGGAGGTGTGCACCCGCTTGGTTTCAGGGTTGATGTAGCCCGGCAGGGCATCCGTATAGGTGGATTTGAGCTTGGTGACCTGACGCCAGTCGACGATCTTGCGCGGGAGCTCGTGGCCCGCGGCTGCGAGGTCTTCGAGCACCTGCGCCGAGGTTGACCACTGGCCGGTCTTCGTCTTGCTGCCGCCCGGAAGGCCCATCTTGCCGAACAGGATCTCGCCAAGCTGCTTGGGCGAGCCGATGGTGAAGCGTTCACCGGCCAGCTCGTAGATCTCGTCTTCGATGCCCGCTGCCGTCTGTGCGAAATCGCCTGAAAGCCGCGAAAGAATCTGCCTGTCGACGGCGACGCCGCGATGCTCCATGCGGCCGATCACCGGAATCATGGGTCGCTCGAGCCGCTCATAGACGGAAACGAGGCCTTCGGCGGCAAGCCGCGGCTTCAGCACCTGCCAGAGCCGGAGCGTGATATCGGCATCTTCGGCGGCGTAGGCGGTGGCGCGCTCCAGATCGACCATGTCGAAGGTGACCTGCTTGCGGCCCGTTCCCGTCAGTTCCTTGTAGGGGATGGGTTTGTGACCCAGCCAGCGTTCGGAGAGCGCGTCCATGCCGTGGCTCACTGTGCCGTGGCTGCCGGTTCCGGCGTCGAGCACATAGGACATAAGCATGGTGTCGTCCACGCCGACGATCTCCACGCCGAGCCGATACATCAGCAGCCAGTCATATTTGAGGTTCTGGCCGATCTTGAGCACGGCAGGATTGGCCATGACGGCTTTGATTGCCTCCAGCGCGTCCTTCTGCGGAATCTGGTCCTCGATCAGCCCGCCGCCCAGAAGGTCGCCGTCGCCGCTCTTGTGGTTGAGCGGGACATAGGCGGCACGGCCGGGCTTCGTGGCGAGCGAAAAGCCGCAGAGTTCCGCCTGCATCGGGTCGAGCGAGGTGGTCTCGGTGTCGAAGGCGAGGATGCCGGTCTCGCAGGCTTCCTCGACCCACAGCTTCAGCGTGTCCAGATCGCGGATGCATTCGTAGCCGGCGTGGTCGAAAGTCTGCGCTGCGCAAGCTTCTGCGATACCGGCTGCAAGTTTCGCAGGGGTTGCCGCGTCACCGTCGCTTTCGGCGGGGGAGGGGTCGAGGTCCGGCCCGTGGGCGCTTTCGCCTGCTTCCACCTCCACATGAGCGGCTTCGATTTCCGCCACTTCAGCGCCGGTGGCTTCCGCTACGCGGCGCGTCAGGGTGGAGAACTCCATCGCTTTCAGGAAGCCGATCAGCTTCGGCCCGTCGGGCGGGGCGAGCTCGAACGTGTCGATTCCGTGCTCGACCGGGACGTCGATCCTGAGCTTCACCAATTCGCGGGAAATGCGTGCCTTTTCGGCGAATTCGATCAGGTTTTCGCGTCTTTTGTTCTGTTTTATCTCATTTGCGCGAGAAAGCAGCGTGTCGAGATCGCCATACTCTTCGAGCAGTTGGGCGGCCGTTTTCGGGCCGATCCCGGGGACGCCAGGGACGTTGTCAACTGAATCGCCCGTCAGCGCCTGAAGGTCGATCATTTTCTCGGGCGGAACGCCCCATTTCTCGATCACTTCCGGAATCCGGATCTCGCGATCCTTCATCGGGTCGTACATGGAGACGTGATCGGTGACGAGCTGCATCAGGTCCTTGTCGGAGGAAATGATGGTGGTTTCGCCGCCTGCTTCACTCGCAAGCCTGGCATAGGTGGCAATCAGGTCATCAGCTTCGAAACCGGCCATTTCGATGCAGGGCAGGTCGAAAGCCTGTGTCGCTTCGCGGATCAGGCCGAACTGCGGCACCAGGTCTTCCGGCGGTTCAGAGCGGTTGGCCTTGTATTCCGGGTAGAGGTCGTTGCGGAAGGTTTTCGAGGAATGGTCGAAAATCACCGCGAAATGCGTCGGCGTGACGCCGACATCCGTATCCCGCGCATTCTGCAGCAGTTTCCAGAGCATGTTGCAGAAGCCGGCCACTGCGCCGACCGGCAGGCCGTCGGATTTGCGGGTTAGCGGGGGCAGTGCGTGATAGGCACGAAAGATGTAGCCCGAGCCGTCAACGAGGAAGAGATGATCGCCTTTTTTCATGGCTGTACGGGTAGCGCGGCAGGGTGCGCCTGTCCATGGAAAAGGGGGTGTTCAGCGCCTTTCGGAGAAGTGTGCTGACATGGTCGAACGCCGCCTACCGCTTTCTATCACGCGTTTGTTACGAAGATGTAATGTTCGTGCCCTTGAATAGCCACGTTCGAACACAAAATATCAGACAGCGGCAATTTTTCGCCGTGGTCCGGCCTAGGCTCGTCCCCCGCCTTTTCCGGACGAAATAGCGGCAGCCTCATCCCCCCTCTCCGGGCTGCCGCGGTGTTTCAAGCATGGCCGCCGTGGTTTCCCCTCCACCACGGCGGCTCTTGATCTGCCGCGAAAACCATCCAAAACCAGGCTCTTCAGGCAGGCTCCTCGGCGCCGGATTCCGTCACTGCTGCGGGCTGCCCGCCTACGATCATGGCCATGGCGGGCACGGCGCAGAGAGCGACAATCGCGGCCATGCCGAAAAACGTGCCATAGCCGAAATGGCTGGAAACGAATCCGGCCACGAGACCGCCAAGCATGCTGATGCCCGCATCCATCGACTGAAACAGCGTGAAATCGATCCCACCCTGGCGAACGTCAGACCAGCGCATGAACTGAGCGTAGAGCGCCACGAAGCCAAGGGCCATGATCGCCGATCCACTGGCCACGGCGAAGCACGCAAGAAGCCAGTTGGGCAACCCCGGAAAGAAATCATACAGGCTGAAGAAGCCCAATGCGATGGATTGTAGCGCCAGAGCAAGAACCAGCACGGGCCTCGGCCCCAGCCTGCGAACCAGCGCGCCACCCGCCAGGGCGGCGACCAGACCGACCGATAGTCCAGCCAGACCGTTGACGAGGCCTATCGTTTCCAGAGAGAGGCCGGCATCGACGAGTAGAGGGCCGAGCATCATCATGCCGCCCTTCTGGGCCAGCACGTAGACACCGGCTGCCAGCAGGCCCTTGCGGATTTCCGGGCGTCGGAGCGCCGCTTTCAGCGATGGTGTGTGTGGGCGTTCTCGTGTCGGGAACTGCATTCGAAAGAGAAAGGGAGCGCCGAGGGCAACCAGAAAAAGAGCCATCAGCGGGACCGCCTTCATCCAGCCCAGATAGGAGACGAGGACAAGAAACAGCCCGCCGCCGAGGGCTGAACCCAGATAGGCGCCGCCGACCTGTGCAGCGTTGGCCCAGCCATGCTGCGCGCGGGGAAG
Organism: Nitratireductor aquibiodomus; assembly: GCF_900105565.1. Taxonomy (NCBI): domain Bacteria; kingdom Pseudomonadati; phylum Pseudomonadota; class Alphaproteobacteria; order Hyphomicrobiales; family Phyllobacteriaceae; genus Nitratireductor; species Nitratireductor aquibiodomus. The sequence goes on along the minus strand of NZ_FNSL01000001.1, from coordinate 2,400,953 downwards.
GGCTTCCACCGCGAACCCGTCCACCGCGATGTCCACCGTGGCAGCGGCGAATGCGACGACGGTGAGCATCGCGATTATGAGCGGCACCGAATGCAGACCCACAAAGCCGGCAATGACCAGACCGAGCACAGAGATCCCGCCCCCGATCATGACCACGATGCCGGAACGATTGCGCCCCTGCGGCGGCAGCCGAAAACGCTCGATGGCGGGTGCCCAGAGAAATTTGAGCGCCCAGGGCAAAGCAATCAGGGACAGGAGACTGAGCAGGTCGAGCGGGAGCCCTTCTTCACGCATCACTGCCGGAAGCCCGATCCAGGTAATGCCCCCGATCACGCTTTGCGCCACATACAGGCCTCCAACCGCCATCACGATGGCGATCGGGCCTGTTTTTTGGTCGGTGGTTTCGGCCATAAGCTAGAACCTGTAGCGCAGGCTGCCCGTTATCTGGCGACCTTCGTCCAGATAACAATTGCCGGCGGTGCAGATCTGCTTGCGTGTGTCAAACAGGTTCTTCGCGTTGACCTGAAGGCTGAGGCCGTCCCACTCCGGCTTTGCCGCGCCGAAGTCATAAGACAGGGAAGCATCCACCAGCACGCGGGCGTCATTCCTGAAGCTGTTCGCGTCGTCGCCGAAGCTTTCGCCCACATAGCGCAGACCAGCGCCGATACCGAGCCCCGCCATCGGCCCGTCCTGCACATCATAGGTGCCCCAGATTGAGAACATGTGGTTGGGCGTGGAGGAGAGTTCGTTGCCGACAGTGCCGGGCAGGCCGTCTTCGATCTTCATGCGCATATATGTGTATGAGGCGAGCATACCGAAGCCATTGCCAAGAGACGCCTGCGCCTCAAGTTCCACGCCGCGCGCGTTGAGGTCGAGCTGGCGCTGGCGCTGATTGCCCGCCGCATCGAATGTGCCGTCATAGACGACACCGTCTGTCTGATCGATGTTGAAGAATGCCGCGCTGATGACGGCGTTGTGGTCGGGCAGTTCATACTTCACGCCTGCCTCGAACTGTCTGCCCTTTGTCGGCCGGGCGACGGAGCGTGCATTGGTGGCATAGTCGTAGACAAAACCGAGATTGGGCGAGAAGGAGGTCGAATAATTCACATAAGGGATCAGGCCCCAGGGGGTGCGGTAGGACAGGCCGACCCGACCTGATAACGCCTTGTCGGTCTGTTCCGATCCGACGAGGGCCGCAGAAACGCTGTCCGATTTGACCCAGTCGTGCCGTGCGCTGACAAACAGTGTCCAGTCGTTCCACTCCATCTGATCATGGGCGTAAAGGCCGTATTGGTGCATCTTCTGGCTGCCGGAGAAGGCGTAGGGCACCATATCGAGAGAGGCGCTGCCCGAGAGAGAGCGCGCCGAACGGGCCGTGTAATCGGACCAGGAATAGTCGAGCCCGACAACTGCAGTATGCTCGATCGAGCCAGTGTCGAAGTCGAACTGCGCGATGTTGTCGACGACGAAATTTCTTGTCTCTTCCTGATAGCGCGCCCATATCCGGCTCGGGGGAGCGGGGTAGAAGCCGCTGTATTTCAGATCTGCATCGACAGCCTGGAAACGTAAATTCTGTCTCAGGGTCACAACATCGTTGAGACTGTGCTCGAACTCAAATCCGATGCGACCCTGCCGGAGGTCGAAGTCGTTCCAGTCGGGATCGCCGGCATAAAGATCGGACAACACGCCATAGGATGAATTGTGATACCACGCGGTGGCGCCCGTTACGGCCTTTGAATACTCGCCGAGAATGGTGAGTTTTGTGCCAGCGTCGGGCTGCAGGGTTACTGCTGGTGCGATGTAGAACTTGTCGTCTTCGTATCCGGGGATCTCGGTGTCGGAGACGCGCCCGAGACCGGTGAGACGATAGAGGATCGTGCCGCTTTCATTGACCGGGCCGCTGAAATCGAATGCGCCCTGGAAGCGTTGATTGGTCCCGGCAAGGAGTTCGACCTCGCGAAAGGTCTCTTCTTTCGGGCGTTTGGTGACGATGTTGACGATGCCGCCCGGGCCACTCACGCCATATAGGGAAGACGCGGGGCCCTTGAGAACCATAAGTCCCTCGATCCCGTAGGGCTCGGTTCGAAACCAGGCCGAAGGGCCATTATACTGTCGCAGACCGTCCCGGAACGTGCCTGTGGAATAGGCCGGGAAGCCACGCAGGGTGAACGCGTCATAGCGATTGTCGAAACCGAAGCCGTTCGGGTTGGCGCTTGCGATATAGCCAAGGCTCTCATTGAGCGTGCGCGGCTTCTGGTCTTCCAGCTGATCCTGCGTGACTACGGAGATGGCCTGCGGGATCTGCACGATGGGAGTGTCGGTCTTTGTTCCGGTACGGCTTTCCTGAACGATGTAGCCGTCCTGCAGGAGAATGTCGTCGCTCTCCGCTTCCACCGTCAGGCGTTGCAACACGGTTGCTTCCTGCGCCAGCACGGTCTTTGCGGTCACGGGTAAGGTCATTGCCGCCATCAACGCTAAGTGGCTGATGCGGGCTGGGTGAATTGCGGACAACGCACTCTCCATTTTCCGGGAATTTTCAGGCACGGAATGCGCCGGGAGAAACAATAGCCAAGGCTTCTATTTATTATGACTATTGGAGTCAAGTTTATGGATGAGACCGCACAATACAGGGGCCCTGAGCCGAGAGAGCCAACGGGAAACGGTGTTTCGATGTCAGGTGGAGTGTGTTTGGAGCGGTTCACCGTTTCACTGAAACGCTGCTCCGCTCAATCCATCAGTTTTTTCGCTTTGTGCGGACGTCAGGTGATGCCACCTGACTGCAAAATGCTCTAGTCGGAGCGTTGAGCGCGCTCCGAAGGGCCTCAGCTTCTCTTTCGCTTGCGCCCGTAGAGTTCCAGCCGGTGGTGCACGATGTCGTAGCCGAGTGCGCTGGCAATTTCTTCCTGCAACTCTTCGATGCGCTTCGAATGGAATTCGATCACGTCACCCGTGTCGATATCGATCAGGTGGTCGTGATGCTCGCCGTCGGCCTGCTCGAAACGGGCGCGCCCGCCTTCAAAGGCATGGCGGTGGATCGCCCCCATCTCTTCCAGAAGCTTCATGGTGCGGTAGACGGTCGATAGTGAGATGCTCGGATCGATGGCCGAAGCACGCTGGAAAATTTCCATGGCGTCCGGATGATCGTCCGTTTCTGTCAGAATTCGCAGAATCACTTTGCGCGGCCGGGTGATGCGAACGCCGGCGCGGCGCAGTTCCTTCTCGTAATCCGGCTTATGGCTGGCATGCTGATTCATAGGGCAACTATGCGCCAGATGACAATCAGTTGCAAAGATTCCATCTGTTCGCACTCAAGTTTCTCCTCAGGAAACCCTGCAGTTTCAGGGTTTCAGCTTTTTTATTGCAAACGATTTGCAATTGCATTGACGAGTTGAGAAATACAGCCTAGCTTCAGGCAGTCACAGCAGTTTGATGTGTTTCAGGGGATTTTCATGCGTTTAGCCAAAGGATTGGCCACTTTCATCGTCGCAGCACTCGCCGCGACCTCCGCCTTCGCTCAGGATGAGCGCTTCAAGGCGGTCACGACATTTACCGTTATCGCGGATATGGCACGCAACGTTGCGGGCGAGGCGGCGGTGGTCGAATCGATCACCAAGCCGAATGCGGAAATTCACAATTACCAGCCGACACCGGGCGATATTCTGCGGGCTCAGGATGCCGACCTGATCCTGTGGAACGGGCTCAATCTCGAGCTCTGGTTCGAGCGCTTCTTCCGCAATCTCAAGGATGTTCCGAGCGTGGTGGTTTCGCAGGGCGTGGAGCCGATGAGCATTGGCGAGGGCCCCTATACGGGCAAGCCCAACCCACATGCCTGGATGTCGCCGAGCGATGCGCTGACCTATGTCGACAACATCCGCGACGCGTTTTCGAAGCATGATCCTGAGAATGCCGGGGTGTATGCAAAGAATGCCGAGGCTTACAAGTCGCAGATCAAGGCGGTTGTTGATCCGATCCGCGAAAGGCTTGCTGCCATTCCCGAGGATCACCGGGTTCTCGTCACCAGCGAGGGCGCGTTCAGCTATCTTGCCCGCGACTTCGGACTGAAGGAGCTTTATATCTGGCCAATCAACGCGGATCAGCAGGGTACGCCGCAGCAGGTGCGCCATGTGATTGACCAGATCAGGGAAACCAGGGCGCCGGCCGTCTTCAGCGAAAGCACGGTGTCACCGGACCCGGCGCAACAGGTGGCGCGTGAAACCGGTGCGAAGTATGGCGGGGTTCTCTACGTGGATTCGCTGAGCGATGCGAGCGGCGAGGTGCCGACCTATCTGGACCTCCTGCGGGTAACGAGCGAAACGATCGCCGAAGGACTGAGCGGGCAATGAACGCACCCGTGATCAACAGGGACAGAAAGCCGGCGGCGAAATCCGCCGGCATTGATGTTCGCGATGTGACGGTTACCTATCGGAACGGTCACACGGCGCTGCGTGACGCCAGTTTTTCAATCCCCACCGGCACAATCACGGCGCTTGTGGGCGTGAATGGCAGTGGCAAGTCCACGCTCTTCAAGGCAATCATGGGCTTCGTGCCGTTGGCCAAGGGAGAGGTATCCATCCTGGACCAGCAGGCAGGGCGGGCCCTGAAGCGCAACGTCGTTGCCTATGTGCCCCAGGCCGAAGAGGTTGACTGGAACTTTCCCGTTCTCGTCGAGGACGTAGTGATGATGGGCCGCTATGGCCACATGAATTTCATGCGTTGGCCGCGCCGGCACGATCATGAGAAGGTCGCGGCGGCGCTGGAGCGTGTGGGCATGGCGGATTTCCGCAAGCGGCAGATCGGTGAACTGTCCGGCGGCCAGAAGAAGCGCGTCTTCCTGGCGCGGGCGCTGGCGCAGGAGGGCCGGGTGATTCTGCTCGACGAGCCGTTCACCGGCGTCGATGTCCGCACGGAAGAATCCATCATCGCGCTTCTGAAGGCGTTACGTGAGGAAGGGCATGTCATGCTGGTCTCGACGCACAATCTGGGCAGTGTGCCGCGCTTCTGCGATCGAACCGTTCTGATCAACCGAACGGTGCTGGCTTCCGGGCTGACACCGGAAGTCTTCACCCGCGCCAATCTGGAAAAGGCGTTTGGTGGTGTCCTGCGCCAGTTCACGCTTGGCGGGGCGGATCTGCATGAAGACGCAGAAGAAGATTCCCGCAAGCTCACCGTTCTGACCGACGATGAGCGCCCCTTCGTCATTTATGGCGATGAGGACGGTGCCTCGGAAGCGGGTGACAGGAAATGAGCGCCTATCTGCTCGAACCTTTCTCCTATGGCTACATGGTCAACGCCATGTGGGTGAGCGCGCTGGTGGGCGGGGTCTGCGCCTTTCTCTCCGCCTATCTGATGCTCAAGGGCTGGTCGCTGATCGGTGATGCGCTTTCGCACTCCATCGTGCCGGGCGTAGCCGGGGCCTATATGCTGGGCCTGCCGTTTTCTATCGGCGCGTTCTTTGCTGGCGGGCTTGCGGCCGGTGCGATGTTCTTTCTCAATCAGCGCACCAAGCTGCGCGAGGATGCGATCATCGGCCTGATCTTCACATCGTTCTTTGGGCTCGGACTGTTTATGGTTTCGCTGTCGCCGGCGGCGGTGAACATCCAGACCATCGTTCTGGGCAATGTGCTGGCGATCACGCCATCGGACACGCTGCAGCTTGTCATCATTTCCGGCGTCACTCTGCTGGTCCTCGCATTCAAGTGGAAAGACCTGATGGTCGCGTTTTTCGACGAGAACCATGCGCGCTCCATCGGCCTCAACCCGGGCTTTCTGCGGCTCATCTTCTTCACGCTTCTGAGTGCCTGCACGGTGGCCGCCATGCAGACCGTGGGCGCCTTTCTCGTTATCGCCATGGTGGTGACGCCGGGGGCGACAGCATACCTTCTGACCGACCGCTTTCCACGGCTCGTTGCCATTGCGGTGGCGATTGGCGCGCTCTCAAGCTTCACCGGGGCCTATGCGAGCTATTTTCTCGATGGGGCGACGGGCGGGATCATCGTCGTGTTGCAGACGCTGGCGTTTCTGACAGCCTTCGTGTTTGCGCCGAAGCACGGGCTTCTGGCGGCACGCCGGCGGGCGCGTGAGGCGCTGGAAGGCGACATGCAGGAGATGAGCGCATGAGTGGCTTTTTCGATACGCTGATGCTGCCCTTCGCGTTTCCCTTCATGCAGCAGGCGTTCATCATCTCGGTGTTGATTGCTGCGCCCATGGCGCTGCTTTCCTGCTTCCTCGTGCTCAAGGGCTGGTCGCTGATGGGCGATGCCGTGAGCCATGCGGTGCTACCGGGTGTGGTGATCGCCTATATTATCGGCATACCCTTTGCCATCGGCGCTTTCGTGGCCGGCATGACCTGCGTTGTGGGCATCGGCTATCTGAAGGAGAACAGCCGTGTGAAGGAAGACACGATTATGGGCGTGGTCTTCTCCGGCATGTTCGGGCTCGGCCTTCTGCTCTACACCAAGATCCAGACCGAGGTGCATCTCGATCACATCCTGTTCGGCGACATGCTGGGCGTGACGTGGGGAGACATCGCGCAGACGGGGATTATCGCGCTTTTCGTCTGCGTGGCGATCGTGCTCTTTCGCCGGGATCTACTTCTGAATGCGTTTGACGGACAGCACGCCAAGGCGATTGGCCTGCCGGTGCGGGTGCTGCATTACGGGCTCTTGTCCATCCTCTCGCTCACCATCGTGGCGGCGTTGACGGCAGTGGGCATCATTCTGGCGATTGCGCTTCTGATCGGGCCGGGAGCGGTGGCGTTTCTGCTGGTCAGGCGGTTCGACAGGATGCTGCTGGTCAGCCTGGCAGTTGCATTGTTCTCGTCGTTCTTCGGCGTTTACCTGAGCTTCTTCCTTGATAGCGCGCCGGCGCCGACGATCGTGCTTCTGATGACCGGCCTGTTCGTGGCGGCGTTCTTCTACACGCTGCGCCGAAATGCGCGCGAGGATGCGGCGCAGCTTGCGGACATCGGGACCGCCGGTTGAATCCAGTGTGAGCCCACTCCCTCTTTGCCGGCTCACACGGAACGCCTCTCCCCCACCTGGTGGTTGTGGGGGAGAGGCGAAAACGGTGTTGGAACATGGGCTAATCCGGCAGGACGGCCGTGGCCTCGATCTCCACCTTCGCTTCATCCTCGATGAGCGCGGTGACCTGAACGACGCTCATGGGCGGGAAGTTGCGGCCCATGACGGAGCGATAGGCTTCGCCCAGCTCGCGCAGGCGGGTGGCGTAGGCTTGCTTGTCGGTGATGAACCAGGTGAGGCGCACCACATGCTCCGGGCCGGCGCCGGCTTCCTTCAGAAGCGTGACGATGTTTTCAAGCGCCTGTCGCACCTGGGCGATGAAATCGTCCGTCTCGAACACCTGATTGCCGTTCCAGCCGATCTGTCCACCAAGGAAGACGGTGCGCCCCCTTGCAACAACACCATTGGAATACCCTCTGGCCGGAACCCAGTCGGCGGGCTGGAGAATCTGGTGAAGCGGGACAGTCATGCTATTTCCTTCGTGCTTGGGAACTAAGGTCAGTCGATCCTGACCGTAAAGGCGTGGTCACACGCCGAGAAAGCGCTCCTGGATCTCGTCCGTGAGTGCTGAGGGTGCACCGGTCCATGCAGTGCGGCCTTTTTCGAGAATGACGCAGCGATCCGCCACGGGCAGAAGCTCGCTCAGTGTCTTGTCGACGATCAGGATCGACTGGCCTTCCGCCCGGATGGTGCGGATGGCGCGCCAGATATCCTGCCGGATGACCGGGGCAAGACCCTCGGTCGCCTCGTCGAGAATGAGCAGACGCGGATTGGTGGCCAGCGCCCGCCCGATGGCAAGCATCTGCTGTTCGCCGCCCGAAAGCGTGCTCGCATATTGATCGCGCCGTTCCGCCAGGCGCGGAAACAGCGCGTTCACGCCATCGAGCGTCCACTTGCCCGGACGGGCGGCGGCGAGGATGTTTTCCTCCACCGTCAGATTGGGGAAGCAGCGGCGGCCTTCCGGTACCAGACCCACGCCGAGCCGCGCGATGCGGTGCGGCTTCAGGCGCATGATATTTTTGCCGGCAAAGTTTATGCTGCCTGACTGCGCCGGGGTGAGGTGGCAGATGGAGCGGATCGTCGTGGTCTTGCCCATGCCGTTACGGCCCATCAGCGCCACGGCTTCGCCTTCCTCGACCGAAAGGTCGATGCCGAAAAGCGCCTGCGATTTTCCGTAGAAAGTTTTGAGATCCTGGATGTCGAGCAGCTTCATGCGCCGTCTCCCAGATAGGCTTCGCGCACGGCGGGGTGATTGCGGATCTCATCCACCGAGCCGGTGGCGATGATGCGGCCATAGACAAGAACGGAGATGCGGTCGGCAAGGGCGAAGACGGCGTCCATGTCGTGCTCGATCAGGAGGATCGGTGCTTCGCCGCGCAGACGGTCGAGGAAGCGGGTGAGCGCCTGTGAGCCTTCGGGGCCCATGCCGGCCATGGGCTCATCCAGCAGAAACGCCTTTGCACCGAGCGCCAGGGCGATGGCGATTTCGAGCTGGCGGCGTTCGCCGTGCGAAAGCTCGGCGGCGGGCACGTCGGCACGGTCCGACAGGCCGACACGGGCGAGCGCTTCATGAGCGGGCTCGGTGAGGCCTCGGTCGTGCATGACGGGTTTGAAGAAACGGAAGCTGGAGCCCTGACGCGCCTGCACCGCGAGCATCACATTGCGCAGGGCGGAAAATTCGGGCGCCAACGAGGAAACCTGAAATGTGCGGCCCATGCCGAGCCGCGCGCGGGCGGCCATGTCGAGCGGTTTCACGTCGCGGCCCTCGAAGCGGATTTCACCGCTGTCCGGTTTCAGCGAGCCGGCAATCTGGTGGATGAGGGTCGATTTGCCTGCACCGTTAGGGCCTATCAGGGCGTGGATTTCGCCGGGTCTGAGATCGAGGCTCACGCCATCAGTCGCCTTCAGCGCGCCGAAGCTTTTCTTCAAGTCGCGGATGTCGAGGATCGGTTCAGCCATGCCGCGCCCTCCCGGCCAAGAGGCCCATTACGCCGCCGCGGGCAAACAGCACCACGGCCAGAAGGATGAGGCCGAGGAAAAACTGCCAGTGCTCGGTGATGCCGCCCAGCGCGAACTCGAAAAGGACGTAGACGATGGCCCCGGCCAGTGGTCCGGCCAGACGTCCGACACCGCCCAGAATGATGAGCACGATCAGTTCACCCGACATATGCCACGAGAACATGGAGGGGCTGACGAAGCGGTTCAGATCGGCAAAGAGCGCGCCGGCGAGCGCCGTCATCATGGCGGAGATGACAAAGGCCGTGAGCCGGACCCGGAATGGCGCGATGCCGACGGCGGCAAGGCGCGTCTCGTTTTGCCGCCCGGCCTGAAGTGCCGCGCCAAAGCGGGATGCGCGGATGAGCGCGAAGAGGACGAGGCCGAGCGCCAGAAGGCCGAAGCAGATGAGGAAAAAGCTCATCGGCGCGAGCGTGTTCGCGCCGGGAAAGGCGTTGCGCACATAGATCGAAAGACCGTCCTCACCGCCATAGGCGGGCCAGGAGATAGCGAAATAGTAGATCATCTGCGCGAAGGCGAGGGTGATCATGATGAAATAGACGCCTGAGGTTCTGAGCGAGATCAGGCCGATCAGAACGGCAACGAGCCCGGCGGCGATGGCGCCGGCAATCCAGATGACGATCATCTGGTTGGTGCCGGGAAGGCCGAGGAGCAGCGGTTCGCTGTTGAAGGCGTGGGTGGCCAGAATGCCCGCCGCATAGCCGCCAATGCCGAAGAAGGCGGCATGGCCGAAGGAGACCAGACCGCCGAGGCCGAGCGCGATGTTGAGCCCGGTGGCGGCGAGGCCGAGGATCGCCATGCGGGTCGCAAGCGTGATGTAGAAGGTCTCACCCATCGCCTGCGCGATGAAGGCGGCGGCGAGAAGGCCGGCGACGATGACGATGCTGATGGTTGTTTCGCGTGTCATGCCCGCCCCCTCACGCATTCGCCGCAAACAGGCCCTGTGGCCTGAAAGCGAGGATGAGGGCCATGACGATGTAGATCAGCATGGAGGCAAGTGCCGCGCCCACGGTGGCGGCTTCAGAATTGGACATGAACAGGCCGAAGAGATGCGGCAGCAGGAAACGGCCGAGCGTCTCCGTCAGTCCCACGAGAATGGAGCCGATCAGCGCGCCCTTGATGGAGCCGATGCCGCCAATGACGATGACCACGAAGGCGAGGATCAGCACCGGCTCGCCCATGCCCACCTGCACCGACTGAAGCGCGCCGACCATCGCGCCGGCGAGGCCGGCAAGGGCAGCGCCCAGCGCGAAAACGAGCGTGTAGAGGGTGCCGATGTCGATGCCGAGCGCGCCGATCATTTCACGGTCGGACTCGCCGGCGCGGATGCGCATGCCGAGCCGCGTCTTGCCGATGAGGAGATAAAGCCCCACGGCCACCGCAATGCCCACACCGATCACCGCGAGACGGTATATTGGGTACTGCGCGCCGCCGGGCAGATGCACCGCGCCTGACAGAAGCTGCGGAATGTCGAGATAGAGCGGGAAGGAGCCGAACACCCAGCGGGTGCCTTCCGAGAAGATGAGGATCAGCGCAAAGGTGGCGAGCACCTGGTCGAGATGGTCACGTTCATAGAGCCGTCTGATGACGAGGATTTCGACCAGCGCGCCGGCGGCGGCTGCGGCGGCAAGGCTGGCGATGAGGCCGAGCCAGAAGGAGCCGGTGGCGGCAGCCACGGCCGCGCAGGCAAACGCGCCGACCATGAAGAGTGAACCATGCGCAAGGTTGATGAGCCCCATGACGCCGAAGATCAGCGTCAGGCCGGCGGCCATCAGGAACAGCATCACGCCGAACTGCAGGCCGTTCAATATCTGCTCTATGAATAGGGTTAGGGACACGGGTCAGCTGCTGTTTGGGTTGACTGGAAACGACCGTGGTGCGCTTCACCCCCGCCCTTCGACGGGCTCAGGATGAGGGTGAAACAGACACGTCGGCCAAACACGACAAAAAAAGAGCGCGCGCTTTATAACTGACGCCACCCCAGCCCTCATGTTGAGTCTCTTGAGCTTGCCGAAAGGCGAACCACGAGAGCGGGATGACGGTCTGATTTTGCCTTACATCTTGCACTCGGCCGCGTAGGCGTCCTTGTGGTCGGTGAATGCGGTGGCCACGATCTTGTTGGTCAGCGTGTCGCCATCCTTCACCACCTCGCGGACGTAGAAGTCCTGGATCGGGTGGTTGTTGGTGTTGAAGGAGAACTTGCCGCGAACGGAATCGAAATCCGCTTCCTTCAGGGCAGCGCGGAAGGCTTCCTTGTCCTTCACGCTCGCCTTGCCGGCGGCGGAGAGGATCAGGTTCGCTGTGTCATAGGCCTGAGCGGCATAGACGGAAGGCAGGCGGCCATAGGCTTCCCTGAACCCCTCGACGAAGGCCTTGTTGGCCTCATTGTCGAGGTCATAAGCCCAGGAAGCGGTGTTTTTCACCCCAAGCGCCGCATCGCCAATGGCGGGCAGCACATCCTGGCTGAAGGAGAAAGCAGGTCCCAGCAGCGGCAGGCCGACGCCCGACTGGGCATACTGCTTGGTGAAGGCAATGCCCATGCCGCCCGGCAGGAAGATGAACACCGAATCCGCACCCGAAGCGCGGATCTGGGCGATCTCGGCGGCATAGTCCGTCTGACCGAGCTTGGTGTAGACCTCACCCGCCAGTTCACCCTTGTAGAAGCGCTTGAAGCCAGTCAGCGAATCTTTGCCGGCCGGATAGTTGGGCGCCATGATGAAGGTCTTTTTGTAGTCCTTGTTGGCGGCCTCGCCCATCGCCTCGTGGAAATTGTCGTTCTGATAGGCGACGTTGAAATAGCTCGGGCTGCATCCGGCACCGGCAAGGGCCGAGGGGCCGGCGTTGACTGACAGATAGATGACGTCCTGCGCGGTCGCCGACGGCACGACCGCCATGGCGAGGTTCGACCAGATGATGCCTGTCATCAGGTCGACCTTGTCGCTCTGGATCATCTTGTCGGCGATCTGGACCGCGAGTTCGGGTTTCTGGGCATCGTCTTCAACAACGACATCGATCTCCTTGTTGCCGGACTGTTCGATCGCCAGCATGAAACCATCGCGGGCGTCAATGCCAAGGCCGGCGCCGCCGCCTGAAAGCGTGGTGATCATGCCGATCTTGATCGGCTCGGCGAAGGCGTTTCCGGCAACGCTTGCCGAAAGGGCAAGCAGGCTTGCTGCAAGTAGCTTTCTCATGTGTGGTCTCCCAATCGTTCCCTTGTCATTGACGCCACGATCCGCGGCTTTGTTACCCGTGCCCCGCTACATGTCCGTTCGGACCCGCCAGAGCTCAGGGAATAGTTCCACATCCAGCATCTTGCGCAAGTAGGAAACGCCGGATGTGCCGCCGGTGCCCCGCTTCAGCCCGATGATCCGTTCGACGGTGGTCACGTGATTGAAACGCCAGCGACGGAAATAGTCTTCGAAATCAATCAGTTTTTCCGCCAGCTCGTAAAGCGCCCAGTGCTCGTCGGGCCGCGCATAGACCGCCTTCCATGCGGCCTGCACCTGATCGTTGGCCTCGCGCTTCTCACGCCAGCTCGTCCGCTCCGCATCGGGGCCAATGTCGAAACCGTTGCGCGCCAGAAGCTGCAGCGCCTCGTCATAGAGGCTGGGCTCGGCCAGAATCTCTTCAAGCCGTGCGGTGATCTGCGGCAGGTCGGAATGCGGTTTGAGCATTGCCAGATTGCGGTTGCCGGCCAGAAACTCGATGGAACGGTATTGCCAGGACTGGAAGCCCGAGGACTGGCCGAGCGCATCGCGGAAGGTGGAATACTCGCTCGGCGTCATGGTACGCAGCACGTCCCAGGCGCTGTTCAACTGCTCGAAGATGCGTGCCACGCGGGTCAGCATCTTGAAGGCCGGGCGCAGGCGGTCTTCGGCGATGGCAGCGCGTGCGGAGCGGATCTCGGTGATGGCGAGTTTCATCCAGAGCTCGGAGGTCTGGTGCTGGATGATGAAGAGAAGCTCATCACGTGCCGTGGACAGGGGTTCCTGCGCGTCGAGTATTTTCTCCAGATGCAGATAATCGCTGTAGGACATGGGCGGCTTGATGTCCGCTGCCCTTTCGTCGTCGAGCTCCGGCTGGCTTGCCATGGTCAGTTCTTCTCCCGCAGGCGGAAACGCTGGATCTTGCCTGTCTCGGTCTTCGGCAGGGCGTCCAGAAACTTGATGGAACGTGGATATTTGTAAGGCGCGATTGCTGCCTTCACGTGGTCCTGAAGGCGTTTCACCGTGAGCTCATCGCGCGCGACGCCATCGGCCAGAACCACATGAGCCTCGACAATCTGTCCGCGTTCCTCGCTCGGTGCGCCGATGACGGCGCATTCCATGACGTCGGCATGGGCAAGCAGTGCCGCCTCCACCTCGGGACCGGCAATGTTGTAACCGGCGGAAACGATCATGTCGTCAGAGCGGGCGGCGAAATGGAAGTGGCCGTCCTCATCCTGATAGAAGCTGTCGCCGGTGAGATTCCAGCCGTCACGGACATACTCCTTCTGTCTGTCGTCGGCGAGATAGCGGCAGCCGGTCGGGCCACGCACGGCCAGCCGGCCGGTTTCGCCGCGCGGCAGTTCGTTCATGTCTTCGTCCACGATGCGCGCTTCATAACCGGTCACCGGGCGGCCCGTGGTGGCCGGGTGGCGATCGTCGAAGCGGTTGGAGATGAAGATATGCAGCATCTCGGTGGCGCCGATGCCATCGAGGATCGGTTTTCCGGTCTTTTGCGTCCACGCCTCGAACACGGGACCGGGCAGGGTCTCGCCGGCCGAAACGGCAACGCGCAGCGAGGAAAGGTCCGCACCCTCGTCCATCGCCGCCATCATGGCGCGGTAGGCGGTGGGAGCGGTAAAACTCACCGTCGCACGGTATTTTTCGATGATCTCGATCATGTTGGGCGGGGTGGCGCTTTCGAGCAGAGTCGCCGTTGCACCGAAACGCAAGGGGAAGATCGCCAGACCGCCAAGCCCGAAGGTGAAGGCGAGCGGAGGCGAGCCGACGAAAACGTCCTCGGGTGTGACCTGAAGCACTTCCTTCGCATAGGCATCGGCGATGATCAGCAGATCGCGGTGGAAATGCATGGTCGCCTTGGGCGTGCCGGTGGTGCCGGAGGTGAAACCCAGAAGCGCGACATCGTCACGGCCGGTTTTGACGGCATCGAACTGGACCGGCTTGTCGAGGGCGATGCGGTCGAGTTCTGCGTCGAAATTGGCGGTGCCGTCGAAGCCGACCACCTTTTTGAGGAATTTGCTCTCCTTCGCGCAGGCGACGAGCTCGTCCTTGATGCGCGTGTCGCACAGGGCAAGGTCGATTTCCGCCTTGTCGACGATCTTGGCGAGCTCGCCGGCGCGCAGCATCGGCATGGTGTTGACCACCACTGCGCCCGCCTTGGTGGCGGCCAGCCAGCAGGCCACCATGGCCGGGTTGTTGGCCGAGCGGATCAGGATGCGGTTGCCGGGTTTGACGCCGTAATCCTCGACCAGCGCATGGGCGAGGCGGCTCGTCCAGTCTGCCAGCTCCTTGTAGGTGCGGCGGCGGCCATTGCCGATCAGCGCCACATGGTCGCCAAAGCCGCGCTCGACGAGGCGGTCGGTCAGTTCAACGCCGGCATTCAGATACTCGGGGTAGTCAAAGCCATCGAGAAGGAAGGCCGGCCATTGGTCTTCCGGCGGGAGATTGTCCCGCGCAAAGGTGTCGGTATGACCTGTCGGTCCGAGCATGTTTCCTCCCTCATTTTCCAATCTGCCGGGCAATCACGACCTTCTGGACGTCTGATGCGCCCTCATAGATGCGCAGAGCCCTGATCTCCCGGTAAAGGCTTTCCACGATATGTCCGCGGCGCACACCGTCGCCGCCATGAATCTGAACCGCCTTGTCGATGACCTGTTGCGCGCGGTCGGTGGCAAAGAGCTTCGCCATTGCCGCTTCGCGGGTCACGCGCGGCGCACCCATGTCCTTGGTCCAGGCGGCGCGGTAGATGAGAAGTGCTGCGGCGTCGATGTCGAGCGCCATCTCGGCGATGTGGCCCTGCACCATCTGCAGGTCGAACAGCGGGGCGCCGAAAAGTTCGCGGCTGCCTGCCCGGTCCAGCGTCTCGTCCAGCGCGCGGCGCGCAAAGCCGAGTGCGGCCGCACCCACGGTGGAGCGGAAAACGTCGAGCACCGACATGGCAATCTTGAAGCCCTCGCCCGGCCTGCCGATCATCGCGGAGGCAGGCACGCGCACATCGTTGAAGGCGAGCCGCGCCAGCGGATGCGGCGCGATCACGTCAAGGCGCTCTGCCACCTCCAGCCCTGGCGTGTCGGCGGGAACGAGGAAGGCCGAGATGCCTTTGGCACCCGGCGCTTCGCCGGTGCGGGCAAAGACGGTGTAGAGGTCGGCGATGCCGCCATTGGAAATCCAGGTCTTTTCGCCGGAAAGCACATAATCATCGCCATCGCGGGTGGCGGTCATGTCCATGTTCGCCACGTCCGAACCGGATCGCGGTTCCGACAGGGCGAAGGCCGAGATCGCCTTGCCGGCACGGGTCCTGTCGAGCCATTGCTGCTGTTCGGGCGTGCCGAACAGGCTGATGGCGCCGGTGCCAAGCCCCTGCATGGCGAAGGCGAAATCGGCCAGCCCGTCATGTCGGGCCAGCGTTTCGCGCGTCAGGCACAACGTGCGCACATCGAGCGGGCCGGGATTGTCGGTGTCGAGCGCGGTGGGTTTGAGGAAACCGGCTTCGCCGAGCCGCGCAACGAGGTCGCGGCAGGCGGCGTCCACATCGCTGTGGTCGACGGGGAGGTTTTGGGCGCACCATGCGTCGAGTTTATCGGCCCAGTCGCGGTGGCGCTGTTCGAAGAAGGGCCAGTCGAGGAAGGAGCGGTCAGGCATCAATCCCCCTCGAACACCGGTTTTTCCTTGGCGACAAATGCCCGGTACGCCCGCTCGAAATCCTTTGTCTGCATGCAGATGGCCTGTGCCTGTGCTTCGGCCTCGATGGCCTGTTCGAGACCCATCGACCACTCCTGGTTGAGCTGTGTCTTGGTGATGCCATGGGCAAAGGTCGGACCGGCGGCGATGCGCGCGGCCATGCTCAGTGTCTCCGCTTCCAGAGCATCGACAGAGACGAGCCGGTTGTAAAAGCCCCAGCGCTCTCCTTCTTCGGCGCTCATGGAGCGGCCGGTGTAGAGCAGTTCCGCCGCACGGCCCTGACCGATGATGCGGGGCAGCATGGCGCAGGCGCCCATGTCGCAGCCGGCGAGCCCGACGCGGGTAAAGAGGAACGCTGTCTTTGCCTCCGGCGTCGCAAGCCGCAGGTCCGATGCCATGGCGATGATGGCGCCAGCGCCCACCGCCACGCCATCGATGGCGGAGATGATGGGCTTGTTGCAGGCGATCATCGCCTTGACCAGATCGCCGGTCATGCGGGTGAAGGCGAGCAGGCCCTTCATGTCCATATCGACCAGCGGGCCGATAATGTCGTGCACATCGCCGCCCGAGCAGAAATTGCCGCCATTGGGAAGGAACACCACCGCGTCCACGTCATCCGCATAGGGCAGGGCGCGGAATGTGTCGCGCAGTTCTGCGTAGGATTCGAAGGTGAGCGGATTCTTACGGTCTGGCCGGTCGAGCTGGATCAGCGCGACATTGCCTTCCATACGCCAGATGAAGTGTTTCGGTTTCAGGCCTGCCATGGTGCTCATACGCCGCCCTCCCAATTGCTTTCGAACGTTTTGAGTGTGCCGGCCAGAGCCCGTGCTTCATCCTCCGGCAGACTGCCGAGAAGCTCGTCGACCCAGCGCTCATGCGCTTCGGCCATTGCCGCGAAGGCTTCCTTGCCGGCCGGTGTCAGCTTTATGATGGAGGTGCGGCGGTCGCCATCGCGCTTGGTTCGACTGGCCAGACCATCGGTCACCAGCCGCTCGACAATGCCGGTTACATTGCCGTTCGAAACAAGCAGGAAGCGCGAGATGTCACTCATCGCCATGCCCTCGGGAGCGCGGTCGAGGGCCGACAGCACATCGAAACGCGGCAGGGTCGTGTCGAAGCGGGTCTTGAGCCTTTCGCGCAGAACGGCTTCGATGAGACGCGAGGCGCGCAGAATCCTGATCCACAGGCGCAGGCGTTCCTTTGCCGGTGCGCCGCTGCGGACGGAAGCCAGGGGAGCGCTTACCATGTTTCACCTCCAGAGATTGAAATCGACTGGCCGGTGACCGACGAGGCGGCCGGACTGACGAGCCACAATGCTGCCGCCGCGACCTCTTCCGGCTGGATCAGCCGGCCATGGGGATTGGCTTCGACAAAGCCCCTGCGGGCCTCCTCGTGGCTGCGCCCGGTCTTCTCGACCACGCGCTCGATGGATTCTTCCAGCATCTCGGTTTCCACGTAACCGGGACAGATGGCGTTGACCGTCACGCCGGTCTTGACCAGTTCCACGGAAAGCGCCCGCATGAGCCCGATGACGCCGTGCTTCGATGCGACATAGGGCGCGACATAGGCATAGCCCTTGAGGCCGGCGACAGAGGCGACGAAGATGATGCGTCCGCTGCCGCGTTTGGCCATGGGCGAAAGCGCTGGCTTCACGCTTAGAAACGCTCCCGTCATGTTGACGTCGAGGATGCGGTTCCAGTCTTCGAGTTTCGTGCGGTGGGCGGGCGCGCTGGAGGCCGTGCCTGCATTGGCGATGACAATGTCGAAGGGTCCGCGCGCGGCTTCCGCCACCTCATAGAGTGCCTGCATGGAGGCTTCGTCGGTCACGTCGGCGGTGAGCGCGTGGATGCGCTCGTGCCGGGCCGCGACCTTTTCGAGAGGCTCGGCCCGCCGCCCGCAGATCGTAACGTCGATGCCGGCTTCCGCGAGGGAGAGCGCGATCGCTTCGCCGACGCCCGTTCCGCCGCCTGTGACGAGTGCGTGGCGGGTTGCGTTCATCGTCAAACCTTCCCCGTCATCTGTTCGGCCCGCTCAGCGAGCCGGTAGAGCTGATCGCGGCCTGGCAGGTAGGGATCGGGCCAGGTCACGCCGCGATCACCAAGCGATGCCGCGGCATGCAGTGTCCAGTAAGGATCGGCCAGATGCGGGCGGGCGAGGCAGACAAGGTCGGCCCGGCCGGCCATCAGGATCGAATTGACATGGTCGGGCTCGTAGATGTTGCCCACGGCCATCGTCGCCATGCCGGTTTCGTTGCGGATGCGGTCGGAGAACGGCGTCTGGAACATGCGTCCATAGACGGGGCGGGCGCGCTTCGAGGTCTGGCCCGCGGAAACGTCGCAGATGTCGACGCCGGCTTCCTGCAGCATGCGGGCGATCTCCACGGCCTCTTCCGGTGTCACGCCTTCACCGCCCACCCAGTCATTGGCCGAGATGCGTACGGAAATGGGCTTGTCGTCTGGCCAGACGGCACGAACCGCATGGAAGATTTCCAGCGGATAGCGCATGCGGTTTTCAAGGCTGCCGCCGTAGTCATCCTCGCGCCGGTTGGTGAGCGGCGAGATGAAGGACGACAGGAGATAGCCGTGGGCGCAGTGCAGTTCGAGCATGTCGAAACCGCAGCGCTCGGCCATCTGGGCAGCCGCGACGAACTGGTCGCGCACCATGTCCATGTCGTTGCGATCCATGGCTTTCGGTGTCTGGTTCTGCTCGGACCAGGACACTTCGGAAGCAGCCAGAACCGGCCAGTTGCCGTCTTTCAGCGGAGCGTCCATTTCTTCCCAGCCAAGCTGGGTCGAGCCCTTCGGGCCGGAATGGCCGATCTGCGCACAAATCTTCGCATCCGTCTCCCGATGAACGAAATCGACGATGCGTGTCCATGCGACCTCATGCTCGGGTTTATAGAAGCCGGGACAACCGGGCGTGATGCGGCCCTCGGGGCTGACACAGGTCATCTCGATATAAACCAGGCCGGCACCGCCCTTGGCGCGCTCGCAGTAGTGCACCATGTGCCAGTCGGTCGGTGAGCCGTCGACGGCCTTGTACTGGGCCATGGGTGACACGACCACGCGGTTTTTCAGCGTCAGGCCGCGCAGTTTGTAGGGCGCGAACATGGGCGGGCGGGCGGCATTGTCTTCCGCGCCGGCCTGCTGCTGGAACCAGCTTTCGGCGTCCGCAAGCCATTCGGGGTCGCGCAGGCGCAGGTTTTCATGGCTGATGCGCTGGGAGCGGGTGAGCAGCGAATAGTTGAACTGCACCGGATCGAGATCGAGATAGCGCTCAACCTCCTCGAACCATTCCAGCGAGTTGCGCGCCGCCGACTGGAGACGCAGCACTTCCAGCCGCCTTGCGTCTTCGTATTTGTCGAAGGCTTCCTTCAGCGTCGGCTCGGTGTGGAGATATTCGGCCAGGGCAATGGCGCTTTCGAGCGCCAGCTTGGTGCCCGAGCCGATGGAAAAGTGGGCGCTGGCAGCGGCGTCGCCCATCAGCGCGATGTTTTCGTGCGACCAGCGCTCGCACAGCACGCGGGGGAAGTTGATCCACGCCGATCCGCGAATGTGGTTGGCATTGGTCATCAGGCTGTGGCCACCCAGATGATCCTTGAAGATCCGCTCGCAGACCGCGATGGATTCCTGCTGGCTCATCTCCCCGAAGCCGAACTTCTCCCAGGTTTCCGGGCCGCATTCCACGATGAAGGTCGCGGTCTCGTCATCGAACTGGTAGGCGTGCGCCCACACCCAGCCATGCTCGGTCTTTTCGAAGATGAAGGTGAAGGCGTCGTCGAATTTCTGATGCGTGCCGAGCCAGACGAACTTGCACTTGCGCACGTCGATGTCGGGCTTGAACACGTCGGCGAAGGTGGTTCGCGTGCGGGAGTTCAGACCGTCTGCCGCCAGCACCATGTCGTGTTCGGCCATGAAGGGGCGGGGATCGTCGATTTCCGTCTCGAACTGGAGATTGATGCCGAGCTCGCGGGCGCGCTCCTGCAGGAGAATGAGGAGGCGCATGCGGCCGATGCCGCAGAAGCCGTGTCCCGTGGAGAGCGTGCGCACGCCCTTGTGCACCACCGCGATGTCGTCCCAATAGGCGAAATGCTCGCGGATGCGTTCGGCACTGACCGGATCGTTTTCGGCCAGATTGTCGAGGGTTTCATCCGAAAGCACCACGCCCCAGCCGAATGTGTCGTCGGGCCTGTTTCGTTCGAAAACCGTGATGTCGTGAGCCGCGTCGCGCAGCTTCATCGAGATTGCGAAGTAGAGGCCCGCCGGGCCACCGCCGAGAACAGCAACTTTCATGCTCGCGCTCCTTCCTCCCAGGATCGCTTAACACCTGGCTTGTAAGCTTGGAGCATTGCACCGGACCGGGAACATTTCAAGTATGAAATTTTAAGGTTGAAATATATCCGGCCTGGGCGCAGTCTACATGACGTGCTGCAATGATGACAGAGTCTGGGATGACAGGGTTTGCGACCACGGGGCCTGCTAGAACGTCAGGCAGGCCGGCTCGCTTTACCACAGGGAGGAATGCTCGTGTTTTACCGCCAGGTTGCTGACTGGGACGACGCTTATGCCAATGGCGCAAACATTCCTCAGGGTGAGCGATGGCCCGGTGTCTGGGTCGAGCCCGCGCAGGCTTACCGCGACGCGCTTTCCGCTGCGGGACGGGCCAAGCTCGACATTCCGTACGGGGAAGGCGCGCGCAACCGTTTCGATCTCTTTCTGCCGGAAGGCCGGCCAGCCGGTCTGGTTGTCTTCATCCATGGCGGCTTCTGGCTGAAACTCGACAAGAGCTACTGGTCGCATCTGGCGGCCGGGGCGGTCGATAGCGGCTATGCGGTTGCCATGCCGTCCTACACGCTTTGCCCGGAGAACTCGATTGCAGGCATCGTGCGTGAAATCGGTGCAGCGGTTTCCGCTGCGGCGGAGCGCGTTGATGGTCCCTTGATCCTGACCGGCCATTCGGCGGGCGGGCATCTTGCGTCGCGCATGGCCTGCGAGACCTCGCCACTGCCTTCGGGTGTGCGTGCGCGGTTGCGTCATGTCCTGTCCATTTCCGGCGTGCATGACCTGCGCCCGATGATGAAGACGGCCATGAATGAGGGGCTCAGGATCACGCCCGAGGAAGCACAGGCGGAAAGCCCGGCGCTGCTTGCGCCCATGCCTGGCGTCAAACTCACCTGCTGGGTTGGTGCCTCCGAACGTGGCGAATTCCTGCGCCAGAACGCACTTCTGGCCAATGTCTGGGTCGGGCTCGGCGCGGAGACCGCGGCTGTGGAAGAATCAGACCGGCATCATTTCGATGTCATTGACGGACTGGCGGATTCGGATCATCAGATCGTCCGCTGTCTGTTGACAGCATGAGACTATGGGCCAAGTCTGGTCCGACCCCGTTTAGCATCCGCTCCATGGAGCCCCTATGAGACCTGTCTTCGTTCAACTGCGCTGCAAGCCCGGCAAGACCTACGAGGTTGCCGATGAGCTTTACAAGCGCGAAATCGCCTCGGAACTCTACTCGACCAGCGGCGACTACGACCTGCTCATGAAGGTCTATATCGACGATGGCGTCGACATCGGAAAATTCGTCAGCGAGAATATTGCCAATGTGCCTGGCATCCGTCGCTCGCTCACCACGTTGACCTTCAAGGCATTCTGAGCAAACAAACGTCTTGGCGCGGCGCCCGGCTTGCGATACGAACCGACGATCTAAATCGGTTCGCATATGGGAGGCGGCGGTGAAACGGTCGAAAGTCAACGAGATTTTGCGCGAGGGAGACGCGTTCATCCGCTCCTTCGGCTACGTGATGCCGCCATTTGCAGACTGGACGCCCGACGAGATGAAACGGCGGCGCGAGTCGATCGGCGGCATTGTCGATGCGAGACTCGGCTGGGACATCACCGACTATGGCGGCGGCGATTTCGACCGGCGCGGCCTGTTCCTCTTCACGGTGCGCAACGGCAATCAGGACGATTTGAAGCATGGCCGCGGCATGCTCTATGCCGAGAAAATCATGATCTCCCGGCGCGACCAGGTTGCGCCGATGCACACCCATGCCATCAAGGCTGAAGACATCATCAACCGCGGCGGCGGCACGCTCTGCATCGAGCTTTTTGCGTCGGATGCCGATGGCAAGATTGACCGGACGGCCCCGGTCAGCGTGCCCACGGACGGCATGATGCGCCGCGTGGATGCAGGCGGTGTCCTGAGACTGCAGCCTGGAGAGAGCGTTACGCTCCTGCCCGGTGTCTGGCATGCCTTCTGGGGCGAGAAGGACGATGTGCTGATCGGTGAGGTTTCAACCGTGAACGACGACGTGACGGACAATATTTTCGCCGACCCGATCGCGCGGTTTTCCGAGATCGAGGAAGACGAAGACCCCTATCGGCTGCTCGTTTCGGATTACCCGACCTGGCTCTGAGGGAACCCGCACCATGGTGTGCCCGTTGCCTTCCGTGGCAGAACATGTTTTCTGCGCGACGGAACATACGGGATTGAATCATGAGCTTGAGCACTGCGGCGCGGCCGGGATCGGTCGATGCCAGATTTCACTGGATCGCAGCACTGGCGCTGGCAGTGGCATTTGCCCTGCAGACCCCACTTTCTGCACAGGGCCTGCAGAGCGAAGAGGCTATCGATGCCATCGTTGGCTCCGAGGTAAAGACCGAAGAGGTCGAGGCCGAAACGGCGAGCGCGCGCATCGTAGCGGCGATCGGCGCAACGGCGGAGAACGCCGAGCGGGTGCGCAAGACCTTTTCGCTGGAAGAGATCGACATCGTCTTCCTTCCGGATCTGGATGAAAAGAAAAGCGAGATCGCCTCGGTGATTGCCGAACACGAGGATGAGATTCGCCTGCTGCGCGAGTCGATTGAGGGCAGCGCGCTGTTTTTCCATGCGGTGGATTCGCGCTCGATCCAGCTCAAAGACGTGGTCGCGCTCGAATATGCCGACAATGGGGCCGTAACAATCTTCGTGAAAGGCGGTGCAAACGGAAACTGACTGTGCGGTGTCGGCGGATATGCACCGCATACCCTTGCCGCTTGCCCCGCTTTGGTTTCTTATGGCTGCAGATTGTCAAGAGTAGAGTGCGGACGACTTGCCCCGCGATATCACAGCCGGCGCAAAAGCAAGCAGTCCCAGGAGATGTTTCATGAATGCTGAAGCCAGTTTGAGCGCAGACGAGATCGGCAAGACGATCCTGGAGAAGATCAAGACCCACGCGCAGGACGATGTCGAGACCATCACGCTCGATACGCCACTGGCCGACCTTGGCATTCATTCCCTCGAACTCACCGAGATCATTTTCGATGTCGAAGACGAGTTCAATATCGAGGTGGAGATGAACACCGCTGAAGCCTGGGAGAACATGGAAACGGTCAAGGACATCGTTGCCGCCGTTCGTGAACTGGTGGACGCCAAGAAATAAATGACAGCGCCGCGCATCGTCATAACCGGCATCGGCGGCATTTGCGCGCTTGGAACCGACGCCCCGGCCATCTGGTCGGCCATGCGGGCCGGTCGTCCTGCCATCGGACCAATCACCACCGCAGCACTTCACGAACTGAAAGTGCGCATCGGTGCCGAGATCAAGGATTTGCCGGATCACGGGATCGACCGGAAACGGCTCGTGACCATGGACCGCTTCAGCCTTCTTGCGGCGATCTCCGCCCAGGAAGCGCTGAGCCAGTCGGGTTTTACGGTTGACGCATCGAACACGCACCGTGTGGGGGCCGTCGTCGGCACAGGCGTTTGCGGCTGGGAAGCCATCGAAGACAGCTATCGGGCCATTCTCCTTGAGGGGAAGCCGCGGACCGGAATTTTCACGGTGCCGCGTGTCATGCCGGGCGCTGCCGCCGGGCAGGTCAGCATGACGCTTGGTCTGCGCGGGCCTGTTTTCGGCGCCACATCTGCCTGTTCATCATCCAACCATGCAATATTGGCCGCTGCCGATCAGATCAGGCTCGGCCGGGCCGATGTCATGCTTGCCGGTGGTTCGGACGCGCCGCTGATCTACGGCATTCTAAAGGGATGGGAAGCGCTGCGGGTCCTTGCATCCGAGACCTGCCGGCCTTTCTCGGCCGACCGTAACGGGCTGGTGCTCGGCGAAGGCGCCGGCATTGCCGTTCTCGAAACGCTGGAACACGCAAAGGCGCGCGGTGCAACCATTCTGGCCGAGCTTGCCGGTGGTGGCATGTCCGCCGATGCCTCGGATATTGTGGCTCCAACGGTCGACGGGCCGGTGTCCGCCCTCAAGGCGTGTCTGGATGAAGCCGGCCTTTCGCCTGCCGATGTCGATTACATCAATGCGCATGGCACCGGCACCAAGGCCAACGACAAGATTGAGACGGAGGCGATCAGGCGCGTGTTCGGCGCGCATGCGGAGAAGCTCTCCGTGTCTTCGACCAAATCGATGCATGCGCATTGCCTGGGCGCATCCGGTGCGCTGGAACTGATCGCCTGCGTCATGGCGATCCGGGATGGCGTGGTGCCTCCCACGGCCGGTTACCGGGAGGCCGATCCCGACTGCGATCTGGACGTGACCCCAAATGAGGCGCGCAGGCGGGATGTGCGCGTGGCGCTCAGCAACGGGTTTGCGTTTGGCGGCACCAATGCGGTGATCGCTGTCAGAGCGATGGAGTAGCCCCGCAAAAGCGACGCCGGGGTTGCCTTCATAAACCTGATAATCTAAATCCACATTATTTGATGGCCGTCAATGGCCGCAGGTCGATCGCATGTTTCCTGCGGTCGATGATCTGGATTGGACGAGAGGGGAAGTCACATGAAGCGTCGTTTACTCATCGGTACCGCACTCGCAGCCGTCATGGCATCGCCGGCTGTTGCAGCCGAGCCGCAGGAGGTGGTTTCCACCTATGCAGACATTGCGCTGGCCACCTATGAAGACAGCCTGGAGACCGCGAAGACGCTGCGCGAAGCGGTGAACCGGCTGGTGGAGGCGCCGTCTGAAGAAACTATGGCAGCCGCCCGTGAAGCCTGGCTCGCGGCGCGTGTTCCTTACCAGCAGAGCGAGGCTTATCGCTTTGGCAACGCGATTGTCGATGAATGGGAAGGCAAGGTGAACGCCTGGCCGCTCGATGAGGGCCTGATCGACTATGTCGACGCGAGCTACGGCACGGAATCCGATGCCAACGAATTCTACACGGTCAATGTGGTCGCCAATGACAAGGTGAGCGCCGGCGGTACGGAGATCGATGTCTCCGAGATCACGCCCGAGGTGATCCAGTCGCTTCACGAGGCTGGCGGCATCGAGGCGAATGTGGCCACGGGCTACCACGCCATCGAGTTTCTCCTCTGGGGGCAGGATCTCAACGGAACGGATGCTGGCGCCGGCGCGCGCTCCCACACCGATTTCGATGCGGACAACTGCACCGGCGACAATTGCGACCGTCGTGGACAGTATCTTCAGGCCGCTGCCGACCTCCTGGTCACCGATCTGGAAGAGATGGTGGCCAACTGGCAGACCGATGGCGAGGCGCGCGCGGAGGTGGCGGCTGACCCGAAGGTCGGCCTGACCGCCATGCTGACGGGCCTTGGATCGCTTTCCTATGGCGAACTGGCAGGCGAGCGCATGAAGCTGGGCCTGCTTCTGAACGATCCCGAAGAGGAGCATGACTGCTTCTCCGACAACACCCACAACAGCCACTATTATGATCTCGTCGGTATCCGGAATGTCTATTTCGGTTCCTATGAGCGTGTCGATGGGTCCAAGGTTGAGGGTCCGAGCCTTGCCGACCTGGTGTCCGAGAAGGACCCGGCGCTCGCCGAAGAGGTGAAGGCGAAGCTCGACACCACGCTGGAGGCGATGACGGCTTTGAAGGAACGCGCCGAGGGCGGCGAAGCCTATGACCAGATGATCGGTCAGGGGAACGAGGAAGGCAATGCGGTCGTGCAGGCAGCCATTGACGGGCTTGTCGACCAGACCCGCTCGCTGGAGCGCGTGATTGTTGCACTCGACCTTTCCGGTATCGAACTCGAAGGCTCTGACAGCCTCGATAACCCCGACGCCGTTTTTGAGTGAGATCAATTCTGCACCGGGCCGCTTGTCGGCCCGGTGTCCGTTTGTATAGACCCTTTCCATGAACGCTTCTGTCCGCGCCGCGCTTCTGAGCGGCCTGATTTCTCTCGTGACGCTATCCGTTCAGGCGGACAGTCTGTCCCCTGGTTCCCGCGAAGATCTGAGCGAGAAGGATCGCAGGCGGGTGGAAAAGGTGACCCGGCCTGCGACCACTTTCGACAAGCCGGAACGTTTCGAGCGCATGTCTGCAGGCGCGACAACGTCGACGAAGCTGATCAATGCGGATGCGTTCTCGCACTCTTCCGCCAATCTGGAATTTGCCGAACTGGAGCGCTTCCTGCTCGGCAACGGTCTTTTCCGCAAGGACTGGGTTTCCTCGCCGTCGTCAACACAGGCCTCCGACGGGCTTGGACCGCTGTTCAACGCGCGGGCCTGCCAGTCGTGCCATATCAAGGACGGGCGCGGTCATGCGCCGGCGCGGCCGGAGGATTCGGCGGTGTCGCTGCTCGTGCGCCTGTCCGTTCCAGCGAACAGGGAACAGGAAGCGGCGATTGCAGACGGTCGTTTGGCGGCGGCACCTGATTCTGTCTACGGGCTGCAGCTTCAGGACCATGCGGTGGCGGGGCTCAATCCCGAGGGTCGAGTCAAGATCACCTATGAGGACGTGCCGGTGGCGCTTTCCGGGGGCGAGAAGGTCACATTGCGCAAGCCGACGCTTCGGGTCGCCGAACCCGGGTTCGGCCCGATGCGCGATGATCTGATGATGTCGGCGCGCGTTGCGCCGCCGATGATCGGGCTCGGCCTTCTGGAAAGCGTGCACGAGGCTGACATTGTCGCCTGGGCCGACCCCGACGATGAGGATGGCGACGGTATTTCCGGACGCGCCGCAAGGGTGCGCGACGCGGAGGGCCGATGGAGACTTGGCCGCTTTGGCTGGAAGGCCATCGCGCCCACCATCGCCGAACAGACGGCAGGCGCGTTTTCCGGCGATATGGGGCTTTCGACCCCGCTTGCGCCGGACCATTGGGGTGACTGCACCGCGGTGCAGATCGAATGCCGGGCCCTGCCGCATGGCGCGCAGGAGCGACTGGGCGCCGAGGAGGTGCCGGAAGACCTGTTGAACCTCGTAACCTTCTATTCGAGCCACCTCGCCGTACCCGTGCGGCGTGACGTGGACGACGCTGCGGTGCTTGCCGGGAAGAAGGTCTTTTACGACAGTGGCTGTGCCTCGTGCCATCGGCCGAAATATGTGACCCGGCGCGATGTGGACGATTCGGCCCTGCGCTTCCAGCTGATCTGGCCGTATACCGACATGCTGCTGCATGACATGGGCGAGGGGCTGGCCGATGGTCGCGGTGAGGGGCTTGCCGATGGCTATGAATGGCGCACGCCGCCGCTCTGGGGCATCGGCCTTACCGCGACGGTGAATGCGGAAGCGACCTTCCTGCATGACGGTCGTGCGCGGACGCTGCTTGAGGCCGTTCTCTGGCACGGCGGAGAGGCGCAGGCGGCGCGTGATCGCGTGGTCGACATGGCAAAGCAGGATCGGGACAATCTGATCCGTTTCCTGGAATCACTTTAAGTTTCCCGGTGCAGATTGAGTTCGGCGACGAAGTCGAACCGGTCGCCTTTGAAGTGGGAACGGGTGAACTCCACCACGCGCCCTTCGACCGTGCGCGATATGCGTTCCAGAAAAAGGGCGGGCTCTCCGGCCTCGGCTTCGAGAAGACGCGCTTCGAACTCCGGCAGGGCACATGCGCGCATGCGCTGCAGCGCCTTGTGCGGCCGCGCCCCGGCTGATGCCATGGACTCGTAGAGCGAGGTCCCCAGGGCCGAAAGGTCCGGCAGAAGGTCTGCCGGCACGATGGCCAGTTCGACCGCAAGCGGCAGGGCATCGGCAAGCCGCAGACGATGCAGCCGCAGCACGCGGTCGCCGGGCGAGAGACCGAGCGTCATGGCCTCCTGCGCCGAAGGGCTTGCATATTCGCGTGCCAGCCAGCGCGTTTCGGGCTTCCGACCATAGGAAAGCATGTCCTCGGTGAAGCTGGTGATCGCCGCCAGCGGCTGCTCGAAACGCTCGACCGGTGCGAGAACATAGGTGCCCGAGCCCCGGCGCTGTTCCAGAACACCCTCGCGCACCAGGAGCTCAATGCCGCGCCGCACGGTGACGCGCGAGAGTCCGGTCATCCCGGCCAAGAGGCGCTCCGACGGCAATGCGGCTCCGGTGCCCAGAGCATCGGTCTCGATCAGAAGCCGCAGCGCATTGGCGAGCCGGATGTAGCGCGGCGTCGCGTCGGCGGCATCGATTTCGATGCTCCGGGCGAGGAGTGCACCGAGATCTTCCCTCGTTTCTGGAAGGGTATCTGTCATCGATTTGGCGGGCTCATCATCGTAGAAATGGTATTTATCTTATAAGTCCAATTATGGATTCTACGGAAACCCAATGCAAGCGGATTTGACTGGAAGCGCGCTGTCTTACTCCTGAAACAGGCAGATATAATGGTTGCGCGTAAATTTTGCTCAGGGGAATGGATTTTTGCAAGGATGCCTGATAAATAATTTGGTATTTAATTGGTCTATCAAAGACGGGCAGACCCGCAACCAGAGAGCCGGCCATGACAACAGCGACAGAAATAGCTAGCGAGGCGTATCGTGACATTGAGCGGTTTTCGACCGCGGATATGCTGAGCGCCATGCTTGATGGTCAGCGGGCCGCGGTGGATGCGGCCGCTGCCGCCCTCCCGGCGCTGGAAGAGGCTGTCGAAGCGGCGGCAAAGCGTCTGGCGAACCCGGAGAGCCGGCTCATCTATGTGGGCGCCGGCACATCGGGCCGTGTGGCCATGCTGGATGCGGTCGAGCTTTATCCCACGTTTGGATGGCCGGAGGAGCGCAGCCTTTTTCTGCTCGCCGGCGGCAGCATCAGTGTGGCTGAAGCGCGCGAAAGTGCCGAGGACGACACGGATGCGGGCAGAGCCGAGATCGACGCCGTCAACTGTGGTCCTCAGGACGTGGTCGTCGGGCTCGCCGCGAGCGGAAGCACGCCCTATACGCTGGCCGCAATCGAGGCCGCGAAGGCGCGCGGGGCGCTGACCATCGGCATCGCCAACAATCCCGGCAGCGCGCTTCTTGAGAGCGCTGATTGTGCGGTGCTTCTGGAAACGGGCGCGGAGGTGCTTGCCGGCTCCACGCGCATGGCGGCCGGCACCAGCCAGAAGATCGCGATGAACCTTTTTTCCACGGCGGTCATGATGCGGCTGGGCAAGGTTTATCGCGGCCGCATGGTGGACATGAAGCCCTCCAACAGGAAGCTGGTGCGCCGCGCTGTCGAGATGCTGATGCAGGTTGCCGACTGCGACGAGGCTTCGGCGCGGAGGGCGCTCGAGGAGACGGAATTCCACGTCAAGCCGGCAGTGCTCGTCCTGCGTGGCCTTTCGGCGGGGGAGGCGAAGGCCGCCCTCGATCGCAATGGCGACGACCTGCACCGTGCGCTTGCCGAACTTGGCTGAATGGTCCCACATTTACCTACGAACCCACGGAAAGACTGACATGACTGACACGCCTTCCCTGATGTTTCAGGAAACCGCCGAGGCTGCCGAGGCGGTAGAGCGGCTTTTTGCGCAAGAGGCAAAGACCTTCGCCGAACTTGGCCGGGTGATTGCCGAGCGCGGACCCGCCGTGGTGAGCATGTCGGCGCGGGGCTCGTCGGATCATGCCGCGAGCTTCTTCAAATATCTGTTCGAGATCCACACGGGCATTCCCGTGGCCTCCATCGGCCCTTCGGTGGCGTCCGTCTATGACGCGTCGCTAAAACTGGAGCGCGCGCTTCACATCACGATTTCCCAATCCGGCGGGAGTCCTGACATCGTTGCCGCGCAGGCATCGGCCAAGAAGGGCGGCGCGGTGACGCTCGCTGTGGTCAACGTGGCCGACAGCCCGCTTGCGAAGGCGGCCGACATCGTCTTGCCGATCCATGCCGGACCGGAGCGGAGCGTCGCGGCGACCAAGAGCTTCATCGCGTCCGCAGCGGCACTTGCCGGTGTCACGCAGGCAGCCTCGGGCGATGCAGCGCTCAAGGACGCGCTCGGTCGGCTGCCCGGGGCGCTGGCCGCCGCCTGCGACGTGGACTGGGAGCCGGCGCTGCCACTCCTGACAAATGCCGGGTCGATCTACACTGCCGGTCGTGGCCCGGGCTTCGCCATCGCGCTGGAAGCGGCGTTGAAGGCAAAAGAGACGGCTCAGCTTCATGCGGAAGCCTTCTCCCTCGCCGAGCTAATGCACGGGCCTATGCAGCTGGTCGACAAGGGCTTTCCCATTCTTGCCTTTGTGCCGGAAGACGCAGCGCTTGCTTCAAGCGCGCAGTCGCTCGAAAAGCTGCGCGGCTTCGGTGCGCAGATTGCGAGCTTCTCTTCGCGTGATCTCGGAGAAAGCACCATCAGAACGCCGTCCACCGGCCATGGCCAGGTGGACCCGCTGGTCTCGCTCGTCGGATACTATCGCCTGATCGAGCGGGTCGCGCGGGAGCGTGGGCTCAATCCGGATACACCGGACAAGCTCAAGAAGGTCACGGAAACGATCTGATCCTGCACCAGCGGCCTCCCAATCATGCCGCTGGCGTCGGGTCTGATCCTGCGTTAGCTTCCGGCAGATCAACACCGTGCCGGAAGCACTTCCATGACCTTCATTCCCGACTTCGCCACCATTCTCCAGTTTGCCCTCGCCACCTTCGTGATTTCGATTACGCCGGGCCCGGATATGACGCTGTTCGTCGGCCGGGCGCTGAGTCAGGGCAGGGCGGCCGGCTTCGCCTGCATGTTTGGTGCGATGACCGGGATCATGATACACACGGCGCTTGTGGCGCTGGGGCTCTCGGCGCTGATTGTCGCTTCACCCGAGGCATTCCTCGCGCTCAAGGTGTTCGGTGCGGGCTATCTGATCTGGCTGGCAATCCAGGCGATCCGCAAAGGCTCCGCCTTCTCGCCGGAGAAGAAGGGCGGGGTGGGGCGGTCGCTATTGAAGAACTGGGCCACGGGGCTCGGCATCAATCTTCTGAACCCGAAGATCATCCTGTTCTTTATGACATTTCTGCCGCAGTTCGTGTCGGCCAGCGATCCGCACGCGCCGGGCAAGTTGTTCTTTCTTGGGCTTCTGTTCATTCCGCTGGCGCTGCCCATCGTCGCGCCGATGGTGATCGCGGCAGACAGTTTTTCCAAGCTTCTGAAGAAGAGCCCGCGTGTCACCCGCGTGGTCGACTATCTGTTCGCAGGCGTTTTCTCGGCCTTTGCGCTGAAGATCCTGACAGCGCAGGCGCGGTGAGCCAGAATTGCCCTATTCGCCGTGGCCAGCGATCATCATGGCTTCCAGCTTCAGCCGGTCGGCCTTCTTCATCCGCTCCGATGCGGATTTGAGCTGACCGCAGGCGGCCAGGATGTCGCGTCCGCGCGGGGTGCGGATGGGCGAGGCGTATCCGGCCTTGTTGACCAGGTCCGCAAACTCCTCGATCTGCTCCCAGTCGGAGCATTCATAGTCGCTGCCCGGCCATGGATTGAAGGGGATCAGGTTGATCTTGGCAGGGATGCCCTTCAGAAGCCGCACCAGTTCGCGGGCATCGTCGAGCGAGTCGTTGACACCCTTCAGCATCACATACTCAAAGGTGATACGCCGCGCGTTCGAGAGGCCCGGATAGGCGCGGCAGGCGTCGAGCAGCTCCTTCAGCGGATACTTTTTGTTGATCGGCACCAGCTCGTTGCGCAGCTCATCGCGCACGGCGTGCAGCGAGATCGCCAGCATGACGCCGATTTCCTCGCCGGTGCGATAGATTTCGGGAACCACGCCGGAGGTTGAAAGCGTGATGCGGCGCTTTGAGAGCGAAAGGCCCTCGCCATCGGAAGCGATGAGAAGCGCCTGCTTTACATTCTCGAAATTGTAGAGCGGCTCGCCCATGCCCATCATGACGATGTTGGTGACCTTGCGGCCTTCCGCCGGCACGATGGCCCCGTCCGGCGTATCGGCATCGGGAAAATCGCCGAGGCGATCGCGCGCGACGAGAAGCTGGTCGAGAATTTCTCCTGGCGTGAGATTGCGAACCAGCTTTTGCGTGCCGGTGTGGCAGAAGGTGCAGGTAAGCGTGCAGCCTACCTGGCTGGAGATGCACAGCGTGCCACGGCCTTCTTCGGGAATGTAGACCGTTTCCACGTCGACCGGGCGACCCGCGCCGCGCGCCGGAAAGCGCATCAGCCACTTGCAGGTGCCGTCCTTCGAAATCTGCTCTTCGATGATTTCCGGGCGGGCGATTGTAAAGCGCTCATCGAGCTTTGCGCGCAAATCCTTGGAGATGTTGAACATCTGCGAGAAATCGGAAACGCCGCGCACATAGAGCCAGTGCCACAATTGGCGTACGCGCATGCGCGCCTGCCGTTCGGGCACGTCGAGCGAAAGAAGGGCCTCGGCGAGTTCATCGCGCGAAAGCCCGATCAGCGATTGCCTGTCTGCGGTGGCCTGGGGGCGCAGGTCGGCGCGGCCCGCAGGCGTGGATAGGTCGAGTGTCAGTGCCATGGCGTTCTTGAAGTGCGTTGCGGGTGGCTCACTCCGAAAGCCGGGGCCACCCTTCAATTGCCGCGCTCATAGCACGCTTGCGGGCCGCCGTCACCCATGGCGGCGGCAAACCCGGTTTTGCGGAACGCTATTTGCAGTTCTGCGTCGCGTTGATCGCGGCGGTGACACCGCTCAGCGAGAAGGTGTAGCCGGTGTCGTTGCCGCGGCCGGATTTGGCTGCGATCTTCATGTCCGAACCACCCTTCATGGCGGCGATCAACTGGGGCTCCTCGGCGGCATTTTCCAGCCAGGCGGATTTGCCCTGGGTGAACATGCTGAACCTCTTGTTGCCAATCGTGACGATCACCTTGGATCCCGACTGGAAATTGTAGGCGGCGATGAACTGCGGTTCTGAAGCCACGTTCTGACCGGGCTTTTGGCTGACGAAGAAGAAAATATCGCCATGGTCGAGGCTGGCCGGCTGCTTTTCCTTCGGCACGCTCATGGCGTAGCACACCTTGCCGTTACCGGACTGGTAGCTGTAGACACCCCAGTCGCGATGCTGTCCCACCGCCGTTGCCTGGGCCAGCGCGGGGCTTGCCGCCGCCATTCCGCAAATGAGCATCAGTGTCGAAATCAGTACGCGCATCGTCTTGACCGTCTTTTTCTGCCAGTGTTTGGAGACCGGCTGGTCCCTCTAGATCACTTCATTTTTATTTAATCTGGGTTACCAAAGCGTGAAGCGAATCGACGGATTCTTCATGCGTTCAACCCCGATTGTCCGTTGCCGCAAAAAAGATGCGCCAACTCCCGAACACCCTTCATTTCCGGTTGAAACGAATGAAAGAGGCAAGAATTTGACTGGCTAGATCGTCGTGCGTCCATCCGGACGCACAAAGGACGATCTAAATTATTGATGGGACATCGGAATAATCCGAAAATCGGATCCCACTTTTCGGGCGATGCTCTAGGCTTTGCGTTCGGTTTCCGTGAGGGCCTGTCTGGCGGCAATGCGATGCGCCGGCGTGATGTGGCGGCGTACGGCGTTGAGTGCCGCCGCCAGCACGGCGACGTCATCCGTAAAGCCGAAACCCAGCAGAAAATCGGGCACTACATCAAGCGGAAGCACGAAGTAGGCCAGTGCGGCGAGGAGAATGCCACGCACCTTTGGCGGTGTGTCATTGTCGAGCGCGCAGTAATAGCCAGCGACAAGATCTTCCATGAAGGGCACCTGGCGGGCGGCCTTCTTCACCGTGCGCCAGAACTTGGCGCGCACACGTTCCTCGCGTTCCCGGTTCTCGCCGGGCCCGACAGGTTCAAGGATTTCGCCGATTTTCACATCTTCCATTGTGTGCTCCTGCAGGCAAAGATGTGGGAATCAGCCTGCAAAATTCAATGCTCAGCTGGAAGCGATGGCTGGATCAGTCGCGGGCCAGGTCGTTCATTGCGGCAGCGAGCTTCAGATCGAGTTCGGTCAGCCCGCCCGCATCATGCGTGGACAGACTGACATCCACGGTCTTGTAGACATTCGACCAGTCGGGGTGATGGTTGAGTTTCTCGGCCATCAGTGCCGAACGTGTCATGAAGGCGAACGCTTCGGAGAAATCGGCGAAAACGAAACGCCGCTGGATGGAGCCGCCATCCTCCGCGAGATCCCATCCGTCGAGTGTTCTGAGCGCCTGTTCCAGTGCTGCCGGATCGAGCTTTGCCCTTGCCATTGCTTCTCTCCATGGTATCGCCTGTCGGAACCATCACCCGGATGATAGCGCATAGACCATGAACGCAAAGCCCCGTACCTCGATCCTGTTTGTCTGTCTCGGCAACATCTGCCGTTCACCGCTCGCCGAGGGCGTGTTTCGCAGTGTGGTGGCCGAGCGCGGGCGGGATGCGGATTTCATGATCGATTCTGCCGGAACGGGTGCCTGGCATGTGGGCAATGCGCCCGACCCACGTTCTATCGAGATCGCCCGCCGGTTCGGTGTCGACATCTCCATGCAGCGGGCGCGACAGGTGAACGCCAGGGACTTTGAACGGTTCGACCTGCTTCTGGGCATGGACCGCAATAATGTCCGGACGCTGCGTGAGCGAGCGCCGGAGGCGGCGGCAGGGAAGATCCACCTCTTCCTCAATTATGCAGACGGCCGAACGCTCGACATTCCCGACCCCTACTACGGGGGCGATGATGGCTTCGCGTCGGTCTACCAGACGATCCGCGAAGCTTCCGAAGCACTGTTGTCGAAACTCGCCTGACGGTCGTGGTCCGCACCCACCAGAGGCCAGGCTTCCTCTATGATATACGGCCCGCCGCCGAACGAGGCACGCGACGACATGAGCACGAAACGGCCCACGCTGAAGGGCACCGAGGCAAAGTTGCCGCGGGCGGAAAGATAGTTTGCCACGTCGCGTGGATTGGCGTTCTTCAGGCGCGCCAGCGTTACATGCGGTGTGAACTTCCTGGGATCCGGCGGCAGTCGTAAGCGCCGGCAGATGCCTTCAATCTCACCCTGCAGGGCGTAGAGATCGGGCGAAGCGGACACGCCGGCCCAGATGGAGTGCGGTTTCTTCTGCCCGAACGCCCCGACACCGGAGAGCTTCATCGTGAAAGCTGGCCGCCGAACCCTATCGAGGGCATTGGCGATCTCGTCGGCCGTGTGGCCTTCCACATCGCCAAAGAACCGCAATGTCAGATGATAGTTTTCGACGTCGATCCAACGAGCTCCTGGGAGGCCCCCGCGCAGAAGTGACAACGACAAAGCGGCGTCACGCGGGATCTCGAGGGCGGTGAAAAGTCGCGGCATGGCAACCTCCTCGAATCGCACTGTCAATGACAGCGAATCACCGATTGCCACCGTGAGCAAGCGGTTTCTTCATCAAGTTTTACGTGCCTTCTTCCTGTTGCTCGTCGAGCACTTCGCGGAAGGTGGGCAGGATGCGCTCCACCATGCGTGCGACGCCCTGGGCATTCGGGTGCATTCCGTCTTCCAGAAGCAGTGACGGTTCGGCGGCCACGCCGTCGAGAAAGAACGGGATGAGCGGGATTTCGTGTTTCTCCGCCAACCGCTCATAGAGCGGGTTGAAGGCGGCGGCATAGTCTTCGCCGAGATTGGGCGCGGCCAGCATGCCGGCCAGGATCACGTGCTGCCCGCGTTCCTTCAGTGTGGAGATCATCCGATCGAGATTTTGCTCGGTGGATGCGGGGGGAATGCCACGCAGCATGTCGTTGGCGCCCAGCTCCAGAAGCACAATGTCTGCCGTTTCGGGAACGGACCACTCAAGGCGTGAAAGCCCGCCGCTGGTGGTGTCGCCGGATACGCCGGCATTGGTGATTGCAACATCGTAATCTTCCGCCCTGAGCGCGTCTTCGAGCTGCTCCGGGAAACCTTCTCCTGGCCCGAGATTGTAGCCCGCCATAAGACTGTCGCCGAAACCGACGATTTCAATTGTCACGGCGGTTTCGGCTCGTGCGGTCACGGCGATGCAAAGCGCCAGCATGAGTGCTGCGGCGGCCGATGAAATTTTTGTGAACTGGCCGGAAGGACGAAAAAATTTGAATGCCATGCGGGATAACCCATATTTGCCAGAATCGTGCGGTTGTACGATCCCAGCGTCATTTCTTCCCAATATAGGATGTCTTTTCCGTGACAGAAGCCGTGATCGAACTTGAGAACGTTTCGCTGACGCTGGGCGAGGGCGCTTCCTCGGTGCATGTTCTCAAAGGGGTAAGCCTCTCCGTTGAACGGGGACGCTCGACAGCGATTGTCGGCCCTTCCGGTTCGGGCAAGTCCACACTGCTGATGGTGATCGCAGGGCTCGAGCGCGTCGATGACGGCATCGTGCGCGTTGGTGGGACGCAGATCAACGGGCTGAGCGAAGATGCGATTGCCGCCTTTCGCGGCCGTTCGATCGGTATCGTTTTCCAGTCCTTTCACCTCATCCCCAACATGACGGCGCTGGAGAACGTCGCCGTGCCGCTGGAACTGGCCGGGCACGCCGATCCGTTCGGTGCGGCCGAGGAGGAGCTGGCCGCTGTCGGTCTTTCGCAGCGCCTGACACACTATCCGGGCGAGCTCTCGGGCGGTGAACAGCAGCGCGTGGCCATTGCCCGCGCGCTGGCGCCGGGGCCGGCGATCCTGATCGCCGACGAACCGACCGGCAATCTCGATCAGGCCACGGGCCGGCAGATTGCCGATATGCTGTTTGCCAAGGCGAAGGAACGGGGGACGTCGCTTGTGCTCGTTACCCATGATCCCGCCCTTGCCGCACGCTGCGAGCGACAGGTGGCTATGCGCTCGGGGCGCATCGAGCCCGAGGTCGCGGTCGAGAAGGCCGCAATGGCATGAATTCGGACGAGATGAGCTTCCGTCGCAGCCTCAGCCTGGCTTTTCGTTTCTCTTTGCGCGAGATGCGCGGCGGGCTCTCGGGCTTTTTCATCTTTCTGGCCTGCATTGCGCTGGGCGTGGGCGCCATTGGTGGCGTCAACTCCGTGGCCACGGCTATTACCGGAGCCGTGGAAGCCGAAGGCCAGTCGCTGCTCGCCGCCGATCTGCGTTTCGAGTTGAACCAGAGGCGTGCCGGCGATGCCGAGTTGTCGTTCCTTTCCGGGCTGGGCGACGTCGCCGAGAGCGCGAACATGCGCTCCATGGCGCGGCTCCCGGACGGTTCCGACCAGACGCTCGTGGAGGTGAAGGCGGTCGACGCGCTCTATCCGCTCTATGGAGAGCGGGTGACCGAGCCGCAGCTTTCCCATGCCGAACTCTTCGATGAGAAGGCGGGCGCGTATGGCGCCGCGGCGCCTCAACTGCTTTTTGAGCGGCTGGGTCTCGGTGTCGGCGACCGCATCATGCTGGGTGGGGAGACCATCGAGCTGCGTGCCGTGCTTGTCAGCGAGCCGGATGCCGTTTCCGACGGGTTCGGCTTTGCGCCGCGGCTGATGATTTCGCTGGATGCGCTTCAGGCGACCGGGCTCATCCAGCCGGGCAGTCTCGTCGAGCACGTCTACAAGGTGCGGCTCGATGGCGACGCTGGCGCTCTCGAAACCGTGCAGGCGCGAGCTGCGGCCGCGTTTCCGGAGGCCGGGTGGAGCATCCGTACGCGCAGCAACGCCGCGCCCTCGCTTTCGCGCAATATCGAACGGTTTTCGCAGTTTCTCACCCTGGTGGGTCTAACGGCTCTTGTGGTGGGGGGCGTCGGGGTTGCCAACGCGGTACGAGCCTACCTCGACAGCAAGCGTGCCGTGATTGCGACCTTCAAGAGCCTTGGCGCTTCCGGCGGTTTCGTCTTCACCGTTTACCTCGTGCAGATCCTGATGATCGCCGGGATCGGCGTTCTCGCCGGCCTGGTGATTGGCGCCCTGATGCCGTTCGGCGCATCGGCTGTTCTGGCGAATGTGCTGCCGGTTCCCGCGACGGGCGGCGTCTATCCGGCTGCGCTTATGGTGGCAGCGCTGTTCGGCGTCATGATCACGCTCGTGTTTGCGCTGATGCCGCTTGGCCGTGCGCGTGATGTGCCGGCGACAGCGCTTTTCCGGGAAATGGGTGTCGACGGGCGCGGCTGGCCGCGTTCTGTCTATATCGCTCTTTCGGTTGCCATCGCGGCGGGTCTTGCCGGTTTCGCGGTCTGGTTTTCCGACGACCGGCGCATGGCTGCGATCTTCGTCGGCGCGACCGTGTTCGCGTTCATAGTTTTGAGGGTCGTGGCGCTTGGCATTGAGTGGCTGGCGCGCCGCAGTCCGCGTGTAGCCTCGACGCCGCTGCGCCTGGCGCTCGGCAATATCCATCGCCCCGGCGCGCTGACGCCCTCCGTGGTGCTGTCGCTGGGCCTCGGTCTCACGCTGCTTGCCACGCTGGCGCTGATCGACGGCAATCTGCGCCGGCAGATCACCGGCAATCTGCCGGACGTCGCGCCAAACTTCTTTTTCGTCGACATCCAGAGCGGTGAGGTGGAGGCCTTTGCTGATCTGGTGAAGCGGGAAGCGCCCCGTGGCAAGCTGATCCAGGTGCCGATGCTGCGCGGGCGCATCACCGCGCTCAACGATGTGAATGTGCGTGACATGGAAATTCCGCCGGAGGGCGGCTGGGTGCTGCGGGGTGACCGTGGCATCACCTATGCCCGCAACGCGCCCGAAAACGCCACGCTGACACAGGGTGACTGGTGGCCGGCAGATTATCAGGGCGAACCGCTCGTTTCCTTCACGGCGGAGGAGGGCGGAGAGCTTGGTCTCAAGATTGGAGACACGATTACCGTCAACGTGCTCGGGCGTGACGTCACGGCGCGAATCGCCAATTTCCGCGCCGTCGAATGGGAGTCTCTGGCGATCAACTTCGTGATGGTGTTTTCGCCCAACACATTTGCCGGCGCTCCGCACGCCTGGCTGGCGACGCTGACGGATGCGGAAGCGAGGCCGGCCGACGAATCGCAGATTCTCAATGCCGTTACGCGCAGTTTCCCGACGGTGACCACCGTGCGCGTGAAAGATGCGCTCGATGTGGTGAACCGGCTTGTCGAGCAATTGGCCACCGCAATCCGTGCGGCAGCCGCCGTTGCGCTGATTGCCTCGGTTCTCGTGCTTTCCGGTGCACTGGCAGCCGGCAATCGGGCGCGGGTGCACGATGCCGTGGTCCTGAAGACGCTGGGTGCTACACGGCGCACGCTGATTGCCGCCTTTTCGCTCGAATATCTGCTGATCGGTCTCGCCACGGCGGTGTTCGCGCTGCTTGCGGGCGGGGTTGCAGCCTGGTTTGTGGTGGCGCAGGTGATGGGCCTGCCCTCAAGCTTCCTGCCGGAGGTGGCGTTCACCACCGTTGTGGTGGCGCTGGTGATGACGGTTGGCTTCGGCCTGATTGGCACTTGGCGGGTTCTCGGACACAAGGCGGCGCCGGTTCTACGCAATCTGTGAGCGTGAAAAATCGTTAACCCTGCGCATGGAGAGGTGCCGTTTCGCCCGCGAACTGTTGCCGCAGGTGCATTTCCGGCGTGGAGAGGTCTTGTCCTGAACACAAACTGACATCATATTTGATCTACGCATGCTGGTATCCCGCCAGCGGCGCACGGCCTTATGGCCGTCACCGGACGGGATTAAAGCCAGAAAGGGGTAATTATGGCTGACCTTCGTAACTATCAGGCCCGCGCAACGCCCGGCGTGCGCGCGGACGCGGCCATCGACGAGGGCCTGCGCGCCTATATGATCCGCGTCTACAACCTTATGGCGCTCGGCCTGGCGATCACCGGCCTTGCAGCCTTTGGTGCTTTCAATCTTGCCATTGCCGACGGCCAGCTCACGGCTTTCGGCCAGCTCATCTATGCCAGCGCCTTCCGCTGGGTTGTCATTCTCGCACCGCTTGCGCTGGTGTTCTTCCTGAGTTTCCGCATTCAGAACATGAGCGTGGGAGCGGCGCAGACGACCTTCTGGGTCTATTCGGCCCTGGTGGGGCTGTCGCTTTCGACGGTCTTCCTCGTTTTCACGGGTGAAAGCATCGTCCGTACGTTCTTCATCACCGCCGCTTCGTTCGGCGCACTGTCGCTCTGGGGTTACACGACCAAGCGTGACCTTTCGGGCATGGGGTCGTTCCTGTTCATGGGTCTGATCGGCATCATCATTGCCTCGATCGTGAACATCTTCCTCGGCTCGTCGGCGCTGCAGTTCGCCATTTCGGTGATCGGCGTGCTGGTGTTCGCCGGCCTCACGGCCTACGACACCCAGCAGATCAAGGAGATGTACTACGAGGGCGACGACGCCACCGTGTCCGGCCGCAAGGCGATCATGGGTGCGCTGCGTCTCTATCTCGACTTCATCAACCTGTTCATGTTCCTGCTGCAGTTCCTCGGAAATCGCGAGTAGCGGGCGCGAAACCAGAAACAGTGCTATGGAGAGGGCGGCTTTCGGGCCGCCCTTTCTTTTGCTTCATTCGAGAGCAACCAACGAGTTTCCATGAAACCCACCATTCGCGCCGTAACCCCGGCTGATCTCCCGGCCATCACCCGCATCTATGCGCACGCCGTTGCCGAGGGCACGGCAAGCTATGAGCTGGAACCGCCGGGCGAGGCCGAGATGCGCGAGCGCATGGAGGCGCTCGTTCGCAATGGCTACCCCTATATCGTTGCGGAGAATGAAGACGAAATTCTGGGTTACGCCTATGCGGGTCCGTTTCGCCCGAGACGGGCCTATCGCTTCATGGTCGAGGATTCCGTTTATCTGGCGCCGGAAGCGCAGGGTCGCGGTGTAGGGCGACTTTTGCTGCAGGCACTGGTTGAATCGTGCGAACGGTGCGGATTTCGCCAGATCGTCGCTGTCATTGGCGACGGCTCGGAGGAAAGCGCCTCGGTAAAACTGCATCGGGCCGCGGGTTTCCGCGATGCCGGCATTCTTCGCGGCAGCGGCTTCAAGCACGGGCGCTGGCTCGACACGGTGTTTATGCAGCTCGCGCTGAATGAGGGCGACCGTGCGCCGCCCGATCCCGATTCCATCCCCGAACGTCTGTTTCGGGGCGAGTCGGTTCGTTGATGCCGGTTAGATTGTTGTGCGTCCATCCGGACGCACAAGGGACGATCTAGACCATCTTTCGGTCCTGACCCTACAGCGCCGCGCGTCTTATAAGACGCGCAAAGGACGCTGTAACACTTTCAAATGAATTCATTTGAAAGCGACATGCATTAGGTGACGAGTTTCAGCTTCTTGTCGAACACCGCCAGGACACGTGCCAGTTCATGCCCGCGTTTCAGGATTGCGCCTGTCGCGGCGATAACGCTGTAGGCGCCCTGCTTCCGGGTCAGCTTGGGATCCTTGACGATCTGAAACAGCGGGACTTCGCTGGTTCGCCGGAACACGGAGAACACCGCCCGGTCCCGGAGATGATCGATGGCGTAGTCACGCCACTCGCCTGCCGCGACCATGCGGCCATAGATGCGCAGAATCTGATCAAGTTCGCGCCGCTCGAAGGTTACGGGGAGATCGGAACGTGCCCTGCGTGCCTCGTGCAGCGGGATCAGTATCCCGGAGCCGTCCCTATCCTCCCCCGCGCTGCCGTAATCTGTCATTGGCTGTACCTCATGACGATTTGGTGACAGGGGAAGGTTCGCCCGCCATAGGCGGAATTGCAAGCCCGCAATCCCCGCGCTGCATCTGGCAGGGCTTGATGCTCAAGAAAAGCGCCTCATCCTTCTTGATGGCATGGTTCATCAGAGTGGTTAGAGTTACCCACATCTTTTGCCGGCACGGCTATTCTTGCTCTGCAAGCCTCAATTGTTAGCCGGTAGTCACAAATCAGGACCGTCTGTCGGAATTGGTGATGACTTGCCTTTTTCTTGCCGCATTTTGTCCAAGCTCACGCCCCATTGTGCCGCAACGATCCAACCGTTGCCTGAGACGGTTCGGTCCGGACACGGATCCCGAAAACCCCAAGCCCCCCCGCCCTCGGGGTCATGACCGGATCGAACCAACTCTCGGATGTCCGAGCAGGGCAACGGTCCCAAGAGATCAAAACCGGTGCTGAATGAGTCAGCGCCGGTTTTTCTTTTGGGACCAGGCCGCGCGGCGGCCATATTCATAGGCCCCCATCCCCGGGGTTCATGGCAAATGCGCCCAATATCGCGCCCGGTCGACCGTCTTTGTCGACGCGCTGGAGCAGTAGTGCGCAGCCATTGCCCTTCTGCACCAGTTCGGCCTTGGGCATCTCGAAGCTCTTGGCCGCGCCGTCCCACATGCCGATCGTCTGGATGCGGTTGACCGCGTTGCGATACTGTATCGATCGGCCACGGTTTTCGCCGGCGCGAATCTCCACAGTCCTTTGTGGCGTGTAATCGACAAAGACCAGATGCGCATTAACGGATTCGCCCTTCAGGGCCTCGGGTATTGAGCCGACATTGACGACGATGGTGTCGCCCCTGTCCTTGAGGGAAATATCCACCTGAAGTCCGTCCACGGTTCCTGCGAGGGCTTCGAGCGTTGAAGTGACCCTGCCCCGGTCCGCGCCATTCATGTCGCGCCGGCCGTTGACGATGGCCTGCGGCGTGTAGACGGACGCCCTTTGAAGTGCACCCGCATATCTTCTCTGCCGTTCGGAGTTGGCGGGGCTTGCGAGCGCATCACGCCAGCCCAGATAATCCCAGTAATCGACGTGGTAAGCCAGAGCGACAACATCGTCCCGTGCCGCGAGTTCACCCAGCACGGCGTCTGCTGGTGGGCAGGAATTGCAGCCCTGGCTCGTGAAGAGCTCCACAACACCGATCGGACCGACCGGGGGGCTGGTGCTTTCAGCACTGCCGGGGCCAGTGAAGGCCAATAAGCCTAAAGCCACGGCCAGATAATGGCCGGGTATCCAGAGCCGAAACATGCGCTCTCCGTTTGGGATGTGAAGCGATCATTGCTTTGTTTCAGAACTATAGGAGCGACCCCGCCTCAACAAGAAGTCACGTTCAGGTGAGGCCGGCCCGCGGCGCGGTTTTCAATGGCAGAAACAAAAAGACCGCCGGCGTTTCCACCGGCGGTCTGATCAATGCGAGGACTGGACGATCAGGCGGCTAGATCGCGCAGGACGTATTGCAGGATGCCGCCGTTCTTGAAGTATTCAAGCTCATCCAGCGTATCGATGCGGCACAGAAGCGGAACCTCTTTCACCGCACCATCGGCAAAGGT
This sequence comes from Nitratireductor aquibiodomus, assembly GCF_900105565.1. Lineage (NCBI taxonomy): Bacteria > Pseudomonadati > Pseudomonadota > Alphaproteobacteria > Hyphomicrobiales > Phyllobacteriaceae > Nitratireductor > Nitratireductor aquibiodomus. Next base: position 2,357,828 of record NZ_FNSL01000001.1, on the reverse strand, counting down.
GATCTTCGCGTTCACCGTGGCGCGCGGCTTGATGGTCTCGAGCCCATCGATTGTGACGGTCTCATCGCCCTTCAGGCCGAGGCTTGACCAACTCGTTCCTTCGTCGGCAAAGACGAAGGGAATGACGCCCATGCCAACCAGATTGGAGCGGTGGATGCGCTCGTAGCTCTCGGAGATGACGGCGCGGACACCGAGCAGGTTGGTGCCCTTGGCAGCCCAGTCACGCGAGGAGCCATTGCCGTATTCGCCGCCGGCAAAGACCACGAGCGGCACGCCTTCCTTGCGATACTCCATGGCTGCGTCGTAGATCGACATCTCCTCTTTGGAGGGATAGTGGATCGTGTAGCCGCCTTCGGTACCGTTTTCGCCCAGCATGTGGTTGCGGATGCGGATGTTGGCGAAGGTGCCGCGCATCATCACTTCATGGTTGCCGCGACGCGTGCCGTACTGGTTGAAGTCGGCAACGCCCACGCCATTGTCCATCAGGTACTTGCCGGCTGGCGACTGTGCCTTGATGGAACCGGCCGGCGAAATGTGGTCGGTGGTGATCTTGTCGCCGAACAGGCCGAGGATGCGTGCGTTCTTGATGTCGCTCACATCGCCGGTCGTCTTCTTCATGCCGACAAAATAGGGCGGGTTCTGCACATAGGTCGACTTGTCGTCCCATGCATAGGTCTCGCCTTCCGGCACCTGCACGGCCTGCCAGTTTTCGTCGCCCTTGAAGACCTCGGCATACTTCTTCTCGAAGAGATCGCGGGTGACGTTCTTCTGGATAAATTCCTGGATCTCCTGATTGGAGGGCCAGATGTCCTTCAGATAGACGTCGTTGCCGTCCTTGTCCTGACCGATTGGTTCCTTGGTCAGGTCCTTGGTCACCGAGCCGGCGAGCGCGTAGGCGACGACCAGCGGCGGCGAAGCCAGGTAGTTGGCCTGCACATCCGGCGAGATGCGGCCTTCGAAGTTGCGGTTGCCGGAGAGAACGCCGGCAGCGATCAGACCCTTGTCGTTGATGGTCTTGGAGACCGGGGCCGGAAGCGGTCCGGAGTTGCCGATGCAGGTCGTGCAGCCGAAGCCGACGAGGTTGAAGCCGATCTGGTCGAGCTCCTTCTGCAGGCCGGAATTTTCCAGATATTCCGCAACCACCTGTGAGCCGGGGGCGAGCGAGGTCTTCACCCATGGCTTCTGCTTGAGGCCGAGGCGATTGGCGTTGCGGGCCAGCAGGCCGGCGCCGATCAGCACGCTCGGGTTCGAGGTGTTGGTGCAGGAGGTGATGGCGGCGATTGCCACGTCACCATGGCCAAGGTCGTAATCCTCGCCCTCAACCTGCCAGCGCTGTTCCAGCGTGGACGGATCCTTCTTGTATTCCTTCTCAAGCGATTCGGCGAAGCCGGATGCGATGTTGTCGAGCGGAATGCGGCCTTCGGGACGCTTCGGGCCAGCCATTGACGGAACGACTTCACCGAGGTCGAGCTCGAGCGTGTCGGTGAAGACCGGATGCTCGGTGCCCGTCTCGCGGAACATGCCCTGCGCCTTGCAGTAGGCTTCCACCAGCGCGATGCGGTCCTTGGAGCGACCGGAGACATTGAGATAGTTCAGCGTTTCCGAATCGACCGGGAAGAAGCCGCAGGTCGCGCCGTATTCCGGGCCCATATTGCCGATGGTGGCGGCGTCGGCCAGCGTCAGATGGTCGAGGCCTTCGCCGAAGAACTCGACGAACTTGCCGACCACGCCCTTCTTGCGCAGCATCTGCACGACGGTGAGCACAAGATCGGTGGCCGTCACGCCTTCTTTCAACTTGCCGGTGAGCTTGAAGCCGATGACTTCGGGCAGGAGCATGGAGATCGGCTGGCCGAGCATGGCCGCTTCGGCCTCGATGCCGCCCACGCCCCAGCCCAGCACGCCCAGACCATTGATCATGGTCGTGTGCGAATCGGTGCCGACGCAGGTGTCCGGATAGGCAATCGTCTTGCCGTCCTCATCCTTCGTCCAGACGGCCTGGCCAAGATATTCGAGGTTCACCTGGTGGCAGATGCCGGTGCCGGGGGGCACGACGCGGAAGTTCTTGAACGCCTTCTGACCCCATTTCAGGAAGCGGTAGCGTTCGCCATTGCGCTGGTATTCCAGTTCAACATTGCGCGAGAAGGCCTTCGGTGTGCCGAACTCATCGACAATGACCGAGTGGTCGATGACGAGGTCGACTGGCACCAGCGGATTGATCTTCTGCGGATCGCCGCCGAGCGACACCATGGCATCGCGCATGGCCGCCAGATCCACCACGGCGGGAACGCCGGTGAAGTCCTGCATCAGCACGCGGGCCGGGCGGTAGGCGATCTCGTGACCGGCCGTACCCCGGTCGTCGAGCCATGCCGCGACCGCTTCGATATCGGACTTGGTGACCGAGCGTCCGTCTTCGTTGCGCAGCAGGTTCTCAAGCAGCACCTTCATGGAGAAGGGCAGGCGGGAAATGCCTTCGAGACCGTTTTTCTCGGCCTCCTTGAGGTCGAAATAAACATATTCCGCATCCCCCACCTGGAGGGTGCGACGGCAATTGAAACTGTCTAGAGATTTGGTCACGGGCGATCCTATCCTGTTCTGCTATCCGAAACGGGAACGGACTCCTCGAGGCATCACGCGCAAAAGGTGCGGGTACGGTCATTTCCGCTGTCCGCCCCCAAGCGTCCCGGCCGTTCAAGGCGGCGCGCGCGCGGGGTATCGGCACAAAGAGTTACACGCCGACCGCTGGCGTGGTTGAGGCGGATATAGAGAATTTTGTAGAAGAGTTCTAGAGTGAGAAATGGCAAATCTGCCATGTCGTAAAAAATTCAGGACCATATCTTTGCCGAAGGACGACCACATGATGCGGCTTGCTGCCGAGGGGCTTGGCGGTGAGCGCGGCGGCGAGACCGTGTTCGCCGGCATTTCCTTCACGCTCGGTGAAGGCGAGGCGCTGACGGTCACGGGGCCAAATGGCGCCGGCAAATCCACCTTGTTGCGCGTCGTGTGCGGCCTTTTGCCCGCCTGTGAGGGCACCGTGCAGTTTACCGGCGGCGGCGAAGCCTTTCCCGATGCCGCCTCAGCCTGCCACTATCTTGGCCACCGCAACGCCATGAAGGCGGAGCTCGGAGTCGAGGAAAACCTGCGCTTCTGGCAGGAGTTCATGGGTGAGCCCCATCTGCCGCCATTCGAGGCGCTGGAGATGGTGGGGCTGGGCGATATCGGCCATTTGCCGTTCGGCTATCTGTCCACGGGCCAGAGGCGGCGTGCTTCCATCGCGCGGCTTCTGGTGAGTTATCGGCCCGTCTGGCTGCTCGATGAGCCGACCTCCGGTCTCGACAAGGCATCCGAAGCGCAGTTTGCCGATCTGATGGCGGTGCATCTGGAGGATGGCGGCATGATCATGGCCGCCACACATCTGCCGCTTGGCCTGAAGGGCGCGCGTGAATTGCGCATGGGGGAGGCGGCAATATGAAGGCATTTGGCCGCCGCGGGGGGCGAGGTGAAGCAAGGCACGTCATCCCGGAAGTCCGAGGGGCTATCCGGGACCCATTGGGAGAATGCCAAGGGACGAGTCCCCGTTTCGCGACAGGCTCCGATTGGCGCTGTTTGTCGGTTTCTCGGAGACCGGCCGTGCCTCTCAATGGGTCCCGGCTCTCCTTCCAGTCGGCCGGGATGACGGGGGGCAGGGATGAATGTTCTGCCTTTCAGACAGGTGAAATTCGCTTTCATCTCACGCCAATGCCGCCTTTGGTGGCGCCATGCTAGCGCTTTTCCGACGCGAGCTGCAGATTGGCGTGCGCACTGGAAACGGGGCGCTGACCGGTGTGCTATTCTTTCTTGCCGTTGTCGCCGTCATACCTTTCGGCGTCGGGCCGGATCTAAACCTCCTTGCGCGCATTGGCCCGGCGATCCTCTGGATCGGAGCGCTGCTTGCCGGCCTTCTCGGGCTTGAGCGCCTGTTCCAGGCTGATCGTGAGGACGGCTCTCTGGACCTGATACTTCTGGCCGATAGCCGGCACATGACGGCTTTGACCGTGTTTGTAAAATGCTGCGCGCACTGGACCGTCAACGTCCTGCCGCTGGTGGTGGTGACCCCGCTGCTTGGTCTTTTCATGAATGTCGAGCCGGCGGGCATTCTCGCGGCGACCGCGACGCTGGCCGTCGGCACGCCGGCCATCACCTTCATCGGCGCGGTCGGGGCGGCCCTTGCCGTGGCGCTGCCGCGTGGCGGGCTTCTGGTCTCGGTGCTCGTGCTGCCGCTCACCATCCCGGTTCTGATCTTCGGTGTGGCGGCGGCGCGCGGGGCGGTGGCCGACCCCGATCCATTTCTGCCGCCTTTCCTCATTCTTGCCGCGCTGATGCTGTTCTTTGCCGTCATCGGGCCGCTGGCCGCTTCCCTTGCACTGCGCTGGGGCGGCGACTGATGTGCGGCAATCGATTCGATTGCGGAACAGGACACGCAACGCTATGGGTTCAGGCATGACAAACGCCACGCCGCAAGCCTCTACGCTCTCCGGTCGCCTGACGGCGCTCGCCAATCCCACGCGTTTTCTCGCGCTGGCCGACACGCTTGTTCCATGGCTCGGCGGCCTGTCGCTGGCCGTTCTCGCTGCCGGCTTCTACATGGCGTTCTCCGCGCCGGAAGACTACCAGCAGGGCATCACCGTGCGGATCATGTACATCCATGTGCCGTTCGCCTGGCTTGCCATGTTCTGCTATTCGCTGATGGCTATTTCCGCGCTTGGAACACTGGTGTGGAAGCACCCGCTTGCCGATGTGGCGCTGAAAGCCGCTGCTCCCATCGGCGCGGCTTTCACGGCGCTCGCCTTATTCACCGGCTCCGTCTGGGGCAAACCGATGTGGGGCACATGGTGGGTCTGGGATGCGCGGCTGACCTCCGTCTTCATCCTGTTCCTGATGTATCTCGGCATCATTGCCTTGACGCGGGCCATGGATGATCCCGGCCGTTCGGCGCGGGCTGCGGCAATCCTCACGCTCGTCGGCTTCGTCAACATACCGATCATCAAGTTCTCGGTGGACTGGTGGAACACGCTGCATCAACCGGCCTCGGTGTTCCGTCTCGATGGCCCCACGATCCACGCCTCGCTGCTGTGGCCGCTGCTCATCTGTGCGCTGGGCTTCACACTGCTTTTCGTCACGCTGCATCTGATGGCGATGCGCGCTGACATCTGGCGCCGTCGTGTTGTCGCCATGCGCCGGCTTTCGGCGCGGGCAGCAGAAAGGGCAGCACGATGACACACGCAGCCTATGTCTTCGCCGCCTACGGAATCTCGGCGCTGGTGATCGCGGGGCTCGGCCTTTGGATCCTGATCGATCAGGCCGGCCGCAAACGAGAGCTCAAGGAGCTTGAGGAGCGTGGCATTCGCCGCCGCTCGGACCGCAAGGCACCGAAGAAATGAGCGTGACGAGCGAAAAGCCGCCCCGTTCGCGGCGGCTTCTGTTCCTGCTGCCGCTGTTGCTTTTTCTGGCGCTCTCGGCCGTCTTTCTGATGCAGCTTTTTTCCGGCAAGGATACCTCTCTCGTGCCATCCGCACTGATTGGCCGCTCCGCGCCGCAGACCGATCTTCCCCCGCTCGAGGGGATGAACCTGCCTGGGCTTTCATCGCAGGCGTTCAGTGGCCGGGTCACGCTGGTCAATGTCTGGGGTTCCTGGTGTCTGCCATGCCGTCAGGAGCACCCGCTACTGATGCAACTCGCCACGGATGAGCGCGTCGTGATTGCGGGGCTCAACTACAAGGATAAGCCGGAAAACGCCCGCCGGTTTCTGGGCGATCTCGGCAATCCCTACGATGCCATCGGTGTCGACCAGAATGGCCGCGCGGCGATCGACTGGGGTGTCTATGGCGTTCCTGAAACCTTTCTCGTCGGACCTGATGGCACGATCCGCTACAAACATGTGGGGCCGTTCACGCCCGAGAGCATCCGCAAAAGTCTGATGCCCGAGATTGAAAAAGCTCTGGCGGAGCGCCCGGCAAGCTGACAGCCCACGCCATTTCCTCTGGCCCAGATGAAATGCTGCACTGCAGCAAAAGCGCCGTAAAACGCATGCTAGGGTTTTCATCCCAACGAGCAGGAGGGATGTATGACGACCCATATCAGCGCGCATTTCGAGAAGCAGGCGCTAGCCTGCGATCGCATGGGCTCTCCCTTTACGGCGCAACTGTGCCGTCTTCTGCCCGACACACTGGACCGCGAGACCGCCACCGGCGCGCGCGTGCTCGGGTGGCCGGGCGAGGCCGGGGAGGATGCGCTGGCGCTGCGTCTGTGCGGCGGGCTTCATGCGCTTGTGCTTGCCGGTGAGGATGCCGCACTTGCCGGGGTCTATCCACCGAACGCGGCTTCGCCTGAGGCGCTTCGAAAGGCCGTGAGCGCGGCCATCGCCCGCCATGATGAGCGTCTTTGCGCCAATCTGGACAGCCCACCACAGACCAACGAGATCGGTCGTTCGGCGATGCTTATGCCGGGCTTTCTCCAGATCGCGCGGGAAACCGGCCGGTCGCTCGACCTTTATGAAATCGGCTCGAGCGCAGGGCTCAACCTTCTGTTTGACCGCTTTCACTACCGCTATGGCGATAGCGTATGGGGCAACGCCGATTCACCCGTGAGGCTGGCGCCCGAGACGCGAGGGGCAGCCCCGGACCTGTCGGGGGCACTGGATATCGCCACGCGCCAGGGCAGCGACATCGCGCCCATCGATGTGTCGCGGGATGATCAGCGGTTGCGATTGACCTCCTATGTGTGGGCGGATCAGGAGGTGCGGCTTTCCCGCTTGCGCGCGGCAATGGAGCTGGCAAACGAGACGCCTTTCGCACTGGAAAAGGCGGATGCCGCTGACTTTGTGGATGCCGCGCTTGCCGCCCGCCGGCCCGATCGGGTCACGGTGTTTTTCCATTCGATCATGTGGCAATACCTTCGCCATGAAACGCGGGCCCGTATAGAGACCGCGCTTGGAACGGCTGGCCGGGCAGGCGGTCCACCCATCGCATGGCTGCGCATGGAACCCTCGGACACGAATGAGCCATTCGCGCTGGTTTCGCTCACGCTGTGGCCCACTGGAGAGCGCCGCGATCTTGCACGCTGCGACTTCCATGGCCGCTGGATCGAGTGGTTGCTCTAATGCATGTCGCTTTCAAATGAATTCATTTGAAAGACAACGAACATGCATCATTTGAAAGTGTTACAGCGTCCTTTGCGCGTCTTATAAGACGCGCGGCGCTGTAGATCGCCCTGCGTCCATGCGGGACGCACGGCGATCCAGACTATTGATGGAGCATCGGAATAGTCCGAAAACCGGGTTCCACTTTTCGGTCCGATGCTCTAGCGCGTTGCGATGGCCGCCGCTGCGCCGGCCATCATCGAGGCGCTGGTGCGGTTTGCAATGCGCATGGCGCGCGGGCTTTTGAGCAGCCTGCGCGCCTGTGTGGCGGCAAGCACCCACACGGCATCCACCGCCACCAGAACAACCACCATGGTGAGCGTCAGCTCCGCCCAGCCGATCAGCGTTACCGAGGCGACATCGATGATGGTGGGCAGCAACGCCAGATAGAACATCATGATTTTCGGATTTCCGAGGGTCACTGCCATGCCGGTAAAGAAGAGACGCAGGCGCGAGCCGGCATTGGGCAGGGCTTCGCCACCCGTTTCCACGGGCGCGGTCCACATCTTCCATGCGAGATAGAGCAGATAGGCCACGCCCGCATATTTGATCGTCACAAAAGCCATGTGGAAGGTCTCCGCCACATAGGCGAGGCCTAAAATGGCGAAGGAGAGCCAGATCCCCTCGCCGATCCACATGGCGGCCAGAAATGGCAACACATCGCGCCAGCCGCGCGTGATGACGCGGGCAACCAGCGCCGCGATGCTGGGGCCGGGAGAGCCGGCCGCGACAAGCAGGGCGCCGGCAAAGATGATGAGGGCGGACATATCCATTTGTTCTACCTTGCAGAGAGCGCCAGACGCAGGCCGAGCGCGGCAAAGGCTGCCGCAAACGAGCGCCGGAGCCATTTCATGATGGTCGGGCTCGACAGGACCCTGCCTCGCACGAGCGAAGCCATCTGCCCGTAGAGCACGAAGACGACAAAGGTCATCGCCATGAAGATGAAGCCCAGCCATGCCATATCGAGCGCGGGCATTGCGCTTTCGGCGGGAATGAACTGGGGCAGGAAGGCCAAAAAGAAGATCGAGAGCTTTGGGTTCAGAATGTTGATCAGGAAGCCGCGGCGGATGATCGCCCGATGCGGGATCGCGCTGCGGTCGGGTTCGGCATTCAGCATGCCGTTCTCCTTCAGCGCACCCCATGCCATCCAGAGGAGATAGAGCACCCCGGCGAATTTCACGATCTGGAACAGCATCGCGCTGGCGTGCAGCAGGGCGGCGATGCCGAGGACCGCGGCTGCGATATGGGGCAGAATGCCAAGCGTGCAGCCGAATGCGGCCGAAACGGATGCCAGTCCGCCGCGGCCAAGCGCGATGGCCAGTGTGTAGATCACACCAGTGCCTGGAATGAGCACGACGACAAGCGCCGTGAGCAGGAATGCGGGATCCATTGGGGAACTCCTCCACGAAGGTACGGAGATTAGGGCGCTATGTATGGAAACTGTCAACCCGGATGGTGGGATGTGTTGACGGCTGCGCCAGGCGCGAGATTGGTGCCCGCCTGACGCTACAGCGTGCTTCAACTGGCTATTGCGGCACTGCGCGCCCAAGCGGAATGATCTCCTTCGATGCCGGTTCGAAGGTGCTTCCGGTCCAATCCCCAAACCATCGTTCGACCTGAAGCCCGCTTTCCTGCAACAGCTCTGCGATGACATTCTTCGGCGTATAGCGAATGCGTGCCGTGGCCGTATGCACCTCACCGCTTTTCAGCGCGCGATAGCTGTTTCGATAGCTGAGTATCTGCGCCGCGTCGTCAAAGGTGGACTCATTCCACGCTTCGACCTCACCATGCCCGGGGTGTGTGAAGCGGCGTAGTGTCGTTTCCTTTGTGCGGGTCTTCCCGCCGGGAAAATCCGGATTGCGACTGTCGAAGATGAACTGGCCACTCGGTTTCAGATGTGCGGCGATGGTTTCAATCACAGCGCGCTGATCCGCTTCGGTGAGAAAGACCTGAAACGTATGGCCCGTGAGAGCAACCAGATCGAAACGCTCATCAAGTCGGATCGTGCGTGCATCGCCTTCGGTCCAGTCCACCGTACTGCCATCTGGGCGGGTGCGCGCGATGTCGAGCATAGCCGCTGCGGGATCGACCCCGACAACGCGTCGACCTGCGCTCAGGAGAGCGGCCAGTTCGCCAGTTCCGCAGCCGAGGTCTAGAACCGAGCGGGCGTTGCCGGCGAGTTTCCTGCAGAAAGCCAGGTCAGGTCGCGCAGCCCCGCGAAAATCATAGAACTGCGCGACATCTGGTTCGGCATAGAGCGGTTCGACCAGGTCATTCATGCAGACAACCTGGCCGGAAAATCGGTCAGTCTCAAGCCGCGCCGGCGCGGCTTTTCTCGAAACGTTTGCGCTCGTGCGGGTCGAGATAGAGCTTGCGCAGGCGGATCGACTTCGGCGTCACCTCCACCAGCTCATCTTCCTGAATCCAGGAAAGCGCGCGCTCCAGCGTCATGCGGATCGGCGGAGTCAGTTTCACCGCCTCGTCCTTGCCGGCGGCGCGGATGTTGGTGAGCTTCTTGCCCTTCAGCACGTTCACTTCCAGATCGTTGTCACGGGAGTGAATGCCGATGATCATGCCGTGATAGACTTTCACGCCGGCGTCGATCACCATCGGACCGCGATCTTCCAGGTTGAACAGGGCGTAGGCCGCTGCCTCGCCGTCATCGTTAGAGATCAGGACGCCGTTCACGCGGCCGCCGATCTCGCCCTTGTAGGGCTGATAATCGTGGAACAGCCGGTTCATGATGGCCGTGCCGCGCGTGTCGGTCAAAAGCTCAGACTGGTAGCCGATCAGGCCGCGCGTGGGCGCGTGGAAGACGAGGCGCTGGCGGTCACCGCCGGAGGGGCGCAGCTCGATCATCTCGGCCTTGCGCTCCGACATCTTCTGAACGACGACGCCGGAATGCTCCTCGTCCACATCGATGACCACTTCCTCGATGGGCTCGAGAAGCTGGCCGCTTTCGTCTTTCTGCATGACCACGCGGGGGCGCGAGACGGCAAGTTCGAAGCCTTCGCGGCGCATGGTTTCGATGAGAACGGCGAGCTGAAGTTCGCCACGGCCGGAGACGTAGAAGGAATCCTTGTCGTCGGCTTCCTCGATCTTCAGCGCCACATTGCCCTCGGCTTCCTTCAGGAGGCGGTCGCGGATCACGCGGCTCGTCACCTTGTCGCCCTCGGTGCCGGCCAGCGGCGAGTCGTTGACGATGAAGCTCATGGTCACGGTCGGCGGGTCGATCGGCTGGGCTTCCATCGGCTGGGTGACCGATGGATCGCAGAACGTGTCGGCGACGGTGCCCTTGGAGAGACCGGCAATGGCGACAATGTCGCCCGCATGGGCCTCCTCGATGGGCTGGCGCTCAAGCCCGCGGAAGGCGAGGATCTTGGAGATGCGGCCGTTTTCGAGAAGCGTGCCGTCGTGATGCAGCACCTTCACCGCCTGGTTCGGCTTGATGGAGCCGGCGGCGACGCGTCCAGTGATGATGCGGCCGAGGAATGGGTTGGCTTCCAGAATGGTGCCGATCATGCGGAAGGGGCCGGGCTCGGTGGTCGGCTCGGGCACATGCTTGAGCACGAGGTCGAACAATGGGGCGAGACCCTGGTCCTTCGGGCCTTCGGGCTCGTAATTCATCCAGCCGTCGCGGCCCGAGCCGTAGAGGATCGGAAAGTCGAGCTGCTCGTCCGTAGCGTCGAGCGCGGCGAAGAGGTCGAACACCTCGTTGATCACCTCGTCGGCACGCGCGTCCGGACGGTCGATCTTGTTGATGGCGACGATCGGCTTCAGACCGACCTTGAGCGCCTTGCCGACAACGAACTTGGTCTGAGGCATCGGGCCTTCGGCGGCATCCACCAGAAGCACGGCGCCATCCACCATGGAGAGGATGCGCTCCACCTCGCCGCCGAAATCGGCGTGGCCGGGCGTGTCGACGATGTTGATGCGGGTGTCCTTCCATTCCACCGAAGTGGCCTTGGCAAGAATGGTGATGCCGCGTTCTTTTTCGATGTCATTGGAGTCCATGACGCGTTCGGCGACGCGCTGGTTCTCGCGGAAGGCGCCGGACTGCTTCATAAGCTCGTCGACGAGTGTCGTTTTCCCATGGTCAACGTGGGCGATGATCGCAATATTGCGCAGTTTCATGTGTGCTCTTTTGGGGTCGGTAGGCGCGCGAAAGGCATGGCGCGGCCAGTTGCGTTGCCGCGCTCATACAGGTTTTTTCGCAATTGCGAAAGTGTTCACTGCCCTTCGTGCCGCGGGCGGCCGCAAGATCAGCCCCAGCTTGCGCCCTCGAGCGCGTTGAGCGGAAACTTGAGATAGCGCTTGCCATTGGTCTCCGGCGCGGGGAGTTGCCCGGCGTTCATGTTCACCTGCAGTGCGTGCAGGATGAGCTTTGGCATTGGCAGGGTCCTGTCGCGCGCTTCACGGACGGCAACGAAATCGGCTTCCGTTTCGCATTTCGACATATGAGTGTTTGACGCCTTCTGTTCGGCGACAGTGCTTTCAAATCGAGGTTCGCGCCCGCCCGGCTGATAATCGTGACCGACAAATATGCGGGTCTCGTCCGGCAGGCTGAGAATGTCCTGGATGGACTTCCAGAGCCGTTCGGCGCTGCCGCCGGGAAAGTCGCAGCGTGCCGTGCCGGAATCGGGCATGAAGAGCGTGTCATGAACGAAGGCGGCATCGCCGATCACATAGGTGATCGAAGCCAGGGTGTGGCCGGGCGAGAACATGACCCTTGCTGGCAGCGAGCCGATGGTGAAGGTGTCGCCGTCGGCAAAAAGCCTGTCCCACTGCGAACCATCCGCTTTGAATTCGGGCCAGTTGTAGATTGTTTTCCAGAGCTTCTGAACCTCTATGACCCTTTCACCAATGGCAATGGGCCTGCCGGTTTTCTCCTTCAGATAGCTTGCAGCGGAGAAATGGTCGGCATGGGGATGGGTGTCGAGGATCCACTCGAGTTCCAGCCCGTTCCCGGCAACAAAGGCAAGGAGCCTGTCGGCATTCTCCGTCGACGTGCTGCCCGATTTCTCGTCGAAATCCAGCACCGGGTCGATGATGGCGCATTTTCCGGTCGCCGGATCGGCAACGACATATTGCGCGGAGAAGGTGCGCTGGTCGAAGAAGACGGTCACATCCGGCCGCGCGGTGGTGGCCTTCGCCGCGGCACCGGCTTCCCGGGGCGTGTATGTCTGATCCATCGTGCTCTCCGTGAGTGCGTGCGATGCAGATTAGTTAATGCCGCTTGACAGAAGATGCAATTTCTCAAACTGCGACCTATTGGGCATGGCATTCCAATAAATTGGTAGTTTGAGCCAACTGTTGGCTTAATCTTTCGAAAGCGCGCAAAAAAACCGGGACCAGAGGCCCCGGTTTGCTGATCTGCGTGGTCCGTCAGGCAGAGCGCACGGGGTCGAGCGTCACTTTGTAGAGTTCGCTGTCGTCGCGGTCCATGAGCCGCACGGTCATCTGTTCCGTGGTGGCGTCGATGTCGACAAGACCGAAGAACTGGAAGCCGGCCGAAGGCGGCAGGTTGGCGCCCTGTTCCTCGCTGGGAGCCTTCACATATTTGAGCTCAGGTCCGAACGTCCCGTCGAGCTTGTTGGGCCCGAACGTGCCGGCGTGAAGCGGGCCGGACACGAACTCCCAGAACGGTTTGAAGTCCTGGAAAGCAGCCTTGTCGGGATTGTAGTAATGGGCTGCCGTGTAGTGCACATCGGCGGTGAACCAGACGGTGTTTTCAATGCCCGCATTCTTGATGTAGCGCAGCAGATCGGCGATCTCGAATTCACGGCCTTTCGGGCCTGCATTGTCGCCATTGGCGATCGCCTCGATCCTGTCGCCATCCGGCACCACCAGGCCGATCGGCATGTCGGCGGCAATGACCTTCCATGTGGCGCGGGAGTTGGCGAGTTCGCGTTTCAGCCAGCGGATCTGCTCGTCGCCGAGGAAGCGGGTTTCCTCGCCGGCGGCTTCCTGCAGACCTTCCGAATTGGCGGCTCGGTAGGAGCGCATGTCGAGGAAGAAGACGTCCAGCATCGGCCCGTAGGCGATCTTGCGGTAGACGCGGCCGGGCTCGGCCGGGGTATAGCGGATCGGCGTCATTTCGTGGAAAGCGCGTGCCGCGCGTGCCTGTAGCAGCGCCACCGACTTTTCGGTGTAGCGATCGTCTTCCGAAAGGTCCTTGGAGGCCGACCAGTTATTGACCACTTCATGATCGTCCCACTGGAAGAAGGTCGGGCAGACGGCGTTCAGCGCGCGCACGTGATCGTCCATCATGTTGTATTTCCACTGACCACGGAACTCATCCAGCGTTTCGGCAACCTTGCGCTTTTCGTCGATGAGCACGGTGTTTTTCCAGACGCTGCTGTCCTTCAGCGTGACCTCGTCTTCCATCGGGCCATCGGCATAGATGGTATCGCCCGAGTGGAGGAAGAAATCCGGGCGGTGCTTTGCCATGGTGGCATAGGTCTTCATGCCGGTCTCGTCGATGCCCCAGCCCTGACCCGCCGTATCGCCGGACCAGGCAAAGCGGATGTCGCGGCGGGCAGACGGAGCCGTGCGGAACTGGCCGACAATGGGCTCGGAACCAGCCGAGACATCGTTCAGGTCAACGGCCCTCATGCGATAGAAAATGTCCTGGTCCGAGGCGAGGTTTTCGAGCAGCCGCTTCACGGTGAAATCGCTCTCCGGCAGCGCGTCCATGGTGGGCAGCCGCACGGGGTTGGCGAAGCTCTCGGTGGTCGAGATCTCGAACTCGATCCGCGCCGGCCGGTCCGTGCGGGTCCAGATCATGCCGCTCGTCGTGTCGACATCGCCGGACTGGACGCCGTGTGTGAACAGGGGGCGCGAAGAGGCCCGCGAGATGGCGGGCATGGCAAGCCCGCCCACGGCGGTGGCGAGTGCGGTTGCGCCGGTTCCTAGCAGGAATTTGCGGCGGGTACTCACTGCGAAGGACTTCATGACAGTCTCCCTCAATCTGGTTGATTCTCGGGAGGCAATCTGGTGCTTCAATGTTGCAGTGAGTTATCGCTCACATGACACATCCGTGACTGTCAAAAGCCCTTTCAGGCGAGTCCCTTCTTCTCCATCATGGCTTCCGGGGTGGGCATGCGGCCCCGGAAGGCCTTGTAGAGGTCTTCGGGATCTGCGGAACCGCCCGCAGAATAGATGTGCCGGCGCAGCTTTTCCGCCGTCTCGGGATCGAAGGGATCGCCTTTCTCCTCGAAGGCACGGAACGCATCGGCATCGAGGACTTCCGACCACATGTATGAATAGTAGCCGGCTGAATATCCATCGCCGGCGAACACATGCAGGAAGTGCGGCGTGCGGTGGCGCATGGCAATGGCCCTGGGCATTTCGAGCTTCTCAAGCGTTTCCGCCTCGAAGCGCAGCGGGTCTTCCGGTGCTTCCACCTGGCTGTGAAAGGCCATGTCGACCAGTGCGGATGCGGTGAACTCCACTGTGGCGAAGCCGGCGTCGAACGTGCGGGCGGCGCGCATTTTCTCCACCAGTTCCTGCGGCATGGGTTCGCCGGTCTCGTGGTGCAGCGCAAACTTCTGCAGCACCTCAGGCACCGTGAACCAGTGCTCGAAGAGCTGCGAGGGCAGTTCCACGAAGTCGCGCGAGACCGAGGTGCCGGAGATGGATGGCCAGGTCACATCGCTCAGCAGGCCGTGCAGTGCGTGTCCGAATTCATGGAACAGCGTGCGCGCCTCGTCCACGGAGAGCAGGGCGGGATGCCCTTTCGGCGGTTTGGCGAAGTTCATCACATTATAAATGATAGGGGATTTGCCTTCCCCCAGACGATAGCCGGATTGAAGCGCGCTCATCCATGCGCCGGAGCGCTTCGACGGGCGATTGAAATAATCGGCCATGAAAAGGCCCCGCGTGGAGCCATCGGCGTTGCGGGCGATGAATGTGCGCACGTCCTCGTGCCATGCGGGCACCGCTTTCAGTTCCTCGAAGGTAAGTCCGAAGAGCCGGTGCGCCACATCGAACGAAGCAGCGATGACATTCTCCAGAGCGAGATAGGGTTTGAGAGCGCTCTCATCGAAAGCAAAGCGCTCGGCGCGCCGTTTTTCGGCATAGTAGCGCCAGTCCCAGGGGGCGATGGCGTGGTTCTGCCCTTCCCGCGCGGCGAGGCGGGCCAGTTCCTTCTCGTCCTCGGCGGCCTTCTCGCGCGCTTTCTGCCAGACCGGTTGCAACAGGTTCTGCACGGCTTCGGGCGTTTTGGCCATCGTGTCGTCGAGTTTCAGCGCGGCATAGGAGTCGTAGCCGAGCAGTTTCGCTTTTTCGGAGCGCAGCTTCAGTGTGCTGGCGATCACGTCGGAATTGTCGGTCTTTCCGCCATTCTCGCCACGCTTCGTAAACGCGCTGAATACTTTTTCGCGCAGGTCGCGCCGTTCTGACGAGGCGAGGAATGGCTCGGCGATGGAGCGCGACAGCGTCGCCGCAAACCGCCCCTCCTCACCGCGCGTTTCAGCAGCTTCGGCCATGGCGCTCTTCAGGGCATCGGAAAGCCCGGCCAGGTCGCTTTCGTCCAGAAACAGCGCCCAGCCGCTCTCGTCGGCAAGCACATTCTGGCCGAACTGCGCGCCAAGCCCGGCCAGTTCCTCATTGATCGTGGCAAGCCGCGCCTTGTCATCCGGATCGAGCTGCGCGCCGCCGCGGACGAAACGCTTCCAGGTTTTTTCCAGAACGCGGCTTGCTTCCGCATCGAGACCCAGCGCCTCACGATCCTGATAAAGCCGGTCGATGCGGGCGAAGAGCGCATCGTTCATGAAGATCGCGGAAACGTGCCGTGCCATACGCGGTGAAATCTCCCGCTCCAGCGTCTGGATCGTCTCATTGGTATGTGCGCCGGCCCGGCACCAGAAAACCGCGGAGACCTTCGACAGAGCGTCTCCGGCAAGCTCCAGTGCGGCCAGCGTGTTGTCGATGTCGGGTGCTTCGGCGTTGCCGGCAATCCTGGCGATCTCGGCTTTGTGCGCGCTCAAGGCAGCCTCGAACACAGGTGCGAATGCTGCGTCGTCGAACGCGGTGAAATCCGGCAGGCCATGCGTGCCGGTCCAGTTCGTCAGCGGGTGCGTTGCGAGATCGATTGGGGCGGATTTCTGCATGAGGGTTCCAGAATGTTGGAAGGGTGGGCTCCCTGCGATGTAGGCGTTGGTTGTCAGGCGCGCAATGGCTGGAGTTGACGATGATCGGTCATGACTATATGTAGTGCTTATATTAAGCTTACCTTATAATAAGGGGCAACTGTTGTGACGCATTCCGTCAATCCTGATTCCTTCGGTTTTCTGGTCGCCGACATCCATCGCCTGATCCGTGGCACGATGGACCGCGCGATCGCGGATGCCGGTCTTGGTGTAACGCCTGGTGAGGCAAGAACCCTGGTGCATGCGGCGCGCGCTGGAGCCGTCCGGCAAAATGTCCTGGCCGAACGCATGGGCGTGGAGGCCATGACGCTCAGCGGTTATCTGGACCGGCTCGAAGCGCGGGCACTTATCCGCCGTGCAAACGATCCGAAGGACCGTCGCGCCAAGCTGGTCGAGCTCACCGATGGGGCTGACGACGTTCTCGAGGCGATTGGCCGGGTGGCTGCGGAGATGCGGAAGAAGGCTGCGGGCTCGCTCAGCCACGCAGAATGGGAAAGCCTGCTCGATCAGCTGAAACTTGTTCGCGCCAATCTTGCCGGGTTCTCGCAAAAACCTGCCGACGCCCGTGCGGAGGCGCGTTTATGAACCTGCGTGCGGACACACCGGATGATGTTGCCGCGCCGCCGCTCATGAGCGAGCGGCGTGTCAGCATCATCGGGGCAATGCTGGTGGCGCTCGGGCCGGTCTCGATGGCGCTGTTCACGCCTGCCATGCCGCAGATCGTGGAGGCGTTCGGCACCACGGAAGCAGCGGTCAAGATGACCATATCGCTTTATTTTGCCGGCTTTGCATTTGCCCAGCTTTTCTGCGGACCCCTGTCGGACGGGCTGGGGCGCAAGCCCGTCACCTTCGCGTTTATCGGCATTTATGTCGTGGCGAGCTTCATCGCGCTGATGTCGCCCAACATCGAGACATTGATCGCGGCGCGTTTCATGCAGGGCTTTGGGGCTGCGGTTGGCGTCGCGGTGTCGCGCGCGGTGGTGCGCGACCTTTTCACCCAGGAAAGCTCCGCCCGCATCATGAACCTGATCGGCATCATTCTGGCGATCGGTCCGGCCTTCGCCCCCACTCTTGGCGGCCTCACAATGCAGCTTGCCGGCTGGCATGCAATCTTCGTTCTCATGCTTGGGGCGGGTGCCGTGATTGCGCTGGTCATACATTTCTGCATGCGCGAGACGGTTGCGCGCGACCTGTCACGCATCAGCCCGAGTGCGTTGATCCAGTCATATGGCCTTTTGCTCGGCAATGCCTATTTCATGCTTTCCAGCCTGGTTATCGCCGGTGCGGTGGGGGCGCTCTACACACAGGCGACAGTGCTGCCCTTCATTCTCATGAGCCGCGTCGGGTTGACGCCGGCCGAGTTCGGGATCGGCATGCTGGCGCAGTCGGGCATGTATTTCACAGGCGCGGTTGCGGCGCGTTTCCTGATGAAGTCACTTGGAGCCTACAGGCTGGTGCCCATCGGCCTTGTTGCCATCGGCGCGGGCAGCCTGCTCCTGATTTTCTCCCTCACTTTGTTCGATCCGAGCTTTATCGGGGTGATGGGCCCCGTGGGGGTCTATGCCTTCGGCATTGCCTTTGTGATGCCGGCAATGATGACAGCCGGCCTCGCGCCGTTTCCACGCATCGCGGGTTCGGCATCGTCGCTCACCGGTTTTCTGCAGATGGGAACCGGGCTTGCCGGTGGCAGCATCGCGGCGCTAATTGGCGATCCGGTGCTGGCAATGGTGCTCATCATTCCGACGCTTGGAACCGTCGCGATCATTTCATGGCTGATCTGGAACAGATTGCCTGAACCGGCATTGGCGACAGCCCTGCGACCGAGCCCTCCGGGGCCGGTTTAGGGTATCCGCAGTCAGGCAGAAACACCCGGTGTCCGCATGAACGGGTGGTCCGTCAGGTGAGTTCTGGCCGTTCGAAATCGCCGGTCTGGGGGTTCATCACCCATAGCTCGCCGCTGGATATATCGAACCATGCGCCGTGCAGGGAGAGCTTGCCCTTGTCCTCCAGTATCTTCACACAGGGGAAGCTGCGCAGGTTCTGCACCTGGTAACGGATCGAAATACGTTCCAGCGCTGTCTGGCGCTCTGCCGGTGTCATCAGTTCATTGCCGGAGAGTGCTTCGGCCGCCGGCGCGACGAGGCCCATCCACTTGCCGATGAAGTCACCCGGCGAAAGCGGCTCTGCCGAGGGGTTTAGTGCCGCACCAATGCCGCCGCAGCGACCGTGCCCCATCACCACGATATGCTTTACCTTGAGGCTCTGCACCGCAAACTCAAGCGCTGCCGAGGTGCCGTGATGCTGGCCGTCCGGCGCATAGGGCGGCACAAGATTGGCCACATTGCGCACGACGAACAGTTCGCCCGGGCCGCAATCAAAGATCGTTTCGGGCGCCGCCCGGGAATCGCAGCAGGCGATGACCATGGTTTGCGGAGACTGGCCATCCTTGGCCAGCTTGCGATAGCGGTCGCTCTCGGAGCTGTAACGGCCGGCCATGAAATTTCGGTAGCCGGTGATAAGGCGTTCTGGAAGATGGGTCATGGGCTTTCGAATAACGGCAAAACGCGTGGCGGGCAATCCGGTTTAACGTTGAACCACGCACAGCATCAATACAATGGCAGTCGCGCACCGCTCTCCGATGCCCGGAGCTATACCCTCTGTGTTACGTCACCGCATCCATATGGATCTCGGAAGTTTTCGCCTGCCCCGGAAGAGCCCGCATATTCAGGATGATGCGGAAACAGGCTCTGCGACGTGTTCGATATTGACCAACATCTGAGGGCGTGTGAGAATCTGTCGGTCGGTTTCCAGCATGAGTTCGTCCGAACCGCGTTCCGTGGCCCTGTTGAGGATGGTCACCACGGAGCCCGTCGTCTTCGCAAGCGCTTCTTCTCGTGTCTCGCCGGCAAGCAGCCGTGCAAGGTAGAGCGCTGCCGTGAGGTCGCCGGTTCCATTGGGGGCTTTTGGAATGCTGTCATGTGCGGCGCGCAGGACAGCCGTCTCATTGACCAGCAGGTTTGCCAGCCGGTCGGGGCTGCTTGCCGGGGCCGATGTCACCATGACGTCGGCAGGGGGCGCCTTTCGCGCAGCGCGGATCGCTGTCTCCGTGCCGTCGATCTCTACGCCTGTAAGCCAGGCGAGCTCATATCGGTTGGGAGTGGCGATGTCGGCCAGCGGCAACAGCCGGTCGCGGATTGCTGCCGCCGTTGCCTCCGGCACATAGAGCCCGCCCCGGTCGCCAAGCACCGGGTCGCAGATATAGCGGGCCTTGGGATTGCGGGCTTTCAGGGCTTCCACAAGGCCTGCAATCGCTTGTGCCTGTTCCGGGTTTCCCAGATAGCCGGTCAGAACGGCGGAGACCTCGCCGAGCCATGGCGCATTCTCCAGATCGTTCATAAACCGTGCGAACTGGTCGGGTTCCGGCACGATGCGCGTTGCGGGGCCGTGCCCTGGGTGCCACGGCAGGATGACGGTCGGCACCGCCCAGACCGGAAAGCCAAGTGCCTCCAGCGTGAAAACGGCTGCGCGGTTTCCCACGCTGCCGCGCGCGACATGGCTTGAAATGACGATTACGGCGCGTGTTTCGCGCCGGTTTTCTTCTGTGGTCATGCTGCCCTTATCCGCCGATGATGCCGAAAACGTAGAGGAGGAGCCAGAGGATCAGCGCGGTCAGAGTTGTCACGGCGATGGCCCTGCCGATCCGTGTGCCCCAGAGTTCGATCGGATCGTTCTGCTCCGCATCCCTGGCCGCGATGTGATCGCGCGCGCGGGTCATCATGGAACTGCCTTCGCTTTCGCGGCTGACCCGGTCGAGGATGCGGCGCGACTCCGCTTCCGCCCGTTCCTCCCGTTTCTGTGCTGACCCCATACGAAAACCTGCTGCAGTGAGTGAGGGTCGACCGTACAGCATGGACGCACTGATCGGAATTGGTTTCCTATCAGTGGACCATGTTCTAATGTCCGGAGAACCAATTTTCTGGAGGTGCTCCTTCATGTCGTTTGCCAATTCGCTCGCCGCCGTTCCTGCACGCGGCCTTTTCCCCCTGCTTGCGCTCTGCCTGATGCTGCCGTTGCTATCGGCCTGTGGTTTCAACACGATTCCGACCCGTGAGGAGCAGGCCAAGGCGGCATGGAGCGAGGTGCTGAACCAGTATCAGCGCCGCGCCGACCTCATTCCCAATCTGGTGGAGACGGTAAAGGGCTTTGCTGCGCAGGAGCGCGAGGTGCTGGAAGGCGTCGTCGAGGCGCGGGCGAAAGCGACGCAGGTCCAGATCTCGCCGGACATGCTTACCGATCCTGAAGCCTTCAAGGCGTTTCAGGAGAGCCAGGCCGGCCTCTCCGGCGCGCTGTCGCGTCTTCTGGCCGTGGTCGAAAACTACCCCGACCTGAAATCCAGTCAGAATTTTCTCGCTCTTCAGGCGCAGCTTGAAGGCACCGAAAACCGCATCGCGGTCGCAAGGCGCGACTATATCGAGGCGGTCCGCCTCTACAACACATCACTGAAGACACTGCCTTCCATGCTGTGGGCCATGTTCTGGTTCACCGGCAACGAGCCCTACGAGACCTTCACGATCCCGGAAGACAAGATGGATGTGCCGTCGGTCAATTTTGGCACTGGCAGCGGCGGCTGACGGAGACGGATCCATGGGGCAGGCTTTTCCGCGCGCCTCGAATGCGCGTGGCATTCGGGGCATCCGGCTGGCGTTTTTGACCGGGCTCATCGCGCTGGCGATGGCATCTGCGCTCGTCGCAGCGGAACTGCCGCGACTGACGGGCCGGGTGGTCGACAACGCGGAGATCATCGACTCGGCCACCGAGGCCTCGCTCACCGAGCGGCTTGAGGCTTTCGAACGGAAGGCCTCCGACCAGATCGTCGTCGCTACGATTCGCAGCCTTGAAGGCGAGGCGCTGGAACCGTTTGCCAACCGCCTGTTTCGCGCATGGGGGCTGGGGCAGGCGGGCGAGGACAATGGTGTCCTGCTCCTCGTCGCGCTCGATGATCGCAAGATGCGCATCGAGGTGGGCTATGGGCTCGAAGGCACACTGACCGACCTGCATTCGAAGCTCATCATCGAAAACACCATGGTTCCCGCCTTCCGCGCCGGCGATTTTTCCGCCGGCATCAGCGATGCGGTCGATGACATCGTCATGGTTCTGGAAGGCAATGCCGCCGAGCTTGAAGCGCGCGCCAGGCGCAGCCAGCAGGATGACGACGGTCTCCCCTGGCCGGTCATTCTCTTCTTCATCGTCTGGGGCACGTTCTTCTTCGGTGGGTTTGCCATGGCGTTCCTGCCACCCATCTTCGGTCGCAAGATCGGTCCGAAGCGCTACAAATGGCTCGGCATGACGGTGGATTACAACAAGTCGAGCAGCGGTTCGTCCGGCGGGCGTTCATCGGGGGGCTGGTCGTCCGGCGGTGGCGGCGGTGGCGGCTTTTCCGGCGGTGGCGGTTCGTCCGGTGGCGGCGGCGCTTCGGGGAGCTGGTAGAATGAGGCGGCACATGAAAAGGCTTTCAGGCGCGGAGCACGCGCGCATCGCCCGGGCAATCAGTGACGCCGAGGAAAAGACATCGGGCGAGATCTACTGCGTGCTTGCGCGGACGAGCGACCCCTATCTCTATCCGGCCTGCCTGATCGTCGCTCTTGCGATCCTCATTCTGGGGCCGTTCCTGGCGCTTGCGCTCAGACACTGGTGGATTTCGATCGATCCGGTGGTTTTCGCTGCGGCCCAGCTTGCCGCCTTCGCTGCCGCAGCCGCTTTGGTTGTTGCCTTTGAGGGGCTGCGTGTGGCCCTGGTTCCCAAAGCGCTGAAATACCGGCGGGCGCACAACAATGCGCAGAACCAGTTCTTCGCGCACAACATCCATGTGACGGAAGGCCGGACGGGCGTTCTGATCTTTGTTTCGCTGGCGGAACGATATGTGGAAATTGTGGCCGATCACGAGATCGACGCCTGTGTCGAACAGAGTGTCTGGAACGAAGGTGTTGCGCTGATGCTGGACCATGCGCGGCGTGGCACGCTGACCGATGGCTTCGCCGAAACGGTCACTTATGCGGGCGAGGTGCTTTCCAGGCATTTTCCTGCCGGACGGCGTAATTCCAATGAAATCGAAGACCGTTTGACGGAAATCTGAGCGCTTTTCGGCCATTTGTGTGTGACCGCAAAGATGAGCGCTCTAATGCTTGCGCATGTCGACCCGACGCAGCTATGGTTAAGAAACTATGAACACGCTGACGATCGACATCAGACGAGCAGAGCCGAACGACGCCGAGGCTGTCGCCGAGGTTCATGACAGTGCGTGGCGCAGCGCCTATACCGGCATCATCCCCTATCAGGCGCTCGGACGCATGATAGGCCGTCGTGGTCCGCGCTGGTGGGCGAATGCGATTCGCCGGTCTGCCACTGTTCTGGTGATCGAGATCGGCGGCGAGATTGCCGGCTATGCAACACTTGGGCGCAACCGCGCCCGCGAACTCAGCCAGGAAGGCGAGATCTACGAGCTTTATCTGCGGCCCGAATACCAGGGTATCGGTCTGGGCCGGCGTCTCTTCCAGGCGGCACGCGACATGCTGGAGGCTCATGGTCTGAAGGGACTGGTGGTCTGGGCGCTGGAAGACAACGAGACGGCTCTGGCGTTCTATTCGGGCACAGGCGGGCGCGACATCGCCGAAGGCGTCGAGGTGTTCGAGCACCGGGCGCTGCGCAAGCTCGCCTTTGTCTGGGACTAAGACGTCTGAGACCAGATCCGGCACCCAGTTCCGCCCCATCTGTGCATTGGCGCGCAGTGTCAAATTTTCGCACTGCACCATTCGCTGCATTGCCATGCGGCCTTTGACGCGATAAAGCGGCAGCCATCAATTTCCGGGCTGCTCCGTCTGGCTGACCGTATCGGTCGCCATGCCGGTCTCCTGCAGCCATAAACTGCCAGAACAAAGGTTGCTTTCCCCATGCGCATAGACGCCATCTCCACCGGTGACAATCCGCCGGAAGACGTGAACGTCATCATCGAAGTTCCGGTCGGCGGCCAGCCGATCAAATATGAGATGGACAAGAATTCCGGCACGCTGGTCGTCGACCGGTTTCTCTACACGCCGATGACCTATCCAGGCAATTACGGCTTCGTGCCGCACACGCTTTCGGATGATGGCGATCCGATCGACGTTCTGGTCTGCAACACGCGGCAGCTCATTCCAGGCTGCGTCATCAATGTGCGGCCGATCGGCGTCCTCATCATGGAAGACAATTCCGGACAGGACGAGAAGATCATCGCCGTGCCGTCACCCCACCTGACGCGCCGCTACGAGAACGTGACGAACTACACGGACCTGCCGGAAATCACGCTTCAGCAGATCCAGCACTTCTTCGAGCACTACAAGGATCTGGAACCCGGCAAATGGGTCAAGATCGGTGACTGGATGGACGCAGCGGCAGCCCGCAAGCTGATCGTTGAGGCCGTCGAGCGGGCCAAGGCCAGCAAATAAGGAGACGGGGCGGCGCCTGGATCGCCGTGCGTCCATCCGGACGCACAAAGGACGATCTAGACTATTGATGGGGTATCGGAACAATCCGAAGATCGGATTCCACTTTTCGGTCCGATGCTCAGCCGCCTCCAGTGGTCTCGGGTAGCGGAACATCGCCGGCATCGATAACCGGCTGGTCCGCTCCGCAAGCGAAATCGAAAGCCTGCCCATCGGCGATGCGGCGGGCTTTTTCATTGGCGTTTTCGTTGCCGGTGGCCACGACATAGCCGACCACACAGCCCTCCCGCCCGAAGACCTGCCCGACCTTTTCCACCACCAGCACTTCGATCTTGTCACCCAGACTTTCGCCATCGTCGACGAACCAGCGATGGATCGTTGCGAAGGGCCACTGGCGATCGCCAGCGCTCATGACGCGCCATTCGATGGTCGATCCGGTCGAATTGAAGCCGGCAAAGCTCTCCCATTCCGGCGCCAGATCACCATCCGGCGGGAAGCCGTAGAAGATCGATTCTCGCGCATCACCATAGTAGATGAGCACGGGATAGCCGCGCCAACCCGCACAGACGAAATTGATCCAGTCGCCGGGCTCATCACCTGCAGGAGCGGCAAAGGCCGCGCAGTTCTCCTGCGTGTTGACCTCGGTATAGGCGCTTTCGATTTCTGCGGCCTGGGCCGCGCCGGCAAGGGCGCCTACCAGAAGTCCCGCTATTGCCAGTCGCATGGGCTATGCTCCTTCTCACAGGTGAGGCGAGCATAGCCGCATTTCATGGCGACGCCTATTGCTCTGCGGCGATTGCCCTGAGCCGGATGAGAAGCTCCTCGCGGTTGCCCTTTAACTCCACGGTCTTGAGGCGGGAGGTCGCTCCACCAGCCACTGAAATGGCGCTTGAGGGCACGCCGATCTGCTTTGCGAGCAGTTTTTCCAGTGCGGTATTGGCCTTCCCGTTCTCGGGAACGGCGCGCACGCGTGCCTTCAGGTGACAGCGGCCATCCGCGCTCTCCGCCATGCCTTCAATGGCGTCGCGCGCGGACCTGGGTGTCAGGCGCACAAAAAGCGCCAGCCCGTTATCGGCCAACCGACAGAAAGCTGGCAGGTCCGTCACGGATCAGAGAAGCGCCGGGGCGATGGTGGTCAGGATGAACTGCCGGATGAAGAACAGCGCCAGTAGCAGGATGATCGGCGAAATGTCGATACCGCCAAGATCGGGCAGAAGGTTTCGGATCGGCCGCAATGCGGGCTCCGTAACGCGGAAGAGAAAATTGCCGATCGAACCGACGAACTGGTTGCGCGGGTTGACCACGTTGAATGCGTAGAGCCAGGAAAAGACGGCCGAAGCGATGATCAGCCACCAATAGATGTCGAGCGCCATGATGATGGTCTGGATAAGCGCGAGCATGCCGGTCTCCTGGGCCGTGTTAAGCGCGGCAGCCGGAAGTGGGAACGTTGCCCCTGCCTGCTCCCGCATGCCGTGAATTTTGCGACATGTAGCCATTGCCGAAGGATGCGGCAAGTCTGGCGCGGTTATTTGCCTGCCGGAAACACGAGAATGGGGCCATTTGTGTGTCATTTGACGATGAATGACGGGCATCTCCCAGTTGAAAACTGGATTCTTGACAGCCCAGGCGCCGCGGACCTAAATGCGGGTCACCGGCGAAACGGGGCTGTAGCTCAGATGGGAGAGCGCGTCGTTCGCAATGACGAGGTCAGGGGTTCGATTCCCCTCAGCTCCACCAACCACCCGCCGGTTAAACTCAGCCCACAAGTCTCGATCCGAATACCGGCGTGTTTTCCGTAGCTTGGCCAATACTTGCGCATCATCCTCTGCATTAGAGACCCGCTGATTTGGTGTATTTGGTCGATATGTGACCCGCCGTCTCTGTTGGGGGATTGGCGTGCCCACATGTTTGGCAACCTGATGGTGGCGCCATCGCCCAGATGCGCTTGGAATATTGAGATATCGTGGTGCGAACCCAGGGTGGGCGGCCTGTGATGCAGGAGCACTCAAATGGGGGACAGCAAAAAAGGCGACGTGGAGAGCGTCACTGGCGAGTGGCCGATGTTACAAAAGGGATGCTTCTTGCTCAGACCAGATCGGGGAAAGATCGGTGCGGGCAAGTTGACGCGCATTCAACGATAGAGGCTGACGACCGGTGAGGATGGCTTCGAGCGCTGCTGGGCTCAAGAACGCAAGCGGCAGAATGCGGCCGACATCAGCCCGGTCCATCCCGAACCCTTCTGCAATGCGGCTTGTGTTTATGGCCAATGCACCGGTTAGCCGGCTGAGAAAGACATGCGCCCGGGCGACGAGATCCACCAATGTTTG
The DNA here is from genome assembly GCF_900105565.1 of Nitratireductor aquibiodomus. Taxonomy (NCBI): domain Bacteria; kingdom Pseudomonadati; phylum Pseudomonadota; class Alphaproteobacteria; order Hyphomicrobiales; family Phyllobacteriaceae; genus Nitratireductor; species Nitratireductor aquibiodomus. The sequence continues at coordinate 2,331,697 of NZ_FNSL01000001.1, read as the reverse complement.
ATCCGGTTCCGGTTGAGTATAGGGAGAGCTGATCACGATGCGTAGGCCATTGGCCCTGCGGCGGAGTGTGATCGGTACCTCGATGGAAACCGGTTCATCCTCAGACCTTGGATCGTCATGAGCTTCCGCCGTTTCAATCAACCGGTGTACAATTCTCGAACTATTGACCTCGAACCGGATTGCCGAGGTTGAAAGGGAGATCGATCGGAACATTAGGTTCAACACCTCGCGCCGACGATCGGTGTCACCCCATTCTTCCATTGATTGGGCAAGTTCGCGCGCCCGCTGCAATCCGAGCTGGGTCCGATTGGTCGATCCGCATTGTTCAACCCAGCCCGCGATCAGGCTTTCATTCCTCAAGAACGCCGCAGCCTGATTGCAGATCACTTTCTCGATCTCATGCGCGGAAATACGCCAGCCATCAGGAGCGGCATCCGGTGTTCGCCTGATGCGGCGCGAGACATAGTATCGGTAGCGTTTTCCGTGCGCCTTACCATGGGTCGGCGCCATGCGATCGCCGGTATCGTCGAACAGGATGCCCGTCAGCAGATGAGCGTTTCCACAGGTGGCCCGGCCCTTTGTACGGTGTGTTCCATCTGCAAGCTGCTTCTGCACCGCCAGGAAGAGCTCTTCATCAATGATGGGCTCATGCTCGCCGTCATAGACCTCTCCCTTGTGGCGTGCCTTGCCAATGTAAACTGGGTTGGCGAGAAGGCCGTAGAGGACGCCTGAGGAGATGCCGTTTGAAGCATAGCGTTCGAGCCGGGAAGACTGGCCGCATGTGATCACCGCTGCAACCTCCTGGCTGATTTGTCGGGCGAGCCTGGGCACGGACTGCAGCTCCAGATATCTGCGAAAGAGGTTTCTGACGAAACGCGCCTCAGGCTCCTTGATCACGAGCCTGCGATCCTGAACCTGATAGCCGAGTGGCACGGTGCCTCCCATCCACATGCCCTTCTTCCTCGATGCCGCAATCTTGTCGCGGATGCGCTCGGCGGTGACCTCGCGCTCGAACTGCGCGAAGGAGAGCAGAACATTGAGAGTAAGCCGTCCCATGGAGGTGGTGGTGTTGAACTGCTGGGTGACGGAAACGAAAGACGTTTCGTTGTCGTCGAACACTTCCACCATCTTTGCGAAGTCCGCGAGCGACCGGGTGAGGCGATCGATCTTATAGACCACAATCACATCAATCTTGTTGTGACGGATATCGTGAAGCAGCCGCTGCAAAGCGGGGCGGTCCATCGTGCCGCCCGACAGGCCACCATCGTCATAGCGCTCCGGTACCAGCTTCCAACCAAGACTGGTCTGTGAGGCGACGAAGGAGGCACAGGCTTCTCGCTGAGCGTCGAGCGAATTGAACTCCTGATCAAGCCCTTCGTCCGTTGATTTACGGGTGTAGATCGCGCAGCGAAGGCGCCGCTGCGCAGAACGAGCTCCATTTTTGCTCATGCCCTGCGGCTGTGGCGACAGGTCGACAGAAGTCGACGCCGGTTGAACACGCCTCATAACCCGAAGAACCTCGGCCCGGACCAGTGGGTGCCTGTGATCTTGCCGGCTATCGCTGTAAGGGAGCGATAGACCCTGGCTTCGAAGACATAGCCGCCTTCGATCACATCAACGGTATGGGTCTGGCCATTCCATTCCCGGATTAGCCGCGCTCCGGGAGCAAGTGTTCGTCGTTGAGGTTGAGGTCGCGCATCTTGCGCTGAACAGTCGCCAGCCACCCCTGCCGCTCCGATCTCGACGCTCCGCTCCTCATCAGCCGCCGCAGTACTTCTTCCTTGGTGACGGGAAAGCAATGACTGCTCGACCCTTCTTACAGCGGCTCTCAACAGGCGGCGCGTCTCGACCGGAACACCGCCAAAGTGTTTGGATTGCGTGTGCCAGAGGATCGCCCTTTTCAAAAGGTCCTGGCGAACGCCTTTCGGAGGCAGGGAGCCATAGATCTTGCGCCAGCGATCAACAAGCTCGTCGCGCGTAAGCTCGTTCAGTGCTTCGGCTTCGGCGGCTATATCGAATGTTGCTCGCATGGCCATCAACTTGCTCCACCTGCGTCCTCATCAAGGATCCGGTATCGCCGTTGGCCGTCTCGCCCAACCTCGCTGACGAGATTGAGGTCAAGCTTCTTCCGCACCACAGCGGACAGGAAACCGCGTACCGAGTGCGATTGCCAATCGGTGGCCTCCATCATCTGGGTGACAGTTGCCCCTCGCGTCATGCGCAGCTTCTTCAGAATGACATTGGCTTTCGTGGATTTTTGCATCGTGCTTCTCTCCAATAGCGTTGAGCCCGTGCAAGCGGCTGCTTGCACGGGCTCAAGCCCGCAATCGAGCGGGCGATGAGGCTTTGGAGATGTGAGGGCCGTTTGTCGGCCGGATTACGTCATGACCAATGCTTCGCTTGCAGGAGAAGTCCAGTGGCAATGTAAGCTTCTGGCGAAAGCAGGCGGAAGAAAAATGCATGACGGTAGATATGGCAAGTGAACTAAGGTGAACGGTCCGACTAGCGTTCGCATTATTGGCTACGCAGGACGCCACATGCATCGTGCCATTCTTTGGTGACACGCTCGAAGGAATCGCCGGCCAAACGCGCCAGGGCTTCCAAGGCTACGGGTTCAGTGGCGTCAGCCGTCTCAGACAGGCTTCGAAGCAGCGATACGCTTCCCTCTAACAAGCGCAGCTCTGGCTCCATCCGATCTAGACGATCGAGGACCGTTCGTCGTTCCATCTGAAGTTTCGTGCCACTCGATCCTTTTCCCATACCGTGCTCCTTCATCAGTCACGGCACACACGCTTCCTTTGCCGTGGAAGTCCAGTGCAATTGTCTTTGTGGAGAAAGATGGTTGCGGCTGCTGTGGGGCCGTAAGGAGGCAGTCGTTCTGCGTGCTCCGGTTGGACATTGCCGACATTCGTCGACCCTGGATGCACTGGCGATTCCGGTCCAAAGCTGCCGATTGGCGGACAACAAATGTATGGCCGCTTTGCGCCCCATTTCGGTCATTCAGTTTATCCCAGCTCGACCCCAATACCTGCCGTAAACCTCCTGCTAGATGCTAGGGCCAGACGATTGATTGCGGATACGTTGACGTTGGTTCGTTCGTGAACGTTAGGGACGCATGCTGTAAGCACCAGCTTCATAACAGCCGCTTAGGCGCGCTGCACAATACTTGCGGACCTTCGCTTACCTAATCAAAGCATTATTGACAGCAGTTGCGCATTAACAGCTTATGTTTCAATGGTTGCCGATTCAGAGGATTTAACTGCTGATCAAGATACCGTCGCGCCTTCGAACGGCGGCGCGGCATTGGGCTTTTCCGAGGTATCGCCCCCGGCGCCTAGCACCACAATGCTTTCGCCGGCGCAAGTACAAAGCGGGCCGCCCATAGAGCCGTTGGTGCGGATCGTGACATACGATCCAGGCCAGTGGGAGACCTTTATCGACGAATGGGTTTCATCCCTCAAGACAAAATACCATAAGGTTCTGCGGTACACCGGTGCGAATGACCGGGGTATCGATGTCGCCGGCTTTGCTGACAAAAACTATCTCAAGGGGGGCTGGGACAATTACCAGTGCAAGCATTATCGCGATGCCATCACGCCCGGTACGGCGTGGCCCGAAATCGGAAAAATGCTTTGGTACTCCTTCTGCGGCGAGTTCGTCCCGCCGCGGGCCTACTACTTCGTCGCCCCGCGCGGCACGGGAACAACCCTCACGCAATTTCTCACCAACGCGCCAGCGCTCAAGGCAGCCCTGATCGACGCTTGGCCAAAAGCCGTGGCCGACAAAATCACCTCGACGCAAGCGATAAAGCTTGAGGGAAAGTTTGCCGCATATGTCGATGCGTTTGATTTTTCCATCTTCCAGCCAATGTCCCCGCGCGAGGTGATCGAGCAGCATCGCGCTACACCTTACTTCATCCCGCGCTTTGGCGGCGGCCTTCCGCCGCGCCCGCTCGTCGGTGCGCCGCCTACTGACTTAGGCGAACATGAGAGTGGATATGTTTCCCGCCTGCTCGAAGCGTACGCAGACCATACCAAAGCGAATGTTCCGGACCTGGCGGCGCTGAAGGCGTGGAAGCCTCTCGAAGATCATTTCAAGCGGCAGCGCGAGTGCTTCTACCATGCGGAGGCCTTGCGTGTTTTTGTTCGTGACAAAGTCGAGCCGGGCACCTTCGAAGGGTTGCAGGACGAAATCTTCCATGGTGTAGCGGACACCGCCGATGAAAATCATCCTGACGGATTCACGCGCGTAAAGGCTGTTACACAGGCAGCGCAAGACACTCCGCTCGACGCGCATCCTCTGGGTGCAAGTGCTTTGGTGAAGGACAAGCGCGGCATCTGCCATCAGCTTGCGAACGAAGACCGGCTCAAATGGACGAAGTAGCCCGTGATCAATTCTCACTGACGTTCAACGGTCCCCTTGAGGCCGGCGTTCGCGCTGTTGCCGTCTTGGGTTCGGCATTCCCGCGCGCTTACGATATTCAGCGACTCACAGCCTTCGATTATCTTCTTGTGCGCACCCACCAATTGGGCGGGCCTGACGATTTGCATCCCGTCACTCCGATCCAAACTCCGGCGACCGAGGTCCGGCGGCGTGTCGTGCAAGATGCGCTGCATCTCATGATGACGCGCGACCTGGTCGTTCGCATCATCGACGAGAACGGCATCTCTTATCGAGCTGGTGAAAGCGCGGCGATGTTCTTGGATTCCTTGCGCACGCCATATCTCGCAGCCCTCAAAGACCGCGCCGACTGGCTTGTCTATCATCTGGCAGATTACACAGACGCCGCATTGGATGACTTGATGCGGAGGTTCTTCGACACCTGGGTCGTTGAGTTTCAGACCGTAGAGCGCAGCCTCGGGGCGCGCGCATGACGAAAGGCCTCCGGTTACGATATCTCAGCTTTCACGGTCCATCGCGCAAATTCGCGACAATCGCTTTTGGGCCTGGCCTCAACGTGATCCATGGCGCGTCGAACACCGGAAAATCCTTCATTGTCGATGCGATAGACTTCATGCTCGGCGGCAAAGGTCCGCTGCGTGATATCCCGGAGCGCGTCGGATACGACCAAATTCTCCTTGCGATGGAGACACTCGAAGGCAGCCAATTCACGCTCATGCGGAGTACAGAAGGCGGCGCTTTTCGTCTGTTTGATGGGCTTCACTCCGATAAGCTGCCGGAAGGTGATGGGACGCCGCTCGCCGATACCCATAGCGATCGCAATGAGGAAAACCTTTCGGCCAACCTCCTGGCTAGAATAGACCTCGCCCATAAGAGAGTAAGACGCAACAAGCATGGCGATACCAATAGCCTCAGCTTCCGCAATTTGGCTCGCCTCGTGATCATCAACGAGGAGGAGATAATCCAGCAGCGATCGCCACTCTCCGATGGAAACTATACCGCCGACACAACCAACACGTCCGTCTTCAAATTGCTGCTCACCGGTGTCGACGATTCCGCTCTTGCGACCGCTCAGCCACGGAGCCCGGAAGAGCAGAGCCGGAACGCCCAACTCGACCTGCTAGACCAGTTGATTGAACACCATCGTCGTCAGGTAAAGGAACTCGCCGGCCCGCCAGATGAGCTTGAGGCGCAACGAGAGCGTCTCGCAGATTCTATGCGCTCCCAAGGGGAACTGCTCGCAGTCTCGGAGACCGAATTCAAGAACGCTGCAGCGCGGCGAAGAGATATCGCACGCCGCCTTGAAGAGGGGCGCGACCGTCTTACCGAAATCACAGCCCTCTTGGAGCGCTTTACGCTTCTCGACGCCCATTATCGATCCGATACCGACCGGCTGCGGGGCATTGAAGAAGCCGGAAGTCTTTTCGGCGCACTCGGCGCGGACATCTGTCCCTTCTGCGGTTCGGCACCTGAGCATCATCGCAAAGCCGAATGCGATTTCGATGTCGACAAGGCCGTGGGTGCGGCACAATCCGAGATACGCAAGATTGAAGTGCGCCAGAGCGAGTTGAAACAGACCATCGCGACGCTACGTAAAGAGGCTTCGAGCTTCGAGCGTCGGCTTCCATCGCTAGAGGATCAGCTCGCGAGCGTTTCTGGCGAAATCGACCGCGTCGTCGCACCCAATCTGCGCCAACTCAGGACGGCATACAGGCAGCTTGCCGATAAAGACGGCGAGGTGCGTGAAGCTCTCGCGATATATCGCGGCCTTTCCGACCTTGAACAGCGCAAGGCGGCGCTGGAGCGCGAGGCTGATGCAACCGGCGACGGCAGCAACAGCCCTGGTGATGTCGACCTCGCGAGCACCACTGCCGACAAATTCTCCGGCATCGTCCTCTCTACCTTGAAGGCGTGGCATTTCCCGGACATAGACCGCGTGCACTTCGAGGCGAAAACGCGCGATCTCGTTATCAACGGAAAAAACCGGACCTCTTTCGGCAAAGGTCTTCGCGCGATCACGCAGGCGGCGTTCACGGTCAGCCTCCTACAGTATTGCCGCCAATTCGAAACGCCGCATCCAGGCTTTATCGTGCTCGATTCTCCCCTGTTGTCCTACAGGGAGCCTGAAGGCGATGGCGACGATCTCAGCGGCACTGATCTAAATGCGCATTTCTTCGAGTTTTTGTCGAAACTTCCGGACGACCGGCAGGTTCTCGTGGTGGAAAACACCGATCCCCCCGGCGACATTCAGGCTTCAGCCCAGACGGTCAAATTCACGAAGATCGAAGGCGTCGGACGTTACGGGTATTTTCCAAACGCGACAGCCCCTGAGGTCGGCAACCCATAGGCACTACCTCTTTCGCGCCTTCCCAACGGTCACAATCTCGCGCCGCGACTTGAAGAGCCGTTGAACCTCTTCCGATGCCTTCGCTTCGGTTTCGCTTTCCTTCCACGGCGAGGCAAGTATCAAGAGCCCATCGATTGGGCCGTCAGTCTCGAGCGCATCCACGATCGCATACCATCGATCGCTCTTGGTGTCGTATTTGTGTTTCGCCGCTATGGCCTCAGCAGCGTTGGCGGAAGCCGGATCGAACCTGGAAACCACGGCATAAGTGAGCCCACCTGTGCCAGTTGGTATCGAAAACGCCTTGATGGCTTTGCCGGTCAGTGCGATTTCGGATCGCAAAGCCTTTATGTTCGATGAGATATCTTCCAACGCCGCGCTTGAAAAATCATAGAGATCAATCACCACAGAAGCGATGCGCGGGTCTGCGTTCTTCAGCTCAGCAAGCAGTTCGGACACGACCGGCATTTTCATGCGTTCGAGCACGCCAACGGGCCGCGTGGCGTCGATGCCGATATCTGCCGCGATCATGAAGTCGTCGACGACGCTTGCAAAATCCCGCTCCAGCAACATCCAATCCGCTTCCGGATCAAGGGCGAGCTTTGTCTGGATGTGATAGCCGAGGAAATTATACTCACTGTCCGACCAGATTTTGTCGAATATGTCGGACCGACTCTTTAGATAGAAAATCATCTCGATTGGTGTCGGCAGGATGCGCGCGACGCAATCGAGAACGCCGATATCCCAAATGACAGGGGCGATATTGTCACCTCGCTCCAGCAACCGGCCCGATAGAAAAGTCGTTCCAGGGAAAGGATCGCTGAGCACCACCAAAGGGAAAAAACGTGGCAGAGACTGAAACGACAATTTCTCTCCAGCGCCGGTAATACACATGGCGCCCGCTTGGATGTGCTCGATGCAGCTTAGCGCCTGACGGTAGGGATCTTGGATGGCACCGTCGAAATCCTTCTTGAGAGCGTTGGTGTCACCAGCCCGTGCCTTGAGCGTCACCCGCTTCGATTTCGCTTGGCAGACAATGACGAAATCGCCGTAGACGACGAGCACATCAATTTCGCCAAGAGTCGTGCGACCGTCGCTTGTCACGATGACGTTCTCGTGGACATTCTCCGATCCGAACACGCCACGCATGATTTTCGCGGCGGACCTTTCCAAAAACTCGCCGCGATGCTTAGCAACCTCGTTGGCATAGGCTTTGTCCGCCATCATCCAATAGAACGGGCTCTCATATAAAGCCTCGACAAGCCGGTATTGGCTTGGCACGAACAGGCAGCTCCCCAGATCAATGAGCGGTGCAATCGCCACCGCGTTGATGCCGAACGGATCGGAAAAATCCTTGTTTGCGCCGATTACCGGAGTGGCGAATTTGGCGATGAACGCCTCCGCTTTGGCCGCCCCGAATTTTTTGGACAGCTCCTTCTTGTCGATCAGGAGGCTGTTGGTGAGTTCGCTCTCACTGAACTCTTTGCCTTCCATTCGCATCTGGCCGACGGCCGTCATCTGGGCATTGATCCGATCGACAATAAAGTCGGTGATCTCCAGCATGGGCCTGATTGACAGACCCGCATTCTTCAACAACCAAAGGGCATCGTTTCGATATCGCTCCCTGGTGAACCCATGGAACTGATGGAGATAAAAGCTCTCTGCGCCATAGTAGATTGCTTCTCGTCCAACGAGCCCAATCGACTCCGGACGGTCGATAAGAGCGCCGGTTTCAGGATCCAAGCTGGGGGCTATGTCCACCAATACCCGGTCATGAAACTCACCCAGCAACTTGTCGGCCGTTTCCGCGAAGCTGCGATCGCCCTGCGCCTCGGTATAGGTCCGCACGCTGTCAGACTGAACCATCAGCCCAGTCAGAAGCATCAGCTCGTTCTTGTTAAGCTTTGAGGTCGACCACCGGACTTCCGGCTCATCGACTATTTTCCCCTCCACAACATCGATTGTGATAGCCCAGTCCCGATAAATGATCGCAGAAAGTTGGTGGAGCGCGCCTGGGGATTGGGCGAGTTCTCTTAAGTCTTTGAAGATCGCATCTGCAGCGCGCGGTTCAAACCGCTCTTGCGGCGGCTCTTCTTCGTCAATCGGTGCTTGAGTTTCGGACATATGAATAGCGTATGGAAATAATCTTCGGCTGACAATTGCAGCGAGGACGGCCGCATTCCACGCGACAACAGCCAAAAGCTGCCCGTCCGTTCACGGCCCCTTTTCAGCCGTTCGGTTCCAGAGCAACGAAAGTCCGCTCCCCGCCCTGTTCGGTCATTCGCTTGCCCCTCAACGAAAGGCATCTCTACGGACTGAACTTAGAACCCTCAAACGACCGTCTTGGGGGCGCATAGTTGACGCTCGTCAAAGCTTCGGCGTGCGTCGACTTCCGTTCAGGCGGAACTCTTATTGCCCTCGTAATCGAGCATCCATGGCGTACCGTATCGGTCGGTAAACATGACGAAGCGCTCGGCCCAGAACGTCTCGTTAGGCGCCATCTCGACACTCTCGGAATCCGTTCCAAAGCGTCGTGAATTCGGTCGAACTCCTCACGCGAGGTCGGCGCGTTCGAGACCCGGAAGCCCTGCGGCTTGTTGTACATCTCATCGGGAACGTCAGACGCCATGACCATGGCGCTACCCAAAGTCATTGCCATGTTCATCACCAGATCGTCACTCCCGGGCATGCGGCTTTCCGGGTCCCGTGCGTCCCCGTTCAGAAAGACGCCGCCGATCTCGCCGCCGAGGACCTCGGCGTAATGGGTCATCGCCTCGAGGCAATTACCCCTGAAGAAGAGATAGATTGTCGGTTCCATCGAATGGTTCCCCTTTCGTCTGCCCAGATCAGTAGCTTATAATTTCGGTGATCGTCGTGGCCTTCACACTAGTGAATTCGACAACGTGACAAAAGCGACGCGTGCGACCCCCGGCAAGAACCGAAACACCGTTCGCAGCGCCCGCCTTTCCATGCGATATTGTGTGGTTCACGGTAATCGACAACGCGGGGTGGATCTCGTCCAAGGCCCTGCGAAATGACACTGCTCACTCCAGTTTGCGGTCATCGGCTCGGTGCCAGACGGTGCCGTTGTCGGTGCTGGTTTCAGGCAGGTTTCCGGCCTCGATGGCGGCAGCAATATCCTGCACGATCCGGTTCATTGGCGAGTTCCTGCAATCCCGGCTACCATTGATTTTCATCTGCCGTCCTCCCGGAAAAACCGGTTCCGCTGTGACCTGACAGATTGATCTGACATTGATAACGTTTTCGATCGTTTATACTGCGTCAACCGCGTTGACGAAGGATTGCTGTACTTTGAACGCGCGCCAGTTGCAGCCATGATGGTTGTGGTTGCGAGAGACGTTCGTCTGTCCACGACGAATTCCTCCTACCGGTTCATGCCCAGGCTTCGCTTGTAAGACGTCTGGTAGGTGCGTCATCCGACAGTGTAATCGAGCATCGCCGTTTGTAGGCTGTGCTTAATCATGTCGCGGTAAGGACAACCCCGCGATGGTCGCTCAGTTCGCCATTCCCGGCACTAGTCCAGGCGGGATGTTCGGATGTACCGCCAACAAGGCAATCTATGTTTGCGTGCTGACGTCCAAACACTCAGACTTCTTTCTGACCGAGAATCTTCGCGCGCAGATCGTGGATGGAGGACTGTGGCACAATTTCCTGACCCACCCTCTGGAGCATTTCACGCCAAAACGGCGCCTTGTGCCAGCATCTTGGAGGCGCGCCGCTTGTATTTCGGCCGGCACCGCGCTGCCTCGGATACTTACTCTTCGTAGTACTTGCTTCGTTCTCACCGCTGCGGTGTAGGCTAGAGCCGTTTGCCACTGGATCACCGTTCGTAGGCAGATCATCGTGCCCTGGATGTGGATCTTCTCTTCCGCCGAATACTGTTTGCGAGTGGCTCGGCGGATGTCCTTGATGACCTTTTCCGCCGGCTCCTTCTGTGTCCGGATTTCCGTCTCATCTTATGGAATGGACGCCCCTTGCACCTAAGCCGATAGTTTTCGGCAATCCCATCAAGGCCAGAAGCAAAAGAAACGCTTCGATAAAGGCCGGATAGATTCACGCATCCGATGCCGTTGATACTATCGTGAAAAACACCTTGCGCAGGGGGCGTCCATAGATCGCTCCTTGAAGGGCTACGATGAGTCAGAAATCCTCCTCTATCCGTTAAGCCGTAATTGTCTCATTGGCGCTGAACCCAGACAATAGTCGAAAGCTTTTTGTTATATAATCAGGCGCACAAGTAATTAGACATTTTGCCAATCCACCTGTTTCTTGGAAAGGATTTCCCATTCCAGTTGAACGAACCAGATGTAATGAAGCCAAGAAGAGATTTTGTCGGCTACGGTGAAGATTGGCCAGACCCTAGATGGCCCGATGGAGCGCGGCTGGCGGTCCAGTTTGTCCTCAACTACGAAGAGGGCGCCGAGTACTCGGCGTATGACGGACACAAGCGCAACGAGGTTGGGCTGGCCGATGCCGCTGGCGGACGTGTACCCGGCGGCGAACGCGATATGGCATTCGAAAGCATGTATGAATTCGGCAGTCGCGTCGGTGTCTGGCGGCTCTTTCGCCTGTTCGCCGAACGCCGGCTTCCGTTGACGATCTTCGCCTGCGCGGTGGCACTTGAACGCAATCCTGGTGTGGTCGAGGCAATGCAGCGGCATGGCTTCGATCTCTGCTGCCATGGTCTTCGCTGGGAGGAGCATTTTCGTCTGACCCGTGAGGAAGAGCGGCAGCACATCGCCGAAGCCGTCCGCCTGATCGAGTGCCTGACCGGCAAGCGCCCGCTCGGTTGGTACTGCCGTTATGGCCCAAGCGCACACACGCGGGCGCTGCTCGTGGAGCATGGCGGCTTCGTCTATGACAGCGATAGCTACAATGACGAGCTTCCCTACTGGACGACGGTCGACGGCCGTCAGCATCTCGTCCTGCCCTACAGCATGGACACCAACGACACCAAGCTGGCGCCCGGCGGCGGGTTGGGCACTAGCGATGACTTCTTCACCTATCTGAAGGACAGTTTCGACTTTCTCCTGGCCGAAGGGGCAACAACGCCACGAATGCTGTCCGTCGGCCTGCACGCGCGTGTTGCCGGTCGGCCTGGCAAGGCCGCCGGTTTGGCGCGCTTCCTCGACTATGTTCAGTCGCACAGCGACGTCTGGGTCGCCAGCCGCATCGACATCGCCCGTCATTGGCAAGAACATCACCCGCCGGTGACCAGCTAGCTTTTGCTAGTCCAGTCGCCAGGTACAGCGTGCCCGGTGACATGCATTTCATGAAGAACGATCCAGCCATGAACACGCCCATCCACCTGCCGGTCGCGAAACTCACCGCGGAGGCTTTCCAGCCATTCGGGACGGCATTCTCGCTATCCAGTCCGGGCTCCAGCGGGCCTCTCGTCATCCATCAGCGGCTGCACCCGCTGCTCGACATGCCGCGTCTGACGACAACGCAGCTGGCGGCCGCCGGCGCGGCGCAGATCACCCGCCTCGAACGCCATCCATTTTCGTCGCAGACCTTCATTCCGCTGGCGTGTACCGCCTATCTCGTGGTGGTGACGCCGCAGGCTGCGGATGGAGGCCCCGATCTCTCCGGGTTGCGGGCTTTCGCCGGCGATGCCGATACCGGCGTTCATTATGCGGCGGGCGTCTGGCACGCGCCGATGAGCGCGCGCGGCGGTCCCGCCCGCTTCGTCATACAGATGTGGCGGCACAATGAACTGGAGAACGATGTCTTCATCGACCTGCCGACGCCGATTGCCTGTGTCAGCCGCGACGTCATGGCGAAGGCCGGATGAGGGACTGCGGGTTCGGCTGTTGTTGCCGCGACAGATATTCTAGCTGCTGGCTCCGAACGCGACGGCTCTTTCAGCAATGACGTCCCTGACGATTCGCGAATAGTTCTGTGCGATCCGGCTGAGCGGCGTTTCGCGCGAATAGACCATATAGGCGACGACGGGAACGGCGGGCTTGAACGGGCGGCATTCGAGATGGGCGAACTCGGTTGCCCGCGCGGTATATTCATCGACCAGCGCTACGCCAATCCCCATTCCGGCCATCGAACAGGCTGTGTAACCGTAGCGCGTTTCGAGCGACCAGTCGTAATGCTCTTGAGATGCCTTGAAAGCGCGGGCGATCTTCGAGCCGAGCGGCGTTCCCCGCTCCAGCGAGATAACGCGATGCCCCTGCAGGAGGCCGGGCGTGATAACCGGCTCGCTGGCGAGGGGATGTGTCTTGGCTAGAACCGCGACGAATGCGCCCTCGTGGATCGCCTCGGTATGAATCGACGGGTGCTCCTCGAAAGACAGCGCCACGCCGATCTCCGCCTGGCGGGTCTGAATTTGCTCGATCAGGTTTTCCATGCGGCGGATGTCGAGGGTCACCTTGATGCGTGGCCACTTGTCGAGAAATCGTTTCAGCGAGTGCCCGACGATCGACGAAGCCATGCTGGGTGTTGCAACGATACGCAACGAACCGGCGCTCGAATCGCGCAAATCCTTGATGCGTTGCTCGACGCCCTTGAGCATGGAGAAGACAGGCTCGATGTCCTGGTAGATGCTTTCCGCCTCGGCGGTCGGCACGAGACGGCCGCTGCGCCGCGAAAACAGCTCGAAACCGATCTGGTCTTCCATGTGGCGTACGAGATTGCTGACATTGGGCTGGGATACGCCGAGTTCGTGCGCGGCGGCGGCGGTTGTCCCGTTGCGCACCACGGCGCGAAAAGCTTCCAACTGGCGCAATTTCATCGGCGGACTCCTGCAGCGTGTTCCCGTTAGTCGCTAAACTATAATAAGTCATTATACAAGCCGCCACTCTATTGATACGACATAATAGATTTTGCTGGCTAGAGTAAGCAGAAATCACTTCTGCGAGGAACATGCATGACGCGGCGCATCAAGGTTGGGGGCGCCCAGATGGGGCCGATAACGAAAGCTGATGGAAAGCCCGCGATTGTCGCTCGGCTGGTCGCGCTATTGCGCCAGGCGGGCGAGCGTGGCTGTGAACTGGTGGTGTTTCCAGAACTGACGCTGAGCACTTTTTTCCCGCGCTGGTATGCGCCCGAACGCGATGGGATGGACCATTATTTCGACAGGGCGATGCCCGGCCCCGAAACGCAGCTTCTGTTCGATGAGGCCAAAAGGCTCGGCATCGGCTTTTGCCTGGGTTATGCTGAACTGGTCGAGGAGGAGGGGCGTCTGCGCCGCTTCAACACCTCGATCCTCGTCGACCGCGCCGGAGCGCTGGTCGGCAAGTACCGCAAGATCCATTTGCCCGGCCATGCGGAATATGAGCCGCAGCGCAGCCACCAGCATCTGGAGAAGCGCTATTTCGAGGTCGGCAATACGGGTTTTCAAGTGTGGGAAGCGTTCGGCGGCACGGTCGGCATGGCCATTTGCAACGACCGCCGCTGGGTCGAGACCTATCGTGTGATGGGGTTGCAGAATGTCGAACTGATCATGATCGGCTACAACACGCCGGTGAGCGATTCCCTTTCCGGGGAAACGGAGACGCTGCGCATGTTCCACAATCACCTGACGATGCAGGCCGGCGCCTACCAGAACTCCACCTGGGTAGTGGGGGTTGCCAAGGCGGGTGTCGAGGACGGGCACCGGCTGATGGGCGGCAGCGTCATTGTCGCGCCTACGGGCGAGATTGTCGCGGCGGCCGAGACGGAGGGCGACGAACTGATCGTCGCCGATTGCGATCTCGACCGATGCGAATACTACAAGTCGCATATCTTCAATTTCGCCGCGCACCGACGTCCGGAATTCTACGGCCGCATCACCGCACAGAAGGGCGTGGCAAAGGGGCCGCGATCGACCTGAGGTGTTTTGCAATCAGGTGGTTTTACCTGATATCCGCATCAACGCGCATGACAGGATCGCCGCAAAGGCGGCGGCAGGCGACACGGAAATCAACAATGAGGATCAGTTGTGACCGATAAAATCTGTATTCGCGGCGGCCGCGTTCTCGACATCGCCAGGCAGGATGCGCCCTACCGGGACATCCTGATCGAGAATGGCTCGATTGTCGAGATCATGCTGCCGGAGGCGGCCGAGGGTGTCGAAGCGCGGAGCGTCGATGCGTTCGATTGCCTGCTCATGCCCGGCATGGTCAACGCTCATACCCATGGGCATGGCAGCCTTGGACGGGGGATGGGCGATCGCTGGTCGCTCGATCTGTTGCTGAATGCCGGTCCATGGATTTCCGGCATGCGCACGCTCGAGCACAAATATCTGGCCGCCGCCCTGAATGCGGCGGAGATGATCATGAAGGGCTGCACGGCAGCCTATGATCTGTATTTCGAGTTTCCCACGCCGACCCCCGAGGGCATGGACGCCGTTGCCCGGGCCTACCGCGACGTGGGCGTACGCACGGTGATCGCGCCGATGCTGGCCGATCTCAGCATGTATGAGGCGATCCCAGGCCTATGGGACAGCCTGCCGGAGCCATGGCAGAAGGAAGCCGGCAAGTTCCGTCTCGCGCCGTTCGAGGAAAGCGCCAAGGCGTGTCAGACCGTTCTCGAGACATGGCGGCATCCGCTGGACGAGGTCAAGCCGGCTCTGGGGCCGACAATCCCGCTGCATTGTAGCGATGCGTTTCTGGTGCGCTGCCGCGATCTGGCCCGCGAGCACGGCGTCGGCCTGCACACCCATCTGGCCGAATCCAAGACCCAGGCCGTCTCGGCGATCGAACGTTACGGAAAATCCCTCACAGCCCATATGGACGATCTTGGCCTGCTCGGCGCCAATTTCACAGCGGCACATGGCATATGGCTGGACGATGACGACATCGCCCGTCTCGCCGACCGGGGCTGCTCGGTGGCCCATAATCCCGGCAGCAATCTGCGCCTGGGATCGGGCGTCGCTCCGGTCCGCAAACTGCTCGATGCGGGCGTTCGCGTCGGCGTCGGTTCGGACGGGTCGAATTCATCGGACAATCAGAACATGTTCGAAGCGGTCCGCCTTGCGGCAAACGTCTCGCGCATCGTCGATCTCGACGTCAACCGCTGGATATCGGCGCCCGAGGCGCTGGAGATGGCGACGGTACACGGCGCCGGCTTGGTCGATTTCCCAGTGGAAATCGGCCGTCTTGCGCCCGGTACGCGCGCCGACATCGTGTTCCTCGACATGAACAACATCAATCTCATTCCGTTCAACAATCCGGTCAATCTGTTGGTTCACGCCGAGGATTCCACCTCGGTCAAGACGGTCATGGTCAATGGCCGGCTCGTGCTGGAGAACCGCCGCTTCACCAGCTTCGATTATGACGGCCTGCGGCGCAAGGCGGAGGAGGCGGTCGCCTGGCTGCGCGAGCAAACCGAGGACAACCGCAAGATCGTTCAGGGGTTGGAATCCCTCGTTGCACGACACTGCCTGTGCATGTGTCGCAAACACTATCCGCTGAAGCGGCTGATCGGCGACTAACCGGCCGCTTCGAGGGCTTGCCGCGGCGCGGATTGAAATAATCAACAGTTATTGGACTGGTTAACTAATTTATTAGACATTATTGATGGCCGGTTGCGATACTTCATCCATAGGCCATTACTGTTGGGGTCTCGTGGAGCGGGTGCGTCAGCCATCGACAAGAAGTGGCGGCCCGTCCCCTATGCAACAAAGCCGGCAAAACGAATGCCGCAAAAACTGGAGGACTACAATGTATCGCAAGAGCTGGGTATCCAGGGCAGCCGTCGCGCTGACCGGACTGTGTCTGGTGGCGGGGCTTAGCGCGCCGGCAGCGGCGGCAGATCGCATTTTCTTCGGCATCGCCACCGGCTCGACCGGCGGTGTCTACTATCCCCTGGGCGGCATGATCGCGCAGGTCATTTCCAACAATGCGGAAGTTGGCGGCGCGCGTGTCATCGCCACGGCCGAGACCGGCAACGCCTCGGTCGCCAATGCCAGACTGTTGCAGGAAGGCTCGATCGAAGCCGGCATGATGGGCGCCGACATTGCCGATCAGGCTTATCGCGGCACGGCCCAGTTTGACAATGGCGCAGTCACCAATCTGCGGGCCATCGGCGCCCTGTTCCCCGAAACGGTGCAGATCGTCGTGCGCGCCGATTCCGACATCAAGGGGTTTGAAGATCTCAAAGGCAAGACGGTATCGTCGGGCCCGGCCGGCTCCGGCATGTATCAGCTTTTCGGTGACGTTCTGGGCGCTTTCGACATGACGCGCGCCGATGTCGGCGAGGATTTTTCGAGCTTCAGCCAGGCGGTCGACAAACTGCGCGACGGCAACATCGACGCGTTCTTCGCCATTGGCGGCCTTCCCACCGTGTCGATCCAGGATCTGGCCAGCAGCCACAAGGTGCGCCTTCTGTCGCTGACCGACGAGGAGATCGCCAAGGTTCGCGAATCCCAGCCCTATTATGCGACGACGACTGTTCCGGCCGGCACCTATGACGGGCAGGACGAAGCGGTCAAGACCCTCGCACTGCGCGCCCTGCTCATCACCCATGACGGGATGGCCGACGACGTGGTCTATGAAGTCACCAAGGCGATTTACGAGAACAGCGAGACGCTGTCCAAGGTGCATGTACAGGGCAAGAACGTTGCGCTGGAATCGGCACTGGAATCGATCTCCATTCCTCTGCATCCCGGCGCGAAGCGCTACTTTGAGGAAAAGGGTCTCGCGGTCGAGTGACCACGATCGAGCGAAGCGGCCTTGGCGTTCTTCTAGGCGCCATGGCGGCCCTCATCTGGGCCGGTATCGGGGCGGCTACCGGGCAGCCTTCCGGGGAGGTTGCTGCCGATTGCGGATGGCGGCTCGACCTGGTGCGGCCCCGGTCGGGCGCGCTGCTGATGCAAGTGCCGCTCGACGCCGACGATCCGCGCTTCTCCCTGTCTTACACACACTCCGTATTCCGCACGCCTGTCGAAAGCCGATACCGCATCGTCGCCGGCGCGATTGTCCAGGACGCGGAAGTCTACACCGATCCGGGATACGGGATGGAGAGTGCCACCGACGATCCGGCCCAGCACCTGGAAAAGATCGATGGTCATCTGCAACTCGCCCTGGAACGCCGGATCGACAATCTGGTGGTTCGCGTCCAGGTGGCGCAGAACAACGGGCTTTTCGCGCTGGAACCTGTTTATCTGGGGCAGCGCTTCGGCGATGGACCGATTGCCCTGCGGCCGGCGCGGGTTTGCCGGCGATAAACAGGCGAGAAGGGCGTTTGCCGTCATGAGCTACGCGGTCATTTGCAACAAGGAGATATCCCAGTCATGAGCCGCGACGGCGTCACGATGCAACAGCAGTCCCCCGTGGGTGTTGAAGATCCCGGTCATGGGCCCGATCATGGGATCGTCGATCCGGAGACGGATTTCCGCGTCGTTGCCGGCATGACGGCGCGGCTGGTGACGCTGCTGGCCTTCGGCCTGTCGGCCTATCATTTCTACACCGCCGGCTTCGGCGTGCTGACGGAAGTGATCCACCGCTCCGTTCACCTGGCCGTATCCATGGCCTTGATCTTCCTCTTGTTCACGCGGGCGGACAGCCGGTGGACAGTCAAGTCGACGATCACAACACTGTTCTTCACCGGCTGCTATCTGTGGATCAGCTGGCAGGCCTGGTCTGCGCTCCGGCTGGAGCCAACGGCACCGCTGTCGCTGGCCTTCTGGGCCGCCATCGGCGTCATCGTCGTTCTCGCCCTGCCCAATTTGACGGGAAATAGGGCCGCCGCCGAAAAGGGCAATGGGATCGGCATCGCCGACTATCTGATGATGGCTCTGGCGGCGAGCTTCTCCCTGTATCTGATCGTCTTCTTCAAGGACATCTTCATCGCCCGCGTCGGCCAGCCCATCGCCCAGGACTACCTGATGGGCGCACTGGCGATGATTCTTGTTGCCGAAGCGACGCGGCGCACCATCGGTTCCGCCTTGCCGGCAATCGGCATGTTCTGCCTCTTCTACGCGGTTGCCGGGCAATGGCTGCCGGCTGATATCGCCCATCGCGGCTTTTCCATGCCGCGCATCATCAACCACCTCTATCTCGGCACGGAAGGCATTTACGGCATCGCCACCGGCGTCGTCGCCACTTTCGTCTTCCACTTCATCCTGTTCGGCGTGGTGGCGCAATTGTCAGGGCTGGGCCAGCTGTTCATCGGCCTATCGACGGCCATTGCCGGACGCTTCTCCGGCGGTCCGGCCAAGGTGTCGGTTGTCGCATCCTCCATGTTCGGCATGATTTCCGGCTCGACCGTCGCCAACACGGTGACGACGGGATCGCTGACCATCCCGTTGATGAAGCGGGCCGGCTTCCGCGCGCCCTTTGCCGGCGCGGTCGAGGCCTCGGCCAGCGCTGGCGGCCAGATCACCCCGCCGATCATGGGCGCGGCAGCCTTCGTCATGGCGGAATCGCTCGGTATTCCCTATGTCGAGCTGATCCTGATCGCCATCCTACCCGCCGCCTTCCATTATCTCTCAGTGCTGCTTTCTGTGCACTTCGAGGCCAAGCGTCTTGGCCTGGGCGCGCTGCCGGACAACGAGATCCCGAGCGCCCTCAACGTGGCGCGCCAATACTGGCACCTGGCGGTGCCGCCAGTGGTCATGGTCGCGCTTCTGCTGATGCGCTTCACGCCGTTCCTGGCGGCGTTTTGGGGCATCATCCTCGTCGTGCTGGTCTCCTACATCCCGCTGGCCGCCCGCCATGCCGGCTTGCCGAAACTCGTCACCGGCGACGGCGGCACGGTCCTGACACCGTGGCGGATCGTCGATGCGTTCGAACAGGGCGCCCGCTTCACGCTGGTCATCACAGCCACCTGCGCCTGCGTCGGCTTCATCCTCGGCACGGTCACCCTGACCGGCATCGGCTTCAAATTGTCAGCAGCCGTCCTTTCGGCGGCCCAGGCCGGCGCAGACCTGTTCAGCGTGATCGATCCGTTCGACCTGATCGACGACCGCGGCACGATCCTCTTCTTCGCCCTCGTGCTGACGGCGTTCGCCTGCATCCTGATGGGCTGCGGCATTCCTACCGTGCCGCTCTACATCATCCTGTCGGCGATCGTCGCGCCGGCGCTGTACGAGTTCGGCGTTCCGCTTCTGGCTACCCATTTCGCGGTGTTCTATTTCGGCCTATTGTCGGATCTGACGCCGCCCTTCGCGCTGGCTGCATTCGCCGGGGCAGCCCTTGCCCAGGCCGATCCGATGAAGACGGCGATCATCGGCTTCCGCCTGTCGATCGCCAAACTTCTCGTGCCGTTCATGTTCGTCTACAGCCCGTCGCTGCTGCTGATCGATTTCAACGCGACGAGCTTCTCGCTGGCGCTGTTCAGTGGCGTTCTGTCGATCATGTCACTAGCGATCGGCTTTACCGGCTTCGCCTTCCGGCCGATGGGCAAGGTGCTGCGCGGCGTTCTTCTCCTGTGTGGCGTGTGCCTCGTCTTCGACAAGGTGGAGATCATCGCCGCCGCGTCCGCCGTCAGCCTGGCCATCATCATCGGCAATTTTATCGCTGCCCGAAACGAAGCCCGAGGGAGTGTCACGCGAGATGCCAAGCTCGAAGCCTGAAATCCTGGTCGTCAACCCGAACGCCAACGCTGCGGTAACCGACGCGATGGCCGCGGCGTTGGCAGGGCTCGCCGCCGGCACGGCTGTCACCATCCGGACGCAGACGCTGGAAGGCGCGCCCTTCGGCATCGAAAGCGAGACCGACGCGGCGATCGTCGCGCCGATGCTGGCGGCGCTCCTGCGTCAGGAGCGGTCGCGATACGACGCCTTCGTCATTGGCTGCTTTCTCGATCCCGGGCTTAATGCATGCCGGGAGGCGGCAGGCAAGCCGGTGTTCGGCATTGGCGAATGCGCGATCTACGCGGCGTTGACGCAGGCCGATCAGTTCGGCGTTCTGGCCCTGTCGCGCACATCCGTTGCGCGGCACAAACCGATCTACCGCCGACTTGGCGTCTGGGACCGGCTGGCCGGCGAACTGCCGCTGGAGATCAGTGTTGCTGAGGCGGTTGGCGATGTCACCGTCTATCCGCGCATTCTCGCGCGCGCCAGGGAGCTTCGCGACGAATATGGCGCAGGTGCCGTCGTCCTGGGCTGCGCCGGTATGGCCCAACACCGTAGTGCGCTTCAGGACGCGCTCGGCATTGCCGTGATCGATCCCGTGCAGGCGGGTGTATCGCGCGCCGTGAGCGAAATTCTGGCCCGTTGAACAAATGGCCAGCCCTCGCGCTGGCGACTATGAAATGAAAGGTGTCGATATGTTTGATCTGGTTGTGCGCGCAGATGTGGTGACGCCGCGCGCGGTCTTGCCGGGGCATTACCTGAGCATTCTGGACGGGCGGGTCGTCTCGATCACTGCGGAGGATCCCGGTATCGCCCGGGAGCGCCTGAATGCCGACGGCGCCTATGTTTTTCCCGGGGCGGTCGATGCGCAGGTGCATTCGCGCTCGCAAAAGGGCAGCGAGGGCCTGGCCAATTGTACGCGGGCGGCAGCCGCCGGCGGCGTCACGACCATGGTCGAGATGCCCTATGACGAAGGCCTGCTGGTGTGCAGCGCCGATGCCGTTCGTTCAAAAGCCGGCGATGTGGAGCGCGAGGCTCATGTCGATGTCGCGCTCTACGGTACGGTGCATCCCAATGACGGCGTCGGCAAGATCGCCGAGCAGATCGAAGCCGGCGTCTGCGGCTTCAAATTCTCAACCTTCGGCACGGATCCGGTCCGCTTTCCGCGCATCCCGCCCTGGCTGATGCGTGACGCGTTCGCCGCCATTGCCCCCTCCGGGCTTGCCGCCGGCGTGCACAATGAAAACCATGAGACCGTGGCGCATGATCTGGCTCAGGTGAAAGCTGCGGGCCTTACCGACTATACGGCGCACGGCAAGAGCCATACGGATTTCGCCGAGGCGCTGGCCATGGCCGAGATCTACGAGATCGGCGCTTATACGGGCTGCCGCGCCCATGTGGTGCACTGTTCCATGGGACGCGGCATCGAGATATGCGAGAGCTATCGCCGCCAGGGTTTCGCCGCCAGCGTCGAGGTCTGTATCCACTACCTGGTCTTCAGCGAGGATGAGGATGTCGCCCGTGTCGGCGGTCTGGCCAAGATCAATCCGCCGGTCCGCTCGTCGCGCGAACGCGAGGCCCTCTGGCGGCACCTTGCGGCTGGTAATATCGACCTGGTGTCGACCGATCACGTCGCCTGGTCGCTTGATCGCAAGAACGATCCGGACATGTTGAAGAACGCCTCCGGCGGGCCGAGCATCGAAGTCATGGTGCCGGTCCTGATCAAGCAATGTCTGGCGCGCGGGGTCGATCTGTCGATGGCCGCCCGCGTTCTTTCGGCCAATCCTGCCTCTCACTTCAGGCTTGCGCCGCGCAAGGGCGCGCTGACGCCGGGCGCCGATGCGGATTTCAGCATCATCGACCCCAGCGAGGCGCGTTGGAGCGTCGAAAACAGCCAAACCGTCTCCGATTGGAGCCTCTACAACGGCATGACCCTGCCGCAGGTGAAGGCCACCTATCTGCGCGGACAGAAGGTGTGGGACGGCAAGCAGGTTGTCGTCGATCAGGGGTTTGGCGGTTTCGTCAAGCCGTTCGGCCGGGCATAGGGGCGGGGACATGACGATGAGCAAGACTGCGGACAAGACCGTGAACGGCGAGCATCGCCTGTCGATCAACGCCGACCGCCTGTGGCGGCGCATCGAGGCGCTGGCGGAGATCACCGAACCCGACCGGCCCTGGACCCGCGTCGCCTTCAGCGATCTGCACAAACAGGGCCGTCGATGGCTGACGGGCGAGATGGAGGCAATCGGCCTCGCCGTCAGCACGGATGCCGGCGCAAACCTGATCGGACGACTGGCCGGAGCAGAGGACGAACGCGCGCCGATTGTCTGCGGCTCGCACACGGACACCGTGCCACGCGGCGGACGTTTCGACGGCATTGCCGGTGTTCTGGTCGCGCTTGAGGTCGCCGAAACCATCGCCGAAAGCGGCGCGCCGCTTCGCCATCCGTTCGAGGTCGTCGACTTCCTGGCCGAGGAACCCAATCAGTATGGGCTGTCGTGCATCGGCAGCCGCGCGCTTGCTGGCGTGCTGACCCCGGAGCAGCTTGGCTTTGTCGCGCCTGACGGCACCACCACCGCCGAGGGGATTGCAACCATGGGGGGGGATCCAGCGCAACTGACAGCTCCATTGCGCGCCGCCGGCGACGTCGCTGGCTTTTTTGAACTGCACATCGAGCAGGGTGTGGTGCTCGAGGAGGATGGCGTCGATATCGGCGTTGTCACCGACATCGTCGGCATCGCCCGTTACCATCTGACCATCGTCGGCGAGGCGGCGCATGCCGGGACCACGCCGATGAATCGCCGGCGCGATGCGCTCGTCGGTGCGGCCAGGATGATTGCCGAGGCAGAAAGGCTGGCGTGCACGCAGGACACCGGCGGCGCCTATCTGGTGGCGACCATCGGCAAGCTCGACGTGACGCCGAACGGTTCCAACGTCGTACCGGGCCGCGTCGATTTCTCCATTGAAATCCGATCCAACCGCAGCGCCGAGATCGAGCGTTTTGCCGAGGCGTTCATCGACTTCGCACGCCGCACTTGTGCTGAGGCGCAGCTGGATATCGACTTGACGAAGGTGAGCACCGGCACGCCGGTGGCCTGCAGCGAAGAGGTTCAGGAGGCGTTTGCCGAGGCGGCGCGCGCCAACGGCCTATCGCACATCCACATGCCGAGCGGTGCGGGGCACGACGCGGCCTATATGGCCAAGGTCGGGCCGGCCGGAATGATCTTCATTCCCTGCCTGAAGGGGCGCAGCCATTGCCCGGAGGAATGGGCCGACAAGGAGGCGCTGGCCAGGGGCGCGCAGGTGATGCTCGACGCCGTTCGCCTGTTCGACCAAAGCGCCAATTAGCGTTGGCGCGGGAAGGGTTTGCTGCAACGGCTGAATGGAAGCGCAATGAGGCCTGATCGGAGGTCAATTATGCGGCAAGAATCGTGAACCGCTCAGCCAGAGCGAACCCGAATTGCCTCGAATGCGCGATCTGGAGGCTGACTGTTGATATTCGCCGAGAACTGAGCCGGTAGCGCCTGATTTTTTCACTGAGAACTGACCCATGTTTAAACCCACTCCTGCGTGATTTCGGCGGGGGCGACTGAGTGATAGACTGGCGTTGTTGAGCGTGATCAGACGCTGGCATTTTCGTGATCAGCTTTTCGATCCGGGATGTTTCCCGGCGGACCGGATTGTCACGGAACACAGTGCGCAAGTATGTGCGCAGTGATGCGTTTGAACCTGCGTTCCAGATTCCCGAGAGGCCCAGCAAACTCGATGCCTTTGCCGATAAGTTGTCGACTTGGCTACGCGCGGAGGCCACCAAATCGCGCAATCAGAAACGGACGATCAAACAGTTGCACACCGATCTGGTGAGCCTGGGCTATGATGGCTCCTTTGGCCGGGTGGCCGCCTTTGCGCGTGACTGGAAAGCGGACCGGCAGCGTGGGCAGCAGACCAAGCGGCCGCGGGACCTTCGTGCCGCTGGCGTTCGAGCCTGGTGAAGCCTTCTAGTTTGCCTGGTCCGAAGTCTGGGCGATCATCGGCGGCGAGCGGATAAAGCTGCAGATTGCCCACTTCATGCTCAGTTGCAGCCGGGCTTTCATCTTCCGCGCATATCTCCTGCAAACCCATGAGATGCTGTTCGAGGCTCACAACCACGCTTTCCGGGTTCTGGGAGGGGTTCCCCAGCGTGGGATCTACGACAACATGAAAACTGCTGTCGACAAGGTCGGGCGTGGCAAGGACCATCAGGTCAACGCCCGCTTCTCGGCCCAAGTCAGACATTCTCTCTTCGAAGCCGAGTACTGTAATCCAACTTCCGGATGGGAGGCGCCAAAGACAATCCTCACCGCTGCGGCTGGAAACTGCTCGTCATCATCAATGCCATGATCCGAAATCATCAGCCAATAAGGCTATGAACTAGGAAACAGTTGCCCCTGCGCTATGGGATGCGGCGTAAGGGCGCACAATCCGCGGATGGTTGTTTTTGTTTTTATTTCAATTATATAGAAGGCATGGATAGAAAATCGTTCCTTATATTTCGCCGCGGTGATCGGATGATGCATGTCATCGCCCGGGGCGGATCTATATAAGTGATGTAAATCTTATTAGTTCGGCTCCGGGTCGTTTTCTTGAAAAAGAAACCGTCTGTTCTGTTGCACAATCGAGATTGTGTATTGGGAGTTCGATATGTCCATGCGTTCCACCTTGTTGCTTTGCGATTGCTGTGCTGCGAGCCTTCCTCGTGCCGCGGTGCGTTGCCCTTGGTGCTCTGCACCCGTCAATACCTTCTCTGGAGGTGTTCAGTTTGCCGATTACAAGGCGCGTCTGCGCGGTGTTGGGCACATGATGCAAGACGGCAAGGGTCGCCCGTCACGAACCCTTCTGAAATAACCGTGGTCGGTCGGGAAACGACGCCGTCGAGGCGGTGCGGTTTCAGCCTGGCCGTGTAGCTGCAGGAGCCAAGATGCCATGGCGTTCTTGATTTTGTCTCCGGCCACGCGAGTGTGCCTCCAAATCGGATCGTGACCCTGGTGCCGGTGGTTTCGGTGCCAGGGAGATCTCTCGCAAACGCAAAGATTTGGAGAATCGATATGGCCAAGAGAAAAGGCGACCAGAAGCGCAAGCAGCCGAAAGGCAAGAAGAAAAAAGACGTAAATCAGCCCGATAGCGTGGCTGATCAGTTGATCTCCGCAAAGCGGAAATAGTCGACAAATTAAGAAGCGGCGTCTGCCCACGTCCCTTTGCCGTGATTGGTGGAAAGGTGAGGCGTGCCGTCGACGGTTGAAAACAGCGCCGCGGGGAGAGGCTCCCCGCGGCACAGTCGAATGCTGTTCTGCAGTCGCAGGCTCAGCTGTCTTTTTATCAAACGAAAGGAGGGCGTGCGATGATACCCGTTCGTGTTTCTTTCGCAGTCGACCTTGCATTTGACAAAACATCCATCACCCGTAAGGCGGCTCTTTGGGCTCTTTGGGCTCTTTGGGCTCTTTGGGCTCTTTGGGCTCTGGCGGCTCAGGTCGCGACGTTTCGGCCCGGTCTTAGCAAGATCGATATTGCCAGCGCGCTCTATGCACGGGAAAGACTGGGAACGATAGCCATCGGTGGTGGCGTTGCGCTGCCACATACGGAGCTTTCGGGTCTGGAATAGACCATGATCGTGGTGCGCCGCCTCGAGAGACCCGTGGAGTTCGAAGCTGCGGACGGTTTGGCGGTCGACACCCTGATAGCCCTTATGGGTGGCCGTCACGACTTAAAGTGGCTTCGTACTGCACTTCTGCGGCTCAACCGGCTGGGTAAGGACACATCGCTTGCGCAACGATTGCGCGAAGCGACCACGCGATCTGAAGCGGTGGCTGCTATCAAGGCACTCGGACTTGATACGCAAGACGCCCAAACAGGCGGTGCTCACTCGGCAAAGACAGGTGTGGTGCGCTCGCCGCAACGCCCACTGTCTCGGATCCATGTATTGCAGTAGAGATGCTGAAAGGTCCCTTGAGACACTCACAGCATCTCGCGCCTACACAACGCTGTACGGGCGGGGGTATCCCCTCGATCTTAATGGGGGAGAGGATCTATAAGGCGGCGGGCTATGATAGCTTCGACAGAGGGGAAAGCGTCGAGGACCTCGGCCGTGACATCGTCAGTGGCCGGGGCAGGGCCTTCAAAGCTGGCATCGCTCGGCTTTCCCACGACGATCCGACCGACCATTGCCGCCATCTCGTGCGGGACGCAGTAATAATCGTAGACACCCGGTACCTTGAGAACGATCTCGGCACTCTCTCCCGGGAGTAGAAACCCCGTGTCCCAGGGAGCGGCATTGGCAGGGATGCGGCGCAGACGATCAAAATTCGCCGGGTGATAGGCTGTGGCGGTATGGCTGTTGCCCTTATCCCGATTGACGAAACGCAGGGTCGTGCCTGGCGAGACTGCAAGTCCGACAGGTGCGAACCAGATTCGCTCGCCGCGCGAGGTGCCGCGCATTTCTATTGTCACGGCAGGTGCAGCCTTGATCGAAGGCGAAAAGAGGAGTGCGGCGCCAAGGCCGCCTCCCATTGCAAGGAATTGTCGACGCGGGGTGATCATTCTGCCAGACGTCCCTTGGCGTCAGCGTCATGGTAAAGAACGACATGCGCGTGTGGCTTGTCCACGCCCGGATGGCCGGCATTGTAGTAGATGTCGACGCCACTCACCGTGTGCGAGCCAATGCTCAGCCCGTCATAGGCGGTACCATTCTGCAGTTCTTCGAGGGGCGTCATGTAGACTGTGGCGGATAGTTTGCCATCGTGATCATAGGCCAGGAACGGGCCGGCGGGCAGGGTTTCGGGATCGACGAACAGCGTGCCGAGACCCGGGATAAACTCCGGCAGGGGTAAAGCATCGCTGACTTTGACGTAAGGTTCTCCGGGCGGTGCTTCCTTCAGGGTTTCCTCGTCATGCGCGACTGCTGGAGCTGCTGCAAGAAGCGATACGGTGGTAAACAGTATTGGCAGAAATTTCATGGGGTTGTCCTTTCCTGTTGGATGGAGGCCCTTTGGAGGGTGCTCGATCCATTGGATGCGCGCCGCTGCAAAACGTTCCCGAAATTGAGCCTCCCTTACCGAATAAAAGCGCTACGAGGTTTCGGGAACGCAGCGCCGGGTCCGCGCATCCAATGGTCGAACGGAGCAATTGCCCCATCCCGCCGAGCGGCCGTTTTGCCGCAAGAAGGAGTTTGATTGTGCTCAACACGATGTTCCCCCCCGATCACACCTGCGACAGCGTCCCGGTATCCGCCCGAATTCGCGCACGTTTGAGGGATGCCGGCCACACCTTCCGGGCCAATGACAACATTGCGGCTTTCATCGAGGATGGTGAGCTGGAAGACCTTTGCCTGGAAGTCGAGAACCGGATGAATGCGGTGCTCGACGCGCTCGTGATCGACACGGAGAATGATCACAACACCGTGGGCACCGCGCGGCGGGTGGCGAGGATGTTTGTCGATGAGGTGTTTGCAGGGCGGTATCGCCCGGCGCCGCCCGTCACCAGCTTTCCCAACGTCTCGCAGCTGAATGAACTGATGATCGTCGGCCCGCTCACGGTGCGCAGTGCCTGCTCCCACCATCTGTGCCCGATCATGGGAAAGATGTGGATCGGAGTCCTTCCCAGCAGGGAGGCTGAACTGATCGGTCTGTCCAAGTTTGCCCGCCTTTGCGACTGGATCATGAGCCGCCCGCAGATTCAGGAGGAAGCTGTGATCATGTTGGCCGATGAACTCGAAAGCCGTCTTCAGCCTGAGGGGCTGGCCGTCGTGATGGAGGCGGATCATTTTTGCATGCACTGGCGTGGCGTGAAGGATGAGCAGCCGGTGATGACGACGTCCATTATGCGCGGCGCGTTTTTGCAGAACGAGGCGCTGAGGCGTGAATTTCTCGACCTGCGAAAAGGGGGTGACAAGTGATCCTGATCAGACGTTCAAGATCAAGTCCGACAAGTCTATTCTGTTGGCTCGGCAGTGGTGAACCATCAATGCCAGGGAACGGGATGAAGGGTGCTGGTGTTAGTCAACTCCGAGGAGGCACAAATGCATGAAGCCATCGAACGGGCTGCATCTGTATTCACTGAAGATGTTCCGGATACCGAATTGGCCAGGCGTGCGGCCCGAAAGGACGGCGCCGCCTTCGAGGCGATCATGCGTCGCCACAACCAGCTCCTGTTCCGAACGGCCCGGGGCATCGTGCGCAGCGACGGCGAGGCAGAGGATGTCGCGCAGGAAGCATGGATGCATGCCTGGCGCGCGTTGTCGGGCTTCCGCGCCGAAAGCAAGCTTTCCACGTGGCTGGTCCGCATCACCGTCAACGAGGCGTTGGGCCGGTTGCGCCGGAAAAGCGCGCAAATCATTCCACTGGAGACAGCCATGATGTCGTCCGACAAGGACACACGCTCGGCACTGACGGAAGCACCTGCTCGTGGGCCGGAGCATTCGGTCGAACGGTCCGAGCTCCGCGCTTTGATCGAGGCGCGTATCGCGGTGCTGCCCGAAGCATTTCGCAGTGTCTTCATGCTGCGCGCAATCGAGGAAATGAGCGTCGATGAGGTGGCGGAGGTGCTGGACATTCCCGCAGCCACAGTCCGCACACGCTATTTTCGTGCCCGTGCCCTTCTGCGTGAAAGTCTCGCGCAGGAGATGGACGTCGCCATCGGCGAGGCATTCAGCTTTGCAGCTGAGCGTTGTGATCGCATCGTGGCGGGCGTGATGGCTCGAGCCCGGACGGAAGGACTTTGCGAGTAGGGCTGCTTGCTGGGCGGGAACCATCTGCGCTCCGCGGGGCAAGTGATACGAAGGGAGACATGGCATGGGCAATACGCAGGACGTGGATAGGGGCCGGGACCTCACCGAGGGAGTGACGTTGGCTGACTTCAACGACCGACAGATGTTGCGTGGGTATGTGGGGAAGGCCTCCGTTCTGCTTGCACGTGTTGGTGAAGAGGTTCTGGCGGTCGATGCCAGTTGCACGCATTACGGAGGTCCGCTGGACGAGGGACTGATCACCGGAGAAACCGTTCGCTGTCCGCTTCATCATGCCTGTTTTTCACTGCGCACCGGCGAGGCTCTGGCCGCTCCTGCCTTTGACCCATTGTCATGCTGGAAGGTGGAGCGTGATGGCCAACGCATTTTCGTTCGCGAGAAGGCGGCGCCGCCGCCGCGCGTGATAGCAAACACGGATGAACCGCGCGCCATCGTGATCATTGGCGCTGGAGCTGCCGGATTTGCTTGCGCCGAAATGCTGCGCAGAAGAGGCTATGATGGCGCACTCACTCTTCTCGGCGCCGACGAGGATGCGCCGTATGACCGGCCGAACCTGTCCAAGGACTATCTCGCCGGAGATGCGCCGCCCGAATGGATGCCGCTCAGGCCGGATGAGTTTTATCAGAAGAACGACATCGATCTGCAACTGGGCGAAACGGTTTCCTTCATCGACGTGCCGGCGCACCGCGTGGTGCTGGAGGGCGGGCGTGTTCTGGAGTTCGACCGCCTTCTGATCGCGACGGGAGCGGAACCGGTTCGCCCACCGATCCCCGGTGCCGACCTGTCGCATGTCTTCACCCTGCGCAGCTTTGCTGACGGACGTGCCCTTGCCGATGCGGCAGAGAGAGCGAAAACTGCCGTTGTGCTGGGCTCGGGTTTCATAGGACTCGAGACGGCGGCAGCGCTCAGGCAGCGCGGACTGACAGTGCACGTGGTCACGCAGGATGCCCGTCCGCTTGAGAAGGTGCTTGGGCCTGCGCTGGGAGATTTTATTGCCGGGTTGCACGAAGACCATGGTGTCACTTTCCGCATGCGGACTTCGATCAAGGCGATCTCCGCCAATGCGGTGACACTCTCTTCAGATGACACGATTGATGCGGACTTGGTTGTCATCGGTGCAGGTGTACGCCCGCGCACCGCACTGGCGGAGAAGGCGGGGCTGTCGGTCGATGATGGAATTCTCGTCGATGAACGGCTCCAGACGTCTGCCCCCGGCATTTACGCGGCGGGTGATGTGGCGCGCTGGCCGGGGCCGCAGAACCGAGAAACGATGCGCATTGAACACTGGGTGGTAGCGGAGCGACAGGGTCAGGTGGCAGCTGCAAACATGCTTGGCGATGATAGGTTGTTTGACGACACGCCTTTCTTCTGGAGTGCGCATTACGACATTTCCATTCGCTATGTGGGCCATGCCGAAGACTGGGATGTTGCGGCCGTTGATGGCGATATTGCAGCGTGCGATGCCAGCGTCAGCTACCGGAGGGGCGGGCGAACGCTGGCCGTAGCCACCCTTGGGCGAGATGTGGAGGCGCTGGTCAGAAGGCGAACCCTGCCAACCTCCGAATGAGGCCTGCTGGCCTCTACCGAGCTGGGTAGCGAACACGCAGGTCGGGGTCGATCACGGCGCCGTCGGACAAGTGCGCCTTGGTGAGCTTTCCGATGTCCATGACATGATAGACGCTCACGCCGCGTGCAATGAGGTGGTCGGTGATAATCCGCCGGTGGCAGCGCCACCAGACCGCCTCCGCACACATGAGCGCACAACGATGCTTACGGCACAGGTCGAGAAGCTTGAGCAACGCCGATTGAAACCCATCAGTGAGGGCGAAATCCGCGTAGTTGTGAAAGCTCTTGTTGCGCCAGAAGCCGTTTTCATCAGGCGGAATTTCTACGACCTTGGACCTTAGACCGCCAAGTGGCGGGCAATGGATGTAGCCGATTCCATCAGATTGGAGCTGCGGCTCGAGAAACTCCGAATTATAGGACGGATTGGTCCGTGATCTCGGAAACCTGCGCACGTCGACAACCATGTCGATTGACGCTTCCAGAAGCATTGCCTTGAAGGTTTCCAGTGTCCGGTTCGAATGGCCGATCGTGAAAGCGACTCCTTCAGGCTGGACCGCCTCATCCATTTTTTGAAAGCGCCGATTCCTTGTGAGCGGCGATATGATCGGTCTTGTCGCTCTTGATCTCGTATTGGGGCTCGTCTGGCGATGCGCGCCGCCTGTGCCCCTTGTACTCGAAGTCGCTGTCGTGGATCTTGATGATCTTTCCGGAGACCCGTCCGGCCTCCGAATTCCAGCTCACTGAATCACCGACATCGAACCTGGCCATTGGACTGTACTCCTTGACTGGACATTGCCGAGAACAACGCGTGGTGGATGAAGGATGTTCCATATGCGATGTGACGTTACCGTCCCGATCGCCGCGATCGAGGACCCAGATCACCGAACCACCTGTTTGAGACCGTCCAATACGATCGGCAGTACTGCGCGGGCCGTGCTCGCCTCTGCGTAGACGGCATAGGCGGGATAGGTGAAGCGGGGAGCCCCCGCAACGAGTTCGGGTTCGCCGGTTTCCAGGTATGGTTTGACAGCACCTTTTCGAAAGTAACCGCTACCTCCAGCGCGAAGGATGTAACTCAGGCCGAGAGGTCCAAGGCCGACCATCAGCCCGTGTGGGTCTGTTGCAAGTGTAGCCAAAGCCTGTGACGCTGCAAACTGTGGGTCCCAGTCAACATGGACATAGTGCGGTTCTTCCGACGCAGCTTTCTGAACGGTCCGCACGAGGACGAGTTCTTCTTCCTCGATCAGTTCAACCTTGAAACCCGTCAACATCGGCGGTGCGTGTTCCCCGTCAGCAACCATGCGACATCTCGGCGAAATTGCTTAAGGAGGATTTCTGACACATCGTAGCCCGCCAAGGGAGCGAAGGGGAGATAGAAATCCGTGCCGGAAGGGTCGGCCGAAAAACATGTGAAAGACGGTCGCTGCAAGACCCGGCGCGAATTCTCGGCCGAGGAGAAGATCCGAATTGTACTTGAAGGCATGCGTGGGGAGTATTCGATCGCCGAGCTGTGTCGGCGCGAGGGGCTCGCGCAGCGGCTCTATTATATCTGGTGGGAGGAGTTCCTGGAGGCTGGCAATAAGCGGCTGTCGGGTGACACCGAGCGCCAGGCGACGTCCGGCGAGGTGACGGGCTTGAAGCGTGAAATGTGCGACCTGAAGGAAGTCGTCGCCGATCTGACTCTGTAACACCGCATTCTAAAAAAAAGGCGTGATCGGGGATGGGGAGGATATCGAATGAGATACGAGAATGCTCTGGCCGAGACGATCAATGGTTTATTTAAAGCTGAAGTCATTCACCGCCGTGGTCCGTGGCGCAATTTTGAAGCCGTGGAGTACGCAACACTCGAATGGATGGATTGGTTCAACACCCGCCGCCTGCTTGAGCCGATCGGGAACATTCCGCCGGCATAAGCAGAGGCCAATTTCATCGCAGCTCTGGAAACTGAGAACATTGCCGCGTAGCTAACTGAAATTAACATCCGGCAAACCCGGTTTGTTCAAAGCCATCGTCCTGCGTTCCTCAGTTCCTTAATACCTCCATGGCGGCTTGAACGCCACCTGGTGTGAAGGGCACTTGGGAATCGGCAAATCCCATCTCGACCCCGGAAAGTGCCGCCATCAGCGTCAACTCATTGCATTGCCCCAGATGTCCAATGCGGAAAATTCGACCCTTAAGACGGGATAGCCCTTGGCCGAGCGACAGGTTGTAGCGCGCACGGATTAGTTCGCGTACGGCGTCGGCATCCACGCCTTCGGGCATCACAACACCGGTCAAAACCGAGGAATGCGCCGCCTCGTTTAGGCACTGGGTCTCGAGCCCCCAGGCATCTACCGCCGCGCGCGTCGCCGCGGCGAGCCTGTCGTGCCGTGCGAAGACCTGTTGAATGCCTTCTTCCTTCAGGAGGGAAAGAACCTCCGAAAGTCCAAAAAGCAGGTTGGTCGCGGGCGTATAAGGAAATACTCCGTCCGCGTTTGCGGCAAGCATGGCCGACCAGTCCCAATAGGATCTGTGACTACCCCCGGATCGCGCGACTTCGACCGCACGCGGCGACAGTGCGACCAGCCCAAGGCCCGGCGGCAACATCAAACCCTTTTGGGAACAACTCACGGTGACATCTATCCCCCATGCATCGTGCAAGAAGGGTAGAGATCCCAGCGAAGAAATCGCGTCTACCATCAGCAATGCGGGGTGACCTGCATCATCTATGGCGTGACGTATTTGCGCGATCGGGCTCACCACGCCAGTGGAGGTTTCGTTGTGAACGACCATCACTGCTTTGATCTTGTGCTCGTGATCGGCGGCAAGCCTTGCGCGGATCACTTCGGGGTCGGCCCAATCGCGCCAATCTCCGGGAATCATATCGACCTCTACTCCCCAGTTCTCGGCCAGCCGGCGCCAAAGATCTGCGAAGTGGCCGGTCTCAACCATCAGCACACGATCGCCCACATTCAGCGTGTTGACGATGGCGGATTCCCACGCGCCTGTTCCGGAGGAGGGGAAGATCAGCACGGGATGCTGAGTGTTGAAGATCTCACGGATGCCGGACAGAACTTCGTGGCCCAGCGCAGCGAATTCCGGGCTGCGATGATCGATGATCTGGCGACCGATGGCCGCACGAACCCGGTCTGGAACAGGGCTTGGGCCAGGTATGTGTAGGAAGTGCTGTCCGACGCGGTAAGGCATGGGTCGCCCCTTTAATTACAATTTGTGTTCTTCTATGAGAATTTTGCATTCATTTTGGCGATTTGCAATGGTTTGCGAGCATTGGAAATTGTGTAAATTGACTGAAATCGAGAAAGGATTCTCATGGATAACCCGGCGGACAGCACAAATCATGAGGTCGGCCCGCGGATCGCGGGATTGAGGCCGATATCGGGAGAGGCGGTGTCCCTGCACGAGGAGATCCTTGCGAGCGTGCGTAACTATCTTCTCGAGGGCAGTCTTCCTGATGGCGCTCGCATCCCTGAGCGCCTTCTTTGTGAGCAAATGGGCGTGTCCCGTACGCCCTTGCGGGAAGCGCTCAAGGTGTTGGCTGCCGAAGGGTTGGTCGATCTTCTGCCAAATCGCGGCGCGCGGGTCCGATCCTATGATGACAGTGACATCAAAGAGCTGTTTCAAGTGATGGGTGGGCTCGAGGCCCTGGCGGGCCGCCTTGCCTGCGAAGAGATCACTGAGGATGAGGTGAAGGAGATCGAACGCCTGCACTACAAAATGTATTCTTGTTACATGCGGCGAGATCTGCCGGCCTATTTTGATTTGAATCAAAAGATTCACAACGCCATCGTCGCCGCCGCGCGTAATGCGCTCCTGACAGCGACACATGCGAATTTTGCAAGCAGGATCCAGCGTATCCGCTACAGCGCCAATCGCGAGTCGCGCCGTGAACGCTGGGGGGAGGCGATGCGAGAACACGAGCGGATGTTGGATGCGCTGCAGCGCCGCGCTGGCTCGGAGCTCGCCGGGATTATGTTCGAGCATTTGCAGAACAAACGCGCTGCCGCGATAAGCTTCCGCGAGGAGTCGGGCGAAAGCTGAAGTCCATCGCTGGGCCGCGTTTTGCGACGCCGAATTTACGAGCACACTGGGGTCCTCCAAGGGGCTCCCGAAGATTGAAATTATTTTATTTTATAGAACCTTCTTGAAATGAATTCAAAAAATGGCATCCTGAGACAAAGCTGAATTACATAGGTTTGAATATGGCGAGATCGGCAATTGTGATTGGAGCCGGCGTGATCGGAGCGTCTGTTGCCTTCCGTCTTGCGCAGGCAGGTGTCCGCGTCAAACTCCTAGAGGCAGGTCGCGTGGGAGCCGGCACATCTCTTTGCAGCTTCGCCTGGGTTAGCGCCTGCGAGAGAGTCGGCTCTGACGACTATTATCGCCTCAGTCTCGCTGCTGGTCGGGCGCATCGCGAAACCGTGGGGGAGTTCGGAGCGCGAGGCACTTGGCATGTTCGTCCCGGCGTGATCCAGTGGCGTGATGCGGAGTGCGAAGACCCGGTCATTGCTGACAAGCTCGTCGACGCCAAACTGCAAAGGTTGCAGGAATTGGGGTATCCCGCCGAGGCGTTGCAGC
Source organism: Nitratireductor aquibiodomus (assembly GCF_900105565.1). Taxonomy (NCBI): domain Bacteria; kingdom Pseudomonadati; phylum Pseudomonadota; class Alphaproteobacteria; order Hyphomicrobiales; family Phyllobacteriaceae; genus Nitratireductor; species Nitratireductor aquibiodomus. Next base: position 2,296,507 of record NZ_FNSL01000001.1, on the reverse strand, counting down.
AGTCCGACCTGCGGCGGCTCGAGCCGCAACTTGCCGAAGACGCGCTCACCGAACGGGATGTTGCGATCCATTATCCCGAGGACGGCTATATCGAAGCTCCGGTATTCATCGGAGAGCTCCTGCATCGTGCAGTGCAGCAGCATGGGCTCATCCTGAGGTCCGAAACGCCCGTACGGGAGGTGCTGCTTGAGGGTGATACCGTCAGTGGCGTCCTGACTTCGGGCGGAGAACGGATCGAGGCTGACGTGGTGGTGAATTGCGGCGGTCGTTGGTCCAGCGAGTTGGTCGGTCAGCCGAGGCTGCAGGTCCCTCTCGCGCCGACCGTGGGACTGATTGCCTACACCCCGTCGCTGCCGACAACGATTCGCAAGGTACTGCGCACGCCGGGCCTGAACCTGAGGACCGATGGCGCGGGACGTCTGCTGCTGCGGGCCAATGATCTTGATGCCGAAGTTGGAGAGGGCGATGCTCCGCAGCCGGATCATCCAGTGGCGCAAAAGCTGGTGCAGCGGCTCTGGAAGCTTGTGCCTGCTCTGCAGGGTGTGCCGGTCGAGGCAGTGCGCATCGCCGTGCGGCCCATCCCGCAAGACGGTCTGCCCTGTGTGGGCCCAATTCCGGGCATCTCCAATTACTGGGTCGCCGTCACTCATGGCGGAGTTAACACGAGCGCGTTCATCGGCATGGCCTTGCGCGACGAGATACTCGAGGGTCGTCCTGCCGCCGAATATGCGCCCTACCGTCCAGCGCGCTTCTTTGAAAAGGCAGCAGCATGAACGGCACTCCTCTGCTATCAGTCGAGGATCTGCACCTGACCTTTTCGAAGGGGAGCGTACCGCCCATCATCGAAGGTGTGAGCTTCGAGGTCCACGCAGGCGAGACGCTTTGCATCGTCGGTGAATCCGGTTGCGGCAAGAGCGTGACCTCGATGGCGCTCATGGGGCTCTTGCCAACGCCGCCGGCCCGGGTTTTGTCGGGACGGGCAATGTTTGCGGGCGAAGACCTCTTTACGATGTCTGAAAGTCGCCGCGCGAGTTTGCGCGGCAACCGAATGGCAATGATCTTCCAGGAGCCGATGAGCTCCCTCAACCCCTCTTTTACCATCGGTCATCAGATCATAGAGGGCATTCGCCGGCATAACTCCATTACCAAAACTGAGGCGCACGCCCGTGCGATCGAGGTTCTCCGAATGGTCCGGATTCCAGCCCCCGAGGCACGGATGGCGGTCTACCCCCACCAGATGTCCGGAGGCATGCGTCAGCGGGTCATGATTGCCATGGCGCTGGCCAACCAACCGCAACTGCTGATAGCCGACGAACCGACGACCGCACTCGACGTGACGATCCAGGCTCAGATACTGAAACTCGTGAAGAACCTGCAGGACGAAACTGGAACGGCGATGATCCTGATTACGCACGATCTTTCGGTGGTCGCTGAGGTCGCGGACCGCGTCGCGGTCATGTATGCAGGCAAGATTGTCGAGAGCGGCACGGTCGAACAGATATTCTCGGATCCGCAGCATCCATACACGATCGGCTTGTTTGGCTCGGTCCCCTCGCTCGGCAGGCGTTCAGGCCGGCTTGCGACGATCGAGGGTTCAGTGCCGCCATTGGACCGAATGCCGGCGGGCTGCCGCTTTGTGGGACGGTGTCCTTTCGCTGATCGCCGCTGTCACGAACAAGCGCCACCGGCAATCTCTCCGGCGCCGGGTCACACAGCGGCTTGCTGGTATGCGCCGCTGGAAGAAAAGGCGGTGCCAGCATGAAGAATGCAGAGTCCCACCTCATCGAGGCGCGTAACCTCGTCAAGGTGTTCGGCAAGCCGCCGGGACCGCTGAACAGGGCGCCGCAGGTTCATGCCGTTTCGAACGTTTCCCTTGCCGTGCGCACGGGGGAGACATTTGCCATCGTTGGCGAAAGTGGCTGCGGCAAGTCTACGCTCGGCCGGCTGTTGCTTCGCCTGCTCGAGCCGACCTCGGGGGAGGTTTTCTTTGAAGGGCGCAACATTTCCGATATACCCCAAGGCGCTCTGCGAACCCTTCGCCGGGATATGCAGATTGTGTTCCAGGACCCTTTCGCCTCGTTAAACCCGCGAATGACCGTGGGCCAGATCGTGGCAGAGCCAATCCGGCTCCATCGCGTCGCACGTGGCCGGGAGGTTCGCGATCGGGTTGATGATTTGCTGCGGACGGTGGGTCTGCGGCCCGACTTCGCTGATCGCTATCCCCACGAGTTCTCGGGCGGACAGCGTCAAAGAATCGGCATTGCCCGCGCGCTGGCGAGCGGCCCAAAGCTTGTTATCGGAGACGAGCCAGTGTCGGCGCTGGACGTTTCGATCCAGGCTCAGGTGGTCAACCTGCTGGAGGAGCTGAAAGAAAAACTGGGCCTTACGCTGGTGATTGTGGCTCATGACCTGGCCGTGGTGCGTCATATGAGCGACCGGGTAGCGGTAATGTATCTCGGTGAGACGGTAGAAATCGCGGATGTCGACGCGCTTTATGAAACGCCGCTGCATCCCTATACGCAGGCTCTGCTCGAGGCGGTCCCGGCCGTAACCCCTTCGACGCGGCGCAAGCGTGAACTGCTGACCAGTGACGTTCCCAGCCCAACCGCACCTCCGTCGGGGTGCCGTTTCCACACGCGCTGTCCTCACGCCCGTCCGGCCTGTTCTCAGAGTTCGCCCGCTCTGGAAACGGTGCAGGACGGCCGTCAGGTCGCCTGTCACTTCTGGCGTGACATCGCCGCAGCCGGTGCAAGCCCACTGGCCTCGCAGCTCACACAGAGCCCTGCACTGACGGCACGGCTCGATCTGTTTCGCGAGCGTCAGGCGGCACGTCTGGGGCATGCTCGATGAAGGCCGAAAATGAAAAGACCCTGAAAAAGGGCAGGAAACGCGATGATGCCACGCATGGTCGTTGCGAAAACCAACCAACAGAGGGTGTTAAGATGACACGTAGACTATTTGCTTACACAGGTTTCAGCCTGCTGGCGACCACGTTCTTGGCGACGACCGTTGCGGCTCAGGATATCACCATCGCTCTCCAGGACGATCCAGACGTGCTCGATCCTCATCGCGGCAACAGCTATGTCGGTCGCCTGGTTTTCAACTCATTGTGCGACAAGTTGGTTGATACCGACGAGAACCTCGCCATTGTGCCCCGCATCGCTTCCGAGTGGTCCTGGAGTGAGGACAATACCGTGCTGACGATGAAGCTACGCGAAGACGCTGTTTTTCACGACGGAGAACCAATCAATGCGGAGGCGGTGATCGCCAACCTCGATCGCGCGATCAACCTGCCGGAGAGCCGGCGCGCAGGCGAACTCTCCTCTGTCGCAAGCTATGAGGTCACTGACGAATATACCGTCGAGATCACTCTCAAGGGGCCCGACGCCACATTCCTGTCACAGCTTTCCGATCGGGCGGGGATGCTCGTGTCCCCCGCCAGCTTCGACGTCGAAGCTTCGGGAGCGGCGGTTTGCTCTGGGCCCTACAGTTTCGTCGAACGGGTTCAAAACGACCGTATCACGCTCAAGAAGTTCGAGGATCACTGGGATGCCGAGAATTACCATTTTGACACGGTGGTCTATCAACCTATTCCGGATGCTACCGTACGGCTCGCGAACCTGCGGGCTGGAGACGTAGATTTCATTGAGCGCCCGGCACCGTCGGATATCGAAACCATCAAATCCGAATCCGATCTCGTTTTCCAAATGATCCCCGGCCTCGGCTACTACGGTATCGTTTTCAACCTCAACAACGGTGAGCGTGCTGACAGTCCGATCAACTCAGACCCACAATTGCGCCGCGCATTTGAATTGTCGCTTGACCGGGAGGTGATCAACCAGGTCGTAGGCCTCGGCATCTATCAGCCGGCCTACCAGCCGTTTTCGCCGGCCAGCTTCGCCTACAATCCCGAATTTGACGGAGGCGGCCGCGATGTCGAGGGCGCGCGCCAAATGATGAAGGATGCAGGTTACGACAGCGTGTCGTTCGAGATCACCTATGCAAACAACTCGCTGATGCAGCAGATGTTCGAACTCGTGCAGGCGATGTCGGCCGAAGCCGGTTTCGAAGTATCCCTGCGGCCGGTTGAATTCGCCGCCTATCTTTCCGAGCGCACCGAGGGCAACTTCGACGCGGCCCAGACCGGCGCTTCTGGCCGGGTCGATCCCGACGGCAACTTCTACCGCTATCTAGGCTGCGAATCCGCGGCTAACCCGGGCAAGTTCTGCAACGCGAAAATGGAGGAAGCGATGCTCGCCGCGCGAACCGTTACCGATGATGCGCAGCGGAAGGCCTACTACGACGAAGCGCAGGCTGTGCTGAAGGAGGAAATCCCGACGATTTACCTCTACTACACACCGAATTACTACGCCTACACAACAGATCTGGAGGGCTTCACGCCTCACCCCGACGGCGTGATCCGGCTGGCCGGCGTCAAACTCGCCGAAGACTGACGAGAGCGGAGCGGCGGCCCAGTGTCGTCGCTCCACCCTCCAACCGAAGATCGCAAATATGCTGTCCCTCATCCTCCGCCGCATCATCGTTGCAATACCGACCTTGTTTCTGGTTTCGGTGATCGTGTTCGGTCTGCAACGACTACTTCCAGGCGATCCGATCCTCACGCTTGCAGCTGAAGATCCCGATCCCGAGCTGATAGACTATCTGCGCGCGAAGTATCGCCTCGATCAGCCGATACCGATTCAGTATTTAGCGTGGATCGGCCAAGTGCTCCAGGGCGATTTCGGCATGTCGCTTCGCACAGAACTTCCGGTCGCCGAGATGATTTTGCAGAAGCTGCCCATCACCATTCAACTCGCGACGATGTCGATACTGCTAGCAATGCTGATCGGGATCCCGGCCGGGATCATCGCTGCGGTGCGCAAAAATACGTCGCTGGACTATGCTGCGAACGTTGTGGCGCTCTCTGGCATGTCCATCCCCAATTTCTGGTTCGGCATTCTTCTCATCATGTTCTTTTCGGTCTGGCTCGGCTGGTTGCCGGCCACCGGTTACGTGCCGTTGGACGAAGGGCTGTGGCCCTCTATCCGAGCCATGTTGATGCCATCCTTTGTCCTTGCCACAGCGGTATCGGCCTACCTGATGCGACACACGCGTTCGGCCATGATCGGCGTGCTAAGTTCAGATTACGTACGTACGGCGCGCGCCAAGGGACTGCGGAGCCGGTCCGTGGTCTTGAAGCATGCCCTTCGCAACGCTCTCATGCCGATCGTCACCATCTCGACACTACTGTTCGGCGAATTGCTGGCAGGCGTAGTCCTGACCGAGCAGATATTCACGATTCCGGGTTTCGGGAAGCTCATCGTTGATGCGGTTTTCACCCGAGACTACGCGGTTGTGCAGGGGGTCGTGCTATGCACTGCGCTGGGCTTCATCCTCGCAAACCTGCTCGCAGACATCCTCTACATCGTTATCAACCCGCGTCTCAGGCATCCGCGATGACCAAAGCCATTCAGAATGTCCAATTGGACCCCGAGATAGACAACCTCGCTCCGCGGCGCAGGTTCAGGGGCCTTGCCAAGCTGATCCGCAACGGTCCGGCGCTCGTTGGCGCGGCTCTGGTCGTCCTTTTCTTGCTGGTCGCGGTTTTTGCGCCATATCTTGCGCCGCAGGATCCCTCTGCCTCGTCCTTCACCGAGATTCGCAAGCCCCCCACGGCCGCTCATCTCCTCGGCACGGACGAAGTGGGACGAGACATCCTCAGCCGGCTGATCTGGGGGGCGCGCGCTTCGCTCCTTGCGGGCGTGGTCTCGGTGGCCATTGCGGTGGCGATTGGCGTTCCGTTCGGCTTGTTGGCCGGCTATTTCGGAGGTTTCGTCGACGGGGTCATCTCCCGCTTTACCGAGGCTCTGCTATCCATCCCGACACTGATCATGGCCATCGCGCTTGCCGCGACGCTCGGCCCCGGGCTTCTGAACGCCATGCTGGCCATCGGCGTCGCAGCAACGCCGATATTCATCCGCCTGACGCGTGGGCAGGTCATTTCGGTCAAGACAGAGGATTACGTGGAAGGCGCCCGCGCAATCGGCCTGCCACATCGGCTGATCTTGTTGCGCTACATCCTGCCGAATGTGCTGCCACCTCTCGTGGTGCAGGCAACAATCACCGTCGCAACCGCAATCATAGCCGAGGCTAGCCTGTCTTTCCTTGGTTTGGGCCAGCAACCGCCCAATCCCTCGTGGGGCTCGATGCTGAATAGTGCCAAGAATTTCATGATGCATTCTCCGTTCATGTCAATCTTCCCCGGTACCGCGATTTTCCTCGTCGTGCTCGGCTTCAACATGCTGGGCGACGGATTGCGCGATGCGCTCGACCCGCGCGAGACCTGACAAGAGACCAAAGGAACAAATAAAATGAGTGACCGCGTCGCGGACCAGCTTTCCCAACGGCTGAACGCCATCATCGGCCGGTTGGGCGAATACGTTGCCTGCCAGAGTGTCAGCGCAGACCCCGACTTCGAGCACGGCATGGAAGCTGCGCGCTGCTTCCTCGAACGCCGGTTCGAGGAGATTGGCCTCAACAACATCCAGCGCCTCGACGGCGGCGGCCATCCGGCAGTTTATGCCGATTGGTTACATGCGCCTGGCAAACCAACTTTGATTGTTTATGGTCATTACGACGTGCAGCCGCCTGACCCACTTGACGAATGGAAGACGGATCCCTTCGTGCTGACGGAGAAGGAGGGGCGTCTCTACGGTCGCGGCGCTTCGGACAATAAGGGCTCCTCAATCATCGCGCTCGAAAGCCTCGCGGCCTATCTCGAGGTCGAGGGTGGCTTTCCGTTCAATGTTCGATGCCTATTTGAGGGCGAAGAGGAGGTCGGCGCGCCGACGCTTCCGGTCATCTTCGAGCGCTACCATGAACTTCTGAACGGCGATCTTGTGCTTTCGGCTGATGGTGGACGAAACGGCTTCTGGCCGGCGATTAACGTCGGTTGCCGAGGCGTGACGTCGATGGAGCTGACGCTACGAACGTCGGCCGTGCGCGATTTGCATTCGGGTCGCTATGGCGGCGTGACACGCAATGCCCTGCATGACATGGCAGCGCTGCTCGCCTCGTTGCACGATGCCGATGGGAGCGTCTCGGTGGAAGGCTTCCTGCCTGAAAATGTGCTTCCGACAGAGGAAGCGCGTCGACATGTCGCCGAACTGGGGTTGAACGAGGAAGACTTGTTCAAGAGTTTCGGCGGCATTCCGCACGGCTGGCCGGGTTACTCTGCCATCGAACGGTTGATGCTATTGCCGACACTGGAGATCAACGGCATGTGGGGCGGTTACACCGGGCCGGGTGGCAAGACCGTCATCCCGAATGCCGGGCATGCCAAGATCACGCTCCGCCTGGTGCCGGGACAGGTGCCGGCTGCGGCTCGTGCAGCCGTGGTGCGCCATCTTGAAGAAAAGGCGCCGGTGGGAACGAGCCTCAGTATCTCTGCCGAAGCCGGCGGGGCGCCGGCCTATAATCTCGGCGAGGATAGCCCTCTGGTGATTGCCGCCGATCGCGTCCTGCGTGCGGTGACGGGTAAAACCCCTGTGCGGGTGCGCAGTGGCGGCACCTCTCCGATAACGGCCACCATACGCCAAGAACTTGGCATCGACACATTGATGTTCGGATTCAGTCTGCCCGCGGACGGTGTTCATGCGCCCAATGAATCCTACGCAATCCAGAGTATCCGCGAAGGGATCGTCTGCTGGCCAAAGATGTTGACCGAGCTGGGGCACATCTGGGACTGCGACAAAAATGGAAGGACAGCCTCATGAAGGTCATCGTCATTGGCGCCGGAGTTATCGGCGCTTCCATCGCTTTCCGCATGGCCGAGACTGGGGCCGAGGTTACCCTGGTCGAAGCACTCCGCGTTGGCAGCGGAACCTCGTCGACCAGCTACGCCTGGGTGAACGCCTGCGAGAAGCTGACATCCCGCTCCTATTTCGATCTCAATTATGCCGGCGTAAAAGCGCACCGCCGCATCGCCGGAGAGATCGAAGGTGCGAACTGGTTTCACCGCCCTGGCGTGGTGCAATGGAAGGATTCCGGGGCCGAGGCATCGGGCTTTGACAAAGGTGATTTCGACAAGCTAGAGCGTCTGAAGAGCTGGGGTTATCCGGCCGAATCCATTGATGCGGCAACGCTTTCGGAGCTGGAACCGGAGGTCGATTCTTCAACCTTTTCGGAGGAGGGCGCGATCTACTACCCTGAGGATGGTTGGCTCGACGCGCCGGTTTATGCGGGCGCGATTGTCGCCCGGGCGCAGCGCCACCACGGGATGCGACTTGTGACGGGTAAGAAGGTGGAGCGCCTTTTGACCCGGTCGGGACGCGCCGTCGGGGTCTTGCTTGCGGACGGAACCGAGATCTTAGCTGATCAGGTGGTCAATAGCGCCGGCCGCTGGGCGAATGACGCAGTGGGTGATGCAGAATACGGGCTGCCGCTCGCGCCGACCGTCGGTCTGATCGCTTACACGACCAGTTGCGACAGCAGCCTGCGGCACGCGCTGCGGACACCGCTGGTCAATTGCCGCCCGGACGGCGCTGGCCGCATTCTGCTGCGGTCCAACGACATCGACAAAACGGTCCCAATCGATGCTGAGGCTGTCCCCTCGCACCCCTCCGCTCAGGAGCTCCTATCGCGGATGATCAAATTGATGCCCTCGCTCGAAGGACTTCACGTCGAAGCCGTGCGCACGGCAATTCGCCCGATACCGAGGGACGGCCTTTCTGCCATCGGCCGTCATCCCGCGCTTGAGAATTACTACGTCACGGTCACGCATAGCGGTGTCACGCTTGGCGCCTTCCTGGGCGAGGCGGTGCGTGACGAAGTGATCCACGGCCGGTCAGTGCCCGAACTGGCCGAGTTCCGTCCTGCGAGGTTTTTCTGATGAGGATCGCCATGCTCGGAGCCGGTGCCGTCGGCTATGCCAACAGCGCCTACCTGCTTGATCGTGGGCACGAGGTGACCCTGTGGTCGCCTTCTGGGCGAAGCACTGCAGCGCTTCGGGATGCCGCAATTATCTGTGAGGGAGAGGTCGAGGGTGTGTTTCGACCGGAAATCGCGACGACGTGCGCCGAGGCGGTGGAAAACGCGGACATCGTAATGGTTGCACTGCCCGCGAATGGTCACCGAATGGTCTATGAGGCCATGGTCCCGGCCCTGTCGGATGGACAGGTGGTCGTCATCAGCGCGCAACCGGTGCTTGCCGGCTACCGCCTGAGAGCCGCGATAACCGAGCGCGGCCTTGATGTTCCCGTGGTCGTCTGGGGTACGACGCTTCTGCGGTCGCGCCGTCATGAGGGCACGAGGGTCCGTATCAACACCATTCGACGCAGCCTTGATGCGGCGGTGTGGCCGGCTGGCAATTCGGCTGCAGAGAATTTGTGCGCAGAGGTCTTTGGCGACCGGTTCAGGATGAGAGACGACATGATGGCGGTATCTCTCGCCAACATCAATCCGCAATGCCATCTCGCGCTCGCCTTGACCAATATCACCCGCATGGAACGGGCCGAGGTCTGGGGGCAGAGCGAGAACCTGACCGCATCGGTCGCCCGACTACTGGCAGACCTCGACGCCGAGCGTCTGGCCATCGGCTCCGCGCTCGGCATCGAGGTGCGAAGTCTCGCCGAGCACTACAGCCGGACCTACGAACTCCCCGAGAGTTCGCTGGAGCAGATGGCCGAGGCGATCCGCGCCCTCGGCCCCGGCCAGCTCGGCCCGACGACCGCCGACAGTCGTTACGTTCTCGAGGATGCCCCTTTCGGCCTGGTCGCTCTTGTCGCTCTCGGCCGCGCCACGGGACGCGAAGCAGTCCTCCACGAGGCCGGACTTCGACTACTCTCTTCGCTTTATAGGCGCGAATTCACGACCGAAAACGACGTGCTCGAAGGCCTTGATATTCAGTCACTTGTTGATGAGGCCCGTTTTTAGAAAGCGGTGCCGGCCTCGCCCGGCATCGCGCCTTGATACTGTTTTTAGAGGAATTCGACACGCTCTGCGTCTGTTCAGGAAATAGGGCGAGGTCTGGGTTGCGTCGTCAGACGATATGGCACAGATGTGAGCGTCGATCGGAGGAACGTTGGTCTCGCCCGCTTTTTGATGTTATGCGGCGAGGTCGCGGTGTGGTTCCGTCGCAAATTTTCGTCGCGGCACAGAAACTGAAGGGCGGCGATTGTTGCCCGCTGTGCCGATGATATTTGCCGGTGGCCTCGAAGCGGATCCGCACGGGCATATCGTAGCTGGCGAGAAGTCTGGCAAGCGCTCAGTTTCCTCCAACGTGTTCATGATTGCCAGTCGACGACGGCGCTTCTTGCCGGGAACGCCGATCAGGACCTCATGGCGATGCTTGGAAATGTCGATGGCGACAAGCGCGGTTTAAGCGATAGAAATGGTGGTGGTCATAATTGGTCTCCTCAGCAGTGTGGTTGTGCAAAACCACTGTTGAGAACTGTGACCGGTTGCGGCCACCCGCTGTGCCTATGTGGAGGGCTGCGCTGGCGGCCACAACCTATCAACAGCGCATATTCCCGACGCGCTGCGGCACGGAACTCCCCTCGTTGAAGGACCACAAGGTAAAGTGGCACTATAGGGCGCCGGGAAAGCCTATGCAGATCGGCTGTGTCCCGATTCCAAACGGGCGCATGCGCGATGAATTGCTCAATGAACGTCTGTTCTTCGGCCTCAGTCACGCTGGTAATGCCATTGCTGAATGGGCCGACGACCACAACAATTTCCGCTCACACTCGTCGCTAGGATACCAAACCCTGCAATCCACGCCGAGACCATCGCCGCAACTGGCTCCAACGCTGCGCAAGATGAAAGCTCCGCGTTTCCACCGGTTGTTACTACTGCGCCGTTTGGCGTATCAGAAAACGTCGGACCTCTAATCGCAGCCAGATGAACGTTCTGTGGCAGGTCAGCCAAACTCAATGCGATCGAATGAGCTTCCATTCACTTTCCGTCACCATCACATGTTCCTTGTAGGGCGCTTGCTTCAGGGTGCGGATTCTCCCTGAACAAGGTCCAAAGAAAGAGTGTATTCCCGCTGTTGGAATGAGCCGGTGTCAAGCCGGTGAAGTATCGCTCTTGCAGCCGTGACGCCCAGTTCGTACGCGCGCGATCGAACGGTTGTCAGTACGGGATTGGATATGCCGGTAAACGGAAAGTCATTATATCCCGTCACCGCGACATCGCGTGGAACTTCCAGCCCGCGAGACGTCAGCAAATGGATCCCGATGATGGCAATCTGATCATTCTGGCCAACAAGCACATCGGGTGGGCCATGGCGGTCCAGATACGTAGAAATTCCGTCCGTGATTGCCTGGCTGCTCGTTTCGTCACAATACACGAAATCCAGCTGTACTCCGTGTTGATCAAAGATTTTCTTGAAGCCGGCCACGCGGTGCTCGACGGCCGGCCAGGGGATGTCGGCTAAGACCATGACTGCCCGGCGACAAGTGCGGCGCTTCACTACTTCCTTTGCGAGAAGCTCAGCGCCGCCTATGTCGTCCTGCCTGACGAAGCAGACGTCGCTCAGGCTCTTCATGTCACGGTCCTGAATTACGATCAGCGGCTGGCCCAGGCTGGCGGCGAGTTTCATAGTCGCCAGCCGTTCCTTGCGTTCACCGCTCGGGTTGAGGCAGATGGCGTCTACCTCTGACTGCCTCATCAATGATGTTTCGGCAAGAGTGCCGGGCATCACGCCGTAGAGGAGAAGCCCGAATCCGTTCACGTTGAGTTGGTTGCCCAGCCCGGCAACCAGGTTGGTTGTGAACGGATCGGCCAGGAAGCGTGGCGATGGATCGATGATTGCCAGCCCGATGATTTGATGTTTCTGCACGCGCAGGCTGCGGCCAGAACGGTTGGGTCGATAGCCCAGCTCACGGATGGCATTCTCGACCTGAGCACGGGTGGACTTGGACACGCCCGTCGTAATGCCGTTTACGACCTTCGATACAGTAGCGATGGAGACGCCTGCCTTTAGGGCAACGCTGCGCAATGTTGGGCGGTCAGACATTTTCTCTCCGAACTAAAGCGACGAGAAATATTACTATTGACGTCTCAATGAAACCGCAATAGCGTCAGTGTTAAACGTTTAACACTGACGATTTCCATGGGGAATTGATGAAAACTGATGACTTTGCGACCCTTGCCGCCCGCCTGAATTCCGCAGTTCTCTCCGACGTGCTGGACGATCTCGGGCTGGTAAATCAGGCGATGAGGCCATTCGTCCGGCCGCTTGATGACAGTCTGTCCGTCTTCGGGCGGGCACGCACCGGCCTTTACATGAATACCTACTCGGTGAAGGAACACGGCAACCCGTATGAGGTGGAGATAGCGCTCGTCGACGATCTCAAGCCCGGCGACATCGCCGTCCTTGCTTGCGACGGTCCAACCGCGCGCATCGCGCCATGGGGTGAATTGCTGACCACCGCGTCGAGGATGCGCGGCGCCGTGGGATGCGTCACGGACGGGCTGGTCCGCGACGTTCGTCTGATTCGAGACATGCAGTTCCCGGTCTTTGCCGGCGGCATAGGACCGCTCGATTCGAAAGGGCGGGGCAAGATGATGGCCATGGACGTGCCGGTGAATTGCGGCGGTGCGCTGGTCAATACCGGAGACCTTGTCTTTGGCGACGTAGACGGCGTCGTGGTCATACCGGCCGATGTCGCTGACAGCGTAATCGGCGCGGCTCTATCCAAGCTTGAGAGCGAGAGCAAGACACGGGCCGAGCTGCTAAACGGCGCGTTGCTCGCCGAGGTCTATGCCAGACACGGCGTTCTTTAGGCGTTTGCGCCAGTCTCTCAGTGAAAATAGCAGAAGCCGGGTCCGCCGGACGAAATTCAAAGCAATTAAAGAAAAAGGTGGAACGAGAATGATAATGGGTTTCAAGAAGTGCGCAGCAGCCGCCGCGCTTTTAGCCATGGGTGCCGTCGCGGCTTCCGCGGCAGATTTCACGATCCGCGCTAGCCATGGCGAGTCGACGGAGAGTCCGCTCCATCGGGGTTGGCAGGTGTTCGAGGCTTATGTCGAGAGTGCCAGCGGTGGTGACATCGAAGTCGAGATCGCTCCTGCCGGTCAGCTGGGTTCCATGACAGATGCGCTTGAGCAGGCCAAGATCGGCGCTATTCAGATGGCGCACGGTGACGAGCAGGTCATGAGCACCTTCTACAAGCCGATGATGGTTCTGGCGACGCCCTACCTGTTCAACAATGATCAGGAGGGAATGGACTTCATCTACAGTGCCTATTTCTCGGAGGTGCGCGAGAAGATGGCAAGCGAGTCGGGACTGCGGCTTCTGTCGGCCGCCTCTTATGGTTTCCGTAACTTCACCAACAACGTGCGCGTAGTGAAGTCCGCCGCCGACATGAGCGGCATCCGCATGCGTGTGCCGCCAAGCCCGATGTCGCTCGAAATGGTCAAGGCGATGGGTGGCTCTCCGACGCCGGTTCCATGGGAAGAGCTCTACGGGGCTATGCAGTCCGGCGTGGTAGACGGGCAGGAGAACCCGATCGGAGTGGCACTCGATTACTCATTCTACCAGGTGCAGAAGTACATGACGCTGGACAATCATCAGCTCGGACTCAACACCATGATGATCAACGAGGCCTTCTTTCAGAGCCTTACCCCGGAGCTGCGGGAGATTGTCGTTACTGGCGCGAAGATGGGCGCAGCGACGGAGTATGGCGAACGCAACTACCAGGCGCGCGTGATCGCGGTAGCCAAGCTGCGTGAGCTGGGCATGGAGGTTTACGCCCCGACCCCCGAAGAGGCGGCGACGTTCCGCGATGCCGTGCGCGAGCCGATGCAGGCTTATCTTAAGAGCGAACTCGACCCGGCTTTCGTGGAAGCCGTCTACGCCGAGATCGACGCCGCTCGGGCGGCTGACCGCGCCGCGGTCGAGTAACCGAGCAGGGGCCCCCATGTCTTTCCTCCGTTCCGTCGACCGTGTCATTGATGCGGCCCTTGTTCTTGCGCTCGCAGTGATAGTCGCGGCGCTGGTGGGACAGGTGGCCCTGCGCTATTTCGCTCACGCGCCTCTGCCGTGGCCAGAGGAACTTTGCCAGTTCCTGCTCGTTGCCATTTCCTTTTTCGGCATGTACCGGGCTTTCGAGGGCAGCGATCACATCTCGCTGAGGTGGATGTCGCGCAAATGGGGTCTGCAACGATATCTGCGCGCGGCCGGTCTGCTCTGCGTCATGGTATTTCTCGCCTACATCGGATGGGGTGGCTGGAATCTGACACAGTCTGCGTGGCACCAGCCATCGACAGCCCTTCGGCTGCCGATGGCAATTCCTTATCTCGTCATACCGGTATCGTGTGTGCTCTCGCTGTTGGCTGTCGGCACGACCTTATGGTGCGTCCTGTCCGGCGCTGATGCCGAAGGTCCTGCTGAAGAGAACGGTGCCGATCGATGACGGTCCTGTTCGTTATCGTTCTTTTCGGCATTTTGCTCGCAGTCGAAACGCCGATCGCCTTTGCGGTGGGCATAATCGCGTTCGCCGGGCTCATGATAACCGGTATCGGCAACGAAGCCGTTTCCGCGCAGCGGGTGTTTGCAGGGATGAACAGTTACGGGCTCCTCGCGCTGCCGCTGTTCATCCTGGCGGGAAACCTGCTAGTCGCGGGTGGTATCATCCGGAGGCTGGTCGATTTCGTCGACCTTCTGGTCGGGCGCGTCCGAGCCGGTCTGGCCTATGTCAACCTCCTGGCCAACCTGATGATGGCCGGCCTGTCGGGCTCGGCCACCGCCGACACCGCGGCGCTCGGTTCGGTGATGACGCCCATGATGAAGCAGCGCGGCTACTCGCCGGATTTCGCGGCGGCGCTGACCATCTCCGGCGCGATCGTCGCTCCGATTCTGCCGCCGTCCATCATCATGGTGATATATGCCATCCCAACAAAGCTCTCCATTGGCGCGTTGTTCTTCGCAGGAATATTGCCGGGGCTTCTTATCGTCCTTTTGCTCGCGATCTACGTGGCGCTGTCAGCCAAGCGCATTTCCCCTCCAGTGGTCGTCGCCGAAAGGCAGCGGTCTTTCGTCAAGGCGACGCTCGATGCCATACCGGTGTTGCTTGCGCCGGTGATCATCGTCGGTGGCGTTCGTGGAGGTGTCGTGACCGCCACTGAAGCGGCAGCCGTGCTGGTCGCCTATGCGCTGTTCCTGAACATCGTCCTCTACCGCAGCACCGGCTTGGAAACCCTCTACACTGTATTCCGTGAAAGCGCGATCACCACCGCGACGGTCATGATCGTGGTCGGGACGTCTAGTCTGTTCGCGTGGTTTCTTGCCATCGAGAACGTGCCGGGCGCTGCGCGTGAGATGTTCGCCTTTATAACGGACAACCCGATCCTGTTCCTGGTGATCGTGAACATCTTCCTGCTCGTGGTGGGGAGTTTCGTCGATACCGTTCCGGCGATCCTGATATTCGTTCCCATCCTTCAGCCGGCGGCAATCTCTTACGGCATCGATCCGATCCATTTCGCCATCGTTGTGATCGTCAACTTGATGGTCGGCTTGAACACCCCGCCGGTGGGAACGAATCTCTTTGTGATTTCTTCGGTCACCGGTCGACCGATAGGCGGCATCGTGCGCGCATTGCTGCCGCTCTACATCGTCAAGCTCCTGGCACTCGTCACTATCACCTACGTGCCGTTCCTCTCGCTCTGGCTGCCACGCGCCGCCGGACTGCTCCCGTAAGCTTAAACAAGGTTCCGACAATGCCTCCCTTTATCCTGCATCCCGACCTGCAATCGCCACTTCCCGCCGACATTGAATCCAAGGTCTATGCGGGCCACTACGAGGTCAAGGCCTTCAAGCCCTCGGATTTCGCCGACATTCCTGACAACCTTTGGGCGGGCGCATCGGGGCTGGTCTGCTACCATGAGGTGACAGTCAACACGCAGCTCCTCAACCGGATGCCGAACTGCCGGGTGGTGGTCAGGGCAGGCGTCGGTTTCGATAACATCGATCTGAAAGCGGCCGGTGAACGTGGAATCGCCGTGTGCAACACGCCGGACTACGGAACGACAGATGTGGCCGATCACGCGATTGCGCTGACGATGGCGCTGCTGCGAGGCATTACCGCTTACAACCAGGCTATCCTGATGGACCCGCGGAGCGGCTGGCGTTTTGAGGGCGCGCCGCATGTCCGCCGCCTGTCGACCCAGGTTTTCGGCGTCGTCGGCCTGGGTAGGATCGGCACGGCAACCGCCCTTCGCGCCAGGGCACTCGGCATGCGTGTCGTGTTCTTCGACCCATACCGCACCACAGGCACGGAGCTGTCGCTCGGCATTGAACGCGTGGGGTCGCTTGCAGCCCTGCTGGAGATGTCTGACGTCGTATCGCTGCACACGCCTCTGTCCGCCGAAACGAAGCACATGATGAATGCCGAAACCCTGCGACAGATGAAGCCGGGCGCCGTCCTGATTAATACGGGTCGGGGCGGTTGCGTCGATCTCGAGGCACTTGCGGATGCTCTCCTCTCGAGGCGCGTGGCAGCCGCAGGTCTCGACGTTCTCGAGGCCGAGCCGCCTTCGGAGGCAAGCGCACTGATGACCGCGTGGCGCGCGCCAGATTCGCCGATCCGTGACCGGTTGATCGTCACCCCGCATGCGGCGTTTTACAGCCCCTCGTCGCTGATCGATCTACGCTCCAAATCGGCCACCACGGCGCTGAAGTTCCTGCTGACGGGCGATTCCCGCGACTGCGCAAACCGCGATTTTCTCGACCCGGCCAAGGCCGAGGCACGCGCTGCGGCGGGCCGGCCCTGACCACCGCACCGCTTTCCAGTTCAATTCATACGTCAATAGAAAGGCTCCTCCGATGGAAAATCGTACATTCACCCGTTCGGCCGAGAGGGTACGCGCCGCCTCCTCTACAGTCGTCGGGGGGGTCAACAGCAATTTCCGCATGGGCGTGGCTCCCACCCCACTTGTCTTCGAACGCGGGGAAGGCGCTTATCTGTTGGACATCGATGGCAACCGGTTGATCGATTACTATCTGGGGCTCGGTCCGATGATCCTCGGTCACAGCCCGCGTGACGTTATTGATGCAGCCAAGCAACAGCTCGACGTCGGCCTCCTCTATGGCGGTCAGAGCGAACTGGAATATCGCGCGGCAGCCCTGATCGCGGAAATGGTGCCCTGTGCAGAGCGGGTCCGATTCGCCGGCAGCGGCACAGAAGCGGTGCAACTGGCCCTGCGCCTAGCCAGGGCGGTCACCGGCCGAAGCGCGGTGATCAAGTTCGAGGGCCACTATCACGGCTGGGTCGACAGCGTTCTGTGGAGCACCAGCACGCCGCCTGAGCAGCTCGGTCCGGAGGATGATCCTGTCAAACAGCCGGGCAGCGCGGGGCAGGATCTGCCCGCGGGGCAAAACGTGGAAACCATGTCCTGGAACCGCGCCGAAACGCTGCTCGAGCGGCTGCGCAAAGGCGACATCGCGGCTGTCATCATGGAGGCGACGATGTGCAACAGTGGTGGCATCTTCGCTAGGCCTGGCTATCTGGAAGCGGTGCGTGAGGAATGCACACGACACGGGACTGTTCTCATCTTTGACGAAGTCATCACCGGCTTCCGCGTCGGCCCCGGAGGTGCGCAGAAGCGTCTGGGTGTGACGCCGGACCTGGCGATATTTGCCAAGGCGATCGCAAACGGCTTCACGGTGGCTGCGGTGGCAGGGCGCGGCGAGGTGATGGACAGACTGGCGGACGGGTCAATCATGCACGGTGGAACCTACAACGCGCAGCCCGTTGCGATGGCGGCCGCCATTGCCACCATGGACCGTCTGGCGCGACCCGGCGCGCATGATGGGATGGAGCGCCAGGGCACGCGTCTGATGCAGGGGATCGAGAGCGCATTCACCGAAGCGGGAATACCGGTCATGGTTGGCGGTTATCCGCAAATCTTCACAGTTAATCTTGGGCTCACCGAGAAGCCGTGCAATTACCGCGGACTCGCAAAGGTGAACAAGGCCGGCTATCGCAAGTTCACGGCAGCACTGCTGGGGCACGGCGTTCGCGCGCTGGAGCGCGGTGCCTGGTTTCTCTCGACGGAACACGACGACGCCATCGTCGATCAGACTCTCTCGGCTGTTCGTGCCGCCGTTTCAGAGGTGGCGACGGAGCTAAGAAGTCCGCGAAGCTGATTGAAATGGGCAAGAACAAGCGAGGTGCAGCGCCGGGCCGGTATCATTATCCGTCTGGCGTCAGCGCTTAGCGGTAGAATGCATTCCCCGAGCACAGCAATGTAGATGGGTTGGTTGCGCTCGAAGAGATTCAGTCCCGTGAGTGTTCGGCTCGAAGTAGGAATCGCTGCCCAGCCCGGTATCCAGAACCCGACATAACGGGCGGCGCAAATCGCCTTGATAGGCTTCCCATGGACAAATAGGCATGGTGCATCTTCACGATCGTTTCCAAAACCAACATCCAAAAACAAGTGCCTCCGATGATAATCGGAGGCAGTCTGATACCCCTCTGTCTCAGAGGTACCTATTCCACGAAAAATCACAATCGCTGAAAAGTTTGACATCCTCGCCGCATGACCGATGGGGCGAGCCGATGGTTCATCATCCCATTGCTACGTTTGCGACAGAACCTCTCAAATGTCATCAGATTCGGTACTTCCGTGTCCTGAGGACAGCCAGCCGCTCTCGAAATCCAGTGTTGCGCGGGTGAACGCTTCGACGTTGTCTATGAGCCGGTTCAACCCTGTTCCGGCCGCCTCCGGATCGCCCAGGGAAATGGCTTTGGCGATCTCGGCATGCAAGCGGATCGTCTCAGAGAGATTGTCGGAATGCCGGTAGTAGGCGAACCAGAATCTGCGGGAGAGCCCTTGGCTCAGCCGCATGGAGGCGGCGGCAAACTCGTTACGGCTGACCTCGATGACCATTTCGTTGAACTGCCGGTCAAGATCCAGAAACGTCTCGCCGTCCTCCGCGATGGAGGCCCGCAACATCTCGCTCGTCAAATTTGCGAAACGGCGCTTCTCGACGTCGCTGGCCCGGCGCGCGGCCGATTCCACCACGAAGCGCTCCGCAACCCTGCGGAACTCGAGCAGGCGAAGCTGCCGCACCACGTCGATCTCCGCGATCACAACGCCCCTCTTGGGCATGATGACGACAAGCCCCTCGCGACTTAGCTCGCGAAGGGCCTCGCGTACGGGTGTGCGGCCCATCGACAAATCCCGAGAAAGCGTGTTCTCTGAAACGACCTCTCCGGGGAGAAGCTGGAGCGACACGATCCGCCGCTCCAGTTCCGCGTAGGCCTTCGACATTTGGGTGCTATTCGATTCGTCCTTCACGCTCCGGTTCCTCTCATGGTCATTCATCTACGCGAAGAATTGCGCCTTTCGACAGAGGCTGCACGAGTTTTTGGTACATGGCCAGCCAGCCACGCTCGTCGGTGCGTGCACGCTGCGGCAAGGCGTCGATCCTTGTGGCAAGGTCCTGATCCGTGATCTCGAGAGTGATCGTTCGCGCCTCTAGGTCGATGGTGACCATGTCCGCGTCCTCGACCGCGGCCAGCGGCCCGCGCTCGGCGGCTTCGGGCATGATCTGGCCGATTGTGATTCCGCTGTTCAGTCCGGAAAGCTCGCCGTCGGTGACGACGGCAACGTCGGCGCCAAGACCGGCTCCCACAAGCGCCGCCATGAAAGAGGCTGCAAAGACCGTGCCGGGCCCGCCCTTTGGGCCGAGCATCCTTAGGATGACGACCTTGCCGGCGCAGACCTGTCCGCTTTCGATGGCATCGATGGCGTCGGCCTCATTCTCGAAAACGATGGCCTGGCCGCGGAAGCGACGAACGGAGGGGGGCACGGCCGAGAGCTTGACCACCGACCCGTCGGGGGCAAGATTGCCGCGTACGATGACCAGGCCCGGCTCATTGCGGAAGGGCGCGTCGAGCGGGCGGATGATCTCGGGATCCGGGGCAGGGCGGGCCGCGAGGTTGTCGGCCAAAGTCGCGCCGCTGACGGTTCGAACGCTGCCGTCGAGCTTCGGCAACAGCATGGCCATCGCCCCGGAGACGCCGCCGGCCACCGCGAACTGCTCGATCCGATCGGGGCCATTGGGCCTGATCTGGGTGATTTGCGGCAACTCGACCGCCGCTGCGAACTCGGCCAGGATATCGACGTCGCATTCGGCTTCGGCTGCGGTGGCCGTCAGGTGCCGAACCACATTGACCGAACAGCCGATTGACGTGGCCACCCGCACAGCGTTGCGGAAGGAAGCAGGCGTCAGGATGCTGCGGGGTCGGATATCCTGTTCGACCAGCGCGACGATCCGGGCGCCGGCTTTACGGGCATAGGTGTCTAGCTCCGCCGAGCCGGCCCGAATCGGGGCATTGCCTGGCAGGGCCATTCCAAGTGCCTCGGCCATGCAGTGCATGCTGTTGGCAGTTGCGAGGCCCGCGCATACGCCGGGACCGTGAATGGCGTTGCGCGTCATTTCCTTGAGTTCGCACAGTGTCATCTTCTTCGCCTTCACGGCGCCGACAGCCTTGTAGACTTCCTCGATGTCGTTATCGCGTCCGCCGCAGTTTGACCCGAGCTGGAATCCGCAGGGCAGGATGATCGCGGGCACGTTGAGGCGTCCGGCTGCCATGAGATGGGCAGGGGTGGTCTTGTCGCAGGAGGACAGCAATATCATGCCGTCCAGTTCCGCGCCCTCGACCTGGACTTCGATATCGTTGACCAACAGGTCGCGGCTGGGCATGAGGTAACGGCCTTGCTTGCCGGCCGAAGTCACGAAATCGGACGGGGCGACGGTCCGAATCTCGAATGGCAGCCCGCCGGCATCTCGGATCGCCTTTTTGACCGTCTCGGCTACAGCGTCGAGATGCTGGAAGCAAACCGACAGGCCGGACGAACTGTTGACGACTGCGATCTTGGGTTTCTCGAAATCCGCCTCATCGATACCCATGGCAATCCATTGCGCCCGCCGGACAGCCCAGCGCGTGGTACCGGGTGTGAAATTGCTGCGAAAGCTCATTGAAATCTCCTAGTTATCGAGGCGGGCGCCATCCTGGTTCAGTAAGAGGCGCACATCGCGCCCATCGATGGCGTGAACGGAAACCCGATCCCGCGCCGCGATGGTTGCTGCGTGGCCGATGGCGTGCCCATAAGAAAAACATTGCGCCGTGACGCGAGCCGAGGCGACGGCCTCGTGCTCGGCGGAGAGACAGCGCCCCGCGGTCAGAAGACCTTCCGACGCCTTGGGAACGAAACAGCCGAACGGGATCTCATACCAATCCTCCAGTAGCCATTCCACGCGGGGCTTTTCGCCGCTGTGAAGCTCGATTGGCCAGGGCGAGCGAGCGATCCCGTCGGCGAACTTCGCGCCGGTCACCACGTCGGCGTTCGTCAGCGTTGCCTCTCCTCGCACCTGTCGGGTCTGGCGGACACCGACCTGCACGCCGGTATCGTTGACCACAGCGTTCTCACAGCCCGCCAGCGTGTCACGGAAGAAGCGCGCATATTCGCGAACCTGCCGCCGTCCCTGCACCTCGGCTTCCGAAAAATCCCGCCAGAGCGTCGCGTTAAGTTCCCGGCCGTCCTCGCCGACGATGCGGGTACAGTTGCACATCAGTTCCGAGGGACGCGTGGTTGGGAAGATCCAGATCTTGCGACGGGGCAGGGAATAGCCGTTGCCGTCGGCCTTCGCGATCAACTCGCTGACTTCGACCGGCATGATGCTGTCGCCGCCGTAGGCGTTCTGGAACCTTGTCACATCCACGTTCAGCATGCGAAAGACCATGGTTGGGTTCTGCACCGTCTGGCCGTCACCCATATAGGTCTCTAGTCCGGCCATGGCTGAGAGCGCGCCGTCGCCGGTGGCGTCGACACATGTTTTCGCCCGGATCTCGACCCTGCCCGTTACGGTGGAGACGAGGGCGCCTTCGAGCACCTGTCCTTCGCAAAGGGCGGCCAGAATCTCGGCGTGGTAAATGATGCGGACACCGGCGTCGGAAAGCAGCGTGTCGGCGGCTTCGCGCCAGATCAGCGGGTCGTGGACGCGCGTCCAGGTCTTGCCATACCGTATGGGGTTGCTCAGCCCGCCCCGCTTCTCCATTTCGGCGATGAATTCGTCTACGAAGCCGAAGATGACTTTTTGCGGTGCACGCTCCCTCTGGTCCGTGGCCTCGTAGAGACCGCAAACGGTTCCCGACAGGCCAGCCACGGCGCCGCCGCCGCAGAAGCCGTAGCGTTCGACCAGAATCACCGACGCACCCGAGCGCGCGGCGGTTACGGCAGCAGCGACGCCAGCCGCGCCTCCTCCGGCCACCAGGATGTCCGCGTGGATTCTCTCGACCGGTCTGCGATCCGTTTCGACCATTGATACAATCTCCTCTTTGGAATTCTCAGTGCAATACTCCATCTGATATATTAGATATGCGTTTATTATCTATATGTTTTTTTTGAAAAATTTTTCACACTGTGAGGAATATTGACAACTGACATATTACTAATATTCTACGGTTCTCCATCTCGTCAATGGCTAATTGAGCGCGCTGGAGCTTTCGGACGCCGACGACGCGGCGCTAATGATCCCTTGGGAGGAACCTATGAAACGCAGATCACTCTTGGGCACGGCCCTTACCGCTCTGGCCCTCGTGATGGCCACCCTAAGTTCGCCTGTGCTGGCGCAGGACAAGATCAACCTTCGTATGGCGACCAGCTGGAGCGGTGGGTATACGATGGAGCTGATGGCGAACGCCTATGCAGAGGAAGTCGCCCGCCTGACCGACGGTCGGATCACGATCGAAACCTATCCCGGGGGTACGCTCGGCTCGGCCCTTGAAGTGTCGGATCTCGTCCGCAATGGCGTGGCCGACATGGGGCATACCTGGATGGGCTACGACTGGGGCGAGGATCGCACGACGATCCTGTTCGGGGGGTTTGCCGGGTCCTTCGATAGCGAGCGGATGCTTCACTGGCTCTATGTCGGTGGCGGACTCGAGCTGTGGCGGGAGTTCCGGGCCGACAAATTCGACCTCGTTTCGATGCCGCTGGGCATCCGCACGCCGGAAGTGTTCCTCCACTCCAACAAGCCGGTGCGCACGCTGGAGGATTTTCAGGGTCTGAAGTTGCGTACCGCCGGGGCGTGGCTGGAAATATCGTCCGAACTTGGAGCGGCGCCGGTTACCGCGCCGATGGGCGAGGTCTACACGATGCTCGAACGCGGGGTCGTCGACGCCGTCGAGTCCGGTAGCCTTGGCGAGAACCAGACCTCTGGTTTCCACCAGGTCGCGAAATACGTGATCCTGCCCGGTGCGCACCAGCCGGTGGCGCCTTTCGAGTTGGTGATCTCTCCCAGGGTCTGGGAGGGCATCTCGGAAGCCGACCGCGCACTGCTTCAGGACGCGGCGCGTCTGGTAACGCTCGATTGCTGGATGACCTTCGGGCAGCGCGATGCCATGGCGAAGACCTTCTACGAAGACGAGGGCAACGAGGTCATCGATCTGGCTTCCGAGGTGCAGAAAGCGATCTACCAGGCCGGTGCCGCCTATGCTGAGCGCAACTCGCAGGAAAACGAATGGTTCGCCCGCGTCTGGCAGAGCCAAAGAGAGTTCGATGCCTTGTGGCAGGGAGCCGAGCGTTATCGCAAGATCGAACGCTGAGAGTAATACAGTCGCGATGGCTGGCCCCCGCGCCAGCCATAATCGTTTTCTCATTGAGGCATTCATATGGACTTTGCCAACCGAAATTCGGACTGGCCGGGCACGTTGGCCGCGCATCTGGACAGGGTGACGCTTTGGAGCGGAGCAGCGGCGGCGTTTCTGTTTCTGCCGCTGGTCATCGTCACGGTGTGGGAGGTGTTCGCCCGCAAGATTCTGGGCGTTCCGACAATGTGGACCTTCGAGCTTGGTTACATGTTGACCGGGACCTATTTTCTGCTTGGCGGGGCGGTCACGCTAATGCGCGGCGAACACGTGCGTATCGATCTCGTCTACAGCCAGTTCGGACCCCGGGGGCAGGCCGTGATCAACCTTGTCTTTCTCGCGATCTTCTTCCTGCCGTTTTGCGTTCTGATTAGCCACGCCCTGTTCGACTACGCGGCAGAGGCGTACATGTCCGGCCGCACGACCGGCAAAAGTGCCTGGAACCCGCCCGCCTGGCCCTTCCGCGCCATCATGTTCGCCGGTTTCGTTCTCCTCTCGCTGCAGGTGATCGCGAAGATCCTGCACGCCGTTGCGGTGCTAACGACGAAGGAGCGGGCGCGATGATGGAACTGTTGCCCGTCTTCATGTTCGTATGCCTGTTCGTGCTGATATTCTGCGGCGTCCAGGTCGCCTTCGCCTTGATGGTGTCCGGCTTCGTCTTCGGACTCATCGAGTTCGATTTCAACCTGCGGCCCATTCTCTTCCAGTTCACCCAGAAGATCGATGAAACCGCGTCGAATTTCGTCTTGGCGGCGGTGCCGCTTTTCGTCTTCATGGGTGCGGTGCTCGAGCGGTCCGGCATTGCCGAGCAACTATTCCGCGCCGTGCAACTCTGGACAGGACGACTGCCAGGCGGGCTTGCCGTGGGCACGATCCTAATGAGCATCATCTTCGCCGCCTCGACCGGTGTGGTCGGCGCGACCGAGGCCGTCATCGGTCTCCTTGCCATTCCACCGATGCTGCGCCAGGGCTATGACAAAAGCCTGATCAGCGGAACGATCTGCGCGGGCGGATCGTTGGGAACAATTATCCCGCCCTCGGTCGTCGTCATCATCCTTGGGCCAGTGGCGGATGTCTCGATCGGCGACCTGATGGTTGGGATGATCGTGCCCGGTTCGATTTTGGCCCTGCTTTACCTCGTTTATGTGGTGGGGCTTGCTGTGGTGCAGCCGCACAAAGCACCGCGGCCGGATCCGTCCTTTACGGATTCGATGCCGCTGATCGAAAAGCTGTCGATCACGCTCAAGGCCCTGATCCCGCCGCTTCTGATGATCTGCGCCGTGCTGGGAACGATTATCGCGGGCGTGGCCGCGCCAACCGAGGCTGCTGCCATCGGGGCAGTGGCCGCAGTCGTGTTGGCCGGGTTTTATCGGACGCTCAGCTTGACGATGCTCAAGGATGCGGGCTGGCGGACGCTGATCGTGACGGCAATGATTATGTTCGTCCTGCTGGGCGGGTCAATGTTCACGGTCGCCTTCGGTTCGGTCGGCGGCATCACCCAGCTGCGGAGCGTGCTAGGCGATCTCGACGTCTCTCCGGCGGTCATGCTGGCGATCTTCCTCGGCATCGTGTTCGTCGCCGGGTTTTTCTTGGAGTGGATTTCGATCATTCTGATCTTCATCCCGATTTTCATGCCGTTCGTGCGCGATGCCGGTTTCGACCCGGTGTGGTTCTGCATGCTGATTCTACTAATGGTTCAAACCAGCTACCTGACACCCCCTCTGGCACCCGCGATCTTCTATTTGCGCGGCATCGCACCGCCGGAGATGACGCTGACCGACATGTATCGCGGCGTCGTACCGTTTCTGGTGCTGCAGGCGATTTGCTTGGCCATAATGGCGGCGTTCCCCGGATTGGCCACCTGGCTTCCGGATGTCTTGTTGGGTTTCTGAGGAAAGCGCAAACGACATTACCGTCCGGGCAGTCGTGCCCGGACGGAGCCGACGATAGGGCGGATCAAAGGCAATTTCTGACATGCTTCAATTTCGCAGAATGGCTTTTGCTTCCTATGGTTTCCGCCGACCTGGCCTCAAAGGCTTTGGAGGAGTTTCTTGCCTGGTGGGTATTTGGAAGAGTTCCAACATCTGGCATTCCAAGGCTGTAGCCAGCTTTTCAAGCGTTAGAAGAGTGGGGTTTCGCGTGCCGCGCTCAAGGTGACCCACATAGGCTCGCTCGACCTCTGCGCGTAGCGCGAGCTCATCCTGCGATATGCTTCTTTCTACGCGCAGGCGCCGCAGGTTCCAGCCGACTAATGAGCGCACATCCATGTGCGCAAAAGATCATTCGAAGAGCACCAAAACCACGTTCTATGACACCATGAATTAACACTTTGCCCGTATCGTGCCATGTCAGCAGGAACAGTCCCGCTAACATGATGTGGTGCAAAAAACAGGAGGCAGAATATGCTGACCAATAGCTGCAACTGGGATGGTCTCGACAAGCTCCGGGTCGGACGCTTTGGAGAGTATTTCGCAAAGATGGCGTTCACGCGCGCTGGATATGACGTCTATTCCCCGGAAGTGGATGATCGGGCGATTGACTTTGTGATCCGGACTTGCGGGGCCGAGATGCGTTATCTGGAGATTCAGGTGAAGACAGTACGGTTGGCGAGATCGAGCTACGTTTTCATGCGCAAGAAGCACTTTCCCATCTCGCCGGATCGCTATCTCGCGCTGGTTACGCTCAAGCAGGGAGAGGAGCCCGAACTCTACTTGATACCCTCGACCGTATGGGCAGATCCAGCTGCTCCCTTTGTCTCGCGAGATTACGAAGGCAAGAAGTCAGACCCGGAGTATGGGCTGACCGCATCTGCCAAGAACCTCAACCAGCTTGGCACCTACCGATTCACCGAGCGCTTCGAACTCGCAGCATGACGATAGTATTTGATCTCGGCTGACTCGAATGACTTCGGTCAGCCGAATCGCGGTTTGGCGAAAGCGCACAGTCTCTTGCGCGCCAAGGTTACCGTGCGCACCCGAGTTGTTTTAGTAAGCAACGACCAAGTCGAGGATAATTCTCAAAGTTGCATCTTGTTCTGAATTCGGATCAGTTCCTCAAGTTCTCCATCGCTTAGTTGGCTAAGATCAAGTTGTGGTGGATCTTTGGAAGTTGCCTCTGCCTCCATGATCAGTTTCATCAGTAATCTGGCCATCTGTGCGTCTTTCGCCGCTGCCGCGCCCATCTGGCGAAAGAGTACTCGGGCATATTCGATCTGGCTGCGTTTCCCTCCTTCTGTTACCCACACGTAGCGTTGCGCCTCCTCCCTCAGAATTTCCAGGGTCTTCTTCTTCGAAGCTTTGGAGGCGAGAGCACTCCTTTTTTTGGGACGCCCTTTGGGATTTCCGGATTGTCCAGGTTTAAACCGGTGTTCCACTGGAGGGTTCCTATAGCCCACGCCAGGAACAGGTGGAGTGGGTCCTTTCTCGTCGGAGTCCTCCATCAGTGGTTCTCCCCTGGGCTGCCGATGCTGTTTGGCGAACCGCTTTCGCGAATTTCGTTGAAAGTTCGCCCTGAAGCCAGATGGACGGCATCTCTGCCGGTGAATTTCTCCCAGCGCCTGATGGTCGTGTCGACGTAGGCAGGATCGATTTCGATAAGTAGCGCCCGGCGGCCTACCTTTTCACACGCAATAAGCGTCGAACCAGAACCGCCGAAAATGTCCAGCACATGGTCGCCACGCTGGGTACAATCCTTGATCGCCTCAGCGATGAGAGCGACTGGCTTTACCGTTGGGTGGAAAGCAAGTTCTTCAAGGCGTCCCTTTCTGAATGAGTTCACACCGGCAAACTGCCATACGTTTGTTCTGTTGCGACCGTGCTTACCCAGTTGGACGTTGTTACGATGTGGAGTCTCTCCAACCCTGGCAACCACGATAAGCTCGTGCTGGCTTCTATACAGGGAGCCCTGGCCTCCGTTATTTTTCACCCACACTGCAATGTTCAGAAGGGAGCCGTATTGCTTTCGGCATTCTTGCACGAGAAGGTCAACATGCCGCCAATCCATGCAGATGAAATGAATCGCGCCGTTGCATGAGCGGGCTACCATTTGCTTCAAGCTTTCTCGCAGGAAGTCACAGAATTCATCGTTCGACATCTCGCCCGATGCCATTTCAAATTCGCGATGCTTGGTCTGGCCTCGTCCGACAATATCTGTGATCGCCAGATTGTACGGGGGATCGGTAAAGACCATATCAGCTCGCGCATCTCCGCACAGAACGTCGAGATCTCTCGCGTTCAAGGCATCACCACAAAGGAGCCGATGGCGACCGAGAATCCATAAGTCGCCGAGCCGAGATGTCGTGGAGCCGCTGTTATTCTCCGGAAGTTCGTCTTCGGGAGTAGAGGGCCCGGTTTCGTGGTCAAGGAGGATTTCATCGACTTCGGCGACCTCAAAGCCCGTGAGCTCAATGTCACCTCCCTCCACCAGAATTTCGGAGAGCTCGACTGCAAGTCGCTCCCGATCCCAGCCGGCGTTTGCGGCAATCTTGTTATCGGCCAGCAGGAGCTGCCGCTTCTCAACATCAGATAGCCCCGATACCTTGATGGTCGGAACCACATCAAGCTGGAGAACCTTCGCGGCAGCCAATCGCCCGTGCCCGGCAATCACAATCCCGTTTTCATCAGCCAGAATTGGGCTGAGGAACCCGAAACGCTCTATGCTCTGAGCGATTTGCTTAATCTGCTTCTTCGAATGTGTACGAGCATTGTGGATATTTTCTTTCAGAGATCCGGCTCTCTGATCGATGATGCTTGAAATAACAGGCATGTGCGCCTCCAAGTCAAAGACAATGCCGCTAAACGGCTTGAACTGAATTTGATGATTAGAGAAACGACTTGCGAGGCGCCTTTGGCGCATAGACCATCGTCACAGGCTTCCTGCAACGGATCCATCTGGGCATCACCCAGTCTGGGTCGGCCGGAACTCCCGGCTCTTGCTTAAAACTCGCGCGGACTTTGTCCCCGATAACTACAAAGGTTCCCCGATTCGGTTGGAATTTCAAGAGCTATTGGTCAGGCTGTGTACTCACGGTTATGCTTGGCTTCAGCCGCCGAGCGGATAGGTACTGCGCTTCCGGCCATGTCTCAGATGCGGACGAAGCTGCGAATGACGAGTTGCCGCTTAACGCCTCGCAAGCATTGGCAAAATCAAGCCCCACTGCGTCTCTTGAGGTGATCCGAACGGTTGGAATCCCAGTTTCTTGTAGACAGCAATCGCTCGCTCATTGGCCGGATGACCGTGCTCTCTTTGGCGGTTCCGTTTCGCAGTTCCTTCAAGGTAAACATTGTTTCGTTCGTGGGAAGATGGCTGCTTGCTGACGTGGATTCCCTGTTTTCTAGAATCAGGGAATTCCTGTGCCAACGTCTTCGGTTCTCGACAGTAATTCCCAGTGCACCTGTCAGCGTTCCCTGCAAACTGCAGTTTTTCCCTGTATTTTAAGTGCGAACAGGGAATTTCGCTGCAGAGATAAATTTGCTTTGGACTGGAACCACCACCAACCGTCCGCCGGTTCGATCTCAGAGACCTTGCCTGCCCTTGTCGTGCGTTTTACGCTTCGTCTGGAGAAATGGGGTGGCCTATGCGACATGCGCGACCTTGCCGATGGTTGAGCTGCTTCGCCATTCTGAGCATGTTTGTGCTCGGTGCTCATGAAGCGGGTGCGGAGCAGAAGTCCGAAGAGACCGAGAAAGACAGACTGATCGCTTCTGTCTGCAACCTTGTCGAGACGCATGCCCGGGAAAACCGCTTAGAGCCCGCATTTCTGGCCAGGCTCCTCTGGAAGGAAAGCCGCTTCAACCCCAATGCCGTGAGCCCTAAGGGGGCTGAAGGGGTGGCACAGTTCATGCCGGGCACCGCCGCGCTGCGCGGGCTGGACGATGCGTTCGATATCGAAAAGGCAATCCCGGCTTCGGCCGCCTATCTGGCGGAACTGAAAAGGAAGTTCGGAAATCTCGGCCTGGCTGCCGCCGCGTACAATGCCGGAGAGGCGCGTGTATCACGCTGGCTCAAGAAAGGTGGCTTCCTGCCGCTGGAAACCGAGAACTACGTGATGGCGATCCTCGGTGCGCCAGCTGACACGTTTTCGGACCGGAAGCCAGCTGCCAGCATCGAACCGCTTCATCCCGACAAGACGTTTGATGCGGCCTGTCGTGATCTGCCCGTCTCAGCGCGTGCCGTTATGGCCATGACCAGCGTTCATACGCAGCCCTGGGGCGTGCAGGTTGCGGGGCATTTTCGCCGTGATGTGGCGATAAGACTGTGGCAGATGGTGCTGCGCAGACATGCGACGCTTCTAAAAGACTACGAGCCGGTCATCACGCGGGTCCGTTCGTCGCGGGGATGGCGTGGAATCTATGCAGTGCGCATCGGTGCGGGCAGTCGCCCGGATGCCGTTCAGGTCTGCCAGCGGTTCCGCAGGGGCGGCCTGCCATGCGTTGTCCTGCGCAACAGATAGCGGGGTTTTCCAAAGCAATATCGGTAGACCCGAACCAATGAAGCGGTAAAGAAAAAGGCCCGGAGTGACTTCCGGGCCTTTGTCAAAGTGATTTTACGAG
This sequence comes from Nitratireductor aquibiodomus, assembly GCF_900105565.1. Classification (NCBI taxonomy): domain Bacteria; kingdom Pseudomonadati; phylum Pseudomonadota; class Alphaproteobacteria; order Hyphomicrobiales; family Phyllobacteriaceae; genus Nitratireductor; species Nitratireductor aquibiodomus. The sequence goes on along the minus strand of NZ_FNSL01000001.1, from coordinate 2,266,293 downwards.
CATTAGCTGTTGTTCGATGCCGAACGGCTTACCAGCTCCGGACGACCATCTGCGCCAACAACATAAATCTCGAGATAATCTTTTCCGTTCGAAGTAAATTGGTGCTGAAGAACGGAGCCAACCGGCGTCTTGCTGAGTGTGGACTGGGAGGGTCCATCAAAGTTGATGCTGCCTTTAATAGGCTCAACAGCAAAAGCGGGGGCGGCAACGAAGGAAGAAATAACGATGGCAGAAAGAACAGTTTTCATTTTCAATACTCCTGATAGCTTTCAACAAGCCATTCACATTTCCGTCAAGGAAGATGTGATATTACTATCGGCATGGGATTATTCCCTTGCTGGTTCCTCATTTAGGGAGTGCCTGTTCGTTTCGTCAGATCGAAATTTTGAAACAGAGCGTTCACAAATGCTGGAATGTTACGATCTGCACTTTCCCTAACGGCAGGCTTGCTTCGGCGCGCGCACCCGCGGCGGCGACGGCTGATTGGCGCAGGTTACTCCCGGAATGGACATTCGTATTGACACCAAAACAGATGTTCAATAAGCCTCGGACCGAGGAAACGTCCATCTGGGAGAGTGGTCAGAAATGTCTGCCAACGTTGCGCTTACCGGCCTTGCCCGGGATCTCGAGGATCGGGCCAAGTCCGGCAAGCCGATTCGCATCGGCCTTGTGGGCTCTGGCGAAATGGGCACTGATATCGTCACCCGCGTCGCTCATATGCCGGGTATCGAAATCGGCGCCATTTCGGAGCTGAACCTGCCTGCGGCAAGCCGCGCCGTGGATATCGCCTATCAGGAAGAAGGCCATGCCAAGGAAGCGGACAGCCAGTCCGCAATGACCGGGGCGATGGAAGCCGGCAAAGTTGCTGTCACCAACAATGCCGATCTTCTTCTGGAGAACGATCTCATCGACGTGGTGATCGACGCGACCGGTGTTCCGGCTGTCGGTGCTGAAATCGGCCTGAGGGCCATGGAGCACGGCAAGCACCTCGTCATGATGAATGTCGAGGCTGACGTCACCATCGGTGCTTATCTGAAGAGCGAAGCCGACCGTCTGGGCGTCACCTATTCGCTGGGTGCCGGCGATGAGCCGTCTTCCTGCATGGAACTGATCGAGTTCGTTTCGGCCATGGGGCATCCCATCGTCGCGGCCGGCAAGGGCAAGAACAACCCGCTCAACATCGATGCGATCCCGGACGACTATGCCGAGGAAGCAGCGCGCCGCAACATGAATGTGCGTATGCTGGTCGAGTTCGTCGACGGTTCCAAGACCATGGTCGAAATGGCGGCCATCGCCAACGCCACCGGTCTCGTGCCGGACAAGCCGGGCATGCATGGCCCCAAGGCGACGCTGGACGAATTGTCCTCCGTGCTGGTGCCGGAAAAGGACGGCGGCGTGCTGTCGCGCGTTGGCGTGGTGGACTACTCCATTGGCAAGGGCGTAGCGCCCGGCGTCTTCGTTGTCGCCGACATGTCGCATCCGCGCATTTCCGAGCGCATGGAAGACCTGAAGATGGGCAAGGGCCCTTACTTCACCTTCCATCGTCCCTACCACCTGACCTCGCTGGAAGTGCCGCTCACCTGCGCCCGCGTCGTTCTCTACGGCAAGCCGGACATGGTGCCGCTGGACAAGCCGGTGGCGGAAGTCTGTGCCGTCGCCAAGAAGGACATGCAGCCGGGCGATACGCTGGATGCGATTGGCGAGTACTGCTACCGCGCATGGGTCATGACGGTGCCGGAAGCGCGTGCATCCAAGGCGATCCCCTGCGGCCTGCTTCAGGGCGGCACGGTCACCAAGCCCATCAAGAAGGGCGAACTCATCACGTCCGACAACGCTGCACCGCCGGCCGGTTCGAAGATCGCTGAGCTGCGCGCACGTCAGGACAAGCTCGTTTACGGCTAGACAGGAGCATGAATATGTCGGCCACGGCCAAGAAGGGCGCCGCAAAAAAAGACGGCGCCAACCAGCCTTTTATCTACAGGCAGTTCGATCAGGACAAGCTGCGCGATGCGCTGCGCAAGATGTATCTGATCCGCCAGTTCGAGGAAGGCGCGGAAGAAAGCTACATGCGTGGCCTGATCCACGGCACGATGCACCTGTCCATCGGTCAGGAAGCAAGTGCTGTCGGCATCTGCCTCGGTCTTTCCGACGAAGATCAGATCACCTCCACGCACCGTGGCCACGGCCACTGCATTGCCAAGGGTGCTGACGTTTCGCGCATGTTCGCCGAGTTCTTCGGCAAGACGACCGGTTATTGCCGTGGCCGCGGCGGCTCCATGCACATCGCCGATGTGTCGACGGGCAATCTCGGCGCAAACGGCATTGTCGGCGGCGGTCTGCCGATTGCAGTGGGCGCCGCGCTGACTGCAAAGAAGATGAAGACCGGCAATGTCGTCGTCTGTTTCTTCGGCGACGGTGCAAACAATGAGGGCGCATTCCACGAGGCGCTCAACATGGCGGCCATCTGGAAGCTGCCGGTTGTTTTCGTCTGCGAAAACAACGGTTATGGCATGTCCACCTCCGTCGCCCGCGCGACGGCGGTTCCCAACATCGCCGACCGTGCCGCCGCCTATGCCATGCCGGGCGTGATCGTCAACGGCAATGTCGTGTCGGATGTGGCGGAGGCCATGCACGAAGCGACCGAGCGCGCACGCAACGGCGAGGGACCGACGCTCATCGAGTGCAAGACCTATCGCTATCGCGGTCACTCCAAGAGCGACCGCAACCGCTACCGCACCAAGGAAGAGATCGAAGAGTGGATGACCGAACGCGATCCGATCGAGGCGTTTGAAGCCGAGCTCGTCGAGTTCGGTGTCATCGATCAGAACGGCATTGAGGACATCCGCGAATCCGTCCGCAAGGAGATCGAGGCCGGCATCGAGTTTGCCAAGGAAAGCCCGATGCCCGAAGTCGCCAATCTTGAGAAATACGTCTACACGGAGCAGGCCTGATGGACGCGCAAGTCGAGACAGCCACGCGTGAACTGAGCTACGCGCAGGCCATCCAGGAAGCTATGGCCATCGCCATGGAGCGCGATGAACGCGTGTTTCTGATGGGCGAGGATATTGGCGTCTATGGTGGCGCATTCCAGGTCACCGGTGATCTGGTGGAACGCTTCGGCCCCGAGCGCGTGATGGACACGCCGATCTCGGAGCTGGGCGGCGCTGGCGTCGCAGTTGGTGCAGCCGTGACCGGCATGCGCCCGATCTTCGAGTTCCAGTTCTCCGATTTCGCGACGCTCGCCATGGAGCAGATCGTCAACCAGGCGGCCAAGATGCGCTACATGCTGGGCGGTGCCGTTTCGGTGCCGGTCGTCATGCGCTTTCCTGCCGGGTCCGGAACGGGTGCGGCCGCACAGCACAGCCAGAGCCTCGAAGCGTGGCTTGGCCATGTGCCGGGTCTGAAGGTCATTCAGCCGGCCACCCCGCACGATGCGAAGGGCATGCTGCTCGCGGCCATCGAGGACCCCGATCCGGTGATGATCTACGAGCACAAGATCCTTTACAAGATGAAGGGCGAGGTGCCGGAGGGCTATTACACGGTGCCGATCGGCAAGGCCGAGGTGCGGCGCGAGGGTGTCGACCTCACCATTGTCGCCACCTCGATCATGGTTCACAAGTCGCTGGATGCTGCAAAGCAGCTCGCCGAAGAGGGCATCGACGTGGAGGTCATCGACCTGCGCACCGTCCGCCCGATGGATCGTCAGACGATCATCCAGAGCGTGTGCAAGACGTCCCGCCTGATGTGCGTCTATGAGGGCGTGAAGACGCTTGGCGTCGGCGCCGAGATTTCGGCCATGATTGCCGAGAGCGAGGCCTTCGACTATCTCGACGCTCCGGTCGTCCGTCTGGGCGGCGCGGAAACGCCGATCCCCTACAATCCGGAGCTGGAAAAGGCGACGGTTCCGCAGGTCGACGGCATCGTCAAGGCAGCCCGCGAGCTGGTTACGGGGGCGCGCTGACATGGCTGTTGAAGTCATCCTGCCCAAGGTCGACATGGACATGACGACCGGTCGCATCTCCTCCTGGCTGGTGGAGGAAGGCGCGACGGTGAAGAAGGGCGACGTCCTCTTCGAGATCGAGACCGACAAGGCGGCGATGGAGATCGACTCTCCCGCCGCCGGCATCCTTCGCAACATCACCGGCAAGGAAGGCATCGACATTCCGGTCGGCGAGGTTGTGGCGTGGGTCTATGAGGAAGGCGAGGCCGTTGCCGATGCGCCTGCCGCAGCGCCCGCTGAAGCCGTGGCTGAAGAGCCGGCAAAGGCTGAAGCACCGGCTTCGGCTGAACCGCCTGCTTCGGCTGCCACTCCGGTTGCGGCCGTGGCTTCGGCTTCCGCTGTTCGCGCCTCTCCGCTTGCCCGCCGTCTTGCAAAGGAAGCGGGTCTCGACCTTTCGGCGATTTCAGGTTCCGGGCCCAAGGGCCGGATCGTGAAAGCCGATGTGGAAGCGGCTGGCAAGGATGGCAGTGCGAAAGCTGCCGCCGCTCCGGCTTCGGCTCCCGCCGCGGCGCAGGCCATGTCCGACGATCAGGTCATGAAACTGTTCGAGGAAGGTTCTTACGAGCTGATCCCGCATGACAGCATGCGCAAGACCATCGCCCGTCGTCTGGTCGAGGCCAAGTCCACCATTCCGCATTTCTACCTGACGCTCGATTGCGAGATCGACGCGCTTCTGGCACTGCGCAAGCAGTTGAACGAGGCCGCGCCGAAGGTGAAGACCGAGGATGGCGAGAAGCCGGCTTACAAGCTGTCGGTCAACGACATGGTGATCAAGGCCCACGCCAAGGCACTTGCCATGGTGCCGGAGGCGAATGTCTCCTGGACCGAAAGCGCCATGGTAAAGCACAGACACGCCGATGTGGGCGTTGCCGTGTCGATCCCCGGCGGGCTGATCACGCCGATCATTCGCCGCGCCGACGAGAAGACGCTGTCGGCCATCTCGAACGAGATGAAGGATCTGGCCACGCGGGCGCGTTCGCGCAAGCTGAAGACGGAAGAGTTCCAGGGGGGCAACACGGCCGTTTCCAATCTCGGCATGTTCGGCATCAAGGACTTCGCCGCCGTCATCAACCCGCCGCACGCGACGATCCTCGCGGTCGGTGCTGGCGAGAGCCGAGCCGTGGTGAAGGATGGCGAGGTGAAGGTTGCGACCGTGATGTCGGTGACGCTGTCGACCGATCACCGTGCGGTGGACGGCGCGCTTGGCGCCGAACTCCTCGCCGCCTTCAAGAAGGTCATCGAAAATCCGATGGCGATGCTGGTTTGATTTGCGTCCCCGGTTTGCTGAGGGGCTCGTTGCCGGGGAAGCAGAGGGGGAGCGGCTTGTCGTTATGACGAAAAGACAGGCCGCTGTTGGGGTGGGCAACCGGGGGTAACCCTGGAACTTTGACCGCGTAACTTGGCGCTGCCTGGATCATCACGGGCAGCGCCTTTTCTTTAGAGCGGATCATCGTTTCATGGAAACGCCACTCCGCTCTATCTATCTGTTTCTCCGCATTTATGCGGACGTCAGGTGATTCCACCTGGCTGCAAAATGCTCTAAAGGTCCGCTACGGTTTCGCGGATGAAGCCGCGCCGGGTGAGCTCGGTCTCCACCTCGCTCCAGCTTGCGCACGTGGCGTGGGCTCCGGCGGCCTGCAGTTTCTCCGCATGACCGTCGAAGGTGTGGCTGCCGCCAGTGAAGCCGATCGCGGTCATGCCGGCTGCAACCGCACCCTGCACACCGAATGGCGAATCCTCGATGACCACGGAGGCGGTGGGCTCGCCGCCGAGCTTTTCGGCTGCGAACAGGAAGATGTCCGGGGCCGGCTTGCCGTTCTTCACCATCGACGTGCTGAAGACATTGTCTGCGAAAAATTCCGCAATGCCGGCCACATCAAGGCTTAGCGCAATCCTTTCCACCGAGGAGGACGAGGCGACACAGCGTGCGGTTTCAAGATTGCGCAGGAACGGGAGAATGCCGCGTGTCGGCTCCAGCTCTTCCTCAAGAAGCGCCCTGGTCTCCAGCCAGATGTCTCCTTCGGCGTGGGCGGGAAAAGCGTGTCCTGTAAGTTCTTCAATACGGACGATGATATCGGCCTGCTTCATACCGATGCACTGGCCGACCACATCACGGGTCAGCGCAAGGCCATGCTTGTTGTAGACGCGCTCATAGGCGATTGCGGCAAGCGGTTCGCTGTCGACAAGGACACCGTCGCAATCGAATATGATCAGGGGCTTGCTCATGGAAACTCCAAATTGAATTGAAACTGATGTGGGGACGGGCTCCGGCAGACGCTCTTTCACGTCGCGGGATCGGGGAAGATTGAGGGAGCCTCGATGCTCCTGCGCTTCGCTTCCATCGCCGTACGCATGGCCAGCCGTCCCTCGATCAGATCAGGCGCCACCCAGTTGGGTTCCGCGCCGAAAAACCGATCAAGAAACGCGACTGCGGAGGCAGGCATTTCGCGCGTATTCTCGCGGTAAGACCACCAGGTGCGCAGGTCGTCAGCGCAGCGGTTGAGGTGTGGCGTCTGGCCAAACTCCTGCTCGAAGATGGCAGCAATCGCGCAGACGCAATAGTTTGTATAAAGGAAACCCTCAGGCCAGAAGGTCACGATGTCGGCATTGTCGGCTGCGCTTGAAACAGCGCTTACCTGAGCAATGGAGACGGGGGCGTGGCGGATCATCTCCTTCAGCGCCAGCCCGGCGGCGTAGATGATGAAATCGCCGCGATCGAGCCTGGCATAGGCTTTTTGCGCATCCACCATTTCCACCCAGTCGAGAAAGACGCGTGTCAGCTTCTCCTCGCTTACCACGAACTCAACGCCATAGTGCTGCGTCACCGCCTTCGCGTTGCCGCGAAATGTTGCCCGAAACCAGCGCAATTGACGTAGCCGATGGCGCAGATCGGGCATGACGGCCAGTTCGTTTTTGAAATCGAGGTCCAACGCTGAACTCCTTCGCCCGGACAATAGCACGCAGCGGGCGGGTTCCAACCAAATAAGCCCACGCTCCAGGCTCAAAGGAATATACAATTTGACATTCTAAAAAACAAATGTTCTTAGTTCGGGATTAACGAGTATGCAGTGCGTGCGCTTGGAATAAGCGTTTCGGGAGGAACGGCCTGATGGCAATATGGCAATGGGGGCTCCTGCTCCTCGCGGTCGTATGGGCTTTGCAGTCCTACGGCGTCTGGCTGCAGATGCGACACTACTCCGATGTCTTCAAGGGCATCACGCAGAAATACACGGACGGCTTTGTGGGAACGGGCGCTTTTCACGGCCGCTTTCTGAAGCGCGGGGCGATTGCCATTGTCGTTGTCGCGCCGGATCTTTCCGTCCGCCGCGTTCTGACAATGAGCGGGCGATCGGTTTTTGCAAAGTTCAAACGACATGAGGAATTCGAGGGCATGACCCTCGATGCGCTGCGGGCCGAGCCGGCGATCTTCGGTGAAGACAAGCCTGGCCTTACTGCGGCAATCACCCAGGCAGTGGCGCAGATAGACCGTACGCGAGCGGGGGATGAACCGCCGCTTCGGGAATCTCTGGCCGCGGCAAAAGCATGACATACGGGATTGCACGCTCACCGGGGCTCAAGCAACGAGGTGGGCAGAAGAGAGAGGGAGGACTATGTCTGTCATTTCATTAATGGCCCAGCATGCCGATACGGCCATGCAGGGGCTGCACATGGCCGGGGCGGTGGCGGGCGATGCCGCGCTCACCGGCAAGCTGGCCGCCAAGGCGGCAGCCAATGATCTTGTCGTGCTTGCCCAGGCAGGCAGCGACATTTCGGTCGAAGAGTTCCGGCAGAAGCTGGATTCGGTTGCCCAGGAAGAGCAGCTTGGCTGGCTCACGGCTGCCGGCAAATACTTCATCGGCATCTTCCAGAAAGGCGGCGAAGTGTTCGCCGGCTTCGTCACCGGCATCATTCCGACGCTGGTCGTGCTGATGACGGCGTTCTACGCCATCACCGAACTGGTGGGCGAAAAGCGCGTTCACGGGCTCGCGCAGAGCGCGGGGCGCATCGCGCTCACACGCTACACGGTTCTTCCGGTTCTTGCGGTTTTCTTCCTCACCAACCCGATGGCATACACCTTCGGCTCGTTCCTGGAAGAAAAGCACAAGCCGGCGTTCTATGACGCTGCGGTGTCTTATGTGCACCCGCCGCTCGGCCTGTTCCCGCATATCAATCCGGGCGAGTATTTCGTCTGGGGCGGCATCCTCGTCGCGCTGCTCGAGCTTGAGAGCCAGGGCATTGTTCCCGGTGGTTATCACATCACCGTGGCGATCTGGTATGCGCTGGTCGGCCTCGTTGTCATCCTTCTCAAGGGTATGCTGACCGAGAAGATCACCGCCATCATGGCGCGCCGCCAGGGCGTTGAGCTCTAGGGGAGGGGCAGGACATGGCGAAAACATATAAAGCAGTAAAGATTTCGAAGGGCTCCTCCGGCTGGGGCGGCCCTCTGGTGATCGAACCGACGGCGCAGCGCAACAAGGTGGTATCCGTCACGGGTGGCGGCATTCATCCGGTGGCGCAGCGCATTGCGGACATGACCGGCGCCGAAGCGGTCGACGGCTTCAAGAGCCCGCCGATCGAAAGCGAGATGGCTGTGGTCGTGGTCGATTGCGGCGGTACCGCGCGCTGCGGCGTTTATCCGCGCAAGCGCATTCCAACCGTCAACCTGACCCCGGTCGGCCAGGCGGGTCCGCTCGCCCAGTTCATCACCGAGGACATCTATGTCTCCGGTATCACGCCGGAGAGCATCGAGATGGCTGACGGGAGCGAGGCGGCAACGGTTGCCGGTGGTGCTGCCAGTGCCGGCGACGCCGCGGAACAGGCCACCGCCTCTGCCGCTGCGCCGGCACCCTCCAGTGAGGGTGGCCTTGTGGGGCTCATCAGCAGTGTCGGCCGTGTCATGGGTCGCGTTGTCGGTATTTTCTTCAACGCCGGCCGCCGCACCATCGACCAGGTGGTCCGCAACGTATTGCCCTTCATGGCCTTCGTGACCATGCTGATCGGCCTGATCCTCTATACGGGCATCGGCGATGTTCTCGCTCAGCCCATGGGGCCGCTGGCAAACAACATTATCGGCCTGCTCATCATCTCGGCCATCTGCGGCCTGCCGTTCCTGTCGCCCATTCTCGGGCCGGGCGCGGTGATTGCGCAGGTGATCGGCGTGGCGATCATCGGTCCGCAGATTGCCAATGGCACGATTTCGCCCGCCATGGCGCTGCCGGCGCTGTTTGCCTACAACACGCAGGTGGGCTGTGACTTCGTGCCGGTGGGCCTCGCGCTCGGCGAAGCCAAGCCCAAGACTATCGAAATCGGCGTCCCGGCAGTTCTTATCAGCCGTCAGATCATGGGCCCGGTTTCCGTGGCTCTCGCCTGGGCTGTCAGCCTGGTGGTGCTTTAATCATTGGAGCCGGCGGCTGCCTTCGGGTGGCCGCCGTTTCCGGAATACCAGATCGCCGTGCGTCCATCCGGACGCACAAGGGGCGATCTAAACTATTGATCGAGCATCGGAACAATCCGAAAACCGGATTTCACTTTTCGGTCCGATGCTCTAGTCTGCATGGAGTTTTCTTGAATGTCGGTGTTTCTCAAAACGCGCATAACCGCAGTCGGTCCGGAAGTCGCGGATCTTGCCGAGGGCGGTGTCCTGATTCTGTTCGCTGACGGTGCGCCGGAGGAACTTGCCGAGGTTTCGGTGCTTCATGCGGTGGTAGATGGCCCGAGCGATGATGCGCCCGTGCCCGGCACACGCGTTTCGATTGGCGATGGCGTGAGCGCCGAAGTGACCGCCATGGGCGATGCGGCATGGAACAAGGTGCGCGAGATCGGACATGTCGTGGTGAATTTCAACGGCGCGACTGCCGTGGAGCGTCCTGGCGAGATCTGCGCGTCCGTAGTAGAGCCGGACAAGCTTGTCGCGGCGCTGAAGACGGATGCCGTGATCACCATCGGCGCCTGACGCCGTCACGAAATCGAAGACAGAGATACGAGACCGGTATGGAACGCTCGACCATTGTCCGAGTGCAGGACGGCCTGCACGCCCGACCCGCAACACGCTTCGTGCGCCTCGCCAAGGGGTTCGAGAGCGATGTGGAGATCGTCAAGGGAGAGAAGGCCGTCAGTGCCAAGAGTTCGGTCAAGCTGATGCTGCTCGGCGTGAAGGAGAATGACGAAGTCTCCATTCGTGCCGATGGTGCCGATGCGATTGAAGCCGTCGATGCGCTCATCGCCTATCTGGAGAACCCGCTTTCTGGTGTCGAGGAAGGTGCGGGCGAGAACGTGACGCAACCCGTCCCGCCACAGAAGGAACATGCCGCAAAGAAAGCTGCGACGGAGGTAGCCAGCCCCGTGGCGGACGGGGGGATCCACGGTGTTGCCGCCAGCGCAGGCCTCGGCCTCGGCCCGGTCTTTGCGCATTTTCCGCAGCAGATCGTTCCGGCAAACAAGACGCTGTCGGCAGATGAGATCGCTCCGGAGAAGAAGCGCTTCGAAGACGCCATTCTGCGGCTTCAGGAAAAACTCGACCGTTCACTTGCTTCCGACGGAATGCAGGAGAGCGACCGTGGTATCGTCGCGGCCCTGCGTGACATAGCTTCCGACGATGCGCTGCGCGATGAGACGCTCGCCGCCATTGATGGCGGACTGGACGTGGTTTCAGCGGTCATCGCTGCATCTTCGCGCCTGGCGGATGATTTCCGTAAGCTGGACGATGCCTATATGGCCGCGCGGGCAGAGGATATGGAGTCCATTGCGCGGCAGATCTGCCTGACGCTGCTGGGACAGGAAGATGCACGTCTGGACGACATTCCCGACGGTGCCATTCTGGTTGCCGAGGATATCGGTGCCTGGGATCTTGCGCGCGCGCCGCTCAAGCGTCTTGGTGGCGTGGTGTGCGGTCACGGTGGCGCGACTTCGCATGTGGCGATCATTGCCCGCACGCACGGCATTCCGGCCGTGCTTGGCCTCGGGGACGCCGTCAATCAGTTGCGTGAGGCAAAAGAAGCAGCGATCGACGGCCATACTGGCCAGGTCGTTGTCGAGCCGGATGCGGCAACCCGCGCACGCTTTGACGAGATGATCGGTGCCGCCGCCCGCGAAAGGGAAGCCCTCAAGGCTTACAAGGACGTGGTGCCGCGCCGGACCGATGGCACGGTCATCCAGGTGGCGGCCAATCTGGGTTCGCTCGAAGAAGTGGAAGCCGCGCAGGAGGCTGGTGCGATGGGTGTCGGCCTGTTCCGCACCGAGCTTCTGTTCATGCGCCACATGCATCTGCCTTCCGAGGACATGCAGGCGGAAACTTATGCAGAACTCGCACGCGCATTCCCTGATCATCCGGTGATCGTGCGCACGCTCGATATCGGCGGCGACAAGCCGATCTCCGGCGTTGAGTTTCCGGAAGAGGAAAATCCGTTCCTTGGCTGGCGCGGCATCCGCATGTGCCTCGACCGCACGGATATCTTCAAGGTTCAGCTTCGTGCCCTTCTGCGCGCTGCCGTTCACGGCAATCTGCGGGTGATGCTGCCCATGGTCTCGGATGTGGAAGAAGTGCGCCGCACGCGTGCCCTCATCGATGAATGCGCAGCCGAGCTGAAAGCCGAGGGGGTCGCCTGCGGCGAATTCCCGCTCGGGGTCATGATCGAGACGCCGGCTGCGGTCTTCGGCGCCGCGGCTCTGGCAAAGGAAGTTTCTTTCTTCTCGATCGGCACCAACGACCTGACCCAGTATGTGATGGCTGCGGATCGTCTCAACCCCTCGGTTGCCAGTCTCAATGATGCCGCTCATCCGGCCGTTATGGCGGCCGTGGAGCAGGCTGCGAAGGCGGCAATGGATGCAGGCATCGAGATCGGCATGTGCGGCGAGGCTGCCGCGCGCAGCGATCTGATTCCGGAGTTCATTCGCATGGGGCTGACGGAACTCAGCATGAGCCCTGCTTCCATCCAGGCCACCAAGAAGCAGCTTTCGGAGCTTCTGGAGACCGCTGCCTGATCACACCGTCTATGGCAGATGCGTGAGCAGGCTTTCGAAGACAGCCGTCAGGTCGGCGATTGGCTGGTCCGCCGCGAGGCTGCGGGCCATCCGGTCCTGGCGGGCGGCGATGGCCAGCGTCGCGATGTCAAGCAGATCCGAAGCCGGGAGGCTGTCGTCGAACGCCATGAGCGCGGAGGCGAGCAGCCCCGGCGCAAAGACGCGTATGGCTGTTTTCGCATCCTGTGCGGAAGCCGGCGTCGCCGGATCGCTGAGCGCGTTGCGGCAGACGTCCTGAACGAGATGTGCGAGCATCCCGGCCAACAGCGAACGCTTTATCTCAGGTCCGGAAGCATTCCTTAGAGCCAGCACAATGTTGCCCTGCCGCTGGCGTAATGTCTCGTGGGCTGCGGTGAAACCGGTTTCGCGAATCACCGGTGGCTCGGTTTCCTTCAATGTGGCCGCCAGGGCTTTCGCTGCGCGATACATATGACGCCTGAAAGCACGTTCACCTGACCCCGGATCACTGAAATACTCACCGAGGGGCCATAAGACCAGTTCGTGCTTATGCGCACCGGGAAGAACGGTCCTGGATGCGGTCTCGGCAAGTGTCAGCGTGTCGTCGACCATGCTTGCAGCGCGTGCCAGGAGCTTCTCCATATCGCTGAAGTGCCTGCCTGCGGCGGCTGTCGCCTGCCGCTCATGCCTGTGTGAACGCACAAAGTCGCGTATGTCCCGCAAGCGGTCCTTAAGGTGAATCGCCATGTCCTGCGAGGCATCACGAAGCATAAAGTAGTATCCTCAGGTAAGCAGTTTTACGCTGCCGGGCATTGACCCGATGGCGACATCATTGTTTTGGTCTTCCCGGAAATCAAGCTAGATGCTTGTATCTGCTCCGGGGAAAAATGCAGGAAGACCATATGAGCAAGGCGAAGGCGCACAAACAGTCCGCTGGGCAGCCCGCCGGTACGACCAGTTCTGGGGAAATTGCGATTGTGCCGGTCAGGGGTGGCGTGACCAGCAAGACGGACCGGCTGCGCGTGCGCGCCGCATGGATGTATTTCGTCGAGCAGAAGACGCAAAACGAGATTGCGGAGATCCTCGGCATAGGCCGTGTCAGCGTGGTGCGGATGCTCGCCGATGCACGGGCCCGCAACGAGGTGAAGATCACCATCGAGGGCGACCTTGCGGAGATAACCCGCATCGAGCGCGCGCTGGAAGAGCGGTTCGGGCTGGAGCGCGCCGTCGTCGCGCCGCTGTCCGACCCCAATGCGGACCCCATTCCCGCGATCAGCGCAGCCACCGGCAGTTTCGTTTCCGATGTCATGGCAGCGGGCATGTCGGTCGGTGTCGGCTGGGGGCGCACGCTTTTCGGCTCCCTGCCGTTCATCCGCGCCCGGCCGCTGGCGGATTTCAAGGTGATCTCGCTCCTGGGCGGTGTCGGCGTTGCCCGCCGCTTCAATCCGGCTGAATTCGCATGGCGTTTTGCGCGCGCTTTTCAGGGTGATGGCTATCTCATTCCTGCACCCGCCGTGGTCGACAGTGTCGAAACGAAAACCGCGCTTGTCGAGCGCTGCGGTCTGCATGAGATTCTGGCGCTTGCCGACACACTGGATGCCGTTATCGTCTCAGTCGGCGGTCTGGCCTCCGCCACCACTTTCTATCGCGGGGGCTATCTGACCGAGACGGTGCGCGCGGCTCTGGAGGAAAAGGGTGCGGTGGGCGACATCCTCTACCATTTCTACGATATCGACGGTCAGCTCGTGGATCATCCGATCAACGACCGCGTGATGTCTGTCGATGTCGACCGCCTGCGCCGGGCACCGATGCGCATTCTGACTTCCGGTGGTGACGACAAGATCGATGCGCTCATCGGTGCCATGAAACTGGTCGAGCCAACAGTTTTCATCACCGATGAGGAGAGCGCCCGCAGCATTCTCGCTCTGGCGTGATCGACGCGCATCCATGAAATTCGGTCCGGATATGTGATTTCGGTGCTGGGGCCGCTATAAGATGCGGAAGCGATATGCCGGCGGAAGGCCGCGAGGGAGCTTTATTTCGACGATGGTAGACAGGTTTGCGCGGCGCTTTCTGCCTTCCTTCTCCGTTTTGCGCAGCTTCGCCTCGGCGGCGCGGCATCAGAGTTTCACCCTGGCTGCCGAAGAGCTCAATCTGACGCAGAGCGCTGTCAGCCGCCATATCCGCGACATGGAGTCGGCGCTCGGTTTCAGCCTGTTCCGGCGGGTCGGGCGGCGCGTGGTCCTGACACCGGCTGGCAAAAACCTTGCCGATGCTCTCGAGGACGATCTCAGCCGCATCACCCAGACCCTGCATCGCGCCATCGCCGCCGGCATGTCGGGGGCGACACTGAATGTGGCCAGCCTGCCCACATTTGCAAGTCGCTGGCTCATTCCGCGCCTGCCCGGTTTTGAGAAGGCACACCCGGGGATCGGCATCAATCTGACTGCCCGCATCAATCCGTTCGACCTGGCTCATGAGCGTTTCGATGTCGCCATTCATTTCGGCCGGGACAACTGGCCGGATGCGCAGCTCACCAAGTTCTGCGACGAGGAGATGATCGCGGTCGCGTCGCCGCAGTTCATCGAGACGAACGGTGTCGAAGGCCCCGCGGGATTGCTCGAAGCACCGCTTCTGCATCTCCAGAGCCGGCCGGGCGCCTGGGGTGACTGGATGCATGAGGCCGGTCTGGGAGAGGTGCCGGCGCTTCCCGGCAAGCAGTTCGATCAGTTCACCATGGTGATTGCCGGTGCAGCTGCGGGGCTCGGTGCGGGGCTTGTGCCCGCCTATCTGATCGAAGAGGAGCTGCGCTCCGGCGTGCTGGCCCAGGTGGGAGATACAGCCCTCAAGACGCAGAACAGCTATTTCATCGTGCGGCCGCTGGGCGTCGACAATCCATCGGCGGACGCTTTCGTCACATGGATTCTCGCCCAAGTCTAGAGCATCCTTTGTGCGTCCGGATGGACGCACGGCGATCTAGCCGGACCAGGAAGTGCGCCTTTCCGACATCGATCGGGCGGATATGCATGACCCTGCATCATGAATACAGTCCGATTTTCCATTTCCAATCCGGGACGGCCCTCCCTACATTCCGGCCAGGGGCCGGTCCGGCCGCGCGGCATCCGTCTGCGTTTTCGCAAGAAGATTATCCAGGGAGCGAAGCACCCATGAACGTCAAGAATGAAACAAGCGAGCTTTTGAAGCGCCTCGGCGTCGACGAGAAGACTTTCACCGGCGGTGACCTTACCGTGCGTACACCAGTCACCGGCGAGGAAATCGGTGCGGTGTCATCCATCACGGCTGACCAGACGGGCGCTGCCGTGGAACGGGCGCATCAGGCCTTCAAGGCATGGCGCAATGTGCCCGGTCCGCGTCGCGGCGAGCTGGTGCGCCTTCTGGGCGAGGAGCTGCGCGCGGCGAAGGACGATCTCGGGCGCCTGGTGTCCATCGAGGTCGGCAAGATCCGTTCCGAGGGCCTCGGCGAGGTCCAGGAGATGATCGACATCTGCGATTTCGCGGTCGGCCTCTCGCGCCAGCTCTATGGCCTGACCATCGCCACCGAGCGTCCCGGACATCGCATGATGGAAACCTGGCATCCGCTCGGCGTGGTCGGCGTCATCTCCGCCTTCAACTTCCCGGTTGCCGTGTGGTCGTGGAACGCGGCTCTTGCCCTAGTCTGTGGCGACAGCGTCGTGTGGAAGCCGTCTGAGAAGACGCCGCTGACGGCGCTTGCCTGCGAGGCGATCTTCAAGCGTGCGGTCAAGCGCTTTGGCGATGACGCGCCGGCCGACCTTCTCACGGTCATCATCGGCGACCGCGCCGTTGGCGAGGCGATGGTCGATCATCCGAAGGTGCCGCTGGTTTCGGCCACCGGTTCCACCCGCATGGGCCGCGAAGTCGGTCCGCGCCTTGCACAGCGTTTTGCCCGCGCTGTTCTGGAACTCGGCGGCAACAATGCAGGTATCGTCTGCCCTTCGGCCGATTTGGATATGGCGCTGCGCGCCATCGCCTTTGGCGCCATGGGCACGGCCGGTCAGCGCTGCACCACGCTGCGCCGCCTCTTCGTGCACGAATCCGTTTATGACGCGCTGCTGCCGCGTCTGCGCAAGGCGTATGAATCGGTTTCCGTCGGCAGCCCGCTCACGACCGATGCGCTGGTTGGTCCGCTGATCGACAAGGGCGCTTTCGACAACATGCAGAAGGCGCTCGAAGAGGCGAAGAAGCTCGGCGGCAAGGTCGTCGGCGGGGCGCGCTTCGACAGTGGCGACGCAGACGCCTATTACGCGCATCCGGCCCTGGTCGAGATGCCGGAGCAGGCGGGCGTCGTTCTGGAGGAAACCTTCGCCCCCATCCTCTACGTGATGAAGTATAGCGATTTCGACGAAGCGCTCGAGCTTCACAATGCCGTGGGCGCGGGCCTCTCGTCCTGCGTGTTCACCACCGATATGCGTGAGGCCGAGGAATTCCTTAGCGCGCGTGGTTCCGACTGCGGCATTGCCAACGTCAATATCGGCACCTCCGGTGCTGAAATCGGCGGTGCGTTTGGTGGTGAAAAGGAAACCGGTGGTGGCCGCGAATCGGGCTCCGACGCCTGGAAGGCCTATATGCGCCGCGCAACCAACACGGTGAACTATTCCAAGGAACTGCCGCTCGCGCAGGGTGTCTCTTTCGATATCGAATAGCTGCTCAGGCCATGAATGCGAAAGGGCGGCTCCGGGCCGCCCTTTTCTTTATCCGGTTTTCCGCCGGAATCATTCCATGCCGAGCGCGGCCTTGTAGAGGTCGATCATCGCCTCTTCTTCCTGGCGCTCGGCCTGATCCTTCTTGCGCAGGCGTACGATCGAGCGCACGGCTTTGGTGTCGAAGCCATTGGCCTTCATCTCGGCATAGACTTCCTTGATGTCTTCCGAAATGGTCTTCTTGTCTTCTTCAAGCCGCTCTACACGCTCTATAAAGGCGCGAAGCTGGCCTGCGGCCACTGTGTCGGCGGTCTCGGTCGTGATGTCGTCGGCCATGCGAAACTCCGGTCGATTGTTCTGAAAGCCCGCGAGTCGGGGCGTTGAGGCGTGGCAGGTTCGATGCCCCAGCAAGGCCCGGCGGTCAAGGGATTTGCTGTCTTGAACGGGCTTCCTGCTGCCAGATTGCGGGTCCGCTGGAGCGGTTCACCGTTTCACGGAAACGCCACTCCGCTCTATTCTTTCTGTTTTTCCGCATTTATGCGGACGTCAGGTGATTCCACCTGACTGCAAAATGCTTTAGTTGCCTTTGGGACGATTTTCCTCGAACGCCGCCTTCTGCTCCGCGGTCGCTTCGGTTTGGTGCTTTGCGCGCCATTCGTCATAGGGCATCCCGTAGATGATCTCGCGCGATTCCTCCTTGGAAAGCGCGATCCCCTCGGCCTCGGCGGCGTCCCTGTACCAGTTGGACAGGCAATTTCGGCAAAAGCCGGCGAGATTCATCATGTCGATGTTCTGGACGTCCGTGCGGTTACGCAGATGGTCGACCAGCCGACGAAACGCGGCGGCCTCCAGATCGCGCTTCTGCGCCTCGGTCAGCGTTGTCATGGGTACTCCTTCACATATGGTCCGTTCGTGACCCAAAATGCCTTACTTCATGCATATCGGGCCGTGCGTTGATGGCTTCAAGCATGGGGGCAAGCCTATATGCCCAGGCTTTCGCACCGGCCTCGCCGGCAATCAGGTCTTGGCGGATCTCGATGAGCGCATAGGGAAAACCCCTCGTCGTGGCATGCCGGTGCATGGTGTCACCGGGATAGGCGCCGTCATAGGGTTCGTTGTCACCCACCGTCAGATCGCCATCAGCCCTCAACGCCTCGATCAGGGGACCGGCCGCGCGGTTGTCGATGTCCCATAGAACACCCACCTCCCACGGACGCCTGCGTCCGAGCAGAGATGGCGTAAAGGAATGAACTGCGATGATAAGCGGCGCCTGGCCGGTCGCGGCCTCGACGCCGTTCACCATGTCCGCGACGGCGTTGTGGAAGGGCAGATAAAAGCGATCGATGCGGTTTTTCCGCTCCTCGGCGGTGAGGGGATAGTTCCCCGGTATGATGGTCCCGTCGTAGAGCTGCCGGATCAGGGTCGGGTCGTTGATGCCTCGATTGGGATCGATAAGGAGCCTTGAAAACCCGCCCAGAACCGCCGGTACACCCAGTTTTTCGGCAAGCGCACGGGATACCGCCTCCACACCGATATCGTAGGCGATATGGCGTTCGAACTCCGATGCCGGCAGGCCCAGCGCTCCGTATGTTTCGGGCAAAGCGCGCTTTGCATGGTCGGCGACCAGTACGAGCCCCCTGGCGGGATCACCGGGAATCAGCTCGAACGGTGATGTGAAGGTGAAGGCGTTCATCAGGCGGGTCCCGGGAAAACTGGTGCGGTCATAAATGTGCGCTTATCACAGCGTAATCTCGTCCTTTCACGATGTGCCCCGTTCTGCAAGGCTGTGATGGAAAACACGTGCTGGCGGGCGATGGCGCGTTGACAGGGGGCCGGACATTGCCGAAAAGGAAAATATGCTCAGGTCGAATTCAAGGTTCTCAAAAATGCTTCGACGGGCGTCACACGCGAAACGCCGGGGGGCCTTTCTGCTTGCTGCCGCGACCGGACTGGGAGGCGCAGTTATTGCGCCCACGCCCGCGTTTGCTGATTTCCGCGTCTGCAATTCCACACAGAATCTCGTTGGTGTCGCCATCGGATACCGCACCGCTTCGGGCTGGGTGAGCGAGGGATGGTGGCGGATCGAGAAATCGAGCTGCAAGACGCTGATCGAGGGGCCGCTGGAATCACGCTATTACTATCTCTACGCAGAGGACGCTGCGAGTGGCGGCCGCTGGGAGGGGAAGGTGCAGATGTGCGTCGCACTGACCGAGTTCAAGATCGCCGGTACCAATGATTGTTTTGCGCGGGGCTTCCAGCGTGCCGGCTTCCAGGAATATGACACGCGCGAGCAGGAAAACTGGATGGTGGATTTGACCGACGGGCCAGCCGACAACAACACACTGACGAATTCGGACGCCTCCCAATGAGGCGCAATCGCAAGGTTAAGATCCTCGCCACGCTCGGGCCCGCCTCCTCGGAAGAAGAAAGCATCCAGCGCCTCTTCGAGGCCGGCGCCGATGTGTTCCGCATCAATATGAGCCATGCCAGCCACGATCTGATGCGCACCCTGGTGGGACGCATTCGGGCGGTTGAGAGAAAGGTCGGTCACCCCATTGGCATCCTTGCAGATCTGCAGGGGCCGAAACTGCGCGTGGGCACCTTTGCCGAGAAGAGCGTCGAGCTTTCCATCGGCCAGACCTTCACGCTCGACGACAATCCCGAGCCGGGCAATGACAAGCGGGTCCACCTGCCGCATCCCGAGATCCTGAAATCGGTGGAGCCGGGGCATCGTTTGCTGATCGACGATGGACGGTTGCAGCTCAAGGCGCTCAAGAACAACGGCAAGGCGATTACCTGCGAGGTGGTGGCCGGCAACAAGATTTCCGACCGCAAGGGCGTCAGCCTGCCCGACACCGATCTTCCCATGGGCGCGCTCACCGACAAGGACCGCAAGGATCTCGATGCGGTGCTCTCGTCCGATGTGGACTGGATCGCGCTTTCCTTCATCCAGAGGCCCGAAGATCTGGCCGAGGTGCGCAAGGTGGCGCGCGGACGGGCTGCGCTTCTCGCCAAGATCGAGAAGCCGCAGGCGGTGAAGCGCCTTGCGGAGATCATCGAGCTGTCCGATGCGCTCATGGTGGCGCGCGGCGATCTTGGCGTGGAAATGCCACTCGAGGCCGTTCCAGGCATTCAGAAGCAGATCACCCGCGCCTGCCGCCGCGCCGGCAAACCGGTCGTCGTGGCCACGCAGATGCTGGAATCGATGATCTCCGCGCCTGTGCCGACCCGTGCGGAAGTGTCCGACGTTGCGACCGCCGTTTTCGAGGGGGCCGACGCGGTGATGCTGTCGGCGGAATCCGCAGCCGGCGACTACCCGGTCGAGGCGGTTGCGACAATGAACTCAATCGCCACCAAGGTGGAGCAGGATCCCACCTATCCGACCATCATCTACGGCCAGCGGACCGAGCCGGAGCCGACCGGCGCCGACGCGATTTCCATGGCGGCACGGCAGATCGCAGAGACGCTGAATCTCTCGGCAATCATTTCCTACACCTCCTCGGGTACCACCGGGCTGCGTGCGGCCCGTGAGCGGCCGCAGGTGCCGATCATTGCTCTATCGCCGGTGGTGGAGACCGCACGGCGCCTGTCGCTCGTCTGGGGCACGCACTGCGTGGTGACGGAGGACGCCGCTGACCTGGACGACATGGTCAACCGTGCCTGCCGCATTGCCTATGAAGAGGGTTTTGCCAAGCCCGGCAACCGCGTGATCGTTACCGCCGGCGTGCCGCTTGGCACGCCTGGTGCAACCAACATGCTGCGCATCGCTTACATCGGCTCGGACGGTCTGGGCGGTATCTGACCCGGCGCAGGGGTTGCCACGACCGGCGGAGTTAATTCGCCGGTTGTTTTCCGCCCGCGCGGGCGTGGCGGATGCCGCTCAAATGCTCTGGCCGGCCAGCTTGTCGGATATCTCGGATACGGCGTTCTGCGCGCTGCGCAGCATTGGATAGATGTTCAGAACCTGCTCATAGGCGGTAAGCGCCTGTTCCTGCCGGCCGGTGGTCTGCAGGATGCGGGCCATGCCCGCCAGCGCGCCGAAATGGCGCGGTTCAAGCTCCAGCGTGCGCGATATGTCCGCCATCGAGCGGGCATAGTCGTTCATCATGAAATGCACCGTGGCGCGGCGATTCCACCCTTCGGCATAATCGGGGAAAAGCATGGTGACCTGATCGAGAAAGTCGAGCGCGACGGAGAGATTTTCCACCTTGATCGCATCATTCGCCCAGCCAACGAGGAGGTTGGCCGTGTCGCTGCCCGAATCGCTCCAGGTCTCGCCGATCCGCAGCGCTATGCGGCGGGCGGCCCGTTCGTTGGTTTCTTTCTTGAGATCGATGAAGAGCGCGTCGAGGCGCGCCTGCCTGTCGGGCACCGGTGATTCCACACCGGATGCAGGCTTGCCACCCTCGGCCGCCTGTGCCGTTGGCAGGCCCATGAGAGCGGCAGCGAGAATTGCGATCGTGAATCGTACCATGCCGCAATGATAGGCGCGGCATGGTGAAAGGGAAACTGAATTTCGCGTGAAGACCGCCGAGACCGGCGCGTCAGCCCTGCCGTGCCTTGAAGCGCGGGTTGGACTTGTTGATGATGTAGATGCGGCCCTTGCGACGGACCATGCGGTTTTCCCGGTGACGGGTCTTCAGCGCCTTGAGCGAGTTTTTGATCTTCATCGTTCTTGTCCGTGGTTGGCCTTACGGCCCGAAATGAGAAGGCGCGCATCCATGGCGCGCCACAAGTCGATGGGCTCATAGACGAGGATGCTTGTCCGTGTCAACCTTTCGGCGGGGTTCGGCAGCATGAATCAGGCGATTCCCGCTGTTCGGAAAATCAATTCTTCATCACCGGTGCAGATCGAAGGAGTTTCACATGTCATTTCGCAACCATCTCTATTCGATCGCGATCCTGGCGATCGCGATTCCGGCTTCCATGACTGGAGCCCTGGCCCAGGAGCCCGATTGCGACGATCCGCAGACGCAGCTCGACATGACGCAGTGCGCCGGCCGGGACTATGAGGCTGCCGACAAGGCACTCAATACGCAGTATGACGCCGTCAGGAAGCGCTATTCAGACAATGAAGATGCGCGCACGCTGCTGCGGGACGCGCAGCGGGCATGGATCCGGTTTCGTGATGCCCAGTGCGATCTTGCGACGCTGGCTGTGCGCGGCGGCTCCATAGAGCCCATGATCCGCGCCCAGTGCCTTCAGGAACTCACCGAGGCGCGTACCCGGCAGCTCGAAGAGCTGGCCGAATGCGAGGAAGGCGATCTCAGCTGCGTGTGAGACGGGTGAAGTGTCCCATCTTCCGGCCGGGCCTGATTTCGGTCTTGCCGTAGAGGTGGAGCATCAGATGGGGTTCTCTGAGCAATTCGGGTGCGCGCAGAACCTCATCGCCGATCAGGTTTTCCATCACGCAGTCCGAGTGCCGACCCGTGTCACCAAGCGGTAGGCCTGCGACAGCGCGGATGTGCTGTTCGAATTGGCAGACCGTGCAGGCTGCCTCGGTCCAGTGTCCGGAATTGTGCACGCGGGGCGCTATCTCGTTGACCAGGACCTTGCCGTTGTCGAGCACGAAGAACTCCACGCCGAGCACGCCCACATAGTGCAGTGAACCTAGGATATCGATGGCCGCCTGCTTCGCCGCGGCGAGGGTTCCAGCGTCGACATGGGCGGGCACGGTCGAGCGATGCAGGATGCCGTCCCTGTGCTCGTTCTCGGCCGGGTCGTATATGGCGGTGCTGCCGTCCGCCGCCCGCGCGGCGATAACGGAAATTTCCCGCCGAAACGGAACCAGGGCTTCGAGTATGAGTGGAACGCCACCCATCTCGGAAAAGACACCTTCATGAGCGCCGGCATCGGCACTGCGAAAAACACGTTGCCCCTTGCCGTCATAGCCCATCCGGCGCGTCTTGAGGACGCCACCTGAAAAGCGCTCCAGTCCGCGTGCGAGATCGTCATCGTTGTCCACAGACAGGAACGGCGCTGTGGATATCCCCGCTGTGTTCAGGAATATCTTCTCGGCAAGCCTGTCCTGCGCTGCTTCCAGCGCTTCCGGAGGGGGGAAGACGGACATCTCCTCTGAAAGGGACAGGGCCGTTGCGACCGGCACGTTCTCAAACTCGTAGGTTATGACGTCGCATTGCTGGAGAAGCTTCTTCAGAGCTGGCGTGTCATCGTAAGCGGCGTGAATGAAGCCGTTTGCGACCTGCGCTGCGGGGCTGTCCTCGGCGGGGTCCAGCACCACGGTGCGGTAACCCAGCCTGGCAGCGGCCATTGCCAGCATGCGGCCAAGCTGGCCGCCACCGAGTATGCCGATGGTCGCACCTTGGGGAAGGGGAGCGGTCATGTTCAGTCGACCGGATAGTCGGCGACCTGCGCCGTCTGTTCTGCGCGCCATGCATCGAGGCGGTCCGCCAGGCTGGCGTCTTGAAGCGCCAGCACCGCAGCAGAAAGGAGCGCAGCGTTGATCGCGCCGGCGCGGCCGATGGCGAGTGTACCCACGGGAATGCCTGCGGGCATCTGCACGATGGAGAGAAGCGAATCCTGCCCGGAAAGCGCCTTGGATTCCACCGGCACGCCGAACACGGGGAGCGGTGTCATTGCGGCGGTCATGCCGGGGAGGTGGGCGGCACCGCCCGCACCCGCGATGATCGTCTGAAACCCCTCGTCGCGGGCGTTTCTGGCGAAGTCATAAAGACGTTCGGGTGTGCGATGCGCAGAGACAATACGCGCCTCATACTCGACACCGAGCTGGTCGAGCGTGTCTGCGGCGTGGCGCATCGTTGCCCAGTCGGACTGGCTTCCCATGATAATCGCCACTCGGGCGGACCGCTCAGCCATCAAATCCCCTCGCAATCAAAAATGAGGCTGTAGTCAAAACCGGCCGTCATCGCAAGCTTGCGCGGCGGCAAGCCCTTAAGAGCCTGGAAAAATCAGGCGATGATGTCCGGGATGATGTTGTCTTCCAGTTCCTGGAGCCTGTCTTTCAGGGCCAGTTTCTTCTTTTTCATGCGCTGGATACGAAGCGGATCGCACCCGGTGGCGATCATGGCGTTGATTGCGGCATCGAAATCCGCGTGATCCTGTTTGAGGCGGGCGAATTCGAGACGAATCTCCGCCTGTTCCTGTTCAGATGTCACCACAGTCAGCTGACCCACATGCGCGAAACCCCGGCTGTAACCCGCGGGACGAGTCCACAACCCAGCGACGCCGTCGGGACAGTCCCGGCAGCGGAGGCGCTTATATCACATTTCAATGTTTCAGGAAATGCTACCAGACTGTGTTCGACAAGCCACATTTGTGGTGGCACACTGTCCTGATCGCCAGTTCCTGCGGGCGGGCATCGGCTGGCGAATTCTCGAGGAAGCAAAGGAGATCCCAATCATGTCTCTTGAATCCCATCTTGCAGAGTTGAAGCGTAAGCATGGTGAGCTGGAGCGCGAAATCGACGATGCCAAGCTCCACCCCTCTGTTGACGAACTCGATGTTGCTCAACTCAAGCGGCGCAAGCTGGCCATCAAGGACGAGATGGAAAAGCTCAAGTCGGCGGTTACCCGCCACTAATGCATGTCGCTTTCAAATGAATTCATTTGAAAGACAACGAACATGCATCATTTGAAAGTGTTACAGCGTCCTTTGCGCGTCTTATAAGACGCGCGGCGCTGTAGGTCGCGGTGCGTCCATTCGGACGCGCGAAAGACGATCTAGCTTATCTGGGGAGCGTCGGGACAACCGAGAACCGGTTTCCGATCGCACGCCCCAGGAGCACTTTGCGAAACGAAATCGACCAAACAGATTTCGTCATACGCCAAGAACATGAACCAGGATGCATACAGGCTCGCCTGGGCGTCTGGGAGATCGTTTTAAGACGTGTTGGCCGCACAGGGCCTCTGGCCTCCGCCTCGGTATTCGTCCGGGTGCGGGGGCTTTATCGTTTCACCGCCTGAATCGGGTTACGACACACCACACATAGACAGGTTTCATGAAACTTATTCGACAGTATCGGTCAGAGATTCGTCGGTATCGCTGCGCGGATCCAGAACCGCTGCCTGCGGTGTAACCGCCCGCTCCGCCGGCAGCGTTTTAAAGGCTTCGCGCTCATCGACCGGAACCGGGGCACGCTGCGAGATGCGCAGCAATGCGTAGGCACCCAGCCCGAAATGGGCCAGCGCCGTGATCAGGAACAGGCTCTCTGGCGGCATGATTTCCATCAACACGCCACCGATCAGCGGTCCGATCATGGTGCCGAAGCCATAGAGGAAGAGCAGCCCACTCGCCACTTTCACGAAATCCTCGGGTGATGCATGATCGTTCGCATGGGCGACGATGATCGAGTAGAGCGTATAGGCGAAGGCGCCATAAACCCCTGTCATGGCGATCACATATATCCCGTCGCGCGGCGCTGTCAGGAGTATCAGGAGGCCGACGAGACCGGAGCCGAATGCGGCGCCGGAGATGACGAAACGCCGGTCCATCCGGTCGGAGAGCCGGCCCGCGGGAAGCTGCAGAGCGGCCCCTGCAAGAACGGCAATACTCATCATTGTGGCGATCTGCAGCGTCGAAATCCCGATCTGGCCGCCATACACCGCACCCAGCGTGCCCCAGGCGCCATTTGCAATGCCCACAAGCACGCAGCCGAGAAAGGCGACCGGCGAGTTCACGTATAATCCTTTCAGATCAAGCGAGGCCTGCGTTAGCGGCTCTGGGCTCACGGCTTTGGAGACGGCGGTCGGAATCAGGGCCATACAGAACAGAATGCCTGTCGTCATGAACAGGATCGTGCTGGAAACATCGCCGAAGGCCACTGTCATCTGGCCTGCTGTCAGCGATCCGTAGGTCAGCATCATATAGATGCCGAAGACGGTGCCGCGGTTCTCATTGGTGGATTTCTCGTTCAGCCAGCTTTCGATCACCATGAAAGCGCCGGCCATGGTGAAGCCGGTGAAAATGCGCAAAATCACCCAGCCGGCCGGGTCCACCCACATGCCGGTCAGAAGCGCAATTATAGCACCCGATGCGGCAAAGGCGCCGAAAGCGCGCACATGGCCGGCCCGGCGCACAATGCGCGGCGCCACGAAGCAGCCGGCCACGAAACCCGCCGCCCATGCGGCACCCAGTGCACCCAGGGAGGCCGTTGGAAACCCTTCCATCTGCCCGCGGAGCGGCAGCAGGAGCCCATGCAGTCCAGACCCGGTCAACAGGAAGGCTGTGCCAAGGAGAAGCGCGATGATGGAACCGAGAGGTGACAGCATGAAATGATTCCGAAGGGGTGTGCGTTCGAATTGATTGGGTGTCTTTGGCGAGCCTGCCTTCGCCATTGAAACATGGCATGAGCAAGGTCCGTGGAAAGTCCAGCAGCGTCTTCGAGACACGTGTCACGCAATATGCGCGAATAACCTTCCGGGGAGCATCGCAAAACCGGCGCTCAAGGCCGGGATTGCGCTGTCCGGAGTGTCTCAGTCGCGGCGAAACAACGCCTCTGCGGCGTTTTTTGTTGCCCCCTTGCTTTCAACTTCCTCTTCGAGGCGCACGATTTCCTCTTTCAGCCGTGTAATCCGGTTTCTGAGTTCATCGACGGAGAGCAGCGAAAGATCCTGTCCGATCTGATGCCCCAAACCCGGTTTCTTCTCTTCTTCCTCGAAAATGGTCATCATGTCCTCTCCCGTCCCGTCGCCAGCCTCGCTGCGTGCGGGATTACCCTTGATCCGGCAGCACCGCTCGCCGATTGTGTTGTCAGATCCTTCTCAAATCAACAGGGGCATGATGAACCACACAACGCTTCCAGAAACGATGACCGCGGTTGCGATCAGCACACCCGGCGAACCGACCGTGCTGAAGCCGGAGCAGCGCGACGTGCCGAAGCCCGCTGAGGGCGAAATTCTGATCAGGGTGCGTGCCGCGGGCATCAATCGGCCGGATGTTTTTCAGCGCAAGGGGCTTTATCCACCGCCGCCTGGCGCCTCGGACCTGCCGGGCCTGGAAGCGGCCGGCGAGGTGGCTGCGGTGGGCGAAGGCGTGAAGCGCTGGCAGGTGGGCGATCGCGTCACCGCGCTCACGCCGGGCGGCGGCTATGCCGAGTACTGCCTCACGCATGAGACCAATGCCCTGCCGATCCCGCACGATCTCACCTTCACCGAAGCGGCAGCGGTGCCTGAGACCTTCTTTACCGTGTGGCACAACGTGTTTCAGCGCGGCGGCCTGAAGGCGGGCGAAACGCTGCTCGTTCATGGTGGCTCTTCCGGTATCGGCACAACGGCCATTCAGGTGGCCACGGCACTGGGCTCGAAGGTAATCGCCACGGCAGGCTCGGCCGAGAAATGCGCTGCCTGCGCCTCGCTGGGTGCGGTGCGTTCGATCAATTATCGCGACGAGGATTTCGTCGAAGCCATCAAGGAAGAGACCGATGGTCATGGGGCGGATGTCATCCTCGACATGATCGGCGGCGATTATATCGAACGCAATTATGCCGCCGCCGCCATGGACGGGCGCATCGTGCAGATCGCCTTCCTGAAAGGCTCGCGCGCCACGGTCGATTTCTCGCAGGTCATGCGCAAGCGGCTTGTCCATACGGGCTCCACGCTCAGGCCCCGTTCCGTGGCGTTCAAGGCACGTATCGCCACCGAGCTGGAAGCGCATGTCTGGCCGCTTCTTGCCGCGCGCCGCATTGCGCCCGTCATGGACATGACCTTTCCTCTTGAAGAGGCCTGGCGTGCGCATGAACGCATGGAAGAGGGTGCTCATATCGGCAAGATCGTGCTCGAAGTCGCCTGACCGTCAGGAGGCGTTCACCCAAAAGAAAACCCCGGCGCTGGCGCCGGGGTTTTCTCGCCCTGGGAGGCTGTGTCACCGCGTTTCCGCGTTGCCTGCAATTGCTCTAGTTTGTGGCATCGAGTTTGCCGAGATTGACGAAAATCGTCTCGCCGGATGAATCGTCCACACCGTCATTGTCGGTCACGAAGTAGGCCGTGCCTTCCGCGTCGATGGCGAAACCCTCGATCTTGTCGACTACATAGCCGTTGGCCGCGGCTTTCATGTCGGGCAACAGGTCGCGCTCCAGTGTCTTTTCGACCAGCGGCAGATCCGCATCCAGCGCCGCCGGCTGAAAGCCGTCGAGCGACACGCTGTAGAGCTTCTTGATCTTCGCAGACGTGCCGATCTGGTTGTCACGCTCGACAATATAGAGCTTTCCATCGTTAGCGGTGATCTCGGAGAGGCCGACCCAGCCCTTCTCGCCCGCATCGAGCGGGTAGCGCACGGCGGCCCACTCGCCGCTAGCGGGTCTGTAGCTCACAAGCTTCACCTGACCCTTGGGATCGTCGCCCCATTCGCGCTGAATGGCCATAACCAGCATCTGGTCATCGCCTTCACCGACCACGGTCACGCCTTCCATGCCGAAACGCTTTTCGACTGCCAGAAGCTCCGCGGGAAGCGCAATCTCTTCCCTGATTTCGCCGGCGGCATCGACGCGGAAGAGCGCATGCGGCGTCAGACGGTCGGTGCGGCCTTCCGAAGCGAGCCAGAAGCCGCCTTTGCCGTCATTGGCAATGCCCTCAAGGTCGAGCTTCTGGGCTGCCATGCCGCCACGCGTGACGATGGTCCTCGCGGTGATGCGGGCCGGCGTCTCGGTCGCATCGATGGTGAAGATGGCCGGCTGGTTGCGGTAGAAGGAGTCGGACACGGCGTAGAGTGTGCCGGGCTTTTCGGCGTCTGCCACGAGGCCGGAGAGAGCGCCCCAGCCAAACGGAACGCCATTGCCGTCACGCGCCGATTCGATGGTCGGATAGACGGGCTTTCCTTCGGTCAGTTCGTAAACCATCACGTGAGAGCGGGCCGCGCCGTCTTCCACCAGATCGGCCTCGTTTGCCGTAACGAGCAGGTTACGTTCGGGTATGGCCACGAGGCCTTCGGGGCCGATACCGGAGGGCAGGACCTGGACGAATTCCGGCTCACCGCCCGTGTCGCGGTAGACCACGACGAGCGAGGCGCGCTCCAGTGCCACGAAGATGTACTGCTGATCGCCGAAGGCTGCGACTTCCAGTCCTTCCGGCTCTGTGCCTTTGGCGTCCGAGCGCTTGTCGGGATAGTGGCCGGCAGCCGCAGCGCGGAACTCAAGATCATTGCCGCTGTCGAACAGAACGTCGCCCGACTTGCTGAAGATGGTGAAACTGCGCGATCCACCCTCATAGTCGCCTTCATTGGCGGTGATGAATCGATCGCTGTCCAGCCATTTCACGGCGTCCGGTTCGCGCTTCAGGTTCTGCACATTCTGATCGAAAGCGATGGCGCCGTTGTCCAGCGTGTCGATGTTTTCCAGGCTGATCTGACCGGCGGAGAAATGGCCTGTCACCTCGCCGGTCTCGGCTGCAACCACGGCGATGTGATTGTTTTCCTGCATGGTGACGACGATCTCGCCGGCGTCGTTGAAATCAACGAATTCCGGCTCGGGGTCTTCCGGTGCGATTTCTGCAAGGCCGCTCAGGGAGACGGTCTTCATGCTGCCGCAGTCGGGCACCCCGTCGTTGAGATTGAAGACCTTCAGGTCACCGGCGGGCATCTGCGGAATCACGCCGTCGTTTAGGTCCTCGTCGCGCTCGTTCTCGATGGCGACGGCGAGAAAACGCCCGTCACTGCTGACGGCCACTGAATCCGGCTGGCCACCCAGATCGCAGGACTTCTCGGCGGTCTTCGCCGCCATGTCGATCACCACGAGATTGCCGGAAGGGCTGGTGTAGCTCTCGGACGTGTTGACCGCCGCGATGGCCTTCTGGCCCGCCACGCCCACCGAAGTTGGCTCGCCGTCCAGCCTGAGCATGCCGCTGGCTTTCGGAGCGTTGGCATCGCCGATGTCGACGAAGCCCACACCGCCCAGCGGGCTGTCGGAGTAAATCAGCGTCTTGCCATCAGCGCTGCGTGCGATGATCTCCGAGGAGGTTTCTGTTGTCACATCGGCATCAGCCGGCAGGTTCTCCGCCACCGGGAAGGTGGCGATGCGGTTGAATGCCATGTCCGCATGCGCGGGCAGAATGACGGCCGTGCTTGCCAGCAGGCCCAGAATGATTGCGTGGCGTCCCATGTCTGAAAACTCCCTCAAGACCCATAGGAGCGGCACAATCGGAAGCCTTGATTTCAGGCCGATGACACATCGATGACGGTTCGGTGACACTCCCCATCTGCCGTGTCGCGCAATTTGTTGCGTCAGGGGGGCGTTTCAGTTTATAACGCGGGCGATATTTCCCAACATCGGTGGTTATGACCACCGCCCGCGCCAGGGACGCGGGCGAAGGAAGAGGATTCTTGACACATGGCCAACACGCTTCTCATGCCCAAGGCCACCGCCGTCTGGCTGGTCGACAACACGGCACTGACCTTCGATCAGATCGCCGAATTCTGCAAACTCCACCCGCTCGAAGTGGGGGCGATTGCCGATGGTGATGCCGCACAGGGCATCAAGGGCATGGACCCGGTTATGACCGGACAGCTCACCCGCGAGGAGATCGCCCTTGGCGAAGGCAATCCGAACCACAAGCTGCGGCTTTCGGAGCCGAAGGTTCGCGTGCCCGAGACCAAGCGCAAGGGCCCGCGCTACACGCCGCTTTCCAAGCGCCAGGATCGCCCCAACGCCATTCTCTGGCTGGTGCGCAATCATCCCGAGCTCAAGGATGCGCAGATCTCGCGTCTTGTCGGCACCACGAAATCGACCATTGAGGCGATCCGTGAGCGCACGCACTGGAATTCGGCAAACCTCGTGCCGATGGACCCGGTGACTCTGGGCCTTTGCTCTCAGATCGATCTCGATCTGGAGGTGCAGCGCGCGGCAAAATACCTGCCGCCGCAGGAAAGCACCGGCGAGACCCTGCTCCCGGCTTCCGAGACCGAGGATCTGCCGATCGGTGAGCAGGCTCCGTCCGAGACGCCCTCCGACGAGCAGGAACTCGACGCGGATGCGGTCTTTGCCAAGCTCTCGTCGCTGAAATCCAGCGATGCGGACGAAGAGGAAGAGGACGAGCGGTCCTGATCTGAATATCGAGCATCGGACCGAAAAGTGGGATCCGGTTTTCGGGTTATTCCGATGCTCCATCAATAGATTAGATCGTCCTTTGTGCGTCCGGATGGACGCACGGCGATCTAGTGCATCGGACCGAAAAGTGGGATCCGGTTTTCGGGTTATTCCGATGCTCTATCAATGATTTAGATCGCTCCCCGGCTGCCGGGGAGCATCGCCTCAGCTCGCGCAGGCTCTGCCCATCATGGCTTCGTGCATTTCCATGCGCCGGTAGAAGTCGGCAAGCTGCTTGCCGCGCTCGGGGCGGAAAGTCCGACCTGCCGGTTTCATCGTTGCGATGCGGTCGATGCGGAATGTGCGGAAATCCCCGCGCAACTCGCACCACGCCACCAGCGTCCAGACCTTGCCCCAGAACCAGAGACCAAGCGGGCGCACGTCGCGCTCGGAGGTGCGTCCGGCTTCATCGCGGTAATCGATGGAGAGCACGTCCCGCGTCTCCACCGCACGCTCCAGCGTGTCGATGGCCTGGCGGTCCATGTCGCTCACCACCCAGCGCGGGGTGTGAATTTCGGTGCGGGCAATGCGGTCGCGCTCCGGCTCGGGCAGCACGGTTCCTATCTTGATCAGGGCTTCCTCGGCCGCCCGCGCCATGGCTGCGCCGCCAAAGGCGCGAACCATGCGTGCACCGGCCACCAGCGCCACGATCTCATCGCGTGTGAACATGAGCGGGGGAAGCTCGAACCCCTCCCGCATCAGATAGCCGACGCCGGCCTCACCGTCGATCGGCACGCCGGTCGACTGCAGGTCGGCAATATCACGATAGATCGTGCGCTCGGAAACCTCGAGACGCTCGCTCAAAAGACGCGCCGTAACCAGGCGCCCGCCCCGCAAATGCTGGACGATCTGAAAAAGTCGGTCAGCACGGCGCATGCGTATTTCTCCTCACGCAAAAATTCCGAAGCTGTTCCCGTCGGGGTCGAGACAATACACGAAACGGCCGGCAGGAATAGTAATAATGGGTGATACCAGTTTGCCGCCATTCTTTGTGACACGCTCCATGGCGTCTTCAAGTGGGGCCGGCACCGCAAGATGGATCGTTGGGCCGCTTCCCTCCGGAGCTGGCTTGCCGGGGTAGATATGTCCGGCGACAGAACCCTGCGGATCGCGTGTGTCGAAGATGGCGAACGGGTTGGGCCCGTCCTCGCGCAGCACGAGTTCGTTCTGCACCACCGCGGCGTAGAAGTCCCGCGCGCGATCGAGATCGGTCACCGGTATCTCCGCCCAGACCACTGCGTTTAGCGGCAACGTGTCGGACATGCCTCACAACCCTCCATTGTCGATATTATCGATGGAGCAAGAATGACACAGCCCTCCTGACAACATTCCGTCAGGAGGGCTGAAAAGGTGTTGCCTGAGATTGAGAACGTGCTCAGCCGGGCTGGAACTCGCGCGCCATCATTGCTCGGAATTCCGTCAGCATCTCAATTTTGTCGGGGAAGACAGCTTCGAGGAAAGCTGAAGCAAAGGTGGCAGGTGCGGTGCCGGGTGCGCTCACCACGCGATCATCACAGACGGCGAAAGGCACATCGCGATAATTCTCCCTGCCTTTGTAGTCAGGCAGGTTCTCGTCGATCCAGTCCGCGCCGTTGCTCGTGTGGGAGCGGGTTTCGAAAAGCCCGGCCCGTGCGAGTGCAAGCGTGCCCGCGCAGATGCCGCCCACCACGCCGCCACGAGCTCCCACCGTCTGCAGAAGCGGGGCGACGTCCGGTGCATCGGCCACGGTCCATCGGTCGGACCCGATCACTGCAACAGCGCCGAGATCCGCGTTTTCCTCCGCAGAGGCCCCCCGATCGCCGGCTCGCCGAAACCCTGCGATAGACGTCACCGTTCCGGCGCCGGGCGTCAATGCAACGACATCTGCGCCAAGCCATTCCACGGCAGAAGCGGCGAGAAGGCCGTACTCCCAGTCGGCATAGTTCTCGATGAAGACGAAGCCGATTTTCTTGCGATCACTCATTTCATATCCTTGAAGTGCGGCAGGCTCAGCGTCGTGCGCGGCTGGCGGGGTCCCAGCCGATATCGCGTTGCACGGCGGTCGGCAGGTCGTTCAGCATTCGTCTGGTCATTCTGCGCCGCCGGCGCTCACGGGTCTGGTCGGCCCAGCGGCGGACAGCGCTGAGGAAGCTTCCGGGGAAGTCTGACATGGCAATAATCTCCTGATTCTGGCAGGAGTATTATCGCTCCGCGGTGGTGACAGCGTTTTGTCAGGAGGTTTCCGGCTTGACCTCAACCGTGTAGTTCAGCGGCAGCCGACCGCCATCGGCATAGATGGTCTGTCCCGTCACATAGCTTGAATCGTCGTCTGCCAGGAAGGTTGCCACCGATGCGATTTCGCCAGGCTCCCCGATGCGGCCGAGTGGCGTGCGCGAAAGCATCCGGTTGCGCGCTGCCTGGTCGCTGTTCACGCTGGCAAGCATATCTGTTGCGATCGAGCCTGGACCAATGGCGTTGACGCGGATGCCGTAGGGTGCCAGTGCCAGCGCCATGACGCGTGTGAGCTGGCTGACACCCCCCTTGGACACCGTGTAGGCGATCTGCTCGGGGATGGCGAGAATGGCGTTGATCGACGACATGTTGATGATCGTGCCGGCCGCGCCGCCGCCTTCGACCTTCTCGACCATATAGCGCGCGACCGCCTGACCTGTCAGGAAGGTGCCCTTCAGATTGGTGTCGAGCACACGGTTGAAGTCTTCCTCCTTGAGATCGAGGAAGTCGGCGGCATGCACGATCCCTGCATTGTTGACGAGAATGTCGACATCACCGAAGGCATCGATCGTCTCGGCCAGCAGGTTGTGAACGTCGAGCCGCTTGCTCACATCGGCCTTGACGAAGCGCGCGTCACCCAGTTTTTCGAGGTCGGCCAGCGCCTGTGCGCCTTTCTCACCCTCCAGGTCGGCGATCACGACCTTGACGCCGTGGCGCAGAAACCGCTCGGCGATTGCATAGCCTATGCCGCCCGCGCCGCCTGTTACGATTGCTGTCTTGCCGTCCAGTGCCATGTTGAATCCTCATGCCGAAAACGGCTGGACCCTGCGCCGCAGGCGCGGGAAGGTCAAGAGCTGTGCGGCCCGCTCGCATGTGATCAGGATTCCGACCTGCCAAGCGCCTCGCCGATTTCGTCCAGAATGGCCGGGTCGTCGATGGTGGCCGGCATGGTCCATTCCTGATGGTCGGCGATCTTCTGCATGGTGGTGCGCAGGATTTTGCCCGAGCGTGTCTTGGGCAGGCGCTTCACCGGCACGACCTTCTTGAATGCGGCGACAGGCCCGATGCGCTCACGCACCATGGCGATCAGTTCACGTTCCACCGTGCCCATGTCGGCTGTGTTCTTTCCATGCAGCACCACGAAGCCGCAGGGCACCTGTCCCTTCAGCGGATCGGCAATGCCGATCACCGCGCACTCGGCGACCGCCGGGTGTTCGGCCACGACCTCTTCCATGCCGCCGGTGGAAAGCCGGTGACCCGCCACGTTGATGATGTCGTCCGTGCGCGCCATGATGAAGAGATAGCCGTCTTCGTCCAGCAGGCCGGCATCCGCCGTCTTGTAGTAGCCCGGAAACTCGCTGAGATAGGCATCGCGGAAGCGTTTGTCGTCGTTCCACAGTGTCGGCAGCGCGCCGGGCGGCAGCGGCAGCTTCACCACCACGTTGCCGAGCGTGCCTGTCGGCACCCCGTGTCCCGCATCGTCCAGAACCTGCACGTCATACCCCGGCATCGGCACGCCGGGGGAGCCATATTTAACCGGGAGCATCCCAAGTCCGACGGGGTCCTGGCTGATCGGCGCACCGGTTTCCGTCTGCCACCAATGGTCGATCACCGGAACGCCCAGCGTCTTCTCCGCCCATTTGACGGTGTCGGGATCGGCGCGCTCGCCAGCCAGAAAGAGTGTGCGGAAGCCGGAGAGGTCGTGCGGGGCCAGCATCTCCGGGTCCGGGTCTGCCGTGCGGATCGCGCGAAACGCTGTCGGCGCGGTGAAGAGCGCGGCCACATTGTGCTCGGCGATTACCCGCCAGAACACGCCGGCATCGGGCGTGCCGACGGGCTTGCCCTCAAAGAGGATTGTGGTGCAGCCATGAAGCAGCGGCGCATAGACGATGTAGGAGTGGCCCACAACCCAGCCCACATCCGATGCAGCCCAGAAGGTTTCACCCGGCCTGATGCCGAATTCGTTAAACATCGACCATTTGAGCCGCACCATATGGCCGCCATTGTCGCGCACCACGCCCTTGGGCCGGCCTGTCGTGCCAGACGTGTAGAGGATGTAGAGCGGGTCGGTCGCAAGCACCGGCGCGCAGGGCACCACGCGGCCCCCGGCCCGTGCGGCATTCACCAGTTCGGCGTAGTCGTGGTCGCGGCCTTCCGTCAGGTCGCAGCGCTGTTCTTCTCGCTGCAGGATCAGACACGCCTCCGGCCTGGCGGCGGAGAGGCTGATCGCTTCATCGAGCAACGGCTTGTAGGCCACCACACGGCCGGGCTCCAGCCCGCAGGAGGCCGAGATGATCGCCTTTGGCGCTGCGTCGTCGATGCGTGCGGCCAGTTCGCGGGCGGCGAATCCGCCGAACACCACCGAATGCACCGCGCCGATGCGCGCGCAGGCCAGCATGGCGAACACCGCCTCCGGCACCATGGGCATGTAGATGACCACGCGGTCGCCCTTGCCGACGCCGAAATCTTTCAGCACCGCAGCCAGCGCCGAGACCTCGTCTTTCAGCTCGCCATAGGTGAAGCTTTTCTGGCGGCCGCTGATGGGGCTGTCATAGACGAGGGCGGGCTGATCCTTTCGCCCGCCCTCGACATGCCGGTCCACCGCATTGAAGCATGTGTTGCAGGTCGCGCCGGGAAACCAGCGTCCGTAAACGCCGGCCCTGGCGGCGAAAACCTTCTCCCAGGGACTGAACCAGTCGATTTCGGCGGCAGCCTCCGCCCAGAATTCCTCCGGATTCTGTTTCCAGTTTCCGTAGACCTCGTGATAGCGCGACGCCATCCCGCCTCCTCCCTGCGGTTTGAGCCTCTTTGCGAGGAGGTTAGCGGATCGGGTGGCCGCGCGTAAATCAGACTTGCGGCGAAGGGTGCGGTTTTGACAGGCGACATGCAGGGAGGCACAACAGGGCATGTCTTCGCGAATCGGGCCTTCATGACCAAGATCCTGCTGCTTCTCATCCTGGCGATGATGATCGTGCACATCATCAAGCCGCTTGGCCTTCCGGGTCTCAGGCGCCGTGCCGATTTCTGGAAGCTGGCCCTTATCGCGCTTGCCGCGGTATCGCTCACCATTCTTTTACGCGGCGGCGAATAGGGCGTGAAACACGGTCCGCAAACGGCGCTTACTGGCCATTTCGGGGCTTGTTGAAGCGCAAGGCCCGACTGGCCCCTGTGCTCGATCCCATCACTCTTCAGTGATCGCATCTGGCGCTTTCGACCATTCATCATCATGTGTGAATCAGGCGGGAGCGGCAGGTGCCGCACCCGCCCGCAAACAGACCGGAAATCAAGAAAGGAGCGACGCGATGATGACGTCGGAACCGGCCTGTCCCGTCCCGGCTCTGCGGAGCTGAGATCGCATTTCCCTTGCCGGGACGGAACGGCGAAGGAGATATGCGATGTTTACCAAGAAAATCATCAGGCACGCTGCCGCCATACTCGGCGCAGCCGTGATGTTTACCGCCCTTGCAGGTGGCGCCCAGGCGCAGGTCAGGGCGTGCGGTCCACGGTCTGAAATTGTCTCCTGGCTGCAGAGCAGGTTTCAGGAGCGGCAGGCCGGCTTTGGCCTGGTTGGTGACCGGGCCGTGATGGAACTCTACACGTCACCTGCCGGGACCTGGACGCTGATCGTGACGGATCCGCTGAAGCGAACCTGCTTCGTAGCGTCCGGACACTCCTGGGTGGACATGCCTCCTCCCGCTACCCAGGCGTGGACGGTGCCCTGAGGCTGACGCGCCTCCCGCAGAACGGAAACGGCCCGCCGACAATCGTCGACGGGCCGCGATATGCGTTCTCGATGTGCCTGCCCGATCAGGCGGCTTCGAGGTCCTGTTTCCACTGGCCGGTGGCGGCGAGACTGTTCATCTTCGCGCGGTGTGCGAAGGCCTGCTGCGCGGCGGCAACATTTTCCTTCTTGCCACCCCATGCCTTCAGGCCGGCAGCCTGCAGCGCGCGACCATAGGAGAAGGTCAGCGCCCACGGCATGTCGAAGCCGGCATTCATGAGCGAGAGATGCGCCGTCGCTTCCTCGTCCGACTGGCCGCCGGACAGGAACGCAATGCCGGGCACCGCGGCCGGAACGGTCGACTTCAGGCAGCGCACGGTCTTTTCGGCCACTTCCTCGCGGCTCGCCTTGCGGGCGTTCTTGCCGTCGATCACCATGTTCGGCTTCAGGACCATGCCCTCAAGCGAGATGCGCGCGTCGTAGAGCTCGGCAAAGACGGTCTTCAGAACCCACTCGGTCACTTCGTAACAGCGGTCGATGGAGTGGTCGCCCGGCTTGCCGTCCATCAGCACTTCCGGCTCGACGATCGGCACAATGCCCGCTTCCTGACAAAGTGCCGCATAGCGTGCGAGCGCCTGTGCGTTCTGCTTCACCGCGCCCCAGCTCGGCAGGTCATTCGAGATGGAGATCACGCCGCGCCACTTGGCGAAACGCGCGCCAAGGCCGTAATACTCGTTGAGGCGGTCGCGCAGGCCGTCGAGGCCTTCGGTGATGGTTTCGCCGTCGAAGCCGGCCAGTGGCTTGGCGCCGCCATCAACCTTGATGCCGGGAACTGCGCCGGAGGCCTTGATGACGTCGACGAGCGGCGTGCCGTCGGCAGCCTTCTGGCGGATCGTCTCATCGTAGAGGATGACGCCGGAAATGCAGTCCTTCATCGCCGCCTCGGCGCGGAACATCATCTCACGATAGTCGCGGCGGTTCTCTTCCGTCGATTCCAGCCCGATCGTGTCGAAGCGCTTCTTGATGGTGCCGGAACTCTCATCCGCCGCCAGAATCCCCTGTCCGGGGGTCACCATGGCGGCTGCAATATCCTCAAGGCGTTCGCTCATTTCAGGTCTCCTGTCTGTTCATGACCGGGCGATAGCAGATGACGATGACAAACGGAATGCGCCCTTAAGACCCCTAATCGATTGAAATGACAGGCTATTCACATTTTGCTTAACGGGTCTTCGAAAGTGCCTCCACACCGGGCAGTTTCTTGCCTTCCATCCACTCCAGAAACGCACCGCCTGCAGTGGAAACATAAGAGAATTCCTCTGTCACACCGGCGTGGTTCAACGCCGCCACCGTGTCTCCACCGCCGGCCACCGAGACGAGCAGTCCCTCGGCGGTGCGATGTGCTGCGTGCTTTGCCGCCGCCACCGTCGCTGCGTCGAACGGTTCGACCTCGAATGCGCCGAGCGGGCCGTTCCACACCACCGTGTCGGCGCGGTCGAGCCATTCGTTGACCTTCTCGACGCTCTTTGCGCCCACATCGAGGATCATGGCATCCGCCGGCACGCTCTCGATCTCGACCGTTTCGCTCTCCGCGCCAGCCTTGAACTCGCGCGCCACCACGGCATCCACCGGCAGGATCAGCGCGCAGCCACTTTCCGCTGCCTCGATCATGATCTGCTTTGCCGTCTTTGCAAGATCGTGTTCGCAGAGCGATTTGCCGACTTCAGTGCCGCGCGCGGCCAGGAATGTGTTGGCCATGCCGCCGCCGATCACCAGCGCGTCGACCTTCTTCACCAGATTCATCAGCAGATCGATCTTGGTGGAAACCTTCGCACCGCCGACAATGGCGAGCACGGGTTTGGCCGGTTTGCCAAGGCCTTTCTCCAGCGCTTCCAGCTCCGCCTGCATGGTGCGGCCCGCATAGGCCGGCAGCAGATGGGCGAGCCCCTCTGTCGAGGCGTGGGCGCGATGGGCGGCTGAGAAAGCATCGTTCACATAGATGTCGCCATTCTCGGCCAGCGCCTTTGCGAATTCGGGATCGTTCTTCTCCTCGCCCTCGTGGAAACGGGTGTTTTCCAGAAGCAGAATGTCGCCATTCGTCATTTCGGCAATCGCCTCAGCCGCCGGCGCGCCGATACAATCCTTTGCAAAGTGCACACGATGGTCGAGCACGCTTTCCACCGCATAGGCGATGGGCTCCAGCGATGCTGCCGGATCAGGCTTGCCCTTCGGTCGGCCGAAATGCGCCATCAGGATCACCTTCGCGCCCTTGCCTGAAAGCTCCCGGATGGTCGGCGCGACGCGCTCGATCCGTGTGGTGTCGCTCACCTTGCCGTCTTTCACCGGCACGTTCAGGTCGACGCGCACCAGCACACGCTTGCCTGCAATGTCGTCGAGATCGTCAAGGGTCCTGAAATCCGGCATGATGCGTCGATGTCTCCTGTGAGGGGTTTGCGGATGGTCGGAGGAAGTCGGCCGCCCGGAACCGCTGGTGGAAGAATGATATGAATTCGTCGGCGACCATACAGCGCCGTGCAGCGGGTGCAAGATGGTGGGTGCGATTATGCGCCGGCGTCGGGGGGCGGCCTCCTGCGGAAAACGCGGCGCAGGATTTCGCGTGGATTGAGCAACAGCGGAAGGCGCGCTTCGGGCGGGTGCGGTTCAACCGAAAGGCCTATGGCACTGATGCGGCCGTCTTCATCGACATCGCGCACGATCAGTTCGATTTCACCCAGGGTCGTCCGGTCGCCATATTCGGCGCGTCCGCCGAGCCGTTCGCGTATGAGGTCGGCAATGGTCTTCTTCTGGTCGTCTTCGCTCAGTCCCGGCGCATAGGCTGCTTCGATGTCGGACGCCGGACGCTCCGGGTCAACAGCGAAGGCGCCGAAGAAATCGGCGTCCTCCGGGTCCACCTCCGCCGGGCTTGCGAACAGGCGGTCGAGCAGGCGCGGATAGCGGTCAGGCACAAAAATATAGACATGGTCGCCGGCGGCAAGCCGCCCGGCATACTGATAGGTCATGGAGCGTCCGTCGCGCACCACCAGAGATGGCTTCGCCCAGCGTGGAATGCGCTGGCCGCGCTCCACCGGGCTCCCTGCCACCACGCGATAAGCGAGGAGTTCATGACGGGCGGAACCGGGCAGTTCCAGCTCAACCTTGTTTAGCGGCCCCATGCGCGGGGGCAGTGTCAGCCCCAGCCGGCGTGCCAAGGGCCCTACCGTCCAGCCCTGCACGATCAGCGAGACAAGCACGATGATGAAAACGATGTTGAACAGGGGGCGGCCATTGGGCAGTTCGTCGATCAGCGGCGTGATCGCAAGCAGGATCGATACTGCTCCGCGCAGGCCCACCCACGAGATGAAGGCGCTCTCGGCGGGCGAGAACCGGAAGGGCATCAGACAGAGCGTCACCGCCAGCGGACGGGCGACGAAGATCAGGAACAGGCCAATAAACAGTGCTGGCAGAATGATCTCGGCAAATTGCGACGGCGTTGCAAACAGGCCGAGCACGAGAAACATGATGATCTGCGCGAGCCAGGTCACGCCGTCCTGAAAGCGCTTCAGCATGGCGGTCGAGCGCAGCTTGGCATTACCGGCGATCAGGCCGGCCACATAAACGGCGAGAAAGCCCGAGCCGCCCATGGCGCCTGCCAGCGCAAACACAAGCAGAGACAGAGCAAGCACGAAAATAGGCAAAAGCCCCTGTTCCAGTCTGAGCCGGACCACCAGCCGCACGATGCTCCAGCCGCCGACAAGGCCTGCGACGAGGCCGATCCCCATCTGCTGCAGGAAGCCGAGCGCCACGTCGACCGCCAGTTCTCCTGCCTGGATCGCTTCGCCACCTGCGATCAGCCCGACAAGAGAGAGCGTTAGGAAGATGGCGATCGGGTCGTTCGATCCCGATTCGACTTCGAGCGTCGAGCGCACCCGCTCGCGCACGGAGATGTTGCCCACCCGTAGCAGGAAGAACACTGCCGCCGCGTCGGTCGATGCCACCGTTGC
Source organism: Nitratireductor aquibiodomus (assembly GCF_900105565.1). NCBI lineage: Bacteria > Pseudomonadati > Pseudomonadota > Alphaproteobacteria > Hyphomicrobiales > Phyllobacteriaceae > Nitratireductor > Nitratireductor aquibiodomus. The sequence goes on along the minus strand of NZ_FNSL01000001.1, from coordinate 2,225,654 downwards.
GCCAAGCAGAAAGGATTCAAGCCAGCTGAAGCCCGTTACATAGTAGGCTGCAACGCCCACGAGCCCGGCGGTCAGCAACACGCCGATGGTCGCAAGGACGATGGCGGGCGCTGCAGCCTGCCTGAACGCTGTTATCGACGTGCCAAACCCTGAATCGAAAAGGATAATGGCCAATGCCAGCGAGCAGATGAAATAGGCAATCGCTGCATTGTCGAAATCAAGCCCGAGCCCGTCTGTCCCGGCTGCCAGGCCGATGCCGAGGAAGATGAGGAGGAGCGGTGCGCCGAAGCGAAAGGCAATCAGGCTCGAAAACGCGGCGAAGAGCACAAGAGCCGTGCCCACGAGCGTTATGAGATAAATGCCCTGATCCATCCGATACTTTCGATCCCGCCTGCCTCAAGTTGCTGTTCTTTTTCATAAAAGATGCGGCGGAAGTGAGATGCAAGGGCCGGGCCAAAAGAAAAACGCCCGGCGCGGTGGCCGGGCGTTCTGAATGGCTTGTAAACCGTGTCAGATGGTCTTGCCGAACGCGACGGCCGTGTCGGCCATGCGGTTCGAGAAGCCCCATTCATTGTCGTACCAGGACATGACGCGAACCAGGTCGCCTTCGATTACCTTGGTCTGGTCGAGCGCGAAGGTGGAGGAGGCGGGGTTGTGGTTCAGGTCGATGGAGACAAGCGGCTCGTTGGTATAGGCGAGGATGCCCTTCAGGCCGCCATCGGCGGCGGCGACGAGCGCCTGGTTGACCTCCTCCACCGTGACCTTCTTCTTAGGCACGAACTTGAAATCGATGACCGAAACATTCGGGGTCGGAACGCGGATGGAAACGCCGTCCAGCTTGCCGTTGAGCTCCGGCAGGACGAGGCCGACAGCCTTGGCGGCGCCCGTCGAGGTCGGGATCATGGACACGGCTGCAGCGCGGGCGCGATAGAGATCCTTGTGCATCGTGTCGAGCGTCGGCTGGTCGCCCGTATAGGCGTGAACCGTGGTCATGAAGCCTTTTTCGATGCCGAAGGCGTCATTCAGGACCTTGGCCACCGGTGCCAGGCAGTTGGTGGTGCAGGAGGCATTGGAGACCACGCGGTGCTCGCTGGAGAGCTTGTCGTGATTGACACCATAGACAACCGTCAGGTCGGCGCCGGAAGCCGGAGCCGAAACCAGCACGCGCTTTGCGCCGGCATCGAGGTGCAGCGATGCCTTTTCCTTGGCGGTGAAGATGCCGGTGCATTCCATCACGATGTCGACACCCAGCTCGCCCCAGGGCAGCTTGGAGGGGTCGCGCTCTGCGAAGACCTTGAAGGAATCGGATCCGATGTTGATCGTGTCGCCGTCGACCTTCACCTCGGAGGGGAAGCGGCCATGCACGCTGTCATAGCGCAGAAGGTGGGCATTGGTCTCGACCGGGCCGAGATCGTTGATCGCGACGATGTCGATGTCCTTGCGGCCCGACTCGTAGATCGCGCGTACGACATTGCGGCCGATGCGGCCAAATCCGTTGATGGCAACTTTGACGGTCATGAACTTCCTCCGGAGAGTGGGTGGCCGTGCGCAGGCACGGAAGGAGACGTCGCTTCATAGCGGCACAGGCGTCGAGAATCCAGATGGCGGGGCAGGCATTCGCCCGCCCCAAACCGTAACAGGGCCACTATCGGGCTCAACCGAGTTCTGCCAGCCGCTTTTGCGCGGCGCTGGCTGCTGCTTCGGCGGTGATTCCGAAATGCTTGTAGAGTTCCGGAGCCGGTGCGCTGGCACCGAAGCCGGTCATGCCGACGAAGATTCCGTCGGAACCGATGATCGCGTCCCAGCCCTGGCGAATGCCGGCTTCGATGGCCACCTTTACGGGGGCGTTGCCGGTCACAGCCTTGCGATAGTCGTCGCTCTGCTGCTCGAACAGTTCAAAACAGGGCACAGAAACGACACGGGCCGGATGGCCGGCGGCATCAAGCAGGGCCTTGGCAGCCATTGCGACCTCCACCTCCGAACCGGTGGCAAAGAGCGTCACTCTGGCGTCGTCGTCGGAACCGGCGAGCTCATAGGCACCGCGGGCGCAGAGATTGTCAGCTTCATGGCTGGTGCGTACCGGCGCGAGGTTCTGGCGCGAAAGGGCGAGCGTGGAAGGTGCCTTGCGGCTTTCGATCGCCACCTGCCAGCATTCCGCCGTTTCGATCGCGTCCGCGGGGCGGAACACGAGATGGTTGGGGATTGCGCGCAGCGCGGCCAGATGTTCCACCGGCTGGTGGGTCGGGCCGTCCTCGCCAAGGCCGATGGAGTCATGCGTCATCACGAAGATGGAACGGATCTGCATCAGCGAGGCGAGGCGCATCGCCGGGCGGGCGTAATCCGAGAAGGTCAGGAAGGTGCCGCCATAGGGGATGATGCCACCATGCAGCGTCATGCCGTTCATGGCGGCGGCCATGCCGTGCTCGCGGATGCCGTAGTGGACATAGCGGCCGGAGAAGTCCTCGGCGCTGATCGGGCCGGTCTGGCTGGTCTTGGTGTTGTTGGAGCCGGTCAGGTCCGCGGAGCCGCCGATGGTTTCCGGCAGCGCCGCGTTGATTGCCTCGAGCGCCATCTCCGATGCCTTGCGGCTCGCCACCTTTGGCGGTTCGGCTGCCAGCTTTTCCTTGTATTCGAGCATGGCCGCGGAGAAGGTCTCCGGCAGGTCGCCGCGCATGCGGCGCTCGAACTCGCCCCGCGTTTCCGCGTCGGCGGCCGCAAGGCGATCTTCCCAGGCCTTGCGCTCCTTGGCCGAGTGCAGGCCGGCCAGGCGCCAGTCGTCAAGAATGTCGGAAGGAACGACGAAGGGTTCCGCATCCCAGCCGAGCGCCTTGCGCGCGCCGGCGATTTCTTCCGCACCGAGCGGGGAGCCGTGCACCTTTGCAGTGCCGGATTTGGTCGGTGCGCCGAAGCCGATGGTGGTGCGGCAGGCGATCAGGGTCGGGCGGTCCGAACCCTTCGCGGATTCGATGGCGCCGGCGATGGCGTCCGGATCATGCCCGTCGATGCGCATCGTGTTCCAGCCGGAGGCCTCGAAGCGCGCGCACTGGTCGGTGGAATCTGTCAGTGAGGTGGAGCCGTCGATGGAAATCTGGTTGTCGTCGAAAAGGACGATCAGCTTGTTGAGTTTCAGATGCCCGGCAAGCGTCAGCGCTTCCTGGCTGATGCCCTCCATCAGACAGCCGTCGCCGGCCAGCACATAGGTGTAGTGGTCCACCAGGTCGTCGCCGTAGCGGGCGTTCAGGATGCGCTCGGCGATCGCCATGCCCACGGAATTGGCAAGACCCTGGCCAAGCGGGCCGGTGGTCGTCTCGATGCCGGCCGCATGACCGAATTCGGGGTGCCCGGCCGTGCGCGAACCGAGCTGGCGGAAGTTCTTGATCTCGTCGATCGTGATGTCTTCGTAGCCGAGCAGGTAGAGCAGCGAATAAAGCAGCATCGACCCATGGCCGGCTGAAAGAACGAACCGGTCGCGGTCGGCCCAGTCCGGGTTCTTCGGGTCGTGCTTCATGAAGCGGGTGAAAAGCACGGTGGCGATGTCTGCCGCACCCATGGGCAGGCCTGGATGGCCCGATTTGGCCTTCTCGACCGCATCCATGGAAAGGAAGCGGATCGCATTGGCCATCCGGTCGTGTTTGTCGCGTGAGATCATGATTGCTCGCTGGTCCGCTTTAGGCAGTTGTCGGGCAGACTGCATGGGCAGTCCCGGCCCTTTGGAAAAAGCAGGCGACACATAGCAGTTGCGGCCTTGAAGTCAACAAAGGTGCGGTTTGCGGGCGTTTGCCTGCCGTCGGGGAAGGAAGATTTTGTATCAACCCTGTTACAGCATTTTGGGGGATTAGCCGACGTGTTTTGTTGACGGAACCTTCACACGGCGCCTAATCTTTTCGGCGTAACTGGTTAGTAAGGCCAGCGATTCGCAACCGAGGCTTCGCGAAACCTGTCGTGCGTTTGCCTGTCGGCACATGCCTGGGTGCGTCACTGGGCGGATGAGAGTAAGCAAGATTGCCTGTGTCAAAACATTTTCGGAGTTCGCATGCCTGCGCCGCTGTGGTGGCTGGCGCGTTCCGGGGATGCTCGACTGGGGTTGGCGGCCATGAGTGGTGAAAGCACGCTCAAAGAGGTGATCGAGCGTCTGAACAAGGCGCTGTCCTCGCTTGAGGATGCCGTGGAGGCGCGGATTGAGCGGGATCGCGCGTTTGCTGATTCCGATGCAGAACTGCAGCGCATGAATGCGGACCGCGCGCGCCTCGCTCAGGAGATCGACAAGTCCGAAGCGCGGGCCCAGCGTCTTGAAGAGGTGAACCGCGAAGTCTCGCGGCGTTTGGTCACGGCCATGGAGACGATCCGTGCCGTGCTGGATCGGTAGGGCGGGCGATGGCACAGGTTACAGTCACGATCGACGGCAAGTCCTATCGCATGGCCTGCGACGAGGGACAGGAAGAGCATCTTGTCAGTCTGGCGCAGCGTTTCGACCGTTACATCACCCATTTGAAGGATTCATTCGGTGAGATCGGTGACCACCGGCTGGCGGTCATGGCCGGGATCATGGTGATGGACGAGCTTTCGGAACTGCAGAAGCGGATGCGCACTATGGAGGGGGAGGTCGCAACGCTTCGCAAGACGCGAGACGATGCCCTGAATCAGTCCGGCAAGAACGATGCCGCGGTGACCGGCACGCTGAACGATCTTGCCGCACGCATGGAAAGTCTGGCCGGAAAGCTTGCCGGAAAGCCGTAAAACGGCGCATAAGCCTGTTTTTCCGAACCGCGCAGTGGCAAATCAGGCAGATGAGCAGACAGAAAAACAGCGATACCCGCATCCAGCTTGCCGTTATCGGCGCGGCGCAGGGCCTGCGTGGCGAGGTGCGCGTCAAGGCTTTCACCGGCGATCCCCTGGCGATCGGCGACTACGGTCCGCTGACCACCGGGGATGGGCGCAAACTGACCGTTCTCAATGTACGACCCGCAAAGAACGTGGTTGTGGCGCGCTTTGCCGAGGTGGGTGACCGCAACGCCGCCGAGGCGCTGAACGGGACTGCACTGTTTGTTGAGCGTGAGGCGCTGCCGGATGATCTCGGGGAAGAGGAATTCTACCATGCCGACCTGATCGGTCTTGCCGTTGTCGACGGCGAGGGGGAGCGGGTTGGCAGGGTGCGGGCGCTGCACAATTTCGGTGGCGGCGACATTCTCGAGATCGGGTTGGCCGAAGGTGGCTCGACGATGGTTCCCTTCACCCGTGCCGCCGCGCCGCATGTGCGCCTTTCAAAAGGCGAAGTGGAGATCGACCGCGTAGCGGCCGGCCTCGTGGAAGACGACGATCCGGACATGCCGCGCGAAGGAGAGGTCTCGTGACGTTTCACGCGACGGTCCTCACGCTCTACCCTGAAATGTTTCCCGGCTCGCTCGATCTGTCGCTGGCTGGCAGGGCTCGGGAGGCTGGAACATGGTCGCTGGAAACCGTCCAGATCCGCGATTTCGCCACGTCAAAACATCGCAATGTGGATGATACGCCTGCCGGCGGCGGTGCGGGCATGGTCATGCGCGCCGACGTGCTGGCGCGCGCCATCGACCACGCCGCGCCGGCCGACGATCCGCGGCCGCGCCTCTTGATGAGCCCGCGCGGAAAGCCGCTCGACCAGCAGCGCGTGCGTGAACTGGCCGCCGGGCCGGGCGCGGTGATCCTGTGCGGCCGGTTCGAAGGGGTGGACCAGCGCGTCATCGAGGCGCGCGGCCTCGAAGAGGTATCCGTTGGCGATTATGTTCTTTCCGGCGGCGAGCCGGCGGCCCTCGTGCTTCTCGATGCGGTGATCCGTCTTCTGCCTGGCGTGATGGGCAACGATGCCTCGGGCGAGGAGGAGAGCTTTGAAGGTGGGCTTCTGGAGCATCCGCAATACACCCGCCCCCAGCTTTTCGAAGAAAGGCCAATTCCTGAGGTGCTCCTGTCGGGCAACCACGCCAAGATTGCGGCATGGCGGCGTGCAGAGGCGGAGAGGCTGACACGTGAGCGCCGTCCGGATCTCTGGGCCGCCCTGAACAAAGACAGACAACGAGTTCCTTGACCTGGGTCGGTTGGCAGCGCTTGCAGTGTGTGACAAACCGGAGTATCGAGCATCTTCAATCAGGAGGTGTAGTTTGATTTCCTATATTACGTTAGGGTGTAGGGATCTGAAGCTGGCAGAAAGCTTCTATTCCCCCATCATGAACAAAATGGGTGGCACGCCAGCTTACCGGACGGACAGGCTTCTTGCCTGGAGTCTGGGAGGAAACGGTCCCTTGCTCGTCGTCAACCTGCCTTTTGATGGGGAGGTGGCAACCTATGGTAATGGAGGCATGGTTGCCTTTAAGGTCGAGTCACAGGAAAGTGTGATGGCCTTGCACTCTCTCGCGATCGAGCTGGGTGGCGTCGATGAGGGCGCCCCTGGCCCGCGGGGAAAGTCCTTCTACGGGGCTTATGTGCGCGACCTGGATGGCAACAAACTCAACTTTCACTGTTAGAGTTGAGGCTTGATTCTGCTTGTCAGGTAGGCTATGTGCGCGTACCGCTGTCATGGAGATTCATGACCGTGACCAATCAATGAAGGTGAACTCGCTCCTGCTTCGTTCGCAAGAACGGACACTCCTCAGGCGGTCAGGTGACTGTCGATGAGATGAGCGCTCTGGCACTTCGCAAAGAAGCAAGAGGACACAGAGATGGACATTATCCGTCAGCTCGAGGCCGAGCAGGCCGAGAAGATCGCTGCACAGCGTCAGCTTCCCGAATTCCAGCCAGGCGACACGGTTCGCGTTCTGGTGCGCATCACCGAAGGCACGCGCACCCGTGTGCAGGCCTATGAAGGCGTCTGCATCGCCCGTTCCGGTTCCGGCTTCCAGGAAAACTTCACCGTTCGCAAGATTTCCTATGGCGAAGGCGTCGAGCGTGTGTTCCCGATCTACTCTCCGCTCGTCGAGGGCGTCGAGGTGGTCCGCCGCGGTAAGGTTCGCCGCGCGAAGCTCTACTACCTGCGCGATCGTCGCGGTAAGTCGGCCCGCATCACCGAGAACACCAGCGTGCGTGCCCGCCGTCTGAACGACGCCGTCCGTCAGGCCGCTGCCGAAGAGAAGGCCCGGATCGAGGCCGAGAAGGTTGCCGCTGCCGAGGCGCTCGCCGCCGAGAAGGCCGCAGAAGAGGCTGCAAAGGCGCAGGAAGCTGCCGCAGCCGAGAACAACGCCGAATAGATTATCGGCAAGGGAATTTAGAAAAAGGCGCGCTTCGGTGCGCCTTTTTTGCGTCTGATGATCCCGCTGTAACGCTTTTGAGTCCGTCAGGGCTCTTTTACTGGAATACGCTCTGCTTTAAGGAGAACCAATCACCCGGCCGAGCATCGGTCCGCCACAGGGAGATTGGTCATGACGTTGCGTACGTCCCTTCTGGCTGCGTCCTTCGCAGCCACTGCTTTTATGTTCTCAGGGTTGTCCACCGCTGCTGCCGAAGACCTGCCCGATCTTCAGGGCCGTGAAGTGGTCGTGGTAACGGAAAACGCCTACCCGCCGCTCCAGTTCATCGACCCCACATCGGGTGAACAGGTCGGCTGGGAATATGATGCGGTGAACGAGATCGCGAAGCGGCTCAACGCCAGTGTGACCTATCAGAACACGAGCTGGGATGCGATGATCCAGTCTGTCGCCGACGGCCAGTACGACATGGGCATGACCGGCATCACCATCCGCGACGACCGCAAGGAAAAGGTGGATTTCTCCGATCCCTATATGCGTTCGGAGATGTTCATGCTCGTGCGCAGCGACGAGACGAACTTCACCGATGCGGAGAGTTTCGCCGCCTATGAGGATGGCCTGATGGGCGCGCAGCCCGGCACCTCGCCCTTCTACACCGCCGTTTATGAGGTGCTCGACGGCGACGAAGCCAATCCGCGCATCAAGCTGTTCGAGACCTTCGGTGCTTCCGTGCAGGCGCTGCGTGCGGGCGATGTCGACGTGGTGCTGACTGACAGCACGGGTGGACAGGGCTATGTGGACGCTTCCAATGGTGGACTGAAACTGCTCGGCGAGCCGCTGGGTTCGGAGGACTTCGGCTTCATATTCGCCAAGGGTTCCGATCTCGTCGCGCCCGTCAACGCGGCCATCGCGTCCATGAAGGCGGACGGTACGCTCGATGCGCTCAACACGAAGTGGTTTCTCGAATACAAAAGGGGCGAGTAAGACGTGGCTGATCCGCGTTTTGCCGGTCTGACCGGCCGCTCATCGAGAAGCGTTTAGTGCCGATGGCGGTGTCCGGTTCCAGACCCGCCACCAAGCGCGATTTCCCCTGGTGGCTTGCAGTCGCCGGGGCCATCGCCCTCGGTGTCGCAGTCCTCATCGCCACCAGCGATCTTTACGCGCAGGTTTTCACGATTGTCTCCAGGGGCATCGGTATCACCGTTTTTGTCACGGTTGTTGGGTTTGCGCTGGCCACGGCAGTCGGTCTTGGCATCGCTCTGATGAGCCTTTCCGGCTCGCTGGCACTCCGGCAGATCGCCCGCTTCTATGTCGAGATCATTCGCGGCGTGCCCGTCCTCGTGCTCCTGTTCTGGATCGCCTTTGCCGGGGTTCCGATTGTGGTGACGGGCTGGAATGCGGTGACCGCGTCTCTGCAGGAAGCCGGCATTCTCGGTGAGCTCAGGGTGCGTGACATCTCGCTTCTGTGGCGCGCCATCATCGCGCTCAGCATCGGCTATTCGGCGTTCATTGCCGAGGTGTTCCGTGCCGGCATCCAGTCGGTGGACGAGGGGCAGGTGGAAGCAGCCAAGGCGCTCGGGCTTTCGCGCTTCCAGCGTTTTCGCCTCATTATTCTGCCGCAGGCGATCCGCACCATCCTGCCGCCGCTCGGCAATGATTTCGTGGCCATGGTCAAGGATTCATCCCTCGTCTCGGTGCTCGGCGTTGCCGACATCACCCAGATGGGTAAGATCTATGCGTCGGGCTCGTTCCGCTTTTTTGAGACCTATTCCATCGTTGCCTATATCTATCTCATTCTGACGGTTGGCCTCTCGCTCGCGCTCCGCGCACTTGAGCAACGCATGCGCAGGAGCCAGGCCCAGCGTTAGATCTGAGTGCCGGGAACCTTGGCGGTCCGGGTGCATTCATCTCGCATGGATGCCTTGATCGCCGAATTCGCACCCGCAACCACGCTGCCATGGCAGGTCATCGCAGTGCGGCTTGCGGTTGCGGTCCTGCTTGGCGGCATACTGGGTTTCGAGCGTGAGCTGGCCGACAGGCCGGCCGGCCTGCGGACCCATATGCTTGTGTGTCTGGCTTCTGCGGTTTTTGCCGTGATTGCACTTGAGATCGTGGCGATGCCTGTGTTCAGCGACGATCAGGTGCGGGCCGATCCCATCCGCCTTGTCGAGGCGATTACGGCTGGGGTCGCTTTTCTTGCCGCCGGTTTCATTATTTTCAAGCGGGGCGAGGTTCGAGGTTTGACCACCGGCGCTGGTATGTGGCTGGCGGCGGCAACGGGTCTTGCCGCTGGACTTGGCCTGTGGACCATCGCCGGGCTTGCCTGTTTTCTGGGCGCGCTGGTTCTGGCGCTTATGCGGCGTCTCGAAACGCAGCTCGATCTCAAGCCGCCGAAAAACCACGGCGGAGGGCAGGCCAGCTCTCAGGACGGATAGATTGCCGATCCCATGAAAGGCTGGTATTAGCCGTGTCATGGAAGCACTTTTTGGAAACCCGGCCTATAAGGGCTTTGTTCTGCAGGACGTCAAGCGCCTGCCGAGCCGCTTTTTTGCGCGGGTTTCCGGCTCGCTTCTGAGCCGACTGCCTTAGGCGGACACGCCAACCGGCTCGGCATTCCCTCGCCATCTACCGGGAATGCAACGAGACACAAGATTAGCCGGCCAGCCTTCCATTTCGCTCCGCTAGGGATGAACAAAATGACCAAAGCACGCACGCTCTACGACAAGATTTTCGACGACCATCTGGTCGATCAACAGGACGACGGCACCTGCCTGCTCTATATCGACCGCCACCTGGTGCATGAGGTGACGAGCCCGCAGGCCTTTGAAGGCCTGCGCATGGCCAGCCGGAATGTGCGCCATCCTGAAAAGACGCTCGCCGTGGTCGACCATAATGTGCCGACCTCGCCTGACCGCAAGTTCGGGATCAAAAATCCCGAAAGCCGCATTCAGGTCGATGCGCTGGCAAAGAACGCAGCCGACTTCGGCATCGAATACTATGACGCCAATGACGAGCGTCAGGGCATTGTGCACATTGTCGGCCCCGAACAGGGCTTCACCCTGCCAGGCATGACCATCGTCTGCGGTGACAGCCACACTTCCACCCATGGTGCCTTCGGTGCGCTGGCGCACGGCATCGGCACGTCCGAGGTTGAGCATGTGCTCGCCACACAGACGCTGATCCAGCGCCGCGCGAAGAACATGCTGATCGAGGTGGATGGCGCACTGCCCGAGGGCGTGACTGCGAAAGACATCATCCTCGCCATCATCGGCGAGATCGGCACGGCCGGTGGTACCGGCCACGTCATGGAATATGCAGGTGAGGCGATCCGTGCGCTTTCCATGGAAGGCCGCATGACCGTCTGCAACATGTCGATCGAAGGTGGCGCCCGCGCCGGCCTCATTGCGCCGGACGAGACCACCTATGCCTATATCAAGGATCGCCCGCGCGCGCCGAAAGGCAAGGCATGGGACATGGCGCTTGCCTACTGGGATTCCCTGCGCACCGACGAAGGGGCCGAGTTCGACCGTGTCGTCAAGCTCGACGCCGCCAATCTGCCGCCCATCGTCACCTGGGGCTCTTCGCCCGAGGATGTCGTTTCCGTGACCGGTGTCGTGCCGAACCCGGATGAGATCACCGAGGAGACCAAGCGCCTCTCCAAGAAGCGCGCGCTCGAATATATGGGTCTCACTCCGGGGACGAAAATCACCGACATCGCCGTCGACCGTGTCTTCATCGGCTCCTGCACCAATGGTCGCATCGAGGATCTGCGCGAAGCCGCAAAGGTCGCCGAGGGCCAGAAGGTCAAGGACGGCCTGAACGCGATGATTGTGCCGGGCTCCGGCCTCGTGAAGGCGCAGGCCGAGGCCGAAGGCCTCGACAGGATATTCAAGGCTGCCGGTTTCGACTGGCGCGAACCCGGCTGTTCCATGTGCCTTGCCATGAACGACGACCGCCTGAAGCCGGGCGAGCGCTGCGCCTCCACCTCGAACCGCAATTTCGAGGGCCGTCAGGGCTTCAAGGGGCGCACCCATCTCGTTTCGCCGGCGATGGCGGCTGCCGCTGCCATCGCCGGGCATTTCGTCGATATCCGCGAGTGGCCCAGGGGCTGAGCGCCTACCTCGCTTCGCTGCAGGCGGGAACCTCTGCAGCGGGCATGCCGGCCTTTGCAAAGATGTCGGCCAGTCTGATTTCTCCCGTCAGCGGGAAGAAGCGACCATCGGCTTCGGTTCGCATGTAACTGCGCACCGAAGCCGTTTTCATATCCAGCGCACCCCGTCTGCAGCCGCCGGTGATCGAGACGCTGATTGAGCCCTTTCCATCGGTCGCATTTGCTGCGCGCGCATTCCGTGCCTTTGCCTGCGTGTCGCGGAAGCGGCGCATGTCCGGTGAGGCGATCGCGGCGGTGAGAACATGTTCATCGGCCTTCACAGATTGAGCCAGTCCGGCGGCCGGCGTGGCATTCGTGATCGCCAGCACGAAGTGTTCGTCGAACGCCCTGTTTCGATCATCGCTTTCGAGGGTCATGCGCAGCAAAACATCGCCCCGCTTCAGATGCAGGTTCCTGTCTGCCTTTACAGCTATCGCAATCTCTTTCGGATCGGCGTCGAGCGGGTCGAAACGCGACAGTTCGTAGAGCGTGCGGGGATTGCCCGAAACACAGGCGGAAAGCGCGAGCGCACAGGCAGCGCCGATGATGGCCCTGGCGATAAATTTCTCGAAAAACATCCATACTACCCTTTTCATTGAGAACGATTCGGGATAATTAATTATCGTAATACATTAATTAATGCAATCCGAAGGAGAATCGAATGCATGATGTAGCGCGCCTGCGGCGGCTCAGCCGCCTGATGCAGGCCATTGTGCTGGTTTGTGGAGTTTTCATCGCGGCAGGCGCGGTCTGGTTCTTCGCAGCATCGCTGTCCGATCCCGGACTTTTTGAAACGTTGGTTCGGGACAATCTGTCTCTTTCCGGACCGCTTGCTTTCACCTCGTCCGCGATCGGTGTCACGGCAGCGTTGATCGCGGTTCAGTTTGGCCTGTTGTTCACCGCGCTCTACTGCGTGTGGCGCATGTTCGGCGCCTTTGCGGCAGAGGAGCCGCTCTCAGGCGAATCCGCCCACTGGCTGCGTCACGCCAGCGCTGCTTTTGTCGCCGTGGCAGCGGGCAGCATCGTACTTCGTATGCTGATGATCCTGGCGCTCACCATGGGCAATCCAGCGGGTCAGAAGATGCTCGCCATCGGGATTGGAAGCGCGGAGATGCTCTCGGTTCTCATCGCCTGCATTATGTATATGACCGGGCGGCTCATGGCGCTCGCGGCAGAGGTGCGCGCGGAACAGCGCGATTTCGTGTGAACGCCATGCCGATAATCGTCAATCTCGATGTGATGCTGGCTCGCCGGAAGATGCGTTCAAAGGAGTTGGCCGAGCAGATCGGCATCACCGAGCAGAATGTATCGCTTCTCAAATCCGGCAAGGTCCGGGGTGTCCGTTTCGAAACGCTGGAAAAAATCTGCCAGGCGCTCGACTGCCAGCCGGGAGACATACTGGAATATCAGGCGGAAACGGCTGAGGAATGACGAAACGGGGCCGTGGCGCCCCCCGGGTCCGTCCAGGGGCTGACCCTAGTGGCCCCGGGCGTGTCCCGGTCGTCCGGTTGTCAGCCGATACGCCCTCATTTGCGCAGGCGTGAGACGATATAGCGTGCGCGGCGGTGTATCGAGCGCGTGGAGCCACAGGGCGAGGTCGACCCCCATCTCATCCAGATGGCGTGAAATGCGCGCGGTCACCAGCTGGGCGTCTGAAAGAGCCTGCCGCGGGTCGGAGAGGCTGCCGGGACTATAGAACTGGTGAAGGGCGATGGTCGCACCGGGCTCCACGTGGCGTTCCCTGCCTCCGGCCAGCACCAGCGGACATGAAGACGCGCAGGCCGCGCCTGCCTCGACACTGGTCGAAAGTCCGCGCTGGCGGATCAGCCGGGCCATGGCCATAGCCTCGTTCAGAGAGCCGCCGGGAGAATCGAGTGCGATGGTGGTGATCGGCGAAGCCGAACTTTCAAGCGCATCACGCAGGCGACCGGCGCTCCCGGGCTGAATCATCCCCTTCAGCGCAAGAACTCCGGTGCGGCTTGCCGTCATAGACAGGCTGTGGGCCTCGGGCGTCGGCCGCGAAACCTCTTTTGCGCCTTCCGCCGGCTGTCGCCAGAGCGGGTGCGTGTCCGTTTGACTGTTGCTGTGCGGCAGCAATTGAGTCGCATGTTCAAGCGTTTTGTGCAGGCCCGTCTGCAAACCGCCATGCCTGTCGGCGAGCTCGCGCAGTTCCATGCCGGCCACAACCGCCGTGCCGATGACGGCGCCGAACAGCGCGGCCCGCAACACGGAGCCATCGAGCGCTGCAGCGGGCCGGAAAACCCACCGGCTCGCAAAAGCCCGATCCGCAGTTGTCGCCAGTTGATGGTCCATCGATCGCTGCTAGTCGCAGGGTGCCGTCAGCACGGGCAGTTCGCCGTCGGAAAGCCCGTACATGTAGCCGCGGCCCTTCACCAGAACGCCGGCGCTGCAGGGTGCAGAGCGGCGCAGATAGAGCTTGCCGTGGCGGCGTTCCAGATAGGCCGTTTCGCGCGGTGCCTCGATGCCGAGCGCACGGTAGTCGTCGGCAAGATGCCCCTTGCCGACCATGATGCGCTTGAAGCCGGCGCGGCTGTGGATCACCAGGTTTCCATAGGCATCCGCATAGACACGGGCGTTGCCTGCATCATGAAAGCCGCCGGCCAGTGCCGGGGCGGTCGCTGCTGCGGCCGCAAGAGCCGCTGCCACGAAAAGAGATCGGAAAGGCATGCACCATCGCTCCTTGAATCTTCGTGGCCCCCTCAAGGCTCATACATTAAGCTTTTCTTAACCTTTGTCACGTCGAGCATGCCGCACCAATATGCCGATTGACAGACGTGGTTAATTTCGGGGAAGGGTGCTCCATGGGCGAGAATCATCAGATCGACATCAATCCGCTGCGCCTCAAGGATGCGCATGCTCTGGCGCCGCTTCTCGCGGCTTACACGCAGTCGCTGAAGCGCGGCGCGCCGCGCCGTCCCGACGACTATTACGCCGAGACCCTGCTGCAGGACCGCGCCGTGGAGGTGGTGGGTGCCAGCCTTGACGGCGAACTGGTGGGCTTTGCACTGTTCTACGACCTGCCGGATCCGGTCTCGGGCATGCGTCACGGTCTGGTGGACCATCTTTTCGTGCATCACGATCATCGCCGCAAGGGTATCGGCAAGGCGCTGGTTGATGTGATCGCCGACCAGGCCGAAGAACGTGGCTGGGCGCGCCTGGCGCTCAATGCTCCGCGTCAGCCGGACGAGGGTCGCAAGCTCTATGAGGCCATGGCCGCGCCCGCTGACTGGACCACGCATGTCATTCGTTTCGACCAGTCCAGCGAACGCACTCCGGATTCGGACCCGCAATAGAGACGGCAGCATGTCATTTTCAGATTCGCCCTTATCGCGGCTGCGCAAGCGCGGCCCGTCAGGCCTTTTGGCGGTCGCAGGATGCGCCGTCATTCTGGCCGGCTGTGTCTCCACGCCATCCGGGGAGGCAAAAAAGACCACCACGCTCGCCTTCTCCGGCCCTGTCAAACTGGCCTGCGATGACGGGATGGAGATGACGGTCACTCCAAGGAGCGGCGGCATTTCGGTCGTCAGCCCGCGTGGTGTCGAGATCGACCTTCCGGCTTCGCCGCCGGGGCAAAGCGTGCGCTATGGTGAGTCTCTCTATGCCGTGGTGATCGAGGGCAGCGAGGCATTATGGATGGTCAGCGGCAAGGTTCCGATCACCTGCCGCCGTTAGGGTCATGACCCATGCGAATCGGAAAAAAATGCGTTCAATCGTTTAAAGTCCTGCAATGCCGGTCGTCCCTGCTGTCGGCCGCAATATATTCAGTCAGGGGATTGCTTTTGCGGCTTTGACGCACTGCAAAAACCGCATTAGAAAGCCACAGCCGCAGGGCGCGAGTTCGGGATCCGATGTCGCTCTCGCAACAGCCACCCCGCCGCGCCGGTATCGAATTGGGGAAGCCATGAGCAAATCCACAACTGTAAAGGCCAGGCCACTTTCGCCTCACCTGCAGGTCTATCGTCTCATTCCGACTATGCTGATGTCGATCGTCCACCGCATCACCGGTGGCGCGCTTTATTTCGGGATGGTGCTTTTTGTCATCTGGCTTGCCGCTGCAGCCGGCTCGAAAGAAACCTTCGACACCGTCAATGGCATCTACGGTTCCTGGTTCGGCCGTCTCGTCCTGTTCGGGTTCACCTGGGCCATGATCCATCATCTGGTCGGCGGCCTTCGCCACCTCGTTTGGGATACCGGGCGCGGCCTTGAAAAGGCGACAGCGACGAAAATGGCCAAGGCCACCATCGCCGTCTCTATCGTGCTGACCATTCTGGTCTGGATCATCGGCTATGCCGTTCGTGGAGGGTTTTGATCATGAGCGACATGCGCACACCGCTTAACCGCGTTCGCGGTCTCGGTTCGGCAAAAGAAGGTACGGATCACTTCTGGCGCCAGCGCCTCACGGCCATCGCCAACATTCCGCTTGTCATCTTCTTCATCGGCTTCGTCATCGCCAACAATGGCGCTTCCTATGAAGAGGTCCGCGCAGCGATCGCCAATCCGGTCATCACGGTGCTTCTGGCCTTCGCGGTCCTGTCGGTGCTCTACCACATGAAGCTCGGCATGCAGGTCATCGTTGAGGACTATGTCCACGGCGAGGGCAGCAAGGTCGCGCTCCTGATCGGCAACATCTTCTTCACCCTCATTCTGGGCGTCGTTTCTCTCCTCGCCCTCGTCAAGATCGCCCTCGGAGGCTGAACCCGGTTATGGCAAAGGCAACAGATAAAAAGGCGGCAGACGCCTACACCTATGTCGACCACAAGTTCGACGTCGTCGTCGTCGGTGCTGGCGGCGCCGGCCTGCGCGCCACGCTCGGCATGGCCGAGCAGGGGCTCAAGACGGCCTGCATCACCAAGGTCTTCCCGACCCGCTCCCACACGGTGGCGGCGCAGGGCGGCATCGCCGCTTCGCTTAAGAACATGGGCCCCGACCACTGGCAATGGCACCTTTACGACACGGTAAAGGGCTCCGACTGGCTCGGCGATGTCGACGCCATGGAATATCTCGCCCGTGAGGCGCCCGCCGCCGTCTATGAGCTCGAGCATTACGGCGTGCCCTTCTCGCGCACCGAGGAAGGCAAGATCTACCAGCGTCCCTTCGGCGGCCACATGCAGAATTTTGGCGATGGCCCGCCCGTACAGCGCACCTGTGCCGCGGCAGATCGCACCGGTCATGCCATCCTGCACACGCTCTACGGCCAGTCCGTCAAGAATCACGCCGAATTCTTCATCGAGTATTTTGCGCTCGATCTCATCATGTCCGATGATGGTGTCTGCACCGGCGTCGTGGCGTGGAATCTTGAAGACGGCACGATCCATCGCTTCTCCGCCAAGATGGTGGTGCTGGCGACGGGCGGTTATGGCCGAGCCTATTTCTCCTGCACCTCCGCCCACACCTGCACGGGCGACGGCAATGGCATGATCGCCCGCGCCGGCCTGCCGCTGCAGGACATGGAGTTCGTGCAGTTCCACCCGACCGGCATTTATGGGGCGGGCTGCCTCATCACCGAAGGTGTGCGCGGCGAGGGTGGCTATCTTGTCAACTCCGAGGGCGAGCGCTTCATGGAGCGTTATGCGCCATCGGCCAAGGACCTTGCCTCGCGTGACGTGGTTTCGCGCTGCATGACCATGGAGATCCGCGAGGGCCGTGGCGTCGGCAAGAACAAGGATCACATCTTCCTGCATCTCGATCATCTGGACCCGGCGGTCATCCATGAGCGCCTGCCCGGCATCGCCGAATCGGCCCGTATCTTTGCCGGTGTCGACGTGACCCGCGAGCCGATCCCGGTCCTGCCGACCGTCCACTACAATATGGGCGGCATCCCGACCAATTACTGGGGTGAAGTGCTGAACCCGACGAAGGACAACCCCGATGCGGTTGCGCCCGGCCTGATGGCCGTTGGCGAGGCGGCCTGTGCCTCTGTGCATGGCGCCAACCGTCTTGGTTCCAACTCGCTGATCGATCTTGTGGTCTTTGGCCGCGCCGCTGCCATTCGCGCCGGCGAGGTGGTCGACCGTGAGGCTCCCGTTCCGGCGCTCAACGAGGCGGCTTGCGAAAAGATCATGGAGCGCTTCGACCGCCTGCGTCATGCCAATGGCTCCACGCCCACGGCGGAACTGCGCGAGAAGATGCAGCGCGCCATGCAGGAAGACGCCGCCGTTTTCCGCACGCAGGAATCGCTGGAGCAGGGCTGCGAGCGCATCAGCGCCGTCTGGAAAGAGCTTCCCGACGTCAAGGTCTCCGACCGCTCAATGATCTGGAACTCGGATCTCATGGAGACGCTGGAGCTGGAAAACCTGATGGCCAACGCCATCACCACGGTCTATGCCGCCGAAGCGCGCAAGGAGAGCCGTGGCGCCCATGCCCGCGAGGACTACAAGGATGGTCCGATGGGCGGCCGCAACGACGAGGACTGGCGCAAGCACACGCTGTCCTGGGTTGATGAGGCCGGCAAGGTGACGCTCGACTATCGTCCTGTCCACACCGACCCGATGCTGAGGCCGGAAGACGGCGGCATCGATCCCAAGAAAATCGCGCCCAAGGCGCGGGTCTACTGAGGCGAGGAAATCATGGTTGAAATCACCCTTCCCAAGAATTCCCGCGTCAAGGAGGGCAAGGTCTGGCCGAAGCCCGAGGGCGCGACCAACCTGCGCGAATACAAGATCTATCGCTGGTCGCCGGATGATGAAGAAAACCCGCGTGTCGATACCTATTATATCGACATGGATGATTGCGGACCGATGGTCCTCGATGGGCTGATCTACATCAAGAACAAGATCGACCCGACGCTGACCTTCCGCCGTTCCTGCCGCGAGGGTATCTGCGGGTCCTGCGCGATGAACATCGACGGCACCAACACGCTGGCCTGCACCAAGGGCATGGATGAGGTGGCGCAGGATGCGGTGAAGATCTATCCGCTGCCGCACATGCCGGTGGTCAAGGATCTGGTGCCGGATCTTTCCGTGCCCTATGCGCAGCTTTCCTCCATCGAGCCGTGGCTGCAGACGATCACGCCGGAGCCCGCGACCGAGTGGAAGCAGAGCCATGAGGACCGCACCAAGCTTGACGGGCTTTACGAGTGCATCCTGTGCTTCTGCTGCCAGACCTCGTGCCCGAGCTACTGGTGGAACGGCGAGCGCTATCTCGGCCCCGCCGTTCTGCTTCAGGCCTATCGCTGGCTGATCGATTCGCGCGACGAGAAGACGGGCGAGCGTCTCGACAATCTGGAAGATCCCTTCCGGCTCTATCGTTGCCACACGATCATGAACTGCACGCAGGCCTGCCCCAAGGGCCTGAACCCGGCCAAGGCCATCGCCAACATCAAGAAGATGATGGTCGAGCGCCGCGTCTAAAAATCTCTTTCCTCCCTGCTCGTCGATACGCCGAGCAGGGAGGATTGCTGCTCCCTCTCTCCAGTTTCAATCACCTCACGCAAGCGTGTAGCGGCTTGATTTGAATTTGCCACCCGGCGCGGTAGCTCTGTGCGGGAACACAGGAGAGACATTGATGTTGCGACGTTCCCTTTTGGCCGCGGCCTTTTCCCTCACCGCCATGGTGGCGGTTTCTCAGCCGGCGACGGCTGAAAAGCAGACGGCGATTTTCGCCGGTGGCTGCTTCTGGTGTGTCGAGGCGGATTTCGACAAGGTTCCCGGCGTGCTCGACACGGTGTCCGGCTATGCGGGCGGGAGCACGGAAAACCCGACCTACCGCACCTATTCCTCAGGCGGCCACCGCGAGGTGGTGAAGATCGATTTCGACGATGCTAAGGTCAGCTATGACCGGCTCCTGGAAATCTTCTTCCGTTCGGTCGACCCGACCGATGCCGGCGGTCAGTTCTGCGACCGGGGCGAGAGCTATTCAACGGCGGTCTATGCGCTTGACGATGCGCAGAAGGCTGCAGCGGAAAAAGCCAAACAGGAAGCGAATGCCGCACTCGGCGGCAAGGTCATCACACCGGTTCTCGGGTCTGCCAGATTCTGGCCGGCGGAGGATTACCACCAGAACTATTATCAAAGCGACGAGCGCATTCTCTCCCGCTTCGGACTGGTGAAGAAGAAGGACGCCTACAAGGGCTACCGCAAGGGCTGTGGCCGCGATGCGCGTGTTCGCCAGGTCTGGGGCGAGGCGGCCTTTACGGGGATCAAGTGATCCGCGTTGGAACGGAGCGGGTTGCGCCCGTCGAGCGTGCAACCCGCCAGTTGTTCAGCGCTGCCGCGCCGCGTTAATCCGCTCGAATGCGATCTCTGCCGCCACATCGTTGGTCGGGCGCTTCTGCGCCTCGGCGCGCGCGAAAATATCGGTGAGCGTCTCGGGAATTTTCGCAACTTTTGCCATCGTGGCTTCGCGGTCGTAGCCGCCGGGCGCGAGCTCGGCTGCGACATTCAGAAGCCCGCCGGCATTGATCACATAGTCCGGCGCATAAAGCACACCGCGCTCCATCAGGAGCCGGGCATCCTCGTGCCGAACGAGCGGGTTGTTGGCAGCACCCGCAACGATCTTCGCGCCGAGCAGCGGGATGTTTTCGGCAGAAAGCACGCCGCCCAGCGCACAGGGCGCGAACACGTCAGCGTTCACTTTCAGAATGTCGTCCAGCGCAACCGGGGTTGCGCCGAATGCGTCTTTCGCCTGTTCCATTCGGGTTGCGTCGATGTCGGTCACCGAAAGCCTCGCACCTTCCGCATGAAGCTTTTCACACAGTGTCCAGCCCACGGAGCCAAGCCCCTGTACGGCCACATGCACACCGTCGAGCGTGGCAACACCACGATGCTTCAGCGCGGCCTTGATCCCCAGAAACACGCCATGGGCGGTCACGGGCGAAGGGTTGCCGCTGCCGCCAACGGTGGTGCCGGTCACATTGGGGGTGCGTTCGCGCAGGAAATCCGCATCGGCAACCGTGAAGCCGACGTCCTCTCCCGTAAAATATTGGCCGTTCAGCGCTGCCAGCATTTCCGCATAGGCTTCAAGCAGCGCGGGCGTCTTATCGGTTTTGGAATTGGCGATGATGAGCGCTTTGCCGCCGCCGAAATCCATACCCGCTACGGCTGACTTGAAGGTCATCCCCCGCGACAGACGTAATACGTCGGTGAGCGCAGCCTCGAAGGTTTCGTGCGGCCACACGCGCGTACCGCCGAGGCCGGGGCCAAGCGCGGTGTTGTGGATCGCCACGATGGCGTTCAGGCCACGCTCTTCGTCGCGGCCGTGCCAGACGCGTTCGTGATTGTCGAACGCGTCCAGCTTCGCGGCCTCGGCCGTGATGTCGGTGATGGTGAGTGTGGACTTCTGTGCCACGGTCTTCAGTGTCCGCGGTGTCTGGGTCTGCAGCATGTCATTCCTCCCGAACGACTTGTTCCGTAAGGGAATTTTAGCTGCATAGGCTGATTTTTGGTTGCGAAGTCTCGCCATCGAACGACCTTCCATTGCGCCGGCCGACGGTTTTCATCGCGAAAGTGTCGTCAGCCGTATCTGGCGTCCAGCGTGATCTCGATCGCGCCGAGCGCCTTGGAGACGGGGCACGAGGCCTTGGCCTTCTCGGCGATCTCGACGAACTTCCCTTCTTCCAGACCCGGTACACTACCGACCAGCGTGAGTGCGCTTTTGGTAATCTCGAAACCGCCGCCCTTGGCCGGCTGCAGCGTTACATCGGCTTTCACGTCCAGTTTGTCCGCCGGCGTACCGCTCTCCGCCAGCATGTGCGAAAGCTGCATGGCAAAACAGCCGGCATGGGCGCCCGCGATCAACTCTTCGGGATTGGTGCCGGTCTTGCCACTCTCGTCCTCGAAACGGGCCTTGAAGCCGAGGGGCAGGCCCGAAAGCGCACCGCTCTGCGTGTCGAGGCTGCCTGAACCCTCGACCAGCGATCCCTTCCAGGTGACGTCCGCATGCCGTTTCATAGCCATGGTCTTCTCCTTGTGGACATAGTGCGTTGAAGCCGAAAGGCTAGATTGCCTCTCCGCGCAGCAGTCTCGGTGTGCCGGGGGCCAGTCCCGAGGCCTGCTGGATGAAGTAACGCTTCATGGCCGGCATTCGTTCAACCAGGCCAAGACCAAAATCGCGCAGCGCCCGCACCGGTCCGATATCGTTGGAGAACAGCCGGTTCAGAACGTCGGTCGTCACGCCCATCTGCACCGTGTCGAACCGCCGCCAGCGCTCGTAGCGCTGCAACACGTCGAGCGCGCCGATGTCCTCGCCCAGTCGTTCGGCCTCGACAATCACCTCGGCCAGCGCTGCCGCGTCCTTGAAGCCGAGATTCAAACCCTGCCCCGCAATGGGGTGGATGCCATGCGCGGCATCGCCCGCCAGTGCGAAGCGGGGTTTCACGAATTCGCGCGCCAGAGTAAGGCCCAGCGGCCAGGCGCGCCGCGGCCCTTCCACGCGGATTTCGCCGAGCTTCAGGCCGAAGCGCAGTTCCAGTTCCTGCTCGAAGACGAGGTCATCTTCTTTGACCAGCCGTTCTGCATCCGCCGTGCGCTCGGTCCACACGATCGACGAGCGGTTGCCCGTCAGCGGCAGGGTGGCAAACGGGCCGGCGGGCAGGAAATGCTCTTCGGCGCGGCCATTGTGCGGACGCTCATGCGCCACGGTGCAGACAATGCCCGACTGGCCGTAATCCCACTTCACCGTCTTGATGCCGGCCATGTCGCGCAGGCGCGAGCGCACGCCGTCGGCGGCGATCAGCAGTCGCGTGCGGCATGTGGAGCCGTCTGCGAGGCTCACCGTCACATACCCGCCCATGTCGGCAAAGCCGTCCACCGCCACGCCTTCGATGATCTCGATCCCGCTTTCGGCGGCGCGCGCGCGCAGCGCGCCATTCATCACCCGGTTCGGCACCATATGGGCAAAGGGTTCGCCCTCTCCAGCCTCGCCGCCAAAGGTGAGAAACACCGGACGAACCACATCGGCGGTGCGCGAATCGGTGATCTCCATTTCGGTGATGGGCTGTGCCTCCGGCTCGATCTCCGTCCAGCAATCCAGCCGTTTGAGCATGCGGCAGGCCGCGGCCGCGATGGCCGAAGCGCGGCCATCGCGCTGCCACACGCCCTCTGGTGCCGCATCCACTAGCGCCACTTTGAGGCCGGGCTGTGCGCGGGCGATGGAAACAGCAGTCGCCAGGCCCACATAGCCGGCCCCGGCGATCAGGATGTCCAGTTCGCGCCCGGATGTCTGTTTCGTATTCCTGGCCATAGCGGCACCTCATTTGCCATCAGCGTTGCAGTGTCTTTGACCCGGTCGGGGGGCCTTGACTTGGTTCCCGCCTTCGTCTTGGACATCAATAGCCATATCATTCGCTGCCGGAGGGAAGCCATTCATGTCGTCGGCCATGCAAGACCTGCTTGCCATACTCGATCTTGAGACGCTCGAACACAATCTGTTTCGTGGTCGCAGCCCTCAATCGGCGTGGCAGCGCGTTTTCGGCGGGCAGGTGATTGGTCAGGCGCTCGTCGCCGCCCAGCGCACCGTCGATGCTGCCCGTCATGTCCACTCGCTCCACTGCTACTTCATGCGGCCTGGCGATCCCGCCGTGCCGATCATCTACGAGGTGGACCGCATCCGCGATGGCGGCAGCTTCACCACGCGCCGCGTCGTCGCCATCCAGCATGGCCACGCCATCTTTTCGCTCTCGGCCTCCTTCCAGAAGGATGAGCCCGGTCTCGACCATCAGCTTCCCATGCCTGAAGGCGTCACGCCTCCGGAAAACCTGCGTACCCAGCGCGAGTTTCTCGCCGAGTTCGGCGAGCGTGTGCCGGAAAACATCCGTCGCTACTGGGCGCGAGAGCGCCCTATCGAGGTCCGCCCCGTCATCATCGAGCACTATACAAGCCGCGACAAGCTGCCGCCGCGCCAGGACGTCTGGATCCGCACCACAGGACCGGTGCCGGACGACCGCGCTTTGCAGGCGGCTGTGCTCGCCTATCTTTCCGACATGACGCTGCTCGATACTTCCACTTTCGCCCATGGTCGCAACGGGTTCGATCCGGATATCCAGATGGCAAGTCTCGACCACGCCATGTGGTTCCATCGTCCGCACCGGCTCGATGACTGGCTGCTCTACACGCAGGACAGCCCCTCGGCACAGGGTGCGCGCGGCTTCTCCCGCGGAAGCCTCTACGCGCTTGATGGCACGCTCGTCGCGTCGGTTGCCCAAGAGGGGCTGGTTCGACTGCGTGCAAAATAAGCAAAAGTATATTTATGCCTATTTATTAGGCATTCATGTGCGCTCAAGGCTGCCTTGCGATCGGGCCTCCTGAGGGCTTTCCTATATTTTACAATAGGTTGAATGCCGAATAGCCAAACTGGCACGGCATTTGATTCTCCTTTGCTGTCGCGGTCCGCATGGCGGTTCGCGCGATGCAGGCAACCCGCGGGATCCCGCAACAGCAAAGGTGAACTGCCATGAAAATAGTGATGGCAATCGTCAAGCCCTTCAAGCTGGAGGCCGTGCGCGAAGCGCTCACCGGCCTCGGCATACAAGGCCTCACCGTCACGGAGGTGAAGGGCTATGGACGACAGAAAGGACACACGGAAATCTATCGCGGCGCCGAATATGCCGTGACCTTCCTGCCCAAGGTCAAGATCGAGGTGGCGGTCGATTCCGACATGGTCGACCAGGTGGTCGAGGCCATCGTCGAGGCCGCCCGCACCGGACAGATCGGCGACGGCAAGGTCTTTGTCCACGCGCTCGACAAGGCTGTGCGCATCCGCACCGGCGAGTCCGGCGTCGAAGCCCTTTAAGCGGCAGCACATTCCGATGGAGAATCAGATGATGTATCGAACACTGAAAAGCGCCGCAGGCCCGCTGGCGCTGGGCGGGCTTGCGCTGGCGGCCATGTCCTTTCCGGCTCTGGCACAGGAATCCGCCGAGGCCGCGCCCGAATTTGCCTCGGCTTCCGAGACGGCATTCATTTTCAACACGCTGCTCTTTCTCATGGGCGGTTTTCTGGTCATGTGGATGGCGGCCGGCTTTGCCATGCTCGAAGCAGGCATGGTGCGCACCAAGAATGTCTCCATGCAGCTTTTGAAAAACATCGCGCTCTATTCCATCGCCGGCATCATGTACTGGGTGGTGGGTTACAGCCTGATGTATGTGGATGTGTCGAGCTATATCGGCACCTTCGCGCCCTATAGCTGGCCGGCGGCTGGTACCGCCAATGAGGGCGATTATTCCGTCGCTTCCGACTGGTTCTTCCAGATGGTCTTCGTCGCCACCGCCGCCTCCATCGTTTCGGGCACGCTGGCCGAGCGAATCAAACTGTGGCCGTTTCTCATCTTCGTTGTCGTGCTCACCGGCTTCATCTATCCGATCGCCGGCTCGTGGAAGTGGGGTGCAGGCTGGCTCGACGCCATGGGCTTCCAGGATTTCGCCGGCTCCACGCTGGTTCACTCCGTGGGCGGCTGGGCGGCTCTCGCCGGAGCGCTCCTTCTTGGCGCACGCAACGGGAAGTTTGCTTCAGACGGCAAGGTGACGCCGATCCCGGGCTCCAACATGGCGCTCGCCACGCTTGGCACCTTCATTCTCTGGCTCGGCTGGTTCGGCTTCAACGGCGCCTCGCAGCTTGCCATGGGGTCCAATGCCGATGCATCCGACATCAGCCGCATCTTTGCCAACACCAACCTGGCTGCCGCTGCAGGTGTCGTCGCTGCGCTGATCCTCACGCAGATTCTGTACAAGAAGGTCGACATCACCTTCGTCTTGAACGGCGCTCTGGCCGGTCTCGTGTCCATCACCGCCGAGCCGCTCACGCCGAGCCCGTTCATGGCCATCGTCATCGGTGCTGTCGGCGGCGTCATCGTGGTGCTCACCGTGCCGCTGCTCGACAAGCTCAAGATCGACGATGTGGTGGGCGCGATCCCCGTGCACCTCATCGCCGGTATCTGGGGCACGCTCGCCGTTCCGCTCACCAACAGCGATGCGAGCTTCAGCGTGCAGATCGTCGGCATCGTCGCTTATGGTGTCTTCACTTTCGCCGTGTCCTTCGTGGTCTGGATGATCCTCAAGTCGACCATGGGACTGCGCGTGAGCGCGGAAGACGAGATGAGTGGTCTCGACGTCGCCGAGGTGGGCGTCGAAGCCTATCCGGAGTTCATGCCCATGCATGGGCGCTGATCGAAAATTCACTTGCCTGACAATCGGCCTTCGGGCCGGTTGCCTTCCTGAGGGGCCCGGTTCGCCGGGCCCTTTTTTCATGGTTCGAGAAATTGTGCCCCGATCCTCCATGGTTAATGCCGTCTTAACCATCCGCTCGCTAGGGTCGAGGGCGAGTCATCACGGCGCATTTCGCGTCGAAAGCAACGCGCGAGCGGAGAATTGTGCGCATGAGTTCCGGGTCTTCGGCATTCCTGGCGATGGATGAAAACAGCTATGGCCTGCAGGCTTTCCTGCGCCGGCAGGCAGCACGTGCGGGTGGCCTTGCGCTTCTGGCCTTCGTGGCGTTTGCGGTGGCGGCGCTCGCCACCTGGAACGTGGCGGATCCCAGCTTCAGCCATGCGACGGCAAATCCCGTCACCAATGCGATGGGTTATCCCGGCGCGGTGTTTTCCGATCTCGCCATGCAGTTTTATGGTCTTGCGGCACTGGTCGGGCTCGTGCCGGCGGTTTGCTGGGGCGCTCTTCTTCTGCTTGGCCGGCAGATCGACCGCGGTGTGAGGCGTGCCGGTTCCTGGTTCCTCGGTGCTGTCCTTGCCGCGGGCATCGTCGGCGCTTTCGCGCCGCCGCCCACCTGGCCCCTCCCTACCGGCCTTGGTGGTGTTCTTGGCGACATGATTCTTTCCCTCCCGGCCAAGTTCATCGGTGCTTATCCGCGTGGCTTCGCCGGCTTCGTCATCGCTGCCATTCTTGCGGCGCCTGCCGGCTGGCTGCTTGCCTATGGCGCGGGTCTGATCTCGCGTCCGGGTGCAGACGACTTCGCAGACGATATGGAAGACGAAGCGGCCTTCGACACGCTGGACGATGAGGAAGAAAGCGGGGGCTCGGTCATCCTTGGCTATTTGGCGCACTGGTGGCTGTCCTTCTGCGCATTCTTCCGTCGCAACCTCGTGCGTGCCGGCCCCCGCGAAAGCCAGCGGGTGCGCGCAGCCGACATGGATGAGGACGGGGACATGCCGTTCGACGATTTCGACATGGACGTGCGGGTCGAGGATGCGCGTGTCGAGCCGGATTTCGACGATGCGCCGGCAGCACCCCGTGTCCGCGTCGAGCCCGAATTCGATGCACCGGCGCCGCAGCCAGCGGCCGCGCAACCGCGCCAGGTAGCGCCGGTACCCGCTGCGCAGCGCGTGGAAAATCCTGCGCCCCGCCCGGTGGAAGGCGCGCGCGTGCGCCGCGAAGCGCAGCCATCCTTCCTCGACAGCGGAACGTTCGAACTGCCCGAACTTCATCTGCTCGCCGAGCCGAAGACCTCTACCAAGGATCCGTCGCTTTCCAGAGACGCGCTGGAGCAGAATGCCCGCCTTCTCGAAGGCGTTCTGGAAGATTTCGGCGTCAAGGGCGAGATCATCCATGTGCGTCCCGGCCCGGTGGTTACGCTCTATGAGCTGGAGCCTGCACCCGGCATCAAGTCGTCGCGTGTCATCGGCCTTGCAGACGATATTGCCCGGTCCATGAGCGCAATAGCGGCGCGTGTGGCTGTGGTGCCCGGCCGCAACGCCATCGGCATCGAACTGCCGAATTCCACGCGCGAAACCGTCTATCTGCGCGAACTTCTGGCAAGCCGCGACTTCGAGGCGAGCAAGGCCAAGCTCGCGCTTTCGCTCGGCAAGACCATCAATGGCGAAGCCGTAATCGCCGACCTTGCCAAGATGCCTCACCTTCTGGTGGCCGGTACCACCGGTTCGGGTAAGTCGGTGGCCATCAACACCATGATCCTGTCGCTGCTCTACCGTATGACGCCCGAGCAGTGCCGTCTGATCATGATCGACCCGAAGATGCTGGAACTGTCCATCTATGATGGCATCCCGCATCTCCTGACCCCGGTCGTGACCGACCCCAAGAAGGCTGTTGTCGCGCTCAAATGGACCGTACGGGAGATGGAAGACCGCTACCGCAAGATGTCCAAGGTCGGCGTGCGCAACATTGAGGGCTTCAACCAGCGCGTTGTCGCCGCCAAGAAGAAGGGCGAGACGATCAAGCGCACCGTCCAGACCGGCTTCGACCGCGAGACGGGCGAGGCAATCTACGAGAGCGAGGATCTGGATCTCGAGCCGATGCCCTTCATCGTCGTCATCATCGACGAGATGGCCGATCTGATGATGGTCGCCGGCAAGGATATCGAGGGCGCCGTGCAGCGCCTGGCGCAGATGGCGCGCGCCGCCGGCATCCATGTGATCATGGCCACGCAGCGTCCTTCGGTGGATGTCATTACCGGCACGATCAAGGCCAACTTCCCGACACGTATCTCCTTCCAGGTGACGTCGAAGATCGACAGCCGCACCATTCTGGGAGAGCAGGGCGCAGAGCAGCTACTGGGCATGGGCGACATGCTCTATATGGCTGGCGGCGGGCGAATACAGCGCGTCCACGGTCCGTTCGTCTCGGATGGCGAGGTGGAAAGCATCGTCAATCATCTGAAGATGCAGGGCGTGCCGGACTATCTCGACGCTGTCACCGAGGATGACGAGGAAGATGACGGCGGCTCTGCTGGCGGCGGCGGGTCGGGCGGCGGCAATCTGGGCGATTCTGCTGACCCCTACGATCAGGCGGTTGCCGTGGTGCTGCGTGACGGAAAGGCATCCACCAGCTATATCCAGCGCCGTCTCGGCATCGGTTACAACCGGGCTGCTTCGATCATCGAACGCATGGAGGAGGAGGGGATCGTCGGTCCCGCCAACCATGCCGGCAAACGCGAAATTCTCGTGCCGACCGAGCAGGACGAAGTCTGATCAAGAGCGGCGCTGGAACCGGCGCCGGCGCGGACCGTTATCGGGCAGCCAAATTTCGGCCCTACTGGGTGGTTATCCGGAAGGGCAAATGTGGAGATCGAACACGATGATTCTTGGGGTAACCGACTTTCTGGCGCGGCGGATCGCCATTGCAGCGATGGCTATGGCGGCGTTCTCTCTTGCGCCGATAGCAGCCCAGGCTGCCCAGAGCGCCGACCAGATCGCGGCGCATTTTTCCAGCGTGCGCACCATGATGGGCGAGTTTGTGCAGTTCGGACCGCGCGGCGAGCAGACCGGCGGCAAATTCTATATCGAACGCCCGGGCAAGATTCGCTTCGACTATGAAGAGCCGTCAGGCTTCCGTGTCACCTCCGACGGCAGTTCGGTGGTCATCATGAACAAGAAGCTCAACACGGCGGACCTTTATCCTCTATCGAAAACGCCGCTTAAGCTGCTTCTCGACGAGCGCATAGATCTCTCGGGCGATAAGGTTCAAACCGTTCGTGAGGACAACGACCTGACAACGATCAAGATGTCCGACAAGTCTGTCTTCGGCAATTCGACCATCACGATGATGTTCGACACGAATTCATACGACCTGCGCCAGTGGACCATCACCGACGCGCAGGGCAAGGACACAACGGTCATGATCTTCAACGTTCAGCAAGGCGTGACCTTCGACCCGAGTGTTTTCAAGATCGATTACCGCCGCGTCGACGAGATGAGCCGCAACAAGCGCTGATGGGTGCCCGGTCGCTTCTGACGCAGCGGTTGACCCTGCATGTCAGAGAGGCAAATCGCGATACGGGCAAACGTCGTCTTCAAACGGGATGTGGCGTCGTCGGAACGCTCTGTCTTTCAGAGGCTGCGGGTTCGTGATCCGATCCATTCGGAAGTGGCGGAAGTCATTGCGCGCCGGGTCCCATGCCACCAGATACCAGATTGGCGGCAGGATCAGCATCGCTTGCGGTTCAACTTCTCGGCCGGTTCGGTTGCCTTTCGCGTCCCGGTACTGAAACCTCAGGAAGTGCCGTTCAAGAAACGCGGCCTCGAAAGAGGGCAGCAGGGCCGGATCCATCGTCCCCATGTCTGATGTGTCCTGCTGTGGCGAGAGCCGCCCTACGTGAAGGCAATCCAGAAATCGACGCAGATCGCGTATCTTGTCGGCTGGCAGTGCCTGTTCGATCTTGGCGAGCCCGGCATCCGCGAGCTGTGAAAACGGAAGACTGCCGGTCGCGCGCATGGATGCAACACCGATGAGAAGCGCAAAGACCTCGGCAACTGTAAGCCGCGCCGTCATTTGCAACGATTGCGGATCAAGCTGAAGGCCGCCGCCGCGTCCGGGCTCTGAATGGATCACGAATCCCTGGTCGCGGAGCGCGCTGACATCGCGCAGGATCGTGCGCCGCGTTACCCCGACCTCCTTTGCGAGCCGGTCGATCGTTGAAGTTCCATTTCTGCGAAGGCTGCGCACGATGGCGTCATGTCGAAGACGGGCTTTCATTTCGGCACACTAGCATAAATGGTGACAGGAAATGTCACCGTTTTCGCCTAGTCGATGGCTGTACATCTCAGCAGGGAGTTTCGCACAATGCAACGTACAGCCGTGAACCCGTGGGACTGGTCCTTGAAGCTTGGCTACAATCAGGCGGAGATCATCGAGGGCATGTCTCGACACGTCATTTGCTCTGGCCAGACCGCAGTTGATGGCGAGGGCAATCCGCAGCATCCCGGAGATATGCGCAGTCAGATCAATCTCGCGCTCGATAATCTGGAGGCTGTTCTCCTCGCAGCGGCGGGAATGGGACTTGGCGATATAACAAGACTGGGCATCTATGCCACCGATGTGGATGAGGCGTTGAAGAATTTCGACCTCCTCGCAATGCGTTTCGGGCCACTCGAATGCGCGCCGCCAATGACACTGCTCGGCGTGACCCGGCTTGCGGTTCCGGGTTTGCTGTTCGAGATCGAGGCGACCGCCGCCAGCTGAAGCGCTTGTCACCCGCCGGGCTGTGGAAAGCCCGGCCTTTTGCTTCCCGGCGGGCCGTTGCGCTTGTCTTCCTTTCAGGTTCCGGGCAGTTTTGCGCTTCTTGCAAGCGATCAATCCCGGACTGTCTCCATGCCCTTCACCATCGCCACCTGGAACATCAATTCCGTTCGGCTGCGCATGCCGCTTGTGGAGCAGTTTCTGGAGCGATACAGCCCGGATGTTCTGTGTCTTCAGGAAACGAAATGCGCCGATGACCAGTTCCCTGCCGCGGCTTTTCGCAAGGCCGGGTATGAGCACATGGCGATCCATGGTCAGAAGGGCTATCACGGTGTCGCCACGATCGCGCGCCGCCCGCTGAAACTCGTTGAAAAGCGCGAATTCTGCGGGATGGGCGATAGCCGGCATATCTCCGTTTCCGTCGATGCGGGGGCGGGCCGTTCGGTGCTTTTGCACAATTTCTATGTGCCCGCGGGCGGTGACGAACCGGATCCCGCCATCAATCCGAAATTTCGCCACAAGCTCGACTTTCTGGCCGAAATGCATGCGCTTCGGGCGGAAGAAAACGGCAATTCGGGAACGATCCTCGTGGGCGATCTCAACATCGCTCCGCTCGAAACCGATGTCTGGTCGCACAAGCAGCTTTTGAAGGTCGTCAGCCACACGCCGGTGGAGACCGAGGGGCTTGAACGGCTGCGCAGGGAAGGCGGCTGGGTGGATCTGATGCGCGAGAAGATTCCGCCGGAAGAGAAGATCTTCACCTGGTGGAGCTACCGCGCGAAAGACTGGGCGCTTTCGGATCGCGGGCGCAGGCTCGACCATATCTGGTCGTCGCCGAACCTTTCGCCTTCGCTTAACCGGATCGAAGTGCTGCGCGAGGCGCGTGGGTGGGACCGTCCGTCAGATCATGTGCCCGTCATCGCCGGATTTGATTTCGGCTGATACGTTTTCCGAAATTTCACGGATTTTTGGCGAAAACGCCCTCATTTTAGAAAAAACGATGTGAAACGCGTGCGTTTTGTGCCGAATCAATCGGTGAATCGCGCTGCTATGCGTTCCATCCGATCGATCATTGCCTGCAGGTTTCTGACAATTTTTTCGTGCAGGCGCATCGCCGTTTCGGGGAATTCTTCAAGAATCCGGTGAAAGCTCGAACGGCTGATTCTGACCAGCCGGGTTTCGCTTTCGGCCATCGCGTTCGTCATGCGGCGGCCTTCGGCAATCAGTGCGAATTCGCCCATCATGTCGCCGGGGCCGAGCCTTTCGACAATCTGGCGCTCGCCGTCCTGTTCCGTAAACAGCAAAACGCTTCCGGAGGCGACGATGAAGGCGCAGTCGGCCGGCGCACCCTCGGCATAGATGTCCCGTCCGGCGGAAAGCGTCATGCTTTCGGCGCCGAAGGCCATGAGGCGCAACTGCTCGCGCGTGAATCCGTCAAACAGACCCACGCCGGACAGAATGCGAATATCATCGTCCAGCGCCATTGAAGTCGTCCCCGACCCGTTCCCGGTGATCCCCGAGCGCCCTCATGGCGCAGTCTCACGGAACGAGCTTATAACCACCGCTTTCTGTCACAAGAATTTCAGCTTTGGAAGGATCACGCTCGATCTTTTGCCGCAGGCGATAGACATGGGTCTCGAGCGTGTGGGTGGTGACGCCTGAATTGTATCCCCAGACTTCTTCGAGCAGGATGTCGCGGGTCACCACTTTCTGTTCGGCGCGGTAGAGATATTTGATGATCGCGGCTTCCTTCTCCGTCAGGCGAATCTTGCCGCCGCGCTCATCGATGAGGAGTTTCTGCGAGGGTTTGAACGTGTAGGGGCCAACGGCGAAGGTGGCATCCTCGCTCTGCTCGTGCTGGCGAAGTTGCGCGCGGATGCGGGCGAGAAGCACAGCGAATCGGAACGGTTTCGTCACGTAATCGTTGGCACCGGCCTCAAGGCCAAGGATCGTGTCCGAATCGGTATCCTGCGCGGTCAGCATGATGATCGGCGCGCGGTAGCCGCCCTTGCGCAGAAGCTTGACCGCTTCACGTCCATCCATGTCCGGCAGGCCCACATCCATGATGAGCAGGTCGACAATCGCGTTGCGCGCAGACTGGATGCCCTTCGTCGCCGTGTTCTCCTGAAGAATGTCGAATTCCTCATAGAGCGACAATTGCTCGACGAGCGTCGTCCTCAGGTCTTCGTCATCATCGACGATTAGGATGGTGCGTGACGTCATGGTTAAATCCACTATCCAGGAAAAAGACTGCCGATTCAAATGGAATTGCAGTGTTGACCGTTCCAGCTTTATGCGGAACCTAACAGTGCGAAAACACCATGGCGAACATTTGTTCCAATCAATTTAACGTAAGCTGACAGGCAGGTTTCCCTCAACATGAAGTGTAAAGCCGGCAAATCGATTGGTCTGATCGAGGTGCGCCGCAGGCCCGGCAGGCCGACCCAGGGGCTCTTGAGCGTGGGACCACTCGTCTTCCCCTGTGCCCTCGGGCGAACAGGCACGACGATGCTGAAGCGCGAAGGCGATGGCGCCACACCTGTTGGTGATCTGCTGCTGCTCTATGGCTACTTTCGGGGAGACAGGGCGCCTGCCGGCCCGCCTTTAAGCCGGTTCCCGCTCACGCGGATCGACGCGCGCGACGGATGGTGTGATGCTTCGGGCGACCGCAATTACAATCGCCCGGTCCGGCTGCCCTATCCAGCCAGCCATGAGCGCATGGCGCGTGAGGACCGCCTCTACGATGTCTGCATGGTGTCCGACTGGAACATGCGGCCGGCGATCCGCAATCGCGGCAGCGCGATCTTCTTTCACATTGCCAAACCCGGATTTCCGCCCACCGAGGGCTGCATAGCCGTCTCGCCGCTCGCCATGGCACGCATACTGCCGCTCATCGGACCTCATACGCGAATCAGGATCTATCGATGATCCGGCAGTGGCGGTCCTCCGCGGTTCAGTCGGAGGCCGGTTCCCGCGCCATGCCGTGATACTCCTCGTTTGGGTGCATATCGACCGCCGCCGCCATGCGGTTGGACATGTTGAAGAAGCTCGCCACGGCGGCGATATCCCAGATGTCGTGCTCGGAAAATCCGGCCTCACGCAGCGCCCTGCGGTCCGACTCCTCGATCTTCGCGGGGCTCTCGGTGAGTTTAACGGCGAAATCGAGCATGGCCTTTTGTCGCGGCTCCAGCTTCGCGGCGCGGTAGTTCATCACCATGAGTTCACCCAGCACCGGGTCGCCGGAGAGCTGGCGCACGGCTGCGCCGTGGGCGGTGAGGCAGTAGAAGCAGTGGTTGATGCTTGAAACCGCGACGGCAATCATTTCGCGCTCGAGCTTCGACAGACCCGAATCACTCAGCATCAGGTCGTTGTACATCTGCGTGAAGGCCCTGAGCTTGTTCTCGTCAAACGCGTAGGCGCGCAGAACATTGGGCACGAGGCCAAGCTTCTCCTCGCATTTGTCGAAATAGGCCCGGGTTTCGTCGCTCAGCGCTTCGAGTGGGGGAAAATGCAGGGCAGTGACCGGTTTCGTCATGATGCAGACACCCTTTCGATAGGAATAGGTTGTATTCAGCCTGCACGGTGGAATGACGGGTCGTCAAACCGCTTTTGTCTGAATACGATGGGCCAGTTTGGTCAACCAACAGGGATTTTCGGCATGGTAGCCAAGGCAAAGACCTCCAAGACCGCGAAAAAGGGCGGACCCATGGGCAAGGTCCTGCATGAGATCATCAGCGCGCGGACACCGGCGGAGGATCTGCGCCCCTATGACGAGGCAGCACTGCTGCGTGCCGCCGAGGATGCGGTCACGGCGATCAAGGTCCACAGGCCGGGCACCAGCGTGGTGCGGGTGGACAATGCTTCGGGGATCGAGCGTTTGGGTCGTGCGGTCAGCCTTTTGACCGTCGTGAACGACAACATGCCGTTCCTGTTCGATTCGGTTCTGGGTGAACTCAGCGATTTCGGCGTCGAGGCGACGCTGGTTGTCCACCCGGTTCTGGTCGTCAAACACGGCAAAAAGGGTGTCGATGCGATTGTCGGTGATGCTGCGAGCACCAAGGTCGGTCCGGATGAGGACAAGATCAGCCTGATCCACGTGCATCTGCCGAAGCTTTCCGACGAGCAGAGCGCGGATCTGGAGACGCGCCTCAACGCGACCCTGAAGCAGGTGCGCGCAGCCGTTGTTGACTGGAAGCCGATGCTTGCCAGGCTCGACCAGGAGATAACCGAGCTGCGTTATGCGCCGGTGCCGCTCGAAAAGGATGCCGTGGCGGAGGCCATCGCGTTTCTGGAATGGCTGCGTGACGACAATTTCACATTCCTCGGCATGCGCGAATTCCGCTATTCGGGCGGCGAGGAAAGCGGCACGCTGGAGCGTGCCAACAAGAAGGGCCTCGGCATCCTGGCCGATCCCGATGTTCTTGTCCTGCGCCGTGGCAAGGAAGCGGTCTCAACGACACCGGAAATCCGCGCCTTCCTGCATGGCCCCGACCCCTTCATCGTGACCAAGGCGAATGCCAAATCGGTTGTCCATCGCCGTGCCTATCTCGACTATATCGGGATCAAGACCTTTGACGATAAGGGCAAGCTCACTGGCGAACTGCGTATCGTCGGCCTGTTCACTTCCACCGCCTACACCCGTTCGGTGATGAAGATCCCGTATCTGCGCTCCAAGGCCGAGGCGGTGATCACGAAGTCCGGTTTTGCGCCCACAGACCATTCGGGCAAGGCGCTCATCAATGTGCTGGAATCCTATCCGCGCGACGAGCTTTTCCAGATCGGCCTGCCGATCCTGCGTAAACATGCCGAGGCCATACTGGCGCTGGGAGAGCGGCCCCGTGTCCGTGCGCTCTACCGTATCGACCAGTTCGACCGTTTCGTCTCCGTGATCGTCTTCGTGCCGCGCGACCGCTACGATTCGCAGGTCCGCATCGAGATCGGCAACTACCTCAAGAGCGTTTTCAAGGGGCGCGTTTCGGCCTACTACCCGGCCTTCCCCGAAGGCACGCTGGCACGTGTTCACTTCATCATCGGCCGTTCCGGCGGCAAGACGCCGCGCATCGATACGGAGACGCTGGAAGCGGGTATTCTCAAGATCGTGCGGACCTGGGACGATGCGTTGCAGGAAGCGCTTGAAGAGACCGGCGCAGACCGCAGGTTTGCAGGGGTGGCAGCAGCCTTTCCCGAGAGCTACCGCAACGGGTTTTCCGCCGAAACGGCATTGATCGATGCCGAGCGTATGGCGAAATTGTCTCCCGACAACCCGATCGCCATCGATTTTCACCGACATGAAGACCAGAACGAAACGCAGGCGGCGCTGAAAATCTATCATCACGGCACGCCGGTCCCGCTCACCGAGCGTGTGCCGCTTCTGGAAAACATGGGCTTCCGGGTGATCAGCGAGCGCACCTTCGAAATCGGCGATGCCGACGATGAAGAGCGCGCGCAGATATTCATCCACGACATGGAGCTGGAAAACGCATTCGACGGACCGATCGACCTGTCGGACAGGGGCGCGCTGTTCGAAGAGCTGTTCCTTTCGGTCTGGCGCGGGGAGCACGATGACGACCGGCTCAACGCGCTTGCACAGACGGCGCGTCTGCGCGTCGACGAGATCGCGATTCTGCGGGCCTATAGCCGCTTCCTGCATCAGG
Source organism: Nitratireductor aquibiodomus (assembly GCF_900105565.1). Classification (NCBI taxonomy): domain Bacteria; kingdom Pseudomonadati; phylum Pseudomonadota; class Alphaproteobacteria; order Hyphomicrobiales; family Phyllobacteriaceae; genus Nitratireductor; species Nitratireductor aquibiodomus. The sequence goes on along the minus strand of NZ_FNSL01000001.1, from coordinate 2,189,762 downwards.
CCAGCATTCCCCAGAGCCAGGACTTCATCGCCGCGACGATGAACCGCTATCCGCATATCGCGCGCAAGCTGTTCGAGCTCTTCGTGTTGCGCTTCGATCCCAAGCGGGCGGAACAGGCAAAGGCACGCGAAGAGGCGGCGGCGCTGACGGCGGCCATCGAGACGGACCTCGATGCGGTGCCCAACCTCGATGATGATACGATCATCCGGCGTTTCCTCAACCTGATCGAGGCGACGCTGCGGACCAACCATTATCGGCCGAAAGCGGATGAGACCGTTCGCTCGCTGGCGCTGAAATTCGATTCACGCGCCATCACCGGCCTGCCGCAGCCGCGCCCATGGCGTGAGATTTTTGTCTACGGGCCGGAGGTGGAAGGTGTTCACCTTCGCTTTGGGCCGGTGGCACGCGGCGGCCTGCGCTGGTCTGACCGGGCGCAGGACTACCGCACCGAGGTGCTGGGCCTTGTGAAGGCACAGCAGGTCAAGAACGCGGTGATCGTGCCGGTGGGGGCCAAGGGCGGCTTCTACCCGCGCCTCCTGCCGGAGAATGGCAGCCGTCAGGAGGTGTTCGAGGCAGGGCGTGCGGCCTATATCAACTTCATCTCCAGCCTTCTGTCGCTGACCGACAATCTGGATGGCGACAAGGTCATTCCGCCCGAGGGCGTGGTGCGCCACGATGGCAACGACCCCTATTTCGTGGTGGCGGCCGACAAGGGCACGGCAACCTTTTCCGACACGGCCAACGGCATCAGCCAGGCGCATGATTTCTGGCTGGATGACGCTTTCGCCTCCGGCGGCTCGGCCGGCTATGACCACAAGAAGATGGGCATCACCGCACGCGGTGCCTGGGAGGCGGTGAAGCGGCATTTCCGCGAGATGAACCGCGATATTCAGACGGAACCGTTCACCGCCGTGGGCGTGGGCGACATGTCGGGCGATGTGTTCGGCAATGGCATGCTGCTTTCCACTTGCACGAAGGTGGTGGCCGCTTTCGACCACCGCGACATCTTTATCGACCCCGATCCGGACCCGGCGGTTTCCTATGCCGAGCGCAAGCGCCTTTTCGAGATGGGGCGCTCCAGTTGGCAGGACTACGACACGAGCAAGCTCTCCAAGGGCGGCGTCATCGTTTCGCGTGCGCAGAAGTCCATCACGCTCAGCAAGGCGGCAGCCGATGCCATCGGGCTTGGCAAGACCACGGCCTCGCCAACCGAGATCATGATGGCGATCCTGAAAGCGCCGGTCGATCTCCTCTGGTTCGGCGGCATTGGCACCTATGTGCGCTCCCACACCGAAAGCAATCAGGAGGTGGGCGACCGGGCCAATGACACCATCCGCGTGACCGCGCGGGAGGTGGGTGCCAAGGTGATCGGCGAGGGCGCCAATCTTGGCATGACCCAGCTTGCGCGCATCGAGTTCGGCCTGAATGGCGGGCGCTGCAATTCCGACGCCATTGACAACTCGGCCGGCGTGAACTCCTCCGACGTGGAGGTGAACATCAAGATCGCGCTGGCGGCCGCGATGCGCTCGGGCGCGCTGGAACGGCCGGCGCGGGACAGGCTCCTGGCCGAGATGACGGACGAAGTCGCCGGGCTGGTTCTTGCCAACAACTACCAGCAGACGCTGGCCATCTCGCAGGTTCAGAAGCGCGGCATGCCGGAAATGCCGCATCAGGCGCGCATGATGACCCTCTTCGAACAGCGCGGGCTGCTCGACCGGGCGGTCGAGTTCCTGCCCGGGCCGCAGGAACTGGCGGATCGCGAAAGCCGTGGCGAACAGCTGACGCGCGCGGAAGTGGGCGTGCTGCTTGCCTATGCGAAGATCGTGCTCTTTGACGAGATTGTCGCAAGCAAGGTGCCGGATGCGCCGCATCTGGAGGAAGACCTTTTCGCCTATTTCCCGAGCCGTATGGCGAAGAAATACGAAAATGAAATCCGTTCGCACCGGCTGAAGCGCGAGATCATCGCCACGGAACTGGCCAATGACGTGATCAACCGCGGCGGGCCGAGCTTCGTCACGCGGCTGCAGGACCTGACAGGCCGGCCGGCAGCCGACATCGTTGCCGCCTTCGCGGTGGTGCGTGAGGGGTTTGAGCTGCGGAAGATCTACAAGGCCATAGATGCGCTGGACAACAAGATCGACGGCATGGCGCAGCTCGATCTCTATCAGATCGTCTGGCGGCTGATCTATTCGGCGACTTCCTGGCAGCTCAAGAACGAAAGCGACAAGGAGACCGTCGGCGCGCGGATCGACCGGCTGCAGGCGGCGCGCAAGGCCCTGGAAGGCAAGCTGATGCCGATGCTGCCGGCCTTTATGCGCGAGCGTCTGGAAAGCCGGCGGGCGCAGCTCGTGGCGCCCGGAGCACCGGAGGATCTGGCTAAGAAACTCGCCTTCCTTTCCGTTGCGGAGATGGTGCCGGATATCGAGCTGGTGGCGGAGAAGGCGGGTGCGCCTCTGGAGAAGGCCGCGAAAGCCTTCTTCGGCGTTACCGACGCTTTCCGTATCGGGCGCATCGAGGACGCGGCGCACACGATCGTGCCTTCGGACTATTATGACGGGCTGGCGCTGTTCCGAGCGACCGACATGATCAGCGCGGCGCGACGCGGCATGACGATCGCCGCCCTTACCGAATACGGCAAGGAGGACGATCCGGCCGAAAGGTGGGTCGAGGCTGGTGGGGAGCACGTGGTGCGGGTCCGCGACAGGCTTCAGTCTCTCGTGGAGGGCGGTGAGATCAGCGTGTCGCGCCTCACCGTGGCCTCCGGCCTGATGAGCGATCTGAGTGTCTGATCTTGCCGGGGCGCCGGAAGACGCCGGGATGAACATGCCGCCGGCGGAGCACGGATCCGTGCCCCGCCGCGGCATCTGGGGCTGGATGTTTTTCGACTGGGCGCAACAGCCCTTTCACACGCTCATCATCACCTTTGTCTTCGCGCCCTATTTTGCCTCTGCCGTCGCGCCCGATGCGGCGCGGGGGCAGGAATTGTGGGGGTTCGCCACGGGCATTGGCGGGCTTGCCATCGCGCTTTCCTCACCCGTTCTGGGCGCGATTGCCGATGCGACGGGGCCGCGCAAGCCGTGGATCTTCGTGTTCTCGGTGATCGGCGTTCTGGCCTGCACATCGTTGTGGTTTGCCACGCCGGGGGGTGGGCATGTGGGGCTCGTTCTGCTTGCCGTGGCGCTCGCCGTGTTTGGCATGGAGTTCGCCGCCGTCTTCAACAATGCGATGATGCCTGATCTCGTGCCGCGCGCGGAGCTGGGGCGGCTTTCGGGCTCAGCCTGGGGGCTGGGTTACGTCGGCGGGCTCTTATCGCTGGTGCTGGTGCTTGGCTTCATGGCGGCGCAGCCCGATACGGGCCGCACGCTTCTGGGGCTGGAGCCGATCTTCGGGCTCGATGCGGCGGCGCGTGAGGGCGACCGGGCGGCGGGACCGCTGACCGGCTTGTGGTATGCGCTTTTCGTGCTGCCAATGTTCCTCTTCACGCCCGATGCGCCGCGCCGCAGGGCGGCGACGGGGGCGATCCGCGAAGGGCTGACGCGTCTCGGCGCCACGCTGAAACGTCTGCCGGGCGAGCGCAGCTATTTCAGCTTTCTTCTGTCGTCCATGTTCTACCGCGATGCGCTCAACGCGCTCTATGCCTTTGGCGGCATCTATGCGGCGGGGGTGCTTTCCTGGTCGATCACGCAGATCGGGCTGTTCGGGATTCTGGCCAATGTGACCGGCGCACTCGGCGCATGGCTCGGCGGGCGGATGGACAGGCGCTTCGGGCCGAAGCTGGTGGTGAGCGTGTCCATCCTGGTGCTCACGCTGTGCGCGCTGCTGGTGATTTCCACCACGCGTGAGGAGCTTCTTTTCATGCCGATCAGCGGGGCTGGCGCAAGCAGCCTGCCGGACATCGCCTTCTTCGTGGCAGGGGCTTTCATCGGCGCGGCGGGCGGGGCGATCCAGGCCGCCTCGCGCACGCTGCTGGTGGATCAGGTATCGCGCGAACGGGTGACGGAAGCCTTCGGGCTCTACGCGCTTTCCGGTAAGGCGACGACCTTTATCGGGCCGTTCGCCATCGCAATCGCCACCGGGTATTTCGCCTCGGGGGCTTTCGACTTTTCGATCGAAGACGCGCAGCGGCTCGGCGTGACGCCGATCCTGTTGCTGTTTCTCATCGGGCTGGTACTTCTGCCCTTCGTGAAGAGCCGGCATCAGGAGGCGGCAACCTCCTGATGCTTCGAAGCGCTTTCGTCAGTGACGGAAGTGGCGCATGCCGGTCATGACCATGGCGATGCCATGCTCGTCGGCGGCGGCGATGACCTCGTCATCGCGCATGGAGCCGCCCGGCTGGATGACGGCGGTGGCGCCGGCTTCCACGGCGGAGAGAAGGCCGTCGGCGAAGGGGAAGAAGGCGTCTGAAGCGACGACCGACCCCTTGGTCAGCAGCTCGGCATTGCCGGCAGCTTCGGCTGCGTCTTCGGCCTTGCGGGCGGCAATGCGGGCGGAATCGACGCGGCTCATCTGGCCGGCACCGACGCCCACGGTCGCGCCGTCGCGAACGTAGACGATGGCGTTCGACTTTACATGCTTGGCGATGCGGAAGGCGAAGACGAGATCGGCCATTTCCTTCTCGCTCGGCGCGCGTTTGGTCACGACCTTGAGATCGAGATCGTCGACAACGCCATTGTCGCGCGACTGGACGAGCAGGCCGCCGGCAACGGTCTTGACGGCAAGGCCAGGCGCGCGCGGGTCGGCAAGTCCGCCGGTGACGAGCAGGCGCAGGTTCTTCTTGGCTGCAACGATGGCGCGGGCCTCTTCGGTCGCGTCGGGCGCGATGATGACCTCGGTGAAGATCTTGACGATTTCGGTGGCCGCTTCCGCGTCGAGCGGGCGGTTGAGCGCCACGATGCCGCCGAAGGCTGAGACCGGGTCGCAGGCGAGCGCCTTCTTATAGGCTTCGCGCAGCGTCGCGCCCTCGGCCACGCCACACGGATTGGCGTGCTTGATGATGGCGACGGCGGCGGAGCGCTCCGGCGAGAACTCGGAGACGAGTTCGAAGGCGGCGTCCGTGTCGTTGATGTTGTTGTAGGAGAGCTGTTTGCCCTGAAGCTGGGTCGCGGTGGCGACGCCGGGGCGGCTTTCGCCGGTGACGTAGAAGCCTGCCTTCTGGTGCGGGTTCTCGCCGTAGCGCATCACTTCCTGGAGCCTGCCGCCGACGGCGCGGAAATCCGGTGCGTCGACCTTGAGCGTTTCGGCAAACCAGCCGGAGATGGCCGCGTCATAGGCTGCGGTGCGGGCGAAGGCCTTGGCTGCGAGTTCCTGACGCAGACGATGGGGCAGGGCGCCATCGTTTTCGGCAAGCGCCTCGAGGATGCTGGCATAGTCGGACGGCTCCGTGACCACGGCCACATAGGCGTGGTTCTTGGCCGCCGCGCGCAGCATGGCCGGACCGCCAATGTCTATATTCTCGACCGTGGTTGCATAATCGCCACCGCCGAAACGCACCTCTTCGAACGGGTAGAGATTGAGGACCAGAAGGTCGATGGGCGCGATGTCATGCTCTTTCATCGCGCTCGCATGGTCCGCATCATCACGAATGCCGAGCAGGCCGCCATGGACGCCCGGATGCAGCGTCTTCACGCGCCCGTCCATGATCTCGGGAAAGCCGGTCAACTCCGAAACGTCGCGCACGGCAATGCCTTCGCCAGAGAGTGTTTTGGACGTGCCGCCGGTGGAGACGATCTCGACATTGCGGCCCGAGAGCGCGCGGGCGAAATCGACGATGCCGCTCTTGTCGGAGACCGACAGAAGCGCACGGCGGACGGGAACGAGATCGGGTGCGGGAATGTTCTTGGCGGCAACGGACATGCGAGGCGGCTCCGGCTTTGGGGATGGATGTGGGGGACGTACCGGCAGGCGGGATGCAAATCAAGCTTGGCGGCAGGCTATTGCCGCTTTTGGCGACGAAACAGGCTTGCATCGGCCGCGCAAAAGGGCATTGGTGCCAGGCATGAGCGAGAAACCTGAAATCCTTTATGCCTGTGAGCCGAACCTTGAAGCCGTCGAGTTTGGCCGGGTGCTGCGTGAGTCCGGGCTGGGCGCGATCCGCCCGATTGATGATGAAGCGCGGCTTCGGCGCATGATCACCGGCGCCGGTCTCATCGTGACGGCGCGCCGCAATGTGGAGGATAGACCGCTGGTGGGTGTTGCCCGCTCCGTGACCGACTTTTCCTGGTGCGCCTACCTTTCCGATCTTGCCGTCTCCTCGAAAGCGCAGGGGCTGGGGATCGGCCAGGGCCTGATTGACGAGACACGCCGCCAGCTTGGCCCTGACGTTGGCCTCATGTTGGCGTCTGTGCCGGAAGCGGTGGGCTTTTACGAACGCATCGGGATGGGACGGATCGATGATGCCTTCTGGTTCCGCCGGGAGCGTTGAGGCAGCACCAGTCGAACCGCCAGTGGGGGCAATGGTCTCATATCGCGCATGGCAACTGGCTTACTCGACAAGAGCAGCCGCCTGTGGCAATCAGGGAACCCGAATATGCATTAAGAAGCGTTTTGCTAATTTTTGCGGTGATTATATATATCTACCGCATATTTTATTGACTTACTGGTGTTCTTCTGCAAATTATCCTGTGAATGGATTTGTAGGAAGACTGTCATGGATCAAATCGACCATAAAATCGTGACCCTTCTGGCCGAGGATGCCCGCCGTTCTCTGGCTGATATCGGTGGCGTGGTGGGGCTTTCCGCATCCGCGGTCAATGAGCGTATTCGCCGGCTTTCAGCCAGCGGTGTTATCCGGCGGTTCACGGTGGATGCCGATCCGGCGGCGCTGGGCTGCCCGGTGCTCGTCTTCATCTGGGTGTCGCTGGTGCAGAATGTCAATGAAGAGGCATTTCGGGTGTTTGCCGCGGCCCACAAGGCGGTGGAGGAATGCCACCACGTGACGGGACCGTGGTCCTATCTGATCAAGGCGCGGGTGCCTTCGCTCGCCGATGTGGAAAGCGTGCTGGAAGACATGAAGAAACATGGCTTTCTGGCCCGCAGCGAGTCCGTCGTCGCCCTGTCGACGGTGGAGCCAGGGTCCTTCGCGCCGGTCGAGAAGGGCTGACGATTTGGACGCGCTGCTCTTTGGCAAAAGCCTGCTGCTTGGGCTGGCGGTGGCGGCGCCGCTCGGGCCGATCGGCGCATTGTGCGTGAACAGGACGCTGGAGCACGGGCTGTGGGCCGGGGTCGCCGGCGGTCTGGGCACGGCACTGGCGGATGCCGTCTATGCGGCGCTGGCGGCCATCGGTTTTGCAGCGTTTGCGGCGGCCCTTGCGCTGGTCGACGTGCCGCTCAAGCTTGTCGGCGGCGCGTTTCTGGCGTGGCTCGGATGGAAGAGCTTTTCGCCGGCACCTTTGCGGGCGGCTGCCGAGGCACGGGCAAGCGATCTCTTCGGAACCGCCGCTGCCACGTTCTTCCTGACAATCACCAATCCGATGACCATTCTGGCCTTTGCGGCCATGTTTGCCGGCCTCGGGCTGGCGGACACGCCGCACCCCGCCGATGCGCTGGTCGTGGTGACCGGTGTCTTTCTCGGCTCGCTTCTATGGTGGTTCATTCTGAGCGGTGGCGTGGCGCTGGCGCGCGCGCGGTTGCCTGAAAGCCTGTCGCGGTGGGTGTCGCGCATTTCCGGTGTGATCCTGCTGGCCTTTGCGGCTTTCGCAATCGGCTCGGTGATGCGCAGCTACCTCTGATTGCCGGCTTCCGGCCGCCATTCGCGCGGCGTTGTGCCGGTGATGCGCCGGAACTCGCGGTTGAAATTGGATTTGGTGTTGAAGCCGCTCGAAAGCATGGCTTCGGTGACATTGGCGCCATCTTCAAGTGCGCGGCAGGCGTGGTGGATGCGGTGCCGGTTGATGTAGCGCGAAACGTTTTCGCCATTGACCAGATTGATGGCGGAGGAGAGTTGCTTCGCCGGTACATGCAATCGCCGGGCAAGCCGTGCAAGGGTGAGTGCGGGATCGAGATAGAGTGTGTCGGTCTGAAGGAGCGCATCGAGCCGCTGGACGAGATGGGCATCTTCCTCGCTGGGGTGGGGGTTTTGCGGCGGGGATTCCGCCTCCGTCTCACCCATGGCATTGGGTGAAATGCTGAGCAATCCGATGGCAAGCAGTGCTGCTGACGAAAAGACGCTGACAATGACTGGCGGCAGCCCGGTCTGGCCGGTCATGATGGCAAGCGCAATGAGCGCGTCGCTGAGCGCCGACAGGATGAGGGCGAGACCGATGCCACCCCAGATTCGGGCTGGCAGGCGTCCGGCCTCAAGCCGTGCCAGAGGCAGATCATCGCCGCTGCGGTGCAGCTTCACCAGAATGGCGAGCCCATAGAGAACGAAGATGGCCGGTACCACCGTATCGAGCGTACCCGGCGCGAAGACGACGCAGAAAGCTGCGAAGGCAGGTGCTGCCAAGTGCACGAGATCGCGTGGCAATGAGAATGGCCGGAACGAGGCCGTCTGGAAAGCGAGCCAGGTGAGCGGCGGCACGAAAGTGGCAGTGATGGGCTGAAGGGGCAGAAGTGCGCCGATGCCATAATGCTGGCGCAGCGAAACGATGAGGCTTTGCAGCGCGCAGGCGGCAAGCAGCGCCATCAGAAATGGCGGGCGCTCGCCGGAAATGGCGATCCGGATCAGGAATGCACCGAGGACGAGTGCGATGATCATTGGAATGGGAAGGACCAGCATGGATGGCGTCTGCATGTTTCCTGCAAGAGTCTGGGTTGTGGCATCGCCACGAGACGGTGGCAACATCCGCGGAAACCTATCGTGCGAAAACCGGTTCGGTGCGACCTGAAACCGGTTTTAGGACGCGGGCAGAACGCGGGTTGAGCAGATTGGCGTCATCCAGATGAAAGGATGACGGATATGAAAAAACTGCTTTCTGCTTTTCTTATCGGCATGGGCCTGACGGGCGTAGCCATGGCTGAACCCTATGCCGGATATGACCGGTTGACGGTGAAGGCGGATCACCGCCCATCGGTTCTGGCTGCCTCGGTGTGGTATCCGGCGGGTACGCCGACCTATCGCGGACTGGTGGGCGACAATGCCGTTTTTCAGGGCTCTTCGGCCTATGTCGGTGCCGCGGTGGCGGAGGGGCGCTTTCCGCTCTTCGTGCTCTCGCATGGCTCTGGCGGCAACATGGATGCCATCTCCTGGCTTTCCTCAGCGCTGGCGATGCGCGGCGCGATGGTGCTGGCGGTCAACCATCCCGGCAGCACGTCGGGCGATTCTTCTCCGCGCCGTTCACTGCGGCTCGATGAGCGGGCCGCCGATTTGAGCGCTGCACTCGACGCGCTGCTCGATGAGCCTGCGTTTGCCGATCACGTGGATCGTTCGCGCATTGCCGCGCTTGGCTTTTCGCTCGGCGGCGCCACGGCGCTGAACCTTGCCGGGCTGCGCTTCGACCGTGATGCCTATGCTGCCTATTGCGCATGGATCGGGGACGAAGGTCAGGACTGCGTGTTCTTCGCCAAGGGAGGCGTCGATCTCGAGGCGCTTCCCGAAGGGTTCGGCGCGGCGCTGCGCGATGATCGCATCGGACAGGCAATCGCCATCGACCCCGGCATGACCTATGCGGCGACGCCGGAAAGCATCGCCCGGACCGAAATGCCGGTGCTGCTCATCAATCTCGGTCGGACCCATCTGTTCAAGGCTGCGGATGTGGGGCAGGACGGGAGCGACCTGGCCGAAAAGCTGCCGTCTGCGGTGCTGAAGACAATCGCGCCGGCGCATCATTTCACCTTCCTTGCGGAGTGCAAGGCGGAAGGGGCAGCGATGCTCGCCGCGGAAAAGGACGACCCGGTTTGTGACGATCCCGAAGGGACCGATCGGGCGGCAGTTCACGAGGCGATTGTCGACGAGATCGTGGCGTTTGCCGGGCTTTGATCTGGCCTGATCATGTGGGGTGTTTGAGCAGGCTTTGCAGCATTGACGTGGTGCGTGGTTCGACAAGCTCACCATGAGGGTGGTGGTGGCTGGCAAACCCGCCCCACGGATTGTCGACCCAGTCCGCAGCACCCTTGAAGCAGCATCCCCGCTCCTCATGGTGAGCTTGTCGAACCACGCACCACGCCAATCTGGGCTGATCTAGCTGTTGCCGTTGATGGCGTGTGTCCTGCGGAGCCGCCATCGGATCTCCGGATGCTCGGAGGCCGTGGTGTAGAGAACGATCTGGCGGCTCCTGCGGGGGCCGCCAAGGCCCGCGAAGAAGATCGATTCCTCAACCACGGGAATGATGCCCTCGACAGTGAAGAGCCAGGTGTCGGTGGCCTCGCCCGCCAGAATGTGGCGGCCTTCGGGGTCGCGGTAGATATCGATATCGGGATGGATGTGGAAGCGCACGGCCACCGCATCGTCGCCGACTACCGTTGAAGGAGATCCGTCGGGCCGGACGATACGGTCGATGCCTTCAAGCACCGCGCCTTCTTCGGAAAGGGAGAGGGCGCGCTCATGTATCAGGCCGAACCGCGAGACATAGCCATTGTGGCTGGCGGTGAAGCGGTGAACGCCCGCGCCATCGTCGCGCCGGCATTCGACCTTGCGGGGTCCGCCGATCAACGGCGTGCCGATCAGGTTGCTCCATTTCGGGGAGAGGCTGAAGCGGGCCTGCGACGTGTCGTTGAGCGTGACGGTGGAGTGTGCCGCCGTGGTGCGCGCAAGCGGTCGATAGCTGTCGTCGCCGTAATTGTCGATGCCGCTGTTGACCACAAACTGGTGGCGGCCCGAAGACATCTCGAATGAGAGACAGCCCGCATGGGCGAAATGGGAAAGGTCGGCCGGTGGTGGCGGCGCCGTGTCCGCGATGACCGTGGTGGCGCCCAGCGCCAGACGCTCATAGCCTGAATGCGGTGCGTGCAGGAGCGGCGCGCCACCGGTATCGTCGTAGCGCAGGATGGCGGCGACGCTGTCGTGCTGGGTGATGCCCATGCCGTTGAAACGGGCGATGGAGCCATCGCGGTGACGGAAGAAGCGCAGTGCCGGCAGCATGCGCTCGACAGCGTCGATGAGTGCCTGCGGGGGCTGCTCCGCCTGATTGGTGTAGGTCTGCCTGAGCGGCAGAAGGTCGGTCAGAAGTTCCATGATTGCGCGCGGATTGCGCGAGATATGGCCGCCGTCGGCGAGTATCTGCCGGTCGAGTTCCTGGGCGAGATTGCGGCTGGCGGCCTTGACCGCTGTGGCGGGTGCCGGCAGCGACAGGGCGCAGAATGCCAGCGCGATGCGGGCGCGCAGCCGGTCTTCGCCATCGGGTATGTCTCGGGCGTTTGTGCGCAGATAGCGCATCTGCACGGCGAGCATTTTCAGGAACTGGCGATAGAACGGAAGCTCGGCGCCCTGCAGCACGACGGAGGAATGCTGAAGCCATGCGATGAGGCGCCGGGCGGTGGTGCCCGGCTCCCACGGCATGCCGTAGACGCGCCTGCCGTAGAGCGCCATCCATTCTTCCACCAAAGCTCGGGCATTGGCCGAGGCGAGGTCGCTCTGGGCGGCGCGCATGTGGCGCAGCCAGCGAAAACTGTGAAGAGCGTCCTGCCAGGGGAGGTCGCTGATGGGAGCACGGAAGGGCGACTGACCGCGCGTCTCGACAAGCTGGCCCGCAAGCAGGAACTGGCCGTGATAGATGTCGCGCGCGACCTGTGGGTCTGCGATGCGCAGGTCCGGCGGGGCGATCAGCACGCGTTCAGGCGTGCGCCCGGAATAGCGCCAGCGATAGGACGGGCCCGCGCGCAGGCGTCGCCGCAGGCGCGCCCATGCCTGCCGCGCAACAAGGCCCCACAGCTCGTGGGGGGAGTGTCCCCGTGCTTGATCCAACGACCGACTTTTCTTTCCGTGACCCCAAATCAGGCGAGAGTCTAAATGATTCAAGGATTTGTGCGAAGTTGAAATATATCAGCACGCACAGATGGCAGGACCAGCTCAGGGCTTGCGCATCAGACGGGCGGCGAAGAAGCCGTCGAGCCCCTGCGCCAGCGGTTCCTCACCAAGCCTGTCGGCAGGCGTCGTGCGCAGGAAACCCTGCGGTGTGACGAAGCTGGCGATGCCGGGCAATTCATCGGGCTGGATGGGATCGAGCGCCACGTGCGAGGTTTCTGCCAGGAAGGCTTCGAGCATCACCTCGCCTTCGGTGGGATCGAGCGAGCAATTGGAAAAAACGATCCGGCCACCGGGCTTGACCAGCGTCACCGCGTGGTCGAGCAGCGCGCGCTGCAGGCTGGCGAGCTTCTCGATGTCTTCGGGCGTCTTTGTCCACGGCACATCCGGATGTCGCCGCACCGTGCCGGTGGAGGAGCAGGGGGCATCGATGAGGATGGCATCGAACGGGGTTTCGGGCTCGAATTTGCGGATGTCGGATTCGACGATCTGCGCTTCGAGGCGGAGGCGCTTCAGGTTTTCGGCAAGGCGTTTGAGCCGGCTTTTCGACAGGTCGACTGCGGTGACGTCTGCGCCGGCATGGATGAGCTGTGCGGTTTTGCCGCCGGGGGCGGCGCAGAGATCCGCTACGCGCGTGCCGGCGATGTCGCCGAGAAGTTTCGCGGGCAGGCTGGCGGCTGCGTCCTGCACCCACCATGCGCCTTCCTCGAAGCCCGGGAGCGTGTCGACGCCGGCCTCAAGCTTTGCGATGCGTACCGTTCCGGTGGGCAGGACGATGCCGCCCAGCGCCTCGGCCCAGCGTTGGGGGTCTTGCCGGACGGTGAAGTCCACCGGCGGTTCCAGCCGGTGCATGGCGAGGATGGCGGCGGTCTTTTCCGCGCCATAGGCCGCTTCCAGCCTCGCGGCAAACCAGTCCGGCGCTTCGCGCGTCTGGGCGAGGGCGGCGGGCAGGGCGCGTGCCTTCACGCGGATCAGATTGCGCAGCACGCCGTTGACGAGGCCTGAGAAACGAGCGAGGCGCGGGTCGCTCTTTGCCTGGGTTACGGCGAGGTCGACGGCGGCGCTGTCGGGCACGTCTAGAAACAGGATCTGCGCTGCGGCCACGTGCAATGCGTGCGAGAGCGCGCGGGCATTGGCCGGCAGCGGGCGCTCGAGACGGCGCGCGAGCAGGGCCTCGATGGTGCTGCGATGGCGCAGGGCGCTCATCAGGATGGCGCGGACAAGTGACCGGTCACGCGCATCGAGCGCGCGGAAATTCGGCTGGCCATGGGCGGGGTCGGTGAGACCGTCGAGCGAGGCGTGCGCATCCACCACGGCGGCGAGCAGTTTCGTGGCCACGCGGCGCGTCTCAAGGCCGGGCTTGTCGAGAGGCTCAGGCGTGGGGCGGGTCCTGCCGGTGACGCGGCGCGCAGTCGGGCGGCTCACGACCAGGGGCCTTTGCGCCCTTTGGCGTCACGGCCCCAGCGGGGGTCGGATTTGGGCTGGGGTTGAGGCCGGGATTCGGGCGCTTCGGTCCGGGTGTCCCATGGACCGTGGTCTTCCTCACGGCGTTGCGGCTCAGGCGTCGCGCGCATTTCGCCCGCCATTGCCTGAAGCGCGGCGATGCGGTTGTCCGTATCGGGGTGGGTGGAAAACAGATTGTCCATGCGCTCGCCCGAGAGCGGGTTGATGATGAACATATGCGCGGTGGCCGGATTGCGCTCGGCATCCTGGTTGACCACCTGCTTTGCACGCCGGGCGATCTTGTCGAGCGCGGAAGCGAGCCACAGCGGGTTGCCGCAGATCTCCGCGCCGCGCCGGTCGGCGGAATATTCGCGGGTACGGCTGATGGCCATCTGCACCATCATGGCGGCGAGCGGTGCGACGATCATCGCCACAAGAACGCCGACAAAGCCAAGCGGGTTGTTGTTGTCACGGTTGCCGCCGAAGAAGAAGGCGAAATTGCCGAGCATGGAAATCGCGCCGGCCAGCGTCGCGGTGATGGTCATGGTGAGCGTGTCGCGGTTCTGCACATGGGCAAGCTCGTGCGCCATTACACCGGCCACCTCCTCATAGCTTAGCCGGTCGAGCAGGCCGGTGGTGGCGGCGACCGCCGCGTTCTGCGGGTTGCGACCGGTGGCGAAGGCGTTGGGCTGGTCGTTCTGGATTAGATAGACGCGCGGCATGGGAAGGCCAGCCCGCGCCGCCAGATCGCGCACGATGCCGAAATACTCCGGCGCGTTGCGCTCATCGACCTCGACGGCATTGTGCATCCGCAGCACCATCTTGTCGGCATTCCAGTAGCTGAACAGGTTCATGCCTGCGGCGATCAGGAAAGCGATCATCATGCCGCCTGTGCCCCCGATCAGATAGCCCACGCCCATGAAGAGGGCCGTCATCAGGGCCAGGAGCATCGCGGTGCGTATCATGTTCATTGTCGTCTCAAGCTCCAGAATGAGGCTGCGCCGGGCATTTTCGAACGCGCGACCAATCGCTTATATGATGGGGAACGCGCTTCGTGTATTCAATATTTCCCCGTTTTCGAGAGGAAGTTGCCGTGAAAGACGAGACGGACAGACAGGAAGATGCACCGGAAAAGGTTCTCTCGCCGGCAGCCAGGCGTGCGCTTGCGGAAGCCGAGGCCCGGCGCAGGGCCTATGAGGCAGAAGCCGCAAAGGCTCCGAAGGAACTTGGCGGGCGCGGAGGCCATGACCCGGCGCGCTATGGCGACTGGGAAGTGAAGGGCATCGCAACGGATTTCTGATTCCGATTGCGCAATGCGCATTAGAGGAATATATTCCTCTAATGCTTCATTTCTTCCACAAAGCATTTGTTGCGCTATTGCTTGCCGGTGCGTTGAGCGCTCAACCGGCGGCCTTTGCGGCGCGCAGGGAGGTGATCTCCGGACCGGTGGAAGCCCGTGTTCTGCGCGTGATCGACGGGGACACTTTTGTTGCCGAGGCGCACGTCTGGCCGGGGCAGCGCATCAGGGTCAGCGTGCGTATCCGTGGTGTGGATGCGCCGGAGCTGCGCAGCCGCTGTGCGGCCGAGAAGGCTGCGGCGCGCGCGGCACGCGCCGCACTTGGGCGCCTGCTTGCGCAGGGCACTGTGAGGATCGGCAATATCAGCGGCGGGAAGTATTACGGACGGGTGCTTGCCGACGTGACGACGGAACCGGGCGGCGATGTAGCTTCGCGTCTGCTCGACGCCCGGCTCGTTGCCGCCTATGGCGGCGGACGGCGGGCTTCGTTTGTGTGCTGAGGGGTCAGCGCCTCTTTTCAAAAGCGGAACCCTATCTCAAAACAAAAGGCCGTTCCCGAAGGAACGGCCCCGTGTTTTCGAATTCTCACGCGGTCATGGCTGGTCTGCGGTGGCAGTCCATCCGCGCTTCATGCGCTTCAGCGGGAAGACTGCTCCCCGCGAAGGCAATCCATCGAGACCACGCTTGAACGGAAATCACTCGACATTGGATCACCTCCTTTCGGTTCGTTGACGACACCACCAATGTGGAGGCGATACCGCCTTCCTACAAGAGGTAAACGAAAAACGCCGCGCAGGCCTGCGCGGCGCCCGGATCCTCAGCCCTTCCTGTTCTGGCGATTCTCGACCAGGTCGTCGACCACGGCGGGATCGGCGAGCGTCGACGTGTCGCCAAGTGCGCCATAATCGTCCTCGGCGATCTTGCGGAGGATGCGACGCATGATCTTGCCCGAGCGTGTCTTCGGCAGGCCGGGCGCGAACTGGATCTTGTCCGGTGAAGCGATCGGCCCGATCTCACTGCGGACATGGGCGACGAGTTCCTTCTTGAGCTCTTCGGAACCTTCTTCGCCGGCCATGAGGGTCACATAGCAGTAGATGCCCTGGCCCTTCACATCGTGCGGGTAGCCGACAACGGCGGCTTCCGACACCTTGTCATGGCTGACAAGCGCGGATTCGACCTCCGCCGTGCCCATGCGGTGGCCTGACACGTTGATGACGTCATCGACGCGACCGGTGATCCAGTAATAGCCATCCTCGTCGCGGCGACAGCCATCACCGGTGAAATACTTGCCCTTGTAGGTGGAGAAGTAGGTCTGGATGAAGCGCTCATGGTCGCCATAGACGGAGCGCATCTGGCCCGGCCAGGAATCGGTGATGCACAGATTGCCGCTGGTCGCGCCGTCGAGAACCTGTCCCTCGCCGTCAACGAGCTGCGGCTGGACGCCGAAGAACGGACGCGTGGCAGAACCCGCCTTCAGGTCCGTTGCACCCGGAAGCGGCGTGATGAGGATGCCGCCGGTCTCCGTCTGCCACCATGTGTCGACGATCGGTGATTTCTTGTCGCCGACGACGTTGTAATACCACTCCCAGGCCTCCGGATTGATCGGCTCGCCGACCGAACCCAGGATGCGCAGCGATTTGCGCGAGGCGCGGGTGACGAATTCGTCGCCGGCGCCCATCAGGGCGCGAATCGCGGTGGGGGCGGTGTAGAAGATGTTGACATTGTGCTTGTCGACAACCTGCCAGAAGCGGGAGGCGTCCGGGTAGTTGGGCACGCCCTCGAACATCAGGGTGATGGCGCCGTTGGCCAGCGGCCCATAGACGATGTAGCTGTGGCCGGTGACCCAGCCCACATCGGCGGTGCACCAGTAGACGTCGCCATCGTGATAGTCGAAGACATATTCATGTGTCATCGAGGCATAGACGAGATAGCCGCCCGTGGTGTGCAGAACACCCTTCGGCTTGCCGGTCGAGCCCGACGTATAGAGGATGAACAGCGGGTCTTCCGCCTTCATCTTCTCCGGCTTGCACTCTGGCTTCGCCTTCGCGGTTTCCTCGTGGTACCAGAGATCGCGGTCCTCGAACCAGTTGATCTTGCCGGCAGTGCGCTGGACAACCAGAACGTGGCGCACTTTTGCGCCAGCCTTTTCGGCCAGTGCGATGGCCTTGTCGGTGTTTTCCTTGAGCGGAATCTTCTTGCCGCCGCGCAGACCCTCATCGGCGGTTATGACGAAATCCGACTGGCAGTCCTCGATGCGGCCGGCAAGCGAATCGGGCGAGAACCCGCCGAACACGACCGAGTGGACCGCGCCGATGCGCGCGCAGGCGAGCATCGCATAGGTGGCTTCCGGGATCATCGGCATGTAGATGGTGACGCGGTCGCCCTTCTTGACGCCGCGCGACTTCAGCACGTTGGCGAGCCGGCAGACTTTCTCGTAGAGCTCGTTATAGGTGATCTTCTTGTCGTCGTAGGGATTGTCACCTTCCCAGATGATGGCGGTCTGGTTGCCGCGCTTTTTCAAATGGCGGTCGATGCAGTTGTAGGCGACGTTCGTCACGCCGTCCTCGAACCATTTGATCGAAACCTTGCCCTTGAAGGAGGTGTTCTTCACCTTGGTGTAAGGCTTGAACCAGTCGATGCGCTTGCCGTGCTTCTTCCAGAATTTTTCCGGATCCTTGACGCTGTCCTTGTACCATTTGAGATACGTCTCATCGTCGATGAGCGCGTTTTTCTTCCACGCGGATTTGACGCGGTGAACGTGGACTTCGGACATTTTTCCTCCTCCGGGTAGGCACTTGCTGGGACTGGAGCTGCGCATCGAGACGCAGGGTCCGCTGGCTCGCGCGCATTATTACCATTCTGCCTGCCGCTACAACATTAGACATTTGGTGGCAGCGGTAGAACCGCACAAAACGCATGGGCCAGAGCGTTAGCACCGATGGATTCCGGCTGCTAACAATTTGTATTTACACGATAAATTTACGCATATGTGACAGCATCAGGCTGGACGAAGAATCGCTTTCGCCGCACAATTTCTCAATCCGGAACTTGATTCGGAAAGGAAGCACATGCAGCAGAAGGGCGAAATGGAGCTGATGCTCCGGGGCTATGGACTGACGACGGCAGAGTTTCTTTATCACATGCCGGATCATCCGACGATCCTGCAGAGTTTTCTATGGCAGCATTACGACACAGCACCGGATTTTCCGGCACTCTACCGGTTTATCGACTTCTGGAACGAGACGCTTGACGGGCCGCTTCATTCAGTCACCTACACGCACAGGAAACTGATCTCGCCGAGCGAGTGGCGTAGCGTGGCCGGCGAGCTTGTCCTGCACTGATGCCTGTTGGGGTCAGGCCGCTGCCGGGCGTGGAGCCTCCTCCTCACTCCATGCCCGGCTGCATCGCAGGGTCAGACGGCGGGCGGGCTGAGGCGGGCGAACGCCTCCTGCCGCCGGTAGGGGAAGTAGGGATAGGCGGCATCGGTGAGGCTTGCCGCATCGAGCTTCGCGATCTGTTCATCCGACAGCGACCAGCCGATAGCGCCGAGATTTTGACGTAGCTGTTCCTCGTTGCGGGCACCGATAATGACGGAGGAGACGCTCGGCCGGCGTGTAAGCCAGTTGATTGCTATCTGTGGAACCGTTTTCCCAGTTTCCTCGGCCACGTCCTCTAGCGCATCCACCACGCGATAAAGCTGTTCCTGGTCAACGGGCGGGCCGAAGCTGGCCGTATCGTGCAGGCGGCTGCCCTCGGGGAGGGGAACGCCACGACGGATCTTGCCGGTAAGCCGGCCCCAGCCGAGTGGACTCCAGACCAGCGCGCCGACACCCTGATCGAGGCCGAGCGGCATCAATTCCCATTCGTAATCGCGGCCGACCAGCGAATAGTAGACCTGGTGCGCGACATAGCGCTGCCAGCCATGACGCTCAGCGGCCGCCAGCGACTTCATCACCTGCCAGCCGGAAAAATTGGATACGCCGAGATAGCGCAGTTTGCCGGCGCGCACGAGATCATCGAGGGTCGACAGAACCTCCTCGACCGGCGTTGCGGCATCGAAGGCATGCAGTTGCAGGAGGTCGATGTAGTCGGTTCCGAGGCGTTTCAGGGCCGCGTCGACACTGCGAACGAGACGGGCGCGCGAGGTGCCGGCATCGGCAGGACCGTCGCCTGTGGGCAGGGCCACCTTGGTGGAGATCACAACAGCGTCTCGGCGGCCCTTGATGGCCTCGCCAAGGACCGTTTCGGAAGCGCCGTCTGAATAGACGTCTGCAGTGTCGAAGAGGTTGAGCCCGGCGTCGAGGCAGATGTCGATGAGACGGCGGGCCTCATTGGCATCGGTGTTGCCCCAGGCCCCGAACAATGGACCGGTGCCACCGAAGGTCCCCGTGCCGAAGCTCAAGACCGGGGCCTTCAGGCCCGATGTTCCGAGATTTCTGTATTCCATGATTTGCTCCCTGGTTGGATAGAGGATGACGGGTCAGGATGTGGCGGGATCGCAGACGGCTTCCCGGGTTGTGCGCCGATGCTCCATGCGGTGCGCGGCGAACGCGACCGCGAAAGCCGCCATGGGCACAAGGCCGGCGATCCAGATGACGGCACCAAGGCCTGGGCCGTGGTCGATCACCGCGCCGCCCAGCCAGGCACCGATCGCATTGCCGAGATTGAAGGCGGCGATGTTGAAGGAGGAGGCGAGGCCCTGGCCGGCGCCCTCGGCATTTTTGAGCACCCACATCTGCAGGGGCGGCACGGTGGCGAAGGCGGCAGCACCAAACACCCCGATGGCGATCACGGCGGTTGCCTTTTCGTGGACGGCGAAGCTCATGGCAAAGAGGACGGTCGAGAGCAGGGCGAGTGATCCGAGAACGGCCGGTCTGAGCCATCGATCGGCGAATTTCCCGCCGATGAGGTTTCCGGCGATGAGGCCGCCGCCGAAGACGAGCAGGATGGGCGAGACTGCGCTTTCTGAAAAGCCGGTGATGCGTGTGAGGATAGGCGCGATATAGGTGAAGGCAGCAAACACGCCGACCCAGCTCAGCACCGTTGTCAGAAGGCCGAGAAGCACTTGCGGGCGGGCCAGCACGGCGAGCGTGTTTCCGCTGCCGTCCTCACCAGCGGAAGCATCGTCGCGCGGAACAAAGATGGCGATGATGGCCAGGGCTGCAAGGCCCACCAGTGTGACGGCCCAGAAGGTGGAGCGCCAACCGAATGCCTGACCGAGCCAGGTGCCGAACGGCACACCGAGAATGTTTGCCACGGTGAGGCCGGTAAACATGATGGCGATGGCCGAGGCACGCCTGTCGGGGGAGACAAGGCCAGTGGCCACCACGGAGCCAACACCGAAGAACGATGCGTGTGCAAAGGCCGTCAGCACGCGCGCGGCCATGAGGGCCCAGTAGTTGGGCGCAAGCGCGCAGGCGAGGTTGCCGAGCGTGAAGATGACCATCAGGGCGATCAGCAGGGTCTTGCGGGACCAGCGCCCGGTCAGAGCGCCCAGAATGGGCGCGCCGGCCACCACGCCGAGCGCATAACCGGAAATGAGGAGACCGGCTGCGGAGATGGTGACATCAAGATCGGCGCTCACCTCCAGAAGCAGACCCATGATGACGAATTCGGTAACGCCGATGCCGAAAGCGCCGGCGGTCAGCGCGTAGAGTGCAAGGGGCATGTCAAAGGCTCTTGTCGTTGCGAAAGGGCGAATTTGGATTGATCACTTGCGTTTAGATGGACGTCTGGCAATTGATGAATTAGACTTCAAAAAATAAAATCATCATGGAATTCAATTCATAAATGGCGCGTGTCGACATAAACCGTTCCGGTGAGATCGAAGTGTTCGTGCGGGTGGTGGAATTGCAGGGCTTTTCAGCCGCGGCGCGCGATCTGAAGATGACGCCGTCCGCCGTCAGCAAGCTGGTGGCGCGGCTCGAGGCCCGGCTTGGAACGCGGCTGCTGCGTCGCTCCACGCGCCGGCTTCAGATAACCCCGGAGGGAAGCTCTTTCTATCAAAGCGGTGTGCGCATTCTGGCGGATATCCAGGCGGCTGAACAGGAAGCTGCGGCGGGATCCGCGCCGCGCGGGCGCCTCAGGGTCAACTCGAACGTGCCTTTCGGCCAGAACCGGCTGATCCCGCTGCTTCCAGAATTCATGGCCCGCTATCCGGATGTGGTTGTGGATCTGGTGTTGACGGATCGGGTGATCGATCTGATCGAGGAGCGGGCGGATGTTGCCATCCGTGCCGGAGCGCTCGCCGAATCGAGCCTGATTGCGCGCAAGCTTGGTGATAGCGGCATGGCCGTCGTGGCCGCGCCTTCTTATCTGGAAGTACATGGACGGCCGGAGAGCCCGGCCGACCTTGCCGGCCATGCGCTGCTCGGCTTCTGCTTTTCGCGCATTCATGAAGGGTGGCCCTT
This sequence comes from Nitratireductor aquibiodomus, assembly GCF_900105565.1. Lineage (NCBI taxonomy): Bacteria > Pseudomonadati > Pseudomonadota > Alphaproteobacteria > Hyphomicrobiales > Phyllobacteriaceae > Nitratireductor > Nitratireductor aquibiodomus. The sequence goes on along the minus strand of NZ_FNSL01000001.1, from coordinate 2,168,713 downwards.
CACCGGACCGGAGGGGATGAAGAGCAGCATCCCGCCCACTGCCGGCACGCTTGTCAGTGACGGTGAGGCCATGCGGTTGATGGCGCTGGCGGGCGCGGGCATCGCCCGCCATGCCCGCTGGCACATCCAGCCGGACATTGACGCGGGGCGGCTGGTGCCGCTCTTGGAGGATTTTAATCCGGGCGATCGCGAGGGCGTCCATGCAGTCTATGTCGGACAGGGAAAATTCCTCCCGACCCGCGTCCGGGCATTCCTCGATTTTCTGGCCGAGAAGGTCGATATCCGCTAATCCGGGCCAGCCATTGTGCCTATATTCCTACCCCTTCGCCGCCGATGTAGATTCTTCCTCAGAAAATCAGGCCGCGCGAACCGGAATCGCTGTGAGTCCGGTTGCCGCGCGCCGAGTGGCGGAAGGGGCAGCTATGAACGGGCTTGCGAGAGTTTGCTGGATCACAGCCCCGCTTTACGCGGTGCTTGGGATGAGCTTTGGAATTTATATGGCGGCGTCGGGCGATCACACACTGGCGCCGGCGCATGGACATCTGAATCTTCTTGGATGGGTGACCATCGCGCTGTACGGCACCTTTTATACCGTGATGCCTCAGGCAGCGGAGGGGCGGCTGGCGAGGTTGCAGGTGCTTCTTGCCCAGCTCGGAGTGATCGTCATGGCACCGGGCATCGTGTTTGCGATCCTGGGAATGGGCGAAGGGTTGGCGAAAGCCGGCGCGGTGCTCATCCTGCTCGGAGCGCTGCTGTTTCTTATTATTGTCGTGCGTGCGACGGGGCGCTCAGCGGCGGGGGCCTGATCCCTCAGCGCGCGCCGAAGATCGCCGATCCGACGCGCACGCTGGTGGCTCCGAAAGCGATGGCTTTCTCGAAGTCGCCCGACATGCCCATGGAGCATTTCTCGACGCCGGCCTCGGCGGCGAGCTTCTTCAACAGCGCGAAATGCGGGCCGGGGTTTTCGTCGAGCGGCGGGATGCACATGAGACCCTCGATGGCGAGGCCATATTCCTCGCGGCAATGCTTGACGAAGGTGACGGCCTGGCGCGGATCGATGCCGGCTTTCTGCTCTTCAAGCCCGGTGTTGACCTGGACATAAAGACGCGGGTGCCGATCCTGCTTTTTCATCTCGGTCGAGAGCGCGCGGGCGATCTTTTCGCGATCGATGCTCTCGATAACATCGAACAGGGCAACGGCATCGGCGGCCTTGTTGGACTGCAGCGGGCCGATCAGGCGCAGCTCGATGTCTGGATGGGCCTCCTTCAGCGCGGGCCATTTGCCCTGGGCTTCCTGGACACGGTTTTCGCCGAAAACACGCTGGCCCGCCTCGATGACCGGGCGGATCTGATCTGCATCGAACGTCTTGGAAACGGCGACCAGTGTGACGGGCTCGCCTGAGCGTCCGGCAGCTTTCTCCGCCTCTGCTATCTTCGCTTTGACATCCTGCAAATTCTCGACGGCGTGGCTCATCGGTTCGCTGATCCCTCTTCCAAAAAGGCCTCTTGGAGTTGACGCTTCGGCGAAACCATGGTGAAGGTCCGCCGACATCATTTCCGCTTCTTATCTTGTGAAAATCCGGCCATGGCAACCGAACGTTACAATCCCCGTGTCGCAGAACCCCGCTGGCAGAAAGCCTGGGACGAGGCAAAGCTGTTCGAGGCCAGCAATGATGACGGGCGGCCGAAATACTACGTGCTCGAGATGTTTCCCTATCCGTCCGGGCGCATTCACATCGGTCACACGCGCAATTACACGATGGGCGACGTGGTCGCGCGTTATAAGCGCGCCAAGGGCTACAATGTGCTGCACCCGATGGGCTGGGACGCGTTCGGCATGCCGGCGGAAAACGCGGCGATGCAGAACAAGGTGCATCCCAAGGAGTGGACCTATCAGAACATAGCGGTGATGCGCGATCAGCTGAAGACGTTCGGTCTGTCGCTCGACTGGAGTCGCGAGTTCGCCACCTGCGACGTGGATTATTACCATCGCCAGCAGATGCTGTTTGTCGACTTCTTCGAGAAGGGGCTGGTGACGCGCAAGACCTCCAAAGTCAACTGGGACCCGGTGGACCAGACCGTGCTCGCCAACGAGCAGGTGATCGACGGTCGCGGCTGGCGCTCCGGCGCGGAAGTCGAGCAGCGCGAGCTGGCGCAGTGGTTCTTCAAGATCACCGATTATGCGCAGGATCTGGTCGACGCCATCGACGATCTGGACCAGTGGCCGGAAAAGGTGCGCCTGATGCAGCGCAACTGGATCGGCCGTTCGGAAGGCATGCTGATCCGCTGGGCGTTTGCCGAGGAGACGGTGCCTGAGGGCGTGAATGAGCTGGAGGTCTACACGACCCGGCCCGACACGCTATTTGGCGCATCCTTCATGGCGATTGCCGCCGATCATCCGCTGGCGAAGACACTGGCTGCCAAGAATGCCGAGCTTGCCGCATTCTGCGATGAATGCCGCCGCATGGGTACCTCGGCAGCGGCGCTGGAGACGGCTGAGAAGAAGGGCTTCAACACGGGCGTGCGCGTGCGTCATCCCTTCGAACCGGAATGGACGCTGCCGGTCTATGTCGCCAATTTCGTGCTGATGGATTACGGCACGGGCGCGATTTTCGGCTGTCCGTCGGGCGACCAGCGCGACCTCGACTTCGCCAACAAATACGGCCTGCCGGTGACGCCGGTGGTGATGCCGGAAGGCGCGGATGCCGCGACCTTCCAGATCACCGAGGAAGCCTTCACCGACGATGGCGTGATGATCAATTCGCGCTTCCTCGACGGCATGAAGCCGAAGGCGGCGTTCGAGGAGGTGGCCAACCGCCTGTCCTCGGAGACGATCAATGGCCGACCGGTGGGCGAGCGCAAGGTGAATTTCCGCCTGCGCGACTGGGGTGTATCGCGGCAGCGCTACTGGGGCTGTCCGATCCCGATGATCCATTGCGACGATTGCGGTGTCGTGCCGGTGCCAAAATCCGACATGCCGGTCAAGCTGCCCGACGATATCGACTTCGAAAAGCCGGGCAATCCGCTGGACAGGCATCCGACCTGGAAGCATGTCAAATGTCCGAAATGCGGCGGCGATGCGCGGCGCGAGACGGACACGATGGACACGTTTGTGGATTCGTCGTGGTATTTCGCGCGCTTCACTGCGCCGTGGGAGAATGACCCGACCGATCCGAAGGCCGCCAATGAATGGCTTCCGGTTGACCAGTATATCGGCGGTATCGAGCATGCGATCCTGCACCTGCTCTATTCGCGCTTCTTCGCCCGCGCCATGAGCGCGACGGGCCATCTGGACGTGGCCGAGCCCTTCAAGGGCCTGTTCACACAGGGCATGGTGGTGCACGAGACCTATCGCGCCGAAGATGGCCGGTGGCTGGCTCCGAACGAGATCGAACTCTCCGGTTCGGGAGATGATCGCAAGGCGGTGGAGATCGCCACGGGTGAGCCCGCATCCATCGGTTCGCTGGAGAAGATGTCGAAGTCGAAGAAGAACACGGTGAGCCCCGAGGACATCATCGAGTCCTTCGGCGCGGATACGGCGCGCTGGTTCATGCTGTCCGATTCCCCGCCCGAGCGCGACGTGGAATGGACGGACGATGGCGCGACCGGGGCGCACCGGTTCGTACAGCGTGTTTGGCGTCTGGTCTCCGAAGTTGCGGATCATGTGCGTGGTGTGGCGCCGAAGGCGGCGCATGAGGGCTCTGCCGTTGCGACTTCGAAGGCGGCGCACAAGGCCTTGAAGGCCGTGGGCGAAGACATCGAGAAGCTGGCCTTCAACCGCGCCATTGCGCGCGTTCATCAGCTCGTCAACGATCTGCAGGAGCCGCTTTCGGCGCTGGCCGGAGCGGACGAAGCGGTGAAGGGCGCGGCGCGCGAGGCCGTCGACATCCTGATCCATCTGGTCGCGCCCTTCATGCCGCATCTCGCCGAAGAGTGTTGGGCTGCGATCGGCGGTGAGGGGCTGGTCGCTGCGAGCGCCTGGCCGGCGTTCGATCCGGCGCTGGTCGTGGACAATGAAATCGTCCTGCCCGTTCAGATCAACGGCAAGAAGCGTGGTGATTTGACAATTGCGCGCGACGCAGATCAATCTGCCGTCAAAGATGCGGTGCTCCAGCTCGATTTCGTCCAGAAGGCGCTGAACGGTTCTGAGCCGCGCAAGGTGATCGTCGTTCCGCAGCGCATCGTCAACATCGTTGCCTGATGCCGCGGGACCCGGATTGATGCTGTTTGGAAAACAGGGGGAAAGCTTGAACCCGACGTTTCGCGTTTCGCTTCTGGCCGGTCTGGCACTCTCATTGGCGGTGGCGTCCGGCTGCACGGTGCGCCCCCTGATGGCCACGCCCGATGTAACGACAAGCGGCTATGCCTCCGTGCCCGCCCTGTCGTCCATAGCCATTGCGCCGGTCGACACACGCTATGGGCAGGAGGTTCGCAACCACCTGATTTTCCTGCTCAATGGTGGAGCCGGCCAGCCCGCAGGCGCACGATATACGGTTGATCTTTCCGTGACGCGGTCGAGCACTGCGGCGGCGCGCGTGCAGGTTCGTACCGACAATGAGCCCACCTCCAGCCTCATGACCATGACGGCGGATTACAAGGTTACCGACAGCGACACCGGCAGTGTGGTTGCGACCGGGCGCCGCCAGATCTCCTCGGCCTACGATGTGCCGCGACAGGAGTTCGCCGCGCTGCGCGCAGAACGCGATGCGGAAAACCGCGCTGCCCGCGAACTGGCGGAGCAATTGCGTCTGGCGCTGGGGCAGGACCTGGCGCGCGCGGAGAACGGATCATAACACTGCTGCCCTCAGCGGCCGTCGTTTCGCTGCACATGGACGTTGTAATCTTGCATTCGTGTCATTGCGTCGTCACAGTATTCGGTGAAACAGCCTGTGAGGCGTGATCTCTGAATGTTGCGCTATTTCCGTGGAAGCTCATCTTCCGACAAGTCGAAGGAGCGGAGTGACGGTGATGACGAGAACCGAAATGCTGCAGGGGGCACTTCGTCCATGGCTCTGCACACGACGCTGACCTCGGTTGCTGCGGTTCTTGGTAGCCGCGTACTGGGCCGCGACGTCTATGCGCCCGAAACGCCGCATGTGGTCGATCAACTGATTGCCGAGCGCACCACGCATCTTTCGCAGAATATGCTGTGGCCGCTGGCCCAGCCCTTTCTCTACCGCTTTCTGCACTACCGGCAGGCCGTGACCATGGCCGACGAGGTTGCCGAATTATCCGGCCGGGATGCCTTCGCCTATATCAGCCGGCTTCTTTCACTGGAAATCTCGGCGAGCGGGCTGGAGAATATTCCGGTTTCGGGCGGCTTTATCCTTGCGCCGAATCATCCGACCGGCATTGCCGACGGCATCGCCGTCTACGACATGATGAAGGCCGTTCGTCCGGATATGGCGATTTTCGCCAACCGGGATGCCCTGCGTGTCAATTCGCGGTTCCGCGATCTGATCATTCCGGTGGAATGGCGCGCGGGTGAAAAGTCTCACGCCAAGAGCCGGGATACGCTGGAAATGACCGCCAAGGCGTTCAACGCCGGCAAGGCCATCGTGCTCTTCCCCTCCGGACGCATCGCCTACTGGAACAGGGACAAGCTGACCGAACGCCCCTGGCAGCCCTCCGTGGTGGCGCTCGCGCGGCGCTATCAGGTGCCGGTCATTCCAATGAACATGACGGCGCGCAATTCGGGCCTGTTCTATCTGCTCTCGCGCTATTCGACAGAACTGCGCGACATGACGCTGTTCCACGAGCTTCTGAACAAGAAGGGCCGGGCGATCAGCATGGTGATTGGCAAACCGATCATGCCCGAAGCGCTGGGTGAGGGTGAGCCTGCGGATGTGGCCGCGCGCCTTCAGGAGCACACGGTGCAACGGCTGCGCGACGACCCGGACGCGACCTTTTAAAGCGCGGCGCGATCTTTCAGATTCGCTCTGTGCGCTTTAGGTCCTTGATTTGACGCATGTCTTTGTCCCGAAACCGGTGCCCACTTTCGGGAGACATGCGTTGGGATTTGCGGCGAGCGTGCCGATTGGCGTGCGGCGGTAGAAATCAGTTTTCGGAGAAGAATGGCGCGCCTGCTGTTGTTGCTGGCGCTGGCCCCTCATCCTTACCTTCTCCCCGCAGACGGGGAGAAGGGGGCGTCTGTGTCGGTGCAAATCTTGCACCGAGGTTGTTTCCGGCTGTTTAGCCTCAGCCGATCTTCTGGCCGGTCTTCGCCCAGTCGGCGAGGAAGGCTTCGAGGCCCTTGTCGGTGAGCGGGTGCTTGACCAGCGCCTTCAGAACTGACGGCGGCACGGTTGCGACGTCGGAGCCGATCAGGGCGGCCTGCTTCACGTGGTTTACGGTGCGGATCGAGGCTGCGAGGATTTCAGTGCCGAAATCGTAATTGTCGTAGATCGTGCGGATCTCGGCGATCAGGTCCATGCCATCGATGCCCATGTCGTCGAGACGACCGATGAAGGGCGAGATGAAGGTTGCGCCGGCCTTGGCGGCAAGCAGCGCCTGATTGGCCGAGAAGCAGAGCGTGACATTGACGAGGCGGCCCGAAGAGGTGATCGCCTTGCAGGCCTTGAGGCCGTCCATGGTGAGCGGCACCTTGATGCAGATGTTGTCGGCGATCTTCGAGAGAACATCGGCCTCTTTCATCATGCCTTCGAAATCTGTCGCGGTGACTTCGGCGGAAACCGGGCCATCGACGATGCCGCAGATTTCCTTCGTCACTTCCATGATGTCGCGGCCCGACTTCATGATCAGCGACGGGTTCGTGGTGACGCCATCGAGCAGACCGGTGTCGCTCAATTCGCGGATTTCATTGACGTCGGCGGTGTCGACGAAGAACTTCATGACAAACTCCTTAGGCAGTCCGAAGGCGGGGATTGAGAGGATGCACACTCATCCTCCATATGTTCGGTCTTTGCTCTAATGCAAGAACAGGGCAAGGTCACGCCCGATGACAAAAGATTCGCCAATGAGCTCCGTTGTTCCGGTCATGGTGCCGATGCCGGCCGAGCGGCCCTACTCATATGCCGTGCCCGAGGGCATGCGCGTGGAGCCGGGCTCCATCGTCCGCGTGCCGCTGGGGCCGCGCGAGGTGGCTGGCATCGTGTGGGACGGGTCGGGCGAGGCGGTGGCGGCGAAAAAGCTTCGGGCCATTGCCGGGGTTTTCGACTGTCCGCCGATCCCCGAAGAGATGCGCCGGTTCGTCGACTGGGTGGCGAGCTATACGCTTTCGCCGCCCGGTATGGTGGCGCGCATGCTGCTGCGTGCGCCGGCGGCGTTCGATCCCGAACCGCCGACCGAGGGGCTGCGGCTTGTGGAGGGCATGGGGCCTGACCGGCTGACGGCAGCTCGCGAACGCGTGCTGGAAATGGCCGCCGACGGCCAGGCATGGACCAAGGCGGGGCTTGCCCATGCGGCGGGCGTTTCCGCCAGCGTGATCGAAGGACTGCGTTCGCAGGGCGTGTTCGAGACGGTCTCGATCCCGCCGCGCCCGGTGGTGGCTCTGCCCGACCCGACATTCGGGCGCGCGACGCTGACCGATGGGCAGGCGGAAGCCGCCGCGCGCCTGCGGGAAAAGGCCGGCACCGATGTCTTCAGCGTGACGCTGATCGACGGTGTGACGGGTTCGGGCAAGACGGAAGTCTATTTCGAGGCAGTGGCGGCTGCGCTGGAGCGGGGCAAGCAGGTTTTGATCCTCATTCCCGAGATCGCGCTGACACAGGCCTTTCTTGAACGCTTTCATGACCGGTTTGGTGCAAAGCCCGCCGAATGGCACTCCGACCTTGCGCCGAAGAAGCGCGAGCGTGTCTGGCGACAGGTGGCCGAAGGGCAGCTGCGGGTGGTGGCGGGCGCACGCTCGGCGCTGTTCCTGCCCTTTCGCGAGCTTGGGCTGATCGTGATCGATGAGGAACACGACCCGGCCTACAAGCAGGAAGACCGTGTCTTCTACAATGCGCGCGACATGGGCGTGGTGCGCGGGCATATCGGCGGCTTTCCGGTGGTGCTTGCGTCGGCAACGCCATCGCTTGAAAGCCGGGTCAATGCCAATCAGGCCCGCTATGAGCGGATCGTGCTTTCCTCGCGCTTTGCCGATGCGGCGCTGCCCGACCTTGCCACCATCGACATGCGCAAGGCGGCGCCCGAGCGTGGCGGTTTCCTCTCGCCGGTGCTGATCGAGGAGATGAAGAAGACGCTGGCTAGAGGTGAGCAGTCGCTCCTGTTTCTCAATCGGCGCGGCTATGCGCCGCTGACCTTGTGCCGGGTGTGCGGACATCGGTTTCAATGTCCCGACTGTTCGAGCTGGCTGGTGGAACATCGCTTTCGGCGGCAGCTTGTGTGCCATCACTGCGGCTATAACGAGCCGCGCCCGGAAGCCTGCCCGGAATGCGGGACGCTCGACCATCTGGTGGCCTGCGGGCCGGGGGTGGAGCGAATCACCGAAGAGGTGGACCAGCTTTTTCCCGATGCGCGCACCATCATGCTGTCATCCGACATGATGGGGGGCGTGAAGCGGCTGCGGCTGGAACTGGAGGCCATCGCCAAGGGCGAGGCAGACATCATCATTGGCACGCAGCTTGTGGCCAAGGGGCACAATTTTCCCGGCATGACGCTGGTGGGTGTGATCGACGCGGATCTGGGGCTGGCCAATGGCGATCCGCGCGCGGCGGAGCGCACCTTTCAGCTTCTGGCGCAGGTGACGGGCCGCGCGGGGCGCACGGGCCGCAAGAGCCTCGGCCTGTTGCAGACCTATCAGCCCGAGCATCCGGTGATGCGAGCGATCGTGACGGGCGATGCGGAGGCGTTTTATGAGCGCGAGACAGCCGAGCGCGAACGGGCGGGGCTTCCTCCATTTGGCAGGCTTGCCGGCATCATCGTGAGTGCAGCCACGCGCCAGGAGGCCGAAAGCCATGCACGCGCGCTGCGGCGTGCGGCGCCTCGCGCCGATGAGGTAGATGTGCTCGGCCCTGCCGAAGCGCCGCTGGCGCTGGTGGCCGGAAGGCACCGGTTTCGGCTGCTGGTGCATGGCACGCGCCGCGCGGACATTCAGGGCTTTCTGCGCGACATGATCAAGGCAGGGCCAAGGCCGCGCGGCTCGGTGCGGGTTCAGGTGGACATCGATCCGCAGAGTTTTCTGTGAAGTGTGGCTGATGCGCTATGCCGTCCGGGGGTTGAAGCAGGATAAGAGAACCGAAGCTTGAAATAGGCCTTTTCGGGCCGCAATCCGCAAACGGGGGTTTCAGATGCAGTTCTCCTTTCCATGGCCGGTAACCCAGGGCGAATGGCTGGCTTGGTCGGCGGCGGCGGTGACGATCTTCATCGGCCTGTTCGTCATGTTCATGCCCAGGCTGGCCCTGCGTCTCTTCCGGCTGCAGCCGGCGGCGGAGCGCACCGAAATGCTGGTCGTGCCGCGCGCCATCATCGGCGGTTTCTATATCGGTTTCGGGCTGGCGGCGATGATGCTGGCGCAGCCCTTCATCTATCTGGCGCTTGGCGCAGCGTGGGCCGTGTCGGCTTTCGGCTGTGCGATCTCGATGCTCTCGGATGGTGCGAAGGCGCTTTATAGCTGGCTGTTTCTGCTTCTGTCGCTCGTTCTGGCGGTGCTGCCGCTGGCCTTCGTGATGGGATTCGTTGCCTGACAGATCAAAAATGCGTCGAAACTGCGACAAAGCAACCGGTTTGCCGGGGGCTATGCGTGTTGCGACTCTCGGAAGCCTGTGCTAGACGGCAATCGGCTTTCAGCAGGAAGGCATGTCCTATGTCTTTTTGCGAGGGGAAAAATTCAATCAGGTCAGAGATTTAGCCCGAGCTCGGTGCTCCAGCAAAAAATCTTGTGGCCTTCTATGCGTGAGAGATGACCATCCCGTGGCACAATCTGGCTCCATGATTTCCGGAATGGCAGGGCGCTACGCTGGTTCGCTTTTCGAACTGGCGAAGGAAGCCAAGGCGATTTCCACAGTCGAGGCCGATCTCGGTCGTTTCGAAAAGCTTCTTGAAGGCAGCGACGATCTCCAGCGTCTGGTCGAGAGCCCGGTTTTTTCCGCCGACGACCAGCTGAAGGCGATCAGCGCCGTTCTCGACAAGGCCAAAATCACGGACCTGGTCGGCAATTTCCTGCGTGTCGTGGCGAAGAACCGGCGTCTGTTCGCCGTTCCGCAGATGATCCGCGCATTCCGCCACATTGCCGCAGAAGATCGCGGTGAGACCACGGCGGACGTGACGGCAGCGCATGCGCTCAACGCGACGCAGGAGAAGGAACTGAAGGCCGCCCTCAAGGCAGTGGCTGGCAAGGACGTTTCAATCAACGTTTCTGTTGATCCCTCCATTCTCGGCGGGCTGGTGGTCAAGATGGGCTCGCGCCAGATCGACACATCGCTCAAAACCAAACTTAATTCGCTCAAGCTTGCACTGAAAGAGGTCGGCTGATGGACATCCGTGCGGCGGAAATTTCCGCAATTCTGAAGGATCAGATAAAGAACTTCGGCAAGGAAGCCGAAGTTTCAGAAGTTGGCCAGGTGCTCTCCGTGGGCGACGGCATTGCCCGCGTCTATGGTCTGGACAATGTCCAGGCCGGTGAGATGGTGGAGTTCCCAGGCGGCATCCGCGGCATGGCGCTCAACCTGGAAGTCGACAATGTCGGCGTCGTTATCTTCGGTAGCGACCGTGACATTAAAGAAGGCGACACGGTGAAGCGCACGGGCGCCATCGTGGACGTTCCGGTCGGTCCGGAGCTGCTTGGTCGCGTTGTTGACGCGCTCGGCAACCCGATCGACGGCAAAGGCCCGATCAAGGCCAAGAAACGCGCACGCGTTGACGTAAAAGCGCCGGGCATCATTCCTCGCAAATCGGTTCACGAGCCGATGTCCACGGGTCTCAAGTCCGTTGATGCACTGATCCCGATCGGTCGCGGCCAGCGCGAGCTGATCATTGGCGACCGCCAGACCGGCAAGACCGCCATCGTTCTCGACACCTTCCTCAACCAGAAGCCGCTCAACGACGGTGACGACGAGAGCCAGAAGCTCTACTGCGTCTATGTCGCCGTTGGCCAGAAACGCTCCACGGTTGCACAGCTTGTGAAGGTTCTGGAAGAGCGCGGCGCTCTCGAATACTCGATCATCGTCGCCGCAACCGCTTCCGACGCCGCTCCGATGCAGTTCCTGGCTCCGTTTGCCGGCTGCGCCATGGGCGAATATTTCCGCGACAACGGCAAGCATGCCGTGATCGCCTATGACGATCTGTCCAAGCAGGCCGTCGCCTACCGTCAGATGTCGCTCCTGCTGCGCCGCCCGCCGGGCCGTGAAGCTTACCCGGGTGACGTTTTCTACCTGCATTCCCGCCTGCTCGAGCGCGCGGCGAAGATGAACGACGAGCAGGGCGCTGGTTCGCTCACCGCTCTGCCGGTCATCGAGACGCAGGCAAACGACGTGTCGGCCTACATTCCGACCAACGTGATCTCGATCACCGACGGTCAGATCTTCCTCGAGACCAACCTGTTCTTCCAGGGTATCCGCCCGGCCGTGAACGTCGGTCTGTCGGTGTCGCGCGTCGGCTCCGCAGCCCAGATCAAGGCGATGAAGCAGGTTGCCGGCTCCATTAAGGGTGAGCTCGCCCAGTACCGTGAAATGGCTGCGTTCGCGCAGTTCGGTTCTGACCTCGACGCCTCGACCCAGCGCCTGCTCAACCGCGGTGCACGCCTGACCGAACTCCTGAAGCAGCCGCAGTTCTCGCCGCTGAAGACGGAAGAGCAGGTTGCCGTGATCTTTGCCGGTGTGAATGGCTACCTCGACAAGCTGCCGCTTGCCGATGTCACCCGTTTCGAGCAGGGCCTGCTTTCGCACATGCGTGCGGACGGCAAGGACGTGCTGGAAGCGATCCGCAAGGAAAAGGCGCTTTCCGACGATCTGCGTGAGAAGCTCAAGGCACAGATCGACGCATTCGCCAAGAACTTCGCCTGAGGCTAAGCGAGCATGGCTTCCCTTAAGGAACTTCGCAACCGGATCGCCTCGGTCAAGGCGACGCAGAAAATCACCAAGGCGATGCAGATGGTCGCCGCGGCGAAACTGAAGCGCGCCCAGGAGGCGGCCGAGGCTGCGCGGCCCTATGCCGAACGCATGGGAACCGTGCTCGCCAACATTGCCGGCGCCGTGTCGGGAACCGACGCGCCGCCGCTGATGGCCGGCACCGGCAAGGACGACGTGCATCTCCTGGTCGTCGCCACGGCCGAGCGCGGTCTTTGTGGCGGCTTCAACAGCCAGATCGCCAAGAAGGCGCGCGAGCACATCCGCGCACTTCTGCGGGACGGCAAGACGGTGAAGGTGCTCTGCGTCGGCAAAAAGGGTTACGACATCCTGCGTCGTGACCATGGCGACCTGATCATCGATCGCGTGGACCTGCGAGAGGTGAAGAAGATCGGCTTCGAGAACGCGCATGAGATCGCCCGTCAGGTGATCGGCCTGTTCGAGAAGGGCGAGTTCGACATCTGCACGCTATTCTACTCCGAATTCCAGTCGGTGATGTCTCAGGTGCCGACCGCGCTGCAGATCATCCCCGCAGCGGTTCCCACAGAGGACGCCGGCGAAGGTTCGGATGCGGTTTACGAATACGAGCCGGATGCGCCTTCCATTCTTGCGGATCTGATCCCACGCAACATTTCGGTGCAGATCTTCCGTGCGCTTCTTGAGAACGCAGCCGGTGAGATGGGCGCCAAGATGACTGCCATGGACAGCGCGACGCGCAACGCAGGCGAGATGATCGACAAGCTTTCGATCACATATAACCGCCAGCGCCAGGCGCAGATCACCAAGGAACTGATCGAAATCATTTCGGGCGCGGAAGCGCTCTAACGGACCGAAGAGGTTAAACGAACATGGCCAAAGCAGCGACCCCGAAGACGGCGTCCGCGACTGCCGCAAAGAAGGCGGCTCCGGCACGCAAGACGGCTTCCACCCGCAGCACCGCAGCAAAGAAAGCAACCGGCGCAACCGGCACGATCCGCCAGGTTATCGGCGCCGTTGTCGACGTGCAGTTCGAGGATCACCTGCCGGCGATCCTGAACGCGCTGGAGACTGAGAACCAGGGCAATCGCCTCGTTCTCGAGGTGGCGCAGCACCTCGGCGAGAACACGGTTCGCTGCATCGCCATGGACTCCACCGAGGGTCTGGTCCGCGGCATGGAAGTTCGCGATGCGGGCAGCCCGATCGCGGTTCCGGTCGGTGACGCAACGCTTGGCCGTATCATGAACGTGGTCGGCGAGGCCATCGACGAAGCCGGCCCCGTGAAGGGCGACGGCACCCGCGCCATCCATCAGCCGGCTCCCGACTATGTGGACCAGTCCACCGAAGCCGAGATCCTGGTCACGGGCATCAAGGTTGTCGACCTGCTCGCTCCTTACGCCAAGGGCGGCAAGATCGGCCTGTTCGGCGGCGCCGGCGTTGGCAAGACCGTTCTCATTCAGGAACTCATCAACAACGTCGCCAAGGCGCATGGCGGTTACTCCGTGTTCGCCGGCGTTGGTGAGCGTACCCGTGAGGGCAACGATCTCTACCACGAGATGATCGAGTCCGGCGTGAACCAGGATCCAGCCAAGAACAATGGCTCGACCGAAGGTTCCAAATGCGCCCTCGTGTTCGGCCAGATGAACGAGCCGCCCGGCGCGCGCGCGCGTGTTGCTCTGACCGGCCTGACGGTTGCCGAGCACTTCCGCGATCAGGGCCAGGACGTTCTGTTCTTCGTCGATAACATCTTCCGCTTCACGCAGGCGGGCTCCGAGGTGTCGGCGCTTCTCGGCCGTATTCCTTCGGCCGTGGGCTACCAGCCGACGCTGGCGACCGACATGGGCGCCCTGCAGGAGCGCATCACCACGACCACGAAGGGCTCGATCACCTCGGTGCAGGCCATTTACGTGCCCGCCGACGATCTGACCGACCCGGCACCGGCAACGTCGTTCGCCCACCTGGACGCGACGACCGTGTTGAACCGCGCCATCTCGGAAAAGGGCATCTACCCGGCCGTGGATCCGCTCGATTCGACCTCGCGCATGCTCGACCCGACGATCGTCGGCGAGGAGCACTATCAGGTGGCGCGTCAGGTGCAGGAAATTCTCCAGCGCTACAAGTCGCTGCAGGACATCATCGCCATTCTCGGCATGGACGAGCTTTCCGAAGAGGACAAGCTGACGGTTGCCCGCGCCCGCAAGATCGAGCGCTTCCTGTCGCAGCCCTTCTTCGTCGCAGAAGTGTTCACCGGCTCGCCGGGTCTCTTCGTGGACCTGGAAGACACGATCCGCTCGTTCAAGGGTCTGTGCGACGGTGAATACGATCACCTGCCGGAGGCTGCCTTCTACATGGTTGGCACGATCGAGCAGGCTGTCGAGAAGGCACAGAAGCTGGCAGCGGAAGCAGCCTGACCCAGGCTATGACCGGGAGGTTCGCACGAACCTCCCGCCTTCATGCCAAACCGGTAGGACACGATGGCTCAATCCTTCAAATTCGATCTGGTCTCGCCCGAGCGGCTTCTGGTTTCCCAGGATGTCGAATCGGTTGTCATTCCCGGCACCGAGGGCGAACTGACCGTCATGGCGACCCACGCGCCGACCATGACCAGCATCAAGCCGGGCGTGGTGGCCGTTGCTGCCGACGGCAAAACGGAACGCTATGTGGTTTTCGGCGGTTTTGCCGACATTCTCCCCGATAGCTGCACCGTTCTGGCCGAATCGGCAGTGCATGTGGACGACATCAATCGTGAAGACCTTGCGCGTCGTATCCAGGATGCCCGTGAGGATATCGAAGACGCCAAGGATCACGAGACACGCCTGCGTGCCGAAGAGTTTCTGCATCAGCTAACGACGCTGGAAGGCGCTATCCTTCCAGCCTGAGTGGCCGTTTGTTTGAGGGAAAAGCCGGGCCAGCGCCCGGCTTTTTTCGTTTGAGCCTGTAACAGTCGGATGAGATTGCCGGGTTAGAGCATCGGACCGAAAAGTGGAATCCGGTTTTCGGGCTACTCCGATGCTCCATCAATAGTTTAGATCGTCCTTTGTGCGTCCGAATGGACGCACGGCGATCTAGAATAACGCGGACTGTGATCTGGAGCGATTTCGATGATTATACGCAAGCTGACTGGCCTGCTTTCTGGTGTCGTCGCGGTTGCGGCAGGCAGTGGCGTTTACGCTCAGGAACCGGATCTCCGGACACTGGAGCTCGGCCGACACTTCACTGAGGTTTTTCAAACAGGTTCTGCGGAAGATGTGTGGTCACGGATGTCGGGCAAGATGCAGGCCGCGCTTGGTAGCCTGAACCACCTCAAGGGCTTCCAGGCGTCGGTGAGGCTGACATTCGGCCCGCAGACCGGCATTCTCGATGAGCAGACGGAGCGGCGCAGCACGCTCCGGACGTACCGCCGCCGTGCCACCCATGCGAGCGGGGCGGATGTCGTCTGGCAATGGAGTTTTGGCCCTGACGATAGTATCGCAGGCTTCTATGTGCGGCGTGTGCCCGAGGAAGCTGTGTCCACGCATCTCAACTACGAAACACGCGCCGCGCTTCGCCTGCCCTTCGAGGGTGAGTGGTATGTCTTCTGGGGTGGCCGCACTCTGGAGGAGAACTACCATGCCGAGACCCCGGCACAGCGCTTTGCCTATGACTTCGTGGTTCACAAAGACGGGAAATCGCACAGCGGAGACGGGGCCAGGCTGACGGACTACCATTGCTGGGACCGTGCGATCCTTGCGCCGGCAGACGGAACGGTGGTCGCACGCGTAGACGGCTTGCCCGATCAGGCCATCGGCGAGACGGACGCGCAGCGGCCGGCGGGCAATCATGTGGTGCTGGACCTGGGAGAGGGAGAGTTCGTGTTCCTCGCGCATCTGCGCCGTGGCTCGGTGACGGTCGAGACAGGTGAGCGTGTGCGCAGCGGCCAGGAAATCGGTCGCTGTGGCAACAGCGGGAACACATCCGAACCGCATCTGCATATGCACATGCAGACCACGCCGGACCTCACCGCCGGTGAAGGGCTGCCGGCCCAGTTCCAGAATTACAGGGCCGATGGCGTGTTGCAGGAACGCGGGGAGCCCGTGCGCGGGCAGACGGTGACCGTCGGGGATTGAGGTGCCTGCGCCAGAGAGAGAAAGGTGATTTCAGGCTTGGCGGTCTCAGCGCATTTCTTGATGAGACCGCTTCAAGGCGCCAGATGACGAAAGGCGTCGACCACGCTGTCATAGACCTTGCGCTTGAACGGCACGATCAGCTTCGGCAGGTCCGTCATGGGCTTCCACTCCCACATGTCGAACTCGGCCTCGTGACCACCGGGCGGCGGGTTGATGGCAATCTCCGTATCCTGCCCCTCGAAGCGGAAGGCGAACCATTTCTGCTTCTGACCGCGATACTTGCCCTTGAGCGCTACGCCTATGAGATGCTCGGGCAGATCGTAGGTAATCCATTCAGGCGTTTCAGCGAGGAATGACACGGACTTGATGCCGGTTTCCTCGTAGAGCTCGCGATAGGCCGCTTCTCGCGGATCTTCGCCCTTGTCGACACCGCCCTGGGGCATCTGCCAGAGCTGCGTCGCGCCGGAGAGTTCGTCGGTATCCGGCTGTACGATGCGCCGGCCTGCCCAGGCGAGACCCCTGCCGTTCAGCACCATGATGCCAACGCATGGGCGATAAGGCAGGTCATCTGCGGACATATTGTTCCTGGCCATTGCTGGGGTTCCAATGCTATCGGGGCTGCGGGTCGGCGGCGAGCGCCGAGATCGGGACGAGTTCTATCCCGCGCGCGGTGACCTCGCCAGCCCATTCGGCGACGGTGTCTACGGTTTCATCGAACGCTGACCCCGTGCCGATGGCGAAGCCTCTGGCGCGGGCGATGCGCTCCAGTTCGTCGAGCTTCTTCAGGATCTCGCCACGCTCGGGGCGGCGGTTGTTTCCGGTGGGGTCGATCAGCACGTCGGACGCGGCGAAGGGAACCCCTTCCTGAAGCGCGAGGTCCTGCGCAACACTGCGCGCGGATGTGCCGTCGTCGATATACATAAGCCCGCGCTTGCCCAGCTCGGCCATCATGTCGCCCATGGGCTCCGAATCGGCGGTGAAACGCCCGCCCATATAGTTCATGACTCCGGTATAGTTGGTGATGCGCGAAAGTGCCCAGCGCAGGCGGGACAGGTTTTCCGCGGACGAAGCGTCCACGGTGAGCGTGTTGCGGCCCGGATTGGGCGCAGGGTAGCCGAAGGGCTCCATTGGCACCTGCAGAACAACCTCATGCCCTGCCTTGCGCGCGGCCTGCATCCAGCGGCCCAGACTGTTGCCGGCCGGCGCGAAGGCCAGCGTGATTTCCGGGCGCAGCGTTTCAATCGCTTCCTGCGTGGTTGTCTGCGAAAGCCCCAGGCCGCCGACGATGACGGCGATCCTGGCGCCCCGCGTGCCCGACCACGAACGGGCATAGACGTCGAACGGGCGGCGGCCGCCGGCGTCGCGCACGGGCAACGGTCCCGTTTCCGATTCCTCGATCAGTGCCCGGTCGGGAAGATGTGCAAGCCTCGGGTGCTGTCCCATGGCCGAAGGATCGCGGATGACAATGACACCGTTGCTGGCAGGTTCTTCCGGACCGAGACGCGTGATCGAGGCGTTCGGCGCGCCCTGTTCCCGCGCTTCCGCCGTGGGCTCCGGCGCCGTCGCTTCGGCAATTGTCTGCTCCACCGGCTCCGTTACGGCGATTGCCGAGGGCGTGCGGAACGGGCGGTCGCGCAGCGCCACGGCGGTGGAGACGCCGAGAATTGCAACGGCGACAAGGCCCACCAGTAAGCGTTCTGTGGTGAAGATGCCCCGTCGTTTCGGCTTTTCGGGCCGGTTATCACGGCCGAGTGGCCGGTCTATGTCTCTGTTCCCCGAAATCATACCCGCCCGTTACGATGGCCGAGGGCCAAGAATCCAGACCGGTCATCTCCTTCGCTGAAGGATTGCCGCTCCAATGTTCAGTCATTCCAAATCTCAGCCCGTGAAGCGCATCGCCGCGCGCGAAATTCGGTTTACCGGCGTGTTGTGTCGCCTGAATGTCATCGCCGGATTGCCTGAAACCGGCGATGACAATTCGATACTTACTGATTCATGACCGCTTTGTCAGGATTTGGCGGGAAAGCGGGATCAGTTTTTTCGCCGCGCAGCAGTTCAAGCGCTGCATTGAGCTGCATGTCGTCCTTGGCATCCGGCGGGACATAGGCGATCGAGCCGGAACCTTCCTCATCCTCTTCCTCACCCTTGATGTGCCCGCGAAGGTCCGATTCGCCCCGACGCAGGTCGCGGCCCTGTAACTCTTCCGGGAGTGGCTGGTCGACCTTGATGTCGGGCGTGATGCCCTTGCCCTGGATCGATTCGCCGGACGGCGTGTAGTAGAGCGCGGTGGTGAGGCGCAGGGCGCCATTCTCGCCGAGCGGGATGATGGTCTGCACCGAACCCTTGCCGAAGGACTGGGTGCCGAGGACCGTGGCGCGGCGATGGTCCTGCAGCGCGCCGGCAACGATCTCGGAGGCACTTGCCGAACCGCCGTTGATGAGCACGATCACAGGCTTGCCGTTGAGCACGTCGCCAGGCCGCGAATCGAAGCGGGCGATGTCGTTGGCCTCGCGTCCGCGCGTCGAGACGATCTCGCCGCGGTCGAGGAAAGCATCGGAGACGCTGACCGCCTGATCGAGCAGGCCACCCGGATTGAGACGGAGATCGAGCACATAGCCTTTCAGCTCGTCGTCCGGCACCTCTTTGCTGATCGTGTCAATGGCGCTCATCAGGTCGTCGAAGGTCTTCTCGGTGAAGGAGGTGATCTTCAGATAGCCGACGTCTTCCTCCACGCGGAACTTGACGGCTTTCACCTTGATGATGTCGCGCACGATCGTCAGTTCGATCGGCTTGTCCGCGCCCTCGCGCAGAATGGTGAGCTCGATCGGCGTGTTGACCGGCCCGCGCATCTTGTCGACGGCGTCGTTGAGCGACATGCCGCGCACTTCTTCGCCGTCGATTGCCGAGATCAGGTCGCCGGCCAGAACACCGGCGCGCGAGGCGGGTGTGTCGTCAATGGGCGCAACCACCTTGACCAGTTCGTTGTCCATGGTCACTTCAATGCCAAGGCCACCGAACTCGCCCTTGGTCTGAACCCGCATGTCCTTGGCGGCATCCGGGTCAAGATAGGACGAGTGCGGATCAAGCGAGGTGAGCATGCCGTTGATGGCGCTCTCCACCAGCTTCTTGTCGTCGGGCGGGGTCACATACTGGGAGCGTACGCGCTCGAAGATGTCGCCGAAGATCGCAAGCTGCCGGTAGGTATCCGAACCCGCGGCGTTCGCCGAAAAGCCGCTCGTACCGTGGAGAAGCGAAACCGCGGATGCGCCCACCAGGGCGCCGGCAAACAATAGCGACAAGTTACGTTTCATTTCCTGTCCTTCCAGAGTGTCCCGGAGCCCACCAGGGTTTAGGATCGATCGGTTTTCCGTTCTTCCTGAACTCGACATACAGCTCGGGTGTAACGTCCTCGGTCCCCGGGCCTGCGATGCTTGCCAGACGAGCTTCCCCCATCATGCCGATTGGTTCGCCCGCCAAAACGGATTGCCCCAGCGTCACGCTTACCTTATCCAAACCGGCAAGCACGATATGATAACCGTCGCCGGCGTTGAGTATCAATAGCTGACCATAGGAACGGAACGGTCCTGCGTACAGTACCGTCGCCCCCGCGGGTGCGGTAACGATCGCGCCGGATTGTGTTCTTAGGATGTCGCCCTGAAGTGGCGCGCCGGTATCGTCGTCTTCGCCGAATCGGGCTGCAAACTGGCCCGACACGGGCAGGGCTACCCCGCCGGTGCGTTTCGCAAATGTCGCACCGGCGCCAAGGCGGTTCTCCGGCGAGGTCGGCTCGCTCAACCGCCGCGCACGCTCGGCTTCCGCCTTGCGCAGAGAGGAGATTTCCGTCTCGAGCGATCCGATCAGCTCCTGCAGGCTGGTGGCGCGCGCGGCCAGTGCCTCTGCCTGCTGCTGCTCGGCTGCCATGCGGTTCTCCGCTTCCTGCTGGAGACGCTTCTTTTCATCCAGAAGCAGGGCCAGCCGTTTCTTCTCCTCGGCCTGCCCGGTCACGGTTTTTTGAAGTTTGTCGCGCTCGCCCTCGATCGATGTGACGATGCGGGAAAGATCGCGCAGGTCGCCGATCAGGATTTCCGTTTCCGCGCGCAGTTCTGGCACGACAGCACCGAGAAGGATGGCGCTGCGCACCGATGCGAGGGCATCCTCCGGGCGCACGAGAATGGCCGGTGGCGGGTTGAGGCCCATGCGCTGCAGCGCGCCGAGCACCTCGGCCAGCACACCGCGACGGGACTGGAGCGACTCGCGCAGATAGCTCTCTTCATGCCGCAGTCTGGTCAGGCGTAGCGAAATCGTATCGATGTCCTCGCTGAGCTTGCGCTCCGTCTTCGCTGCCTGGATGAGGGCTGCCGTGATTGCGGCATTGTCATTCCTGATCGTATCGATCTCGGCGGCGATCTCGGCCAGCCGCTTCTCGGTCAGAGCGATCTCTCGATTAACGTCCTGAAACTCAACCTGGCTCTTGTTGTGCTGGGTCTCCAGGACCTGAATTCCATCCTGTGAAAGGACAGGGGCGGGGAGAACGCAGAAGACGGCCGCAGCAGTAGCGGCCGTCCTGAGACGGGCGAGATATGGGCGCGGCACGAGCGCTTTCTTCATCCCTGGTCTGCCGTTCTACGCGGGGTGGAGGTCATTCAGAAACAGCATAGGCCAAGTTTCCTTAAGGAAACATCAACCATGTGGCAGCCGTATGCAATTTTTGGTTGTATTTTGCCGGATGTCAATGCACGAATGTGAAAACACTGGGCGCGGATGTGAAAACAGGGCAAAAACCGCTCAGTCGCGATGATAGGGATGACCGGAAAGAATGGTCGATGTCCGGTAGAGCTGTTCGGCCAGCATGAGACGCACAATCTGGTGCGGCCATGTCTGCGCGCCGAAGGCGATGGTGCGGTCCGCCGCCTGACGCAGTTCGGCGTCATGCCCGTCAGGCCCGCCGATGACAATGGTGAGGCTGCGGCGGCCCTGATCGCGCAAATCCGCGATCACTTCGCTCAACTGTCGGGATGTGAGGTTCCTGCCGCGCTCGTCGAGCAGGAAAAGGGCTGCCCCTTCCGGGCGCATCTGCGCGATCCTGCGGCTTTCCTCGCGCCGCCGTTCGTCGGTGGATTTGGCGCGGCTTTCGACGATCTCGCTGACGCCTGAAAACTCCAGGCCGACAGCCGGGCCGCTCCTTGCGAAACGCTCCAGATAACGGTCCGCCAAATCCCTCTCGGGGCCGGCCTTCATCCGGCCCACGGCACAAATCGCGATATGCATTCCAGCCTCTCTGCCCGGTGGGCGGAGGTGGCTCATGGGCGCCGTCGTTGCCGACGGCGGTCAGTGAACCGTTTCATCCTCCAGATCGGGGGCCTGCCACATCTTTTCGATGTTGTAAAACTCCCGAACTTCCGGACGGAAGACGTGAACGACAATGTCGCCCGTATCGATCAACACCCAGTCGGCGCCACTCAGACCTTCGACCTTGGCATTGCCAAGGCCGGCCTCCTTGAGCGCACGAATCAGATGATCCGCCACCGCCGCGACATGGCGATGCGAGCGCCCCGACGCGATGATCATATGATCGGCGAGCGGGGATTTGCCCTGGATATCAATGGAGATGATGTTTTCCGCCTTGGAGTCTTCCAGACTCGTGAGGGCTGTTTCAACGGCCTGAGAAACCAGATTCCGACTGGCTTCGGCCGGCGAAGGCACCACGTCAGCCTTCTTCGTCATTGCTGTTCTCAGTGTCTTTCCTTTCCAATAAGAACAAGCTCACCATTGGCGCATGCGCCAATGGTACCCAATAGATAGGCAGAGTCTCTTAACAGTTTCAAGACATCGCCGATCACATGTTTTCACGGAGCCTGGCGGTTACTGTGCCTCTTTGGCCGCATTTCTGATGGCCGTCGAGGACAGCGAGGAGCGGGGACCGTGGATGAATGTCCAGGCCGGCGGTCTGCTGCGAGCAAGAATTGGTGCGTCGTCCTCGTCGATACGGGCATGGTCGAATGTCTTGGCCATGGTGGATGAGAGAAAGGCCAGTGTGGAGCCCGGGCGATCGATTACCGCGATGGGCATGGAGCGGGCGATGTGGCGCCAGCGCTCCCAGCGGTGAAAGTCGCGCAGGCTGTCGGCCCCCATGATCCAGACAAAATCGACGCCGCGATTGCGCATCTGAACAAGGTCGATCGTGTCTGCGGTATAGCGGATGCGGTGACCGACCTCGAAGGCGGTCACCTTGACGCGCGGATCGCTGGTGCATTTTTCAGAAAGCGCAATGCGCTCGGAAAGGGGCGCGAGCTCGCGGTGGCTTTTCAGCGGATTGCCGGGCGTGACGATCCACCAGAGCTGATCGAGGCTGAGCCTTCGCATGGCGATCTCGGCGACCAGCGCGTGACCCGCATGGGGCGGGTTGAACGACCCGCCGAAGAGCCCGACAGCCATGCCCGGCTCCACATGGGGCATGCGCAGATAGCGCGCCGGGACAGAGGGAGGCGAAGCAGGCACCGGCATCAAATCATCCGGGCTCACGGCCGGGTCTGGCCGGAGCCGCGAACGCGGTATTTGAACGAGGTGAGCTGTTCGACGCCGACCGGCCCGCGCGCATGCATCTTGCCGGTGGCGATGCCGATTTCCGCACCCATGCCGAACTCGCCGCCATCGGCGAACTGGGTGGAGGCGTTGTGAAGCAGAATGGCGGAATCGATCTCGTTGAAGAAACGCTCAACGGCTGTCGCATCTTCGGCGACGATGGCCTCGGTGTGGTGCGAGGACCATGTGCCGATATGGCGGATCGCTTCATCGACGCCGTCCACCAGCCTTACCGAGATGATGGCATCTAAATACTCCGTGCCCCAGTCCTCGTCTGTGGCAGGCGCGGCCGAGGCGAAGCGGGCGCAGACCTCTTCATCGCCGCGAATGGCGCAACCGGCTTCTTTCAGGGCGGAGAGAACCGGAACCAGAAGCCGGTCGGCAGCGGCGTGATCCACGAGCAGGGTTTCGGCGGCGCCGCAGATGCCGGTGCGCCGCATCTTGGCATTGACGGCGATGGAGACGGCCATGTCGGCCTCGGCTGAGCGGTCGAGATAAAGGTGGCAGATGCCTTCCAGATGGGAGAAAATCGGGACGCGTGCATCGCTTTGGACGCGCTCGACGAGGCTGCGCCCGCCGCGCGGCACGATGACATCGACATTGCCGCCAAGGCCTTTCAGCATTTCGCCGACGGCGGCGCGGTCGGTGACCGGCACGCGCTGGATGGCGTCGGCGGGCAGGCCGGCCTTCTCAAGTCCTTCGACGAGGCAGGCATGGATGGCAGCCGAGGAGCGGGCGGAATCGGAGCCGCCACGCAGGATCACCGCATTGCCGGCCTTGAGGCAGAGTGCGCCTGCATCGGCAGTCACGTTGGGTCGGCTTTCATAAATGACGCCGATGACGCCGAGCGGCGTGCGCACGCGCTCGATCTGAAGACCGTTGGGACGCTCCCATGCGGCGATCACGTCGCCGACCGGGTCTTTCAGCGCGGCTATGGCGCGGATGCCTTCGGCCATGCCGGCGATGCGCGCAGAATCAAGCTTCAGCCGGTCGAGGAGGGCGGGCGAGAGGCCGGCCGCTTCACCGCGTGCCATGTCTTCGCGATTCGCTTCAAGGATCGCTGCTTCATTGCGCGTGAGCGCATCGGCCATGGCTTCCAGCGCGGCGTTCTTGCTCTGTGGCGTGGCAATGGACAACGGGCCTGCGGCAGCGCGGGCGCGCGCTCCCAGATCGTTCATCAGCGCGGCAATGTCCGCGCTGCCCTGCCTGTTTTCCATCAGCATTCAGCTCTCCGCCTTTTCCTTCAGCTGGTGCCGCGCATGGGGCGCGGTCACCAGATCGTCGCGATGCACCATGGCAGCTCGCGCTTCGTATCCGAGCACTTCGGCAATGTCGCCGCTTTTCAGACCGGCGATTCTTACGGCATCGGGAGCGTCATAGGCAACCAGCCCGCGCGCCACTTCGCGCCCGTCGGGCCCGTGGATGGCCACCGTGTCGCCACGCGCGAAACTGCCGGAAACCTGGGTGACGCCAATCGGCAGGAGCGAGTTTCCGGCGGCAAGCGCCAGAACTGCGCCGGCATCGACCGTGATGGTGCCTGCCGGCTCCAGCTGGCCGGCGATCCAGGTCTTGTAGGCGCGCACAGGTGTGTCGCTCCCCCTGAAGAGGGTGGAGCGGGCGCCATTGTCGATTGCCGCAAGGGGGTTGAGGCGCGTGCCCGAGGCGATCACCATCGCGGTTCCTGCCGCCGTAGCAATGCGGCCTGCATCGAGCTTGGTGCGCATGCCGCCGCGCGACAGTTCCGATGCCGCAGCGCCGGCCATGGCCTCGATCTCCGGTGTGATGGCGTCGACTACGGGGATGAAACGCGCATCGGGGTCGCTTGCCGGAGGGGCCGTGTAGAGCCCGTCCACATCGGACAGCAGAACCAGAAGATCGGCACCGAGCATGGTGGCGATGCGGGCGGCCAGCCGGTCATTGTCGCCATAGCGGATTTCGCTGGTGGCGACCGTGTCATTCTCGTTGATGACGGGAACGACGCCCATCTTGAGAAGTGTGGAGACGGTGGCGCGCACATTGAGATAGCGGCGGCGCTCTTCCGTGTCGCCGAGCGTTACGAGGATCTGGCCGGATTTCAGCCCGCGCTTGCGCAGCTCCTCATCCCACGCGCCGGCGAGCGCGATCTGGCCGACCGAGGCGGCAGCCTGGCTTTCTTCCAGCTTCAGCGTGCGCCGCTCGATACCCAGAATGGTGCGGCCAAGCGCGATGGCCCCGGACGAGACCACCAGCACCTCGACACCATCGGCATTGAGTGCGGCAATGTCATCGACCAGCGCGGAAAGCCATTCGCGCTTCAGGCCCTTCTTGCGGTCTACCAGAAGGGCGGAGCCGATCTTGACGGTGATGCGGCGGTGACTGCTGAGCGCGGGGCGGGTCATGCGGGATTTGCCTATTTCTGCCAGCGGTCGTCAGCCGCGTCTGCATCTTCTTCTTCGGCGCGCGCGTCCTGAATGATCTTCATCAGCGCGCGCAGCACGTCCTGTACGCCTTCGCCGGTGGCCGAGGAGAGGAGGAGGGGCTTCTTTCCGCAGGCTTCTGCAAGGGCTGCCTGCTTTTCGGCCCGCGCTTCGTCGTCGAGAAGGTCCACTTGGCTGAGTGCGACGATCTCTGCCTTGTCGGTGAGGCCGTGGCCATAGGCGGCAAGCTCACCGCGAATGGTGGTGTAGACGGCGGCGGGGTCTTCCTCGCGCGCGGAGACGAGATGGAGCAGAACGCGCGTGCGCTCCACATGACCGAGAAACCGGTCGCCAATGCCAACGCCCGCATGGGCGCCCTCGATGAGGCCGGGGATGTCGGCCATCACGAATTCGCGCGCGTCGATGCGCACCACGCCGAGATTGGGATGCAGCGTGGTGAAGGGATAGTCTGCAATCTTGGGCTTGGCCGCGGTAACCGTGGCGAGAAATGTGGACTTGCCGGCATTGGGCAGGCCGACCAGACCGGCATCGGCGATGAGCTTCAGGCGCAGCCATATCCATGCCTCTTCTCCCGGCAGGCCGGGATTGGCGCGGCGCGGCGCCTGATTGGTGGAGGATTTGAAATGCTGGTTGCCGAAACCGCCATTGCCGCCGCTGGCCAGCCTGAAGCGCTGGCCGATTTCGGTCAGGTCGCAAATGAGCGTCTCGTTGTCTTCCTCGTATATCTGCGTGCCGACGGGTACTTTGAGAACGGCGTCCTCGCCCTTGGCGCCGGTGCGGTTTCGGCCCATGCCATGCACGCCGGTCTTGGCCTTGAAATGCTGCTGGTAGCGGTAGTCGATCAGCGTGTTCAGGCCCTGAACGGCCTCGATCCAGACATCGCCGCCGCGACCGCCATCGCCGCCGTCAGGGCCGCCGAACTCGATGTATTTCTCGCGCCGGAACGAAACGGAGCCCGCGCCGCCATCGCCGGAGCGGATATAGACCTTGGCCTGATCGAGGAATTTCATGGGTTTGACCGTCTTTCCGTATCGTTGCGCAGAACCGTCTACAGCATCACGCGCAGAAGTGCGAGAGCAGACAGGTCCCGACCCCGGACTTGCCTGCTCTCAGCTTCCGTTCAGGCGCCCCAGCTTCTGAGGCTGACCCAGGTGCTGCGGTCGAGGTGATAGCGCTCGACCGGAACCCTGCCGGCCACAACCGAATCCATCATGCCCTGACCGGCATACTGGAAACCGCACTTGTGGATCACGCGCCGTGAGGCGGTGTTGGTGACGCGGCAGGATACATTCAGCCGGTCGATATCCGTGGCGCGGAAGGCCAGATCGACGAGCGCATGCGCAGCCTCTGTCGCGTAGCCGCGCCCCCAGTAGGGCTCACCGATCCAGTAGCCCATTTCCAGGCCATTCGCACGGTTTTCAACACCGGCACAGCCGATGAAGGCGCCGGTCTCCGAAAGCGTGATGGCGTAGGTGCAGCCACTGATCTGGCCGGCGCGAACGCGGCTCAGGAAGCTTTGCGCATCGGTCACGCGATAGGGGTTGGGCAGGCGCCCGAGCATTTCGGCCAGCCGCCGGTTGTTGGCGAGTTCCACCAGTTCGGTCACGTCGTCGTCGCGCGGGATGCGCAGAACGAGGCGCTCGGTGACGAGGACCGGGCAATCTATTTCAACTCTGGGACTTTCACTCTCGATGTCTTCACTTTCGGCAACCATCGTTTTTCCTCCGGACAAAAAGAAAGGGGAGATGGCAACCCATCTCCCCTTTCGAACCTATTTCCGGAATGTCCAGACACCGGTCCCCGAGATGGGTCGCCGGTGTTGGTGAAGCGGACCGGCTACTCCGCTGCCTCCGTAATCGGGTTTACGGACACGTAGGTTCGACCATTGGCTTTTTTCGCGAAGGAGACAGCACCTGCCTCTTTCGCAAAAATCGTATGATCCTTGCCCATGCCGACATTGACGCCGGGATGCCATTTCGTGCCGCGCTGACGGATAATGATGTTGCCAGCGAGAACCTTCTCGCCGCCGAATTTCTTCACACCAAGGCGTTTGGACTCGGAATCGCGACCGTTGCGCGACGAACCACCAGCTTTTTTGTGTGCCATTCTTCTGCTCCTTTGCGCCCGTCGAGAGCGCTTGCATTCCTAATGCGCCGTCAGGCGCTGAATTTCAACCCTTTGGCGAAGGATTATTTCGCCAGTTCCTTGGCCTGCTCGCGCCAGTCCTTGATCTGGTCGGCGCTGAACGGCATGGCCTCGTCGATGCGCACCACGTCCTCGTCGGTAAGGGCGGCCACCTGTGCGTAGGTGGTGATGCCCTGCTCGGCGAGCTGGCCGGCGGCAACCGGGCCGATGCCCTTGATCTTGGTCAGATCGTCGGGCTCGCCGGCCGGAGCAGTGAAGAGCGGAGCAGCCGCAGCCGGCGCTTCCGTCTTTGCCTCTGCCTTCTTGGGAGCGGCTTCCTTCTTGGCCGGCTTTTCCTCGGCTTTGGCAGCCGGCTTCGCAGCGGCCTTCTTCGAGGGCTTCGCGCCGCCGGTCAGGATCTCGGAGATCCGCACGGTGGTCAGAAGCTGACGATGGCCGCGCTTGCGGCGCGAATTTTGGCGGCGACGCTTCTTGAAGGCGATGACCTTCTTGCCGCGGCCCTGTTCGACCACCTCGGCGGCCACGCTGGCGCCATCGACAAGCGGTGCGCCAATGGTCACGTCCTCGCCTTCGCCAACGGCCAGAACGTCTGCAAACTGAATGATCTCACCGGGCTCGCCGGTGACGCGCTCGACCTGAAGCAGATCGTTTGCGGAAACGCGGTACTGCTTACCGCCGGTCTTGATGACTGCGAACATCTTTTTGCCTTTCAGTGTCCGGTCCGGCTTGGGTCCGCAAGGCGCGGCCTGCCGTCTTTTTGCCAGTCTGGATGGTTAAATGACAAACGGCGCCGGGGTTTTCCCGCGCCGCAGGTCGCGTGTCCATAACGGAAGAGGTCTGGAAGGTCAAGCAGAGGCGGGAAAAATGCGGCAGATTGGCTTCGATTGGCCCTTGTATCGAAACCGATCACCGGTTATCTAGTGCGCCGCGCTGGCAACAGCAGACCAGCATCTCGCGGAGAGGTGGCTGAGTGGTTGAAAGCACCGCACTCGAAATGCGGCATACTCGCAAGGGTATCGGGGGTTCGAATCCCTCCCTCTCCGCCATAGCTACCTTGCTCCCCCAGAAGCCATATAAAGCAATAGCTTAGCGGTTCCTTGCTGCAAGTCGCTCCCCCATATTGCTCCCCCACTTTTGTCAGGTGCGGGTCATCATTTGAGGGCAATAGTCATGATATGTTCTTCGTCTCTCTTGGCGAATCTATCTTTGACAAGCCCGCACTTGGCAGAATGCAGATACCTGACTAATGTCTGTGGCGAATCCTAGCCGGAGGAGGGGCAGCTGGGACGCTTGACTTTGGAGCACAGATCACCCATATTCGCTGGCGATACGGCCGGCGCCCCTGCAATGCAAGCGTCGGCCTTCTTATTTCTATGTCTTATAACAAGACCTATCTGACAATCCCGCAACAACGGGCATTGCTGGAAGCCCGTGGCATGCAAATTCCCGAGCCTCAGAAGGCTGAAGAGTATTTGCAGCGTATCGGATACTACCGACTGAGCGCCTACTGGTTTCCATTCCGCAAAGTGGTGCGATTGCCAGATGGCACATTCGAGCTTAGCAACGATTTCAAAAGCGGGACCAGCTTCAAGCACGCAACCGACCTATACGCGTTCGACAAGAGCCTCCGGCTACTGATCCTTGACGCAATTGAGCGCATTGAGATTTCGATACGCACTGAGGTTGCTTTGGCAGTTGGGCGTCATGGCCCCAAGGCTCATCGGGATCCCACCAAGGTAGATGGAAACTTTAGAGCCGTCCGGCCGCCGCACACCGCCTCGATGTACGCCGGATGGATTGACAAGCTTGATCGGAAAGAAGCCTCCTCAAAGGAGGAGTTCGCTGATCACTTTCGGACGAAGTACGCTGGCGACCAAATGCCAATTTGGATTGCCGTGGAGTTGCTCGATTTCGGGCCGCTCTCGATTTTTCTTTCAGGAATGACGTATTCCGATCTTCAACAAGTCGCGGCCAGCTATGGACTCAATGGACACAACGGGCCGCACCTACTCCGAACGTGGATACGGTCCCTAAGTTCGCTCCGCAACATTTGCGCTCATCATTCTAGAGTTTGGAACAAACCACTTATCCACCAGCCAGCTGTCCCTCAACTGGGGCAGCACCAAGACCTACAACACATTTCGGGCTTGCCCGACAGTAACCGCCGATTGTACGCGGCTCTCGCGATAATGCGGTTCCTATTAAAGCGCGTAAACCCACGAACGAAGTGGGCAGACCGGTTGAAGGAGCATGTCGGTACGTTCCCCAACGGCCCCAACATCAAGTTGTCCGATGCCGGTTTCCCAGACGATTGGACTACACTACCGCTCTGGAACTAGCCTTCTTTCGTTTGCGGCTCTTTCGGTATGTTCTTCATGAGCCGGTCACGGGCTTCCTCTTACTGGTCGGTTTCCAGTTCGCGGGCGGTTGGCGGAACTTATTAGCCTGGTTTCTATGATCTTCCTGCATTTCCAAATTTCACTTCTGTGAACCTCGCCGCATTTCTCCAAGACCCTGCTGACCTGTTTGGCGGTCCAATTGCGGAGGCGTTATGCCTCCTCCTTTATCCGCTTTGCTAGCCTAGAGAGCGTTGACGTGGAGACCCCTGTGGCCTTCACGATGCTGGCCCACGTCTGTCCACGCTTGAGCATGTCCATGAGGGCGGTATTGCGCTCGGTGTCCTCGGGCCTTCCTCGATACGCCCCCGCCGCCTTGGCCTTCTGGATGCCCTGAGCCTGCCTCCTGCGGCGGTCCTCATAGTCCTTTCGGGCTATCGCGGCGAGCATGTCCAGCATCATGCCGTTGATGGCGTCCAGCATGCGGGCGGAGAACTCGTCGGCTCCTGGCTGAATGAGCTGGTGAGAGGTGGGGAGGTCTAGGGCCACCACGCGGACACGCTTGGAGGCAATCTCTGCCTTGAGCTTTTCCCAGTCGGCAGCATTGAGCCGGCTCAGGCGGTCCACCTGCTCCACCAAGAGAACGTCTCCAGGCTGGCAATCGGAGAGGAGGCGGAACAATTCAGGACGCTGGAGGGAGGTCCCGCTCTCATTCTCCATGTAGGAAGCGGCAATCTTCAGTCCCCGCTCATCAACAAACCGTTGGAGGTCTGCCTTGGCGCGGGCGGCGTCTTGTTCCTTGGTGGAGGCGCGGAGGTATGCGCGGATGAACATAGCGAAAGGCTCCATAGTTCGCTTTGGATAGCTTCGATAATATTACTTCGCTTTGAGTTGTCAACGATATTTATCGAAGTGATTTTTCAAACGGCTTGAGGGGATTCGCTATAGGTGTACTCCAATAGAAGTGACCCATTTGGACGCTGGATGGGTCTGCTACCATCTCCCCAGCTTCTTGGGCGGCTCGTGGTGGGGTGCCCGGCAGGCAGACCATGGGGCGAACCCCCACGCCAACACTCTGGCCTAAATCGGCGGGGGTGGCCCAGGGGGGAAGTCTGCCCATTGCCACGCAACTTGGAGACCTCGCGCGGCGGACCCTTCTTGACAGTCCGGGAGCCAACCAGAAACCGCTACATCAAGCTGACGTCCGTATGACAGCCATCAGGGCCACGAGGAGCGCCCCGAAGCTCATGCCCACCAGAATGGAGACCTTGAGAGTCTGAGCGTTGAGTACGGTCTTCAGATCAGCTTTAGTGACAAGCTCCTGCATGGTGAGGCTCCGTGAGGATGAAACCCAGTTATTGCATGAGGCGAGGCTTGATGACAGTGCGAAGGAAACTCTAGCTACGAAATTGTAATGCGTGGTTGTGTCCGCGACATAGCGACCGGTGATGCCCGGAGAACTAACATCTCGACAGCGGCATGTTAAACTCACATTAAACCTCATCTTCATATCTTGGTTCGAGCAGCAAATGGATAGAGCCCATGTTTGACGCCCGGATTATTGCCAATGAAGTACTTGCGAGGGCGTGGGCCGAGGGCCTCGAACTTACGCAGATCGATGTACAGAAAATCGTCTATTTTTTGCACGGGCACCATCTGGTGGAGCACGGAAAACCACTGGTGAAGTCAGAGTTCGAGGCTTGGGAGTATGGGCCTGTCCAGAGGTCTCTTTACGATGGATTCAAGAAATTCGGCGACCAGCCCATTTCAGAGTTTGCAGAAAAATTTGACCCGATAAAGCGGACAACGGCGGAATTGCCGAAGCTGACTGACAATGCAGCAGTCTCCACAATCGAAAGGCATCTCTATAAATATCTCGAAGTTCCCAGCTTTGCTCTGGTGGAGATGACCCATCGCCCTGATACTCCCTGGTCAAGAACTATCGAGTCTGCAAAAACCCATGTTAATGTTGGGATGAGAATCAAAGATGATCTGATTCTGTCGCATTTCGAGGGCTTACAAGTATCGTAGAGGTGCTCGTTGGGAAAAATGAAGCGCAAGGCTATCGGCCTTCTGAATCGCATCCAATTCGTCGACCTTGCCCAAGCCGTTACGGTTCCTTCGACTGCCAGAAGAGATTGGCTTAGAAAATACCTGCACAGGGCAGTGCGCGGTGGAAAGTTCCCCAGCTATCGATACTTTCGCGCTGCAGTTCCCACAATCTACGGCGTCAGGAGGGGCCTTGACCTTTCCCCTCCGATAAGTAGGGAGGCCTTGGAGAAGCACGTCAAATTGGCCTGCAGGGGCACAGATGAAGCTCTCAACGTGGATGCAGCGCTAACGCTCTACGATCTAGTTCGCCCCAAAGAATACCTTGCGTATGACCATCCGCCTAGAAACTTGCCTTTGGGACATAAACGGGTAGCGGCGATTGGGCTTGAATGCGAATTGGTCAAAGGTGATGAATTGGTTTTTCAATTTCCTTTTCCGAGACGCGAACGTCTGGAAGATCAATCCATCAAGATACTCCTATCCATAATCCATCATGCTTATGCGGTTGATGACCGTGAAGGCGCTGCGGTCGAACTGGCTGACTTGAGTTGCGATTTTGAGGAAGCTGCCTCGCGAAAGGAGCGCCTACCCAGCGTTAGATCTCCTCGTATCGTTCGTTTGAAAGAGAACGATCTGATTTCAATGGATGATCTGGCCCCTGAAATTCAGAGTGTTCACGATCTTCTCCTTGACCTCGGAGAAGAGCCTGATCCCGCCTGAGATGGACACGTTAAAGAGTAGGTTTCTTGCCACAGCCATAAGGCAGATAGCCCACATCCGGTTGAGCCAAAAGAGGCCTAGTGGGGACGCCCTTGGAGGCAAACTCCAACAACGCGCCCATGAGAGGATACGGCTCTCCGCATTCATCAACTTAGTTCCAATGCCGATTCCAAAACAGATGGGCAAATGCGGGATGCTTTGCACAGCCCGCTTGCATAAGTGGCTTTACCGTCCAGCCCTCAGGTAATGCCGCCTTGAGCTTTTGTGGCGGCGTCCTACATGGTGCGGCTCCGTCGAGGATGACACCCAATTATTGCATGAAGCAGGGCTTGATAGCAGTACTTGGGGCGGCCCTTTAGGTGGGAAGACTACCTCAACCTCTCCCCCTGCTGCCTAATGGCCCTTCCGGTACCCCCAAGGCGATCACTTTAAGCATCAATGCGGAGACTGAAAGACGCTGCCCCATGTCGCCAGGGAGAGAGGAGGAGATGGTCTTTCCCCATCTTCAGGCGACATCAAGCAGCCCCCCTAGAGGAGCGACCAGGGGGGGTAAGTGGCCGTTTTAGGCGTCATGCCGCCTCGGCAAGTGCTGGAGGTCGCCAGATAGGCTTTTCTCCAACAGCCAGCGCCACGCCAAGTATCTGCTCCGAGGCGGTGCGCATGGCCTCTAGCGCCCGCTCCTTATCGGAAACGCGAGTTTGAATACCGTCATGGAGAGGCAGCGAGGGGATACCTCTGGCGGCTAGGTCCAAGAGCACCGCCATGAGGATACGTGATTCCAAGGCCATCAGTTCCACGCCGCAATCGGAGCCGAACAGGTGAGCGATGACAGGATGCCGAGAGCCAGCCGCTTGCACAAGCCGTTTGGCCGTCCAGCCCTCGGGGAGCTTGGCTTTCAGCTTTGGCACTAGGAGCCGCATGGGGCCTGCCCTGGAGAGAAGTGACGCCATGGCCTGCTTGGCCCCGTCTCGGTGCTTCTCCAGGCCGGGAATCGCGTACGGGTCTCCATCTGGGAGCCTTCCCGTGGCCTTGAGGTAGGCCATGGAGGGATGCATCGCGGAGAAGTCCAAGTCGGCTACGTCCTCCCCGCCTATGGTGATGCGGTGTCGTAGCTTACTATCTAGTGTCTGCCAGAAGCCGCCCCAGAGCCTGCCCAGAAGGTTGAACGCAATGGGGTCCTCAGGAGACCGAAGGAGGAAGGAGCGATAAAGGCGGATTGGCCCTACCGGCTCCCCATCGTATTCAATCTCGGCTGCATTGAGCATCTCATTGACCGTATCCACTTCGGCGCGGAGTCTCATAGTCTCCTCGGTGTCGGCATAGTGTATCAGGCGCTTGGGCGGTGGTCGGTCGCGGCGGCGGACATCTCCCCTACCTTCCTGCGGTTGTCTAGCCCTAAGCAGGATGGTCTCCCCTCCAGCGTCCCGTCCGATGTCGGCGAAGCGGACCCCATGGCGATCCAGTAGGCCCCGAAACTTCCTGGTCGGCTCCACGGTCGTCGTGGTCTGCTTGAAGCGATATGCATGTCGGATGAGAAAGCCCGACGCCTCAAGTTCCCTCAAGGTCTTTCCAAGGATGCGCCTGGGGTAATCCGCCCTTTCGTATCGCGTTGGCTTCGTCTTCGCGGTGGATATGGCCAAGACGTTCCCTGGCATGTGGGAGGGGCTTAAGGCGAGGTGCGCGAGGTTGGCCGCGATGTTCTGGACCACGAACCGCTTACGCTCCATAGCGTCACGGCGGGGAGACCTCATGCGGCCTGAGGGGGCTGACTGGATAGCGGCAAAAAGGTGCTCGGCCAAGGCTCGCAAGGCCTGCCCCTTCGCGGTCAACCAAGCATCAAGGAAGATGGAAGTGTATTCTTCTTCCCGGTCCTGCCCGGAGTCTAGTCGAACCAAATCTCTATCCTGCCGTTGTAGAGCGGTTCCTCACCGTTGGCGGTGTCGGTGCCGTGGTTCGGGTGGTATCCCAGAGCGGCCTCAAACGCTTTCCGCTTCCTGATGGCCTCCTCCTCAGTGTCGAAGGAGCCGATGTAGCGATTCCGCCCTTCTTCAGAAATCCAGACCCGCCACTTCTTTAGTGACTTGTCGTAATAGACTCCTGCCACACCGGACTCCCGATTGGCCTGTCGCCCTAGGTTCTTCATGTTCTCGGCTGGGGTGGTCGCTCGGAGGTTTAGCCAGCGGTTGTCATCCCTCTTGTGGTTCACATGGTCTACTTGATGCTCAGGCCACTTGCCTGTCTGGATGACCCAAATCACGACATGCGCGAGGGGGCGGCAACCGGGCAAACATAGCTGTATGTAACCGCTGGAGTTCTTGCTGCCCGCTGGTTTCTCCGCATAGCGAGAGTTCCAGCCTTTCCATGTCGCGTCCGTCTTGAAGTAGCGGCGCGGCCTAGGCTTCCATAAAAGACTCCCTGTTTCGGGATCGTAGCCCAGAAGCTCTCTAAGTGTCTTGACCGGGAGGCGCTGATCCTTCGGTTGTTTCAACGTGGTGTGCTCCTGTTGGGAAAAATGCTGATGGATGAGAGGAGAAAAGCCACATGCTTCTCCCAGCTAGTGGCCTATGACTTGATGGCGAAATGCGGGAGGTCCTTGAAGCTCTTCCAGTCGGCCCCGATGTCCAGCTTCACACCCAACTCATTGGCTGCTTCGCGCATAGCCTTGACGATCTGAGTCTGAAGTTTCTTATCGAAGACCACCGCTCCGTCCTCATCGAGTGGCCAGAGGTCAACGGCACCACCATGTAGGTGGTCACTGTCTTGGGTCTTTGACCACCCCCACTTGACGGCCTTCTTCTGTAGCTCTGCGTCACGTTTGCCCGAACCAATGACGAACTTGATCTGGGAAAGCTCCTGAGCCCGTTTGACGACCTTCTGGAGGTCCGGCTTGATGCTCCTCAGGTTATCCTCGTGGTTTGCAACTGGGTCATCGTTCCACTCGATGAACTTGGCGATCTGGTCTTCACCACGGCTGTCCGTGACGGGCAGCTTGGAGTACGCCTTAGGTGTCAGCCCCTCAGTACCACCGAGTGAGGCCACCTGGGTTCCACCCTTTCGGACTTTCCCAAGTGCGCTCCGCAGACCAGCTACAGAGGTGCCAACTCGCTGCCCCTTATATGAGCCCCTACCGTCTGCCCTCGGCAGCGAAGCCCATTCCTGGGAGAGTCCCGTCATGAACTTCTCGTCGGTCATCTTCCCGGACAACCACTTGGAGAGTCCACGCCGCTCCAGAAGATGCATAGCAAGACGGTCCTGAAGCTTCTTGTCGAACTTCATGTCGTCCGTCAGGCCTAGTTCCTTCTTGAGCCCACGGAGGGTAGTCCTGATGATCTGATACCGACCAATGGCAGAAGAGTCCCATTTGTTGTCTGGGTGCCGGAGCATCTGTGTCTGGAGCTTGTCGATCTCCCCGAGAGTCATGTTGACCAGATCAACATCACCGCCCGTGTAGGCGCCGTAACCCAATGTCTCGTTGTAACCATCCCCTCTATCGGTGCCCTCTGTGTGGCCAACCAGTGATAGGAGCGGCTCAACCGGAGCGTTGCCGGCCGATGAGCTTCCGTCCGCCAGTTTGGGAGGGTTACGGAGGAGGTTCTGTAGGTTCGATCGCTGATCCTCTGGGATGGAGTTGGTGATGGTGTTGTCTACCCCAGGATCCTCGTCTGTGAGGGACTGCATCCTCTCGTCGAACATCCGTCGCGCCTCTGCCGGGTCGAGCCCGTACTTCTTCGCCAGCGCATTGACGGCACTCGATGTCGGGTCCTGGTCCTGAGACTCCTCGTCGCCAAACCCGAAGAAGCTCTTGATGCCGTCGATGATCCCGCCATCTTCGACCTCGACCTCCTCAGGGTGCTGTGCCGGTGTCGCCTCCGCTGGCAAGACCTCGGGTTGATCCTGCCGTGATGCTGGGTTGGCGTGAATGACTTCGCCGTCTCGAAATTGAAGCGTTGATCCGTCTGGGGTTTTGTATCGGCCCGCGTCACCATCTCCCCCGCCCTCGATCCGCTGCCGAATGAGAGCGCCAGCTTCATTTATGGCCTTCTCGCGCTCAATGGCGGTCGCGTCTGGGTTCCTCTCTTCCCAGTCGAGGAGCATCATGTCGAAATCGATCATCGCTTGGTTGGAGACATCGTTGAGACCCTTGATGCCCAAAAGATCAAACTCGCCTGCTCCAAGCTGGTTCTGGATAATGCTTTGCCATCTCTTGGCCGTTTGGTGGCCCATTACGCCGCGACCGTCAGCATTGGCCTTGCGCAGCTTCTCCACTCGGTCCAGCGCCAGATTGAGGGTCTCCGTGGTGCGAATGACGCCCTGGTCGAACATCTGGAGCACGTCCCTTTCGGTGGCACCCTCGTGGATGTCTCGGAAGACCAGAGAGATTGCCGATGGGTCCTCCAGGACACCAGCATCAGCGAATTGGCGACGGTACTGGGCGATCTTGGCCCTTGCGTCACCATCTCTGCGGGACAGCTCGGTGATGATCTCCTCGGGCACGTCGGCGTTGTGGTCTTCTGCCAGGACCCGCACGACCTCTGCCCAGCGTTGTTCCTGCTGCTGCTTCTCCAGCTTCTCGCGGGCTGCTGCGTTCGTGGTCTCCTGTCTCGCCTGAGCGTTGCCTATGTTGTCGAGCGCCCGGTCGCGCTTCTCGCGGACCTTGATGTCATACGACATGGGGTGTTCAGCATCGGGCAGCTTCCGTTCGAGGAGCTGGAGGAGTTCCGTGTTGTTGGTCCGCTCGGCCTCCAGGATGATGGAGTCCACGATCATCCCATCATAGTCCTTCGCCAGGACACCCGTGGTGAGGGCCTCTTCGCGTAGGGCCGTGATGGAGGACCACATAGCCTCGTAATCGGTACCTGTCTCGCTGGTCTTTCCCTGTGATTCCAGCCCGTCGATGGTCGAGATGATGAGGGAGCCCTGTGTACCAACCGCCCCCGAGTAAACCGTATCGGCCCGCTCCCGGTTGAACCTGTCGAAGCTCTCCGTGAAGAGGCTGTCTACGTGGGGGTTGAGTCCTGCCAGGACGTGAGGATCATTCTCCTCACCAAGATTGTTCTTCAGGAAGCTCCCGACGAATTGCTCGAAGGCTCCAGGGTCACCAGAGTTGCGCCCATCCCACTGCTGATACTCTATGGCGAACTTGTCGCGGAGCTTGAGGCCCTGAACATTGCCCTGAGACTTCTTGTACCACTCCATGAACACCGGGGAGGCATTTGGAGGGACGAGGCCCTGCCGTACTGCTTCACCCCAGGCTGTATGGTTGCTACGGTTGAATGCCGCGATGCCTCGCTGCTTGTCCAAGTCGTTCTGCTCTTTGGTCCTCTTGTCGAGGAAGGCCGACATGCCCTCATCTAGTGCAGATAGGCCCTGGGCCAGCTCGTGGAGAGGGGACCTGTCTGGGTCTGCCGGACGTACGTAAGTGTTGACCGGTGAGGCGACACCTCTGATTTCGGAGGGGGCAGAGACCTCCCTAACCTGTGCTCTTGGCATGAATTTTCCTTGTCACTAGGAATGCTCCGCGCTCTTCAATGTGAAGGGGAGCAAGTCGGCTGAAATGGTGGGAAGGGTTTCGGCCATGCTTGGCCATCATCAGTAGGGGAGCTACACCCCTAGACCTTTCAACGCTCGGTTCTGGTCCCCATGTCCTGGAGGGCTTGGCGGGCTTGGGGTGATAGTTCTTCCATGTTCATTCCCTTCATGGATGACAAAAAAGCCCGCTTCCTCCCGGTGGAAAGACACGAGGAGGAGGGGCGGGCTGACGGGGTTGGGTGATGCAGGCTATTGGATAGGTCTACTGATCCAATCTCTCACCCATGGCGTTTTCGCTAAGTGGCCGCTGATGGGTGGCCGGGACAGCAAGGGGCGGCGCTGGGCGCTCTTTACAAGTGGGCACCTATTGCGGCGGCAGCACTGTGGGACTCTACAAGAAGCTGGGCTTTACAAGTACGAACCTATTTCAACAGCGGCGGCACGAAGGTGTCCTTTCAAGTAGGCACCAATTTCCCCGAGGCTCTGCCTTTTCAAGTACGAGCCAATTTGGAGCTAGGGCCTTCACATGGGGCCGCTTTCAAGGATGAGGCCATTTGGTTCCCGAGCACAAGCATGGCAGGCGGCTGTTTCTAGTACGAGGGAATTAAGGCCCCCTCCCTGGAGCCGGACATACAGGGTAGAGGACCCTCCCTCATGTCCAGACATTGAGATAGCCACGGAACATCATGCGTGGATACCTATGGTCGATGCGCGAAGACAAATTGCTGGCAACGCAATGCCGCTTCTCAAGAAGCTGCCTATTAATGTGCAGTGTGGCGAGCGCTCCCATTCAAGTACGTGCGAATTAATGTGCAGATGCGGCGGGACTGCTCCTGGCTTCCAAGAGTACGCCTAGTCGAATGCAGGAATGAGAGGGCCACAGGCCCTCCCTTATGTCGCCTTCCTGAGGATCAACGCAAGTTGCGCCGCGAGGCCTCGGCCCCTGGGTGTCAGGTCGAATGTCTTCTTGCGGCGATTGTCTGGGTTGATGCCGGTCAGCACCAGGCCCAATCCCGGCCTCCCAGAGCGGTACCCGATGCCAAGATACCTGAGGTGCTGGCTTATGGTGGTCGGCGTCATGCCCACTTTCACCGCTAGGTCCTCCAGCGTCAGGGGTTCACCCTCACGGTCCTCGTGGTCGCTCCATACGGCTGCACCGAGGAAGGTGACGGTGGTGGCCAACGTCATGTCTTTGCTCTCGGCCATCATCCTCCTGTTGGCCTCCAGGTACGCACGTATCAACCTGTCAGTGGACATAGACACTCGCTTGTCTGGCATTGTGGATGGGAGGGAGAAGAGGTGGACCTCTCCAACCGTTGGAGGCATCAGGAGAACATCCACTCTGGGTGTGTCATGCGCCGTGCTTCCTCCTGGTCCTGCTCCCAGGCTTCAATCCACGGAGACAGGTCCTTCCCCTCGCGCCACTCATTGAGAAACTCAAAAGGTTCATGGGGTTGCAGGTAGTCCAGCGCGAAGCTGATGGCGGCGGCAGCGTCCTTGAGGTCCGACGCGACAACTGGGCGGGTAATACGGTGGGTCATTGCGCAATCTCCATATCTGCGTTGCGCTCCCCAGTATGGTCACGGTGAGTCGCGGGGCAATAGCGAAAATCGGACAGACGCGGGCGCTTTCAGACCCTGTGCAAGTGCGAATTGTTGTATCTGGTTGCCGCCCTTCTCGTGCTTCGCTTCACCCTCTGGACGGTACGACAATGCACAGCAATTTTAATTTTTTAGGTGGGCAGCTTCACCGCTCTCACCAAGGCCCGCTTCGCGTTGTCGCTTGATGCCCCAGGGTAATGGCTCATGGTCAGCTTGAAGAGGTTCTTCACGCCTTCATCATCGTGCCCCACCACGTCCGCAATGGTCCACGCACTGAAGCCTGCATTGGGTTCCTGCATGGCGTCTCGTGCCTTGCGGATGAACCAGCGGCGGAATGAATGAAAGTCCACGTTGCTCTTGGCTTTGTCGTTCGGCCTCTCGTCCACCTTCACCTTGCGGCGATACCGAGAGAACGCTTTCGAGGCGGGATCGGAGCGACTGTCACGCGATGTCGGGATGTCTGGCAAACCATCTATCAGGTAGGCGTCATCTGGGTTGTTCTTGGTGCGTCGGGATATGATGCCCGTAAGGTCTGGATGGATTGGCACGGTGCGGCGGGCATTGTCTGTCTTGCCCTCATGGATCGCGAAGGTTCCGCCTTTGCAGTCGGCCACACGTAGCTGACAGATTTCCTCCAGGCGCATTCCTGACAACGCGGCAATATACATGAGGTCGGTGAGATACAGGCTCGGTGGTGGTCGCATGAGGTCGGATACAGGGCCATAGAGGAGCGTCGCTGCTTCTTCGTCGGTATAGGGCCGCTTGCCGCCATCCCTCTCGGCGCTGCGGTCACGGCGGGACTGTTCGGGAAGCTCCTGACCTGACCATGGGTTGTCATCCGCATGGCCGCGCTTCTGGAGCCATTTCCAGTACTCCCTCAGGAAGCCTAGATAGGCCGCTGCCTTATCGCGGCTCCGCCCGACACAAAGCGAGTTTTCGATGAATTGGCCTGCGGTCTTCCTCGTCACAGCCTCCAACGTCGCTGCATGATGCTCGGCCTTGAGCCAGTCACCAAGCCAACGCAGGACACGCTTAAAATCCCCCTGGGACTTGAGCCTGTAGCCCGCCTTGAAGGAGAGAAAGGCGTCTGTGTGATGGTCCAGCGGGGTCGTCTTCCCACTCGCCAGATTGAAGAACGCGGTGGCTGCTTCGCGGCCCTCGGTGGCAGCAATCTTCTCGGCCCGGTCGTGGAGCCAATATTGTGTTCCCTCATCATCCGCGTGAAGGCGGGCTTGGAGTGCTTCAGCCTCGCGGGGATTATTGGATAAGGCGGCGCGGCGGGCTTGGGCTATAACGGCCTTCATGCGCGTGACTACAGCCCATTTGCGCTCATTGGCTTCTTTGAGGTCCGATGTGCCAAGGGTCTGCTTGAAACGGGTTCGACCAAGGATGCCCTGAAGGTTGCGAGGAATGAAGACCACCACTCGCCATTGCTGGCCGTGCCACTCCAAGTATTGTTGTGAATTTGCCATGCCCCGGTACCCTGCTCCCCCACATTGCTTCCCCAGACAGGGGGCTAGAAGATAGCAAAGTCAAGCGCTGCAAGGTTAATTTTGTGGGGAAGAGAGTGTCCCTCCCTCTCCGCCATTTTCTTGATCTCACGCCAGTTCGCTTCGCTCACGGCTCCGATAGGGCGGGCGAAAGCCCGGGCCGCGGTCGCGGCCTGCGGCGTCAGGTTCGAAATCTCTCCCATCCTCTCCGCCACTATGTCGCTCACGTCAGTCTCGCTTCGCTCGACGCCTCCGCGGGGCGGCCTGTCCGGCCGGCGGGCAGTCGCCCGCTGGGTTCCGAGTTCGAATTTTCTCCCGAGCGCTCCATCGGTTCATGATCGTATGGATCGTCAGCTTCGATATTCCTCTAGTCTGATTATTGTTGCGGGGCAGTTGTGTACTTCGTGATCTGATGGAAGCGGTGGAGCCGGGTTCAGGTGCGGCCGCACCGCGTTTCCCTCACGGCTGCGCGGGCATTGAGCTCTGCTGCTGGCCGTCGCTCAGCGTCTGCGCAAACTCGACGAGTTTTTCACCGATCATCACCGTGCGTAGAAAGATGCCGGCATTGCTGAGGACGACGAGCGTCGTGTCGTTCTCCAGATCGCGCCAGTAAAAATTTG
The DNA here is from genome assembly GCF_900105565.1 of Nitratireductor aquibiodomus. NCBI lineage: Bacteria > Pseudomonadati > Pseudomonadota > Alphaproteobacteria > Hyphomicrobiales > Phyllobacteriaceae > Nitratireductor > Nitratireductor aquibiodomus. The sequence continues at coordinate 2,127,117 of NZ_FNSL01000001.1, read as the reverse complement.
AAAACCCCTGCCAAAGACCGTAGGACGTGACGATGGGGAAATCCTGTACATTCCAGCCCAGGCCGGGCTGGAGGGTTTTGCCCAATACGGTTTCCTGAATGATCTCACCATTCGCCAGGCGCCCGGGCGCATAGGCGGGCTCGTAGGCTTCTGCGGGCATCAGTGCGCCCTGGCGCAGGGCCTGATCCCAGATGATGAGGTCGCGGGCGCTCGCATAGATGTTTCCGTCCCCGGCCACACCGTCAAAACGGTTGAGATCGTCGGGTACGTCGGAACCGAAATAGAGGAAGCGCTTGCGAAAGCCGATGGCCCTGTCTTCCAGCAGATTGGTGTTTTCGATGCCGTTGACGACTGCCGTGCGGTGCATTCCCAGAGGGGTGAACAGGCGTGATTGCAGGAAGTCGGCGAATGACTGCCCCGAAACGCGTGCAACGATCTCGGCCAGAAGCGCATAATTGCTGTTCGAGTAGTTTTCCTTTTCGCCCGGTGTAAACATGGGGCCTTCATCCGTCGCGGCAAGCCAGCCGATCAGCTTTGCGGGCGTCAGGATATCCCTGTCCTGCTCCAGTCTCTTCGCCAGTTTACGGCTTCGCGCGTAGTCAGGAATGCCGGACGTATGAGAAAGCAGATGATCGAGTGTCACACCATCATAGCGGCCCAGTTCGGGAATGTGCTGTACAAGGGGGTCGTGCAGCGTGAATTTGCCCTCATGCGCAAGCAGCAGGACCGCGAAAGCGGTGATGTGTTTTGAGACCGAGGCCAGGTTGAAGGATGTCCTGCTGGTGATGGCGCGCCCTGTCGCGGCGTCGGCAAAGCCGACATGGTGCTCGAAAACCGTGTTGCCTTCCCGGACGATCAGAACCGTGCCGTTGAATTTTCTGGCGCGCTCGAGCGCGTCGAACCAGTCTTCCAGGGCACGCGTCCTTTCCGCGAGCGGCGCGTTTGGCGAGATGACAAGCTTGGGCAGCTTCAGGGTCACATATTCCAACGCGACGAAGGCGCAGGCGGCAATGAGGACTGATATTGCGCCACATATCAGGGCAAGCTTCACGGCTTCACCTGTGTCGCCGCGTTGATGAAGCGCCACAGCGTGGTCTTTGCGGAGCCTTTTGCGTCCTTCAGCAATACCCTTAGCGCGCGCCCCTCGATGGCGTCGAGTATGAGGCCTGCCGTTTCGCGAGGGTCTTCGAACGCGCGGAAGTGGCCAGCGCGCGTGCCCTCTTCGAGCAGCTTTGCAAGACCGGTCACAAGTCCGGCGCGGTTGCCAGAGAACAATGAGGCGATCTGCGGCGCGCGGATGGCTTCGGACAGGATCTCGAGCCCCAGAACCGCATTCTCCGGGCGGGCTGCGTATTCCGCATAGTCTTCAACAAAGCGCTTCAGCGTTGCCTTCGGGTCCGGGCCTGCGGCGAGCAATGTGCGGAAGGCTTCCAGTTCCTGTGCCTCGATCCGTGCGATCTCGGCCAGGACGGCCTCCTTGCCGGAGAAGTGATTGTAGAGATTGCCGAGGCTGATGCCCGCCCGGTGGGCGATGTCGCGCACGCCCGTCTGATGATAGCCGGCTTCCAGAAAGCAGGTGACCGCAGCCTCGATGATGAGCTGCTTGCGCGGGTGGGGGGGCGAGGGCGCCGTTTTCTTTCCGATCATCTTGCAGGTTTCACAATTGGCAGATATATGAACGAACGATCGTTCATAATATGGCTGATGTATCGAGATGGAGCAAGGGATGCGGCGCGATAAACACAGAAAATCAGGAGACCGGCTCTCGCAGAAAGGTGCCGGGTTCATGGTCGATGCAGGCAGATGCCTCGCCGGTGGTGAACCCTGCAGCGCGGCAGCGCGTGATGCGACGGTGGAGGCGCAGCATGACCGTTTCTGATCAGGTCGAACGACCGGCGCGAACCGGGAGGCTGGAAGGTCTGGACCTCGCACGCTTCTTCGCTTTCGTCGGCATGGTGATCGTCAACTTTACGATCGTCATGGGGGCGGAAGGGATGGGGGCGGAAGGGGGCGAGGGACCCCTTGCCTGGTTCACGCTGGCGCTTGAGGGGCGTGCTGCGGCCACATTTGTGGTGCTCGCCGGTATTGGCCTTGGCCTTGCGGCCGGGCGCGGGGTGGAAAGCACCGTGCCGGTCACGATCAGGCGCGCGGTGTTCCTTCTGGTGCTGGGCCTCGCCAACACGCTCGTTTTCGATGCCGACATCCTGCACTACTACGCGTTCTATTTCCTATTTGGCGCGCTTCTTCTCTCGTGGCCGACGCCAACGCTGATCGCCATGATCGTGGCGCTCAACATTGCCTTTGTCGGCATGAACTTCATTTTCGACTACGACACGGGCCGCAACTGGGTGGACTACAGCTATGCCGATTTCTGGACACCGGCGGGCTTTGTGCGGAACCTTTTTTTCAATGGGTGGCACCCGGTTGTTCCCTGGCTGGGTTTTCTGCTCTTCGGCGTCATCCTCAGCCGGCTGAGGCTCGACGAAAGGCGTTTGCGCAACGCCCTGATGTTTGGTGGCGTGGCGGCGTATCTGCTGGCCGAGGTGCTTGGCGCGCAACTGCGCCCGCTTCTGGCGTCGCTCGATCCCGAGCTTGCCTATCTGGCGACGACGGGGCCGGTGCCGCCCATGCCGCTCTATATGCTGGCTGGCATGGGGATGGCGTCATTCGTGGTGGGTGTCTGCCTGTGGCTTGCGGAGCTGGCTGCCATGGCGCCGTTCATGCGGGTGGTTGTGCCCGCCGGACGGCAGACGCTCACGCTCTACATTGCCCACATCATGGTTGGCATGGGGGTGATCGAGGCGCTCGGCATGCTGGGTGGGCAGACACTGGGTGTGTCGTTCATGGCGTCGCTGATCTTCTGTTTCGTCGCGGTGCTGTTTGCGTGGCTGTGGTCGCGCGCCTTCAGGCGTGGGCCTGTCGAGATGCTGATGCGGGAGCTCGCCGGATAGGGCAGGCGCTGCCCTCGGTTTTCCTGAGGGCTGGCTTTTCAACAAACGATTGGATCGCAGAAGGGTGAAAAGAGCAATGTCGCCGGCACGACACCGTTTCCTGGAGGCATTCTTTTTCCATGTCCGACCAAACGCTTTCGCCTGCCGCCGCGCAGGCACCCAAAGATGCGGCACCAAGCGGCGCGGCCAAGGGGGCCCCGGCGGGAAACTCTATAAAATCAATAGCCATCGTGGTTGCCGCCTGTGCCGTCGGGTTTGTCACCGGGCTCTCGCTGCCGGTTCCGATGGCGCTTGCGGCGGCGCTTGCCGTCTTCTGCATCGGCATGTGGGCGACAGCTGCGGTCCCCGAATACTGGACGGCGCTGATGTTCTTTCTCATCGCCATGCTTTCCGGTATCGCCCCGGCACAGGCGGTGTTTTCCGGCTTCTATTCATCGACCTTCTGGCTACTCTTCGGGGGCATCATTCTGGGGGTGTCGATCCGGTACACCGGCCTTGGCAAACGCATGGCGGCAGTGCTCGCCGGCATGCTCGGCACGCGCTATTTTACCGTCATTGCGGGCATGACCGGCTTCAGCCTGGCGCTGGCCTTCGTCATGCCGTCTTCTATCGGGCGCATCGTGCTGCTTCTGCCGATCGTCATCGCGCTCGCCGATCACATGGGATATGGCAAGAGCTCCAGCGGGCGGACCGGCATGATTCTGGCCGCAGCCTTCGGAACCTGCCTGCCGGCCTTCACCATCCTGCCGGCGAACGCACCCAACATGATCCTGGCCGGTATGGCCGAGACGCTCTATGGCGCGCGCATTTCCTACTGGTCCTATCTGACCATTCATTTCCCGGTTCTGGGCCTTCTGAAGGCGGGCGTGCTCGTTGTGCTGATCCTGAGGATGTTCCCCGATGGCGATCCGCAGCGCCAGCCGGTGGTGTCGGCAGACCTGCCGGGGATGTCCCCGGCGGAAAGGCGGCTGACAATGGTGCTGGGGCTGTGCCTTGCCCTGTGGCTGACCGATACACTCCACCATATCTCGCCGGGCTGGATCGCGCTTGCCGCCGGTCTCTATTGCCTCTGGCCCGGGTCCGGGCTCACCTCGAAAAAATGCATCAATGAGGAAGTGAACTACGCCTCGCTCTTTTTCGTTGCCGGCATTCTCGGACTTGGCACGGTGCTTTCGTCGACCGGGCTGGGCGAAGTGGTGGTGGAAAATCTGAGCGGTCTTGCCGGATTTCAGGCAGACCGGCCTTTCTGGAACGTCGCCATGCTGACGGGCATTTCGACGCTGGTGGCGATGATCACGAACCTGCCCGGCGTGCCCGCGATCATGACACCGGTGGCGGAGAACCTTGCGGCGCTGACGGGGCTGCCGCTCACCACGGTGCTGATGACGCAGGTTCTGGCCTTCTCCAACGTGTTTCTGCCCTATCAGGCACCGCCGCTGATAACGGCAATGCAACTGGGCGATCTGCCGACAGGTGCGGTGGTCCGGCTCTGCCTTGTGATGTTCGCCATCGGTGCGCTCGTGCTCATGCCGCTCGATCTCCTGTGGTGGTATGCTCTTGGCATGGTGTAGACATGCGTCTGGCTACCGAGCGATGAGGCGGGAATGGATATTCAGCAACTGAGAACCTTCGTTGCCGTTGCTCGCGAGGGGAGCATTACGCGGGCCTCCGAGCGCATCCATCTCAGCCAGCCTGCCGTCAGCGCACACATCAAGGCGATGGAGGAGACGCTTGGGCTTTCCCTCTTCGAGCGCACACCGCGCGGCATGATCCTGACAGGGGACGGCGAACGCCTGCTTGCGAGGGCCGAACAGACGCTGGGTGCCCACCGTGAACTGCTTGAGGAGGCAACCCGTCTCAAGGGCAGCCTCACCGGGCGCCTGCGGCTTGGCATGGGTTGCAACTCCGGGCCTGAGGCGCTCGGGCGGCTGATGACGGGCTTTGCCGAGCGCTATCCGCAGGTGGATGTCGAGCTGCGGCATGGAACATCGCGCTCCATTGCCGAGGGCATTCGCAACGGCGGTCTGGATGCCGGTTTTTACAATGAGACAGGCGAACCCGGCGACGATCTGAATGTGGTCGACGTCCTGCGCTTTGCCATCTATCTCGCGGTTCCGCCCGGGACCGTGGACGCGAAAGACAAACCCGACTGGCAGAAACTGGCGGAGATGCCGTGGATTTGCCCGGCCCCTGACACATGTTGCGGGGAGGCGGCCGAGGCGCTCTTTCGCAGGCATAATTTTCGGCCCACCCGCATCATCAGCGTTGACCGGGAGCAGGTCACGCGCACATTGATCGCAGGCGGGGTAGGCGTCGGTCTGCTGCATGCAGAAGCTGCGCGCTCGGCCGAGGCAGATGGCGAGGTGGACCTCATCTGCAAGGCGCATGCTGCCGCACGGCTCGTCTTTGCCAGCCTCAGGGAGAGGGACGACGACCCGCTGCTTCAGGCGGCGCGCTCCATCGTTACCGCCGCCGACTGACGTGGGCCGCTGTCAAAGCTGCATGCTGCCCACGCTTGCACCACCGCAGACATAAAGCGTCTGCCCGGTGACGAAGCCTGCCTTCGGATCGGCGAAGAACATGAAGGCGTTGGTGACGTCTTCCACCGCACCGAGCCGGCCAACGGGAATGCGTTTGGCAAGCTCTGCTTCCCGCTCGCTGCCCTTCGGGATAATGCCCCAGAAATTGTCGGTCTGGATCGGCCCGGGCGCCACCACGTTTACGGTGATGCCGTGGGGGGCGAGTTCCAGCGCCCAGGTTCGCGCCATGCCCACCATGCCGGCCTTGGATGCGCCATAGGCGGTGCGGGTCTGCGCGCCCAGTGCTGCGCGCGATCCATTGAAGAGAACACGGCCGAAGCGGCGTTCCTTCATGGCAGGCAGGAAGGCTTTCAAAAGCGTGAGGGCGGAGCCAAGGTGAAGCTGGGCGAGGCCGGTGATGTCCTCGGCGCTGGCGTCTTCGATGAGGTTCGGCCAGATGAGGCCTGCATTCTGCACGAAATGGGTGACGTCGTGCCTGCCGGCGATCTCGGCTGCGGCCGCGCTGACGGCTGCGTCGTCCAGCAGGTCGGCTTCGACCGAGCTCAGCCGTTCATGCGAGAACTCCGGCGCGCGGCGTGCGACCGAGACGACACGGTAGCCCGCATCCAGCATGGTCCGGGCGAGATCCGCGCCGATGCCCTTGTTGCCGCCGGTGATGACGGCTGTCAGCTCTTTATCCATCGTGTCAGGTCCTGCCGGGCACAAGCGCCACCACGCGCAGCGGGCTGCCGGTGCCGTTCTTGATCTTGAGCGGGGTCGCGATCAGCATGGCGCCTGTGGGCGGCAGCCGGTGGAGATTGTTGAGGCATTGCAGGCCGTAGCGCCCTGCGCCGTGAAGATAGAAATGGGCGGGGTAGGGCGGCGTGTAATGCGATCCCTGACCGGCGTCGGTGCCGACGGTCTCGGTGCCGAAACCGCGAATGCCGCGTTCGTCCACCAGAAGCCGGATCGCCGCCGGCGTGGGGCCGGGCGAATGCGCGCCATCCTCGCGCATGTTGAGATAGGCCGCGCCCCGGCGCTTCGACCAGTCGGTGCGCATCAGAACCCAGCTTTCGGTGGGAATGCGGCCGTGCTCGGCCTCCCACGCCTTGATGATTTCCGGCGTCAGCTCGAAATCCTCGTCGGCGGCAGCGCCGTCCGAACAGTCGATCACGCAGACCGGCCCGATAAAGCGCTCGGCGGGAATCTCGTCGACGCTGCCATTGGGCACGTCGCGGCCGGAGATCCAGTGCGAAGGCGCATCGAAATGGGTGCCGGTGTGCTCGCTGCAGGTGAAGTTGTGCCATTTCCACGCCGGGCCGCGATGGTCATAGGCGGACACTTCTTCCATGCGGAAGCGCGCGCACTGGCCGAACTCGGGCGGTAGCACGATGACCGGAAAATCCTGATCGAGCGTGTGAGTGAGGTCCACCACCTCGATGGCGCCGGTGGCGAGCGCCTCCGCCAGATTGCCCAGAAGGGCGGATGGGTCGGTTGCGTGGATGGTCATGCGCCGCCTCCGTCGGTTTCGCTCATCTCGCGTTCCAGCACTTTTGCGCCGGCGCGCCAGCGCTCGATCAGGTCTTTCGCCACATCGCCGACGAACACATCTTCCAGCCCGTCCTTGAGGCCGGAGACGATGGCGCGGGCAAGGGCTGCGGGCGCGACCTTGGGCGGCGGCAGGGGCTGGTGCCAGGCGTCGTCCGTCGGGCCGGTATAGACGTTCATCACGCGCACGCCGCCGGGCCGCATCTCAGCACGCAGGCACTGCGACAGAGAGTAGGCGGCGGCGCTGGATGCGGAGAACGCGCCAAAGGCCGGCATGTTGGAATAAGCGTAGACCGACAGGATGTTGACCCAGGCGGCGGCGCTGTTGTCGCCATCTGCGCCGCGCCCGCGCATGGCCGGGCCGAAGGACTGGGCAAGCCGCATCAGGCCGAGATAGTTCACCTCCATCTCGTCGCGGGCGAACACGGTGTCTCCACGGTCCATGATGCCGCCGGGGCGCACGAAGCGGGCATTGTTGACGAGAATGTCCGTCTTGCCGCCGATCTCGCCGGCAAGCTCGGCGACCGACGCGGTGTCGGTGACGTCGAGCGGCACGATCTGGACGTTGGGGATCGCCTCGAGTGCCGCGCGGTGCGGATAGGGCCGCCAGCCTTCGGGCTCGCCGATGAAGATGATCGACGCGCCGGCCTTGGCGAAGGCCTCGGCCAGCGCCAAGGCGTTTTCGCTGCGTGCATCGGTGATGAGCACGCGGCGGAATTTCGGATCGGCGGTAATTTCGCGCAGTTGCGGATCGTCTTCCATGTTGGGCGTCCCTTCGGGAGGCAGGGCGTAGAGAACGCCCTGGCCCGACTTGTCGAGCCGGTTGATGATGCGCACCCGGCCGCCGCGCGGCGCGTCGCCATGGACGTGGCACATGATGGAGGGGCCGGCGTCGAGCCGGACGGTGCCGACACGCCATGGGGTGCGTTCGCGGAAATAGGTGTTGGTGCTGGTGCGCACCGTGGTTTCAGCGATGAGCTCGCCTGCCGGGTCGATGTCGCGCCATGGGAGCTCGGTCGACAGGCAGGTGGAGCAGGCGTCGCGCGGCGGATATTGCAGCGCGCCGCATTCGCCGCAGACCTGCAGCATGAAGCGCCCCCCGGCGGCAGCCGCCGTGAGCCCCAGCGCCGCGCGGCTTCTGAGGCCCGAGGGAAGCGTCTGTGTGCGGGTGCGCTTTTGCGGGTCTTTCTTCGGCGGCGGCAGGATGGCATCGGTCATGTGCCCGCTCCCGAAATGATGGCCGCACTGGAGCAGACGCCACGGTCGTAATTGATCATGCCGAAGCCGGAGACCATGGCGGTCGTCGCACCTTTCACCTGGGTGGGACCGGCTCTGCCAGTGACCTGACGGATGGCCTCGACCATGCCGATGAAGCCGCCAGCAGCTCCTGCCTGTCCGGCTGAAAGCTGGCCGCCCGACGTGTTGTGCGGAAAGTCGCCGGCAATGGTGAGATTGCGCTCGCGCACGAAGGCCGGGCCGTCACCTTTCCCGCAGAACCCCAGATCCTCGAACTGCATCATGGAAATGACCGGGTAGTCGTCATAGGTCTGCAACAGGTCGATGTCGTCGGGCCTGGCGTCGGCCATGGCGTAAAGCTCGTCGATATCCATGACCCAGCCGCCGCGCATCTGGATCGGGTCTTCGGGGAAGGCGTTGTGACGTTCGATGCTACCGCGAATATGCGCGTAGGCAAGGCCGGCGGCGCGGGCGTCCTCCTCACGCATCACGAGAAACGCTTCTGCGCCGCTGACGGGCATGACGCAATCGAACAGCGCGATGGGATCGGAGATCATGCGCGCGGAAAGATACTGATCCATGGTGAGCGGCTTTTTCATCACCGCGTGCGGGTTCTTTAGCGCATTGTCGCGCTGGGCGACGCAGATGCGGCCGAAATCCTCACGGGTCGCGCCATAGGCGCTCATATAATGGTCGGTCAGGAGCGCGAAACAGGCATTCGGTCCGCCCGCTCCATAAGGATATGAGGCATCCTGCGCGAAGCGGCTGAAGCTTGAGAGCATGCGCCGGAAACTGTCGACATGATTGGTGTCGCCGGCAACGCAGGCGACGATGTCGGCGTCGCCCGCCTGCACGGCGCGGGCTGCGCGCCTGAGCGCCACGACGCCGCTTGCCCCGCCCATGGGGATGTGATCGAGCCAGCGCGGGGTGAGGCCGAGATGCTGGGTCAGCCCCACCGCCGTGTCGGGAAAGAGCGTGAAGCTTGAAACCGAGAAGCCGTCGACCTCGCGGGGGCTGAGGCCGGCGCTTTGAAGCGACTGGCGCAGCGCGCGGGCGATCCACCAATGCGCCGTTTCCTTGGAGAAACGCTGATAGGGCGTGGTGGCGGGCGCGGCGAGCACCACGCCCTCATAGCCCATCCGTCTTGAGGTGCGGCCCGCCATCAGGCCGCGCGCCTTTTCTTCATGGAGCGTGTGTCGACCGTTCCGGGATCGGTGAGAAGCCGGGCGACCAGTGATTTCAGTTCGCCGCGCTGGATCTTTTGCGTCGAGGTCAGGGGCAGGGCGTCGACAAAGGCGATGTAGCCTGGAACCTTGTAATAGGCGACGCGGTCCAGACACCATTCGGCGATCTCGCGGGCGCGCGCCTCATCGCGTTCGCCGCTCTCGACCACGAGACAGGCGAAGACCTCGTCGCCGCGCAGCTCGTCCGGGGCTGCCGCGACCGCTGCCGCCTTGATGTCGGGATGCTGCATGAGGAAGGATTCCACTTCCACGGCGGCGATGTTCTCGCCGGAACGGCGGATCACGTTCTTCTTGCGGTCGACGAAGAAGAAATCGCCATCGGCATCGCGCATGACGATGTCGCCGGTGTGGAACCAGCCGCCTTCCCACGCTTCGGCGGTGGCTTCGGGGTTGGCGTAATATTCAGAGAAGAAGCCGAAACGCGGATCCTCGCCGGCATGGCGCACCAGAAGCTCGCCGGGTTGGCCGGGAGCTGTCTCGCTGCCATCGTCCGCGACCACGCGGGCCTCGATATCCGGGCCGGGCTGGCCAAGGCAGTTCGTGCCGCGCTTGCGGGGCTCGTGATTGGCAACGATGACCGCGCCGGCCCCCGTCTCCGTCATCGCCCAGCCCTCGATCAGCGGAATGCCGAAGCGCTCCTCGAAGGGACCGTGCAGCTTGGGATCGATGCCCGCGCCGAAGCCGAAGCGCACATTGTGCGCCCTGTCCTGTTCCGTGGGTTCGGCCTTCATGAGAATGGACGGCATGACGCCCAGATAATGCAGGCAGGTGGCCCGGCTGTCACGCACGCTCTGCCACCAGCTGCGCGGGTGGAAACGGTCGAGCGCGATGAGGCAGCCGCCGACCGTGATCATCGCCATCAGCGAATAGGCCATGGCGTTCATGTGGAAGATTGGCAGCGGCGTGATCATGCGCTCGCCGTGCTCGTTCATGGCGCAAAGGCCGCCCGCCTTCGCGTACCAGCGGCCCGAATGCAGGAAATAGAGGTTCGACAGGACGCAGCCCTTGGGCTTGCCCGTGGTGCCGGAGGTGTAGAGCATGGCCGCTTCGCGGCTGAGCGGCGCACCCTGCGGCGTCTCCATGCCGGCAAAGCGCGGATCGAGCGACGGGGTGTCCGCCTCGGGCGTGACGACCGGAAAGCCGACGCCGGAGGCGGCAGCCGCCTGTTCAAGATCCGCCACGCGGCTCGCGATGGCCACTGCCAGAACCGGGCGCGCGTGCCCGGCCATGTATTCCAGTTCCGCCGATTGCAGGTCGGGATTGACCGGCACGACCGAGAGCCCGAGCGCATTTAAGGCGAACCAGTTCAGGAAGAAGCCCGGCCGGTTTTCCATCAGGAGCATGACGCGCATGCCGGCGCGATAGCCCCCGGCAGCATAGGCGTCCCTCAGGCGTTTAATCTCGGCAAGTGCGGCGCCATAGGAGAGTTCGCCGGCGGGAATGTCGTAGACCGTGGCCGTCTCCTCCAGCACGTGCAGGAAGGGGCGGTCCGGCCAGCGCCCGGCGCTGTCGGCAAAGGCCGCGAACACGGTGTCGAACGGCGGGATCTGCGATTTCATCTGCTGCGCGCTTTCAAAGGAACATCTGGATATTGCCGAAGGCGGCATCGGAATTGAGCAGATCGACGCGCTTGTGGGTGATCTTCAGCTTTCCTTCGATGAGTTTCAACTCGTGACGTGCCGTGGCGGCAAGCAGGATCTGGTCGTCGAGCCGTGTCTCCACATAGTGAAACGCCGTGTGGGTGACATACTCACCCTTCTCATCGTCCATATGGTCGATGAAGGGGCGGTTCAGAACGTGGTGGCAGCGGGTCTTCGGCTTTTGCGAGAAGGTGCGCTCGCCCTTGAAGCGCTCGACGCGCAGCTTGCGCATGAAGGCGTCTTCATGCAGCAGCGAGGTGACGTGCTTGGCGTCTTCCTGATTGTAGTCGAGCGGCATCCAGTAGAAGCTGTCGTGGGTCCACAGATCGAGCCATTCGTCAAACCGGCCATCGTCCAGCATGCGGGCTTCTTCATAGACGAAATCGATCAGGTCGTCGCGGGTGGGGGCCTTCATTGCGCGTCTCCTTCCATCGTCATCGTCATGTATTTTTCCCACGCGTGGAACTGGTTGCGCATCTGGCGCTCGGTGGTGCCGTTTTCGACGGCGATCTCGTCGAAATTCTCCCCTTCCTCGTAGAGGCGTTGGACATTGACCCATTCCAGCCCGTCGGAATGCAGGCCTTCCTGCGCGCGCTCATACATTTCCAGATCGTCATGGCCGACCATGGAGGTGGGCGCGTTGATCATGCGGTTGTACATCGCGGTGCGCTCCAGAAGCATGTCGGGCGCGCCCACCAGCCGGTAGATGTAGCTTTCGACAAGCGTCTTGTCGGCGGCGATGGGGGTGAACAGCCGCAATTGCTGGATCGGCCCCTTGATCATGATGTTGGGGAAATAGACCGTGTTGTGCCGGTTTTCGCCGAGGATCGCCTTTGCGCGCTCCTCGCCATAGGCCTCCACCATCTGTTCGTAATAGCCGGGGATGGCTGAATAGTCGGAGTGGATCGAGTGATGCACGCCGGTGTGGCCGTGGCCGTTCGGCCAGGTGCGGATGCCCATGTTCTCGAAGAACTCATAGGGGCTCATGAAGGGGGCGATCACCTCCATGGCCATGGGCTTTTGCGTGCCCTCGGGCTTGTCCATCTTCTCCCACAGGTCGATGGCCGTGCCGGCGGAGCTTTCATGCGCGACCATGGGATGGCAGGTGTCGGTCTGGTTCTCGACCAGCATTTTCCAGTTGCAGCGATGCATATAGCGCAGCGGCGGCCCGGCCACCTCCAGACGGCCCTCGGGCGAGCGGTCGACCATGTTGTCGAAGGAGCTCAGCGCCTCTCCGAAGAAGCTTTCGAAATCCGGGCCTTCCTTGTTGAGGCGGGCGAAGATGAATCCGCGATAGTTTTTTACCGCACCAACCGGGGCCATGCCGTTGACGGATTCGCTCTCTTCGAGCCCGGTGTCCTTGTAGCCCTTGCGCAGCGGGATGGCGAGCAGGCAGCCATTCGTCTTGAACGACCATGCGTGATAGGGGCAGCGGAAGAATTTTCCGGTGTTGCCCGTCCGGTCGATGGCGATCTTCGTGCCCTTGTGCGGGCAGCGATTGTGCAGGACGTAGATCTCGTTGTCGGAGTGGCGCACCATGATCACCGGCTGCGTGCCGATCTCGGTGGTGAAATAATCGCCCTTGTTGGGCGTCTGGCTCTCATGGCCGACAAAGACCCAGGTGTTGGCGAAGAGATGTTTCATCTCCAGCTCGAACACTTCCTGATCGATATAGACGTCGCGGTGCACTTCCGTGGGCCGGATCAGATTTCTGATCGCCTGAGGGTTGTTCGCGTAACGGCTCATGGCTTGCTACTCCCTTGCTGGCCGCCGTCCGGTCGGTCTCCTAGAGGTCGAGGACGAGCCGGTCGGATTTTGCGCGTGACACGCAGATCTGCATGACATCGTTGGCCGCGCGTTCATCGTCGGTGAGGATGACGTCGCGGTGGTCGGGAATGCCGGACAGGACCGTTGTCTGACAGATGCCGCAATCGCCGCGCTGGCAATCGTAGATCAGGTCGACGCCTTCTTCCTCGAGCACTTCGATGATGGACTTGCCCGGCGGGATGGTGAAGACCTGACCCGTGGAACTGATTTCGACCTCGAAGGGCTTGTCGCCCGCTTCGGCCTCATGCGCCTCGAACAGTTCGAAATGCACATGGTCCTTCGCGATGCCGCGGGCATGGGCGATTTCGCGCACCGCCTCGATCATGCCGCGTGGCCCACACACATAGATGTGGCCTTCGGCAGGCGCCTTGCCGATCAGCGCCTTCAGGTCGATGCAGGTTTCCGGCTCGTCGTCGCAATGGATGGTGAGGGCATTGGTCTCGATGGCCTCAAGCGCGTCGATGAAGGCCAGAAGCGTGCGCGACCGGCCGGCATAGTGAAACGAGAACGGGCGGTCCTTCGCCTTGAGTTCGGCAGCCATGGAGATGAGCGGCGTGACGCCGATGCCGCCGGCGATGAGAAGAACAGGCGCTTGCGCTTCGACCAGCGCGAAGTCGTTGCGCGGGGCGGAGGTTTCGATGATGTCGCCCTCCTTAAGCTCATGCATGAAACGCGAGCCGCCCTTGCTGTCCTCTTCGAGGCGCACGCCGAGGCGATAGGTGGCGGGCGCGTCGGTGGCACCTGCTTCGGTACTGGCATTGACGAGGGAATAGTGCCGGTCCGAGCCATCAGGCAGCGTGACGCGGATATGTGCGCCGGCAGAGAATCCGGGCAGCGTGCCGCCATCGGCTGCTTCCAGCTCGAGCGTTCGAATTTGTGGGGTCAGCGCTTCGCTCGCGCACACCTTGAGCTTCAGTTCGCCCATTGCCGAAATCTCCTCCCTCTGCGGCTCCTCCATTTAATCCACTCGGCGGGTGGATTGTCAGCCACAGTCTCCAATTAATATGAATTCGCATATTTATGCGTTGTCAAGCTTCAAGCCTAAAAAAGTGAAATTTCATCTTTTTAAGCTTGAAGCGCGTTGAAACTTGTGGAAGCCTCAGGGCTGGAGGAGGCCGTCATGGGAGGAGCAACGATGACGCGCATGATCAAAACACTTGTATCTGCATCTATTCTGTCGACAGCCATGAGTTTTGGTGCGATGGCGCAGGAGACGGTTCTGCGCATGTCGAACTGGCTGCCGCCGTCTCATCCGATTGTCAGGGACATGATGATCCCCTGGGCGGAGAAGCTGAAAGAGGCCAGTGACGGCCGCATCGAGGTGCAAATTCTCGACGCGCCGCTTGGGCCGCCGCCGGCGCATTTCGACCTTGCCGCCAATGGCGCAGTGGACCTGACATTCGGCGTGCATGGCTACACGCCGGGGCGCTTTACCCTGACCGAGATCGCCGAAATGCCGTTCCTGGCCGATACGTCCGAGAGCCTTTCGGTGGCCTTCTGGCGTGTGTACGAGAGCGATCTGGCGCAGGCCGAGGAGCATCGCGGCACCAAGGTGCTGGGCGTGTTCGGGCATGGGCCGGGGCTCCTGCTCACCAAGGGCAAGTCGGTTTCACCGCTGTCGGACCTGTCCGGTGCCAAGATCCGCGTTGCGGGCAACATCACCAACAAGCTTGCTGAAGCGATGGACATGGTGTCGATCCAGGCACCGTCGCCACAGTCCTATGAAATCCTGTCGGGCGGAATTGCCGACGGCATTTTCTTCCCCGTCGAATCCGTGCCTTTCTTCAAGCTGGAAACGCTGGTGGACAAGGCACTGCGTGTGCCGGGCGGTCTCTACAATGTCTCGTTCTTCTTCGTAATGAACAAGGCGAAGTTCGACAGCCTGTCGGATGAGGACAAGGCGGCCATCGAAGAGGTCTCCGGCGAGGCGTTCTCGCGCATGGCAGGCCAGGCCTGGGATGCGGCGGATGCAGCCGGTATGGAGGTCATCGGCTCGACGGTGGATTTCCACGATGCGACCGAAGAAGAGCTTGCGACGCTGCGCGAGAAGACGCAGCCCATGTTCGACGATCTCGCCAAGGCCTATGAGGCGAAGGGGGTCGACTTCGAGGTGGTTCTGGGCAAGCTCAAGGACGAAATCAAAGCGGTGGCGGCTGAATAATGGCCGCCTCCTCCGAGCGGATCGCAATGCGGGCTCGGCGGTGGCTAAGACTGGCGACTGCCGTGCTTTGCGGCGCGTTTCTGGTGGCGCTGACGCTGGTGACAGTGGTCGATGTGATCGGTCGCTATCTCCTGTCGTCGCCGCTGCCGGGTGCCGCGGAATATACCGAAATCCTCCTGATGGCGATTGTGTTTGTGGGGCTGCCGGCAGTGTGCCTGGATGACGGGCATGTGAGTGTCGATCTGCTCACGGCCGGGCTCAAGGGCGTTGCTGAGAGAATTCAGCTCAATCTCGCCCGGCTTGTGGTTGCCGTGGTGCTGGGGCTCGTTTCCTGGCAGCTCTGGAACCATGGGGCCCAGCTCGACAGCTACAATGAGGTGACGGTTTATCTGCGTGCGCCGCTCGGGCCGTTCGCCAAGGCGACGGCAGTCATCACCGGTGTCTGTGCGGTGATCACGCTTGTCATTGCGGTGCTGCGCCTGCCCAAAAGCGATGGCGGGGGCGTTTGATGGCGTGGCCAATCGGAATGGCGCTGCTTCTGGCGCTCATCTTCGCGGGCGTGCCCATCGCATTCGCGATGACTGCGGTGGGGCTGATCGGCGTTGTCTCGATCGTTGGCTGGCACCCGGCGCTGGCCATGCTCGGGCAGGTCTTCTTCGACAGTGGCAGGAGCTACACGCTGTCTGTCGTGCCGCTGTTCCTGCTGATGGGCAATCTCGTGGTTCAGTCGGGTGTGGCTGGCGATCTCTACGCGGCGGCCAACGCCTGGCTGCGCCATCGCAAGGGCGGGCTCGCCATGGCGACCATCGTCGCCTGTGGTGGGTTCTCGTCAGTGTGCGGCTCGTCGCTCGCCACCACGGCGACCATGGCCCGCATCTCGCTGCCGGCGATGCGCAAATATGGCTATTCCGACCGGCTGGCCGCCTCATCCATTGCAGCGGGTGGCACGCTTGGCATTCTCATCCCGCCATCCGTCATCCTCGTCATTTACGGCATCCTCACACAGCAGAACATTGGCAAGCTGTTTCTGGCGGGTCTCTTGCCGGGGCTGATCGGCGTGGTCGGCTACATGATCGCCGTACGCCTGTCGCTGGTGGTCTATTCCGAACATCTGGAGACCCAGCCAAAGCTGCCACTGGTCGACCGCATCCGCGCTTTGCGCGGTGTCGTGTGGGCGCTGGCGTTGTTCGTGTTCGTTCTGGGCGGCATCTATCTGGGCGTGTTCACCGCAACCGAGGCGGCGGGCATGGGTGCGGGCGGGGCGTTTCTTCTCACCTTCATGCGCGGTCGGCTGACCCTGCGGGCCACGCTTTCCACGCTGTTCGACACGGCAAAGACCACGGCGGTGATGTTCTTCATCCTGTTCGGGGCGCTATACTTCCTGAACTATGTGAACTTCTCCGGCCTGACGGGCGACCTGCGCACATGGATCAACGCTTTCGGCGTCGGCCCGTACCCGGTGATCTTCTTGATCGTGCTGATCTATCTGGTGCTGGGATGCCTGCTTGAAAGCATCTCGATGATCACGCTCACCGTGCCGATCCTGTTTCCGATCGTCACCGGTCTTGGCTTCGATCCGATCTGGTTCGGCATCTTTGTGGTGATCGCGACCGAACTGAGCTTCATCACGCCGCCCATCGGCATGAATGTTTTCGTCATGCGGACGGTGGCGCCCGACATTCCGCTGGAGCGTATTTTCGCCGGCATCCTGCCCTTCGTGGCGATGGATGTTGTGCGTCTTGCGCTTCTGATCGCGCTGCCGGCGATGGCGCTTATCATTCCCAATTCGATGTGACCGGACGATATGATGGCCAAAGACGAAGACAGGATCGAGATCGACCGCAATGCCGGGTTTGTCGGCGACTACCTGCTCTATCTGCTCGCCGCCGCCAGCGACGCCGCCAGTGCCGACTTTCACGCCCATGTGCGCGAGCAGGGGCTGCGCGTGCCGGAATGGCGCATTCTCGCCTGCCTGAGCGATGAGGACGGCCAGATGGTGACGCAGCTCGCCCAACTCGCGCTGATGGAGCAGTCGCATCTGACCAAGATCGTCGACCAGATGGCGACGAAAGGGCTGGTGAAACGCCGGAGCGACGAGCGCGACCGACGGCGCGTGCGCGTGTTCCTGACACCGGCCGGACGCGAGCTTGGCGGGCGTCTGGTCGATGAGGCGCAGGCCCATGAGCGGGCGATCATCGCTCGGCTTCGCCCCGGCGAGGGGGCGCTGCTGAAAGACGCCCTCAGGCACATTCACGCGCTGTACCGTGCCGGCAGCGGCGTTGCGGCCGCTCCGGTCGCCGGGCCGGTGAAACTGGAGACGAGAGCGACATGAGCGAGACCGAGAGCGCCCCAAACGCTGCCGAACCGCGCCTGCTGCACAAAACGGTCAGCCCGGAAGGCTGGCCGCAGCCGAAGGGCTACGCCAATGCTGTGATGACCGATGGCGGCATTATTTACACGGGCGGGCTGGTCGGCTGGGACCGCGAGGGCCGTTTTCCGGAAGGGTTCGTCGCCCAGGCGCACCAGACGTTTCGCAACATCCGCGACGTGCTCGAAGCGGCGGGCGCTGGGCCGGAACATCTGACGCGCCTCACTTGGTACGTGACGAGCGTCGAGGACTATCTGGCCGACCCGAAAGGACTGGGAAGAGCCTATCGTGATGTTTTTGGCCGCTGTTTTCCGGCCATGGCCACGGTGGAGGTAACGCGCCTGGTGGAACCGGAGGCGGTCGTGGAGATCGAGGCGACGGCGGTTCTGCCCCGGGGGTGAACCAGCGAGCGTGACATGAATGCCCGTGACTGTGTGCGGGCGAGGAGGAGAGTGAAGACATGAAAGTAGCTGTTCTGGGTGGAGGCAACGGGTCTTATGCGGCTGCGGCGGATTTCGCCGAGGCGGGCCATGAGGTTCGTTGGTGGCGGCGCGACCGGGCAAGTTTCGCCGATGTCGAGAAGGCAGGCGGCATCACCCTGACCGACCACGAGGGCAGCCGGAAGATTGCGGTCGTGCCGACCGACGATCTTGCTGCAGCGCTCAAGGGAGCGGAGCTGATCGTTGCGCCAACGCCGGCCTTCGCGCAGGAGGACATCGCCACGAAGCTCGCGCCGCATCTGGAGGACGGGCAGGTGATCTACCTGCCGCCCGGCACGTTCGGCTCCTACCTGATGATGAAGCGGATTCGCGAAGCGGGCTCGAAGGCCGACATCGCGATTGCCGAGACCGGCACACTGCCATGGCTGACGCGCAAGCAGGGGTCGCTCGAAGTGCGCGTGACGACGCGGGCCTCGCGCCTGCCGACCGGCGTGCTGCCGGCGCGGCACACGGATCATGCGATCAAGACCATTGCGGCGGTGTTCCCGACCTCCATCGAGCCGGTGGAGGATGCGCTATCGGGCGCGCTGATGAATGCCGGCCCGATCATCCACCCGCCGCTGATCCTCATGAATGCCGGTCCCATCGAGCATTTCGACCGCTGGGACATTCATAATGAAGGCACGCAGGCTTCCATCCGCCGTACGCACACCGCGCTCGACAATGAGCGCATGGCGATCCGCGAGGCGCTAGGCTATGGCGCGCCTCACTTTCCACTGGCCGATCACTACGAGACCAGCAACTGGATGTATGGCAATCTGGCCCATGACAAGCTGGTGGATTCCGGGGACTGGCACGAGAAGCTGGACCTGAAGTCGCACCGCTACATGCTGGAGGATGTGGGCATGGGGCTCGCCTTCATGGTTTCCGTGGGTGAATGGGTAGGTGTGCCCTGTCCGGTGGCGGCGGGGCTTCTCGCCATTGCCGGCGCGGTGGCCGAGCGCGATTTCCGCGCCGAGGGCCGCACGATGGAGAAGATCGGCCTTGCCGGTGAAAGCCGCGAGGCGGTGCAGACGATGCTGCGCGAGGGGCTGTGATGGCAGATGACGTGACCATCGCCTGCATCGGCGCCGGGCGCATGGGGCGGGGCATTGCGCAATGCGTCGCCTATGCCGGCCACGAGGTGCGGCTGATCGATGCCAAGGAGCGTGAGGCCGACGCCTTCGCAAAACTGCGCGACGAGGCGCTGGACGAGATCCGCACGGCGCTCGCCTCCATCGCAGCACTAGGTGCTTTCAAAGTCGATGCTGTTCCGCAGATCATGGAGCGGGTGAGCATCGTGCCGCGCGGCGAGGCTGCGACGGGTCTTTCCGGCGCGCGCATCGTGTTCGAGGGCGTGCCCGAGGTGACGGATGCCAAGCGCGATGCGTTTGCGCTGTTCGACGCCCATGCCGATGGCGACGCAATTCTGGCCTCGACCACCTCGACCATGCTGTCGACGGAACTGGCGGGTTTCACCTCTGCGCCCGAGCGCTTTCTCAATGCGCACTGGCTGAACCCGGCCTTTCTGATGCCGCTGGTGGAGCTCAGCCCGGCCGATGAGACGGATGCGGAAACCACCGCATTCGTGCGCGCCTATCTTGAAGGCATGGGCAAGGTGCCGATCGTCTGCAAGGCTTCGCCCGGCTACATCGTGCCGCGCATTCAGGCGCTGGCCATGAACGAGGCGGCGCGCATAGTGGAAGAAGGTGTTGCGAGCGCTGAGGATGTCGACAAGGCCGTGACCTATGGTTTCGGCCTGCGTTTCGGTGTGCTCGGCCTTTTGGAATTCATCGACTGGGGCGGTGGCGACATTCTCTACTATGCGAGCCGCTATCTCGCAGGGGCGTTTGAGGATGAGCGTTATCAAGCGCCGGAGATCATCAGCCGCCACATGGAAGAGGGGCGTATCGGCCTGAAGACCGGCTCCGGCTTCTTCGATTATTCCGACATGGATGTCGATGCCTATCGCCAGCGCCGCATGGCCGCCTTCCTGAAGGCGCTCGACAATGCGGGGCTTGTGCGGCCGCCAAAGCTTTAGGGAGCAGTTGAAACCAAAACCGGGTGGAACAAGCCCGGACAACCAGAGAGGACGAAGAAATGAACCAAGCCACGACCAGATCGATCGCCAGGACCATCAGAAACGGCCTTCTTGCAACGGCGCTCACCGGCATCGCCTTTGCCGGACAGGCCAGTGCGGAAGAAACGCTGAAGGCGATTTCCGCCTTCCCGCAGTCGCTTGCCTTCTCGCAGAGCTTCAAGGGCTTTGTCGATCTTGTGAACGAGCGCGGCAAGGGCGTCATCCAGATCAATTATGCGGGCGGGCCGGAAATGTTCCCGCCGAACCAGCAGGTGGATGCCGTGCGCCGCGGCGTGATCGACATGCAGTATGGCCCCGCCTCCTATTATCTCGGCACGATGCCGGAGGCGGATGCCTGGGTCGGCTCGACCGTGACGGCGGCGAAGGCGCGTGAGAATGGCGGCTTCGGCATCATGCAGGAAGCCTTTTCCAAGAAGCTCGGCGTGAACCTTTTGGCTCACCTCGACACCGGCGTGCAGTTCTATATCTACACGATCAACGAGCCCAAGCGGACGGAGGATGGCGGCATCGATCTCGATGGTCAGCGCATCCGCTCGCAGCCGATCTACAACTCTTTCTTTGAAGCGCTGGGTGCCATTCCCGTCTCCGTTCCGGTTCCGGATGTGTATACGGGTCTGGAGCGCAGCACGTTTGACGGTTCGGGCTGGCCGATTGTCGGCATTCAGGATCTCTCCTGGGACAAGTTCCTGCGTTACCGCATCGATCCGGGCTTCTTCCAGACCGACCTCGCCGTTGTGGTGAACCCGGCCAAATGGGACAGCTTGAGCAATGAGGCAAAGAAGATCATCAACGATGCTGCCGCCGAATATGAGCAGACATCCTATGAGAACTTCCAGAAGGTGATCGAGGAGACCGACAAGGCAGTTCGCGAGAACGGCATGGAAGTGATCACACTCGAGGGCGAGGCGCAGGCGAAGTTCCTTGATCTGGCCTATGACAGCGCCTGGAAGCGGATGAAGGATTCCGGATCAGAATATTACGACGCATTGCGCGAAGCCTATTACGACCGCTGATCCCGCACCGGCGGGGGGCTGATCGGCTCCCCGCCACACTCCCTTTGAAAAGCCGCGCGCCATGTTTCTGATACGTCTCTACAACCGGGTCATCACCGGGCTGGCCGTGCTGGGCGCCGCCAGTCTCGTTTTCATTTCGCTCGCCATCATTGTCGATGTTGTCTTGCGCAACACCGGGTTTCGCCCGTTCCAGTCGACCAGCGCCATCGTTGAATATGTGATGCTCTTCTCCACCATGGCGGCCGCGCCCTGGCTGGTGCGCAACAATGGCCATGTGGCGATCTCCTCCTTCGTGGGAGCGATGCCTGACGGCGCGCGCCTTCTGGTGGGGCGGGTCGTGCTTGTTCTCGCCATCCTGACGCTTGGCCTCCTGTGCTGGCGCTCGGCGGCGGTGGGGTTGGAGATGGTGCAGTCGCGCGCGGTCGACATGCGCTCCATCAACATCCCGTCCTGGGTTCTCTACGCGATGCTTTCCGTCGGCTTCGGCCTGATGGCGCTGGAGTTCCTGCGCATGCTGTTGCGGGGCGAAACCTATACGGGCAGCGGGGGAGCGCACTGATGGCCTGGTATGAAGCCACACTCCTCATGATCGGCGGGCTGCTCGCGCTGATGTTCTTCGGCATGCCGGTGGCGATTGCCTTTCTGGCGATCAACATTGTCGGCGTTGTCATTTTCATGGGTGGCATGATCGGCATCGATCAGCTGGTCGCCAATGCCACCACATCGGTGACGAGTTTTGCGCTGGTGCCGGTGCCGCTGTTTCTCATCATGGGCGAGCTTCTGTTTCACACGGGGCTTGCCATTCGCGTTTTCGATGCGCTCGACAAGTGTTTTGGCGGCATCAAGGGGCGGCTGTCCTATCTGACAGTGGGCGGCGGCACGATCTTCGCCACCCTGTCGGGCTCCTCCATGGCAAACACGGCGATGCTCGGCACGACGCTGATGCCCGACATGATCAAGCGCGGATACAAGCCGCACATGATCATGGGGCCGATCCTGGCGACGGGCGGTCTGGCCATGATCATTCCGCCATCCTCGCTGGCCGTGCTGTTGGGCTCGCTGGCGCGGATCGATGTTGGTGCCCTACTGATCGCAGGTCTGGTACCCGGCCTCGTTCTGGCGCTCATGTTCCTTGCCACGATCCGCATACAGATCGCGCTCGATCCCGACGCCGCACCCGGCTATGCGGCGGAACGGGCAAGCGTCTCCGAGATCGTTCAGGCGCTTGCTGTCGATGTCCTGCCCATGGGCATCGTGGTCTTTGCCGTGGTCGGGCTCATCCTGCTCGGCTGGGCGACGCCGACCGAATCCGCCGCCTTCGGTGCGCTGTCGGTGGTGGTGCTTGCGGCCTGCTATCGCACGCTGAGCTGGGAGGCCGTCGTTCGCTCGCTCACCGGCACGCTGAAAGTGTCGGCCATGATGCTGATGATCATCGTGGGTTCCACGACCTTTTCGCAGATCCTTGCCTTCTCCGGGGCGTCCTCCGGGCTGATCGCGTTTGCCACCAGTTTCGAGCTCAACGCCTATGTGGTGCTTGCCATCATGTTCCTGGTGCTTCTGCTTCTCGGCATGTTCATGGATCAGCTCTCGATCATGATGTTGACGCTCCCGATCTTCATGCCGCTGGTGGCACTCTACGGGTTCGATCAGATCTGGTTCGGCGTGGTGATGCTTCTGGCGCTGGAGCTCAGCCTTGCGACCCCACCCTTCGGCCTTCTGCTCTTCGTCATGGTTGGGGTGAGCCCGGCCGGCACGACCATCGGGCAGGTGGCGCGGGCCGCGCTGCCCTACATAGCCTGCACGCTTTTGCTGGTGGTTCTGCTGGCGCTATTCCCCCAAATGGCCCTTTGGCTGCCGGGTTTGATCAGGAGCTGACGCATGAAGATCTGGTATCAGAGTTATGTCGATTACGAGAACGGCGCGGGCTACTGGGATGAACTCAGAAAGCATCTCGATGCGATTGTCGATCCCGGCACCGAGATCGATATCAAGGGCATCACCCCGCATGATAGCTACGCCCACGCCATCGTGGAGTTTCGCTGCGCGCGCGAGGTGATCTGCAATGCGGTGCGGGCCGAGCGCGAGGGTTATGACGCCTTCATCATCGGCCATTTTCAGGATGCCGGCCTCTATGAAGCGCGGTCGGTGGTCGACATTCCGGTGCTGGGCATGGGCGAGGCGTCCATGCTGCATGCCTGCCAGCTTGGCCAGCGCTCGGGCATCGTCACCATCAACCGCCGTTACATACCCTGGTTTCACCACCAGATCGGTAAATACGGTCTGAGAGAGCGGGTGACCGGCGTGCATGCCATGGATTTCGAGCCCGGGCAGATCCTTGCCGCCTTCGGCTCCGATGAGCGGCTCGAGACGGTGCGCGCCCTGTTCGAGGAACAGGCAAGGCCATTGGTGCGCGACGGTGTGGACGTGCTGATCCCCGGTGGCGGCATACCCATGCTTTTATTCTCGCAATTGCAGGCACACCGGGTGGATGGCGCGCCGGTGATCAACGGCATTCCGATTGTCGTGAAGCTGGCGGAAATGGCCGTGAAGCTGAAGGGGCTGACCGGCCTTGGCGTGAGCCGAACCTCGGATTTCGTGAAACCGCCCGAGGAAATCATCGAAGAGTTCATGACCCATCCGAAGGGACTATAAGGGAAGCGATAATTCTCCGGGTCTGTTGACTGGCTTTTGCAAAGCTGCCCCAATATCAATGGGACGATATCGGCAGCGCCTGGAGGATTGCCATGCTTGCGGCACGCGGACTCTCCCTGTTTTTCGTTTTTCTTCTCGGGTTTGCAGCAATGGCTGCCGCGCAGGATGCGCGCCGGATCGTGACCAGCGAGAACGCCGATTATTTCGGCTTCGACCTGCGCACCGAAAAGGATGTGACGCTCGACCAGTGCAAGGCGGTGTGCCTTGCCGATCCGCAGTGCCGGGCCTTCACCTACAACACCAGCGCGCAATGGTGCTTTCTGAAGTCGGACTTCAATCGCCTCAATGCGTTTGACGGCGCGGTGGCCGGCAAGGTTGTGGCCGGTGGAGACGCACCCGATATCGGAGCGCCGCCTGCGCTGCGCTTCGTGCCCGAGCACATTCAGCGCGAGGCTGGCGAGTATCGCGCCGAGATACTGCGCGCGGTGCGTCCCGAGAATGCAGGCTTTGTTCAACTGAGTGCGGCGGGCGGGCAGGCGCTGGAAAATGGTGATCCGTTCAATGCCATGCAGGCGTTTTCAACCGCGCTCCTAATGGAGCCGCAGAATGTGGGCCTTTGGTTGGAACTTGCGCGTGCCGCGACCGCCTCGCAGCCCGTGGGTGACATGAACCTGTATCGGCTTCAGCGCGCCGGCACCGGCGCTGCAATCAATGCCTATAATCTGTCGCGCAGCGCGGGTGACCGCGCCGAGGCGCTGGCCGTTCTTGCGCCGGCTCTTGAGCGGCGCAACCTGTTCCGCCCCGCGCTCAGCGCCTATGAGGCTAGCCTTGCGCTCAGAACCGCGCGCGATGTGCAGGAGGCCTATGCCGACCTCAAGCGCCGCAAGGGCTTCCGCGTGATCGACCATTCGGTCGATTCCGACAGCGCTACGCCGCGCGCCTGCGTGCAGTTTTCCGAGCAACTGGTGAAGAGCGGCGTCGACTATGCCCAATTCGTGACCGTCGACAATCTGCGCTCCTTCGCCGTTGATCGCAGCGACAAGGAGCTTTGCGTCAGCGGCCTGAAGCATGGCGAGCAGTATCGCATCGTCATCCGGCAGGGCCTGCCGGCGGCCATTGGCGAGGTGATTGCCGAGCCGGTTCCGCTGGAAATCTACGTGCGGGACCGCGCGCCTTCGCTGCGCTTTACCGGCGACAATTTCGTGCTGCCGTCTTCGGCGCGCCGGGGCATCCCGTTCGTTTCCGTGAACACCGACAGCGCGACGCTGTCCGTCTACCGCGTTGGTGACCGCGCGCTGGCGCGTCTTCTGAGCGAGGGGCAGTTCCTGCGCCAGCTCAACGAATATGCGGTGAACGAGGTGGCCGACCAGATGGGTGCGCCCGTCTGGGAAGGCACGGTCGAGGTCGACGCCGAACTGAACAAGGATGTCGTCACCAGCATTCCCATCGATGAGGCGGTGCCGGAGCGCAAACCCGGCGTCTACATGATGACGGCAGTGCCGGAAGGCGACACCAGCCAAAGTTGGGACAACCGCGCGACGCAGTGGTTCCTTGTCTCCGATATCGGGCTTTCCACCTTTGCCGGCGAGGACGGGCTTTCGGTCTTCGCGCGCTCGCTGGCGAGCGCGAAGCCGCTCGATGGTCTGAAGCTCAGGCTTGTGGCCCGCAACAATGAGGTGCTCGGCGAGGCGGAGACCGATGGCGCCGGCCATGCGCGCTTCGATCCCGGTCTGGCGCGCGGCTCTTCCGGTCTCGCACCGGCGGCGATCATCGCTGAAAACGGGACTGAGGATTTCGTCTTCCTCGACATGACGCGCGCTGGCTTTGATCTCTCGGATCGCGGCGTGACGGGGCGTCCTTCGCCCGGACCGCTCGACGTGTTCGCGTGGACGGAGCGCGGCATCTATCGCGCCGGTGAGACGGTGCATGCGAGCGCGCTCACGCGCAATCCCGCTTCGGATGCGGTGGAGGATCTGCCGCTGACCTTCATCTTCCGCCGTCCCGACGGTGTGGAGGACCGGCGCGTCGTTTCCGATGGCGCGGCGCTTGGCGGTCATGCAGTGGCGCTTGATCTGCCCGAAAGCGCGATGCGCGGCACCTGGGTGCTCGGCATTTATGCCGATCCGAAAAAGCCGGCGCTGGCCGAGAAGAATTTTCTGGTCGAGGATTTCGTGCCCGACCGCACCGAGTTCGCGCTTGCGAGCGCGGATGAGACCGTGCCGGTCGGTGGTGCGACGAATGTGACCGTCGATGGCCGCTATCTCTATGGCGCGCCGGCAGCGGGGCTTGCGCTTGAAGGCGAACTGACGGTCGCGCCGTCGCGCGAGTGGAAAGCCTTCCCTGGCTATGTCTTTGGCCTTGATGACGAGGAAGATGTGGAGGCGCTGCGCGTCTCGCTGCCCGGCCTGCCTGAGACCGATGCGGAGGGGCAGGCGCGATTCCCGGTGGCGCTGGATGGCGTGCCCTCGACCACGCGTCTCCTGAAAGCGGAGGTGAGCGTGCGCATGCGCGAGGCCGGTGGCCGCGCCGTGGAGCGTGCGCTGGAGATCGATGTCGAGCCGGAAAGCGCGATGATCGGCCTGAAGCCGGAATTTACCGGCGGGCGCGTTGCCGAGGGAGCGACGGCGAACTTCCGCGTGATCGCGGTCGATCCGAAGGGCGAGCGCATCGCCATGGACGGCCTGGAATGGAAACTGCTGAAGGTGGAGCGTCACTATCAGTGGTATCGCGATGGCGGTTCCTGGAACTATGAGCCGATCACAACGACGAGCCTCGTGCGCGAGGGAACTGTGGACGCGAAGGCCGACAGTGAGCCGCAGATCGGCGTTTCCGTGGATTGGGGGCGCTATCGCCTCGAGGTCGAAAGTCCGGATGCGGGTGGTCCGATCACCAGCGCGGCGTTCGATTCCGGCTGGTATGTGGAGGCCGGTTCCACCGAGACGCCGGACGGGCTGGAAGTGGCGCTCGATCGCGACGCCTATGCGGTGGGCGAGACGGCGAAGCTGAAGATTTCGCCACGTTTTGCCGGCGAGGTTCTGGTGACGGTGGGCTCTGAGAGCCTCATCGAAACCTTCACCGCAAAAGTGCCGGAAGCCGGCGCGACCGTGGACATTCCGGTGACCGATGCGCTCGGGGCCGGGGCCTATGTGACCGCAACGCTGTTCCGCCCCGGCGACGATGTGGAGAACCGTCTCCCCATGCGCGCCATCGGCGTGCGCTGGCTCAAGGTCGATCCGGGTGCGCGGGATCTTTCGGTTGAACTCGGCGTGGAGGAACAGGCGCGCCCCGACGAGAGTCTTTCCATCCCCGTCAGCGTTGGCGGTCTGGAACCAGGCGAAGAAGCTTATGTGACCGTCGCTGCGGTCGATGTGGGCATTCTCAACCTCACACGCTACGAACCGCCACAGCCGGACGCCTGGTATTTCGGCCAGCGCATGCTGGGCATCGAGATGCGCGACATTTACGGGCGGCTGATCGACGGGTCGCTCGGCGCGATGGGGCGGCTGCGCACAGGCGGCGATGGCGGCGGCATGACCGCGACCGGCAGCGCGCCGACACAGAAGCTGCTCGCCTTCTTCTCCGGCATCGTGAAGGTGGATGATGACGGGAAGGCGCAGGTCTCCTTCGACATTCCGCAGTTCAACGGCACGGCCCGCATCATGGCGGTCGCGTGGTCGAAGAAGGGTGTGGGCAGCGCGCAGGAGGATGTGATCATCCGCGATCCCGTTGTGCTGACCACCAGCCTTCCGCGCTTCCTGGCTCCGGGCGATGAAGCGCGGCTGCTGCTTGAAATCGCCAACACGGATGGTCCTGCCGGCGACTATCGCCTCACGGTGATGGCAGAAGGGCCGGTAGACGCCGATCTGCGGTCGCTCTCCGATAAGGTGACGCTTGAGGCGGGCGGCAAGGCCACGCTCTCCGTGCCCATCTCGGCGACCAACCAGACGGGCGAGGGTGCGCTGACGGTGGCGCTTGCGCATGAGAGCGGGCTTTCCGTTGAGAAGAGTGTGTCCCTGCCGGTGCGGCCCGGCGTGATGCCGGTCGCCACCCGCAGCGTGGTCACGCTTGCGGCCAATGGCGGCAGTGTCACGCTGGACGGCGCGCTTCTGGAAGACAGCTTTGCCGAGAACGCGTCGGTGAGCCTCAACATCTCGCGGGCCGACGGGTTCGACATTCCGGCACTTTTGATGTCGCTCGACCGCTATCCTTATGGATGCACGGAGCAGACCACGAGCCGCGCCCTGCCGCTGCTCTATGTGAGCGAGCTTTCAAAAGCCGCCGGACTGGACGACGACCCGGCGCTGAAGGGGCGCATCGAGGACGCCATCACAAGCGTGCTTGCCGCACAGTCTTCGTCTGGCGGTTTCGGTCTCTGGGGACCGGGATCTGGCGATCTGTGGCTCGACGCCTATGTGACGGACTTCCTCACCCGCGCCGGCGAGCAGGGCTTTGCCGTGCCCGAGGCGGCGATGGGCCAGGCGCTGCAGAACCTCTCGAACACGCTCGCCTATGACACGGATGTCTCCTCACGCGGCAGCGAGATCGCCTATGCGCTCTATGTGCTGGCGCGTAACCGCAAGGCTTCGGCCGGTGACCTGCGCTACTATCTCGACACGCGGCTTGATGAATTCTCCACGCCGCTGGCCCGCGCGCAGCTTGCCGCAGGCCTCGCGCTCTATGGCGATGCGGAACGTGCGGAGCGGGGCTTTGCCTCCGCCTTCCGTCTCGCTCAGGGCATGAGCGGGCGCTACACGGCGCGCTCCGACTACGGGTCGCGTCTGCGCGACGGCGCGGCGATGCTGGCGCTGGCGGCAGAGAGCCGGCCCGAACCGGCGCTGGTGCCGCAGATGGTGCAGCTTGTCTCCGATGTGCGCGGTGACACAAAGCACATGAGCACGCAGGACGAGGCGTGGATGCTGCTTGCCGCCCGCGCGCTGAGCCAGTCGAGTGATGATCTGAGCCTGACCGTGGACGGCAATGCGCATCAGGGCGCATTCTCGCGGCGGCTATCCGGGCTGGAGATCGAGGCAGCGCCGCTGACGGTGGCCAATCAGGGCGATGAACTGGTCGATGCGGTGATGACAGTCGTTGCCGCGCCGCAGCAGCCTTTGCCGGCGGGCGGGGAGGGCTTCACCATCGAGCGGCGCTACTACACGCTCGACGGCAGGGAGGCGAATGTCTCCGAAGCGCGCCAGAACGAGCGCTATGTGGTGGTTCTGGAGATGACGGAAAAGAACGCCTGGCCCTCGCGCGTGCTGGTCTCCGACCTGTTGCCGGCGGGCTTCGAGATCGACAACCCGCGCCTTGTCGGCAGTGCGGATCTGGCCAATTTCGATTGGCTTGGCGAGACGGATGCGGTTCATACCGAGTTCCGCGACGACCGCTTCATTGCCGCCTTCGACCGCAATGGGGGTGGCAAATTCCGGCTCGCCTATGTGGTGCGTGCGGTGACGCCGGGCGTCTACACGCATCCGGCGGCGAGCGTTGAGGATATGTACCGTCCGCAGCTCTCGGCACGAACAGCGACGGGCTTCATGGAGATCGTGGGGCAGTAGGCGGCGGCGATGAAAACGCGTCGACATATGCGCCGGGTTGCCATGGCCGCTGGCCTTGCGGCCCTGCTCGCCATTGGCGGGGCGGTGACGCTCGACCGGCTGGACGCGGCCTATCCGCCGCCGCTCGTTCCCGCCCCGCTTTCGGTGGAGGTGCTCGACCGTGACGGCGCGCTGCTGCGGGCCTATGCGGCGTCCGACGGGCGCTGGCGTCTTCCGGCGGATATCGACACGCTCGATCCGCAGTTTCTCAAGATGCTGGTCGCCTATGAGGACAAGCGCTTCTGGTCGCATCCGGGTGTCGACATGCGCGCGCTTGGCCGCGCCGCATTGCAGCTCTTGTGGAACGGGCGCATCGTCTCGGGCGGTTCAACACTGTCGATGCAGCTTGCACGCCACACCGAGCCGCGCGCGGCGCGCAGCTTCAGCGCCAAGTTCCGGCAGATCGCGCGGGCGCTGCAGATCGAGCGCAGGCTTTCCAAGCGGGAAATACTGGAGCGTTATCTGACGCTCGCGCCTTATGGCGGCAATCTTGAAGGGGTGCGCGCGGCAAGCCTTGCCTGGTTCGGCAAGGAGCCGCACAGACTGGGGCTGGAGGAGGCCGCTCTTCTGGTCGCCCTGCCGCAATCGCCCGAAGCGCGCCGGCCCGACCGTCATCCGCAAATGGCAAAAACCGCGCGCGACCGCGTTCTGGCGCGCATGGCGGGGGCTGGCGTCATCATCGAAAGCGAGGTCGCGCGCGCGTCTGAGGCGAAGCTTGCCGGGCGTCGCCTGCCCATGCCCGCCTATGCCGCGCATCTGGCCGATGCGGTGGTGCAGGCGGAGCCGGATGAGCGTGTGCATCGCCTGACCATCAGCCGCTCCGCGCAGGCGGGTCTTGAGGAAGTTGCTGCCAGAGCGGCGCGCGGGCTGGGGCCGCGTGTTTCCGTGGCGATGGTGCTGGCGGATGCGCAGACCGGCGCGGTGCTCGCGCGGGTCGGATCGGCGGGGTATTTCAACGTCGCACGCGCCGGCTGGATCGACATGAGCGTGGCAGAGCGTTCGCCGGGCTCCACGCTCAAGCCCTTCATCTATGGCCTTGCCTTCGAGGAGGGGCTGGTGATGCAGGAAACGATGATCGAAGACCGGCCCGGCAATTTCTCGGGCTATCGTCCGCGCAATTTCGACATGGCCTATCAGGGCGATGTTTCGGTGCGCACGGCCTTGCAGATGTCGCTCAACGTGCCGACGATCCGGCTGCTCGATGCAGTGGGGCCGGTGCGGCTGGTGGCGCGCATGCGACGGGCCGGCGTGCCGCCCGCGCTGCCGCCCGGCGAGACGCCGGGCCTGGCCATCGGGCTTGGTGGCGCGGGGCTGACGCTGGAAGGGCTGGTGCAGCTTTATGGCGGGTTCGCCAATCGGGGGCGGGTGCGCCCGCTGCATTATCTGGACAATGCAGAGATTGCCGCGCATCCCCCTTCCGTTCTGACGCCGCAGGCCGTCTGGCAGGTCTCCGACATCCTGTCCGGCGTCGCGCCGCCCAAAGACGCGCCGCGTCTCGGTATCGCCTACAAGACGGGCACGTCCTATGGCTACCGCGATGCGTGGTCGGTGGGCTATGACGGGCGGCGTGTGCTGGGCGTGTGGGCCGGGCGACCCGATGGCGGCTCGGTGCCGGGGCTGACCGGCTATCTGGCCGCCGCCCCTATTCTGTTCGAGGCGTTCTCACGCTCGGGCGTGGGCATCGTTCCATTCCCGCCTGCGCCGGCAGGCGCGATCCGGCTTGCCGCGTCCGATCTTCCCTTTCCGATGCGGCGGTTTTCTGCTGATGGTGGCGGGTTCCGGGCCGGAGCGCCAGTGGAGCCCGCGCCGGAAATCGTGTTCCCGCCGCAGGGTGCGCGCATCGATGTGGGGCTTGCGCGTGGCGCGCGGGTCATGCCGCTGGCGCTCAAGATCAATGGCGGGCGCGCGCCGTTTCGCTGGCTGGCCAATGGCGAGCCGCTGCCGGAGGCCTATCGCCGGCGCAGGGCGAACTGGGTGCCCGATGGCGGCGGCGCATCGACCCTGACGGTGATCGACGCGGCCGGACGTTCCGCCAGCGTGGATGTTTTTCTGGAATAGATCAGGCGGCTTCCGCGAGCGCCTTCAAAACCGTTTCGCGCATGGGCATGGGAGCGACTGCGCCAAAGCCCTGTGTGGAAAGGGCAGCGGCCGCATTGGCGTAGCGCGCGGCCTCGAACGGGTCGCCATGGCGATTGAGCTCGGCGAGGAAATTGCCATCGAACGTGTCGCCCGCACCCGTGGCGTCGACGGCGTTGACCCTGATGCCGGGCACGCGGCGGCGCTCGTCCGGCGTGGCGACGAGGCAGCCATCCTTGCCGAGCGTCAGCGCGACGATGCCAGCGCCAAGACCCAGATAATGATCGGCGATGGCGTCCGGGTCGCTGATGCCGACCAGCTGTTCGGCGTCTTCCAGACCGGGAAGCGCGATGTCGGCCTTGCGCATGGCGGCTTCGGTCAGCGCGCGGGCGCGCTCGAGCGGCCACAGCTTCAGGCGCAGATTGGTGTCGAAGGAGACTTTGGTGCCGGCGGCGCGGGCAATGTCGATGGCTTCGAGAACCGCATCGCTTGCATCGGCGCTGATGGCCATGGAGATGCCCGACAGATGCAGAATGTCGGCGTTCTCGATGGCGCTGCGGGGCAAGTCGCGCGGAGCGACGCGGCTCGCCGCCGAACCCTTGCGCAGATAGGAGAAGACATGGCCGTTCTCGCCATGGCTGACGAAGTAGACACCCGTATGGGCATCCGGGTTGCGCAGGACCTGGCTAGCGTCCACGCCATTGTCTGCCCAGAGCTGCATGAGGCTGTCGCCGAACTCGTCTGCGCCGAGCGCGGTGAAGAACCC
Source organism: Nitratireductor aquibiodomus (assembly GCF_900105565.1). Taxonomy (NCBI): domain Bacteria; kingdom Pseudomonadati; phylum Pseudomonadota; class Alphaproteobacteria; order Hyphomicrobiales; family Phyllobacteriaceae; genus Nitratireductor; species Nitratireductor aquibiodomus. Next base: position 2,094,942 of record NZ_FNSL01000001.1, on the reverse strand, counting down.
GACCGATGCGCCGGCGCGCGCGGCTGCGATGGCGCAGTTGGAGGTGTCGCCGCCGTAGCCGAAGAGATAGCGGCCCGTGTCGTCCACCTGGTTGAACTCGATCATCGGTTCACCCATGCAGATGATCTTCGGATGGCTCATGACGGTGTTCTCCTCCCCTGACGCTGCGTGCGCTTCTCTTTAAGCGATTGTGCGCCAATGGTGAATGTCTCTTGGGAGAAGATTTTTCACCATACATGGAGAGCCCGGCCTCAGGACCTGGAGCGGTTCATCGTTTCATGGAAACGCTGCGCCACTCCACCTGACTGCAAAATACTCTAGATCGCCGTGCGTCCATCCGGACGCACAAAGGACGATCTAAACCATTGATGGAGCATCGGAACAATCGGAAAACCGGATTCCACTTTTCGGTCCTATGCCCTAGCGGGCGCCGCGACCGAACAGGACGGTGCTGATCGTTGAAAGTATGATGAGCACGTCGAGATCGAATGACAGATGCTTGATGTAATAGAGGTCGTAGGAGAGTTTGTTGATCTCTTCCTGGGTTGTGCCCGCATAGCCGGAATTCACCTGTGCCCAGCCGGTGATGCCGGGCAGCACCATGGTGCGGTGGATGAATTTTGGCTCTTCTGCCTCACTCGCCTGCGCCACATATTCAGCGACGGGGCGTGGTCCCACGAGGCTCATTTCTCCGCGCCAGATATTGATGAGCTGGGGAAGCTCATCCAGCCGCAGGCGGCGCAGCACCCGGCATCCCTTTATGATCCGGTCGTCGTTCGTGCGCGTCGCTCCGCCCTGCCTGCCATGATACATGGTCCGAAACTTGAGCATGTTGAAAGGGCGCCCGCCATAGCCCCGACGGGTTTGCACGAAGATCGCCGGCCCGCCATCGAGGGCCCGGATATAGAGCCAGACTGCAAACCCCAGCGGGATGGTGATCGGCGCCGTGACGATGACGGCGATGAGATCAAGCGCGCGTTTCGCTTTGGAATAGTAGATCTGGCTTGGCGTGTAGGCGAGGTGCGAAACGTCGAACGCGCCCACATCCACGCGGCCTTCGCGCAGCTCGAGAAAGTTGAACCAGGGGGTAACGTCGACCCCGACCATGTAGGCCTTTGTTAGGAAGGTCGACCAATCCGGGTTGTGGTGTGTTCTGGTGTCGATCAGCAGTCGGTCATAGGCGCCGATATCCGCTGTCTTGTCGCTGATCACAGCCACATGGCCTGCAAGCCTCGCTGCAACCTGAGCGGCCTGGGGGAAGTCGAGCAGGGCAACGCGGTCCTCCAGAGACCGGTGAAGCCTCAGATTGGCGACGATCATGGCGATCGTGGCGATCGGGTAGGCCGTCAGAAGAGCCGAGTAGCTCACCGGAATGCGCAGGCCGGACAGAACCGCGACAGCCACGTTGAAACACACGAAGGTGACGAAGATCGCGATGGAAAACGTGTTGCGCTGCCTGCGAAAGCCAAGCAGGGCCAGCGCGACGGCGAAGGGCAGCAAGAAAAGCACCGAGCAGACGATTGCCAGATTGTTCCAGTCGCTGCGTGATGCGTTGAGAATGAAAGCGCTGTAGATCATGCACTGCAAAATGCCGGCGGCCAGAATCTCCGGCAGCATGGGGCGCAGGTTTCGCAGCAGGCGTCGCTGGCGCAGAGATGCACCGTGCTGGAGCACGTCCTCCAGGTCGGGGCTGGGCTCGGCTGGGCTGCGTTTCAGAACGCGCCTGGCGCTGCGATTGGCGGGGCCGTCATCCTTGCCCGCTGGTTTGGACACGTCGTTCAACGTTGCTTCTCGCCCGCACTTAAGAGCTCATACGACCGCGCTTTGCCATGCAGGAACCGGAAGCGCAATCAACGATTGTTCGCATGTCCACAGACAACCCGGATGCAGGCGGTCGGTGTTGCAGCGATTCGACCGACCTTAGACCGGTTCTCTGTTTCATGGAAACGTTCAACTGCACGCCGTTCTGTCCGTCCGAGCATTTGTGCAACAGTTTGCATGTCGAATTATGACGTTGGCATTTACGATTTTGGTCCGAGGCTCTATCAGGCTGAACCCATCGCTGTTCTGACTGTGTACCCATGCACCGCCAAGCCTATGTCTTTCTCTGCCTGACCACGCTCTTCTGGGGCGGCAATGCCGTGGCCAGCCGGCTGGCTGTCGGCCATGTTTCGCCGATGATGCTGACAACGCTTCGCTGGGTCATTGGCTGTGCGCTGCTCGCTGCCTTTGCCTGGCCGCATCTCCGGCGTGACTGGCCGGAGATCCGGCCGAAGCTGCCGTTACTGGCGGCGCTGGGCACGCTCGGTTTCACCGGGTTCAACGCTGTTTTCTACAGTTCCGCCCAGTTCACCTCGGCCATCAACATCGCCATCGAGCAGGGTGCGGTGCCGATGGTTATCTTCGTCGCCAATTTTGTCCTGTTTCGCCAGCGCGTGAGTTTTCTGCAGATTGCCGGCTTCGTTCTGTCTCTGGTCGGCGTAGCGCTGGTTGCCAGCCATGGCGCGTTTTCCCGCCTTCTCGACCTGAATGTGAACTTTGGCGACGCGCTGATGCTTGTCGCCGTCCTGCTCTATGCGGGTTACACGGTCGGGCTGCGGTTAAAGCCGAATATTCACTGGCTGAGCCTGATGTTCGTGCTCTCGTTCTTTGCGCTTCTGGCGTCCCTGCCGCTGGTGGCCTGGGAGATCGCGACCGACCGGCTCATCGCCCCTGATTTTCAGGGCTGGATGGTGGTGTTCTACGTTGTGCTGTTCCCCTCCATCTTCGCGCAGACGCTTTATATTCGCGGCAATGAGCTGATTGGCGGTAACCGCGCCGGCCTGTTCATCAATCTGGTGCCGATCTTCGGAACGCTCCTGTCGATCGTCATTCTGCGTGAAGCCTTCTTCACCTATCACGCCGTCGCGCTGTTCATGGTGCTTGGCGGGATATGGATGGCCGAACATGGAGGCCGCAAACTGGCTTCCAGAGCTTCGGGCCGCAAAGTGGAGCCCGGTTTCGGGAATTCCGACGCTCCACCAACAGGATAGACATGCAAATGCCGGCGCATGACGCCGGCATTGCAATTCCACAAGACTGTTTGACCCCTATGCGGCCACGTCGAAGGACAATGGCTTGGCCGAGAGGATCACGTCGGTTGCGCGCAGCTCGCGGAGGACTTCCGGCGGGAAGGGCGCGTCGAGGTAAAGCAGGGCGATGGCATCGCCGCCCGGCCGGTTGCGGCCGAGCTGGAAGTTGGCGATGTTGACCTGGTGCTTGGCGCAGATCGAGCCCAGCAGACCGATAATGCCCGGCACGTCGTAATTGGTCGTGTAGAGCATGTGCTGGCCGACCTCGGCATCGAGATTGATGCCCTTGATCTGGATGAAGCGCGGCTTGCCATCGGAGAACACCGTACCGGCGATGGTGCGCGTCTTCTCGGAGGTCTTCACCGTCAGCTTGATATAGCCATCGAACACGCCCGACTTGTCGCGCTTGACCTCCGAAAGAATGATGCCGCGCTCCTTGGCCATGATCGGGGCCGAGACCATGTTGACATCGGCCACCTGCGGGCGGATCAGGCCGGCGAGTGCCGCGCTGATCAACGCGCGGCGGTTCATCTCGGTGGTGGAGCCGTCGAACAGGATCTCCACTTCCTCGATGGCCTCGTCGGTCACCTGACCGACGAATGCGCCCAGCACTTCCGCCAGCTTGATGAAGGGCTTCAAGCGCGGGGCTTCCTCAGCGCTGATCGAAGGCATGTTGATCGCGTTCGTCACAGCCCCCTTCGTCAGATAGTCCGCCATCTGCTCCGCCACCTGGATGGCCACGTTCTCCTGGGCCTCGCTGGTGGACGCGCCCAGATGCGGTGTGCAGACCACGTTGGGCATGTTGAAGAGCGGGTTTTCCGTCGCCGGTTCCGTCTCGAACACGTCGATACCCGCACCTGCGACCTTGCCGGATTTGAGGCCTTCAACGAGATCGGCCTCGACCACAAGGCCGCCACGCGCGCAGTTGATGATGCGCACGCCCTTTTTCATCTTCGCGATGGCATCCTTGTCGATCACGCCACGCGTCTTGTCCGTCAGCGGCGTGTGCAGGGTGATGAAATCGGCGCGTTTGAACAACTCGTCGAGTTCGACTTTCTCGACACCCAGTTCCGAGGCACGTTCTGCCGAAAGGAATGGGTCGAAGGCCACCACATGCATCTTCAGGCCGATGGCGCGCATGGCGACCACAGAGCCGATATTGCCGCAACCGATCACACCCAGCGTCTTACCGGTGATCTCGACACCCATGAAGCGGTTCTTCTCCCACTTGCCTCCATGGGTGGAGGTGTTGGCCTCCGGGATCTGGCGGGCAACCGCAAAGAGCATGGCGATGGCGTGTTCGGCCGTGGTGATGGAATTGCCGAAAGGCGTGTTCATCACGATGATGCCGCGGCGCGATGCGGCCGGAATGTCGACATTGTCGACGCCGATGCCGGCGCGCCCCACCACTTTCAGATTGGTGGCATTGTTGATCAGCTTTTCGGTGACCTTGGTCGCGGAGCGGATGGCAAGGCCGTCATACTGGTCGATGACGGAGAGGAGCTTTTCCTTGTCCTTGCCCAGATCGGGCAGGTAATCCACCTCGACGCCGCGATCCTTGAAGATCTGAACGGCGGTGGGCGACAGTTTGTCGGATACGAGTACGCGGGGCGCCATTGCGGCCTCCTGTTTCAATAAAATGAAGTGGGAAGGCGGCTCCGGTTCAGGAGCCGCAGTATCGTGTCAGGCTGCGGCCTTGAGGCTCGCCTTCTGCGACTGGAACGCCCAGTCGAGCCAGGGCATCAGCGCTTCCAGATCGGAGGCTTCCACCGTGGCGCCGGCCCAGATTCGCAGGCCCGAGGGCGCATCGCGGTAATGGCCGATGTCATAAGCGACGCCTGCTTTGGCGAGTGTGGAGACCATGCCTTTGGCAAAGGCAGCCTGCTCGCCCGCATCTAGTACGGCGATCTCTGGATCGATGATCGACAGGCACACCGATGTGTTGGAGCGTGTTGCCGGCACTTTCGCCAGATGGTCGAGCCAGGGCGTCTTGCGCACGAACTCGTCGATCACGGCGAAGTTCGCATTGGCGCGGGCAACGAGACCGTCGAGGCCGCCAATGGCCTTCGCCCAGTTCAGCGCGTCCAGATAGTCTTCCACGCACAGCATGGAGGGCGTGTTGATCGTCTCACCACGGAAGATGCCCTCGATCAGCTTGCCGCCCTTGGTGAGGCGGAATATCTTGGGCAGCGGCCATGCGGGCGTGTAGTTTTCCAGCCGTTCCACGGCGCGGGGCGAAAGGATGATGACGCCATGGGCGCCTTCACCGCCAAGCACCTTCTGCCAGGAGAAGGTGACCACATCGAGCTTGTCGAAGGGCAGGCGCTGCGCGAAGGCCGCAGACGTTGCGTCGCAGATGGTCAGGCCCGCGCGGTTCGCGGGAATGAAATTGCCATCGGGCACGCGCACGCCGGAGGTGGTGCCGTTCCAGGTGAAAACCACGTCGCGGTCAAAATCGATGGAGCCGAGATCCGGCAGATCGCCATAATCGGCTTCGATGCGGCGCACATCGTCGAGCTTCAGCTGCTTGACCACATCGGTGACCCACCCGGCACCGAAGGATTCCCAGGCAACCATGTCGACGCCGCGCTCGCCAAGCAGCGACCAGAGCGCCATTTCGACGGCGCCGGTGTCGGATGCAGGCACGATGCCGATGCGGTAATCGGCCGGAACCTGCAGAATTTCACGGGTAAGATTGATGGCCTCTGCCAGTTTCGCCTTGCCGATGGAGGAACGATGCGACCGGCCAAGGGGAGCGTCGGCGAGCGCGTCAAGCGACCAGCCGGGACGTTTTGTGCAGGGACCTGAGGAAAAATGCGTATTGGCCGGACGGAGGTCCGGCGTGGGGAGTGTGCTCATGATATATCCTATCCTTCCAGATAGCACGCCTCTCGGTGGGGAGAGGTGGCCCACGGACGGAGTTACGCCGATCCGGTTTTTTCGTCAAGTGCGACATGAGTGCCTCTGGAGACGGGAAATCGGTTCTGCATGGCGCGAGATGGTTCCCACCGGGGCTTTGAGGCTCTATAGAGGCGTTTCGATTTCTTAAGTCATCCAGGCGGGGGACCCGCCGGACGTTGCGCCGGAAGGACGTTTTCATGGCAAATGTGGTGGTTGTCGGCTCGCAGTGGGGCGACGAGGGCAAGGGCAAGATCGTGGACTGGCTGTCGGAGCGCGCCGACGTGGTGGCGCGTTTCCAGGGCGGCCACAATGCCGGTCATACCCTCGTCATCGACGGCGTGAGCTACAAGCTGTCACTGCTGCCCTCCGGCGTGGTGCGTCCGGGAAAGCTCTCGGTCATCGGCAATGGTGTCGTGTTCGACCCGCATGCTTTCGTTGCGGAAATGCGGCGTCTTGCCGAGCAGGGGATCGAGGTGACGCCGGACCGGCTGAAGATTGCCGAGAACACGGCTCTGATCCTGTCGCTCCACCGTGAGCTCGACGGGTTCCGCGAGGATGCCGCTTCCAATTCGGGTACGAAGATCGGCACCACCCGTCGCGGCATTGGTCCGGCCTATGAAGACAAAGTCGGCCGCCGCGCGATCCGTGTCATGGATCTGGCCAACAGCGACACGCTGCCGATGAAGATCGACCGCCTGCTCACGCATCATAACGCCCTGCGCCGGGGGCTCGGCCACGAAGAGGTGACGCACCAGGCCATCATGGACGAGCTCACCTCGGTGGCTGACAAGATCCTCCCCTATGTGGATCGTGTCTGGAAAATTCTTGAGGATGCGCGCCGGGCAGGCCAGCGCATCCTGTTCGAGGGGGCGCAGGGAACGATGCTCGACATCGACCACGGCACCTATCCTTTCGTGACGTCCTCCAACACGATTGCCGGACAGGCAGCCACCGGCTCCGGTCTCGGACCGGGTTCCATCGATTACGTGCTTGGCATCACCAAGGCCTATACGACCCGCGTCGGCGAAGGGCCGTTTCCGACAGAGCAGGACAACGAGGTCGGCGAGTTCCTCGGCACGCGCGGTCATGAGTTTGGCACCGTTACCGGGCGCAAGCGGCGCTGCGGCTGGTTCGATGCGGTTCTCGTGCGCCAGGCAGTCGTCGCCAACGGCATGAACGGCATCGCTCTCACCAAGCTCGATGTTCTCGATGGGATGGACGAGATCAAGATCTGCACCGGCTACAGGCTCGACGGCGAACTGATCGATTATCTCCCGGCAGGTCAGGGCGCGCAGGCCCGTCTCGAACCCGTTTATGAGACGCTTGAAGGCTGGAAGGGCACGACCAAGGGCGCACGCAAGTGGACGGACCTCCCGGCTCAGGCTGTTAAATATGTCCGCCACGTGGAGGAACTGATTGGCGCGCCGGTGGCGATTCTTTCCACCAGTCCTGAACGCGAAGACGCCATACTTGTGACCGATCCTTTTCAGGACTAGTTTCGCGGGCGGAACTGTCTTGCGTGTCTATGGAAATGGCCGCGCGTTCAAGAAGTAAAACAGGTTTGATAAGGCATGGCGGATTTTTCTGCGGTTCTGAAGAAGACGATCGAGGCGTTGTCGGAAAACACTCCGGCGGCGCGCGAGCGCATCTATCAGAAGGCCCGGACGACGATCGAGAACAAGCTTGCGGGCATGGACCCGGCGCCGTCCGCTGCGGTGGCTGACCGCCAGCGCAAGCTGCTTGAAGACGCAATCGCCAAGGTCGAGGCAGAATACGCGCCTCCGCCCCCGCCTGAGGAACCAGCACAGGATGAACTAGACCAGATCTTTGCCGAACTGGATGTCGATCCGGCGAAGCCGGGTGTTTCTGTCCCCCCCGCCTTCGAGACGCCGGCTCCGACGCCGGAACCTGCCCCCCCGGCTGCGGAAGCGCCGAAGGAAGCCGGGGCCGCCTCAGAAGGGAGCGAAGCGGACCATGCCGTGCGCTCCGAAGCGCCGATCTCGTCTTCAGGTGAGGATGTCGCCCTGGAGACACCTCCGCCGCCGCCGCACGCCAGGCCGCGCAAGGGTGGTGTTTCCGGGCTGGTTGCCGGCCTGGTTCTGCTTCTCGTGGCCGCCATTGCCGCAGGCGCCTGGTTCTACAGGGACGATCTTTCCAGGCTCGCTGATTTCGAGGGCGATGGGCAGACGGTCGCCGAGAGCGGTGAGAGCGGCTCGGAGGCAGGAGACGGTGCACCGGCGGATACTCAGGGAACCGAGCAGGCGGCAGCCGAGAGCGGCAGCGCCGAAGCCACTCCGCCCGCCGAGCCGGCGCCGGTTCGCAAATTTACCCAGCGCCTGCTCGAAGATGGACGCGAGGTCGATGAGGGCCCAGCCGGCGGAGAACCCGGTCTTGGCGAAGGCACGTCCGTGGCACAGGCAACGGTGCAGGGCGATGAAACAGCGGTGCAGCCGGCACCGGCTCAGAGCGGTCAGCCGGAGAGCCCGGGCGCCGGCGAAGCGCTGCCCGTGGGCCAGAAGGCGATCTTCTATGAAGAGCGCACGAGCGTTTCGCAGGGGTCTGCGGATCTCGGCGCGGTCGTCTGGTCCGTGGTGCAGGAATCGCCCGGCAACGATCTTCCACCCGAGCCGGCCATTCGGGCCGATGCAACGATCCCCGAGAAAAATCTGCAGCTGAAAATGACGATCCGGCGCAATGCCGACGAATCTCTGCCGGCCAGCCATATTCTCGAGATCATCTTCCTCACACCGGACGATTTCGACGGCGGTGGTATCGACAATGTCCTGCGTGTGTCCCTGAAGCGGTCCGAGCAGGATACGGGCAATCCGCTGCTTGGCATCCCGGCCAAGATCGCCGACGGCTTCTTCCTCGTTGCGCTCAGCGACAGCACTGCCGATGCCGAGACCAATATGCTCCTTCTGCGCCGCCAGAGCTGGATCGACATACCCGTGGTCTACAAGTCGGGACGCCGTGCGCTTATCACGATCGAGAAGGGCATTCCCGGTGAGAAGGTTTTCACCGATGTGCTCAACGCCTGGCAGAATGCGACGAGCGGCTGACGGGACGGTGGCTTTCCCGCAAGTTGCTTAGATCGTTGATGGAGCATCGGACCGAAAAGTGGAAACCGGCTTTCGGATTATTCCGATGCTCTACAGCGCCGCGCGTCTTACAAGACGCGCAAAGGACGCTGTAACACTTTCAAATGATGCATGTTCGTTGTCTTTCAAATGAACTCATTTGAAAGCGACATGCATTAGAAACAACCTCAAAAAAAAGCCGGCGGGAGACCACCGGCTTTTTTCAGTTCATGCAAGTTGCACGTTTCCGTATCAGGCGCCTGCCTGGCGGTGTGCCTCGGCTGCCATGGCCTTGGCGGCCAGTGCCTGCTGGCGAGCCGAATTCTGCACGGCTTCCTGCACCTTCTCGAAGGCGCGGACCTCGATCTGGCGCACGCGCTCGCGGCTGATGTCGAATTCGCCTGAAAGCTCTTCCAGGGTCATCGGATCCTCGGAAAGGCGTCGGGCCTGGAAAATACGCTTCTCGCGATCGTTCAGCACCGACATGGCGTCGCCGAGCATGCGGCGGCGAGTTTCCAGTTCGTCCTGCTCGACCAGCATGTCCTCCTGGCTTTCGCCATCGTCGACCAGCCAGTCCTGCCATTCGCCCGATTCGCCCTCGGTCGCCCGGATGGGCGCGTTGAGCGAAGCGTCGCCGGACAGGCGGCGATTCATCGAAATCACCTCTTCCTCGCTGACATTGAGGCGCGTGGCGATCTCCGAAACCTGTTCGGGATTCAGGTCGCCGTCATCGAGTGCCTGAATCTTGCTTTTCACCTTGCGAAGGTTGAAGAACAGGCGCTTCTGGTTCGCCGTGGTGCCCATTTTCACGAGGCTCCACGAGCGCAGGATATATTCCTGGATCGAGGCCTTGATCCACCACATGGCATAGGTGGCGAGACGGAAGCCGCGCTCCGGTTCGAATTTCTTCACGGCCTGCATCAGGCCGACATTGCCTTCGGAAATGACTTCGCCGATCGGCAGGCCATAGCCGCGATATCCCATGGCGATCTTGGCCACGAGACGCAGGTGGCTCGTCACGAGCTTGTGTGCAGCCGCCGTATCGTCATGCTCTGAATAGCGCTTGGCGAGCATGTACTCTTCCTCGGGCTGAAGCATGGGGAAGCGGCGAATCTCCTCCAGGTAGCGGGTCAGTCCGCCTTCACCTGAAGCGATGCTGGGTAATGTCTGGGCCATTTAAGCACCCTCCTTTGCCGGATATGCCCTCATGCGGGGACGCCTTGAAAACCTGGCGTTTGCTGGAATGAGAGACAGCGCGACCATCTTTGATGCATCGCACCATATCCTATGTAGGAACGAATTCCGACGGTTAAAGTTTCATCCTGCTGTCAACATTATGTCACCAGGCGGTGAACAATAATATTATTGTACCGATAATTACAAAATATCCAGCGCGCTTGTCAATGCCATCATATCGGGAGGCGGATCGGCCTCGAAACGCATGAGGTCGCCGGTCTCCGGATGGCGGAAAGCCAACAGGCGCGCATGAAGAGCCTGACGCGGAAAAGCGGCGACTGTAGGGCGTATGTCTTCCGGCAGGCGGTTTACCTTCGTGCGGAATGCGCGGCCATAGTCCGCGTCACCGATAAGCGGGTGACCGATATGGGCCATATGGACACGGATCTGATGGGTGCGTCCGGTTTCCAGCCTGCATTCCACTTTCGCGGCAAACGCCTTGCCGCTGCCATCGGCTCCGTAACGCTTCTGCACCTGATAGCGGGTCACCGCGTGGCGCGCATCGCTGCGCCCCGCCGGCACGACGGCACGCAATGTCCGGCTCTGTGCATGGCGCCCGAGCGGGGCGTCGATGGTCCCCGCCATCCGCTCCGGTGCACCCCAGACGACGGCGACATAGGCGCGCTCCAGGTCGCCGCTCCGGCCGTGGTCGGCAAAGGTCTCCGAAAGAAGGCGATGGGCATTGTCCGTCTTTGCAACGACCATGACGCCGCTTGTATCGCGGTCGAGGCGGTGCACGATGCCCGGCCTGCGCACGCCACCAATGCCCGAGAGTGAGGCGCCGCAATGGTGCAGCAGCGCATTAACCAGCGTGCCCGACCAGTTGCCTGGGGCGGGGTGGACAACAAGACCGGCCGGTTTGTTGATCACGATCAGTGCATCGTCTTCGTAGAGAACCTCAAGCGGAATCGCCTCGGCTTTGGGCTCGGCAGGCTCCGCTTCAGGTATTGTCAGCGCGTAGACCTCGCCCTCCGCGACCCTGTGCTTCGTCTCGGTGACCGGGTTTTCGTCCGTTGTCACTGCACCGGCGCGGATAAGCGTCTGCAGGCGGCTGCGTGAAACGGACGCGCCCAAACGGCTCGAAAGCCAGCGATCCAGCCGTTCTCCGGCATGTTCTGCTTCGACGGTAAACGCTTTGCGCGCACTCGTGTCTTCCCAATCGTTGTGGTCTTCGGTATCAGGATCGCCCATTGGAACTGCTTTCGAAACGGTGAGACATGGCCACGCCACAAGAACAGGAAGACCTGGAGCAGGAAGAGCTCGACCCGGCGGCCGAGCGTGTGCGCCGCAAGATGGTCCGTTTTATGGCCATCAACCTGGGCATTCTGTTCGCAGCGGTTATGGCTGTCGTGCTCGCCTTTGTCTACAAGACGCTCAGCAGTGGCCCCGAGGAGCCCGCCGAGACGATTGCCCTGCCGGGCGATGCCGTTGAAGGGAGCATCGACCTTCCCGAGGGCGCGCGCCTCGTCTCTCAGTCTCTGGACGGTACGCGGGTGTCGCTGCATCTGCGCCTTGCCGACGGCACCGAGGAGCTGCGTCTCTACGACCTGGCGAGCGGTCGGATGATCGCCAGGTTCGCGCTGCAGCCCTGACCATGTCCCGCTACATCGCGCTCACCACGCTTGTCGTCCGCGATTATGACGAGGCAATCGCCTGGTATCGCGGGAAGCTCGGCTTTCACCTTCTTGAAGACACCGTCCTTTCTGCTGAAAAGCGCTGGGTTGTCATGGCGCCAGACGCCGGGGCGCCCGGCGCGCTGCTTCTGGCGCAGGCTTCGGGAAACGGACAGTCGGCCAGCATTGGCAATCAGGCAGGCGGGCGCGTGTTCCTCTTCCTGCATACGGATGATTTCTGGCGCGATTACCACGCCATGCGGCAGGCTGGCGTGACGTTTCGTGAGGAGCCACGGGAAGAGGCCTACGGAACCGTGGCCGTCTTTTCGGATATCTACGGCAATCTTTGGGATCTTTTGCAGCGAAATTCGCAGGGAACTTAAAACCGCTGTTGCATTTGCCGGCGAAGGCGACTATATCGCCGCAATCGCTGCGCTCCCATCGTCTAGCGGTCAGGACGCCGCCCTCTCACGGCGGAAACAGGGGTTCGATTCCCCTTGGGAGTGCCACTTTCCCAAACTTTTTCGATTTGCAGGCTGATCGTGCTGCGCTCCAGCGGCAGGCAAGCTCCGTCTGGCAGGGTGCGCTGCGAACACTTCTTATGCTTTGCAAATCGTTAAGCCTTGGCAACCACACTGTTGTTGATGCGTTAAGGTCACGAGAAGGCTCGATTTGTGCCTTTTTAGGGAGCGGACAGTTTTGGGGACCGGCGAGGATTCAGACGTTGGGCAGCGTTTTTGCGGCGATGAACTGGCCGCTCTGCTGCGGTCTGCGCCCGGCTGGGTCTGGGAAGCCGACGAAGCCCATCGGCTGACCTGGATATCGGAAGAGTTTCCGAGAATCACCGGGCTGAATCCTGAGCGTTTCATCGGCCGGTCGCGCATCACGCTGGCCCGCAATGCGTTTCATCCCGTCGGCGATGTCGAGGCCCATGAGAGACTTCTCGCGGCGCGCGAGCCGTTCAGCCAGTTCGTTTACGACCTGGAAGGTGGACCTCCGGACTGCCGCTGGATTTCTGTATCCGGGTTCCCGCTTTTCGACGACCAGGGCCGATTCCGCGGCTACCGGGGTGTAGCCTGCAACGTCACGCCGATGATGGAGCTCCTTCGCGGGGCAGGAGGAGCAGGCGATGGCGTGGATGTGCACGATCATCGCACGGGCAGCGGCGGGCATCTTGCAAGGCTGATGGCTGCACTGGATGTCACCCGCGACGCGTTCTGCTGTTACGACGCAGACGACCGCCTGGTGCTCAGCAACCAGGCCATGCTGGACATGTATGCAGGGCTGGAAGACGTCATCCGCCCAGGGACGTCTTTCGAGGCGCTTTTGCGTGCCGGTCTCGAGCGCAGAATACTGTCTTCAGAAGGGCTCGAGCCGGAGGTGTGGCTTCGCGGGGTTCTCGATCTGCGCAGCCGCGAAGAGGCCTTTGAAAGCGTGCTCCGTTTCACGGACGGGCGCTGGGTCATGCATCGCGAGAAGCGGACCGAGGATGGCGGGGCCATCGGCGTCTGCACCGACATCACAAGGCTCAAGCGGCATGAAGGTGCGCTGGCCGCGGCTCTCGAAAAGGCAAAGCTTGCCGAAGCCATCCTGGATGAACTGCCCAATCCGGTTTTCGCCAAGGATCAGGATCTCCGGTTCGTTCTGGCCAACCGGGCCTTCAAGCGTACGCTTGGCGACGAAGCGACTGAGATTCTCGGTCGGCGTGCCGCCGATTTCACGACACCGGAGCTTGCCGAGACATTCGAGAGCAGCGAGCGGCGCGTGCTCGAAACCCGCGAGGATTTTGAGGTCGAGGAAGACTTCGACCAGCCCGGTATCGGCAAGTACCGTATCGTGCGCAAATGCCGCGTGGAGACGGAGAGTGGCACGTCCTATGTGGTGGGGGCGCTGTTCGACATTTCCGATATCCGCAAGCGCGAGAACGATGCCGAAGATGCGCGCCGGCAGCTTGCCGAGGTTCTGGAGACGCTTCCGGCCGGCGTCGTCATCTATGATCGTGACGACCGCTATGTTCTGGCCAACCGCAAGATGCAGGAGGCACTGCCGGCCATGATACCGGCGATGCGGCCGGGAAAATCGCTGCGGGATGCGGTCGAGCTCGCGCACGATGCGGGATACTTCCGTCAAAGCGGAGATCCGGATCTCGATGCGCTTTATGACACCGATCGGGAAGCCTGGATCGCGGGCTATCTGCGTTCCTATCACGTACATCATCGCATCTTTGAGCGCAGTCATGCCAATGGGCGCTGGGTCAAGGCCATCGATACACGCACCGAGGATGGCACTTTCGTTGGTGTGCGGGTGGATATCACCGAGCTGAAACAGCGTGAGGCCGAATTGCAGGCCGCACGCGAGGAGGCCGTGCTCGCCGACCGGGCAAAATCTGAATTTCTGGCCAATATGAGCCACGAGATCCGGACGCCCATGAACGGCGTTCTCGGTATGACCGAGTTGCTGGCAAAGACAGAACTAACGGCCAAGCAGAAGACCTTTGCCGACATCATCCTGAAATCGGGCAATGCGCTTCTCACCATCATCAATGATATTCTGGACTTCTCCAAGATCGATGCGGGTCACATCGTCCTTGAGGCCGATCCGTTCTATCTCGGAGAGGCGGTCGGCGATGTGGCAACCCTCATGTCGTCGCGGGCAAAGGAGAAGGATCTCGAGCTGATCGTCCGGGTGGACCCGGGCATCACGCGCGCCGTGGTGGGTGATGTCGGCCGCGTCCGGCAGATTTTGACGAACCTTGTGGGCAACGCCGTCAAGTTCACCGAAAAAGGGCATGTTCTGGTGAATGTGAGCGGCAGCGACACACCCGATGGCGCGTTGGCGCTGCAGTTCAGTGTCACTGATACCGGCATCGGAATTCCAAAGGAAAAGCTCCACCTGATCTTCGACAAGTTCAGCCAGGTCGATGCGTCGTCGACGCGCCGCCATGAGGGTACCGGCCTCGGGCTCGCCATCACCTCGCGCCTCGTCGATCTCATGGGCGGTGAAATTGGTGTAGAGAGCGTGGAGGGGCGTGGATCGACGTTCTGGTTCACGTTGATTCTGCCCAAGGCCGCGGGCGCGACCCCGCAACCCCTCGCACCCCGTGAAGTCTCGAACGCCCGTGTTCTTGTTGTTGATGACAACTCAGTCAACCGGATGATCCTCCGCGAGCAGATGGAGCACTGGGGTTTTGACGCCTGCGTGGCCCGGGATGCCGGCGAAGGTCTGGATGTGCTGCGTGCTGCTGCAAGGCTGGGACTGCGCGTCGACTGCGCCGTTGTCGACTATCAGATGCCGGGCATGAACGGGCTGGAGATGGTGGAAGCGATGAGGGCGGAGCAGGCGATCGCGGACGTTCCGGTGGTTCTTTTGACATCCGTCGACCAGTCACTTTCCGGCTTTGGGGCACGCGAACTGTCCATTGCATCGCATCTGATCAAGCCAGCGCGATCATCGGCGCTCCTCGAGGCAATGGTGGCTGCCATGCAGCCCGCCCGAGCCGCAGCGCCGGTTCATGAAGTCGGAATGGCACGGGAGCCCCTCCCGGAAAGCCCAGCGCAATCTACTGAAGTGGACGACGCGGCGTTGCAGAACGAGGATGAGGTCTCTTCCGACATCGACATCCTGGTTGCCGAAGACAATGAAGTGAACCAGCTGGTCTTCCGGCAGATTCTGAGCGAGGCCGGGCTGCGTTTCGATATCGTGGAAAGTGGCAAACATGCGCTGGAAGCGCATCAGCGCAGGAAACCGCGCCTCATCCTGATGGATGTTTCGATGCCCGGAATGAGCGGGCTGGAGGCAACGCGGGAAATCCGCCACCGGGAACGGGAGACGCGGACACGGGTTCCGATCATCGGTGTTACCGCTCACGCCTTGAAAGGTGACCGCGAGCTCTGTCTGGAAGCAGGGATGGATGATTACCTTTCCAAGCCGATCAGCCCCAGGGCGCTCCTGGAGAAAATCAACTCCTGGGTGAGTTTTGTGCATCAGAAATCAATCAACAAATGAGTAAAAAAATCTCTTAACTCATTGTTGTTTATTGATTATTCGTTTCCCCTCGGGCTTTCTCGTGGACTAGCGCGATCGCACCATTTAGGGAATCTGGTGCTCTCATTAAAGTTGAGACAAATGGTCGATAGCTGACCATTATTTTCCGGGCGGGCGGATGTCCGCAGGCCGTGGGTGATCCAAACGAGCCCCAACAGGATCTATCCGGGTTTTAAACCCAGCCAAGTGTGATTTGCCATTCCATATGGTGTTTCCCCCGCCCGGCTTTTTTGGCTCTGCACATCCAGTACGGTCTTCCTGCACACTTCAGTTGGCTCCCGCTTTTTACCCCGGCGACAACCCAGCTGGTATTATCCGGGGTGATGTACACACTCACTGTGACACAGATACAGAGCCGCACGGGGGCATTGTGCCTCTGGCAGAACGGCTGCGCCTGAAGGGCAGCGAAAGCAGCCCTGTCACACGGGCTTCGCCGGCCGCTTCGTTGCAACGGCAATCCGTTCCCCCGCCCGAAAAACCTGTCGTTTCGCCATCGTAATCGGGCTGACACGGAACTGTCATGGAACTGTTACACAGAGTTGTTATTCCGCTCCTCGACGCCGGCAGGGCGTCTGACCGAATTCCGAACAGGGAGCTGTCTCCAATGAAAAAATTCCTTCTTACCGCTTCGGCGGCCACAATCGCCCTCGCGGGCGCAGTTGGTACGGCTGCTGCCCGTGACCAGATTCGCGTTGTTGGCTCGTCGACCGTGTTCCCCTTCACCACTGCCGTTGCAGAGCGTTTCGGCCAGAGCGGTGCGTTCCAGACTCCGGTTGTGGAATCCACCGGCACGGGCGGCGGCATGAAGCTGTTCTGTGCCGGCGTTGGCGAAGGCCACCCGGATTTCACCAATGCCTCGCGTCCGATCAAGGACTCGGAGCTCGAGACCTGCAAGGCAAACGGTGTGACACCGGTCGAAATCAAAGTTGGCTTCGACGGCATCGTCATCTCCAATTCGAAGGCTGCCGATCAGATCGATCTCACGAAGGAGCAAATCTTCGCTGCTCTTGCCAAGAACGTTGTGGTTGATGACAAGGTTGTTGCCAATCCCTACACCAACTGGTCTGACATCGATGAGAGCCTGCCCAACACCAAGATCGAGGTTCTCGGCCCGCCCCCGACCTCCGGCACGCGCGATGCATTCGTCGAGCTGGTCATGGAAGAAGCCTGCCCGGAAGCCATTGAGGCTGCTGACGGTTGCACGGAAATCCGTGAAGACGGCGCCTATGTGGAAGCCGGTGAGAACGACAACCTGATCGTCCAGAAGCTCGAAGCCAACGCTGATGCCTTCGGCGTCTTCGGCTTCTCCTTCCTCGACCAGAACGCTGACAAGCTGCAGGGCTCCACCATTGGTGGCGTTGCTCCGACCTTCGACGCGATCGCTGCCGGCGACTACGGCGTTTCCCGCTCGCTCTTCGTATACGCGAAGAAAGAGCATGTCGGCGCGATCCCGGGTATGGAAGAGTTCATCAAGGAATACACCTCCGATGCAGCCTGGGGCCCCGATGGCTATCTCGCCGACAAGGGTCTGATCCCGCTGCCGGACGATGCCCGTGCGAAGCAGGCGGAAGACGCCCAGGCTCTCAAGGGCATGGGCTCCTGATAGGCTGAATGGGGACCCGGCCGCTGCTGCGGCCGGGTCTTCCGGTTTCGGGGCTTATGCGAAGTCGCGCTTGGATGGGGATCCGACGGGTTTCGGCAAATCCGACCTTACCCGACCCTCGGGGGTAGTATGATTACATATGTCGTCATCGCGCTGCTGGTGCTTTTCGCCGTGGCGTATTATTTCGGGCGCACCCGTGCGCTTTCGAGCGTCGAAGGCAACACGGCCGCGCTGCATTCGCTTCCCGGTCATCACGGCCTGTTTCTGGCGCTTTTGTCAGCAGGGCCCGCTCTTCTGGTTCTTCTGGTTTGGGGCATAGCAACCCCGGGTATTGAAGGTTCGATCGTGGAAGGCCGTTTCTCGGCACAGCTTGCGGACATGAATCTCCCGGAGAAGCAGGCTTTCCTGCGCGACGCGCGCGCGCTGGCCTTCGGCGGCATTGCAGGCTTCCCCAACGAAGCAAAGGAAGCCGCCGCGGAACATTTTGCTGTCCTGCGCGGGCAAAGCGAGTGGCTCGTCAGTGGTCTCTCCGCACTTTTGGCCGCCCTCGGTTTCTTCTGGGGTATCGGCCGCGTCACACCGGAGTTCCGCGCCCGCCACGTCGTGGAGCGGGTGGTGCGTCTCTTTCTTATCCTTTGCTCGGTGGTTGCGATCCTGACAACCCTGGGCATCGTCCTTTCTCTCATCTTTGAATCGCTGCGCTTTTTCCAGCAGGTTCCGTTTTACAAGTTCCTCTTCGGCACGCACTGGAGCCCTCAGAGCGCCTTTACCGGTGCCGGTCAGGAGGCGGGTGCGGTCAATCCCGATATCTTCGGTGCCGTACCGCTCTTCGTCGGCACTTTGCTGATCACGCTCATTGCGATGCTGGTCGCGGCGCCGGTCGGTCTCATGTCGGCGATCTATCTGTCCGATTATGCGTCCAAACAGGTGCGAGCCGTTGCCAAACCGATGCTGGAGATTCTCGCTGGCATCCCAACAGTGGTCTATGGCTTCTTCGCAGCCCTGACTGTTGCGCCATTCTTCCGCGATTTCGGGCAAATTCTGGGTCTCAGCGTTGCGTCGGAATCGGCGCTGGCTGCGGGTATCGTCATGGGGATCATGATCATACCGTTCGTCTCATCCCTCTCCGATGATGTCATCAATGCGGTTCCGCAGTCCTTGCGCGATGGTTCAGCAGGGCTCGGGGCGACCAAGTCGGAGACCATCCGCAAGGTCGTTCTTCCCGCTGCCCTGCCGGGCATCGTCTCGGCGCTGATGCTGGCCATCAGCCGCGCAATCGGCGAAACCATGATCGTGGTGATGGCAGCCGGACTGGCAGCCAATCTGACCATCAATCCGCTGGAAGCCGTAACCACAGTGACCGTTCAGATCGTCACCCTTTTGGTTGGCGACCAGGAGTTCGACAGCGCGAAGACGCTGGCTGCATTCGCCCTTGGGCTGGTTCTCTTCTGCGTGACACTCGCCCTCAACATCATCGCCCTGCGTGTGGTGAAGAAATATCGAGAGCAATATGACTGATACGCTTGCTGGCGGTGCAGAGCCGCAGAACAATCAGCATACGAACGAGCAGGCGCGAGCCCGCCTTCGCAAACGCTACGCTGCAGAAAGCCGCTTCAAGTGGCTGGGTGTGGGTGCCGTTCTTCTCTCGGCGTTCTTCCTGCTGCTGTTGCTGTCTACGATCGTCTTCAAGGCATTTCCGGCTTTCCACGCCAATGAATTGACCTTGCCGCTGAACCTGTCGGCAGAACATGTGGACCCGGATAATCTGACCGGCAACAATTACGATACCGTTGTCAACGATGCGCTGCTGTCGCTCTTCCCGCAGGTCGAGGGCCGGCAGGAACGCAGGCAGGTTCGTGGCCTCATCTCGAGTGGCGCGCCGACACTACTGCGTCAGGCCCTACAGGATGGCAGTCTGACACCTGGCGGAACAGTCGAGTACGCTCTGCCAATGGACGATTTTTCCGACCTCTATCTGAAGGGGCTTCTTGCTGCCGACAGCACTGAGACAATGCTGGCGGCGGCGCAGAGCGTGGCCGTGGAGGGCAATGAAGCCGAGTTGCGTTTTTCTGATGACAGTCTGCTCGATGTTGCTACGGAAGCGGGCGCCCTTGAGGAGGATGGCGGAGCGCTGCGCCTGACGACGGGGGCTGCCTCGCTTATCGCCTATCTTGGAGATGGCGCGGTCAAGCTCACCGAAATAACGCCGGGCGCCGATGGCGGCGTGGTTGCCAGCGGCCCGCTCCTGGCTCCGGTGGCGGCAAACGCTTCCGGGCCCGTCCGTCTGCGGGTCATCGAGACACCGGAAGGCCAGCGCAAGATCTCCGACCGCGAGATCGTGTGGGTGGACCAGCTCAAGGCTGACGGTCGTACAGCCAGCGCATGGAACACGCAGTTCTTCTTTGGCGGTGCAAGCCGCGAGGCGGAAATGGCGGGCATATGGGGTGCCGTTGTCGGCTCTGCGCTTACCATGCTTGTCACGCTGGCGCTTTCCTTTCCCATCGGTGTCGCGGCAGCGATCTACCTCGAAGAGTTCGCGCCGAAGAACCGTCTGACCGGTTTCATCGAGGTGAATATCAACAATCTGGCTGCCGTCCCATCCATCGTATTCGGGTTGCTCGGCCTGGCGGTTTTTCTGAACTGGTTCAACCTGCCGCGTTCAGCTCCGCTGGTTGGTGGCATGGTTCTGGCGCTGATGACGCTGCCGACGATTATCATCGCGTCGCGTGCAGCGCTGCGCGCGGTACCACCGTCGATCCGAGAGGCAGCTCTTGGTGTCGGCGCCTCGAAGATTCAGACCGTGTTCCATCACGTTCTGCCGCTTGCGATGCCGGGCATTCTGACCGGAACGATCATCGGTATGGCCCAGGCGCTTGGCGAGACCGCCCCGCTCCTCATGATCGGTATGGTTGCCTTCATCGTGGACATTCCAGGCGGTTTCACTTCGCCGGCCACGGTCCTGCCGGTGCAGATTTTCATGTGGGCTGATTTCCCGGAGCCTGCCTTCCAGCAGAAGACCTCCGCGGCTATCCTGATCCTTTTGGGCTTCCTGGTATTGATGAACGCCGTTGCGGTCGTCTTGCGCAAGCGTTTCGAACGCCGCTGGTAACGGAGTAGGAGATATGAACATGCTGACGGATGCGGCCGTGGAAGAAGCGGTGCAGAACAGGGCAGAAGACCTGCCGATTAAGATGCGCGGATCGAAGGTCCGGGTGTTCTACGGCGAAAAGCAGGCGCTTTTCGATGTCGATCTCGATGTTCGCCAAAAGCAGGTAACGGCGCTGATCGGCCCTTCGGGTTGCGGAAAATCCACCTTCCTGCGCTGCCTCAACCGAATGAACGACACGATCGACATCTGCCGGGTGGAAGGTGAGATCACGCTGGACGGACAGGATATCTACGATCCAAAGGTTGACGTGGTTGAACTGCGTGCCCGCGTGGGCATGGTGTTCCAGAAACCCAACCCGTTCCCAAAGTCGATCTACGAGAATATTGCCTATGGGCCGCGCATTCACGGCCTGGTCTCATCCAAGAGCGCGCTGGATGAAGTGGTCGAGTCCAGCCTGCAGAAGGCCGGTCTCTTCAACGAAGTGAAGGACCGTTTGCATGAGCCCGGCACAGGTCTCTCCGGCGGCCAGCAGCAGCGTTTATGCATTGCGCGCGCCATCGCGGTTTCGCCCGAGGTGATCCTCATGGATGAGCCGTGCTCGGCTCTTGATCCCATCGCCACCGCCAAGGTGGAAGAGCTGATCGACGAACTGCGCGAGAACTACACGATCGTCATCGTCACGCACTCCATGCAGCAGGCGGCGCGCGTGTCGCAGCGCACGGCCATGTTCCATCTGGGCAATCTTGTCGAGGAAGGTCCGACGGACAAGATGTTCACCAATCCGGATGACAAGCGCACCCAGGATTACATCACCGGCCGCTTCGGTTGACGCACAGATAAGGAACCAGATCATGGGCGAGCACACAGTCAGCTCCTTCGATGAGGAACTCGGTGAGATCGACCGCCTCATCCGCGATATGGGCGATCTCTCCGGTGCGATGACCCGCGCCTCAACCAATGCCCTGCTCAACTCCGACACTGCGCTCGCGCAGCGTGTCATCTCCGACGACACGATCATGGATGCCAAGCAGCGCGATCTCGACGAGCGCGCGATCACGCTGATCGCCAAGCGCCAGCCGATGGCGCAGGATCTGCGCAGCGTTGTGGGCGCCATTCGCATGGCAGCCGACCTGGAGCGTATTGGCGATCTCGCCAAGAACATCGCCAAGCGCGTGAGCGCGGTCGGGCAGAGCGCCACGCCGCGCACGCTCGCCCATTCCATCGATGCGATGGCAGGTCTGGTGCTGCATCAGGTCAATGCGGTGGTCGAGCACTATGTGAAGCGCGATGCCGAAGCGCTGATCCGGTTGCGCGACGAGGATGAGAAGATCGACATCCAGTATACGTCGGTGTTTCGCGAACTGCTGACCTACATGATGGAGGATCCGCGCAACATAACGTCGTGCACGCATCTTCTGTTCTGCGCCAAGAATCTCGAACGCATCGGCGATCACGTGACGAATATCGCCGAAAATGCCTATTATGTGGTGACGGGGGAACAGCTTCCGGTCCAGCGGCCGAAGCTCGATGAAACACAGATGACGGTCGATGCGGATGCGTAGTCGGCCGTAGCAATGCCCTAGGAGAATGCCTTCCATGATTGCCCCCAAGGTCATGGTCGTTGAAGACGACGAACCGCTCTGCGTCCTGCTGAAATACAATCTGGAGGCCGAGGGTTATCAGGTAGAGATGATTTCGCGCGGCGATGAAGCCGAGGTGCGCCTGCAGGAAAATGTTCCGGATCTGCTCGTTCTGGACTGGATGGTCCCGGCTGTGTCGGGTATCGAACTTTGTCGCCGGCTTCGCATGCGCCCGGAAACCGAGCGCCTGCCGATCATCATGCTCACCGCGCGCGGTGAGGAAAGCGATCGCGTGCGCGGACTTTCCACCGGGGCCGACGATTATCTCGTGAAGCCCTTTTCGACGCCGGAGTTCGTGGCGCGTGTCCGCGCGCTCCTGCGCCGGGCCAAGCCGGAAGTGCTGTCAACGGTTCTCTCCGTCGGCGACATTGTGCTCGACCGGGAATCGCACCGCGTTTACCGGCGCAAGAATGAGATCCGTCTCGGACCGACAGAGTTCCGCCTTCTGGAATTCATGATGCAGCATCCCGGCCGCGTTTTCTCGCGCAGCCAGCTGCTCGACAATGTCTGGGGTGAAACGATCTATATCGACGAGCGCACGGTTGACGTTCATGTGGGCCGGTTGCGCAAGGCCGTGAATCAGGGCCGGCTTCCCGACGTGATCCGCACCATTCGCGGCGCCGGCTACGCTATCCGTGAAGCCTGAGACAGACCGACACAAAAACCCCGGCGCGGTTGCCGGGGTTTTCATATGCTGTTGCAGTCGGTCCGGTCACTTCATAAGCGTGCTCGCGGGCCTGCCATGTTCGTTCCGAGCAACCGCAAAGCTCGTCACCGGCTCAAGGGTGGCCGTCAGCTTGCCGTCGTCCGTAATGTCCCATTCCAGAACCGCGTCGTCGTAGACGAGCGCCGGATCAACGTAGACACATGTCGCCATAACCTGCGGAGCCTCATTTTCGAGCTCGCGCATCGAGAGAGGCCTTTCCGCCTCGCACTCCTCGAACGTCTCATAGACAGGCGTGGGGGCGGGCAGTTCGCGGCATTCGGCCACGTTGCCGGAGCAGCCGACAATCAGAAGAAGCGCAGCGATGTGTTCCATGGCGTTCTCCTTTCACTGTCTCCCCGAAGCGGAAGCCATGGATGGTCCGCCTCGCCGGGTGCCGCATTCGTTTACGTTGCGTCCCTTTGTTTAGCCGCGTCTCCTCAGCAGTCCCATGATCAGGGAAATGGCAAGAAGAGCGAGGAAAATATAGAACAGAATCTGCGCTATCCCCGCTGATGCACCAGCAATCCCGCCAAAACCGAGCGCGCCGGCGATGAGCGCCACGACCAGAAATATAAGTGCCCAGTAAAGCATGCTGTCTCTCCGTTTAGTTATGGATGCTAAACGCCTGCGCACGGAGATTGGTTCCCGGCCGAAAGAAAACCGGCAAAATAAAAGGCCGCCCGTGGAGGGCGGCCCTTAGCAAGCGGTGAAGCCAGCACTCAATCAGGCGGCGGCGCGTGCCTGGTGATCGAAGAACAGCGCCTGACTGATCAGCGCCTTGACCATTTCAGGACTGAACGGCTTGGTTACCAGGAAAGTCGGCTCCGGGCGTTCGCCGGTCAGCAATCTCTCCGGGAAAGCCGTGATGAAGATGACGGGAACGGTCGCCGCTTCGAGAATTTCGTTCACGGCATCGAGGCCCGAGCTTCCATCCGCAAGCTGGATATCAGCAAGCACCATTTTCGGCTGGGTCTTCGCGAACATCTCGACGGCCTGCTTGTGCGTGCGGGCGTTGCCGACAACCCGATGACCGAGGCTTTCGACCATCTCCTCGATATCCATGGCGATCAGAGGCTCATCCTCGATGATCAGGATATCGGTTGCCACCTGGCGGGAAATTTCTTCGCTGGCATCGTGCAGCATTGCGTTGATGCCGTTGAGATCGGTCTCCAGAATCTCCGCTGCCTCCTCCGGGCGAAAGTTCTCGACCGCTACCAGAAGGAATGCCTGGCGTGGACGCGGCGCGAGGGATGACAGATTGCTCGAGGCGCGCTGCTCCCAGGCGGAGGTAGGGGCGTTGTCGGGCACTCGCACATCAAGCGTTTCGAACAGCGATGTGAACAGCCTGAAGAGCGCGATCCTGTCGGTCGACGCCTCGGGAAAGATGCTCGTGTCGGCGATAAGCGCCTCAAGCACCGCAGCCACCAGGGCGTCACCGCTCGATTGAGAACCGGATACCGCTCTTGAAAAGCGCCGCAGATAGGGAAGGTGCGGAGCGATACGCGCTGACAGGGTCATGGATTTTAGGTCTCCCTCGTAACGTGGCAATGGGAACAATGTATATTTATGATGTGTGAAACGCCCGTTCCGCGAAAATGTTCCGCAGGGACGGAACGATTTCCAATCGGCGGCGTTTGGCAAGACACAAGACAGTGGTGGCGCGAGGCAATCGGATATGCCCGGGCCAGTGGGAGACAAGACCTTATGGATGAAGACAGGGCATGAATTACGGCAAACCCAATACCCGAAGCGGTGTGGAAAGGCGTGGGAAGGGGGATGACCCTCTCGGCGCAAACTCCGAGATCGGGCGCAAGCTCAGGCAATACTACGACGATTTGATTGCGGAAGACATTCCGGACCGGTTCAGCGATCTGCTCAATAAGCTCGAGCAGAAGAGCAGTGCTGACACCGCCGGAAACAAGGATTGATATCTATGAGTGTGTATCCGGGCTTTCGTGATGATCTTCTCGCTGCCGTGCCCAGTCTGCGTGCGTTCGCGGTTTCGCTTTCGAAGAATGCCGACCGGGCCGATGACCTGGTTCAGGAGGCGCTCGTCAAGGCGTGGGACAAGCAGGCAAGCTATCAACCGGGCACAAATCTGAAGGCATGGCTCTTCACCATCCTGCGCAACGAGTTTTATTCGCAGATGCGCAAGCGCAAACGCGAGGTCGAGGACAGCGATGGTGCCATCACCGCCCGTCTTTCCGTTCATCCTCCCCAGGAGGGATCGGTCGACCTCAAGGACTTCCGCCGTGCGCTCGAGCAGCTGCCAGAAGATCAGCGCGAGGCGATCATTTTGATCGGCGCATCAGGGTTCTCCTATGAGGAGGCCGCCGAGATATGCGGCTGCGCCGTCGGCACGATCAAGAGCCGTGTCAGCCGTGCCCGCACGCGGCTGCAGGAGATACTGGCTATCACCGGTGAGAATGATTTTGGGCCGGATGCCATCTCGACCCAGATCACCAATTCGGTCTTCACCGCTTAATCGGGTTGCTGTCCGGCCCCGGCAGGCGAAGAGCCGATCGCCTGCGCGAGCGCCTCGATAAGATCGCTGTCCTTGTAGGGCTTTTCGACAATCGCGACGCCGTTGAAGGTCTCGAAGACCTGATGGTTTGCGGCATAGCCCGTTGCAAAGATAAAGGGTATGCGCCGGCTTTGCAGAAGACGGGCGAATTCGTCCGTCCAGTTGTCTGAGATCCTGATGTCGAGAATCGCGGTCGAGATGCGGCCCGTTTCCAGAACATCAGGCCCAAGCGCGTTGAATGAGGTGATGGTCACCACATCCTCGGCGCCGTGTTCCTTGCAGAGCGCCTCTATATTCATGGCAATCATGGTTTCGTCTTCGACAAGAAGAACGCGTGCGCCGTCCAGGGTTTTCTTCAAGCGGGCATCCTTCCGAAGCCAGAGAATCCATTTCTTCTGAACTCTCATTAGTTGACTGACTTGTCATTAAAAAAAGACATGCTCCTGACGGAACCGGAGGGTTCAAGATGGCGTTCCTCTTTATCAGCGGATTGAGGCAACCCGTGACAAAAGAACAAGAACTCACTCACAACAGTTTACCGTGTGAAAAATGTCCTCTGCGAAAGCGCGATATTTTCCGTGATTTTGAAGCCGACGAACTCGATTTCGTTGGTCGTTTCAAAAAAGGTGATCTCGCTGTCAAGAAGGGCGCAACTGTTCTGGTCGAGGGGGCGCACAATCCGCATCTCTACACCGTTCTTTCGGGATGGGGCTTTCGCTACAAACTTCTTGAGGACGGCCGCCGGCAGATCGTGAATTACGTGATGCCCGGGGATCTGGTTGGTCTGCAGGGCAGCCTGCTTGGAGAGATGAAACATTCCGTCGAGGCGCTCTCTCAGATGGTCCTGTGCGTGTTCGAGAAGGCGGAGTTGTTTTCGCTTTACCGGAAGTTTCCCGAGCTTGCCTACGACATCACCTGGATCGCATCGCGCGAAGAATGCATGCTGGACGACAATCTGCTGACGGTGGGGCGGCGCACCGCGCTGGAAAAAGTCGCCTATCTGCTGGTGTTCATCCTCGAGCGTAGCCGGCAAAGCGGCCTGACAAAGAACGGTACGCTTTCCATCACGCAGCAGCACGTGGCCGATACGCTCGGCATATCGGTCGTTCACACCAACAAGACCATCGCCCGCCTCATGGAGCGCGGCCACCTGAAATGGGAAGACGGCGGTTGCCGGATACTTAATCCGGAGGCCTTGGCCGAATTGGCGGGCTGGACGGCCGAGCGAGCGGGGAAGCGGCCTTTTCTATAGGCGCATGCGGCACGACCGGCCGTGCCCTTGAGCGCGGTCTGGCGGGCGCTGGAGGTTCTATGCCCGGGATGATGTTGCCGGCGACTGCATAAAGCGTCAGCAATGCAGGGATCGCAATGAACCCGCCGATGGGCCCCCACATCCAGAGCCAGAATGCGATTGCCAGAAAAACGATGAAGGGGTTGAGCGTCATCCGCCGGCCGATAACGGTTGGCGTGACGAACTGTGCCTCGATCGCGTTTAATCCCAGATAGGTCAGCGGCGGCAGGAAACTCGCCGTCAGAGTGTCGAAAGTGCCAAGGCCTACGGCCAGCAGAACGCAGGCCATCACCGCCGGACCGATATAAATCACGAAGTTCAACAGTGTCGCCATGGCTCCCCATAGGGCGGGAGAGGGGACGCCGAGCAGCCAGAGGGCGATGCTGACAGCGATCCCAAGACCGATATTGATGATCGTGATCGACAGCAGATAGTCCGAGACCGCGTTCTCGACGTCGCGGAAGATGTGGGCAACGCGCCAGCGCAGACGACGATTGAAACAGAGGCGCAGAATGGCCGCCCGTGTTTCGTGCCGGGTGGCCACGAAGAAATAGAGACTGGCGAAGAAGATCAGCAATTGTGCCAGCAGCGAGGGGGCGAGCACCGCTACGTTCTCCACAGTGGTGTCTTCCTTGACGGCTACCGTCACACTTGAGCCTCCGGTGACAGACCGAATCTGCTCCTGAAGGTCCTTGATCGTGTTGAGGGGCTGTCTGAGACTGGAAAGCTGCAACTGCAGTTCGTTCCATATCTGGGGCAGGCGGTCGGCCCAGGCTGTAAGCGGGGCCGCGATGGCGGTCAGAAAGCCGCCCACAAGTGCGATGAAGATCAGCACCACGACGACCGCCGAGACGGCCGGCCAGACGCCGATCCGTTCCAGGCGCGTGGCGATGGGGCCGAGCATCAGGCCGATGAAGACCGCGAGCGACATGGGCGCGAGCAGGAAGCGCCCATAGTGCAGCGCGACAATGAAGGCAAGCAGACCCAGGAACAGAACCGAAGCCTGCGCGCCATAGGTCAGCGCCATGTCAAGCGTCATGATATGCGAGCTTCTGCCCGGGCGGTTCTGTGATGCGTCATCCATGCAGTTTTTCCGGTGGCCTTTTCATGGAAAAGCGCGATGCCGGGCAAATGGTTCCTTGGGATCGGGAACTTCACGGAGTGTTTTGCGTTGGGCTGTGAGCGAAACATTGTGAGCGAAGCATGGGAGATTGCACATGGCAACGACGACTGCGAAATCCGCCCGCGCCCAGAAAAGCAGCGAGGTCACCACAGGCGATCTCGAAAAGGACATCCAGCAGCTGCGCGCCGATATGGCGCAGCTCGTCAGTCATCTGAAAGACATGGGTGGCCAGTCCGGAGAGGCGGCACGCAAGGCGGCGAGCGAGCGCATCGAGCATCTGCGCGGGCAGGGCGAAGCCGCTCTGAACAGTGTCAAGGACAGCACGCAGGAGCTGGAGCAGGAGCTGGCCCGCACGGTGCGTGAGCGGCCATTCACCTCACTGGCGCTCGCCGTGGGGGCTGGGTTTCTCATCGCCCTTGCAACGCGCCGCTAGGCCTTCGCCATGATGGCAAGGCTGTTGGCTTCACTGGCGGCCGGAGAGGTTTCAGGCGTCGTCAGGCGCATGCGGATTGCAACGGCGCTCTATGCGCTGGCCGCGTTTCTCGGCCTGTTCGGCTTTGGCTTTCTGGTGCTCGCCGGATTCATTGCCGCATCCCGGCACTGGGGTGTGATTGAAGCGGCACTTGGCTTCGGCATCGCATTCATGGCGATGGCGATGGTCGTTCTCGTCAGCCTGAAGGTCTGGAGCCGGATCCAGGCGCGCCGTGCCCGGCGACGCCGGGTATCGGATGCAGGCGTGTTGGCCGGTACCGCAGCCCTGACGCTGCTACCCTCCCTTCTTTCGCGCACCGGGCGGCTTGGCACCATCGCATTGCCGGTTCTGGCCGTCCTTGGTTATGCGATCTATCGGGAAAATGCCGGTCGCGACCCTGACAGCGAGTGACCGGGTGACGCAGGTTTCTTCCTGCATTTTGATGGATGCATTTTCTTGGAACTCTCTCCTGACCTCAGCATTGAACCAGGGAAACAACAGGAGCGGTGACCATGCCCGAAACCGAGAGAAAGACAACGCCGGAGGAAGCCCGCCAGGGGCGTCGAGGCTTTCCCGTACTGATGGTGCTGGTGTGCGGCCTCTTGCTGGCTGCGGTGGTCTGGTGGGGTGTCGAAGTCTACGGCCTGATGCTCGACGATCAGCAGGCCATAGAACTTCCTGCTGCCCAGGACGATCCGACCGGCTGATCCGCCCGATAGCTTCCCAAAACATGTTAATCTAAGGAGAAACCCATGAGCGATGCCGCTGAAGTTCTCAAGCCGAAAACCCATGCGGAGAAAATGAACATTGGTCTTTCCGAAGCGGACCGAAAGGAGATTTCGGCCGGTCTTTCGGAGATACTCGTCGATACCTATCGTCTCCTGATCAAGACGCATATCTACCACTGGAACGTGGTCGGTCCGCTGTTCCACTCGATCCATGTGTTGACCGAGGAACAGTACAACACGCTGTTCGAGGCGACCGACATCATTGCCGAACGCGTGCGGGCGCTGGGTCATCACGCGCCCATCCTCAGCGGCAAGGGCGTCGACACATCGATTGAGCTTCGCGCCTCCGGCCGTTCGGCGCTGGAGATGGTTCAGGATCTGGTCGACGATCACGAGGAAGCCGTGCGCAAGATGCGGGAGATCGGCACAAAGGCGGATGAAAAAGGCGACCTTGTCACAGCCGACATGCTCACAGACCGGCTGACCTTCCACGAAAAAGCGCTGTGGATGCTGCGCGCGATCATTGCCGATTGATGCATGATCCGCTTCCACGAAAACCCCGGTCGGTTCGCCCCGGCCGGGGTTTTCTTATGCCGTCCGGTCGTCGCTTTGCGGTGTGAGCACGCGCAGCGCCTTCGGGTGAAGGACGATCCGGGTTTCCTTTGGCAGCGGTCGGAGTTCACCGTCGATGGCGCATTTGAACCGGCGCCGTCTGGAACGGATGCGCACCGTCACTTCGGTTGCCTGATGAATTTCCACCTGTTCGTTCTTCCGCCACCGCCCGATTCCCATGTTGAGGAAGAAGAGAAGCAACTCGCCGCGTGTCCGCGCGTGGGTGATGTAGATGCCGAGCTGACCGCCATCGGGACGATCGGCGAACGGTAGGCGCTGGCCTTCGCCATAGAGATTGTTTGTCACCGCCAGGTTCGAGGTGGTGGCGAGCAGCCTTGTGTCGGGCAACTCCAGTTCCAGCTCCAGCCTGGGCGGCCTGATCATCGTGACGAGGGCTGCGCGCACCGAGGCGAAGATCTTGCCGAGCCGGGAGCGAAACTCCATGCGCTCGCGCAACCGGATCAGCTGCGGGTGCATGCCGATCGACATCTGGTGCACGTAAAAGGTTCCGTCGGCCTCGGCTATGTCCACCTCCCGCACTGCGCCGCGGGCGAGCGCGCTCATGGCCGCGTGCAGGTCCTGCGGGATGGCAAGGCTGCGCGCGAAGAGGTTCATTGTGCCGGCGGGCAGAATGGCTAGGGCCTTGTCGGAATGAGCAAGCAGACCGGCAGCCAGCGAAATGGTGCCGTCGCCGCCACCCGCCAGCAAAACATCGGCTTTCTCGTCGCGGGCTGCCTCTTCCATCGTCGGCACGAGCTCATCCCCTGCACAGAGCCTGATCTCGAGAGAATGCCCTTCCGTTTCGAAGATGTTTTTCATCTTGTCGGCGAGCGCACTCGTGTCGAGGTTTCGGAGCGTTCCTCCATTGCGGTTGAGAACGGCCAGAACATGCATTGCGGGCTTCCTGAAGGTTTCGCTGCAGTCGGTCTTTAAGGGGGAGCCGAAAGAAAGGTTCCAAAAAGAAGTCTGCCGGCGCGAGAAGAAAATGGCGGAACAAGAATCGGGGCGGCGCGTTCTAAGGATGCAAACGGCCACACACCAATCCTCCCTGGCAGGTTCGGTTCGGTGCGTGGCCTGTACAGAAACACTGCACACGGAGAGCTTATCATGTTCCGCAACCTTTTGGCGACCACCGCTATTGCAACGCTTGTCGCGACCGGCGCGGTCGCACAGACGTCGACCACCACGGGAACTGGCGCACCGGCTGCTGCACCCACCGAGCAGCCCACTGAAATGGTGGTGCGCGCTGACGGCCACCTGGCCACCGATCTGATCGGCAAGACCGTTTACAATGGCACCGGCGAAGACGCCGAGAACATCGGCGAAGTCAACGACCTCGTCCTTGATGAAGAAGGTGAGGTAAGCGCCATTGTCGTTGGTGTCGGCGGCTTCCTCGGCATCGGTCAGAAGGAAGTTGCACTTGAGTACGATCTGGTCGAATGGGCCGAGCAGGATGGCGACCGCTGGCTCGTCGTAGAGACCACGGCCGATGCGCTCAAGGCCCAGGAAGAATTCGACCGCTCTGCCTATCGCCCGATGCCGGCCGATGCAGAGGTCTCGGAAGCGAAGCCTGCTTCCAAGGACGATCTGGCCAACGCGCCGGTCAAGGCTGACGAGAACGCGGAAGAGACCGCGATGGCGCCTGCAACCGATACGATGGGCGGCAACGAAGCCGCGGATACCGATGGTATGGCGGCGGCGCCCGCTCCGGAGACGGATTCTTCCACGGCTCCCGCCGGTCAGACGGCGGATGCAGAGCGCCCGGCGACAGATGACACGATGACGTCCGCCATTGACCGCTCAAGCCTGCAGGAGATGCCGGCGAATGACATCCGCACCGAGCAGCTCACGGGCACCACGGTCTATGGTGCCAATGAAGAGAATATCGGTGAGATCGGTGACGTCATCATCTCGCAGGACGGCAACGTCGATGCCATCATCGTCGATGTCGGCGGCTTCCTCGGCGTTGGCGAGAAGGAAGTGGCCATCGGCATGGACAATCTCGCCTTCATGACCGACGGCAACGGCTCGCTCTATCTCTACACCGAGTTCACGCAGGAAGAGCTGGAGCAGCAGCCAGCCTATGACGAGGCGAGCTATGGTGAGCGTCGCGACGAAATGCGGATGCAGGTTCAGTAATCTGTTCGTACCGCATTAAAACGAAAGGCCCCGTGCAATGCGCGGGGCCTTTTGTCTTCTTCGTGTTGACAATGCGTTTGATCGTTGCCGCTTTCATTGACGCATTTTCGTTGCCATCTTGGAGCCAGCTGGCCCGTGCATGAAGAAGGGCCAGGCGCGAAAGGAATTGCCATGCTTACCCAGATTGAAGGCATTCATCACATCACCTCCATGGCGCGGGATGCGCAGGTGACGGACCGTTTCATCACCGATACGCTCGGCCTGCGCCGCGTGAAGAAAACCGTCAATTTCGACGCGCCGGAAGTTTATCATCTCTATTATGCCAACGGCACGGGCCGGCCCGGCACGGTCATGACCTACTTTCCTTTTCCCAACATCGTTGCCGGCAGGCGCGGGGCGGGCGAAGTGGGAGCGACCGTCTATGCTGTTCCCGAAGGCAGCCTCGATTTCTGGGAGAAGCGTCTTGAGGAACACGGTGTGACCGGTCTGGCGCGCGAGACCCGTTTCGGCGAGACGCGCCTGCTTTTCGACGGTGTGAATGGCGACGGCTTCGCCTTGAACGAGATGAATGATGACGCGCGGGAACCGTGGAATGGCGCGGGGATTGCCGACGACGTGGCAATCCGCGGCTTTCATTCCGCTTCGCTGGTGCTGCGCGACCGTCGCGGCACCGAGGCGCTTCTTTCGCTGATGGGTTACGAGCCGCTTGCCGAAGAGAACGGCATACTGCGCATGAAGAGAGGCGGCGGCAATGGCGCTGACCTGATCGACCTCGAAACCCGCCCGGATGCGCCCGTGGCGCGGCAGGGTGCCGGCTCTGTCCATCACATCGCCTTTGCCGTCGCCGATGATGCCGCGCAACTCGCCGTGCGTGACGCACTGGTCGCGGAAGGCTTTCAGATCACGCCGGTGATCGACCGGGATTATTTCCACTCCATCTATTTCCGTGCCCCCGGGGGGGGCCTCTTCGAGATCGCCACCAACGAGCCGGGTTTCGCCAATGATGAAGACATGGCCCATCTGGGCGAGGCCCTGAAACTGCCCAGCCAGCATGCGCATCTGCGCGAGCGGCTCGAGGCGTCGCTGCCGAAGATCGGAGGCTAGCGCATGGCGACCGATAACTACGTCCATCACCTGGCCTCTGAAGGGCCGGGAAAGCCGCTCCTGTTCCTCTTCCATGGAACAGGCGGCGACGAGCGCCAGCTCCTGCAGCTGGGTGCGGAGCTGGCGCCCGGAGCCGGCCTTGTGGCGCCGCGCGGCGATGTCAGCGAACAGGGTGCGGCGCGCTTCTTCCGCCGCACCGGCGAGGGCGTCTACGACATGGGCGATCTTGCGCGGGCGGCCGGCCGTATGCGTGAATTCATCGCCGCTCATGTGGAGCGGGAGAGACCGGGTGCGGTTCTTGGTCTTGGCTATTCAAACGGAGCCAACATTCTTGCTTCCGTGGCCTTTTCCGCGCCGCAGCTCTTTGATGCCGCGGTGCTGATGCACCCGCTGATCCCGTTTGCGCCGGTCTGGGGCGAGGGTGCAGTGCGGACGCGGTTTCTGGTCACGGCGGGGCGGAAGGATCCAATCTGCCCGGAACGGCTCACCACACGGCTCACGGATTATCTCGAGGATGCCGGTGCAGAGACCGAGATCGAATGGCACGAGGGCGGGCACGAAATCCGTCCGAACGAAACCGTGGCGGCGGGGCGTTTTCTGCTGCCGTTTCTTGAGGGAGAGTGAAAATGAGTGTGAGTGAATCCATCATTGTCGAAGACACTGACAGCAAGGGGCGGTATCTCTATCGCGCCGATGGCCACGAGGCCGAGATGACTTTCTCCAAGATCGGCACCAGTCAGATCATCATTGACCACACGGATGTGCCGGACGCCTTTCGTGGGCAGGGTGTCGGCCTCGCGCTGGTCACGCGCGCCGTGGAAGATGCGCGCGCCAACGGCATCAAGATCAGGCCGCTATGCCCCTTCGCAGCCGCCCAGTTTCGGCGCCATCCGGAATGGGCCGACGTTCTGGCGCGCTAGAGGGGAACAGTGCGGTCACGTTGAAGGAAACGACACTCAGGCCGCTTCCTTCAACGTTTCCTCCCCCTCTTCAATGAAAGCCCGGTGCAGTGCCTTGACGGCTTTTTCCAGGTCTTCACTGCGGACAAGAAACTGTACGTCGACGCCGCGGCCCGTCTCCTGCGAGGCGAGCGGTTTCACGCCTGCCTCGTCGAGCGCTTTAAGGCCTTCCAGCATGACGCCGAGCCCGGTCAGGTCGCGCCCGATCACCGAGACCATGCCGGCGCGGCGTGCGGTGATGCGCGCGGCGGGATAGCGTTCGGCCAGATCCCGCTCCACCCGGCGCACGGATTTGAGCGTCGCCTCCAGATGGTGGACGATCGAGTTGGCGTTGGAGCTTTTCGAGACGATGCGCACGCGGTGGCGGGTCAGCGATTCCAGGATCGCCGCGTCATAGCCTTTCACGCCCACCATATCCTGCTCGAAAAGTTCAAGCGAGGTTACGGGCAGGCCGGTGACCATCTCGACACCGACACCATCGGCGGGTTCTGCGTCGATCAGCGTGCCGGGATCCTCCGGCTCGAAGGCATTGGCAACGCGCAGCGGCACGCCTGCCTGGCGCAGCTTTTTCGCTGCCTTCGGATGGATCGCCTCCATGCCCATGTTGGAAAGCTGGTCGGCGACATCGTAATTGGTGCGGCCGATCTTGCGCACATTCTCCGGTCCCACAAGGCGCGGATCGGCGCTCGAAAGGTGGAACTCCTTGTGAATGATCGCCTCGCGCGCGCCAGTCAGCGCCGCGATGGTGGCGAATGTCACTTCGGAGTAGCCGCGGTCGAATTCGCGCATCAGGCCCTCGCGGCATTGCGAATAGCCGGTAACGATGGGCAGTTCGCGCGACAGGTCGATCTCGTCGAATGCCTGTTCGATGCGCTCGTTGAGGCTTGGCTGCGTTTCATCGCGCCAGCCGGTGAGGTCGATGAAGCGTGCATTCACGCCCGAGCGGCGCAGAAGCAGGGCCAGATTGTTGGCCGAGTGCGCTTCACCCAGTGCCGAGAGAAGCTCGCGGATCGTCTGCATGTGCTCGCCGAGCTGGAAATGCCCGTAGGAGCACAGGCGCTGCAGGTCGATCAGGCAGCCGCGCGCGCCCTCGATGCGCTCGCGCACGAAGTCGTCGGCGGCGTGCCGGTCGGCGGCCTCTTCGAACATCTCTTCGTTGATGGTGTGCATGGCGCGGCTCACCGCGCTCAGCGCCTCCATCCAGCCGTGCTCGTTGTCGGCATGGGAAAACAGTGCGTAGACACCGGGTTCGCCCGACTTTTTGTGCTCCAGCAGCTTGTCCGTGATGCCGCCGAAAGCGGAAACGACGAAAACGCGGTTGTAGAGTGCATCGCCCTTGCGTTTGCCGATCAGGATCGTGTCGAGCAGCTCGCGCGCACGGCTCATCGACGTGCCGCCGATCTTCTCGACGGTGTGGATGCCTCGTTGTTGCTGGTTGGTGCGGCCCTTCTCGGCCGCACCGCTTTCTTGTCGGTCAGTCATGATGTCCAGTTCGGTTTTGGCTTATGCCAGTTTCCCGGTCTTGATTTCGACGGGGGTGGGTTCGCCGCGCTCGGCGAGAAAATCGGGCCGTGCCTTCGCCGCGCCGTATGGCTCTTCGAGCCGGTTCGAAACGGCGTTAAACACGAAGAAGGCGTTGGAGCGCGGAAACGGCGTGATGTTTCCATTGGAGCCGTGGATCGTGTTGCAGTCGAACAGAACCAGCGTGCCGGCCTTGCCGGTGGCAGCAGTGATGCCATGTTCGTTCGCCAGCTTGCCCAGTGCCTCATGCGAGGGCACACCCACTTCCTGCTTCTTCAGCGAGGATTTGTGGTTCTCATCGGGCGTTTCGCCGGCACAGGCGATGAACTGTTTGTGCGAGCCCGGCATCAGCATGAGCGGGCCGTTCAGCGCATCATTGTCGGTCAGGAGCAACGAGGCGGAAACGGCACGCATGCGCGGCATGCCGTCCTCGGCGTGCCATGTCTCGAAATCCGAGTGCCAGTAGAATTCCTTGCCGGTGAAGCCCGGCTTGTAGTTCAGCCGCGACTGGTGGATGTAGACCTCGTCGCCGAGAAGGAAACGGGCGATGCCCGCAACGCGTCGGTCGCTGGCCAGTCGGTTGAAGAGGGAGCTCTGTTCGGGCAGCTTGAAGATGGTGCGGACCTCATCCGAGCCGGGCTCGGTGATCACGCTGCCATCCATCAGATCGCGCTCGCCATTGCGCATGGCGGCGGATTCCGCCTTCAGCGCCTCGACCTCTTCAGCCGTGAAAATATCTTTGAGGATCAGGAAGCCGTCACGGTCAAACTGGTCGGCCTGCTGTGCTGTCAGAGGCGCATCGGGGCGCCACTGGCTCCATACGGTTCGGTCCTGCCGGGGCAGCCAGCGTTCTTCAGGCAGCCTGCTGGGATAGGGATCCTGACTTCTTCGGTCACGTTCCTTCGACATCGCTGTCATGGTCGTTCTCCTTTTCTTTCAGGGTTTTCGCCGGCGGGCGCATGAGCCCGAGCACCGCGCCCGGATGGCGCGGTGTCAAGGCTGTCAAAGGTTATGCATCCTCCAGCGCATATGAGCCGTCGGCCTGGTGCACTTCCTTGCCGGAAACCGGCGGGTTGAAGGTGCATGCCATGATCATCGGCTTTTCTGCGTCGGCGCGCAGAATGTGCTTGTCATGCTTGTCGAGCGCATACATGACGCCCGGCTTGATCTTATGAATTTCGCCGGTCGCGCAGTCCTCGATGGAGCCCGTGCCGTCGACGCAATAGACGCATTCAAGATGGTTCTTGTAATGCATGTGCAGTTCGGCGCCGGCGTGGATGGTCGTGATGTGGAAGGAAAACCCCATCTCATCCGACTTCAGGAGAAGGCGCACACTGTCCCACCCTTCCGAATGGACGTGACGTTCGGTGTTCTTCGCTTCGTTCAGGTCGCGCACGATCATGTTCGTTACTCCGCTGCGATTTTTGTGTTCTGGGTTGTTTCGGCGACGGCAGACTGAAGAATATCCAGACCGCGCGCAAAGGTTTCCTGCTCGATGTTGAGCGGGCAGAGGATTTTCACCACCTCGTCATGCGCGCCGGAGGTCTCGATGATCAGCCCGTCGCGGAAGCAGCGCTTGCAGATGTCACTTGCCAGCTCGCCTGAGCCCACATCCACGCCCATCATCATGCCACGGCCCTTCACGCGGGCATCGGGCAGAAGCGCGGCGATCTCATTGAGACGCTTTTCGAGATAGGCACTGCGCTCGGCAATCGTGGCGCGGAACGTGTCGTCCGCCCAGAATTTCTCAAGCGCCACGCGCGCGGTGACGAAGGCATGGTTGTTGCCGCGGAAGGTGCCGTTGTGCTCGGCCGGGCCGAATACGTCGTATTTCGGCTTCACCAGAACCGTTGCGAACGGAAGGCCGTAGCCCGACAGCGATTTCGCCATGGTGATGATGTCCGGCGAGATGCCCATCTCCTCGAAGGAGAAGAAATTGCCGGTGCGGCCGCAGCCTGCCTGAATATCATCAATGATCAGCAGCGCGCCATGGGCGCGGGCGATCTCGCTCACCCGGCGGACCCATTCACGGGACGCTGCATTCAGCCCGCCTTCACCCTGCACGGTTTCGAGCAGGATCGCTGCCGGTTTTTCAACGCCGCTGGAGGGCTCCGAAAGCATCCGGTTGAGGAGATCGGCCGTGTCGATGTCGCCGCCCATCGCGCCGTCATAAGGGATGCGCGTGACATGGTTGAGCGGCACGCCGGCGCCGCCGCGATGATAGCCATTGCCCGTGGCTGCCAGCGCGCCAAGCGTGACGCCATGGAAGCCGTTTGTGAAGGACACGACATTCTGGCGTCCCGTCACCTTGCGGGCGATCTTGAGTGCCGCCTCGATGGCGTTGGCACCCGTAGGGCCGGTGAACAGGACACGGTGATCCATGTCGCGCGGGCGCAGAATGAGACGCTCGAAGGATTTGAGGAACTCGGCCTTGGCATCGGTGTGCATGTCGAGCCCGTGCGTGACGCCGTCGCGCTCAATATGCTCGATCAGCGCGGCCTTCATGTCCGGGTCGTTGTGACCATAGTTCAGGCTCGAGCAGCCGGCCAGAAAGTCGATGTAGTCCCGGCCTTCGGCGTCTGTCAGGGTCGAGCCCTTCGCCTTGGTGAACACGGTCGAGAAGCTGCGGCAATAGCTGCGCGCTTCCGATTCGCGTCGCGTAAAAATCTGCTTGTCGTCCGTCGTAACGGTCGTCATATCTATTCCTTCGGATTGATCGGTCGTGCGAATTGGGACGCCGCTATCAGGCTGCGTCGTCGCTCCGGGCCTCGTCTGCCTTGCGCAGAGAAATCCAGTTTCCGCGTAAATCGTCGGATGCACCTTCGGCGAACTGGATTGTCACCATGTGCTCGGTGGCATGCTTGCCATCGAAATGCGCATCCTTGCGGAAGTAAGGCTCGTGGCTGAGTTCACCGCCGCGCCTGCGGGCGAGTGAGGAAAACAGGCCCCAGCTTGCCTTGTTGTCGGAGGTGATGGTGGTCTTGAGTGCCTGCACATTCTCGCAGGCTTCCCGGTCGAGCAGTGCGGCGAGCAGCTTCTTGCCGACGCCCATGCCCTGGACGCTCTGGTCCACGGCGACCTGCCAGACGAACAATGTGTTGTCCTCGTCCGGCAGAAGATAGGCTGAAATCCAGCCGACCAGCGCGCCGTCGCAGCTTCTTTCGGCGGCAATGCATGTGTCGCCGAAATGGTCGCACTGCAAGAGATTGCAATAAAGGGAATTTTCGTCGAGCGGCTCGCAGGACTGGATAAGCCGCCATACGTCCGCGCCGTCTTCCTTGCGCGGGGGGCGATAGACAATTTCGGGCGATCGCTTGCGTACAAGCTTGATATCAGTGGTGGCCATTGGTCTCCTCATTGCGCGCCGAATATTATGACTATCGAAGGATATTTCAACCGCTGGAATTGAAAATGGTTCCATGAGCTGCGCAAACCCATGGAATGCAATGGTTTCCGAGGAAGATTTTATTCGCTAATCAAAATATCTTTTCTCTGCTATTTGTGTGCGAGTGGAGAGCGGCGACCGAGAATCGCCCCTTCGGCCTCCGAGTCTTGGGGAATGGCGGCATGGAAGATCGTACTGAAACAAGCTTGATCGCACTGCGGCGAATCCTGCGTGCAACGGAGCTCAACGCCCGCACGCTTGCCCGGGCGACAGGGCTGACGACACCGCAGCTCATCGTGCTTGAAATTGTCGCTGCGGCAGGCCGGGCCACCCCGAAGGACATCTCCGGCAAGGCCGGTGTCGGGCAGGCAACGGCCACCTCTCTGGTCGACAAGCTGGAGGCGCGTGGCCTCGTCACCCGCACGCGCAGCGAGCGCGACAAGCGTGTGGTCTGGGTGGCGCCGACGGAAGAGGGGCGCGCGCTGTTGAGCGCTGCGCCCGATCCATTGCAGAAGACCTTTTCAGAGCAGTTTCAGGCCCTGCCGGACTGGGAACAGGGCATGATCGTTGCAGCCCTTGAGCGTGTCGGTGCAATGCTCAATGCCGGCGCGCTCGATGCCGCACCGCTGCTGGACGTCGGTGCGGTGGATCGCAAATAGGAGGGGGTAAAGACGCATGTTCGGGACGTCGATGCAGCGTGAATGGCTGACGGATATTGTCGAAAGCCTGCCGTCGCTGGTTTTTGTCGCGCTGTGGCGCAGTGGAGCAGATCAGGAACTGACGGGCTGGATCGGGACAGGGCTTGCCGCATGCATGCTTGTGGGCTTCCGTGTCTGCCGCTGGCGGTTCCACCCGGTACTTCTCGGCATCAACATCCACCTTCTCGTGATCACGCCGCTGATCGTCGGCCTCTACCGTTTTGGCATCCCCGCCTGGGGGGACGCCGTTGTCGAGGTCGCTTATAAGGGCGTTCTGATCACTATCTTCGTGACCGGATGCGCGCTGGTCTTCACGCGCCGGGGCTTTATCGGCGTCGACGGGGCGCCGGGCGTTCATCGCCCTTATTCGCTGGCGCTTCTCATTGCGTCTGCGATCACGATCCTCTGGTCCTTCTTCCTTGCCAGCGGCGGCCCGCTCATGACGGTCGCTCTCCCGGTCATGGGGCTTTTCGGGCTTCGTCGCTTCCTTCTGGCGCGACTTGCCGACCGTGACGGTGCAGCCGGTGCGCTGGTGCCAGTCGGAGCCGGCGCAGCGTTTGGCGCCGGCTCCATGGATGACACCTGAGAGTGATCAGAGCCCGTCGATAAACGCCCGCACCTCGCCGCTCAGGCGTTCCATCTCGGTTTCTGCCCGGGCTCTCTCCTCGCCAAGCGAGGCGATCCGGTTTTCCTGTTCTTCAAGCATGCGCATATAGCGTTCTGCCAATGCGCTTTCGCGGGGGACCGACCCCAGGTTGTCGCGGATGCGGGCCTGGTCTCCGGCGGTTCGTTCCAGCGCCTGCCGTACATTTTCGAGTGTGCGTTCGGCAGTCATTGCCTCACGTTTGAGCGCGGCGAGCGCCTTCAGTTTTTTTGTGGTTTCGTCGTCGGTTGCCGAGCCGGCCCAGACATAGAGCGCGTCGGCGCTGGCATCGATCAGGGCGAAGTTCTCCGTGCGGCTGCGTTCCATCACCGTCCTGACGGTGGATTTCCCTCCGGCCTCTACAGTGGCGCGCAGGCGGTAATGCGTCGGCGTGGCGCTGTCGAGCGCATCGGAGGACATCTGCCATCCGTCACGGCGCGGGTGCTCGATCAGAACCGTGCGTTTCGCATCCGCAGCGCCCTTGATCGCATAGGTCGTGGTGATCCGCGAAACCGTCGTCGTGCGCAGGATGCCATCGGTGATGGCCGCCTTTCCGAGGATCTCGTGCGGTTTCGTTTCGGTTGTGATCTCGACCTTGC
This sequence comes from Nitratireductor aquibiodomus, assembly GCF_900105565.1. Lineage (NCBI taxonomy): Bacteria > Pseudomonadati > Pseudomonadota > Alphaproteobacteria > Hyphomicrobiales > Phyllobacteriaceae > Nitratireductor > Nitratireductor aquibiodomus. Next base: position 2,054,144 of record NZ_FNSL01000001.1, on the reverse strand, counting down.
GGTCGCTGGCGAAGCTCGCCATTCGGCTTTCTCCGGCGGGAATGCCCAGAAGCTGTGCATCGCCCACATAGCCGCTCGCCCCGTCATAGACCGTGACGATGCCGGGCGGCAGGCTTGCCTCGGTGTCGTTTCTCAGAAACACGGCTGCGACCGGGTGGATCCCGCCGTTTTCAGGCTGGAAGACCGAGACCCGCTCTGCCCGGACCTTGGCGTCCACGAACGGCACGGAAAGGCTTTGCCCTGCTGCGAGGTCGATGGCATTCGGCAGTTGGTAAGTGGCGCTCGTCTCGCCCTCGTGCGCCTGGCTGCCATTGGTCGGTGCCGAAGGCTCCATAATGGCCATATCCGCAATCGGGGCGGGTGCGGCTGCTCCTCCCAGGGCGCGCATGCGCCGGGGGGCGGTGTTCATTTCGGCCATCTCGATGCCCGCTGCATCGTCCGGCCGCGGCGGCGCGGCGTTGCCCACGGCAACGGGAATGTCCGGGCGTTCGCTCCAGTAGCGCTGATGCAGCTTCTGGGCGAGCGTTACCGGTGCGCCAGAGGAAAGCGTCAACCCGATGCCTTCCCAGTCTTCGCCGGTCGCGTTTTCGATCACCGCCCAGGCCTGCAGGCGGGCGGTCTCCTCTCCGGCCGAAACCAGCCGGTAGGCGGTCTTCCACACGGGCGCCGGCACCACATAGGAGAGGGCGATGTCGCGCGCGCCCGTTCCCGATAGTGTGACCGCCACGGAGCGGATGGCATCGGTGCGCCCGCGTCCGCTCACCTTTGCGGCCTCCCGCAGCCGCTCCCGCATCGCCTCGTCGCGGATATCGAGCTGGGTGTCGGTTCCAAGCTTGAGAATTTCAACCGTTCCATCCGCCGTCATCACCGAGAGAACCCGCTCGATGCGGGGATCAGTATCGCTGCCCGTCTGTTGCGTGTCGACACCGAGAATCATGCCTTCGACGGTGCGTCCGCCCGAGGTGGCCCGCACGGAGACGCCCTGAAGCGCAGCCGCCAGCGCCGGAACGGATCCCATTTCACCGGGGCTGAAGGGCAGCCGCCGGAACGTCTCCTCGACCGGCGAGAGCCCGTCGAGTGTGACGGCATCGATCGTGCCTGCGGGATCGCTCACTACGAGGCTTTTCAGAAAATCATCCACCTGGTCGAGCGGAATGTCGATGCGCAGCGTGCCGTCTCCGTCGATGCGGGCAGAGCGCCTGACCTCGGCCAGCCCGCCGGATGAGAGCGTGATTCTTTCTATTCTCCCGCTATCGATGATGTCGGCAAGGGCCGGTGGCACAGCCTGAGCAAATGCAAAACAGGCGCCGAACAGGGCGGTGCGGGCAATTTTCCGGTTCACGCCGGGGAAAGGTTTCGCTGTCACGTCATGTCTCCACGCTGCCTTGAGAAAGTCCTGAACGCACCTTCGTTATCAGTGTATCTGGATTGGATCGTGGCGTGTTTGGGGAAAAGTGCGCATCGCAGGCCGGCAGGGCAGCGTCATCGGGCTGGGCGCAGCAACAATGGCGATCCCGACAGGATTCGAACCTGTGACCCTCAGATTAGGAATCTGATGCTCTATCCTGCTGAGCTACGGGACCGCTGAGCCCTCTCATAACGCGATGAAGCCGGTTCGCCAAGATCAAATGGGACGGCGTGCAGGGCGCCGTCCCCTCCGTCATGCCGCCAGGGCGGTCTCGGCCAGGCGCACCCAGTAGCTCACCCCGTGCGGGATCGCATCATCGTTGAAATCGTAGGCCGTGTTGTGCAGTGCGGCGCTGTCGCCATTGCCGATGAAGATGAAGGCGCCCGGACGGGCTTCCAGCATGTAGGAGAAATCCTCGCCGCCCATCGTTGGCGTGATGTCGGTGTCCACATTGGCCGCGCCGGCGATCTCGCTTGCTATCGCGCTCGCAAAGGCGGTCTCGTCGGCATGGTTGAACGTCACCGGATAGTTGGAATCGTAGTCCACCTCCACCGTGGCGCCATTGGCGGCTGCCACGCCTGCGCAGATCGCGCGCATGCGGCTTTCGGCATCGGCGTTCACGTCCTTCTTCAGGGTGCGCACGGTGCCGGCAAGCTCCACGGAATCGGGAATGACGTTGAAGGCGTCGCCGGCGTGGAACTTTGTGACCGAAACCACCACCGAATCGAGCGGATGCACATTGCGCGAAGCGATGCTCTGTAGAGCCGTCACGATCTGGCTTGCAGCGAGAATCGGATCGACCACCGTATGCGGCATGGCGGCGTGGCCGCCGCGCCCTTTCACGGTGATCACGAACTCAGCCGTGGCCGCCATGATCGGCCCGGGGCGGATGGCGAACTGGCCGACGGGCAGGCCCGGCAGATTGTGCATGCCGAACACACGCTCGATGGCGAAGCGCTCCATCATCCCATCCTTGACCATCTCGTTGCCACCACCGCCGCCTTCCTCGGCGGGCTGGAAGATTACCGCGACACGGCCCCTGAAATTGCGCGTTTCGCAGAGATATTTCGCTGCGCCGAGCAGCATGGCCGTGTGCCCGTCATGGCCGCAGGCATGCATCCTACCGGGGATGGTGGAGGCCCAGGGCCTGCCCGTCATCTCCGTCATCGGCAGAGCGTCCATGTCGGCGCGCAGGCCAATGGTCGGCCCGTCGCCGAGATTGCCTTCGATGATGCCCACCACACCGGTCTTGCCGAGCCCGGTCACAACCTCTCCGCAACCGAATTCCGTGAGTTTCTCCGTCACGAAGCCGGCGGTGCGGTGCACATCGAAGAGAAGCTCGGGATGACGGTGGATGTCACGGCGCCATTCGGCGATTTCGGCCTGCAATTCCGCAGAACGATTCAAAATCGGCATGTTTTGCTGTTCCCTTCAAATTTTTGCCGGCATTTTGGCCTTCATGACGAGGCGGGTTTCGCGCAGGTACCGGAGGGGCCGCATTTATCCCGTGGTCATCTTCCTGAAGTCAGCAATAGGTAAGATGTGATCACGCGTGATTGCAAGCTGATCCGGTTGGACCAGCTTGGGCTTTTGTTCGCCCCGCATCGGTATTCTGGAGCGCGAAGCAGGCGCCGGCTTTGTGGTTTTTTGCTATAAGTGCCCGGTTCGCGTTAAATGCACCCGGACGCGCCGATATGGAGCGAACGGGGCTTGAGGCCGGTCGTTGACCATCTGTCGCAGGCACAGGTGACAATAACCGGTATACGGGTCAACAACAGAGCCTGATACTTCAGGCGGACATGAAATTCGGATAATGCGCATGTTTTTCGCAAGGTTTGCCGCGCCGATGGTGGCCGGGGCAGTGATGGGGATGGTCGCGGCAGTCATGCCGGCGTCGGCAGGGCCGACAATCGTTCTCGACGTCAACAGCGGCAGGGTTCTGTCGCATGAAGACGCATTCCAGCGCTGGTATCCGGCATCGCTCACAAAGCTGATGACGGCCTATGTGGCGTTCGAGGCGGTCAGGGATGGCGAATTGCAGTTCAACTCTCCGGTGACGATCTCCAAACGTGCGACGCGGGAGCCGCCAAGCAAGATGGGCTATCCGGCAGGCTCGGTGCTGACGCTCGACAACGCCATCAAGCTGATCATGGTCAAGTCCGCCAACGATGTCTCTACGGCGATTGCCGAGAATGTCGGCGGTTCGGTCGGTGCGTTTGCAAAGCGCATGAATGCGGCCGCCCGCAAGCTTGGCATGTCCGGCACGCACTATGTAAACCCGCACGGTCTCTTCTCGACCGAGCAATACACCACCGCCCGTGATCTGGCGCTTCTCGTGCGGGCCATCCGCACCGAGTTCCCGCAGCACGCGCATTATTTCTCTATGGAGGCCATCCGCACCGGCGACAGGGTTCTGCCGAATTACAACTGGCTGATCGGCCGTTTTCCCGGCGCGGACGGCATGAAGACGGGTTATGTGTGCTCGTCCGGCTTCAATCTCGCCGCCACGGCCACGCGCAACGGCCGCACGCTTGCGACGATCGTGCTGGGTGCTCCATCGCAGGTGGAGCGCGGCGAGGAAGCCGCACGCCTGCTTGCCGAGGGCTTCAAGATTCAAGGGGCGGTCTCGCCCTCCATCACCGCGTTCGCGCCTTATGGCGAAGGTCGCAATGTGGCGGTCGACCTGCGCCCCGAGGTCTGTTCCGAAGCGGCGGTCAAGGCCCGGTTCGAGCGCGGTGATGACGACGGTCTCCTGGTTCAGCGCTCGCCTTACCTGTCGGCGATGGACCACGAGCCGCGCGCCGTAACGATCGCTCTGGGAGGCGCCACCGGCCCGGCACCGTCGGTGCCGCGCTATGCCGATGTTCCGATCCCCACGCCGCGGCCGGACTATCCGCTGAAAAGCGCCACCGCCGACACCGCGCAGGGTGGCTGATCACCATGTCCCGCACCATCGCGTTGACCCTCGTCACGGGCTTTCTCGGCGCCGGCAAGACAACCCTGATCAATCGGCTGCTGCGCGATCCGGCACTTTCGGACACCGCCGTGATCGTTAACGAGTTCGGTGCCGTGGGCATCGACCACCTGCTGGTGGAAGAGGCATCCGACGGCATCATCGAACTGTCGGATGGCTGTCTGTGCTGCACGGTTCGCGGCGCGCTGGTGGACACGCTTCTCGGGCTGGATGAGCGCCTCGCGGATGGCCGTGCAGACAGTCTCAAACGTGTCGTCATCGAAACCACCGGCCTTGCCGACCCGGTGCCGGTTCTGCAGGCTCTCGCCGCGCATCCGGCACTGGCTGCGCGTTACCGGCTGGACGGCGTTGTCACGCTGGTTGACGCGATGCACGGGCGTGAGACGCTCGAAGCGCACGAAGAGGCGCGGCATCAGGTGGCGGTGGCCGACCGGCTTCTCCTCACCAAGACCGATGCTGTTGTGGCGGACGCGCTCTCCGGTCTGGAATCGTACCTCGCAAAGCTTGCACCGGGTCTCCAGCCGGTCGTGGCAGAGGGGATGGAGGCTGCTGCCATCATTGACTGCAGTGCGCTCGACATCGGCGCACGCGCCGCCGGGGTGCTGCGTGATGCCCCGCCATATCATCATCACGATCACGATCACGATCACGACCATGGGCACGACCATCACAATGACCACGGACACAGTGCAGCCTACGACACGATCCTGCTGACGCACGACCGGCCCATTTCAGGCTCGGCGCTCGATAATTTTCTGGACCTTCTGCGCAGCCAGTGCGGACCGCAGATCCTGCGGCTGAAAGGCATTGTCGAACTGCAGGGGCAGCCGGATCGTCCGCTTGTCGTGCAGGGGGTTCGACAGGTTCTGCACGAACCGCGCCTTCTGGCGAAATGGCCTGACGATACGCGCGGCGTGCGTATCGTCATCATCGGCACCGGGCTCGACGAAGCCTATGTGAAGGGGCTGTTCTCGGCGTTCATGGGCGATGCGGCGGTCGACACGCCCGACAGGGCTGCGCTTGAGGACAATCCGCTCGCCATAGCGGGCTTTCGCCGTTGAACCGCGCGCCTCTCGCGTATCAACGCAACGGAGCGTTGCACGTCGTGTTTCGGAAGGGTGCGGGACGGATGGTGATCCGCTTTCCGCGCTTATTTGAATGTCAGGTCATTCAACGCGACTGCTGACCGCCAGCTTGGATCGCCGTGCGTCCATGCGGACGCACAAAGGACGATCTAAACTATAAATGGAGCATCGGAATAATCCGAAAACCGGATTCCACTTTTCGGTCCGATGCTCTAACCGCGTTCCACGAGAAAGCGATGCCCGTCGCTTGTCGCTTCCGTCTCCACGAGCAGATGTCCGTTCTCGTTGCAGAAGGCGGGAATGTCGATCACCGCCAGCGGGTCGGTGGTTTCAAGCCAAAGCCGGCCGCCGCGCGGCATGCCGGCAAGGCGCTTGCGCGCTTTCAGCACCGGCAAGGGGCAGTTTAGCCCCTTGAGGTCGTATGTCTGCGGTGCAACCGTCACGGTCAGCGGCTGAAGATGTTCTGAATGCGGCGCCGCAACGAAGGGGCCTGGCCACCCGTGGCCGGAGCAGGGACGGATGCCGTGCGTTCTGCGCTCGTATCCGGTCGCGCTGTCGGACTCGGAACGACGCCCTCTGCCGGCACCGGTGCCACGGCCGCGGCGGTGCTTTCCGCCGGTTGCTGCTGTTCGGGCTGGCCAGCGACGGCTTCCAGCGCATTCTGAAGGCGTGAGGCAGGCTCTGCCGTATAGGCCGAAGCCGTTGCTGCAACAGCAGGTGTCGATGCCGGCTGAGGCGCCTCGGCGACCGCGGTCGGCGAGGGAATGTTGGGCGGCAGGCGCGAAACCTTTTCGCCCCGCGCGCGGCGTTTGCTCCAATCCGCCACCAGGCGTGCTTCCTCATGCCCGGCGATGGTCTCGGAGCGTGTAGCAGTCGACTGCGCCTTAAGGGCCTTGTTGAAAGCGATGTCGTATTGCGCCTGGTATTGCCGGTAGGCCGTAAGCAGCGATTCGGGCTGGCTCATCGGCGGGCATGCAGCGGTCGGCGAAAGACGCTCTCCGTCCACGGCCTCGCGGTTGAACACATAGCGCTTGCCGCACACATCTACCTTCGGCGGGATCTTGGTCAGCTCGAAGTGGTCGTAACCTTCCTTGAGCATTTTCCAGAAATCGTAATTCGGGTCGCTCCGGTAGCGGGCCATGTTTTCGGCCGTCATGCGGAACGGAAAGGCCTGAACCTGGAACTCGCGCTGCCCGCCCTTGAAGGAGTCGCGGGCGAAGGCGTAGATCTCCGAGATCTGTTCGTCGGTCATCGAGTAGCAGCCGGCGGAGGAGCAGGCGCCATGCACCATGAGGTGCTTGCCGGTGCGGCCATTGGCCTGATCGTAGGCGTTCGGAAAACCGATGTTGAAGGCGAGGTAATAGCTCGACTTCGGGTTCATCTGGCCGGGGCGGACCGTGTAGAAACCTTCCGGCGCCTGGCGGTCGCCCTCAGTGAATTTCGGCCCGAGCTGGCCCGACCATTTGCAAATGTCATAGCTGGCTATGATGTCGTAGCGGCCATTGGTCTTGGCCTTCCAGACTTCCAGCTTTCCCTCTTCCTTGAAGATGCGCATCATCACGGGAGAGGTCTTGCTCATCCCCTTGGCCTTCATCGTCTGCACGACGCGCGCCGGCAACTGACGCTCGGCCTTCGGCGCGATGTCTTCAAGTGTTTCGTTGCATGCAGCCAGCGCAAGCGCTGTCGACAGCAAGAAGGCGTATTTGATCAGGCGTGTCATGGATGGTTGTCGTGTCCCGCCTATTTGGCCCCCGTGCGGAGAATCTAAAATGCCACTCCGCTTATAGAAAATGAACCCTTATGCTTTCGAAAAGATTACCCGGCTCGTTAGGCATTGCAGTCATGCCGTGACCATTTTGTGGCATTTTGTCGGGCTTTGTGGCCTTTTCGCGGCTTATAGAGCATCGGACCGAAAAGTGGAAACCGGTTTTCGGATTATTCCGATGCTCCATTTATAGTCTGGATCGTCCCTTGTGCGTCCGGATGGACGCACGGCGATCGAGGGGAGGAATGTTGTGCGCGCAAGAGGCTGAAGCGTGTTCGCGAGTTGGCTTTCTGCCCGGTAGTTCGCCTTCGTGCCTATGACAAAGCGGTTAAATCATACTCAAACAATCCCTCTTCTTGGCATCCGATACGCTTCCATGTGTCAGAAGTATAAGAATTTTGCTTTTTAAATAAGGAAAACGGCGGGCCTATAGAAAATTTTTCTATACTGACTATTTGTGCCGCACCAAGCAACACGCAGGCGCAGGGGCGCCGCTGGAGATTACAATGCGCAAACTGGCACTAGCAGCAGCAATTTTCGCCGCCACCGTTTCGGCATCCCAGGCAGAGACCATTCGTGTCGGCATGTCGGGAGGCTATTTCCCGTTCACCTTCGTCAAGCAGGACAAGCTTCAGGGTTTCGAGGTGGATTTCATCGATGCCGTGGTCAAGGAGACGGGTGATGACGTGGAATATGTCACCATGAGCTTTTCCGGCCTTGTCGGCGCGCTCGAATCCAACCGCATCGACACGATCGCCAACCAGATCACCATCACGCCCGAGCGCGAGGCGAAGTTCGCCTTCTCGCAGCCCTATGTGATCGACGGTGCGCAGGTGGTCGTGAAGAAGGGCAATGAGGGTGAGATCACCGGACCTGAAAGCCTCAAGGGCCGCTCGGTCGCGGTTAATCTCGGCTCCAATTTCGAGCAGCTTCTGCGCGAACTGCCCTATGCCGACGAGATCGAAATCAAGACCTATGAGAGCAATCTCGAGCAGGACACGGCGCTCGGCCGCGTTGACGCTTTCGTCATGGACCGCGTCAGCGCCAGCCAGGTGATCAAGGAAACGCCGCTGCCGCTGGCGCTCGCCGGCCAGCCCTTCTCCGAGATCCGCAACGCGCTCCCGTTCCGCAACGACGATGAAGGCAAGGCGCTGCGCGACCGCGTGGACGCGGCTATCACCACGCTGAAGGAAAACGGGACGCTGACCGAAATCTCGCAGAAATGGTTCGGCACCGACATTACCCAGTAAACACGTAACACCGATGAGAGCCGGGGACGATGAGACCGCTTGATCTCGACTACATGCTGGGGCTCGTCCCTGTGCTTCTCAAATATGTGCCGCTGACGCTCGCCATGGCGTCGGTGGCCATGGTTTTTGCGCTGTTGCTCGCCTCGCTGATGGCCATTGTGCGCGTCATGCGGGTGCCCCTGCTCGATGGTTTCACACAGATCTTCATCAGCTTCTTTCGCGGTACGCCGCTTCTGGTGCAGCTCTTCCTGTTCTATTATGGCCTGCCGCAGGTGTTTTCGTTCCTGACAGCCATCAATGGCGTCACTGCGGCCATCATGGGGATCACCCTGCATTTCGCGGCCTACATGGCCGAAAGCATTCGCGCCGCGATCCTCGGCGTTGATCGCTCACAGTGGGAGGCGGCGCGCTCAGTCGGCATGACGACATCGCAGATGATGCGACGCATTATCCTGCCGCAGGCGGCCCGCATCGCTGCCCCCACGCTGGTCAACTATTTCGTCGACATCATCAAGAGCACCTCGCTTGCATTCACGCTGGGTGTGACCGAACTGATGGGCGCGGCACAGAAGGAAGCGGCCGGCAGCTTTCTCTATTTCGAGGCCTTCATTCTCGTCGCCATTGTCTACTGGGTCATCGTCGAGGCGCTGACGGTCGTCCAGCGCCAGCTCGAAGCACGGCTCGGAAAGGCGGTGGCGCGATGATCTCGGTCAAGGGGCTCACCAAGCACTTCGGCGCTAATACCGTGCTTGACGGCATCGACCTCGACATTCGTTCCGGCGAGCGGGTGGCGATCATTGGACCCTCCGGCACCGGCAAGTCGACTTTGCTGCGCTCGCTCAACTTTCTCGAAAGGCCGGACGAGGGAACCATCACCATCGGCCCCGTCACCGTCGACGCGCGCAGGGCAGGTTCGGCGGACGAACTGGCGCTCAGGCGGCAGACCTCCTTCGTGTTCCAGAACTACGCGCTCTTTGCCAACAAGACCGCGCGCGACAACATCGCCGAGGGTCTCATCACCGTCCGGGGTTGGGAGAAGGCCAGGGCGCACGCCCGCGCCGAGGAGATTCTTGCAACGATCGGTCTCGCCGACAAGGCGCAGAGCTATCCCGCCGCGCTTTCCGGCGGCCAGCAGCAGCGTGTCGGTATCGGCCGCGCCATGGCGGCAGAGGCCGAGATCATGCTGATCGACGAGCCCACCTCGGCGCTCGATCCCGAATGGGTGGACGAGGTGCTGCAATTGCTCAAGCGTATCGCGGATGCGCGCCAGACCATGCTGATCGTCACCCACGAGATGCAGTTCGCCCGCGACATTGCCGACCGCATCCTGTTCATGGATGGCGGGAAGATCGTCGAGCAGGGGCCGCCCGACACGATGTTCACCGAGCCCAGGGACCCGCGCACGCGCGCATTTCTGCGCAAGGTGCTTTGACCGGGCTGATGAGCCTTACACGGCTGGTATGAGCCCCGGCACGTATCCCGGTCGTGTGCACAGTCATGATTTTCTCCTTAGCATGACCGCATTTCATCCGCGTCTTGTCGGTGGGCGGCTGTCCGGTAGAGTAGGGACCGGTTTTCGGGGGCGGGGGAGTGAGACAATCGTGGCGCGATTTAGATGGACGCTCTGATTACGGCAGCGGGCCGTGCCCTAGCGGCGGGTGACCCTCTGGGCGCGCTCAATCGCATTGCCCTGCGCAGTGATGCGCCGGCACTCGCATTGCGCGGTATTGCCATGGCGCAACTCGGCGATCTGGAACTGGCCAAGGCGCTTCTGCGCCGCGCGGCCCGCGCTTTCAGTCCGCGCGAACACAGGGCCCGGGCACGCTGTATTGTGGCTGAAGCCGAGATTGCCCTTGTCTCGCGCGATCTCGGCTGGCCGGAGAAGGCGCTTCAACGGGCACGCGATACGCTGGAACGTCACGGCGACACCATCAACGCCGCCTATGCCCGCTACCTCTCCGCGCGGCATCTCCTGCTGATCGGTCGTCTGGATGAGGCCGAGCGGGAACTCGATATGCTCGAACCGGGCTTGCTGCCACTGCAGGCGCAGGCCGGCTGCGACATGGTGGTCGCTGGCATCGCCATGCGTCGGATCGAAGCCGCGAAGGCGAAAAGGGCTTTGGAGCGCGCTGCTTCTTCTGCAGGGCAGGCTGGTATTCCAGCGCTGTTAAGCGAGGTCGACGACGCCACTCGGGCGCTGGCGGCGCCGGTGGCGAGGCTGGTGGCGAGCGAGCGGGACGAACTGCTCCTGCTCGAACAGGTGGAGGTGCTTCTTGCGGGGAACATGTTCGTGGTGGATGCCTGCCGGCATGTGGTCCGCAGCGAAGGCGCGATCATCGGGCTTGAGACGCGTCCGGTTCTCTTCGCCCTTGCGCGTGCGCTTGCCGAAGCATGGCCGTCGGACGCGTCACGCGAGACGCTGGTGGCAAAAGCGTTCAGAGGCCGCGTTGCGGACGAGTCCCACCGTGCACGTTTGCGGGTCGAGATCGGCAGGTTGCGCGCGCTTCTCAAGGACCATGCAGGTCTGCGCGCCACGGATGCCGGTTTCGTTCTGACCGTTCCGGAGGGGCGGAACGTGGTTGTTCTGGCGCAGCCTGTGGAAGACAGCCATGCCGATTTGCTTGCCCTGCTTGGCGATGGCGAGGCGTGGTCCAGCGCTGCGCTTGCTCTGGCGCTTGGCGTCAGCTCCCGCACTGTCCAGCGGGCGCTTGAGCGGCTGCGGGAGGGGGGCAAGGTGCGGTCTTTCGGGAGCGGCCGTGCCTGTCGCTGGGTCGTGCCCACACTGCCCGGTTTCCCGACAAACTTGTTACTCCCGGCCAAAATCACCGACGGATAGGCTCGATCCATGATCAATCGGAAAGGAAATGGATCATGACCAGATCAAAAGCAGACATCATCCAGGAACTCGGCCCCTTCCCGGAGGTGGAGGCCGTTCACGGCGTCACCCATGACGGACAGAATGTGTGGTTTGCTTCGGGAGACAGGTTGAACGCCGTCGATCCCGGAACAGAGAAGATCGTTCGCTCGATCGAAATGACGGCAATGGCGGGCACGGCTTTCGACGGCACGCACATGTTTCAGATCGCGGAAGACCGGATCCAGAAAATCGATCCGAAAACGGGTTCGGTTCTGGCAAGCATTCCGGCACCGCAGGACGGAGGCAGCTCCGGTCTGGCCTGGGCCGATGGCGCGCTTTGGGTCGGGCAGTATCGTGAGCGGAAGATTCACAAGATCGACCCGGAAACCGGTGCGATCCTGCGCACGATCGAGTCCACCCGGTTTGTTACGGGCGTCACCTGGGTGGACGGAGAGCTATGGCACGGTACGTGGGAAGGTGACGAAAGCGAATTGAGGCGCATCGACCCCGAAACCGGGGCAGTGCTGACCCAACTGGACATGCCGTCCGGTATGGGCATTTCGGGTCTCGAATCCGATGGTGGAGACCGCTTTTTCTGCGGTGGCGGAAACAGCGGTACCGTCCGCGTTGTCCGCAGACCGCAGCGCGCTTCCGCCGCCTGATCGGGGCCTACAATGTCCGGCCGATGGCGAGGAACTTCTCGCGGCGATGCTCGCGGTAATCCATCTTGCCGTCGGCCATTTCGGCAAAACCCTTCTCGATCTGGTCGCCGGCCGCCGCAATCACCTTTTCCGGTGCCCGGTGCGCGCCGCCGATGGGCTCGGGGATAATACCGTCGATCACCTTGAGGCCCATCAGGTCCTGTGCGGTGATCTTCATGTTGGTGGCCGCATCCTTGGCGCGCGCTGAGTCGCGCCACAGGATGGAGGCGGCACCCTCCGGCGAGATCACCGAATAGATGGCGTGTTCCAGCATGTAGACCTGGTTGGCCGTGGCGATGGCAATTGCACCGCCCGAGCCGCCTTCGCCGATGACCACGGCGATGTTCGGAACTTTCAGACCAAGGCAGCGGGAGGTCGACTGGGCGATGGCTTCCGCCTGTCCGCGCTCTTCCGCGCCAATGCCGGGATAGGCGCCGGTCGTGTCGACGATGCTGATCAGTGGGATGCCGAAACGGTCTGCCAGATCCATCACACGCACCGCCTTGCGGTAGCCTTCGGGCCGGGCCATGCCGAAATTGTGCTTCAGCCGGCTCTGCGTGTCATTGCCTTTTTCCTGCCCGATCACCGCAACGGATTCGCCATTGAAGCGTGCAAAGCCGGCGATCACCGCATTGTCTTCGCCATAGGCACGGTCGCCGGCCAGTGGCGTGAAGTCGGTAAAGAGCCCGCGCACATAATCGAGGCAGTGCGGGCGGTCGGGATGGCGGGCGACCTGTGCCTTCTGCCAGGGCGTCAGCGACCTGTAGATTTCGATAAGCGCGTCCTTGGAGCGCTTCTCAAGGCGTGCGATCTCGTCGGCAACGTCCACCGCTTCGCCGCTTTCGGCGAGCTTTTTCAGTTCAAGGATCTGGCCTTCGAGATCGGCAACGGGCTTTTCAAAATCGAGATAGTTGTACATTCACTCGCCAAATCGAACACGAGACACTGCGATAGAGGCATCTCTTGGTTGAACACGGCCTGCCGCCGGTAATGTGACGCTCCACATAACGTTGATGAAGCTAATCGGCAAGCGGATGGTGCTTTTGAACCAGCTCGGCAAGGCGTTTTTCAAGCACATGCGTATAGATTTGCGTCGTGGAGATGTCCGAATGGCCGAGCAGTTCCTGCACGGCGCGCAGGTCCGCGCCGTTCTGCAGAAGATGGCTTGCAAAGGCGTGGCGCAGCACATGCGGCGAGATTTTTGCCGTGTCGATCCCCGCCCGCGCGGCGACCCCCTTCAATTCCCGTGCAAAGACCTGGCGTGGCAGGTGACCACTCTCGGAACCGGCGGGAAAGAGCCAGGTGCTTTCTGCCCGGGAGGGGCTCGCCTTCCGCACCGCGAGCCAGGCCTGCATGGCCGCGCGTGCCTTGCCCGAAAGCGGCACGATGCGCTCCTTGCCGCCCTTGCCGCGCACAGCAAAGAAACGCTCATCCCGCAGCGCAACCGTCACCGGCAGGCTCACCAGTTCCGAAACGCGCAGCCCCGAAGCATAAAGCACTTCGAGCAGTGCGTGGAGCCGTAACGCGGTAACGTGCTCCGGGGCGCCCGGAGCGGCCTCGCGGGCCTCCGTTTCGGCCCGTTCAAGCAGGCTTCCGGTCTCTTCCTCGCTCAGCGTCTTCGGCAGGCCGCGCCCCTTCTTCGGGCTGTCGAGCACGCCCGTCGGGTCGTCGCCGCGCAGTCCTTCGGCATAGAGAAACTGGAAAAACTGCCTGAGTGCCGAGAGCTTGCGGGTCTGGGTCGTCGCCGCAAAACCCTGAGCCGAGAGGGCGGTGAGGAAATCGCGCAGATCGTCAGCGCCGGCATCCTGCAGGGCCTGTCCCTTTGCCGCCACGTGCTGGGCGGCGTCTTCCAGATCGCGGCGATAGGAGGCAAGCGTGTTGTCGCTGGCGCCGCGCTCGGCGGCCATCATCTCCAGAAAGGCCTCGATCCGCGCGCCGCTGCCGATCCGGGAGGTCATTGTGACGGGTTCAGTTTATCTGCCGGGATCCGCACGCTCATCTCGCCGGTCTGCGGTTCCACGAAGGTCACGAGGGCGACCATCGCACCATAAACCAGCCCGGCCAGCACCGCGATGATCATCAATAGCCGAAAAAGTGTCGGCATGCCTTCAATGCCCCATTCTGACTTCCCCTGCCCAGCCCGTTTATGGGATGCCGGTCTGTCGATTGCAAGCGGGTAACTGCGTTGCCTGCCTGTCAAGCGCTTGACGGATCATGGCTTTTGTGTCGAAACCGGCAGGCAGAGGCGCGAGCATGACAGTCACCGAAAACCTATCCGTTCCAGATATCGAAAATCTCGCCCACCGGCTTGGCAGGCGCTCGCTTGTGTTCGTCGGCCTGATGGGTGCCGGCAAGACGGTGATTGGCCGGCGTGTGGCCGATGCACTGAAGCTGCCATTCATCGACAGCGATCACGAGATCGAGACCGTTTCGCGCATGACGGTGCCGGACCTGTTCGCGGCCTATGGAGAGAGCGAATTCCGCTCGCTGGAGCGTCGGGTGATCGCGCGTCTGCTTAAAAGCGGGCCGCGTGTCGTCTCCACCGGCGGCGGTGCGTTCATGAGCGCGCAGACACGGCGGGCCGTCGCGCGCCGCGGCATCTCGGTCTGGCTGAAGGCCGACCTGCCGACCCTGATGGAACGCGTCGGCCGCCGCTCCAACCGGCCGCTCCTGAACAATGACGATCCCGAAGGGGTCATGCGTCGCCTGATGGACGAGCGCTACCCGCTTTATGCCGAGGCCGACATCGTTGTTCACTCGCGCAACGAGGCCAAGGAGGTCATCGTCGCCGAAGTGATTGCCGCTCTTGACGACCATCTGCAGAACCAGGCCCCGAAAGGGGAGGACGAACACCGGAAGGACACCCGATCATGAACGATGTGAATGCCGCGCCCGCCAAAGTGCGTGTTTCGCTTGGCGCGCGCTCCTACGACATCCTGATCGGGCCGGACCTGCTTCGGCGGGCGGGTGCGGAGATCGCGCGCCGCCTTCCGGGCGTGCGCGCCGCCATCGTCACCGACGCCAATGTCGCGGAAAATCATCTGGCGACACTTCAGGGCAGTCTCGCTGATGCCGGCATCGAGGCGAGCGCCATCATAGTTGCCCCCGGCGAGCGCTCGAAAAGTTTCGCAACGCTTGAAGAGGTGGTGTCCGGCATTCTCGATGCCCGGCTTGAGCGCGGCGACATCGTCATTCCGCTTGGCGGCGGCGTGGTGGGCGATCTGGCTGGCTTCGCGTCCGGCATCGTGCGGCGCGGCATGCACTTCGTGCAGGCACCCACGTCGCTGCTCGCCCAGGTGGACTCCTCCGTTGGCGGCAAAACCGGCATCAACACCGCCCATGGCAAGAACCTCGTCGGCGTGTTCCATCAGCCGCAGCTTGTCATTGCCGATACGGCGGTGCTCGACACGCTCTCGCCGCGCGAGTTCCGCGCGGGCTATGCCGAAGTCGCCAAATACGGCCTCATTGACCGGCCAGAGTTCTTTGCCTGGCTGGAGAAAAACTGGCAGGCGGTGTTTGCCGGCGGGTCCGAGCGGGTTGAGGCGATCGCGCAGTCCTGTCAGGCCAAGGCCGATGTGGTGGCCCGCGACGAGCTGGAAAAGGGTGACCGCGCGCTGCTCAATCTCGGCCACACATTCGGTCACGCGCTGGAGGCAGCCACCGGTTATGACAGCGCGCGTCTTGTGCATGGCGAGGGCGTTGCGATCGGGATGGCTCTGGCGCACCGCTTCTCCACGCAGCTCAATCTGGCAAGTCCCGACGATGCCGAGCGCGTCGAGGCGCATCTCGCCGCTGTCGGCCTGCCGACCCGGCTTTCCGATGTGCCGGGCGGTCTGCCTGGCGCAGAGCAGCTTTTGACCTATATCGCGCAGGACAAAAAGGTGTCGCGCGGCGCGCTCACCTTCATTCTCACCCGCGGCGTCGGCCAGTCTTTCGTTGCGAAAGACGTGCCGACCAGCCAGGTTCTTTCCTTTCTTGAGGGAGCTCTTTCGCAATGACAGCCGAGATGTGGATCACCGGTGGTATCATTCTGGGCCTGATCGCGCTCTCCTTTCTCTTTTCGGGAACCGAGACCGGCATGACGGCTGTCTCACGGGCCAGGCTCCATACGATGGAGGCCAATGGCGACGCGCGCGCCGGCCTGGTCGACCGGCTGATCCAGCGGCGCGACAGGCTCGTCGGCGCGCTGCTGATCGGCAACAATCTGGTCAACATCCTTGCCTCGGCGCTGACAACCAGTCTGTTCCTGAAACTCTTCGGCGATGCCGGCGTGCTCTACGCCACCGTCATCATGACTGTTCTGCTGGTCATCTTCGCCGAGATCCTGCCGAAATCCTGGGCGCTGGCAAAGCCGGAGCTCTTCGCCCTCACCGTATCGCCCTTCGCCCGTGTTGTGGTGCTTCTGTTCGGGTTCCTGTCATCGCTCGCCAATGCGATTGTCCGGCTTCTTCTGGCAATCTTCGGTGTCGACCTGCAAAGCCGCGAATCGATGCTTTCCGCGCATGAGGAGCTGCGCGGCACCGTGGAGGTCCTGCACCGTGAGGGCGCCGTGGTCAAACAGGACCGCGACCGCGTCGGTGGTCTGCTCGACCTGCATGAACTGGAAGTTTCGGACGTCATGATCCACCGCACCAACATGCGCTCGGTCAATGCGGATGAGGCGCCCGAAGTCGTGGTGCGCGAGATCCTTCAAAGCCCCTATACCCGCATCCCGATCTGGAAGGGCTCGACGGAAAACATTGTCGGCGTGGTCCACGCGAAGGATCTGCTGCGCGCGCTGGGCGATGTGCAGAACGACTATACCAGGATCGACATCGCCAAAGTGGCCTCGAAACCATGGTTCGTGCCCGACACGACCACGCTGCAGGATCAGCTCAACGCCTTTCTGCGCCGCAAGGCGCACATCGCCATCGTGGTCGATGAGTATGGCGAGGTGGAGGGCCTGGTAACGCTTGAGGACATCATCGAGGAAATCGTCGGCGATATCGCCGACGAACACGATGTGGAGGTGCAGGGCGTCAAGCAGGAAGCAGACGGCTCCATCGTCGTGGAAGGTTCCGTGCCGATCCGCGACCTGAATCGCGCACTCGACTGGGACCTGCCGGATGAGGAAGCGACGACGATCGCGGGTCTCGTCATCCACGAAACCCAGACCATTCCGGATGAGAAGCAGGCGTTCACCTTCTTCGGCAAGCGCTTCATCGTCATGAAGCGCGACAAGAACCGCATCACAAGGCTGCGGATCAGGCCGCTGGGGTAACCGCCCGGTACTGCCGTATCACCAGCGCGTCGGCTCTCCCGGCGCTGTCGGCTCGATCGCCAGTGCGTGCACGGGGTCCTTGAGCTCTTCGGCAAGCAGTTCGTTGACGGCACGGTGCCGCTCGACGCGGCTCATGCCGGCAAAGGCTTCTGCGACAATCCGCACACGAAAATGCGTTTCGCCGGTTCCGTCGAAATGCTCCTGATGGCCCGCGTGCAGGTGGCTTTCATTGATCACGGCTAGCCGTTCTGGCGAAAATGCGCTGGTCAGCTTGCTTTCTATCGTTGACTGGATGGACAATCGCGTCTCCTCACACCATATGGGGGACATCCCCAAATTCACGTTCGATTCAAGCGCTAGGTCGAACTTTGGCCAAAAGTCAATTCTTGTATCCCGGCGCTGAGCGGCCATACTTCCACACTGATTTGGTGACACGCAGTCCGATATGAAACCCTACTCGAAATATTTCGAGAAAATTCGCATTCGACCCGACCCGCAGGCGGAGGCGAAATCTCGCGCGCCGCGCTGCCAGTGGGATGGCTGTGATGAGCCGGGCATGCACCGTGCGCCTGTGGGGCGTCACGCGGAGGGCCAGTATTTCCGCTTCTGCGTCGATCACGCGCGGCAATACAACAAGGGTTATAACTATTTCTCCGGTCTCAGCGACACGGAAGTCGCGCGCTACCAGAAGGAAGCGCTGACCGGGCATCGCCCGACCTGGAAGATGGGCGGCAGTGGCGAGACCCGAGCGGCGGCCGATTTTTCGACTTATCGCTCCGGCCGCGCTGCCTATCACAACCGGATGGGCGACCCTTTCAACATGTTCGGCGAGCAGCAGGCCGCGCGCAAGCCGCGCGAAAAGCGGCTGAAGCCGCTTGAGGCCAAGGCGCTCGAAACACTGGGCCTGGGCGCACAAGCGACTGGCGAACAGATCAAGTCGCGGTATAAGGATCTGGTGAAGCAGCACCATCCCGATGCGAATGGTGGCGACCGGGGTTCTGAAGACCGGCTCAGAAGCGTGCTTGAAGCATACCGTCTGTTGAAACAGGCGGGTTTCTGTTAAAGCGGGCGTCTGATAAGACGCGTTGAACAAAGTCTGATGAGACGCTCCGGAAAAACGAACAGTTCAAGCGATGCAGGCGAGGGCCTGGCCGCTGGAGGCATGATGAACAAGATTGACCGCGATATCGCCAATTTGCCCGACACGACCGTTTCGGTGAAAGACACGTTCGGCTTTGAGTCCGACATGGTTGTGCCGGCCTATTCCGTGGCCGATTCCCACGTGCCGGATGTCGATCCCGACTATCTGTTCGACAAGCAGACGACGCTCGCGATTCTGGCAGGTTTTGCGCACAATCGCCGCGTGATGGTTTCCGGCTATCACGGCACCGGCAAATCGACCCACATTGAGCAGGTCGCCGCGCGTCTCAACTGGCCCTGCGTGCGCATCAACCTCGATAGCCATGTCAGCCGTATCGACCTCGTCGGCAAGGACGCCATCGTGGTCAAGGAAGGCAAGCAGATCACCGAATTCAAGGACGGCATCCTGCCCTGGGCCTACCAGCACAATGTCGCGCTCGTCTTCGACGAGTATGACGCCGGCCGCCCGGACGTGATGTTCGTCATCCAGCGCGTTCTGGAATCCTCGGGCCGCCTGACCCTGCTCGACCAGAGCCGCGTCATCCGTCCGCATCCCGCTTTCCGCCTGTTCGCCACCGCCAATACGGTCGGCCTGGGCGACACGACCGGCCTCTACCACGGCACGCAGCAGATCAACCAGGCGCAGATGGACCGCTGGTCCATCGTCACCACGCTCAACTATCTGCCGCATGACGATGAAGTCGCCATCGTTCAGGCCAAGAACAAGCACTTCCAGACCGAGAAGGGCCGCGAGACGATCTCGCGCATGGTCCGCGTTGCCGATTTGACGCGCTCGGCGTTCATGAATGGCGACCTGTCGACCGTCATGAGCCCGCGTACGGTGATCATGTGGGCCGAAAACGCCGAGATCTTCGGCGATGTCGGCTTCGCCTTCCGCTTGACCTTCCTGAACAAGTGCGACGAGTTGGAGCGGGCGCTGGTCGCCGAGTTCTACCAGCGCGCTTTCGGTGAGGAACTGCCGGAGAGCGCTGCCAACGTTGCGCTGAGCTAAAGCATTTTGCAGTCAGGTGGAAACACCTGACGTCCGCAGAAATGCGGAAAAACACACAGTTCCAGGAGGAACGGATGCGTTATCAGGGTGGATGTCATTGCGGCGCCGTGCGCTACAGCGTCGAAGTTGATCTCGAGAATCCGATCACCTGCAATTGCTCCTATTGCAGCAAGCGCGGCAGCATTCTCGCCTTTACGCCGCTCGACAATTTCACTCTGGAAAAGGGTGACGAAAGCCTGACGGAGTATCGCTTCAACACCAACACGATCGAGCATCTCTTCTGCTCAGGTTGCGGTATGGAATCCTTCGCCCGAGGCGCGATGCCGGACGGCACGAAAATAGCGGCGGTGAATGTACGCTGCCTCGACGGTGTCGACCTCAACGGTCTCAAACCCCAGGAATATGACGGCCGCGCCCACTGAGCCGATCCCGAGAAAAAGACGACCCGTGAGCCAGACCAACCGAAAGCCCGGACAACCCACCGACGCACCGCTCGACCCGTTCAAGCGGGCCACCACCGCCTGCATGCGCGCCGTTGCGGGCGATCACGAGCTTGAGGTGTCCTTTTCCAAGGACAAGCCGTCGCTCACGGGCAGCCGCGCCCGCCTTCCGGATCTGCCCAAGCGGGCGACCGCCGAGGCGCTCACCGTCACGCGCGGCATCGGCGATTCCATGGCGCTGCGCCGCGCCTGCCACGACACCGATCTGCACCGCCGCCTTGCGCCGGAAGGCAATGAAGCGCGTGCCATTTACGACGCCGTCGAGCAGGCTCGCGTCGAGGCCATCGGTTCGCGCGCCATGCAGGGCATGGGCGACAACATCGCCGCCATGCTTCAGGACAAATATGAGCGCGCCAACCTCGCGGAAGTTTCCGAGAAAGCCGATGCGCCGCTTGAGGAGGCCATCGCGCTGATGGTGCGCGAAAAGCTGACCGGTCGCCCCGCGCCGAAGAGCGGCGAAAAGCTCGTGTCGCTCTGGCGCGACTGGGTCGAGGACAAGGCGGCAGCGGACATGGAAGTGCTTGCCAGCCAGATCGACGATCAGAACGGCTTTGCCCGTGCCGTGCGCGATCTCCTTTCTTCCATCGATCTTGGCGAGGACCTTGCCGAGGAAGAGCAGACCGAGGAAAGCGAGGAAGACAGCGACGCGCCCGAGGCTCAGGAACAGGCAGAGCAGAGCGAAGAGGACGAATCCGGCGGCGAAGACAGCGAGGGCGAGGAATCCAGCGGCGAGAGCGAGGATACCGAGACCGGCGAGAGCGAAGCCGGCGATACCACTGCCGACGATGTGTCCGAAGATGACGAGCTCGATTCGGAAACGCCTGGCGAGGCGCGCCGTCCCGACAGCCCGTTCGACCAGGCCGCCCGCGACATAGACTACAAGGTGTTCACCACCGAGTTCGACGAGACCATCGGTGCCGAAGAGCTTTGCGACGAGGAAGAGCTCGACCGTCTGCGCGCCTTCCTCGACAAGCAGCTTGCCAATCTGCAGGGCGTGGTCGGGCGTCTCGCAAACCGCTTGCAGCGCCGCCTGATGGCACAGCAGAACCGCTCCTGGGATTTCGATCTGGAAGAGGGCGTGCTCGACACGGCGCGCCTCGTGCGCCTCGTGATCGATCCCATGCAACCGCTCTCCTTCAAGCAGGAGCGCGACACCAATTTCCGCGACACGGTGGTGACGCTGGTGCTCGACAATTCGGGCTCCATGCGCGGCCGGCCGATCACGGTGGCCGCCACCTGCGCCGACATTCTGGCCCGCACGCTTGAGCGCTGCGGCGTGCGCGTCGAGATCCTCGGCTTCACCACGCGTGCGTGGAAGGGCGGGCAGGCGCGCGAGAAATGGCTCAAGGAAGGCAAGCCCGCCAATCCCGGCCGTTTGAACGATTTGCGCCACATCATCTACAAGAGCGCCGATGCCCCCTGGCGTCGCGCCCGCCGCAATCTCGGCCTGATGATGCGCGAGGGGCTCTTGAAGGAAAACATCGACGGCGAGGCGCTTCTGTGGGCGCACCAGCGCCTGATGGCGCGGCCCGAGCAGCGCAAGATCATGATGATGATTTCCGATGGCGCGCCGGTCGACGATTCGACCCTGTCGGTCAATCCCGGCAATTATCTGGAGCGGCATCTGCGCGGTGTCATCGAATTGATCGAGACCCGTTCGCCGGTCGAGCTTCTGGCCATCGGTATCGGCCATGACGTCACGCGCTACTATCGCCGCGCCGTCACCATTGTCGATGCGGAGGAATTGGCCGGCGCCATGACCGAGCAGCTTGCCTCGCTCTTCGAGGAAGAGGGCGCGCGCCGCGGCGGCGGCGCGATGCGGCGTGCGGGCTGATCTGCGTCCCTTGGGTCTGCGCCTGTTGCTTGTGGCGCTCACCCTTGCGATCGCCATCCCGGTAAAGGCCCAGGAACCGTCCATCCCCATGGCGGTCAATGCGGTGCCCATCCGCCATTTTGCGGTCGGTTCTCACGATAAGCGCTTCGGACCGCTGGAGTTCGTCGGCGGTCTGTCCATGACCTCGCCGGTCGATCATTTCGGGGCGTTTTCGTCTTTTCGTTTCATCTCGCCCGGCACTGAATTCATCGGCGTTTCCGACACGGGTTTCTGGTTTTTCGGGACTGTGACCCGGGATGCCGAAGGTCGGCCTGCCGGCTTTGCCGAGTTCTCCATGCAGCCCATGGTGGACGGCGACGGCAACTCCACCCGCGAGAAATGGACCACGGATGCCGAAGGCATCGCCGTCCGGGGCGACCTGGCGACCGTAAGCTTCGAACGCGTCCAGCGCATTGCCGAGTTCGAGATCGAGCGCGATGCGATGGGGGCTGCCATCCGCGATCTCGATTATCTGGTGCCGCGAGAGGAGTTGCGCAGCAATCGCGGCTTCGAGACCATCGCCTATGCGCCGCCGGGCGGGCGGCTGGAAGGTGCGCGGGTCATCGTTGCCGAACGCAGCATCGATGAGGATGGCAATTGCTTTGCCGCCATTCTCGAAGGGCCGATGAAGGGCGTTTTCACCGTCGCGCGCTCCGAGGGTTTCGACATTACCGATGGTGCATTTCTGCCGGATGGCGACCTGCTTCTGCTGGAGCGCCGCTTCACCTTCGCCAGCGGTGTCGCCTTGCGCATTCGCCGGATCGACGGCGCAACCATCGCGCCGGGCAGTGTGGCCGACGGCCCGGTGCTCTTTACCGCTGGCATGGATCACCAGATCGACAATATGGAAGCGCTCGATGTCTGGCAGCGCGCCGATGGCGCGACCATGGTCTCGCTCATGTCCGACGACAACCACTCGCTCCTGCAGCGCAATCTCTATCTGGAGTTTCGGCTGCTTGGGGAGTGAGTGGCGAGGGCGCCTGGCTCAACCCTCTCAGCCGCCACGCTTGGCCTGACCATCCGCGCCGAGCACCACGCCAAACAGCGCTTCGGCCTCGTCCGCCGTGTAATACCCCAGCGCCACATCGCGCAAAACCTTTTCCGGCGCACGCTTCAGCGGATCGCCATAGCCGCCGCCGCCCGGTGTTCCGACACAAACCCGGTCACCGGCTTTCAGCGGAATATCCTGTTCCTTGGAAAGATGCGGCGGCACATGCGCTTTGCCATCGCGCCACACCGTCACCTCGTTCACCCTGCCGTCCCTGCCGCCGAGCACGCCCTGCGGGCCGGTGCGACCGTGATCCATGACGAAGGAGGCGCGGGCATCGCCGCGCAGAAGCTCCACCTCATAGGAAAGGCCGAACCCGCCGCGGTGCTCGCCGGCCCCGCCGGAGCCTTCGCGCAGCGCATAGCGCCGGTAGAGCACGGGGAAGGCCTGTTCCATCACCTCCACCGGAGGGGATTTGGAAATGCCGATGGTCGAGCAGCCATTGGTCAGCCCGTCATGGTCGGCATTGCCGCCATAGCCGCCGCCGGAAATCTGGTACATCACGAAATCGCGGCCCCGCGCCGGGTCATGCCCGCCAAGCGCGAAATTGCCGCTGGAGCCGGCAGGGGCCGCCGTCACCTTTTCCGGAAGCGCCTTCACCATGGCCGCGAACACGGCCTCCGCAATGCGCTGCGAGACCTCTGCCGCGCAGCCTGAAACCGGGCGCGGATAGCGCGCGTCGAGAAACGTGCCTTCCGGCTTCTTGATGATCAGCGGCTCGAACGCGCCCGCGCTCAGCGGCACTTCGGGAAAGATGTGGCGCATGGCCAGATAGACGGAGGAGAGCGTTGTGGCGAGCACGCTGTTCATCGGCCCCATGCAGGGCGGGCTCGATCCTTCGAAATCGAAGGTCAGCGTGTCGCCCTTCTTTTCGATGGCGAGCGCGATGGTCAGCGGTTCGTCCACCACGCCGTCGGAATCCACGAAAGCCTCGCCGCGATAGACCCCGTCGGGGATCGGCGCGATCAGCGTGCGCATTTGTGTCGCCGCGCGGGTGCGCAGTTCGGCAATGGCGTGGCGCACCGTCTCGTCGCCATAGCGGTCGAGCACCTGCGCCAGCCGCTCCGCACCCACTTCCAAAGCCGCGCCCTGCGCACGGATATCGCCGATGCGCTGGTCGGCAACGCGGATATTGGAGCAGATGATGGCGTAGATTTCAGGATCCAGTTCGCCCTTTTTAAAAAGCTTCACTGGCGGCAGGCGCAGCCCTTCCTGTTCCACCGCCGTGGCGGAGGCGGAAAAGCCGCCTGGAACCGCGCCACCAATATCGGGCCAATGGCCGGTGTTGGAAAGCCAGCAGAAGATCTTCCCATCGCGCCAGACCGGCATAGCAAAGCGCACATCCATGAGATGCGTGCCGCCCAGATAAGGGTCGTTGACGATGTAGATGTCGCCGGGCTCGGGTGCAGCCGTCTCGCCGCCCGCGATGCGCTCGATGAGCGTGCGCGTGGAATACTGCATCACGCCGACAAAGACCGGCAGACCGGCCGAGCCCTGCGCGATCAGCGCGCCATCCTCGGCGGCGTAGATGCCGTCCGAACGGTCGTTGGCTTCCGCGATGACGGGCGAGAAGGCGGCGCGCGAGAAGGTCAGGTCCATCTCGTCGCACACCTGCTGGAGCGCCGCCTGAATGACGGAAAGCGTGATGGGATCGAGAGAAGAGGTGTTGTTCATCGGCCCGCTCCCACCGTGATGATGATGTTTCCATCGGCATCGGATGCCGCCCGGTCGCCGGGTTCGATCACCGTTGTCGTGTCGAGCTGTTCGAGGATCGCCGGCCCCTCGATCACCGCATCGAGCGGCAGCTTTTCGCGGGCGTAAACCGGCGTGTCGTGCCAGGCACCCGCAAACCAGACCTGCCGGCGCTCGTTCAGCGCTTTGGCCAGCGTTGCCACACGTCCCGCCGGGTCGATCAGGCTGGCAAGATCGATATCCGCGCGCACGCCGATCACCGAGGTGTTGAGATTGACGAGATTGGCGCGGATCTCCGGCAGCCGCACCTTGAAGCGCTTGAAATAAGCCTCTTCGAAGAGCGCCTGCAGCGTATCGCGATCGACCTCGGGGCCGGGCAGCGGCACGTTGATGAGATGCGTCTGGCCGACAAACTGCATGTCCGCCGTGTGCACCAACTCAATGCGTTCCGGCTGGACGGTCTCTTCCGCGATCAGCGCCGCGCCCTCGGCGCGCTGCTCTTCGAGCACGCTTTTGACGAGCGCCACGTCGAGGCTCGCCACGGGGCGGTTCACCGTGCGCACGAAATCGTGCCGGAGGTCTGCCACCACGCAGCCAAGCGCGTTGGTGATGCCAGGACGCGCCGGCACCATCACGCGCGGAATGCCCAACTCGCGGGCAAGGGCCGCCGCGTGTAGCGGTCCCGCGCCGCCAAAGGCAAACAGCGCAAAATCGCGCGGATCGTGCCCCTTGCCGAGCGAAACCATGCGGATCGCGCCCGCCATTTTGATATTGGCGATCTGCAGCACAGCACCCGCCGCTTCCACGCCGGAAAGTCCGAGACGGCTTCCAAGCCTGTCTGCAAAAATCGCCTCCACATCGGAAACGGAAACCGGATTGTCGACGGAGAGAAGTTTTTTCGAGTTCAATCTGCCCAGAAGAAGATTGGCGTCGGAGATGGTCGGCTCCATGCCGCCGCGGCCATAGCAGATCGGGCCGGGCTTTGCGCCCGCGCTCTGGGGCCCCACTTCCAGAAGACCCGCATCGTTGACGCGTGCAATCGATCCGCCGCCGGCACCCACAGTGTGCACGTCCACCATGGGCACGTGGATCGGCATCGCATACTCCACCTCGATCTCGTTGGAGACCGCAGGCCGCGCCCCGCGCACAAGCGCCACATCGGTGGATGTGCCGCCCATATCGTAGGTGATGAGATTGTCGACGCCCGCCCGCCGCGCGGTAAAGGCGGCGGCCATCACGCCCGAGGCCGGGCCGGACATCACCGTCTTGGCGGCCTCACGGGCCACGTGGGCAGCGGAGATCATGCCGCCATTTCCGTTCATCACCAGAAAGTCGCGCGCATAGCCGAGGCCTTGCAACTCGTTCGAAAGCCGGGCGATGTAGCGCTCCAGGATCGGCTGCACCGAGGCGTTGACCGCAGCCGTTACGCCGCGCTCGAACTCGCGCGCTTCGGAAAGCAGCGCATGTCCAGTGGTGATGTAATTGTTGGGCCAGAGTTCGGCGGCGATTTCGGCAGCGCGCTTTTCGTGCGCCGGGTTGGCATAGGCATGGAGAAAATGGATCACCAGTGAAACGCAGCCCTGATCGAGCAGCGCCTTTACCGCCGCGCGCACGCCATCCTCATCGAGCGGTGTGATCACGTTTCCGGCGGCGTCCATGCGCTCATCCACTTCGAGCCGCAGATTGCGCGGCACCACCGGAGTGAAGGTTCCTGTCATGCCATAGGCCTGTGGCCGTGTGCGGCGGCCAAGCTCGATGATGTCGCGGAAGCCGGCGGTGGTGATCATGCCGGTTCTGGCAAGCTGCCGCTCCAGAACCGCATTGGTCGTGGTGGTGGTGCCATGCACGATCAGGCCGATTTCGGAGGCCGGAACCCCGGTCTCGCGTATCGCGTTGACCACGCCAAAAGCCTGGTTTTCGATGGTGGTTGGGGTCTTGGCGACCCGCACTCGCGGACCCATATCAGATCCTTCGCGGGAATCGATCAGGATCAGGTCGGTGAAGGTGCCGCCCACATCGATGCCGACGACGACAGAACCCGAATTGATGCCTTTTTTCTCATTCATGGGTGAAATCCGGAATGTGAAACCTTTGTTGACCCGACGAATTGAAATAGGTGTCGAACGTACGAAACTTGCGTCAAATTCATTTGTATACTAATAAATTTGACAGGCAAGAGCAGCCATTGATACCGCGATTTGGGTTTGCATCCGGACCGGAAACAGGCATAGAGACTTCCGACCGAACGAGGATAGTATTCATGGACAGCGCTGCGCTCCGCGAGAACGACGCCGAAAAGACCCCTGAATTCCCGATTCCCGCCGGCTGCTTTGCCGAGCGCGTGACATCGGTAAAACATTACACGGACAATCTCTTTGCCTTCCGCATCACGCGGCCGCAAAGCTTCCGTTTTCGCTCCGGCGAGTTCGTGATGATCGGCCTGCCCAATGCGGAAAAGCCGGTGTTTCGCGCCTATTCCATCGCCAGCCCCGCCTGGGACGAGGAAGTGGAGTTTTTCTCCATCAAGGTGCCGGATGGCCCGCTGACCCAGCACTTGCAGAAGATCCAGCCGGGCGACACGGTGCTGATGCGCCAGAAGTCCACGGGCACGCTGGTCAATGATGCGCTGA
This sequence comes from Nitratireductor aquibiodomus, assembly GCF_900105565.1. Taxonomy (NCBI): domain Bacteria; kingdom Pseudomonadati; phylum Pseudomonadota; class Alphaproteobacteria; order Hyphomicrobiales; family Phyllobacteriaceae; genus Nitratireductor; species Nitratireductor aquibiodomus. Next base: position 2,026,949 of record NZ_FNSL01000001.1, on the reverse strand, counting down.
CGCCGGCGAAAAACCTCTACATGATCTCCACCGGCACGGGCATCGCGCCCTTCGCGAGCCTGATCCGCGATCCGGAGACCTATGAGAAGTTCGGCAACATTATCCTCACCCACACCTGCCGCGACGTGGCCGAGCTTGAATACGGCAAGGAACTGGTGACTGCTCTTAAAGACGATCCGCTGATTGGTGAGCTGGTCCAGGGGCGCCTGACCCATTTCACCTCCACCACGCGCGAGACCTCGCCCGTCATGGGGCGCATCACGACGCTGATCGAGAATGGAGAGTTGTTCAAGGCGCTCGGCACCGAGCCCTTCGACCGCGAGAACGACCGCGTCATGATCTGCGGCTCCATGGCCATGCTCAAGGATGTGAAGGCACTGGTCGAGAAAGCGGGTCTCGAGGAAGGTTCCAACGCTGAGCCGGCGGATTTCGTCGTCGAACGCGCCTTCGTGGGCTGATTGCTCCTCCGCTGAGTTCGCGAGGGGGAATGCCGTGCTCCCCCTTTGCTCTACTGGTTGACGCGCCTGCGCAGCTCGATGCAAAGCCCTGCTTTGTTGTCTGATGGCTTGACCACAGGATTCATGCCGGCCGGCAGGTGTCAGGAGGCAGGCACGACAGAGACGGGTGTTCTTCAGAAGTTGCGGTTTATGCTGATGTTCTGGCATGGACCCTTGGATCAGGTCCAAGGATCACGAGGGCGTGGGTGAAGGGGGCATAAACGTCTGTGACATGCGCTTCGCCAAAAGAAAACGGCCCGGCATCGCTGCCGGGCCGCAGACCCCACACCGAGCAGTGGCTTACTGCTCGAGGTAATCGTATTTGCCGTCTTTCCACTCGTAGAAGACATAGCCGGGCAGCGTCACGTCGCCCTTGTCGTCGAAGGACAGGTCGCCAAGAACGGTCGAGAAATTGCCGTCATTGAGTGCGGTAACGACCGGATCGTAATCGGTGGAACCGGCTGCCTCGACGGCATCCTTCCAAGCCTGGATGGCGGCATAGGTGTAGAGTGCGTAGCCTTCAGCCGTCTTGCCGGCAGCGAGCAGCTTGTCGACGACTGGCTTTGCGATCTCGTTCTTGCGCGGATCGGGCGAGAAGGTCATCAGCGTGCCCTCGCCGGCATCGCCGGTGATGGCCCAATACTCGTCGGTGACGAGGGCGTCACCCGAGACAAGCACCGTGTCCATGCCCTGCTCGCGCATCTGACGTGCCATGAGGCCAGCTTCCGTGTGGTAGCCGCCGACATAGAGAACGCCAATACCTTCCTGCTTCAGCTTGGAGACGAGCGCGGTGTAGTCCTTCTCACCGGCGGTGTAGGCTTCGTAGAGAGCCGGGGTGCCCCCGGCAGCTTCGTAGGCAGCCATCGTCGCATCGGCAAGGCCTTTGCCATAAGCGGTCTTGTCGTGAACGAAGGCCACTTTCTTGTCGCCGAAATTCTCGACGAGGAACTTGCCGGCGACATCGCCCTGCTGATCGTCACGGCCGCAGACGCGATAGACGCCGGGGCCGGGGCGGTTGTCGGTGAAAGCCGGGTTCGTGGAAGCCGGCGAGATCTGGATGATGCCTTCCTCGGCGTAGACCGACGATGCCGGGATGGACGAACCCGAGCAGAAGTGACCTGCAACGAAGGAAACGCCGGAGCCTGCGAACTGGTTGGCAACAGCGACAGCCTGCTTGGGATCGCAGGCGTCATCGCCCACTTCCAGCTTCAGCATTTCGCCGTTGACGCCACCTGCCTCGTTGATGTCAGCCACGGCCTGCTCGGCACCGGCTTTCATCTGCTCACCGAAGGAAGCATATTGACCCGTCATGGGGCCAGCAACTGCAATCGTGATGTCCGCCCAGGCGGAACCGGTCATCATCAGGCTGAGTGCTGCGCCAGCCATAAGTGCCTTTTTCATGACTTCTCCCTTTAAAACACCAGAAGTTCCCTTGGCTCTCCGGAAATGGTGTTTGGCTTTCCGGTTTGGCCTTTGCGGACCGCAGCGGCCCGCTTAAACGGCATGAAACCCCAATTCAAACAAGAAATAAAGGCTTCATACCGGTTAATCATGAATCCGTTTAGCCTGAACGTTGCCAGCCCAGTGGTCCACTGCGCCGATACTGGAAGCTATACTGTGTCGCCATCTGCCCGGCGCGCGTAATACGCTTGCCGACAAAAGCGATAATCAGCAACACGATCAGGTCGACGATGTAGTAGTGAAGCGAGAGCAGCGTGCCGCTGAACAGCGCGAAATGGATGAAGCGCGTCGCTGCCGCCAGAAGCACGATGTAGAAGGCAAGCTGAGCATCGGCCTGCCAGGTGCGCGCCATGGCGCGGCCCGTAAGGTAGGCGGCACCGCCTGCAAGAAGGATTGTGACGAAGAAGAACTCCCAGAAAGTGACTTCCCAGATCGGTCCATTTGCGTGTTCCATCAGTGCCTCCCGCCTTCGAGATACGCCGCGCGCACTTCTTCCTTCTTGAGAAGCTCCGCGCCGGTGCCGCTCATGGTCACATTGCCGTTGACCATGACATAGCCGCGATGAGCAAGCTTCAGCGCGTGGAAGGCATTCTGCTCGACCAGGAAGACCGTCAGCCCCTCCTTCTCGTTCAATTCGCGGATGGCATCGAAGATCTGCTTCACGATCAGCGGTGCAAGGCCGAGCGACGGTTCGTCCAGTAGCAGAAGCTTGGGCCGGCTCATCAGCGCTCGCGCGATGGCAAGCATCTGCTGCTCACCACCCGACAGCGTGCCGCCGCGCTGGCTGATGCGTTCCTTGAGGCGCGGGAACAGCTTGAAGACCTTGGCGATGTCCTCGTCGAAATACTTCGGATCGACGAGAGCTGCGCCCATTTGCAGGTTCTCCATCACCGTCATGCGCGGGAAGATGCGGCGCCCTTCCGGCGACTGGGCGATGCCGAGACTGACAATGTCGTGCGTCGGCATCATGGTAATGTCGACGCCGTCATAGACGATCTGGCCGTTGCGGGCGCGGGGATCGCCGCAGATGGTCATCATCAGCGTCGACTTGCCGGCACCATTGGCGCCGATCATGGTAACGATTTCGCCGCGATGGACATCCATATCAACACCACGCAGGGCGACGATGTTGCCGTAATAGGTCTCGACGCCGCGCACCGAGAGCAAGGGTTCGTTCTGAGCGCTCATGCCTTGCCTCCCTTACCGGTGGTCTTCTTTTTGGGCTGTGCGCCCCGCTTGCCGGGCACGCTGCTGGCCACCTCGCCCTTGTCAACGCGTTTGGAGAACTCGGTTTCGCCGCCCTTGGCGAGAACTCTGGCCTGCTTGACCCACTCTTCACGCTCGATGCGACCGGGGAAGGCGAGATAGGAACCGACCCATTGAACCTCGGCCTTTTTCCACGCGGCGATCTGGTCGAAATGCCAGACGCCGAGCGCATTCAGCTTCTTTTCGCTGGCGGGGCCGATTCCCTTGACGCGGGTGAGGTTGTTTGCACCGCCCGCGCGCGGCTTTTTGGTGCCGTGCGGCTGGCTGCCGGGATAATCCCCGGCATTGGCGATCTTCACCTCGCTGGCGGCTGGAGCGGGTTTCGGCTTCGCAGCGGTCCTGGCGGCAGTTTTCGGCTTCGCTGCGGTGGATGCAGCACTCGAAGCCTTTGCAGAGGACGCCTTTGTTGCCGTGGATCTGGCTGTCGATGTCTTCGCAGTCGAGGCCTTTGACGAGGGTTTTGCCTTTGCTGCCGTCTTCTTCGCGGCGGGGGCCGCCTTTGATTTAGCAGTCGGCTTTTTCTTTGCGGGCCCGTCGCCTGCAACCTTTTCGATGTCCTCGCGCACTTCGGGCATATCGATCTCGGCCTCGTCGTCGACACCCAGATAGGCGGCGATGACCTTGGGATCGTTCTTGACGAAATCCGCCGGCCCGTCGGAGATCTTCACACCGTAATCGAGCACGATCACATGGTCGGAGATTTCCATCACTACGCCCATGTCATGCTCGATCAGCAGCACCGACACATCGTGCTCGTCGCGGATATATTTCAGCAACTCGTTGAGCTCGGCGGATTCGCGCGGGTTGAGGCCGGCGGCCGGCTCATCGAGGCACAGAAGCTGCGGCTTCGTGCACATGGCGCGCGCGATCTCCAGACGACGCTGCGCTCCATAGGGCAGATCGGCCGCCGGATCGTCGGCGCGATCGATGAGATGCGTGCGCTCCAGCCAGTAGACAGCCCTGTCGACAGCCTCCTTTTGCGCCTTCTTGTAGCTCGGAAGGCCCAGAATCCCCCCGATCGAGAAGCCGGAAGCAACCATCAGCGGGTTGTGCTGGGCGACAAGCAGGTTTTCCAGAACCGTCATACCGCCGAACAGGCGGATGTTCTGGAAGGTGCGCGCCACCTTGGCCTTGTGCGAGATCTCGTGATCCGGCATGCGCTCGAGAAGATAGACCGCACCGTTTCCGGTGGTCTTCCAGCGCTGGCCGCTATCGGTCAGCGTTTCCACATCATCCTGCTGCCGGCCCGGCCCGTGGCGCATCACGATGCGCCCCTCGGTGGGTTTGTAGAAGCCGGTAACGCAGTTGAAGACCGTGGTCTTACCCGCACCGTTGGGGCCGATCAGGGCGGTGATGTCGCCCCGGCCGACATTGAAGGAGAGGTCTCCGACGGCCACGAGGCCGCCGAAGCGCATGGTCAGATGCTCGACGCTCAGGACCGGATCGCGATCCCAGCCGGGCGTCGACTGATCAGAGTTTTTCATGGTCGTTGCCGCGTCCATCAGTGTCCCTCACCCTGAGCCACCATATCGGCGCCGATACGTTTCTTTTCCTTCAGAACCACGGAAGGTTCGCGGGTCGAAATCAGGCCGCGCGGCTTCCACACCATGATGAGCACCATGGCGAGGCCGAAGATCAGCATGCGGTACTGCACCGGATCGAAGCCTGAGCCGAAGACCTGCTGGAGGAAGCCGAGATTGCGCAGCATCTCGATGCCGCCGATCATCACGATCGACGCGATCACCACGCCCACCTGCGAGCCGAGACCGCCCAGAACCACGATGGCGAGAATGATCGCCGATTCCAGGAAGGTGAAGCTCTCCGGCGAGATGAAGCCCTGCCGCGTGGCAAAGAAGGAGCCTGCAAAGCCGCCGAACATGGCGCCGATGGAGAAGGCCGTCAGCTTGGTGTTGCGTGTGTTGATGCCGAGCGAACGGCACGCGATTTCATCCTCACGCAGCGCCTCCCAGGCACGCCCGATGGGCAGGCGGCGCAGACGCATGGTCACGAAATTGGTGATCAGCGCCAGAATGAAGATGATGTAGTAGAGGAAGATGAAGCGCTGGATCGGGTCATAAGCAATGCCGAAGAAATCGGCAAAACCGCCTTCGCCACGTTTCAGTTCCAGACCGAAGAATGTGGGCTTGGGAATGCCCGAGATGCCGTCCGGCCCATTGGTGAACTCGTACCAGTTCAGGAGAACGACGCGAATGATCTCACCGAAGGCGAGCGTGACGATCGCCAGATAGTCACCACGCAGGCGTAGCACCGGGAAGCCAAGCACGATGCCCCAGCACGCTGCGAGAATGCCCGCCAGCGGCAGCGCGAACCAGAAACCCATATCGAGATACTGCGCGAGCAGCGCGAAGGAATAGGCGCCAACCGCATAGAAGGCGACGTATCCCAGATCGAGCAGGCCTGCGAGCCCCACCACAATGTTCAGGCCCCAGCCGAGCATGATGTAGGTCATGATCAGGATGGCCAGGTCGATAAACTGGCGGTCCTTGCCGGGAAAGAAGGTGGTGAAGAAGAAGGGCAGCACGAGCGCAAAGGCAAAGAGCGCCCGCATGAGCCATTTGCCCGTTCCGGCAAAGCGCGAGCCGCTCGGCATCGCGCCGGCAATCTTCCGCGTGATTGGACTGTCGGTCTTGAGCACGAAGAGATTGAGGAGGAGCCGGCCCACAAAGACGACGAGGATCGAGACGATCCATGCGCCCCAGCGCATCTTGAGATCAAGTCCGCCGGGCGCGATGTCCGTGCGGATGCCGATGAAGAAGAAGCCGAGAACGGCGACCAGAAAGCCGGCAGTGGCGGCATCCTTGACCGAAGCGGCAAAGGAATTGGGATCGTTCTGCGGCGCAGCGACCGCCCTGTTAGAACCGTTCGTCGCCATCAGACCTTCTCCACTTCAGGCTGCCCCAGAAGGCCGGACGGCAGGAAGATCAACACGATTGCCAGGATCGAGAACGCCGCGACGTCTTTGTATTCGACCGAGAAATAACCCGACCAGAACACCTCGATAAGGCCGATCAGAAGACCACCCAGCATGGCGCCGGGGAGGGAGCCGATACCACCCAGAACGGCCGCGGTGAACGCCTTAACCCCGGCCAGGAAGCCGATGTAGAAGTCGATCACGCCATAGAGCAGCACAAACATCAGGCCGGCCACGGCGGCCAGCGCGGCCCCCATGACGAAGGTCAGCGAAATGGTGCGGTCGACATTGATGCCGAGCAGCGCCGCCATCTTTCGGTCCTGTTCGCAGGCGCGCTGTGCGCGACCGAGCGGCGTGCGGGTGATCAGCAGCGTGAATCCCGCCATCAGCGCGATGGTCGTCAGGATGATGATGATCTGCATGTAGGAAAGCTGAACCGAAATGCCGGTCGCACTGCCTTCCATCAGCGTGATGCCACCCTGGATCTGCGGCGGCAGCGGCTTGACGCGTGCGCCCTGCGTGATCTGCACGAAGTTCTGCAGAACGATCGACATGCCGATTGCGGTGATCAACGGAGCGAGGCGGAAGGACCCACGCAGGGGTCGGTAAGCGAGCCGCTCGACCGTCCACCCCCAGGCGGACGTGAAGATCATGGCCACGATGAGCACGATGAGCAACACCACGGGCAGAAATGCAAAGCCGAGCACGGTCGTCAGGATGAGGAACATCGCCAGAGCGATGAACGCACCGATCATGAAGACGTCGCCATGCGCGAAATTGATCATTCCGATGATGCCATAGACCATGGTGTAGCCAATGGCGATCAGCCCATAGATGGAACCCAGCGTCAGCCCGTTGATAAGCTGCTGGACGAAATATTCCATGTGATATGCAACTCCCCTGAAATGTCGCCATTCAGGCGCATTTCTTATTCTTTCCCCTTGATAGTCGTAGAGGAATGACGCCCGATTGCAACGGCAAACTTCCCACGACCGGCTCCAGACCGAAGGCCGGTTTCTCCGGCTCTTGTTGACGCGGGAAGCTAGCACTGGACCAATGCAATGTCATTGCATTGACAGGAAAAATTTGAGCGTATCGCGCAGATTCCCTCGGAATTTACGGTAAAGGCGCACCAATATTGCAAGTTTTAGACAAAAAAGAACAAAACAGCGCTACGGAGACCGAAAAGCAAAAAGCCCGCATCGAGTGTCGATGCGGGCCTGGCGAAACACTGGAGAAAACAGGCGGAAATCCGCCTAATTCATTGTCGGAATGACGAATTCCGCACCATCCTTCACACCTGAAGGCCAGCGTGAGGTGACCGTCTTGGTCTTGGTGTAGAAGCGGAATGCATCCGGTCCGTGCTGGTTCAGATCGCCGAAAGCGGACGCCTTCCACCCTCCGAAAGTATAATACGCGATCGGCACTGGAATGGGGACATTCACACCCACCATGCCGACATCCACGCGGGCAGCGAAATCACGCGCCGCGTCACCGTCACGGGTGAAGATGGCAACGCCATTGCCGAATTCATGATCATTGGGCAGCGCCAGGGCTTCCTCATAGGTGTTGGCACGCACAACCGAGAGCACCGGGCCGAAGATTTCTTCCTTGTAGATGCGCATGTCTTTCGTGACGTTGTCGAACAGACAGCCGCCCATATAGTAGCCGTTCTCATAGCCCTGCATTTTGAAATCGCGGCCATCGACGACAAGTTTCGCGCCTTCCTTCACGCCAAGGTCGACATAGCCCTTCACGCGCTCCAGCGCCTGCTGGGTGACGAGGGGCCCGAAATCCGCCGAACCATCGGTCGAGGGGCCGACCTTGAGGCTCTCGACACGCGGGATGAGCTTCTCAACCAGCCTGTCGGCCGTCTCCTGGCCCACGGGTACGGCCACCGAAACGGCCATGCACCGCTCGCCGGCGGAGCCGTAACCGGCACCGATCAATGCATCCACCGTCTGATCCATGTCGGCATCCGGCATGATGATGAGATGGTTCTTCGCACCGCCAAAGCACTGCGCGCGCTTTCCATTGGCGGTGGCGCGGCTGTAGATGTATTGCGCGATCGGCGTGGAGCCCACGAAGCCGACAGCCTTGATGTCCGGATCGTCGAGGATGGCATCAACCGCTTCCTTGTCGCCGTTGACGACATTGAGAACCCCCTCGGGCAAACCCGCCTCAAGGAAGAGTTCGGCAATGCGCATCGGCACGCCCGGATCGCGCTCGGAAGGCTTCAGCACATAGGTGTTGCCGCAGGCGATGGCCGGCGCGATTTTCCAGAGCGGAATCATGGCCGGGAAGTTGAAGGGCGTGATGCCCGCCACCACGCCGAGCGGCTGGCGCATGGAATAGACGTCGATGCCCGGGCCCGCGCCCTCGGTGTATTCGCCCTTCATCATGTGCGGCGCACCGATGCACACCTCGACCACTTCGAGTCCGCGCTGAATATCGCCCCTGGCATCCGGAATGGTCTTGCCGTGTTCGCGGGCGAGAAGCTCGGCAAGCTCGTCATAGTCGCGGTGCACGAGTTCAAGGAACTTCATGAGCACGCGCACGCGGCGCTGTGGATTGGTCTTCGCCCATCCGGGCTGTGCGGCCTTCGCATTCTCGACCGCAGCGCGCACTTCGGCGGCGCTGGCAAGGGCAACCTTGCAGCGCACCGTGCCATCCATGGGCTGCATGACGTCCTGGCTGCGCCCGCTCGTTCCGGCAACATGCCTGCCGCCGATGAAGTGACCGAAATCCTCCATAAGACTTCTCCCTGATTTTGAAGTTGGCGTCATTCTCTCCACTCCCTCCCGGATTTGCAACGTGACACGCACAGCAACCGTTGTGCAAAAAATAAAGTCGAAATAAAATGTCGCGTGCGAAAAATATCGAGCATGGGAGAGCCGATTGAATTGGGACGATGTGCGCGTTTTTCTGGCCGTCGCGCGGGCCGGGCAGATTCTTGGCGCGGCGAAGCGGCTCGGGCTCAACCATGCGACGGTCTCACGCCGGGTGGCTGCACTGGAGGAGTCCATAGGGGCAAAGCTCTTTCACCGGTTGACGACCGGAACCGAACTCACGGCCGCGGGCGAGCAGTTGCTGGCAACCGCCGAGCGCATGGAAGCCGACATGATCGCCGCGCGGGCCGAAATCGCCGGCGAAAGCGAGGATGTGACCGGCACGGTGCGGATCGGCGCGCCGGACGGTTTCGGCGTGGCTTTCCTCGCTTCGCGGCTCGGCGCCCTGACCGAGCGGCACCCGGGACTTTCCGTACAGCTTGTGCCCGTTCCCCGTTCGCTCTCGCTATCGCGCCGTGAGGCCGACATCGCCGTAACGGTGGACCGCCCGACGGAAGGTCGGCTTGTGGCCGCCAAGCTGGTGGATTACACGCTCGGGCTCTATGCTTCCCGTGCCTATGCCAGGAAGCACGATCTTCCGAAGCGCGCTGCCGACCTCGGCCGTCACAGGCTTGTCGGCTACGTGCCCGATCTCGTGTTCAGCCCGACGCTAGATTACGCCGCTGAAATCTCGGAAAACTGGACTGCCGACTTTGCCGTTTCCTCAGCGATGGGCCAGGTGGAAGCGGTGCGCTCCGGTGCCGGCATCGGCATATTGCACACCTTCATCGCGCGCGGGGATGAAGAGCTGATCGCACTCGACTGGGTCGAACCGATCCGTCGCAGCTACTGGACGGTCTATCACGAATCCATGCGCCCGACGCGCCGCATTCAGGTGACGTCAGCCTTCATCGGTGAACTGGTGGACAGGGAGCGGCATCTCTTCTGCTGAGCTGGCGTTTTACTTTCGTTAAAGACTTCCTTCCAGAACGGTCGGTGCAATCGGTTCATACTGGAGGTTTAAACATGGCGCCCCGCATTCTTGCAGCCGCCGCCGCGCTGGCTCTGACTGCCGCAACGGCAGCCGCTCTGGCCAATGACCTGCCGCCACCCGCACAGACTGCGGGGGTAGCCATTCCGGAGGGGCAGATCGGCAAAGCCGTTGAAGCGCTCGACGGCATTATCGAGAAGTCGATGAAGGAACATGGCGTTCCGGGTCTGGCGGTCGCGGTGGTTCGCAAGGACGAAGTTCTGTTTGCCAGAGGCTATGGCGTGCGCAAGGCCGGCGAGGAAGCAGTGGTCGACACCGACACGGCATTCCAGCTCGCCTCGCTTTCCAAACCGGTGGGTGCGACCGTGGTTGCCCAGCAAGTCAGTCAAGGCACAGTTGGCTGGGACACGCCGATGACCGACATCCTGCCCTGGTTCAAACTTTCCAATCCCCAAAGCACGGCGCTCCTGACCATTGGCGACCTTTATGCGCATCGATCGGGCCTGCCCGACCACGCGGGCGACGATCTTGAGGATCTGGGCTACCCGCAAAAGGTGATTCTGGAGCAGCTCCGATACCTGAAGCTTGGCGCGTTCCGGCTCCAGTATGCTTATACGAATTTTGGCCTTACGGCCGCCGCCGAGGCAGTGGCGAGCGTTGCCGGCAAGGACTGGGCCACGCTCAGCGAAGACGCAATCTACAGGCCGCTCGGCATGAACAGTACATCCTCGCGGCTGAGTGACTTTCTGGCGCGGGATAACCGCGCTTTCGGCCACATGCGCAATGGTAATCACTGGGAGGTGCTCTACCAGCGCGATCCCGACGCACAATCGCCCGCCGGCGGGGTGAGCGCCAGCGTGAACGACATGGCGACCTGGCTCCGTATGGTGCTTGGCAACGGTGAATACGATGGGCGCCGGATCGTCGATGCTGCTGCGCTCATGCCGGCACTCAGCCCACAGTCGGTGTCCGGCAGGCCCGAAACACCCGCCGCTCGCGCCAGCTTCTACGGATACGGCTTTGGCGTAGGCGTCTCGCCTGCGGGCCGCGTGATGATCAGCCACTCGGGCGCGTTCGCCCTGGGAGCAGCCACCAACTTCATCATGATCCCGTCGGCTGATATCGGCATTGTTGTCCTGACCAATGCGCAACCGATCGGCCTCGCCGAAGGTATCTCCATGAGCTTCATGGATCTTGTGCAATACGGTGAAATCCAGCGCGACTGGCTGGCCATGTATCCCGTCGCCTTTGCGCCGATGCTGGCGCCGTTTGGCGAATATGCCGGAAAGGAAGCGCCCGCAGACGCGAAGCCCGCACGCACGCTTGCCAGCTACACCGGCACTTTCGCCAATGATTATTTCGGCAACCTCGTTGTCGAAGAAGCGGACGGCGGGCTCGTGATGAAGGTTGAAGGCACATCGAGCAGCTTCCCGCTGCAACACTGGTCGGGCGATGAGTTTGTCTTCTATCCGCTGAACGAGAACGCCATGTCGGGCTCGATCTCGTCGGTCCAGTTCTCCGTTGATGGCGCGCTGGCGAAAGACGTTCGTGTGGAGTATTTCGACCAGTTGAAGGACGGCACGTTCGTTCGGAAATAGTCCGAGCAACCATGACACCTGTTTGAGAAAGCGGCGGGCTCTTTGCCCGGAGCAAAGAAGACGCGATATGACCGACAGTGACGACGAGTATGTGTATGACGAGGTAACCGGCGAATGGATGCCAGCCTCGGAAATGAAAGCGCTTGAGGCGCAGCGAGGCGCGGTCGTCGACGCTGAAGGCAATCCGCTGGCGGATGGCGATTCCGTAACGCTGATCAAGGACCTGAAAGTGAAGGGCGCCGGTCAGACGCTGAAACGCGGCACCGTGATCAAGACCATCCGCCTGACGGACAACAGGGAAGAGATCGATTGCCGTCACGAAGGCATCAAGGGTCTTGTGCTGCGCACGGAATTCGTGCGTAAGCGCTAGCACAGGTTGCGCCTTCCGGACTTCAGCCTGGAGGTCCGGGATGGCCCGCATGGTGTTTTAAATCATCTCGTTTGCACCACGATGCGCGTACTCCGCTGCACCGTGTCGGATATCACCCCGTACGTTCGTCTTGCAGACACAGCGTTCCCGCTGATGTTCAGTTTCACGCAAGTCGGCGGCAGGCCGCCCTGGGAGATATCCATGTCCAGAAAGATCATTGTCACACAGTACATGTCGCTCGACGGGGTTATCGAAGACCCCGTCGGCATGGAAGGTTCCGGCCTTGGAGACTGGACCGGGCCGTTCAGCCGTGGCCCGGACGGAGACGCCTTCAAGCATGAGGAACTGATGGGCTGCGACGCCATGATCTATGGCCGAAAAACCTATGACGGTTTTGCTGCTGTCTGGCCCAGGGTCGATGACGAGGCGGGTTATGCGCGCCGGATGAATGCGCTGCCGAAATATCTCGCATCAACGACGATCGAAGACCCGCAATGGAACAACACGTCGCTGCTCCGCGGCGATCTGGTGGAAGCGGTGCGCGCGCTCAAGGAAACCCCGGGAGGCGACATCCTGATCTTCGGCAGCGGCTCGGTGGCGCATACGCTGATGCCGCACGGGCTGATCGACGAATTCCGGTTGATGGTCTATCCGACCGTGCTCGGCCGTGGCAAGCGGCTCTTCCCTGAAGGGACCGCCACCATGCTGGAACTCGCCGAATGCCGCACTTTCAACGACGGGATCGTGCTCCTGCGCTACACGATGCGCAACAGCTAGTCACACGCCGGCAGGCTTCATACAAAAGGCGTCGCCGGATCGTAGCGGCGCGGCAGGAGGCGGTGGAGATAGGCGAGGCCCTCGTCTGACAGACGGTTTTCATCCGGCCTGAGATAGGTCTCGGGCATGTGGCGGGTCTTGCCGGCTACGGCGTCGAGATCGACCAGACGGCACACCGTCTTTTCGCCATCGAACTGAAGCGCGACGGATCCGTCGCCTTTTTCCACCGAACGGATCGCGAAGGCACCGGCATCGAACGCCTCGCGCGCGTCGATCTCGCTGGTGGTGGCGATGTTGCCGCGCGGCAGATAACCGAACGTGTCGACGCGGGCGCGCTGGCCGGCGAGATCTTCGGCCAGAATGCGCTCGATGGCTTGGCCAAGATCGCTACCGGAGAGCTTGAGATTGCCGTGGGCATCACGCTCCTGCATCTCGGCTGGCACCAGCGTTTCAACGAGCGAGCGACCGTCGGCATCGGCCACGCCCTCCGACATGGCCACGACACAGCGCCCGTGGCGGGCGACCGTCGCCTTCACATCCTCGATGAAGCGACCACGCTCGAAGGCGCGCTCGGGCACATAGACGAGGTGCGGGCCGCTTTCTTCATCGAGCGCCCAGGCGGCAGCGGCGGCCGTGAGAAAGCCCGCATGGCGGCCCATGACGATGCCCACATAGACGCCGGGCAGAGCGCGGAAATCGAGATCGACGCTCAGGAAAGCGCCGGCCACCATTTCACCCGCCGAGATGAAGCCCGGTGTGTGGTCGTTTTCCATCAGGTCGTTGTCGATGGTCTTTGGCGCGTGCATGAAGGTCATGCCACCGCCAGAAGCATCGCGCAGGATTGCCTGCGTGCCGGAGGTGTCGTTGCCACCAATGTTGATGAAGGCATCCGCGCCGACGTCCTTGAGACCTTTCATAATCTCTTCGCAATAGGCCGCGTCGGGCTTGTCGCGGGTGGAGCCGAGCGCCGCACTCGGCGTGGCGGCGATGCGCAGCAACTCGGTCTCGGAGAGATCGGACAGGGTGACGAAGCGGCCATCGCGAATGCCCCGCACGCCATGCAGCGCACCGAGCACCCGGCAGCCGGGATAGAGCTTCATGGCTTCCAGCGTCGCACCGGCAACGGTCTGGTTGATGACGGCGGTGGGACCGCCGCCCTGGGCGATGACGAAGATTTCGGCCATGGTTCGCTCTTTCCTTGCAATCCGGGTCTGCCATTCATGGCATGGCGGGCGCGGGACTGAAAAGAGCAACCGTCCCCACCATGCAGGATTAGCGGAACAGCATGACCGGAATCTTGCAGGAGCGCAGCATCGCCTCCGTCGTGGAGCCGATGATCAGGCTGCGGATGCGCGAGTGGCCATAGGCGCCCATGACGAGCAGACCGAAATTCTCGCTCTCGACGCGCTCGGAGATGACCGTCTCGGGCTGGCCGGGCAGCACTTCGCTTGTCGCTTCGATGCCACCACCGCGCAACACGGCCTCGGCATCGGCGAGCCGGTTGCGCGCCTCGCTGGTGTCGCTTCCCACCGTGAGAAGCTTGACGGCGAGGCCGGCAAAAAGCGGCGAGCGCGCCATGGCATCCACCGCCTTCATGCTGCTTGCTCCACCATCATAGGCGACGAGCACTTTGTCGATCGGCTTGAAGGCGCGATTTGCGACGAAGACGGGACGGTGGCTCGACCGCACCACGCGCTCAAGGTTTGAGCCGAGATGCAGTTTTGCAAAATCCGCCGCCTCGCCGCGCTTGCCGATCACCAGAAGGTCGGAATCCTCCTCCACTTCGGCCACCGTCTCCACCACATCGCCATGGCGAATGCGGCCAGAGACCTTTTCGATACCGGCGGCACGCACGGCAGCCTCGCCATCTTCGAGGATGGCACGGCCGCGCTTCATGGCAAGGCGCGCGCGTTGCTCGTCAAGCTCGGATAGCTCCTTCAGAAGCGATGACCGCGCGCCAAGCGCGATGTTGCCGGAGAGATCGGACGGGGCGCTGCCCGTCTCACGGCGACCAAGGACGTGGAGAAGCTCCACGGATGCTTCAAGCCTGCCGGCGATCCATGCCGCGTGTTCGCACACGCTCTGCGAATAGATGGAGCCGTCGATGAATGCGGTGATCTTTGACATCTATTTCCCCTGTAGCATCGGGCCGAAAAGTGGAATCCGGTTTTCGGGAATACCGATGCTCAATTAAAAATCTAGATCGTCCCTTGTGCATCCGAAAGGACGCACGGCGATCTAGTGGCCCATCAGCTTTTCAAGCGCGCCCGGCTTGTCGTGAATGCCAAGCTTGTCGACGATCGTTTCGCTGGCCTCGTTCATGCCGATGATTTCCACCTCGGCACCGTCGCGGCGGAACTTGAGCACGATCATGTCCAGTGCGCCAACACTGGAAATGTCCCAGATATGCGCGCGCGAAACATCGATGGTGACCTTGTCCAGCCCTTCCTTGAAATCGAAGGCGGCGTTGAAATCCTCAACCGAAGCGAAGAAAAGCTGACCTTCGACGCGATAGGTGCGCTCGCGCCCGTCTTCCGACAGGGTGGAGGTGACGCGGAAGATCTGCGCGATCTTGCCGGCGAAGAAGATGCCGGAGAGAAGCACGCCGACCAGCACGCCGATGGCGAGATTGTGGGTGGCCACCACACAGACGACCGTGGCGAGCATGACCACGGAGGACGACAGCGGATGCTCGCGCAGGTTCTTGATCGACGACCATGAGAAGGTGCCGATCGAGACCATGATCATGATGGCGACAAGTGCGGGCATCGGGATCTGCCGCACCCAGTCGCCCAGAAGCACGATCATGAACAGGAGAAAGACACCGGCGACAAAGCAGGAAAGACGTCCGCGCCCGCCGGATTTCACATTGATCATCGACTGGCCGATCATGGCGCAGCCGGCCATGCCGCCGATAAAACCGGTGGCGGTGTTGGCAAGACCCTGACCGATGCATTCCTGGTTCTTGTTGCTCTGCGTGTCGGTGAGCTCGTCCACCAGCGAGGCGGTCATGAGCGATTCCAGAAGGCCAACCGCTGCCACCGCCGCCGAGTAGGGCAGGATGATCTGGAGCGTTTCCAGATTGAGCGGAATGTCTGGAATGAGGAAGACCGGGAAGGTGGAGGGAAGCTCGCCCATGTCGCCCACCGTGCGCACATCGAGGCCGAAGGCGATGGACACCGTGGTGAGCACGATGATGCAGATGAGCGGCGACGGAATCGCCTTGGTCAGACGCGGAAACAGATAGATGATGGCAAGGCCTGCGGCGACCATCACATAGGTGAGGTTCGGCACGCCGATCAGCTCGGGCAGCTGCGCCATGAAGATCAGGATCGCCAGAGCGTTAACGAAGCCTGTCATGACCGAGCGCGATACGAAACGCATCAAATGGCCGAGCTTCAGGAGGCCTGCCCCGATCTGCAACAGGCCGGCCAGCACCGTGGCGGCGAGCAGATATTGCAGCCCATGCTCCTTCACCAGTGTGACCATGAGCACGGCGGTGGCGGCTGTCGCCGCCGAGATCATGCCCGGCCGGCCACCGGCGATGGCGGTGATGACCGCGATGGAGAAGGAGGCGTAGAGCCCGACCTTGGGATCGACACCGGCAATGATGGAAAAGGCGATGGCTTCGGGGATGAGCGCAAGCGCGACCACGAGGCCGGAAAGGAGATCGGCGCGAATATTGCCGAACCATTCGTCACGGTAATGGGAAAGCGAGAACATGGAACCTTCAGGAGACATGACCTCCCAACCGCCGACAGGCTTCTGCGGCCGGGAAAGACAGAAACGATCGAGGTTGCGCCGGCGGATCAGCGGCCGGCAGAGCCACCCGGAGTTTCACCGGGTCCTAAGCGGATGCGCGGTGTTTAACCCGGATGATGCTGCGGCGCAACACGTGCGGCACAGCCCTTCGCGCATTCGAATGGTCAGCGCGGGTGCAGGCCGCCCTCGTCGGCATCGATGTCGATGGTCAGGGAGACATGCCTGGGTCTGGTGAGCGCAAAAATCACGGCTTCAATCACATCGCGGCCAGTCCCCCTCTGCCCTTTCCGCCTTTGACCGGCGGCCTTCCAGTCGGGGTGGTCTGGCTGGACATCATCGAGATAGGGGGGATTGACGAGGATCGAGCGAAAGTCCGTGCCCGCGAAGGTCTGCCGGAGGCCTTCGGCCAGCGCTGTCTGACCGTGCTTGGCGGCGTAGAACGGCACGGAGACCGACTGCAATGCCGCATTCGGGAGGCCGCTTATGGAACCGATGGTCACAACGTCCGGTGCTTCGGATGCTTCCATCAGGGAACGTAGGCCCTGGGTGAACAGGAAAGTTCCGGCCATGGCAGAGTTGATCACCTGTAGCACGGCGTTATCCTCATAAGGCTCCGTGCTGCTTTCAAGCCACATGGCCGCGTTGTTGATCAGGATGTCGACATGAGACAGGCGCGCTTCAATCTGCTTTACGGCATCCCGCACGCTCGGTGCGTCCGCCAGGTCGAGGGTTACGAGGTCGGGGTGATGCCCGGACAGCCGGGTCACGGCGCGACCAACCGTCTCGAGATCACCCATGCGTCTCCCGCAAAGGATTAAGCGGCACCCGGCCATGGCGAGGCTCGTGGCAAAGGCCGCACCTAGCCCGCGACCAGCACCCGTAACCACGACAATCTTGTCCTCAAGTCCACTCATCGCAGTCCCTCATGCCCATATTCAACCGGCTTCAGATGGCTGATTTGGGCATGCGAGGGGAGAGCGACAAGCTCCCAGAAACGACTAGTCCTTGGGCCTGCGGGCGGGCTTCTTCTTGCCGCCTGCGGGCTTGGCGAATTTCGGCTTGCCGGGTTTGCCATCCTTCTTCGCCCAAGGCTTGGCATCGTCGCGCCAGTCGCCGCCCTTGCGGTGCGGCTTGCCGGCCGGCCTGCGCTTGCCGGCGAAGGGTTTTGGCCCGCTGTTGCGCGACGCGAATTCGGGCGTGCCCTCCAGCTGGACCACGCGAATGCTGCGCTCCAGAACGGCCTGCGGGCCGATGGCCGCAAGGAAGCGGTCGACACAGGCGGCATCGAGCTGAACGAAGGTCTCGTCCTGCTGCATCTTGATAGCGCCGATCTCGCGCTTGGTGATATCGCCGGCACGGCACAGAAGCGGGATGAGCCAGCGCGGCTCGGCATTCTGCTTGCGGCCAACCGACAGGGAGAACCAGACGCTCTCGTCGAATTCCTCACGGCGCGGCGCGCGTTCCTCGCGCATGCCGCCACCATCCTGGATGGTCACTTCCGTGACATCCTCCGGCGCGGAGAGCTTTGCGCGGTGAAGCCTGACAAAGGCCGCCGCGATCTGCTCGGCCCCGTGCTTCTCAAGAAGCGCTTTGACGAAGTCTGCCTCGTTTTCCTGAATGGGATCTTCGAGATGCGGGTCGGCCATCAGGCGTTCGTCATCACGCTGAAGAACCTCGTCGGCGGAAGGCGGGCTGGTCCACTCAAGCCGCACCTTGGCATCGCGCAGAAGGCGCTCGGCCCGGCGGCGGCCATTGGGCGCGACGATGAGCGCGCTGACACCCTTGCGCCCTGCCCGCCCGGTGCGGCCAGAGCGGTGCAAAAGCGTTTCGGCATTGGTGGGCAGATCCGCATGAACCACGAGCTCAAGATTGGGCAGGTCGATGCCGCGGGCTGCAACATCGGTCGCCACGCAGACACGGGCGCGCCCGTCGCGCATGGCCTGAAGCGCATGGGTGCGCTCGCTCTGGCTGAGCTCGCCCGAAAGGGCTACGACCGAGAAGCCGCGATTGTTGAACCGCGCGGTCAGATGGTTGACGGTGGCGCGCGTGTTGCAGAACACCAGCGCATTGCGCGCCTCATGGTAGCGCAGCACGTTGATGATGGCGTTTTCGCGCTCCTGCGGAATGGCGAGGAAGCCGCGATACTCGATATCGCCGTGCTGCTTCTGCTCGGCAGCCGTTGTGATGCGGACTGCATCGCGCTGATAATTCTTCGCCAGATTGGCGATGGTGCGCGAGACAGTCGCCGAAAACATCAGCGTGCGGCGCTCGGCGGGTGCGGCATCCAGAATGAACTCCAGATCCTCGCGGAAACCGAGATCGAGCATCTCGTCGGCCTCGTCCAGCACGACAGCGCGCAGGTCCGACATGTCGAGCGCGTTGCGGCGGATGTGGTCGCACAGGCGGCCGGGTGTGCCGACGACGATATGCGCACCGCGCTCAAGCGCGCGGCGCTCGGTGCGGATGTCCATGCCGCCGACACAGGAGGCGATCACGGCGCCGGTCTCGGCATAGAGCCATTCGAGCTCACGCTTGACCTGGAGTGCCAGTTCACGCGTCGGTGCGACAGCAAGGCCCAGCGGGGCGGCAGCACGATCAAAACGCTCCTCGCCATCAAGCAGGCTCGGCGCCAGCGCGATGCCGAAGGCAACGGTCTTGCCGGAACCGGTCTGCGCGGAAACGAGCGCATCGGCGCCCGCGGGTTCCAGCTCCAGAACGGCCTTCTGTACCTGGGTCAATTCGGTATAGCCGCGCTTGTCCAACGCCCGGCCAAGCGCTGGCACAATGCCTTCGAACTCGGTCATTCATCTTCTTTCGGAAATGAGCGCGCTTTGTGAGATCGTCTGTGGCAGATGGTCTGGAGGGCGCGCAGCGCGGCCATTTCGCCAACGCTTTTGCGCCCTACTACGCGTGTCGGAGGCAAATGTACAGCGTGGTGAAATAAATTCCGCTCACTTCGAACGCTCATCCGGCAGTGGCTTCGTGCTGGTCCCGCGCGGTCAGGCGCATCATGACCAAAGCGAGGAGCATGGTGAGCGCCGAGATGATCGAGAGCGTCACGAACGCATTGAAATACCCCCCGGCACCATCCGCATGGGCGAGAAGGACGACGATCAGGACAGCACCGATTGCGCCGCCGACACGCTGAACGATGTTCACCAGCGTTGCCGCATCGCCCATTTCCTCTTTATGCGCGGCGGCGTAGGCAGCCGTCATGGCCGGCATCTGGCCAAGCGCCATGCCGATGCCCCTGACGACGAGAAGCGGTGCCAGCCACAGGGCCGGGAGCGGCGTGGGCAGAAGGAAGGGCAAGGTGCTCAAGAGGAGCGCAAGTGCGCCGACGAGCGTTACCCGACCGGCACCGAAACGGTCTGTCAGCGCGCCGCCGACCGGCAGGGCCAGAGCGCTGCCGAGCCCCATGGCCAAAAGCAGAAATCCGGTCTCCACCGTGTCGCGGGCCGCGATCACCTGAAGGTAGAGCGGCAGGAGCAGGAGCCCGCCATACATGTTGGCACCGGTCAGGCCGGTTGTAAGCGTGGCCGTGGCAAAGACCGGTCTCCGCAGAAGTGCGAGGTCGATAAGGGGTGGCTGCGCACGTGTGGCGTTTGCAACGAAGCCGGCGACGAGGACGAGGCCGGCGATGACACAGACTAGGTTGGTGCGTGTGAGGCCTTCGGCACCGAATTCGGTCGCGCCATAGAGGAAGAGCGGCAGCCCGGCACCAAGCAGAAGCAGACCCGCAATATCGAGACGCCGCGTCTCGTCCCGGTCGCCGGCTGGCACAAGCCCCTTTGCGAGAAGAAGAGCCGCAACGCCGACCGGAACGTTGATCCAGAACAGCCAGCGCCATGAAGCATGATCGAGCAGGAGTCCGCCAATTGCCGGGCCGACGGCCGGCCCCAGTGCAACGACAAGCCCAAGCGCGCCTATGATGCGGCCAAGCTGCCTGGGACCTGCGGTCGCGCCGATGATCGCCTGTCCCGCCGGTACCATGAGTCCACCGGCCAGCCCCTGAAGGAAGCGGGCCGCGATCAGCGACCACGGCCCGGGCGCGATGGCGCAGAGCACCGATGCTCCCGTAAACCCCGCAAGGCCGAACGCCCACAGGCGGCCATAGCCGAAACGGTTTCCGAGCCAGGCGGCGGCAGGAAGGGAGATTGCCAGCGCGACCAGATACCCAGTGGCAATCCACTGGATCAAAGGCAGCGTGGTGGTGAGATCTTCCCGTATCGTTTCGAGGGCGAGATTGACGACCGTGGAATCGAGCATCGCCATGAACGCGCCGACGCCGGTGACGGCGGCGATCTTCCATATCCGCGCGGGGATGGCCGGCGGCGGTGTCTTGCGATCCGTGCTCACGGGCCGGAACTCTCAACCGGCCCGGAGCTGAAGTCAACGCGCGATCACGTCGCAGCCTGTGCTACCGCACCACTTCGCCGTCTTCCTTGGTGAACGCTTTCACCGCGTCTTCCGGCAGGAGCTCCAGCACGGTCTCGGACGGGCGGCAGAGTTTCGTGCCGAGCGGTGTCTCCACGATGGGGCGGTTCATCAGGATCGGGTGCTCGACCATGAAGTCGATCAGCTCGTCATCGCTCCATTTGTCTTCGCCAAGGCCCAGCTCGTCATAAGGCGTGCCCTTCTGGCGCAGGATCGCGCGGGGCGACACGCCCATGGCGGCGATCAGCGACACCAGTTTTTCGCGGCCGGGCGGGGTCTTGAGATATTCGATCACCTGCGGCTCTTCACCGGCTTCGCGGAGCATGGCCAGCACATTGCGCGAGGTGCCGCATTTCGGGTTGTGATAGATGGTGACGGTCATGATTGTCTCGCTCAGCTCGTGGGAAACCAGTCTCGGGTGCGGTTGGCGAAGGCTACCAGCGACAGCATCACCGGGACCTCGACCAGAACGCCGACCACCGTGGCAAGGGCAGCGCCGGAATTCAAGCCGAACAGGCTGATGGCGACGGCGACGGCAAGCTCGAAGAAGTTCGACGTGCCGATCAGGGCGCAGGGTGCAGCGACATTGAACGGCACCTTCCAGAGGCGGGCCGCGAAATAAGTCAGGAAGAAGATACCGTAGGACTGGATCAGGAGCGGCACCGCGATCAGCACGATCAGGATCGGCCGTTCGACGATGACATGCCCCTGGAAACCGAAGAGAAGCACCACCGTGACCAGAAGCCCGATGACGGAGACGGGTTTGAGCGAAGCAGTGAAATCCGCAACCGCCTTCTGCGCCTCCGCACCCGAGGCGCGGCCGGTCAGCCATTTGCGGGTCAGGAACCCGGCGACGAGCGGGATGACCACATAGAGGCCGGTGGCCAGAAGCAGCGTCTCCCACGGCACGGCGATGTCGGTCACGCCGAGCAGAAGCGCGACGATGGGGGCGAAGGCGAAGATCATCACCACATCGTTGAGCGAGACCTGCACGAGCGTGTAGGTGGCGTCGCCCCGGGTGAGCTGGCTCCACACGAAAACCATGGCCGTGCAGGGTGCAGCACCCAGAAGGATGAGGCCGGCAATGTATTGCTGGGCGTCGGCAGGCTCGATCCATGACGCGAAGACATATTCGAAGAACAGAACGCCAAGGGCTGCCATGGTGAAGGGCTTGATGAGCCAGTTGACGGCGAGTGTCAGGACGAGGCCCTTGGGCCGGTCGCCGATATGGCTGAGGCTCGCGAAGTCGACATTGACCATCATCGGGAAAACCATGGCCCAGATGAGCACGGCAACGACCAGATTGACCGAGGCGTATTCGAGCGAGGCGAGGAAGCCGAACAGGCCGGGCATGAGGTTGCCAAGAGCGATGCCGGCGATGATGCACAGCGCCACCCAGATGGAGAGGTATTTTTCGAAGAAGCCGATGCCGCCCGCCTGGGCTTCATCGCGGTTCAGAATATGGTCGGTCATCAAATGGTTCCTATTGCGAATGGGCCGGCGTACGGCCGATCTCGTCGAGACGGCGCTGCAGGGAAAGCCGGTCGAGCGAGGCGAGCGGCAGCGCCGTAAATACTGAGATGCGGTTGTTGAGCATCCGATAGGTGTCGGCGAAAGCGAGATGCTTCTCGGCCTCGGTGCCCGTCACCGCCGCCGGGTCGGGCAGCCCCCAGTGCGTCGTCATCGGCTGGCCGGGCCAGACCGGACAGGCTTCCTGCGCAGCACTGTCGCAAAGCGTGAAGACGAAATCGAGCTTCGGTGCATCCGGTGTTGCGAACTCTGCCCAATCCTTCGAGCGGGCGAAGGAAATGTCGTGTTTCATGTTTTCGAGCAGTTCCAGCGCGTAGGGATGCACAGAACCCCTAGGCTGGGAGCCAGCCGAAAAAGCTTTGAAACGCTGGGTGCCAACCCGATTCAAAATTGCTTCTGCAAGAATGGAGCGGGCCGAGTTTCCGGTGCACAGAAAAAGCACATTGAACGTTTTATCACTCATGGCGCAGGCCTCCTAGCAGTGACAGGTCGCAGCCTCGATGGCGGGGCGGCACAGGTCAGGGTTTCCGTTGCAGCAATCTTCAAGGAGGAAGGCGAGAAGATCGCGAAAGCCAGTCATGTCGGCCGTGTAGCGAATGATGCGTCCTTCCCGCTCGGCGCGGATCATGCCCGACTGTGAAAGAACCTTCAGGTGCGCGGAGGCGGTGTTCTGGACAACGCCCAGTCTGGCCGCGACCTCCCCCGCCGGCAGACCCTGCGGCCCGGCTTGAACGAGTAGGCGGAACACATCAAGCCGGGTCTCCTGGCCGAGCGCGGCGAGCGCGTCTATGGCTTCGGTTTTCTGCATTATCGAAATATCCGGATTTATCGATATATTGAGCTTGCTTTTCGCATGGTTGCGGAATGGCGTCAAGAGGGATCGGGAATGCGGGGGCGGCTGGGGCCGAGCGTCTACGCATTCTGCCGATGGGTCCAGGGGCAAGCCCGGGACGACGACCTCCCGCTCCCCGCCTGTCGGGAGAAGGTCCCGGCAGGGGGAAGGGGCAGGCGGCGCTTTGCGATCTTCTCCACCTCTGTCGGTATCCCTGTCATTGATTGCGCTCGCCCTCATTTTCACCTGCTCCCCACAAACGGGGAGAAGGGGACGTTCGATGCTGGCCTGCACTCTTCAAACGGAGCATGAGCGAGCACCTGGCCGCGTTCCTGCGCACTCTGCGGCATCTGGAGCCACCGCTCAATGGACCCAGCCTCTCGCTCCCGTCCGCCGGAACGACGAAGATGGAGCCGTCCATCAGGTTGAAGCAGGGGGCGGTACCATGCGAAACGGAAAATCGCCGCGTCAAAATCTGCCAATCTTCCTTCGCGTCAAGAAAGTTTGCACCGCAGCATCGTCCACGCTAATCATACGCGTCGTTTTGGCGCGGAGGGGAGTTTCGCGCCGGGCAATCCCGCACCATCCTTCTCTTCCCGGAGTTCTTGCCAGTGCAGATTAAGAAGATTCTTGTCGCAAACCGTTCTGAAATCGCCATCCGCGTCTTCCGCGCAGCCAATGAACTCGATATCCGAACGGTGGCCATCTGGGCCGAGGAGGACAAGTATTCGCTGCACCGGTTCAAGGCGGACGAATCCTATCAGGTCGGGCGTGGGCCGCACCTTGAACGCGATCTCGGCCCCATCGAGAGTTATCTGTCGATCGATGAGGTGATCCGCGTTGCCAAACTGTCGGGCGCGGACGCTATTCATCCTGGCTACGGCCTTCTGTCGGAGAGCCCGGAATTCGCCGAAGCCTGCGCGGAAAACGGTATTGTCTTCATCGGGCCAAAGCCCGAGACCATGCGCCGCCTTGGCAACAAGGTCGCTGCCCGCAACCTGGCCATCGAGGTCGGTGTGCCGGTGGTTCCGGCCACGGAGCCGCTGCCGGACGATATGACCAGGGTTGCCGAGATGGCCGAGGAGGTGGGCTTCCCGGTCATGCTCAAGGCTTCCTGGGGCGGTGGCGGGCGCGGCATGCGCGTCATCCGCAGCCGCGAGGACCTGGAGCATGAAGTCACCGAGGCGAAGCGCGAGGCCAAGGCCGCTTTCGGCAAGGACGAGGTCTATCTGGAAAAGCTGGTCGAGCGCGCGCGCCATGTGGAGGTGCAGGTGCTGGGCGACACGCATGGCAATGCCGTGCATCTGTTCGAGCGCGATTGTTCCATCCAGCGCCGCAACCAGAAGGTCGTGGAGCGCGCACCGGCACCGTATCTGAACGATGAGAAGCGCGCCGAGCTTTGTGGCTATGCGCTGAAGATCGCCGAGGCGACCGACTATGTGGGCGCCGGCACAGTCGAATTCCTCATGGATGCCGATACGGGCGCATTCTATTTCATCGAGGTCAATCCGCGTATTCAGGTGGAGCATACGGTCACCGAGGAGGTGACCGGCGTCGACATCGTGAAGGCGCAGATCCACATTCTGGAAGGCAAGAAGATCGGCGACAAGGCGTCGGGCGTGCCTGCGCAGGCCGATATCCGCCTCAATGGCGATGCCCTCCAGTGCCGCATTACCACCGAGGATCCGGAGCAGAATTTCATTCCCGACTACGGCCGCATCACCGCCTATCGCGGCGCGACCGGTTTCGGCATCCGGCTCGATGGCGGTACGGCTTATTCCGGCGCCGTCATCACGCGGTTCTACGATCCGCTCCTGGAAAAGGTCACGGCCTGGGCGCCGACGCCCGAAGAGGCAATCGCCCGGATGGACCGCGCGCTGCGCGAGTTCCGCATTCGCGGCGTGGCGACCAACCTGACCTTCCTGGAAGCGATCATCAGCCATCCGGATTTCCGCAACGCTTCCTATACGACCCGGTTCATCGATGAGACGCCTGAACTCTTCACGCAAGTCAGGCGGCAGGATCGCGCTACCAAGCTTCTGAACTATCTGGCCGATGTTACGGTGAACGGCCATCCCGAGGCGCGGGGTCGGGCACTGCCCAATGCCGAGGCGGCCGCACCGCATGTGCCCTATGTGGATATGCCGGTGCCGGATGGCAGTAAGCAGACTTTCGACAGTCTGGGCGCCGATGGGTTCGCCAAATGGATGCGCGAGCAGGAGCGCGTGCTCGTCACCGACACAACAATGCGCGATGCGCATCAGTCGCTGCTCGCCACACGCATGCGCACATTTGATATGGCTCGGATTGCCGGCGTCTATGCCCGCGCGCTGCCAGAGCTTCTGTCGCTGGAATGCTGGGGTGGGGCGACCTTCGATGTCGCCATGCGCTTCCTGACGGAGGACCCGTGGGAGCGTCTTTCACGCATCCGCGAGGGCGCTCCGAACCTGCTTCTGCAGATGCTTTTGCGCGGGGCGAATGGCGTCGGTTACACCAACTATCCCGACAATGTCGTGCAGCATTTCGTCAAGCAGGCGGCCGCAGGCGGCATTGATCTCTTCCGTGTATTCGACTGCCTGAACTGGGTGGAGAACATGCGCGTGGCGATGGACGCGGTGCGCTCCGAAGGCAAACTGTGTGAAGCCACGATCTGCTATACGGGCGATCTCCTCGACCCGGACCGCGCCAAATACGACCTCAAATATTATGTCGGTCTTGCCGGTGAACTTGAGGCTGCCGGTGCCAACATCATCGCCATCAAGGACATGGCGGGCCTCCTTAAACCCGGTGCTGCGCGTGTGCTGTTCAAGGCGCTGCGCGAGGCGACCGACCTGCCGCTCCACTTCCACACGCATGATACGTCCGGCATTTCCGCCGCGACGGTGCTTGCTGCCGTGGAAAGCGGTGTCGACGCGGTGGATGCGGCCATGGATGCCCTTTCCGGCAACACCTCGCAGCCCTGTCTCGGCTCCATCGTCGAGGCGCTCAAGGGGGATGCCCGCGATACCGGGCTCGACCGTGAGTGGGTGCGCCGTATCTCCTTCTACTGGGAGGCCGTGCGCAACCAGTACGCGGCCTTTGAGAGCGATCTGAAAGGACCGGCTTCCGAGGTCTATCTGCACGAAATGCCTGGCGGCCAGTTCACCAATCTAAAGGAGCAGGCCCGCTCGCTGGGGCTGGAAACCCGCTGGCACGAGGTTGCGCGCGCCTATCATGACGTCAATATGATGTTCGGCGACATCGTCAAGGTCACGCCCTCCTCCAAGGTCGTGGGCGACATGGCGCTGATGATGGTCTCGCAGGATCTGACGGTCGCCGATGTCGAGAACCCGGAGAAGGATATCGCCTTCCCGGATTCGGTTGTCTCCATGTTGCATGGCGACCTCGGTCAACCGCCTGCGGGCTGGCCGGCGGCCCTTCAGAAGAAGGTTCTGAAGGGTGGCAAGCCGATCACCGTGCGCCCGGGCTCCCTGCTTGAACCTGCAGACCTTGAGGCCGATCGGACGGCGCTGGAAGAGAAGCTTGACCGCAAGGTCAACGAGTATGAGTTCTCGTCCTGGCTTATGTATCCGAAAGTTTTCACCGACTTTGCCGCAGCATCGGAAAGCTACGGCCCTGTCAGCGTTCTGCCAACGCCGGTCTATTTCTACGGGATGGAGCCGGAGGATGAGATTTTTGTCGACATCGAGCGCGGCAAGACGCTCGTCATCCGCTGTCTTGCCGTCGGCGAGGTGGACGAAAAGGGCATGGTCACCGTCTTCTTCGAGCTCAATGGCCAGCCTCGCCGCGTCAAGGTTCCCGATAGGGTTCACGGTGCATCCGCTTCCGCCGCCCGCCGCAAGGCGGAGGCCGGAAACGAGGCGCATGTGGGGGCGCCGATGCCGGGCGTGGTTTCCACGCTCGCCGTCAAGCCGGGGCAGAGCGTGCAGTCCGGCGATGTGCTCCTGTCAATCGAAGCCATGAAGATGGAAACGGCGCTTCACGCCGAACGCGACGGCACGATTGCCGAGGTTCTTGTGGGCGCCGGCGATCAGATCGACGCCAAGGACCTTCTCGTCGTGTTCGAGAATGGTGATTGACGCCATGGATTGACGTGCTCGATTAAACCGATTTAGATGCGGCGCATCAGGTGGTTTTCCTGATGCGCCGTTTCCTTTTGGAGCCCCACATGTCTTTCCGGAATGCGTCCATCGGGCGCTGGGCCGTAGCGGCCTCATTCTTTGTCAACGGTTTCATGGTGGGTAGCTGGGCACCGCAGATTCCCGTGGTTGCTTCGCGTTTCGATCTGAGTGAGACGGCACTCGGGCTGTTGATCCTCGTTTTCGGCTGCGGCGCGGTGTCGGTTATGCCGCTCTGCGGTTATCTGATCGGTCGTTTTGGTTCCCGCGCCATCCTGCGGATCGCCGCTTTCATATGCACGCTGTCCTTTGCCGGTTTGGTCGCGGCAACGCAGATCTGGCAGATGGTTGCGGCGCTGGTCTTTTTTGGTGCGTTTCTTGGAGCGATGGACATTTCCATGAACGCCAATGCCGTGGCGGTGGAGCGGTCGCTCGGGCGGGCGGTGATGTCCTCTTCGCACGGTTTCTGGAGCCTCGGCGGCTTTGTCGGCGCCGGTGTCGGCGGTCTGCTTCTCGAGCGCTACGGCTACATGGCGCATGCGGGCATGGTGGTTGCATTTGCCTTTGCGCTTGTGCTGATTACGCTCCCCTTTTTGATTGTCGAAGCGCGCCCCGTGGCGGGGCAGGCGGGCCATGGGCGCGGCAGGCTGCCGCGCAACCCCATGATCTATGTAACGGGGCTGGTCGCCCTCATCTGCATGCTGCCGGAAGGCGCGGTGCTCGACTGGGCCGCACTCTACCTGCGGCAGGAAATGGGCGCCGGCATTGCCGAGGCGAGCCTCGCCTTCACGGCGTTTTCAGGCACGATGGCGATGATGCGGTTTGCCGGCGACCGGCTGCGCAACCGTTTCGGTGCCGTGCGCACATTGCGTTATTCGGGGGTCGTTGCGACTGTCGGCATGCTCGGGGCAGGGCTTGCTCCGACGCCCATGCTGGCGACGATCGCCTTTGCGTTAAGCGGGATGGGGATCGCCAACATGGTGCCCATCGTCTTTTCGGCGGCCGGCAATCAACCGGGACTTTCACCCGGAGCAGGCATGAGCGTTGCGACCACGATCGGCTATTCCGGCATGCTTGTTGCCCCCTCGCTTGTGGGGTTCATTGCCGAGCGCACCGGTTTCGCACCGATCTTCATCGCGTTTTCGGTTCTGCTCGCCTGCGTCCTGATGCTGGCCAATCTCGTGAGCTCCGCTGACACGATCGTCGTCCAGCCAGCCGGCGAAGCCTGATCTAAACTATTGATTGAGCATCGGAATAACCCGAAAACCGATATTCACTTTTCGGTCCGATACTCTAGATATTGCCCATCAGCATCAGGATCAGGACGATGACAAGGATCAGGCCAAGTATGCCTGACGGTCCGTAACCCCATCCACGCGAATGCGGCCATGCGGGGATGGCGCCGAGCAGAATGAGGATGAGAATTATGATGAGGATTGTGCCGAGCGACATCGCGTTCTCCTCGCTGTCTTGAAAGCCTTGCAATTCAACGCTTCAGATGGCTTCAGGTTCCCTCAAAACAAAAACGGGCCGGCGCGCTGCGAGGAGCGCGCCGGCCCGCAAATCTGACAGGCTGGGCCTGTTATTCAGCCGGCTTGGGGAAGGGGTCCTCCGGAATGTCGGAAGTCTTCGTCGAAGCCTCCTGTTTTTTACCGCGCCGGAAGAGACGCGCGAACAGGCCGCGCCGCTTCTGTCCGGCCGGAAGGGTTTCTCGCGTGAACACCATCAGGGCCGAAGGGGTCACGATGAGGGTCAGAGCCGTTGCGAAGGTCAGGCCGTAGACGATGGCGCCGGACAGCGAAATCCACCATTGAGTGGAGGGTGCGCCGATGGTGATCTCCTGGTGGAACAGTTCGAGGCCCAGACCAAAGGCGATCGGCAGAACGCCAAGCACGGCAGAGATGGCCGTCAGCATCACCGGACGCGCGCGCTCACGGCAGGTCTGGAGGATGGCCTCCCGCTTTTTCCAGCCCTCGTGCCGCAGCCTGTCATAAGTGTCGATCAGCACGATGTTGTTGTTCACCACCACGCCGGCGAGCGCGATCACGCCGATGCCGGACATGACGATGCCAAAGGGCTGGCCGGTGATGAGCAGGCCGAGGAACACGCCGATAGTGGCCATGACAACGGTCATCAGCACAAGGAAGACGCTGGTGAACTTGTTGAACTGGGCAAGGAGCACCACGAAGATCAGGAAGATCGCCGCGCCAAACGCTTTTGACAAGAAGGCACTTGCCTCCTCGCTTTCCTCGTTCGAGCCGGCGAGCTTCCAGCGCGTTGCGCCGAGATCCATGTCGCTCAACGTCTGGGTGACCTCGGCCTGAACGGCGGAGACCTGATAGCCGCTTGCAATATTGGCGCTGACCACGATGGTGCGCTGACCGTCGATGCGGTTCAGGATGCCGGTCGAGCGCTCGGGTTCGCGTGAGACGAAGTTGGCAATCGGCACCGGCCCCTGCGAAGTCTGCACACGCAGTTGGTCGAGTGCGGATAGGGTGCGTCGGTCCTCGGGCAGGCGCAGGCGGATATCGACAGCGTCGTCGACGCCGGCAGGCCGGTATTCCGAGAGCTTCAGGCCGTTGGTCACGAGTTGAACCACGGTACCCACGGAGACAGGGCTGATCCCGTACTGCGCGGCCCGGGCGCGGTCCACCTTGATCGCCCAGTCGATACCGGGCGGGGGAAGACCATCAGAGATATCGATGACTCCCGGAACATTCGCGATCGCCCGCGCCACATCCGCAGCCTGATCGTTCAGGTTTGCCGGATCCGCTGCCGAAAGGCGAATCTGGATCGGCTGTCCCGTCGGCGGCCCTGCATCGGGCACGCGAACCTCGATTTCAACGCCCGGCGTGCCAGCGAGTTCACGCCGCAGATCGTCGAGAATCTTGCTGGCCGGCTCACGTTCGCGCCAGTCGATGAACTCATACTGGATGACGCCGATGACATCTTCATCGATATCCTGCCCGCCGCCGCGGGTCTTGCCGACGCGGGTGTAGACGGATTCGATGCCCGGCCAGTTGAGCAGCTTTTCCTCGGCGGGCTTTGTCAGCCGGTCCATCTCTTCGAGAGAGAGATTGCCGCGGGCATGCACATACATCAGGCCGTATTCCGGCTCGACATTGGGGAAGAATTCAACGCCGGCGCCGTATTGCGAGTAGGAATAGATGATGCCGCCGAGAAGGCCGACCGTGAGAAGCAGAACGGTTTTCGGGAAGCGGACGGCCTGCTTCACGAGCTTCATATACCAGCCATCCGGCTTCTGTTCTTCCTCGACATGCGCCTTGGCGAAAATCGCGCCGAGAGTCGGGGTGAAGATCAAGGCGTAGATCATGGATGCGCTGAGCGTGACGATCAGCGTGATCGGCAGGTATTTCATGAACTCGCCGACAATGCCCGGCCAGAAGAGGAGTGGCGAGAAGGCGGCGATGCGGGTCATGGTGGCGGCAATGACGGGACCGGCCATGCGTTTGGCCGCCAGTTCGAAGGCCTGCGCCTTGTCCATGCCTTCGGTCATGCGGCGTTCGGCGAATTCGGTCACGATGATCGCGTCGTCCACCAGCATGCCGACTGCCAGAATGAGGCTGAAGAGCACCACCATGTTGACGGTGAAGCCACCGAGCGAGAGCGCATAAATGCCCATCAGGAAGGATGCGGGAACCGCAAGGCCGATCAGCAGGGAGGCGCGGCCGGAAAGGGTGTAAAGGACAACGATGAAGACCAGGATCACGGCGATCAGGACGTGGTTCTGAAGGTCCTTCAGCATATCGCGGATCATCACCGACTTGTCCTGGCTGTAGGACACGGTGATGTTGCCATCGGCGGCCTGCTCGAATTCGGCGGCCGCGGCCTTAACCGAGTCGACCGTTTCGACGAGATTGGCGCCGACGCGCTTCTTGACCTCGATGGCGATCGCGTTTCTGCCATTCAGGCGGGTGATGGTCTCGGCGTCCTTGAACGTGGAGCGGATCGCGGCCAGATCGCGGGCGCGCACAACGGCATCCGGGCTGGAGACGATCGGAAGGTTGGCCACGTCTTCGACCGTTTCGATCAGCGAAGGCACCTTGACTGCATAGCGTCCGGCTTCGCCTTCCAGCGAGCCGGCTGCCACCAGGCTGTTTGAAGCGTTGACACCATTGATCATCTGGTCGAGCTGCAGGCCGTAGGACGACAGTTTCATCGGATCGATGAGAATCTCGACCAGTTCGTCCCGAGAGCCCTGAAGCGTGCCCTCGAGTACGCCGGGAATTTCCTCGATCCGGTCCCTGAGCTCCCGCGCGGCGGTGGACAGGACTCGCTCCGGCACATTGCCGGCCAGCGTTACGACCAGGATCGGGAATTCCGAGATATTGACCTCATGCACCGAAGGTTCGTCGGCGCCCTGCGGCAACTCGCGCCGGGCATCGGCCACTTTGGCGCGCACATCCTCGATGGCGTTAGAGAAATCGTAGCCGGCCTGGAACTCGACAAGGACAAAGCCGCCGCCCTGATAGGCGGAGGAGCGCATTTCCTTGACACCCTCCAGGCTTTTCAGCCGGGTTTCGATGGGGCGAAGCAGGAGCCGTTCCGAATCTTCGGGCGAGATGCCCTGATAGGTCAGGCTCACATAGATGATCGGGATCGGAACATCCGGCTCGGCTTCCTTCGGAATGCTGACATAGGCCAGCGACCCGGCGATCACGAAGAAGAGCAGGATGGATAAGGTCAGCCTGGCGTTCTGAATTGCAATACGGACGATGTCCATCGGGCAGGTCCTGTCTTGTCCCGTCAGCGCGCTGCCGTCGTTCTCCTGATAACGGAGGCGCTCTGTTTCGTTGTCTTGCAGCCTCCCGGGCGGAAACGGGTTCCGCCGTTACGGACTGCCTCAGCGGCTGGTCATTTCGGAGGCGAGGACGCCGGCCAGTTCCCGTATCAGCTTCTGATCGGCAACCTCGGTCTTCACCGCATCGCCCTCGGTCACCAGATCCTGCCCGGAAACGATCACCCGGGCGTCGGCCGGGATGCCCGCAAGAAAGAGGGCGCGCGGCGTGTCGTCGACCAGATCGATGGGGTAGAACACGACCTTGCTGTCGTCATCGACGGCGCGGACGCCGAGTTCACCGTCCTCGTTCAGCGTAACCACGGAGCGCGGCAGGGCTACAGCCTCCACCGGCTCGGCATGGATGTTGATCTCCGCGGTCATGCCCGCTGGAATGTCGCCGTCCGGATTGGGTACCGCCACTTCGATGCGGAAGGTGCGGGTCTGTTCCGATGCTTCACGGCTGACGAAGCGCACTTCGCCTCTGACACTGGAGCCGTTGACAAGCCGAACCTCCGCACCGTCGCCGACATCGACGGAACCGAGATCGTGTTCGCTGACCTCGCCCACGGCAATCACCGGGTCGAGTTTGATCAGCGTGGCGACTTCCTGGCCCTGCATGGCGGAGGAACCGAGCTCCACATCGACTTTATCTATGATGCCGTCGAAGGGCGCGCGAACCGTAATGCGTGCAAGGTCGGCTTCGGCCGCTTCAAGCTGTGAGCGGGCGGTGGCCAACGCAGAACGGGCGCTGTCGAGTTGCAGCCGTGCCAGATTTCCGGACTTGGCCAGACGGTCAGCGGCTTCGGATTCAGCCTCGCGCTGTGCCAGGACCTGGCGCGCGGTTTCGACCGCAGCTTCCTTGCCTTCGGTCTCAAGCCTCAGGATCAGGTCGCCAGCGGAGACATTGTCACCTTTGGAAACCGGCAGTTCTGAAACGACGCCACCGGCACGTAGTGCCAGGGCGGAGCGCTTGTCTGCAGCAGTCTTGCCGGAAACGCGGATGGTGCGTGAATGATCGATGCGCGGCGGCGTGGCGACGGTTACCGTCTGCGCTTCCGCAGGCTTGTTCTCCGGACGCTGCGCAACGGTCTCTGTTTCCTCGCTGGCGCTGCCGACGGAGGAGAATTCCCCCGTAGCGATCCAGGCGGTTGTCGCGACCAGAACGGCAATCGCGGCAAGTTTATGCAACCTTATCTTCGGCATGTCGTTTTCCGATGCGATAGAGCCGGCCGGTCAAGTAAGGACTGGCCCGATATGGGGACTGCCCGCGCAGAATTCAATTCGCCTGGGCGCAAGGGCACGAAGCCCGTATCTTGCGACAAAAGCACGCTCCTATATCGCACGCGCGGGCTTTACAAAAGCCAAAGGCCTATTGCTCCTGACATCAACGAACGTTGGCCTGGAGCCAGAGTGCGGGCGAATAAAGGCAGCCTCTGCGCGCTTGTTGCGCGAGGGTTGGGACATATTGACAAAATCCGTTATTTTGTCAATGGTCATTGAAAGAAAGTGCGTGCAATGAATCTGATCGCCAGATGTACCGATGATCCGAAGCGGGAGCGTATCCTCGATGGCGCCATGAAGGTGTTCCTCGCCTATGGCTTCGCGCGGACCACGATGGACGACATTGCCCGCTCGGCCGAGGTCTCCCGGCCCGCGCTGTACCTTCAGTTCCGCAACAAGGCCGATATTTTTCGCGCCATCGGCGCGTGTGTTCTCGAGCAGTCGCTCGAGGGTGCGCGGCAGGGACTGGCCGAAGACGGCACTTTTGGCGAGCGAATGATGACGGCGCTCGATCGCGCCCTGTTCGGACTGATTGAAACCATCGACCAGTCGGCGCACGGGCAGGAGATTCTCGATATGGAGAACAAGATCGCCGCCGACATCATCGCCGAGTGGCGTGACGGGCTCACCACCATCGTTGAGGCGGCGGTGGCGGACGAGGCAGCCCGGACGCATGCCGATCTTGAGGGGCAAGGGCTCTCAGCGCGCGGGCTGGCGGAGATCCTGCTTGACGGTCTCGAAGGCATGCGCATGCGCGGACTGTGCGGCAAGCCGGCGATAGAAGGCGCGCGACGGCTGGTACGCATTCTCGAGATTTCCATGGCCGCGGCGCAGCCGGGGCGCGGCTGAGGCCTTGATCCGGGACGTTTGCATTCCTGGAATTTCTCTACTGTGCCGTCCAGCCGCCATCCATGGGCAAGGCTGTGCCGGTCATCTGGGCCGCATGGCTGGAGCACAGGAAGATCACCAGTCCACCCAGTTCCTTGATGGTGACAAATTCGCGGGTCGGCTGTCTGGCGAGCATCACTTCGCGTACGACCGTCTCACGATCCATGCCATGCACTTTCATCTGGTCGGGAATCTGCGCTTCCACCAGAGGCGTGAGCACATAGCCGGGACAGATAGCGTTGCAGGTGATGCCGGTCTCAGCCAGTTCCAGAGCGACTGTCTTGGTCAGGCCCACGACGCCATGCTTTGCGGCCACATAGGCGGATTTGAAGGGCGAGGCGCGCAAGCCGTGCGCCGACGCTATGTTGACGATGCGACCGCTGCCGGCCTTCTTCATGTGCGGGATCGCAGCGGCGATGGTGTGGAAGGATGACGAAAGATTGATCGCCAGAATGGCGTTCCACTTTTCGACGGGAAACTCCTCGACCGGAGCGACATGCTGGATGCCGGCGTTGTTGACGAGAATATCGACGCCACCGAAGCGCTTTGCGGCCTGTTCGACAAGATCGCGACAGGCGTTCGCGTCCGACATGTCGGCGCTCGCGTAGGCCGCTTCCACGCCGTGATCATCGGCAAGCTTCTTTGCGAGAGCGTGGTCGTCGGCGCTGTCGGTGAACGAGTTCAGCACGATGTTGCAGCCGCTGGCTGCCAGCGCTTCGGCAACACCGAGGCCGATGCCGGAGGTTGAGCCGGTGATGACAGCCGTCCGATTGTGATTGCCCGGTTCGTCCTGCATGGCATGGCCCTTCGTTGAAGCTGGGGAAACTGAAGTGATGCTGCAACGCAGCAAAGCGACGGATGCAGACGCTGTCAAGCGAGCCGATCTGCGCAAATGCGCTTCTGCGCCATTGACATTCGGGCCGGTCTCGGCCACCTCAAGCCCGATACGGCTGAAAACGGGACAGTTCCCCCATGACCGGAACATTCACGGCCAGCAAATCTGTGAGCGGCTATTTCTCTTCGCCATTCCCGCGGCGTGATGCGGTGGGTGTTGCCGTCGGCAACGTTATTGTCGGCGGGGATGCGCCCGTGGTCGTCCAGTCGATGACGAACACCGACACGGCGGATGTGGACCGCACGGTTGCACAGGTGGCGGCGCTTCACCGTGCGGGCTCCGAGCTGGTGCGCATCACGGTTGATCGCGACGAAGCTGCGGCTGCCGTCCCGCGTATCCGCGAGCGGCTGGAGCGTGTCGGCATTTTCGTCCCGCTGGTCGGCGATTTCCACTATATCGGCCACAAGCTGCTGGCCGATCATCCGGCTTGTGCAGAGGCGCTGGCGAAATATCGCATCAACCCCGGCAATGTCGGCTTCAAGGACAAGAAGGACCGCCAGTTCGCTGCGATCATCGAGACGGCGATCAAATACGACAAGCCGGTCCGCATCGGCGTCAACTGGGGGTCGCTCGACCAGGAGCTGCTGACGCGTCTGATGGACGAGAACCAGAACAATGGCTCGCCCATGACGGCGCAGGAGGTGACGCGCGAGGCCATCGTGCAGTCGGCGCTGCTTTCGGCGGAACTTGCCGAGGAGATCGGCCTCGGCCGTGACCGGATCATCTTGTCGGCCAAGGTGAGCCAGGTGCAGGACCTGATCGCGGTCTATACCGAGCTCGCACGGCGCTCCAACCATTCGCTGCATCTCGGGCTCACGGAAGCCGGGATGGGCACGAAGGGTATCGTTGCCTCGTCGGCGGCGATGGGCATCCTGCTGCAGCAGGGTATTGGCGACACGATCCGCATTTCCCTGACGCCGGAGCCCGGTGGCGACCGCACCCGCGAGGTGCAGGTGGCACAGGAGCTTCTGCAGACCATGGGCTTCCGCCAGTTTCTGCCGGTGGTTGCCGCATGCCCCGGTTGCGGCCGTACGACGTCGACCGTCTTTCAGGAGCTGGCCCAGAAGATCGAAGGCGATCTGCGCAAGAACATGCCGGTCTGGCGCAAGAAGTATCCGGGGGTGGAAAGCCTCAAGGTTGCGGTGATGGGCTGCATCGTCAACGGGCCGGGCGAATCCAAACATGCCGATATCGGCATTTCGCTGCCTGGCACGGGCGAAACTCCGGCTGCGCCGGTCTTCGTCGACGGCAGGAAGGCCGCGACGCTGCGGGGCGAGGACATCGCCGCGGAGTTTGAAAAAATGGTCGGCGACTATATCGAAAAGCGTTTCGGACCCCGCGAGGCGGCGGAATAAAGTTTAGTTTTCCCGGTCCGCCAGGTTTGACGTCACATTCTCGGTGAGCTCGCGCAACAGCTCCGCCAGAAGTTCACGGCGCGCGGCTGGCATTGACGCGAAGAGGGCAAGCTCGCTTTCCATGTCTGCCCGGAAGGCCTCTTCCGCACGCTTTATCCCGGTGCCCGTCAGACCGACGATCATGCTGCGCCCGTCCTCAGGCGAGGGGATACGCTCGACCAGGCCGGCCTTTTCAAGGCGTTTCAGCCTGTGTGTCAGGCCGCCCGAAGTGATCATCAGGGATTTGTAGAGTTCGGTTGGCGTCAGCCGGTAGGGCGGCCCCGCGCGGCGCAGGGTGGCGATGACGTCGAACTCGCCGCGATCAAGATCGAAGGCGGCGAAGGTTTCCTCGATACCGGGGCGGACGAGCATTGAAAGCCGGTAGATGCGGCCGAGAATGCTCATGGGGCTCGTGTCCAGATCGGGAAGCTCGCGCGCCCACTGCGCGCGCAGGCGATCGACATGATCCCCGCCGGTTTTCTCAATGCTCATGAAGGCCCTCAATCGTCTGCGACTCCGAATGGCTCACTATATATCTTGACACAAAGATATATTGCAACTATCTTTGCGTTAAGATACTTGCTCTCAGGCCATCGCCTGCGGACGCTCAAGGAGGAAGGGAGAGACAGCCATGTTTGAGATCATCCGACGCTCACAGCAGAAGCCAAGCCCGAAGGGAACCGTGACGTTCGAGGGAGAACCCTATGGCGGACAGGTTTCGATGTTTGTCATGAACAGTCCGCCCGGCCACGCCACCGGCCTGCACAAGCATCCCTATTCGGAAACCTGGGTGCTGCATTCGGGGGAGGCGGAGTTCACAGTGGGCGATGAGACTGTGCGGGCACATGCCGGCGATATTGTCGTCGTCCCGGCCGACACGCCGCACAGCTTTGCCAATGTCGGATCGGAACGTCTCGACATTGTGTGCATCCATGCGTCGGGGCGCATCGAGCAGGAGAACCTTTAAAGCATGCAGGCGGGGCCGGTGGGACAGGGGGTCACCGGTCTGTCTCAGGCGCTTGCGGTAAGCTGCTCCGGATCGTTGCGCCAGTGCGTGATCTTTTCGGCGAGTTTTTGCGGGGAGATCGGCTTGGGCAGATAATCGTCCATGCCCGCGCCCAGGCATTTTTCGCGGTCGCCCCTCAGAGCGTGCGCGGTGATGCCTATGATCGGTGTATGCGTGCCGCTGGCGGCTTCATGCTCCCGGATCGCGGCCGTTGCCTCGAAGCCGTTCATTTCCGGCATGGAAACGTCCATGAGAACGAGCCGGGGTTTCAGCGTGCGCAGCATCTCCACTGCCGTCTTGCCGTTGCCTGCAATTCTGTATTTCAAGCCCATTCCATCAAGAATCTGGCTGAACACCAGCTGGTTGACCTCGTTGTCCTCGGCGACCAGGACGTCGAGCGGCCCGTTGGCGCCGCGCGACCCCGAGAGACCGCGCTCGAGCGGTGTCGAGGCGTGAATCTGGATTGGCTTCGCCGGCGCAGGGGCATCGCCCTGCGGCTGGTCCGGGAGGGCTCGGCTTACCTGCATCACGGAGACGAGTGTTTCGAGAAGCATGGATGAGCGCGTCGGCTTGTTGAGATGGGCGGCGATGCCACATTCGCTGACGAGACGCGCGGTGTCGGTCTGATCGACCGATGTCAGGAGGACAAGCGGGATGCCAGCGAGTGCCGGATCGGTCTTGATCTTCTTGGCGACGTCGGCGCCGTTCATGTCGGGCATCTGGTAATCGAGGATCACGCAGTCCACGCGGGCGTCGAGCTGGGCAGAGCGCTGAAGGAAGGCAAGGCCAACGGCACCACTTTCCGCGGCTGCGCACTCGAACCCCCAGCTGTTCAGCTGTTCCAGAAGGATCTCGCGGTTGATCGCATTGTCGTCGATCACGAAAACACGGGCCCCGGAAACGTCGACGGGTGCTGTCACCTGTGTCGCGTTTGCCGTGTCGATGGCGAACGGCAGGGTGAAAACGAAGGTCGAGCCTTTTCCGACCTCGCTTGTTGCTTCAATCGAACCACCCATCAGTTCGGCGAGCTTCACGGCGATGGCGAGCCCGAGACCCGTTCCTTCGTGACGGCGGGTGGATGAGGAGTCGACCTGTGCGAACTTGTCGAAAACCGCTTCCAGCTTGTCCGGCGGGATGCCGATGCCGGTGTCTTCTACACGAACCGTAACCTGTGCAGTGTTGCCTTTGGTTTTCCCCGAAACGTCGATCAGTACGTGCCCCCGTTCGGTGAATTTTACGGCATTGCCGACGAGGTTCGTGGCGATCTGCCTGAAACGCCCGACATCGCCGATGAAAGACGCGGAGAGCTCCGGGTCGACCCGAACGATGAGTTCCAGATTCTTTTCGGCCACGCGGGAGGAGACGAGAGCTGCCACATCCTCAATCGCTTCCCTGATCCGGAAGGGCGCCTCGTCCAGTTTGAGCTGACCGGCATCGATTTTGGAGAAATCGAGAATGTCGTTGATGATCGTCAGAAGAGCGGTGCCGGACTTGACGATCACGTCGACGAACATCGCCTGACGCTGGTCGAGATTGGTGCGGGCGAGCAGTTCCGCCATGCCCATGACGCCATTCATCGGCGTGCGGATCTCGTGGCTCATATTGGCCAGGAACTCCGATTTCGTGCGGTCGGCGGATTGCGCTTTTATCTTCTCGGCGGCGAGCGAAATGTTAGCGCTGTGTAGCTCCTGGTGCGCTTTGGAAATGCGGCGGATCATTGGCTCAAAGATGCGAAGCGCAAGCAGGAGGCTTGCGCCAACCATGGCCCCGGCAACGCCGAAGAGACCCCACTGGAGGGTGCCATGGCTTTCGATCATCCCCGCATTGAGCAGATCGGAGATGCGTTTAAGCTCCGGGCGCACCTGCGTGTTGGCCAGTGTCTGCAGTTCTTTGAAAACGCGACGTGCCGTGGCGTTCTCATAGTCGGTGAACACCTCCAGCCTGTTGGCGAGCGAGATGATGTCGCGGATCTGGCTGCGGAGCGCCGGTTCCCCATTCTGGCCAAGCCAGATACGCCGCACCGAAGCCGGGACGGCATGGCCGGTGATGTCGGTAGCGGTCGGGGTGGTTTGCGGAACCGGTGCGCCAGCGTTTCCGCCGACCTGAAGGTTGCTGAGGCGCTGGCTTTCCAGCGTGGTTATTTGCCCGCTGATGGCGAATTCGAGCGCCTGATAGGCGTCCTTCAATCTGGCCAGAGCCATCTCAAGTTCGCTGTGGCTCGCTTCGGTCTCGGCTGCGCCGCCGTTTGAGAGGAGCTCGGCCTGCTCCAGTCGCAGCGCATTGTGAATCACGTCGTTGGTGGCATCGGCCATATGGCTGATGAACGCACCGAAGCGCACCTGGTTCTTGGTGACCTGTGTCTGCCAAAGCAGGAACCCCGTTCCCATGGCAACCGCGACCACGAAGCCAATCAGAAGCACGAACAGGCGCCCGCGCATATACTGCTGTGTACCCACGGTAGGCATTACTCTTCCCAAGACATCCCCATCCCCGTAAGAATTGAATATCCGGATTAATGCCCGATTAACGCTAAAAGAATTTGTTTTTACATGGCCTTCCAAGATCGAAGGCAGCGCAGCGAAATGAAATACGCCGCGCAGAGAAGCAAGGCGAAGCTCACTTTTTCCGGTCAGAAGATAAAGATGCGGTGCGGTCGGGTTATTTCTGCCGGTCGGCCACAAATCGCGCGGTCTGCCGCAGGGTTTCGGCGCGCTCGCCGAATGGCTCCAGAATATCCTCTGCCTGGGCGACAAGCCCATTCAGCTGACGGCGCGTCCAGTCGACGCCGTGCAGGCCTGCCAGTGTCGCCTTGCCGGCAGCGGCGTCTTTGCCGGTCGCTTTGCCCATTGTCTCGCTGCTGGATGTGAGGTCCAGAAGATCGTCGGCCAACTGGAAGGCCAGTCCGATGGCTGCGCCGAATTCACCGAGACGTTCTATATCTGCCGGTTGTGCGCCTCCGATCACGCCGCCGGCCTCGCAGGCGTA
Organism: Nitratireductor aquibiodomus; assembly: GCF_900105565.1. Taxonomy (NCBI): domain Bacteria; kingdom Pseudomonadati; phylum Pseudomonadota; class Alphaproteobacteria; order Hyphomicrobiales; family Phyllobacteriaceae; genus Nitratireductor; species Nitratireductor aquibiodomus. The sequence continues at coordinate 1,986,300 of NZ_FNSL01000001.1, read as the reverse complement.
GCGAATCAGGGCTCCCGTCTTCATGGCCTGAAGGCGAAGTATTTCTTCTTCACTGAGCCTCGAGCCTTCCGCGGCCAGGTCCAGCGCCTGCCCACCCGCCATGCCGCCGATACCGGAAGCGCGGGCAAGCCGGTTGACGAGCGCGAGCCGCGCTTCTGCTGGCAAGGGCGTCTCGGGGGCGCTCACAATGTCGAATGCGTAGGTCAACAGGCTGTCGCCAGCAAGGATCGCCGCGGCTTCGTCAAATGCGCGATGCACGGTCGGCTGGCCCCGCCGCAGATCGTCATCATCCATCGCCGGCAGGTCGTCGTGGACGAGGGAGTAGCAATGCACGCATTCCAGCGCTGCCGCCACGCGCAGCGCCGCCACGTCGTCGCTTGCATCGAAAAGCGCGGCTGTTTCAAGAATGAGGAAGGGGCGGAGACGCTTGCCGCCGTTCAGCACGCCGTGGCGCATGGCCCTGAGCAGCCGTTCGGGCCTATAAAGCTCACCCTCAAGCGGGCGTGCATCGAGCAGATCGCGCAGGGTGTTCTCCACCAGACTTGCGCCGGCGGCCAGTTTCACCTCGAAGGGGAGTATCATTGTCTCTTCCATGCCCGGAGCGATGCCGCTAATGGGCGCCCGGGTCAAGCCCGATTGCCGGTGCCATTGCGCCGCAGGCATTGGACCGCTATGCGAAAAGCTGTTTTTTAGAGGCGTACATGACACCGGGGGAACAGGTTTGAGCGGCCCGACAGTCGATCCCGAGAAAAAGCCGTCGACCAGAGGCGGCAGACGTCGTGGCCGCAGCGGCAAAACACGGACGGGGGCTGCGCGTCGCTGGCGGGGATGGCTTCTTCGCCGTGTTGTGATTGTCCTTGCCGTTCTGGCACTGACTCCCGCCGGGTTGACCATTCTCTACAAGGTCCCGTTCATTCATCCTGTCTCTACATTGATGCTGCGGGATCTGGCGACGCTTGAGGGGTATGACCGACGCTGGAAATCGCTCGAGGAAATGGGCCCGCTGATCCAGTACTCCGTGATGATGTCGGAGGACGGGCAGTTCTGCGCCCATGACGGCATAGACTGGGCGGCGCTGAACCTTGTCATCAATGATGCGCTTTCCGGGGAAAAGGCCCGCGGCGCTTCCACCATTCCGATGCAGGCGGTGAAGAACCTCTATCTGTGGCAGGGCCGTTCCTTCGTTCGCAAGGGGCTGGAACTGCCCCTGGCCGTCTATCTGGACCTTATGCTTTCCAAGCGGCGCATCCTTGAAATCTATCTGAACATCGTCGAGTGGGGACCGAACATCTATGGTGCTGAAGCTGCGGCGCAGCACTATTTCGGCCGACCGGCTTCCGAGCTTACCCGCCGGCAGGCGGCCCTTCTGGCGGTGACGCTGCCCAACCCGCTGGAGCGCAATCCGGCAAAGCCATCGGGCGGCCTCAACCGGCTCGCCGCAAACATCGAGCAGCGGGCGCGCAAGGCGGGCGGTTATGTGGGCTGCCTGAAACCCTGATTATGGCGATTCTCCAAAAAAATGCGCTGCGCCCCACTGGCCAAAACCCGTTTGGAGGTGTATAGGCACGCCGACTTCCAATTCCCGGCCGAAATGCTGGGCCCTGGATCAAGGGGCCGCAACGGCCTTTGACCGATTAGCGGAGCAGGACAATGGCTGTACCAAAAAGGAAAACGACGCCTTCGAAGCGCGGCATGCGCCGCTCGGCCGATGCCATCAAGGCACCGACCTATGTCGAAGACAAGAATTCGGGCGAGCTGCGTCGTCCGCACCACATCGACCTGAAGACCGGCATGTATCGCGGCCGTCAGGTTCTGGAGCCGAAGGACGCATAAGCGCCTACTCTCCACTGGATTGCGAAAAGACCGGTCTCTGGCCGGTCTTTTTTCGTTTGGGCTATTTGGTAGACTGTGCACGCTTCTGAACGCCCTGAAGCACAGAGAGCGCCTTTTCGGCCTGATTCCCGGGCACGAAGATGTGGTCGTGGTGGAAAGCGGCGATCACATTGCAGGGGATGTCTTCCTCCGCCAGAGCCGTGGCGATGGCCGCGGTGAGCCCGACACCGTCGAGTGCGGAATGGACCATAAGAACGATCCGGCGCATCGGCATGCCGGTGTCGAAGCCAAGCGCCTCTGCGCGCTCAAGGGAAAGCACCAGCGTCGTGCCTTCCTCTTCGATGAAGATGCCCTTTGCATCGCTGAACAGTGTCTGCGCGACGTCCGGTCTGACGCTGCAAAAGATACAAGTGTCTTCACCCAGAACCGGCGTCATACCGGAAAGCATGGCCAGCCTGTCGCGAATGGGGGAGGACATTTGGTGTTTCCCGGGAGGTGGTTTCGGTCCGCGGGTGTATCCGCCGGATCAGGTATCGCCCATTGAATCGATCTTGCGCTGCATTGCCGCGATCTGCTCCCGTAAGTCCTTCAGGTCATCGGACCGGGGGTTGTCGTCACCCGTTTCCGTGTCCGCGGCAGCGGGCTGTTCGGGTGCGCCGGGCATCGGCGTGAACATGCGCATGGCGTTCTGAAACATCTCGATGTTGCGGCGGGTCTGCTCCTCGACCATTTTCATGGGCGCCGACATGCCCATCATGTCCATGGAAGATGTGCCGAACGCTTTGTTCATCTGCTCGCGCATGCGCTCCTGTTCTTTCGAGAAGGCCATCATGGACTGTTCAAGAAAGCTCGGGACGACCATCTGCATCTGGTCGCCATAGAATGCGATGAGCTGGCGCAGGAACGACACCGGCAGCATGTTCTGGCCATTGCGGTCGTTCTCCAGTTCGAAAATGATCTGGGTCAGCACCGAATGGGTGATGTCGTCGCCGGACTTGGCGTCCTGAACGACGAAATTCTCATCGCGCTTCACCATTTCGGCGAGGTCTTCCAGCGTCACGTAGGTGCTGGTGCCTGTGTTGTAGAGGCGGCGATTGGCATATTTCTTGATGACGATCGGGTCGTCCTTGGCTGGCATTACTGACCTCCCCGTAGCACGGTGTCTATGGCGTCGCGTCCGGCCGTCTCTTTGCGTCGACCTGGAAAAACGATGCCCTGGATTCAAGGACCAGGGGCAGGATATGCGCAAAATCCGGTCGAATGAAAGCGGTTTTCGCAGTGGCGAAGACGCGGGCGCTTTCGTTCGGCACTGCGCATGGGTTGCTGCGCTGCACACATCCGTTTGACTCGGCCCTGATTAGCCGCGACAAATGCGGATAAGGACAGTCCGTCACATGGGCTGCACATTTTCGCGTGTATGCCTTTTCCAAGGGAGAACCTTCCATGTCGTCAGCCGAAGCCATTGTCGTCGCCAGCGCCGCCCGCACACCGGTCGGTTCCTTCAACGGGTCGTTCGCCACGGTGCCGGCGCATGAGCTGGGCGCTACCGCGATCCGCGAGGCGCTTTCGCGCGCCGGGGTGGCGCCGGAAGAGGTGAACGAGGTGATACTCGGTCAGGTGCTGACCGCGGGCCAGGGGCAGAACCCGGCGCGTCAGGCGTCGATCGCCGCCGGCCTGCCGAAAGAGACAACCGCCTGGGTGCTCAACCAGGTCTGCGGTTCGGGCCTTCGCACCATCGCCATCGGCATGCAGCAGATTGCAACCGGCGATGCCGACATCATCGTTGCCGGCGGGCAGGAATCGATGACCCTCTCGCCGCATTGCGCCTATCTGCGTGCCGGCGTGAAAATGGGCGATTACTCTATGATCGACACGATGATCCGCGATGGTCTGTGGGATGCCTTCAACGGCTACCATATGGGCATCACGGCGGAAAATGTGGCGCGGCAGTTCCAGATCACGCGCGACGAGCAGGATGCGTTCGCGCTCGCCTCGCAGAACAAGGCGGAGGCCGCGCAGAAGGCCGGGCGTTTCAAGGACGAGATCGTGCCGGTGACCGTCAAGAGCCGCAAGGGTGAGACGGTCGTCTCCGACGACGAATATATCCGCCATGGCGCGACGCTGGAGGGGATGCAGAAACTGCGCCCGGCCTTCGACAAGGAAGGCACCGTGACGGCGGCCAACGCGTCTGGCATCAATGATGGAGCCGCCGCTGTCGTGCTGATGCGTGAAAGCGAGGCGGAGCGCCGGGGCCTGACACCGCTCGTCCGCATCGCTTCGTGGGCAACGGCGGGTGTCGACCCGGCGATCATGGGCACCGGGCCGATCCCCGCGTCTCGCCGTGCTCTGGAGAAGGCTGGCTGGAAGGCGGAAGATCTCGATCTGGTCGAGGCCAACGAGGCTTTTGCCGCGCAGGCCTGCGCCGTCAATAAGGATATGGGCTGGAACCCGGAGATCGTGAACGTCAATGGCGGAGCGATTGCCATCGGGCATCCGATCGGAGCTTCTGGCACTCGCGTTTTCAACACGCTCGCCTTCGAAATGCGCCGCCGGGGCGCGAAGAAGGGGCTGGCGACACTTTGCATCGGTGGCGGGATGGGCGTCGCCATGTGCGTGGAAGCGCTGTAGGCTGGTTGGCGGCGCGCCGCGGGAGACCGTTGCGCGCCAGCCGGATTATCGCTCAGGCACAATAGGGCGAAGGCGGCGGGGAAGATTCATCTCAAGGGAGGCGATCTGCATGAAGACGGCACTTGTTACCGGGGGAACCCGTGGTATCGGCGCGGCGATAGCGACAGCTCTCAAAGAGGCGGGCTATCAGGTTGCGGCGAACTATGCGGGCAATGACGAGGCGGCGTCCCGGTTTACCGAGGAAACCGGCATCGCCACCTATAAATGGTCGATCGCCGACTATGACGCCTGTGCCGAGGGTGTGGCGAAGATCGAAGCCGATCTCGGGCCCGTAGATGTTCTGGTCAACAATGCCGGGATCACGCGCGATGTGATGTTTCACAAGATGACGCCGGAAGACTGGCGCGCGGTGGTCGATGTCAATCTCAACGGCGTCTTCAATATGACGCATCAGGTTTTCGCCGGCATGCGCTCGCGCAAGTTCGGCCGGATCATCAGTATTTCCTCGATCAACGGTCAGAAAGGCCAGATGGGCCAGGCCAATTACTCGGCCGCCAAGGCCGGCGAGATCGGTTTCACCAAGGCGCTGGCCCAGGAGGGGGCGCGTTTCAATGTGACGGTGAATGCGATCTGCCCGGGCTATATCGCCACCGACATGGTGATGGCCGTGCCGGAAGCGGTGCGCGAGAAGATCGTCGCGCAGATCCCGGTGGGGCGGCTGGGCGAGGCGTCGGAAATCGCACGGTCGGTGCTCTTCCTGGCGTCCGACGATGCAGGCTTCGTGACTGGCTCGACGCTGACCGTCAATGGCGGACAATACTTCATCTGATGAAAATCAGGCGTGCCGCGCCGTAAATTTTCGGGACGCTGTGGATCGATCGTGGCGTTCCGGGCCCTCGATTCTGTATCAATTTGAAGCAATTCGGTTAACGGAGCATTCATCCTGCCGGAGCCGAGCTGTGGATAAGGCGTGCGCTATCTGTCGACAGGCAGTGGAAAACACCAGATGTAGCGGTGAACGTACCGGGAACATTGCGATATCACTGATTCGTCTCTGATTCGTTCCGGGTTTGGTCGAAGTGTTAATGCCAGGTCTCCATCTGCACGGTGCGGCTGTTAACAGACGGTCAAATTTTCCTAACAAAATCTTATGCTTGTGCAGGGAAGAACGGACCTGCGTCTCCGCTGCCTGCAAAAGGTTAACGGTCACCCTTCCTTTGCGGCACTTCCCGTTTGGCACAGATTCAGCATCTAGTTCCGCTTCCTCTGCGTCATACAGTATGTTGGGGTGAACAAAACGGGAAATCTGCAAAGTCAGTGATTCGTCGCCGATTCGTTCCAGACTCGTTCCAAACCTTAACGGATGCATGGATATGCGAAGGCATATGGCAGTCATTGTCGGGGGAATGACAGTCTTGCCTTGGAATGCGGAGGCAAAGCGTGCTAACCCGTGTGCTCGCCTTTTTTCGCTGAGGTAGACGGCTTTCCGGGCCCTATGAATTTCCAGAATCAGAACGCCAGCCCCCGGGTGCTTTCGGGGCGTAACGTCACAGCCATCCTCGGCCCTACCAACACGGGCAAGACGCATCTCGCCATCGAGCGCATGGTTGCGCATTCCAGCGGCATTATCGGCTTGCCGCTGCGCCTGCTTGCGCGCGAGGTCTATTCGCGCGTGGTCGCCAAGGTGGGCGAGCATCATGTGGCACTGATAACCGGCGAGGAAAAGATAGCGCCGCCGGGGGCACGCTTTTCGGTGTGCACTGTGGAAGCGATGCCGCGTGAGGCCGATGTGGCCTTCGTTGCGATCGACGAGGTCCAGCTTGCCGCGGATCTCGAACGCGGCCACATTTTCACCGACCGTATCCTGCATCTGCGGGGCCGCGAGGAAACGTTGCTGCTCGGGGCCGGCACGATGCGTGGCATACTGGAAAAGCTCCTGCCGGGCCTCTCCGTCATCACCCGGCCGCGCATGTCGGTGCTCACCTATTCCGGCTCGCGCAAGATCACGCGGCTGCCGCGTCGCTCGGCCATCGTGGCGTTTTCCTCCGACGAGGTTTATGCCATTGGCGAACTGATCCGCCGCCAGCGCGGCGGGGTGGCCGTGGTGCTCGGCGCGCTGAGCCCCCGCACGCGCAACGCACAGGTCGCGCTCTATCAGTCCGGCGATGTCGACTATCTGGTGGCGACGGATGCGATCGGCATGGGGCTCAACCTCGATGTCGATCACGTGGCCTTCGCGCAGAACCGCAAATTCGACGGTTTCCAGTATCGCGATCTTAATCCGGCGGAGCTCGGGCAGATTGCAGGCCGCGCCGGCCGGCACCTGCGCGACGGCACGTTTGGCGTTACCGGCCAGGTCGACCCCTTCGCCGATGAACTGGTCCACCGCATCGAGGCGCATGAGTTCGATCCCGTGAAGGTGCTGCAATGGCGCACCGCCTCATTTGATCTTTCCAGTGTCGATGCGCTCAAGGCGTCGCTCGATACGCCGCCGCCCGTGGACGGCCTGACGCGCGCGCTGCCGGCCGCCGATGCGAAAGTGCTCGAATTCCTTTCGCGTGAAGGGGATGTCCGGGCGCTGGCCGAGGGACGCGAGCGTGTCGGGCTCCTGTGGGAGGCCTGTGTGCTGCCCGATTACCGGCGCATCGCACCGGCCCAGCACGCGGAAATTGTTGGTGCAGTCTTTTCTGATCTGGCGCGAATGGGCCATGTCGATGAAGACTACATGGCCGAACAGGTCAAGCGTGCCTCGTCCACCGAGGGGGACATCGACACGTTATCACAGCGGATCGCGCAGATTCGCACATGGACATTTGTCTCGCACAGGCCCGGATGGCTGGCCGATGCGACACACTGGCAGGAAAAAACACGAGAGATTGAGGACAGTTTGTCCGATGCGTTGCATGAGCGATTGACGAAACGCTTTGTGGACCGCAGGACTTCCGTGCTCATGAAGCGCCTGAGAGAGAATGCAATGCCGGAAGCAGAAATCAGCCCCGTTGGCGAAGTCCTTGTCGAGGGGCATCACGTTGGTGAGATGCTAGGGTTCCGCTTTACCGCCGACCGTTCGGCGGAAGGAGAGGACGCGCGCGCCGTCAAGGCTGCCGCCCAGAAAGCGCTTGCCGCCGAGTTTGAAACCCGCGCGGACCGTTTTGCCGCGTCGGGCAATGGGGACCTGGCGCTCGATTCCGACGGCCTGCTGCGCTGGCTCGGCCAGCCGATTGCCACTCTGGTGGCCGGTGAGGATGCGCTGAAGCCGCGCATCGTGCTCCTGGCCGACGAGCAGTTGACTGGACCGGCGCGCGACAAGGTCGCCGCCCGCGCCGAGCGCTTTGTGACCTATCAGGTCGAATCTCTCCTGAAGCCGCTGGTGGACCTGCGCGATACGGAAAGCCTGTCGGGCATGGCGCGTGGCATCGCCTTCCAGCTCGCCGAGAATTTTGGCGTTCTGAACCGCCGCACTGTGGCTGAAGACGTTCGGGCGCTGGACCAGGACGCGCGTGCATCGCTGCGTCGCCTCGGCGTGCGCTTCGGCGCGTATCACATCTTTGTCCCCGCGCTGATCAAGCCGGCACCGGCCGGTCTCCTGTCGCTTCTCTGGGCGCTCAAGAACGACGCAAAGGACAAGCCGGGCTATGGCGATGTGGTGACCGCGCTTGCCGCCGGCCGCACGTCCATCGTGACCGACCCGGCCTTTGAGAAGGCCTTTTACGGTCTTGCGGGGTATCGCAATCTCGGCCGCCGTGCCGTGCGCGTCGACATCCTGGAACGCCTTGCGGACCTCATCCGTCCCGCGCTTTCCTGGAAGCCGGGAACGGGAGCACGTCCGGAGGGTGGTTATGACGGTGCGGCCTTTGTGGTCACGCCGGCGATGATGTCCATTCTTGGTGCGACTGCCGACGACATGGAGGCGATCCTCAAGGGGCTGGGCTATCGCGGGGAGCCGAAACCGGCCGAAGAGGTGGCGGCGCATCTGAAGGCGCTGGATGAGGCGGCTGCGGAAAAGGATGCCACGCAGAAGGCCGAGGAGGCCAAACCCGCCGAGCCTGTGGCTGAGGGCGCGGACGCTGCCACGCAGACCGAGGCTGCTGCTACGCAGCCGAATGAGGAAGTGGCAGTGGAACCCGCCGTAGCGGAGACACCTGAAGAGCCCTCGGCGCCTGAGGCAGAGATCGAACCGGATGCGACGCCCGAGACGGCGGCTGAAGCACCTGCTTCCGAAACCCCGGCCGAAAAGCCAGCCGGCGAAGAAGAAGAAGAAGAAGAAGAGCCCAAGCCGGTCCTCATCTGGCGGCAGGCCCGTTTTGACGGGCGCAAGCGCCATGGTGCAGGCAAGGGGAACCCGCGTCAGCAGGCGCGCGGGCGTCAGGAGCGTGACGGGGCCCAGAAGCGAGGCAAGCCGCACCGCAAGGATGGCGAAAAGCCGGGCTTCAAGCGCAAGGGCGCACCGCACCGCCCGCGTGAGGAGCGCCCGGCGCGCATTGATCCGGATTCACCCTTTGCGAAGCTCGCTGCCCTGAAGGACCAGCTGAAGAAGTAGCGCCATGCAATGAGCGGAACGGCTTTAGAACGGCAGCGCATCGACAAGTGGCTGTTCTTCGCGCGGGTGGTGAAATCACGCTCGCTCGCCGCCAGGCTCGCCCAGGCCGGGCGGGTTCGCGTCAACCGCAACAAGATCGAGCAGGCCGCCTACCAGATCAAGGTGGGCGACGTGCTCACCATTTCCCTCGACCGGCGGATACTCGTCTACCGTGTCCTCGCGCCGGGCGCGCGGCGCGGTCCTGCAGAAGAAGCGCGGACGCTTTACGAGGACATGACCCCGCCAGCTCCGCCGAAGGAGGCCGTGACCGCGGCGGTGCCGCCAAAGCGCGATATGGGGGCCGGGCGCCCGACCAAGAAGGAACGTCGTGCCCTCGACCGATGGCGCGACGATGGGTGATGCTGAATTGCGGTCTGTGAAGGCTGGAATGGGATTCCGCCTGCGACGATTGCGGCGCAACAACGGGCCTTGCAACGGCTCTTCAAAGGGGATACCTCACCTCTCGACATTCGAAGAAGCTGTCAGCCGAGAGCACCAATGACCTATATCGTCACCGACAACTGCATCAAGTGCAAGTACATGGACTGTATAGAAGTCTGTCCGGTAGACTGTTTCTATGAAGGTGAGAACATGCTCGTCATCCATCCGGATGAGTGCATTGACTGCGGTGTCTGTGAGCCGGAATGCCCGGCAGAGGCGATCAAGCCCGACACGGAGCCGGGGCTGGACAGCTGGCTTCAGCTCAACTCCGAATATGCCGAAAAATGGCCCAACATCACCGCTAAGAAAGAGCCTCCGGCCGACGCCAAGGAATTCGATGGCGTCGAAAACAAGCTGGAACAGTATTTTTCGCCGGAGCCCGGCGAAGGAGACTGAACCCACTTTTTGACCGTGGGGCATAACGCTAAAAGACGGGGCGATCGCGCAGGATTCTGCCGCGACATCTTCGCACATGCGTCAAATTCTTGATTCTTTCGGCTTTTTGTGGTAGCTTCACAAAATCATGCCGGTGACAACACGTCTTTTGATGGCGCACACAGACTAATCACTGAAAGGTGGGGCTCAAAATCCGGACCGGGGCTATCTGGGTCAGGGTGTATTGGTTTGCGTGGCGGGCCTTAGGTGCAGGCGCTGTCACCATCTTCCAGAGCTTTCAATTTTCTATGCGTCCGAGAAGCCGGCAGGCGTATGGGCACGGGGTATCGTCGAGGCGAGACGAAACCTGCATGTCCCACTAGAACAGGAGTGTTAGGCGGATGACCACCCAGCAGAAGAAATCGGCGCAGCGCCAGGGATTCAAGACTGGCGAATATATTGTGTATCCGGCGCATGGCGTCGGGCAGATCGTTACGATCGAAGAGCAGGAAGTCGCCGGTCACAAGCTGGAATTGTTCGTCATCGATTTCCAGAAGGACAAGATGCGCCTCAAGGTGCCGGTCGCCAAGGCGACGTCTATCGGCATGCGCAAGCTTTCCGAAACCGACTATGTTGATCGCGCGCTCAAGGTTGTGCAGGGCCGCGCCCGCGTGAAGCGCACCATGTGGTCGCGCCGCGCCCAGGAATATGATGCAAAAATCAATTCGGGTGACCTGATCTCGATTTCGGAAGTCGTGCGCGATCTCTACCGCGCCGACAACCAGCCGGAGCAGTCCTACTCGGAGCGTCAGCTTTATGAAGCCGCGCTCGACCGCATGGCGCGCGAGATCGCGGCCGTTAACCGCATGTCGGAGACGGAGGCCGTGCGCCTGATTGAGACCAACCTCAACAAGGGCCCGCGTCGCGGTGCGAAGGCCGACAATGAGGAAGGCGAGAAGGAAGAGGCGGCATAAGCTTCCCCTTCAACTGGTTTCAGGGCATCGAACCGAAAGGTGAAATCCGGTTTTCGGATTGTTTCGATGCTCCATCAATCCTCTAGATCGTCCTTTGTGCGTCCGGATGGACGCATGGTGAACTAGAAAACCCGGCTGGCTTCAGCCGGGTTTTTTGTTGCCGGCTTCAATTTTGCCGCTGCTGGAACTTTTCCTGTTTACGACTCGTTACTTTAGGTGATGTCTCGTTGCTTCGGTCGAGATCACCGCAGTTTGCGAAGCCTTGTGACGGCTCTTGTCGGGGTTTTCGGGATATCCGCCATTGGCGTGGCCGCGCGTGTTTGGACGGTGCGTCAACGACGCTCTGACAGAACGAACCGCGCATTGGCCAGAGCCGGTGCGTTTGGGCTTGGAGGTCCGCGAAGCCTTTGTTTAAGGGGGGCGGGCCGTAACGCGGGAGTGCATCATGCAAGACCGGGCGGAACGCAAACTGATTGAAAGTGCCATGAAGGCGCCGTATCTGGCGCTGGAAGAAGAACAGGATCTGGCGAAGCGCTGGTACAGGAAGCACGATCAGCAGGCGCTTCACCAGTTAACCGTGGCCCATATGCGGCTGGTTATTGCCATGGCCGCCCGCTTCCGGAACTTCGGACTGCCGGTGGGTGATCTCATTCAGGAAGGCCATATCGGCCTTCTGGAAGCCGCCGCGCGCTTTGACCCGGAGCGGGGCGTGCGCTTCTCGACATACGCAACCTGGTGGATACGCGCTTCGATGCAGGACTATGTTCTGCGCAACTGGTCCATCGTGCGCGGCGGAACGAGTTCTGCGCAGAAGGCGCTGTTCTTCAAGTTTCGCCGGCTGCGGGCGAAGCTGCAGAAGAGCATGGGAACCTCCAGCGAGATCCACGAGGAAGCGGCCAGGCTTCTCGGTGTGTCGCCGGCAGACGTGGCCATGATGGATGCAAGACTTTCCGGTCCCGATCTTTCCCTCAATGCCCCGATGCGCGATGAAGGGGAGGCGTCCGCAGAGCGGATGGATTTTATTCCTTCCGATGACGATCCAATCGACGAAACGGTTGAGCAGATGATCGATGGCGAACGCCGGGCGCTCTGGCTTACCGATGCGCTCGATGTTCTCGACAAACGCGAACTGAAGATCATCCGCGAGCGTCGCCTGTCGGATGAGGGGGCCACGCTGGAGGCGCTTGGCACGGCGCTCGGAATATCGAAGGAACGCGTCCGCCAGATCGAGAGCAGGGCGATCGAGAAGCTGCGCAGCGTGCTTTCGCGCGAACATCCCGCGCTTGCAGGTGGCGCAGTCTGAGAGACTGTTCGGTAGTGCTGCTGCGTGGCCCGCTTCGGCGTTTCACGCAGTTCCGGACAAACAACCGGTTTCAGCTTTCCCTGGAATTGCCCTACTGGTCGGTGACGATCTTCACCCTGGTCCCCGCTGACGGCGTGGCGCCCGGGCTGAGCGCATTCAGGAGGCGGAACAGTTCGACTTTCCGATCGACGCCGCGCATTTGTGCGGCCAGCGAACCCAGTGTTTCGCCGGGCTGAACCGTAACCACGCGAATGCGCAGGGGCTTGAGGGCCGCACGCTCGGTCTGGTCGAGAACACGGAAGCTCTGGCTGACCGAATCGGCGACTCTTTCAAGATCACCGCTCGTCGCCGGCGCGGCTGTCAGCAGACGATAAACCTGCCCGCCGGAGCGGATCACCGTCACGTCGAACTGCCAGCCGTCGGCACTGGCGCGGCCTTTTGCAGCCGGGTAGCCATTGATGGTGAGCGTGCGGATGGTCTCAGGTTCCAGTCCGGCCACCCAGCCGCTGGTCAGATAGTCGGACAGGGACGTGCCCTGGGGCACCGTTGCGCCATCGAAACGGACCGCGATGTCGTCGGGCCCGACGGCGGTGACCGCCTTTGCGGAATTGTCGATGACGAATCCCTGGGGGACGCGGAACGCGACGCCGAGGCCCGGATGCAGAAAATCGCGCCCGCGCACAAAGCCTTCTTCCGGCGAATCGCCGTAGATCATCCCGTCAATGCCGGCGAGGAAAGACTCGCGGTCGCGCTTGCCTGCCGCGTCCGGCTGTTGCAGTTCGCGGGCATGGCGCTGTGCGAGTTCGATACGGCGCGGCGCATTGGGGTGGCTGGCCAGAAAGTCGAGGCTAGCGTCAGTCGCGCCGCTGACGCTGCGAAAGCCCTGATAGGCGTCCATCGCCTGAAGGAAACGTGCCGCCGCGAAAGCGTCATACCCCGCATGGGAGGTGGTGCGGATGCCGATACGGTCGGCTTCAAGCTCCTGATTGCGGGAGAACTGCGCAAGCCGGAGCTTGCCGCGCACCAGAGCGGCCTGGGCCGCCTGATCGCGTCCGCCGACCACTTCATTGACCACTTTCGACGCGAATTTTTCTTCCGCTTCAAGCTTCTGCCGCTCGATGCCGTGATTGGCGGTCACATGCGCCATTTCATGCGCGAGCACGGCAGCAAGTTCCGCCGAATCGTTGGCGAGCGCGAGAAGGCCGCGTGTGACGTAGAGGTAGCCACCGGGCAGGGCGAACGCATTGACGTTCGGCGAGTTGAGGATGGTGATCCTGTAGGCGGCGCCGGTGTTCTGTTCGTCGAGCGTGAGCGAGCCGACGACCTTGGCCACCATGCGCTCGAGCTTCGGATCGGAGTATTCGCCGCCGTAAGTCTGCAGGATGCGCGGGTGCTGCTGGCGGGCAAGGCGCGCCAGGCGGTTGCCGCGTGTTACCGTGTCCACCGTGACCGGATTGGACGAGGGCATGAAGCTGCCTGTGTCGGTCGGAATCATCTGGCAGCCGGACAGGAGCGCGGTGAGCGTCAGGGCCAGGACAGTTTTGCGCGGCAAGGAACGCGCTGACGGCAGGAAGTTCATGGTAGCGGGCGCTCGATTGGACAGGTGAATGTCCTTCCGGTTGATCTTGTCCAAAGCATGACCGCCATTAATGTGCGAGCCACGCGTTTGGTTCCCTCAGCATTTCGTCATGTCCGATCCGGGGCACGGTCTAGCGTATAAGCTGCAAAAGGGGAATCCATTTCTTGGAGCTTAATTGATTTCCCGGCGTGCGCCTATATAGCGGTTGAAGGCTTCCGACGCTGTGCCTGAAACAAACGCCCCGGTTGTACCCGTCGCCGAGATTCTTCCATCTTCCACGAAGATCATGGTTTTGCAGAGCCGCTCCGCATCGCGCGGATCGTGCGTGGCCATAAGGACCGTCATTTTCTGTTCTGCGTGCAGCGCGGCTATGAGCGCGAGCATTTCGTCGCGCAGCGCCGGTCCAAGCGAGGCGAAGGGTTCATCCATCAGGAGAACCGGACGTTTGCGAATCAGAACGCGGGCAAGTGCCACGCGCTGGCGCTCGCCGCCCGAAAGCGCCTGCGGCAGCCGGTCTTCCTTGCCGGCGAGGCCGGTTCTCGCAAGAGCGTCCGAGACGGCCGCGCGGTCTTCTTCCGTCAGTTTCAGAGAGGGTGAGCGGCCAAGCCCTACATTCTGGGCGACGGTGAGATGCGCGAAGAGATTGTTTTCCTGAAACACCATGGAGACCGGCCGGCGGTGGGGAGTAAGCGCAGAGACATCCTGGCCATCGATGAGGATTCGGCCCGATGCGGGTCGCTCAAAGCCGGCAATCAGGCTGAGCAGGGTCGACTTGCCCGAGCCGCTCGGGCCCATGACGGCGACGATGTCTGACGCAGCGATGGTCGCGTCGAACGCCATCGGACTCCCGCCCGGGTAAGCGAATTGCAACGCCTCCAGAGCGATTCGGGCGCCATGTCCAGCGGCGGTCTTGATCATGTCTTCTCCCTGCCGAGGCGATCGGCGATAAACATCAATCCCAGACACAGCAGCCCGAGAAAAAGGGCAATGCCGGCGGCATCCGCCGTGCGATAGCTGCCCATGCGCTGCAGCAGGAGATATGGCAGGGTCTGCACCTGATCGGAGCCGAACAGGGCAATGACGCCAAGATCGCCCAGCGAAAGGGCCGCGGCAAAGGCGAGTGCGGTGGCGGCGGGGCGTGTGAGCGCCGGCCAGTCGACAAGGCGCAGCCGGGTCCAGCCGGTGATGCCGAGCGACAGGCACAGCCTTTCATGACGGGCGCTCGCGGCATCATAAGCCGGACGGATGGCGCGTATGGCGAAGGGCATGGCCATCACTGCATTGACCGTAACGACCATGGCCGGCGCGAAAGCGAAGACATTGCCCACATGACGCAGGAGAATAAACCAGCCCGCGCCGATGACCAGCGGCGGCACGATCAACACCATGGCGGCGCCGCTGTCCGTTGCGCGCTCCAGCAGGGTTGCGGGCAGGGCGCCGCGCTTCATTTCCAGCGCGCGCCGGGCGGCGACCAGCGCCAGAGAAAGGATGAGGCAGAGAAGCGACGAAAGGCCCGCGAAGACAAGGCTGGTCGTCGTGGCGGAGAAGACCGCGCTTTCGGTCGCAAGGCGCCCGAGATCGGCCCTGAGGCCGGCAATCACGGTCGCGCCCATCGGGCCGGCGACGAAGAACAGGCCGATGAGAATGAGGGTCGCGTTGAGACCGGTTTCGGCGGGTGTGTGCCAGACGATCCGGCGGGGCGCGACAGGCAGGTTCGCGTCGCCGCTGAAGGAAGCGCCGAGACGGCTCATCGCCAGAACGATGCTGCCCGCGAGCGCCACCTGAATGAGGGTGAGCACCAGTGCGCGCGCGGGGTCGAAGTCGAAGCGCAAGGCCTGATAGATTGCCACTTCCAGCGTGGTGGCGCGCGGCCCGCCGCCAAGCAGCAAGACGATGGTGAAGGATGTGACGCATAGCATGAAGACGAGCCCGGCGATGCCGGGCAGGGCAGCGCGCATGGCCGGCCATTCGAGAAACCGGAACGAGGCGCGCGCGCCCATGCCAAGCTGGGCCGAAAGACGCCACTGGTCTGCCGGCACGCTTTCAAGCGCGTTCAGGAAGAGCCGCGTTGCGAGCGGCAGGTTGAAGAAGACATGGGCGACCAGAATGCCCGAAAGGCCATAAATACCGGGCCAGTGCTCGTTGAAGGCGACCGACAGGAACGGTGCAAAGAAGCCTGCACGGCCATAGAGCGCGAGCACGCCAAGGGCTGCCACGATGGCCGGTAGCGCAAGCGGCACGGCGAACAGGCGCAGGATGAAGGCACGTCCCGGAAAGGCAGGGTGCCGTGCCAGCGCCCGCGCCAGAAGGATCGCTGGTAAAACAGAAAGCAGTGTTGACAGCAGCGCCTGCCAGAGCGTGAAGCGCGCAATGCGCAACAGCCAGGCATCGAACGCCTCCAGCGCGCCGGCACCCTGGCCTGCTGCCTCCACGGCGAGACCGATGAAGGCCCCGCCGATCAGCAGGCCGATGGCGGTAAGCGCGAAGCGCCCCGCTGTTATGCGTCTGTCCATGGCGGGCGCGTGTGGGATGGTCAGCGGCTCATCACCGAAAGCCACTCATCGACCCATGCCCTGCGGTTCTTTGCAACCTCCTCAGGTGAAAATTCGAGCGTCTTTTCCGGTTTCACAAGGTCATCGAAGACCGGGTTCAGCGGGCCGGAGATTTCTCCGGCCGGGAACATCCAGTTGGTTTCGGGAATGGCGTCCTGAAAGCCGGGACCGGTCATGAAGGCGAGGAACTTTTGCGCCAGCGGGTTCTTCGCTCCCGCAATCGTCTGTGCTGCCACTTCCACCTGCAGGTAATGGCCTTCCGCGAAGCTGGCTGCCTTGTAGCGCTCCGTATCCTCGGCGATGCGGTGATAGGCGGGCGAGGTGGTGTAGGAGAGCACCATGGGAACCTCACCGCTGGTGAACAGCCCATAGGCCTCGCTCCAGCCGGGCGTCACCGTTAGCACCTTGTCCTGTAGCCGGCTCCAGGCGGTGGCCGCCTCGTCGCCATAGACGGCCTTGACCCAGAGCAGAAGACCAAGCCCTGGCGTGGAGGTGCGCGGGTCCTGAATGGCGATCTTCAGATCACCCTCGCTCTCCACCAGATCCTTCAGACTTTCCGGCGGCGTCTCGATGGCTTCGGTGTCGTAGACGAAAGCGAAATAGCCATAGTCGAAGGGCACGAAAACGTCGTTCTCAAAGTCGCCCGGCACGCTCACTTTCGCCATGTCGATGCCATGGGGCGCGAAGAGGCCGGTCTCCTGCGCCTCATGGATCAGGTTGTTGTCAAGGCCAAGCACGATGTCGGCCCTGGTGGATGCACCCTCAAGCCGGACACGGTTGAGCAGTGCCACGCCATCGGCGACCGAAACGAATTCCACGTCGCAGGCGCATTCCGCCTCAAACGCCTTTTCCACCTGTGGGCCTGGGCCCCAGTCGGACGTGAAGCTCTCATAGGTGTAGACGGTGAGCTTTTCCTGGGCGAATGCCTGGCCGGAAAGAACCAGCGCGCCGAGCGCCAGAGTGGAAAGCAGGGTGGTGGTGCGCATTTGCGCCTCCTCTTTTCTGGTCTGGGAATGAGGCGCTGTCCGAAAAGCGTCTAATCCCTCCGCCGGTATCAACCGGATCAGGTTCCGCGGGTTGGTTGGGTTCTTCCCAAGCCTCTCAGCCGACAATGCGTCGGCACCCCGTTAGAGCGACCGGGAAAATAGGGCGCGGTGCGCAGCTCCGCAAGGGGGGTGAATGGCGCAAACGCCGTTGGCGCTGGCCCGCCGGCATGATATGGGCCTCGCCCATGAGCCGATTTACCCTTCTCCTTGGCGGAGACCTCACCCGGACACCGGCCCTCGATGCCGAAATCGCCGACAGCCGCATCATCGCAGCGGATTCGGGCATGCGCCATGCTGCGCTTCTGGATGTGAAGCCCGAGCTCTGGGTGGGGGATTTCGATTCCGTGCCCGACGGGTTTGAGGATGCCTATGCCGACGTGGCGCGCCGCACCTTCCCCTCCGAGAAGGACAAGACCGACGGCGAGATCGCGATTGCGGCAGCTCTGGAGGCAGGGGCGACAAGCCTTCTGCTGGCCGGCGCCTTCGGAGGCGAACGGGCCGACCACATGTTCCTGCATTTCGCTCAGGCATTGCAGCTCTCCGAGCGCGGCATTGCCGCGAAGCTGACGAGCGGGCATCAGGAAGGCGTGCCGCTCGTCTCCGGGCAGCGCCACAGCTTCGCCTATGCTGATGGCACACTGTTTTCGATCCTCGGCTTTTCGGAGCTTTCCGGCCTCACGGTCGAAGGCGCGAAATGGCCGCTCGATGCCGTGGAGGTGCCGTTCGGATCATCGCTCACGCTTTCCAATGTGGCGGATGGCGGCCTTTCCATCACGCTCATGAAGGGCCGGGCGCTGTTCATGGCGCATCTACTGAATGACGGAGAACGCTGAACCATGGCGCCGCCCCTTTTAAAGCTGGATGACATTCGTTTGACCTTCGGTGGCACGCCGCTGCTTGCCGGTGCCTCGCTGATGGTCGGCCCCGGCGAGCGGCTTGCGCTGGTGGGGCGCAATGGCTCCGGCAAATCGACACTGTTGAAAATTGCCGCCGGGATCGTGGAGTCGCAGGATGGCGAGATTTTTCGCCAGCCGACGGCAACCATACGGTATCTGCCGCAGACGCCCGACTGGCAGGGCTTTGCGACCGTGCGCGCCTATGTGGAGGCGGGGCTTGGGCCTGCCGACGACATCAACCGGGTGGCGCTTGTCATCGACCGGCTGGGTCTCACGGGCGATGAAGACCCGGCGACGCTTTCTGGCGGTGAGGCGCGGCGGGCGGCACTTGCGCGCGTGCTTGCACCGGAGCCGGATCTGCTACTGCTCGATGAGCCGACAAACCATCTCGACCTTGCCACCATCGAGTGGCTTGAGGAAGAGTTGCAACGGACCTCTTCCGCTTTGGTCACGATCTCGCATGACCGCCGATTTCTGGAAAAGGTAAGCCGCGCAACCGTGTGGCTCGACCGGGGTGTGACGCGCCGGCTCGACAAGGGGTTCGCCCATTTCGAGGACTGGCGCGATCAGGTGCTCGAAGAGGAAGAACGCGAGCAGCACAAGCTCGCCCGCAAGATCGAGCGTGAAGAGCACTGGCTGCGCTATGGCGTGACCGCGCGCCGCAAGCGCAATGTGCGCCGTCTGGGAGAGTTGCAGGCGCTGCGCGAGAAACACCGCAGCCACCGCGGCGCGGAAGGCGTGGCGACCATGGCGGCGAGCGACGCTGCCGAATCCGGCAAACTCGTCATCGAGGCGAAGGGGCTCGCCAAATCCTATGACGGGTTGCAGGTGG
This sequence comes from Nitratireductor aquibiodomus, assembly GCF_900105565.1. Classification (NCBI taxonomy): domain Bacteria; kingdom Pseudomonadati; phylum Pseudomonadota; class Alphaproteobacteria; order Hyphomicrobiales; family Phyllobacteriaceae; genus Nitratireductor; species Nitratireductor aquibiodomus. The sequence continues at coordinate 1,967,262 of NZ_FNSL01000001.1, read as the reverse complement.
TCAAGGACTTCTCCACGCGCATTCTGCGTGGCGACCGGGTTGGTCTTGTCGGGCCCAATGGCGCCGGCAAAACGACGCTGATCAACCTTTTGACAGGCAAGCTTGAGCCCGATGAGGGATCGCTGCGGCTCGGTGCCAATCTGGAAATCGCCATTCTGGACCAGAAGCGAGCGCTCGATCCGCTGGAGACGCTTTCTCACTTCCTGACCGACGGGCGCGGCGACAGCGTCGTCGTCAACGGGCAGGAGCGGCACGTCGTTTCCTACATGAAGGACTTCTTGTTCAAACCGGAGCAGGCGCGCACGCCGATCCGCGAGCTTTCGGGCGGTGAGCGCGCGCGGCTGGTTCTGGCCCGGCTCCTCGCACGGCCGGCCAATCTGCTGGTTCTCGATGAGCCGACAAACGATCTCGATATGGAGACGCTCGACCTTCTGCAGGAGCTTGTCGAGGACTTTCCCGGCACGGTGCTGCTCGTCAGCCATGACCGCGATTTCCTCGACCGTACGGTGACGAGCACCATTGCGCCTGCGGGCGATGGCCGCTGGATCGAGTATGCGGGCGGCTATTCCGACATGATGGCGCAGCGCAAGGGCGAGGAGCTGGAGCGGCGCAAGGCGCGCGGCGCCGAGCAGCAGAAGGCGAAGCCCGCCGGCAATGCGGGCGCGCCCAAATCGGCTGCCAAGAAGCTCTCCTACAAGCAGAAGTTTGCGCTGGAGACACTGCCCAAGAAGATTGATGAGCTGGCGGATGAGATCGCGGCATTGGAAGAGAAACTCGCCGATCCGAACCTCTACACGCGGGATGCAGCCGCTTTTCAGCGCTTTTCCAAAGAGCTGGACACCGCGCGCGCCAGCCGTGAGAAGATGGAAGAAGAGTGGCTGGAACTTGAAATGCTGCGCGAGGAGGTCGAGGGCGCATAGCAGCTCTTGCTTTTTTGGACGCCGACTTCAAAGCCCCCTTCTCCCCGCAGGCGGGGAGAAGGAAGCCGTCATTCGCCCGCCTTCACCGCTCGCTAACCGGACTGGTTCAGAATGCCGCGTATGGACCAGGATTTCCTCATTTCCGCAAAGCCCGACCTCCAGAAGGCCCGTACCAGGTGGCTTGCCTCGCTGGCCGATGAGCGGCGTCTTTCGGCGCTGACCGTCGATGCCTATGAGCGCGACACGCGGCAGTTTCTGCAGTTTCTCACAGGGCATTGCGGCGAGGCACCAGGTCTCGCTGACATTGCCGAGCTGCGCCCGGCGGACCTGCGCGCCTTTCTGGCCTTTCGGCGGGGCAGGGGGGCGGGAGCGCGCACGCTCGGGCGCGGGCTTGCCGGGGTTCGCTCGTTTCTGCGTTATCTGGAGCGTCGGGGGCTGGTGAACGCAGCGGCTGCGGCTGCGCTGAAGGCGCCGCGTGCTCCGCGCGCGCTGCCCAAGCCGCTAACGGCCGCCGATGCACGCAAGGTTGCCTCGGGCGAGGGGCAACTTGCCGAAGAGCCATGGATCGCGGCGCGGAATGCCGCCGTATTCACGCTGCTTTATGGAGCCGGACTTCGCATTTCCGAGGCGCTTGGGCTTCTGGGCGGCCAGGTCGGGGAACTGCGCCAGGGCGCGCTCAGGATCACCGGCAAGGGCGGCAAGACACGGCTTGTGCCGGTGCTGTCGGTATCTGCCGAGGCGGTCGCCGAGTATCAGCGTCTTTGCCCTTATCATCTGGAGGCAGACGGGCCGCTTTTTCGCGGCGCGCGTGGCGGCGCCTTGCAACCGGCCATCATTCAGCGCGAGATGAAGCGCATGCGCTCCGCGCTCAACCTGCCGGAGACGGCAACGCCGCATGCGCTCAGGCATTCCTTTGCCACGCATCTTCTTGGGCGCGGCGGCGATCTGCGCGCGATCCAGGAGCTTCTGGGCCATGCGAGCCTCTCCACGACGCAGGTCTATACGGGCGTGGACACGGCGCGGCTTCTCGAAATCTACGATGCCGCCCATCCGCGGGCCTGAAGCCATTGCACGCAATTTATGGTGGCGGATTAACGGTTTCGCCGGGATTTGCCGCTAGCGTGGCACCATGAAAACGCATGCAAAAGCTACCACCGCGACCGAGCGGCTTGTTGACCGCCTTTTTCTGTGCGCTGCTGCCTTTCCGCTTTTCCTGCTTCTGGCGCTGGTCCTCGGCCTGTCGATGGCGAAGCCGGCAAAGGCGGATGAGATTGTCTGTTCGGGCACAAACCTCCTGACGGAACTCGCTGCCGAGAACCCGGCCGCGCTTGAAGAGGTGCGACGACAGGCGGCGGAGACGCCGAATGGCAGCGGACTCCTTTGGCGGGTCGGGAAGGAGGGCGTTGCGCCCTCTTATCTTTTCGGCACCATGCATATGAGCGACCCGCGCGTGGTCACGCTCCCCAGGGATGCCCGCGAGGCTTTCGACGGGGCGGAGCGTGTCGTTATCGAAACCACCGACATTCTCGATCAGTCTAAGATGGCCGCGGCGATGTTCAAACGGCCGGACCTGATGATGTTCACGGGCAAGGAGACGCTGGGCGATCACCTCGATGAGGCGGAGCGTGAGGCGGTGGCGGATGCACTCAAGGCGCGCGGCATACCGTTTGCCAGCGTCAAGAAGATGAAGCCCTGGATGCTGATCTCGCTGGTGGCGCTGCCGGTGTGCGAGATCGAGCGCAAGGAAGCTGGTATGCCGATCCTGGATATCAAGCTCGCAGAGGATGCCCAGAACGCCGGCAAAGAGCTTCTGGGTCTTGAGACGGCGGTTGAGCAACTGGACGCCATGGCCTCCCTGCCCATGGAAATGCATGTGCGCGGCCTGGTAGAGACGCTGGCGCTTGGCGACGGCCTGAACGACGTGATGGAAACCATGGTGTCGCTCTATGCCGAAGGCGAGACCGGCATGTTCTGGCCGCTGATCCGCGTTGCGATCCCCGAACAGCAGGGTGCATCAGGGGATTACGCCGCTTTCGATCGGGCCATGGTCAAGGCGCGCAACGGCACGATGGCCGAGCGGGCGCGGCCTATTTTGAATGAGGGCAATGCCTTCATTGCGGTCGGGGCACTGCATCTGCCCGGTGAGGAAGGGCTCATCGAACTCCTGCGTGCGGACGGTTATACCGTCGAGGGTGTCCGGTAAATTTGGGGTTCCGGCTAACTAATTGCATGTTATCTTTCCGTCGGCGTTGGGGAGCGTCATTTGGAGCGCTGTCATGCAGGACGAAAACCACAAAAAGAAACCCCAACATCGTTCTGCCGGTTCGGAGGGAACACGGGGTTTTGTGATTGGCGCCGTTGGAGCGGCGATCATGATCCTCGCTTTCATGGCGATTTCAGGAAGCGGCTTTTTCGGCGAGGACGTCACCGGGACGTCCGACACCGTCTCCGACAGTGTACCCATGGGCGACGACGGATAGAAAAAGGCCCCGAAGCTTTCGCGCCGGGGCCCTGTTGTCTGTAAATTCCTGTCGGATCACATGTGGATCGGCTTGGCGAAGGTGGCGAGAGCCGCTTCCTTGACCGTTTCCGACATGGTGGGGTGCGCGTGGCAGGTGCGGGCCAGGTCTTCCGACGAGCCGCCGAACTCCATCAGAACCGCTGCCTCGTGGATCATTTCGCCGGCGCCGAAGCCGACGATATGAACGCCCAGCACGCGATCCGTCTTCTTGTCGGCGAGCACCTTCACGAAGCCGTCCGTCTTGAGCATGGAGCGGGCGCGACCGTTGGCCGAGAAGGGGAATTTGCCGGCGTTGTATTCTACGCCGGCCTTCTTCAGCTCTTCCTCGGTCTTGCCGACGGAGGCGACTTCCGGGCTGGTGTAGACCACGCCGGGGATCACATCATAGTTCACGTGCCCGGCCTGGCCGGCGAGGATCTCGGCCACGGCGACGCCTTCATCCTCGGCCTTGTGCGCCAGCATCGGACCGGCAATCACGTCGCCGATGGCGTAGATGCCATCGACATTCGTCTTGAAATGCCCGTCGGTCTTTACGCGTCCGCGCTCATCCAGCTCCACGCCCACGGCATCAAGGCCAAGGCCCTCTGTGTACGGCTTGCGGCCGGTCGCAACGAGAACCACATCCGCTTCGACGGTTTCCGCATCACCGCCCTTTGCCGGCTCAAAAGTGACCTTCGCGCCCTTGCCGGCCTTGGTCACGTCCGTGACCTTTGCGCCGAGCTTGAACTCGAAGCTCTGCTTGCCGAGCATGCGCTGGAACTGCTTGGCGACCTCGCCGTCCATGCCGCCGAGAATCGTGTCGAGATATTCGACCACGGTCACCCTGGCGCCAAGGCGGGCCCAGACGGAGCCGAGCTCCAGCCCGATTACGCCGCCACCGACAACGATCATGTGCTCAGGAACCTTGGAAAGCTCCAGAGCGCCGGTGGAGGAGACGATCACCTTTTCGTCGAACTTCACGTCGACGCCGGGAATGCCGGCGACGTCGGAACCCGTGGCGATGACGATGTTTTTCGTCTCGACGGTCTGTTCCTTGCCGTCGTCGCCCTTAACGCTGACCTTGCCTTTGCCGGCGATGCTGCCAAAGCCGCGAAGGACATCGATCTTGTTCTTCTTCATCAGGAAGTCGAGACCCTTGGTGTTCTGCTCGACCGTCTTGACGCGATGCTCCATCATCTTCTTGAGATTGAGCTTGGGTTTGCTCACCTCAACGCCGAGATCGGCAAGGCCATGGCCGGCTTCCGCGAACATCTCCGTGGCGTGCAGCAGCGCCTTGGAGGGGATGCAGCCGACATTGACGCAGGTGCCGCCATGGGTGGGCAGTTTCTCGACCACTGCCGTCCTTAGGCCGAGCTGGGCCGCCTTGATGGCGCAGACATAACCGCCGGGGCCGGTGCCGATCACGACGAGATCATAGGACATGTTCGTGCCTTTCCTGAATTCCTTTGCGTCGGCTATCGACCGCCGCTGACATTGAGAATGGCGCCCGTGGAATAGGACGCCTCATCGGAGAGAAGCCAGAGCGCGGCGCGGGCAATTTCCTCTGCCGTGCCAGGCCTTTTCATTGGGATCAGACCCGAAAGCCGCTGCGCCCTGTCAGGCTGGCCGCCGGAGGCGTGGATTTCGGTGTCTGTAATGCCGGGCCGCACGGCGTTGACGCGGATGCCTTCCTCAGCAACTTCGCGGGCAAGCCCCATTGTGAAGGTGTCGACTGCAGCCTTGGAGGCTGCGTAATCGACATATTCGCCGGCTGAGCCCAGCACGGCGGCGATGGAAGAGATGTTGACGATGGCACCGCCCTTGCCGCCATGGCGTGTCGACATGCGCTTCACCGCCTCGCGGGCGCACAGCATCGTGCCGATCACATTGATGCGCATCATGCGCTCGAAGCGGGCGAGGTCCATTTCGTCGACGCGCGCCTTGCGGTCGACAATGCCTGCATTGTTGACGAGTGCATCAAGCCGCCCAAAGCGCTGATCGACCATCTCGTACATGGCGAGGATGTCGCTTTCCTCGGCCATGTCGGCCTGAACAGCGAAGGCTTCGCCGCCCGCCTGTTCGATGTCGCGGACGACCGTTTCGGCTGCGTCAGGGTTGGCGACATAGTTGACCGCGACGCGGTAGCCCGCATCTGCGGCAAGCCGGCAGATCGCGGCGCCGATGCCGCGGCTTCCGCCTGTCACCAGAAGTGTTTTCGCTGCCTGCATCATCTCTGTTCCTGAGGCTGGCGGATGCGGAAAGGCGCGAAAGACATCCGCCTTCCGCGCCCCGCCGTTTTCTAGAGGTCGAGGACCAGACGTTCGGGATCCTCAAGCACGTCCTTGATGCGCACGAGGAAGGTCACGGCTTCCTTGCCGTCCACGATGCGGTGATCGTAGGAGAGGGCGAGATACATCATCGGGCGGATGACGATCTGGCCGCCGACCACCATGGGCCGCTCCTGAATCTTGTGCATGCCCAGAATGCCCGACTGCGGGGCGTTCAGGATCGGGGTCGACATCAGCGAGCCGTAGACACCGCCATTGGAGATGGTGAAAGTGCCGCCCTGCATGTCAGCCATGGAGAGCTTGCCATCGCGGGCCGCGAGACCCAGACGACCGATTTCCTTCTCCACCTCGGCGATCGACATCTGGTCGGCATCGCGCACCACCGGCACGACGAGACCACGGTCGGTGCCGACCGCTACGCCAATATGGCAGAAGTTCTTGTAGATGATGTCCGTGCCGTCGATCTCGGCATTCACAGCCGGGATTTCCTTCAGCGCATGGCACACCGCCTTGGTGAAGAAGCCCATGAAGCCGAGCTTCACGCCGTGCTTCTTCTCGAAGAGCTCCTTATACTTCTTGCGCATCTCCATGACCGCCGTCATGTCCACCTCGTTGAAGGTGGTCAGCATGGCCGCGGTGTCCTGCGCGTCTTTGAGACGGCGGGCGATGGTCTGGCGCAAACGCGTCATCTTCACGCGCTCTTCGCGCTCGCCATCCTCGGCCGGAGAGGCCGGGCGGGCTGCTTTGGGCTTTTCAGCCGGAGAGCTTGGAGCGCCTCCTTCGATGGCCGCCAGCACGTCGCCCTTCAGCACCTGGCCGTCCTTGCCGGAACCGGCAACGTCAGAGGCTTTCATGCCCTTTTCGGTCATCATCTTCTGCGCGGAGGGTGCGGGCGGACGTCCGCCATCGTCATCCTTCTTCGCCGCAGGAGCTTCCTTCTCGGCAGGCTTCTCAGCCTTGGGTGCTGTGGTTCCGGCGGACGCACCCTGCTCGATACGCAGAAGTAGTGCGCCGACCTCAACCTCATCACCCGACGAAATCACCATTTCGGTGATCACGCCGTCGACCGGCGACATCACTTCCTGGGCTGCCTTGTCGGTCTCGAGCTCGAGAAGCGCTTCGTCGGTTTTCACCGCGTCGCCGACCTTCTTGTAGATCTCGCCGACCTGGGCTTCGGTGACGGACTCGCCCGCCGATGGAACATTCACCTCGACGATTTTTCCGCCGCCGGCCATGGTTGCCTCCTGGGTTTCTTTGCTGCCGGATGATTTCTCGCCGGCCTGACTGGTCTCTGATTTTGCTTTGCCGGTGCCACTGCCCGCGGCAATCATGCCGAGCAGCGCGCCAACTTCGACGGTTTCGCCTTCCTGAACGGCGATCTCGTCGAGCGTGCCGGCAGCGGGCGCGGGCACTTCAATGGAAACCTTGTCGGTTTCCAACTCGACGAGCGGCTCGTCGGTGGCGATCGTGTCGCCCACCGATTTCATCCAGCGGGCGATGGTTGCCTCGGTAACGGACTCGCCCAGTGTGGGAACCCGAATCTCGGTCGCCATGTCGTTTTTCTCCGTCGCGTTCTATTCGCCGAGCGCGTCTTCGAGGAAAGCCTCGAGCTGCGCCAGATGCTTCGACATAAGGCCGGTTGCGGGCGATGCCGCGGCCGGCCGGCCGGTGTAGCGCACGCGCGTGTTCTTGGCCTCGATGTGCTGCAGGACCCATTCCAGATACGGGTCGATGAAGGACCAGGCACCCATGTTCTTGGGCTCTTCCTGGCACCACACCATCTCCGCATTCTTGAAGCGCGAAAGCTCGTTGATGAGAGCCTTGGCCGGGAAGGGGTAAAGCTGCTCGACACGCAGGAGATAGACATCGTCGATGCCACGCTTCTCGCGCTCTTCGTAAAGATCGTAGTAGACCTTGCCGGAACACATCACCACACGGCGGATCTTCGAATCCTTCACCAGCTTGATCTTCTCGCCGTCCAGATGCTCCGCATCGTCCCACAGGAGACGGTGGAAGGCGCTTTCGCCCGAAAGCTCGGCAAGCGTCGAGACGCAGCGCTTGTGACGCAGCAGAGATTTCGGCGTCATCAGGATGAGCGGCTTGCGGAAGTCGCGCTTCAGCTGGCGGCGCAGGATGTGGAAGTAGTTCGCAGGCGTCGAACAATAGGCGACCTGCATGTTGTCCTCGGCGCACATTTGCAGCCAGCGCTCGAGGCGGGCGGAGGAGTGCTCCGGACCCTGACCCTCATAGCCATGCGGCAGCAGGCAGACGAGGCCCGACATTCTGAGCCACTTGCGCTCGCCTGAGGAGATGAACTGGTCGAACACCACCTGCGCGCCATTGGCGAAGTCGCCGAACTGGGCTTCCCACAGCGTCAGCGCGCGCGGTTCTGCAAGCGAGAAGCCATATTCGAAGCCGAGAACGGCTTCTTCCGAAAGCATCGAGTTGATGACTTCGTAATAGGCCTGCTGCGGTCCCAGATTGTTGAGCGGGATGTAGCGATTCTCGTCGCTCTGATCGTAGAGCACCGAATGGCGCTGCGAGAAGGTGCCGCGCTCGGAGTCCTGACCGGAGAGGCGAACCGGGTTGCCTTCGAGAAGGATCGAACCGAAGGCAAGTGCCTCGGCCGTTGCCCAGTCGATGCCGGCGCCCTCGTCGATCATCGTCTTGCGGTTCTTCAGGAAACGCTGGATCGTGCGGTGCGCCTCGAAGTCTTCCGGGGTTTCGGTCAGTTTTTTGCCGATTTCCTTGAGCGTCTTGACCGGAACCGCAGTCTTGCCACGGCGCTGCTCGTCCGCATGATCGGCCTTCTTCAGGCCCGACCAGACACCGTCCAGCCAGTCAGCCTTGTTGGGCCTGTAGGCCTGCCCGGCTTCGAACTCGGCTTCAAGGTGCGAGCGCCAGTCGGCGCGCATCTTCTCGATGTCAGCCTCGGTGACCAGACCTTCTTCGAGCATCTTTTTCGCGTAGATCTCGCTGGTCGTCGTGTGCTTGCGGATCTTGCGGTACATGATCGGCTGCGTGAATGCCGGCTCGTCACCCTCATTGTGGCCGTAGCGGCGGTAGCAGAACATGTCGATGACGACCGGCTTGTGGAAGGTCATGCGGAATTCGGTCGCAACCTTCGCCGCATAGACCACCGCTTCCGGGTCGTCACCATTCACGTGGAAGATCGGTGCCTCGATCATTTTCGCCACATCGGAAGGATAGGGCGAGGAGCGCGAGAAGCGCGGATTGGTCGTGAAGCCGATCTGGTTGTTGATGATGAAATGCACGGTGCCGGCAACGCGGTGACCGCGCAGGCCCGACAGGCCGAAGCACTCGGCCACAACGCCCTGACCGGCGAAGGCGGCATCGCCATGCAGCAGCAACGGCATGACACGCGCCCGCTCTTCCGGCGGCACCACTTCCTCGCGCTTGCGGCCGAATACCTGGTCCTGTTTGGCGCGGGCCTTGCCCATCACCACCGGGTTCACGATTTCCAGGTGTGACGGATTCGCCGTCAGCGAGAGGTGGACATTGTTGCCATCGAAGGCGCGGTCGGAGGAGGCGCCGAGATGGTATTTCACGTCGCCTGAACCTTCCACATCGTCGGGGGCGAAGGAGCCGCCCTTGAATTCGTGGAAGATGGCGCGGTGAGGCTTTTCCATGACCTGCGAAAGCACGTTCAGGCGACCGCGGTGGGCCATGCCGAGAACGATTTCCTTCAGGCCCATCTGGCCGCCGCGCTTGATGATCTGTTCGAGCGCCGGGATCAGCGCTTCACCGCCGTCGAGGCCGAAGCGCTTGGTGCCCTTGTATTTGACATCGATGAACTGCTCGAAGCCTTCCGCCTCGACCAGCTTCTGGAGGATCGCCTTCTTGCCGTTGGCGGTGAACTCGACACCCTTGTCGGGTCCTTCGATGCGCTCCTGAATCCAGGCCTTTTCGGCCGGGTTGGAGATGTGCATGAACTCGACGCCCAGCGTCGAGCAATAGGTCCGCTTCAGAATGTCGAGCATTTGGCGGATCGTGGCCGTCTCCAGACCGAGCACATGATCGATGAAGATCGGGCGGTCGTAGTCGGCTTCCGTGAAGCCGTAGGCCTCCGGCGACAGCTCGTTGTAATCTTCCAGCGGCTTGGCAATGCCCAGCGGGTCAAGGTCGGCATGCAGATGGCCACGCATGCGGTAGGCGCGGATCATCATGATGGCACGGACGGAATCGCGGGTTGCCTGCAACGTCTCTTCGGGAGAGAGCTTGGTCCCGGCCTTCGCAGCCTTATCCTTGATCTTGCCGTCCAAGTGTTTTTCGACCGCGCCCCAGTCGCCGTCGAGTGCGGAGACAAGCTCGCCATTGGCAGCCTGCGGCCAGTTCTTTTTCTTCCAGGACGCGCCGGCAGCGTTCTTCTTCACATCGGCGGCATCATCCTTGAGTGCGCCGAAGAAGTCGCGCCAGTCTTCGCTGACGGAAGCCGGATTGTCCTGATAGCTGGCGTAGAGTTCCTCGATATAGGCGGCGTTGCCACCATACAGGAACGAGGTGAGCGACATTTGGTCGTTGGCCTGATCTTGCCGTGCCATTTTGATTTCCGGAACCCGCGTTCCGGCTCCTTGGTCGCCGGCAAACAAGGCCGGACAGTCACATTGTTCCCGGCTGCCACGGATGTGGCAAGCCGGGCTTATCGTTCTTCCTCAACCCTTGATCGCTTCGACGAGCGTCTGGCCAAGGCGCGCCGGGGAGGGCGAAACCTTGATGCCGGCTGCTTCCATCGCCGCGATCTTGTCTTCTGCGCCACCCTTGCCGCCGGAAATCACGGCGCCTGCGTGGCCCATGGTGCGTCCGGGAGGGGCGGTGCGGCCCGCGATGAAGCCGGCCATCGGCTTCTTGCGACCCTTTTTGGCCTCGTCGCGCAGGAACTCGGCAGCTTCCTCTTCCGCCGAACCGCCGATCTCACCGATCATCACGATGGACTTCGTCTCGTCGTCGGCAAGGAACATCTCCAGCACGTCGATGAACTCGGTGCCCTTGACGGGATCGCCGCCAATGCCGACCGCGGTTGACTGGCCGAGACCTTCATTGGTGGTCTGGAACACGGCTTCATAGGTCAGTGTGCCCGAGCGCGAAAGGATACCGACGGAACCCTTCTGGAAGATGTTGCCCGGCATGATGCCGATCTTGCACTCGTTCGGCGTCAGGACGCCGGGGCAGTTCGGGCCGATGAGGCGCGAGTTCGATTTCTCGAGCTTCGCCTTCACGTGGACCATGTCCATCACCGGAATGCCTTCCGTGATGCAGACGATGAGCGGGATTTCCGCCTCGATGGCCTCGATGATGGCCGCGCCTGCGCCTGCCGGCGGAACGTAGATCACGGACGCGTTTGCGCCGGTCTTGTCCTTGCCTTCGGCGACGGATGCGAAGATCGGGAGCTCTTCACCGCCCTGGCCGGTCCAGGTGGAGCCGCCCTTCTTGGGGTGAATGCCGCCGACCATCTGCGTACCGTGATAGGCGAGCGCCTGCTCGGTGTGGAAGGTGCCGGTCTTGCCGGTCAGGCCCTGCACCAGGACCTTGGTGTCTTTGTTGACGAGAATGGACATCTTGGCTCAGCTTCCCTTAACGGCTGCAACGATCTTCTTGGCGGCGTCGTCGAGATCATCGGCGGCGATCACGTTGAGACCGCTTTCGTTGATGATCTTCTTGCCAAGATCGACATTGGTGCCCTCGAGGCGAACCACCAGCGGAACCTTCAGGCCCACTTCCTTGACGGCAGCGACAACGCCTTCAGCGATAACGTCGCAGCGCATGATGCCGCCGAAGATGTTGACCAGAATGCCTTCCACTGCCGGATCGGCGGTGATGATCTTGAACGCTGCCGTCACCTTCTCCTTGGTGGCGCCGCCGCCGACATCGAGGAAGTTGGCAGGCTCGGCTCCATAGAGCTTGATGATGTCCATCGTGGCCATGGCGAGGCCGGCGCCATTGACCATGCAGCCGATATTGCCGTCGAGAGCGACATAGGCGAGGTCGTATTTGGAGGCCTCGATTTCCTTCTCGTCTTCCTCGGTCGTGTCGCGCAGGGCGACCACGTCCTCGTGACGGAACAGCGCGTTGCCGTCGAAGGAGACCTTGGCGTCGAGAACGCGCAGACGGCCACTGTCCATGACGATCAGCGGGTTCACTTCCAGAAGGCTCATGTCCTTCTCGGTGAAGGCCTTGTAGAGGATCGGGAACAGCGTCTCGCCGTCCTTCGCCGCGTCGCCCTCGAGCTTCAGCGCCTCGTTGAGCTTCTTCACGTCGTCAGCCGTAACGCCCGTCTCCGGGTCGATGGCGAGTGTGAGGATCTTCTCCGGCGTCTCTTCTGCAACGGCCTCAATGTCCATGCCGCCTTCGGTGGAGACGACGAATGCAGGACGGCCGACCGTGCGGTCGATGAGGATCGAGAGGTAGAGCTCGCGGTCGATGTCCGCACCGTCCTCGATATAGAGGCGGTTCACCTGCTTGCCGGCCGGGCCGGTCTGCTTGGTGACCAGCGTGTTGCCCAGCATCTCGTTCGTGTGCGCGACAACTTCCTCGACGCTTTTCGCAAGCCGCACGCCGCCCTTGGCGTCGGCGCCGAGTTCGGTGAACTTGCCCTTGCCGCGTCCACCGGCGTGGATCTGGCTCTTCACCACATAGAGCGGACCGGGAAGCTGCTTTGCAGCCGCTTCGGCCTCGCCCTTCTCGAACACCGGCACGCCATCGGCCACCGGTGCGCCATAGCTTTTGAGAAGCTCTTTGGCTTGATACTCGTGAATGTTCATTGGAGGCCTACTCCTACTTCTTCAGGTTGGGCGCGATGTTGGCGCAGGCCTCGCAAAGACCGGCAACGGCCTCCACGGACTGTTCGAACATCTTCTGCTCAGACTTGTTGAGATCGATCTCGATGACGCGCTCGACACCGCCGGCGCCGATGACCGTGGGCACGCCCACATACATATCCTTGACGCCATACTGGCCGGCAAGATGCGCCGCGCAGGGCAGGACACGCTTCTTGTCCTTGAGGTAGCTCTCGGCCATGGCGATCGCCGAGGAGGCCGGGGCGTAATAGGCGGAACCGGTCTTCAGCAGGCCGACGATCTCCGCGCCGCCGTCGCGGGTGCGCTGCACGATCTCGTCGATCTTTTCCTTGGAGGTCCAGCCCATCTTCACCAGATCCGGGATCGGAATGCCGGCAACGGTGGAGTAGCGCGTCAGCGGAACCATGGAATCGCCGTGGCCGCCCAGCACGAAAGCCGTCACGTCTTCGACGGAGACCTTGAACTCTTCCGACAGGAAATAGCGGAAGCGAGCCGAGTCCAGCACGCCGGCCATGCCGACCACATGGCTCTTCGGCAGGCCGGAGAACTTCTGCAGCGCCCAGACCATGGCGTCGAGCGGGTTGGTGATGCAGATCACGAAAGCGTTGGGGGCGTATTTCTTGATGCCCGCGCCGACCTGCTCCATGACCTTCAGGTTGATGCCCAGCAGGTCGTCGCGGCTCATGCCCGGCTTGCGGGCAACGCCGGCGGTGACGATGCAGACATCCGCGCCTTCAATGGCTGCGTAGTCGTTGGCGCCAACCATTTTGGCGTCGAAGCCCTCGACCGGCGAGGATTCGGCGATATCCAGTCCCTTGCCCTGGGGGATGCCCTCGGCAATGTCGAACAGGACGACGTCGCCCAGTTCCTTCAAGCCCGCCAGATGTGCGAGCGTTCCACCGATCATGCCGGAGCCGATGAGAGCGATCTTGTCGCGTGCCATGTGGTTAGAATTCCCCCTTGTGTCGAAAGGATAGGTGGTGAGATGGATGTGTGAAGAAAAATCCGCGCGTCGCGTCTTGCCTGTGTCGTGTCACACCGATGCATTCGGGTCCACATCCCGCCGCACTCCTTCAACGAAAGGCGCGGCAAATGCGTGGCGTGGCCCGCTTCATAAGCCTCTTTGGAATAAGCATACTGGCAGGAAAATTCAACCGGTTCTTACACGGTCAGGAATTTCAATCGTTTAGACATTTGTGGGCTTACGTAAAAGTAAGAATTTTGCCTCAATAATGTGCACCGACAAGAGACTCGCTGGCGCTTGTGGTGGTTTGGGCAGCTCTCTGGCTGGTGAGTATCAGCCCGTCTGTCCTGTCCGTTCTCCCGCCGGAGCGGGTTTTTCTTCGTTTCGTGCGTCTGTGCGTTCCAGCCAGTCCCGGCTCTGCATCTCGATGAGGCGCGAGACCGTGCGGTCGAATTCGAAGGCTTCCGTGCCGTTTGCGGCCGTGTAGAGCGCATCGGGGGCAGCTTCTGCGGACAGGAACAGCCGCGCCTCGGCATCGTAAAGCGTGTCGATCAGAAGAATGAAACGTTTCGCTTCGTTGCGCCGCCGCAGGTCCATGGTCGGGACATGGTCGATGAAGATCGTGTCGAAAGCGCCGGCAATAGCCAGATAATCTCGCGCGCCGAGCGGTTTCTCACAAAGATCGGAGAAGGAGAAGCGGGCGGCTGAGCCTGACGCCTGCGGCACGGGCACGGTGCGGCCCTTGACGGTCAGCGCGGCGGGCTCGACGGGGCGACCATCCACCACCGTCTCCCAGGCCTCGTCCATCTGCTTTTTGGCCGAGGCATCGTCCGGTGTCATATAGACGGGAATGCGGTTGAGCTTTCGCATCCGGTAGTCTGTGTCGATGTCCAGCTCCAGAATGCGGGTATGCTGCTTGAGAATGCCGACGAAGGGCAGAAACAGACCGCGGTTGAGCCCATCGCGGTAGAGATCGTCCGGCGCGACGTTGGAGGTGGCGACCAGCACGACTCCCTGGTCGAACAGTGCCGAGAAGAGGCGCGAGAGTATCATCGCGTCGGCGATGTCCGTTACGGTGAATTCGTCGAAGCACAGAACCCATGCTTCCTTCGCCAGCGCCGCCGCCACAGGCGGGATCGGGTCGGTTTCCTGCGTCTCGCCTGCCTTCAGCGCCGCGCGGTGCTGGCCGATACGATCATGCACGTCCGCCATGAAGTCGTTGAAATGCGCGCGTCGCTTGTGCTCGACCGGGACCAGCTCATGAAAGAGGTCCATGAGCATGGTCTTGCCGCGCCCGACACCGCCGTGAACATAAAGCCCGCGTACCGGCTCCCGCGTCTTGTTGCGCTTGGCAAACAGCCAGCCGAGCGCGCTCGACTTGCGCGCCAGGCGCTTGTCGCTGATGTCGGCGATCAGCCGGTCCAGCGCCGTCGCGATCTTCTCCTGTGCGGGATCGTGCGCGATCCTGCCTGTCTCGACCATGTGGCCATAGCGCTGCGTGACGGAAGGATGGGTTACGAGTCCGTCACGCAATGTCATGTCAGGCTTTCACGCTTGGCCGTTCGGCCGAATGATGTTGATGGTCGAGAGTCAGCGCGACAGCGAAATGGGCTGGCCCGATGTGGTCTGGCCGTCGAAGCGGCCTGCGCCGGACGCGTAAAGGCGTGCGAGCACGCCGCCGTTCGCATCGTAGAAGGCAAGCTGCTTGCCTTCGACATTCCACGATTTCACACCGTCGATGGGAGCGGGGCAGCGCAGCGGGCCGGCGCGGTAGCCCGAGCCGAACTTGGTCTGCGGCGTGGCGACCCGGCACGACTGGCCGGCGACATTGACGCTCCATACGCCAGCAACGGCGCCGGTTGAAACGTCGGGTGCATTGGCAGCCGCGTTCGGATCAAGAGCTGCCACCTGCGTTTCCTGCTGGGGCGCTTCAGGGAACTGCGACGGATTTGCGGTCGGGCTCGACGGAGGCGGGAGCTGGTTCGACGTCACCGTGCCGGAGGGCGCGGAGGGCAGTGGGTCAGGGGCCCGCGTGGCCATCGGTGAGAAGCGGTCGCTCTGACAGCCGGCCAGGCCCGCAGCCAGAAGCGTTACAGCCAGAATTGCAAACTTGTTGTGTGGCATGCCGTCTCTCCGTTACAGCGTCCAATGCACTGAAATACAAATGAGTTCCATTTGAAGCGCCAGATCGTGGCGAACTTTTGCAATTATAACAGCCCAGCCATGGTTAAGAACCGGTTTCAGCCACATGGGTCCGCGACTGTTTCTTATTGGCAACACTCCTGAGCGGTGCTCAGCGGGTGTACTGGAACCGGAGACCGCTTTCCGCGTTGAAGCTTCTCAACCGGCGCTGGAGCACCGAATCGGAACGTGGAATCCGGTTTTCGGATTATTCCGATGCTCCATCAACAGCTTCGATCATCCTTTGTGCGTCCGGGTGGACGCACGGCGATCGAGCGCCTTAACGGAGGGCAAACAATGCTGAAATGGATTCTCATTCTTTTGATCGTCGCCGCAGTCGCGGGTCTTCTGGGCATGAACAGCCTTGCAGGAGCGGCAATGACCGGCGCGAAAGTTCTGATCGCCGTGGTTCTGGTTCTCTTCCTTCTCGCGGTCCTCGGTATTGTGGCGATAGCCTGACATCGCGCCGGATCTGATGCACGATTGATGGGGCCGTTCGTCTGGTAATTTTGCCTGTCATCAGCCATATAGGCGCCTGAGACATAAGGTTTTGGAGCCGCAATGGCGCTTGAGGCAGCATTCGCGAAGATGAACGGCCTCGGCAACGCAATCATCGTTGCCGACATGCGTGGCCGTGCGGATCGGGTGACGCCCGAGGCCGCGCGCGCGCTCAACGCCGATCCCGCGACCCGGTTCGACCAGATCATGGCGATCCATGATCCGCGCGTAGCCGGCACCCACAACTATATCGAAATCATCAATTCCGATGGCAGCCAGGCCCAGGCCTGCGGCAATGGTACACGCTGTGTCGTGCAGGCGCTCGCCGCCGAAACGGGGCAGAAAGTCTTCACCTTCCAGACTGTCGCCGGCATCCTCAATGCCGAGGAGCATGAAGACGGCCTGATCTCGGTCGATATGGGCAAGCCACGGTTGGGCTGGCAGGACATTCCGTTGGCCGAAGAGTTCCGCGACACGCGCATGATCGAGTTGCAGGCCGGGCCCATCGATGCGCCGGTGCTGCATTCGCCCTCGGTTGCCTCCATGGGCAATCCGCATGCGATTTTCTGGGTCGAGGGCGATGTCAACGCCTACGATCTGGAGCGCTTCGGACCGCTGCTCGAAAACCATCCGATCTTTCCCGAGCGCGCCAACATCTCCATCGCGCATGTGACGACCGACAATGCGCTGATGCTGCGCACATGGGAGCGCGGGGCGGGCCTGACGCTCGCTTGCGGCTCGGCCGCCTGCGCGGCCGCCGTTTCCGCTGCGCGAACCGGGCGCACGGGCCGTCATGTGACGGTTACCGTTCCGGGCGGACCGCTCGACATTCTCTGGCGGGAAGACGATCACGTCATCATGACCGGCCCCGCCGAATGGGAGTTCTCCGGCCGCTTCGACCCGGCCACCGGCGCGTGGGAGCGTGAAACCGAGGGAGCGGCCTGAAATGGCGGTGGATGTTCTGACATTCGGTTGTCGGCTCAACGCCTACGAATCCGAGGTCATCAAGCGTGAGGCCAAGGATGCCGGGCTTGAGGAACTGGCGGGCGGGGCGGTCGTCGTCAACACCTGCGCCGTCACCGGCGAGGCGGTGCGCCAGGCGCGTCAGGCGATCCGCAAGGCGCGTCGCGAGAACCCGGACGCCCGCATCATCGTCACCGGCTGCGCGGCGCAGACTGAGCCCGGCACCTTCGATGCCATGAACGAGGTGGATCTCGTTCTCGGCAATGAGGAAAAGCTCAAGGCCCACAATTACCGCGCCCTGCCGGATTTCGGCGTGAACCAGTTCGAGAAGGTGCGCGTCAACGACATCATGGAGGTGCGCGAGACCGCATCGCACATGGTCGAATCCATTGAGGGCCGCGCCCGCGCCTTCGTGCAGGTGCAGAATGGCTGCGACCACCGTTGCACCTTCTGCATCATCCCCTATGGCCGGGGCAATTCGCGCTCCGTGCCGATGGGTGCCGTTGTCGATCAGGTGCGCCAGCTCGTCGGCAATGGCTATGGCGAAGTGGTGCTCACCGGCGTGGACCTGACAAGCTTCGGAGCCGATCTGCCGGGCAGCCCGCGCCTTGGGCGTCTAGTGGCAACCATTCTGCGCGAAGTGCCGGAGCTGAAGCGCCTGCGCCTTTCCTCCATCGATTCCATCGAGGCGGATGACGAGCTGATGCGCGCGCTGGCGGAGGAAGAGCGGCTGATGCCGCATCTCCATTTGTCGCTACAGCATGGCGACGACATGATCCTGAAGCGCATGAAGCGCCGCCATCTGCGCGCCGATGCCATCGAATTCTGCGAGCAGGTGCGTGCGCTCCGGCCCGATGCGGTGTTCGGCGCCGACATTATTGCCGGTTTCCCGACCGAAACCGATGCCATGTTCGAGAATTCGCTGAAGATCGTCGAGGAATGCGGGCTCACGCATCTCCACGTCTTCCCCTTCAGCCCGCGCGAGGGCACGCCGGCAGCGCGCATGCCGCAGCTCGACCGCGCGCTGGTCAAGGAGCGCGCCGCGCGTCTGCGCGCCGTGGGTGACGCCGCCTATGCGCGGCATCTCGCATCGCTTGACGGCACCCGTCAGCGCATTTTGATCGAGCGGCCCGGGCTTGGCCGTACGGAGGGATTCACGCTGGCCGCGCTTGAAGGCGGTCAGCCGGGGCAGATTGTCGGGGCGCGGATCACCGGCCATGACGGGGAGCGGCTCACTGCGGTCGCTGTCACACAGGAAGCGGCTTAGCAGGCATGGCGTTCGGATTTATCAAAAAGGTCTTCTCGTTCGGCAAGAAAGAGGTTGAGGAGACCCCGCCCGACGAGGTCACCGAAACCGAAGCGCCGGAGGCAATTCCCGCTTCCGAACCGTCTGAACCCTTGACGGAAGAACCGCCGACCCCTGAAATCGTTCCAGAGCCAGAGCCAGAGCCAGAGCCAGAGCCAGAGCCAGAGCCAGAGCCAGAGCCAGAGCCAGAGCCAGAGCCAGAGCCAGAGCCAGAGCCAGAGCCAGAGCCAGAGCCAGAGCCAGAGCCAGAGCCAGAGCCAGAGCCAGAGCCAGAGCCAGAGCCAGAGCCAGAGCCAGAGCCAGAGCCAGAGCCAGAGCCAGAGCCAGAGCCAGAGCCAGAGCCAGAGCCAGAGCCAGAGCCAGAGTCGAAGGCCGAAATTTCAGACGCGACGCCCCCGCCCCCTTCTCCCCGCGAGCGGGGAGAAGGTCAGGATGAGGGGCAGCGCGACGCCGACGACATCACGCCTGCAGCCGAAGCCGCGCCGACACCGTCCACCGACGACGCTCGCCCGTCATCCGGCCCTTCGGGCCACGTTCTCCCCGCCCCTTCGACGGGCTCAGGAGGTGAGAAGGAAGCGGAGCACGTCGCCGAGGCCGCAACTGCCGCTGCCGCCGGCAAGATCGCCGTCTCCAAAGCAGTCGAGCGCGTGGAAGAGAAGGCTCCCGAGCCGGAAGCGCCGCAGCCGCGCAAGCCATGGTTCCAGCGCCTCCGCGAGGGGCTGTCGCGTTCATCGCGCGAACTGCGCGATTCCATCGCCGGTGTCTTCACCAAGCGCAAGCTGGACGATGACACGCTTCAGGATCTGGAAGACGTTCTGCTGCGTGCCGATCTCGGTCTTGAGACGGCCATGCGCGTCACCGACGCGCTGGCGTCGGGCCGTTACGGCAAGGATGTTTCCGGTGAAGAAGTGCAGGCCGTCATGGCCGAGGAAATCGAGAAGGTGCTGGCGCCGGTCGCCATGCCGCTCGAACTCGACCTGTCGCACAAGCCGCATGTCATCCTCGTGGTCGGCGTCAACGGCACCGGCAAGACAACCACCATCGGCAAGCTGGCCGCAAAGCTCACCGAGGGCGGGCTCAAGGTCACGCTGGGGGCCGGCGACACGTTCCGCGCCGCCGCGATCGAACAGCTCAAGATCTGGGGCGAGCGCACCGGCTCGCCTGTCGTTTCCTCAAAACTCGGCGCGGATGCGGCGGGTCTTGCCTATGATGCCTATGAAAAGGCGAAGGAAGCCGGCTCGGACGTGCTGATCATCGACACCGCCGGTCGTCTCCAGAACAAGGCGGAGCTGATGGCCGAGCTTGAGAAGATCGTGCGTGTGCTCGGCAAGCACGATCCCGATGCGCCGCACACCGTCCTCCAGACGGTGGATGCGACCACCGGGCAGAACGCCCTTAATCAGGTCGAAATCTTCCGCAATGTTGCCGGCGTCAACGGTCTGGTCATGACCAAGCTCGATGGCACGGCGCGCGGCGGTATCCTTGTTTCCATCGCCGCCAAACACAAGCTGCCGGTCTATTTCATCGGCGTCGGCGAGCAGGTCGACGATCTCGAGCCCTTCTCGGCGAGTGATTTCGCCAAGGCGATTGCAGGAGTTCAGTGAGCGTGAGCGAAAAACCCGTCTTTGAACGCGACCCCGCCGACCCGAAGCGCAAGGAGATCAACCCGCTCTTAAAGCTGGTGCTGGAGCTGGGGCCGCTTATGGTCTTCTTCTTTGCCAATTCGCGTGGCGAATGGCTGGTGGAGCGTTTTCCCGCACTGGGCAATCTCGGCGGTCCTCTCTTCGTTGCGACCGCGCTTTTTATGGCCGCCACGGCCATTGCGCTTACAGCCTCCTGGGTTCTCACCCGCACCCTGCCCATCATGCCGCTCGTTTCGGGCGTGGTGGTGTTCGTGTTCGGCGCGCTGACGCTCTATCTGCACAGCGAAATCTTCATCAAGATGAAGCCGACCATCGTCAACACGCTGTTCGGCGTGGTGCTTCTGGGCGGTCTCGCCTTCGGCAAATCGCTGCTTGGCTATGTGTTCGATTCCGCCTTCAAGCTGGATGCGGAAGGCTGGCGCAAGCTCACCCTGCGCTGGGGCCTGTTCTTCATTTTCCTGGCGGTGGTCAATGAGGTGGTGTGGCGGATGTTCTCCACCGACACCTGGGTCGCCTTCAAGGTGTGGGGCATCATGCCGATCACCATCCTCTTCACGATGAGCCAGATGCCGCTCATCATGAAGCACTCGCTGGAAGAGCCCTCGAAGTAAGCCAGAGCATCGGCCCGAAAAACGGAATCGATTATCGGGAAGCACGGCGCTCTAGTTGGCGGCATCCCGCCTTGCGGCGGTGATGGCGTCGTCCAGCCGGCTGTAGAACCGGAGTGCGGGTGGCCGCATCCCGTGGGTGCGCAGCAATTTGCGCACCGGCTGGCTTGCCCCCGCGAGATAGACATTCGTTCCCTGCTGGCGCGCCTTGCGCACGAAACCTTCAATGGTCGCGGCCGCCGTGGAATCGAGAAAGCTCACCGAGCCGATGTCGATGACACAGGCTTTCGGCTGGCCGCCAATCCGGTCGAGTGCAGCCCCCACCGCAGCCGCTGCGCCGAAGAAGAACGCGCCGGCAATGCGATAGACAACCACATCGTCATCCGTCGCGTTCGCCGCCGAATAGGGGCCTTCGCCGCTGTCTGGCTGGTCGGTCAGCGATGAAACGCCATGCTCCACGCGCACCGCTTCCGACATGCGGTGCAGAAAGAGCAGCGCGCCGAGACCGAAGCCCACCAGAATGCCCTCCGTCAGGTCGCGGAAAACCACCAGCAGGAACGTCACCAGAAGCACTACCGCATCGCCCCATGAGGAGCGCAGCAGTGCTGCGAACTGGTGCTTCTCCGCCATGTTCCAGGCCACCACTGCCAGAATGGCGGCAAGGGCTGCAAGCGGGATGAAGCGCGCCAGCGGCGCAGCCACCAGCATGAACGCCAGAAGAAACAGCGAATGCAGCATGCCCGAAACCGGCCCGCGTGCGCCGGCCCGCACATTGGCTGCCGTGCGTGCGATGGTTCCGGTCACACAGAAACCGCCAAACAGCGCCGAACCGATATTGGCCGCGCCCTGCGCCACCAGCTCGCTGTTGGAGCGGTGCCGGCGTCCGGTCATGGAATCGGCCACCACCGCCGAAAGCAGGCTCTCAATGCCGCCCAGAAGCGCAAACGAGAAAGCGGCGGGCAGTACCGCCATGATCTTTTCGGTGCTCAGCTCCGGCAAATGCGGAGCAGGCAGCATTTGCGGAATGCCGCCGAACCGCGAGCCGATGGTTTCCACCGGCAGGCCGAGCGCCCAGGCGACCAGCGTGGCCGCCACCACGGCGATCAGAAAGCCCGGCCAGTGCGGCCGCCAGCGGCGCAGCCCGACGATCACCGCCACCGAGCCGAGCGCCAGCAGAAGTGCTGCGGCGTTCACCGTCGGCGCGGCCTCCGCCAGCGCCTGCAGTTTTGGAATGAAAGGCCCGGGCTCCGCGCCCGTCAGCGTCAGGCCGAAGAAATCCTTGAGCTGGCTCGTCAGGATGATGACGGCGATGCCGGAGGTAAAGCCAACCGTGACCGGGTAGGGCACATATTTGATGAAGGTTCCCAGCCGCAGAAAGCCGATGGCAAGCAGAATGAACCCGGAGAGGAAGGTGGCGAGGATCAGCCCGTCAATGCCGTGCGCCTGCACCGTGGCGAAAACGAGCACGATGAACGCGCCCGCCGGACCGCCGATCTGAAACCGACTGCCGCCAAGCGCCGAAACCAGAAAGCCGCCGACAATGGCCGTATAGAGCCCGCGCTCCGGCGGCACGCCCGAAGCGATGGCGATGGCCATGGACAAGGGCAGCGCGATGATCGCGACCGTCAGGCCGGCAACGATGTCGGCCTTGAGCGCACCAAGGCCATAGCCCTCGCGAAGCACGGTCAGCAGTTTGGGCGTGAAAAGAGCAGTGAAGCCGGGGCGCGTGGCGCTCGCCTGCATGGGAAAGCCTCATACCATCGGCAGCGGAAGGCCGTCGGCGGATTTGCAGGCGGACGCCGTTGCGTTCTCATCGTTCCCGCAGTTCCGGACGCAAAACCCGTTCCCACTTTTGCTGGAACTGCGTTGTCTCAGACGGTTTTCGCCTTTGCCGGGGTTGGCTCTCTGAAGCGTACGCCGCGTCCAGTGCCGAAGCTGGGTGCATGGTCGCCGATCAGCTCGATGCCGGCTGCCCCCAGCGCCTCGACCACCTTGGAAAGCGTGTCGACCACACCGCGCACATTGCCTTCGCTTGCCTCCATCCTCTGGATGGTCGGCAGGGAAACGCCCGAAAGCTCGGCCAATTGCTTCTGGTCGATGCCCAAAAGGGCTCGGGCGGCGCGCATCTGTGCTGCGGTTATCATTGGCGCTCCGTCTTTCGATGCATATACTATGTCTGATAATTGATGTCTAGAACATCAATACTGATGTTCTGAATCCTATCAAGTGCCGAAAAGCCCGATGACACCGCCCATAATGAGCGCGACGCCCAGCCAGTGGCCGGCGTCAATCAGGGTCAGGTCCCAGCCAAAGCCTTCATAGCGCTGGTTGACGGCCACCGTCGTGGCCATGAAGCCCAGCCAGATGAAGGCGCCGGACACGATACCATTCCAGAAAGTGACCTGGTCTGTGCCCAGATGACCGATCACGCCGGCCAGCACCCAGGCCATGATCAGTTCGGCGACGAAGGAGGTGACGAAGAGCGAGGGCTCCATCCTGGCGTCTTCGGGCTTGATGCGAGCGGCCTTCATCCATGGTTTGCCGAGCGCGCCGTAATAGACGGCGCCGAACATGAACGCTGCGATGGCGGCAACGAGGATGGCGAGATAGTTGAGACCGGCGAAATCCATGGGGTTCTCCTCACATGTCCAGCAGGGCGGATTGAACCCGCACTCCACAAAGCGGTCAAGCGAATTGCCAGACGGTAGTACGCTTCACCTCTGCGTCTTCGAGCGCACGGGTCACCGGCACGATATAACTCGCCAGTTCGGCAAGGTGTTCGCGCGGCAGGTAGCTCCGGCCGGGGTCGCCGACAATGACCGTCGCGCCTGCTTCTGACAGGCGCTCGAACCATGGCACCAGCGTGTCGGCCATCGCCCGGTCGTAGAAAACGTCGCCGGCAAACACCACATCCCATTTGCCTGTTGCGCCGGTGAGGTCGTCCTGCGTGGTCTCGAACTGCACATCGTTTGCTGCCATGTTCAGCGCGCAGGCCGGTGCGCTGAACGGGTCGATGTCCGCCGCCAGAACATGTTTCGCGCCTGCCTTCATGGCGGCAATGGCGACAAGCCCGGATCCGGTCGCAAAGTCGAGAACGGTTTTCCCGCGCACGGTTTCGGGATGGTCGAGAATGTAGCGCGAAAGCCCCTGACCGCCTGCCCACGCGAAGGCCCAGAAAGGCGGGGGCAGGCCGATAGCGGCAAGCTCCTCCTCGGTGCGTTGCCACAGATCGTGTGCTTCATCGGCCAGATGGAGCGCGATCTCCGGCACATGCGGCGGGCGCGTCAGCGCCGTGTTGGCGCGGATGAACGCCGCCGCATTGTCCGGGGTGATGCGCCGCACGGGGAAAGGCTCAGGGCGCCTTGTCGAGGCCGCCCATGCGGCAGATCTCGGCCCATTCGTCTGGCCGCACCGGCTGCACGGAGAGCCTCGAATTGTTGACCAGGATCATTTCCGAAAGCGCCGGATTGGTCTTGATCTCGGCCAGCGTGACCGGGCGGGGCATGTCCTCGACGGCGCGAATGTCCACGCATTCCCAGCGCGGGTCATCGGTGGTCGTGTCGGGATGCGCCAGAGCGCATACCTCCACAATGCCCACCACGGAGGTCTCCTTGACCGAGTGGTAGAAGAAGCCGAGATCGCCGAGCTTCATCTCGCGCATGTTGTTGCGTGCCTGGTAGTTGCGCACGCCGTCCCACTGTTCGCCCTCATCGCCCTTTTTCTTCTGCATCTCCCACGACCATGTGGAAGGCTCGGACTTGAACAGCCAATAGGCCATCACGCATTCTCCGGATTGTTGAAGACCCAGTTCCAGGCCCGTATTTCAACGGATTCGAAAAGGCCCGCAAGAGCATAGGGGTCGGCTGCGGCGATCAGTTCCGCTGCGGCCTTGTCCTCGGCCTCCACCGCGACAAGGCTGCCACAGGGCTTGCCGTCATCGTCAAGGAATGGCCCCGCAAATTTCAGGGCACCGTTTTCGTTGAGCCCGTTGAGATAGTTTACATGGTCTGGCCGTGTGCTCATGCGCGTTTCCAGATGGCCGGGCTTGTCCCGGCAGATGATGGCGAAGATCATGATTTTCCCCCTTTTGTCAGGTTTCGCTTTTTAGAGGACGTGAAAGCAGCGCTTCCATGGCGGCCAGCACAGTCAGCCTGCCTTTAAGAAGCTCTGTCACGCTTTCGATAATGGGTGCTTCGAGGCCGCGTTCGCGCACGATGCGCGCGGCGATGCCGGCCGTATGGGCACCTTCGGCTAGTGGTCGGCCTTCAAGGCTCTCACCGCGTCCGAGCGCTGCTCCATAGGCAAAGTTTCTCGATTGCTCCGAGCCGCAGGTCAGGATCAGGTCGCCGAGCCCCGAAAGCCCCATCAGAGTGTCAGGCCGCGCTCCGAAGGCTTCGCCGATGCGCCGCAATTCCACGAAGCCACGGGTGATGAGCGCTGCCGAAGCGCTGGCGCCAAGGCCTGCACCATGGGTTGCGCCGGCGGCGATGGCTAGAACGTTCTTCAACGCGCCGCCAATCTCAACACCCGTCAAATCGTCGGTCGAATAGCAGCGCAGGCGCGGCGCGGAGAGCTGTTCGGCGAGCGTCATCGCCAGACCGGCATTTTTTGCCGCCACTGTCACGGCGGTCGGCAGGCCGCGCGCCAGATCGCTGGCAAAGCTCGGCCCGGACAGCGCGGCCACAGGGTTTTCAGGCAGCATCTCGGAGGCGATTTCGGACATGAGCCTGCCCGTCTCGCGTTCGATGCCCTTGGCGCATAGCACGACGGGGACGCCCTTCGGCACATGCGGGCCGGCATCGGCAAGAACCGCTCGCAGGGTCTGCGCTGGCGTCACGGCAAGAATGCAATCGGCATTCTTGAGTGCATTCTCCATGCTGCTCGTTGCAGCAAGCTGCTGATCAAGCTTCAAGCCGGGCAGGTAGCGTTCGTTGATGTGATCGGCATTGATCGCCTGCGCCAGCGCCTCGTCGCGCGCCCAAAGTTTGGCGCGGTGCCCGCCTGTGAGCATGGTCGCGCCCAGCGCCGTTCCCCACGCACCCGCACCCAGAACGGCGATGGTCCATGGTGTTCTCATGCCTTTGCTCCACGTTTGCCCGCGCCGAAGAGTGGGGCCGATGCCTGATCCAGCGGCCAGCGCGGGCGCGGGGCGAAGCCGAGGGTGTCTTCCTCTTCAAGGCCTGCTTCCAACCGTTCCAGACCGGCCCAGGCAATCATCGCGGCATTGTCACCGCATAGGCGCAGGGGCGGGGCGATAAGCCGGAACCCGGCATTGCCGCAGAGCGTGTCGAGTGCCGCGCGGATTGCCTGATTGGCCGCCACACCGCCCGCCACCACAAGGGTCGGGGTGTTGAGACCGGGGTGCGTTTCTCGGAAGCGGGCGAGACTTCGAGCAACCCGGTCGGTCAGTGTTTCGGTCACCGCCTGCTGGAATGACGCACAAATGTCGGCGATGTCTTTTTCAATGAGCGGTGCAAGCACGGTGGCCTCACGCCGCACTGCCGTCTTGAGGCCGGAGAAGGAAAAGTCCGGCCGAGCCTCCCCCTTGAGCGGACGCGGAAAGGCAAAGCGTTTCGCATCGCCGCCTGCGGCAGCCTTTTCCACGCTGGGGCCGCCGGGATAGGGCAGGCCGAGAAGCTTGGCGGTCTTGTCGAATGCTTCGCCCAGCGCATCGTCAATTGTTGAGGCCCAGCGCTGATAGCGCCCGACACCTTCCACATACACGATCTGCGTGTGCCCGCCGGAAACGAGCAAAAGCAGATAGGGAAAATCGATCCCGTCCGTCAGCCGTGCCGTCAGCGCATGGCCTTCCAGATGGTTGACGGGAATGAGCGGCTTGCCGCTCGCCGCCGCGATCGCCTTGGCGGTGGTCAGCCCCACGATCAGCCCGCCGATCAGGCCGGGTCCTCCCGTTGCCGCGATGCCGTCTATGTCTTGCAGCGAGAGGCCGGCTTCATCCAGGGCCGCCTTTATCACCCCGTCCAGCGCTTCCACATGCGCGCGCGCTGCGATTTCCGGCACCACGCCGCCAAAGGCCGCATGATCCGCGATCTGGCTCAGAACCACATTGGACAGGATTTCGGTTTTCTCGCCCGATTTTTCGATGACAGCCGCCGCTGTCTCGTCGCAACTCGTCTCGATGCCAAGGATGCGCGTCATTCAGCCTTACCCGCTCATGTTGCCGTCGCAGCCAATCCCCGTTAGGGGTGTGATGCATCCGGTTCGGATGCGGGGTTAGCACGGACATGACGGCATGCAAACTGATGTGGTGAAGATCGGAACGCGCGGAAGCGCTCTGGCAGTGGCTCAGGCGGCAGAGGTGCGCGCGCGCCTCATGGCGGCACACGGCCTGCCAGAAGAGGCGTTTGAGATCGTCGTCATCTCCACCACGGGCGACCAGATTCAGGACCGCCCGCTCTCGCAGGCCGGCGGCAAAGGGCTTTTCACCAAGGAAATCGAGGAAGCCATGCTCGATGGCCGCATCGATCTGGCCGTGCATTCCTCGAAGGACATGCCCACGGTTCTGCCTGATGGTCTGGAAATCTCTGCCTTTCTGGAGCGCGAGGATGTGCGCGATGTTTTCATTGGCCGCTCCATTGCAAAGCTCGAGGATCTGCCGCAGGGCGCAAAGCTCGGCACCTCGTCGCTGCGCCGTCAGGCGCTGGTGCTGCGGCTGCGCCCGGATCTCGACGTCGGCATGTTCCGTGGCAATGTTCAGACGCGCTTGCGCAAGCTGGAGGAAGGTGTTGCTGAGGGCACGCTTCTGGCGCTTGCCGGGCTCAACCGACTTGGCATGCCGCATATAGCGACCGAGGTGATGGACCCCGAACGCTTCCCCCCAGCGCTGGGGCAGGGCGCGATCTGTATCGAAAGCCGCATCGGTGATGCACGCATCGGGCCGATGATCGCCGCGATCCATCATGCCGAAACGGGCAATGCGCTGCTTTGCGAACGCGCTTTTCTCGGCGCGCTTGACGGTTCATGCCGCACACCCATTGCGGGCCTTGCCCGCATTGAGGGCGACAGGCTGCGTTTCTCGGGCCTGATCCTCACGCCTGATGGCCGTGAGACCCATGAGATCGCTACCGAAGGCGCGGTTGTGGATGCCGTGCGCCTTGGCGCGGAGGCAGGTGCGGAAATCCGTGAGAAGGCCGGAACGCGGTTCTTCGACAGCTGGCAGTAAGATGCGGCGGGTGCTGGTCACGCGCCCGGAGCCGGGCGCTTCGGAAACGGCAGCCAGGCTTGTTGAGATGGGGTTCGAGCCACTCGTCCTGCCGCTCACGGAGACCGTGCCGCTTCACCCCGCCCTTTCCACCGGGAGTGTGGATGCTGTGGCTGTCACCAGCCCCAACGCCATCCGCCATGCACCGCAATCCATCTTCGACGCTTTGAGAGGTAAACCCGTCTTTGCTGTGGGTCGCCGCACGGGTGACGCAGCGCGTGCTGCCGGGCTCAATGTGGTCGATGACGAGGCGGGCGATGCGGAGCGGCTGGCAACGCGCATCGACGCCGCTTTCACTGCTCCCGCCCATGCAACGGTGCTTTGCGGGCGGGTGCGCCGTGACGTGCTCGAAACGCGGCTTCTTGAGGCCGGACACAGGCCTCGTCTTATCGAGATCTACGACACTCTGCCGTTGACGCCGACCGACGATGAAGTGCAGGCGTGTCTTGGCGATCATCCTGTCGATCATGTGCTTGTCTATTCGGCCAATGGTGCAGTACGGCTTTCCAGTCTCCTGGAACGTCCTGTTCTTCAGCACTGCCTCCACGGTGCGTGCTTCTACTGCCTTTCTTCGCGGATCGCCGGGGCTTTGAGGGTGGAAGCAGGGCTGGAGGTGGCTGTCGCCGACTTCCCGTCGGAAGACAGTCTCCTGGCTCTACTGCCGGCTCTCAGGGGTTAGAATTTTCTGGCGACTGTCAGGTTGACCGTGCGCCGGTCGCCATAGAAGCAGTCGCCGTGTGCAAGGCAGCTCGACACATAGGTCTTGTCGAACAGATTGCGCGCGGCCAACGTCACATCCCAGGTCTCGCCGATGTAGCGCAGGCCGAAGCCCGCCTTGAAGCCCTCCCAGTTTCCCATTGGCCGGTAGCTTGCCCATGCCAAGGCCATGTGGCCGGGGACCGCTTTTATCACGTTATGGGGCGTCACTTTTAGACGTGTGTTGTGCGGGAAGCACAGCATTTTGTTGAGAGGCCGCGTGGGGTGCCCTAAAGACGCGCTCTCTTTTGTCGCTGCCCCTGTTTTCACCACATCCGGGTGTGATAGGAACTTATATGCACTGCACATAGTGCAGGAACCGCCTTTTGCAGTGGAGTTGCCTGATGGTCAAAACGCCGAGAACGCGTCATTCCAAATCCCAGAAGGAGCCGGTGACGATCGATCTGGATCCCGATCAGGTGAAGCGGGAGGCGGTAGACAGGCCTGATGCATCTGGCGAGACAGGCAGACAGACGGCCAGGCCGGAAGCGCAAAAGCCTGCTGAAGCAAAACCGGAGACGGCGAAGGCTGAAGCGGCTGCAAAGTCCACCGGTTCGGACGCATCCAAAGGCGAGACGGCCACAACCGGGTCCAGGGCTAAACCCGCATCGAAGGAGGCCGGCTTCGGGCGTGACGCGAAGACCGGCGATGCCGGTGCGCGCAACGACGATTCTGCCACGAAGTCCGACAAGCCTGCAGCTTCCGCCCCTGCGCCGGCCAAAAGCGGCGGCGGGGCCGGCCGGGCGCTTGCCGGCGGTGTTGTCGGTGGTGTCGTGGCGCTTGCGCTTGCCGGCGGGTTGCAGTGGGCGGGTATTCTGCCAACTCCGGAGAGAGGGAACGATGCAGTCGACCCGGAAGTCGAGACATTGCGCCAACAGGTAAGCGCGCTTGAGAGCAGGTTGAACGAACAGCCTGCCGCCGGCGGCGATAGTGACGCACTTGCAGCCGCATTGAGCGAGGCCCGGGAGCGCGCCGGCGCGACCGAGCAGCGCCTTGCCGAACTGGGCAACGAGATTATGGCGCTGCGTGAATCGGTCTCGTCAGGTGAAGCCGGCGAAGGCCCGGGGCTCGAAGCGCTCTCCCAGAGGCTCGCGGCGCTTGAAGAGCAGACACAGAGCCCTTCTTCTGATGGTGATGCCGGTGCGGCGCTGGAGGGCGTGACCTCGCGGCTTTCCGCTATGGAGACGAGCGTTCAGGGCGCATCCGAAGCGGCCCGCGCGGCAAGTCAGTCAGCGTCCGACAATGCAACGGTCCTTTCCACGCTCAAAAGCGAACTCGATGCATTGAAAGCGCAGGTCGCCGAAGAGGGCGATACGCCGCGCATGGCGCTTGTCATTGCCGCGACGACGCTCAAATCGGCTGTCGAGCGTGGCACGCCCTATGCCAGCGAACTCGAGACCTACACCACGATTGCCCCGGAGAGCGAGGCCGAGGCGCTCGCGCCGCTTGAGGCGAATGCGGCAGCCGGTGTGCCGAGCCGCGCCACGCTTGCTGCCGAGGCGCCCGAAGTGGCGAGCCGCATCGTCGCCGCAGTCACGCGCCAGTCCGGTGAAGGCGAGGGTGGCATCATCGACAGCCTGATGGCGAGTGCCCGTTCGCTCGTGGTGGTGCGGCCCGTGGGGAGCGTCGAGGGCGACGGGCCGGATGCGATCGCTGCACGCATGGAAGCGGCCATTGTCGCAAACGATTATGAAAAGGCACTTGCCGAATATGAGACGCTGCCGGAAGCTGGTAAAGAGGCTGCCGCCGATTTTGCCGAGAGGCTTCGCGCCCGCCAGGCCGCCGACCAGATATTGAACAGAGCGCTCGCTGATGCGCTGAAGGGGGCATAAGCGCAGATGTTCCGAATTCTTTTCTACCTTGTTGTTGTCTTCCTGCTGGGGCTGGGCTTTGCTTGGCTGGCCGAGCGCCCCGGCGATCTTGTCGTCACCTTTGCGGGCTATCGCTATGAGGTCTCCCTCATGGTGGCTGCGGTCGCGATTGTTGCCATTGTTGCGGCAGTGATGATCCTGTGGTGGCTGATCCGCAGCATCTGGACGAGCCCCTACACCGTTGCCCGCTATTTCCGCGTGCGCCGCCGCGATCGCGGCTATCAGGCGCTCTCCACCGGCATGATTGCCGCTGGCGCCGGCGATGGCGGCCTTGCAAGACGCATGAGCCAGCAGGCGGCCAAGCTCATCTCCTCCGATCAGGAGCCGCTTATCCACCTGCTCGATGCGCAGGCCGCGCTTCTCGACGGCGACCGGCAGGCAGCCCGTGACAAGTTCACCGCCATGCTCGACGATCCCGAGATGCGCCTGCTGGGGCTGCGCGGGCTCTACCTCGAAGCCGAGCGGCTGGGCGAGCGGGAGGCCGCGCGCCACTATGCCGAGCGTGCGGTGGAGAATGCACCACAGCTCGAATGGGCGGTGAATGCGGCACTTGAAGGCAAGACCGGCGAGGGTGATTGGGACGGAGCGCTGAAGCTGCTCGACAGCCGCAGGGCGACGGGCAAGGATGCGCGCGAGAGCGTTGCCGGCCGTCGTGCCGTCCTGCTCACGGCCAAGGCCATGGACGTGCTCGACGCCGATCCGCAGGCTGCCCGGACCACGGCTCTGGAAGCGCACAAGCTGCGGCCGGATTTCGTGCCGGCGGCTGTGACGGCGGCCAGGGCGCTCTTCCGCCAGAACGAGCTGCGCAAGGGGTCCAAGGTCCTTGAAACCGTCTGGAAAAAGGAACCGCATCCCGAGGTCGCCGACGCGTATATCCATGCGCGCCCCGGCGATTCCACACAGGACAGGCTGGCGCGCGCCAAAAAGCTTCAGTCGTTAAAGCGCAACAATGTGGAATCGGCGCTGGTCGTCGGTCGTGCCGCCCTTGATGCCGGCGAATACAGGCTGGCACGCGAATCCTGCGAGGCCGCTGCCCGCCTCGGGCCGCGCGAAAGCGTCTATCTGCTTATGGCCGACATCGAGGAAGCCGAGACGGGGGATCAGGGCCGCGTGCGCCAGTGGCTGGCAAAGGCGCTGCGTGCGCCGCGCGATCCCGCCTGGGTGGCCGACGGCTATGTGGCCGAGCGCTGGGCGCCGGTCTCGCCCGTCACCGGCAAGCTCGATGCCTTCGAGTGGCGCATGCCGATGGAACGGCTGGCGCAGGTGGTGGAAGGCGAGGAGGACTTCTCGCCCGCCCCGGCCATCGCGGCGCCGAAAGAGGAAGAAGAAGCGGATGAACCGGCCAAGGTAGAAGCCGAAACGGTGGTGATCGAGGCGGAGCCCGTTGAGGTTGAGAAGCCGAAGGAAGCGGAGCCGGCTGACGCTGCCGCAGAGGCGGTGGCGAAACCGGAAAAGCCCGAGCCGCCTGCGGAAACCGCACCGGTCAACGGGCAGAAGGCAGCGTCCGCAAAGAAGGATAATCCTGCCAAACCGCCACTGCCCGATGATCCCGGCGTGGACCCGGACGACAAGGACAGCTCGACGCAGAGCCCCTTCCGCCTATTCTAAGTTTGAGACACGGCGATTCGCCCCGGGCCTGCCCGGGCCGCTCCGGGGCGGATCGCTCCCCCAATTGACCCGAACCGCAGGCGCTCATGTTCGACAGTATCCTGTCCTTTCTGAAAGACCTTCCAGGCAACAGCCGGCAAACGGCTCTGAAACCGGAAGATGACCCGCGCGTGGCTGCTGCCGCACTCCTGTTTCACGTGCTGGATGCCGATGGTATCCGCGAGGCATCCGAAGTCGAGAAGCTCAAGGAAACCCTGTCCAGCACCTACAATGTGACGGGTGCGGAACTCGAGAAACTCCTCAGGGCCGGGGAGAAGGCGGAGCAGGAGGCGATCGACCTCTATGCCTTCACCAGCGTTCTGAAACGGCATCTGGACGCGGATGCGCGCAAAGCCTTCATCGGCCTGATGTGGGGCATCGTCTTCGCCGATGGCGAGATGCACGAGCTGGAGGATAACCTTGTCTGGCGGGTGGCCGAGCTTATCGGTGTCGACAACCGGGACAGGGTGATCCTGCGTCAGGAAATGCAAGAGAAGTACGCCAAGAGCTGAGCGCCATGGAGATCGACCCGAGCCGCAGGATTTTGATCGTTCTGCATCAGGAAACCTCGAGCGCGGGGCGTGTCGGCCAGGTGTTGCAGGCAAGCGGCTTCTCGCTGGATATCCGCCGCCCGCCGCTGGGCCACGCCTTGCCTGAAACGCTTGAAGGCCACGCGGGCGTGGTGATGTTCGGTGGCCCGATGAGCGCCAACGATCATGATGATTTTGTAAAACGCGAGACCGACTGGCTTTCCGTGCCTTTACGGGAGAACAAGCCCTTTCTCGGTATTTGCCTCGGGGCGCAATTGCTGGTGAAGCATCTGGGCGGCCAGGTGAAAAGCCACGATGATGGACTGGTGGAGATCGGCTGGTATCCGTTGCGCGCCACGGAGGCGGGCCGCAAGCTCATGCATTGGCCCGAAATGGTCTACCAGTTTCACCGTGAAGGCTTTTCCCTGCCGAAGGACGCCACGCTTCTCGCCACCGCCGAACACTATCCCAATCAGGCTTTCCGCTATGGTGAAAATGCCTGGGGGGTGCAGTTTCATGCCGAACTGACCCGCGCCATGATGCAGCGCTGGGTGGTGCGCGGTGCGCATCGTTTCGTCATGCCCGGTGCCCAGCAGGGGCGCGATCATCTGGGCGGGCGACTCATCTGGGACCGGCATCTGAAACAGTGGCTGGTGGAATTTCTGGAACTGATTTTCGGGCGCGAATGCGCCGGAACGCTTCAGACGGGAGACGAAGCGAAGGGGCAGCATCCCGTGGGCCGGCGTATGGTTGGGCGCAGGGGGGTGGCTTAGGCTTAGGAAAGATTGATCGCGGCATTGGCCCCCCTCTGCCCTGTCGGGCATCTCCCCTCAAGGGGGAGATTGGCTGAAGTGCCGAAGGCACCTACCTATCAGCGTTGGAGCGGTTCACCGTTTCACGGAAACGCCACTCCGTTCTATCTATCTGTTTTTTCGTATTTATGCGGACGTCAGTTGATTCCACCTGACTGCAAAAAGCCTTAGTGACTAGCGAAATCAATGACCCGATTGATCTCCCCCTTGAGGGGGAGATGTCCGGCAGGACAGAGGGGGGTATTTAGCGTAAACGTTGTCCCGTGCACTCAATGCCGGCGCGAGAGCTCCCGCGTTGCCGCTTCCAGCCCGGCCAGCGTCATCGGATACATGCGGCCCGAGAAAATCTCCTGGAGCATCTGGATAGAGTGGGTGTAACGCCAGTGCTTCTCCGGCACCGGATTGAGCCACGCGGCATTCGGCCATTGCTGGAGAACGCGGTTTAGCCAGACGTGCCCGGCTTCCTCGTTCCAGTGCTCCACCGAGCCGCCGGGATAGGCTATTTCATAGGGGCTCATCGAGGCGTCGCCGACGAAGATCACCTTATAGTCAGGCCCATATTTGTGGAGCACGTCGAAGGTCGGTGTCACTTCGGAATAGCGGCGGCGGTTGTCCTTCCACACACCCTCATAGAGGCAGTTGTGGAAGTAGAAATATTCCATGTGCCTGAACTCGGCGCGGGCTGCTGAAAACAACTCCTCGACGATGCGGATGTGATCGTCCATCGACCCGCCCACATCGAAGAACATAAGAAGCTTCACCGCGTTGCGCCGTTCGGGCCGGGTTTTGACATCCAGATAGCCGTGCTCCGCCGTCGCCTGCACTGTGCCGGGAAGATCGAACTCCTCTTCCACGCCCTCGCGCACCCAGCGGCGCAGCCGCTTCAAAGCGACCTTGATGTTGCGCGTGCCGAGTTCCACCGCATCGTCGAAGTTCCTGAACTCGCGTTTGTCCCACACCTTCACCGCGCGGCGGTGACGCGATTCATGTTGCCCGATCCGAACGCCTTCCGGGTTGTAGCCATGGGCCCCAAAGGGGGAGGTGCCGGCGGTGCCGATCCACTTGCTGCCGCCCTGATGACGGCTCTTCTGCTCGGCAATACGCTCCTTCAGCGTCTCCATCAGTTTCTCGAAGCCGCCCATGGCCTCGACCAACTTCTTCTCTTCCTCGCTGAGGTGCTTTTCGGCCAGTCGGCGCAGCCATTCCTCGGGGATCGCCTCCGGGGCGACACCATCGCCGCCTGACACCGCTTCGACACCCTTGAAGACATGCGAGAACACCTGATCGAACCGGTCGATATGCCGCTCGTCCTTCACCAGCGCAGCGCGTGCGAGATAGTAGAAGGCCTCCACATCATGGGAGACAAGCTCCTTCTCCATCCCCTCCAGCAGCGAAAGATATTCGCGCAGCGAAACGGGAACGCGCGCGGCTTTCAGCTCGAGGAAGAAGGGAATGAACACTTTAACTAAAAACTTTCAGCTGGCGTTTGGCTCATGTTGGAACAAATCCCATACAACAGGAGCCATGGAAACGCATCAACTGCATTCCCTGATACGCTCGGCGGAGTCCCTCATCGGTTTCTGGTGGCAGGATGACCGTAGGAACTGGTGCGCCTACTGTGGAATTTCGATGCGGCGCCGTGCCGCCACAGGCAAGCCTTTGCCTCTAACCAAGGCAACACGCGATCATGTTGTCCCTCGTGCCTATGCACCCGGGCTGCACACCCTGCCATGCTGTCTTGAATGCAACCGTGCTAAGGGTGCTCAGTCCGTGGCGGAGTTTCTCTCCAGCTCGTACTTCGCAGAAAAGAGGAAGCGGAAGCATCGCCACCAATGGCCCCTTCCTCATCTGTGGTTCGTCGCCGGGCTCGCCTATCTGAAGAAAAGTTACACGCTCAACGGACAGGCCCGTAAGGGCGAGCATAAAAAGGACGGTTGCCGGGCCTAGCGCCGCTGATACTTGATAAATGGCGTCAATTTCGCGATCCGGTCATAGAGTTTGCGGGCGGTTTCGTTGAAGTCCTGCGTCATCCAGTAGACATTTGCCGCGCCTGCCTCATCCGCCTTTTCGTAGACCGCCTCGATCAGCGCCCGGCCGATGCCCTTTCCGCGTACGGCGGGGTCGGCGTAGAGATCCTGCAGATAGCAGTTGTTGCCCACCGTCCAGCAGGTGCGGTGGAGCATGTAATGGACAAGGCCGACAGGCTTTCCATCCACCTCTGCGATCAGGCCATTGGGTTCGTATTCGCCATCATCGAAGAGCCGCTTCCATGTGGTGGCGTAAACCTCGTCGGGCACGCTCGTCTTGTAGAATGTCAGATAGTCCGTCCAAAGCCGGCGCCATTCGGCGTCGTCGGTTTTTGCGAGCGGGCGGATGGTGATGTCGGTCATGGTGTTCTCCCTCATGTTTCCGGCACTGTCAGGCGGCGGTGGCGTTTCTGACAAGGGCCAGGGCGGCGGAGGCTTTGCGCCTATTGCCGCCGCGCCATGAAGGCGAGTTTCTCGAAGAGGTGAACGTCCTGCTCGTTTTTCAGAAGCGCGCCATGCAGGCGGGGCAGGGCATTCTTCGCTTCGCTACGCAGGTCTTCCGGCGCCACATCGTCGGAGACGAGAAGCCTGATCCAGTCCAGCGCCTCGGAGGTTGACGGCTTCTTCTTCAGCCCCGGCACGTCCCGGATTTCGTAGAACTGGGTGAGGGCGGCAGACACCAGGTTCTTCTTGATGCCGGGGTAGTGAACCTCGACAATGTCGGCCAGCGTCTCGGCATCGGGAAAGCGGATATAGTGGAAGAAGCAGCGGCGCAGAAAGGCGTCGGGCAGTTCCTTCTCATTGTTCGAGGTGATGACGACGATGGGCCGGTGGACCGCCTTCACCGTCTCGCCGGTCTCGTAGACAAAGAACTCCATCTTATCGAGTTCCTGCAACAGGTCGTTGGGAAACTCGATGTCGGCCTTGTCGATCTCGTCGATGAGGAGCACCGTTTTGCGGTCGGCCGCAAAGGCTTCCCACAGTTTGCCGCGCCTGATGTAGTTCTTGATGTCGTTGAAGCGCTCATCGCCGAGCTGGCTGTCGCGCAGGCGCGACACGGCGTCATATTCGTAAAGCCCCTGCTGCGCGCGCGTGGTGGATTTGACGTGCCACTCGATCAGATCCAGTCCAAGGGCGGCTGCCACCTGTTTGGCGAGCTCCGTCTTGCCGGTGCCGGGTTCGCCTTTCACCAGAAGCGGACGCTCCAGCGCAATCGCCGCGTTCACGGCCACCATCAGATCCTTGTCGGCGACGTAATCCGCCGTGCCTTCAAAACGCATGCGCATCAGTCCTTGCGGTGTTGTTCCAGCTCAAAAGTCGAGCGCGACCCTATTGGGTGAAATTTGCGCGCGCAAGTGCGCGAATGCCTCTGGCGAAGCAGGGGGCGGAAGACTATATTGCGCATGCGGTCTGCGCTTCCCGACAGGAATCTAATTCCCCGGGGCCTTATCGATCCTTAAGGGAGCTGTCCCTGGTCTCGCCCGTGGGCTTGGCTACACGGCGCCCACCTACTTTGTAGGTTCCCGGGATCGTGTATTCCATCGGTCGCCGTGGATCGCCACTCTTTCCCTTTGCTCTCTGCGGTTTGCCTGATTATCGTCGCGTGATGTCGAGACACGCCACACACCATTCCGCATGAATACCTCCCGCGATCTGAAAAAAGAACTCCGTGCCGCTGCGCTTGCGCGCCGCGATGCGCTGGATGCCGCGTGGCGCGTGGATGTGGGGCAGCGGCTTGCCACCCATGCGGATGCGCTGGCGCCGTCGCCGGGGGGCGTGGTCTCCGGTTTCTGGCCGATGCGCTCTGAAATGGATGTGCGTCCGCTGATGACCGCACTTGCCGCACGTGGTGCACGCATCGCGCTGCCGGCCATTCTCGATAAAACCACCATCGTCTTCCGCGAATACCTGCCCGATGCGCCGATGATCGATATGGGGTTCGGTACTATGGGACCGGGCGAGGGCACGGCGGTGCTCGATCCCGACGTGATGCTGGTGCCGCTCGCGGCCTTCGACGCGCGGGGCCATCGCATCGGCTATGGAGCGGGCTATTACGATCGCGCCATAGCGCGACTGAAGGCAAAGGGCCTCGCGCCGCGCCTGATCGGCATCGCCTTTGACTGCCAGGAGGTCGAGCATGTGCCCGACGAGGCGCATGACCAGCCACTGTCGGAAATCCTTACCGAGGCGGGTCTGCGGCGTTTCAATGGCGGGTAGGGGCATTTGGGCTTTTCACCAGTGCCAGACTTGGTCAAGATCGCCGTGCGTCCATCCGGACGCACAAAGGACGATCTAGACTATCAATTGAGCATCGGAATAATCCGAAAACCGGATTCCACTTTTCGGTCCGATGCTCTAGAAGCGGCGCATGAGATTTTTGTTTCTTGGCGATATGGTCGGCCGCGCGGGCCGCACGGCGGTCTGGGAAAAGCTCCCCGGCCTGATTTCCGATTTCCGGCTGGATTTCGTGGTGGTGAATGGCGAGAACGCCGCAGGCGGTTTCGGCATCACCGAAGAGATTTTCCGGGCTACGCTTGATGCCGGCGCCGATGTGGTGACGACAGGCAATCACGTCTGGGATCAGCGCGAGGCGCTGACCTTCGCCCCGCGCGAGGAGCGCTTCCTGCGGCCGGCGAATTTTCCCAAGGGCACGCCGGGCCGCGGTTCGGGTGTCTACATGGCGAAGAATGGCGCGCGGGTTCTTGTCTCCAACATCATGGGCCGGGTCTTCATGCATCCCGAACTCGACGATCCCTTCGCCTGCGTGGAGGATGTGCTGGCCGCCTGTCCGCTGGGCGATCAGGCCGATGCCGTCATTCTCGATTTTCATGCCGAAGCAACGTCCGAGAAGATGTGTTTCGGTCACTTCGTCGATGGGCGGGCGAGCCTCGTCGTGGGCACGCACACGCACCAGCCGACGGCGGATCACCAGATCCTCAACGGCGGGACTGGCTATCTCTCCGATGCCGGGATGTGCGGCGACTACGATTCCTCGCTTGGCATGGACAAGGAAGAACCGCTGAACCGTTTCACCGCAAAAGTGCCCAAGGGGCGCTTCGAGGCGGCATCCGGCCCTGCCACGATTTGCGGCGTCGGGCTGGAGATTTCCGACCGTACCGGACTTTGCGAGAAGATTGCCCCATTGCGCCTCGGGCCCCGGCTTGAGGAAACCGTTCCCGCCTTCTGGCGTTGACGCTGGGCGCGTGCACGCATAACTCTGCGAAACGCTATATTTGAACAATTGCCAGCGAGGGGTGCTGCAATGGAATGGCTTGCCGGTCACTTTGAGTTTGTCTCCAATCCGGAAGCCTGGGTCGCGCTTGTGACCCTGGTGGTGCTTGAGATCGTTCTCGGCATCGACAATCTGATCTTCATCTCCATCCTGACGAACAAGTTGCCACAGGAGCAGCAGGCGCGGGCACGGCGCATCGGCATCAGCGCGGCCCTGATCCTGCGGCTGGCGCTGCTCGCCACCATTTCCATCATCGTGCAGCTCACCGAGCCCGTGTTTGAGCTGTTCGGCCACGGTTTCTCGTGGCGTGATCTCATTCTCATTGCCGGTGGTCTCTTCCTGGTCTGGAAAGCCACGAAGGAAATTCACCATTCGGTCGATCCCGACGATGGCAAGGAGAACATGATGGGCAAGGTCACGATGACAGCTGGTGCTGCCATCGTTCAGATCCTGCTTCTCGATCTGGTGTTCTCGATCGATTCCATCATCACCGCCGTCGGCATGACCGATGAGATCGCGATCATGTTCATTGCCGTCATCTCGGCCGTGACCGTGATGCTGATAGCTGCCGAACCGCTGTCGCGCTTCATTGCGGCCAACCCGACCGTGGTCATGTTGGCGCTCGCTTTCCTGCTGATGATCGGCATGACGCTTATCGCAGACGGCATGGGCTTTCATGTGCCCAAGGGCTACATCTACGCCGCCATGGGCTTCTCGGCGCTGGTCGAGGGGCTCAACATGCTGGCTCGGCGCA
The DNA here is from genome assembly GCF_900105565.1 of Nitratireductor aquibiodomus. Lineage (NCBI taxonomy): Bacteria > Pseudomonadati > Pseudomonadota > Alphaproteobacteria > Hyphomicrobiales > Phyllobacteriaceae > Nitratireductor > Nitratireductor aquibiodomus. The sequence goes on along the minus strand of NZ_FNSL01000001.1, from coordinate 1,927,725 downwards.
AGCGGGCGCGTGACAAGGCGCTGGCAGAAGGTTCGGCCGAATAGGTACGGCTAAACGCCGTCCAGGATGACGATGGTCGGTCGCCGTGGCAGGTTGTCAAGCGCCACGGTGATCGTCCGTCCCTCGCGGAAATCCAGCTCGAAACCACCGCCCATCCGGCTTGTGAAGGCGCTGAGCGGCGTGGAATGACGGTGCATTGGCAGGATGACGGACGAGGAAAGCCGGCGCGCGATTTCGCTCATGCCGTCGAGCGAGAGCGTCAGTCCGCCATCGACGGGCACCATCACCACGTCGAGCCTGCCGATCGCCGCATAGTCACTGTCGTCGAGCCTGTGGTGCAGGTGTCCCAGATGGCCAATGCACAGGCCGGCAACCTCGAAGATGAAGATGGAGTTGGCGTCCGGCTCCATCGTGCCATAGCGGTGGATGTCGGTCGTCACATTGCGGATATAGACGTCTTCCACGAGAAGTGAATGCCGCGCCGGCCCGCCTTCCGGGTTCCAGCCCGGCAGCACATGCTCGATGGCCGGGTCGGGATTGCGGGTGAAATGCGTGCCATGCGCCTTGTTCATGGTGACGACACGCGGCACCGGACTGGCGCCATGGGCGCCCGAGAAATCGGTGGCGATGGTCACGCCGGCGGGCGTCTCGATGATATAGGTGGAGTGTCCCGCATAGGTGATGTCAACCGGTTCGGCGCTTGCAGCGGTTGGGGTGGCGAACGAGGCGTAGATCACGCCGGGCGTGGCCTGCGCCATGGCAAGGCAGGTGCTTGGCCGCTCGGTTTGCGCCCAGGCGGCGGCAAGTGGTGCGAGCAGAAATGTCAGTAAGCTTGCGGTCAGTCGGAAGGCATTCATCTGCTTCTCCCGTGTGAGCAGGGGCCGATGGTACGGCAAAGCGCGACAACGCGCCACGTTTGGCCGCCGGCGGTTCTGGACGTTGGCCGGCATTTTCACTATAAGGCGGCGTTATTCCGTTGCATTCAAAAGACCGTGAGAAGGAGCCCCATGGCCGGTCATTCCCAATTCAAGAACATCATGCACCGCAAGGGCCGGCAGGATGCCGTTCGCTCGAAGATGTTTTCCAAACTGGCGCGCGAAATCACCGTCGCTGCCAAGATGGGACTGCCCGACCCGGCGATGAACCCGCGCCTGCGCCTGGCCATCCAGAACGCCAAGGCCCAGTCCATGCCGAAGGACAACATCGAGCGCGCCATCAAGAAGGCGGCAGGCGGCGATGCGGAGAACTATGACGAGGTGCGCTATGAGGGCTACGGCCCGGGCGGCGTCGCCGTGATCGTCGAGGCGCTGACCGACAACCGCAACCGCTCTGCCTCCAACATTCGCGCCGCCTTCACCAAGGCCGGCGGGTCGCTTGGCGAGACTGGCTCGGTGGCCTTCATGTTCGACCGCGTCGGAGAGATCATCTATCCGACCGACAAGGGCGATGCCGACACCGTGATGGAAGCCGCCATCGAGGCCGGTGCCGAGGATGTCCAGTCGGATGAGAACGGCCATGTCATCACCTGTGCCTTCGAAGATATTGGCGACGTCACAGCGGCGCTGGAAGCCTCGCTGGGCGAGGCCGAATCCGTCAAGGCGATCTGGCGTCCGCAGACCGGAACGCCCGTCGATGAAGAGCGTGCGCAGTCGATCCTCAAACTGGTTGCCACGCTTGAAGACGACGATGACGTGCAGAACGTCTACGCCAATTTCGAGGTGGATGACGAAACGCTCGCAAAACTCAGCGCGGCCTGACTGCGCTTCTGCCGGGCATGGGTGTCCGGCAGAAGCCGCTGGCGAATGGCTGGACCGCTTCAGCGTTTCGAGGAATCGACAATGCGGTCTGACTGCTTGTTTTCACGCAATTCCGGACGGAAAACCGGTCTCCACTTTTCCTGGAATTGCTATAGGGACGGGGTGGCATGAAAGAGCATCGCGTCGCGATTACCTATTGCACCCAGTGCCAGTGGCTCCTCCGGTCCGCGTGGCTCGCGCAGGAGCTTCTCTCCACCTTTTCCACAGAGCTTTCGGAAGTGGCGCTGCGTCCGGGCACGGGCGGCGTTTTCGAGGTCACCTGCAACGGCATCCTCATATGGGAGCGCAAGCATGACGGCGGCTTTCCGGACGCCAAGACGCTCAAACAGCGCGTGCGCGATGTGATCGACCCGGAGCGCGATCTTGGACACATCGACAAGCAGGCAACAAAAAACCCGCCCTCGTGAGGCGGGTTTTCTGCAACTTCCGTAGCGATAGGGCGGCTTAGATGCCGAGGCCCTGGTAACGCTGCTTGAACTTCGACACGCGGCCACCGCGGTCCATCAGCGACTGCTGACCGCCGGTCCAGGCCGGGTGCGTGGACGGGTCGATGTCGAGCTGAAGCGTATCGCCTTCCTTGCCCCAGGTGGAGCGCGTCTCGTACTCGGTGCCGTCCGTCATGACGACCTTGATCGTGTGATAGTCGGGATGAATATCGGCTTTCATCGGCTTGTCCTGAATTTGGTCGGGGTGACAATCCACTCCGCACTTGCGGCAATTGCACCCATCCTGAAAACTTGAAGCCGTGGCCAAGGAAGGCTACGGCTTCGGAATTGGTTGGCGAGCCTATACATCAGGTCCGGCGACAAGACAAGAGTTGAGCGGCGTACAAATTGCCGCTCTCGGGCATGGTGTGAAAAAGGGAAAGCCAATGGCGCGCACACAAACGGCGTCGGATGAGAGGCAACAGGCAGCGAAGCGGCGGTCTCTTAAGCCGCTCAGGCGCCTTCTGCCCTATGTCGGTCGCTATCGCGGTCTTGCTGCCTGCGCTGGATTTTTCCTCGTCATCGCGGCCATTGCAACGCTCACGCTTCCGCTCGCCGTGCGCCGCATGATCGATCACGGTTTTTCGGAATCGGATTCGATCTTCATTGCCAATTACTTCTCCATGCTGATTGTGGTGGCAGCCGTGCTGGCCGTTGCCTCGGCGGGCCGCTATTTCTTCGTCATCACACTTGGCGAGCGTGTCGTCAGCGATCTCCGGCGCGACGTGTTCGACCATGTGACGCGCTTGTCTCCGGGCTTTTTCGACACGGTTCAGTCGGGCGAGATTGTCTCGCGCATCTCCGCCGATGCGACGCAGGTCAAATCCGCCGTGGGTGCCACAATCTCCCAGGCGCTGCGCAATGTGATCATGGGGCTGGGGGCCGTCGGCATGATGGTCGTCACGAGCCCGCGGCTCTCGCTGCTCGTCGTGGCGGCGATCCCCGTCATCGTGCTGCCACTGGTGGCCTTTGGGCGCTCCGTTCGCCGGCGGTCGCGGTTTGCGCAGGACACGCTGGCCGATGCCACGGCCTATGCGGGCGAGCAGATCGGTGCGATGCGGACGCTGCAGGCCTTTACGGGCGAAGCTGAGGCAAGGGGGAAGTTTTCCGAGGCGATAGAGACGGCGTTTGCGGCGGCGCGTTCTTCCATCTTTGCGCGATCCTTTCTCACCTTCTTTGCCATTTTCATGACCTTCAGCTCGGTCGTGGCCGTGTTGTGGTTCGGTTCGCGTGATGTGCTGTCGGGTGCGATGTCACCGGGCACGCTTGGACAGTTCCTGCTCTATTCGGTGCTTGCGGCAGGCGCGCTGGGTGCTTTGTCCGAAGTCTGGGGCGAACTTTCGCAGGCTGCCGGTGCGGCGGAGCGCATGAGCGAGCTTCTGGCCGAAGAACCGGTCATCACCGCACCAGCCAATCCGGTCGCCTTGCCCGATGCTGCACGTGGGGCCGTAGCCTTCGAGGATGTGTCTTTTGCCTATCCGACCCGGCCGGACCGGTCGGCCATTCACGGTCTTGCATTTTCTGTGGAGCCGGGTGAAACGGTCGCCATTGTCGGTCCGTCAGGCGCTGGCAAGACCACACTCTTCTCGCTGCTCCTGCGGTATTACGATCCCGATTCCGGCGTGATCCGAGTGGACGGCGTCGACGCGCGGAAGGCCGATCCGCAGGCTCTGCGGGGCCGTATGGCAATCGTTCCGCAGGATGTCACCATTTTTGCCGCCAGTGCGGCGGAGAACATTGCCTTTGGCCGGCCGGACGCCACACTTGCCGAAGTCGAGGCTGCAGCCAAAGCCGCACTGGCGCATGACTTCATCAGCGAACTGGCAAACGGGTACGACACACCGGTGGGCGAGCGCGGTGTCACCCTGTCGGGCGGTCAGCGTCAGCGCATGGCCATTGCGCGCGCGATATTGCGCGATGCGCCGATCCTGCTTCTCGACGAAGCGACATCGGCGCTCGATTCGCAAAGCGAGACACTGGTGCAGCAGGCGCTGGAGCATCTGATGAAGGGACGTACCACGCTTGTCATCGCGCACCGGCTGTCGACGGTGCTGAAAGCCGACCGCATTCTCGTGATGGATGGGGGGCGCATTGTTGAAGAAGGCACACATGCCGAGCTCGTGGCGGCAGGAGGCGTCTATGCGCAGCTTGCAAGCCTGCAGTTCAATGCCTTTGGGGAGGCTGCGGAGTAGTGTCGTTTCATGAGGAGTGAAGTCGGCTTCCCCGTCGGGGAACGGGCATGGGTGCCAGGTCATTCCGGGCATGACGAAAGAGCAGGGTGTCTCGCCTTGAAGCGCTTGCAGACCGACACGAGCCCCGTTGCCGGTCCGTTGCGCAGGAAGCTCCTTTTGTCGCCCCTCGTCATCCTCTTTTCGAGGACCCATGTTCTTTCTACCCCTCAGAGGAAGGTGGCGATCTCCTCCAGCGGCTTCTTTTCCATCGCATGTTCGGGAATCGTTGCTCCCTCTTTCGGGTATCCGACGACCATCAAAATATAGGGTTTGTCGTGCGGGTCACGGCCGCACAGTTCGTTGAGAAAGCTCATCGGGTTGGGCGTGTGGGTCAGTGTTGCGAGACCGGCCCTGTGCAGCGCGGCGATGAGAAATCCGGTGGCGATGCTGACCGATTCGGGCACATAGTAATTCTTGCGCTTCACGCCATCGGCAGAGCGGCTGCGGCGTTCGCCGAACACGCAGATCAGCCACGGTGCTTCTTCCAGAAACGGCTTGCTCGCATCGGTGCCGAGTGGCGCCAGTGCCTGCAGCCATTCTTCGCCGGCGCGGCCTTCATAAAACGCCTTCTCCTCGACCTCGGCTGCTTCGCGGATCTGCTTTTTCACGGCAGGGTCGCCAATGACGGCGAAATGCCAGGGCTGATGATTTGCGCCGTTGGGTGCCGTGCCTGCAGCCCTGATGCAGGTCTCGATGATGTCGCGCGGGACGGGCCGGGAGGAAAAGTCGCGCACCGTATGCCGGGTGCGGATCTCGTCGTAGAAGGCCTGCGCCCGCCTGCGCATCTCGTCAAGCGGAAGCTCATTGTAGTCCGGCAGGGGTACGGGACGGTATTCCTGAACTGGCTGCGTGCTCATATGAGCATCTCCTCCCGATTGTCTTATATTATTGTCGGACAATCCAATGTTATGGTTTCGGCGTCAAGTCTTGCCCGGCTTAATCAGTCCGGGTGGTGGAGACCTGCGCGAAATGGTCGTCGGGCAGCGACTGGATCAGGGTTCTTGCGTTTTCGATATGGCCGAGCATCGCTGCTTCCGCGCCGGATGCATCATTGGCCTTTACGCATTCGGTCAGACGCTGGTGCTGCCGGTTGGTTTCAAACACCTGTTGCCTGTCCACCAGAATACGGAACTGCAGCCAATAGAGCGAGTTGGAGAGCCTCGTCAGTGTCTCGTTCAGAAGCGGGTTGTTCGCCGTCTCCCGAAACAGGCGGTGAAAGCGGGCGTTCAGCTCCGAGAACCGGTTCATGTCGCCCGCTTCTGCGGCGGTGTCCAGGCCGTGCTGAATGTCGATCAGGGAAGCGGGTGCCCGGTGAAGCGCGGGAAGGGCGAGTTTCACCGCGAGCGCTTCCAGTGCGCCACGCACCTGAAACAGATTGTCCACCTCGGGGCGTGAGAGCTGCCGCACGGCAACGCCGCGATGGGGTTCAGCCGAGAGGAGCCCGTCCGCAGTCAGACGGCGAAACGCTTCGCGCAGGGAGGAGCGTGAGACGCCGAGCCGGCTGGTAAAATCACTCTCGGTCAGCCGCTGGCCGGGCACGAGCCGCCCGGTGCGCACGGCCTCTGTCACAGCGGTGGCAACGATCTCCACGGTGGATCGGGAATCGGTCTCTTCCATTGGGAGACAGTGTGCCGGGAGCGACCGTCTGGCAAGCCTGTTCAGCGGCCGGCGGCGTGGCGTCCGGCGTTGCGGCCGGAAAAGATGCAGCCGCCCAGGAAGGTGCCTTCCAGTGCGTTGTAACCGTGATAGCCGCCACCGCCGAAGCCCGCCACCTCTCCGGCGGCGTAGAGACCGGGGATGGGCTCGCCGTCCGCATCCAGCACCTGGCTGTCGAGATTGGTGTGCAATCCACCCAGTGTCTTGCGGGTGAGGATGTGTAGCCGCACCGCGATCAGCGGCCCGCTGCCAGGATCAAGAATCCTGTGCGGTCGGGCGGTGCGCACCAGCCTGTCACCGAGATAGGCGCGTGCACCGCGAATGGCGGTCACCTGTGCGTCCTTGGAAAAGGCGTTGCCGATCTCGCGGTCGCGCGCGTCGATCTGCGCCTTGAGCCGGTCATGATCGATCAGCGGTTTGCCTGCGAGCGTGTTCATGGCTTCCACCAGTGATTTCAGATCGTCGCGGACGATGAAATCCTCACCTTTCTCCTTGAACGCTTCAACCGGTGGTGGCGCGCCCTTGCCGCGGCGGCTTTTCAAAACCTCGATCCAGCGCTTCGACGTCAGGTCCGGATTCTGCTCGGAGCCAGAGAGAGCGAACTCCTTCTCGATGATCTTTTGGGTCAGCACGAACCAGGAATAGTCGTAGCCGGTCCCAAGAATGTGCTTCAGTGTTGAGAGCGTGTCGAAACCCGGCATGCAGGGCGCGGGAAGGCGGTTGCCTTCGGCATCGAACCAGAGCGAAGAAGGGCCGGGAAGAATGCGAATGCCGTGATCGGGCCAGATTGGCGCCCAGTTCTTCACGCCTTCCGTATAGTGCCACATGCGATCGGTGTTGATGGTGGCCGCACCCGATTTTCGGGCAATGCCGATCATGCGGCCGTCGACATGATGCGGGACGCCGGCGATCATTGTCTTCGGTGCGGGGCCGAGCCGTTTCGTCGGCCAGTTTCTGCGCACCAGGTCCAGATTGCCGCCAATGCCGCCGGAGGCGACGATCACGGCATCGGCAGTGAACTCGAAATCGCCGACGATGTCGCGTCCTGACTTTTGACCGCGCTCCACCGTCGAAGGTTCCAGGATTTCGCCCGCCACGCCGGAGATCGCGCCCTTCCGGCGTACAAGGCGGCTTGCCTGATGGCGAAACTTCATTGCAATGCGGCCGGTTTTGGCATGGGCGAGAATGCGCCTGGCGAAAGGCTCCACCACACCGGGGCCGGTTCCCCACGTGATGTGAAAGCGGGGTACCGAATTGCCGTGACCATCGGCGAGGCTGCCGCCACGTTCCGCCCAGCCCACCACTGGGAACCAGCGCATGCCCATGGCATGGAGCCATGGACGCATCTCGCCGGCGGCAAAGTCGATATAGGCTTCGGCCACCCTGCGGGGCCAGAAATCTTCTTCACGGTCGAACTGCGCCGAGCCCATCCAGTCCTGCAGGGCGAGTTCGCGGCTATCGGCGATGCGCATCCGCCGCTGCTCGGGACTATCGACGAAGAAGAGCCCGCCCAGCGACCAGAAGGCCTGTCCACCGAGCCCGTTTTCGCCTTCCTGTTCAAGCAGTGCAACGCGCTTGCCGGCGTCGGCCAGTTCGGCTGCCGCCACCAGTCCGGCGAGGCCGGCGCCGACGACGATCGCATCGAATTGATCAGCCATGTCTCCTCCCAAAGCGGCCGATGGCGAGTGTCGGCTGCTTTGGTGGGATGAGCAAGTGCGATTGAGCGCAGCCCCGGTGCCTATGCGCCGTAGCGCTGTTCCAGATGCCTTGTGAAATGGGCCGCATTGAGCGGCTCGCCGGTCGCCTGTTCGATCAGGTCCGGCGTGGAGAGCCGGGAGGCCTGCGACCAGATCTTTTCGCGCCGCCATGCGTTCACCGCCTCGAACTGGCCCCGGGCGAACTGCTCGTTCACGTCCGGAATGTCCTTCTCGATCGCGAACCATTGCTGCGCGGCGATCATGGCGCCGAGCGTGTAGGAGGGGAAATAACCGAAGGCGGCGGAGGGCCAGTGGACATCCTGCATCGGCCCATCCTGCGGCGTGTCGATCGTTGACAGGCCAAGATAGGCTTTCATCTTTTCGTCCCAGGCTTCCAGCAGATCGCGGGCTTCGAGCCTGCCGGCGATCAGATCCTGTTCCAATTCGAAGCGCAGGATGACATGCAGCGGATAGGTCACTTCGTCCGCATCAACACGGATCAGCCCGCGCTCCACATGGTGCACATGGGCGAGGATTTCGTCTTTCGACCATTTTTCGCCGAGATGCTTCTCCACCACCGGCAGCGCCCATTCCCAGAAAGCCGGATTGCGGCCGATCTGCTTTTCGACAAACAGGCTCTGGCTTTCGTGCATCGCCATGCCCCGCGCCCTGCCGAGCGGCCAGTGCGCCCATTCGTGCGGCAGGTTCTGCTCATAGAGCGCGTGGCCGGTTTCATGCAGGATGCCCATCAGCGAAGAGAGAAACTCGTCGGTGCGATAGCGCGTGGTGATGCGCACATCGGTCGGAACGCCGCCGCAAAACGGGTGGTGCGAGACAGAGAGGCTGCCGCGTGTTAGGTCGAAACCGACCGCCGCCATCATCGCCAGTCCAAGCTCGCGCTGCCGCTCGACCGGGTAATTTCCCGACAGCGGGCGCAGCGGATTCTTCGCCCGTTTCTTTTTCTGGATTTCCAGCGCGTTTGGGACGAAATCGACCAGAAACGCCTTCAAATTCTCGAAAACGGGAGCGATTTCCGCCGTTCTGTTGCCGGGGTCGAACTGCTCCATCAGCGCATCATACGGGTCGAGGTCGAGCACGTCGGAGCGACGCGCAGCCTCTTCCCTCGCCATCTCGATAACGCCTTCGAGAGCCGGCAGGAAACCGGCCCAGTCGCCCTTCGGCCGGGCCTCGCGCCAGAGCTGCTCGCAGCGCATGCGGGTGCGTGTCTGGCGTTCCACGAAGTCGGATGGCAGGCAGGTGAGGTTGACGTAGTGGCGGCGGAATTCCGCGACTGCCGTTTTCTGATCGGCGTTCAGGTCTTCCTGCCCTGCCGCCTTGATCCAGTCGGCGATTTCGGGTGCGGTCGCCTGACGATGCGCCATGCCGGCGAGGGTGGACATGGCCTCGGCACGTGCTTCGCCACCGCCGGGCGCCATATGCGTTGCCTCATCCGCACCGAGGATTGCCAGCGCATGGTCGAGCGCTTCCAGCCTGTGGCCAAGGTCATCGAGTTTCTGGAAGGACATGAAGTTCCTCATACGCGTGGAAGGAGAGCAGGGACAGCCCTGCAGAAGGAAAGATCAACGCTCGGTAAGCTTCAGCTCGATGCGGCGGTTGCGGGCACGGGCTTCGGCGGTGTCTTCGGTGTCGAGCGGCTGATATTCGCCGAAGCCGGCGGCAACGAGCCGGTTCGCCGGCACGCCGTTTTCGATCAGAAACTTGACGACGGCCGTGGCGCGCGCGGTTGAAAGCTCCCAGTTGTCGCGGAAGCGTCCGGTGCCGGAAAGCGGCACGTCATCCGTATGGCCGTCGACGCGCAGAACCCAGTTGATTTCGGGTGGGATCTCTTTCTGCAGTTCGAGAATGGCGTCTGCCAGCTTGCGCATTTCCTCGCGGCCATTGGGATTGATCTCCGTGGCGCCGGAGGGGAACAGAACTTCCGACTGGAACACGAAACGGTCACCAACGATGCGAATGTTTTCGCGGTCGGAGAGGATTTCGCGCAGACGGCCGAAGAAGTCGGAGCGATAGCGGTTCAGTTCCTGAACGCGCTGGGCCAGCGCGACGTTGAGGCGGCGCCCGAGATCGGCGATCTTGGTGCGGGATTCGCGGTCGCGCTCTTCAGAAACCTCAAGGGCGGCTTCCAGCGCACCGATCTGTTTGCGCAGTGCTGAAATCTGCTGGTTCAGAAGCTCCACCTGCGACAGCGCGCGCTGGCTGACCTGACGTTCTTCATCAAGGGCGCCGGAAAGTTCACCGATCCGGGCTTCGGCCTGCTCGCTCTGGCCGCTGCCGCTTGCCAGAATCTGTTCCAGCCGCGAGCGGTCGGCGCGAATGTCCTCGAGCGAAGCGCGCAGGTTGGCGATGGTGTCTTCGGCATCCTGGCTGTTGGCCTGCTCAAGAGCAAGAAGCTGCGTCAACTCGTTGATCTGGGCGTTCAGCCGGTCGAGCACGGCATCCTTGCCGGTGATTTCCTGGCTGAGAAAATACTGCGCCAGAACGAAGACGGAGAGCAGGAACATGATGGCGAGCAGCAGCGTCGCCATGGCATCCACGAAACCCGGCCAGTAATCGACCCGCCGGTCTGTGCGGCGTGCGCGGGCGAGCGCCATGTCAGCCTTCCCGCTTTTTCAGTGCAGCAGACAGTTTTTCGAGCGTGGCGCGCATGGCTTTCTGCTCATCGGCCTGGGCTTCCACCCAGTCGCGCATCATCTGCTGTTCCTGGCGCATGTTCTTGACGAGGCCGGATATGCCTTCGGCGAGGTTGGCCATGGAGGCGGTCAGGCGGGGGCTGGACGTGCCTTCTTCCTGGGCGGCGCGCAGCTTGTCGGCAAGCTGCTGCATCTCCTCGGAAGCGCCGTTGCGGCCTTCGGAAAGATCCGAACCCAGATCCGTGACGGAGGAGAGCCAGTTTTCAAGCTCTGTGTAAAACCGGTTCTGAGCCCGGCCAGCCTGCAGGTCGAGAAAGCCCAGGATCAGCGAGCCGGAGAGGCCGAAGAGCGAGGAGGAGAACGCCGTTCCCATGCCTTCCAGCGGCGCGGAAAGGCCGGATTTCAAAGCATCCAGAACGTCGTTGGCATTGCCGGAGGCGGGGTCCAGAGACTGGATGGTGTCGCCGATGGAACCAATGGTCTGCAAGAGACCCCAGAAGGTGCCGAGCAGGCCGAGAAAGACCAGAAGGCCGATCAGGTAGCGCGAGATGTCGCGGCTTTCATCAAGGCGCGTTGCAATGGAATCGAGAATGGAACGCATGGAGCTGGTCGATAGCGCCATGGAGGAGGCACGGCTCAAAAGCGCTTTCATCGGTGCGAGCAGAACGGGATCGGATGCTTCCGAACCCGCACGGAAGGAGTTGACCCACCGCACTTCCCGAAACAGGCGCGTGACCTGCATGAAGGCAAGCAGAATGCCGATCAGGAGAACACCGAGGATCAGGCCGTTCAGGCCGGGGTTGGTCTGAAAGGCGGAAGCGATCTGCCGGTAGAGAATGGCAGCCACGAAGCCTGCTATCGCCAGAAAAACCAGCATGGAATAGAGGAAGACCTGCGGGCTCGAGAGCGTGTGCGGGTCGTAATCGAGCCCAACGGATGGTTCGGCGTCCTCACGCGATTTCAGCAAGGCCATCAGCTCCTCGTATCCATTGCGGTGCAGAACCACTACTGATTCCTGTATCGCGCAGGATTCTAATCGCAAATATGACGAAATTGAAAGTCGCGCACAGCATCATGTGATGCCGGGATCAGCTTTTGCCATCCTGAAGCCCGAGGAGTGACCGCAATGAGCCCGCCAAATCGCGCAGGCAGCGCCAGATGCCCTCGCTCTTCGGCACACTCAGGGTGAGGGCTGCGGATATGCCTGGTGGGTGTGTAGGTCAGCTCTTCTGGGGAGCGGGCCTGGCCAGGGTCTTGAGCAGGGCGCGGTGAATGGCTTCATTGCCGGCGACGATCTGGCCCGTGTCGAACATTTTGTCGCCGCCCTTTTTATCGCTGACAAACCCGCCGGCTTCGCGCACGAGGATGATGCCTGCTGCAATGTCCCATGGGGAGAGCGTGTCTTCCCAGAAGCCGTCCATGCGCCCTGCGGCGACATAGGCGAGATCCAGCGCCGCCGAACCGAGCCGGCGGATGCCGGCCGTCTCGCCCATGACGTTGCGCAGGTCGAGAAGGGCGGTGCCATGATGGCCGCGTCCCAGATGCGGGATGCCCGTGCCGACAACCGCGTCGGACAGCCTGCTGCGGGCCGCAACGCGCAGGCGGCGGTCGTTCAGGAAAGCGCCACCACCGCGTTCGGCAGTGTAAAGCTCGTCCATCGCAGGGTTGTAGATCACACCGGCGACGATCTGCCCCTGACGCTCCAGGGCAATCGAGATCGAGAAGATCGGGATGCCGTGCAGGAAGTTCGTCGTGCCGTCGAGCGGATCGACAATCCAGCGGTGCTGCGGGTCGTCACCTTCGACCGTGCCGCTCTCCTCCATAAGGAAGGAATAGCCCGGACGGGCACGCGCCAGTTCGGCATGGATGATTTCCTCGGCCTTGCGGTCGGCCTGGCTCACATAGTCACCGGGGCCTTTCAGCGAAACCTGCAGGTTCTGCACCTCGCCGAAATCGCGTGCGAGGGAGCGGCCTGCCTTCATGGCAGCCTGAACCATGACATTGATGATCGCCGAACGGGCCATGGGGGAAGAGCCTTTGTGACTTGAAGTTTCGGTAAGCGCGCCGGGCGGACGTTATTCGCCGCGGCGCAGATAGGTGATTTCGTTGGTGTCGACCACGATCTTCTCGCCGGCCTCGATGAAAGGCGGGACCATGACGCGCACGCCATTCTCAAGCACGGCCGGCTTGTAGGAGGAGGCCGCCGTCTGGCCTTTCACCACGGGATCCGCTTCAGCGATCGTGAGCGTGACCTGATCAGGCAGGGAAATGCCGATGGGCTTTTCTTCGTAGAGTTCCACGGTCACGGTCATGCCATCCTGCAGGAACGCGGCGCGGTCGCCGACGAAATCCTTCTGCAGTTCAAGCTGTTCGTAGGTTTCGGAATCCATGAACACCAGCGCATCCTCCTGTTCATAGAGGAAGCTGAAGTCCTTCTGCTCGAGGCGCACGCGCTCGACCGTCTCGGCCGCGCGGAAGCGCTCGTTGAGCTTGGTGCCGTCGATCAGGTTCTTCAGCTCGACCTGGTTGTATGCGCCGCCCTTGCCGGGTTTCACAGCGTTGGTCTTAACTGCAACCCAGAGGCCGCCATTGTGTTCAATGACGTTGCCGGGGCGGATTTCGTTGCCGTTGATTTTCATGTGATCGTCCTGCGGGTCTCAAGCGCGCAGTCACGCGCAATTCGGCGCTTCCAAGACCATAAAACGGGGTTCAAGGCAAGCCGCGCGCCGGATTGTGATCCAGGAAAATCTCAGCGAAGCCGATTTGCGCGCTGGATCGCATCTTTCATTTCTTCCGGCGTGAGGCCGGCAAGGAAATCCTCGTTCTCGGGGTCAATGAGGCCAGCCCGGCGGGCGGAGACATACCAGGCCGCGCCCTCGATGACGTTTGCCTCAACCCCGACACCGGCACGGTAGAGCTTGGCAAGTCGGTTTTGTGCCGCGACATTGCCGCCTTCAGCCGCGCGCTTGAGCCAGCCGAAGCCGGCCTGCGTGTTGCGCGCGCCGCCGCGCCCTTCCACCAGCCAGGTCCCGAGGTCCAGCTGCGCGGTGTCGAAGTTCTGCATTGCCGATCTCTCGAGCCAGCTCCGGGCGACTTTGTCATCTGCCTGCCGGCCGCCAAAGCCGTTGGCGTAAACCTGGGCCATGGCGTACTGCGCGTCGGCGAGACCGGCGTTGGCAGCCTTTTCGTAATAGCTCACCGCACGTTTCTGGCTTTCGAAGCTGGATTGCCGGTCGAGGATCATCTGGGCGAGATTGAACTGGGCGAGCCGGTTGCCCTTGTCCGCCGCAATCTGCATGAGCTCGAACGCCCGGTCCGTATCCTTTTCAACGAAGTTTCCGTCGAGCAGCATAAGCGCATACTGGAACTGGGCTTCAGGAACGCCCTGCTGTGCGGCTTTCGAATACCATTCTGCCGCTTTGGTGGCGCTGCGGGGCATGCCGAGGCCACGCGCATAGATTTCGGCCACAAGGGTTTGCGCGGCTGCGTCGCCGGCTTCCGCACGCGGCAGCGCGAGATTGTGCGCGGTGATGTAGTAGCCGCGCTGGAATGCACCATAGGCGGCGTCCGGCAGTTTGCCGAAACGATCCGGGTCCACCTGGTCGACCGTGGGGGCTGAAAGGGGACGGTCGCCCGGCGGTTGCAGGCGATCGGACATGGGCTCGCTTGCCTGAGGGGCGCCGGAGCCTGCCGTTTCCGGCTCGACATTGCCGGCAGCGCGTGCGTTTCCCGCAAGCCCGCAAAATGCGGCGGCAAGGAGCAAGGCAGGAAGGAAACGTGGGCGCATGATCAGGCTCCCTCAACTTGCTGTGCGGCCCTGTCGAGGATGGAATTGGCTTCGGCCACCGCTGCCGCGGGATCGGTCTCATCGGCAAACACTGCGGCGCAGAGCGCGGTGAAATCCGAACCGCTTGCCGAGACTGGCTCGACAGAGGCAATGGTGTTGCCGCCCATCACGATGCAGGGAATTTCGACCATCTCGGACCACCAGGTGCCGAGGGTCAGATTGCGGGGATGAGGTTCTGGTTTGTTATCGTAGCCAAAGCGGCCGAAGAACAGATAGTCGGGCTGCAACTCTCCATACTGAAGGGCGTCGTCGCGGGTTTTCACGCCGCCGACCCCGATCATCATCCGGTCCTGATATTTCTCGATCACGTCGGCGAGCTCTTCGAGCGATCCCTCGACATGAATGCCGTCGGCCTTGACGCGGGCGGCGATGCGCGGCGCGCCGGCGATCATCACCGCGACATTGCGGGCCTGTGCAATGGGGGTGAGGCGCTCGGCGCGGGCCTGGAAACTGACTTCATCCTGTCCGTAATCGGGGATGATCAGCGAGGCGACGTCTCCCCCTGAGAGTGCGGCCTCCAGATGCGCTTCGTCATTGGCAGCCGTTTCGGGCGGCGGTGCGATCAATACGAGGCGGCAGCGATTGGTCATTTGGCAACTCCTCAAGCCTGTTCGTGATTTGCCCGCGTGGCGAAAAGGCTCCGTCTCACTGTCGTACGCAGGTCCGCGCTAAACCGGTCTGAACCGTTTCTTGCCCGTCAATTTGGTTTGAATGCGGCATAGACGACGAGCGGGGTGAACGACAAGGAAAATTGAAGCACTTCCGGTGACTCTCGCCAAATCCGGGCAGGGGGGCTATGAGAGTCGGGCCCGACAATCGGGGCGCAGACGAGTTTCATGAACGCACTTCTTTCCGATCCGGCATTCTATTTCGCAGCGGTTCCCGCCGTCATTCTCGTGGGGCTTTCAAAGGGCGGTTTCGGCGGGGCTATGGCCCTGCTTGGCGTGCCAATGCTTTCGCTTGTCGTCTCCCCGGTGCAGGCCGCGGCCATCCTGCTGCCGATCCTGATCGTCATGGATGTGGTTTCGCTGTGGGCCTGGCGCGGGTTCATGGATCGCAGAACGCTCTCGATCATGCTGCCCGGTGCGTTTTTGGGTATTGCCATCGGGTGGGCGACCGCGGCGGTTGTGACGGAAGGGCATGTGCGCCTGATCGTCGGCTTCGTTACACTCGCCTTTTTCCTGCGGTGGGTTTTCGAGAAGGTGGCAGGGCGTGCGCACATCGCCAACCAGAGCCGTTCACGCGGTACGTTCTGGGGTGGCGTGGCGGGTTTCACGAGTTTTGTTGCCCATGCGGGCGGGCCGCCCTATCAGGTCTATGCGCTGCCGCTCGGGCACGATCCGCGCGTCTACACGGGGACGAGCGTTGTGTTCTTCGCCATCGTAAACGCGGTGAAGCTCATTCCCTATTTCGCGCTCGGTCAGTTCGACCGCTCGAACCTGACGGCGTCGCTGATCCTGATCCCGCTCGCGCCGCTTGCCACCCTTGCCGGCGTGTGGGTGGTCAAACGCATGAAGCCGGCTGTGTTCTATCCCTTCATGTATGTGATGGTGCTGATCGTTTCCCTGAAGCTCATCCATGACGGCCTGTCCGACCTAATGGGGTGGTGACGGCATCGGAAGCCTGTGCTTAATAAGCAAAAACACTGCGGGAGGATGTTTGTGACCGGGAACGCTTTTGATCGGGATCTCGACAGGAATCCCGCTAACTTTCAGCCTTTGACACCACTTGTGCTTCTGGAACGCGCCGCAAAAGTCTTTCCCAACGAGGTGGCGATCATCCATGGCGGCCAGCGGGTGACCTACGCGACGTTCTGGGAGCGTTCGCTGAAGCTGGCCTCAGCGCTTGTCCGCTATGGCATCGGCAAGGGCGACACGGTTTCCGTCATGCTGTCCAACACGCCGCCCATGCTGGAGGCGCATCACGGCGTGCCGATGACGAATGCGGTGCTGCATTCGCTCAACACGCGGCTGGATGCGGCGATCATCGCCTTTCAGCTCGACCATGCGGAGAGCAGGGTGGTCATTGTCGACCGGGAGTTCTCCGATGTGATGAAGGAGGCGCTGGCGCTGGCGCAGGTCAAGCCGCTGGTGATCGACTATGACGATCCCGAATTTGGCGAGGATGCACCCTATCCGAAGGGTGAGCGCATCGGCAGTGTGGACTATGAAGCGTTCGTGGCATCGGGGGATGCCGGCTTCACCTGGTCCATGCCGGATGACGAATGGGACGCGATTGCGCTGAATTATACCTCGGGCACGACCGGCAACCCAAAGGGCGTTGTCTATCACCATCGCGGGGCCGCGCTCATGGCCTATGCCAACACGGTGCATGCCGGGCTCTCGCGGGGGGCGGTCTATCTGTGGACCCTGCCGATGTTCCACTGCAATGGCTGGTGCTTTCCGTGGACGCTGGCGCTGACGGCGGGCACTCATGTGTGCCTGCGCTGGGTACGGGCAAAGCCCATGTATGACGCAATCGCGGAGCATGGCGTAACGCATCTGTGCGGTGCACCGGTGGTGATGTCGGCACTGCTCAACGCTCCTGAGGCCGAGAAGCGGGATTTTTCGCACACGGTGACCTTCAACACGGCGGCGGCACCGCCGCCCGAGAGCGTGCTTTCGGCCATGGCCGAGGCGGGGTTCACGGTGACCCATCTCTACGGGCTGACGGAAACCTATGGGCCTGCGGTGGTGAACGAGTGGAAAGGCGAGTGGGACGCGCTCGACGGAGCGGGGCAGGCGGCGCGCAAGGCGCGGCAGGGCGTGCGCTATGCGGCGCTCGAGGGGCTGACCGTGATGGACCCGGAAACAATGACCGAGACGCCGCCCGATGGTGAGACCATCGGCGAGGTGATGTTTCGCGGCAACATCGTCATGAAGGGGTATCTCAAGAACAGAAAAGCGACGGACGAGGCGTTTGCCGGGGGCTGGTTCCATTCGGGCGATCTCGGCGTGATGCATCCGGATGGTTATATCCAGCTCAAGGACCGATCCAAGGACATCATCATCTCCGGCGGCGAGAACATTTCCTCGATCGAGGTGGAGGATGCGCTCTATCGGCATCCTGCCATCGCGGCATGCGGGGTGGTGGCCAAAGCGGATGAGAAATGGGGCGAGACGCCGGTGGCCTTCGTGGAGCTGAAACCGGGGCGGGACGCCAGCGCGGAGGAGATCATCGCGCACTGCCGGTCGCTTCTGGCGCATTTCAAATGTCCGAAAACGGTGGTTTTCTCCGAAATTCCCAAGACGTCTACGGGAAAAATCCAGAAGTTTCGCCTGCGGGAGCAGGCCCGGGAATTGTCCTGAACCGGGCAGTGTTGATCTGCATTCGATTCAAGAATTGGCGGGGCTGTTAACCGTCCATTAAGCTTTACATGCGTTTACTGTGTGTATCCAGTGATCTGGATTCTTACCGAGTGGCTGGAGCCATTCTGTTTGACGCCTCCCTGTTTAAACTCCTGAGAGCCGCCTTTGCGGCTCTTTTTTTGTCCAAATTGAGTATTAACCCTTTGTTAAGGAAGAACTTGCCAACAGCTGTGCACAAGCCCATCCTTGAGTGACGTGCCGGCATTGAGAGTCAGGCGCACTTGTGATTGAACGCATCAACCGGCGGTGGCCGGAAAAATTGTATCTGGTGGGGCGTAGGCACAATGATTGAAAACGGGAACGGTCGCGCGACCACGATCAAGCTGGCCGAGCATCGCGTGTTCTCGGATTCCTTCAAGCCTCTTTACAATCAGGGTATGAGCCTGGTCGAAGAGGCGGCGGAGTATCTGGACGGAGACGGGCGTGCGGAAGCGAAACACCTGACCCGGGCCGGGGCTGCACTCTACGCCGCCGAATCCATGCGCCTGACGACACGCCTCATGCAGCTCGCATCCTGGCTGCTCCTTCAGCGCGCGGCCAACTCCGGCGAGATGACCCGTGAGCAGGTGGCGGCAGAGAAATCCAAGGTGCGTCTCGATACGCACTCACCACAAGAACAGGCACAGGGCTGGTCCGACCTTCCCGAGAAATTCCAGAGTCTCGTGGTGCGCTCGATGCGTCTTCAGGATCTGGTGCGGCGCATGGATGAAGAAATCTACGGTGGTGCCCCGGCGCGGGCGGAAGAAGCCGAGCTTTTCGGCAACAATCCAGTCTATGAGCAGATCACTCTCCTGAAAACAGCATTCGGCCACCGCTGAACAGCCAGTCGAACACGATCTCTGTGAGCGGCAGCGCAATCAGCGCCGAGGCGATGATGAGCGTGAAGGCGAGGCGGCGATAGGTCGTGTCGCTGGCGATGCCATAGAGCCTGCCGCCAACGAGCAGGCTGAGCATGTAGGGCGGGATCATCAGGAGCCCCAGCATGACGCGTGAATGCTCGAACAGGCCGGCCGCCCACAGATTGCCGGCGGAGAAGATCTCTGAAATCAGGAAAAGCGTCATCAGATTGGCGCGCACAACCGCGACCGGCAGCGTTGACGCCATCCAGTATATGATGACGGGCGGGCCGGGAATGGCGGCGATGCCTGACAGGGTTCCGGCAATGCTGCCAATGCCGAAAGAGAGGGGAAGGCTGCGCGGCCCGTGATAGCGCCAGCCGCTGCGCAGGGTAAGCGCGCAGGCAAGGATGATCACGCAGATGACCCAGCGCAACACGGTCTCGTCTCCGTTTTTCAGGATGTAGACGCCGAGCGGCACGAACAGCGCCAGGCCGGCAAGCACCGGCAGAACCTCGCGCCAGCGGGCAAGTTTTACGACGGGAAGCGCTACCGGCAGGGTGGGCAGCGAATCGATGATGACGAGCAGGACGACCGCCGTCACGGGGTCGTAGAGCGCTCCGGCGATCGGGGCGACGATCAGGCCGGTGCCGAAACCCGAAAGCCCGCGCACAACGCCAGCCGCCAGCACGGTGGCGATCAGAAGGGCGAGACTGAGGTCGAATTCGGGCAGACTTCCATCTCCTGAAAAGGGCGCTGGCGAGCCCGCTTCTTCGCTCGTGCTGCTTGTGCGTGGCAATGGGCCTGCCCACGGCTATGTTAGTGCCATGAACACACCGATTCGAATTCTCGGCATCGATCCCGGGCTCCGGCGCACAGGCTGGGCCATCATCGATGCGCAGGGCAACTCCCTGCGCTTTGTGGGTGCTGGCACCGTGACGTCCGACGGCAAGGCCGATCTGGCCTCCAGACTGTGCCAGCTGCATGACGGGCTCGATGCCATTCTGCATGACCATCGACCGGATGAAGCGGCGGTGGAGGCGACCTTCGTCAACAAGGATGCCTCGGCGACGCTGAAGCTCGGCCAGGCGCGGGGCATCGCCATGCTGGTGCCGGCGCGGGCCGGTCTTCCGGTGGCCGAATATGCGCCCAATGCGGTGAAGAAAACCGTGATCGGGGTCGGTCACGGCGACAAGAAACAGATTCACATGATGGTGAAGGTGCTGATGCCGAAGGCGCGGTTTGACACGGATGACGCGGCGGATGCGATCGCCATCGCCATCTGTCATGCCCATCACAGGCAATCCGCCACCTCCCGACTGGCCATGGAAGCACTGAAATGATCGGAAAACTGAAGGGCATCATCGACGAGATCGCCGAAGATCACTGCATCATCGATGTGGGGGGCGTCGGGTATGTCGCCTATTGTCCGGCGCGGACGCTGGCAGCACTCGACGGTGAGGGGACGGCTGTGACGCTGTTCATCGAGACCTATGTGCGCGAGGACATGATCCGGCTTTACGGCTTTCGCAGCGCGCTGGAGCGCGAATGGTTCCGCCTTTTGCAGAACAATGTGCAGGGCGTGGGGTCCAAGGTGGCGCTTTCAGTGCTTTCGACACTTTCGGCTTCGGAACTGGCCAATGCGATTGCGCTGAAGGATGCGGCGACCGTGGCGCGTGCGCCGGGCGTGGGCAAGAAGGTTGCCGAGCGCATCGTCACCGAACTGAAGAGCAAGGCGCCTGCCTATGCCGGAGAGGCAACCGGCACGATCGGCCTGAAGCAGGAACTGGGTGAGGGGGCTGCGCCGGCACCGGTGTCCGACGCGGTATCGGCGCTCTCAAATCTCGGCTATTCGCGCGACGTGGCGGCGAATGCCGTCGCTGCCGCAATGAAGGCAGCGGGCGAGGGCGCGGATGCGGGCACGCTGATCAGGCTTGGCCTGAAGGAACTGGCGCGCTAGTCAGGGCCATGAGCGCGCTGTTTGCGCTGTATGATTGTGAAATGGAAGTCTGCGGATGACGGATGGCGACAGGCTGATTGCAGCCGACAAGCGCGGTGAGGACCTGGACTCGACGATGCGTCCGCAGTCGCTGGACGATTTCGTCGGGCAGAAAGCGGCGCGCGCCAATCTGAAAGTTTTCATTGAAGCTGCGCGTGGACGCGGCGAGGCGCTGGACCATGTGCTTTTTGTCGGGCCGCCCGGCCTTGGCAAGACCACGCTGGCGCAGATCATGGCGCGCGAGCTGGGGGTGAATTTCCGTTCCACCTCTGGCCCGGTGATCGCAAAGGCGGGTGATCTGGCGGCGCTTTTGACCAATCTCGAAGAGCGCGATGTGCTCTTCATCGATGAAATCCACCGGCTGAACCCGGCGGTGGAGGAAATTCTCTATCCAGCCATGGAGGATTTTCAGCTCGACCTGATCATCGGCGAGGGGCCGGCCGCGCGCTCGGTGAAGATCGATCTTGCCAAGTTCACGCTGGTGGCGGCGACGACGCGGCTTGGCCTTCTGACGACGCCGCTGCGCGACCGTTTCGGCATTCCCGTGCGGCTCGATTTCTACACGGTCGATGAACTGCAATCGATCGTTACGCGCGGTTCGCGCATTCTCGGGCTGCCGCTTGCGAATGACGGAGCGGAGGAAATCGCACGCCGGGCGCGGGGCACGCCACGCATTGCCGGGCGCCTTTTGCGCCGGGTGCGGGATTTCGCCACTGTGGCGGGCGCAAGCGAGGTGACGCGCAAGGTTGCCGACGAGGCGCTTTCGCGGCTTGAAGTGGATGCGCTTGGCCTCGATCAGCTCGACCGGCGCTACCTCACCATGATTGTGGAGAATTTCGGCGGCGGGCCGGTGGGCATCGAGACGATAGCGGCAGCACTTTCTGAACCGCGCGACGCCATAGAGGACATCATCGAGCCCTATCTGATCCAGCAGGGCTTCATCCAGCGCACCCCGCGCGGGCGCGTGCTCGCCGCCAGGGCATGGCGCCACATGGGGCTTCAGCCGCCGAAGGAATTGGCGGAAGCGCAGATCAGCCTGTTTCAGCAGGGGGATGGGGAATGAACGCCGGCTCGGGCGAAGACCTGACGGTCGGGCTTTCGGGTGAGCTGACCGATTTCGGGCATCGGCTCGTGGCGCGGGTCTATTTCGCAGATACGGATTTCACCGGCGTAGTCTATCACGCACGCTATCTGGAGTTTCTGGAGCGGGGACGCTCGGATTTCCTGCGGCTGGCCGGTGTGCATCATACCGAACTGGCCGATGGGAAGCATGGCGAGGTGCTTTCCTGGGTCGTACGGCGGATGGAGATCGATTTTCGCCAGCCCGCCCGTGTTGACGACATCGTGACGGTGGAGACACGCACCGAGGCAATCTCCGGCGCACGCATTCACATGGCGCAGCGGCTTCTGCGCGGCGAGAACGTGCTGGTGGAGGCAAAAGTCGAAGCGGCCATCATCGGCGCATCGGGACGACCGCGGCGGTTTCCGAAAGAGTGGATCGCGGCGTTCAAGCCGAAGGACAGGTGAAACACATTTCGTGATTGCAGGCGCTTTTGCACATCTCGTCCGCGGGATGCCTGCGCGCGAGAACATCTCCTAACGCTTAATTAACCATAACGGTTCATGAAGAAAACCATGAAATCCGTAGCGAATCCGTGCGCCTTCCTTTCACCAAATTTTACCGGATAAAGGGGCGTTGAAGCATCTCGCGGGGACGCCTCGGATCGGACGCAGGCAACGGCACGCAAGCAGGGGCGCGGCCGAGACCGAGATGTACGCCCCGCCCTGATCTTAAGAGGATGTTGATCCATGGAAAGTGTTACGCTCGCCGCACCGGGTGGGGAGTTGTCGATCTGGGCTTTGTTCTGGCAGGCAGGCTGGGTGGTCAAGCTGGTCATGATCGGCCTGCTTGTCGCATCGGTCTGGACCTGGGCGATCATCGTTGACAAGCTAATTGCCTATGCTCGCATGCGCACGGCCCTCAACCGCTTTGAAAAGACTTTCTGGTCGGGCCAGTCGCTTGAGGAACTCTACCGTGCGCTTTCGGACCGCAAGACCACCGGCATGGGCTCAATCTTCGTGGCCGCCATGCGCGAGTGGAAGAAGAGTTTTGAGAAAGGCGCGCGCTCGCCCATCGGCCTGCAGACGCGCATCGACAAGGCAATGGACCTGGCGCTCACGCGTGAGATGGAGCGGCTTGAGAGCCGGCTCGGCTTCCTTGCCTCCATCGGCTCGGCGGCCCCTTTCATCGGTCTGTTTGGCACGGTGGTCGGTATCATGACCTCATTCCAGGCGATTGCCGGTTCCAAGTCCACCAATCTGGCGGTTGTGGCACCAGGTATCGCCGAGGCTCTGCTGGCCACGGCCATAGGTCTTCTGGCCGCCATTCCCGCGGTTATCGCCTACAACAAGCTGTCATCCGACGCGGGCAAGCTCGCCGGACGGATGGAAGGCTTTGCGGACGAATTTTCGACCATTCTCTCGCGGCAGATCGACGAGAAGGTCGCCGCGAAGGCGGCTTAGGAGCGCACAATGGGTATGTCAGTCGGATCGGCGGGCGGAAGAAACGGACGGCGGCGTGGCCGCCGGGGCTCGCGCTCGGGTCTGATCTCCGAGATCAACGTGACGCCTTTCGTGGACGTGATGCTGGTGCTGCTCATCATCTTTATGGTGGCTGCACCGCTTCTGACGGTGGGCGTGCCGATCGATCTTCCGGAGACGCAGGCCAAGGCGCTGAACTCGGAGACACAGCCAATCACGGTTTCGGTCAACAATGAGGGCCAGATCTATCTGCAGGAGACAGAGGTGCCGATCGAAGAAGTGGTGCCGAAGCTGCAGGCGATTGCGCGCTCGGGCTATGACGAGCGCATCTATGTGCGCGGCGACCGCGCGGCCGACTACGGCACGGTGATGCGCGTGATGGCGCGCATCTCGGCTGCCGGATATCGCAATCTCGGCCTGGTCACGCTGCAGGAAGAAGGCAATTGACCAAATGAAGGCGGGTCTCGTTACATCGGTGACCATGCATGCGGCGCTGCTGGGTTTCGGCCTGTTCTCGCTGTCGGCGCCGCGCGCCTTTGAGGTGGCGGATGTCGAAGCGCTGCCCGTTGACATCATCCCGATCGAATCGATGACGCAGGTGCAGGAGGGCGACAAGAAGGCGGCGCTCTCCGAGAAACCGGCGCCGACACCGACCAAGCGTCCGGATCCGGTGGAGAACGCGCAGAACACGGGCGACAATGATGTCGACCTGAAAACGCCGCCGACACCCGAACCGCGCAACCGCGAGGTGGAGAAGACGGCGGAGCCGCCGCCTGCACCGAAACCGACGCCCAAGCCGGAACCGAAGCCCGAGCCGGAACAACAGCAGGCGGCAGCCGAACCGACGCCGGTGCCCGCGACGGAAGTGCGGCCGGAGCCTCAGCCCAAGCAGGAGGTGAAGCCGGACCCCGCTCCTGAAGAGACGGTGGTGGCGGAAGCACCTGAAGCGACCGAGAGCGTTGCGCTGCCAAACAGCGCGCCTGTGCCGCAGTCGCGGCCACAGCCGCCGAAGGCAAGCACGGCCAAGGCGCCTGAACGGAAGGATGCGGACAAGCCGGCACAGAAGACCGCTTCGAAGCCGAAATCGCAGAACTCCGACGAGCTGTTTGACGAGGTGGCAGCACTCCTGAACAAGGACAAGGCCTCCGGCGGGGGTGCGAAACGCTCTCAGGAACAGGCATCGCTTGGCGGCAGCCGCAGCACGCCGGGCGAGAAGCTTTCACAGAGTGAAATGGATGCGCTGCGTGGCCAGATCCAGCGCTGCTGGAACGTGCCCGCCGGCGCGCTGGATGCCGAGAACCTGAAAGTCTCCGTCCAGATGAGGCTCGACCCAAGCGGGAACATCGAGGGCAGCCCGCGCATTATTGCCGGCGGCAACGGCAACATGGTTGAACGCGCAGCCGCGGAATCCGCACGGCGCGCCGTTCTGCAGTGCGCGCCCTACAATCTGCCGGCAGCGAAATACGATACCTGGTCCGAAGTCATCGTCCACTTCGATCCAAGCGACATGTTTTAACCAGAGCACCATCCATAAGGCGATGGGGGCTTGAGCCTAACCAAAGCGGGAGAGGCAGGAGCAAATGCAGATGATCATGAGAGCGACCTTCCTGATTGCGACGCTGGTCGCCGGGCTTGGCGTTGCGGTGCTGCCGGCACGAGCAGTGGTCGAGATCGACATCAATAAGGGCGTGGTCGAGCCGCTGCCCATCGCCATCACGGAGTTTATCTCCGCCGATGGAAAAGGAGCGGAGATCGCCAGTGTCGTTGAAGCCGATCTGCGGCGATCGGGCCTGTTCGCGCCCATCGAGAAGGGAGCCTTCATCGAGAAGATCTCCAATCCGGATGCGGCACCGCGCTTTCAGGACTGGACGGTGATCAATGCGCAGGCGCTGGTCACCGGCAAGGTCTCCGAGACCCCCGACGGGCGGTTGCGGGCCGAATTCCGGCTTTGGGACACCTATGCGGGGCAGCAGCTTATCGGTGAGCAGTTCTTCACCAGCAAGGACAAATGGCGGCGCGTGGCCCACATCATCGCCGACGCCATCTATCAGCGCCTGACCGGTGAAACCGGGTATTTCGACACGCGGATCGTGTATGTCGACGAGTCGGGCCCGCGCAACAATCGCGTGAAGCGGCTTGCGATCATGGACCAGGACGGGGCGAACCAGCGCTTCCTGACCGACGGGCGCGCAATCGTCCTGACGCCGCGTTTTTCGCCGACGCGCCAGGAAATCACTTACATGTCCTATGAGGGCGGTCAGCCGCAGGTCTATCTTCTGCAGCTCGAGACCGGTCAGCGCGAGCTTGTCGGCAATTTCCCCGGCATGACCTTTGCGCCGCGCTTTTCGCCCAACGGTCAGCAGATCGTGATGAGCCTTCTGCGCGACGACGGCAATTCGAACATCTTTGCGATGGACCTGAGAAGCCGCAACACGACGCGCCTGACGACCTCCAATGCCATCGACACATCGCCTTCCTATTCGCCGGACGGCTCGCAGATCGTGTTCACTTCCGACCGTGGTGGGCGTGCGCAGATCTATGTGATGAGCGCCAGCGGCGGCGACCCGAAGCGTATCTCCTTCGGTGATGGCACCTATTCGACGCCGGTCTGGTCGCCGCGCGGCGACCTGATCGCCTTCACCAAGCAGACCCGCGGTGAGTTTCAGATCGGTGTCATGCGCACGGATGGCTCCGGCGAGCGTATTCTCTCGTCCGGCTTCCTGCAGGAGGGACCGACCTGGGCGCCGAACGGTCGCGTGGTCATGTTTTTCCGCCAGCCGGCTGGCTCGGCCGGGCCGCAGCTCTATTCGATCGATCTGACGGGCCGCAACGAGCAGAAAATTCCGACCGCGAACTATGGTTCGGACCCGGCCTGGTCGCCGCTGCTGGAATAGGACTGCGGCGGCTTCTGCCGGATTCGCCGCGTTTCCGCCGTATTTTAAGCTAGTTTGCGCGAAATAACGGTTCTGATTTGCACCGGTAGGGGTTTGTTAACCGCGTTTCTTGAGGGGTCCTTAACGGCAACGTGGTTACTGATCGTTGAACAAAATATCTCTAATCTGAAGGAGAGGTGGCAATGCTGTCGATTGCAGCTATCGCCAAAAACCCGGTTGGCATCGCCCTGGTGGCGGCCCTTGCCCTGGCCGGTTGTGCTAACAAACAGGTTCCCAACAATGCGGCTGATATCGGCCTTGGCGGTGCCGGTGGTCCTCCCGGATCGCAGCAGGAGTTCACCGTCAGCGTCGGTGACCGGATTTTCTTCGATCTCGATTCGTCGGTGATCCGCGCCGATGCGCAGCAGGTGCTGACGCGCCAGGCGCAGTGGCTGAACAAATACACCAGCTATTCGATCACCGTCGAAGGCCATGCGGACGAACGCGGCACCCGTGAGTACAACCTCGCGCTCGGTGCGCGCCGTGCGGCTTCTGCGCGCGACTTCCTGGTGGCACGCGGTGTTGCGGCCAACCGCATTCGCACCATCTCCTACGGCAAGGAGCGTCCGGTCGCGACCTGCGACGACATCTCCTGCTGGTCGCAGAACCGCCGTGCGGTCACGGTGCTGAACGGCGGCAGCAGCTAAGCGCTTACGCCTGAAACGACAAAAGCCGCGCCGGACCTTGTCCGCGCGGCTTTTTTGTTGCGACAGATCGGGCTGTCAGCCGTTGGCGGCGTCGCGGATCGCCGCGATGTTTTTCGCGTAGGCTCCTTCGCCTTCGCCCTTGAAGACGGCGGAGCCAGCGACCAGGACATTGGCGCCAGCGGCGGTCAACGCACCGGCATTGGCGGGCGAGACGCCGCCATCGATCTCGATATCAATGGGCCGGTCGCCGATCATAGCCTTGATGCGGCGCACCTTCTCGACCACGGATGGGATGAAGGCCTGTCCGCCGAAGCCTGGATTGACGGTCATCAGAAGCACGAGATCGAGCTCGTCGAGCACGTATTCGATGACGCTTTCAGGCGTGGACGGGTTGAGCGAAACGCCGGCCTTCCTGCCGAGGTTTCGGATCGTCTGAAGCGACCGGTGGAGATGCGGACCGGCTTCGGCGTGAACGGTGATGATGTCGCATCCGGCATCGGCGAAGGCGGCGAGATAGGGATCGGCCGGGGTGATCATCAGGTGGCAGTCGAACACCTTGTCGGTGCGGTCGCGGATTGCCTTGATAATGGGCGGGCCGAAGGTGATGTTGGGCACGAAATGGCCATCCATCACATCGAGGTGAATCCAGTCAGCGCCTGCTTTGGCGACGGTTTCGACTTCCTCGCCGAGGCGTGAGAAATCTGAAGCGAGAATGGAAGGGGCGATGAGCGTGTTGCGCGCGGTCATGGCAGTTTCCCGGAACGATGAGACTGGCCTGCCCTAACGCCTCCACCCCGGCTTGTCGAGGTGCCTCACAGATGTGTCACCATCCGATGCGAGGACGGGTGGACGAGGTGAGCAAGCGTGATCGGCTGACCCTTCATCCAGGTGATGCGCTCGCCGATGAAGACCGGATCGCCTTCGCGGACCTGCAGTAGCGAGGCTTCGTCGGCGCTGGCGGCACCGGCCATGAACGTAAACTCCGCGTTGGAGAACGGGGCATGCCCGACGAGCCATTCGTTCGGACCCATCGATTTGAAGTCGGCCCTGCGCGCGTCGGGGACGGTGTTCAGGTTGATCCAGCGGTCTTCATACTGATACGGCACGCGGTCTGCCAGATGCAGGCAGCGCACATGCAGCATGCCCGATTTCGAGAGCAGGCTGAGACGCGCGCAGATGACTTCCGGCGCGTCGGTCTCCTCAGCACTCAGAAGGCGATACTGGTATTCGGAGCCCCGCCCTTCGATCTCCTGGCGGATGCGCGGAATGACGAAGCGGGCCTCACGCACGGGATGAAGCGCGACCCGTGTGCCGGCGCGGCGCTTGCGCTCGAGGATGCCGGCACGGGCCAACTCCTGCAGGGCACGGTTGACCGTGGCACGGGCAGCGCCGAACTCCTCCGCCAGCGCCTCCTCGCCGGGTATGAGCGTTCCCGGCAGCCAGATTCTCTCGGCGATACGGCGGGAGAGCTCGTCGCGGATGGTGCGGAATGAGGCGCGTTGGCTGGTCACAGATGCTCCACCAGTTTCCGGATCGTCTGCGCGTAGCGTGCAGCGATCGCTTCATGTTCGATATGACGGCCTTCGCGGACACAATGGCGTCCCGCAGACCAGACATCCTGTACGGCTCCATTGTCGCCGGTAAAGAGCCACGCGTCCAATGGACCATCGTCGTATGCTGCGCCTGCGAATTCAGTTTGGTCAATGGCGACCATATCGGCCCAGTGTCCGGGCTGGATCGCACCGGACCTGCGACCAAGCGCCTGTGCGCCACCGGCAAGGGCAGCGTCATAGAGCGTGCGCCCACAGGACTGACCGTGCGCGGCCAGAACAACGCGGGCAGTATCGCGCAGGCGCTGGGAATATTCGAGCTGACGCAACTCTTCTGCGACCGTGATGCGGATATTGGAATCGGAGCCGATGCCGAGCATGCCACCGGCACTCTGGTACTGTGGGCCGTTGAAAATGCCATCACCGAGATTGGCTTCGGTGACCGGGCAAAGGCCGGCAACGGCGCCGGTCTCGGCCAGATTGGCGGTTTCCTCTTCCGTCATGTGAGTGCAATGGATGAGACACCAGCGTTCGTCCACGCGGCAATTGTCGAGCAGCCATTCCACCGGGCGCCGGCCATAGGCTGCGCGCACTTCGTTGATCTCAGGCAACTGCTCGGCGATGTGCATGTGGAGCGGGGCCCGGGGGCGCATGGCCTGTGCTTCGCGGAGATCATCGAGACTGACGGCGCGGAGAGAGTGCGGTGCGACACCCAGATGCGCGTCGGCAGACAGATTGGCCACGCATTCTTCGGCGCGCGAAAGCAACTTCTGGTATCGGTCGAGATCGTTGCCAAACCGCTTCTGACCGCCCTCAAGCGGGCGCTGGTCGACACCTCCATGGCGATAGAGGACGGGCAGGAGCGTGAGGCCGATGCCGGTCTGTTCCGCAGCGCCGGCGATGCGGGCGGACAATTCGCCGACATCGCCATAGGGGGCGCCGCCCGGCTGGTGGTGGACATAATGGAACTCGGCCACGGAGGCAAAGCCTGCTTCCTGCATTTCCATGAAGGCAAAGGCGGCGATGGCCTCGATGTCTTCCGGTGAAAGCAGGTCGAGAAAGCGGTACATGATTTCGCGCCACGTCCAGAAACTGTCGCGCCCGGCAGGCCCGCGCCGCTCCGCAAGGCCAGCCATGGCGCGCTGAAACGTGTGGCTGTGCAGATTGGACATGGCGGGCAGAAGGACGGGCACGCGTACCGTCCTGTCGTTCTCCGGCTGTGTGTCGGAGGCGACGCTGCCGATGCGGCCGGAATCGTCGAGCTTTACAAGCACATCTTTTTGCCAACCATCTGGCGTGAGGGCATTCTGCGCAAAAATGGCTTGCATGGAGTGCTGTTCCTGACTTAATTATGTCTATACATATGTGAATAACACTAGACAAAAAAGCGCGGCTAGGCAATATGCCCTGCAAATATGTCCCGCAGGGGGGCGGAGGAAACTTCCTGTCATGAAGCAGAGTGTCATCAGCGGTATCCGGTTGGCAAGCATGTGTGAGGGCGCTGTGCCCTATGGGCTGGTCGAGGAGGCCGGCATCGCCATTGAGAACGGCGAAATCGTCTGGTCGGGCATGCTGAGCGCCATTCCGGACACGTTTGCCGACTGGGAACGAACCGACTTTGGCGGTCGGCTCGCGACGCCGGCGCTGGTCGATTGCCACACGCATCTGGTGTTTGGCGGCAATCGCGCCAAGGAATTCGAGATGCGCCTTGAGGGCGCGAGCTATGAGGAGGTGGCGCGTGCGGGCGGGGGCATCGTTTCGACCGTTTCGGCAACGCGCGGCATGAACGAAGATGCGCTGGTCGAGGACGCACTGAAGCGCCTCGATGCGCTTCTTGCCGAGGGTGTGGCGACGGTGGAGGTCAAATCCGGCTATGGGCTGACCATTGACGATGAGCTGAAGATGCTGCGCGCCGCGCGGCGTCTGGCATCGCTGCGGCCGGTGCGGATCAAGACGAGCTATCTTGCGGCGCATGCGGTGCCGGTGGAGTATCGCGGACGTGAAGACGCCTATATCGACGAGGTGGTGCTTCCGGGCATGGACGCTGCTCATGCCGAGGGGCTGGTTGATGCGGTTGACGGGTTCTGCGAAGGCATTGCCTTCTCGCCGGCGCAGATCGCGCGCGTGTTCGACAGCGCGCACGAACTCGGCCTGCCGGTGAAGCTGCATGCAGAGCAGCTTTCCGATCTGGGTGGCGCGAAAATGGCGGCCTCCTATGGCGCGCTTTCGGCGGACCATCTCGAATATCTGGACGAGGAAGGCGTTGCAGCGATGGCTGCTTCCGGGACGGTGGCTGTTCTCCTGCCGGGTGCGTTCTACACGCTGCGCGAGACGCAGCATCCGCCGCTTGCGGAGCTGCGCAAACATGGCGTGCGCATTGCGATTGCGACCGACTGCAATCCGGGTTCATCGCCGCTTGCCTCGCTCCTTCTGACCGTGAACATGGCCTGCGCGCTCTTCCGCATGACGCCGGAAGAGGCGCTGGCCGGGGCAACGCGCGAAGGCGCGCGCGCGCTAGGGCTCGCCGACGAGATCGGCACCATAGAAGCCGGCAAGCGCGCCGAGATTGCCATCTGGGATGTGGAGCATCCCGCCGAGCTTGCCTATCGCATCGGCTTCAACCCGCTGCATCGCCTTATTGCAGGAGATTTCGCATGACGCTTGTTCTGACCCCCGGTGCGGTCGCCGTTCAGGATCTGGAGCGCATCTGGCGCGACGGCGTTGCGGTGCGCGTCGATCCGGCCTGTCATGCGGGCATCGAGGCGGCGGCTGCACGCATCGATCAGATCGCACGCGGCAATGAAGCGGTCTATGGCGTGAACACCGGCTTTGGAAAGCTCGCCAGTGTAAGCATCCCGCCACAGGATGTGGAGACGCTGCAACGCAATCTCATCCTCTCGCATTGCTGCGGCGTCGGCGCGCCGCTGGATGAGGCCATCGTGCGGCTTATCATGTCGCTGAAACTGCTCTCGCTGGGGCGGGGCGCTTCCGGCGTGCGCATGGAAGTGGTTACGCTGATCGAGGAGATGCTGGCGCGGGGTGTCCTGCCGGTGATCCCCGAAAAGGGCTCGGTCGGCGCGTCCGGCGATCTTGCGCCGCTTGCGCATATGGCGGCGGCCATGATGGGCGAGGGGGAGGCCTTCTTCGACGGTGAGCGGCTTTCCAGCGGCGAAGCGCTACGCAGGGCGGGGCTAACGCCAGTCGTGCTGAAAGCCAAGGAAGGGCTGGCGCTTATCAACGGCACGCAGGTTTCGACCGCGCTAGCGCTGACCGGGTTGTTCCGGGCGCATCGCGCGGCGCGCTCCGCACTTATAACCGGAGCGCTTTCGACCGATGCGGCGATGGGGTCCTCCGCGCCATTTCATCCTGAAATTCATACGCTGCGCGGACATCAGGGGCAGATCGACACGGCTGCGGCGCTCTGGTCGCTGCTTGAGGGATCGCAAATCCGAGAGAGCCATCTGGAAGGCGATGAGCGAGTGCAGGACCCCTATTGCATCCGCTGCCAGCCGCAGGTGGATGGCGCGTGTCTCGACTTGCTGCGCCAGGCGGCGCGCACGCTGACAATCGAGGCCAACGCGGTGACCGACAATCCTTTGGTGCTGTCGGATGGGACCGTGGTTTCGGGCGGCAATTTCCACGCCGAGCCGGTGGCGCTTGCCGCCGACCAGATCGCGCTTGCCATCTGCGAGATCGGCGCGATTGCGCAGCGACGCATAGCGCTTCTGGTCGATCCGGCGCTTTCGTTCGGCCTGCCGGCGTTTCTGGCGAAAAAGCCGGGGCTGAACTCGGGACTGATGATCGCCGAAGTGACTTCGGCGGCGCTGATGAGCGAAAACAAGCAGATGTCGCATCCCGCTTCCGTGGATTCGACGCCGACTTCCGCCAATCAGGAGGATCATGTGTCCATGGCCTGCCATGGCGCGCGGCGGCTTGTTCCGATGACGGAAAATCTCTTCGGCATTATCGGCATCGAGGCGGTTACGGCGGCGCAGGGCGTGGATTTTCGAAGCCCCTTGAAGACGAGCGCCGCGCTTTCCAGGGCGCATGCGGCGATCCGGCGTGCGGTGCCGGATCTGGAGGAGGACCGTTATCTGGCGCCCGATCTGGAAAATGCCATCGAACTGGTGCGCTCTGGCGACCTGAACGCCAGCATTCCCGAGAACATTCTGCCTGAGTTGAGGAGTGAGCCTTGATGGTGGAGATGGATTCTACTGCGATGGCGCCCGCTCCTCATCCGCCTGTCGGCACCTTCTCCCCGCTCGCGGGGAGAAGCACGAGGGCCGCGATGTTGACGCCCCCCTCTCCCCGCTTGCGGGGAGAGGGTAAGGGTGAGGGGCGGACGCTGACGCCGACGCTGGAGATTTGCGAATGAACCCCGTTGATGTGCACCAGGGCTCCTCGCCCGTCATTCTTGGATTACCGCATACGGGCACGTTCGTGCCGGATGCGATCAAGGCGCGGCTGAACGATCAGGGCCGGCTTTTGACCGATACGGACTGGCATGTGCATCGGCTCTATGACGGCCTGCTCGATGGCGCGACCACGGTGCGGGCGACGTTTCACCGCTATGTGATCGATGCCAACCGCGATCCTTCCGGCGAAAGCCTTTATCCGGGGCAGAACACCACCAGCCTCGTGCCGCTGACGGATTTCGACAATCGGCCGATCTGGCGCGAGGGGGAAGAGCCGACGGCTGAGGATGTTGCCAAGCGGCTTGAAGCGTTTCATGCGCCCTATCATGCCGCGCTCGAGGCCGAGATCGCGCGGGTGAAGGCGCTGCACGGGGTGGCGATCCTCTATGATTGCCATTCCATACGCTCGCATTGCCCGTTTCTGTTCGAGGGGCAGCTTCCGGATTTCAACATCGGCACCAATCACGGTGAGACCTGCGCGGCGGAAATCGAGCGGGCGACGGCGGAGATTTGTGCTGCGGCGGACGGCTACACGAGCGTGCTGAATGGCCGTTTCGTCGGTGGCTGGACCACACGGCACTACGGCAGATCGGAGCGCGGTGAACATGCGATTCAGATGGAACTGGCGCAGATCACGCATCTGACGTGCGAGGCCGTGCCGTTCGACTATGACGAAGACAGGGCGGCGCGTCTGCGGCCGCATCTCAAAACCATTCTGACGCGTCTTGCAGAGATCGCGCCATCCTTGAAAGGGAAATGAACATGACCAATCCGCGTCACAACATTCGCGAGGTGAGGGCGCCGCGCGGGAGCGAGCTCAACGCCAAGGGCTGGATGACCGAAGCGCCGCTCAGGATGCTGATGAACAATCTCGATCCGGACGTTGCGGAAAATCCGAACGAGCTGGTCGTCTATGGCGGCATCGGCCGGGCCGCGCGGACGTGGGACGATTTCGACCGCATTGCCGCGACGCTGAAGACACTTGAGGAAGACGAGACGCTGCTCGTTCAGTCGGGCAAGCCGGTGGGCGTGTTCCGCACCCACAAGGATGCGCCGCGCGTTCTGATCGCCAATTCCAACCTCGTGCCGCACTGGGCCAACTGGGACCACTTCAACGAGCTCGATAAGAAGGGCCTGATGATGTACGGCCAGATGACGGCCGGCTCGTGGATCTATATCGGTTCGCAGGGCATCGTGCAGGGCACGTACGAGACCTTCGTGGAGGCTGGCCGGCAGCATTATGGCGGCGATCTCAAAGGCAAGTGGATCCTGACCGCGGGGCTTGGCGGCATGGGTGGCGCGCAGCCGCTGGCAGCCGTGATGGCGGGCGCGTGCTGTCTCGCCATCGAGTGCGATGAGACACGCATCGATTTCCGCATCCGCACCCGCTATGTGGACGAGAAGGCGACCACACTGGATGAGGCGCTGGAGATGATCGACCGCTGGACCAAGGCCGGCGAGGCGAAATCTGTCGGCCTTGTGGGCAATGCGGCGGAGATCGTGCCGGAACTGGTGCGGCGCGGCGTGAAGCCGGACATGGTGACGGACCAGACTTCTGCGCACGATCCGGTGAATGGCTATCTGCCGAAGGGCTGGACCGTGGCCGAGTGGCGCGAGAAGCGCGAAAGCGATCCGAAGGGGGTGGAGAAAGCGGCGCGCGCCTCGATGCGCGAGCATGTGGAGGCGATGGTCGCCTTCTGGAATGCGGGCATTCCGACGCTCGACTATGGCAACAACATTCGCCAGGTGGCGCTGGAAGAGGGGCTTGAGAACGCCTTTGCCTTCCCCGGTTTCGTGCCGGCCTATATCCGCCCACTGTTCTGCCGCGGTGTGGGGCCTTTCCGCTGGGCGGCGCTTTCGGGCGATCCGGAGGATATTTACCGCACGGACGAGAAGGTGAAGGAGCTTTTGCCCGACAATGAGCATCTGCATCGCTGGCTCGACATGGCGCGCGACCGCATCGCGTTTCAGGGTCTGCCGGCGCGTATCTGCTGGGTCGGTCTCGGCGACAGGCACCGGCTTGGCCTCGCCTTCAACGAGATGGTCGCGAAGGGTGAACTGAAAGCGCCGGTTGTGATCGGACGGGATCATCTGGATTCGGGCTCGGTGGCTTCGCCCAATCGCGAGACGGAGGCCATGAAGGACGGTTCGGATGCGGTTTCCGACTGGCCGCTGCTTAACGCGCTTTTGAACTGCGCTTCGGGGGCGACCTGGGTTTCGCTGCACCATGGCGGCGGCGTGGGCATGGGCTTCTCGCAGCATTCGGGCATGGTAATCTGTGCCGATGGCACGGAAGACGCGGCGCGGCGCCTTGAGCGCGTGCTGTGGAACGATCCGGCGACCGGCGTGATGCGTCACGCCGATGCGGGCTATGACATCGCGCGCGACTGGGCGCAGGAAAAGGGCTTGCGGCTGCCGGGAATTCTTGGAAATTAATAGCTCAACAATTCAGAGGGGTTTTCCATGAAAAGGCGTCAATTTCTGAAAACGGCAGGTGTTGCCGGTGTGGCGACGGGCTTAGCGGCTCCGGCCATCGCACAGGACAAGATCACCTGGAAAATGGTCACGGCCTGGCCGAAGAACCTGCCCGGACCGGGCGTGGCGGCGCAGATGCTGGCCGACCGAATCACGGCTCTGTCCGGTGGCCGGCTGGAAGTGAAGCTCTATGCCGCCGGCGAGCTTGTGCCGGGCAATGGCGTGTTCGACGCGGTGTCGGAGGGCACGGCGGAGCTTTATCACGCGGTTCCCTCCTATTGGGGCTCCAAGTCGCGCGGCATTCTTCTGTTCGGTTCGCAGCCTTTCGGTCTGCGCGCTGACGAGCAGCTGGGCTGGCTCGTGCATGGCGGCGGACAGGCGCTTTACGACGAAATGTATGGCCGTTTCGGGCTGAAGCCGTTCCTTTGCGGCAATTCCGGTCCGCAGTGGCAGGGCTGGTTCCGCAACGAGATCAACTCTGCTGACGACCTGAAGGGGCTGCGGTTCCGCACCACGGGTCTTGCCTCTGAAATGTGCGCGAAGCTCGGCATGGCTGTTCAGGCCATGGGCGGCGGCGACATGTTCCAGGGCCTGCAGTCCGGCACGATCGACGCCGGCGAGTTCATCGGTCCGTGGACGGATTCCGCACTCGGTTTCTATCAGGTTGCCAAGAACTACTACTGGCCGGGTGTCGGCGAGCCGTCTTCGGCGGAAGAATGCGCGGTGAACAAGGCGGCCTATGACGCGCTGCCGGAAGACCTGCAACAGGCCGTCGCCTATGCGTGTGAATCGCTCTACAATCCGGTCTGGACGGAGTATACGACCAAGCACGCGGCGGCGCTGAAACAGCTTGTGGCCGAGCAGGGCGTGCAGGTGAAAAAGCTGCCCGAAGACGTGATCGTCGCCATGGGCAACGCCGCTGGCGAAGTGATCGCGGAGTTGCGCGAAGACGATGACGAGCTGGTTAAGCGCATTGTCGAGAGCTTCCTCGAATATCGTGCGGGCATCGCCGAATACATGGTTTATGCGGATAACGGGCAAATGAATGCCCGCGCGCTGGACTACAAGTACGGCGGCTGACAGAACGACCGGGCCGGGCGCATGCGCCCGGCCTCTTTCATTTTGGGGAATCCCGGCATGCTTGAGCTTGCGGACAAACTCGACCGGATCAACCGGTCCGTGGGGGCGGCGGTGCGCTGGCTGGCGCTCGCCATGGTGCTGGTGCAGTTCGGCACGGTGGTGCTGCGCTATGTCTATGGCATCAGCTTCATCTTCATGAACGAGACCGTGCTTTATCTGCATGCCACATTGTTCATGCTGGCGGGCGGCTATACGCTGCTGGTGGACGGGCATGTGCGCGTGGACATTTTCTATGGGCTGTGCGGCCCGCGCGGAAAAGCGCGCATCGATGTTTTTGGGGCGCTGTGCTTTCTCCTGCCGTCCATGTTCATGATCGCGTGGTTTTCCTGGCCTTCCGTGCGCAATTCCTGGGCGATCATGGAAGGGGCTATCTCCGTTGGCGGCATTCCCGCCTCCTTCCTGCTCAAGTCGCTGATCCCGGCCTTTTGCGGGCTGCTCATCATTCAGGGGCTTGCCTGCATCCTGCGCGATCTTGCGCGCCTTCGTGAAGAAAACGCCGCCGCATGACCCTACCGCTCGATATTCTGATGTTTGCGGCGCTTATCGTCGCAATCCTGATCGGCTATCCCGTCTCCTTCATGCTGGCGGGCACGGCGGCGCTCTTCGCCTTTCTCGGCTGGATGACCGGCCAGTTCGATGTGGGGCTTCTGGGCGCGCTGGGGCAGCGGGTTTTCGGAACGCTGACCAATGATGTGCTGATCGCCATTCCGCTTTTCGTCTTCATGGGCGTGGTGCTGGAAAAAAGCCGCATCGCGGAAGAACTGCTTGAAACCATGGGGCGGCTTTTCGGCGGCTTGCGTGGTGGCCTTGGGGTTTCCGTCGTGCTGGTGGGCGCGCTTCTGGCGGCCTCGACCGGCATTGTGGGCGCGACCGTGGTGGCGATGGGGCTGATCGCGCTGCCGACCATGGTGCGCAACGGCTATGATCCTAAACTTGCTTCCGGTGTCGTGTGTACATCCGGCACGCTCGGACAGATCATCCCACCCTCGACCCTGCTCATCATTCTTTCGGACGTGATGTCGACCGCCTATCAGCAGGCGCAGTATGAACAGGGCAAGTTCACCATCGAGACGATCTCGGTCGGCCAGGTGTTTGCGGCCGCGCTTCTGCCGGGCCTGACGCTGGTGGCGGTCTACATCGCCTATCTGATGACGCGCGCGGCGCTGAAACCGGAAACCGCGCCGGCACTGGTGGAAGCGGGCGACCGGCCGAGTTGGCAGGAGGTGCAACGCGCGGTGCTGCCGCCGGTTCTGCTGATCGTCGCGGTGCTGGGCTCCATTCTCGGAGGCATTGCAACGCCGAGCGAGGCGGCGAGCGTGGGGGCCATTGGTGCATTGCTTCTCGCCGGCGTTCGCAGCGAAGGAAACGGGCGTCTGATCGTTCTGGGAGCGGCGGCGCTGGGCGCCGTCGCGGTTCTGGCCGGCCTTTTCCCGGTGCGGCTACAGCGCAGCGATGCCGGGCTCTTCGAATGGCTGATTGCCGCCTTGACGACCGGGCTTCTGGCGCTTGGCGTTGTCGCCATCTTCATTTCCATCGGCAAGGCGCGTCATCGCGGCATACTGACGCCGATCGTCACCAATACCATGACCGTGACGGCGATGATCTTCGCCACCATTTTGACAGCTAGCGTTTTCTCGCTCGTGTTTCGCGGGCTGGGCGGCGATGCGCGGGTGGAGGAGATTCTTCATTCGATGCCGGGTGGCCCGCAGGGCGCGCTGATATTCGTGATGGCTATGATCTTCGTTCTGGGTTTTTTCCTCGATTTCGTGGAAATCTCAGTGATCGTGCTTCCGCTGGTCGCGCCCATTCTAATCCTGATGGGACACGATCCGCTCTGGCTCTCGATCCTGATCGCGATCAACCTGCAGACATCGTTCCTGACGCCGCCTTTCGGGTTCTCGCTGTTCTACCTGCGGGCGGCAGCGCCAAAGGAAATAACGACGGGACAGATTTATCGGGGCGTCATTCCATTCATCATTCTGCAGATCGTCGGGATGGGCGTGATCTGGCTGCTTCCGTCGATTTCCACATGGCTACCGGGAACCATTTTTTAGGATCTGGTCGGCGAACGCTGGCTCAGCCACCGCCCAAGTGTTGATCCAGAACACCCTGTCTGGACCACCGCAGCTTGACAAGGGGTGCCTGGATCATTGATGAGCCGGTAAAACAATTCTAAGGGAGCGCCCGCTCATGCTTAAGACGCCCTATCTCCTGTTTCTTGGTGATGCCCCTGACGCCCTGACTG
Organism: Nitratireductor aquibiodomus; assembly: GCF_900105565.1. Lineage (NCBI taxonomy): Bacteria > Pseudomonadati > Pseudomonadota > Alphaproteobacteria > Hyphomicrobiales > Phyllobacteriaceae > Nitratireductor > Nitratireductor aquibiodomus. The sequence continues at coordinate 1,889,192 of NZ_FNSL01000001.1, read as the reverse complement.
CAAAGGTTGCCCAAGGGATCAAGGACTGGCGACCGGAGTTCTGTGTGGGCCAGCTGCGCCTTGATGGCTGCAAGGCTGATCTCGGCCTCAAGGACATGACCATCGCCGAGGCGAAGGAAGCTGGCGCACAAACCCTCGTCGTGGGCGCTGCGAACCGTGGCGGCGTGATCGCGCAAAGCTGGGTGGCGACGCTTGTGGAAGCAGCCGAGGCCGGCATGGATATCGCCTCCGGTCTGCACAACCGCCTGACCGCTCAGCCTGCCCTGGTGGCAGCCGCAGAAAATGCGGGCACGCAGCTTTTCGATGTTCGTGTACCCCAGGAAGAATACCCCATCGCCGATGGCAAAAGGCGGACCGGCAAACGCTGTCTGGCGGTCGGAACAGACTGCTCCGTCGGCAAGATGTACACCGCGCTTGCCATGGAACGGGAAATGCGCGAGCGCGGCATGAAGGCCACGTTCCGCGCGACCGGCCAGACGGGTATTCTCATCACCGGCTCGGGCGTTCCGCTCGATGCCGTCGTGGCCGATTTCATGGCTGGTTCCATTGAGCACATCACCCCCGACAACGATGCAGACCACTGGGATCTGATCGAGGGGCAGGGCAGCCTTTTCCATCCATCCTTCTCCGGTGTCACGATGGCGCTGATCCACGGCGGGCAGGCCGATGCGCTGGTGCTTTGCCATGAGCCGACCCGGACGCATATGCGGGGCCTGCCGCACTATCAGCTGCCCACGCTGGAGGCGCTGCGCGACCTGGCGCTGGAGACGGCCCGTGTGGTCAATCCGGACGTCAGGGTGGTTGGTGTCTCCGTAAATACCGCGGCGCTCAACGATGCGGAGGCGAAAGCCTGCCTCGAAGAGATCGAGGCCCGTATGGGCCTGCCGACGGCCGATCCGTTCCGCCAGGGTGCTGGCCGTCTCGTCGACGCGCTGGATTGATGCGGAAGCGGCATTTTCCGGTTCGTGGACAATGCCGCAAGCAGACTTCAACAACCTTGCCCTTCTCAAGCTGACATACCACTCTGCCCGGTGACAATGGCACGGGGCAGATGGCAGCGAGGGCGAGGTTGATATGACCGAGACAGCGACAAGGGACGAGGCACGCCTCTGGCAGACGTTTTCCGTGGTCGGTCTGTGCCTGGGAACACTGTTCTTCGCCGCCTCGCTGACACCGTCGCTCTTGCCGCGCGCTTTTTTCGTTCAGGGCGTGCTCTCGGGCGTCTCGCTTGCCGTTGGCTATGGGCTCGGCGTGCTGCTTGTGTGGCTGTGGCGCTACCTGGAATTGCCGGAGCCTCCGCACGGGCCGCGATATTACGGCAAGCTCGGCATGGCGGCCGCATGTGCGGCCGTGGCAATCTTTTTCCTCTGGAAGGCAGCCGAATGGCAGAACTCCATCCGCGCGCTGATGGAGCTAGAGCCGGTGGATACGGCCCATCCCAGCAAGGTTGGCGGTATTGCACTCATTCTGTTTCTTCTGCTCGTTGCACTCGGGCGGGGCCTGAAACGCCTCTACGTGCTGGTTTCCGACCGGCTCAAGAACTTCGTGCCGCGTCGGGTCGCTTACGTGCTTGGCGTTGTGCTGGTGGGGCTGATCGTGGCCTCGCTGGTGGATCGTGTTCTGCTGCGCTTTGCACTGCGGGTTGCAGATTCAGCCTATGCGGAACTGGATGCGCTGTTTGAAGACGGTATCGAACGGCCGAGCGGTGCCCTGAAAACTGGAAGCGCCGGGTCGCTCATTTCGTGGGAGACACTTGGGCGCACGGGGCGCAGTTTCGTCTCGGAAGGACCGGGCAGCGAGGAGATCGCGGCGTTTACCGGGCGTGCGGCGAAGGAGCCCATGCGGGTCTATGTGGGGCTGCGATCCGCCGACACCGCCGACGCGCGGGCCAGACTGGCACTTGAGGAACTCAAGCGTATCGGTGCGTTTGACAGGAGGGTGATGGTCGTTGTGGCCCCCACCGGAACGGGGTGGGTGGATCCGGAGGCCAGCGTGACGCTGGAATATCTGCATGGCGGCGACACGGTGATGGTCGCGCAGCAATACTCCTATCTGACCAGCTGGTTGTCATTGCTGATCGAGCCGAGCTATGGCGCGGAGGCAGCGCATGAGCTCTTCCGCGAGGTCTACGGCCACTGGACAACGCTGCCGGTGGAGGCGCGGCCGGAACTCTATCTCTATGGGCTCAGTCTCGGGACGCTCAGCTCAGAGCAGTCGACCGATCTTCTGAACATTCTGGGCGATCCGTTCCAGGGTGCGCTTTGGGCTGGCCCTCCCTTCAACAGCCGGCTCTGGAGCCGGTTTACAGCTGAGCGTAATCCCGGAACGCCAGCCTGGCTACCGCGCTATGGCGACGGCTCGGTGGTGCGCTTTACCAGCCAGAGGAATGCACTCGACATTTCGGGTGCCCAGTGGGGGCCGCTACGGATCGTCTATCTGCAGTATGCCAGCGATCCGGTGGTGTTTTTCGATCCGCTTGCTTGGTACCGGCGACCGGCATGGCTGGTGGGTGAACGCGGGCCGGATGTCTCGCCGGAACTGCGCTGGTATCCGATCGTGACCTTCCTGCAACTGGCGCTCGACATGGCGCTGGCGACGACCGCACCGCTCGGATACGGCCACCTCTATGCGCCGGAACACTACATCGATGCCTGGATGGCCGTTACCGACCCGGACGGGTGGTCCGATGCGGAGGTCGAGCGGCTCAAGCAGGCGCTTGCGAAGTAGCTGGCAAACGACTTCAGCCGATTGCCATGGTGACGGCGCGCCTGGCCATGGCGACGATGAGGCTCGCACGGTAGTCGGCGTTTGCGTGGATATCCGTCATCAGACTATCGGCGGGCACGGTGATGCCGTCGAGCGCCGCCGCACTGAAATCCGCGCTCAGGGCGCTTTCGAGTTCGGAGCACAGAAACACACCATCATCGCCAGCGCCGGTGACGGCGGCGCGAACGGTTTCGCCATCCTGCACGACGAAGACGCCGGTCATGGCGTAGCGCGAGGCGGGGTTGGGAAACTTGCCGTACCCAGCCTTCTCCGGCGCTTCAAAGCGAATGGCGGTGATCAGCTCGTCCTCGTCCAGCGCCGTTTCGAACAGGCCGGTGAAGAAATCCCGGGCAGCGATCTCGCGTTTGCTGGTGACGATGGTTGCAGCCAGAGCCAGCATCGCCGCAGGATAGTCGGCTGCCGGATCATTGTTTGCGAGCGAACCGCCAATCGTGCCCATATGGCGGACCTGCGGATCGCCGATCAAGGCGGCGAGATGCGAGAGAGCGGGGCATACGCTTCCGATCTCGCTGTTTGCCGCGACCTTCGCGTGGGTGGTGCCGGCACCGATGGTGACTGTTTTGCCGGCAACAGAGATTGTCTGCAATTCGGCGATATGGCGCAGATCCACGAGGTCGGACGGAGCGGCAAGCCGGGTCTTCATGGCGGGAATCAGCGTTTGCCCGCCGGCCAGGAACTTTCCGTCGTCTGCTGATTCGAGCAGGTCGAGTGCTTCCTGTACAGAACCGGCGCGATGATAAGTGACGTCATACATGATCGATCTCTCCGGCTCAGGCGGCTCTGCTGGAGGCGGTGTTTACCGCTTCGGATGCAGCCATGATCGCCTTGACGATGTTGTGATAGCCGGTGCAGCGGCAGATATTGCCTTCAAGTTCCTCGCGCACGGTTTTTTCGTCGAGCCCTTCCGGGTGACGTCGAATCATGTCTGTCGCAGCCATGATCATGCCGGGTGTGCAGAAGCCGCACTGGAGGCCGTGGTGCTCCCTGAAGGCGGCCTGGACGGGGTGCAGTTCACCGCCATCGGACAGCCCCTCAATGGTGGTGATCGATGCGCCATCGGCCTGCACGGCGAGCATCGAACAGGATTTAACCGACTGACCGTCCATATGGATCGTGCAGGCACCGCATTGCGACGTCTCGCATCCCACATGGGTCCCGGTCAGCCCCAGACTGTCGCGCAGAAACTGCACGAGCAGGGTCCTGCCTTCGACGGTGCCCGAAACCGTCTTTCCGTTCACCGTCATCGTCACGTCTGTCATGGGATACCTGCCTACTGGAATTTTCGGTGGCTAGGGTCCTGACCCTAGATGCGCTGGTCGGCTGCCAACTTAGCGTATGCAGCCATTGTGTCCATGCCCTGTGACAATTCAAGCGCGATGAAGCCGGCAGCTTATTGCGCGCAGGGTCTGCGGGTGATTTGGCCACCCCTTCCCGACGAGAATGGCATAGGCTTCAGAGTAGGCCCTCCATGGCGAATTGGCCTGAATCTCAAAGCTTGTATTGAGCGCGCGGCAGTGAAAGATCATTTCTGACGCCGTGCTTGCCGGGACGCCTGTTGAAATGAATGCGGCGAGAATGATTGCTGATTTATACATGCCTTTTCCTCCTTCAATTATTTTGAATGATAGATTATTTGTGTTCAATAATTTTCTATTTATAGATGAAATGTTATCCCGGCGCCGGGCTCTCCTTCTGAGCCGGACAAGACGTGAATTTCGCGCGGAATGCTTGATCTCACAGGCAAATGAGGCTATCAGGCAGCCGCTCGCCGAGCGCCCTGGGGCTGAGGATCGGTATTCCGGTACGATTGGCAGTGTTGCTCGACAATTTGGTTGCGAAAGCCTGCCGGGGCGGGTATGTGCACGGTGAAGTGCTTCGCGGCCCTGTCGAAAACGGGTCCGGCGGAGCGCGAAAAAGGGCCGCTTTAGCTCAGTTGGTAGAGCATCGCATTCGTAATGCGGAGGTCGTCAGTTCGAGTCTGACAAGCGGCACCATTCATTTTTCCCGAACCGGCTACCCAGTATAACTGAAGACGCATTGTGCGCGTGTGCCCGCAGAGCAGAGTGGCGGGGTTTCTCAATCCTGTTTCTCGCCTTCCAGGCGGCGGCTCCAGTCTTCGACCCTGCCGGAGGCGAGGCGTCTTTGTGCGTAGCGCCGCCATCCATCCGGCAGTTTCGGAAGTGCGGCCATTTCTTCCAGTTCCCCGCGGTCGAGGGTTTTGACATAGAGGATCTGCCACAGGCGCTTCAGTGGCCATTCCGGCAAAGGCCGCTCGATGCGCTCAAGCTTGTCATCGGATGACACCATACCTTCCTGGAGGACACGGTAATACCAGCCGGTGCGGCCGGTTTTCTGGACCTGGTAGGCCATCGTGCCGACGTCGAAGCGGCTGTTGAGCTTCCAGCAGGGCTGGCGGCCCTGCGATACTTCGACGACGGCTTCGCCCAGCCGGAAGATGTCGCCAAGGGCGACGGTTTCCTCGTTCAGCCCGTGGGTGGACAAGTTTTCACCGAAGGCTCCCGGAGATGCCAGCAAAGGATGGTCGCCGATTTCACGCTTCCAGTCGGCGTAGTGGTCGCGCGGGTAGTGATGGACAGCCTTTTCCGGGCCGCCGTGGACCCTGGTATCGGCCTGATGGTCGCCGGCGAAGCCGTTTGCGCCCAGCCATAGCGGACCATCTACGGAACTCTTGGCGATGCCACTGGGGACGTTTCGCTCTCCCAGGGGCGCGATGTTGCCGGTCAGAATTGCCTCAAGAGGAAACTTCTCGATCTTGGTCACGGATGCCCCCTTGTGAGACCTTTTCGCTCGAATGTCAGCATCTCATACGGTGTTGCAGCGCGGGGTTGAAGGTCCAGTTTGCGGAACCGGGTGGTCCGCCGTTGTGGACAAGTTCATCGCACCCCGAATCCTGCCGGAAACTACGTAGATCGGTTGGGCGTTGCCGTTCGAGCAGGGTTTTTGCTACTCTTCATCCCCGTTTTTCGACGGGTGTGATGAAGGGCGGGAATTGTGGTTGTAAAGGCATTGCGCGCAGAAGATCGAAAAGCGGCTTCCGTTTCCCAGGCGCTGTCGAGGGGGCTGCATCTTCTTTCCGTGTTTGCCGACGCTCCTGTCTGGCTTAGCAATTCAGACATTGCCGGCCGCACCGATCTGCCCGCGGCGACCGTTGCGCGGCTGACGAAATCGCTGACCCAGATGGGGTTTCTGCACTATAGCGGCAGTCGCCGGCGCTTCCGGCTGGCGCCCGGGGTTGTTCGGCTTGGCTATGGTGCCAGAAGCGAGACGCAGGTGATTGAGGTCATACGCCCTCATCTTCAGAGGATCGCTGACCGTTTTGGTGTGCACGCGGCGCTTGCCGTTCTGGATGGCGTCGAGGCTCTGCATCTGGAAGTCTGCCATAGCAGTACCACGCTCGTGACCCTTCGGCTTGAGGCAGGTTCGAGAGTTCCTCTGGCCGGCACTCCGATCGGACATGCCCTGCTGGCTGCTCTGGAACCCGCCCGGCGCGAAAGCTGCCTGGTGGACCTGGAGTGTCACCATGCAGCAGAGTGGAATGTGCTTTCGCCGCAGATCGAGCACGGGCTGGTCGAGATTGCAGGCAGTGGATTTACGCTGTCCCTCGGGGGCTGGCATCCTGACGTTCACGGTGTAGCCGTGCCGTTCAAGCCATCCGATCAAGCCGCTGCAATGTCACTTGGCTGCGGTGTCCCAAAAGGGCAGCTGCCCCTGCCGCGTCTGAAGGAACTCGGTGGTGAACTCGTGAAGCTTTCCGCGCTCGTTACTTCAAGCCGCGAAAACTCGCTGCCGGTGCAGTGACGCCACGGAGGCACTGATGCCGCCCGGCTTGGTGGTCGGTCAGGAGTCTTCCAGATATCGCACACCCATTGCCGCGCATTTGCGCTGAATGAGTTCCACGGCTGCAAGCAGATCCTTCATTGGACCTGCCGGATCACGCGCAGCCCGGGTGTTGGCGGGAAGAACAAGTTCCAGTGCCAGAACGGCATTGTTGAGGTGCAGTGGAGCGGCCAGCAGGAGCAGATTCTTGTCTGGAAGCAGCAATCGAAAGCAGCCCGACGCCCGAAAGAAGCAGAAGCTTTCGTGAAGCGCCTCGGTCTCGACGGGACATGGGGATAGTTCGGATACGGATCTGTCCATGCTGGTCTGGCTGGTGAACAGAAGGGCGTGACCCGCCGCGGTTTGCGCGAGCGGATAGGCCGAGCCAACGTGACAGCAGGGGGAGCTTTCGCGATTCAACCCGTTGCAGACGACGAGAAATAGAGCTTCGCCGGCATCGTCCACAGCAAGGGTCGATGTGGCGTTGTGCCGGTCCGCCAGCGCCTGAAGAACAGAACGCGCAATTCCGGCGACAGGGGTTTCACTTAAGAATTTCTTTGAGAGCGCGCCGGCCGTGCGGCCCGGCTGGTAGCGCTCCGCAAATCTGGATGGCTCGACGAAACCATGGAGCTCCAGGGTTTTCAAAAGCCTGGTGGTGGTGTCGTGTCTCAACGAAAACCGTAAAGCCAGTTCATCGGAGGTCATCGGCCCTTCGTCTGACAGGAGCTGGACCAACCCGAGACCGTTTCTTAGAGCGACTGTGCTGCTGTTTCCTTCGTCTGTCTGCTTTTTCACCGTATGTTTTGCCTTGATGGACAGGCCCCCAACTGAATTTTTATGCTTATCGCGCCCGGCATATCAATATGCAGGCACCGGTTCGCGCCGTGAAACGTGCCCTGATCGCAAAAATGTGATCGAATGATCAGTCATCACCTCATCGGAATGCTTCTTGAACCCCGGCGTCAAAGGGGGCTATGGCAGCCATTGTCAGAGACTATGAGGGAGGGAAGCCGGTGGCACGGGAAGTCTGGACACGCCTGGAGGGGGAACGCTGTGTACTCGGTGAGGGGCCGACTTACGATAGACATAGCGACACGGTCTGGTGGTTTGACATTCTGGAAAAGGCTCTGTTCGAGCACTGCTTCGCTGATGGCGTGACGCGCCGGCACATATTGCCGGAGCTCTCCTCCGCGCTTGCCCGTGTCGATGACAACCGGCAATTGCTCGTGACGGAGAGCGGCCTTTATCTGCGCAATGTCGCGGATGGCAGCCTGAGCCTTCACCGCCCGCTGGAAGCGGACAATCTGCAGACCCGTTCCAACGATTCCCGTGTGCATCCCAGCGGGGCATTCTGGATCGGCACGATGGGCAAGAATGCTGAAGAAGGCGCGGGATCGATCTATTGGTATCGCAGGGGCGAGGTGAGGCGGCTCTATTCCGGTATCACCGTTACCAATGCGATCTGTTTTTCGCCCGATGGCAGCGTGGGATATTTCACGGACACGCCGACACTTCAGATCATGCAGGTTTCACTCGACCCACAGACGGGGCTGCCGGTTGGTGAGCCGTCACCATTTGCCGCGCCATCGCGCGACGGAGAGCCCGACGGTGCTGTGATCGATGCCGAAGGCAATCTCTGGGTGGCGCGATGGGGCGGCAATGGCGTGGAGGTCTATTCGCCGGGTGGCTTGCTGCTTCGCAAGATTGACCTGCCGGCGGCACTCACCACCTGTCCGGCCTTTGTCGGGCCGCAGGCGGACAAGCTCCTGGTGACATCGGCATCTATTGGCGTGGACCCGGACAGTTCGGATGCTGCCTCTGCAGGCGGGGTGTTCATGAGCGATCTCGGGGCGCCGGCGGGCAAGCTCGAGCCCGACGTTTTGATCGACTGATCCTCTCTCCGGATTCAGTAACCGCTGAGGCGCGGCAGCCAGGTGGATAGCGCCGGGATAAAGGTCAGGGCGAGCAGGACAACCAGATGCACGACCAGGAAGGGCGGCATCTCCCGGATCATCTCGCTGACGCGTATCTTGACCGCTGAAGACACGACAAAAAGCAATGCACCCACCGGCGGGGTGAGAAGGCCGAGTGTGAGGTTGACGATCACGACGATGGCGAAATGGATCGGGTCGATGCCCAGCGAGTAGGCTATGGGGCCAAGGATCGGCACAAGGATCATGACACCGGGCAGCGGATCCATGAACAGGCCGAAGGCGAGCAGGAGCAGGTTGACCGCGAGCAGGAACAGAACCGGGCTCAGTTCCCAGGCGACAATCGATGAAGCAATGGCCTGGGGGATGCCCTCGATAATGATGATCCAGGCGAACGCGCGCGCGGCAGCGAGGATCAGCAGAATGGCGACGGTGACCAGCGCTGAACGAAAGAGAATGTCCGGCAGGTCGCGGAGCCGCAACGAGCGGTAGATGAACATGCCGCACAGGAGCGCATAGAAAACCGCCACCACCGAGGCTTCGGTCGGCGTGAACAGCCCGCTGCGGATGCCCCCGATGATGAGCACGATGAGGAAGATAGCGGGCAGCGCCTGAAAGCTGGTGCGCATCATCTCGCGCAGGGACGGGCGCGGCGAACTGCTTCTGAAGCCACGCCTGCGGCAGACATACCAGTTGGTCGCGGCCATGGAGAGCGAGATCAGGATGCCGGGAATGATGCCGGCCATGAACAGGGCGATCACGGAGACATTTTCATCCTGCATTGCGTAAAGGATCATGATGATCGATGGCGGGATGATGGGCCCGACGACCGACGCGGAGGCGGTCAGCGCGCTGGCATAGGATTTGTCGTATCCATCCTTCTCCATCATGCGGATCATCATGGCGCCGGGTCCGGCGGCGTCGGCGAGGGCAGAACCCGAGATGCCGGCGAACATGGTGGACGAGACCACATTGGCGTAGCCCAGCCCGCCGCGGAAATGACCCACGAACTGTGATGCAAAGCGCAGGAGAATCTGCGTCATGGCACCGCTCGACATCAGCTCGGCTGCCAGGATGAAGAACGGCACCGCCATGAGCGGGAAACTGTCGAGCCCTGAAAACATCTCCTTGACGATGACGATCTGCGGATAGGTGCTGCCCAGGCTGATTGCCGCCCAGACGGCAAGCGCCAGCGAGAATGCCACCGGCATGCCGATGATCAGAAGGGCGAAGAAGGAAGCAAAGAGGATCAGCGCCACGGCCGTCTATTCCCGGTTGGCTGCAATGTGGGTGTCGCCGCTTTCGGCAAGTGCGGCGGATGGCGTGTCGGTTTCCACTTCAGCAAACCGGTTTTCCATCACGAAGGAGCGGGCGACAAGAAGCAGATGCACGATGAGGAGGCCAAAGCCGATCGGCATGGCGGCATAGATGTAGCTGAAGGAAACGCGCGTTGCCGGCGTCAGCTGGAAGCGGGCGCGATCCATATAATTCAGGCCCATCCAGATCATGATCGAGAAGAATGCCAGAAGCAGACACAGGATCAGGATGCGTAAGGCGCGCTGGCCATTTGTGCCGAGCATTTCCTGGAAATTGCCAACGGCGACATGGCCGCCGGTGCGCAGGGCGAGGCCGGCACCGATGAAGGTCATCCAGATCATCAGGTAGCGGGCGACTTCCTCTGACCAGGTGATGGAGAAATTCGTGAGATAGCGCAGCGATACATTGGCGAACACGATCACCGCCATGGCGCCGAGCAGCAGCACCAGAGCCCATTTGTTCAGGGCTACGAAATATCGCTCAAATGTTTTCACTGATCCTCCCCGACCTGGATGCCCGGGGGCACCGCAGCGTGTTGATCGCATCCTGTTTAGACCAACATGATCAAGCGTGGGAACCGGCAATTGCTCAAAAAACGGCAGGAAGCAAAACTCCGGACAGCCGCCGCATGGACTGCTGCCCGGAGTTTCAGACACATAGACCTTATTCGGTCGCGATGATCTGATCGATCAGCGCCTTGTCGTACTGCTCATAGTATTTTTCATAAGCGGGCTGGACGGCCTGCTGGAAGGCGGCTTTCTGCTCGGCGGTCAGCTCGCCGATTTCCATGCCCTCTTCCTTGAGCTGCTTGACGCCGGAGGTTTCGACATTGTCGACATAGGCGCGCATGGCCTTGACGGCTTCTGTCGCCCCTTCCTCGAATGCTTTCCTGTCTTCATCCGACATACCGTCCCAGAGCTGGCGGGAGACGAGAAGCATGGCCGGCGAATAGACGTGACCGGAGAGCGTCAGATACTTCTGGACCTCGGAAAGCTTGGCCGAGGTGATAACGGAAAGCGGGTTTTCCTGACCGTCGATCGTGCCCTGCTGGAGCGACGAGATGACCTCGGGCCATGCCATCGGCGTGGGAGCGGCACCCAGCGTTTCGAACGCGGTGATGTGGATCGGGTTTTCCATCGTGCGCAGCTTGAGGCCGGCAACGTCATCGGGTTTGCCGATGGTGTTGCGGTTGTTGGTGATATGGCGGAAGCCCTGTTCGCCCCAGGCGAGCGCGACGAGGCCGACATCATCAAACTTTGCGAGGATGTTCTGGCCAATCTCGCCATCAAGCACATTGCGTGCGTGGGTGAGGTCACGGAACAGGAAAGGGATGTCGAACACACCGGTCTCGGGCACGAAGTTGCTGAGCGTGCCGGAGGAAACGATCGTGGCCTCGATCGTGCCGATCTGTAGCCCTTCGATCACCTCGCGTTCGCCGCCGAGGCCGGAGGAGGGGAAGTGACGGAAGGAATAGCGCCCGTCAGTGTTCGCCTCGACCACTTCCTGCCATTTCTCGGCTGCCACGCCATAATGCGAGGTCGGCGCGAGCGCATAGCCGATCTTGATTTCCTGCTGGGCCTGAGCGGCCGATACGCCGGCAAAAATGCCAAGCGCGGTTACAAGTGCCGCTAACGGCCCCGTGTTTCTTGCTGAAAATTTCATGTCTCTCTCCCGTCGTGGAATTTCGTTGCGATTCAGGTCTCCCATTCACTGAAAGCGTCTGGCGCATCCAGCCTATTCAGTCAATGCGCCAGTGCTTGCAGGACCAGCAAGTTTTGCGAATTTGGCCAAAACGCCGTTGCGGTAGCGTGGTTCGGGCTGGCGCCAGTTGGCACGCCGACGTGCGAGTTCCTCGTCGTCGACGTTCAGTTGAAGCAGGCGGCGGCTGGCGTCGATGGTGATCGTGTCGCCTTCCTCGACAAGGGCAATCGTGCCGCCGTCACAGGCTTCGGGGGTAATATGGCCGACGAGAAGGCCCCAGGAGCCGCCGGAAAAGCGGCCATCTGTAATAAGCCCCACCTTCTCGCCGAGCCCGCGCCCGATCAGGGCGGAACTGGGGGCAAGCATCTCCGGCATGCCGGGGCCACCTTTCGGTCCGAGATAACGCAAAACCATGACATCGCCGGGGTGGATCCGGCCGCTCAGGATCGCATCCATGGCCGATTGCTCATCTTCAAAGACGCGGGCTGGGCCGGTGATGCTGGCAGATTTGAGGCCAGTGATCTTGGCGACAGCACCGTCTTCAGCAAGGTTGCCTTTCAGAATCGCGAGATGACCCTCAGCGTAGAGCGGTGCCTCGATGGGGCGAATGACATCCTGATCCGGTGGCGGAGTTGCTGGTATGCCCTTCAGTTCTTCCTCGAGGCTTTGCCCGGTGATCGTTATGCAATCGCCGTTGAGAAGTCCGGCCTCTAGCAGAATCTTCAAAACCTGTGGCACGCCGCCAGCGCGGTGGAGATCGACGGCCATGTAGCGGCCGGACGGTTTGAGATCGCAGAGAACCGGCACTTTGCGCCGGATGCGCTCGAAATCGTCAAGCGTCCACTCGACCTCTGCAGCGCGGCAGATGGCGAGATAGTGCAGGACAGCGTTTGTGGAGCCACCCGTTGCCATCACGAGTGCGATGGCGTTTTCCACGCTACGGCGGGTGATGATGTCGCGGGGTTTCCTGCCCGCGCGCACGGCATCGAGCAGGACGTGGGCCGAGCGGGCAGCGGACTGGCGCTTTTCCTCATGGATATTTGCCATGGTGGAAGAGCCGAGCAGGGACATGCCGAGCGCCTCGAAAGACGAGCTCATCGTGTTGGCCGTGTACATGCCGCCACAGGCACCTGTGCCGGGGATGGCGTTGCGTTCGATGGCGTCGAACTCATCGCGGCTGATTTTACCGGCCCTGAGCGCGCCGACGGCTTCGAAGGCGGAAACGAGATTGAGGTCCTGGCCGTTTAACCTGCCGGGAAGGATGGTGCCGCCGTAGACGTAGATCGCGGGGACATTGGCGCGGGCAATGCCGATCATGCCGCCGGGCTGGTTTTTGTCGCAGCCGCCGATGACAAGTACACCATCCATCCACTGGCCCTGAACGGTGGTTTCGACACAATCGGCGATGACTTCGCGTGAGACCAGCGAGTATTTCATGCCTTCGGTGCCCATGGACATGCCGTCGGAGATGGTCGGCACGCCGAAGGTCTGCGGATTTCCGCCGGCTTCCCGCACGGCTTCCACGGCGGCGTCTGCCAAGGGCTGGAGGCCTGCATTGCACGGCGTGATGGTGGAATGGCCGTTGGCGATGCCGATCATCGGACGCGAAAAATCTTCGTCCCGATAGCCGAGCGCATAGTACATAGCGCGGTTGGGCGAGCGCTCGATGCCCTGGGTGATGGTTTTTGACCGGTCGTTCGCTGGCATGCTTTCTCCTCAGTGGCCAACACCGCTGAGAAGTCAGGCTAGGGAGTGTTTGCTGATATGAGAAATATATTTATAATATCAGATTAATTCAATTCACATATGAGATGGCATGGATATTCGCCAGATTCGGCATTTCGTCGCGGTTGCCGAGGAACTGCATTTCGGTCGCGCGGCCGAACGTCTGGGCATGACTCAGCCGCCGCTCAGCCAGAGCATACAGGCGCTGGAGGCGGTTCTGGGCCTGACACTTTTTGAGCGGACACGGCGCAGCGTGACGCTGACGCCGGTCGGGCACGAGTGGCTGCCCCATGCGCGGCGGGTTCTGGAAGAGGCGTCCGAACTGCCGCGGGTGGCGCGTCGGCTTTCGCGCGGCGAGATCGGCCGCGTGCGTCTCTCCTTCATTAGCTTCGTAAGCTACAGCTTCCTGCCGAAGCTCGTGCGCCGCTTCAAGGAACGGTTTCCCGAGGTCGAGCTGGTGTTGAACGAAGCGACGAGCGACGTGCAGATCGCCGAACTGCTCGATGGTGCCCTCGATGCCGGCATCATCATCGCTCCGCCGCGCGGCGCATTGCACTCGCCTCTGCGGTATCGGCCGGTGGAAACGGACAGGCTGGTGGTGGCGGTGCCGGAGGAATGGGTGATTTCCGGACGTGTGGTGCCGCGCGGCGGAAAGCTCGACTTCAACGCGCTGCGCGATCTGCCGGTCATCCTGTTTCCACGCCATAGCGCGCCGGTGCTGCACGATCTCGTCACACGCTACTATGCCGAGCGTGACGCGGCGCCCGTTCCGGGACAGCAGGCCGTGCAGATGCAGACGATCATCAATCTCGTTTCCAGCGGGCTTGGCATCGCGTTCGTGCCGAGCACGATGCGACGGCTGATCCGACCGGGGGTCGCCTATTTCCGGCTTGCGGAACAGCAACCCGAAATCGAGATCGGGTTTGCGTGGCGCGGCACCGGTGCGAGCGCTGCAGTGCGGCACCTGGCCGGCATCATTGACGAGATGTTTCCGGCGCAATGACTTGCAAAAGGCGGATTGTTCCTCAAAATCGCGCGGATGAACCAGAACACCACCGACAGAAACGCCCAAGGCGACCGGCCCCTGTGGCTCGTCGGTGTGTGGCTGGTGCTGGCGCTTCTAACGGTCGCGGCCGTTGTGGCAAACGAGCGCTGGCAGCTGCTTTCGGAACTCGCGGCTGAAAGCCGGGTGCTGCACAGCGTTGCTTCTCAGCGTGCTGACCAGCATGACGCGCACCTGACCGCTCTCTCGGCGGTAGCGGTTGCCGGCGGGGAAAGCCGCTTCGATCTCTTTCTGGAAGTGGCGGGGACGATCCATCGATTTTATCCACGCATCGTGGCGATAGACCTTGTTCCCCTCAATGCAGGTGAGACGGGCGTGACCACACGAGACAGTGTCGATCCGGCCGTCGATGACATGGTCCGGAGGGCGGCACTGGCGTCCGATGGCGCGCTTGTTCTGCGACCGACACCTGGCGCGCCGGGCCGCTACCTGCTCGTCAAGCGGAGCCCGAATACGGCTGCGGCACGTTTTGGTCTGTCGCTGGACATAGATGCACAGGGGCTGCTGGAATCTGACCGGGATTTCTGGCTGGAACCGTCCGTCAGTTTTTCCCTGACGCTGCCGGATGGTACGCTGCTGGCGGGGGAGCAAATCGAAAGCGACCCGGCTTTTGCACAGAGACTGGGAAGCACTTCGCAGCCGCTCGTTCTTGAGGTCGCGATTCCGCAGACCCTGGCAGTGTTGATGCCCCCTGCGAAACTGGCGCCGGCTCTCATCATGATGTCGGCAGTGTTTCTGGCCGGCGTGGTCCTCTGGCAGCAATGGGCGCGGCGACGTCAGGCAGAACAGGCCGCGCAACTGAGCGCACAGGAAACGCGTCTGGCGCATGCTTCCCGTGTCAATGCGCTGGGTGAAATGGCAAGCGGGATCACTCATGAACTCACACAACCGCTGACCGCCATCTTGAGTCAGGCGCAGGCCGGTAAGCGGCTTCTGGGCAATGGTGACACGGGCGCTGTCGCTTCGGTGCTTGACGAACTGATCGCACAGGCGCGGCGGGGCGCGGACATTCTCGCCCATCTGCGTCAATGGATCAGGCCGGTGCGCGGCAACCCGTCTGCGGTGACGGATCTGAATGCGGCGATCAGCGGTGTGAAAGCACTCCTGCTGCCAGAAGCGCGCAGGCGTGCGGTGGTTCTGAAACTGATGCTCGGGAACGGGCCTCTCCCGGTGCGTGCCGACCAGACGGAACTGGAACAGGTGATTTTCAATCTCGTTCGCAATGCATTCGAAGCTCTGGACAACGCGCCGGGGACCCGGGGTGAGGTGGTCGTTGAAAGCAGCAGGGAGGCGGGTCTGGCAGTCCTCGACCTGCGCGATAACGGCCCAGGCGTCGATCCTGAAATCCGTGCCCAGATATTCGAGCCCTTTGTTACCGGCAAGGATCACGGCACGGGCCTGGGTCTCGCACTCTCACAGCGGCTGGTGGAGCGGATGGACGGCGACATCGAACTCAGGTCTTCGCGGAAGGGCGCCTGGTTTCGGGTTTGCCTGCCCCTCGTGGACGGGCGTGCGAAGGTGGAGATTGCCGCATGAGCAGGCCTGTCTATCTGGTGGATGACGATGAGGCGGTGCGCCGGGCGCTGGTCCTGCTTCTGAGCACGGTTGGTGTGGAGGTGAAGGCGTTTTCCGGCCCTGAATCCTTCCTCGCCGCGTTGGAAAAACTGCCGCCGGGCTGTCTTGTTCTTGATATCCGCATGCCGGTGATTTCGGGTCTGAAACTACAGGAGCGCCTGCTTGCGCTCGGTGTCGGCTGGCCAACCATTGTGATCAGCGGGCATGGTGACATCGAGGCCTGCCGGCGGGCTTTCCGCAACGGGGCGGTGGATTTTCTGAGCAAGCCCGTGGATGAGCAGGATCTGATCGACGCCATCCAGAAGGCGCAGGACATACTGGACCGCTCTGAGCGGGAAGCGGCCGAACGCGCCGAAACGGCGGACCTTCTGGCGAGCCTGACGGGCCGTGAAAGCGAGGTTCTGGAGCGCATTGCCGGCGGCTTCACCACCAAGGAAATTGCCGCTTCGATGGCCGTTTCGCCACGCACGGTGGAAAGCCATCGCGCTTCCATCGGCGCAAAGCTCGGTACGACATCGGCGGCGGAAATGACGCGGCTCTGGCTGCAGGCGAACAGGCATCCGTAGAACTACGGAGCCCCCCGCCAGCGCTACCGATGCGGTGGAGCGGGGCAGCTTGCTAGAAACGGATCATCCAAACCCAAGGAGTTCCCGATGATCCGTTCGATTGTTCTTTCCGCCTCGCTTCTGGCCGCGACCGCCGTTTCGGCTCAGGACCTGCCGACCGCCCCTTACCTGCCGCTCGACATGGCGCAGAAGGCTGCTCAGGCTGCACTCGACGCCTGTGCCGCAGAAGGTTATGCGGTCAGCGTTGCCGTGGTAGAGCGCAGCGGTGCAACCAAGGTTCTCGTGAAAGCCGACAATTCCGGCCCGCACACGACCGGCAGCAGCGTCGGCAAGGCCTTCACCTCCGCAAGCCTTGGCCGTGACACGGCTGGTCTGGCGAACTTCATCGGCGAGAACCCGCAGAATGACGGCCTGCGCGACATGGATTCCCGTCTGGTAATCCAGGCCGGTGGTCTGCCGGTGCGCATCGGTGGCGCTCTGGTGGCGGGCATCGGTGTCGGCGGCGCGCCTTCGGGCGACATTGACGCCACCTGCGCCCGCGCCGGTCTCGACGCCATCGGCGCCGAATAAGCACCCATGCGGGTTGAACAAAAGAGGCGCGGCCTTTCGGTCGCGCCTCTTTCCGTTTCTGCGGTTCGTATTCAGCCTATTTGGGCAGTCGCACGGTGAGCGCCGGATTGTGCGGGAAGAAGTTGTAGGGTTTTAGCGTGATGCCCTTCCACATGGTCGACATGACCGGCCAGTCCTCCATCTGCGGCACATGATGGAAGCCCATCGTGTACCAGGTCACGATGTCGGTGTTGTCGATGCTGCGGTCCTGCTTCACCCATTCGGCCAGCGTGTCCGACCCGTCGCTCTGGAAGGCGTATTCGCCGCCGGCATAGCGTTCGCTGGCCACATAGGGCGTGTTCCAGAACGTATAGTCGATATAGGCGTTGCGCTTTGCGGGCGGATCGTTCTCCGTGTCCAGCGGGCTGTAGGCCACGCTGTTCTGCGGCAGGATCATGTAGCCCGGGGCATGGCCGACGCCGATTTTCCGGCCCATATTCATGATGTGATACATGGCCGGCGTTGCCGGGTTCACGCGATAGCGCGCTTCCATTTCGGTCTTCGGCATTTTTGCCTCGGTCACCCACATGGAGCGGCGTGGCACGCCATCGGGCATGTCGCCCTTCACGAGGCCGGTGCGCATGAAGACATTGTCCTGACCGTCAATGTCGAAATCGAGCCGGAAGTTGAAGAAATGGTCGTGATTGGGCGCGACCAGATTGGGCACGATCAGCGTGCCGTAGCGGGTTTCCTGTTCGGCGGTTGCGTCCTCCATGGAGGTGGAGGCAACGCCCTTCACCGCATCGAGGCCGGTTGCGCCGACCATCACGCGAATGCGCCCATTCTGCTCGAACACATAGTCGATGAGATAGTCGTAATTGCCCACCTGCGAGGCGGAGCGCACGACCAGCTCGCTTGCGGGGCGGCCTTCCGCCGGCACGGACTGTTCCTCGCTTTGCGCGAAGATCTCGTAGTGCCGCCAGACGGGGTCGCCGATATTGCGCTCGAAGATGCATAACGCATCCGGGATCTCGATCGGGTTGCCCAGATCGTCATGCACGGTGGCGGGCAGGAAGCGCGCATAGGAGGGGCAGTCCACGCCCGCGCGCAGCGGGCTCAGGAAGATGCCGAAACCATATTCGCCGCTGTCCATATAGGTGCGCCAGTACCAGCCTTCGTCCGGGTCCATATAGGGCACGAAGACTTCCGACAGATGAGCCTGGTAGAGCACCGAGCGCCAGTCGTCGCGGTCATTGACCTCGATGTTGGAGAGAACCACGCCGGGGCGTTTGTCGACGCGCCAGCGGAAGCGCCAGATGTCCCAGTTCACCATGCTGCCGTCGATGGTGAAGTTGGGATCGCCTTCCTGGCGCAGCGTGGCGGGATTGCTTTCCGGCCGCAGTGCGCCCGTGCGCGCCTCGACCTCTTCTTCCATGTAGCCCCAGGCATCCTGCGGCACCGGGACGACACCATTGTCGATCACCTCGACCACGGATTTGCCGGCGAGATCGACCACGGCGTAAAGCCCCTCAATGGGCTTGGCGTAGAAGTTGGAGCCGGTTGGATTGACATAGCAGGGCACCTTCATCAGGCGCTGGCCAGCTTCCGCCTCCATGTCGAACGAGCCGGCCGTCAGCGGCAGGCAGAACACGTCTCCGGGCTCCAGATCGCGCTTTGCGAGGGCGGCGACGAAGTTTTCGTCGGAAAGCGCCAGATCCATGGCGCCGATGAACTCTTCGAGCAGCACCATGTGCTGGCCGCCAATGGCGCCGAAATCGCTGATTTCGCCGGAAACCAGATCGACCTCGGCCTTGTAGGTCTCGTCGCCCGAGATGACATGGACGGTGGCGGCGCGGGGGCCTTCATCGCCTTCCTTCCAGGCAAGCACGTCGGCCTTTTCCGGTTCTTTCAGCTCGATCAGCGGAAAGCGGGCCTCGTCGGAAATCCGGTCATCGGATTTCATGATGGTGACGACCTCTGCGATCTCCTCTTTCGACAGGCCGTCCAGTGGGTGGGCCAGAGCGCCGCCGCATAAGACGGTGAGCGCCATGGCCGCGCAGGTGGCGGATAAGTGTCTCTTCATCGTATCTCCTCCTCTTGAACCGTGCCGTTACATGATCAGGGTCTGGCCGACGGTGTTCTCCATCAGCCCCGCCTCGGCGAACTGCACGCCGACGCCGGATTGCTTGATGCCGCCAAAGGGGGCGTTGGGCTGGATCATGCCGTGCTTGTTGATCCATGCGGTGCCGCATTCGAGTTGCAGCGCCAGCGCCTTCGCGCGTTCGGTGTTCTGCGACCAGACCGAGCCGCCAAGCCCGTTCGGGTTGTCGTTGGCGCGTGCGATCACCGCCTCCACATCCGTGTAGCGGATGACCGGCAGAACCGGGCCGAACTGCTCTTCATCGACAAGGCGCATGCCGTGCTCGGCATCGGCGACGATGGTGGCGGGGTAGAAATAGCCGGGTCCGCCGGAGGGCGCGCCGCCGGTGAGAATGCGCGCGCCGGAAGCTCTTGCCTCCTCGACCAGCTCTTTCACGCGCTCGAACTGCATGGCGTTCTGCACCGGGCCGAGGGCGACCCCATCCTGCCGTCCGTCGCCCATGGGAATGGCGGCGGCGAGTGCCGAGAGTGCATCGCAGACGGCGTCATAGATGCTGTCATGCACATAGAGCCGCTTGATGCAGGCGCAGGTCTGGCCGTTGTTGAGGAACGCGCCCCAGAACAGCCCTTCGGCGACCGCCTGCGGATCGACATCGGGCAGCACGATGGCCGCATCATTGCCGCCGAGTTCCAGCGTCAGGCGCTTCACCGTTTCGGCAGCCGAGGCCATGATCTTGCGGCCAGTGCCGGTGGAGCCGGTGAACACCATCTTGTCGATGCCGGGATGGGCGGACATGGCCGCGCCGATTTCATCTGCGCCGCACACGATGTTGACCACGCCGGCCGGCAGCACCTGATTGATGATTTCAACGAAGCGGATCGTGGCGAGCGGTGTGTTGGGCGAGGGTTTGATGACCACGCAATTGCCGGCGCGCACGGCGGGAATGATGTGCCAGGCGGCGATCAGCACCGGAAAATTCCATGGCGTGATGGAGCCGACCACGCCAATGGGCTTGCGGTGGACCTCTACGCGGCCCTCATTGTTGTCCTGCAGGACGGAGACCGGCAGTTCGAGGCTTGCGGTGTGCCGTGTCCAAGCGGCGGCGGCTCCGATTTCCCACTGCGAGCCGAAGCCGCCAATGGGCTTGCCCTGCTCGGCGGTCAGCAGCGGGGCAAGCCCGGGAATGCTCTGCTCGACGAGGTCTGCAATCTTCAGGCAGGCGGCCTTTCGGTCGGCATCGCTGGTGGCGGCCCAGCCGGGGAATGCATTGCGTGCGGCTTCTACGGCATCATCAAGGTCACCCGGCGTGCCGAGCGGCATATGGCCTACCAGTGCGCCGTTGGCCGGATCGAGGACGGGAAACGTCTCTGCGCCCGGCGTCGCACGCCCGTTGATGATGTTGTGGAACGGATCGCTGGTCGCTTCCTTTGCCGTATCGGCCATTGTCTTCCTCCTCCCGATAGCGCCGCATTTCAGGCGGCATCAATCGGTCATAGTGGAGGCGCATTCGGCCAACGGTCTTGGACTATTGCGTCGGGTTCTTGGCCGATGACGTCGCTGCGTGAAGGCGGTATTCGCCGGGCGGGACCCTGAAACGCGCCCGGAACTGGCGGTTGAAATAGGACAGGTCGTTGAAACCTGCGTCAAAGGCGATGGTAGAAATGCGCTCCGAAGTGCCGGCACTCTTCTGGGCCATAAGACGGTTGCAGACATAATCGAGCCGTGTGGCGATAAGGCACTCGGACAGGGACAAGCCCGCAGCCTGGAACCGGCGCTGCAGGGCGCGCAGGCTGACCCCCATGGCGGATGCGACGCTGGCTGGTGTGCACGCGGGATCGCGGAAGCGCTGGCGGATATAGGCACGTGCCTTGGTGACAAGCAGTTCATCGCTGGTTCGGGCGGAGGCCAGAGCGCCGGCTTCAAGACCGCACAGATAGGCGCCCATCAGATTGAAGAAGGCTTCGCCGATGAAGTGTTGCTGCGCGGCGGCGTCCTCGGAATTGACGAGGCGGTCGATGGTGGCGCGAAGGGCCATGCCGATCTCGGTGGAGCCCGGGATCGGGCAGCCGCCAAGGGCCGCGGTGCCGAAACGGTGGGCAAATTCGGAGCGGTTCAGGTGCACGGAATACTGCAGGCTGCCGCTGTCGCCATAGAGAAAGCGCGAAGGATAGGCCGAATCGATCATGATGAAGTCGCCCGGCGCAAGCCGCACATCGGCGTCGCCCTGCCGCATGACCGAATGTCCCGATTTCTGCAGAACCAGAAAGAGGTGCTCGGCGGAATCCTGCCGGATGCAGCGCCAGTCCCGGTTGATGCGCGCGGCGCTGTTGCGCACGACCGCCACAGCCAGCGCCTGGCGCTGTTTCAATGTGATGAGCCCGCGCATGTCGCGTGCGCCATCCGGCGGCGACACCAGAAACTGCCCGCAAACATTGCGCACACCAGCCTGAAAGGCATCGAGCGGTGCCAGGCTGTTTGTCTCGTCAGACAGCATAAATTTCCTCCCGCCCTTATCTGCTCTCCATGCAGAAAAGGGCGGAGGAAGCGTAATCAGCTTTCAACAGCTCGGCAAGACGGGCGTGTGTTCCGGTTTTCAGGAACTGGAGGCGTTCGCTTGCCGGCGTCCCGCGATCTGTCGCAGAAACACCGGAAGAGTGATGATGGCGCCGGCCAGGGTGGCATAGAGATCCGGCGCGACAAAGAGGATGGCGGCGATTGCAAGAAGCAGCCGCT
Organism: Nitratireductor aquibiodomus; assembly: GCF_900105565.1. Lineage (NCBI taxonomy): Bacteria > Pseudomonadati > Pseudomonadota > Alphaproteobacteria > Hyphomicrobiales > Phyllobacteriaceae > Nitratireductor > Nitratireductor aquibiodomus. The sequence goes on along the minus strand of NZ_FNSL01000001.1, from coordinate 1,867,307 downwards.
CATAGACGCGCAGCGGTGCGAAAAGCCAGTTTGAGAAGGCTGCGGAGAGCATCCAGATGCCGAGCATTGCGCCGATGGTTGCCAGGAAGAACTCGTTCCAGGTGAAGCTGTCGGTGACTAGCAGCATGGAGGGAGAAAAGACGAAGACGAACGGCACCAGCGCCTTGCCCATGCCAAGCCGGAAGGCGGTGTTGCCGGCCTTGAAGGCGTTGGCACCGGCGATGCCTGCCGCCGCATAGGCCGCCAGCGCCACCGGCGGGGTGATGTCTGCCAGAACGCCGAAATAGAACACGAAGAAGTGGGCCACGATCGGTTCGACGCCGAGCAGGTTGAGGATCGGGGCTGCGACGGCGATCATGATCAGGTAGTTCGCCGTGGTGGGGATGCCGCAGCCCATCAGCACGCAGACGATTGCCGTCATGATGAGGGTGAAGAGCAGGGTGAGCGTGGCAACGCTGAAGAGTTCGAAGGGCAGGAATGCGAGGCTGTCTGCCACGCTCTGCGCCCAGCCGGCGGCAACGGATGTGACCATATAGGCGATCTTGAAGCCGACGCCGGTGAGGGTGACAACGCCGATGATGACGCCGACAAGGGCTGCAGCGGCCGTGACCGAGAGCGAGTATTTCGCACCGACGACAAAACCCTCCCATGTCTCACGGATGCTTTCGGTGATGGCGGTCCTGAAGTCGTGACGGATGAAATTCTGGATGACGAGGACCAGAAGGCAGGCTGTGATGCCCCAGAAAGCTGCGAGATACGGGGTCTTGCCCGACAGCAGAATGGCGACCAGAACGAAAAGCGGGAGCGTGGTGAGCCAGCCGGCCTTGAAGACGGTCCAGGCGACTGGAAGCTCGTCTTTCGTGAGGCCTCGCAGGCCGCGGCGTCGCGCTTCCAGGTGCACCTGCACCAGAACGCCGAAGAAATGCATGAATGCAGGCACGAGGGCGGCGGTCAAGATGGTGGTGAGGGGCACGCCCAGATATTCGATCATGAGAAAGGCGACCGCGCCCATGACCGGCGGGGTGATCTGTCCGCCCGTGGAGCTTGCCGCCTCAACGGCGGCCGCGAAATGGCGTGGGTAGCCGATGCGGATCATCGCCGGGATGGTGAGTGAACCGGTGGTGACGGTGTTGGCAATGGACGAGCCGGAGATCGAACCGAGCATAGCGGAGGAGAGAACCGACACCTTGGCCGGTCCCCCCGAATAGCGCCCGGCAAGGGCCGAAGCGAGGTCGATGAAAAGCTGACCAAGGCCGATGCGTGTGGCGAGGACGCCGAACAGAACGAAATGGAACACGTAGGTCGAGATGACGCCGAGAGCGGTACCATAGATGCCCTGGCTGGTCAGATAGAGATGGTTGACGATGTTGTCCCAGCTTGCGCCCGGATGGGCGAAAATGCCGGGCATCGACTGGCCGAAATAGGCATAGGCGATGAACAGAAGGGCGATCACGGGCAGGGGCCAGCCCATGGCGCGGCGCGTTGCTTCCAGCAGAACGACGATCAGCACCGTGCCCATGATGACATCGATGGGAAGCGGGTCGCCGACGCGGAAGGCCAGTTCGTTGAAAATCCAGGGGACGTAGAGCGCTGACACCGCACCTGCGATGGCAAACACCCAGTCGAGAAGGGGCATGCCAAGCGGGGCAAGCAGCCCGCGGCGCGGTTCGCGCGGCTGATGCCACACGGCGAAGAAGACGAAGATCAGGGCAAGGGTGAATGCGAGATGCAGGCCGCGATGCGTTGTCGCCTGCGGAATGCCGTAGCCCGCCGTGTAGTAGTGATAGCAGGAGAGGATGAACAGCGCGCCACCGGCAATCCAGCCTAACAGCGGAGGCAGGGGACGGAAGCGAATTTCTGAATCAAAACGCTCTTCAAGCGCCTTCATTTCTTCTTCAGTCAGCGCTTCCGCGCGTTCGGTTTCAGACGGGTTTCCCATCCTGCCTGCCCTCTCTGGAAATCGTTCTGTTTGTTGCGCCGAACGACACGGACCCGGCCTGTGGGACAGGTCGGGTCCGGTTTTCAGCGTTCATGTGGGGTGGGCGTTACTCGCCCAGGACACCCGCTTCACGATAGAACTTCTCGGCGCCCGGATGCAGCGGGATGCCGACACCGTCAAGCGCGGTCTCGACGGTGATCTGGCGGCCCTTCAGGTGGCCGGCATCCAGAAGCTTGCGGGTGTTGTCGTTCCACAGCGCCTTGGTGATCTCGTAGATCAGTTCTTCCGACTGGTCGGCGCTGGTGATCCACTGGGCACCGACCGAAAGCGTGGTGACGTCCTGATCGACGCCTTCATAGGTGCCAGCGGGAACGGTGTTGGCGGCGAAGAAGCCATGCTCGCCAGTCACCTTGTCCGCTTCGTCGCCGGCAATGGAGACGAGCGTGATGTCGTGCTGGCTGGCCAGCTCGGCAATGGCGCCGGCCGGGAAGCCGCCGACAAAGAAGAAGGCGTCCATGGCGCCGTCGCGCATGCGCTCGGCGGCCTGATCGGGCTTCAGGTAATGCGCTTCCACGTCTTCTTCGGAAAGGCCGTATGCATTGAGGATGATGCGGGCGTCGACGAGCGTTCCGGAGCCCGGCTCATCAAGCGAAACGCGTTTGCCGGCGAGATCGTCCACGCTGTCAATGCCGCTTTCGGCGCTGGCGACGAGGTGGATTGTCTCGGGATAGAGATTGGCGATGGCGCGCAGCTTCTCGACCGGCTCGCGGTCTTCCCAGATGCCGGTGCCGCTGTGCGCCCAGGTGGCAACGTCCGACTGCGAGAAACCGGATTCCAGCGAACCGCCGGCAATGGCGTTCACATTGGCAACGGAGCCATTGGCCGAAAGCGCGGTGGCGATGAGGCCGGGCACGCCGCAGGAGCCGCCTTCATCGCAGGCGCGGGAGCCGGGTGGATTGGAGATGGCATTGGCGATGAGGCCGCCAATCGGATAGTAGGTGCCGGCGGTGCCGCCGGTGCCGATGCGGAAAAACTGCGGCTGCTGTGCAAGCGCCACACCGCTGGCGGCAAGCCCGCAAAGAACTGCTCCAATGATCGCAAAACGCCGTCTGTTCACGTGATCCTCCCGGAAAATAAAATATGTAACCTTGCGTGAGCTAGCATTCATAAAGCCGGCCATCAATCTTTGATAGCACACAAATGGACGTGTGCATCACAATTATCCCGCGACTCTGCTATCGGGACGCGCTCAGGAAACAATCTGTCAGGAGACAATTTTGGCCAAGTGCATTCACACCATGATCCGCGTCGTCAACGAAGAGAAATCGGTCGCGTTCTACAAGACGGCTTTCGGCCTAGATGTCGCAGACCGTTTTGACTTCGAGGGCTTCACGCTCGTTTACCTGCGCAATTCAGAGGCCGATTTCGAGGTCGAGCTGACTGTCAATAAAGGACAGACTGAACCTTACGATCCGGGCGATGGCTATGGTCATCTGGCGGTTGCGGTGGATGATCTCGATGCCGAGCATGCGCGGTTTAAGGCTGCCGGACTGGCGCCACGCGATATCGTCGCCTTCGAGCGCGAGGGCACGTTGCTGGCTCGCTTTTTCTTTGTGCAGGACCCCGATGGATACAAGATTGAAGTGTTGCAGAAACACGGACGCTATCGTTGAGTGCGTAACCGATATGTGGGCTGGAGGAGATATGCCATCTGGCGTGACTTCCAGCCCAAGACAGCAAAAAGGCCCGGGAAACCCGAGCCTGTAAGCTGTTCGTGTCGCAAGGAAAACTGGAGCGGGCGATGAGATTCGAACTCACGACCCCAACCTTGGCAAGGTTGTGCTCTACCCCTGAGCTACGCCCGCTCGGCTTGTCGCTTCCGACGGCGCGCTTATAGTCTGATCTCGCCGGCAAATGCAACAGGAAATCGACAGCCATAATGCGCTTTTTTCAAAACCGTATCCGACAATGGGTGCGGCGTGCCTGCACTGCCGCTTTCCGCTCCTGCGGGGCTTGCGTCTGCGGTGCCGGTACGGCTACGACCGTGGCGGAAAGAACTTCGACTTCATGAGGCTCGGTCGTGCCGAAATCACCCGAAGCGCTGCTGGAATTCTTGGGAAAACTGGGCATTGAGGCTGAGACCCATCGGCATCCGGCGCTTTTCACAGTTTCCGATTCGCAATCCCTTCGAGGTGAGATTCCCGGGGGGCACACGAAGAACCTCTTTCTTAAGGACAAGAAGGACAATTTCTTTCTTGTTACTGTCGATGAGGACGCGCAGGTCGACCTGAAGACGATCCACCACAAGATCGGGGCGGCGAGCCGTGTTTCGTTTGGCAAGCCGGACAAGCTCATGGAACATCTTGGCGTGGAGCCGGGGTCTGTCACTGTGTTTGGTGTCATCAACGACGATCACCACAGGGTGACAGTGGTGCTCGACGCGGATTTGATGGACAATGACATCATCAACGCGCATCCGCTGACCAACGAGGCGACAACTTCGATCGGTCGCGATGATCTCATGCGTTTTCTTGAAGCGGTCGAGCATCAGCCGCTTGTCTTGAAAGTGACAGAGTGATCGCCAACATTTGTGGCGACGAAACGTATTCTATCGGCTGACCGGCACTCCCTGCAGGCCGCGCCGGACGGAAGCAGAGAAGGGGCCTTTATGACCAACGGCGACAATCCATACGGCAAGCCTGACAATTATGGTGCAGGGGCTGCACAGTATACCACCAAGGTCGATTTTGGTGGGGAGACGCCTGCTTCGGCCCCTGTTTCGGCCCCTGGGGCTCCGGCTGGTCAGGGCTTTTCACTTTCCGACTCGCCGCAGACGCCGGCCGCAGACCTGATCAAGGACACGACGACCGCCGGCTTTACGGCCGATGTCATTCAGGAATCGCGCAATCAGCCCGTGCTGGTCGACTTCTGGGCACCCTGGTGCGGGCCATGCAAGCAGTTGACGCCGATCATCGAGAATGCGGTACGCGCGGCCGGTGGCAAGGTGAAGCTCGTGAAGATGAACATCGACGAGCATCCGGCCATTGCCGGCCAGCTTGGTGTTCAATCGATCCCGGCGGTCTTCGCCTTCAAGGACGGGCAGCCGGTGGATGGCTTCATGGGGGCGTTGCCCGAGAGCCAGGTCAAGGCGTTTATCGACAAACTGGTGGCCGGAGCCGGCGGCGACGAGATCGCGGAAGCGCTCGAAGCGGCGAAAGAAGCCGTTGCCAGTGGCGACCAGCAGATGGCTGCGCAAATCTATTCGGCTGTTCTTCAGCGCGAGCCTGAAAATGTCGATGCCATCGGAGGCCTGGCCGATCTGCTCTTCGAGGCGGGGCAGAAGGAACAGGCCGCGCAGGTGCTGGCCAAGGTGCCGGAGAAGCACAGAGAGGCGGCTCCCATTGCAGCCGTACAGGCCAAGATGGCGCTTGCCGAGCAGGTGGCCGATCTGGGCGACAGCGCGGCGCTGGAGCAGCGCCTGGCCGCAGATCCGAACGACCACCAGGCGCGTTTCGACATGGCGCTTCTTCAGAATGCCAAGGGTGACCGTGCGGCGGCTGCCGAAAGTCTGCTGACCATTGTGCGCAAGGATCGCGAATGGAACGAAGACGGCGCGCGGGCGCAGCTTCTCAAGTTCTTTGAGGCGTGGGGCGCTTCGGACCCGGCGACGCTGTCAGCACGGCGCAAACTGTCGTCGCTGCTGTTCTCATAAGTCTTTCGATTATTTGCCTATTGAGAAGACTGCTCCAGATATCGGTTAAAGATCGGGAGACGTCATGTGAAGGCAGGCAATACCTCGTATCGCAGCGGCCGCGATATCGACAGTGTGATTCCCGTGTTTCCATTGTCGGCGGCCCTGCTTCTTCCGGGTGGGCGATTACCGCTGAATATTTTTGAACCGCGTTATCTTGCGATGACGGATCATGCGCTGTCTGGAACGCGTTTGATCGGCATGGTGCAACCGCGTCTCGACGGTGCGAAGAGGGCTGACGGAGAGCCTGAACTCTGCGATGTGGGATGTGTCGGGCGACTGGGCTCTGTTTCCGAAACGGGCGACGGGCGCTATCTCATAACCCTGATCGGCATCTGCCGCTTCAGGGTGCTGGAAGAACTCAAGGTCAGGACCCCGTTCCGTCAGTGCCGTATTCTCCCATTCGAGGCGGACCTGCATGACAGCTCCGATGAGCAGCAGGTGGATCGTGGCGCTTTGTTGAAGGCGTTGCGCGCCTATCTCGATGCCAACAATCTGGAAGCGGACTGGGATAGTGTGCACCAGGCCGAGGATGCAAGCCTCGTCAATGCGCTGTCCATGATGGTGCCGTATGGTCCGGCCGAAAAACAGGCATTGCTTGAAGCGCCAGATCTCAAAACGCGCGCGGACACGCTGATCGCCATAACCGAGATCGTTTTGGCGCAGGGCGATGGCGAGACAGGGCACCGGCTCCAGTAGAGAGCGGGCCTGACGTGGAAACTGGAGCGTTTGTGATGCAGGATGATGACGAAGGCAGAAACGAGGCTGCGCTGGACCCCAAGCTTCTGGAACTTCTCGTCTGTCCGTTGACCAAGGGGGCGTTGCGCTGGGACGCGGAGAACAGCGAGCTGATCTCGAAGAGCGCGAAACTTGCGTATCCCGTCCGAGACGGGATTCCCATCATGCTGCCGTCCGAGGCGCGGCCTCTCGAATAGAGCGGCTCACCGTTTCATGGAAACGATCAACCGCTCTATCTGATTTTCCCATCAATGCTTTGAGGCCATGCCCGGAGTTTTCTACTCGCGGAAGCTCTCACGCGGCGTTGCTGCTTGCCGGCCGCGCGTGGCGCGCAGCGTGGGCAGGGCGAGCATTAGAAGCACGAATGCGCCGGTGGCGAGCTTCAGGTCCGGTGGAGGCATGCCTGCCGCCAGGCACAGCGAGACAAGCTGGTAGTAGACCATCGCACCGGCGAAGGGTGCGAGGAGCTGCCGCCACACGGTCGCCTTGCCGACGATGGCCTCGCCGATCATCAAGGCTGCAAGGCCGTTGATGAGGATGCCGAGGCCCATGTTCACATCGGCGAAGCCCTGCGACTGCACCATCAGTGCGCCGCTGAAAGCGGAGAACGCCCCGGCAAGGCCGATGCCGCCAATGGTTGCTGCCCAGACATTGATGCCCTGTGCTTCGGCCATCACCGGGTTGGCGCCCACGGCACGAACCGCCGTGCCCTTCTCCGTCGTGAAGAAGAAGTTGAGCGCCAGGAATATGGCGAGCGTGATGACGCCCACCGCGATGATCTTGGCGAGCGGGAAGCCCGGCTGCACGAACGGCACCCAGTCGAAGATGGTTTCCGTGCCGAACACCGAAAGGTTGGAGCGGCCCATGATGCGCAGGTTCACGCTGTAGAGCATGGTCATCACGAGAATGCCGGCCAGAAGCGTGTGGATGCGGAAACGCAGATGGATAAAGGCGGTGCAGCAGCCGGCGACGAAGCCGGTGAGCAGTGCCAGTCCGATGGCCGTGAGGGGGCCGAGGCCGGAGGCGAGCGCCACGCCGCAGACGCAGCCGCCTAGCGGGAAGGCGCCCTCGCTGGTGAGGTCGGGAAAGCTCAGCATGCGGAAGGGGATCATGATGCCGGCCACGACGAAGCCGAGGATCAGGCTTTGCGCGAGCGTGACCGGGATGAGTGCGACGAAGCTTGTGAGCGTGGTTTGCAGAAAATCGATCATGGGTCAGCTCGCGAGCAACATGCTGTCGGTCTTGGTGGCGAAATGGCCGATCAGGTCGGGCACGGTCACATTGGCCTTTTCTTTCCCGCCGATTTCCAGATGCACACGGCCGGCATTGAGCATGATGACGCGGTGGCCGTAATCGACGGCATGCTGCATGTTGTGGGTGACCATGAGTGTGGTCAGCTTGAGTGCCTCCACAGCGCGTACGGTCGCCTCCATCACGATGTCGGCGGTGCGCGGGTCGAGGGCGGCTGTGTGCTCGTCGAGCAGCAGGAGGTCGGGTGAGCCGCCCACCGCCATGATGAGCGACAGTGACTGGCGCTGGCCGCCGGACAGAAGATCGACGCGCGTGTTGAGGCGCTCTTCGAGGCCGAGACCTAGAATCGCAAGCCGTTCGCGGTAGTCGGCAAGACGCCTGGCGTTGAGCCCATGGCGAAGCGTGCGCCTTGTGCTGCGCAGTTCTGCCAGAAGCATGTTTTCGGCGACGGTCATGCTTGCAGCGGTGCCGAGCATGGGATCCTGGAACACGCGGGCGATGCGGGTGGCGCGCTTGTGCACCGGCAAAGCCGTTATGTCGTCGCCATTGATGAGAATCTGGCCCGAATCGAGCGAGAGCGATCCGGAAATGGCGTTGAGCATGCTGCTCTTGCCCGCCCCGTTGGAGCCGATCACGACGCCGAATTCGCCAGTTTTGAGGGTGAGGCCGAGCCCGTTCAGGGCGATCTTTTCGTCGGGTTGTCCCCGGTAGAACACTTTGCGTGCGGCACGAATTTCCAGCACCGGCGCCTCCTTGAAGTTGACGCGGCGTCCATGGGGCGCCGCGTCCTGATTTTCTGCCGTATCAGTCGACGATGCAGTCGCAGTCGGCGAGCTCTTCAGGGATATCGAGGCCGAAGGCAGCCATGGCCTTTTTCGAGATGCGCGGCGAATGATCCTCATAGGCCGGGTTCATCGGCGGGATCGACTTGGGGTCCGTCCCATCGAGAATCTGCAGCGCGATCTTGCCGGCGTTGAGGCCGACCTGCTGGTAATTCACGGCAAAGCTTGCCGGAACCACGCCGTCGGACACGGCGCCATCATCGGAGTTGATGATCGGGATGCCGGCCTGCCGCGCGGCAGCCGAAACGGCGGCAATCGCGGGCTGGAGCAGGTTGGAGGCGGGCGTATAGATCACGTCGGCCTTGCCGGCGAGCGACGCGATGCGCTGCTGAATGTCGTTCACATTGTCGACGCCCACGGGCACGACCTCGAAGCCGGCAGCCGGGGCAGCTTCCTGGACTTTCTCAAGCAGTGCCACGTCGTTGGCCTCGCCCGGATTGTAGGGCTGGCCGATGCGCTTTGCGTCCGGAACGAGTTTCTTGGCGAACTCCATGACGGCGGCAACGTCCTGAAGATCGGTTGCGCCGGTCATGCCTTCATCGCCGGCTTCCCAAGAAGGAACAAGCTTGGCGGCCACCGGGTCGGTGACGGCTGAAAAGACGATTGGAATGCCGGATCCGGAAAGCGCCTTCTTGGCGATCTGCGAGACCGGTGTCGTCACGGTGTACATGAGGGCCGGACCCTCGGCCTGCAGCTTAGCGATCATCTGCGGCACGAGCGAAGCATCGAAATTGGTGTGGCTCTCGGAATAGACAACGTCCTTGCCTTCTTCGTAGCCGCTAGCGGCAAGAGCGTCCTTGAAGCCCTGGATCGCCGTGTTGAGCTGCGGGTGCTCACCGAAATTTGCAATGCCGATGCGGATTGGCTCGGCACTGGCAGCGCCGAGGCCGAGAACCACCGCGCCAGCAGCCACAATGCCACGCAGCGATAAGCGTGATTTTACAGTCATGTCATTCCTCCCAGAGGCCGCGTGGGCCTGTAAATCGGGAGCAGCCTGCCGGCTGCGTCCTCGCCCTACATAACAATCAGAGACTGCCCGGTTTCCCACTGCAATCCTTGCCGGACGGCGCTCCGCATGCCACATGCGGATCCTCCCCATCCATTTGAAAGGCCATCATATCGTCGGGGCAATGCCTGTCAAACACTATATATAATCGTTGAATGGGCCAGAAATTATATATACTTTTGTTCCCGAGGAGGAGCAGAATTGCAGCATATGGTGGTGGATGACGCGGAGCCGCTGACGAAGACCGAAGCGGCCTATCATCAGCTTCGGCGCGACATTCTGGCGACACGGTTGATGCCGGGGGCGCCATTGCGGATCGCTGCGCTACGCAAGGCCTATGGGTTTGGCTGGACGCCATTGCGCGAAGCGCTTTCGCGGCTCGAAGCCGAGCGGCTCGTTACTGCCGAAAGCAATCGCGGGTTTGCGGTTGCGCCCGTTTCGCGGGCAGAACTGGAAGATCTCTCCAAGGCCCGATTGGCCGTGGAAACCACGCTTCTGGAGGAATCCATACGCAAAGGCGGTACCGACTGGGAGGCTGCAGTCGTTACGGCACACTACCGCCTGTCGCGCTGTCAGATACCGGCAAAGGGGCTTTCCGATGATGCCCTGCACGACTGGGTGGAGAAGCACCAGGCATTTCACGAGGCACTGCTTTCCGCAGCCGACGCGACCTGGCTGAAGCATTTTTACGCCCAGATATGGGGCCAGCTTTGCCGGCATCACATCTTCCTGACCGTGACGCCGGCGCTTCGCGCCGCCGCAGGCGCGGAGGAAGGGTATGAAGCGGCCATTGAGGCGCTCGACGCGGCCATGTCCCTTGACCAGCACACGCAACTCATGGAGCTTGCTCTAGACCGCAATCTGGAGGGGGCGCTGGCACTGATGAAAGAGCATGTGGGGCTGACCGTTGACGTTTTCACACTTGCCGATCTGGATGGCATGACAGCCGGAGCTGCCGGAACGCAGGCATGAACGCAATCGGCAGGCGTGCCGTATCTGCGGGCGCGGCGCTTTGCTTTTCTGGCGGTGCGGCGTGGGCCCACGCATCCGAGCGCGGCTATGTGCTGCTTCTGCCGACCGACTATTATCTCTTCGGTGGCATGCTTGCGGTTGCCCTGAGCTTTCTCATTCTCGTCTTTCTGCCGGTTCAGGGCGTTGAACGGCTGCTGTCGCGCCGCATTTCGCTTCTTCCCATGCCTCTGGATGGCCGAGCCGTAACCAGCACCCTGTCCTTCCTCGCTCTGGCGGCCATTGTCTATGCGGGGTTTCAGGGTAGTCGTGATCCACTCTCCAACCCATTGCCGCTGGTGATCTGGACCCTGCTCTGGGTGGGTGTCACCGTCGCGCAGGGACTGCTCGGCAATCTCTGGGCGTGGATCAACCCATGGTATGGGCCGTGGCGGATGCTCGTGCGTGCCGGTTTGCCTGAAGGCGGGATCCGGCCTTTACCAGCAGTGCTGGGGCGCTGGCCGGCCTGCCTCACCCTGTTCGGCTTCGCATGGTTCGAACTGGTGTATCTGGCGCCCGCCGATCCCGAGCGACTGGCGGTGGCGGTCTCGCTCTACTGGGGCTTCACTTTCGCGGGCATGGTCCTGTTTGGCCATGAAAGCTGGTGCACACGTGCGGAGTTCCTGTCGCTCTTTTTCGGTATGCTCTCGCGCCTTTCCCTGTTCGCCCTGAGCGGGGAGGGCAGGCGAAAGAGGCTGGTGCTCGGTCTGCCGGGCCACAAGCTTGGAGGCGCGGCGGCACTGTCGCTTTCCGGTGTCGCCTTTCTGCTTCTGGCCTTGAGTTCGGTTTCCTTCGACGGGCTCAAACACACTTTTTTCTGGCTCGATCTTATCGGGATCAACCCGCTGGAATTCCCCGGTCGCTCGGCGGTGACCGGGGAGAGCTCGCTTGGGCTTGTCGTGATGTTCGGGCTTCTTTTCTCCGGTTTCATGGGCGCGGTCTGGCTTGGCTGCCGGCTGGCCGGAAAGCGGGGCGTGCGGAAGCTGGCGGGACTTCTGGCGTGGTCGATCATTCCCATCGCGCTTGCCTATCACTTTTCGCACTATATGGTTGGGTTTACCATCAACAGCCAGTATGCGCTTGCGGCGCTCTCGGACCCGTTGATGCGTGGCTGGAACCTGTTCGGCACGGCAGGCATGCATGTTCAGGCGGGCGCTACGCTTGGCGCGCAATCGGCCTGGATCATCTGGAACGCGCAGGCCGTGGCGATCATTGGCGGGCATGTGCTGGCGGTGGTCCTGGCGCATCTGATTGCCTATCGGCATTTTGGATCGGCACGGCTCGCGACCGTCAGCCAGATCCCGCTTGCTGTCCTGATGGTCGGATATACGGTTTTTGGCCTCTGGCTGCTCTCCGCCCCCACCGCTGGCTGAAAACAGCGGATTGCTGGAATAAATTTTCTTGATACGCGTTTTGGCACGCCCGCAATTCTGCTTTGAGTGGGTTCGTGGTAACTCTTTGTTTCTTCGCGTCTTTATCCCCCATTGCCAATTTCGCTGCAGCGCAAAATGGCTTAAAACACCGCTGTGTTTCCCTTGGGGCATGTCCTGTTGCCAAGGGAATGGATTGGTGATTTAGTTTGTACACAAGTGATTTTTCCGACGCTGGAAAATGCTTCCAACCGTTGGAAATGCTCGGTCAAACGATCACAACAATGGGGAACCGGCATGAGTGAAAATCGCAAGTCTTTGATTAATTTAAACGGCGGTCTGACGCGCAGGTCCGCGCTCAAGGGGTTGGGAGCAGCGGCGGGTCTGGTGGCTGCACCCGGCTTCGTGCGCTATGGCCAGGCGCAGTCTTCCGAACCCATCAAGATCGGTTTCCAGTGCCATCGCACCGGCATCGGCGCGGCCTATGGGCGTTGGTATGAGCGGGTGACGACGGCTGCTGCCAAGCGCATCAATGATGCCGGCGGTATCAATGGGCGTCCGCTCGAGATCATCATCGAGGATGATGGCACGGACCCGAAGCGCGGCGCGGAAGTGGTCGAGAAATTCGCCAACCAGCACAAGGTCGATCTGGTCTATGGCACGCTGTTTTCCCACGTGGTGGTTGGCTCCGCGCCGGCGGCGGGCGAGCTGAAAATTCCCTACTACGTGGTGAGCGAGGGCTATCACGTGGCTTCGGGCAAGATGAACCGCTACTGCGTGCAGCCAGGCATCACCGATGTGAAGGCGCAGGCGCGCTCCATGGCACCGTGGATTGCAGGCAATCTCGGCAAGAAGGTTACGCTGGTCTATCCCGATTATGCGTTTGGCCATGATCACCGCGATTTCTTCACCCCGGCTATTGAGGCGCAGGGCGGGCAGGTGGTGGCCAAAGTGCCGATCCCGCCAACGGAAACCTCGTTCACGCGCTATTTCCCGCAGATCCCGCGCGACACGGATGTGATTTACCATGTGATGGTGGGGCCGGCCGTGCTGACCTTTGTGAAGGAGATGGGCGAGTTCTTCGGCTCCGGTGGGCCGCAGCTCTTCGGCTTCATCGATTCGCTCGAGGCTGTCGACATGGGAAGCCCGGGGCTGGAATTCCTCGAGGGCAGCCATTTCTGGGAAGGCATGCCGCGCTATGCGCAGCCCGACCAGCCGGACTATGTGACTGCCTATCGCGAAGCCGCGGGCATCGACGAGAATGGCGCCAGCGTCAACGATGCCAAGGATGTGTCAACCGCTGCCCATATGTTTGGTTGCTGGGAGACCCTCAACATCATCAAGGCATCGATGGAAGCGTGCGATTACAAGGGGCCGGATGACCGCGCCGCGATGATCGAGGCCACCGAGGCGATGACCGAGATGGAGGCCGGGCCGGACCATCCGCAGGGCAAGAAGCTGTTTAACGGCAAGATCCACCAGGTCTTTGGCGAACAGAGCATCAGCCAGGTGAAGGACGGCAAGCTGGAAGTGGTGCATCGCACCTCCATCGAAGATGGGGCGTATGAGCCCGAGGCCGACTACACGGCAATGCCGTTCTGACATGTTTCGAGGGGCGGCGCTCGCCCCTCACCGTTACCCTCTCCCCGCGAGCGGGGAGAGGGGGCGTCAGCGTTGTGGCCTTCCTTCCGGGTTGGCTGGGGCGTCGGCGAACTTCCTTCGGCTTCTCTCATGAAAGTGCGCTTGTGAATGGCCTTCGGTCCGTATTTTCTCCTCGCTACGCTTGAAGGGCTGGTGACGGCGGCTGTCCTGTCGCTGATTGCGCTCGGCCTTTCGCTTGTCTTCGGTGTCATGCGCGTGGTGAACGTCGCCCATGGCGAGTTCTACATGCTGGGCGCGGTGCTCGCCTGGTGGGTAGCCTCGCTTTTCGGCGGGCACCCGGCAATCGGTTTCATGGTGGCGCTGGTGATGAGCCCGCTCGTCGTCGCCGCCATCGCCTTTGTTGCCGAGCGGCTGGTCTTGAGCCGGCTGAAATATGAGCCGGAGGCAACGATCGTTGCCACGATTGGCCTGCTCTACATCATCCAGCAGCTGGCACTGACATTTTACGGGCCCGAGGCGCGACCGGTGGAGGCGCCGTTCCATTATCGCATGCAACTGCCCTGGTTCGGCTATTCTGCCTACAAGCTGGCCGTGATCGGCTTTTCCATCATCATGATGCTGGCGACGTGGTTTGTGCTCACACGCACGAAGATCGGCCTCGTCATGCGCGCCACCCAGTTCGACCGGGAGACGGCGCAGGCTTTTGGCATTCCGGTCGGGCGCGTCTATGCCGGCGTGTTCGCGCTGGGGGCGGGGCTGGCGGCCATTGCCGCTGTGCTGATCGTGCCGATCCAGCAGGCGCATTATCTGATGGGACACGATCCGCTGCTTCTGTCTTTCATCGTCGTGATCATTGGCGGGCTTGGCTCGTTGCGCGGCACGGTGCTGGCGGCAGTGCTGATCGGCCTGTCGGATGGCATCATCTCGATGTTCTTCTCGCCGACACTCGCCAAGATGCTGGCGACGCTCGCCGTTGCGATGATTCTTGTCTTCCGCCCTCAGGGCCTGTTCGGAGCGGCGGTACGATGACCAGACTGACCCCTTCGACAAAATCCATTGCGCTGCATGTGGGTGTGGTTCTGCTCCTTCTGGCGCTGAACTTTCTCCTGCCGGAATATCATCGCGGCGTGTTCGCGCGTGTTCTGGTGCTGGCGGTTTTCGCCATGGGCTACAATCTGGCGTTTGGCTATACGGGCCTGCTCAGCCTTGGTCATGCAATGTTCTTCGCCGCCGGGCTCTATGGAGCCGGGCTGACCATCTATCATCTGGAATGGAGCGTGTGGCCGGCGTTTGGCGCGGGGCTTGCCGCCGGCGTGGTGGTGGCGCTCGCCGTTGGCTTTCTGGCGCTGCGCACCACGGGCGTTGCGTTCATGATCGTGACGCTGATGTTCGCGCAGGTCCTCTACCTGATGACTCTCTACTTCACGACCTATACGCGCGGTGAGGAGGGGCTCGTTCTGCCGCAGGAAACGCGGGTGCTGGGCTTTCCCGGCGGGGTGCTCGATCTCTCGGATCCGTCGACGCGCTACCTTGTGGCGCTTTCGCTGTTCGCGATCGTTCTGGCGGCCATCCTGTTTCTGGTGCGCGCGCCCTATGGCCGGTCGCTGATCGCCATCCGCGAAAACGAGGAGCGCATGCGCATGCTGGGCTATGACGTTTTCGCCAACAAGCTGATGGCGGTGGTGCTTTCGGGGCTTTTCTGCGCCGCATCGGGTGCGGCCTATGCCGTGCTTTTCGGCTATGTCGGATCAGGCTTTGCGGCAATCCAGTATTCCATCCTGCCGCTGCTGTGGGTGCTGGTCGGCGGGGCGGCGACAACGCTCGGGCCGCTCATCGGCACACTGTTCATGTTCTATGTTATCGATACGGCATCGAGCTACACCACGGCGCATCTCATGGTGGTCGGTCTGGTGCTGATCGGCGTCATCCTGTTTTTCCCCAAAGGCATCATCGGTACGGTGCGTGAAAGGTGGTTGCCATGGCTGCCGTGAAGCCGCTTCTTGAGACCCATGGGCTTGGCCGCTCTTTCGGCGGGCTGCGTGCGGTGGATGGCGTGGATTTTTCGCTGCCGGAAGGTGAGACGCACGCGATCATCGGGCCGAACGGGGCCGGCAAGACCACCTTTGTGAGCCTGATCTGCGGGCGTGTTGCGCCAACCGATGGTCGCGTCGTCTTCGACGGTCAGGACATTTCGCTTATGCCCGCTCACAAGCGAGTCCGCGCCGGCATCGCCTATACGTTTCAGATCACCAGCGTGTTTGCCAATCTGTCAGCCTTCGACAATGTGGCGCTGGCGGTGCAGCGGCATTTGATCGACGATCATGAGAGGGGGCTATCCTCCCGCGCCTTGACCGAACACGGCATGGACGCGCTTCAGAAGGTCGGGCTAGGCGATCACGCCGACAAGGTGGCTGGCAATCTCTCCTATGGCCATCAGCGACTTCTCGAAGTGGCGATGGGGCTGGCGCTCAGGCCGCGTCTACTCATCCTCGATGAGCCGACGCAGGGCCTTTCCGACAGCGAGATCGAGAATTTCATCGCGCTGGTGCGCCAGATCGGCGAGGAGGCGACGGTGCTTCTGATCGAACACAATATGGATGTGGTCATGGCGCTTGCCGAACGCATCACGGTGATGGAACAGGGGTGTGTTCTTGCGCAGGGCGCACCTGCCGAGATCCGCGCGAACCAGGCCGTCCAACAGGCCTATCTCGGAGGTTGAGATGACGGCTGCCCTGACAATGGAACATGTCGACAGCGCCTATGGCCATGTGCAGGTGCTGCGCGGCTTCGATCTGGAACTGCGGCAAGGCGAGGTGCTTTGCCTGCTTGGCCGCAATGGCGCGGGTAAGACGACCGCACTGAAAACGATCATGGGACTGGTGCCGGCCACCGCCGGGCGCATTCTGCTTGGCGATGTGGAACTGACAAGCCTTGCTCCGCACGAGGTGCCGAAGGCGGGGGTCGCCTATGTGCCGCAGGGGCGGCGGCTCTTTTCCGAGCTGACCGTGGGTGAAAACATCGAGATCGGTCTGATGACGCGGGGCAAGGGGGCTGCGACGCGCGACAGCGTGCTCGATCTCTTCCCTGTGTTGCGTGAGCGATTGAAGCAGCGCTCCGGCACGCTTTCCGGCGGCGAGCAGCAAATGCTGGCCATGGCGCGGGCGCTGTGTCTGGAGCCGCAGGTGCTGCTTTTGGATGAGCCGACGGAAGGGCTGATGCCGTCGATGATCGCGCGCATTCGCGAGACGGTGGCCGGGCTGCGCGAGCGCGGGGTCTCCACCATTCTCGTGGAACAGCGGGTGGATGCGGTGTTGCCGGTGGCGGATCGGGTTGCCTTTATCGAAAACGGTCGCAACCGCGAGACGGTGGATGTCGAGCGCCTGCGGGAGGATCCCGAGATGGTGCACCGTTATGTGGGCGTGGCGTGACGCGGGAACCGAAACGGAAGCGCCAAGCACCCTCGCCCTTCGACAAGCTCAGGATGAGGGCTGTTGAGGCGTAGCGCCCTGTCATCATCTCACATGCGGCAGCGCCAAAGTAGCCCTCATCCTGAGCTTGTCGAAGGGCGAGGGCGCTTGGCTCCCAGCTCAGCAAGCCCACCACTCACGCCAGCGTCACACCGGCCTCTTTCATCTTCGCAGTCATCGCGGAAAGTGATCCGCCAAGGTCGATGGCGCGGCAGGCATCCATGATGACGGTGGCCTCAAAACCCTGCCGGCGCGCATCAATGGCAGAATAGGCAACGCAAAAATCCGTTGCGAGGCCGGCAAGCGTCACCCTGGTGATGCCGCGCTCGCGCAGATAGCCTGAAAGGCCGGTAGGCGTTTCGTGGTCGTTTTCGAAGAAGGCCGAATAGCTGTCGATCGCGCTGCGGAACCCCTTGCGGCTGACAAGCTCTGCCTTGTCCCATGCGAGACTCTCGTGGAAGGCGGCACCTTTGGTGCCCTGCACACAGTGATCGGGCCAAAGCGTCTGTGTGCCATAGGGCATCTCGACCGTTTCGAACGGGGCCTTGCCTGCATGTGAGGAGGCGAAGCTGGAATGGCCTTCCGGGTGCCAGTCCTGGGTCAGCACAACGTGGTCAAAGCGCCCGATCAGGCCGTTGATGACCGGAACCACCGCGTCGCCATCTTCAACGGCAAGCGCACCCCCGGGGCAGAAATCATTCTGCACATCGATCACGATCAGCGCCTCGTCGGCCATGCCCTGTCTCCCTCCTTGATGAAATCGACGCGAAGGTGGACCGAATGTTCCCCTTTGACAAGCGTGCTGAGGAGCGTATCATTCGTGTACAAACAAATTTGGGCCCCGCCGTCAGAGCATCAAGAAGGGCTTGGGAACAACGTGACAAGTGGCAGGCAGGCGCAGCATGGACTATGCCAGACCGACCGAACTGGAGGAGGCGCTCGGGCTCTTATGCACGAAGCGCTGGACCATACTTGCCGGAGGCACAGATTTTTATCCCGCCCTCGGCGCGGGCCCGCTGAAAAGCGATGTGCTCGATATCAACGGATTATCCGCGTTGAGCGGTATTGAAGAGACCGAGACCCATTTCGTGATCGGGGCGCGGACGAGCTGGAGTGCAGTGATTGCTGCGGAGCTGCCGCCTGCCTTCGATATGCTCAAACAGGCAGCCCGGGAGGTTGGCTCGGTGCAGATCCAGAACACGGGGACGGTTGCTGGAAACCTGTGCAACGCCTCTCCGGCGGCTGACGGTGTTCCGCCGCTTCGGGCGCTGGATGCGGAGGTGGAACTGCGATCGGTAAGGGGTGTGCGCTATCTGCCGCTCGCGAACTTTATTCTGGGCAATCGCAAGACCGCGCGGGCGGATGATGAACTTCTCACCGCTATCCGAGTGCCAAAACGCGCATCGCAGGGAGCTTCGAGCTTCGTCAAGCTGGGGGCACGGCGCTATCTGGTGATTTCAATCGCCATGGCCGCTGCTCGGGTTGTGCCTGACGGCGCAAAGGTCGTGGAGACGGCCATCAGTGTTGGCTCCTGCTCTGCCGTGGCGCAGCGCCTTTCGGGGCTGGAATCGCGGCTGGAAGGTGCCGAACGATTTGAGATGCGCCAGATCGTGATGGACTACGCGTTCCCGGAGCTTTCGCCAATCGACGATGTGCGCGGCACTGCCGCCTATCGGCGCGAGGCGGCGCGGGAGATCGTGATCCGCGCGCTGGAGCAGGCTTGGCAGGATGCAGGGCACAGCGAGGTGGCGGCATGAGCGGGAAAAGCCTGTCCGTATCTCTGGAAGTGAATGGAAAGACCGTCGTGACGGAGGTCTCTCCGTTGCAGCGGCTTTCATCGGTCTTGCGTGATGAACTCGGGCTGACCGGCACAAAGGTTGGCTGTGATGCGGGCGATTGCGGGGCCTGTTCGGTGATGGTTGATGGTGCGGTGGTCTGCGCCTGCCTCGTGCCGGCGGCCGGTCTTTCGGGCAAGAGCGTGCGCACGGTGGAGGGATTGTCGAATGGCAGCCTCTCGGCACTTCAGGAATCTTTCCTTCGCCACGGGGCGGCGCAGTGCGGGATTTGCACACCGGGCGTTCTGGTGAGCGCGGCAGCGCTTCTGGAGCAGAACCCGACACCGTCTGAGACCGAGGTGCAGGATGCGCTGGGCGGTGTTCTGTGCCGCTGCACCGGCTATCGCAAGATTATCGAGGCGGTGATGAACGCCAACCGCTCCGTGGGTGTCGAGGCCAGTATGGTGGAGCAGGGTCATGCGGTTGGCGCGTCGCCGATCAGGCTCGATGGCGAGCGCAAGGTGAATGGAACGGAGATTTTCGGCGCGGATGAGCGACCTGCCGATGCGCTGTCGGTCGCGGTTGTGCGGTCGCCGCATTGGCACGCCGATTTCGAGATCGGTTACACGGAGGCGTTCATTGCGGCACATCCGGGCATTGTCGCGGTTTTCACGGCAGCCGACATTCCAGGCGAAAACCGGTTTGGCGTCATCCCGCCTTTCGCCGATCAGCCGGCGCTGGCCGAGGGCCGGGCGCGGTTTCGCGGCGAGGCGGTGGCGCTGATTGCGGGCGAGCGCGATGCAATCGAGGCACTCGACATGGATGCCTTTCCGATCCGCTGGCAGGAACTGCCCCATGCGCTGACGCCTGATGAGGCCCGGCGGGAAGGCTTTGCGGATCTGCATGAGGGGCGGACGGGCAATGAGCTGACGCGAGGGTTCGTGGAATGCGGTGACCCGGAAGGCGCGCTTTCCGAAGCCTTTGTCTCGGTCTCCGGTGAGGTCGAGACCTCTTATGTGGAGCACGCCTATATCGAGCCGGAAGCGGGCTATGCGATGATGGATGGCGACATGCTGGTCATCAAGGCCTGCACGCAGGCGCCCTATATGGATCGCGACGACACGGCGAAGGTGCTCGGTCTGCCGCCGGAGAAGGTGCGCATCGTGCCGCTGGCGACGGGCGGCGGCTTTGGTTCCAAGCTTGACGTCTCCCTGCAGCCGCTGGTGGGGCTGGTGGCGCTCAAGACCGGGAGACCGGCGGCGATTGTCTATACGCGCGGCGATTCCATGCGCTCCACCACCAAACGGCATCCGGCAACGATGCGCGCTTCCATTGCCGCCGATGAGGCGGGGCGCGTGACCGGCATGGTGTTCGAGGGGGATTTCAACACCGGGGCCTATGCAAGCTGGGGGCCGACGGTTGCAAACCGCGTTCCGGTTCATGCCTCGGGGCCCTATCGCACGCCGCATTATCGCGCGACGGGGCGGGCGATCCACACCAATGGTCCGATTTCAGGTGCGTTTCGCGGGTTCGGTGTGCCGCAGGCGACGATCATGCAGGAAACGCTCTATGACCGGCTGGCGGAAAAGCTGGGACGCGACCGGCTGGAGTTTCGCATCGAGAATGCGCTTTCCGATGGGGATCGCACCACCTGCGGGCAGGTGCTTTCCGGCGTCGGTATTCGCCAGTGTCTCGAGGCGCTAAAGCCGCACTGGGCGCGGGCGCAGGCCGAGGCGGATGAGGCCAATGCTCGAGAGGGCAGGGTGCGGCGGGGCATCGGTGTCGCGTCGTGCTGGTATGGCTGCGGCAACACCGCGCTGCCGAACCCTTCAACCATTCGCGTGGGGATCACGGCGTCCGGTGCGGTGATACTGCATCAGGGCGCGGTGGATATCGGACAGGGATCGAACACGGTGGTGACGCAGATCTGCGCCGATGCAAGCGGCCTGCCGCTCTCGGCGTTTCGGCTTGTGGGCGGAGATACGGGTGTCACGCCGGATGCCGGCAAGACATCGGCCTCGCGCCAGACCTATGTGACGGGCAAGGCTGCCGAAAAGGCGGGACGTGCCCTGCGGGAAAAGATCCTGCGCTTTGCCAATGTATCGGATGGAGCGAAAATTGCGCTGGAGGATGGCGCGCTGGTGATCAGCGAGGGGACGGAGGGTCGGCGCGTGGCGCTTTCCGATATTGAGGCCGATGCGCATGGTTATGTGTTTTCGGCGGAGGAAACATATGATCCACCCACGACGGCGTTGGACGAGAAGGGGCAGGGTGTTCCCTATGCCGTTTATGGCTATGGCGCGCAGCTTGTGGAGCTCGAAGTCGACACCACGCTTGGCACGGTGCGGCTTCTGAAGATCACCGCGGCGCATGATGTCGGCCGTGCCATCAATCCGCTTCTCGTGGAAGGGCAGATCGAGGGTGGTATCGCCCAGGGCATTGGCCTTGCGCTGATGGAGGAATATGTGCCAGGGCGCACGGAAAACCTGCATGATTATCTGATCCCCACCATTGGCGATGTTCCGCCGATCGAAACCATTCTGGTGGAGGTGCCGGATCCGGAAGGCCCCTTCGGCGCCAAGGGGCTGGGCGAGCATGTGCTTATCCCCACCGCGCCGGCGATCCTCAATGCGATCCGCCATGCGGTGGGTGTCGAAGTTACGAAAGTGCCGGCGACACCGAGCCGTATTCTGGCGGCGATCCGGGCACGGGAGAACGGGTGATGAACGAGCTCACCGAGCGTTTTGAGGTCACGCCGTCGAAGAAGCCTTCGGGCGAAAAGCTGCGCTGCGATGCCTGCCCGGTGATGTGCTACATCGCCGAGGGGCGCACGGGTGCCTGCGATCGCTATGGCAATTTCGGCGGGCGCATTACCCGATGTGATCCGGTGACGATCCTTGAACATGCCGCCGAGGAGGGGGATGCGGTTGTTCCCTTTGAAGGGGAAGTGCCGTGGGATGGTGAATTGGTCAACACGAAGCGCCGCTTCGTGAGCGCGGTGGGCGCGGGCACCACCTATCCGGACTACAAGCCTGCCCCCTTCATCGTTTCGCAGAAGGTGGAGGGTGTCGACCTCGTCACGGTGGTGACGGAGGGCATCTTCTCCTATTGCGGCGTGAAGGTGAAGATCGATACGGACCGGCATCTGGGTCCCGAAGCGGCCACGGTGCGGGCGAATGGAGAGGCGGTCGGCCATGTGACCACCGCCGAATATGGCAGCCAGATGCTCTCGCTCGGCGGGGTGCATCACCTGACCGGCGGATCGAAGGCGGAGGGTCGCGTTACCTGCCAGGCAATGCTTGACCTGTGCAACAAGAAGCCGGTGGAACTGACGATTGACGGGGGCGCGAGCGTCGTGGTGCAGGCCGGCGAGCCGCCGGTGATCGACGGAACGCGCGAAGAGCGCATGCGGGTGGGCTGCGGCTCGGCCACCATCGGCATGTTCGCCACGCAGTGGAAGGGCCTCGTGGACGAGGTCGTCGTGGTCGATGACCACATTACCGGCGTCGTCTCCGAGCATCAGGCGGGCAAGGTGATTGGCTGGGAGGATACCGGCATCAAGATCATCGGCCGCCGTTCCACGCCGGGGCGTTATTTCAAGGTGTCCGACCCGGGGCTCGGATGGGGCGGGACGACCATTGACGACCCGCTCGATATTCTTGGTTCCTTCAATGAGAAGAAGGGTGCGCGGCCAGGCCTCTCGCTGCTCATGGTTTCTACCACGGGCGAGCAGTTTGCCTATTACGAGCTTGATGAGGCGCTTCAGCCGGTCAAAAAGCCCTTTCCGGAGCGGTTGCGCAAATCGGTCGATCTGATCGAGCAGAACTGCGAGCCGGCGCTGTGCACCGTGCTTTTCATGGGTGGGGCGGGGGGCAGCCTGCGCGCCGGCGTGACGGAGAACCCGGTCAATCTGACGCGCTCCGTTCAGGGGCTCAAGACCTATGTCACGGTTGGTGGAGCGCCAGTCTATGTGTGGCCGGGCGGAGGCATCACCATCATGGTGGATGTGATGCGCACGCCGGAAAACGCCTTTGGCTATGTGCCGACGCCGGCGCTGGTCGCGCCCATAGAATTCACGCTCAGGCGGGAGGATTATGTGCTGCTCGGCGGCTATGCGGATGAAATCCGCAGCGTCGAGGACGTGCTGGAAAAGGGTGGCGAATATTTCAACCCGCGTGAGGCGCGGGGGGCTGTGGTTTCCAATCCCTGGCCACCGCTTCAGCAATTGCGCCGGGAACCGAAGCGATGAGTGGTGCGACCGCCAGCTGGCTTGCCGATGGCCGGCGCCTGCATCTGAACCATGGGCCCATCGACCTGATCGTCGAGGCTTTTGGCGAGGAGCGGGAGCGGTTTTTGGCCTATCGGCAGGCCGTGGCGCGGTTTGAGACGATCCTTGAAGAGCTGGTGGCGGAACTGCCCGCACTGCGTAGCCCTGCCGGTGCGAGGGCCCGGCGCTTTTCCGGCTCCACCGCGCAGCGCATGGAAGAGGCGGTGCATGCGCATGTGCCCGCTTTCGTTACGCCCATGGCGGCAGTGGCCGGCAGTGTGGCCGATGAAGTTCTTGCGGCACTTGTGAAAGACCGCGCGATAACGCGTGCCTATGTGAACAATGGCGGCGACATTGCCATCCATTTGGCGGATGGCGAGAGCCTGGACATTGCCATCGCCGGCACGGGCCATGGCCTGGCGGACAGGATTTCGTTGAGCACGGCCGATCCGGTTCGCGGCATTGCGACCAGTGGCTGGCGCGGCCGCAGTCATTCGCTCGGCATCGCCGATGCGGTGACGGTTCTTGCCAGCTCGGCTGCGGCAGCCGATGTGGCGGCGACGCTGATCGCCAATGACATAGATCTGCCGGGGCATCCGGCCGTGAAGCGTGTCCCGGCAAACGAGATTGATCCGGACAGCGATCTGCGCGGTCGTCTAGTGACGCAGGCGGTGGGGTGCCTTTCCGATCCTGATGTCGCGCGCGCGCTTGAAAACGGGCTTTCCACCGCGTGGGCGATGCGGGAGCGCGGTCTCATCGAGGCGGCTGCCCTGTTCCTGCGTGGTGAAACACGCGAATGCGGCACCATTTCTCTGGGGAAGCTAGCATATACCCCTGTGCCGGCTGTTCCATCTCATTCACATGCACAAAAAGGTCTTACCCATGCCTGAGTTCGCCCTGCGCAAGATCGCGCTTGTTACCGAAGAGATATTTCACGAAGGCGGGCCGGTTCCGTCGATGCCGCGCCGCCGTGCCGCCGCACTTGCGCTGGTCAAAAACCCCTTCGCCGGTGGATACGCGAAAGAGCTTGAAAGCGCGATGGAGGATTTGAAACCGCTCGGTATCGACATGGCCGACCGGCTCATTGCTGCGCTCGGGGGGGATATCTCGGTGATCGACGGGTTCGGCAAGGGTGCCATTGTCGGCACGGATGGGGAGCTTGAACATGGCGCACTCTGGCATGTGCCGGGTGGCTATGCGATGCGCGAGCGGCTGGGCGATTCGAAAGCGATCGTGCCTTCTTCGAAAAAGGTCGGCGCGTTCGGGGCGCGCATCGACATTCCGCTCGGGCACATCAACGCAGCCTATGTGCGCAGCCATTTCGATGCGATGGAAGTGGGGATGCCGGATGGCCCGCGCCCGGACGAGATCCTGTTTGTGCTTGCCATGGCCTGCGGACCGCGTATCCATGCGCGCATGGGCGGCTTGAAAGCCGAAGACGTGAAAGGCGAGGACGGTCTCAGATGAGTGCGGAACACGGCAGGCTCAGGGTTCTGGCTGGCGGCAGGTCCGCCGATGCCTATGATCTGAGCGAGCAGGTTGGCTTTGTACTGCGCAAGGCCAACCAGCGCCATCTGGCGATTTTCGCTTCCCGCATCAGCGATCTCACGCCGCCGCAGTTTGCGGCTCTTGCCAAGCTGCATGAGGTGGGCGCCACCTCGCAGAACCAGCTTGGCCAGCTTGTGGCCATGGATGCGGCGACGATCAAAGGGGTGATCGACCGGTTGAAGGCGCGTGACCTGGTGGTGCTAGAGCCCCATGGGCGTGACCGGCGGAGGCTTGTCGTGAGCCTAAGCGACGAAGGCAGGAATCTGATTGAAACGCTGCTTCCGGATGCGCTGGAGGTGAGCGAGGAAACGCTCGCGCCCCTCACGCCGCGCGAGACCGCAACCTTCCTGCGCCTTCTAGCGAAGCTGGCCGAAGGATAACTACTGCCGCTGGTTAAGGGCCGGGCCGGGGCGCAGCAGGGCCAGAAGCGCGCCATAGGGTGCCAGCATGGCAAGGCCGATCAGTATCTTCACCACAAAATCGCCGAGCGCCAGCGAAAGCCAGAGCGGTGCCTCCATGCCTGTGCCGAACAGCGATACGGGGAAGGCAAGCGAGCCATCCTGCAGGCCGAAGGCCGTGTCGAGAAAGGCGAAGCGGGCAGCAAAGGCCAGCGAGAAGAAGAGCAACGTGTCGAGCACGGAGCCGATCAGCGTCGAGATCAGCGGTGCGCGCCACCAGGCGCGGCCGCGAAGCCGGTCGAACACGGCCACGTCCAGCAGTTGCGCAAAGAGAAACGCGGCGCCGGAGGCGATGGCAATGCGCGGGCTTGCGAGCCATACCGAGAGCACCACTGCAAGCAGGAAGCCGGAGAGCACGACGCGCCGGGCGGCACCGGGGCCAAAGCGGCGGTTCGTCAGATCGTTGACGAAAAACGCTACGGGATAGGTAAACGCACCCCAGGTCAACAGATCGCCGAGACCGAAATGCTGAAACGGATACTGGACGAGAAAATTGGAGGCGGTGACGATGAACGCCATGGCGGCCATAAACGGCCAGATCGCATAAAGACGATTCATTTTTTTATCCTGGGTGATGGAACCAGAAAGCCCGCCATCAGCGCATTGTCAGTCAGGCAGAAGCCCATTCCCGAACTGCGCGGCCATGGCGGGCCGATGAATTTTATTGCCGGGCCGCAGCCATGCTGCGGCAGATGCCTCAGGCCGCGGCTTGCTCAGCGATCTTCTTCTCGACCTGCTTCTTGAGCAGACGAGCGCGCTGGGAAAGCTCGTTGGCTTTCGCCTTGACGAGAAACGCGTCGAGACCGCCGCGGTGCTCAACCGTGCGCAGGGCATTGGCGGAAACGCGCAGGCGCACGTTCTGGCCGAGAGCCTCGGACTGAAGCGTTACATGGCACAGATTGGGCAGAAAGCGACGACGCGTCTTGTTGTTCGCGTGGCTCACATTGTTGCCGGTCATTACGGCTTTGCCGGTCAGTTCGCAGGCGCGGGACATTTTTCAAACCTTCATCGTCTTGGCCCGTCCATACCCAACTGCCGCACCTGAAACTGGCGGCGCGCGGTCGGTTGTTGGCGGCCTTATGGAAAAAGTTGCCGTTCCATAGAGATATTTGGCGTGTGGGTCAAGCACCCTGCGACGCGGTTCGGACAATCTCCATGGCCCTTTTCCAAAGATTTGCCTTATTATTCTTCTTTAGGCAAGGGGAGGGACGCGCCGGCTTGCCGGCATGCTGGAGGGCACGGCTCGTGATGCGGTGTGCAGCTACTCGTTTTTCTCTCGCAATCGCCCTGCTGGCTTTGGCGGGAAGTGCCCGCGCGGAGAGCGAGACCCATCGCTTTCGCTACAGTGCGTCGCTGTTTGGCATTCCCATTGGAAAGGCAGATTTCACAAGCCGGCTCGAAGAGAGCCGCTTCGAGGTGTCGGGCCGCTTTGCGAGCGCGGGTGTGGCCCGTCTTTTTGACAGGACAGATGGGACCGTGAGTTCCAAAGGCCGGCTTTCCGGGAGGTCTGTTGTGCCGTCTTCCTACGAGCTGGCCTATGTCAGCGGCGAGAAACGGGAGACGACGTCAATCCGCTACAGCAAGGGGCAGGTTGTCAAAACGGTCATAACCCCGAAGCCGAAGAAACGCGGCAAGGACTGGATCGCCGTGTCGAAAGAGGACCTGGCCGGTGCTCTCGATCCCCTGTCCGCGCTCCTCTCGCCGGCGCAGAATGCGGCGGATGTCTGCAATCGCCGGTTCAGGGTTTTCGACGGTGAGATGCGGGCTGACATTGTGTTTTCGCCGGCTGCGAAGGGCGAACACATTGGCAGGGACCTTGTCACCTGCAAGGCGCGTTTCATTCCGGTGTCGGGTTATCGAAAGGGGCGTTCCACAATCGCTTTCCTGCGGGACAGGGCTCGTATATTGGTTGCTTTCAAACCGCTTGGCACGCGTGGTCATCACACGCCCGTTCAGGCGCGGATCGGAACCAAGATTGGCACGGTCCATATTGAGGGCTGGCCGGTCGATTGAGGCGTTTCGCCCGGGGAGGGGACTTTGGCACGTGCCACGCTGATCGGCTTTACGGCTGTCATCATGTGGGCGCTTCTGGCGCTTTTTACCGCTGGTTCAGGGGCGGTCCCGCCATTTCTTCTTTCTGCCCTTTCCTTTTCGGTGGCGACGCTGATTGGCCTCGTCATGCGGATTGCAGCGCCACCAGCCGGGCTAGCGGAGCCTGTTCCGCCTGTGGTCTGGCTCATCGGTATCGCCGGGCTTTTCGGTTATCACTTCTTCTACTTCACGGCACTGCGCAATGCGCCGGCGGTGGAAGCGAGCCTGATCGCCTATCTCTGGCCCCTGCTGATCGTGCTGGGCTCCGCGCTAATGCCGGGAGAAAGGCTCGGCTGGCACCACATTGCGGGCGCGCTTCTGGGGCTCGCCGGAACGGCGCTGATCATCACCAAGGGTGGCGGGTTCAGTTTTGAAAGCCGCTATGCACTGGGCTACGCGGCGGCGGGAGCCTGTGCCCTGTTCTGGTCCGGTTATTCGCTTCTGTCGCGGCGGTTTCAGGCCGTGCCAACCAGCATTGTCACCTGGTTCTGCGCGGCAACGGCGATCCTTTCAGCGCTTTGCCATGTGGGACTGGAAGAGACGGTGTGGCCGGTCTCCACGACTGAATGGCTCAACGTGCTCGGCCTCGGTCTCATGCCGGTTGGTGCGGCGTTCTATGCCTGGGATTATGGGGTCAAACGCGGCAACATTCAGGTTCTGGGTGCAGCAAGCTACGCCGCGCCGCTCCTTTCGACGCTGATCCTGATTGCCGCCGGTGCTGCCGAGCCGACAGCAAACATCATCGCTGCCTGTCTCCTGATCACATTCGGTGCGGCACTTGCGGCGAAGAACATGATCCTGAGGCCGCGCGGGCGTGAGGCAGACGCGGCATCGTAGAATCAGGAGATATCCTTGCGCTTCCTGATTTCGGCGAAGACGGCCTCGTCGCTCGCGTCTTCCATGCCGAGATTGCGGCGGATTACCGGGTCGTGCCAGCGCAGGAACGGGTTGGTGGCCATCTCCCTGCCGACGGTGGTCGGCAGTGTGGGCCTGCCTTCGCTGCGAAGACGGGAGATTTCCTTTGCGCGCTCCCTGAGCGCCGAGTTGGTCGGGTCAACGGTCAGGGCGAAGCGGGCATTGGTTTCCGTATATTCATGGCCGCAATAGACGATCGTTTCCAGGGGGAGTGCGGCGAGCTTCTTCAGTGAAGCGAGCATGACGGGCGGTTTGCACTCGAAAAGGCGGCCGCAGCCGAGTGCAAACAGCGTGTCGGCAGTGAACACGATCCCAGATTCGGCGAAGTGATAACTCACATGCCCGGCCGTATGCCCCGGTGTCTCGATCACCGTCGCGCCCTGTTTTCCGACCGAAACCGTGTCGCCTTCGCTCACCGTGCGATCTATGCCGGGAATGCGATCGGCTTCCGCTGCCGGACCCGTGATGGTGAGGCCAAAGCGTTCCTTGAGGGCGAGGTTCGCCTCCACATGGTCCGGGTGGTGATGGGTGGTGAGGATCATTGTCGGGCGCCAGCCGGTGCGCTCGACGGCGGACAGGATGGCGCGTTCTTCCGGCGCGTCGATGAGGGCTGTCTCGCCCGTCTCCGTGTCATGGACCAGAATGCCGAAATTGTCGCTCCGGCACATAAACTGCTCGATCTTCAAGGCCATGAATCTCTCCGTTGTCGGCTGGACGATAGGGCGAGGGCGGCGGCTTGTCACGCCGGGTGCGACAATTCTTGCCGGTGTCGTGGAAGGGGGGTACCGTCACAGCCATGATTTCGGACATTGTTGCGCTTCGCGCCTTCTACTCTTCTCTGCTTGGTCGCCTGGCCGAGCGTTCCCTCGCGATGGCGCTGTCGTCCATCTGGTCGAAAAGCACCAGTGAACGGCTGGTGGGTCTTGGCTACACACTGCCCTGGCTCGACCGTTTCGGCGCAGATGCGGAGCGCGCATTTGCCTTCATGCCGGCCATGCAGGGGGCGGTGCCGTGGCCGGCGGGGCAAGCCTCAACCACAGCGCTGGTGTTTGAAGAGGAACTGCCACTCCCCGACTCCTCCGTGGATCGGGTTCTCATGGTTCATGCGCTGGAGCACACGGAAAATCCGCAGCAGGCGCTGCTGGAGATATGGCGTGTTCTTGCGCCCGGTGGCCGCCTTGTGATCGCAGTGCCGAATCGGCGCGGCATGTGGGCGCGTTTCGAAAACACCCCCTTCGGCACCGGTCGGCCCTATTCCCGCACGCAGCTGGCCGAGGCGCTGCGCGAAGCGAACTTTACCGCGACGGCCTGGGGCGACGCCCTGCATTTTCCACCCTCCGAGCGGCGCTTTGTCCTGCGGCTTCATCAATTGCTGGAACAGGCCGGACGGCGCTTCTGGCCGATTTTCGCCGGCGTTCTGGTGGTGGAGGCTGAAAAGCGTCTCTACCAGGGGCTGCCGGTGACAGCCCGCGCATCGCGTCGTGTCTTCGTGCCGGTGCTTTCACCGCAGGGCGCAACGCGCGTCGGCGCCCTCAGGCGCAATCAGGAAAGGGAGTGCTGATCAATGGCGATGGATACCCGGATTACCGAACTTTTTGACATTGAACTTCCGATCCTGCTTGCGCCGATGGCGGGGTCTGCCGGATCGGAGCTCGCGATTGCGGTCTGTGAGGCAGGCGGGCTCGGCTCGCTGCCCTGCGCTCTGCTCACGCCGGAAAAAATCCGCACGGAAATGGGCATTATACGTCAGCGCACCGACAGGCCGGTCAATCTGAATTTCTTCTGCCATGTGCCACCCACGCCCGATGCGGAGCGGGAAGCGGCGTGGCGTGAGCGCCTGCGGCCCTATTATTCCGAGTTTGGAATCGATCCGGATGCCGCACCTCCCGGGGCTGGGCGCAATCCTTTCAACGAAGAAAGCTGTGCCATCGTGGAAGAATTCCGACCGGAGGTGGTGAGCTTCCATTTTGGCCTGCCGGACGCTGCGCTGATGCAGCGCGTTCGTTCGACCGGCGCGAAGATCATTGCTTCCGCCACGACCGTCGCCGAGGCGCGCTTTCTTGAAGAGAATGGCTGCCACGCGATCATCGCCCAGGGGGCGGAAGCCGGCGGGCATCGAGGCGTATTTCTCGAACCGGACATCGCCACACAGCCCGGCACACTGGCGCTGGTGCCGCAGGTGGTTGATGCGGTCTCCGTGCCGGTCATTGCTGCGGGCGGAATCTCGGATGGCCGCGCGGTTGCCGCGTGTTTCATGCTTGGGGCATCCGCCGTTCAGGTCGGGACGGCCTATCTGCAATCGCCGGAAGCGCTCACCAGCCCCGGCCACCGCGATGCGCTTGCGCTTGCGCGCGATGACCGCACGGTTCTGACCAATGTCTTCACGGGCCGGCCTGCCCGCGGTCTCCTGAACCGCTTCGTCAGTGAGGTGGGTCCGGTGAGCGACAGGGCTCCAGCGTTTCCGCTGGCCACAGCGGCGGTGGGGCCACTGCGTGCCGCTGCCGAGAAGGCGGGGGTGAGCGATTTTTCGCCGCTCTGGGCGGGTCAGGCAGCACCGCTCGCCGTTCCGATGCCGGCGGGCGAACTGACCGCCAAACTGGCCCGTGATGCCGAAACGCTTCTTCGAGGATAGCGTTTACCTCAGGGGTAATTGGTTTCATTCGGAAGGCGCTGCAATATGCTCTCAAACAGTGTTTGAGAGAAGGACTTCGCACATGCCAGCCTACGCCATCGGTCATCTTCGCAATGTCGTCATGGGTCCGGCCATCGTCGAATATCTGGAGCGTATCGATGAAACGCTCGAGCCGTTCGGCGGGCATTTCATTATCCACGGTGCGCTGCCGGACGTGAAGGAAGGAAACTGGGAGGGCGACCTGATCGTGATCGCCTTTCCAGATCGCGGGAAGGCCGATGCCTGGTATGCCTCGCCGGCTTATCAGGCCATCAAGACCCTGCGCAGCGACAACTCGGACGGCCAGATCCTGTTGATCGACGGTGTCGACGCCGACCATAGAGCAAGCGATATTCTGTCTGCAGCATGAGGGCGGCGAAGCTTGTCTTACCCGAACACCTCAGAACTTCATCTTGAAGCCACCGGAGATTGTGACGGCGCGGAACTCGAGACCGCCACCATCCTGAAATGCCCCAACCGGCGCGCCGGAAGCGATTTCGGAAATCCGCACATCGCCGATTTTATGGAAATGTTGCTCGAAATTTCCGGCGACAAACAGATTGGCGTTTTTGGTGAGGTTATATTCTACCCGCCCGGAAAGAGAAACGAACGGCAGGGTGCCAAAATCACCGTTGAAACGCACGTCACGCGACCAGTGGTGGTCTTCATCCTCGACTTTGAAGTTGAGGCCCCCGCGCGCCTGGAGGGAGAAGGTCCAGCCTTTGTGCCTTGCGGTGGCTTCTGCCCCCAGGAAGACGCCCGGAAATTTCTGCTGATAGGAGATGCCACGCTCACTGTCGCGGAAGTTTCCTATATCGTCACGGAAGCCATTTTCGCTATAGACAAATGAACCGCCGAAAGTAGTCCATTTGACGTCTGTATATTTGAAACCACCATGCAGATTGAGGGTCAGCGAATCCCTGATCTCAAAATCACGCCCGAGTGCGATATCGCCGGTGAAATAATGGTTTAGCTCCGTATCGGGGTGAATCGAGCGATCGCTCCAGTCGTTGAAGGCATAGCTGGGCGATGCATCGAGCCAGTCATAGTCCTCCATTCGGCTTTTCCCGGATATGCCCACTGTCGCGCTTGCCGCCAGCGTCCACGGGCCGGCAAAACGCGCATGCAAACTCCCAGTCAGAACGGGCGCCTCGCTCTCCCAGAAAAGCGCGCTGACGCGATTTCCAGCAGAGTCGTACACGATCTCTTCAGCCCGGAGAAATGTGTAGCCCACGCCTCCGATGAAGGTGGCTTCACGGTCGCGCGATGCCAACTCTAACCTGTTTGGGACCGAGAGGTCGGCTGCAGGCGCCAACGTCGGCAGAACTGAAAACAAAAATATCGCTGAAATGAAAGACTTGCGCATCGTTTGGAATCCACTGTCAAAATTAAGAGTCGCTAAAAAAATGTAAATAAAGGCACTTCAATATATTTTTTAATGTAATTTTGTTTTATGAAATAATAAGTTGTATTATGAGCCGTATCTCCTTTCTCCCCGAAATCGTTTTGGGGCATTTGCCAATCAGCTTGGCTGAAGGCGAGATCGCGCGGAGGCTAGAGTACCCGCATTTGTGCGGACGTCAGGTGATTCCACCTGACTGCAAAATGCCCTAGCGCCGGCCGATCTCTTCCAGGTCATAGGGCGTGGACTGGT
Source organism: Nitratireductor aquibiodomus (assembly GCF_900105565.1). Taxonomy (NCBI): domain Bacteria; kingdom Pseudomonadati; phylum Pseudomonadota; class Alphaproteobacteria; order Hyphomicrobiales; family Phyllobacteriaceae; genus Nitratireductor; species Nitratireductor aquibiodomus. The sequence continues at coordinate 1,834,954 of NZ_FNSL01000001.1, read as the reverse complement.
ACACCTGGTTGATCCAGTTGCCGAAGAGCAGATGCGCATGGGAACGCCAGCGGTTGAGAGGCGGGCGGCTGGGATCGTTGTCCGGGTAGTAGCCATGCGGTATGGCAACCTCGGTCCCCGTTGCAACATCGCGGTCATACTCCTCCTTGAGCGAGGTGGAATCGTATTCGATGTGGTTGAACATGTAGAGCCGGTTGCCTGTCTCTTCCGTCAGGAGGCAGGGGCCGGTTACGTCCGATTCCATGAGCACCTGGAGGCCTTTGTCGGCGGGAATGTCGGCAGAGCGGACCTCGGTCCAGCGCGAGACGGGGATGGCGAAATCGTCCGAGAAGCCGGCGAGGAAGGGAGAGGCGGGCGCATTGTTGCGGTGCCTGAAGACGCCAAAAGCCTTCTTCTCGAGCGTGTATTTGGGAACGCGGTGGAAATGCCAGGCAGCCGCCATGGCACCCCAGCAGATATAAAAGGATGAGTGGACGTTGGTCAGCGTCCAGTCCAGAATCTGCTCCAGTTCCTTCCAGTAGGTGACTTCCTCGAACGGGAGAAGCTCAATCGGCGCACCGGTGATGATGAAGCCGTCGAACTTGCGGTCACGCACTTCCTCCCAGGTCTGGTAGAAGGATATAAGGTGTTCTTCCGGCGTGTTCTTGGCACGGTGGTTGCCGATGCGCACGAGGGTCAGTTCCACCTGAAGGGGCGAAGCGCCGATCAGCCGGGCAAACTGGGTTTCGGTGCGGATTTTGTTGGGCATGAGGTTGAGGAGCCCGATCTGTAGCGGGCGGACGTCCTGCCGCAGCGCTGTCTGCTCGTCCATCACGGACACACCTTCACGCACGAGAACATCGCGGGCGGGAAGCTGGTCGGGGATCTTGATCGGCATTGTTTTGCTCCAACAAAAAAGACCGGTGGCGAAATCGCGACCGGTCTCAGCAAATTCTGCTTCGCTCGGCCTTTTAGCGAATTGTTTTACGTGGCTGCAAGCCGACCGGCCAAATCACCACGAGTGAAGGTCTTTATTTAGGATGGTGTTTTCTTTGCGTCAATCGCTGTCATGGGCTAAAGCAACGGACGGATTTTCTCCGCAGGGTCGAGGATCCGACTAACCGTTTCCCAAAAACAGGACCATTCAATGAGCACGTCCGTCCGTCCCGAACCGAAGCCCGGTGTCATGGATATCGCCGCCTATGTGCCCGGCCGCGAGAGCGCGCCATGTGCGACGAAGGTGTGGAAGCTCTCCTCGAACGAATCTCCGCTCGGGCCCTCGCCCGCGGCGGTCGAGGCGATTTCCAAAGCGATGGGGCATCTGGAGCTTTATCCGGACGGATCGGCAACCAAACTGCGCAATGCCATTGCGGAGACGCATGGGCTGAACCCGGCCAATATTCTTTGCTCCAACGGGTCCGATGAGCTTCTTGGCCTGCTCGCGCAGACCTATATCAAGCCCGGCGACGAGGCGATTTTCACCGAGCACGGGTTTCTTGTCTACCGCATCCAGACGCTGGCGGCCGGTGGCACGCCGGTGGTGGTGAAGGAAGACAAGGAGCGCGCGGATGTCGACGCAATCCTTGCGGCGGTGACGGAAAAAACGCGCATCGTGTTCCTTGCTAACCCGAACAACCCGACTGGCACTTACATTCCGGTGGACGAAGTGCGCCGCCTGCAGGCAGGCCTGCCGAAGACGGCGCTTCTGGTGCTGGATGCTGCCTACGCCGAATATGTGCGCCGCAACGATTACGAATCCGGCATCGAACTCGTCTCTTCGAGCGAAAACGTCGTGATGACGCGGACCTTCTCCAAAATCCACGGCATGGCGGCGCTGCGCATCGGCTGGATGTACGCACCGGCGCATGTGGTGGATGCGGTGAACCGCGTGCGCGGTCCCTTCAATGTCAATGCGCTGGCCATCGAGGCGGGTGCGGCGGCGATCCGCGACAAGGCGCATGTGGAACGGGCCGTTGCGTACAACGAGACCTGGAGTGCCTGGTTGGTCGAGGAGCTTGGCAAGCTCGGCCTGAGGGTCACGCCCAGCGTTGGCAATTTCCTGCTGATCCATTTTCCCGAGAATGGCGGCAAGTCGGCAGCGGATGCGGACGCCTTCCTTGGGACGCGCGGTTATGTGCTGCGCCGGGTTGTGCCCTATGGCTTCCCCAACGCGCTGCGTCTGACTGTCGGCCCCGAAGAGGCCAATCGCGGCGTCGTTGCCGCGCTCAAGGAATTCATGGAAAGCTGAGTTGTGCCTGAACCACTTTTTGACAAGGTCGCGCTGGTCGGCATCGGCCTGATCGGTTCGTCGCTTGCGCGGGCCGTCAGGCATGGCGGTCTTGCGACCATCATTGCCATTTCAAGTCGCAGTGAGAAGACGCTGGCCAGAGCCCGCGAACTTGGGCTGGGCGATGTCTATGAGCAGGATGCGGCCGAAGCTGTGCGGGACGCCGATCTGGTTATCGTCTCGGTTCCCGTCGGAGCCTCGGGCGCGGTCGCAAAGGCCATCGCTGCAGGGTTGAAACCTGGGGCGATTGTCACGGATGTCGGCTCGACCAAGGCGTCTGTGATTGCGCAGATGCAGCCGCATCTGCCTGACAGCGTGCATTTCATCCCGGGTCACCCGATCGCGGGTACCGAAGATTCCGGTCCGGATGCCGGTTTTGCGGATCTGTTCGAGGGGCGCTGGTGCATTCTCACGCCGCTGCCGGATACGGATGTGGACGCGCTGGCACGTCTGTCAGCCTTCTGGGAAGGCTGTGGCGCGATGGTGGACCGGATGGATCCTGAACATCATGACATGGTGCTGGCCATCGTTTCGCATCTGCCGCATATAATCGCCTACAACATCGTGGGCACGGCGGACGATTTGGAGGCGGTCACGAAGTCGGAAGTCATCAAATACTCGGCCTCCGGTTTCCGCGATTTCACACGTCTGGCAGCCTCCGACCCGACAATGTGGCGCGATGTGTGCCTGCACAACAGCGATGCGATCCTGGAGATGCTGGCCCGCTTTTCCGAAGACCTCTCCGCTCTCCAGCGTGCAATCCGGTGGGGCGACGGAGAGAAACTCTTCGAAATGTTCACCCGGACACGGGCGATCCGGCGGTCCATCATCGAGGCAGGTCAGGATATCGACGTGCCGGACTTTGGCCGACACGCGCTGGCGCACCCCGAAAAGCCGTAAGCCTCATCTTACGGGCGGAATGCTCCCGAGTGGCAGGAAGCCGACGAAGACGCGACCCTGGCGGATGTTCACCGCCAATCTCGGTGCCGCACCGAGATTGGCGAGCCCGGCCGTGATTCCGGCGATCTCATCGCGCTTGTCAGGCACGATCTGGCCAACAAGCTGCGCGATTCTCTGAGGCTCGTTGACCGTCACGCGTAGCTCGGCATCGATCAGGCCGTTTTCGGCTATCCTGATCGGCCCCTTGACGGTGAGGCCCGCATTTCCGCCTGCGATCTTAAGGTTAAGGTTTTCAATGGTGCCCGAACGGCCGCGCAGTTCCGGCACGCTTGTGCTGGCCAGTGCCACACCATCATCCAGAGTGACGAGCAATTCACCGTCGATGGCCGGTATCGCGGTGCCGTTTGTGAGCCCCGGATCGATGGTCAGGGCCTGCGCAATCAGGGCGAGGTCCAGATCAGTCCCGTTTTGACGCGTGTGGGCCTGAATGTTGCCAGCGCGGGCTATTGGCTGACGGTTGTCATCATCAAGCGTCAGAACAACGTTCTTTGCTTCACTGGATAGACGCTCCGGCAGGCTGGCCGTGAGGCGTGCGCTGATGCGCATGTTCTCCCAGTCGGCTTCAATGGCGGGAAGATAGGGCGTTGCGATGCGGGCAGGCGCGTCCAGCTCGCCCACCGTGCGCATTGGCTGATAGACCTGTGCGGCGGAACGGAACGCGCCGGCGCTTACGGACATGCCGTTTTCGGCATCCTCATAAAAGACGCTGCGGCAGAACAGACCTATGCGGAAAGGATAGCCGCGGGCTGTCGGCTCCTCGCAATTGGCGCGCTGGTGGCCGGCGTTCAGGTCCTCGATCGCAGTGATCGTGCGCTGTTCCAGCGTGTCGGCGGCATAGAACCATGCGCCCGTATAGGCAAGGATCACCAAAACGATGAAAAGCGCGAAGAGAAAGAATCGGCGGCTGAAACTGCGTTTGGCGCGTTTTCTTGACGGCATGAGGTCCTCCGGTTAACCCGTTCGCCTCCAGTGATGGCGAGACGGCAACACCCTTTCAAGCATTGGGCAGGCGATATGGACGATTTTTGGGTCTTTGGCTATGGATCGCTGATGTGGCGGCCGGGTTTTGCGCATGTGGAGACCCGCAAAGCCAGACTATATGGCTATCGCCGCGCTCTGTGCATCCACTCGCATGTGCACCGTGGGACGCCGGATCGACCGGGTCTGGTGCTGGGGCTTGACCGGGGCGGGTCGTGCCTTGGCCTCGCTTTCCGTGTGCCGGGCGAGCTTGAAATGGAAGTGGTCGACTATCTGCGCGAACGGGAACTTGTCACGAATGTCTATCTGGAGCGCCGCGTCGGAATCCGTCTGGTAGACGGTGCTTCCGTAACGGCGCTGACCTATGTGGTCGACCGCAGTCACGGCCAGTATGCGGGCAGCCTCGATGTCGATCATGCCGCGCGGCAGGTCAGCGCATCGGTCGGGCAATCGGGCCCGAATGTGGACTATGTGCGCAACACCGTGGAACACCTGAAAGCACTCGGCATCCGCGACCACTGGCTGGAAGCCGTGGCTGCGCGCATTGGCCAGACGGACAATGCCCTCTAAGTGACCCGGGTTTCTGCCTTAGCCTTGCAGGACGCCCAGTTCTCGCAGGCGCCTGCGGGCGGTATCGGGAAGGGGCGGCGGGTTGGATGAGGTTGCGGCTTCCACCAGCATCTCGTCGCAGGCTGCCTCGGTTTCGCTGACCAGTCGCTTCTGAAATTCTTCGCGGGAGAGGCCCGGTTCGATGGGCGGCAGGAAGCGGGCGCGAATGATGCCTGGATGACGCAGGAACTTGCGCCGGGGCCAGAAGAGCCCTGCGGCGTGTGCAACCGGAACCACCGGAACGCCCAGCTGGGCATAGAGTTCGACGATGCCATATTTGTAGGCCGGCTCGGCGCCCGGCGGCCGGCGCGTGCCTTCCGGATAGATGATGAGCTGCCGGTTGCTCTTCATCAGTTCATGCGCCGATTTCACGGCCTGTTTCAGCGCTTTGGTGCGGCTGCCACGGTCGATCGGAATCATACGCATCTTGGCCACATACCAGCCGAAAAACGGAATCCAGACCAGTTCGCGTTTCAGAATGTAGAGCGCGTCGGGAATGTTCGGCAGAAAGGCGATCGTATCCCAGAACGACTGGTGCTTCGGGGCAATGATGCAGGGTCCGTCGGGCAGGTTTTCCAGGCCCCTTATCTCCGAGCGGGCACCCGTGATCACCCTTTGCAGCCAAAGGCTGGAGGCGGCCCAGAATTTTGGCACGAACCAGGCCTTCTTGCGCGGCAGCAGAAAGAAAACCGGTGTCCAGAACAGCATCTGAACGATGAGGTTCAGATAGAAGGCGGCATTGAAAACGGCGGAGCGGATAAAGAGCATGAACTTGGCCCGTTGGGTGTCTTGCGAGGCTCTTACATCAACCGGACGGCGAGGCAAAGCTGCGGAGGGGTCAGTCGCTGTGTGCGCTTGCTTTCTTAAGCTCCGAGGGGCCATTTATGCCAGCGTTGCGGGGAAGTGGGATAACCTCGCGAACGAGCGCGCCGACATACTTCGCATATTCGGTTGCGAGCACCCGGAGCGCATCGGGTTTTGCAAGCCAGGCGCCATTGTCGAGCGGTGTGTTGACCACGGGATAAGGATAGAGCTTTGAATTGGGCAGAAGCCGCTGCATCTCGAGAAGGCTGCGCGGCATGTGATAGTTGTTGGTCACGAGGATGATGCTGTCATAGGCGTTTGCCTGCACCCATTTGGCGCTTTCCTCGGCATTTCCGATCGTGTCAAGTGCTGCATGATCGATATCGACGCAGCAGTCGAAAAGGGCGGCCTCGCTGCCGGTCGCGATGCGGAGGTCGTCGGCCCGCGCGACGGGATTCACGCCGCTTATCAGCAGCCGTTTTCCTTTGCCGGCCTTGAGCAGGTTCACGGCGGCGTCGATGCGTGACTGACCTCCTGTCAGCACGATGATGCCGTCGGCATCGTCGACATCACGCGGGGCTGAAAGGTGGCCGATATGGTCGGCAAATAACCCGAAACCGGCAATGAAGATGAAGCCGCCGACAACACACACCAGCAATGAAAGCCGGACCAGACGGCGCATGCCAAAGTGCCTGCCGCGTTGCGGAGGCTTTCCCGGGCCGTCGAGGCCATGCTGGCGCTCTTGCTTCATGGTGCGATGGTTAGCCGTAAATTACGGCAATGGATAGTCGGCGGGCCGTTGGTGAACAAGACAATCGCCGTTTTTGTATCGTTACATGCTGTCGGGGTGGGTGCTGTCGACACTCTTCAGATAGGATAGAACGGTGACATGCGTGGTCGCTGCCGTCAGTACGGCAATGACGATGACGATGGCACCAACCCCGATATACCCCGAGGGACCTATGGCGAAGTTGCCGAACAGGGCGGTGGCCTGATCGGCTTCAGGCGTCGCCATGTTGCGGGAAGACCACCAGTAGAAACCAATAAAAACGAGGATCGCTCCGATCCCGCCGGCGGCGGCACCCTTCATGCCCGCCAGCAGGAAGTGGCGTCGGAACTGAGAGGCGATGAACGGCGCTTCCGCCCCCACGAAATGCAGAACTTCGATGATGTGGCCGTTTCCGGCCATCGCGCCGCGGGTGGCAAAAATAACGGTCAGGGCGGTGGCGGAAAGCATGAGCACCAGCGCCGACATGCCGATGGTGACTGTCGTGCGCGCCATGGCGACCAGCCGGTCAACCCAGGTGCGATGATCGTCCAGCGTCGCATTGGCGACGGTCTCCTGCAGTTCGGCGCGCATGCCGGCAAAGTCAGGGCGGGACAGAGGATCTACGGTGACGATGACGAGCCGCGGCACGGGCAGGCTGTCGATGTCGAGGCCCGTGCCGAGCCATGGTTCCAGAAGGCGGGCGGTGGCCTGCGCATCGACGATGCTGGCATCGAGCACGCCGGAATAACTGGCCGCGATGTCGCGAGCCTGGGCGAGGGCGGCGGTCATATCGAGCCCTTCCTCGGGCTTGATCTGGATGGTCGCTTCGCGGGCGATCTGCGTCTGCCAGGTTGCCGCCGTGTCGCGCACGAGGGTTACTGCGCCCAGAGTCAGGCAGGACAGGAAGGTCATGATGGCGATGACCAGAACCATGGCGCGGCCAGCCACATTGTCCGGCGGGACGATGGGCATCTGTTTGCGTGAGACTGCATCGCGCGCGCCTGAACTGAGACGTGCGCCGAGATTTTTCAGAAGGCGTCTGGTTTCAGTCATAGATTTCCAGCCTCCCGCCGGACAACACCATGCGGCGCGCATCCACCTGGTCCATCAGGCCGAGATCATGGGTGGCGATGACAACGGCGGTGCCGAGCCGGTTCAGTTCGATGAGGAGGCGCAACAGGCGGCGGGCAAGCTGCGGATCGACATTGCCTGTCGGCTCATCTGCGAGAAGAATGCGCGGCTGCTCTATGAGCGCGCGGGCGATGGCTGCACGCTGCTTCTCGCCGCCCGAAAGGATGGGGGGCAGAACATGCATGCGCTCCCCGAGCCCGACCCATTTCAATAGTTCGATCACGTCGCTGCGATAGGTGGCTTCTTCACGGCCGCGCACGCGCAGCGGGAGCGCGACATTCTCGTAGGTCGTGAGATGATCGAGCAGGCGGAAATCCTGAAACACGACGCCGATGTTCCGGCGCAGGAGCGGCAGCTCCGTACGTGTGATCGCAGAGCGGTCCTTGCCGAAAATCGTGATCAGGCCGCGTGTCGGCTTGAGTGACATGAAGAGCAGGCGCAGCAGTGTTGTCTTGCCCGCACCCGAGGGGCCGCTCAGAAACTGAAACGAACGCTCGGGCAAATGGAAAGAGACATCGCGGAGAATCTCCGGACCCATCCCATATCTATGGCCGACATTTTCAAATCGAATCACGAGGAACCTGCGTTCTGTGAGTGGCGGACGCTGCCTGGACGCATGCTGCCAGACCATCAACCCGCATGGTTAATAGCAAGTTAACTCTTGCTTGATATGCGTGATGTCCATGTACCCCGGAACGGTGGATCACGAAAGGACAGTCTGCCTGCATGAGGCACTCTGACAGCGCACGCCCCGTTTCGGGCGAAATCATGATGCCTGACCGGGTGCGCGCGGCGCAGTCCCGGACCATCGAGGCGTGCAATGCAGTGGATGCGGACTTCGAGACGGTCGTGTCTGCAGGAGGGGCCACCCCGGCTGCGGGATCAGCACCGGCGGCGGAAAGGGCCCTCACAGGCCTCGACATGCTCAAACCGGGCCGCCGCATCCAGTCCGTGAAATCCCCTCGTGCAGGACCGTTGTTCTGGGCGTTTGGAGCGGTGATCACTGCAGGGGCTTTCTGGATATCCGGCGGTCACAGCCTTGTTCGGGGCATGGATGTTTCCAGGGTCGAAAACCCAGAACAGGTTCTCCGGCTTGTTGATGTCACATCGCGGGTGGAGCGGCAGGGGGGCAATGCCCTGCTCATCGTCGACGGCGCTGCGCTCAACGGTGGCGATGGGCTTGTCGCGCTGCCGCCGATCTCGATCAACGTTCTGACGGAAAACGGCTCGACAACACGCTATTTTTTGGGGACAAACGACCAGCATCTCGGTCCCGGCGCGCGCTTTCCCTTCTCGAGCCGGCTTGTCGCGCCTAGGGAAGGGGTCAAGTCCGTCTCTGTGACGTTTCACGCGTCGTAGGTCATCTGGTTTATGCGTTCCGGACAGCAAGTGCTGCCGGAAGTGCCCTGACAGGAGTTCGCCGCCCATGCCTGTTGTTCGCGGCAAGGAAATCGAGGTTTTGTTTTCTGCCTCGACCATCGCCAGGCGCAATCTGGAACTCGCCAAGGACATCGCTTCGCGCGAGTATGACGATCTTCTGGTCATTTCCGTTCTCAAAGGGTCGTTTATCTTTGCGGCGGACCTGATCCGCGCAATGCACGATGTCGGCATTTCGCCGGAAGTGGAGTTCATCATGATCTCCAGTTATGGCGCCGGCACCGAAAGCGGCGAGATCAAGGTGCTGCGTGACATCGACAACGATGTCAGCGGCCGTGACGTTCTGCTCATCGATGACATTCTGGAATCGGGCAAAACCCTGAAGCACACCCGGGAACTGATGCTCTCGCGGGGCGCAAAGTCTGTTTCCATCGCGGTGCTGCTCGACAAGCATTCGCGGCGGCAGACGGAGGTCGATGCCGAATTCGTTGGCTTCGAATGCCCTGACTATTTCGTGGTCGGCTATGGAATGGACGTGGCCCATGCCTTCCGCGAACTGCCTTTTGTCGGCGTCGTGAAGGGCGATGCCTGAGCGGCGGTATTTTAGACAAGTGAAGGCTGGCTCGTTTACCGAAGCGTAATCGGATGGGGCGAAAACAGGCCATGGCTAAGCTTTTGATCGTTGAGGACGATGAGTCCGTCCGTACTTTTACCGCCCGGGCACTGAGTGCCGCCGGTCACACCGTGGAAACCGCGGGTGACGGCCTTGAGGGGCTTGAGAAGATCAGCGCCACGGCCGGCGATTATGATCTCGTTCTTTCGGACATCCGTATGCCGGCGATGGACGGTATCGAGATGGCGCGTGCCGTGGCCGACGCGTTTCCCGGTCTCCGACTACTTCTGATGACCGGCTATGCGGATCAGCGCGAGCGTGCCGTGGAACTGGAAGGCACGGTTTCCGGTGTCGTGAACAAGCCATTCACGCTGAGTGAGCTGCGCCAGCGCGTTGGCGAGGCACTGGCCGCCTGATGCCCGCGCTGTAACGGTCAGCGCCCCTTCACTGGGGCTCACTGCATATCGAGCAGCCGTTCCAGATATTCTTTTTCAAGCGCGGGGCTCAGGGCATCGCCGAGGCGTTTGCGGATTGCTTCGAGAATGCGGCGCGCGCGCTGCGTATCAATTTCATCCGGCACCTCGACCGAATCGCCGAAATCGGGGCCCGTGGTCGACTGCGGGCGGCCGAGCGGGTCGCGTCCGTTGTTGCCCTGCCGATAACCCTGATCGCCACCGCCCTGCTCGCCGCGCATGGCCTGCTGCAACTGGTTCATCATGTCCTGCGCGCCGCGCCGCAGTGCTTCCAGCGCGCGGCCCTGCTCACCGACGGCCTGTTCGCCTTCGCCTTCGCCGAGCGCGCCTTCGGCTTCTCCCATGGCTTCGCCGGCTTCGCCAAATCCTTCTCCGGGTTGAATGCCGAGCCCCTCAAGCCCCTGCATGAGACTTTCGAGGTCCTGCCGAAGCGTGCCCTGACCCTGCTGTAAACCGCGCATGGCATCGGCGAATTCCTGAGGTGACATGCCCTGACCCTCGCCAGGTTGCTGACCCTCGCCAGGTTGCTGACCCTGGCCGGGCTGATCCTGTCCCTGCTGACCCCGTTCGCCCTGCTCCCCCTGCTGTCCGCGCTGCATCTGGTCCATGCGGAAGGTCTCGTTCATCAGTTCCTGCTGGCGCCGCATCAGATTGCCGAGCTCGTCCATCTGCTGGCGCATCTCCGATTGCTGGTTGCCGGACTGCCCCTGCTGCGAGCGCCCCGCCTGCAGATTGTTCATCATGTTTTCGAGCTGGGAGAGAAGCTCGCGGGCCTGATCACGCGCGCCGGACTTGGCCAGTTCCTCGATCTGATCGAGCATGCGGTCCAGATCGTTCTGGCTTAGCATCTGGCCGTTCTCCGGCAGTTGCTGGGCCATGTTGGGGTTCTGCTGTGCACGCTCAGCAAACTCACGCAGGAACTCCTGCATGGCGCTGCGCAATTCGTCCATCAGGCGGGCGATCTCTTCGTCGCTCGCACCTTCCTCAAGCGCCTTCTTCAATGCTTCCTGTGCCTGCCGGAGGCGTTTCTCGGCGGCCGTCAGATCGCCGTCCTCGATGATGAGTGCAATTTCCCACAGGTAGTCGACGACATCGCGGAGCTGGTCATCGGTCCGGGCTGTCTTGAGCCTTGAACGCGCGGCGGAGACCCCAAGAAACTGCGACAGGTCCTTCAGCGTTTCTTCGGGCCATGTCATGACGGCATCCATCATGGCCAGCACGCGCGGTTTCCTGGTCGCGTCGAGTGCCAGCGTGCGCCGCTGCTCGATGAGAGCCTTGGCGAGAGGATTGGTGAAGGTTCGCTCGGGCAGCGCGAACACCTTCGCTTCGCTCTTTGCTTTCTGCCCCGCGTCGTCAACGGCACGCAGGATCATCTTTACCGAACTGCCGGCCCAGGGGTGTTCTGTCAGGTCGCGCGAGGTTTTCGCGGCGATTGTGCGGCCATCGCGGCGGGGCAGCGTCAGGGGCAGGTCGGGCGCTTCGTAAAGGGGGCGGGCGTTCGGGGCTTCATAGGTCTGCTGGAAGATCGCCTGTGCCTCCGCGGGGCCGTAGTCGTCTTCGATTTCATAGGCGAGTTCCAAAGCGCCACTCACAGCCCGTTTCGGCTCCTCGGCAAATCGGATGTCCGGCGGGCTGTCGGGCGTTACGGAGAAAAGCCAGCTTTCGATTTCCTGGCCGTCACGCTTCAGGACCAGTTTTCCGTCTTCGTTCAATGTGCCGGCGAAGCGCCGGGCGGCGGTGTCTGCCGAGAGGGCCTCGCTCTGTGATGCACCTTCGGGTGCGATCGGGGTCTCGGTATCGCTCGAATCGAGGAAGGACAGGGTTTCGCTTCCCGAGCCACCGGTTACCCGCAGAGCGAGTATGCTGCCCTGCGGAACGGTGAAGCTCTTCGTCTCCCGGTTTGCCTCTGCTGTGAGATAGACCGGTGCACGACGGGTATAGGTCGGCGGGGTGACCCAGGCATCAATGCGCGGTGGGACGATTTCGGCACCGCCATGCGCCCGGAACGCATCCATGACGCTGCCACCATAGGGGCCGGTGGAGAACGTCGCGGCAATCACCAGGAGCAGGGCGGCGGCGGCGCGCAGGCCCCACGGATCTTTTTCCGGCACCCCGGTTTTGGGCAGGTCGCCATGAAGATTGTCGAGCCTGCCCGCCATGCGTTTCTGGTGCTCTTTCCAGAGCGCTTCGGCAAAACCGTCGCGATTTCCGGCGAGCCGGTCGGACTGGACTGCGACAGGTTGATGCGCCAGCTGATTTGCACGTTCGATGCGTCTGTCGATCTCAGAAGGGCCGGGACGGCGGAAACGACGAAGGGGCCATAATGACGCAAGGCCCAGCAGCCCAAGAACAGCGATCACGCCGTAACGGGCCGCGTCGGGCATAAGGCGGAAGAGACCCAGCCATGAAATGCTGAGAAACAGGCTGATAAGGACGAGGAGTGGCAGAATGAGCGGCCAGAGGCGCTCCAGCACCATGACGAGGCGCGTGGCAAACCGGGTGCGGGCGAGCCGGGAAAAGCGACTGCCTGTGCGCTCATGCCTTGAAGTTGTTTCAGCCATAGACGCTCTCAGCACGGTGCCGTAGCGCACGTGAATCGCACGCCCTGTCGTTCACAAGGATAGCAGCAAACCGGGCGAAGGCGAGGCGGCACGCGAAATTGTGATCCGCGCGCCCTGCGATTTCAGTCTGTCAGCCAGTCGGGTATCGAATCAAGTTCGATAAGCTCTTCGTGGCTGGGGCGGGCCCGGATCACATGGAACCGGTCGCCGTTGACGAGCACTTCGGGCACCAGTGGGCGCGAATTATAGGTGCTCGCCTGGACAGCGCCATAAGCACCCGCGGAGCCTATGGCGATGAGATCGCCAGCCTTGAGTGCGGGGAGCCTGCGGTCCAGCGCGAGATAGTCACCCGTCTCGCAGACCGGGCCCACCACGTCGGCAACCATGGTTCCCGCATCCTGCCGCGCTTCGGCAACCGGCCTGATCGAATGGAAGGCTTCATAGAGCGTGGGGCGGATGAGGTCGTTCATCGCCGCGTCCACGATGACGAAGTTCTTCGCTTCGCCTTCTTTCACATAAACCACTTCCGACACGAGGATGCCGGCATTGGCGGCGATCAGGCGGCCGGGCTCGAGCATGACCTTCAGGCCGAGTTTCTTCATGTGCTTGCGCACGACCTCGGCATAGGCGTCGGGCAGGGGCGGCTGGTCGCCATCCTCCGCGTAGGGAACGCCAAGGCCGCCGCCGAGATCCACATGCTCGATGGCGTGGCCGTCGGCGCGCAGGGTTTCGGTCAGCTCCGTCAGCAGAGCGAAAGCATCGTCAAAGGGCTGCAACTCGGTGATCTGGCTGCCGATATGCATGTCGATGCCGGACACTTTCAGGCCCGGAAGCTCGGCGGCCTGCGCATAGGCGGCGCGGGCATCCTTCCAGCCGATGCCGAACTTGTTCTCGGCCTTGCCGGTGGAGATTTTCCTGTGCGTTTTCGCGTCGACATCCGGGTTGATGCGCAGCGAGACATTGGCCGTCAGCCCCAGCGTGGTGGCGCGGGACGAGAGCTGTTCAAGCTCGGGCATCGATTCGACGTTGAAGCAGAGAATGCCGGCCTGGAGCGCGAAGTCCATTTCGCGCGCGGTCTTGCCGACACCGGAAAACAGGATCTTGCTGGCAGGCACGCCGGCGGCCAGCGCGCGGCGCAGCTCGCCTTCGGAGACCACATCCATGCCGGCGCCGAGGCGGGCGAGCGTGGTTAGCACGGCCTGGTTGGAATTTGCCTTCATGGCGTAGCAGACGAGCGAATCCAGCCCCTCGAAGGCTTCCGAGAAGACACGGTAATGACGCGTCAGCGTTGCCGTGGAATAGCAGTAGAACGGGGTGCCGACGGCTTCCGCGATGGCGGGCACCGACACGTCTTCGGCGTGCAGGACGCCGTCACGATACTCGAAATGATTCACGGCAGGATACTTTCGGCTGGGCGATTGGACGCGGGGTTGCGCCGCCGCGCGGCGCAGGCCCTTTTGGCTCTGTTCTAGAGAAGACCATCGAGAATGAAGGGACGATCCTCAACCGGTTTCTCCGGCGCCGGCGGCACGGGCTGGTCGTTGCGTTCTGCTTCCTTGCGTGCATCCAATGCCGCCTCGTAAGGCGAATCAAGCGGAGCCTTGCGCCCGCAGGCGGCAAGGCCAAGCGCGAGGCCGAGCATGACAAGGGTGAGCGTGCGGCGGGCCGTCATGAGCGTTCCATTCCTCGAAAGTGCGTGCGCTGCGTTTTAGCGCTTTTTGGCGGGCGTTGCATCCCGTTTCAGGCGTTTCTTCCAGTAACGGATCTGACGGCGCACTTCCGAAGGTGCCGTTCCGCCATAGGAGGTACGGCTTTTCACGGAATTGCCGACCGACAGCACCGAGAAAACGCCATCGTGAATGGCCGGGTTGATCGCCTGAAGGTCTTCCAGCGCAAGTTTTTCAAGCCCGCACTTCTTTTCCTCGGCGAGCGCCACGGCGCGGCCCGTCACGTGATGCGCCTCGCGGAACGGCAGGCCCGCTTCACGCACCAGCCAGTCGGCAAGGTCGGTGGCGGTGGAGAAGCCGGCTCCGGCGGCCTTCTTCATGGCGGTGGTGTTGACCTCCATGTCACCGACCATGCCGGTCATCGCGGCCAGCATCAGGTCGAGTGTTTCGGCAGCGTCGAAGACGGCTTCCTTGTCTTCCTGCATGTCCTTGGAATAAGCGAGCGGCAGGCCCTTCATCACCGTCAGCAGCGCGATCAGGTCGCCATTGATGCGGCCGGTCTTGGCGCGGATCAGCTCGGCGGCGTCCGGGTTCTTCTTCTGCGGCATGATCGAGGAGCCGGTGGAGAAGGAATCAGACAGGCGCACGAAGCCGAACTGCGGCGTCGACCAGATGACGATTTCCTCGGCCAGCCGGGAAAGATGCGTGGCGCAGATGGCTGAGATCGACATGAATTCAAGGGCGAAATCGCGATCCGAGACGGTATCGATGGAGTTGCGTGTCGGCTCGCGGAAGCCGAGCGCCTCCGCCGTCATGTGGCGGTCGACCGGGAAGCCCGTGCCGGCAAGGGCAGCCACGCCGATCGGGCTCTCATCCAGCCGCTCAATGGCGTCGCGCACGCGCGAACGGTCGCGGCCAAACATTTCGACATAGGCCATCATGTGATGGCCGAACGTCACCGGCTGCGCCGACTGGAGATGCGTGAAGCCCGGCATCACGCTGGCGGCGTGCTCTTCGGCACGGGTGAGGAACGCTTCGATCAGGCCGCCAAGCGCGGCATCGATGCGCTGCAGCTCTTCCTTGACCCAGAGACGGAAGTCGAGTGCCACCTGGTCGTTGCGCGAGCGCGCGGTGTGCAGGCGCCCGGCAGTGGGGCCGATCAGCTCTGCCAGGCGTGCCTCGACATTCATGTGAATGTCTTCGAGCTGTGCCGAGAAGGTGAATTTGCCGGCCTCGATCTCTGACAGGATCGTGTTCAGCCCGTGAACGATCTTTTTTTCGTCTTCCGCCGAAATTATGCCAGTCTTCGCCAGCATTGCGGCATGGGCCAGACTGCCGCGGATGTCCTGGGCGTAGAGCTTCCTGTCGAAGCCGATGGATGCGTTGATCGCCTCCATGACGGCATCGGGTCCTGAGGCAAAACGTCCACCCCACATGCGGTTGCTGGCTTGGTCTTCGCTCATCATGATAACCGGGCGCTAGTGTGGAAAGAAGAATGTCGAAGCAGAAACAAAAATTCCCGGCACTCCGTCTGGTCGTCCTGGCTGTCGCTGCGGGCGCCATCGCGGGTGCGATTGCGGTATACGTGAAGGGCGGGCTGGATGGCAACATGGCGGCGACGCCGATTGTCGCTGAAGCCGACAACGCAGCCTGTTCTGCAAAGCAGGTAAAGGCCAAAGCGGTGGGCGATGCGGCAACAGGGCATGTCGCGGCGATGCTCGCAGCCGACCCGCCGCGTTCGCTCAAAACTCTGAGCTTCAACGGGCCCGATGGAGAAGCGATGACCGTCGCTGACTTTTCGGGCCGGGTTATGCTGATGAACCTGTGGGCCACCTGGTGCACGCCATGCCGGGAGGAAATGCCGGCGCTGGATGCACTGCAGTCAGCAAAGGGGTCGGACGCATTCGAAGTCGTGGCGGTGAATGTCGATCGTGGCGATGATGAAAAGCCCACCACCTTTCTTCAAGAGACAGGCATTGAAGCCCTGGGCTACTACCGTGATGCCTCGATGAAGATTTTCAACGACCTTAAAAGCCAGGGGCTGGCGCTCGGTTTGCCGGTCACGCTGCTAATCGGTGAAGACGGATGCCTGCTTGCGCACATGAACGGTCCGGCGGAGTGGGGCAGTTCGGACGCTGAGCGGTTGATCGACGCTGCTCTTGCAGAACCGCAATAAACTCAATCGGGGAGCCATGGCTCCCCGAAGCGATATTATTGGCCATGCGAGGACGGCGAGGGCCCGTCAGGCAGCTTTGGCCGGCTGATAAACACAGCCTTCCGCCTGGCCCTCGGCGCCGCGCTTCAGTTCGACACGTTGAAGGGCAGGGGATTTCTCGGCCAGCCTGTCGTAAATCCACTTGGCAAGGTTCTCGAGCGACGGCACGGAAAGGCCTTCGATATCGTTCAGGTAGGTATGATCGAGAATTTTGTGAATCTCGTCGATCTGCTTCTCTACTTCGTAAAGATTGGCAGCCCAGCCAAAGACCGGGTCCGGCTCGCCGACGAGATGGACGGAGACCTTGAAGGAATGGCCGTGGAGGCCGGAATATGGCTCCAGCTTATGCGCTGCCTCGAAGGTGAATTCCTTGTACGTTTCCACTTCCTAAACCCCTGATCTGCAAATACATTTGTTGGTTCTGGGTGCTTTTTCTCCCGCGTTGCATCGCATTGGGAGAGATCTGGACTCACGACCGTTATGCGAGCCGGCCTGTCTATTGTATAGTCCTTTTGGCTTAGAGCTTTGGCACTGGCTGCGGAGCGTGTCAATCATCAGCAGCGTCTGTGTCGAGTGGCCGCGCCGTTAACCTGTTGTTGGTTAGCCGGCACTATTGTGGACTGCGTTGGAGTTTACGCCACTAAAGAGGCTGAAAAATGCACAATAAAAAGCTCGTGGGAGGTTGGGTTGCGACGGCGACGTTGCTGCTCTTCTCGTTTATTGTCCCCGCTTTCGCACAGGACGCTACTCTGCAGAAGCCGCAGGGGGATGTCATCCTGACGATTGACGGCAACATCGGCGCAACCAATGGCGATGGTGTTGCCGATTTCGATCTCGCAATGCTTGAGGCCCTGAAATCCGCAAAGATCCGGACAAGCACCCCTTGGTTCGATGACGCGGTCGAATTCGAAGGGGCTCTCCTTTCCGAATTGATGACCCTGGTCAAGGCCGATGGCGACGAACTGGTTGTGACGGCACTCAACGACTATCAGGCGCCGGTTCCGATCGCGGATTTCGCCGAGCACGGCACCATTCTCGCGTATAAGCGGGACGGGAGTTACATGCCGATTAGCGATAAGGGGCCTTTGTTCATCGTGTATCCATATGATTCCGACCCGGAACTGAACACGCAGAAGTATTTCTCGCGTTCTGTATGGCAGGTTCGACGCTTTACCGTTCGGTAAGCGTCTGACAGGCCTTGCCCATGTCGGACCTGGAGACAAGAAAAATGAGGCGCCGCACGGCATCGCGCGTGGTGCAGATGGTGCTGTCCGTCGGCATGATCGCGCTTGCCGTTGCGGCGCTTTACATCTCTGTCCTGGTCTTTCAGCGTCAGGAAGCGCTAACGCAGATATTCCGCTACAACATCGCCTATAGCGCGAGCCAGGGCATGAATGAGCTCTTGCGCTTTCGCCAGAGGCTCACCGCGATGCTGGTCGAACCTCCACAGGCCAGCAGGCAGGACGTGGAACTGCGGTATCAGATCCTGATGAGCAGGCTCAGTCTGTTCGAGCAGGGCGAGTTCATAAACTTTGTCTCCGTGGTGCCCGAAAACAGGGAAACGGTTGATCAACTGGCTTCGGCAGTGCAGCAGATCGGCACGTTTATCGGCGAGATTGACAGGCCCGAGAACGCGCAAATCGCGCTTGATCTCACGGCGCCGCTGGAAAGCAAGATGGTTGCTCTTGCTTCCAAGGCCAATGAATATGGTGCGACAGCTCAGGCAAAGGATCAGGGGGAGCTTCTGAGGCTCCACTGGCTGTTCTCGGCGCTGGCACTTTCGCTTGTCATAACCGGGTTTGTGTTCATAGCCATGCTGAGATGGCAGCACCGGCTGCAGATCAGTGTTCAGCAACGGCTCAAGGCAACCAATGAAGACCTGCTGCGCACCAGTGCGGAACTGAGCGAAAGCGCGCAGGCCGCCCGTCGCGCCAACGATGAACTGATCACCCAGAACCTGCTGTTCAACACGGCCCTGAACAATATGTCCCACGGCCTGTGCATGTTCGATGCACAAGGACGGCTTATCGTCAGCAACCAGAAAATGGAAAGCATCTACGGGCTGACACAGGAGCAGCTCCGGCTCGGCACCTCTCTGCACCAGCTTATCGGCGACATGGTGGAGGCTGGTGCCAGCGGGGAAGACGAGGCAGAACAAGTCGCGCAACTGCAATCGAGGCTGATCGAGCAGAATCGCTCCGATACGCTGACGCAGGAACTGCGCGATGGGCGGACGATCCTGATTTCGCATCAGCCCATGCGCGGCGGCGGCTGGGTTGCAACTTATGAGGACATCACCGAACGCCACAAGGCGCAGGCTCAGGTCGCCTACATGGCGCGCCACGATACGCTTACCGATCTGCCAAACCGTCTGATGATGCGCGAGCAACTGGAGGAAATCCTTGCCAGCAGCAATGAACGCGGTCTCTCAACGGCGGTAATGTGCGTCGACCTCGACAACTTCAAGAGCATCAACGACACGCTCGGGCACCCCGTCGGCGACGCTTTGCTTCGTGCGGTGGCTGGTCGCATTCGAAACACCGTGCGTGAGACGGATGCGGTGGCGCGTCTCGGCGGTGACGAATTCGTCGTCGTTCAGGGAAATGTCGAGAAGCCGGAACAGGCGAGCAGCCTCGCCAAGCGGCTGATCGATGCGCTCGACGATCCCTACATAATCGAGGGGCATCAGGTGCTTACCGGAGCGAGTGTCGGTATTGCCGTTGCCGACCCTGACCATGAGGCCGCGGACGATCTTCTGATGCAGGCCGATGTGGCCCTTTATCAGGCGAAAGGGGACGGCCGAGGCGTATTCCGCTTCTATGAAGAGGGCATGAACAAGCGTCTGCAGCGGCGCAGGGCACTTGAGGCCGAGCTTCGCTCTGCCAATCTGGACGAGCAGTTCCACCTGGTGTTCCAGCCGATCATCGGGCTGGGAACAAACAAGGTCACGACTTTCGAAGCCCTGTTGCGGTGGACGCATCCCGTTCACGGGCCTGTCTCTCCGGACGAGTTCATCGGGATCGCAGAAGATACGGGTGCCATCGTTCAACTGGGCGAATGGGTGCTGCGACAGGTCTGCATGGAGATGAAGTCGCTGCCTGACGACATCAGCATTGCCGCCAACCTGTCTCCCATGCAGTTCAAGCGGGATGACATTGTCGAGACCGTTGCGCGCGTTCTTGTGGAAACCGATACACCGGCAAACCGGCTGGAGCTGGAGATCACGGAAACACTTCTGCTTGAAGACAACCGGAAACTGCATGCGGATTTGCGGCGTTTGCGGCAGCTTGGCACTCGGATATCGCTCGACGATTTCGGTACTGGCTATTCATCGCTCAGCTACCTGCAGAAATTTGCCTTCGACAAGGTCAAGATCGACCGTCTTTTCATCAAGGAAATCACCAAGAGCGCGGACCAGGCAGCCATCGTTCAGACCATCGTCAATCTGGCTTTTACGCTTGGCATGACCACCGTCGTGGAGGGTGTCGAGATGGAGGAGCAGTTGCGCATCATTCGCGCGATGGGATGCGACGAGGCGCAGGGCAATCTCTTCAGCAAGCCCATCCTTGCCAGAGACATCCCCGGCTTCCTCGACGAGCACAAGCGCAGACGCTACGCAGCCTGACTGCCGATGCCGGTGTTGTGACGCCAGACGTGCCGGCCTATTCGCTTCTCGCGCGTTCCCGGAATATGCGGCGGATCACCTTGCCGGTCGTCGTTAACGGCATGGATTCGACGAAGGCGATCTCACGGGGGTATTCGTGGGCCGAGAGGCGCTCGCGGACCCACAGGCGAATTTCTTCCGCCAGCGCTTCGCTGGGTTCCGTTCCTTCACGAAGAACAATGTAGGCCTTTACGATCTCCGTGCGCACGGGATCAGGCTTGCCGACGGCTGCAGCGAGAGCGACCTTGGGGTGGCCGGTCAGGCAGTCCTCGATCTCGGTCGGTCCGATACGGTACCCGGCCGAGGTGATGACATCGTCATCGCGCCCGACGAAGTGGATATAGCCTTCCCCGTCACGGATGCCCTGGTCGCCCGTGGTCATCCAGTCGCCGATGAATTTATCGCGGGTTGCCGCTTCGTTTTCCCAGTATCCGAGGAACATCACGGGATCGGGCCGCAGGACGGCAATGTCGCCGGGCTCGCCGACGCGCGCGGGGTTGCCTTCACCATTGATGACCGCAACGCGGTGGCCGGGAACGGGAAGGCCGATGGCGCCGGGCTTGCCGACTTTCAGTGCATGACAGGAAGAGAGGACCAGATTGCATTCGGTCTGGCCGTAGAACTCGTTGATGTGAAGGCCCAGTTCGCCCCGCGCCCACTCGAATGTTTCGCGGCCGAGGGCTTCTCCACCAGAGCCTATGGTGCGTAATGAAAGATCGAACCGCTTCTGGATCCCCGATACCGCCTTCAGCATACGTAGCGCCGTCGGCGGGATGAAAGCGTTGCGTACCTTCATCTTTTCCATGAGGCCGAGCGCCGTTTCGGGGTCGAATTTCTCAAACCGTCCGGCGACGACCGTTGTTCCGAGATAAAGCCCGGGTAAGAGAACGTTGAGAAGGCCACCCGCCCAGGCCCAGTCGGCGGGTGTCCATAAGAGGTCGCGGTCCTGCGGTAGGAACTCGTGGTGAAACTGCACGCCAGGCAGGTGTCCGAGCAGAACCCTGTGCCCGTGCAGAGCGCCTTTGGGTGGACCTGTCGTGCCGGACGTGAAGATCATCATAGCCGGATCGTCGGGGCCAGTGTCGGCCGGCGTGAAACGGCCGTGATTGTCGGCGACGATCCTGTGAAAATCGAGCGCCCCCGCCCCGGCGCCATCGACGCAGACCGCGAGCTTCAGCGCCGGCAGGCGGTCGCGGATATGCGCGACCTTTGCAAGGCCGCTCCCCGTGGTGATGACGGCTGCCGCGCCCGCCGTAAAAAGCCTGTATTCGAGGGCCTCCGCGCCGAAGAGGAGGGCGAGCGGCACGGCCACCGCCCCAAGCTTGTAGATCGCGGCATGGGCGATTGCGGTCTCGAATGACTGCGGCAACAGCAGCGCCACCCGGTCCCCCCGCCCCAGTCCTGCCCTGGCAAATCCCGAGGCGAGCGCGTCCGACCGCGCGGCGAAGTCACCATAGGTCAGCGTTGCGGGGTTGCCGTCGGGGCGGTGTTCAAGGAGGGCAATGCGATCGGGGGCGCGCGCAGCCCATGCGTTTGAGATGGCGGTCCCGATGTTGAAGGTCTTGGGAATGTTCCAGCGGAACCCGTCGTAAAGCTGCCGATAGCTCTCGCGCCGTTCAAGCATTGCCGTGCCAATCCTCCCCCTGTCCCGCACCACGATGCTCCGGGGAAAGTGGTGCCCCTGGCCGGGATCGAACCAGCACTCCTTGCGGAACTCGATTTTGAGTCGAGCGCGTCTACCAATTCCGCCACAGGGGCCCGCCGCGAACGGCCGGACAGGTGCGGACTATACGGGGAAGCGGGCTTCCGTCAACACTTCGCATGGCAAATCGTCAGACCTGCCACGTCTTTCACCATCGCCGTTGCGTCGGAGCGCTGCAGCGGCTAGACAAAACCGCTCATCGAGGACCCTCCATGCTTCGCAAACTTTATGACTGGACCATGTCGCTCGCTGCCACACGGCATGCGGAAAAGGCCCTGGGTTCCGTGTCTTTCATCGAGAGTTCGGTGTTTCCCATTCCGCCGGACGTTCTCTTGATCCCCATGGTCCTGTCCGAGCGTGCTAGATGGCTGCGCTATGCATTCATCTGCACCATAAGCTCCGTTCTTGGCGCGCTTCTCGGCTACGCGATCGGGGCTTTTCTTTACGAGACCGTCGGGCAGCCGATCCTGGCCTTCTATGGCAAGGAGAATGCATTTGAGCAGGTGGCCGGCTGGTACAATGAATGGGGTGGCTGGGGTGTGCTTTTCGCTGCGGTCACACCGTTTCCCTACAAGGTGCTGACGATCTTTTCGGGCGCCACCGGGCTCAATCTCCTGGTCTTCGTCGTCGTCTCGGTGATCGGGCGGGGCATGCGCTTCTTCCTCGTTTCCTGGCTGCTCTATAGGTTCGGCGCCCCGATCCGGGTGTTCATTGAGAAGAACCTTGGCCTTCTTTTCACCCTTTTCATGGTTTTGCTGATCGGCGGTTTCGTTGCCATCCGATACGTTTTCTAGAGGCCCTTCATGTCCCTTACCGCTCCCACCGGTGTTACCCAGACCCTGAGCGCCGGACTGCTTGTTGTCGGCCTGGCTGTAACCGTGGGCATAGCGCTCGGTTTCGAGCATATCGGAGGGTACATTCCGTGCATGCTGTGTCTTGAGCAGCGCACGCCCTATTATATCGGTGTGCCGCTGATGCTGCTTGCACTCCTGGCTTCATGGCTGAAAGCGCCGCCGCCTGTCACCCGGGGACTGCTGCTCGTCGGCGCCGCGCTGATGCTCTATGGCATGGCCCTTGGCATTTATCATTCGGGCGTCGAATGGAAATGGTGGGAAGGTCCGGCCGACTGCGGCGCCGGTGCGGCCGGCCAGAACCTGGGCGGCAATCTGCTCGACCAGCTTAACGCGGTGATCCCGCCATCATGCAGTGAGGCCGCGGGGCGTTTCCTGGGGCTTTCATTTGCCGGCTGGAACGTTCTCGCGAGCGCCCTGTGGGCGTTCATCGCCCTGCGGGCGGCCTTCAAACGCTAGAGCATCGGACCGAATATCGCTCCGTTCATCCGCTTGAAGCAGCGACCGGCGCGTTACGGCTCCAGCTCGACATCCCAGTAGAGGTAATCCATCCAGCTTTCATGCAGATAGTTGGGTGGAAAAAGGCGCCCATTGTTGTGCAGGTCGTGCACGGTGGGGCGATAGGGTTTTTGCTGCGGCCACATCTTTGCGCGGGCGGGCATGACACCGCCCTTTTTCAAATTGCAGGGCGAGCAGGCCGCGACCACATTTTCCCAGGAGGTAACGCCGCCAAGACGGCGGGGAATGACATGGTCGAAGGTCAGGTCTTCGCGAGTGCCGCAATACTGGCACTGGAAACGGTCGCGCAGGAACACGTTGAAACGTGTAAAGGCGGGGTAGCGCGACGGTTTTACATAGGTTTTCAGGCTGATAACGCTCGGCAGTCTCATCGCAAATGAGGGGGACGAGACCTGCTGGTCGTATTCGGCAACAATGTTGACCCGGTCGAGGAAGACTGCCTTGATGGCATCCTGCCACGACCACAGTGACAAGGGATAGTAACTGAGCGGTCTGTAGTCCGCATTCAGCACCAGAGCAGGCATGCTGTCTGGCGAAGCCGCGATCGTCACGTCCTTGAAGCTCCTTCAACTGGCCAAGTCGATCGATGCGGATACTGTAAGCCTGCCGTGACAGGAATGTGAAGCGCATATTTTGCTTTATGACACGTCAAACATCTGGATTTTCGCAGTTTTTTACTCCCGTCAGGGCAACGGAGCCGCTTCTGCGCCCTTCATCTCACGATAATAGGCCCAAAACAGGCGTGCTGCGACGGCCCGAAGCGGCGACCATGATTCGGCCAGACCCGCGAGGCTCTTTGCATCGGGCCGCTCAGGCAACCCAAGGGCGTCCGCCACGGCCGCCTGCAGGGCCACATCGCCGGATGGAAACACATCGGGATGACCGGCGGAGACAAGAAGATAGACCTGCGCTGTCCAGGGGCCGATCCCGTGGATCGCCGTCAGGCTGGTGATGGCCTCACCGGCGTCGCGTGCGCACAGGGTCTCAAGGTTGAAACCATCTTCCACGATCGCCCGAGCGAGTGCCAGGACTGTGCGCTGCTTGGCGCGCGACAGGCCAGCGGCGATCAGCGGTTGCTCGCCCGCAGCAAGAATGGCATCGGGCGTGAGCGGATTGATAAGCCCGATCAGCCGGGCTTCGATGGCATTGGCACTGGCACGCGAAACCTGCTGCGACAGGATGATGGAAACAAGGCTTGCAAAGCCGGGCGCGCTGCGCCTCAGAGGAATGTCGCCGGCGCAGTCGCGCACGGCCTGAAGGCGGGCATCGATTGCAACCAGAGCCTCGAGTGCCTGCAGGATGTCCGCGTCCGTGTCTATGCGTTTCATTGGGTTGGTGTGGCCTGTTCTTGCCGAGCGCAGAAGAAAGCCGTAGCAATCGTCACATGCCGACCGCAACCCGATTCACGCATCACTCATGACACGCCCGGTCTTCCGGTTCGCACCGAGCCCGAATGGCCAGCTTCATCTGGGTCACGCTTATTCGGCGCTTTTGAACCAGCAAATGGCGCGGGAGACGGGAGGGCGCTTCCTGTTGCGCATGGAAGATATCGACGTGACCCGCTGCACGCCCGAACTGGAGCGTGGCGTGCTGCGCGACCTCGTGTGGCTTGGCCTTCAATGGGAGCAGCCGGTGCGCCGACAGTCGGATCATTTTGACGATTACCGTGCGGCTCTTGAAAGGCTGATCGACGCGGACCTTGTCTATCCGGCCTTCATGAGCCGGGGGGAGGTGCGGGCGCGCATCACCGAGTACGAGGCGGGTGGCGAGCGCTGGCCGCGCGACCCGGATGGTGCGCCGGTCTATCCCGGGAAAGACCGCCATATGAGTGCACGGGAGCGCCGGGCGCTGATCGATGAGGGCGCGCCCTTTGCATGGCGACTCGACATGGCCTCGGCCATCGACCATGTCGGGAACACGCTCGACTGGAACGAGGCAGGGCAGGGGCCGGAAGGGGAAACGGGCCGTGTGCGGGCAATGCCGGACAGCTGGGGTGACGTCGTGATCGCGCGAAAGGAAATCCCGGCAAGCTATCATCTATCGGTGGTGGTCGACGATGCGCTGCAGGGCGTCACGCATGTAGTGCGTGGGCGCGATCTTTTCCACGCGACTGCCGTGCATCGTGTGCTTCAGGAACTGCTGGGTCTGTCGGTGCCGCAATATCATCATCATGACCTTGTTCTGGACGATGATGGCCGCAAACTCTCCAAGAGCCGGGGCGATACAAGCCTTGCCGCGTTGCGCGAGAGCGGTGCGACGCCGGGTGACATAGCTCGGATGATTGGCGCTCCTGCGCCTGACCCTAGCTCAGCCGTCTGAGAACCGCCTTGACGATGACAAGGACAAGGAGCGCTGCAAAAGCGCCGCCAAGGCCGGCGGTTCCTCCTTCAGTAAGGCTCGAAAACCGAACTCCCCGCTGGTTCGCCAGATAGATGGTGCCGAAGAATGCGGCGGTGATGATCATGGCATTGCCCATCGCGCCGAACCCGTCGTCCTTCATGGCGGCGTCGAGACCGAGCGAGAGAATGTAGGCAATCATCGTGACGGCGACGAGCGCGAAAATCAGCCAACTCGTATCCAGTTTCATCAGCATGTGCGCATCCCCCGGCGGCGCCTTGGATCACTTTCATTGATCCTACGATGGAAATGTTTCGCTTTCCTTGCCGGGGGTGAGGCTGATAAAGCCGCGGTTGATCACCGCGCCGTCGTATTCAGGGACACATCCGATGAACGATTTCACAAGGGCGATCCCGGCCCTGTTCGTCCTGCTCTGGGCGACCGGTTTCATCGGTGCGCGCTACGCAATGCCGTGGGCCGAGCCCTTCACCTTTTTGTGGGTGCGTTGCGCCCTGACTTTTGGTGTCCTGCTGCTGATCATTCCGATGGTGAATGCGAAGGCAATCGGCCCGCGTAACGCGTTTCATGCTGCAGTAGCGGGTGTGCTGATGCACGGGGTCTATCTGGGCGGCGTCTTCTGGGCGGTGCGCCATGGGTTGCCGGCGGGGTTCGTCGGGCTCATCGTGGGACTTCAGCCCATGCTGACGGCGGTGATCGCGGGACTGTTCCTGGGAGAGAAGGTGACCGGAAAGCACTGGCTTGGTCTCCTCGTCGGACTGGTTGGCGTTGTTACGGTCCTTTCACCGAAATTCGGCTCCATCAGCGGCGGCGTGACAGTGGCGACAATTGGCGCGGCTGTTGTGGCGGTGATCGCCATGAGCGTCGGTACCGTCTGGCAAAAACGCTTTGTTGCGACCGCCGATCTCGTGACCGTCACGCTCTATCAATATGTCGGTGGCTGGGCGGTGACGTTCCTCGTTTCGCTGCTGATCGAGACACAGGAGTTCGTGCTCAACGGTGAACTGGTCTTCGCCATGACGTGGCTGGTGTTCGTGCTTTCGCTGGGCGCGATCTTCCTGTTGATGATCCTCATTCGAGAAGGCGAGGTGGCACGGGTCGCTTCGCTCTTCTATCTCGTGCCGGCGGTGACGGCGCTTATGGCATGGTTCCTCTTTAATGAGACCCTGACGCCGGTGCAGCTTGTTGGCATGGCCATCACGACGTTCGGCGTGGCCCTTGCCACCCGCCGTACGCCGCGTCAGCCGGCTCCGGCCACGGCGCGCGCTTCCCGGTAGCGCTTGATTGAGGCATTCAGTTCTCCGCCGAGAATGAACACGGCCGAGATGATGTAGAGAAACACCACCGCGATCATGATCGATGCGAGGCCGGCATAGGTGCTTGCGTAGCTGCCGAAGCGCCCGAGATAGGCGGCGAAAAGGCTCGATCCGATGAATGATCCGAAAAGCGTGAAGACGACGCCCGGCAGCACATCCCAGAGACTGCGTCGGCCGGCGGGCAGCCAGAGGTGGACCGAGATCAGGGCGAGTATAAGCACGGTCAGTGCGATGACGTAGCGCCAGAAGGTGATGGTGCCGACATAGGGGGCGATCCATTCGAGATTGCTGGCGGCGATGCGCAGCGCCACCGGTGCGATGACAAGCAGAAGGCTGATCGCAAGAAAGCCAAGCGTTGCGACGAGCACGAAAAACAGGCTTTGCGCACGCAGGCGGAAGATCGAGCGCTTCTCACTGACCCGATAGGCGCGGTTGAGGGACAGACGCAGCGCCTCCACGCCATTGGAGGCGAACACACCGGCCAGCACGACACCGAAGGTCAAAACATCGCTGCGGCGCACGCCAAGCACATTGTGGACTTCCCGCGCAATTGGCTCTGCGACCTCTTTCGGCCACGTATCGAATATGAGGTCGACGGCCTGCTGTGAAAATGCGTCTGCGCCAAGAAAGCTTGCCAGCGCGGTGGCGAATATGAGGAATGGAAACAGGGCCATCAGCGCCGAAATGGCAACGTGACTGGCCATGGCCCAGCCGTCATCGGTGTTGAAGTGCCCGAGCGCATCGCCGATGATGCGTCTGGTGGCTTTCAGTCCGCGCACGGTTCTTCCCTTCGCTGTTCTCGATGCTTCTTCTTGTTGTTTCACATCGGCCAATATGTGAAACCGTGACACTTATAGACAAGTGCTGACAGGAAATTCATGGGCACGGATCGCACGATTCTGATCACCGGCGCTTCCTCCGGTATAGGTGCATGGTGTGCTGGCGCGCTACGCAGGGACGGCTGGCGTGTGTTTGCAACGGTGCGGCGGACGGAGGACCGGGCGCTCCTTGAACAGGAAGGTATCGAGCCGTTCTATCTCGATTATGCGGAGCCCGAATCAATCGCCGCGCTTGTGGAGAACGTGCTGGAGCGCACTGGCGGCTCACTCGATGCACTTTTCAACAATGGCGCCTACGCTCAGGCCGGCGCCGTCGAGGATCTTCCGGTGGAAGCGCTTCGCCACCAGTTCGAGGTCAATGTTTTCGGCTGGCACGATCTCACACAGCGCCTGGTTCCGGTGATGCGGCGGCAGGGGCATGGACGCATCGTTCATTGCTCCTCGATCCTGGGCCTCATCCCCATCAAATACCGCGGTGCCTACGCGGCCTCGAAACATGCGCTCGAAGGCCTGATGCTGTGCCAGCGTGCCGAGCTTGAGGGCTCGGGCATCCACGTTTCCCTGATTGAACCGGGACCCATCGAGTCCAAAATCGCCAGCAATGGGCTCCCATGGTTCGAGCGCTACATCGACCATGAAAACTCCGTACATAGGGAGGCCTACAAGGCGCAGCTCGCCCGCCTGCGGCAGGGTGGCGTGAAATCACGATTCAAGCTCGGGCCGGAGGCGGTTTATGCGCGGCTTTCTCATGCGCTCCTTTCCCCGCGCCCAAGGCCGCACTATGTGGTAACCACACCGGCGCGTATCGGTGTCGCATTGAAACGGCTCCTTCCGGCGCGCATGTTGTACCGTTTCCTGTCGAACCAGGGCTGAAACCGAGAAGAAAGCCGCCATGTCCACAGTCTTCAACATTCTCTCCATCCTTGTGATGATGGCGGTCGTGATCGTCCTCATCCGCGGTCTCATGAACATGATGCGCGGAGGTTCGGCCAACACGTCGAACAAGCTCATGCAGGCCCGGGTCATTCTACAGGCGGTCGCCATCGTCTTCGTCGTGCTTGCGCTCTACTATGCGCGTTCAAAGGGTGGCTGAGCGATCTCGTGGTCAAGCTGAACAAGATCTATACCCGCACGGGTGATGACGGGACGACGGGTCTCGGCTCGCGTGAGCGCCGCCTGAAGTCCGATCTCAGGGTCACGTCCTATGGCACTGTCGATGAGGCGAACGCCTGTATCGGCATGGCGCGTGTTCATCTGGCGGAAACGGAGCCGCGCATCGATGCGATGCTTGCGCGCATCCAGAACGATCTCTTCGATCTGGGAGCCGATCTCGCCACGCCGGATACCGGCGGGGTGCTGGAATACGAGCCCCTGCGGATCGTGCAGAGCCAGGTTGAGCGGCTGGAAGCGGATATCGATGCATTGAACGCCGGGCTGGCGCCGCTGCGGTCGTTCGTCCTGCCCGGTGGCAAACCGGCCGCGGCTGCGCTGCATCTCGCGCGCACCGTTTCACGGCGCGCCGAGCGCCTGATGGTGGAACTGCGGAACGTCGAAGGCGAAATCGTCAGCGATGCTGCGATGCGTTATATCAATCGCGTCTCCGACTTCCTGTTCGTTGCCTCACGCGCCGTGAATGACAACGGCGCGCTCGACGTGCTATGGGTGCCCGGGCAGAACCGCTGAGATATTCGGGCCGGGATCGGGGCCCGCAAAGAGGGCTCCGATGTTCATACCGCTGTACGATGCCAACAGCCTGCGGCACATAAAACGGCAATATGTCACGCTGGCAATCATTGCGGTCAACGTGATTGCCTATCTGGTGACAGCGGTGGGGGGCACGGATTTCGCATTCGCCGCCGCGCTCGGTCTTGGTTATATCCCCTCCGTCTCCAACGATCTGGCGGTGCTGCCGCCGGAGCTCGATCTGGTTCCGGAGCCGCTGACCTACATCACCTATTCGTTCCTGCATGGCGACCTGATGCATCTGGGTGGCAATATGCTGTTTCTGTGGGTGTTCGGCGACAATGTGGAAGACGCGCTGGGGCATTTCCGATACCTGATCTTCTATCTCGCCTGCGCTGTTGCTGGCGCCTATGTGCATGGTTTCATTGCGCCGGATTCCAATGCTCCGCTCATTGGCGCGTCCGGTTCCATCGCGGGCATCGTCGCTGCCTATCTGATCCTGCATCCAAGAGTGAAAGTCTGGGTGCTGGCATTTGCGCGCATTCCCATTCGCATCCCCGCCTTCATTCTTCTCGCTCTCTGGATCGGATTTCAGTTTCTGATGCTGGTGATCGATACGGAGAATCAGGTTTCCTGGGCCGCTCATGCGGGCGGTATTCTGGCTGGGGCTGTTCTGGTGTTCATCCTGAAGCGCGGCGATGTCCCCCTTTTCGACCGGCGGCTGGAAAAACCGCGTGCGGTGGAGCTTGAAAAACCAGATGCCACTCGCCCGCTTGAAACCGAACAACCGCGCTGGGGGCGACAATAGGGCATTTCTGCATATTGACGTGAACGTCAGGCCTCTCTACGGTCCCGCCAACTCCGGCAGCACGCCGCATGAGGGGGAGGAGGAGTGTTCTGAATTTCCCTGCACATGTCGGCATTCAGCCAACCGGCGGGTCCATCTGCTGGTATCCAGCATCAGAACCGAAGTCCACCATGGAAGGTGATTGCGCATGAAAGTCCTTGTTCCGGTCAAGCGGGTCATCGACGCCAATGTGAAGCCCCGCGTGAAGGCGGATGGCTCTGGTGTCGAGCTGACGAACGTCAAGATGGCGATGAACCCGTTTTGTGAAATTGCGGTCGAAGAAGCGATCCGCATGAAGGAAGCCGGCAAGGTCGAAGAAATCGTCGCCGTTTCGATTGGCCCGGACAAGGCGCAGGAAACGCTGCGCACCGCGCTCGCCATGGGCGCTGACCGTGCAATCCTCGTCAAGACAGACGATGCGGTCGAGCCGCTCGACGTTGCGAAGATCCTCAAGGGCGTGGCCGATGAAGAGAAGCCGGAGATCGTGATCCTCGGCAAGCAGGCCATCGATGACGATTCCAACCAGACCGGCCAGATGCTCGCGGCCCTGCTCGGCTGGAGCCAGGGCACCTTCGCGTCGGATGTGGAGCTTGCCGACGGCAAGGCCAGGGTCACCCGCGAGGTCGACGGTGGTCTGCAGGTGGTCGAACTGAAGCTGCCGGCCATCGTGACTACGGACCTGCGCCTGAACGAACCGCGCTACGCTTCTCTGCCGAACATCATGAAGGCCAAGAAGAAGCCGCTCGACACCAAGGCGCCGGGCGATTACGGCGTCGAGGTGAAGGCGCGGCTGAAGGTGCTCAAGACCGAGGAACCGGCGGGCCGGAAGGCAGGCATCAAGGTGGGCTCGGTGGCCGAACTGGTCGATAAGCTCAAAAACGAAGCCGGCGTGCTTTAAGCGGAGAGGGAGAGACAAGATGGCCATTCTTCTGGTTGCCGAACACGACAACGAAACCCTTTCCGACCAGACCGCCAAGGCGCTCGCCGCCGCGAGCCAGATCGGCTCCGATGTGGACGTCCTGGTCGCCGGCAAGGGGGCGAAAGCCGCCGCCGATGCCGCTGCGAAGCTCGCCGGCGTGCGCAAGGTGCTAGTCGCGGAAAGCGATGCGCTTGCGGAACGCCTTGCCGAACCGCTTGCCGATCTCGTGGTTTCGCTGGCTGATGGGTACGACACATTCGTCGCCCCTGCGACGACCACCGGCAAGAACGTGATGCCGCGCGTGGCGGCCCTTCTGGATGTTATGCAGGTGTCCGACGTGATCGAAGTGGTCGATGCAAAGACCTTCAAGCGTCCCATCTATGCCGGCAATGCGATCCAGACCGTTGAAGCAACCGACGCCAAGCGCGTTGTCACCGTCCGCACGGCCTCTTTCCAGGCGGCGGGCGAGGGTGGTTCGGCTGCGGTGGAGAGCGTCGACGCTCCTGCCGAGGCCGGGCTCTCGTCATTCGTGGAAAACCGCATCGCTGAAAGCGACCGGCCGGAGCTGACCTCGGCCAGGATCATCATTTCGGGCGGCCGTGCGCTGGGCTCGGAAGAGAAATTCAACGAGGTCATCCTGCCTGTTGCCGACAAGCTGGGCGCCGCTGTTGGTGCTTCGCGTGCGGCGGTCGACGCGGGCTATGCTCCCAACGACTGGCAGGTCGGCCAGACAGGCAAGGTGGTCGCGCCCGATCTCTACATCGCCTGCGGCATTTCCGGAGCGATCCAGCATTTGGCCGGAATGAAGGACTCCAAGGTGATCGTTGCGATCAACAAGGATGAAGAAGCCCCGATCTTCCAGGTCGCCGATTACGGCCTGGTTGCAGACCTTTTCGACGTGCTGCCGGAGCTCGAAAAGGCGCTTTAAGTCAAACAAGAACACCGGAATCTCAGGCAACAGCCCCGCTTTCGAGCGGGGCTTTTTTTGGTCTCATTCAAAGGCGGCGGTGCCGGACGAATGTCGGGGAAGGATTTTGACCGCGGGGGTAGACGCCATTGCGCCTCCCATTTAGTTTGCAGCGCAACAACAGTGACGAAAGATGCGCATCGCATCTCACGGGGTTTTCGACATGACTGGAAAGATTGGGAAAGTGGGTGTGATCGGCGCGGGTCAGATGGGCAGTGGAATTGCCCATGTCGCCGCACTGGCAGGCTATAACGTAAAGCTCTACGATCTTTCCGCCGAGCGGATCGAGGCGGGCATCGCGACTATTTCCGGCAACATGGCGCGCCAGGTTTCGTCAGGGAAACTCGAGGATAAGGTTCGTCAGGACGCACTGGCGCGCATCGCACCGGCCACCACCATGGAAGCGCTTGCCGACATGGACCTCGTGATCGAGGCGGCTACCGAGGATGAAACGGTCAAGCGCAAGATTTTTGCGCAGCTCTGTCCGGTGCTCAATCCGGAAGCCATCGTCGCCACCAACACCTCGTCGATCTCCATCACGCGCCTTGCCGCGCAGACCGACCGGGCCGAGCGCTTTATCGGCATTCACTTCATGAACCCGGTTCCGGTGATGAAGCTGGTGGAACTCGTGCGCGGCATAGCCACCGAGGACGATACGTTCGAGAAGGCGAGGGGCTTTGTTGAAAGCCTCGAAAAGACGATCACGGTCGCCGAGGACTTTCCCGCCTTCATCGTAAACCGCATCCTTTTACCGATGATCAACGAGGCGATCTACACGCTCTACGAGGGCGTCGGCACCGTGGAAGCCATCGACACGGCGATGAAACTTGGCGCCAACCACCCGATGGGTCCGCTGCAGCTTGCCGATTTCATCGGGCTCGACACCTGCCTGTCTATCATGCAGGTGCTCTATGAGGGATTGGCGGACTCCAAGTACCGTCCTTGCCCGCTGCTGGTGAAATATGTCGAGGCAGGCTGGCTTGGTCGCAAGACGGGGCGCGGCTTCTACGATTATCGCGGCGAGACGCCTGTCCCGACGCGTTAACGCCGGCTCGCTCCGGCTCTATTCAGCGGCCTGCCGCTGCGGTGTTTTGCGCCGCGTGGCAGGCTTTTTTGTTTTGTGCTGCGCGGCCGTTGCCGAAATCTCCTCCATGGGGAAGGCGTCGACAGCGATAACCTTTTCTACGGCTTCCCGCGCTTCGCGCAGCTGTGTGAATTCGGCATCGCTGATGAGGTCCATATCGTGGGCCTCCTGTGCGTCGTTGATGTTCTTGGCCCGCATCTTCTTTTTGATCGGGGCGGCGTCGACGACAAGCTGGAAAGCGCGTTCCAGGTCCTTGAGCGGGTGTGCGTCATGCCCCTGCCCGAGATAGAGGTCCGGCGTCAGCCGCTCCCGTTGCTCCGATGGTTTCAGCAGGATTTCGGCAAGCCTTGTGATGAGCCTGTCCGAAGGCGCCGGGTTGGGAACGCCCGCAGGAAACGCGATCAGGCGCACCAGCCAAGCAGCCGGCCGCGCGGGAAGATTGTCGAGAACACCACGGAAGGCAATGCCGATGCGTGCTTCACCAGCCTGCATGAGGTAATCGACGATTGGTTTGTCCTCAGCGAAACGCCCCTCGCTTTCATAGCGTTTGAGAACGGCCCCCAGAAGATAGAGTTCAGCGAGGATATCGCCCAGTCGTGCCGAGAGCATCTCTCTGCGCTTGAGCGACCCGCCAAGTGTCAGCAACGCGAAGTCCGACAGCAGCGCGAAGGCGGCCGAATGGCGCGAGAGCGTTTTCCAGTGGTGGGGCATTGCCGCACCTTTTGGCGCAGGGCTGAGGAAACCGCCCGTCCAGCCGCGCAGGAAGGCGCGACCGGCGGTCTTGAAAGCATGGCCGACATGCTTCCAGAAGGTTTCGTCGAATAGATCGAGCCCTTCCTCCCTGTCCTCGTGTGAGAGCGCCAGAAGTTCTTCCAGCATATAGGGGTGGGAGCGAATTGCACCCTGACCGAAAATCATCAGATTTCGGGTGAGGATGTTGGCGCCCTCCACGGTGATGCCGACCGGCACCGCGCGATAGGCCGCTCCCATGTAGTTGCTCGGTCCGTCTATGATTGCCTTGCCGCCGTGAATGTCCATGGCATGCTCGACGGAACGGCGCATGCGCTCTGTTGCGTGATACTTCATGATGGCCGAAATGACCGAGGGCTTGTGGCCCTCGTCCAGCGCCGCAAGTGTCGTACGCCGTGCGGCGTCGATGAGATAGGCATTGCCGCACAGCTCGGCCAGCGGCTCCTGAATGCCCTCAAACATGCCGATTGGCACGTTGAACTGCGTGCGTACCCGGGCATAGGCGCCGGTGGCGCGTGCGCACATGGCGGCGGATGCGGCCGACTGCGAGGGAAGCGAGATGCTGCGCCCGGCAGCGAGCGCCGTCATCAGCATGGTCCAGCCCTGACCGATCTGCTTCTCGCCACCGAGAATGTGGTCGAGCGGCACGAAGACATCCTCGCCATAGAGCGGTCCGTTCTGGAAGAAGGTGAACTGCGGAATATGCCGATCGCCGTGACGCACGCCCTTTGTGCTGGTTGGCAGCAGCGCGACGGTGATGCCCAGATCCTCGCCGCGACCCAGATGATTCTCCGGATCCTGCATCTTGAAGGCGAGACCCATCACGGTGGCCACGGGCCCGAGCGTGATGTAGCGCTTGTGGAAGTTGAGGCGAAGGCCAAGCACCTTCTTGCCCTTCCAGGTGCCGTATTCCACCACGCCGGTGTCTGTCATGGCTGCGGCATCGGAGCCGGCATGCGGGGAGGTGAGGCCGAAGCAGGGGATTTCGCGCCCGTCGGCCAGCCGCGGTAGCCAGTGCTTGCGCTGCGCGTCGGTGCCGAAATGCATGAGCAGTTCGCCCGGACCGAGCGAGTTGGGCACCATGACCGTCACGCCGGCGACGATGCTGGCGGAGGAGAGCGTGCGCACCACCTCCGAATGGGCGGTGTTGGAGAAGCCGAGGCCGCCAAATTCTTTCGGTATGATCATGCCGAAGAATTTGTTCTTGCGCATGAAATCCCATACGGCGGGTGAAAGGTCGCGGTCTCGCCAGTTGAGCGTCCAGTCCTCGACCATGGCGCAGAGCTGGCGCACCGGACCATCCATGAAGGCCTGTTCCTCTTCGGAAAGGCGCGCCGGCGGCATGGCCAGAAACTGCTCCCAGTCGGGGTTTCCGGTGAAAAGTTCGCCGTCCCACCATACCGTTCCTGCATCGATCGCCTCCCGTTCCGTCTCCGAAATCGGCGGCATGATCTTGCGGGCCCAGTTGTAGATGGGCTTCGAAACGCGGTCTCGGCGAAAGGTCTTGAAACGCATGGCCGGCCTCCAGTGTTGTGGCAATATATCAGGCTTGCCCCTGTGAGGCGAACGGGTGGCGCTGCGGGATGGTTCCCGTCTGTCGGTTCAGCCGCGCAGGCGGTTTCGCAGAATGCGCAGACGATTGCGCACGCGGCGCGCGAGGCCTAGCTGGGCCGCTGCCTTGCGAACATGGCGATCCGCATCCGGGGTGAGCCCGACCACCATCGTTCCCAATGGGCGGCGTTCGCCCCACAGACGGCTCATCACCGGGTGATCGGGCACGGCGCAGGAGTCCGTCATGACAATGTTCGGGTCATCGAGATGGGTTTTCGTGACCTCGATCATGAGGAGCGTGCCTGGAGAATATGTGGCGAAGGCTTCGTCATAGGCCGTTTTCCACGTGTAGGCCGTGCCGTTCTCAATGAAGACGATCAGGCAGGCGATGACCGTATCGTCGAGCGTCAGCATGTGGATGCGGCACATGTCGCGTTCACACAGCCGGTGAACCGCCTCGCGGGCAAAGGCAGCCCGATAGCGGTCGATCGCCATGGCCGAGCGCTCGCGCCCCTTCCAGCCGGACGCTTCGAGCGTGAGAAAGGCCTCGATGCCATGCCGCACTTCGTCCGGGTGGCGGGCGATTTTGTACTCGAGATTGCCCAGTTCTCCGAGACGCCGCTTGAGGCGCCGGAACTCGCGATAGTGATGCGCGCGCAGCGAATCGCGCAGATATGTGTCGCCGTCCAATGCGCTTTCGAGGGTCGGGCGCTCGACCCGGTTGGTGATCTGGAGGGGCAGGTTGCGTGCGTCCACCACCGTGCGCAGGATCGCAGCAAAGGCCCCGTCGAGGCCGACATCCGGGAGGACGAAAACCCCGGGAAGATCAAGATGCGGGCGGGCCAGCATGGCGAAGAAGTCTTCTATCACGCCGGCCGGATCGTCGTAGTCGACGAGCGGTGTGCCGAGCGGGCCGAATGGATTGGCCCAGGTGCGCAGAACGGGGACGCTGAAGGGCAGAACCGGGCGCTCGACGGTGAAGGGCACGAGAAGGCGCAGACGGCTGCGGTCCTCCGTTCCGTCACGAATTACGGCAAGCCGGACTTCGCGGTCTTCCAGCCGCGGCATGGCCGGTGCCAGGAACCGGGGGTTGAAGAAGATGTTCGTCTCGATCGAGCGCGCTGCCAGATAATCCAGCTCATCCACGAGTTCGAAGCCAGCTGACGCCGGATAGACGGCGAGCTTGCGTTTTTGATCTTCTGTGCTCAGAGAAGCAAGACGATCCGTATCGGGTTCGAGCGTCGCGTCGCGAGACTGATCGCTCCCAGTGCCCACCGCGCCGCCGCTTGTCTCTTCAAGGAGAGGGGGGATACTCAAGGGGTGGACTCCTTTCGAATGCCTGGAAGAAAGACCAGCATGCGGATGCCAAGCTTCTGCCAGGCCGTGAATGAAAGCGTGGCTGCTTCGAAAAGAATGGCGATACCCGTGGCGATCGCTGCGCCCCACAGGCCGTATAGCGGTATCAGGATCATGTTGAGCCCGATATTGATACCAAGTGTGACGGCATAGATGGCGGCGCAGATCTTCTGGTGGCCGCTCATGGTGAGCAGGCTTTCCGCGGGCCCGACAGCGGCGCGGGCGACGACACAGGAAACGAGCAGGAAGAGGAGAGGATAGCCGACGGTAAAACCGCTGCCGAAAAGCATTAGCATCGGTTTGCCGATAACGAGCACGACAACACCCATGGCGAGCGATGGCCAGAAGGTCCAGCTGACGGTTTCCGCAGCGAAGGCCGCAAGCCCGCTGCGATCTCCACCATGCATATAGGCCGAATAGCGCTGTGCAACGCTCGCCTTCACCGCGAAATAGACGAAATGCACCAATGCCAGTGTCTTCACGGTGGCAAAATAGACGGCCACGTCGGTTGGAGCCATATAGCGCCCGACCATGAGGACGTCCGCATTGGTGAGCAGGAAATAGAAGCTTTCGACGAGGAAAATCGGCAGTGACACACTCACCCAGTGCTTCATCGCAAAGCGGGGTTTGACGGCGGGCAGGTTTCTGTCGACGCGGGTGGTGATGCTTACGAACTGTATGAGCGTCGTGACGTAAGTTGCAATGATGGCCGTGACGATGGCGGTTTTCGCGTCGGGCGCGTAGCCCGTCAGAACGGCTATCGCCATGAATAGCAGAATGAGCACGGGGCGTATGAAATAGGCCGGCAGCAGCGCCCAGATAACCCATGCATTGGCGCGTGAAACACCCTGCAGCAGGTCGCTGAGCGCCAGCATCGGCAGGCAGATCAGGCCGAGATAGAAGGGTACGATGTAGTAGGATTCGATAACAGGCTCGAGGAAACGAAGCCCCACAAGACCAGCAAGCATGAAAAGCGTCGACGTGCCGAGCACGAAAAGCCTGCCGGCAATATTCACGCCGCGCAGTTCCGCAGCGTCCCCTTTTGTCCGGTATTCGGGGATGAAGCGGATGATTGCCGTGTGAAAGCCGAGGCAGGAAATATTGCCGAGGATGATCATCGTCAC
Source organism: Nitratireductor aquibiodomus (assembly GCF_900105565.1). Lineage (NCBI taxonomy): Bacteria > Pseudomonadati > Pseudomonadota > Alphaproteobacteria > Hyphomicrobiales > Phyllobacteriaceae > Nitratireductor > Nitratireductor aquibiodomus. Next base: position 1,797,004 of record NZ_FNSL01000001.1, on the reverse strand, counting down.
CCAGACGAGCACATAGATGCCGTATTCGAAACCGCCCATCCAGCGCGCCAGAAACACCTGGCTGAAGAAGGCGATCACGGCGTTGATGATGCGGATGGCAAAGGCGATGAGCGCGTTGCGGCCCGCCTCTCCGCGTGCATCGCGGGCGCTGAACAGGCTGTCGACTTTTGAAAGCCATGGACGCGCGCGCTCGGCAAGCTGCGTCGGCAGCAAGCGATCACCGGTTGCCGTGGCTGAAAAACGCACCACCCCACTCCTCTCAAGACAGCTGCTGCCCGCTTTAACGCAAACTGTTTAAGAATAAAGAAAGGCCCACTCCTAATGCATGTCGCTTTCAAATGAATTCATTTGAAAGACAACGAACATGCATCATTTAAAAGTGTTACAGCGTCCTTTGCGCGTCTTGTAAGACGCGCGGCGCTGTAGCCGGCTTTCGAGTGCACAGACAAAAAAAAGCCGGGCGTAACCCGGCTTTTGACTACATTTCCTGTGTAGTTGCCTCAGGCGAAAGCGCCGTGGCAGTGCTTGTATTTCTTGCCGGAACCGCAGGGGCATGCCTCATTGCGGCCGACCTTGCCCCAGGTCGTGGGATCGTTCGGGTCGCGTTCCTCCGCAGGTACGACACTGCTTTCGCTGCGTGCAAGGGTCATCGTGTCGCCACCGGCAAATTCATCCTCGCCTGTGGAACCATCTATATGATGAGCCTGCATGTCGGGTGCTTCAGGCGGCGGGGCATCGGCGGCCTCGCGGACCAGTTCGACACGCATGAGCTGCGAAGTGACCACCTGACGCAGATTGCTCAACATGGCCTGAAACAGCTCGAAGGCTTCGGTCTTGTATTCGTTGAGAGGATCACGCTGGGCGTAGCCGCGGAAGCCGACAACCGAGCGCAGATGATCGAGATTGACCAGATGCTCGCGCCACAGATGGTCGAGGGTCTGCAGGAGGATGGACTTCTCGACATAAGTCATGATGTCGGGCCCGAAGCGCTCTGCGCGATCTTTCGCGGCAGCCTCTGTCGCCTCGGTGATACGCTCGCGGATGTCGTCCTCGGCAATGCCCTCTTCCTGCGCCCATTCCTCGATGGGCAGATCCAGGTTGAGCGAGGCCTGCACGGCCTCACGGAGCTCTTTGGTCTCCCATTGCTCGGCATAGGCCTTCTCGGGGATATGCCGGGCCACCAGATCGTCGACCGTATCCTGGCGCATTTCGGCGACCGTTTCGGAAAGGTTCTCGCCGTCCATGAGTTCGATGCGCTGCTCGAAGACGACCTTGCGCTGGTCGTTCATCACGTCGTCGAACTTGAGCAGGTTCTTGCGGATGTCGAAGTTGCGCGCCTCGACCTTCTTCTGCGCCTTTTCAAGCGCCTTGTTGATCCAGGGATGGACGATGGCTTCGTCTTCCTTGAGACCGAGTTTCTGCAGCATCCCGTCCATCCGGTCGGAGCCGAAGATGCGCATCAGATCGTCCTGAAGCGACAGGAAGAACTTCGAACGGCCGGGATCGCCCTGACGGCCTGAACGTCCGCGCAACTGATTGTCGATGCGGCGGCTTTCATGGCGTTCCGTCGCCAGAACATAGAGGCCGCCTGCGGCGAGCGCCTGCTCCTTCAGTTTTTTCACATCCTCGCGGATGGCCTGCTCTTTCGCATCACGCTCCGGGCCGGCTTCCATGTCGCCCAGTTCTTCGGCAATCCGCATGTCCGGGTTGCCGCCGAGCTGGATGTCGGTGCCGCGGCCGGCCATGTTGGTGGCGATTGTGATCGCACCGGGCTTGCCTGCCTGCGCAACAATGAAGGCCTCGCGCTCGTGATGGCGGGCATTCAGCACCTCGAAATCCTTGACGCCTTCCTGGCGCAGGCGTTCGGCGAGGAACTCGGATTTCTCGATCGAGGTCGTGCCGACGAGGATCGGCTGCCCCTTGGCGCTGGCTTCCTTGATTTCCCGGACGATGGCCTTGAACTTCTCTTCGACGGTCCGGTAGACCTCGTCGTCTTCGTCAAGGCGCTGGATCGGCAGGTTTGTGGGGATCTCGATGACTTCGAGGCCGTAAATATTGCCGAACTCCTCCGCTTCCGTCGATGCCGTGCCGGTCATCCCGGCCAGCTTGTCGTACATGCGGAAATAGTTCTGGAAGGTGATCGAGGCGAGCGTCTGGTTTTCCGGCTGGATCGCCACATTTTCCTTGGCTTCGAGCGACTGGTGGAGGCCTTCGGAGAAGCGGCGGCCGGGCATCATGCGGCCGGTGAACTCGTCAATGATGACGATCTCGCCATTGCGGACGATGTAATCCTTGTCGCGCTGGAACAGCTTGTGGGCCTTGAGCGCATTGTTGAGGTGGTGGACGATGGCGACATTCTCGATGTCGTAAAGCGAATCACCTTTGAACAGGCCGGCTTCGCGCAGCATGTTCTCCATCTTTTCCGTGCCTTCTTCCGTGAAGGTCGCGGTGCGCTGCTTCTCGTCGACTTCGTAATCGTCTTCTACGAGATGCGGAATGAAGGTGTCGATCTTGTTGTAAAGTTCGGAGCGGTCGTCCAGCGGACCGGAAATGATGAGTGGCGTGCGCGCCTCGTCGATAAGGATCGAGTCCACCTCATCGACGATGGCGAAGGAATGTCCGCGCTGCACCATCTGGTCGCGCTCATACTTCATGTTATCGCGCAGATAATCGAAGCCAAGCTCGTTGTTGGTGCCGTAAGTGACGTCGCAGGCATAAGCCGCACGGCGTTCCTCATCCGACATGCCGTGCACGATGACGCCCGTCGTCAGGCCGAGGAAGCCATAGAGCCGCGCCATCCACTCGGAGTCGCGCTTGGCAAGGTAATCGTTCACCGTCACCACATGCACGCCCTTACCAGACAATGCGTTGAGATAGACGGGAAGCGTGGCAACCAGCGTCTTGCCTTCACCGGTCTTCATCTCGGCGATGCAGCCATCATGGAGCACCATGCCGCCGATGAGCTGTACGTCGAAGGGGCGCATGCCCAAAGCACGCTGCGAAGCCTCTCGCGCCACCGCAAAGGCAGGAACAAGAATGTCGTCGAGCGATTTTCCTGCGGCAAGTTCCTTGCGGAACTCTTCGGTTTTTCCGCGCAATGCCTCGTCGGACAGCGCCTTCATTTCGTCTTCGAGCGCGTTGATCGCGGCGACGCGCGGGCGAAAACCCTTGACGCGGCGATCGTTTGAGGAGCCGAAAACCTTGCGGGCGAGACCGCCGAGACTGACCATCCAGTGGTCCTTTCACTTCCTGACAGACGGCACGTATGGAGCGGGGTTCAAACCCCGCTCGTGCCGAGCGAGAGCAATTATATAACAATCAACGCCCGGAAAACGGTTCTGGACGCAGGACATCAGGACAGATAAGAGGGGCCAAGAGTGATGTCAACGCCGCGTTAAACATGCGCTCTTGCGCAAAATTCCGCCATATTCATAGGCGGTTTGGGCAAATTCTGAATCACGAACGGAGAGTTTCATGCTGAAATCGTTTCGCCGTTTCCTGGCCGTTCAGGTTGGGGCCGGTCTGACGCTGGCCGCTGTGGGCTTCATGCCCGCCCACGCTGCCGATGCCGATGTCCTCGCCACCGTCAACGGTATGGAGATCACGGAGGGCGATTTGGCCGTCGCTGGCGAGGAGTATGGTGCGCAGTTCGGCAATCTGCCGGAACCGCAGCGCCGCGCCGCACTGCTTTCGGCATTGATCGAAATTCGGCTTCTGGCCTCGAAGGCTGAAGAAAAGGGCCTCGCGGACGGTGAAGATTTTGCCAAGCGTCTTGCCTTCTTGCGTCAGCAGGCGCTCCACGCGGCGTTTATCGAAAAGGTGGTGGACGGTGCGGTCTCCGAGGATGAGGTGCGCGCCAGCTATGACAAGCAGATTGCTGATGCCCCTGCCGTTAACGAGGTGCGGGCACGCCACATTCTGGTGAAGACCAAGGAAGAAGCAGAAGCGATCATCAAGCAGCTCGAAGAGGGCGGCAATTTCGAGGAAATCGCCAAGGAGAAATCCACCGATGGTGCTGCCGCCAATGGCGGCGACCTTGGCTATTTCACATCAGGCCAGATGGTGCCGGAATTCGAGAAGGCCGCTTTCGCGCTCAATCCAAGCGAATATTCCAAGGAGCCGACCGAGACGCAGTTTGGCTTCCATGTGATCAAGGTCGAAGACAAGCGGGCCAAGCAGCCGCCTGCATTTGACGCCGTGAAGGACCGCGTGCGTTCCATGCTGGTGCGCGAGAAATATGTCGAGGAAGTCTCTGCCCTCCGCGATGCTGCCGAGGTCGATGTAAAGGATCCGGCGCTCAAGGAGTTCATCGATGGCATTGAGAAGCAGCGCGAAGGCGCGGCTTCGGAGACTGGTGAGGTCGAAGAGCCAGCCAAATCCGAATAAGACTTCCGATAGCCTGAATTGAAAGCGGCGGGCGTCTGACGCCCGCCGCTTTTTGTTTTATCAGATGATCGCCGGCAGCCGGGTTCCGCGGTCGTGAGACGCGGGTTTCGGCTTGCGTCCGAAAAAAAACTCGGGCAGACCGACAGACACCAAAAGTCGCAACCTCGGTAAGTCTGGCCAATGTCCGCTGCAATCTCTCCCCTTGCTCCGAAAAAATATCCCTCCATGCCGATTGTGGACGGTGTGCGCATCGCAACGGCTGAGGCGGGCGTGAAATACAAGGGGCGAACGGATCTTCTTGCGATGGTGTTCGATGAAGGCACGACCGTTGCCGGCGTTTTCACCCGCTCCAAATGTCCTTCGGCCCCCGTCGAGTTCTGCCGTGAGAACCTGGCCGGTGGGGCCGCGCGCATTCTCGTCGTGAATTCCGGGAACGCCAATGCCTTTACCGGCAAAAAAGGCCGCGCGACAACGGCTGCCGTCGGCGAGGCCGCAGCCGGGGCGGTTGGCGCGGGCAGGGATGCGGTTTTCATGGCATCCACCGGGGTGATCGGAGAGCCGCTTCCCGCTGAACGCATCACCGGTTTTCTGGAAGGCATGGCGCGTGATGCGAAGCCCGAGGGCTGGCTGGAGGCGGCCCGGGCCATCATGACCACAGACACCTATCCGAAAGTGGCGACGGCAACCGCCAGCGTCGGCGACGTGGATGTGGTCATTAACGGTATTGCCAAGGGCGCCGGCATGATTGCGCCGGACATGGCGACGATGCTGTCTTTCCTGGCAACCGATGCGCCGATTGCGGCACCCGTTCTTCAGGAACTCCTCTCCAAAGGGACGGGCAAGACTTTCAACGCCGTTACGGTGGACAGCGATACATCCACCAGTGACACGCTGATGATGTTCGCAACGGGGGCCGCGGCCAGGAGGGGCGCGCCGGTGATCACCGATGCCAGAGACCCCAGACTCGCCGGGTTCCGTCGGGCATTGAACCGCATCCTGAAGAACCTCGCCCTGCAGGTGGTGCGTGACGGCGAGGGTGCACGCAAGCAGCTTGAGATCACCGTGACCGGGGCGAAGTCGTCCCGCTCGGCAAAGAAGATTGCACTCTCCATTGCCAACTCACCGCTCGTCAAAACGGCCGTTGCCGGCGAGGACGCCAATTGGGGGCGGGTCGTGATGGCAGTGGGGAAGGCGGGTGAGCCGGCAGAACGCGACCTTCTGTCGATCTGGTTCGGCGACATTCGCGTTGCCCATAAGGGCGAGCGTGACCCTGGCTATTCCGAAGAGGCGACATCCGCCTATATGAAAAAGGATGAGATCGCGCTGCGCGTGGATCTTGGTATCGGGCGTGGCAAGGCCACTGTGTGGACCTGCGACCTGACCAAGGAATATGTCGCCATTAATGGCGACTACCGGAGCTAGGGTGTGCCAGGCCAGGTGAGGCAGGACGCAAAAAAAGACTTCGCGATCATCCGCCGCTTTGAAGCGGCGGGGTTGCGTGCGTGGCCGGCAGAGACCGTTGCCTATGACGGCACCTGGGTTCTGCGATTGACGGCGGGCCATCCGGCCAAGCGGCTGAATTCCATCAACCCGCTCGATCCCGGAGACTACCGCAATCTCGAGACGCGGATCGAACGGGCGGCAGAGCAGTTCAGCGCTTATGGGCGGCCGGTAACCTTTAGGCTTTCCCCGCTTGCAGCACCGGAAATCTCCAGCTATCTCGATCAGCGGGGCTGGGCGACGCTTGGGCATTCGCTGGTGATGGCGCTCGATCTGCGCGAGGCGGATCTTGCCGAGGCGATGGATCAGATCCCGCTCAAGGACCGGCGACGTTTCGTCAATGCCACGCTGAAGGTTCATGGGTACGAGGAGCTTCATCGTGCCGGGCTTTCCCGGGTCATTGGTGCGATCCGGCCCGAAACGGGGCTTTTCGTTCTGGAAGAGGGCGAAGAACCGGTTGCGACGGCCATCTGCGTGCATGACAGCGATCTGGCAGGCCTGTTCGAGATCGCGACAAGGCCTTCCTGGCGCGGGAAAGGCTATGGGCGCCGTGTCCTGCTTTCAGCACTGAAATGGGCGCGGTCGCATGGTGCGGAACGGGCCTGGCTGCAGGTAGAGGCCGACAATGCGGTGGCACTGCGCCTATATCGGGCGCTCGGGTTCCGCGAAATCTATACATATCATTATCGTCAGCCAGGGCCGGCGGGCGAGACGGAGCGCGCCGTATGAACGATCAATCCAAACGGATCCTCCTCGTCGCGGCCTGCGCGCTGGTCGACGCGGACGGACGGGTGCTCCTCGCCAAACGGCCGGAGGGCAAGGCCCTGGCCGGGCTGTGGGAATTTCCCGGCGGCAAGGTGGAGGCCGGTGAAACGCCTGAGAACACGCTTGTTCGTGAACTTCACGAAGAACTGGCGATCGAGACGAAAACGGCCTGTCTCGCACCGCTTACTTTTGCCAGCCACACCTACGAAGATTTTCACCTCCTGATGCCGCTCTATGTCTGCCGCCGCTTCTGGGGCACGCCACGGGCCCAGGAGGGGCAGGGACTGAAATGGGTGAGGCCGCGTGACATGCGCGATTATCCCATGCCACCTGCGGATGCGCCGCTCATACCCTTCCTGATCGATCTGCTTTGAGCCGCCTGCCAGGGTTAATCCTTCGTTTACGCAACAATGACAATTTGATTGTGGGGACGCGCCGCATTCGCGGCTGGGTTTAACCTTCTGGTGAGGGGCTGTGATGACGTTCGGCGAGACAGGCGATGGGGAGCGCGCGGAGTGGACCGTGCGCGCTGGTCATATGGGCATGGGAGCGCTTCGGGTTGCATTGCTGTTTGGCACGGCAGGTGTTGCGCTGGCACTCGTCCTGACACCGATTGCCGAAAAGCGCACACGCTCAAATGTTGCGCAGATTGGCGCGCCGTTTGGCATAGATCCCATAACGACCGCTTCCACCAAACGCGACAGCCGAAACTATACGATCCGGCGCAGCGTGCTTCAGCCCTCGCGGAACTCCGTATGTGTCATCCACCAGAGCGGCCGTCACAGCGGAGATTGCTGACAAACCTCCCGGTGGCTCTCAGGGTTTCTTAAGGCTTTCACCCTACGGTCGCACTTCAATCAGGGGAGTCCCGCGGATGGGAAGGCACTTTCTCAAGGACACGTCAGGCGCGACCGCGATCGAGTATGCTTTGATCGCCGGGCTGATTTCGCTGGCCATTATCGTCGGTGCCCGACAGACCGGAAATGAGCTCAGGGCGTCTTATAATAACGTTGCCGACCAGGTAGGCACTACCAATCCCTGAGACCTCCATAAGCACTGCACTTACTTTCTGGGGTGCTTTTCCAGCGCCTCTTTCAGAGACATTTTGGCACTGCCGGGAGCCAGCGGCTTCTGTTGCGATTCGTGCGGTGCCCAGCCCGACATCCACACAATGTTGAAAGTTGCCCTGATCCGGCCGTCGGGGTCGGAAAACCGTTCCGCATAGATCTGCGCGGCACGCACGAACAGCGCGCGGGTTGCGGGTCTGCGCGAGCGGGCCGCAAGGGTGCTGGTCGCGCCCATGGAACGCAGATCGCGCATCAGGTCGAACATGGTCGCATAGCGGACGGTGACGGTTTCGAGGTCGGCCACAGGCAGAGCAAAACCTGCACGCTGGAGAAGGCCGCCCACGTCACGGACATCGGCAAAGGGACTGACACGCGGCGCGGCCCCCTGGGAGAGCTCCGTCTCGGCCGCCAGAAGGGCTTCCCGCAACTCCTGGAGCGTGCCCGCGCCGGCCATGGCTCCCAGGAACAGTCCATCCGGCTTCAACGCGCGTCGAATCTGCGAGAGCATTCCCGGAACGTCGTTCACTTCGTGCAGGCTGAGGAGCGAGACAATGAGGTCGAAACTGCCGGGTTCGACCGGCAGCGTTTCGGCATCTGCGACCATGCCGTTCTTCTCGAGAAAAGCCGGATCTGCCTCAATGCGGGTGATGTCGTCTGTCTTGCCGCTCGTGCGGATGGCGCGCGCAGCGTCGTCTGTCAGGCAGAACGCAGCGGCGGCACGCTCGAACCGCCGTTCGACGGTCGCCAGCCTGTCTTCGAGATCGTCCGCGGCCCGTTGCATCAGGAAGCGGGCGCCCGGATCGCCCTGCATCAGGGCCCGCTTCTTGCGCAGAAGGGCGAGTTCGCTGTCGAAGAGCTGTTCCATGCGGGGTCCTCTGTTTGAGGATGCGCCATCGCATAAAATCGGTATGCTGGCAAAGAGCAATGCCTTTTGGGGAAATGGCGGCTTGGGGGAAGCTGGTGACTGGAGTCTCGCGATTTGCAGGCGTGATGACGGGTTGGCTGCAGCGTGTGCTGTTCCCACCGGTGTGTCTCGGCTGTTCGAATCTCGTGACTGAACCGGGGACGCTTTGTCCATCCTGCTGGGGGCGATTGCGGTTTCTGGAGCGGCCGTGGTGTCCCGTGATGGGCACGCCGTTCTCCATCGATCTCGGCGAAAATATGCTTTCTGCCGAAGCGATTGCGAATCCTCCGCCGTTTGCGCGGGCGCGCTCGGCGGTCGTCTATCAGGGCGTCGCGCGCAAACTGGTGCAGGGGCTGAAATTCCGTGATCGCACGGACCTTGCCCCCTGGATGGCCCGGTGGATGCTGCGCGCAGGAGGCCAACTACTGCCCGACGGCGATCTGGTCATCCCCGTGCCGCTGCATCGCGCCCGCTTTCTGGCGCGGCGCTTCAATCAGTCGGCGGAACTGGCGCGCGCCGTTGCGCGTGAAGGCAGGCTCGATTATGCGCCCGAGGCGCTTGTCCGCGTCCGGAGCACGCGCCAGCAGGTCGGACTGGGTACCCGCGAGCGCGAAGCCAATGTGCGGGGGGCTTTTCGTGTGCCTGATGCGTCGCTGCCGCAGATCAAATCGCGCGGCATCATTCTGGTGGACGATGTCTACACCACAGGCGCCACGGTTGTTGCGGCCGCGCGTGTTCTGAAACGGGCCGGGGCGCACCATGTCGATGTCCTGACCTTTGCGCGCGTTCTGCCGGGGGACTTCCGGGCAGACGATCAAGGCCCTATATAAGCCTGCAAGAAGAGTATGGAGCCGACTATGGCCGATGTGACGATCTATACCCGGATGATGTGTGGTTTCTGCAGTGCCGCCAAGCGCCTGCTCGACAGCAAGGGCGTCTCCTATACGGAGCATGACGCAAGCTTTTCCAATGAGCTGCGCCAGGAGATGATCCAGCGCGCAAACGGCCGCTCTACATTCCCGCAGATTTTCATCGGCGATACCCATGTGGGCGGCTGCGATGAGCTGCATGCGCTTGAGCGTGCTGGAAAGCTCGACGCGATGCTGACGGAGGCCCGGGCATGAGCAAGCTGGTCGCCGCCGCCCTTCAGATGCGCTCTGGCACGGAGCCGGAGGCGAATGCCGACGCTTTCGAGGCTCTGGTGCGTGAGGCGGCGGGCCAGGGCGCGCAGTATGTGCAGAGCCCGGAGATGACCGGTGTTCTGGTGCGGAGCCGCGAAGATCTGGCCTCGCGGATCGCCGGAGAGCGTGGGGCACTTGTGGTCGACCGGGCGCAGGCGCTTGCGCGGGAACTTTCGATCTTTGTGCATCTCGGCTCCACCGCTGTTGCGCTGGACAATGGCCGTGTGGCGAACCGCGCCTTTCTTTTCGCGCCCGACGGTGAGCTCGTCACCACCTATGACAAGCTCCACATGTTCGATGTGGATCTCGACAATGGCGAGAGCTGGCGCGAATCAGCCACATATGCGCCCGGCGAACGGGCTGTTGTGGCCGATCTTCCCTTTGGCCGGCTTGGCTTCGCCATCTGCTACGACCTGCGTTTCCCGCAGCTTTTCCGCGCGCTCGCAAGGGCAGAAGCCCAGGTGTTGACCGCGCCGGCGGCGTTTACGCGCCAGACCGGTGAAGCGCACTGGCATGTGCTGGTGCGGTCTCGCGCCATCGAGAATGGCGCATTCATGATCAGTGCTGCACAGGGCGGCCTGCATGAGGACGGGCGAGAGACCTATGGCCATTCGCTGATCGTCGATCCATGGGGCCGGGTGCTGGCCGAAGTGGATGGAGACGCACCGGGCATTGCCATTGCCGAGCTCGATCTCGATCAGGTGGCGGCCGCGCGCGCGAAGATTCCGAATCTGAAAAATGCGCGCGATTTCTCGGTCGCGCGGGTTTCAGGCGGCGTTTCGGCCGAAAGGAAGGCCTCATGATCAGTTTCAATCTGATCTGCGAGCACAATCACGCGTTCGAGGCATGGTTTCGCAACAATGCGGATTTCGATGGTCAGAAGGAGCGCGGTCTCGTTTCATGCCCGCATTGCGGCTCCGGCGATGTGGAAAAGGCTCTGATGGCGCCAGCGGTCTCCACCGGAAAGCGGCGCGAACAGATAGCCCTTGCCATGGGCGAGCAGCAAAAAAAGGCGCTGGCCCAGCTCAAGGAACTTTCAAACAAGGTGCGGGAGAACGCGGACTATGTCGGCGACAGGTTTGCCGAAGAAGCGCGCAAAATCCATTTCGGCGAGACCGAGGCCCGTGGCATTTACGGCGAGGCAACCTCCGAAGAAGCCGCGTCGCTCGTGGAAGACGGCGTGGAGTTCATGCCGCTGCCACTTTTCCCCGAAGAACAGAACTGACGCGGTTCAGGCGGCGGGCTTTGTTGCCGCGACCATGTAGTTGACATCCATGTCGCGCGAACGCTGCCAGCGGTCGCCGATGGGGTTGTAAACCACGCCACTGCGGTCGATGATCTTGATGCCGGTGCTGGTAAGGCCTTTTTCCAGTTCGCTCGGACGCACGAGTTTTTCATACTGGTGTGTGCCGCGGGGCAGCCAACCAAGCACATATTCAGCGCCAATGATCGCCAGCCCCCACGCTTTCAGCGTGCGGTTGATCGTGGCGACGAACATAAGGCCACCGGGCTTCAGCATGGCGCCGCACTTGGACAGAAAGAGGTCCACGTCAGAAACATGCTCCACCACTTCCATGTTGAGGATGATGTCGAAACGTTCACCGGCATCGGCAAGGGCTTCCGCTGTCGTGGCGCGATAGTCGATGGAGAGCCCGCTCTGCCCGGCATGAATTTTCGCCACTTCAATGTTGGTTTCGGACGCGTCCGCGCCAACCACGTCTGCGCCGAGACGCGCCATGGGCTCGCACAAAAGCCCGCCGCCGCAACCGATATCGAGCATGCGCAGCCCTGCAAAGGGCTTGGCGGCATGCGGGTCGCGGCCGAAATGGGCCGCCACATGGTCGCGTATATAGGCCAGACGCACGGGATTGAACTTGTGCAGCACACCCATTTTGCCAGCCGGATTCCACCATTCCGTCGCCAGCGCGGAGAAATGCTCGATTTCACGCGTGTCGATCGTTGTTTGCCGTGCCTCGGACATGGAAAACCCCTCGCTGGGTGTTGCTCTAGAGCATCGGACCGAAAAGTGGAATCCGGTTTTCGGGCTATTCCGATGCCCCATTCATAGCTTAGATCGTCCTTTGTGCGTCCGGATGGACGCAAGGCGATCTAAGTCAGGCCCATGAAGTCGGGGTGCGGAGCCTGATTGTCAAGGCGGGAATTGTCTCGGCAGCGCTCGCTGACCCAAAAGCGCATCTGGAATGAATGGTTTTAGCACGGTTCCCTCGCGCCCGGTGGGCTCTGTTACGTTGCTTGCAGATAACCGATCTTTTGGGTATGGAGTGCGCGGCGCAGGGTGGGGCTCCGCAGCTGCGTCGTGTTGTGTCCGCCTCTTTCGGGCGGTTGGAATTCCCGAGCAAAGGCACTCCGTTCCCATGGCGCGCATCGTGATGAAGTTCGGCGGAACCTCCGTCGCCGATATTGACCGCATCCACAATGTGGCACGTCACGTCAAACGCGAAACGGATGCAGGGCATGAAGTGGCCGTTGTCGTTTCGGCCATGTCGGGCAAGACCAACGAACTGGTTGGCTGGGCGCAGGCCATGCCCAGGGCCACCGGTGCAGAATCTCCTTTCTTTGATGCCCGCGAATATGACGCCATCGTTGCCTCGGGCGAGCAGGTTACCAGCGGTTTGCTGGCGATCGCCCTTCAGTCCATGGGGGTCGATGCGCGCTCCTGGCAGGGCTGGCAGATTCCGATCCGCACCGACAGCGCGCATGGCGCGGCGCGTATCGAGGATATTGACGGCAGCGAGATCGTCCGCCGCATGGGCACCGGCCAGGTTGCGGTGGTTGCGGGTTTTCAGGGCATCGGTCCCGACAACCGCATCGCTACGCTGGGGCGCGGTGGCTCCGACACCAGCGCCGTCGCGGTCGCCGCCGCTGTGAAGGCCGATCGCTGTGACATCTACACCGATGTCGATGGCGTCTACACGACCGATCCGCGCATCGAGCCCAAGGCACGCCGCCTGCCGAAAATTTCGTTTGAGGAAATGCTCGAAATGGCCTCGCTTGGCGCCAAGGTGCTGCAGGTGCGGTCGGTGGAACTGGCCATGGTGCATAAGGTCAGAACCTTCGTCAGATCGTCTTTCGAGGATCCGGATGCGGCGGGTATGGGTGATTTCGACAACCCGCCCGGTACGCTCATTTGCGATGAGGATGAAATCGTGGAACAGCAAGTCGTCACCGGCATCGCCTACGCCAAGGACGAGGCGCAGATATCGCTTCGTCGCGTCGCGGATCGTCCCGGCGTGTCTGCCGGCATTTTCGGTCCGCTCGCCGAGGCCAACATCAACGTCGACATGATCGTGCAGAACATCTCGGAAGATGGTTCGCGCACGGACATGACCTTCACCGTGCCTTCAGGCGACCTTGAAAAGGCCGTTTCGGTGCTTGAGAAAGTGCGCGAGACGATCGGCTTCGACGCGATTCAGTCGGAGGCGGGCCTGGTAAAGGTCTCCGTTATCGGCATAGGCATGCGTAGCCATGCCGGCGTTGCCGCGATCGCCTTCAAGGCCTTGGCGGAGAAGGGGATCAATATTCGTGCGATCACCACATCGGAGATCAAGATTTCGATCCTGATCGACGGTCCTTATGCAGAATTGGCGGTCCGCACTTTGCATTCTGTCTACGGTCTCGATAAGCAGTAGAAAACAACAACCCGAAAACCGGCTTCTGCCTTGCTCCTGTACGCGGCTGGCATTGGCCAAGGGAGAGGGGTTCGATGCGAGATTCTGCCGGCGGCCCGAGAGTGCTGTTAAGGCGATTGCGGGAATTGATGGCCGAGGCGCTCGATCCACAGGAGCGTCTCGACCATATTGTTCGTGAAATCGCCCAGAACATGGTCGCCGAGGTCTGCTCGCTTTATGTGCTGCGTGCCGATTCGATGCTGGAACTCTACGCCACCGAGGGTCTGAACCCCGGTGCCGTTCATCTGGCCCAGCTTCGTCTTGGCCAGGGCCTGGTCGGCACCATTGCGGCCAGCGCACGCCCGCTCAACCTTTCAGACGCGCAGAAGCACCCCGCATTCACCTATCTGCCGGAAACCGGGGAAGAGGTTTATCATTCCTTCCTCGGTGTACCAGTCCTCCGGGCCGGGCGCACGCTGGGCGTCCTCGTCGTGCAGAACCGCACCATGCGGCATTACCGCGAAGACGAGATCGAGGCGCTGGAAACGGTGGCAATGGTCATCGCGGAGATGATCGCCACGGGCGATCTGGCAAGGCTTACCCGGCCGGGCATCGAGCTCGATCTCAGCCGCCCCGTCAGCATGACGGGGCTGCCCTTCAACGAGGGCGTGGGGCTTGGCCATGTGGTGCTGCATGAGCCGCGTATTGTCGTTACTGCGCTTTTTAACGAAGACAGCGATGATGAACTGGACCGGCTCGAGACAGCGCTCGATTCGCTCAGGCTCTCCATCGACGATATGCTGTCGCGGCGTGACGTTGCCTTTGAGGGCGAGCACCGTGCGGTTCTTGAAGCCTACCGGATGTTCGCCAATGATCGCGGCTGGGTGCGTCGCCTCAAGGAGGCGATCAACAACGGTCTGACCGCAGAAGCGGCGGTCGAGAAGGTGCAGAGCGACATGCGTGCGCGCATGATGCACATGACCGATCCCTATCTGCGCGAGCGGATGAGCGATTTCGACGACCTCGCCAACCGCCTGTTGCGCCAGCTCATGGGGCGGGGGCCCGATGCGCTGGCGGAAATTCTGCCGAAGGACGCAATCATCGTCGCCCGTTCCATGGGCGCGGCCGAGCTGCTTGATTACCCCCGCCAGAAACTGCGCGGTCTTGTGCTGGAGGAGGGCGCGCCCACCAGCCACATCGTCATTGTTGCCCGCGCGATCGGCCTTCCGACGGTCGGTCAGGTCAAGGGTGCCGTCTCCATGTCGGAGAATGGCGACGCGATCATCGTCGATGGCGAAGACGGGCAGGTGCACCTGCGACCGCAGGGCGATGTCGAGGAAGCCTATGCCGAAAAGGTGCGTTTCCGCGCCCGGCGTCAGAAACTCTACCAGGAACTCCGTGACCGTCCGACGGAAACAAGAGACGGCGTTCCCGTCGACCTGATGATGAATGCCGGGCTGGCCGTCGATCTGCCGCAACTGGCGCAATCGGGCGCGGCAGGCATCGGGCTTTTCCGCACCGAACTGCAGTTCATGGTGGCTGCGGCCTTTCCACGCGTCGAGGCGCAGGAGCGTCTCTATCGGGAAGTGCTGGAAGCGGCCGACGGAAAGCCGGTCACGTTCCGCACCATCGATATCGGTGGCGACAAGGTGCTGCCCTATTTCAAGGGTGCGCAGCATGAGGAAAACCCGGCGCTTGGATGGCGTGCCATCCGCCTGACGCTCGACCGCCCAGGGCTGCTTCGAACGCAGATCAGGGCGCTTTTGAAGGCGGCGGGCGGTCGTGAACTGCGCATGATGCTGCCGATGGTCACCGAAGTGAGCGAAGTGCGCCAGGCGCGCGACATCATCGACCGGGAAGTGCGGCATCTTTCGCGTTTCGGCTATCTCCTGCCGACGCGCCTCAAGCTCGGCGCCATGATCGAGGTGCCGGCTCTGCTTTGGCAGCTTGAGGAATTGATGCAGGCGGTGGACTTCGTCTCCGTGGGTTCCAACGATCTTTTCCAGTTCGTGACCGCGACGGACCGCGGCAACACGCGCATCGCGGAACGTTTCGATCCCCTGAGTGTGCCCTTCCTGCGTATTCTTCGCCAGATCGTGCGTGCCGGCGACCAGTACGGCACGCCCGTGACGTTGTGCGGTGAACTGGCAGGAAGGCCGATCTCTGCGATGGCTCTGCTCGGCATTGGCTTTCGGTCCATTTCCATGGCACCGGCGGCCATTGGCCCGGTAAAGGCAATGCTTTGCGAATTGCTCCTGTCAGACCTTTCGGTCGTGATGGAAGAAGCCCTTGCCAACCACAGCGCATCCACCGATATTCGCGCGCTGCTTCGCGATTTCGCGAACAAACACTCAATTGCTCTCTAGAACTGACAGGCTTTCCCGTCGATGATCGACTTGCCGCGCGACCGCATGGACCAGGTTCTCAAACGTTTCGAGCTTATCGAAACGCAGATGGCGGCTGGGCCGGAACCGGATGTTTATGTGAAGCTGGCTTCTGAATATTCCGAGCTGCAGGAAGTTGCCGGCAAGATTCGCGAGCTGCGCCAGGCCGAAGCTGAACTCGATGATCTCAAATCGATGCTTGCCGATCCGGCGACCGACAAGGAAATGCGCGAGCTCGCAGAGGCTGATGTTGAGGGCGTCGAGGGACGCATTGTGACACTCGGCGAAGAGATGCAGATCCTTCTCCTGCCGAAGGATGAAGCCGACGACAAGAACGCCATTCTCGAAATCCGTGCGGGCACCGGCGGCGACGAGGCCGCACTTTTCGCTGGCGATCTCTTCCGTATGTATGAACGCTACGCCGCGGAGAAGGGCTGGCGAGTCGAGGTGGTCTCAGTCAGCGAGGGCGAGGCCGGTGGCTACAAGGAAATCATCGCCACCGTTTCTGGTCGCGGCGTGTTTTCGCGTCTGAAATTCGAATCAGGCGTTCATCGCGTGCAGCGTGTTCCGGCGACGGAAGCGCAGGGGCGCATTCACACGTCCGCCGCCACTGTTGCAGTGCTTCCGGAGGCCGAAGATATCGACGTCGATATCAAGCCTGACGACATCCGCATTGATACGATGCGTGCTTCGGGTGCGGGCGGACAGCACGTCAACACCACCGATTCGGCGGTGCGCATCACCCATATCCCAACTGGCATTGTCGTGCTGCAGGCGGAGAAGTCTCAGCATCAGAACCGGGCCCGCGCCATGCAGATCCTGCGTGCACGCCTCTTTGACATGCAGCGCATGAAGGCGGCTGACGAGCGTTCCGAAGCGCGGCGTCTGCAGGTGGGAACGGGCGATCGTTCCGAGCGCATTCGCACCTATAATTTCCCGCAGGGGCGCCTTACGGACCATCGCATCAACCTCACCCTCTACAAGCTTGACCGGGTGATCGAAGGCGATCTCGACGAGGTGATCGATGCCCTGATCTCCGATCATCAGGCAAAACTGCTCGCGGAAACCGGGGCGGATGGCTGACGCGCAGACGCTTGGGGCGCTTCTGGCGTGGGCGCGGGAGCGGCTGGCAAAGGCAGGTATCTGCGAAGCGGCCCTCGACGCGCGTCTTCTGGTCGAACATGTCACGCAAACCACGCGGCTTGACGCCGTATCACGGCCTGAAAGGCCCATTACCGATGCTGAGCGCGCTCTGGCAGAACAGGTGGTCGAGCAGCGCATTGCCGGCAAACCCGTGCATCGCATCATCGGCCACAGGGAGTTCTACGGACTGAATCTGAAGCTCTCCAGGGAAACTCTGGAACCGCGCCCGGACACAGAAACGCTTGTCGACCTTGTTCTGGAAGAAGCGCGCCGCCTTGGCGGCGAAGACCGCCCCTGGCGCATTCTCGATCTGGGAACCGGAACCGGTGCAATCGCCCTTGCCCTGCTCAGCGTTTTGCCTGCGGCGCACGCCGTTGGCGCGGATATTTCCGCTGATGCGCTTGCAACGGCGCGAGCCAATGCCGATATGAATGGTTACGGAGCGCGGTTTGAGACACGTCTGTCCGACTGGTTTGAAAGAGTTGACGGACGTTTCGATTTCATCGTCTCGAATCCGCCCTATATTCGGGAAGACGACTGGCGTGACCTCGCCATAGAGGTCCGCGGGCATGACCCGCGCCGCGCACTGGTTGCCGGCGAAGATGGTCTGGATGCCTACAGGCGGCTTGCTGATGAATGCGCCGATCATCTGGCGGTCGGTGGAACCGTGGCCGTAGAGATCGGACATGACCAAAGGGAGATTGTGACCGGGCTTTTCACCGAGCAGGGCTTCCGTTTCAAAAAGCTTGGCCGAGACCTCGCCGGGCACGACCGGGTGTTGATTTTTTCTCTGGAAACAGCTCGTGAACGAGGTTGAAAAAAAGCTTGGCTTTGCAAAAGAATGCCGCTAGGTTCCGGCTACCGGATGGGACGAAGCAGACAGCACCGTTATCGATTCGGTTCCCGAGGACCAGCTGTCGTTAAAGGCGTTTACGCCTCTGCTTCATTGTGGGGATTATCCGGCAACTGATATGAAGCGGAACAGCTATGGCATTGGCGCCCGCGTCAAGCGGAGCGGCGTACAGCCAAGGGGAGATGTGAGACTGCTGGCTTCCCGCCGTCGTCCGCTATCTGAAAGAGTATCGTTTCAAAAAATCTGTCTCGAACAAGCAGTCTCGAAAACCAAGAGAGTCGAATGAGGCCACAACAGCAGAACAGGCGCATGCGCGGTCGCGGCAACAACAACCGCAAGGGCCCAAATCCGTTAGCACGCAGCTACGAGAGCAATGGCCCGGATGTAAAAATCCGCGGAACCGCACAACAGGTGGCAGATAAATACGCTACGCTGGCGCGCGATGCGCAGAGTTCCGGTGATCGCGTGATGGCCGAGAATTACCTGCAGCATGCGGAGCACTACAATCGCATTATCGCTGCAGCCCAGGCCCAGCTTCAGCAACAGCAGCAGACGCGCGAAAATCGTGAGGATTCTGATGTTGACGGTGACGACCAGGACGTCGCGGAGGCAAACGGCGGCAATCACAAGCCCCAGCGCCAGAAACGCGTCGAAGATGGCTCCGGCCCGCAGCCCGAAATCAAGGGTGTGCCGGCAGAGCTGGCGCTGAATGGCGATGAAGGCAATGCGAATGCCGGCAATGGACATTCCGCCGACGGTATGAACGGCACCGCTGAAGACGAGAAGCCAAAACCTGCTCGCCGCGGGCGCAAACCCGCCGCTGCAAAGGCGGAGGACGGCGAAGAAGGTCAGGAAGGCGAGAAGCCGGCGAAACGCCCGCGCCGCACCCGTGCCCGCAAGACCGAGGACGCTGAAAGCGGCGAAGCTGCGGCTTCGGCAGCGGTCTCTGAAGAGATTGCCGCTCAGGGCTGAGCATTTTGACATAACGACACATCGACGGCGGGGCTTCCCCGCCGTTTTCGTTTGATCTCCATCTTGTGCCGATAGGGATATGTTCCCATATCCCAAACAGTTGGGCTTGCCACAGAAGACCGTGATAATCTGATCCGATCACGGTTTATGGGAGCCCGTCGCATTGGTCGTTGCCGGTGCTGCAAAGCAGGCCGGCAGGGAAATGGAGACACTTATGAACTTTGAGAAATATTCGGAGCGGGTGCGCGGTTTCATCCAGGCCGCACAGACTTTCGCACTCACCAGCAACCATCAGCAGTTTACGCCGGAGCATCTGCTCAAGGTGCTTGTTGACGATGAAGAGGGGCTTGCTGCCTCCCTGATCGAAAGGGCCGGCGGTCGCGCCGAAGACGTGCGCCTCGGGGTCGAGGCGGCGCTGAAAGCCATGCCCCAGGTGGAAGGTGGCAATGGCCAGCTCTACATGGCCCAGCCCCTTGCAAAGGTTTTTTCAACTGCCGAGGAACTGGCAAAGAAGGCCGGTGACAGTTTCGTCACCGTTGAGCGCCTTTTGACGGCGCTTGCGGTGGAAAAATCTGCCAAAACCGCAGACATCCTGTCCAGGGCGGGCGTCACGCCGACGGCGCTGAACCAGGCCATCAATGACATTCGCAAGGGCCGCACGGCCGACTCGGCCAGCGCCGAGCAGGGCTATGACGCTCTCAAGAAATATGCGCGCGATCTGACCGCAGATGCCCGCGCTGGCAAGCTCGACCCGGTGATTGGCCGCGACGACGAGATTCGCCGCACGATCCAGGTGCTGTCCCGCCGCACCAAGAACAATCCCGTTCTCATCGGCGAGCCGGGCGTCGGTAAGACGGCCATTGCCGAGGGTCTCGCGCTGCGCATTGTCAATGGTGACGTACCCGAATCGCTGAAGGACAAGCAGTTGATGGCGCTCGATATGGGCGCGCTGATTGCCGGTGCGAAATATCGCGGCGAGTTCGAGGAACGTTTGAAGGCTGTCCTGTCCGAAGTGACGGCCGCCAGCGGCAACATCATCCTGTTCATCGATGAGATGCATACGCTCGTCGGGGCCGGCAAGGCCGATGGTGCCATGGACGCTTCCAACCTTCTGAAGCCGGCCCTCGCGCGCGGCGAGCTTCACTGCGTCGGTGCGACGACGCTCGATGAATACCGCAAGCACGTGGAAAAGGATGCGGCACTGGCACGCCGTTTCCAGCCGGTTTTCGTCAGCGAGCCGACCGTTGAAGATTCGGTTTCGATCCTGCGTGGATTGAAGGAGAAGTACGAACAGCACCATAAGGTGCGGGTCTCGGACTCGGCCCTGGTGGCTGCTGCGACACTCTCCAACCGCTATATCACGGACCGGTTCCTGCCCGACAAGGCCATCGACCTGGTGGACGAGGCGGCATCCCGCCTGCGCATGCAGGTGGATTCCAAGCCGGAAGAACTTGATGAAATCGACCGGCGCATCATGCAGCTCAAGATCGAGCGGGAAGCGCTTAAGGCGGAAAAGGACGAAGCATCCAGGGACCGTCTGGCGAAGCTCGAGAAGGAGTTGACCGACCTCGAGGAGGAATCGACGCGGCTCACCAGCCTGTGGGCGGCCGAGAAGGACAAGCTCGGCCTTGCCGCTGACCTCAAGAAGCAGCTCGACGAAGCCCGCAACGAGCTGGCTATCGCCCAGCGCAAGGGTGAGTTCCAGCGTGCCGGCGAGCTGGCCTATGGCCAGATTCCGGAACTCGAAAAGAGGCTCGCCGAGGCCGAGGTCCAGGGTGAAGAAGAAGGTGCTACGGGCATGGTCGAGGAGACCGTGAAGCCCGACCATGTCGCTCACATTGTCTCGCGCTGGACCGGTATTCCGGTCGACAAGATGCTTGAGGGCGAGCGTGAAAAGCTGCTGCGGATGGAGGACGAACTGGCCAGGCGCGTCGTCGGTCAGGGTGAAGCGGTTCAGGCCGTCTCCAAGGCTGTACGCCGTGCCCGCGCCGGCCTGCAGGACCCGAATCGACCGATCGGCTCCTTCATGTTCCTCGGCCCGACGGGTGTCGGCAAGACGGAACTGACCAAGGCGCTCGCCAGTTTCCTGTTCGACGACGAGCAGGCCATGGTGCGCATCGACATGTCGGAGTTCATGGAAAAGCACTCGGTGGCCCGGCTGATCGGCGCGCCGCCCGGCTATGTCGGCTATGAGGAAGGCGGCGTTCTGACGGAGGCCGTTCGTCGTCGGCCCTATCAGGTCATCCTGTTCGATGAGGTCGAAAAGGCGCATCCCGACGTTTTCAACGTGCTCTTGCAGGTGCTTGATGACGGGCGCCTGACGGATGGTCAGGGCCGCACGGTCGACTTCCGCAACACGCTGATTGTCATGACATCGAATCTCGGTTCCGAGTACCTCGTGAATCTCGGCGAAGGCGATGATGTCGATAAGGTGCGTAGTGAGGTGATGGATGTGGTCAAGGCTTCGTTCCGGCCTGAATTCCTGAACCGGATCGATGAAGTGATCCTCTTCCACCGGTTGCGCCGGCAGGATATGGGGCAGATCGTCGAAATCCAGCTGCAGCGTCTGGAAAGGCTGCTTGCAGACCGCAAGATCACCCTCGATCTCGATGGCGAGGCAATCGAATGGCTGGCGAACAAGGGCTACGACCCCGCTTATGGTGCGCGTCCTCTAAAACGCGTGATCCAGAAAGAGCTTCAGGATCCGCTAGCCGAGAAGATTCTCCAGGGTGAGATCTTCGATGGCTCGACCGTAAAGGTCACGGCGGGTTCCGATCGGCTGAACTTTCGGACGCGCAAAGCATCTCTTGAAGAGCGGGCCGAACAGGCGGCGTAACGCGACAAAGCCGGGGAGGGCACATGCAGATCGATAGATACAACGCGGTTTGCGGTGCCCTTCCGCACGCCACCCATGTTGTTCAATGGGGTGGCTCACATGTCTGGAAGGTGGGTGGCAAGGTGTTCGCCATCGGCAGTCAGGCCAGTCAAGGAAACGTTGCGGTTTCCTTTAAGTGTTCGGATATGGCGTTCGACGTGCTCCGGGAGCAGCCGGGACTGCGTCCTGCGCCTTATCTGGCTTCGCGCGGCATGAAGTGGATCCAGCGGCAGACAGGGGAAACGATGGGTGATGATGCGCTTGCGGATTATCTGGCTGAAAGCCACCGGATCGTGGCTTCGGGCCTGACCCGAAAGCTCAGGCGGGAACTGGGGCTCGATACGGCCTGAGCCCGCCGCGAAAATGCCACAACCGCCGCCATCTTCACGTCCGGTTCATCTCCTATGGTAAATCATTCGTCAAATGGCGAATCGCCGGCGGGCGAACAGCCTATCCGTGTGGGATGAGACGAGGGGCGATGAACGTGAAACTGAATTTGCTGACCGCTTTGTGTCTGGCCATGGGGCCGACGGCTGCCTGGGCCGCGATGCCGGAGGTTGAGACACGGCGCAACGGTCAGATATTCCAGTCGGCCAGTGACGTTGCAGGCAACCAGACGGTGCTCAATGCCGAGCCCGCAGAAGCGCCCATAGAGCTCGCGCAGAATTACGATTTCGATGTCTACATCGATCAGTATGGCCGCGAAATCATCGTCGATGCCTTTACTGGCGAGGTGGTGGAAATCCGCCCGCCGGCACCAGGCAGCAGGCAATATGAGCGCCGGCCCTCGCGCCCGCGCGAATTCAACGGCCAGGTTTATGATTTTTCGGATCCGCGCGAGGTCGACCGTTATCGGCGCGATCGTGGCAGGGCGCGCAATGCGCCCGACAATCGCTATTCGGATCCCTATGCGAACCGGTCGTATGACGAGGCTCCTCGATACGACGATCGCAATGTTTATCCCGAAGCTCCGAATTATGGGCGCGCGCCGATCGAACGTGCGCCGCTCGACGCGCCAGACCCGCGTGACAGTATGGCGGCTATCCCCGACGAGGACACCGGCTTCAGTTCCGGATCGGGCAATGCGTCCGGCTCCCCGACGCTGTCAAAGGACAGCGCTGTGGTCATGCCGCGCGGTGTCAGCGAGGATGTGACCCGGTTCCAGGTGCTGCTCGATCGTGTCGGTGCCTCACCCGGCGTGATCGATGGCCACACCGGCGACAATGTGAACAAGGCGATCCGGGCCTATCGCGAGATCACGGGGCAAACCCTCAGGACTTACGACAAGGAATGGATCGAGGCGGAGCTGGAGCGCACCGGCGGCCCGGCCTTCAAGGAGTACACCATCACTGCCGAGGACGCCGCGGGGCCTTATGTTGCATCGATTCCGGCGGATTATGCGCACAAGGCCCAGCTCGACGCGCTGTCCTATACCTCCGTTGTGGAGATGCTGGCAGAGCGTTTCCATATGGACGAAAAGTATCTGACCGCGCTCAACCCGGACGCGAATTTCAATCGACCGGGGACGATCATCAGGGTGGTCAATGTCGGGAAACCCATGAAGGCGGCTGTCACCCGCATCGTGGCCGACAAGAGCGCGAAACAGCTGCGTGCCTATAATGAAGACGGCCAGCTTGTCGCTGCGTATCCCGCGACGATCGGTTCATCCGACACACCCTCGCCAACGGGAACACATACCGTGGCACGGATCGCCCTCAATCCGGAATACACCTACAATCCAAAAATCAACTTCAAACAGGGCAACAACGACAAGGTCCTGACCATACCGCCTGGTCCCAACGGTCCGGTCGGTTCTGTCTGGATTGCATTGTCCAAGCCGACCTACGGCATTCACGGTACGCCCGATCCTTCCAAGATCGGCAAGACGGCTTCGCATGGCTGCATCCGCCTGACCAACTGGGATGCCGAGGAACTGGCGAAGCGTGTCAAGCCGGGAGTCACCGTAACCTTCGCCGAGTAGGTGAGGTTGGCGCAGATTGCGGCGGTGCGCCGCCCTGATTGATTGATGAGGCGCCGTTTGGCGGCTACGCTCCCTCCATGCAGGGACCATGCGAGATAGAGCCGGAGCTCGCCCTTGACGCTGCGTCGGAGCGAACGTTTTGCCCGGCCTCGCGTCGGCACTATGTGCTGCTGGCCGCCATACTGGCATCGGCGCTCGGTTTCATTGACGGATCTGTCGTATCGGTCGCCATGCCGGCGATGCGCGCAGACCTTGGCGCTTCTCTTGCCGATGCGCAGTGGATTTCCAACGCCTACGCACTGGCGCTGGCGGCTCTGATCCTCGTCGGTGGCGGAGCAGGCGACAAATTCGGCCTGCGAAAGACCTTCATCGCGGGCATCGTTCTTTTCATCCTGGCTTCAATGGCGTGCGCCGCCGCTCCATCGGCCAGCACCCTGATCCTCTCGCGCGGGGTGCAGGGGGTGGGTGCGGCGTTCATGGTGCCGGGCAGTCTGGCGATCATCGCCAAGGCCTATCCCAAGGAGGAACGGGGCAGGGCGATTGGAATATGGGCGGCATCTTCCGCCCTGACCACGGCGATCGGCCCGGTTTTCGGCGGTCTGCTCCTGTCGGTCTTCGGTGATGCTGCCTGGCGTGTCATTTTTGCGATCAATCTGCCGCTCGGGGTGCTTGCTGTCGCAATGCTTCTGCGTGTGCCGGCGGATCAGCCGACGGGTGATCGAAAACTGGATGTCGCGGGCGCGGTGCTTGCAACGCTTGCCTTTGGCGCCATGTCCTATGGCCTGACCACGCTCTCCGCTGAAAACGCCGGGAGCGGCGGTGGGTCCGCTGCGACCCTGCCCCTGATCCTTGGAGCAATCCTACTGGTCGGCTTCGTTGCCTGGGAGCGGTCGCGCAAGGCGCCGATGATCGATCTGTCGCTGTTTGCCATCGTGCCCTTTTCAGGTGCCAACATTGCGACCTTTGTCCTCTATTTCGCCCTGTCGGGCATCCTCTTCTACCTGCCCATGCTGCTGATTGCGGGCTGGGGGCTGGGAGAGGCAACGACGGCCTTTGTTTTTCTTCCCCTGTCTGTCGCCATTGCCGGCCTGTCGGGGCCCGTCGGCCGTTTGTCAGATGCTGTCGGACCCCGCCTGCCGATAACGGCGGGAAGTCTTGTCGTGGCACTGGCTTTTGGCGGGCTGGCGGCGATTTCCGGTGCTGGCATTCACCGGTTCTGGTCGGGCGCATTTCCGATGATGGTGTTGATGGGGCTGGGGATGGCGCTGGTCGTCTCACCCCTCTCCACGGCAGTCATGACCTCGGTGAACGATGAGGACACCGGTGCCGCTTCAGGCATCAACAATGCCATCTCGCGTATCGCGGGCCTGATGGCCGTTGCGGCGATGGGAGCTTTCGCCGCGCATCGCTATGCCAGCGCAGTTGGGTCGGAAAGGGCGCTTGTGCCCGGGTTTGGGGAGCCGACCAGCTCGGCGCTGCCCGAAGCGCTGGAGGCGGCCCGTGTCACTGCAAGCGATGCCGCGTTCTCGGGGATTGCCTGGATAATGTGTGGGTTCTGTGTGGCTTCCGCGCTTGTTGCCTGGCTCACCCAGCAATCGAAGCAGGCCGGACCGTCAGGCGGTGCTGCCGCGGACTGAGGCGACGGTCAGCTTCCGCTCGATGCCACCGAAAGCGGAGCATCCTCGTTTTCTTTCAGCAGTTCATCGATGCGGCTGCGTTCGCGTTCGAAGGCCAGCAGGTCTTCGCCCTTGAGTGCGCGATTGTCAGGCAGGCGCACGCGCATCGGGTCAACCTTGGTGCCGTTGACGATCATCTCGTAGTGAAGATGGTTGCCGGTCACCAGACCGGTTGCGCCGACATAGCCAATCACCTGGCCCTGGCGAATGCGGGCGCCAGCTGTCACGCCTTTGGCAATTCCGCTCTGGTGGTTGTAGGAGGTCTTGAAGCCGTTGTTGTGGCGGATGATGGTTTGCCGGCCATAGCCGCCGGCCCAGCCGGCCTTCTCCACCACACCATCGCCGGCAGCAATGATGGGCGTGCCGCGTGGCGCGGCCCAGTCGACCCCGGTGTGCATCTTGCTGTAACCGAGCACCGGGTGCCGGCGCATGCCGTATCCTGATGTGAAACGACCATTTGGAACAGGGTTTCTCAGCATAAAGCGCTTCGAACTGCGCCCCTCGCTGTCAAAGTAATCGACGGTCCCGTCGTCAAACTGAAAGCGATAGAATGTGCGTGTCGTGCCGCCAAAACTGGCTTTGACGTAAAGCAGTTCAGACTGGTCGGTGGCATTTTTCTCCGTGTCGGGTGCAGAGAAGAACACTTCGAGCCTGTCTGTGGGAGAAAGGCGCGACTGGAAATCCACGTCGGCAGACAGAAGCTTCACCAGGCGCTTGGTCATCTCCGGCGTCAGGCCATAAGCGTATGCGGCGCGGTAGATGCCATCATAGACCCGGGGCAGATCGGCGCGCGGCATCCGGCGGGGCGCGGTCGGGTGGTCGAGCGCAGCAAGAAGAACGGGATTCATCTCCGGTTCCTCTGCCGGCACGTATTGATCGCGATCGTCCAGGGCGATGGTCACGATATGCTTCCTGCCCTCATAGACGCTCGTGCGCACGACGCGGCTTTGTTCGCCGCGCATTTCGACGCCCACGCGCAGCAGCGTGCCGGCCTTGAGGTCGGGCGCATTGAGCAGCTTGGTGATCGCTTCGACCATACCGTCCACATCGTCGCCCCTGTAGCCCGACTGGGCAAAGACTTCCGCAATCGCACGCTCGGTGCGGAAGGGGATCAGGTCCTCGGCGAATTCGGGTGCGGTTTCCCGCGCGGTTCGCGCGGCTATGGAAACGTTCTCGGGTATGACGCGCGCGCTGAAGGCTGCGAGTGCCTGTGTGGAGAATGTGTCACCAAAACGCTGCGGGTCCACATAGTGCAACGCTGCGACCTGAACGTCACCGTCGGTCAGGATTGCGCCCGTGTTGCGCACGGCAACCTCCACCTCTTCCGTGCTCAGGCTGCGGGCCGAACTGAAATCGGAGGAGTGAAGCGGAAAATCATGACTTTTGAGGCTGACCTCGCTCTCGACCTTGGCGCCGTAGATAAGGCCGGTTCGCGCGGTGCTCGTGGCTCCGTTTTCCGCGAACACGGCAAGCGGGTCGAATGGCGGGTAGTCCTTCTCCGTTGGATGATTGGCTGTCAGCGCCATCTTGGCGTGGACGAAGGGCAGCGTTCGGATGACATCGGTGTCGCCGCTACGCATGACCGTCGACACTTCCATCATGCGCCTGTCTTCGCCGCGGCTGATCGTATGCGGCGTGACGAGGCGCGCGGTCTTTGCGGCTTCGCCGGCGGGGTCTGCGATCTCGCC